>NZ_CP137631.1:942500-4002500 GCF_033349375.1 Aeromonas sp. CD
CATCCTGTCTGAATATGGGGGGACCATCCTCCAAGGCTAAATACTCCTGACTGACCGATAGTGAACCAGTACCGTGAGGGAAAGGCGAAAAGAACCCCTGTGAGGGGAGTGAAATAGAACCTGAAACCGTGTACGTACAAGCAGTGGGAGCCCTTCGGGGTGACTGCGTACCTTTTGTATAATGGGTCAGCGACTTACATTTTGTAGCGAGGTTAACCGTATAGGGGAGCCGTAGGGAAACCGAGTCTTAACTGGGCGTCTAGTTGCAAGGTGTAGACCCGAAACCGGGTGATCTAGCCATGGGCAGGTTGAAGGTTGAGTAACATCAACTGGAGGACCGAACCCACTAACGTTGCAAAGTTAGGGGATGACCTGTGGCTGGGGGTGAAAGGCCAATCAAACTCGGAGATAGCTGGTTCTCCCCGAAAGCTATTTAGGTAGCGCCTCGGACGAATACTACTGGGGGTAGAGCACTGTTTGGGCTAGGGGGTCATCCCGACTTACCAACCCCATGCAAACTCCGAATACCAGTAAGTAATATCCGGGAGACACACGGCGGGTGCTAACGTCCGTCGTGAAGAGGGAAACAACCCAGACCGCCGGCTAAGGTCCCAAAGTTCTGGTTAAGTGGGAAACGATGTGGGAAGGCTCAGACAGCTAGGATGTTGGCTTAGAAGCAGCCATCATTTAAAGAAAGCGTAATAGCTCACTAGTCGAGTCGGCCTGCGCGGAAGATGTAACGGGGCTCAAACCAGGCACCGAAGCCGCGGATTCACACTAAGTGTGAGTGGTAGGGGAGCGTTCTGTAAGTCTGCGAAGGTGTGTCGAGAGGCATGCTGGAGATATCAGAAGTGCGAATGCTGACGTAAGTAACGATAAAGGGGGTGAAAAGCCTCCTCGCCGGAAGACCAAGGGTTCCTGTCCAACGTTAATCGGGGCAGGGTGAGTCGACCCCTAAGGCGAGGCCGAAAGGCGTAGTCGATGGGAAGCAGGTTAATATTCCTGCACGACTTGTAATTGCGATGGGGGGACGGAGAAGGCTAGGTGGGCCAGGCGACGGTTGTCCTGGTGAAAGTGCGTAGGTGGTGTTTCTAGGCAAATCCGGAGACACAACACTGAGACACGAGACGAACACACTACGGTGTGGAAGCCATTGATGCCCTGCTTCCAGGAAAAGCCTCTAAGCTTCAGATTACAAGTCATCGTACCCCAAACCGACACAGGTGGTCGGGTAGAGAATACCAAGGCGCTTGAGAGAACTCGGGTGAAGGAACTAGGCAAAATAGAACCGTAACTTCGGGAGAAGGTTCGCTCTTGACAGTGAAGTCCCTTGCGGATGGAGCAGTTGGGAGTCGCAGTGACCAGATGGCTGGGACTGTTTATCAAAAACACAGCACTCTGCAAACACGAAAGTGGACGTATAGGGTGTGACACCTGCCCGGTGCCGGAAGGTTAATTGATGGGGTTAGCGCAAGCGAAGCTCTTGATCGAAGCCCCGGTAAACGGCGGCCGTAACTATAACGGTCCTAAGGTAGCGAAATTCCTTGTCGGGTAAGTTCCGACCTGCACGAATGGTGTAACCATGGCCATGCTGTCTCCACCCGAGACTCAGTGAAATCGAATTCGCCGTGAAGATGCGGTGTACCCGCGGCTAGACGGAAAGACCCCGTGAACCTTTACTACAGCTTGGCACTGAACATTGAACCTACATGTGTAGGATAGGTGGGAGGCTTTGAAGGCGTGACGCCAGTTGCGCTGGAGCCGTCCTTGAAATACCACCCTTGTATGTTTGATGTTCTAACGCAGGCCCATGAATCTGGGTCGCGGACAGTGCCTGGTGGGTAGTTTGACTGGGGCGGTCTCCTCCCAAAGAGTAACGGAGGAGCACGAAGGTTGGCTAATCCTGGTCGGACATCAGGAGGTTAGTGCAATGGCATAAGCCAGCTTAACTGCGAGACGGACAGGTCGAGCAGGTACGAAAGTAGGTCATAGTGATCCGGTGGTTCTGAATGGAAGGGCCATCGCTCAACGGATAAAAGGTACTCCGGGGATAACAGGCTGATACCGCCCAAGAGTTCATATCGACGGCGGTGTTTGGCACCTCGATGTCGGCTCATCACATCCTGGGGCTGAAGTCGGTCCCAAGGGTATGGCTGTTCGCCATTTAAAGTGGTACGCGAGCTGGGTTCAGAACGTCGTGAGACAGTTCGGTCCCTATCTGCCGTGGGCGTTGGATGATTGAAGGGAGTTGCTCCTAGTACGAGAGGACCGGAGTGAACGAACCTCTGGTGTTCGGGTTGTCACGCCAGTGGCACTGCCCGGTAGCTAAGTTCGGAATCGATAACCGCTGAAAGCATCTAAGCGGGAAGCGAGCCCTGAGATGAGTCATCCCTGACCCCTTGAGGGTCCTAAAGGGCCGTTGGAGACCACAACGTTGATAGGTGGGGTGTGTAAGCGCGGCGACGTGTTGAGCTAACCCATACTAATTACCCGTGAGGCTTAACCATACAACACCCAAGAAGTGTTTCTGGCCTTGTAGCGAATGAACGAACTACTCAAATTCAGTGATAACGACCACCTTACTAGGTGACAGTTGTTATTCACGTCAGCTTTCCAAGATTATTCGGTTCGTCCTGAACCTCACCCTTCGGGCCCGCCTACGGCGGTTTCGATTTGTTCCGGACAAATCGATGAAGAATTTGCCTGGCGGCCATAGCGCCGTGGAACCACCTGATCCCTTGCCGAACTCAGAAGTGAAACGCGGTAGCGCCGATGGTAGTGTGGCATTCGCCATGCGAGAGTAGGACACTGCCAGGCACCCAACACGAGAAACCCCGCTCAGATGAGCGGGGTTTTTTATTGCTTATAATTCAGCATTTTCCTCTCTGAACCCCATTTATCTGATCGCTCAAGACCATCTTTTCTGATCTCGTCTCTTATATGGTCTACCTCTTATCTGGCTGATATTTGTTCATCAATTCAATTGCTGAACAGAAAAAGCACAGAATGTGATGCCTCTACCTTTCTTGTGATGCCCGCTCTGCTTTAATTCGTCTGCCCACGTTCGATGGGCCAAGGAATCACAATAATCTGAGGAATGGACACATGTTCAAAAGAACAGTAACGATGATGCTGGCGGCGGGAACCCTGGTATTAGGCGGTTGCGCATCTCACGGTGGTGCTGAACAAGCGGCTGCGGACAACAGCGACTTCGGTGGCAAGTCCATCTACCTGCGTGGGGAGATGAACGACTGGATGGCAACCGACGCGAGCAAGGTGGTCAAGGTGGCCGACAAGCTCTACATGGCCAAGGGAACGCTCAAGAAAGAGTGGGCTCCCTACAAGTTCAAGTTCGCCGACTCCGGCTGGAGCTGTGGCACCAACTTCGGCTACAAGAGCCCGAGTGACGGCGTTGCCGTGCTGGGCGGTGAAGCCGTGCCGGTCAACCCCTGCTCCAAGTATGAAGACATGAAGTTCTCGCCGGATGCGGATGGCGTCTATGAGTTCTATCTGAACATGGCGGGCGATACCCCGACCGTGTACGTCAAGAAACCCTGATCTGGACCGGGAAGCACGTTTCCCGGGCGATGAATCGGTCAATGCCCCGGCCCAGCACATTGCTGGCCGGGGCGTTTTTTTAGGATGGGACAGGATGTCTCGTCATTAAAAATACTACATATAGTGTTTTTGTTTTGTTTGTTCGCTATTGGTTGTGTTTGTTGCTACTGTCGTGAGGTTGTTCCATTCACATGAGGTTGATTGAACATGGCTAAATCCAACCCGGTGCAGGAGAGTGAGAGCGCCTCTCGCCTGATCCCCCTGCAGGACACATCCTTCGAGATCTGGGACAGCAAGTATCGTCTCAAGAGCAAGGATGGGGTTCCCATTGATGGCACGATCGATGAAACCTACCAGCGGGTCGCCCATGCCTTGGCTGGCCAGGAGTCGCAGCCAGACGCCTGGTATGAGCCCTTCCTGTGGGCGCTGCGCAACGGTGCCATCCCGGCGGGCCGCATCACGTCCAATGCGGGAGCCTTCGAGCACAAACCGGCGACCTCGACCATCAACTGCACCGTCTCCGGCACCATCGAGGATTCGATGGACGATATCCTCGGCAAGGTGCACGAAGCGGGACTGACCCTGAAAGCCGGTTGTGGCATCGGCTATGATTTTTCAACCCTGCGTCCGCGCGGTGCCTTTGTCTCCGGTGCCGGGGCCTATACCTCGGGCCCGCTCTCTTTCATGGATATCTACGACAAGATGTGTTTCACCGTCTCGTCAGCCGGTGGTCGTCGCGGCGCCCAGATGGGCACCATGGATATCCGTCACCCCGATGTGGTCGAGTTTATCCAGGCCAAGCGGGAGGATGGCCGTTTGCGCCAGTTCAACCTCTCTCTGCTCATCACCGAAGAGTTCGTCACGGCGGTAAAAGAGGATGCCCCCTGGCAGCTTATCTTCCCCTACACCGCCAGGGAGGTGGAGCAGGACGGCATAGCGCTGGACGATCCCGCTCAGGTGTTCTGGGCCGACTGGCCGAACAGGGAAGGGGTGGTGTTCAACGAGTTGGGGCAGGTCGCCTGCAAGGTCTACAAGACCCTGCCTGCCCGCAAGCTGTGGAACGTCATCATGACCTCCACCTATGACTATGCGGAGCCCGGTTTTATCCTGATCGACAAGGTCAACCAGATGAACAACAACTGGTTCTGCGAGGAGATCCGCGCCACCAATCCCTGTGGTGAGCAGCCTCTGCCCCCCTATGGCGCCTGCCTGCTGGGCTCGGTTAACCTGACCCGGTTCGTGCGCGACCCTTTCACCGAACAGGCCGCCTTCGACTGGTCCGCATTTCGCAAGGTGGTGGCCATCTTTACCCGCATGCTGGACAACGTGGTGGAGATCAACCAGCTACCGCTTACCAGGCAGCGCGAAGAGATCATCAGCAAACGCCGTCATGGCATGGGCTTCCTCGGCCTCGGTTCGGCCCTCACCATGCTGCGGATAAGATACGGTTCTGCAGCCGCCGTCGCCTTTACCGAGCAGGTATCTCAGGAGCTGGCCATGACCGGCTGGCGCGAGTCCCTGGCCTTGGCGAAGGAGAAGGGCCCGGCCCCCATCATGGAGCAGGAGTTCGAGGTGACAGGCAAGCTGCTGCGGCTGCGTCCCGAGATGGCGGCAGACGGCATCAAGCTCGGCGACAAGGTGAAGGGCAAGGTGCTGCACGCCCGTTACAGCCGCTACATGCAGCAGGTGGCCGAGGTGGATCCCGCCCTGGTTGCCGAGCTGGCCGAGGTGGGGGGGCGTTTCACCCACCACAGCAGCATTGCACCGACCGGCACCATCTCGCTGTCGCTGGCCAACAACGCCAGCAACGGCATCGAGCCGAGCTTTGCCCATCACTACAGTCGCAACGTCATCAAGCCGGGCAAGAAGAGCAAGGAGAGCGTGGACGTCTACTCCTATGAGCTGCTGGCCTACCGCGAGCTGGTCAATCCGGCTGCCATGCCCTATGCCGAGGATGAGGCGACCCGGTTGCCGGATTACTTCATCACCGCCGACGACATCAGCCCGGCCCAGCACGTGGACATTCAGGCCGCGGCCCAGCGCTGGATCGACTCCTCCATCTCCAAGACGGCCAACGTGCCGACCGATTTTCCGTTCGAGCAGTTCAAGGACATCTACCTCTATGCGTCAGATTCGGGGCTCAAGGGCTGCACCACCTTCCGGTTCAACCCGGCAGCCTTCCAGGGGGTGCTGGTGAAGGAGCAGGATCTGGAGAACACCCTGTACGAGTTCACTTTGGAGGATGGCTCGGTTGTCACGGCGAAAGGGAACGAAGAGATCGAATACGACGGGGAGCTGCATACCGCTGCCAACCTCTACGATGCCTTGAAAGAAGGCTATTACGGTAAGTTCTGAGGACGAGCGCATGGTCAAGAAAATCGACAGGAAAATTGTCGCCTACCAGGTGAAAACCCGGGATGAACCGCAGCAACCCCCTGTGCAGGATGACGTGGTTCACATGCACGAGACGGTGTTGCGGCCGGAGCGGTTGATGGGCACCACCTACAAGCTGAAGACGCCGGAGCATGTCTCCGAGCACTCGCTGTTCATCACCATCAACGACATCATCCTCAACGAGGGGACGGTGCACGAGACTCGCCGTCCGTTCGAGATCTTCATCAACTCCAAGAGCCTGGAGCACTACCAGTGGATCGTGGCGCTGACCCGCATCATCTCGGCGGTGTTTCGCAAAGGGGGGGACGTCACCTTCCTGGTGGAGGAGCTGCGCTCGGTGTTCGATCCCAAGGGCGGCTACTGGAACAAGGGCAAGTATGTACCCTCGCTTATCGCCGAAATTGGCAACGTGATCGAAACCCATCTCACCGAGATCGGCATGCTCAAGGTGGCCGGGCTGGATGAACACCAGCAGGCGTTCCTGGCCGACAAGCAGGCCGAGCTGCAAGCCCGGCAACAGGCTGACGAGCAGCAGGCCGGCAGCGGCTTCCCACCCGGTGCGGCGCTTTGCTACAAGTGCCACAGCAAGGCGCTGGTGCAGAAGGATGGCTGCATGACCTGCCTCAACTGTGGCGATTCTAAGTGCGGTTGAGTGATTGAGCGCAGACAACAGGCCGGCCTTGGTGCCGGCCTTTTTCATTGCTGCTTTTCTGTTCGAACGCACCGGTGGTACACGCGATTTGTTGCGCGATAGTAAAATCGGGCGTAGCGTTGGGGGTAATAAAACTGTCACGGCCGTGTGGTTTCAATGACATCTGAGATTCACACACGTGGCACCTTCAGTGCCAAGGAGGATGCTTATGGACAACACGGACCGAAAGCTGTTTATCCTGGATACCAACGTTCTGCTTCACGAACCCCTCGCCATCTACTCCTTCAAAGAGCACGACGTGCTCATCCCCATGACGGTGCTGGAAGAACTCGACAACATCAAGGATCGCCACAAGGACGTCAGCCGCGATGCGCGGGTGGCCATCCGGGCGCTGGAGGATGTATTTCGCGATGCAACGCCGGAACAGATTGCGCAAGGAGTAGCGCTGGCCGGTGAGGCGAGCGGTCACATCTCCATCTTCAGTGACCACCATCTGCCGCAGGATGCCGAGGTGTTCACCGACAAGGAGGCCGACAACCGCATCATCAACGCGGCCCTCTACCTGCAAAAGCACGAGTTGAAACGTCAGGTGGTGCTGGTCACCAAAGACATCAACATGCGGCTCAAGGCCAAGGGCGCCGGGCTTGCCCACGTCGAGGATTACCGCAGCGACCAGTTGATCGACGACATCCGCCTGCTGGCCAAGGGCTTTCAGGTGGTGCCCGGCAGCTTCTGGGAGCGAGTCGGCGAGTGCGACAGCGAGACCCATGGCCGTGATACCGTTCACGTCATCGATGCCAACCTGCTGGAGGGCATTCACGTCAACCAGTACCTGATCGATGAAGAGAACTTCTTCGCCGCCCGGGTGCTCAGCCACGACAGCCAGAAGATCCGCATCAAGGATCTGGGGCGCGAACGACTGATGTCCCGCAAGGCGTGGGGGGTACATCCCAAGAACGTTTATCAGGGGATGGCGCTCGATGCGCTGCTCGATCCGCACATCGACCTGGTGATCCTGACCGGCCCGGCGGGCTGCGGCAAGACCCTGCTGGCCATGGCTGCCGCACTGGAGCTGGTGATCGAGAAGGGGATCTACGAGAAGGTGATCGTCACCCGCAACACCCCGGAAATCGCCGAGAGCATCGGCTTCCTGCCAGGCACCGAAGAAGAGAAAATGATGCCCTGGCTGGCGGCAGTGACCGACACCCTGGAGGTGCTGCACAAGCAGGACGAGAACATGAGCGGGTCCCTCAGCTACATCATGGAGAAGGCCAACATCCAGTTCAAATCGGTCAACTTCATGCGCGGGCGCAGCATCCAGAACACCTTCGTGCTGCTGGACGAGTGCCAGAACCTGACCGCATCCCAGATCAAGACCATCATCACCCGCTGCGGTGAGGGTACCAAGATCGTCTGCTCCGGCAACCTGGCCCAGATTGACTCCAACTACCTGAGCCCGGTGACCTCGGGGCTGACCTACATCGTCGAGCGTTTCAAAGACTTCGACGGTAGTGCCAACATCTTCCTGAACGGGGTGGTGCGCAGCAAGCTCGCCTCCTTCGCCGAGGAAAATCTCTGATTTGACTGACTATCTTCGTATGAAAAAGGGAAGCCAAGGGGCTTCCCTTTTTTGATTCCGTTGCCGGTCATGGTTCCTGCGTGCGGCCAAGGTAGCGCAGCAGCCCTGGGTGATCGCTGTTGTGCAGGATGTCCGGGGTACCCTGCAGGGCGATGCGCCCCTCGTCTACGAACAGCACTTGATCGGCGCAATCAGCTGGGCATCCTCCGGCATGGCAGGGGGATACCATCAGTTTTTAGCCATCCACTATGGCGCTAGCGTGCGGCCAAGGTAGCGCAGCAGTCCGGGGTGATCGCTGTTGTGCAGGATGTCCGGCGTACCCTGCAGGGCGATGCGCCCCTCGTCCACGAACAACACCTGGTCGGCGATGAGCTGGGCATCTTCCGGGTTGTGAGAGACCATCAGCACGGTAATGCCCTGCTCGCAGGCGAGCCTCGCCACCTCCGCCAGCATCTCCCGGCGCAGGGCCGGATCGAGCGCCGAGAAGGGTTCATCCAGCAGCAGCAGCGGCTTGCCCCGCACCAGGGCGCGGGCCAGCCCGACCCGCTGTTGCTGGCCGCCGGAGAGCTGTTCCGGCAGCCGGGTGAGCATCTCGCCGAGGCCGACCCGGCTCGCGGCATCTTTCACCTGGGCCCGTTGGGTTGCATTCAGGCGCAGGCCGGGGTGCAGACCGATGGCGATGTTGTCGAACACCGACAGATGCAGGAACAGGTTGTGATCCTGAAACAGGGTGGTGACCGGTCGCGCGGCCGGGCCAAGCGGCAACAGATCCTCGCCATCGAAGTCGAGGGTGCCGGACTCTACCGGCACGAAGCCGGCGATCATGCCGAGCAGGGTCGACTTGCCAGCACCGCTCGGGCCGATAAGCGCTGTGATCTCCCCCTTGGGCAGGGTGGCGCTGAAACTGACGCGCCAGTCGGGGTAGCTGGTGACCAGCTGATCAATATTCAGCATGTTCTCTTCTCCAAGTGGCTGCTCGACCGGCAGGAGCGGCCGAATCAACGATAGGGGCGTGCGCTTCAATGTTCGGCATGTTTGCCTCCCAGGCCACGTTCGACCAGCCAGAACAGCGAGAAACAGAGCAGCAGCAGCAGCAGGGCGGTGGCGGCCGCCTCGGTCAGCCGGTAGCTGCCGAGCTGCTGATAGAGCAGCCAGGGCAGGGTTGTGAGCTCCTGGCTGCCGAACATGGCGATGGCGCCGAGATCTCCCAGCGACAGGATCATCGAGAGCGCGGCCGCCTGGGCCAGCGGGCGGCGCAGCAGGGGCCACTCCACCAGTCGCAGGCGATGCAGTCCGCGTACCCCCAGGCTGTCGGCCAGCCGGTCGTACTGGCGCACCACCAGCTGCATGGGGGCGGAGAGGGTACGCAGCACATAGGGCAGCGCCATCAGGGCATTGACCAGCACCACCAGCCAGGGACCGAGGGCGAACACGTCAGCGAACGGCATGAACAGGATGAACAGGCCGGTGGAGAGCACTACCGCCGGGATCATCAGGATCACCGAGCCGCTGGCCTCCCACATGGCGGCGGCCCGCCGCTTGCGATCCCGCACGCGCAGGTGACGGCTGGTGAGCAGCAACGCACTACCGAGCAGGGTGGCCAGGCTGCCTGCCGCCAGCGCGATCAGCAGCGACTGGCCGCTGGCCAGCCACAACTTGCTTGAGGTCAGCGCACCCAGCAGGCCGGGGTTAAGGCCTGCTACCACGATGGCCAGCAAGGGGGGCAGGAACACGGCCAGCCCGATCCCGAGGGCGAGGGCGTCCACCAGACCGGTTCCCGGCTGATGGCGGTCCGGGCGCAGACAGGGACGGCGGGCGCTGATCCGGCTGGCCGGGCTGCTCTGCAGCTTGTGTTGCAGCATCAGCAGACCCGCGGTGAGGAGCAACTGCACCAGCGCCAGCCCGCCGGCGGTGGCGAGATCGAAGTCAAAGCGCAGCGCCTGATAGACAGCTACCTCCAGGGTGGTGGATTTGGGGCCGCCCCCGAGCGCCAGCACTGTGGTGAAGCTGGTGAAGCAGAGCATGAAGATGAGGCTGGCCAGGCCTGGCAGCTGGGCCCGGATCAGCGGCCACTCCAGCAGCCGGAAAATATGGGAGGAGCGCATGCCGAGCTGGCTGGCGAGGCGCCAGGAGGGCTCGGGAATGCTCTCTATGCTCTGCAGCAACAGGCGTGCCGCCAGCGGCATGTTGAAGAAGACGTGGGCCAGCAGGATGCCGAGCAGGCCATAAAGGTAATTGCCGGGGGCGAGCCCCAGCCCGTGCAGCAGTTGTGGCAACCAGCCCTGCTTGCCGTGTACCGCGACGATGCCGAAGATGGCGATGATGACCGGCAATACCAGCGAGAGGCCGAACAGCTTGAGCAGCAGACGGCGACCGATGAAACGGCGCCGCGCCAGCGCGCGGGCCACCGGAATGGCCAGCCCGAGACTGAGCAGGGTGGAGAGCAGTGCCTGCCAGAGGCTGAAGCCCAGCACGTGGCGCAGGTAGGGGTCGGCCAGCAGGGTACGGGGCGCCAGCGCCCCGGCCTGCCACAACAGGGCCGCCAGTGGCCCCAAGGAGAGCAGCAGGATAATCAGGGTGGCGGCACTGCCCGGCAGCCACCAGAGGGGGCGAGCCTGCGCTCTGGCGAAGATACGGCTCACTGGGTGACGGCTTGCAGCCACTCGCGGATCCAGTTCTTGCGGTTGGCGGCCACCTCATCGCTGCTGAAGGCGAGCGGCTTAGCTACGGTGATCATCTGCTCGAAGCCCTTGGGCAGCGGCGTGTCGATCACCGGATACATCCAGTTGCCGGTTGCCATCTCGTTCTGGAATGCGGGGCTTGTCATGAACTGCAGGAACTTATCCGCCAGCTTGCCCTGGGTGGCGCTGTTGAGCTTGGCGGCCACTTCCACCTGGCGGTAGTGACCCTCCTCAAACGCCGCAGCCTGATACTGCGGTTTGTTCTCGGCAATCAGGTGATAGGCCGGGGAGCTGGTGTAGGAGAGCACCATGTCCGCCTCGCCGTCGAGGAACATGCCGTAGGCCTCGGACCAGCCCTTGGTGACGGTGACCGTCTTCTTGGCCAATTGCGCCCAGGCGGCAGGTGCTTCATCTCCGTAGACCGACTTCATCCACAGCATCAACCCCTGACCCGGGGTGGAAGTGCGCGGATCCTGATAGATCACCTTGAGATCGGGGCGTTCTACCAGCTCTTTCAGGCTCTTGGGCGGGTTCTTCAGCTTGCTCTGGTCGTAGACGAAGGCGAAGTAGCCGTAGTCGTAGGGGACGAAAGTATCGTCCTGCCAGCCACCCGGTACCTTGACCCCGTCCAGCTTGCTGCCGTGGGGGGCAAACAGGCCGCTCTGTTTGGCTTCGCTGACGAGCGCATCGTCCAGCCCCAGCACCAGATCGGCCTTGCTGTGTTTGCCCTCCAGCCGCAGCCGGTTGAGGATGGCCACGCCATCTTCAAGCGGCACCAGTTTGAGGGTGCAGCCGCACTCTTTCTCGAAGGCCTGCTTGATCTTGGGACCGGGTCCCCATTCGGCGGTGAAGGAGTTGTAGGTGTAGACGGTGAGGGTGTCGGCCGCGAAGGCCTGGGCACTGAGCAGGCTGGTGGCGACCAGCAGCAGGGTTTTCATGAGCGGCACTCCCTTAGCAATGAGGTGCCAGCGGATGAGGGCGCAAAAAATGAGCGCCATGCCTCAAATTCCTCCGCCAGCATTATCTGGATCAGGTTCACGGGTATAATCTCAGCGGTAAACCGCACCCCGTTTGAGAAACGAACCGCATTGTATTAACGTTCTTGGGGGGAGGCCAGCACAATTGTTCCTGCGGGCCAGCGAGACGGCGTCAGACAACAGAGGATGTTCGCGTGATCACCAGCACCAAGGAAAGACGCGCCTTCCAGCGCATGATAATCAATGCCCCCGTCACCATCTTTCAGCAACAGCAGGTACTGGAAGGGGTCTGCCGGGATCTCAGCGCCAACGGCATGGGGATCGCCGTCGCCGAGCATCAGCTCGATGTGAGCCAACCCATCCGGGTGAGCTTGGCCACCAACAACAACCTGCTGCCCCCCTTCGAGGCGCAGGCCCGCATCATCCGGGTGCTGGAAGAAGAGGATGGACTGCTGCTGGCCATCGAGTTCCAGGCCCTCGCCTGACCGGCCGTCACACCCTTCGTCATGCATCGACCAGCCCCGCGCTGGTCGATTTCATTCTGGCGTATTTCCCCTTGTTTTCACGACGACTCCGACGGGCGGCGCTATTTATCCGCGCGAACCGGCTGCACGCTCAGCTGCTGGCTGTCGATGAGGGTCTTGCTGGCTGGCGCCAGCTGGCCCATTGCCAGCTGGGCCGGGCCGGTGGGCTCCATCAGCAGATAGGTTTCCCCTTTCTGGTTCAGGGTAGCCTCGCCCGGCTTGGCTGGCAGCGCCACTCCCAGCAGGGCATGACCCGGCACGAACACCATGGCCTGTTTCAATTCGGGAAAAAGCTGGGCCAGCATGGCGGCCATCAGGGTCACCTTGCTGTCGCAGTCACCCTGATTCTGCTCCAGCACCTGGCGCGGGCTTAAAAAGCCCTTCCCCTGGCGCCCCGACTGGCTGTCGAGCAGCTGATAGGGGATGGACTGCACGAAGTCGAGCATATGGGCCACCGTCTTCTGGCGGGCTTCGGTCTCGGTGCTGCCCTGCTGCTTGAGCTGCTCGGCCAGTGGCGCCAGCTCGCTGCGGCTCTCCAGCGCGATGCGCACATGGTCCTGCTTGATGGCGGCGGCACCGTCGGGAGCGGTGAAGGGTTGGAAATAGTGCTGCTTGAGCCACTCGGCTTCCAGCTTGTCCCGTTGCTGGGTGAGCCAGCCCATGGCCTTGTTGACCTGCTCGGGCTGGCGCCCCTTGATTTTGAGCTCCATCTGGGGGCGAGAGAGGGAGAACTGTACGGTGGGGAACTCGGTCATCCCCTGTTGCAGCAGGCTCTGCAGCACGTCCTCCTGCATGCGGGCCGGCCGATAGGCGATGAGTGGCGGCAGCTTGCCCGCTTCCAGCCGATAGGTGAGCTGCTGCGCCTTGCCGTCCTTGTCCTGCCAGCCGACGTTGAGCTGCCCGCCGGCGCTGTTGAAATAGGTCTGCCCGGCGCAGACCGGCAGCGCCAGCCAGAGGCCGCAGAGCAGGGGGAAGGCGATCGTCATCTTCATTCGAGTGTCCCGTCGGGCATACAAGAGGTGGCCAGCCATGGCGTATAGGCTGGCCTGACAATAAAACAGGGAGCCGCGGCTCCCTGTTGATTCTACTCGTTTTATGGCACCTGATGGGTCAAATCCAGCTCGGCTGTTTTGCCTCGAAGGCGCTGATGGCGGCTTCGTGTTGCAGGGTCAGGCCGATGGCATCCAGCCCGTTGAGCAGGCAGTAGCGGCGGAACTCATCGATCTCGAAGTCGAACGTGAGGCTACCTGCCCGCACCTGATTGGCTTCCAGGTCCACTTCGATCTCGATGCCCGGCTGGGCGGCGACCAGCTGGAACAGGGCGTCGACCTCCTCCTCCTTCAGGCGCACCGGCACCATGCCGTTGTTGATGGCGTTGCCGTAGAAGATGTCGGCAAAGCTCGGGGCAATGATGGTCTTGAAGCCGTAGTCGGCCAGCGCCCAGGGGGCGTGCTCGCGGCTCGAGCCACAACCGAAGTTCTCGCGGGCCAGCAGGATGCTGGCGCCGGCGAACTGCGGCTGGTTGAGCACGAACTCGGGGTTGGGCTGCTCCCCTGCATCGTCCAGGAAGCGCCAGTCGTGGAACAGGTGCTTGCCAAAACCGATGCGGTTGACCTTCTGCAGAAACTGCTTGGGAATGATGGCGTCGGTGTCGACGTTGGCGCTGTCGAGGGGGACGACGATCCCTTTATGCTGTTTGAATCCTGTCATCTTGTTGCTCTCCAATTACAGCGCACGAATGTCGGCGAAGCGGCCGGTGACGGCGGCGGCGGCGGCCATGGCCGGGCTCACCAGATGGGTACGGCCGGCACGGCCCTGACGTCCTTCGAAGTTGCGGTTGCTGGTGGAGGCGCAGCGCTCTCCCGGTTGCAGCCGGTCGTTGTTCATGGCCAGACACATGGAGCAGCCGGGCAGGCGCCACTCAAAGCCAGCCTCGATGAAGATCTTGTCCAGACCCTCGGCTTCGGCCTGGGCCTTGACCTGTTCGGAGCCCGGCACCACCAGGGCCTGCACGCCGGCGGCCACCTTGCGACCGCGGGCGATGGCGGCGGCGGCGCGCAGATCCTCGATGCGGCTGTTGGTGCACGAACCGATGAACACCTTGTCGATGGCCACGTCGGAGAGCTTCTGACCCGGCTGCAAATCCATGTAGGCGAGCGCCTTGCGGGCGGACTGCTGCTCCATCAGGTCGCTGAAGGATTCCGGCGCCGGAATGGGTTCATTGACGGCGATCACCTGACCCGGATTGGTGCCCCAGGTGACCTGCGGGGCGATGTCGGCGGCGTCGAGCACTACTTCGGCATCGAAGTGGGCACCTTCGTCGCTCTTGAGGCTCTGCCAGTAGGCGATGGCCTGCTCCAGCGCCTCGCCCTTGGGAGCGAACTCCTTGCCGCGAATGTAGTCGATGGTGGTCTGGTCGGGGGCGATCATGCCGGCCTTGGCGCCGAGCTCGATGGCCATGTTGCACACCGTCATGCGCCCTTCCATGGTGAGCCCTTCGATAGCCTCGCCGGCGAACTCCACCACATAGCCGGTACCGCCGGCATGGCCGACCCGGCCTATGATGGCCAGCACCACGTCCTTGGCGCTGATGCCCTCGGCCAGTTTGCCGTTGACCGAAATACGCATGGTCTTGGCACGCCCCTGTTTCAGGGTCTGGGTGGCCATCACATGCTCCACTTCGGAGGTGCCGATACCGAACGCCAGCGACCCGAAGGCACCGTGGGTGGCGGTGTGGGAGTCGCCGCAGACGATGGTGGTGCCGGGCAAGGTGATGCCGAGCTCGGGGCCCATCACGTGGACGATACCCTGGTATTGGTGGTTCAGGTCATACAGACGGACCCCGAACTCCTTGCAGTTGGCTGCCAGCGTCTCCATCTGGATGCGGGCCATCTCGCCGGAGGCGGCGATGTCCTTGGTGGTGGTGGAGACATTGTGATCCATGGTGGCCCAGGTGAGATCCGGGCGGCGCAGCTGGCGGTTCATGGCGCGCAGGCCGTCGAATGCCTGCGGGCTGGTCACTTCATGCACCAGGTGGCGGTCGATGTAGATGAGGGGCGTTTCCCCTTCCACTTCCCGGACCACGTGGGCGTCGAATACTTTCTGATAGAGGGTCTTGGCCATTGCTCGGTTTCCTTGTTATCGATGCCGTGAGGTCAGATTCGCGCGGCGATCTGGCTGCCCATCTCGGCCGTGTTCTGCACCGGGTGACGGGCGCTGGCCTGATGCAGGTCGGCGGTGAAGTAACCCTCGGCCAGGGTCTGGGCCACGGCCTGCTCGATGGCCTGGGCGGCGGCTTCCTGGCCCAGGCTGTAGCGCAGCATCAGGGCGGCGGAGAGGATCTGGGCGATGGGGTTCGCAATCCCCTTGCCGGCGATGTCCGGCGCCGAGCCACCGGCCGGCTCGAACAGGCCGAAGCCGGATTCGTTGAGGCTGGCGGAGGGGAGCAGCCCCATGGAGCCGGTGATCATGGCGCACTCGTCGGAGAGGATGTCACCGAACAGGTTGGAGCAGAGCAGCACGTCGAACTGGGACGGATCCTTGATGAGCTGCATGGTGGCGTTGTCGATGTACATGTGATTCAGCGCCACATCCGGATAGGACTTGGCGACTTCGGTCACCACCTCGCGCCACAGGATGGAGGAGGCGAGCACGTTGGCCTTGTCGATGGAGGTGACCTTGGCCTTGCGCACACGGGCGGATTCGAAGGCTATCTTGGCGATGCGCTCGATCTCGAAGCGATGGTATACCTCGGTGTCGAATGCCTTCTCGGTGGGGCCTTCCCCTTCACGCCCCTTGGGCTGGCCGAAGTAGATGCCGCCAGTCAGCTCGCGCACGCAGGCGATGTCAAAACCGCGATCCGAGATGTCGGCCCGCAGCGGCGAGAACTGCTCCAGACCTGTGTAGATGCGGGCCGGACGCAGGTTGCAGAACAACTTGAAGTGGGCGCGCAGGGGCAGCAGGGCGCCGCGTTCCGGCTGATCGTTGGGGGGTAGGTGCTCCCACTTGGGGCCGCCCACCGAGCCGAACAGCACGGCGTCGGCCGCCTCGCAGCCTGCAATGGTGCTCTGGGGCAGCGGGGTGCCGTGGTTGTCGATGGCGATACCGCCCACGTCATGGCGCTCGTAGTCGAGGGCGAAGCCGAATCTGGCCTGCACTTTTTCCAGCACCTTGACGGCCTCGGCCATCACTTCCGGGCCAATGCCGTCACCCGGCAATACTGCGATCCGATAACTGCTCATACTCACACGCTCTCCGTATTGATCTTGTCTGTTTTTGCGACGTTGCGTTCCATCTGTTCGGCCACCTGATCGGCACGCCAGATGCTGTTGATCACGTGGATCAACGCCTGGGCGGAAGACTCTATGATGTCGGTGGCCAGGCCCATGCCATGGAATTTGCGGCCCTTGTACTGTGCGACTATGTCGACTTGGCCGAGGGCGTTCTTGCCTTCCCCCTTGCCCTTGAGTTCGTACTTGTCGATGCTGATTTCGTAGCCGGTGATGCGGTTGATACACTGGTAGACCGCGTCCACCGGGCCGTTGCCGGTGGCGGCTTCGCTGACGATCTCCTGACCCACCTTCAATTTCACCGAGGCGGTGGCCATCACCGAGCTGCCGCTCTGTACGCCGAGGTACTCCAGCTTGAAGTGCTCCGGCTCTTCGTGGATCTGGCTGAAGAAGGCGAGCGCCTCCAGATCGTAATCGAACACCTGCCCCTTCTTGTCGGCCAGGGTGAGGAACTTGCCGTAGAGATCGTCGAGGTCGTAGCTGCTCTCGGCGTAGCCCATGGACTCCATCCGGTGCTTGATGACGTGGCGGCCGGAGCGGGAGGTCATGTTGAGGTTGTTCTGGGTGAGGCCGATGCTCTCGGGGGTGATGATTTCGTAGGTGTTTTTCGCCTTGAGCACGCCGTCCTGATGGATGCCGGAGCTGTGGGAGAAGGCGTTGGTCCCGACGATGGCCTTGTTGGGCTGCACCGGCATGTTGCAGAGCTGGCTGACCAGGGCGCTGGTGCGATGAATTTCGCTGTGGCGGATGTTGGTGTGTACCCCGAGCAGGTCGGCGCGGGTTTTCAGGATCATCGCCACCTCTTCCAGCGAGCAGTTGCCGGCCCGCTCGCCGATGCCGTTGATGGTGCACTCGATCTGGCGGGCCCCCATCTGCACGGCGCCGATGGAGTTGGCCACCGAGAGGCCCAGATCGTCGTGGCAGTGCACCGAGATGATGGCCTGATCGATGTTGGGTACCCGGTTGAACAGGGTCTGGATGATGCCGGAGAACTCGGTCGGTACCGTGTAGCCGACGGTATCCGGAATATTGATGGTGCGAGCGCCGGCCTTGATGGCGGCTTCCACCATGCGGCACAGGTTGTCTATCGGGGTGCGGCCCGCATCCTCGCAGGAGAACTCCACGTCATCGGTGTAGCGGCGGGCATGCTTGATGGCGCTGACCCCCATCTCCAGCACGTCTTCGAAGCTCTTCTTCAGCTTGCTCTCGACGTGGATGGAGGAGGTGGAGATGAAGGTGTGGATGCGAAAGGCTTCGGCGACCCGCAGGGCTTCGCCGGCGGCGTCAATGTCTCTGGGCAGGGCGCGGGCGAGGGCACAGACCCGGCTCTGCTTGATGTGGCGGGCTATGGTCTGCACCGATTGAAAGTCGCCGGGGGAGGAGACCGGGAACCCCACCTCCATGACGTCGACACCGAGCCGCTCCAGCGCCTGGGCGATCTGCAGCTTCTCCTTGACCGTCAAGCTGGCCGCCAGAGCCTGCTCACCATCGCGCAGGGTGGTGTCGAATATGATGACCCGATCTGACATGTGACTTCCCTCTTCCTAAGTTCGGTGACGTGCATCCTGCGTTGGCATAAAAAAACCCGTGCAGGGTGCACGGGTTTTTGTAAATTCCGGCTATGCCTGAGCCCGGCTACAAGGATCCCGCGCGACTGGTCGCGATTAGGGAGATTAGTAGTAGCGGAGCGGCAATACGCATGATGAATCAATCCTTCCAGTCGATAACGCTTTTACCAATATCGAGATTTTTATGCTGTGTCAACCGCGCAGACCCGGTTCATTTCGCTGGTTTATTTAATCGGATTGTAAAGGAGTGCAAATTTACTTGTCCCATATTCGGCCCTTGCACGATTATCTGGTCATTCCTGCTGTACTCGATCATCTGTGCAATCAGATCGACTTGTCAGTTTTTGCTGAATTATCCGAGGTATTAAATGGAAAAACGTAGACCTGGTCGTCCGGTCGGACGTTCTGACATTCGTGACAAGTTGCTCTCTGCCGCCCGTGAGCGTTTTCTCAACACCCCCTACAGCAAGGTGACGACCCGTGAGATCGCCGAGCTGGCTGGCTCCAATCTGGCGATGATCCACTACTACTTCGGCAGCAAAGAGGGCCTCTACAAGGCGGTGCTGGGCGATGTGGCCGAGCCGCTGGACCAAGCCTGGCACGATGAGGCCGGCAACCGCAGCCTCAACGACCTGCTCAACACCTACTATCAGGTGATGGCACCCAACAGCGAGCTGACCTCCGCCATCTCCAGCGCATTATCGACCGAGAAAAGCCCAGGTCGGGATTTTGTGCTGAACCGTCTGCTGGAACGCCAGCTGCCCCAGTTCGATGCCTTGCTGGAGTCCATGAAGAACAATGGCGAGCTGGGTGACAACCTGGATCCCGAGATGCTGAAGATCTCCTTCCTCAGCATGATGTGGCAGCCGTTCGTGATGAAGGATCTCTACGAGCAGGTGTTCGGCCTGACCGTGGATGAACACTTCATGGCTCGCCTGGCGGATCACAACTGCCGCTTGATGGAAAACGGTCTGCGCGGCACCCTGAACTGATCATTTGCCACCTGGACAGCAAAAAGGGCCATTCGGCCCTTTTTTCATAAATCTGTTATCCCACGTTCAACCAAGTGTCACCCCGTCGCCCTAGTCTGCTCCAAGACTTCAGGGAAGGAGGGGTTATGAACAAGATCCAGCAATGGGACCTGCAGGTGTGCCGTATCTGCCTGCTCCACGCCTACAACCGGCCACAGGCCAGGATCAGCCGGCTCATCTCCCGGACCGGTGACGGCCCGCTCTACGCCGTGCTGGCGGCCCTGCTCTGGTGGCAGGGGGAGGCCGAGCGCGAGCTGGTGAAGCTGGCGCTGCTCGCCTTCGCCTTCGAGCTGCCGCTCTACCTGCTGCTGAAGAACCTGCTCAAGCGCCAGCGCCCGGTGGGGCTGCCGGTCTTCATCACCCCTTCCGATCGCTACAGCCTGCCCTCCGGCCACACCGCCGCCGCCTTCCTGATGGCAACCGTGCTGGCCGCCAGCTTCCCGCTCTGGGCCCCCTTGCTGTTTGTCTGGGCCGCGCTGGTGGGGGCGTCCCGTCTGCTGCTCGGGGTGCACTATCTGAGCGATCTGGTGGCCGGTGCCCTGCTCGGCGGTGGCTGCGCCCTGCTGGCGCTCGGCTGGGGCCAATGATGAGGATCCTGTTCGGGGTACAGGGCACCGGCAACGGTCACATCAGCCGCAGTCGTACCCTGGCGCGGGCGCTGCGAACCCGTGGTCTGGAGGTGGACTATCTGTTCAGCGGCCGCCCCGCAGATGGCTATTTCGAGATGGCCGAATTCGGCGATTATCGTGCCTTTCCCGGCATCACCTTCGTCAGCCACGAGGGAGCCATCTCGGGCTGGCGAACCCTCAAGGGGCTCTCGCCACTGCGCTTCTGGCGCGACATGCGGGCGCTCGATTGCGGCGACTACGACCTCGTCATCAGCGATTTCGAGCCGATCAGCGCCCACGCCGCCCGTCGCTGGGGCAAGCCGAGTCTCACCATCAGCCACCAGGCGAGCTTCGACTGGCCCATTCCACGCTGGGGGGAGAGCGGCTTCAACCGTCAGCTGATGCGCCACTTCGCGCCGGTGCGCCAGGCGCTCGGGTTGCACTGGTTTCACTTCGGTCAGCCCTTGCTGCCGCCCATCATAGACGCCATCCCGCCTGCCCCCGACAATCAGCAGATCCTGGTCTACCTGCCGTTTGAGCAGACCGAGGCGATTGCTGCCCTGCTGTCGCGCTTCAACCAGCAGCGCTTCGTCTGCTTTCATCCGGCCATTCGCAGCGCCAGCCAGTGGCGCAACATAGCGTTCGAGCCGCAGGCCAGGGAGGGGTTCAAGCAGATGCTGGCTGGCTGTCGCGGGGTTATCACCAACGGTGGCTTCGAACTCGCCTCGGAGGCGCTCTCCCTTGGCAAGAAGCTGCTGGTCAAGCCGCTGGGGGGCCAGTTCGAGCAGTTGACCAACAGCAAGACCCTGGAGCTGATGGGGCTGGCCCGTCTGATGGATGCGCTCGATGCCAACGCGGTGCGGGCCTGGCTGGATGCCGCCGCCCCTGGCCAGATCATCTACCCCGATGTGGCCAGCGAGCTGGCGGGCTGGCTGGCGGATGGAGCGCAGGAGAGCGTGCCGGCGCTCTCTCGCCGGCTGTGGGCTCGCACCTTGTTCCCGGAAGAGGTGTGCGATCGGCTGAGCGAACTGGAGGGGGGCAGCCCGCTAAACAGCAGTTGGTTATCGCAAGTGAGCGCCTTTGACTAGACTGAGAGGGATCCCACCAAGGAGAGGACGGACACCATGCGCTTTACCAATGAAAACGGCGACACCATGAATCTGGCGGACAATCTCACCCTGCACGAGCTGCTGGACATGGGGGTCAGTATCTCGGTCTGCGAGGAGACGGATCCGGATCAGCAGATCTGGCTGGCGGAGCCGGAAGAGGATCACTGATCCCCTGCCAGGCTTGCGGGCCCACCCTGGCGGTGGGCTTATTTTTTTCCATTCAGGGCGGCCGTGGCAGCATGATCCGCTGGTCATTCCCCCAACTTCCCCGCATTGTCCCCACCCTTTTTCTCAAGTCACTGAATGTTAATAGCTGTTTGAAATTTATGACTGTTCTGGTCAGACAAAGCCGTGGACAAGCGTTCACAAGCGGGTTAAGTTGGTTTTTCACCCGCTTTTCGGGTGAATGATGGAAAAAACCTATTTTTCTACTATCGACAGCGCCGAACTCGCCGGGTCCGTATTCAGACAACAACAATGCACGGACCGGCGGTGCCGGGAAGCAGCGGACTGCCGATAGCTTTCGCTTAACGGAGCAAAGCCTGGAGGGCTTTATCATGGAGATGTTATCAGGCGCCCAGATGGTGGTTAGAGCGCTGGAAGATCAGGGAGTTGAGCACGTTTTCGGCTACCCTGGTGGCTCAGTGCTCGACATCTATGACGCTCTCTTTGAAAACGGCAAGATGGAGCATGTCCTGGTGCGGCACGAGCAGGCCGCGGTGCACATGGCGGACGGTTACGCCCGCTCCACCGGCAAGGTGGGCACTGTGCTGGTGACTTCGGGTCCCGGCGCCACCAACTGCATTACGGGGATCGCGACCGCCTACATGGACTCCATCCCCCTGGTGATCCTGTCCGGCCAGGTGCCGACCAGCATGATCGGGGAGGATGCATTCCAGGAGACCGACATGATCGGCATCTCCCGCCCGGTGGTGAAGCACAGCTTCCTGTGCAAGAAGGCCAGTGACATTCCCGACGCCATCAAGAAGGCCTATTACATTGCTGCCAGTGGCCGCCCGGGGCCGGTGGTGGTGGATCTGCCCAAAGACGTGCAGAACCCGAAAGAGAAGTTTCCCTATCAGTATCCCGAGACGGTGTCCCTGCGCTCCTACAATCCGACCAAGTCGGGCCACAAGGGGCAGATCAAGCGGGCCGCCAAGCTGCTGGTGGAGGCCGAGCGCCCGGTGATGTACGTCGGCGGCGGCGCCATCAATGCCAATGCGGATCACCTGGTGACCAAGCTGGCGGAGCTGTTGAACCTGCCGGTGACCACCACCCTGATGGGGTTGGGGGCCTTCTCCGGCACCCATCCGCAATTCATCGGCATGCTGGGCATGCACGGCACCTTCGAAGCGAACAAGACCATGCACAACGCGGATCTGATCTTCGCCGTGGGTGCCCGCTTCGATGATCGCGTCACCAACAACGTGGCCAAGTTCTGCCCCAATGCCACCATAGTCCACATCGACATCGATCCCACCTCCATCTCCAAGACGGTGCAGGCCCACGTGCCCATCGTCGGCTCGGTGGAAACCGTGCTGGAGCAGATGCTGGAAGTGATCCGCGAGTGTGGTTTCGACAACGACAAGCAGGTACTGGCGGACTGGTGGAGCCAGATCGGCCAGTGGCGCTCGCGCAACTGCCTGGCCTACGAGACCCACCCCACCCTGATCAAGCCGCAGCAGGTGATCGAGACCCTCTACAAGGTGACCAAGGGGGAGGCGTTCGTGGCCTCCGACGTGGGCCAGCACCAGATGTTTGCCGCCCTCTACTACCCGTTTGCCAAGCCGCGCCAGTGGATCAACTCCGGGGGCCTGGGCACCATGGGGTTCGGCATTCCGGCCGCCATGGGCGCCCAGTTTGCCAACCCGGATGCGGTGGTCTGCTGCGTGACCGGCGACGGTTCGGTGCAGATGAACATTCAGGAGCTCTCCACCTGCATGCAGTACGGGGTGCCCATCAAGATCATCTCCATCAACAACCGGGCGCTGGGCATGGTCAAGCAGTGGCAGAAGATGTTCTACGGCGGTCGCCACAGCCACTCCTACATGGAGTCGCTGCCGGACTTCGTCAAACTGGCGGAAGCCTACGGTCACGTCGGCATCGCGGTGAGCGATCCGGCCGAGCTGGAGAGCGCCATGGAGAAGGCCTTCGCCATGAAGGATCGGCTGGTGTTCATGGACATCTCGGTCGACCCGGATGAGCACGTCTATCCGATGCAGATAAAGTTCGGCGCCATGGACGAGATGTGGCTGAGCAAGACGGAGAGAACCTGACGATGGAACATATTATTTCGGTCGTGCTCAAGGAACTCAAGTTTGGTTCCATCAAGGACGAGATGTGGCTGAGCAAGGCGGGGGAAATATCATGAGACACATCATTTCAGTACTGCTGGAAAACGAATCCGGCGCCCTGAGCCGGGTGGTGGGCCTCTTCTCCCAGCGCGGCTACAACATCGAGACCCTGACGGTGGCCCCCACCGAGGATCCCACCCTGTCGCGCATGACCATCGTCACCATGGGTGACGAGCGGGTGCTGGAGCAGATCCAGAAGCAGTTGCACAAGCTGGTGGACGTGCTCAAGGTATGCGACTTGAGCGAGGGTGAGCACATCGAGCGGGAGATCGCGCTGGTCAAGGCGCGCGCCGCCGGTGGTGGTCGTGACGAGCTGAAACGACTGGCGGATATCTTCCGTGGCCAGATCGTCGACGTCACCCCCGAGCTCTATACGGTGCAGCTGGTGGGTACCAGCGACAAGCTGGATGCCTTCATCAAGACGGCGGCCCAGACCAACGAGATCATCGAAGTGGTGCGCTCCGGTGTCTGCGGCATCTCCCGCGCCGACAAGGCGCTGCGCCCCTGAGCCGGTGGCTGGCGGGTTTGTTGTCCAAAGGGGCTCCTCGGAGCCCCTTTTTCATGGGCGCAAGGCGGTGCAGGGGAGTGGGCCGGACCTGTCATTTTCTTTCAAATGATCGGTAAACTATCCACAAAAGCTGTGGAAAAGTCTGTAGATTAGCGGTGTGTCTGACGTTAGTGTGCTGATCTTAAAGAAGTATTTGGATCTGATCTCGGCTGGGGCGCAATTGTGCAATCGCCTCTGGCGGGTGTGAGCGTTTGCTTATCCCGCCGCCCTTGCCGGGCTGGCCTCTGAACGAGAATGCGGGATCCTAACTGGATCCTGATTTGATCTCGCGGATCAACATCTGTCCGTCAGCCATAAAAAAACCCGCCTTGCGGCGGGTTTTTCAACAGGGATAAGCTCGGACGATTACTCGGCCTGGGCTGCCTGGATACCGGTCAGGGCGATGGTGTAGACGATGTCGTCCACCAGGGCGCCTCGGGACAGGTCGTTGACCGGCTTGCGCATGCCTTGCAGCATGGGGCCGATGGAGACCAGATCCGCGGAGCGCTGTACCGCCTTGTAGGTGGTGTTGCCGGTGTTCAGGTCCGGGAACACGAACACGGTGGCTTTACCTGCAACCGGTGAGTTCGGTGCCTTGGACTTGGCCACGTTCTCCATGATGGCCGCATCGTACTGCAGCGGGCCGTCGATGATGAGGTCGGGGCGCTTGGCCTTGGCCAGCTCGGTGGCTTCACGCACTTTCTCTACATCGGCGCCGGCGCCGGAGGTGCCGGTGGAGTAGGAGATCATGGCGACGCGCGGCTCGATGCCGAAGGCAGCAGCGGAGTCGGCGGACTGGATGGCGATCTCGGCCAGCTGCTCGGCAGTGGGATCCGGGTTGATCGCGCAGTCACCGTAGACCAGTACCTGGTCCGGCAGCAGCATGAAGAAGATGGAGGAGATCAGGGAAGAACCCGGAGCGGTCTTGATGATCTGCATCGGCGGACGGATGGTGTTGGCAGTGGTGTGCACCGCGCCGGATACCAGGCCGTCAACTTCATTGCGCTCCAGCATCATGGTACCCAGTACCACGTTGTCTTCCAGCTGCTCGCGGGCAACCACTTCGGTCATGCCCTTGTTCTTGCGCAGCTCGACCAGACGGGCCACATAGCGCTCGCGCACGGCAACCGGATCGATGATCTCGACGCGGTCGGTCAGTACCACGCCCTGCTGTTCGGCAACGCGACGGATTTCTTCCGGGTTGCCCAGCAGGACCGGACGGGCGATGCCGCGCTCGGCACAGATGGCGGCCGCCTTGATGGTCCGCGGCTCTTCCCCTTCCGGCAGCACGACGCGCTTGTTGGCCTGACGGGCCAGTTCGGTCAGCTGGTAGCGGAAAGCCGGCGGGCTCAGGCGACGGGAGCGGGTGGACTTGGCGGAGAGAGACTCGATCCAGTGCTTGTCGATGTGGCCGGCCACATAGTCTTGCACCAGCTCGATCCGCTCGCGGTCATCTTCCGGAATGTCGACGTTGAAGTTCTGCAGGCTGACGGCAGTCTGCCAGGTGTTGGTGCCGGTGATCATGATCGGCAGGCCGGTGGCCATGGCCTGTTGGCACAGCGCCATCACCTGGGGTTCTGGATGGTAGTTGCCGGTCAGCAGCAGGGCACCCAGCTTGACGCCGTTCATGGCGGACAGGCAGGCGGAGACGATGACGTCGGAGCGGTCGCCGGAAGTCACCAGCAGGCTGCCCGGACGGAAGTGCTCGATCATGTTGTGGATGGAGCGGGCACAGAAGGTCACGGTCTGCAGACGACGGCTGTCCAGCTCACCCTTGTGCAGGATCTTGGCGGCCAGGTGCTTGGCGAGATCCTTGGCGCGCGGGGCGATCAGCTGGGTATTCCAGGGGATGCAGCCGAGGATGCGCAGCGGGCTCTTGCCGAATACCTGCAGCACTTCCAGGTTATGGGCGGCGTCGGAGGTGTGGTGGTGGGCCTCGAACATCTCGGTCAGGTCAGGGCGGGTCACGCCATGCTCGTCAACCGGTGCACCCACCTTGTTGATGACGCAACCAACGATACGGGGGTTGTTGACGCCACCGAAGTTGGAGCAGGCCAGCTCGATACGCTCTTTCAGCTTCTGGCTGGAGTCGTTGCCCGGATGGGTCACGAACACCATGTCGGCGTCCAGCGCCTTGGCGACGTCGTAGTTCAGCTTGTTGGCAAACGGCTGCTTGTCGGTCGGCACCATGCCTTCGATGACCAGCACTTCGGCACCGCTGGCCTTCACGTGCTCTTCGAAGCGGGCCACGATCTCTTCCAGCAGGATGTCGGTGTTGCTGGAGGTGATCATGTTCTCGGCGTAGGAGAGGGCAAACGGCTCGGGCGGGTTGATGTTGGCAGCGGCGCGGATCACGGCGGTGGAGCGCTCGGTACCGGTTTCACCCGGACGCGGCTGAGCGACCGGTTTGAAGAAGCTGACATTGACACCGTGACGCTCCATGGCGCGAACAACGCCAAGGCTCACGGAAGTTACGCCGACACCAGTGCCGACCGGGATAAGCATAATAGTGCGTGCCACTTTATACCCCTTGTTCATTTTTGGGATCAGGAAAAGGCCGCCCTTGGGCGGCCTTGCTCTACAGCGAAATTATGCGCCAACCAGTTCCAGCGCGTCGTGGGCGATGACCCACTCTTCGTTGGTCGGGATAACCAGGGCTTTGGTGGAACCAGCCTTGGTGATCTCGCCACCCTTGCCGAAACGAGCCTTCAGGTTGGCGTCGTGATCGACGTCGAAGCCCAGCAGACCCAGCTTGTTCAGGGTGATTTCACGGATCGGGGCGGAGTTTTCACCGATACCACCGGTGAAGACCACGGCGTCCAGACGACCGTCCATGGCGGCGGCGTAGGCGCCGATGTACTTGGCCAGGCGATAGCAGTAAACGTCCATGGCACGCTTGGCTTCTTCTTTGCTGTCGTAGTTGTCTTCAACGAAACGGCAGTCGGAAGTCACTTCGGTCAGACCCTGCAGGCCGGACTCTTTGGTCAGCATGGTGTTGATGTCGGCCACGCTCATGCCCAGTTTGTCGTGCAGGAAGAAGATGATGGCCGGATCGATGTCACCGGAACGGGTACCCATCACCAGGCCTTCCAGCGGGGTCAGGCCCATGGAGGTGTCGACGGATTTGCCGTTCTTGATGGCGCAGACGGAACCGCCGTTGCCCAGATGGCAGTTGATGATGTTCAGCTCTTCCACCGGCTTGTTCAGCTGCTTGGCGGCTTCCAGGCTGATGTAGTAGTGGCTGGTGCCGTGGGCGCCGTAGCGACGGATGCCGTTCTCTTTGTAGAGCTTGTACGGCAGGGCGTACAGGAAGGCTTCTTCCGGCATGCTCTGGTGGAATGCGGTGTCGAACACGGCAACGTTCTTGTCGGCCAGCGCCGGGAACACGCGGCGGGCTTCACGGATACCGATCAGGTGAGCCGGGTTGTGCAGCGGCGCGTACGGTACGGCGGCTTCGATGCCGGCGATGACGTCGTCGCAGATGCGCACGGAGGAGGTGAAGCGCTCACCGCCGTGTACTACACGGTGGCCGATGGCGATCAGGTTCTTGGACAGCTCCGGGTTGAGCGGCAGGATCTTGTTGACGATGTAGTCCAGCGCTTCCTGGTGAGCGGCACCGGCGCCCAGATCGGCACTGCCTTTCTCACCGTTCAGTTTCCACTTGATGCGGGCGTCGTCGAGGTTGAAGCACTCGGCCAGGCCGGACAGCAGGTCATCACCGGTGGTTGCGTCAATGACAGCAAACTTCAGGGACGAGCTGCCACAGTTAAGAACAAGAACCAGCTTACTCATGAATAAATCCTATCGCAGATTGGGTTGTGTAGGAGGATGCGTTGGACGAGCCGTGTCCAAAAACTTTCAACTTATCCTTATGAGGGTTGGCAATCTGTTGCTTGCCCCTTGTATAGTGATACAAGACCCGAAATCCAGACGTCCCTGACAGCGCAACGGCAGGCCGTTGGCGCAAAAATTGGGCGTACAAAGGATAACCCGATTGTTGAAAAATAACAAAGTCATCCTCAACCTTTGTTATTGCGCATCAAATATTGTCGTGGTTTTGCCGTTAATACGTTCAAAAAGAGCTCGGAGGTAGCATGAGCATGAACATTTTTGGAACTAAGTTACAGCAAGGCCGTCATTATATGACCCTTTGGCCCCGCCGTCCCGAGCTTAATTCCATGTTCCCGGAGAATCGGGTGATCAAGGCCACCGAGTTCGCCCTCAAGGTCATTCCGGCGCTGGCGGTACTCAGCGTCATGCTGCAGTTCCAGTTTGGCGAGCTGCACTACTGGCCTTCCGTCATGACCTCGGTGCTGTTTCTGCTCAGCCTGCCGCTGCAGGGCTACTACTGGCTCGGTCAGCGCGCCGATACCCGGCTGCCGCCCTCCCTTGCCAGCTGGTATCGTGAGATCAACGGCAAGATGAACGAGCAGGGCGGTCGTCGCCAACTGGTGGCCCAGCCCAGATACGAAGAGCTGGCCGATACCCTCAACGCCGCCTTCAAGCAGTTGGACAAATCCTTCCTCTACGAGTGAGGCCTGTGGCCCATGACTCGGACCAAGGCGCCTCGCGGCGCCTTTTTCATATCTATCAGGCTGCCAGAACCTTGCGGATCTCCTGGATGGAGAGCTTGTACTGACGCGGGCACTGGCGCCAGACCGTCAGCATGCGCTGGTACTTGTCGCGCATGGCGATATCGCTGGAGAGCTCGTCGCACGGGCACTTGAGCTCGGGGAAGCGCTTGTCCACCTCCAGAAGGAAGCAGACGTAGTCGGCCAGCTCCCGCTCCTGGCTGCGGCTATAGCCGTTGAACTCCAGCCGGCTGGCATTGATTTCGCCCTGATCGGCTGCTTCCAGGTTGCCCCAGGAGATGGCCAGCGCGTGGTGCAGTTCCAGGGTGTCGATCACCTCCTGGCAGGTGGCCAGATCCAGATGGCCGAAACTCTTCTCCAGTTCGAGGATCTGCAGGCAGTAGCCGCGCTCGATGATGGTGCTGGCCCGTTGATAAAACGCCGCCTTCTCCGGATTGAGTTTGGCCAGGATCTCGTACTGGTTGCTCAGGATCAGACGTTCGGTGTGGCTCATGTTCATGGGCTTTTCTCACTGGAAAATGAAACTGGGGCCACGTTAACCGATATATGAGATGAATTTTTTGATCTGGCAGGGGAGGTTGGCGAGATAGCGGGGCGGGAAATCAACGTCGATCCCGGCTGGTTAATTAAATGTAACGGCTGGCGGCTTGCTTTCTGGCCCGCTGGCGCAACAATAAGGGCGTCATTTGGCCGTGCCGAAAGACCCGTCACCAAGGCATCCCATCGCGGATGCAAGCCGGCGCCTTCATGACAAATGAGAACGTCGCCGCCAGTCACTTGCCTGGCAGGCGAGCCGAAGGACCGGGCATCGAGCCTCCTGCCCGCAACGCGAGGCAGGCAACGACATGCGAATAAAAAAGGGCCTGCACTTGCAGGCCCTTTCCATGTAGGCAGTACCGGTATCTGGGGTTCAGCCCTTGAGCAGGTCGAGCACCACCTGATGGTGATCGCTGGTCTTGAACTTGTCGAAGCGATGGCTAATTTTGCCCTCTTCGTCGATGAGGAAGCTCAGCCGGTGGATACCGTCATACTCCTTGCCCATGAACTTCTTCGGGCCCCAGACGCCAAATGCATCGGCCACCGCATGATCTTCATCGGCCAGCAGGCGGAAGTTCAGGTTGTCGCGCTCCTCGAATTTTTTCAGCCGTTTGGCCGGATCCGGGCTGATGCCAAGCACCACCACATTGAGGGCGGCCAGCTCGGCGTTGACGTCGCGCAGGCCGCAGGCCTGGGTGGTGCAGCCCGGGGTCATCGCCTTGGGATAGAAGTAGACGAGCACTTTCTTGCCGCGCAGGTCGGCAAGGTGTACCTGGTTACCGTCTTGATCGGACAGGGAAAAATCGGGGGCCAGGCTGCCAGCGGATAAAGGTTGCATGGGATCTCCTTGGATGAGCCGTCAGGCGTGTTTGTGATTGACGATGAATTCGAACGATTCTGCGCCCAGTTCACGACAGAATCCGGCGAAGGCCGTCTGCGAGCCGGCCGCCTCTCCCTGCTTGGCCAGATTGAGCTGAAAGCTGGCCTTGAGCAGGTTGAACGGCTGCTGTTCCAGGGTGACGGTCTGCATGGCCTGGATGTCCCAGCCGTGATCGCTGAAGAACTGGGTGCACTGGCTTACGATGCCCGGCTGGTCCCGGATCAGGATCTCGGCGTTGGCGCTGATGTCGTATTGCAGCGACTGGTGGCGTTCGGTGCGCTTCATCATGGTGATGAGGTCCCACTCCTGGCTGCGCAGGGGCAGGCTTATCTCGAGTTGCATCAGGCTGTTCCAGTCACCGGACAGCAGCATGATGAAGGTGAATTCATTGCCGAAGATGCCAAGACGGCTGTCGACAATGTTGCAGCCACACCCACTGACGTGGCGGGTGACCTCATTGACGATGCCAGGCCTGTCCGTGCCGATGGCCGTTACGACCAGGTAATGAGTCATAAATCTTCTCTCGTCCATTAGCGGGTTGCGAATGTGGATGCAGTGGCATAGCCCGAACGGGCTGGCCATGGGCCACTGCCAGCGATCCTGCATGGCAACCTCGTTGAGAATCTCGTTGCAACGAGCACGGTATCGGGGTGTCACGACCAGCGTCCGGCGTGTTCCACCGCGGCTCGCGCAGTGCGGTTTTTGCCGGATGGTAACACGGCTTGCCCCTGGCCTCCCTTGTTTTTCCAAGGGGGCAGCTTTACCATAACGCCCCTGAAAATCGGGAGAAATATCCATGTTGCGCGGTAGTATTGTTGCCCTCGTTACCCCCATGCTGGCTTCAGGCGAAGTCGATTGGGCCAGTCTGGCCACTCTGGTCGACTATCATGTCAGCGCCGGGACCAGCGCCATCGTGGCGGTCGGGACCACGGGGGAGTCGGTGACCCTGAGCGAGCAGGAGCACATCGCCGTCGTGGAGAAAACCGTGGCGCTGGCCGCCGGACGCATTCCGGTCATCGCCGGTTGCGGCTCCAACAATACCGCCCATGCCATCGACCTGGCCAGGCGCTTCGCCGAAACCGGCGTGGTGGCGGGTCTCTCGGTCACCCCCTATTACAACAAACCCACCCAGGAAGGCCTCTATCGTCACTATTGTGCGATCGCCGAGGCTAGTGGTCTGCCCCAAATTCTTTATAATGTGCCCGGTCGTACCGGTTGCGATCTCAAACCGGAGACGGTAGCCCGACTGGCCAAGGTGCCCGGCATCATAGGCCTGAAAGAGGCGACCGGGGATCTGAGCCGTACGCCGCTGCTGCGCGAGCTGTGCGGCGCACAATTCGCGCTTTATAGTGGCGATGATGCCAGTGGATGTGATTTCATGCTGCAAGGCGGGGACGGAGTCATTTCGGTCACCACCAATATTGCAGCGGCCCAGATGGCCGACATGTGTCGTGCTGCGCTGGCCGGTGATGCCGGACGAGCGCACGACATCAACAATCGATTGATGCCGTTGCATCAGACTCTGTTCTGCGAACCGAGTCCTATCCCGGTGAAATGGGCCTGTGCCCAGCTGGGATTGATTGCGACGGCCACCTTGCGTCTGCCGCTCACCGACCTCACCCCCGAGGGCGAACAGGCGATGGCGCGAGCACTGACGACTGCGGAGTTGATGGCGAGTGTTTAAAGCAAATGGAAAGGGAAATGCAGTGCGCCTGGTGCTGAGTGTGGCGACCGTTGCCGTGCTGGCAGCCTGTAGCTCACCCCAGGAACGCAAGATGGCCAACCGTGGTTTCGAGTACGAGGATGCCCGCCTTGAAGGCCGTGCGTTTCTGGTGCCGGCCGGGTTGAATACCCCCGCCTTTAACAGCAGTTTCGACATTCCGGCCCTGCCCGAGAGCAGCCGTGGCGGTGCGCTGGGTGCCAAGGTTGACGTGCGTCCACCCGCCCAGCTGCTGACCGTGGTACCGGGCAGCCAGGTGGTGGCCAATGCTGGCGAACCCACCATGGCCTTCTACGCCCTCAGCACCTCCCAGAGCGTGGAGCGCGATACCTGGGCCTTCCTGATGAACTTCCTCGCCCAGTACAAGGTCACCACCGAGAAGCTGGACCAGCAGGCCGGCGTGCTGCAGACCGGCTGGTTTGACAACACCAAGGCCCTCGACGGCTGGAGTGAAGAGGACGATGACTTCGTCATTCGCCAGCGCTACCAGTTCACCCTGCGCAACGATCCTCAGCGCCACGCCGTCAACATGTCGGTACGGGTGCTGGATCATGAAGAGACCGTCGATGGCGAGACCAGCAAGGAGCTGACCCCGGCGGATGCCCAGCGCTACGCGACCCGGGCCCTCAACCAGTTCTCGCTCTACTACGACAAACAGCTCAAGTCCCGCGAACAGCACAAGGCCAACGATGGCATGGGGCTGGAACTGGGTCTGGACAACAACGAGCTGAGCGCCTGGATCGTCGATGGTTCGTTTGATCAGGTGTGGCGCCGTCTCAATCAGGTGCTGCCGGCCTACGGTTTCACCATCAAGGATACCCAGCAGTCGCTGGGCTGGATCGACGTGGAGTACGACGAGCCGGGCAGCGAATTCTGGAAGGCCAAGGGCAGCGAGCCGTTCAAGCTGGACGAAGACAAGTATCGCTTCCAGCTTGGCGAGATGGCGGGGGGCAAGACCTCCATCACCCTGTTCGACAAGGACAAGAAGCCCGTGTCGTCCGGTGTCATCTCCCAGATGTACATCAGCCTGTCCGAGGCATTCGCCAAGGGTCTGGCTGACCAAGCTGCAAAAACAGAATAGAAACAGGGGCCTTGTGCCCCTGTTTTGTTATGTAAACCCCCCACAAACAGGAAGTGTTACTTACCATGAGTCTTGCAGATCAAGTATTGGCGGTGAACGACGATTTGCCGATCCGTACCGATAAACCCGTCCATTCCGGCAAGGTGCGCAGCGTCTACTGGCTGACCGCCGCAGACAGTGCCCGCCTCATCCGCGAGAAGGGTTACGACGTGCCGGCAGATGCGCCGCTCGCCATCATGGTGATCAGTGACCGGATCTCGGCCTTCGACTGCATCTGGCAGGGCGTGGACGGGCTCAACGGTGTGCCGGGCAAAGGGGCTGCGCTCAACGCCATCTCCAGCCACTGGTTCAAACTGTTCAAGGAGAAGGGGCTGGCCGACAGCCACATCCTGGACATCCCCCATCCCTTCGTCTGGATCGTGCAAAAAGCCCGTCCCGTGATGATCGAGGCGATTGCCCGCCAGTACATCACCGGCTCCATGTGGCGTGCCTACAAGGATGGCGAGCGCGAGTTCTGCGGCATCACCCTGCCGGAAGGACTGAAGAAGGATCAGAAGCTGCCCGAGATCCTCATCACCCCCTCCACCAAGGGCGTGCTGACTGGGCTGGACGGCGTGCCGGAAGCCGACGACGTCAACGTCTCCCGTGCCGACATCGAACGCCACTACCAAGGCTTCAACTTCAGCAAGCCGGCCGACATCGACCGCTACGAAGTGCTGCTCAAGGAAGGCTTCAACGTCATCAGTGACGCGCTGGCCGAGCTGGATCAGATCTTCGTCGACACCAAGTTCGAGTTTGGCTACGTCAATGATGCCGCCGGCAACGAGAAGCTGATCTACATGGATGAAGTGGGCACCCCCGACAGCTCCCGCATCTGGGATGGCGCCGCCCTGCGCGACGGCCAGATCGTCGAGAAGTCGAAAGAGGGTTTCCGCCAGTGGCTGCTCAACCACTTCCCGGATCCGGACATCCTGCTCAACAAGCACCGCATGCCCGAGCGCTTCGCCCTGGCCCTCGACAACAAGTTGCCGACCGAGGTGATGATGGACATCTCCAACACCTATGTGGGGATTGCCGAGAAGATCATCGGTCAGCCGCTGGTACGCAGCGCCAATCCGAAGCAGGAGATCATCGAAGTGCTGCGCGCGCAGTACGGGTTGATCGACTGAGGCACACCGCCTTTTTTGTTGCCGTAAAAACAAACGTTTGCCATCAGCCAACAGCAAGTCGGCATGCTGACAGCAATGGAACGGGCCCCATCACGGGGCCCGTTTTTGTTGCCGTACCGACTGGGCGGCAGCAGGGCGGCAATCAGCCGTTGACCCTGAACACCTGGCCGGTCTGCACCCCCAGTACCGACTTCTGGTAGGCCTGCGCCACCCTGGCGGCGGGTACGGGGACGAAGCCCGGGAAGAAGCTGGCGTATTTATCCATCGACTCCGTCAGCACGGTCGGGCTCACCACGTTGATGCGCAGACCCCGCGGCAGCTCGCAGGCCGCCGCCTTGACGAAGTGCTCGATGGCGCCGTTGATGGTGGTCGCGCTCGTCCCCCAGTTGATGGGCTCCTCGCTCAGGATGCCGCTGATCAGGGTGATGGATCCCTTGTCGTTCAGGTGGGGGATGGCGGCCCGGGTCAGGTTGATCTGGCCCATCAGCTTGCTCTCCAGTCCCACCTGCCACTGCTCGTCGGTCATCTCGGTGAGAGCGTTGAAGGCCACGCTGCCGCTGGCCACCACCAGCGCATCGAACTGGCCCAGCTTGGCGAACAGCGCCTTGATGGAGGCGGGATCGCGCATGTCGACCGTGGCGTCCCCCTGGCTGTGACCGACTCGGATCACCTGGTGGTCTTTGGCGAGCAACTCACTGACGGCGGAGCCGACGGTGCCGGAGGCACCCACAATCACAATCTTCATCTGTTTCACTCCTGGTTGGGATATGTTGATTATAGCGCGATGAAAAGGGAGAAAAAGCGCGTAAAATAAACGCATTGTTTCCATATTGGAGCTAATGAATGGACATCTCCCACCTGGCCAGTTTTTATGAGGTGGTGCAAAAGGGCAGTTTCTCGGCCGCGGCCGACAGCCTGGGGGTGAGCAAGGGGATGCTGAGCCGTCACGTCAGCGCGCTGGAATCGACCCTCAATGCCCAGCTGTTGCAGCGTACCACTCGCCGACTCAGCCTCACCGAGGCGGGCCGGACCCTCTATCAGCAGGCCGGCGAGATCTTCGCGCTGGCGCGCCAGGCGGAGCAGGATATCCAGGCCCTGACCGAGGAGGATGGCGGCCGGCTGCGCTTCACCTGCCCGGTCAGTACCGGTGATCGCATGGTGAACGATCTGCTGGCCCGCTTTGCCGAGCTCTGTCCCGGCGTCCAGGTCGAACTCAACTTCACCAACGCCATGATCGACATGAGCCAGGGGGAGCACGACATCGCCCTGCGCGCCATGAGCAGCATTCCCGACAACCTGGTGGCCCTGCCACTCGGCAGGCTCAAGGACGTGGTGGTGGCAAGCCCCGCCCTGCTGGCGCGGGAGGGGATCCCCGCTACCCCTTATGAGCTGGGCGGGCGGCCCTGCCTGCTGCAGGGCCACAACCCGGCCTGGGAGCAGTGGCACTTTCGCAAGGGGGAGGAGGAGGCGCACATCCTGGTGCAGGGCAAGGTGCGGGCCAACCACTACAGTACCGTGCTGCAGCTGGCTCGGGCCGGCATGGGGTACGCCAAGTGTCCGCTGATGCTGGTGGAACCCTGGCTGGCGCAGGGAGAGCTGGTCACCGTGCTGGCGGAGTGGCAGACCGGGTTGCACCCGCTGCACGTTCTGCACGCCCAGCAGCGGCGAGTGCCACGCAAGATCCGGCTGTTCAAGCAGGTGTTGGCCCAGTGGTTTGCCGAGCGCCCCCACTACCTGCTCTGAGTCGCCGTTATTTTTCTGTCATCTTCGGCTGCTAGCCTGCGCCCATCAACGCGAACAGGAAGATGAGCAAACATGAAGGGTTATCGGTACGGGTGTGGGGTATCGCTGCTGTGGGCAGCGCTGGGCATGAAGATGGTGCTGGGCAGTGCGACGTGGGCGGCCGTCGAGGTGACGGTGCCGGCGGATTTCCAGATCCTGGCGGTGAGTGCGGGCACACTGCACGACGAGCAGCATGCCACTCTGCCGGATGGGGAGCAGCAGTTGCTGGTGCGTTATGAAGGGGTGATCCCGAGTCGCAGCAGCAGCGAGAATGACCGCCAGCTGCGCTCCGCGCCGCAGGTGCTGCGTTATCAAGCCAGCCAGCAGCAGGTACGACTGGTCGCCAACTTGCCGAGCGATGACAGGGGCATGGCGCAGTATGCCGAGTCTCCGGTCATGGGTCTGCAGGCCGGTGGCCAGCGCATTGCCAGCCAGCAGGATGCGCTGGTTACCAGCGGCATGCTGATTGGCATGGACTGGCGAGCCAAACTCGCCGAATACAATCAGAGCGGTGGCAAGGCGGCATTGAGCACGGTCGTGCCTGTCACCGCAACCGCCGGTGCGGTTGAACCGGTGGCGGCCAGCGCGCTGGAGGGCCAGTTGCAGCAACTCTTCCTCAAGGCCGACCCTGCGCTTCGCAAGCGCTTTGTCAGCTGGGCCGTGCCGCGACTTTAAGTTTGCGGCCCGTTGCAGTAACGTGGGTGCTCTCATCGTGCATCGCGCCCACCTTACGTCAACGAGGTCTTCATGTTTGAACTGCACAGCCGTCTGCAGGCAGATACCCGCCTGCTCGGCGATCTGCCCCTTTGCCGCGTCCTGCTGGCCAAGGACAGCCAGTACCCCTGGCTCATCCTGGTGCCGAGAGTGGCCAATCTACGGGAAATTCACCACCTGGCACCGGCGCAGCAACAGCAGCTGATGGAGGAATCCTGCGCGGTCGCCACCCTGATGGAGCAGGCGCTGCGGCCGGACAAGATCAACGTGGCGGCGCTTGGCAATCTGGTGCCCCAGCTGCATCTGCACCATGTCGCCCGTTTCAGTACCGACAAGGCCTGGCCCGGTCCCATCTGGGGGGCTTATCCCTCCGTGCCCTATGAGGATGCCGCCTTGCTGGCAGAGGCGGCCAGCTGGCGTCTCAAGCTGGCCAATCTGGCCGGATTCAGCCTGCTTGGCACTGACAATTGAATCAACTGAGAGGCGGCTCGCTATTTCGAAGCCCAAGCCGCGCTATCTGTTAGAGTTATGGTATAGATAAGCCCATTTTCGATGTTCAGGAAGGTCCCATGATAGTGACAAGAGCCGACAACGATACCGTATTGACCACAGAGGACGTGCTGCTGAGCCTGTGCCATTCGGTCACGGATGTATTGAGTGCGGCAACCCAGAGTCAGGTGCGTTTCTCCGGCATGGTACAGCGGATCAGCAAGACCTGCCTCAAGCCGGATATCGGCTGCTTCGTGCTGTTTGACGGCGGCTTCTCCGGCCTGGTGGTGATCAACTTCTCCGCCTCCGCCGCCATGGAGCTGTACGAGAGCTACATGCTCAGCATGGGGCTCTCCAAGGAAGATCTCGCCATCTCCCATACCTCGGACGAGGTGAGCAACGTGATGGGCGAGCTGATGAACCAGATCGTCGGCAGCTTCACCGTCAAGGTCGGCCGCGATCTGCAGACTCACATCACCCAGAACCAGCCGAAGATGCTGGCCCTCAACAAGCAGGTGATGCTGAGCGTCGATACCAACCTCGACAGTCCGGAGTCGCGCCGGGTCACCTTCTTCACCGCCCGCAACAACATCTTCTATCTGGAGCTGGCGATGGACAAGACCGAGTTCATCCGCATCCACAACGACGGCATGGATCAGGAGGAACTGGATCCCGATGCCCTGATCGCCCAGACCAAACGCGAGGCTGCCCAGCCGGCTCCGGTCGCCGCCCCGGTGGCCAACGATCACGACGATCTGCTCGACTCGCTCGGGATCTGATGGCCGCAGGCCGTTGCAAATGACGAGGCCACCCATGGGGTGGCCTCGTTTGTTGATGCGGGTCGGGTTTAGAAGTTGTAGAGCAGACCCGTGCTGAAACGGGTGGACTGACTGTCGTAGAAGTTGATGTCCGAGTCGGCGTTGGCATAGGCGGCGGTGAAGGTGGCGGCGAGGGCGTTGACGCCAAACAGGTTGTGCCAGAAGAAGGTGCCGTTGATGGCAAATTCGTCGGCATCGGCACGCTGGCCGAAGATGGGGTTTGCCTCGTCATACTTGCGCTTGCCGGTATAGAGGTTGCTGACGAAGGACCACTTGGGGCCGCGCTTGGCATAGGTCAGCTTCAGGCCGGTGTTCTTGAAACTCTCGGCGCTGCCGTCAAGGCGGGCCTGCTTGTAGACGATGGCCGGCTCCAGCAGCTGGTTGCCGCCAAAGTGCCACTGGTAGGAGAGCTCCATGTCGTGCATCTTGCCGTTGCGATCCAGCATGTCGGCGTAGTGGGTGCCGTGGCTCTGATCATACTGCTGGCCGCTGCGCTCCTCATCCATGTCCACCTCCCGGGTGGTCAGGTTGCCGTAGAAGTTGCTGCCCCAGATCTTGTCCCAGGCAAAACGCGCCCCTTTCGATTTCACATCGGTGGAGCTGCGATCCACCCCGGTGGCGAAGGGATCGCTCCACAGCTCGACCGGCATGACGTTGAACACCAGCGAGGTGGCGACTATGCCCTTGTCACCCATCTCCTGACGCAGGCCGAGCTGCTGGGTGAAGTCGAAGCGTACCGCGTCCTGGATCAGGTTGCCGAGGAAGATCTGGGTACGGGTATCGGCAAAGGTGTAGCGGATATCGGCGTTGAGCAGCGGCGTCAGGCCGCTCTCGCTGTCGGGCGAACCGAGGTCATTGATGCGACTGTGGTTGTCATCGCCGGCATAGAAGTTGGACTTGTAGCTGACGGCGTTGACCCCGCCCAGCAGGAAACCGGACCAGCCGGACTGCTTGGGGATCTCGCCCAGATCGGCGTGGGCGGCATTGGCTGCCAGCAGGCCAAGACTCAGCAGGGTGAGATTACGCATCGATGAGACTCCTGAAATATCAGTTGGTTGAATTGAACGGCCGAATATTATAGCCAGCCAGGCTTAACCCGGGCTGACCGAATTGACTCCGGCATGCTACCCCAGCGGGCGGAGGAGGTTAACCGATAATTTATCGTGCGACGGCACAAGAGTTCGGCGCGCCGTGCTGGTATTCTGTTCGGCGAATATCGGGGAGAAAACAATAAGATGAAACAAATCAAATCCTGGGCGCAATATTACGTCGACCTGATGACCAAGCTGGGACTGGTGCGCTTCAGCATGTTCCTGGCCACCGGCATCATAGTGCTGGCCGTTTCGATCCAGATGGGGGTCACCCTGTTCCTGCGCGGCACCGTGGACATCGTCGACCTGGTGCGCTCGGTCTTCTTCGGCCTGTTGGTCACCCCCTGGGCCGTCTATTTTCTCTCCATCGTGGTGGATCAGCTGGAGGACTCCCGCCAGCGGCTGACCCGCATGGTGCGCAAGCTGCAGGACATGCGTGAGCGGGATCTCGAGCTCAACAGCCAGCTGCAGGAGAACATCAGCCGCCTCAACGCCCAGATCGCCGAGACCAATCGGGCCGAGACCCTGCGCCAGCAGGCCATCGAGGATCTGGAGAACGAGGTGTTCCAGCGCGAAAAGGCCCAGCTGCACCTGGGGGAGCGCACCGCCCTGCTGCGCTCCTTCATCGACTGCTCCCCCGATCTGGTCTACTACCGCAACGAAGACGAGCAGTTCTCCGGCTGCAATCGCGCCATGGAGGAGCTGACCGGCAAGGTGGAGGCGGAGCTCATCGGCTTGACCCCGTTCGATGTCTACAAGCATGACATTGCCAGCAAGGTGGTGGAGACCGACAAGCAGGTCTTCGCCCAGAACGAGCCGCTCACCTATGAGCAGTGGCTGGAGTACCCAGACGGTCGCAAGGCCTACTTCGAGCTGCGCAAGGTGCCCTTCTTCGATCGTTTCGGCAAGCGGCTCGGCCTGCTCGGGTTTGGCCGCGACATCACCGAGCGCAAGCAGTATCAGGACAAGCTGGAGAAGGCGAGCCGCGACAAGACCACCTTCATCTCCACCATCAGTCACGAGCTGCGCACCCCGCTCAACGGCATCGTCGGCTTGAGCCGGATGCTGATGGATACGCCGCTCGATCCCAAGCAGCACCAGCAGCTCAAGACCATTCACCTGAGCGCGGTGACGCTCGGCAACATCTTCAATGACATCATCGATCTCGACAAGCTGGACCGGCGCCGGCTGGAAATCGCCCCGACCCCCATCGACCTGCCTGCCTTCCTCGACGAGCTGGAGACGCTGTCACGTATCCAGGCTGAGCAGAAAGGGCTCTATCTGCATTTCGACCGGGATGGCGACGTGCCACAGTTCGTGATGGCGGACGGGACCCGGTTGCGCCAGGTGCTGTGGAATCTGGTGGGCAATGCGGTCAAGTTCACCGACGAGGGTGGGGTGACGGTGCGCTGCCTCACCCACCCGGCCGACACACCGGGCAAGCTGGCGCTGCACTTCGAGGTGGAAGATACCGGGGTTGGCATTCCCCGCGCCCAGCAGGAGAAGATCTTCGCCATGTACTATCAGGTGCAGGGCAAGAAGCATGCCACCGGCACCGGCATCGGGTTGGCGGTATCCCGCCAGCTGGTGCAGGCGATGGGCGGCCAGCTCTACGTGGACAGCGATCCGGGCGAGGGCGCCTGCTTCACCGCCGAGCTGGAGGTGGACTGCGTCGCCGCCCAGACGCCCGCGGCCGAGCCCGAGATGCCCTGCCTCGATATCCTGCTGGTGGAGGACGTCGAGCTCAACGTGACCGTGGCCTGTGCCCTGCTCAACAAGCTGGGCCATGAGGTCAAGGTGGCGCGGGACGGTGCCCAGGCGCTGGCCATGGCCAATCCCGACGATTTTGATCTGATCCTGCTGGATATCCAGCTGCCGGACATGACCGGCTTCGATGTGGCGGAACAACTGCTCGCCCGCTACGGCGACAGCCTACCGCCCATGGTGGCACTCACCGCCAACGCCACCGGCGATCGCCAGTACTACCGGGATCACGGCATGCAGGATGTGATCAACAAGCCGCTCGGTTCGAAGGCGGTGCGGGAGGTGATTGGCCACCTGTTTGCCGATCTGGCCGAGGATGAGGCGGACGAACAGGCGGATGCAGACAGTCAGGATGCGCTGCTGGATCTGCCTTTCCTCACCGATTACGCCGATACCGTGGGCAAGCAGGTGCTGATCTCCAGCGTCGAGCTGTTCGAGAAGATGATGCCCGACTACATGGCGGTGCTCGACTCCAACATGATTGCCCGGGATCAGGCCGGCGTGGTGGAGGAGGCGCACAAGATAAAAGGGGCGGCCGGCTCCATCGGTCTGCGCCGGCTGCAGCAGCTGGCCCAGTTGATCCAGAGCCCGGATCATCCCGCCTGGTGGGAGAACGTGGAAGACTGGATAGAGTCGCTGCGCCGTGAATGTCCGGGTGATATCGCCCGCTTGAAGCGCTGGCTGCTCTCGTAGATGCGAGCCGCAGGCAAGGAGCCGCAACATGTATAGCCGTTTGATTACCCCCGAGCGAATCCATCGCTGGGGTGACGAAGATCTGCTGGAGGCGACCGAGCAGGACCGCGCCCGCATCGTGCAGGCGGCGCCGGTGCGCCGACTGCAGCAGAAGACCCAGGTCTTTCCGCTCGACGTGAAGGCCTCGGTACGCAGCCGTCTCACTCATTCGCTGGAGGTGCAGGAGACCGGCCGCCAGATCAGCCGCCGCATTCTGGCGGCCCTGCCGGCGGGGTCGGTGTGCGAGGGGGCCTTCATCAATCTGGTGGAGATGTCCTGCCTGTTGCACGACGTCGGCAACCCGCCGTTTGGTCACTTCGGCGAGCAGGTGATGAGCCAATGGCTGGCACAGGCGCTGGATGGGTTGTTTGCCGAGGCCCTTGGCAGCGCACCCAGCCCGCAGTGGGCAACGCTTCGCCGGGATCTGCTGGTGTTTGACGGCAACGCCCAGAGTCTGCGGCTGGTGCACAGCCTGCACGAGCTGAACCTGACCCTGGGACAGCTGGCGGCGCTGTGCAAGTACCCGCAGCAACCCCTGCACGGCGGCCAGCATCACGGCTGGGCCAGCAAGCGCGGCATCTTCTTCAGCGAACAACCCCTCTACCGCGCCCTCGGCCAGAGCCTGGGATTGGCGCCCGGCTGCCGTCATCCGCTGGTCTACATCATGGAAGCGGCCGACGATATCTCCTACTGCATCGCCGACCTCGAAGATGCGGTGGACCGGCGCATCCTCAGCCTGAATGAGTTGCAACAGGCGCTGCGGCTGGCCGATGACGGCGCCTACATGGCCGGCTTGCTGGCGGAGGCGACCGCCTCGGACAGGGGCTTCTTCCCCCATTTTCGCCAGCAGCTGACCCGGGATCTGGTGGAACTGGCCGCTCACACCTATGTGAGCGAGCACCCGCAGATCCTGAGCGGCGCCTATCCCCAGGCCCTGCTGCACGGTCAGGCACCGGCGGCGCGGGTGCTAGATACCCTCAAACAGGTGGCTCGCGAGCTGGTGTTCATGCGCCCCGAGGTGGAGGCGCTGGAGCTGGAGGGTTATGCCGCCCTGCGCGGGGTGCTCTCCACCTATGCCTGCCTGCTGGCGCTGCCGGCCGCACAGTTCGAGCGGCTGCTGGCCGGGCAGGGGGGCAGCGAGCTGTTCTTCGCCCGCCGGTTGTTTCATCGACTGTCGGCCCGTCATCTCAAGGCGTACCGGCTGGCGGTGGCTAGTAGGGATCCGCGCTTCAGCGACGGGGCGGAGCAGGAGTGGTATTTCCGGGTGCGGCTGCTGCTCGACTACGTGAGCGGCATGACGGATACCTATGCGCTGGAGGAGTTCCGGCTGTTGTCCGGGATCTGAGCCGAGGTGACATGGGTCTGCCTGTGCCGGATGAGTATTGATAGATGACTCACCTCCCCATATGGGGGGTGAGGTTCTTGTATAAAATTCGGTCTTTTTTTAGACTGTGGCAACTTGTTCAACTTTCACTCGGTAAGGAGACGGATATGCAACATTCAATGCTAAACGTTGCGTTCGACCGCTGCATCAGCAGCGCGAAGACTCGTGCTCTTTTTCTGCCGCGTGGAGGAAACAGGTAACACCTGCTTTTTCATCACCCGCGGTTGTCCCGCAGGGTGATCTCTTCTCTCCGGGGGAACCGCACGTTCAACTGGAGAACATTATGTCTATCGAACTGACCCTGCTGCGCACCGTCGAAACCCTGGTCCAGAAACGGATTACCCGGCTGGAGCGTCGTGTCAGCTACCTGCATCTGTCGCCTGCTCTGCTCAAGGACATCGGTCTGGAAGGGCAAAATGTGCAGATCGCCCACATCCGTGAGCGGGAATATCAAACCGGCTTCCGACTCGGGAACCGAATAACCTGATGATGTGGGGCTTGGCCCCCTTCTTGCTAGAAAACGGCAGGCGTGAGCCTGCCGTTTTTCGTATCCGGACGAGTTCTGTTACGAATTTCTATTCGCACATTTTGCCAAAATCCCTATGATCGCTCTCCAAGCCGTTCAGGAGTCATCCATGCTGCGCCTCTGCTATCGCGCCATTTTGTTGTGCTGGTTTACCTGCTGGAGCCTGGTGGCTGCGGCAGAAACCTCCTTGGACAAGGATCAGCTGGGGCTGGCGGAGCGGCTTTGGCTCGCCTCGCGCAGCGACCTGGTGGTCGGCATGCCATCGGTGGCCTGGCCGCCCTACATCTATGCCAATAGCCGGGGTGGCTTCAGCGGCCCGCTCGACGATTTTGCCACCCTGATTGCCGGCCGGTTGGGGCTGACCGTGCGCTACAAGACTTACCCCTACTATGCCGGTGCCCAGCAGGCGCTGCTCGATGGCGAGGTGGACATGCTGATCGGCGTGACACCCAGCCACTCGCGCCAGCAGAAGATGCGTTTTACCTCGGATCTGATGACCCTGCCGCGCGCCGTGCTGCTGGCGCGAGAGGAAGGGGAGCTGACTCTGGCGACGGCACGTCAGCTGCGCTGGGTGTGTGAACATGGCTTCAGCTCTTGTGAAGAGCTGGCGGAGCTCGGCATGACCCAGCTCACCGAGGCGGACAGCAGCGACGAGGCGGTCTTCATGGTGAAGAAGGGGTTGGCGGATGCCTATCTCTCCGACCTGCCGGCCCTGGTTCGCCTGCAGCGCCTGCAGCAGCAGGCCGGGCTCAAGGTGATCACCCCGGAGTGGGTGACCGACACCTCGCTGGCCATGGCAGTGGGGCCCGACAACCAGGGACTGCTCGGTTTGCTGGAGCTGGCCCTCAACGACATTCCGCTGGATGAGCGGCGCCGCATTCTGGAGACCGGCGGGATCGTCGACTACGAACTGGCCAACGGTCCCCGCCAGATCGTGTTCAACCAGAGCGAGCTGGACTGGCTGGCCCGCCATCCGACCCTGCGCTTCGGGGTGGCGCCGGACTGGCCAGCGGTAAGCGAGATCGACGGCAATGGCCAGCTCAAGGGGTTCATCGCCGACATGCTCAAGCTGGTGAGCCTGCGCTCCGGCCTGCAGTTTACCCTGGTGCCCACCAGCAGCTGGGCCGAGACCCAGGCGCTGTTTCAGGCACGCAAGCTGGACTTTATCCCGGCCATCACACCGACCGCGGAGCGGCGACAGTATTCCCTGTTTACTCCCGACTACGCCTTCATCCACCGAGTGATCGCCGCCAGACAGGGGAGCGAGGAGCTGGACAACCTCAACGAGCTCAAGGGGCGACGGGTGGGGATCGTCGGTGGCTCGGTGGAGGAGCTGGTGCTCAACGAGGTGGGGGCCCATCCGCTGACGGTGAGCAGCGATACCAAGCTGCTGCCGCTGCTGGACGGACATCAGGTCGACTATGTGCTGATGAGCATGACCACCCTGGAGCAGGCGCTGCAAAAGGGGTTCAACAATCGCTATCAGGTGGTGTTCTCCGGCAACGAGCTGCGGGTGCCGGTCGCCATGGCGGTGCACCAGCAGGACCCCATGCTGCAGCAGATCCTCACCAAGGTGCTGCTCTCCATCCGCCCGGAGGAGATGACCAAGCTGGAGCACAAGTGGCTGGCTCTGACCATCCAGACCGGCATCAACCCTGCCACAGTGGCGCTCTGGTCTGCGGTCGGCGTGGGCGCCTTCCTGCTCTGCGTGTTGCTGTTCATGGGCTGGAACCGGACCCTGCGCCGCCAGATAGTGCAGCGCAAGCTGGCCGAGCACAAGTTAAGCGAGCAGCTGACCTTCGTGCAGACCCTGCTCAACTCGCTGCCCAACATGGTGGTGCTGCGGGATCGCGAGCAGCGCATCACCCTCTGCAACCAGGCCTATCGGGATGCCTTTATCGGCGCCAAGATCGGAGATTGCTGCGATGATCTTGACGGCATGCCGCCGAAGGAGCGCGAGCGGGTGCTCAGAGAGGAACTAGAGGTATGGCAGAGCGGCGAGCAACTGGAAGGGGCGGGCAACAGCCGCCGTCAGGATGGCGCCATGTTCCACATCATCTACACCAAGCGTCCTTATCGCTCGCCAAAGGGCGACATGCTGGGGGTCCTGACGGTGTTGACCGACGTTACCCGCATCAAGGAGGCCGAGGCGCGGGCCCGCAAGGCGGAGACCCGGCTCACCCAGATCACCGACAGCATGCCTGGCATCGTCTATCAGTACCTCTGGCTCGGCCCCGGCAAGGGGCGCTTCCTCTATGCCTCGCAGGGGGCGAGCGAGATCCTGGGAGCCAGCCGGCAGGAGATATTGTCGGCCGAGTCGGGCGGCGAGGTGTTCGGCTTTACCGAGGAGGCCCTGCAGGATTTCGTCAGCAAGGTGGCCAATCATGCCGAGACCCTGGCCCCGCTCGATCTGGAAGTGCGGGTTGAGCGGCCGGAGGGGGCCCGCTATCTGCAGGTACGCGGCAGTTTCGTGCCGCAGGAGGAGGGGCACCTGATCCTCAACGGGGTGATCCAGGACATCACGGCCCTCAAGCACCAGGAGCACGACCTGAGGGAGGCGCGCGCCTATGCCGAGCAGGCGATGCAGGTGCGCAGCCGCTTCCTGGCCACCATGAGCCACGAGCTGAGGACCCCCATCTCCGGTATGCACGGCATGCTGGAGCTGCTGCAGATGAGCGAGCTGAACGACGACCAGCGCTATCTGCTGCGCAACGTGGTGACCTCCACCAACAATCTGCTCTATCTGGTCAACGACGTGCTCGATTTCTCCAAGATAGAGGCGGGCCAGCTGCAGTTGCACTATCAGGATTGCCGCCTCGCCTCCGTCATCTGCGACGTGATCCGCGGTCATGCGACTCTGGCTCATGGCAAGGGGCTCAAGGTGACGCTGGATTGGGCGCCGGAGGTGCCGGATCAGGCCCGCATCGATGCGGTGCGGGTGGGGCAGGTGCTCTCCAACCTGCTCAACAATGCGGTCAAGTTTACCGAGCGGGGCGAGATCCGTATCCAGGTCAGCTTTGAGAAGGAGCGGCTCGCCATCGCGGTCAGCGACACCGGCATCGGCATTGCCGAGGACAAGCAGGATCGCCTGTTTACCCCGTTCGAGCAGGTGGAGTCCGACATAACCCGACGCTTCGGTGGTACCGGGCTCGGCCTTGCCATCTGCCACCAGCTGGCCCAGAAAATGGGGGGCACGCTGGTGCTCGAGAGCAAGCCGGGGCACGGTACCCGACTCACCTTCGACTTCCCGCTGGCGGCGTGTCAGTGGGATGCCCCGCCGCTGGCAGGCCACGATTGGTGGCTGTTTGGCGAGGATGCGGCCCTGCAGAGCGCGATGCAGCGGCTGGGAGCCAGGCTGCATCGTCTGGATCCACAGCAGTGGCAGCAGCCGGTGAGTGGTTTGTTATTAGCAGAGGAGAGCTGGCTTGAACAGGTCCTTGGCAGCGAGTGGTTGACACATTTGCAGCGCTCGGCCCTCAAGGGCATAGTGCTCTCCCCGCAGGAGGCCCTGCGCGGCCGCATGGGGTCGGGGGCCTGGTGGCGGCTGGGGCAGTCTCCGCTCTATCCTGACTTGCTGCTGGAGACCTGTCACCAGCTGCTGGGAGAGGCGGCGATCAGCCCGGTCGAAGCCAATGCCCCCAAATTGCAGGGACGGGTGCTGGTGGCCGACGATCACCCCATCAACCGTGCGCTGCTGGCTCGCCAGCTGGCGATCCTCGGGGTGGATGCCGAGGTGGTGGACGACGGTGACAAGGCCTTGCGCACCTGGCAGGGGCAGGCATTTGCCCTGCTGCTGACCGACTGCCACATGCCGGTGATGGATGGCTACAGTTTGACCCGGGCCCTGCGGGCACAGGGGGAGTCGGCTCCCGTCATCGGGGTGACGGCCGATACATCCGAAGAGGCCAGCCTGCAGATGCAGGAAGCCGGCATGAACGACATGCTGTTCAAACCCTATACCCTGGAGACGCTGCATCAGATGCTGATGCGCTGGTTGCCGGTGAGCCCTCAGACCCAAGAGCCGGACCAGCCCGCTCCGTCGGCCCGCGAGCAGGGGGAGTGCTGGATCTCGCTGTTTGGCGATGAGACGGTGGCGCGCAGCATGGCGCGGGAGTATCTCGATTCCAATCGCCAGGACGGTGATGACATGATGCAGGCACTGGCCAGGCAGGACACCTATGCCCTGGTGGAAACGGCGCACCGCATCAAGGGGGCTGCCCGCATGGTGGGGCAGCAGGCTCTGGCAGAGGAGGCGGCCCGGCTCGAAGCGGCGGCCCGCCTCAAGCAGCTGGACGAACTTACCGAGTTGAGTCAGACGGTACTGGTGCTGATGAACTCTATTACATGCGAAATTGGATTATGGCTCGATGAACAAGACACAGCATGAGTTGGTGATCATGGTGGTGGAAGACCACGCGTTCCAGCGCAAGGCGTTGATGCACCAGATCCGCGGGCTCGGTTACGGCTCCCTGCTGGAGGCGCAGGACGGGGTGGAGGCGCTGGCCATGTGTCAGCGTCATCAGGTGGACATCCTGTTTTGCGATCTGCGCATGCCGGGCATGGACGGCATGGCGCTGCTGCGTCGCCTCTCGCTGGGTGGTTTTCGCGGTGGCATCATCCTCTCCAGCGCGCTGGAGGATGACGTGGTCGAGGCCGTGCTGCGCATGAGTGCCGCCTATGGTCTGCAGGTGCTGGGGCGTATCGAGAAGCCCTCCAGCCAGCAGCAGATCAGCCAGCTCATCGGCGCCTGGCGCCCGCAGCAGGAGCGCGCCCAGGAGGAGGACGGCCACCGCCTGACCCTGGATGAGTTGAGCCTGGCGCTGGAGCAGGATCAGCTGCTGCCCTGGTATCAGCCCAAGGTGAGCTTCGGCTCCGGCCAGTGGGTCGGCATGGAGGCGCTGGCGCGCTGGCAGCACCCGGAGTACGGCCTCATCTCGCCGGCCCGCTTCATTCCGCTGGCAGAACACAACGGCCTCATCGATCAGCTGACCGAGGTGATCATCAGCAAATCGCTGCGCGATGGCCATCTGTGGGAGCAGACCGGGCTCTCCCTCAACCTGTCGATGAACCTTTCCACCACCTCCCTCATCGAGGGGGATCTGTGCAATACCCTGATCAACCAGTGCCAGCGCTGGAGCATCAACCCTGAGCTCATCACCCTGGAGGTGACCGAGAGCTCGTTCGTGAAGGATCTGGGCAAGTCGCTGGAGGTGCTGACCCGCCTGCGCATGCACGGCTTCGGCCTCTCCATCGACGACTTCGGTACCGGCTACTCCTCCATGCAGCAGCTGGCCCTGCTGCCCTTCACCGAGCTCAAGCTGGATCGCTCTTTCGTCGATCGCTGCTTTGAGGACCCCTCCCGCTTGGCCATAATAGAGTCAAGCATCGAACTGGCCCGCAAACTGGGGCTCAAGTCCGTCGCCGAAGGGGTGGAGGATGAACTCACCTGGCGGCTGCTGGCGCGGCTGGGGTGCGACGTGTGCCAGGGGTTCTTCTCAGCCCGGCCCATGCCGCGTGAGGAGTTGCTGGGATGGCATGACTCCTGGCGTGAACGGCTACCGGCGCTGCTCGGAGAGTGAATGTCGGGCAGGATGCCCGCAACGAAACAAGGATGTTCATGAAAATTTCAAGCAAGTTGCTGCTCAGCTTCTGTTTTATCAATCTGCTGGTGATCCTCTCTTCCAGCCTCGTCTACCACCAGCTCGGTCGCATCGGACAGGCCGGCAGCGCCCTGCTGGAGCAGGCTCTGCCCGCCCTGCAACGGGATGAGGCCAGCCAGAAGGCGCTGGTGGCGACCATCTCCTCCCTGCGGGCCTATCTCATCCTGGGCAAGGATCCGGCGCAGGCTGCCCGCCTCAAACAGGAGTGGGAGGGTGCCTGGCAGGTGATCGAGCATCAGCAGTTCACCGCCGAGCTGACCCGCTCGCTCAAGGCCTTCAAGACCAGCCAGCAGAAGGTGTGGGACATCGCCCATACCGACGAGAATCTGCCCGCCCATACCCCGATGCTGCAGGAGGCCGGGCCGCTGGCGGAGTCGGCCCTCGATCAACTGCAGTCCTTTGCCAACGAAGAGGTGGCCACCCCGCAGGATCAGCTGCCCGGCGATCGCCGCCTGCTGCTCAAGCAGGTGGGGGATGCCTACAACGGTCTCTCCAATGCGCTCTCCGCCCTGCGCGACTTCCTCATCTCCGGCGATCCGGACTATCGCACCAAATACCAGGATTATTACCAGTTCCACCAGCAGCGGGTGGCCGAGCTGAAGCAGCAGGAGGCCAACTTTACCGAGGCACAGAAGGGGATCTGGTCGCTGTTCGAGGAGATGTCGGCCCCCTTCGCCGAGCTGGTGGGGCAGGTGATCAGCAAGCGGCAGGCACCCGACTGGGATCAGGCCAACCATCTGATGGCGACCGAGATTGAACCGGCTCTCGGTCAGCTGGCGACCCAGCTGGCCGGCCAGGTGACCCAGACCCGCGCTGAGGTGGAAAGCATGGGCCAGAAGATGACCAGCGCCGGTCAGGCCATCAATCGCACCCTGCTGCTGGCCACCCTGACCGTGATCGTGCTGGGTACCCTGGTGGCGCTGTTGTTCAGTCGCCGGCTGACCCGGGACATCGCCAGCCTGGTGTTGCGGGCCGATCTGGTTGCCAACGGCCGGCTGCCGGCCCGCCCCCTGCCGGTGCAGAGCCAGGATGAGCTGGGTGGGCTGACGGGCTCCATCAACCAGATGTCCGGCCAGCTGCGCCAGCTGGTGGGGGAGATCCAGGGGGCGGTGGGGCAGGTGGACGGGGCCTGCGGTGAGGTGGGCAGCACCACCCGCGCCATCGTCACCGATCTGGCGAGCCAGAATCAGCGGGTCGATACGGTGGCGGCGGCCATCGAGCAGATGTCGGTCAGTACCCGGGATGTGGCGGGCAATATCGCCGAAGCGGCGCGAGCCGCTCAGGAGGCGGAGCAGCAGACTCGCCAAGGCGGCCACGAGCTGGCCCGCATGACCGCCACCATGCAGCAGATCGCCGCCATGATTGCCGAAGCGAACGAGGCGATGGGCCAGCTCAGCAGCCAGAGCGAGCAGGTGGGACGCGTCACCGAGGTGATCGCCACCATCGCCGAGCAGACCAATCTGCTGGCGCTCAATGCCGCCATCGAGGCGGCGCGAGCCGGCGAGCAGGGGCGCGGGTTTGCCGTGGTGGCCGACGAGGTGCGGCTGTTGGCGAGCCGCACCAGCCAGTCCACCGAGGAGATCAGCCAGACCATCGCCAGCATCCAGCAGCAGACCCGCCAGACCGTCAACACGGTCGGCAGCGGCACCCGCTTGGTGGAGGAGGGGCGCGGCGCCGTCGACTCGGTGACTGGCACCCTGAATGCCATGCTGCAGCTGGTGCAGGATCTGTCGGGCCAGCTGGGGGCCATCGCCACCGCGACCGAGCAGCAGTCACGGGTGGCTCAGGAGGTGGCGGGAACGGTGGAGGAGATCGCCGGCCTCAGCCGGCAGTCGAGCCAGCGCAGCCAGCAGGGGGAGGAGATAGTGGCCCGGCTGGCGCAGGATACCGGCCGCTTGACGGCGGTGATCAGCCGCTTCGAGCTGGATGCCTGAGGCGGACAAGGGTCATGAAAACGGGGCAGGCCGCTGGGCCTGCCCCGTTTCTTTTCAGCCTGATAGTCGCTCTGGCCTGGCGGGTCAGTCCAGCCGGCGGAAGGACTGGTTGTCGAAGCTGCTGCTGGTCTCCTGGTTGAGCAGGCTCACCAGCAGGATCGCCCGCTTGTCGCCGTCCGGCTCCAGATAGATGGCCTCGAAGCCGGCCAGCGGGCCGGATTCTATCAGTACCTTGTCGCCCTGGGTCGGCAGGCTGGCGTAGCTGGCGCGCGCCTCGTCGCTGTCGTCCCGACTCATCAGCTGATAGACCAGCTGGCTGCTGATGGAGGTCCACTCCCGACCGAAGTGGATGATCCGGCTGATGCCGCGGGTCGACTTCAGGGTGACCGGGGTGACCTCTTCCAGATCCACATAGATGAACAGGTAGTTGGGGAACATGGGCTCCCGCACCGGGACACGCTTGCCCCGCCGCAGTTTTTCAATTTCCACCATGGGGTAGTAGGACTCGATCCCCTGGGCTTCGAGATGGGCGCGGGCGCGGGCCTCTTCTTTTGGCTTGCAGTAGGCCAGATACCATTTTTTCATGTGCTGAATATGTTCGTGTTGCCGTGCTCGCCGATATGATAACGGCAGCAAAAAAAAAGGCCACGCATTGCGTGGCCTTTTTTGCCGAGTGAGTGATTACCAACCTTTCACCAGGCCGCCCTTGAACAGTTCCAGCCCTTTCTTGTAGACGTCGTCGGTCTGGAAAGCCTGTACGAACTGTTTGACCTTCTCGTCGTCCTTGTTGTTGTCGCGGGCGACGATCAGGTTGACGTAGGGGGATTCTTTATCCTCAACAAACAGACCGTTCTCGGTCGGGGTCAGCCCGATCTGGCCGGCGAAGGTGTTGTTGATGATGGCCAAGTCCACGTCTTCCAGCGAGCGCGGCAGCTGGGCAGCTTCCAGCTCTACGATCTTGAAGTTGCGCGGGTTGCTGGCGATGTCCAGTACGGTCGCTTCCAGACCGGCACCCTCTTTAAGCTTCAGCAGGCCTTGCTTCTCCAGCAGGATCAGGGAGCGGCCCAGGTTGGTCGGATCGTTCGGCACCGCGATCTGGGCGCCATCTTTCAGCTCGCTCAGCGCCTTGATCTTCTTGGAGTAACCGGCGATCGGGTAGACGAAGGTGTTGCCGACCGGCACCAGCTTGAAGCCGCGATCACGGATCTGGGCATCCAGATAGGGCTTGTGCTGGAAGGCGTTGACGTCGATGCTGCCATCGTTCAGCGCCACGTTCGGGGTGACGTAGTCGGAGAAGTTGACCACCTCGACGGTCAGGCCGTATTTCTCCTTGGCCACTTTGGCGGCCACTTCAACCAGTTCGGTCTCGGGGCCGGCGATGGCGCCTACTTTCAGGGTCTTGTTCTCTTCCTTTTGACCGCAACCGGCCAGTACCAGAGTGGCCAGCAGGGCTGCCGCAACGGATTTGATGCCAAATTTCATAAAACCTCCTGTCAGAAATCGACGATTAACGATGATCACATTTGTTGACCAGGCGCTCACCCGCGCTCTGGATGAGTTGAACCAGTACGACCAGAATAACCACGGTCACCAGCATGACGGTCGGGTCGAAGCGCTGATAGCCGTAACGAATACCCACATCGCCCAGACCACCGCCCCCGATGGCACCGGCCATGGCGGAGTAGTTCACCAGCGTGACGAGGGTGATGGTGACGCTGTTGAGGATGCCGGGCAGGGCCTCGGGCAGCAGCACCTTGGTGATGATTTGCAGGGGCTTGGCGCCCATGGCCTTGGCCGCTTCCAGCAGGCCGTCCGGCACCTCCATCAGGGCCCCTTCCACCAGGCGGGCGATGAAGGGAATGCAACCGACGGTCAGCGGCACGATGGCGGCGATGGTGCCGATGCTGGTGCCGACGATCAGCCGGGTCAGCGGGATGATGGCGACCAGCAGGATGATGAAGGGCACCGAGCGACCCACGTTGACCACCATGCCCAGGGTACGGTTGAGCAGCGGGTTGGCCAGGATCTGGCCAGCCTTGGTCACGTGCAGCGCCACACCGAGCGGCAGACCGAGCAGGCAGCCGAACAGGGCGGAGGCAAACACCATGATGAGGGTGTCGCCCAGGGCCGTGAACAGCAGATTAATCATGGCTTCTGACATAACCCATTACCTCCAGCTGAATGCGATTGTGATCAGGGACTGCGTCTGGCAGCCCTTGAGGGCAGTGATGAGCAGGTCAGTCATTGCTGCGGACATAACCCATTACCTCCAGCTGAATGTGGTTGTCGATGAGGAACTGCTGGGTCGCCTCGCACTGGGCTTCATCCCCGAACAGTTCTGCCAGCAGGAAGCCGAACTTGACGCCCCCGGCGTATTCGATGTCGGCGCTCAGGATGCTGATGTCGATGTTGAAGCGACGGCTCGCCTCGGAGATGAGGGGCGTGTCGACCGTGCTGCCGGTAAAGCCGAGTTTCACCAGCGGATAGCTGCCGGGAACCCGCTCCGCACTCATCCGATCCTGATACTCCTGCGGTACCTCCAGATGGATGGTGGAGTGGATGAAATCTCGTGCCAGCTGGGTCTTGGCATTGCTGAAGAACCAGGCAACTTCGCCCTGTTCGATCAGCCGGCCGTCGCTGATGATGGCCACTTCGTCACAGATCCCCTTCACCACGTCCATCTCGTGGGTGATGAGCAGGATGGTGAGCCCCAGCTTGACGTTGATCTCCTTGAGCAGGGTCAGGATCGAGCGGGTGGTCTGCGGGTCGAGGGCCGAGGTGGCCTCGTCGCACAGCAGTACCTTGGGGGCCGGCGCCAGTGCCCGGGCGATGGCGACCCGCTGTTTCTGGCCACCGGAGAGCTCGGACGGATAGGCGTGGGCGCGGGCTTCCAGTCCGACCAGCGCCAGCAGCTCTTCGACCCGTTGCTGGATCTTCTCTTTGCTCCAGCCCGCCAGCTCCAGCGGGAAGGCGATGTTGGCGGAGACGGTGCGGGAGGCAAGCAGGTTGAAGTGCTGGAAAATCATCCCGATCTGGCGGCGGGCCTGGGTCAGGTCCCGTTCGCTCAGGGCGACCAGATCCTGGCCGTCGACAATGACTTGACCTTCCGTCGGGCGCTCCAGCAGGTTGACGCAGCGGATGAGGGTGCTCTTGCCGGCACCGGAGGCGCCGATCACCCCGAAAATTTTGCCTTGCGGCACATGCAGGCTCACGTCACGCAGGGCGTGCACGGCATCACTGCCTTTACCGTAGACTTTGTTGAGACCGATCAACTTAATCATGGATTCTTCCGTGCTAACAGCCTTAAAGCACAGGGCGCTACAGGCGGGTGAATTGGGCAGAGGTTTCACTGGGTTGCTCTGCCATCATGGAGGATGATGCTAAGATGTCTGGATGGCCGTGTCAACGCGTGTTTATACATCTAGACGTCTAAAAAAGTGCTAAGGATTCCCGCCTGCCGACTAACGCCGACGGTGATCTCGCTCACATCAATATTGTATTTGGTGGTATGGCATGATTGCCGAATATCACATGGTAAATATCCGCTTACAACCTCCTTTATTAGCCGCCAGCCGGATTCACCTGCTCATCCTTTTATTGCCTCCGGGTCGGCACAAATCATTCCACTTTGTGTCGATCGCTGCTTTCTTGGCCACTGGCTTGATACAGCACAACAAGGGCCGCGCTTTGGCTTGGATTGCAATTGCCTGTTTTTTATACTTAAAGGGCACGATATACAGGAGGGCAACCTGATGCGATTTCAACAAATCAAAGACTTGCTGCTCTATCTGGAGCAGGTGCATCACCAGCTTGGGCTCGGTTACGGGCGGCTCATGGCACAGGTGGATGGCGAGCGCAGCCGGCTGCTGCTGGCCTATCTGCAGCAGCGCGAGGAGGCGGCAAAGAGCCAGCTGGATGACTACCTGAGTGAACTTGGCGAAGGGGTGAAGGAGACCTGGCTGGAGCGAGGCTTCAGCGAGGATCTGCTGCCCGGGATCCGGCGCCTGAGCCTGCCCGCCACGGCCCAGACCCAGGACATAGTGCAGCTGGTGTGCCGTCAGGAGGAGAAGCTCATCGGTGAGCTCAGCCACCTGGCCCGGGAGTGCCCGACCGAAGAGACGGTGCGGCTGCTCGGCGGCCTGGCCGAGCAGGAGCAGACCCGCCTGACCCGGCTGGTGCACGGCGCCCATCGCCTCGACGACTTATAGGAAATAGCTGGCCGGGCGACATGTCCCCGGGCGACAAGTAGGGTGAAAAATGGGCGCTGAAAACAGCAGAGGCCCGGCAATGCCGGGCCTCTGCTGTTTGTTCATGACGGTGTCATGCCGACTGGCGGGCGGCGGTCAGCTCGGCGGCGTGCAGGGCGGCGCCTATGATGCCGGCCTGGTTGAGGTTGGCGGCCGCCACCAGCGGGGCCCGGGTCTCAATCTTGTCGATGAACTTGTCGAGCTTGGCGGCGCTGCCGCCGCCCAGGATGAAGAGGTCGGGGGAGAACAGAAACTCGAGGCGAGCCAGGTACTTGTTGAAGCGCTTGCCCCAGCGGCCCCAGGAGAGATCCTCGCGTTTGCGCACCGCATCCGAGCAGTAGTGCTCGGCCACCATCCCTTCCAGCATCAGATGACCCAGCTCGGTGTTGGGCAGCAGCTGGCCATTGACGAATATGGCGGTGCCGATGCCGGTGCCGACCGTGACGAGGATGATGACCCCCTTGCTGCGATCCTTGCCGGTCCCGAAGCGCATCTCGGCCAGGCCAGCCGCATCGGCGTCATTGAGCACGTGGCAGGGTTGGCCGGTCACGTCGGCGAACAGGTGGGCGACGTCGGTCTCAATCCAGCTCTTGTCGATGTTGGCCGCGCTCTTGGCGATGCCGTTGTGGATGGTGGCGGGAAAGCCGCAGCCCACCGGGCCCTTCCAGTCGAAGTGTTCCACCAGCGCCTTGAGGGTATGAGCCACGGCGGCCGGGGTGGCCGGTTGCGGCGTCACCAGCCGGTGACGTTCGCCAATCAGCTCGCCCGTTGCGGTGTCGACCAGGCATCCCTTGATCCCCGAGCCACCGATATCCACTCCCAACATCTGCATCAGCTTGTTCCTTTTATAGTGCCGACGATCGACCGTCGGCAGAGCATGAAAAAATGGCTTCGATCCGGCAAGGGGCAGATCGTCTATGCGTGATCCGGCAGACCTTTTTCGATGCAGCGGATCAGCAAGCGCGTCTTTTTGTTGTCATCCTGCTGGCGTTTGGCCAGGGTGGCCAGCGCCCATTCGATATGTTCGGCCACCATGGGCTCGGCTGCTGCCTGCGCCTGCTGCAGGGCCGTCATGACCTGCGGGCTGGCCGGGCCGTTGCCAAGGGCCACCGCCAGGTTGCGGCGCCAGCGCTGATAGCCGATGCGACGGATGGGGCTGCCTTCGGTGTGCTTGAGAAACTCGCTCTCGCTCCAGCCCCACAAGGTCAACAGCGGCGGGCGATGCAGATTGGGGCGCGGGCTGAAGTCGGGCTCCGGGCTGGCATCGGCATAGCGGTTCCAGGGGCAGATGAGCTGGCAGTCGTCACAGCCATAGATGCGGTTGCCCAGCAGCGGCCGGAACTCTTCGGGGATGGGGCCGTCGTTCTCGATGGTGAGATAGGAGATGCAGCGACGACCGTCCACCACGTAGGGGGCTATGATGGCGCCGGTGGGGCAGATGTTGATGCAGGCCACGCACTTGCCGCACTGCTCTTTCTCCACCGGCGCATCCAGCGGCAGCGGCAGGCTGAGCAGCAGCTCCCCCAGAAAGAAGAAGGAGCCCGCCGACTCGTTGAGCAGCAGCGAGTGCTTGCCTACCCAGCCGAGGCCCGCCTTGGCCGCCAGCGGCCGCTCCAGAATGGGGGCCGAGTCGACGAAGGGGCGCCAGCCCAGCGCCTCGCAGCGCTGCTCGATGCGCTCCCCTAGTTGCTTGAGGCGGTTGCGCAGCAGCTTGTGGTAGTCGCGACCGAGGGCGTAGCGGCTGATGTAGCCGAGGGTGGGGTCGCGCAGGGTAGCGGCAAAACCCGCCTCGAACGGCAGATAGTTCATCCGCACCGACAGCACCCGCAAGGTGCCCGGCAGCAGCTCGTGGGGGCGGGCCCGCATCATGCCGTGGCGCGCCATGTAGTCCATGCTGCCGTGATGGCCCGCATCGAGCCAGGCCTGCAGCCTGGGCTCCTCGAGGGTGAGATCCGTGTCGGTGATACCGGCCTGGTTGAATCCTAGCTCGCTCGCCCAGAGCTTGATATCTTGGGCCAGTTGATGGAGTTCGGTGGTGGTCATGGAGCCGTCTGCCTGCCCGGGTGCTGACCGGGATGGAGGTGTACTGTCATGCTGTATCGCATCTCTGGGGTCTTGTTGCCAAGGTTGACCGACGGGCATGGCGGTTGCCGTCATACTGCATCATGTGCCCGGTGCCAGCTGGCCCGGATGAATGGATGAGAGTCAGGAGCCGTCATGGTACAGATCATCGGGGATGCTATCAGCGGGAAAGAGGTGTGCAGTTTACCACAATCACTGTGGCGGGCTGAACAGATCCGTGCCCTGGAGCGGGAGTGGGCCGAGCGCGAGGGGCTGCCACTCTATACCCTGATGGAGCGGGCCGGGGCGGCACTGCGCACCTACGCCACCCACCACTGGCCGCACAGCCGATGCTGGTGGATCTTCACCGGCCCCGGCAACAACGGCGGCGACGGCTATGTATTGGCCCGCCTTGCGAGGCAGTTGGGGCTGGAGCCCCAGGTGATAGTGCTGAGGGATCCCGCCGAGCTGACGGGGGATGCCAGGCGGGCCGCCGACGAGTGGCTGGCGACGGGGGGCACAGTGGTGGCGGCCGAGGCGGGCGAACTCGACCGGTTGCCGGCCCCGGACCTGGTGGTCGACGCACTGCTCGGCACCGGTGTCCATACCCGACTGTCACCGCTTATGACAAAGATCGTCGCAACAATCAATGGCTTGCAGGTGCCCGTGCTATCGGTGGATCTCCCCTCCGGCCTCAATGCCGACACCGGCTGCGCCATGGGGGCCGTGGTGCGTGCCAGCCGCACCCTCACCTTCATCGGCATCAAGCAGGGCATGCTCACCGCCGACGGGGTGGATTGCGTCGGTCGGCTCGACTGCGATCCCCTCGGCGTCAGCGTCCCGCCCGGCTGGCAAGCGGCGGCCGAGCGCATCGATTATCCCTCCCTGCACGCCCGACTGACCCCGCGCCAGCGCTCGTCCCACAAGGGCTCCCACGGCAAGGTGCTGCTGGTGGGGGGCAATGCGGGGATGCAGGGAGCCATCGTGCTGGCCGCTCGTGCCTGCTTGCGGGCTGGTGCCGGCCTGGTGCGGGTGTGCCAGCATCCTGACCAGCTGCCGGCCAGCCTCTACCAGGCCGAATTGATGGGCAGTCAGGACGGAGACGAGGAGCGCTGGGCTTCGGTGCGGGTGGTGGGACCCGGCCTGGGGCAGGATGAGTGGGGTCGGCGCCATTTTGAGTCTTTTGTTAACGAGCAGGTGCCACTGGTATTGGATGCCGATGGATTGAATTGGCTGGCGCAATGTCCCCGTCATCAGGATAATTGGGTGCTCACGCCCCATCCGGGCGAGGCCGCCCGCCTGTTGGGCTGCACCATTGCCGAGATTGCCGCGGATCGTTTTGCCGCGGTGCAGCGTCTGCAGCAGCGTTTCGGCGGTGTGGTGCTGCTCAAGGGGGCGGGGACGCTGATCCACGATGGCAAGGGGATATCGCTCTGCGACGCGGGCAATCCCGGCATGGCCAGTGGCGGCATGGGCGACCTGTTATCTGGTATAATCGCCGCCCTTTTGGCCCAGGGCTGGTCTGCCGCCGAGGCAACCCGACTGGGCGCCGTGATCCACGGGGAAGCGGCCGATCTGGCCGCTGCAGACGGAGAGCGGGGCATGCTGGCATCAGATCTGCTGCCCTTTATCCGTCGACTGGTAAATCCCGACACCATAACAAGCTAAAGAAGAACATGGCAAAACAGTTGATGATGACACTGCCGGACGAGGCAGCAACAGTGGCACTGGGTGGCCGACTGGCCCACGCCTGCCAGCAGGCAACCACGGTGTTCTTGCACGGCTCTCTCGGGGCCGGCAAAACCACCCTGACCCGGGGTTGGGTACAGGGGCTGGGGCATGAGGGCAAGGTCAAGAGCCCGACCTATACCCTGGTCGAGCCCTATGAGCTGGCCGACTGGCAGCTCTACCACTTCGATCTCTATCGATTGGCCGACCCGGAGGAGCTGGAGTTCATGGGGATCCGTGACTACTTCGGCGCCAATACCCTCTGTCTGGTGGAGTGGCCGGAGAAGGGCGATGGCTGGCTGCCTGCCCCCGATCTCGACATTACCCTGAGTTATGCAAACGAGCAGCGCGAGGTCCTGATAGAGGCCCGCACTGCTATTGGCGAAGCCATTCTGGAACGGTTGTCATCTACGTGCGCTTGATCCTTGTTATTGCCCTCTCCCTGCTGGCCTTACCCTCCTGGGCGAATCAGCTCAAGAGCGTGCGGGTGTGGCCATCGCCGGACAACACCCGGGTGGTGCTCGACATGAGCAGCGCCCCCAATTACAACTACTTCACCCTGACCGGCCCCGACCGGCTGGTGATCGACCTGAAAGGGGCGAGCAACGTCACCAATCTGGCCCGCATCGAGAACAAGAGCGAGCTGGTGCGCAAGATCCGCGAGAGCTCGCCGCTGGAGAAGGGCGGTCTGCGGCTGGTGCTGGATCTCAGCTCCACCATCAAGCCGGTGGTGTTCCCGCTGGCACCGGCGGGGCCCTACGGCCACCGCCTGGTGATCGACCTGCCGTACGAAGAGAAGGCCTCCGCCGCGGTGCAAGCCACGCCGGTGGGTGGTAAGGGCAAGGGGGTGGTGATCGCCATTGACCCGGGCCACGGCGGCGAAGACCCGGGCTCCATCGGCCCGCGTCGCACCTACGAGAAGCGGGTAACCCTGGCGGTTTCCCAGAAGCTGGCCGCCCTCATCGACCGCGAGCCCGGCATGCGTGCCGTGCTGACCCGGCGCGGCGACTATTTCGTCGATCTGAACAAGCGCTCCGAGATTGCCCGCAAGGCCAAGGCCGACCTGCTGGTGTCGGTGCACGCCGACAGCTTCCACAACTCGACCCCGCGTGGTGCCTCCGTCTGGGTACTGTCGACCAACCGCGCCAATCGCGAGATGGGCAGCTGGCTGGAGAAACAGGAGAAGCAGGGCGAGCTGCTGGGGGGCGTTGGCAAGGTGTTGGCCGAATCGGACCCGAACCCCTATCTGGCGCAGACCTTCCTCGACCTCTCCATGGACAAGTCCCGTGCCGAGGGCTATGACGTCAGCCGCCAGATCCTGCGTTCGCTGGGCCGGGTGGCCAGGTTGCACAAGAAGGCACCGGAGCACGCCAGTCTGGCGGTGCTGAAGGCGCCGGATATCCCCTCCGTGCTGGTGGAGACGGGCTTTATCTCCAACCACGCCGAAGAGCAGCTGCTGGCCACCGCCAGCTATCAGGATCAACTGGCCCGCGCCATCTTCGAAGGGATCCGCAACTATTACCGGGCCCATCCGACCAAGGGGGCCATGCTCACCGGCAAGGGGCAGGCTAGTAACAAGCAGGCGGCGGTCAGCCGACCCGCCCCCGCCAGCAAGCCGGTCGCCGTCAGCAAGCCGGCGGCGCAACCGGTGCAGCAGGTGGTGACCAACCGGATGCCGGCCACCGAGCCGAATCGCAGCAGCGATGGCGGGGCACCGGTCAGCAGTGTCGGCGGATCCTCGTCCGGCGCCGGCGTGATCAAGCCCTACGTGGTGGCGGCCAAGGAGCCGAGTGCCCCGGTCGCCAGCGTGCAGAGCAACGACAAGGCCAACATGCTCCGTCATGTGGTCACCCGCGGGCAGAGTCTCTCCCGGCTCGCCGAGAAATACGGGGTCAGCCAGGCGCGGCTGGTGGAGATCAACAAACTCAAGTCGCGGGACATCCAGATAGGGCAGGTGCTCTATATTCCGCAAAAGTAGCGCTGGATGAGGCGCCGGGCCCCTCCCTGCCAGTAGCAGAGAGGGGCCCGGTGGACTGTCATTGACCCCTACCGATTACCCACGTCTTCAACCAGCAGGAGTCAGTGATGCCGATCCGTAACTTGTCCCCTGTGCTGGCCAGCCAGATGAGAGTGGGCTGTGATGCGGTGGCATGGTTCTCATCCGGGGTTGTGGCCACAGTCATGCCGTTCAACCAGCAGGAGTAAGCGATGCCAATCCGTAACTTGTCCCCTATTCTGGCCAGCCAGACGAGCGTGGGCTGTGATGCGGCGGTGCGGCTCCCATCCGGGGCGGTGGCCACAGCCACTCCGTTCAACCAGCAGGAGTAAGCGATGCCAATCCGTATATTGCCGCCGATTCTGGCCAACCAGATTGCTGCCGGTGAGGTGGTGGAGCGGCCCTCCTCCGTGGTCAAGGAGCTGGTGGAAAACAGCCTGGACGCGGGTGCCGACCGGGTCGAAATCGACATTGACAAGGGCGGCTCCAAGCTCATTCGCATTCGCGACAACGGCGGTGGTGTAGCCAAAGATGAGCTGGTGCTGGCACTGTCGCGCCACGCCACCTCCAAGGTAGCGACCCTCGACGATCTGGAAGGGATCAACAGTCTGGGCTTTCGCGGCGAGGCGCTCGCCTCCATCAGTTCGGTCTCCCGGCTCACCTTCACCTCCCGCACGGCGGAGCAGAGCGAGGCCTGGCAAGCGCAGGCCGAAGGGCGGGAGATGAGTGTCACCGTCAAGCCGGCGGCCCACCCGGTGGGTACCACGGTGGAGGTGGTGGATCTCTTCTTCAACACTCCGGCACGGCGCAAGTTCATGCGCAGCGAAAAGACCGAGTTCGCCCACATCGACGAGCTGGTGCGCCGCATCGCGCTCTCCCGCTTCGACGTCACCCTGATCCTGCGCCACAACGGCAAGGTGGTGCGCCAGTACAAGGCCGCCAATACGGTGGCGGAGCAGGAACGCCGACTCGCCGCGGTGTGCGGTTCTCCCTTTATGCACCACGCGCTGGCGGTGGAGAGCGAGCACAGCGACGTGCGGCTGTGGGGCTGGCTGGCGACCCCCGAGGGCGCCAGGCCGCAGAACGATCTGCAATACACCTATGTCAACGGCCGCATGATGCGCGACAAGCTGATCAACCATGCCATCCGCCAGGCTTATGACGAGCTGCTGCCGGCCGACCGGTTCGCGGCATACGTGCTCTACATCGAGCTGGATCCGCGTCAGGTGGACGTCAACGTCCATCCGGCCAAGCACGAGGTGCGCTTTCATCAGGCACGCCTCATTCACGACTTCATCTTCCAGGCGCTGTTTACTGCCCTGCGCCAGCAAGGTGCGGCTAGCGATGAGCCCTTGGCCGAGACTCTGGTCGAGCTGCCGGTCAGTGCCTCCATCGAGTACCCGGGCCAGGCCCCCAGAGCCGAGTGGTATGGCGCTGAGCACAACTACCGGGCACCGCCCCGGGAAGTGCGGGAAGGCAGTAGTACCGGGCGGGCCGGCAACTACCAGCCGCCCGAGCCCCCCAGCCGGGAGGCGATGCGCGGCATGGGATCGCTGCTCACCACCCTGCCGGCGGTGCAGGGCACGCCGCAGGCAGAGGCTGAGACCGCGCCTGTTGCTGCCGTGCCCGCCAAAGCGGGGACGTGGCGGGCATTGACCCTGGTGGAACAGGCCTATCTGCTGCTGGAGCGAGACAACCGGCTGGCCCTGCTGTCGCTGGTGCGGGCCGAGCGCCTGCTGCTGCGCCACTGGCTGCTGGAGGCCTGGGGTCAGGGGCTGGCGGCCCAGCCGCTGCTGTTGCCGGTCTCCTTCAAGCTGCCGAAAAACCTGGTCGCGCTGGTCGAAGAGCAGGATCGTTTGCTCAAACGGATGGGGCTGGAGTTGAAAAGCGGCGGGCGCGACACCATGATCCTGACTCGGGTACCGGCGTTGCTGCGCCAGACCGATCTGGTGCGCTTATTACCTGAATTGTTGCAACTGATCGAGAGCGGATCTGACAGTGATGCCGGCCAGCAGGCTGAAGTACTATGCCAATGGCTGGTGGAGCAGGGGATAAGTCGCGAAAAAGTATACGATTTTGCCACGGCCAACCGCTTGCTGACGGAACTTGTTGCCGATTTCAGTGACCAACTGGCTGACGTTCGCATGGTGCGCCCGCTGGTGCTGGCGAGCGTGCTGGCCGAGTTCGCCGATGGCCATTGAGGGGAATGTCCCTTTTGAACCCATAAACCAGTTTTTTGCAGGTGCGCCGCACGGGCGGTGACCATGCAAGGGGAGTTTTTTACGTGGCTGACTTGCCGACTGCAATTTTTCTGATGGGGCCGACGGCCTCCGGCAAGACGGATCTCGCCATCGAACTGTGCCAGGCGCTGCCCTGCGACATCATCAGCGTGGATTCCGCGCTCATCTATCGCGGCATGGATATCGGCACCGCCAAACCGAGTGCTGCCGAGCTGGCGCTGGCGCCGCATCGGCTGATCGACATCCTGGACCCCGCCATGAGCTATTCGGCGGCCGATTTTTGCAAGGATGCGTTGCGGGAGATGAAAGAGATTGCCGATCGCGGCCGAATTCCGCTGCTGGTGGGCGGCACCATGCTCTATTTCAAGGCGCTGCTGGAGGGGCTCTCTCCGCTGCCTTCCGCCGACCCCGCCATTCGGGCCGGCATCGAGGAGGAGGCCGCTCGCCTTGGCTGGCAGGCTCTGCACGATGAACTGGTGCGCATCGACCCGGTGGCCGGTGCCCGCATCCACCCCAATGACCCGCAGCGGCTCAGCCGGGCGCTCGAGGTCTACCGCATCAGCGGCAAGACCCTCACCGAGCTGACCCAGGTGCAGGGGGAGGGGCTGCCCTATCGGGTGCTGCAGTTTGCCATCGCGCCGAGCGATCGCGCCGTGCTGCACCAGCGCATCGAGCTGCGCTTTGACAAGATGCTGCAGGGCGGCTTTGAACAGGAAGTCAGGGCGCTCTACCAACGGGGCGATCTCACCCCGGATCTTCCCTCCATCCGCTGCGTGGGATACCGCCAAATGTGGGACTACCTGGCGGGGGAAGTGGAGTATGATGAGATGCGCTATCGCGGAATTGTTGCCACCCGCCAGTTGGCCAAGCGTCAAATGACCTGGTTGCGCGGTTGGTCTGATGTGACCTGGTTGGAATCTGGTGAGTCTGGCAATCTGGCAAGGGTCGTCGCCCGTGCCGGAGTGGCTTGACACTCCTGTATAATCAGGTTGTTATATTGATATCCGGTGTTTAAAAACAACAAACTATAAGGAAAAGAAGATGGCTAAGGGGCAATCTCTCCAAGACCCGTTTTTGAATGCGCTGCGCCGTGAGCGGATTCCTGTTTCTATCTATTTGGTGAACGGCATCAAACTGCAGGGTCAGATCGAATCGTTTGACCAGTTTGTCATTTTGCTGAAGAACACCGTGAGCCAGATGGTCTACAAGCACGCCATCTCTACCGTGGTGCCGGCCCGTGCCGTCAACCACCACCAGCATGCGCCGGGCGCGGCTGGCGAAGAGCAGGGTGAAGCCGAGGCGTGATATCCCGGGACGAGGCGACTCGTCAACCCAGATTCATCATGATTCCTGTCAAGGAGCAAGCGCTTGTTTGACCGTTATGAAGCCGGCGAACAGGCCGTTCTGGTACATGTCAACTTCAGTGATGAGGGTGAGCGGGAGGATCTGGAAGAACTCAAGATGCTGGTGAGCTCGGCCGGGGTCAATGCGCTGGGGGTGATCACCACCAGCCGCAGTGCGCCCAGCGCCAAATTTTTTGTCGGCAGCGGCAAGGCTGAAGAGATAGCGTCCCAGGTCCAGATGCTGGATGCCGACGTCGTCATCTTCAACCATGCCCTGACCCCTGCCCAGGAGCGCAACCTGGAGCGTCTGTTCCAGTGCCGGGTAGTGGACAGGACCGGTCTGATCCTCGATATCTTTGCCCAGCGCGCCCGTACCCACGAAGGCAAGTTGCAGGTCGAACTGGCCCAGTTACGCCATCTTTCTACTCGCCTGGTGCGAGGCTGGACCCACCTTGAACGTCAGAAGGGCGGGATCGGTCTGCGCGGCCCGGGTGAAACTCAGCTGGAAACCGACCGTCGTCTGTTGCGTGAGCGCATCAAGGCGATTTTGCGTCGGCTCGACAAGGTGGCCAAGCAGCGGGAGCAGGGGCGTCGTGCCCGCAACCGCAACGAGGTGCCGACCGTTTCCCTGGTGGGTTACACCAACGCCGGAAAGTCCACTTTGTTCAACCAACTTACAGCTGCCAGCGTGTATGCTGCCGACCAATTGTTCGCAACCCTGGATCCGACCCTGCGCAAATTGGTGATCCAGGATGTGGGTGATGTGATTCTGGCGGATACAGTTGGATTTATTCGACACTTGCCCCATGATCTGGTCGCGGCCTTCAAGGCGACGCTGCAGGAGACCCGCGAAGCGGACTTGCTGCTGCACGTGGTGGACTGTGCCGATGAGCAGATGCAGGAAAATATCGAGTCGGTGCAGCAGGTGCTGGCCGAGATCGAAGCCGATGACCGACCCCAGCTGATGATCTGCAACAAGATCGACAAGCTGGGTGAACATCCGGTCGGGCTGGAGCGTGACGAAGAGGGGCGCCCGGTGCGGGTCTGGCTGTCAGCCCAGACCGGGGAAGGATGTGCAGACCTGTTTACGGCCCTGACTGAATTGCTGGCCGGATCCATGGTGCACCACACCCTGCAGTTGCCGCCTTCGGCCGCCAGATTGCGCAGTGCGCTCTATCGCCTCAAGGGCATCGAGCAGGAAGGTTTCAGCGAGGAGGGGGATTTTGTGTTGGAAGTCCGCCTGCAACTGGCTGACTGGAACCGCCTCATGAAACAAGAAGGTGAGAGTTTACAACGCTTTATCAGGCATTGATTCGTCGATGAGATGAATGTTTGCTGGCTTCATCAACGGTTGATGGCCCGATAGAGATGATATCCATCCGCATGTATTAATGGAGACGCTGATGGCTTGGAATGAGCCTGGTAACAACGGCAAAGACCGTGACCCCTGGGGGAACAACGGCAAGAATCAGGGACCCCCTGATTTGGACGAGATGCTGCGCAAGGTGAGCCGCCGTTTTGGTGGTTTGCTCGGTGGCGGCAAGTCTGGTGGTGGCGATGTAGGCAAGTTTGGCCTCTCCATCGCCCTCGTGGTGGCGGTAGTGGTGTGGGTCGTCAGCGGCTTCTATACCATTCGTGAAGCCGAGCGGGGCGTGGTGCTGCGCTTTGGCGAATACTCCCACAACGTGGATCCCGGCCTGCGCTGGAAGCCGACCTTCATCGACCGGGTGATCCCGGTGGACGTGGAATCGGTCCGCTCCCTGCCGGCTTCCGGTTTCATGCTGACCCAGGACGAGAACGTGGTGCGGGTCGAGATGGACGTGCAGTATCGCGTGGTCGACCCGGAGCAGTATCTGTTCAGCGTCACCAACGCCGACGAGAGTCTGAGCCAGGCCACCGACAGCGCCCTGCGTTACGTGGTGGGTCACACCCGGATGGACGACGTGCTGACCACTGGTCGTGAGAAGGTGCGCCAGGAAACCTGGCAGGTGATCGACAGCATCATCGAGCCGTATCACATGGGTCTGCAGATCGTCGACGTCAACTTCCTGCCGGCACGTCCGCCGGAAGAGGTGAAAGACGCCTTCGATGACGCCATCTCCGCCCAGGAAGATGAACAGCGCTTCATTCGTGAAGCGGAAGCCTATGCCCGTGAAGTGGAGCCGAAGGCCCGTGGCCAGGTCAAGCGTCTGGAGCAGGAGGCCGAAGCCTACAAGTCCCAGATCGTGCTGAAGGCCAAGGGTGAAGTCGCTCGCTTCAACGAGTTGCTGCCCCAGTATCAGGCTGCGCCCGAGCTGACCCGCGATCGTATCTACCTGGAGACCATGGAAGAGCTGTATCAGCAGGCCAACAAGGTGGTGGTCGACATGCCGGCTGGCAACAACAGCATGATCTATCTGCCGCTCGACAAGCTTTCCGGCAAGGCAAACGCAGTGCAACCGGCTCGTCCGGCAGGTGCGCCGGTGGTGGAACAGACCCCGCCGTCCAACGAAGGGGCCAACTCCACTCCGACTCCGCTGCGTAGCGGCGACCGTTTCAGCTCAGGGAGAAACTAATAGATGAAAAAGATAGCTATTGGTGTCATCGCTGTGGCCGCCATGGTCTGCTTCTCGTCGGTCTTCATCGTCGATGAAGGCCAGAAGGGCATCGTCGTGCAGTTCGGCAAGGTGAAACGGGTCGACTCCGGTGAGCCGCGCCTGTACGAGCCGGGCCTGCACTTCAAGGTGCCGCTCATCGACCAGGTACGCAAGATGGATGCCCGCATCCAGACCCTGGAAGGTCAGGCGGATCGCTTCGTTACGTCCGAGAAGAAAGACCTTATCATCGACTCCTACGTGAAGTGGAAGATCGAGGACTTCTCCAAGTACTACCTGGCGACCGGTGGTGGCAACAAGATCCAGGCTGAAGACCTGCTCAAGCGCAAGATCAACAACGGTCTGCGTTCCGAGATCGGTAACCGTACCATCAAGGACATCGTCTCCGGTGAGCGCAGTACCGTGATGGAAGATGCCCTGATGAAGATGGCGCGCTCCTCCGAGCTCGGCATCAAGGTGGTGGATGTGCGGATCAAGCAGATCAACCTGCCGGTGGAAGTCTCCAGCTCCATCTATCAGCGGATGCGTGCCGAGCGGACTGCGGTAGCCCGTGAGCATCGCTCCCAGGGCCGCGAGCAGGCCGAGATCCTGCGTGCCGATATTGACCGCAAGGTGACCGTGATGATCGCCGACGCCGAGAGTAACGCCCGTCAGCTGCGTGGTGAAGGGGATGCCGAGGCCGCCAAGATCTATGCCGACAGCTACAAGAAAGACCCCGAGTTTTTCAGCTTCGTGCGCAGTATGGAGGCCTATCGCAAGAGCTTTGCCGGTGGCAATGACCTGATGGTCCTCAAGCCGGACAGCGAGTTCTTCCGCTACCTCAAGTCGCCGCACGGCAGCAAGCAGTAAGCGAGTCGCAATGATACCCAAGGGCCTGATGATTCAGGCCCTTTTGTTTGGCGGTCAGGGGCTTGCCGGTATCCCGGCAGCTTGTGGACATGGTGGTTGAGAGGAGAGGTGATGCTGACATCCATCTTGATGGGGCTGGGCTTGCTGTTGCTGTTCGAGGGGTTGGGACCGCTGCTGATGCCGCGCGCCTGGCAACAGATGCTACGGCTGCTGAGCGAGCAGCCCACCGAGCAGCTGCGCCGCATCGGCGGCTGTCTGGTGGTGGCCGGGGCCGTTATTCTGTGGGCGCTGGCGCGTTAGAGGATGGTGCTGAGTGGGCCAGACTGTGTTTGCCGGACAATAAAAAAGAGGCCCTTTGGCCTCTTTTTTATTGTCCGGCGACTGGCATCAGGCGCTGCGCTGCACCGCCATGTGGGCCAGTGTTGCCAATGCCTGCTTGTGCTGGGAGTCCGGCAGGATGGCGATGGCCGCGATAGCTTTGTCGGCCTCTTCCCGGGCCCGCATGCGGGAGTATTCCAGCGCGCCGGTACGGTCGAGGATGGCCAGGATCCGGTCTAGGTGCTCCATGCCGTTGCGGTGCTCGATGGCGTCGCGCACCAGTTGGCGCTCTTCCGGGCTACCCACTTCCATGGCTCGCAACAGCGGCAGGGTGGGTTTGCCTTCGGCCAGATCGTCGCCGACGTTCTTGCCCATCTCGTCGCTCTGGGAGCAGTAGTCCATCACGTCGTCGATGATCTGGAAGGCGGTGCCCAGATACTTGCCGTAGTCGGTCATGGCCTGCTCGACGGGGGCTGGCTGATGGGTCAGCACGGCGGCGAGGCGGGTGGCCGCCTCGAACAGCTTGGCGGTCTTGCAGTAGATGACCGTCATGTAGCTCTCTTCGGTGGTATCCGGATCGTTGCAGTTCATCAGCTGCAACACTTCCCCTTCGGCGATGGTGTTGGTGGCATCGGAGAGGATCTCCATCACCCGCAGGTTGGAGAGCTCGCTCATCATCTGGAAGGAGCGGCTGTAGAGATAGTCACCGACCAGCACGCTGGCGGCATTGCCGAACAGGGCGTTGGCGGTTTCCCGGCCGCGGCGCAGGTCGGATTCGTCGACCACGTCGTCGTGCAGCAGGGTGGAGGTGTGAATGAATTCGATGATGGCAGCCAGTTTCAGGTGGTCTTCACCTTCGTATCCCAGTGCGCGGGCGGCCATGACGGTCAGCATGGGGCGCATCCGTTTCCCGCCTGCACTGACAATATAGAAACCCAGCTGGTTGATCAGGCTGACATCGGACTGGAGTCTCGTCAGGATCAGTTCATTGACCGCCGTCATGTCGGCGGCACAGAGCGCACGGATAGTCTGTTGGTCCATAAGTCTCGTAACGTGACGGCAGTGATGACTGCGATTTTAGCAATGGCGGGGATTCTACACGATTTCACAATGGGTTACAGTTAAGCGTTTGTTCACGGCGGCAGATATGCGCACAAAATAAACTTTTTGCTAAATTGGCCTTGCCTGAGCAAATCGATTTGCGTAGAATGCCGGCCCATTGTTATAGGTTTTTGCGCGTGTCTGGCCTTGAGCAAAAGACACGCCTTTACGGAGTTAATCAAATGTACGCGGTATTCCAAAGCGGCGGAAAACAACACCGTGTGGCCGAAGGTCAAATCGTTCGTCTGGAAAAGCTGAACGTTGAGACTGGCGCTACCATCGACTTCAACGAAGTTCTGATGGTTGCTGCAGGCGACACTTTTAAAGTAGGTGCTCCTTTCGTTGAAGGTGGCAAGGTTGTAGCTGAAGTTGTGGCTCACGGCCGTGGCGAGAAAGTGACTATCGTCAAGTTCCGTCGTCGTAAGCACCACCGTAAGCAAGCGGGCCACCGTCAGTGGTTCACTGAAGTCAAAATCACTGGCATCAGCGCTTAATTAGAGGAGTACGATAGATGGCACACAAAAAAGCTGGCGGTTCATCCCGCAACGGCCGCGATTCAGAAGCTAAACGCCTGGGCGTGAAGCGTTTCGGCGGCGAAACAGTTCTGGCTGGCAGCATCATCGTTCGTCAGCGTGGCACCAAGTTCCACGCCGGTACCAACGTTGGTCTGGGCAAGGATCACACCCTGTTCGCTACTGCGACTGGTAAAATCCTGTTCGAAGTTAAAGGTCCGCTGAACCGTAAGTACGTTAGCATCGTTGCTGAGTAATTACGGACCGCAAGGATCCGAAGCCCCGCCAACAGGCGGGGCTTTTGTTTTTCTGCAGCAGTTTACGAAAAAACGGCACGCAGCTGACCCTGGCTCTGAAAGGGCATGCTTGGCAAGATGCGTATCGCCCGCAGGGGTCTGTACCACTATAATTGCGTATCGGTTTTTCGAATTAAGGTGACGGTTACCTATGAAGTTTGTTGATGAAGTCCAGATTCGAGTCGATGCCGGTGACGGTGGTAACGGTTGTGTGAGCTTTCGCCGTGAGAAGTACATTCCGAACGGCGGCCCGGATGGCGGTGACGGCGGTGACGGTGGCGACGTATATCTGGTTGCCGATGAAAACCTGAACACCCTGATCGACTACCGTTTCGAGCGTTTTCACGCCGCCGAACGTGGCGAGAATGGCCAGAGCGCCAACTGTACCGGCCGTCGTGGCAAGGACAGGATCCTGCGCGTACCGGTCGGCACCCGCGCCAGCGATGAAGACACCGGCGAACTGCTGGGTGACCTGACCCACCACGAGCAGAAGCTGCTGGTCGCCAAGGGCGGCTTCCACGGTCTGGGCAACACCCGTTTCAAGAGCTCCGTCAACCGGGCACCACGCCAGAAGAGCAACGGTACCCCGGGTGAAGTGCGTACCCTGAAGCTGGAGCTGTTGCTGCTGGCCGATGTCGGCATGCTGGGTCTGCCCAATGCCGGCAAGTCCACCTTCATCCGTGCCGTCTCCGCGGCCCGTCCGAAAGTGGCCGACTACCCCTTTACCACCCTGGTACCGAACCTGGGCGTGGTGCGTGGTGAGAACTCCCGCTCCTTCGTCATCGCCGACATTCCCGGTCTGATCGAAGGTGCCGCCGAAGGCGCTGGCCTCGGTATCCGCTTCCTCAAGCACCTCGAGCGCTGCCGCGTGCTGATCCATCTGGTGGACATCTGCCCGGTCGATGGTTCTGATCCGGCCGAGAATGCGGTGACCATCGTCCGGGAGCTGGAAAAATACAGCCCGGAACTGGCGAGCAAGCCGCGCTGGCTGGTGTTCAACAAGATGGACCTGATCCTGGAAGAAGAGGCGCAGGAAGTGATGGATCGCGTCCAGACCGCCCTCAATCATGAAGGTCCTGTCTACGCCATCACCGCCATCAGCAAGGAAGGGACCAAGAAGGTCTGCTACGACATCCTGGACCTGCTGGATACCATGCCCCGTCAGCTGGCGGAAGATGCCAAAGACGCCATCGAGAAGGTGGAGTTCAAGTGGGACGACTACCACAAGAACCAGCTGGCCAAGGCTGAAGCCGATGCGCTGGCCGCCTCCAAGGCGTTTGATGAATCGCTGGACGACGACGAGTGGGATGACGAAGACGATGATGGCGTGGAAGTCATCTACGTGCGTGACTGACCCACATCCCGTGCGCGGTCGTGATACCGCCACCCGGTGCTGAGAAACCGGAGCCTTCCCAGGCTCCGGTTTTTTTATGGGGATCGACCGGATCACCATATAGATATATTTCTTATGTCACTTATTGCCTGCCAACCGCAACTGATTATACTGCGCACCTGAATGTAACCTTGTCGAAACAATATGCTAACCAATTGTAATGAATTGATATGCGTATCTGCTTGCGTGCATTCTTATGGAAGGTTTGCCTGTGTAGATATTTATGCTTGAAATGATCCATTAAAAGCTTGTTTGTGCATTTTATTGGGGTATTCTTGCGCCCGTTTTGCCGGGCGAGAGCATGGATATGCAGGTTTGCCTGGCTAAGGAAAAGTAACATTAAGGCTGTAGACCATGCTGGAAAAGACTCTGCAAGCACCTGCGCTCAATACCCGCCGCAACGTGCTGATGTTCCTGGTCCCGTCACTCATCGGGATCCTGCTGTTCATGACCCCCGTCATCTATGACGGAAACGTCACCATCCCCGTGGCTGTGCTGGCGAAGCTGGTACAAACGGTGTTTGCCGATTATCTGGTGGCCATGGTCAGCGCCATCATCACCACCACCATGCTGATGACGCTGGTAGCCTGGCTGTTCAAGCCAGCGATCCTGGTCAGACGCCCCTTCCTCAACAGCCTGTTCAACGTCTCTCCCTTCTGGGCCTGCGTACGGGTACTGGGCGGCATCTTCGTGCTGCTGACCTTCTTCGAGGCGGGCCCGGCGGCCCTGCGCTCCGATGCGACCGGCGGCCTAGTGCTGCATGATCTGCTGCCGGTGCTGTTCTCCGTCTTCATCTTCGCCGGCCTGCTGCTGCCCTTGCTGCTCGATTTCGGTCTGCTGGAGTTTGTCGGCACCATGATGACTCGCATCATGCGCCCGGTGTTCCGTCTGCCCGGTCGCTCCGCGGTGGACTGTTTCGCCTCCTGGCTGGGGGATGGCAGTGTCGGCATCCTGCTGACCAGCAAACAGTACGAAGGCAAGTTCTACACCCAGCGGGAAGCGGCCGTCATCGGCACCACCTTCTCTGCCGTCTCCATCACCTTCTGCCTGGTGGTTATCTCCCAGGTTCGGTTGGAGCACATGTTCGTGCCCTTCTACCTGACCGTCTGTCTGGCCGGGGTGGTGGCCGCCATCGTGGTGCCGCGTTTGCCGCCGCTCTGCTGGAAGAAGGATGTCTACAGCGACGGAACTCCCCTGTGTCGCAAGCAGGAGTCGGTGCCGCACCAGCACAGCGTGCTGAGCTACGGCTATGAGCGGGCCCTGACCAAGGCCGAGGGCATGACCGACATGGGGGCAGTGGCACGGGAAGGGGTGAAGAACGCGCTGGACATGATCTTCGGCGTGCTGCCTGTGGTGATGGCCATCGGTACCTGCGCCCTGATGCTGGCCGAGCACACCTCCATCTTCAACTGGCTGGGGGCCCCCTTCGTGCCCTTGCTGGAGCTGCTGCAACTGCCGGAGGCGGAAGCGGCCTCCAAGACCATCATGGTCGGCTTCGCCGACATGTTCATCCCGGCAGTGCTGGCTTCCACCATCGAGAGCGACATCACCCGCTTCGTGATCGCCGCCATGTCGGTGACCCAGCTCATCTACATGTCGGAAGTGGGCGCCCTGCTGCTGGGCAGCAAGATCCCGGTCAAGTTGTGGGAGCTGTTCGTGATCTTCCTGCTGCGTACCCTGATCACCCTGCCGGTCATCGCCGGGGTGGCCCACCTGCTGTTCTGATCCGGCTCGCGCCTTGTCACACGGTCAACTTCGGTTGGCCGTTTTTTATGGCCGGCATTAGACCAAAGTGAGTCTTTTACAGGTCTTGTTTTTACATTAATGTAACAGTCTGCAAAAACACGCCAGCCGAGCAGTAGGCACGTCCAACCTATGTGGCCAGGAGTTACCCCATGACCTCACTGCTCAGCTACCGGGCCGGTCCCTGCGATCAGCCGCTGCTTCATCAGACCATAGGCGCCTACCTGCAACAGGTGGCGGAACGTTTCCCCGACCGGCCCGCCGTGGTGGTGCGCCACCAGCAGATCCGCTGGAACTACCGTGAATACCTGACCCAGATAGACAGGTTGGCGCTGGGCCTGCTGGCGCTCGGGATCCGGCCGGGGGAGCGGGTCGGCATCTGGTCGCCAAACAACATCGAGTGGTGCCTGGTGCAATTTGCCACGGCCCGCATCGGGGCCATCATGGTCTGTATCAATCCCGCCTACCGCAGCTACGAGCTGGCCTTTGCCATCAACAACGTGGGCTGTCGGGCCCTCATCTGTGTCAGTGCGTTCAAGGGCTGCGACTACCTCGCCATGTTGGGGGAGCTGGCCCCCGAGCTGGCGAACTGCCCACCCGGCCGTCTCGTATCATCCCGGCTGCCGAGCCTGGAGATGGTGATCCGGCTCGGGGAGGAACAAAGTGCCGGCATGCTCAACTTCCCCGAGGTGCTGGCACTGGGCGACCGGCAGGACCCGGCCTGGCTGGCCCGGGTGGCGGCCACCCTCAAACCCGATGACGCCATCAACATCCAGTTCACCTCGGGTACCACGGGCAACCCCAAGGGGGCCACCCTCAGTCACAGCAACATCCTCAACAACGGTCGCCAGGTGGCGCAAGGCATGGCGTTCAGCGAACAGGACCGGCTCTGCATCCCGGTGCCGCTCTACCACTGTTTCGGCATGGTGCTCGGCAACCTGGCCAGCATCAGCGTGGGGGCCTGCGCCCTGTTTCCGGCCGAAGCCTTCGATCCGGCGGCCACCTTGCGGATGGTGAGCGAGGAGCGCTGCACCGCCCTGCACGGGGTGCCGACCATGTTTATCGCCGAGCTGGAGCTGGCGGAGTTTGAGCAGTTCGATCTCTCCTCCCTGCGCACCGGCATCATGGCCGGTGCCATCTGCCCAGAACCCTTGATGCGCAAGGTACAGACCCTGATGCACATGACCGAGGTGACCATCGCCTATGGCCAGACCGAGTGCAGCCCCATCAATCACATGACCGCCATCGATGCGCCGCTGGACAAGCGGGTCACCACGGTCGGCCGCGCCATCGGCCACACCGAGATCAAGCTGGTCGACCCCAGCGGAGAGATAGTCGCTATCGGCGAGCGGGGCGAGATCTGCTGTCGCAGCAACGGGGTGATGCAGGGGTACTGGCAGGATCCGGTCAAGACGGCGGAGACCATCGACCAGGAGGGGTGGCTGCACTCGGGGGACATCGGCATCATGGATGAAGAGGGCTATGTGCGGATCGTCGGGCGCAGCAAGGAGCTGATCATCCGCGGTGGCGAGAACATCTATCCGCGCGAGATCGAAGAGCGTCTTTACGATCATCCGGCGGTGCAGGATGCGGCGGTGTTCGGGGTCGACAGCGAGCGCTATGGCGAAGAGGTGTGCGCCTGGGTCAAGCTCAGACCCCGCCAGGAGGCCAGCGAGGAGGAGTTGAAACAGTTTCTGGCAGCCCGCATCGCCTATTTCAAGGTGCCCAGATACATCCGGTTCGTGGAGGAGTACCCCATGACGGTGACCGGCAAGCTGCAAAAATTCAGGATGCGGGAGCTGATGAGTGACGAGCTGGCCCGCCAGCACGCCGAGGCGACGGGCTGAGTGGCGGTGACAATGGAAAAGGGCCTGCGGGCCCTTTTTCGTCAGCGTCCAAGCGGGTGGGGCAGTGCTGGTGTGCGGGGGCACTGTACCAGCAGCATGTGGGTGGTGAAGGTGCTGGTCTGGGGGAAGCCTGGGCTAAATCCCGTCACCGGATCGGCGACCCCCATGCTCATCTGGTGAGTGGTGATGGTGCGCTTGCTTCGATCGATTTGCTGATAGCCGTGGGGGCAGCTCAAGAGCGCCTGTTGCTGGCACTCCTCTGGCGCGCCGCACTCGATCTGGAAGCGTTGCTGGGCGGGATTGGCGGAGGGAAGTTCGCTGACGGTGGCGGGTGCCGGCAGCAGGGTGCAGCCGGACAGCAAGATGCTGCCCAGCAGCCATATTCTGGGTGACATAAGAGGCTCGTCCTTGGTGAGACAAGAGAAGGGCCGGCCAGGATTCGGGTTTCCCGTGCCGGCCGCGAAGCGCGGATCAGCGCGGGGTGATGCCCATGTCGACCGGACACTGGATGGTCAGGGAGTGGACCGTGTTGGCGACGCGATAGGGCTTGGCCGCCTTGTAGACCTTCTTATCTTCGTCGTAGCTGCCCCCCAGATACTGGGTGCTGTAGAGCGTTTGCTGGCGGCGATCGGTCTCCTTGTAGCCCTGCGGGCAGGTCTGATTGGCCTGCTGGAAGCAGGCGGTCATGCTGCTGCACTCGATGTAGAAGCCGCGCTGGCTGGCATCGGCCAGGTGCACCGGGGTGACGGTGGGGGCGGGGGGAGACAGCAGGGAGCAGCCGGAGAGCGTCAGCGCGCCCAGCACAATGAGATGTTTTGACATAGATAACCTGAACAGTGTGGTGTGACAAAGAGTGAGGGGGAGTCTATTGCTCCCCCTTCGCTATAGGGGCACCGTTATAACCAGCCGGGGGCGCTCAGGCCAGCCCGCAAATGTAAGAAAATATGACCCGCCCTAGGTTGGCGCGGCCAGCAGGGCGGTTTCATCCACCGGATCCAGCTGCTCGGGGGCGAGGAAGCGCTCGGCGTAGTCGCGCCAGATGCCGCTGCTGACAAACAGGGCAAACAGGGCGGGATCGATGTGCTGCTCGCGCACCATGCTCTGCATGATGGCCAGCGACTGGGAGACCGTTTTGCCCGATTTGTAGGGGCGATCGCTGGCGGTCAGCGCCTCGAAGATGTCGGCGATGGCCATGATGCGGGCGGGGATGCTCATCTGGCTGCCCAGCAGCTGGCGCGGATAGCCCTTGCCATCCATCCGCTCGTGGTGGCCGCCGGCAATCTCGGGCACGCTGCGCAGATGGCGGGGGAAGGGGAGGCGTTCCAGCATGCGGATGGTCTGGATGATGTGCTCGTTGATCTTGTAGCGCTCCTCCTCGGTAAGGGTGCCGCGACCGATGGCGAGGTTGTAGCGCTCGCCGCGGTTGTAGAGGTGAGTGGGCACTCGCACCTTGAAGCCCCAGGGGTTGCGCTCGTCCAGCTGATCGTGGGCGGGGCGGGGGATGAGGTGGGCGGCCTTGTCCGCCAGCAGGGGTTCGACGCAGGGCAGCGGCGCGGCCGGCTCGTTCTGGCGCAGCTTGAGCTCCTCCCGACTGATGCCGAGTCGATCGTCCAGGGTGCGCAGCCAGGTGCGGCTGGCGATGGCATCCAGCCTGGCCAGCTTCTCCGGCGCCATCCACTCACCGCCCAGGTTGCACTCGGCAACGAAGGCGAACTCCTGATCCAGGGTGCTCCAGAGCGGAGCCACCTCGCTCCTGGCCGCTTCCCGCTCCGATGCCGGCAGGCGGGCCGCCAGCGCCTCGATGTAGCCGTCGCGCTTGAGCACCTCGAAGCGGGTGCGGATCTCGTGGATCCGGTCGTAGAGGGTCTCCAGCTTGGTGGCCTTGTCCACCACGAACTCGGGGGTAGTCACCTTGCCACAGTCGTGCAGCCAGCTGGCGATATGGATGGCCTCCCACTCCTCCTCGTTGAGTCGAAACTCGGCGAACGGCCCCTGCTGCTGGGCGCAGGCAGCTTCGGTCAGCATCCGGGTCAGCTCAGGCACCCGCTGGCAGTGGCCGCCGGTGTAGGGGCTCTTGGCGTCGATGGCGCCGGCCATCAGCTCGATGAAGGATTCCAGCAGCTGTTTCTGCTCCTCCAGCAGGCGCTGGTTCTCGATGGCGGAGGCCGAGGTGCCCGCCAGCGCCTCGATCAGGCTGATGCGCGAGGCCAGCTCGCGGGCCGGGCAGTCAGGCAGGATCAGCAGCAGGCAGCCGCTCAGCTCCTGGCGATGGTTGCACAGTGGCTCGGCCACCAGCTGGCAGGGGCCGGGGAAGGGGCCCCAGTCGGCCAGATACTGCTGCCAGCCACTCTGGTCGATGGCGAGGCTGAGCCGCTCGCCCCGGGCCAGCTCGCCAAACAGGGCCTGCTGCCAGCGGATCTGTCCGGCCGGCAGCGGCGCTTGGCGCCACAGCGCCTGTACCGCCACCATGCCCCGCTCCTGGGCCAGGTAGAGGCAGCCTCCTTCGGCCTGCACCGCGGCGATGGTCTCGTGCAGGATGCGGCTGAGCAGAGAGTCGAAGCGGTGTTCGGCCGCCAGCGCCCGCCCCATGTTCATGAAGTTGCCGAGGGTCAGCCGCATGCCGGACATGGTGCGGGCCAGATCGTCGATCTCGCGGATGGCCGACTCGGGGACCCGGCTCTCGCCGAAATCGAAGTGCTGGATCCGCTCCGCCTCCTTGGTGAGCGCCAGCAGCGGGGTGGCGGTGCGCCGCGAGACCAGCCAGATCACCGGCAGCAGCAGCAGCAGGCCCGCCAGTGCCCAACCCAGGTTGACCAGGGCTTCGTCCCGGGCCTGCTGATAGAGCAGGTCGGCCGAGACCAGCAGGGCGATGTGGAAAGGGGAGTCGGTCCCGAGGGGAGCGAGGTTGACCAGCCAGTCGCTGCCATCGGCGGCGGTCAGGTTGAGCTCCGCCGGCTCGCTCAACAGGGTGGGCTGGCTGATGATCCGCTGCTGCAGATCCGGCAGGGCCGGGTGGGGCAGGGTCGCCAGCATGGGCAGCTGGCTCAGCTGCTCGAAGCTGGGCAGGTGTCTGGGGTCGGCGGCCAGCAGGGTGGCGTACTCATCGAACAGGATCACCTGGCTCTGGGCGGGCAGCTGCAGCTTGCCGATCAGGGCCGACAGCCCCTCGACGCTGGTGTCGAGCCCGATCACGGCGCGCCGGTCGTCGCTCTCCACCGCCAGCGTCATGCCCGGCTCCTTGGTGGTGAAGAACAGATAGGGGCTGGTGGTGGCGATCCCCGCGCGCCAGCGGGCCTGCTTGTACCAGTCGCGGCTGCGGGGATCGTAGCGGTAGTTCGGCATGGCACGACGCTCGAGCAGGGCCAGCCGTTGATCAAAATAGAGAAATTCCCCCTTGCCCTGGCTGAGGCTCTGCACCAGCAGGGTACTGGCGGCCGGTACGCCCCCCAGCTGGGCTCTGGCCCGCTCGGTCAGTTTGCGCACCAGAAAGAAGTCGCCATCTTCGTAGCCGGCGTAGACGGCCCCATAGCTGGGGCTGTTGGCCAGCACCTCCGCCAGTTGCGGCAGGTAGGCCAGGCGTTCGGTCAAGGTGGTCATGGCGGCCAGCTGGCCGCTGCGTAACAGGCTGAGCGACATGCGGGCCGGTCGCTCGTTCAGTTGCAGGGCAAGGGCCAGCTGCTGGCGATACTGCAGGAAGTTCTGTCGCTCGTGCTCCAGTCCCTGGCGCGCCCCTTGCTGGAACTGCAAGGCGATGAGGGCACTGCCGAGCAGGGTGAACAGCAGGATGAAAAGGGTGGCGATATGCACGTAGAAGGGTTTACGACCTGGCCTGGCAGTTGTCATGGACACATCCTTGTCACACGGGCGATTGCAGAGACGATCAGCTTGCAGTGTGCCAACAGGATGACAGAAAACACAATAACCCATTCATGGATATCGGGATGTGGCTGACGGAGACGGCGCCTGCCGGGGCTCTCGGCGCCCGCTCTGGCCAATTTTGCCGGCTGATCAGGTGATTCATTCAGGTATCCCGTGCTACATTGCCCCACTTGTTACTGGTCTGTGAATCAATGGAGTGACCCATGTCTGCCATCCCCTATTCCGTACTCGATCTGGTGCCCGTGGCCGAAGGCTCCCAGCCGGCCGAGTCGTTTCGCCGCTCGCTGGACCTGGCCCGTCATGCCGAACGCCTGGGCTATTGCCGCTACTGGCTGGCCGAGCACCACAACATGCCGGGCATCGCCAGCGCCGCCACCTCGGTGCTGATCGGTCATCTGGCCGGCGGCACCAATACCCTGCGGATCGGGGCCGGCGGCATCATGCTGCCGAACCACTCGCCGCTGGTCATCGCCGAACAGTTCGGCACCCTGGCTTCGCTCTATCCGGATCGCATCGATCTGGGGCTTGGCCGTGCGCCGGGCACCGATCAGCGCACCATGCGGGCGCTCAGACGCCAGCGTAGCGGTGAGGTGGATGACTTCCCGGCCGATGTGCGCGAGTTGATGGATTACTTTGGCGACGAGGTGGGGGCGGTGCAGGCGGTACCGGGACAGGGGCTGCATCTGCCCATCTGGCTGCTGGGCTCCAGCCTCTACAGCGCCCAGCTGGCGGCGGCCATGGGGCTACCGTTCGGCTTTGCTTCCCACTTCGCCCCCGCCATGCTGCTGCAGGCGCTGGAGATCTACCGCGCCCAGTATCGCCCCTCCGCCCGCTGGCCCAAGCCCCATGCGGTGGTCTGCATCAACATGATCGCCGCCGACAGCGAGCGGGAGGCACGCTTCCAGTTCACCACCCTGCAGCAGCAGTTCCTGCGCCTGCATCGCGGTAACGCAGGCAAGCTGCCGGCCCCCGTCATCGAACTGGGAGAGGAGTGGTCGGAGCGCGAGCTGCTGGCCATGGAGCAGACCCTGGCTCGCTCGCTGGTGGGCAACCCGGATCAGATACGTCACGGCCTCAAGGCGCTGCTGGCGGAAACCCGGGCCGACGAGCTGATGTTCAACGGTCCCATCGTCGATCATCAGGCTCGTCTGCGCTCTTTCGAGATTGCCGCCGAGTTGATGCAGGCGCTATAAGCTCGCCTGCCCGATACCAAGGCGCCATCTTGCACAAAACGCCTCTGTCGCCCTGCTGTCAGGTGATCGAAAGAGGGCGTCGTGGGGAGGGAAGGCAGGTTTTTTTGAGCACGCTCTTTTATCTAATGCACTGAATCCAAAGGAAAGTCAGGTTGGTGTCAGGGCGCTGTCGTGGCCCATTGCACCCGCCGGCCCCTATGCTGGCCCCGTCAATCAACCACAAGGAGTTCGAGATGATCGTCAGGAAGTTGAGATTGCAGCGGGGCTGGTCACAGGAGCAGTTGGCCGCCTTTACCGGCCTGAGCGTTCGCACCATTCAGCGGATCGAGCAGGGCCAGCAGCCCGGACTGGAATCCCTCAAGGCCCTGGCCGCCGTCTTTGAGCTCGAGGTGGCGCAACTTGACGGTACAAGCCAACAGGAGCACGAGATGAGAGGGAGTGATACGATGGAACGGGATGAGATACGGGTATCGGTAGAGGAGCGGGCCGCCATGCGCTATGTGGAGGGGCTCAAGGGCTTCTATTACCACATCGCCAGCTACCTGCTGGTGATTTGCGGGCTGTTTGTCATCAACTACCTGAGCAACCCGGGCTATATCTGGGCCTGGTGGCCGGCGCTGGGCTGGGGGTTGGGATTGATCTCCCATGCCATCAACCTGTTCCAGCCGTTCAAGCTGTTCGGCCCCGAGTGGGAGCGGCAGCAGATCGAGAAACGGCTGGGGCGCAAGCTCTAGGGTGAGCGATGCACCATAAAAAAACGGGCCCGGCAATGCCGGGCCCGTTCTGTTTTATTGCCTGCCACCTGCTTGGTGTGGGTGGGACAGGAGAGTTATCAAGGCGCCATCTTTATAATAGTGAGGTGCTGATCACTCAGACCCGGCCTCTTATCATCACTTGGCGTAAGTGGGGCAGGGGGGCTATCAGGGCATCATCTTCATAGCGCCACAGGGTGAGGCACTGATTGTTCAGATGCACTCCCCTTATCATCACTTGGCGTAAGTGGGACAGGGGGTGGCGATCAGGGCGTCATCTTCATAGCGCCACAGGGTGAGGCTTTGTCGCTCAGGTGCAGCCCTCTGAACCATCACTTGGCGTAAGTGGGACAGGGGGTGGCGATCAGGGCATCATCTTCATAGCGCCACAGGGTGAGGCTGTTGCCCCAGACACAGCCGGTGTCCAGCGCCTTGATGTCCTGCTTGCCGGTGTTGCCCATCAGGGCCGCCCAGTGGCCGAACACCAGGATGGGGTCATCCACATGGTGCTCGCGCTGCTCGAACCAGGGGCGCAGGCCCGGGGTCGACTCGGTGGGGCCCTTCTTGCATTTGAAGTCGAGCCGGCCGTCGAAATAGCAGAAGCGCATCCGGGTGAAGGTGTTGATGATGTAGCGGTAGCGCTCGATCCCGACCAGATCGTCCTGCCAGCCATCCGGCTGATCGCCATACATGTTGTGTAGCAGCCACTGGTACTGATCGCCACGCAGCAGGCTTTCCACCTCGCGGGCGCAGTTGCGGGCGGTGCGGGCGTCCCACGCCGGGGAGATGCCGGCATGCACCATCATGATGGGCAGGTCGGGGTGCTCCGCCAGTAGCGGACGGTGGCGCAGCCACTCCAGCAGCTCGTCCCGATCCGGCGCCTCCATCAGCTCCTGCAGCTTGTCCTTCTTCTTGAGCGGAGCGACGCCATCGGCGACCGCCAGCAGGTGCAGATCATGGTTGCCGAGCACGGTGACGGCCCGGTTGCCCAGCCCCTTGACGAAGCGCAGGGTATTGAGAGAGTCCGGGCCGCGGGCGACCAGATCGCCGCACAGCCAGAGCACGTCGTTAGCGGGATCGAACTCGGCCAGATCCAGCAGACGGCGCAAGTCGTCGTAACAGCCCTGGATATCGCCAACAAAACAGTTCGCCATGAAACCTCAGTTGATAATGTGGGGGACGGCCAGCGTAAAGGGCGCGATGGGCGTCTCGAATTGCTGCCCCGACTCGTCTTGCAGGGTATAACTCCCTTCCATCACCCCGAGCGGGGTGGCCAGCGGTACGCCGCTTTGATAGCTGAAGGTCTCTCCCTCTGCGATCACCGGCTGCTCGCCGACCACGCCGGGGCCTTCGACTTCCAGCATCTTGCCATTGGCATCGGTGATGAGCCAGCGCCGGTGCAGCAGCTGCGCCGGGCCCGGCCCCAGGTTCTCGATCTCGATGAGATAGTGGAACTGGTAAGGGTCTTTGGAATCCGCCACATAACGGGGGTATGGGCGGATCACGATGTGCGGAGTGGCCACGGGATCAGGCCTGTTGCTGATCCGCCAGCCAGTTGGCGATCATGACGAACTGCTCGAGGGAGAGGTTCTCCGGGCGCAGGTTGCCATCGATACCAAGCTCGGTCAGCTGGGCGTCCGTGATGAAGTTGGAGAAGCTGTTGCGAATGGTCTTGCGACGCTGGCCGAAGCCCTCGGTGCAGACCCGGTTCAGGCAACGAATGTCTTTCGCGACGATGGTCGGGTTCTTGTGCGGGATCAGACGCACCACGGCGGAGTCCACCTTCGGTGCCGGCTTGAAGGCGCCAGGGCCCACTTCCAGCACAGGCACTACCTGACAGTAGTACTGGGTCATCACGCTCAGTCGGCCATAGGCCTTGCTGCCGGGACCGGCGGCCAGACGCAGGACCACCTCCTTTTGCAGCATGAAGTGCATGTCCTCCACCCGGTCGGCGAACTCGCACAGGTGGAAGATGAGCGGGGTGGATATGTTGTAGGGCAGGTTGCCGAAGATGCGCAGCGGCCCCTTGCCTTCCCCCATCAGGGTGCCGAAGTCGAAGCGCATGGCATCGGCTTCGATGACGGTCAGCTTCTCCTTGAGGGTCGGGTGCTCGCGCAGGCGAGCGGCCAGATCCCGGTCCAGCTCGACCACGGTCATCTTGTCCATCTGGGAGGCGACCGGCTCGGTCAGCGCGGCCAGACCCGGGCCGATCTCCACCAGGTTCTGACCCGGCTGCGGATTGATGGCGGCCACGATCTGATCGATCACGTAGCGATCGTGCAAGAAGTTCTGACCGAAACGCTTACGGGCGGTGTGGCCCATGTGCACCTTGTTGCTCTGCACCTTACTGCTCATATCTTTTTTTCTCTACCATCTTGATGGCGTGGTTGATCGCGGTGATCAGGCTGCCCGAGTCGGCGAGGCCCTTGCCTGCCAGATCCAGTGCGGTGCCGTGATCCACCGAAGTGCGGATGAAAGGAAGTCCAAGGGTGATATTGACCGAACTGCCGAAGCCCTTGTATTTGAGCACGGGCAGCCCCTGGTCGTGGTACATGGCGAGTACCGCATCCGCATCCTTGAGGTATTTGTCCTGGAACAGGGTATCGGCCGGCAACGGGCCGACCAGATCGATCCCCTCCTGGCGAAGACCTGCTAGGGCGGGTTCGATCACGTCAATCTCTTCACGGCCGAGATGGCCGCCTTCCCCGGCGTGGGGATTGAGGCCGCAGACGTAAATGCGGGGTGTGGCGATGCCGAATTTGCTCTTGAGATCCGCATCCAGGATGCGGATCACCTTGCCGAGCCGATCCTCGGTGATGGCCATCGCCACATAGGCCAGCGGAATGTGGGTGGTCGCCAGCGCGACCCGCAGTCCCTCGGTTGCCAGCAGCATCACCACGTCGGCGGTGCCCGACTGCTGGGCGAAGAACTCGGTGTGGCCGCTGAACGAGACGCCAGCCTGGTTGATGATCCCCTTGTGCACCGGCCCGGTCACCACGGCGGCAAACTCGCCGCTCATGTTGCCGTCGCAGGCGCGCTGCAGGGTGGCCAGCACGTAGGCACCGTTGCCCTCGTCGAGCATGCCCGGCACCACGGCGGCGCCGAGGGGAACCGGACAGACGGTCAGGGTACCCGCCCGCTGTGGGCGGGCAGGCTGGTTGGCATCATAGGGCTGCAACTCGACGGGCAGCCCCAGCAGGGCGGCCCGCTCGCGCAGCAGCGCCGGATCGGCGATCACCACCAGCTGGTGCGGCCAATCCTGCTGGGCAATCTGCAGTACCAGATCCGGACCGATCCCGGCCGGTTCACCCGGGGTGATGGCGAGACGACGACAACTCATCAGCTGCCGGCGCCTTCGATCTGGATGTAGGCCTCGTCACGCAGCTCGTCCAGCCAGGCCTGGGACTCTTCGGTGAAGCGACGGTTGTAAATCAGCTGATAGGCGCGCTGCTCCTGGGCCTTGTTGGTGGCATCCTGGCTGCGGCGCTCTTCCAGCTGGACGATGTGCCAGCCGTGGGTGGTGCGGAAGGGTTCGCTGATCTGGCCCGGTTGCAGGCGGTTGACCATGTCGCGGAACTCCGGCACATAGACGTTGGGATCGGACCAGCCCAGCTCGCCACCCTGCACCGCAGAGCCCGGATCTTCGGAGTACTTCTCGGCCAGGCTGGCGAAGCTGGCCTTGCCGCTCTTGATGTCGTGCAGGATGCCGTCCAGCATGCCCTTGGCTTTTTCTTCGCTCAGGATGATGGAGGGCTTGATCAGGATGTGGCGGGCGCGCACTTCGGTCTGCACGACCTGCTGCTGGCCCTTGGTGTCGAACACCTTGATGATGTGCAGGCCGGCACCGGAACGCAGCGGGCCGACGATGTCGCCCTTCTTGGTGCCTTGCACGGCCTCGGCCATCAGGGTCGGCATCTCCTGCGGGCTCATCCAGCCCCAGTCTCCCCCTTCCAGCGCCTTGGGTCCGCTGCTCTCGGCAATGGCCATCTTGCGGAAGTCGGCGCCCTGCTTGAGGGCGGCCAAGATGCGTTCAATCTTGCTCTTGGCGGCGTTGAGCTGCTCGGCGCTCGGGTTGTCCGGCAGGGCAACCTGGATGTGGCCGACATGGTATTGCTGCTGTTGCTGACCCTGCTTGGCGAGGATGTCGACCACCTGCTTCACCTCCTGCTCGGAGATGTTGATGCGGCGGCGCACCTGATTGCGGCGCACCTCGTTCATCAGGATCTCGCGGCGCACCTCTTCCCGATACTGGGCATAGGTCAGCCCTTCACGGGCCAGCTGGGCCCGCAGCTGATCCAGGGTCATCTTGTTGTCGGCGGCGATGCTCTGGATAGCCTGCTCCAGCTGGGTATCGCTGATCTTGAGACCCTGACGATCCGCCAGTTGCAGCTGCAGGCTCTCCTGGATCAGCCGATCCAGTGCCTGTTTGCGCAGGGTGGCGTCATCGGGCAGGGACTGGCCGCTCTCCTGGGCAGAGGCCTTCACCTTCTGCACCAAGGCTTCCTGCTGGCTGGCCAGCACCACGTCCTTGTTGACCACGGCAAGCACCTTGTCCATCAGTTCGGGGGCGGCGAAGGCACCCTGGCTCATGGCTCCGAACAGGCCTGCAGTCAGCAGGGAAATCAACGTCTTCTTCATATCCATCTCTCAAGGCGTTTGCCAGACCGCTTATTGGTCTCGCAGGTTAAACGGACGAATGTAAGGCAGTGCTTCGGTGTCCAGGGAAGTGCCCTTGGAGCCGGTACCCACGCTACCCAATCCTTTCATTTCAAACTGAATGCCCAGACTGCGCTCCGAGGTCGGACGCATGGTCACGTTGTCCGGAGTGTTGACCCACTCCAGGTTGAAGTTGATGCTCCAGCAGCAGGAGTCGTACTTCAGGCCTACCTTGCGATCAGACTTCACGCTCTGATTCAGCTCCTGATAGTAACCCCCGTACAGGTGCCACTGGTCGTTGAGCGGAGTGGTCAACAGCAGGCCGATCTGGTTGAGGTCGGTTACCTGTCCCTTGTTTTCAAGGTCGTAGTTGGCATCGCGCACGAAACGATGGTTCAGCTGGCTGATCAGCTTCTCGCGGCGATACTCGATGGCGCTGTTGGCGGAGCTGAGCCGGCTCTGGTCCACATCATATTGCGCGCCGGCATGGGCAAACCACTGCTCGTTGATCTTGGCATCCCCCTCGAAAGAGAGCGGGGAGCGGGTGTTGGTGTTCAGGGTCTCGCTGGGATAGAGCTTGACCCTGGGCGCAACAAAATCGAAAGCTTGGGCAACGGCCAGCCGAATTCGTTCATCACCGGCCTCATCATATACCCGGCTGGTGAGGCCGATGGAGACTCTGTTGGAGTCGCTAATGCGATCCAGACCGGCGTAGCGGCGGTCGCTGAACAGGCTGTAGTAGTCCTGGCGCATGCTGGTGGAGTCATAGACGCCTATGTTGTCCTGGTTCTTGTAGGGCACATAGAGGTACTGGAACTCCGGCTCCAGAGTCTGGTTGGCATCGCCGCCGAACCAGTTCTGGTTGCGCTCGAAGGTCATGCCGCCCTTGAGACGGAAGGAGGGCAGGGTGCGGGTGATGATCCCTTCGTCCAGGGTGACCCCGTTGCCGTTTTCAGGAGTAAAGCGGCTGACAAAGGTCTGGCTCATATTGTCCGGCACTTCCTGATCGTAACGGGTGTACATCAGCTTGTACTGGCTGTCGAGGTAGTAGCCTGCCTCGTTGATGAGCGGCATGGTCAGGGTCGGGGCCGTGTAGACCCGGGTACCGGTGTAGGCGCCGCCCTGGTTCTGGGCGATGGCCTGGGCGTTGTTGTAGCCGAATTTGGTGATCTCGGTGTTCCAGGCGAGATCGTACCAGCTGCCCTGCTGGTAATAGTTGTGGTCGATGCGCGGCATCAGCTCGTGGGGCTGCTGGGCGCTGGCCAGCAGGATCTGGTAGGTGCGCACCTCGGTGTTGATGTTCCAGTTGGGCTGGAAGTAACCGGCCATCAGGGACTGCTGCAACTGGTTCTCGACCTGGGTGCCCACCTTGGGGGAGAAGTCGTTGAAGTAGTTGTAATCCCGATCCCGCACCTTGGTGTAGTCGAGCGACACCCGCATGGCGTTGTCGGCAAACAGCGAGGTGTGGTTGGCGTTGAGCAGGTAGCGGTGACCGTCATCCAAGCCGGTATAGCTGGGATTGGTCGGGTCATACTGTTTGTCGTTGGCCAGGTTCTCGAAATAGAGGCTGCCGACGTGGGCCGGATCCGGCATGTAGCGGAACTGCACCTGCTCCATCAGGCCCCGTCTGTCCATGAAGCGGGAGGTGATGGTGGCATCGTAGTTCGGCGCTATGTTCCAGTAGAACGGCTGGGTGATGTCCATGCCGTTCTTGGAGCTCTGGGTATAACCCGGGTAGAGCAAGCCCGTCTTGCGCTCATCCTTGATGGGGAAGTTGATGTACGGGAAGTAGAACACCGGGTAGTCGTAGAGCCAGAGACTGGCGTTCCAAGCCTCCCCGAACACCTCGGTCTGATCGATGTCGATGCTACCCGCCTTCAGGGTCCACACTTCCTGACCCGGCGGGCAGGTGGTGTACTGGGCCCCTTCCAGGGTGATGTTCTGGTTGTTGTTGGTCATGGTGACCCGGTCGGCTGAGCCGCGCACCGGCGAGCCATGCACCTGATACTTGCCCTCTTCCAGCTCGGAGTTCTTGGTATCCAGGTTGGATTTCAGGGTCTTGTCACTGGTGACCGTGATCTGGCCATCGTTGTAGTAGATGTTGCCGATGGCGATGACGTCCCGGCTCTTCTGATCGAGCTCGGCGTAGTCGGAATCGAACTTGCGCACGCCCTGGCGCACCTTGACGTCGCCCTGGTAGACGGCGGTGCCGCCCTGCTTGGCTTCGAGCCGATCGGCATCCACTTCCACGGGTTGGGCGTTGGCGTCCTTGCCGGGCGCCAGCTTCTCAATCTTGGGGACATAGTCATAGCAGAGCCCGTCCAGGATCCCGGTAGCGGGCGGCGGCGTCAGCGGCGCCGCCTGCACGATGGCCGGGGTCAGGGCTGGAACAAGGCTGATGGTCAGGGCGATGGGATAGGAGTATCCCAGTGTCCGTTTTGTCATGTGAAAGACTCGCGCAATCCGTGGTAGCTACGGCTGATTCAAGACATGCATTTTACGACAGGATTCATCGAGTTGACATTGCATGTCATTGCTTTATGTTAGCCGGCAATGATAAAGCATTATTGCGGCCAGGGCTAACAGCCAAGTGCTGCTTTCCAATTTGGTCCCCGACTTATGCACGATCGCGATTCCCTCTTGTTGCACTGGGCGCGCCGGATTTCCGGTGATGCCAGCCTGCAGTTGACCCTCATTTCCGGTGACGCCAGTTTTCGCCGCTACCACCGTGGCGGTGGCCTGATCTGGGTGGATGCCAATCCTAAAACCGAAAAGAATCATGAGTTTGTCCGTAATTCCTCGGCCCTGCACACCGGTGGCCTGCTGGCCCCCGAGGTGCGGGCGGTGGACTACGAGCAGGGGCTGCTGGCGGTGACGGATCTGGGGGATACCCAGCTTATCGGCTGCCTGAACGCAGACAACGTGCTGGCCTGGTACGGCAAGGCCATCGCGCTGCTGCCCCGTCTCGGCGCTGTTGAACTGGACCTTGAGCCTTTTGATGCCGCCTTTATGGCGCGGGAGAACAGCATTTTCCCCGAGTGGCTGCTGGGTCACCATCTGCAACTGACCCTGAGCGACGAAGAGCAGCAGTTGCTCGATGAGACCTTCGCCTGCCTCACCGGGAACAACCTGACCCAGCCGCAGGGGGTGATGCACCGGGATTTTCACAGCCGCAACCTGATGGTGTGCGGTGGCGAGACCCCGGCCGACAGCCGGCTGGCGGTCATCGACTTCCAGGACATGGTCATAGGCCCGCTCAGCTATGACCTGGTCTCGCTGCTGAAAGACTGCTACGTGCGCTGGCCGGACGCGGTGATCGAGCAGGGCATGCGGCTCGGGTTTGACACCCTGCAGCAGGCCAAGCTGCTGGGCGGGCTCGATTACGCCGCGTTTCGTCGCGCCGCCGACCTGACCGGCATGCAGCGTCACCTCAAGGCGGCGGGCATCTTCACCCGTCTCTACCACCGCGATGGCAAGTCCGGCTACCTCAAGGACATTCCTCGCACCCTCGGCTATGTGGTGGATGTCTGCCGCAGCCATGGCGCAAGCTACCCGGTGCTGGCCCGCTTCGGCCAGTGGCTGGCGCAGGTGGTGCTGCCCGGGCTGGCCCGCACCGGAGTGGCGTCATGAAGGCGATGATCCTGGCCGCCGGTCGCGGCGAGCGGATGCGCCCGCTCACCGACAGCCTGCCCAAGCCGCTGCTGGCGGTGGGGGGCAAGCCGCTCATCGTGCACCATATAGAAAAGCTCAAGACGGCCGGTGTGACCGACTTGGTCATCAACCACGCCTGGCTTGGCCACAAGCTGGTGGCCGCGCTCGGTGATGGCAGTGCGCTCGGGGTGTCCATCCACTGGTCGGCCGAGGAGAGCGCGCTGGAGACCGCCGGCGGCATCATTCAGGCGCTGCCGCTGCTGGGGGCTGAGCCGTTTCTGGTGATCAACGGCGATACCTGGCTCGATCTGGACTATCGCACTCTGGTGAGCCAGCCACTGGGCACGGATCTGGCCCACCTCTGGCTGGTACCCAACCCGCCGCAGCATCCGGCGGGGGATTTTGCGTTGCAGGCGGGCAAGGTGGTCGATAGCCCGGCGCTGACCTTCAGCGGAGTCGGGCTCTATGATCCCGCCGCCTTTGCCGGACTCACACCGGGGGCGCGCAAGTTGGCGCCGCTGCTGCGCGAGTGGATGGCGCAGAGCCGGGTGGGCGGCAGCCTGCTGGCCGGCGAGTGGCGCGACATCGGCACGGTGGCGCGGCTGCAGGCGCTGGACGATCAGTTGCAAGGACGCACTCATTAATTTCACGAGGTCTTGAACCATGCGTATTTGGGGTAAGGTGCTTGGCGCCTTCTTCGGTTTTCTGCTCGGCAACATCTTCGGTGCCCTGCTGGGCCTCTGGATCGGCCACCGTTTCGACCGTGGCATGGGCTTGAATTTTCGCCGCGCGCCCACCCAGCAGCAACAGGCGGTCTTCTTCCACGCCACCTTCGCCGTCATGGGCCACATCGCCAAGGCGAGCGGCCAGGTGACCGAGCAGGAGATCCGGGTCGCCTCCAACCTGATGGACCGGATGCGGCTGGCAGGCGAGCAGCGTGCTCGCGCCCAGGAGTCGTTCCGTCAGGGCAAGGAGGCAGACTTCCCGCTGCGGGAGACTCTGGCCGAGTTTCGCCGTGCCAGCCAGGGCCAGCGCGATATCCTGCGTTTCTTCCTCGAGGTGCAGCTGCAGGCCGCCTTCGCCGATGGCAAGGTCGAGGCCAACGAGCGCGCCATCCTGCACACCATCGCCGACGAGCTGGGTTTCAGCCGCATCGAGCTGGCCCGCATTCTGGCGATGGCCGAGGCACAGATGAACTTCTTCAACCGGGCGCACGGTGGCCAGTATCAGGATGGCGGGCACGGCGGGCAGCAGTATCGGCAGGAGGCCCCCTCCCGTGACCGGCTCAAGGATGCCTACCAGCTGCTGGGGGTGAGCGAGAGCGACAGCGATCAGGAGATCAAGCGCGCCTACCGCAAGGAGATGAGCAAGCATCACCCGGACAAGCTGGCCGCCAAGGGCTTGCCGCCCGAGATGATGGAGATGGCCAAGGAGAAGACCCAGGAGATCCAGCAGGCCTGGGAGTGGATCCGCGAGGCGCGCGGCATTCGCTGAGCGCCCCTTCGTCAGCCATAAAAAAATGCCCGTCGCTGACGGGCATTTTTGTTTGTGCAGTATTTGTGCGTCGCGGCTTAGTGGCTGTCGACCCAGACGAACTTGAGCACGAACAGCAGGGCCACCACCAGCACGCAGGGGTTGATCTCGCGCCAGCGGCCGGTGCCCGCCTTCATCACGCAGTAGGAGATGAAGCCCACGGCGATCCCCTCGGTGATGGAGAAGCTGAACGGCATCATGACGGCGGTCATGAAGGCCGGCACCGCTTCGGTCAGATCTTCCCACTTCACCCGGGTCAGCTCGGAGCACATCAGCACGCCCACGTAGATAAGGGCGCCGGCTGCGGCGTAGGCAGGTACCATGGCGGCGACCGGAGAGAAGAAGATCGCCAGCAGGAACAGCAGGCCGACCACGATGGCGGTGAGGCCGGTACGGCCGCCGACGGCGACGCCGGAGCTGCTCTCGATGAAGGCGGTGACCGAGGAGGTGCCCATGAAGGCGCCGCCGACGGAGCTGGCGCTATCTACCAGCAGGGCCTGTTTCATGCGCGGGAAGTGGCCCTTGTCATCGGCCAGCTTGGCGCGGTTGGTCACACCGATCAGGGTGCCGGAGGAGTCGAACAGGTTGACCAGCATGAAGGAGAAGATGATCCCGGCCAGGCTGATGTCGAGCGAGCCCATCAGATCCAGCTGACCAAACACCGGCTCGATGCTGGGGGGCATGGAGACGAAGCCCTTGAAGGTGACGTCGCCAAACAGCCAGCCCAGGGTGGTGGTCACCACGATGGCGATCAGCACGGCGGAGTGGACGCCGCGGGCGGAGAAGATGCAGATCAGGAAGAAGCCGAGCAGCCCCAGCAGGCAGGGCAGGGAGGTGAGGTTGCCCACCGTCACCATGGTTGCGGGGCTGGCGACCACGATGCCGGCGTTGTGCAGGCCGAGCAGGGCGATCAGCAGACCGATGCCGGCGGTGATGCCGACCCGCAGGGTGAGCGGAATGTTGGCGATGAGCCAGTAGCGCACCCGCAGCAGAGTGAGGATCAGCAGGCCCATGGCACCCCAGAAGATGGTGCCCATGCCCACTTGCCAGGAGTAGCCCATGCCGGCCACCACCACGAAGGCGAAGAAGGCGTTGAGGCCCATGGCCGGGGCCAGCGCGATGGGCAGGTTGGCGAGCAGGCCCATCAGGATGCTGCCGATGCCGGCGATCAGGCAGGTGGTGACGAACACGGCCTGGGTGTCCATGCCGGCCGCAGAGAGGATTTGCGGGTTGACGAAGACGATATAGACCATGGTCAGGAAGGTGGTGATGCCGGCAATCACTTCGGTGCGGGCGTTGGTGCCATGGCCCTTCAGGGCAAACAGACGCTCAAGCAATCCTTGCCCGGCGGCCTGTGCGGGGGCCTGGTGTGGTTGATTCATGTTGGATTCCAATAGGTGACGTGAAATAAGCAGCAGGCGAGCAGCCGGCCCCATCCATGCGGGCGTGACGCCCTGTTTCTGGTGGTTAAATAACCAGGCTCGTCCTGATACCGTGACAGCGCGCACATTTTTACACAGGCGGCGCCGTTTACAAACCCCGGATCTGCGAGGCGGATCAATGAATAGAGCAAAAATTCAAACGTTTGCCCCGCCAGAAATAAAAAAGGTTCTCGCTGGAGAACCTTTTGCGTGGGCAGTGGCCTATCATAGGGTCTTGAAGTAGCGCTCCACCAGCTGGGCCAGCACGGAGTCGAGGGTCTCCTGCACTTCCCCCAGCTCCCGCCCCAGGCGGCGCAGAAACAGGCTGGCCTGCTCTTCGGTCAGCTTGCGGCCGTCGATGAAAAACTCCTGCTCCGGCAACTGCTTGTCATAGCGGGGCAGCAGGGTCCAGTTCACCAGCTCCGGCTCCACGGCGGCGAAGATCCTGGCGGCGGCGGTGCAGAAGGTCTCGATGTGCGCCTTGCCGTCCGGCCCGAGGCAGCCGGGCTCGACCCGGATCTGGATGGTCAGTTTCTTCTCTGTGGGCTGGGTCGTCATCTTGCTACATCCATGCATAAGGTATCCGTCTTGGATTGTAAGCGATCGGGCACAAGAAAGGGGAGCCTGGGCTCCCCTTGTGGCATGTGCCGGTTTACTTGGCGATTCGCTTGTCGTGGTGGGAACGGTACGGCTGATGTAGCAGCCGCACTTGTTTGCCCTGTTACTTGGCGATGCGCTTGTCGTGATGGGAACGGTGCGGCTGATGTAGAAGCCGTACTTGTTTGCCCTGTTACTTGGCGATGCGCTTGTACTTGGCGCGGTGCGGCTGGATGGCCTCGGCGCCGTAGGTCTTCTTCTTCCACTCTTCGTATTCGGTGAAGTTGCCCTCGAAGAAGGCGATCTTGCCCTCGTCCTGGTAGTCCAGGATGTGGGTGGCGATGCGGTCGAGGAACCAGCGGTCGTGGGAGATGACCATGGCGCAACCCGGGAACTCCAGCAGGGCGTTCTCGAGGGCGCGCAAGGTTTCGATGTCCAGATCGTTGGTCGGTTCATCCAAGAGCAGCACGTTGCCGCCGGTCTGCAGCAGCTTGGCCAGGTGCAGACGGCCGCGTTCACCACCGGACAGCTCGCCAACCCGCTTCTGCTGATCGGCACCCTTGAAGTTGAAGCGGCCGATGTAGGCGCGGCTCGGGAACTCGTAGTTGCCGATGCGCAGGATGTCCTGGCCGTCGGCGACTTCCTCGAACACCGTCTTCTTGTCGTTCATGCTGTCGCGGAACTGATCCACCGAGGCCAGCACCACGGTCTCACCCAGGGTGATGGAACCGGAGTCCGGCTGCTCCTGACCTGACATCATGCGGAACAGGGTCGATTTCCCGGCCCCGTTCGGACCGATGATGCCGACGATGGCCCCCTTCGGAATGGAGAAGGAGAGGTCGTCTATCAGCTGGCGGTCGCCGTAGGACTTGCAGAGGTTGGCCACCTCCACCACCTTGTCGCCGAGGCGCGGTCCGGGCGGAATGAACAGCTCGTTGGTCTCGTTGCGCTTCTGGTAGTCGTTGGTGTTGAGCTCTTCGAAGCGAGCCATACGGGCCTTGGATTTGGCCTGACGGCCTTTCGGGTTCTGGCGAACCCACTCCAGCTCTTTCTCGATGGACTTGCGACGAGCCGCTTCCGTGCTGGCTTCCTGTGCCAGACGGGCATCTTTTTGCTCCAGCCAGGAGGAGTAGTTGCCTTCCCACGGGATACCTTCGCCGCGGTCCAGCTCCAGGATCCATCCGGCCACGTTGTCGAGGAAGTAACGGTCGTGGGTGATGGCCACCACGGTACCCTCGTAGTCATGCAGGAAGCGCTCCAGCCAGGCCACGGATTCCGCATCCAGGTGGTTGGTCGGTTCGTCCAGCAGCAGCATGTCCGGCTTTTCCAGCAGCAGGCGGCACAGCGCCACCCGGCGGCGCTCACCACCGGAGAGGTGCTTGATCTGGGCATCCCAGGCCGGCAGGCGCAGGGCGTCGGCCGCGCGCTCCAGCTGGTTTTCCATGTTGTGGCCGCCCTGGGCCTGGATGATGGCTTCCAGCTCGCCCTGTTCGCGGGCCAGCTTGTCGAAATCCGCATCCGGGTCGGCGTAGGCCGCATAGACCTCGTCCAGCCGAGCCATGGCGCGTTTCACCTCGCCGACCGCCTCTTCGACCGCTTCACGCACGGTCTGCTCCGGATCCAGCTTCGGCTCCTGCGGCAGGTAGCCGATCTTGATGCCGGGCTGCGGACGGGCTTCCCCTTCGATCTCGGTGTCTAGCCCTGCCATGATGCGCAGCAGGGTCGATTTACCGGCGCCGTTCAGACCCAACACGCCGATCTTGGCGCCCGGGAAGAAGGAGAGGGAGATGTTCTTGAGAATATGACGCTTGGGCGGCACTACCTTGCCGACCCTGTTCATGGTGTAAATAAATTGAGCCATTGGCTAATTCTCTTCCTTTTCAGCAGGTTAATGTCTTGGCACTAACAGACTGATGTCGTGGTGGGGCCAGGTCGACGCGGGTCAACCGGGTTCCAAAAAACCCGTCGATTGTAAACCAATGGGCGAGGGGGGGCAAAGGTGGCACCCGGTCGGCCATCCCCTTTGCCGGGGCCATCACAGCCTGCTGCAACGGACCGTCAAACTTGGCATGATGAAGGCCCCGTTTGCCCCGGAGTTTGCATGACCAGCCTGCCCTCAGCCCCGCCTCTGGCGGCCACCCTCGCCGCCATGGGGCTGGCACCTGCCATCGGTGAGCCGCTTGCCGCCCGCCAGCCTCGTTTGACCTTGCTGCCGGGTCAGCCGCTGCTGGCCCAGGGGGCGATGCAGGAGTCGGCTTTCTACATCGAGCGGGGCATCGCCCGCGCCTGCCATTACAATCGGGACGGGCAGGAGCGCTGCAAGGAGTTCTACTTCGAAGGGGAGCTCTGTTTGCTCTACGACAGCTGGCTCACGGGGTCGCCTGCCCGCTACCAGCTGGAGGCCGTCACGGCGCTGCAACTGGTGCGGGTACCGCTCGCCCTGCTGGATGAGCCCGCCTGGCAGCCGGTCTGCATGGCCCTGCTGCGCCAGCAGCTGTGCTACAAGGAGCGCAAGGAGGCCTTCTTGCTGCTCCACTCCCCCGAAGAGCGCTACCGGGAGCTCTGCCGCTCCTTCCCCCACTGGCCGGCGCGGCTCACCCAGGTGCAGCTCGCCAACTACATCGGCATCAGCCCGGTCACCCTGTCGCGGATCCGCCGGCGCATTAACACGGGTTAATGCCGCGCTTTGTCCATCCCCGCCATGCTGGACCCCTCGAACAAGCCTGGAGTGGGGATGATGTCGCTGTTTTTGTGGTCACAACTGGTGGTGAGCCTGGCGCTGCTGCTGGATCTGCTGTCGTTTCAGCTGCGGACGCGCCGGGCCATTCTGGCCTGCCTGGCGCTCTCCTGCGCCCTCAATGGCGCCCATTTCGCGCTGCTGGGACAAGCGTCGGCCGCCCTGCTGCTCTGGCTGGCGAGCCTGCGCTTCGTGGTCAGCATGCTGGCCACACGCCGACTCTTGATGTGGCTCTTTATGGGGTTGTCCTGCCTCGCGGTGCTCGCCACCTATCAGGGGCCACTCGCCCTGTTAGGGTTGCTGGCCAGTCTGCTGCAGACCCGGGCTGCGTTTTGCCTAGATGATCGCCTGCTGCGGCGCTGGATGCTGCTGGGCACCCTCTGTTGGCTGGCCAACAACCTGTTGGTGGGGTCACCCGTGGCGGCGCTGATGGAGGGGCTGTTTCTGGTCAGCAATCTGGTGGGCTACTACCGCCACTATGGGCGCAGGGCATGTCCGGGGCGTTGATATCGGCTGCGGGAGAGAGAGTGGGCCAAGTCCCGCCTGATAGGGATTACCAAGAAAAGAAGCCGCCATCGTGGTGGCCTCTTGGGTGCATCAGGCTTTGTTGAAGCCGTTGATGAGCGCTTGTGCGTAATCGATGACGAACTGCTGGCAGTGGATGGCGGTCTGCGGATCGAACTCTTCGTCGTGCAGATCGGTGTTGGAGAGCACCCGGATACCGACGACAAATGCCGCCTTGTTGGCCCGGCTGCCACTGCGGTGTATCAGGCTTTGTTGAAGCCGTTGATGAGCGCCTTTGCGTAATCGATGACGAACTGCTGGCAGTGGATGGCGGTCTGCGGATCGAACTCCTCACCGTGCAGATCGGTGTTGGAGAGCACCCGGATCCCGACGAAGGGCACCTTGTAGGCCTCGGCTACCAGGGCGGCGGAGGAGGTCTCCATCTCTTCTGCTGCCGTGTTGTAGGTCTGGTGCAGCCAGTTTATGCGGGCGATCTGGCGGTTCCACTCGTCGGCGGTTCCTATGATGCCGGGGACCACCCGACCGTGACGATAACGCTCGGCCATGCCGAGGGCGCGGCCGACCAGCTCGGGATCGCCGGCAAAGGAGGAGTGTTCCACCAGCTTGCCGTTGTCACGCAGGCGCATGGTGACCTCGAAGTTGTGCCATTTGCTCGGGTCAACGCCTTGCTCGGCGGGCGTCAGGTCACTGCGGTAGGCCCCCATGTTGAAGCTCTTGGTGCCGATGACGATGTCGCCCCGGCGCAGCGCCGGATCGTGGCCACCCGCCGTGCCCTGATTGATGACGAGGCGCGGCCGGAAGCGCTCCATGGCGAGGGTGGTGGCCGCGGCGGCATTGGCCAGTCCCACCTCGGTGCGGGAGACGACCACCGGATAGCCCGAGAGGGTGCCCTGCCAGTAGGTCCAGGCGCCTACGGTCAGCTCTTGCTTGTCCTTGAGGGCGGCCACCAGGGTCTCGACTTCGACATCCATCGCCCCCTGGATCAGGATGGGGGCGGGAGCCGGCTTGGCCGCCACGACGGCGGAGGAGCAGAGGGCAAACAGGGTGAGCAGGCGCGAGCAGCGTTTGATGAAATTCATGGATTACCTGTAGAACGTGCGAGAAAGCGCCGGATCCTACCGAAAGGCAAACGATTGCGCAAATGCGGGTGTGATTTTTGTCAATAGCGGGCCGGCAGTGCGCCGGGTTCAGGGCTGCTTGTGGCCGGCGAAGTAGAGCACCCGCCGCACATATTGCTGGGTCTCCTGATAGGGGGGGATACCGCCATACTGCTCTACCGATTTTTCGCCAGCGTTGTAGGCCGCCGACATCAGGGTCCAGTTGCCATCGAAATGGGTGTGCAACCACTTGAGATAGGCCACGCCGCCCTTGATGTTCTGCTCCGGATCGAAGGGGCGGGTCACCCCGAAGCGCTGCTGGGTCTCGGGAATGAGCTGCATCAGCCCCTGGGCATTCTTGGGGGAGACTGCGCGGCTGTCGAGGTTGGATTCGGCGATGGCGATGGCCAGCACCAGCCGCTCGTCGATGCGGTGGCGCTTGGCAGCGTGGCGCAGCATGGTGGCCAGCTTCTGCTTGGCGGGCGACTGGCGGGCCAGATAGGCCTCCAGATTGAAGGGGGTGGTGGGGATGGCGGCGAAGTAGCCGCCGGCTCCGCCGACGCCGCTGCCGCACTGATCCCCCATCACGGCATTGCCGACCCGGCTGTTGTAGTAGCGGGCGGCCTGCTGGTTGCCAAGGCGGATCGCCATGGCCAGGTAGGCGTTGGCCATGCGGGGGTTGCGAACCGAGCCCGGGCCGGTGGCGAGCAGGCGGCCGATGCGAAAATACCCTTCCGGGTTACCCGTGGTGGCAGCGGCGCAGTAGAAGTGGATGGCCTGGGTCAGGTTGCCCTGACTCTGTGCCTGCTGACCTTGCTTCAGTGCGCTGAGCGCCTTGGGCGCCTGTCTGAAATCCCTGCTTTGCGCCGCTGCCTGCCCGGTGCCGGCCAGCAACAGCGATAAAAAAAGCAGCAAAAACAGCCTGTTTTCGCTGGAACTCGACATGGATTCTCTCCTGTTGGGGTACAGAAGATATAGGGGAACATGGCCTGTTCTGCCATTAATCCAGTGGATCCTGTTGTTATGGATCCGGGTATCCAGAGATCAAAACGGTATGGAACCAATGACGGAGGCTGGTGCGGCAGGGGTTGGCGACGGCTCATAAGGATCGCCGCCAACAAAGGGGTTGCTAGATAAGCTGCCCCTGGCCAGGCTCGCCACCATCGCCACCATCGCCACCATCGGCACCATCGGCACCATCGGCACCATCGGCACCATCGGCACCATCGGTACCATCGGTACCATCGGCACCATCGGCACCATCGGCCCCATCGGCCCCATCGGCCCCATCGGCCCCATCGATACCGTCAGTGCCATCAATACCATCAGCACCGTCCATGCCGTCGGCACTGGCGCTGCCATCGCTGCCATCGCTGCCCGGTTCCGGGAGCCACTGGCCATTGTCCGCCGGCGGGCAGTCATCACCGGCCGGGCAGGGAGTGCGGGCCTGCAGCGGGGCGCCATGCAGGCAGCCAAGCAGCAATAGCAGAGAATAGAGGGGACGAGTCGGTTTCATGGAATTGACCAGGCATAAACAAGGAGAGAAGAGAAGGGCCTTGCTGGCCCCTCAGACGTCGAGGTGATAGGGCTGCTCGTCCGGCTCGGCGGCGGGCAGCTGGCGATACATCAGGCGAATTTCGCTCACTACCCAGAGTGAGAGCAGGCCGAGCAGGCTCAGCAGCGGCGCCAGGGTGTGGCTCTGTTGTAGTCCGTAGGCAGACAGGGCGGCGCCCAGCAACAGCAGAATACGGATCATGAGGTGACTCCTTCTCATCATGGTGAGGGGGCGGATGCGTGCCCGTGTGGCACCAAGTGTGGCCAGTATACCCCAGCTGGTGCCCGGCAAACCGCCATCCGCTTCACATCCCCATCCTAAGGACGGAAGTGAAGGCAGTGAAGCGCCATCCACTTCAGATTTCCATCCTAAGGGCGAGGTGGAGGTAGTGAAGCGCCATCCGCTTCAGATTTCCATCCTAAGGAGGGAGGCGGCGAAGCGCCATCCGCTCCAGATTTCCACCCTAAGGGCTGAAGTGGAGGCAGTGAAGCGCCATCCGCTTCAGATTTCCATCCTAAGGAGGGAGGCGGCGAAGTGCCATCCGATTAACTCATCAATCCGCGGTCGGCCGGTTCATCTGCGCGCTCATGGTGTCGATGAAGTGGCGGATCGCCACCGCGGCCGGCTGGCCGTCGCCGGGCGGGGCGTAAAGCACGCAGAGATCGGCGGGGATCGCCTGCTCGAGCCGGATGAAGCGCACGTGGGGCCACTTCTGGCGGGCGTAGCTGGCCGGCACCAGCGCCACCTGCAGGCTGGTGGCCACCACCGCCATCAGGGTGTTGGGTTCGACCACCTCTTGGTTGAGATGGGGGTAGAAGCCCTCCACCAGACAGGCGTTGATGATGAGGTCGGTAGAGGAGGAGTTGGCGCGGCTCATCAGCACGAACGGCTCCCCCGCCAGCTCGGGCAGGGAGACCAGCTTGCGATCCCGCAGCGGATGCTCGTCCGACACCACCAGCACCATGGACTCGCGATAGATGGTTTCGGCCAGCAGCGGATGGATGTTGACGGTGTCGGCGAAGCGGGCGAGGCCGAGGTCTATCTCCTTGCGCGCAAGCGCCTGTTTCTGCCGCTCGGGGGAGAGCTCGGTGAAGGTGATCTCGAACTCGGGGTGACGCTGGTGGCACTGGCGGATCACCTCACCAAAGCCGGCCCAGAAGATGGAGCTGACCAGCCCGATGCGGATCTGGTTGCGCTCCATGCGCCCCGCCTGCACCACCCGGTTGAGGCCGCTTTCCAGTACGTCGAACAGCAGGGTGCACTCGGCCTGCAGCAGCCTCCCGGTGGCGGTGAGGCTCACCTGGCGGGTGTGGCGCTCGAACAGCGCCAGCCCCAGCAGGGATTCGAGTTCCTTTATCTGGGCGCTGAGCGGCGACTTGGAGACATTGAGCTGCAGGGCGGCCCGGCTGAAATGCCCCTGGCTGGCCACCGCATGGAAGTAGCGCAGCATCTTGAGGGTGACGCGATCGCGCCAGTGACTGTCGAGGGCCAAGCGACCTCCTTCGGTGGCTGATTGAGGGCCGGGTGCGATCCCCGTCAAAGTTTGCGCGACCGGTGCGTGCGGCAGCAGGGCCGCTGCGCGGCGGATGGTCGATCCGGCTCACACCTTTGCCGGTCCGTTTTGACCGTGGCGGGACTGGCTGGCGGCAAAACGGGGCCAATCAGCGCCATTCATGCCAGTTCCTTTGGTTTTCAGCCATCTCCCGGCGGGAAATTGTGCTGAAAATCAGGATAGTCAGGCCGATTTTAGCGATTTTTATCGCCCAATACCTCCCCTAGAGTGAGCGCCATGTCCCATTTACAGCCTCAAGAGGTGCAGCTCATGCAACAAGATCCGGTACTCAACGCCGTCGCCACCATTCTCGCCCGCAAGCCGGGTTTCGCCCCCCGTGCCGCCATGATCCTGGGCTCCGGCCTCGGCGTGCTGGCCGATGCGCTGGAGGAGAAGGTCACCATTCCCTACGAGGAGCTGGACGGCTTCCCGGTCAGTACGGTGGCCGGCCACAGCGGCGAGCTGGTGCTCGGCAAGCTGCACGGGGTGGATGTGGTCTGCATGAAGGGGCGTGGCCACTACTACGAACACGAAACCATGAAGGTGATGACAACCCCGGTGCGCACCTTCAAGCGGCTGGGCTGCGAGCTGCTGCTGGTGACCAATGCGGCCGGCTCGCTGCGCCCGGAGCGGATCGGGGTCGGCTCCCTGGTCATCTTCAACGATCACATCAACACCATGCCGGGCACCCCCATGACGGGCGCCAATGACGAGGCCTACGGCCCGCGCTTCTTCAGCCTGGCCAATGCCTATGACAAGGGGTTGCGCAGCGAGGCGCTGGCGCTGGCCGAGCGGGAGGGGATCACCGTCAATCAGGGGGTGTTCGTCTCCTACAGCGGCCCCTGCTTCGAGACCGCGGCCGAGATCCGCATGATGCAGATCATCGGGGGTGACGTGGTGGGGATGTCGGTGGTGCCAGAAGTGGTCAGTGCCGCCCACTGCGCGCTGCCGGTGCTGGCCATCTGCGCCATCACCAACATGGCGGAGGGGCTTGGCGACGTGCAGCTCTCCCACGAGCAGACCCTCAAGTGCGCCAAGCTGGCGGAAACGGATTTCATCCGCCTCATCAACGCCTTTATCAAGCACCACTTCCAGTAAGCAGGGAACGACCAGGAGGTCAGTTATGTTTGCAGCAGGATTTCTCGGTATGGCGGCGCTGATCCTCATCGCCGTGCTCGCATCGACCAACCGCAGGGCCATTCGCCTGCGCACCGTGGGACTGGCGCTGGCCTTGCAGGTCGCCATCGGTGCTCTGGTGCTCTATGTACCGCTGGGGCGCCGGGCGCTGGAGGGGATGGCTCACGGGGTCGACGCCGTGTTGGCGAGCGGCAAGGCGGGCATCCACTTCCTGTTTGGCAACCTGGTCAACTTCTCGGTGGATGGCATCGGCTTCGTGTTTGCCCTCAACGTGCTGCCGCTGGTGGTGTTCTTCTCGGCGCTGATCGCCGTGCTCTACTACCTCGGCATCATGCAGCTGGTGATCCGCTTCATCGGCGGCGCCATGGCGCGGCTGCTCGGCACTTCCCAGACCGAATCCATGTCGGCGGTGGCCAACGTCTTCGTCGGCCAGAGTGAGGCGCCGCTGGTGGTCAAACCCTACATGCCCAAGATGAGCGATTCGGAGTTCTTCGCCGTCATGTGCGGCGGCATGGCCTCGGTCTCCGGCACCGTGCTGGCGGGCTACGCCATGATGGGTGTGGACATGCAGTACCTGCTGGCCGCCTCCTTCATGGCGGCGCCGGGCGGGATCCTGTTTGCCAAGCTGATCATTCCCGAAACCAGCCAGCCGGACTATGTGTTCGACAACAGCATCCAGTTTGACGGCAAGAAGCCGGAGAACGTGCTGGCGGCGGCAGGCGAGGGGGCCAGCAGCGGCCTCAAGCTGGCGGCGGCCATCGGCGCCATGCTGATCGCCATGATCGGGCTGGTGACTCTGGTCAACACCCTGCTGGGCGGGGTGGGGGAGATGGTGGGCATGCCGCTCTCCCTCGAGCTCATCCTGGGCTGGATCTTCTCGCCGCTCGCCTTCCTGCTCGGGGTACCGCTGGCGGACATCGGCATCGCTGGCGCCATGATCGGCAAGAAGCTGGTAGTGAACGAGTTCGTGGCCTACAGCGACCTCTCCCCCTACCTGAAAGACGCCAGCACTGTGACTGCCGCCGGCCTGCAGGTGCTGGAGGAGAAGTCCAAGGTGATCATCAGCTTCGCCCTGTGCGGCTTTGCCAACCTGGCCTCCATGGGGATCCTGATCGGTGGTCTCGGCACCCTCTGTCCCTCCCGCACCGACTTCATCGCCCGCTACGGCCTGCGTACCGTGCTGGCTGCCACCTGTTCCAACCTGATGAGCGCCGCCATCGCCGGGATCTTCTTCTCCCTGGCCTGAGCGTCCCATCCCTTGTTCCGGGGCGCTGCGGCGCCCCTTTCTTATCCCGACAGGAGCCTTCCATGATTCCAGCTACTGCTTTTTCACCAGCCTGCGCCGCCACCGAGTCCGCCAGCCGGGCCATCCGCTTGATGGATCTCACCAGCCTCAACGACGATGACCACGACGCGCGCATCATCGCCCTCTGTCACCAGGCGCAGACCCCGGTCGGCAACACCGCTGCGGTCTGCATCTATCCGCGCTTCGTGGGGCTGGCCAGGCTCACCCTGGCGGCACAGGGCACCCCCGAAATCAAGGTCGCCACCGTGGTCAACTTCCCCCACGGCGACGATGAGTTAGATGTCGTGCTGGCCGAGACCCGCGCAGCCCTCCTTGCTGGCGCCGACGAGATCGATCTGGTGATCCCCTGGCGTGCGCTCAAGGCAGGGGACGAGGCGCCCGCCCGGGCGCTGGTGCGCGGCTGCAAGGCATTGTGCGGGCCGCGGCTGCTCAAGGTGATCATCGAATCCGGCGAGCTGCAGGAACCCGCGCTTATCCGTGCCGCCTCCCTGCTTGCCATCGAGGAGGGGGCCGACTTCATCAAGACCTCCACCGGCAAGGTGCCGGTCAATGCCACCCCCGAGGCGTGCCGCACCATGCTGGCAGCCATCGCCGAGTGCGGCGCACAGCACCGGGTGGGCTTCAAGGCGGCAGGCGGGGTAAAAAGCGCGCAGGAGGCGGCGGAGTATCTGGCCATGGCGGCCGCACTCTTTGGCGATGAGTGGCTGGTTGCCGAGCGCTTTCGCTTCGGCGCCTCCAGCCTGCTCGGCCAGTTGCTGGCCACTATCGAGGGCAAGAAGCCGGTTGCTGCCGACGGCAGTTATTGAATCATTCCCATCCAGTGCGGCGCCCGGCAGGGCGCCCCTTTGCACAGGTGCATGCCATGTCCCATCCCCGTTTTCATTTCGTGCAGGCCCACGGCAAGGTGCTGCTGTTCACCCTGCTCATCAGCCTCTCCTTTCCCATCGGCAGCGCCCTCACCGCGGTGCTGGACCCGCTGGTGGTCACCTGGGCGCGCTACCTGCTGGCGGCGCTCACCTTCGTGATTCTGCTGGCTTGCCAGCGCCGTCTGGTGCTGCCTTCGCTGCGGGATCTGGGGCGTTATACCCTCATCTCGCTGCCGGCCCTCTGCTACTTCGTCGCCATGTTCGTGGCGCTGCAGGAGACCAGCGCCCTCGATGCCAGCGCGCTCTACACCACGGTGCCCCTCATCAGCGCGCTGGCCAGCATGCTTGTACTGCAGCGTCGCATCGGCTGGTCGATGGCGTTCGCCCTGCTGGGGGGCATGGTGGCGGCCGCTCTCATCATCTTTCGCGGCGAACTGAGCCAGCTGGCGAGCCTGAGCCTCACTCCCAGCAACCGCATCTACCTGCTCGGCTGCGTGGGGATGGCGCTTAACCCCATACTGGTGAAGCGCTACTACCGGGGCGAGTCGTTTGCCCACCTCACCTGCTGGACCCTGATCTGCGCCACCCTGCTGCTCACCCTGGTGGCGGCGCCGCGGCTGCTGACAACCGACTGGCAGCAGGTGTCGCTGCCGCTCTGGCTCGGCCTTGCCTATCTGGCGCTGTTTGCCACGGCGCTCAGCTTCTTTTTGTTTCAGCAGGGGAGCGTGGTGCTGCAGCCGGAGCAGGTCTCGGCCTACACCTACCTGATCCCGGTGCTGGTGCTGTTGACCGGCATGCTGAGCGGGGAGGAGGTGATCTGGCGGCAGGTGGGCTGGGGCGTACTCGGCGTGCTGCTGACCATGGCGGTCATGGTGCTGGTGCCCGCTCGGCAGGCACGCCGTGCCTGAATGGGTCAGCGGGCGGGCTGGTAGTAGTCGAGATACCAGCGCACGAACGCGGCGACCCCTTCCTTGATGGAGGTGGCGGGGCGCAGGCCGGTGAGGGTGTGGAGGGGCTCGCTGTCGGCCCAGGTGGCGTGCATGTCGCCCGCCTGCATCGGCAGCATCCGCTTGATGGCGGGCTTGTCCAGCGCCTGTTCCAGCGCCTCGATGAAGTCGAGCAGCCGCACCGGCTGGCCATGACCGATGTTGAGGATGCGGTAAGGCGCGGCGCTCTCGGCCGGGCTCTGCTCGCCGGCATGCCAGTGAGGGTTGGGGCGGGGCGGCAGCTCGGCGACGGCGAGGATCCCCTCGACGATGTCGTCGATGAAGGTGAAGTCGCGGCTGAGATCGCCCTGGTTGTAGACGTCGATGGGCTCGCCCGCCAGGATGGCGCGGGTGAACTTGGCGATGGCCATGTCGGGCCGGCCCCAGGGGCCGTAGACGGTGAAAAAGCGCAGCCCCGTGGTGGGCAGGCCGTAGAGCGCCGAGTAGGCGTGGGCCATCAGCTCGCCACTCTTCTTGGTGGCGGCATAGAGGGAGACCGGGTGGTCCACCTGCTGATCGGCACTGAACGGCAGCTGCTCGCCCATGCCGTAGACCGAGCTGGAGGAGGCGTAGATCAGATGCCGGATGCCGTGTTGGCGGCACCCCTCCAGCACCGTCAGCATGCCGGTGAGGTTGCTCTCGCTGTAGGCAAACGGGTTTTCCAGCGAGTGGCGCACCCCCGCCTGAGCGCCCAGGTGGATCACCCGCTCGAACCGCCCCTCGGCAAACAGGGTGGCCATGCCGGCCCGATCCGCCAGCTCGCCTTGCACGAAGCGAAAATGGGGGAAGGGGGTCAGCATCGCCAGGCGGGCCTCCTTGAGGCTCACCTCGTAGTAGTCGTTGAGGTTGTCCAGCCCCACCACCTGATGACCCGCCTCGCACAGCCGTCTGGCCACGTGAAAACCGATAAAGCCGGCGGCGCCGGTGACCAGATACTTCATGATTGGGGTCCTGTGCAGATCATGGGGCTCCTGACGGTGATGGGAAAAGGGGCTGCGCGCTTTGTAGCAGAGCCGGCGCGTCTGTGCCATGGCAAACCGCCGGTGTCGGCGCAGCAGGGGCGGCTCAGGCGCGGCATGCTGCATCTTGGTGCAGCGGCTGTCAATGGAGAATGACAGGCACCAAAACGGGGCGTGGGCGGCGACTATTGTGATCATGGTCGCAAAAAATAGACTGAACCCCATAACGAAGCCCTGCGGACAGGGCTCGCGCCCGCCAGACGGGCAACAGACACTCTTTCACTTCGCTATTGGATACCGGTTATGGACAACACCCCTGGCTCGGCGCACTCCGTTCGTACTGCGCACCCCCTCTATGAAGACGTCATCGCCCTGCTGACCGCGGCCGGCTTCGTCTCCCTCGGCATCTTTCTGTTTCATCAGGTTGGTCTGCTGACCGGTGGCACCGCCGGGCTGGCGCTGCTGCTGCAGCAGGTGACGGGGCTGAGCTTCGGCCTGCTGTTCTTCGGCATGAACCTGCCCTTCTATGCCCTGGCCTGGCTCAGGATGGGGCCGCGCTTCACCCTCAACACCTTCGTCTCGGTGGCGGCGGTCTCCTTCATGACGGATCACCTCAACGCCGTGCTGCAAATCGGCAAGATTGAGCCGGTCTACGCGGCACTGATCGGCGGCACCCTGATCGGCATGGGGCTGCTCATCATGTTCCGCCACAAATCGAGTCTGGGCGGCTTCAACATCCTGGCGCTGTTTATCCAGGATCGGTTCGGCATCCGCGCCGGCAAGCTGCAAATGGGGCTGGATTGCACCATCGTCATCGCCTCTTTCTTCGTGGTGCAGCCCTGGATCCTGGCGCTCTCGGTGGTGGCGGCCATCATCTGTAACCTGGTGTTGACACTCAACCACAAGCCGGGCCGCTATCAGATCGCTTGACGAGTAAAGAATCATATGAGGCTGCTTGGCTGGCGATTAGCCCGCCACGCCTTGCAAACAAACAGAGCGCCTGATGGCGCTCTGTTGCTATCTGCCGCACGGCCATCACCGCATCACACCACCATGGGCAGCCCGCTTTCGGGGTGGAGGATCACCTGGGCCGGGTAGTCGTAGAGCCGGTCGATGAGATCAGGCGTCAGCACCTCGCGCGGGGTGCCGTCGGCCATCACTCTGCCCTGTTCCAGCATCACCAGTCGGTCGGCGTAACGGGCCGCCAGATTGAGGTCGTGCAGCACCACCAGCACGGCGGTATGGCGGGCGGCGAGGGCGCGCGCCATGGTGAGCAGCTGGTGTTGGTACTTGAGATCGAGCGCCGAGGTGGGTTCGTCGAGCAGCAGCAGCCGCGCTTGCTGCGGTTCGTCCGGTGCCTGCCAGATCTGGGCCAGCACCCGGGCGAACTGCACCCGCTGGCGCTCCCCGCCGGAGAGGCCGGGATAGAGCCGGCCGGCCAGGTGATCGACCCCGGCATGGGTCATGGCGGCCCCGACTATCTCGTCACGCCGGCTGGCCGGTTCGCTGTGGGGCAGCCGGCCCATGGCCACCACCTCCTCGCACAGGAAGGGGAAATTCAGGGACGAGCTCTGCGGCAGCACCCCGACCCGATGGGCCAACTCGGTGCCGGCCCACTCCTGCCGCTCCCGGCCAAACAGGCGGATCTCCCCCTGATGTTCCAGCTCGCCGGTGAGGCATTTGAGCAGCGAGCTCTTGCCGGCGCCGTTGGGGCCGAGCAGGGCGGTGAGGCTGCCCGCCTGCAGGCTGAGGTCGAGCCTGTCCAGGATGGGGCGGCCGCCCCGGCTGAGGCTGAGCTGGCGACAGTGCAGCAGGGTCGATGAAGCAGACAATAGGAGTCCTCCGGTTAAAGCGTCCGGCGGCCCTTGACCAGCAGCCAGATGAAGAAGGGGGCGCCCAGCAGGGCGGTGATGATGCCGACCGGCATCTCGGCCGGCGCCAGCAGGGTGCGGGCCAGCATGTCGGCGCCCAGCAGCAGGGCGGCCCCGAGCAGGGCGGAGAGCGGCAGCAGCCGGACGTGGTTGGGGCCGGCCAGCAGCCGCACCAGGTGGGGCACCACCAGGCCGACGAAACCGATCATGCCGGCCACCGCCACCGCTACGCCGACCCCGGCGGCGGTGAGCAGGATCAGCCGCCGCTTGAGGGACTGCACCTGGATGCCGAGGTGGCGGGCCTCCCCTTCACCCAGCAGCAGGGCGTTGAGGGGGTTGGCATCGCGCAAGAACAGAATGAGCAGGGCCACCAGGGTCAGCAGCGCCAGCGCCACGTCCACCGGCTTGCCCGCTGCCAGCGATCCCATCTGCCACAGGCTCAGGTTGCGCAGCATCTGATCGTCGGCGAGATAGGTGAGCAGGCCGATCACGGCGCCGGACAGCGCGGTGACGGCCACCCCGGCCAGCAGCATCACAGTGACCGAGGTGCCACCTTCCCGGGTGCCGAGCAGATAGACGAGGGTGGTGGTCAGCGCTCCGCCGAGGAAGGCTAGCAGGGGCAGCAGGCCGATGCCGAGCAGGCTCTGCCACTGCTGGCCGAGGGGGGCCAGCAGCACGATGGCCAGCGCCGCGCCGAGCGCCGCGCCGCCGGAGACCCCGATGATGCCAGGGTCGGCCAGGGGGTTGCGAAACAGCCCCTGCATCACGGCGCCGCAGAGGCCGAGAATCCCCCCCACCGCGATGCAGAGCAGGGTACGCGGCAGGCGGATCTCCTGCACGATCAGCAGCTTGTGAGCCTCAATCCCGCTCCCTTGGCCGGCGAACAGGGCTTGCAGGCTCTCGCCAAAAGAGAGGGCCATGGGGCCGGTGGCCAAGGATCCGACCAGCAGCAGCGCCAGTGCGCCGCCGGTGAGGCACAGCAGCCAGGGCAGTGGCAGACGCATCATGAACCCAGCTTGATCCACTTGGCGATCTGGCTGGCCTGCTGCAGCGAGGTGAGGCTGAGCCCCCCTTGCAGGGCGTGACCGTCGATGGCGTGGATGGCCCTGTTCTTGCCGGCCGGGGTGGCGGAAAGGGCGGGCACCTGGCTCAGCACGGTTTCAGGATCCTGATACTGCTGCCAGTCGCGGCCGCTCACCAGCACCAGATCGGGCTGCAGCTCGATCAGGGATTCGGTAGAGACTGGCTTGTAGTCTTGCAGCTGGGCCACCGGGTTGACGCCGCCGGCCAGGGTGAGCAGGGCGCTGGCTGTGGTGTTGCCGCCGGCGATACTGGTGGGCTGGCCCTTGTGCAGCAGCAGGAAGACCACCTTGAGCGGCTTGTTCTGCTTGGCCTGGGCGGCCAGCTGTTCGCTCTGGGCCTGGATCTCGGCCTTCAGGCGGGAGCCGGCGGCCGGGTCCTTGAGCAGGGTGGCCAGGGTATCGATGCGCTGGTTGAGGTTGGCGAGGGTAGGGGCGGTGGGCAGCACGTCCACCTCGACCCCGGCTCGGCGCAGTTGCTCCAGGGCAGGCGGCGGCCCCATCTCGTCGCTGCCGACCAGCCGGGTCGGCGCCAGGCTCAGGATCCCCTCGGCGGCGAGGGCGCGGTGATAACCGACCCGCGGCAGGTTTTTCGGCTCTGGGCTGCTGATGTCGGTGGCGATGAGGTTCTGCTCACCGCCCAGCGCCAGAATGAGTTCCGTGGTGGCCGGGCCTATGCTGACGATACGTTCCTGCGCCAGAACGGGCAGGGACAGGGCTGAGCAGCCGAGCAGGCTGAGTGCGAGGGCAAAACGACGGCCCATGCTAACCTCCGAAGGGTGAATGAAGTTGGGTTGCCGCCGAGAATATCAAGCCGTCGAAAAAAATGCACTGAGAATGAAAGCGATTATCAATTGCATTGGTTTGGGGCCTTCATTACAGTATCCGCCATGACAGAACAGGGATGCCGCAGGCACCCCAAGGGAGAACCGATGAGCATTGCACAACGCATTCATGGGCTGCTGGAACAAGATCCCAGCGCTCACCCATCCACCATCGCCGCCGAGCTGGCCGTCAGCGAATGGGAGGTGGTACGCCACCTGCCGGCCGAGCTGGTCACCCTGGTGCCCACCGAGCAGGCCGAAGCCCTGCTGGCGGATCTGGCCGACTGGGGCCAGGTGACCACCATCGTCGAGTCCGACGGCTCCATCTTCGAGGTGAAGGCCCCCTTCCCCCGTGGCAAGAGCGCCCGCGGCTACTACAACCTGATGGGGCGCGACGGCGAGATGCACGGCCACCTCAAGCTCGACAACGTGGTCGGCATCGCCCTGGTCAGCAAGCTGTTCATGGGCAAGGAGGGGCACTCCTTCCAGTTCTTCGGCCACAGCGGTCGCTGCATTTTCAAGGTCTATCTGGGGCGTGACGAGCAGCGTCAGCTGCTGCCGGCCCAGGTGGAACGCTTCATGGCCCTGCGCCACCAGTATCAAGAGGAAGTCAAAGCATGAGTGAACGTCAGGAGCGTCTGCAGAACCGCCTGCAACCGGAGATCCGCGAGTTCCGCGACGGTTGCCGCACCCTGCAGCTGGCGACGGTGGACAGTGAAGGCAACCCCAATGCCAGCTATGCCCCCTTCGTGCTGCAGGAAGATGGCTACTATGTGCTCATCTCCGAGATCGCCCGCCACGCCCGCAACCTGCAACAGGTGCCCAAGGTGTCGCTGATGCTGATCGAGGACGAGAACGGGGCCCGCGAACTGTTTGCCCGCAAGCGCCTTACCTTCGATGCGGTGGCCGAAGTGGTGGCCCGCGACGACGTGCGCTGGGAGCAGGCCATTGCAGCGCTGGAAGGGCGCTTCGGCGATATCGTCAAGGGGCTCTCCAACCTCAAGGATTTCGTGCTGTTCCGGCTCAAGCCCGAGCAGGGACTGTTCGTCAAGGGCTTCGGCCAGGCGTTCCGGGTCTCCGGCGACGAGCTGGTGGATTTCGTCCATCTGGTGGAAGGGCACAAGCGCGTCGACAACGGTGCCGAGCTGACCATCCCGGCCGATGCGCCGGTCTGACCCGCGCGATCACGAACATGACAAAACGGGCAGCCCTGGGGCTGCCCGTTTTTTTATGGCCGGTGCTGCTCAGTCCTGCCAGGAGGCCTTGTTGGGGAAGGTGTCGCGGTCGGCCCGGGTGGCGGTCTCGTTGCACTCACCCCGGATCTTCCAGGAGGTCTGGCTGAGCACTATGTAGCCTTCGCGGCAGTACTTGCGCTCGGCCAGCGCCTGGGTGAGCTGGGCATCCTGCAGCGCTTCACGCCGCTCCAGCAGGCTCTTGCTGCGACTCAGGCGGCTGCCGTCATCGTCCTGCAGGCGGGTGGGCAGGGTATCGAGCGGGGCGGCTTCGAAGGTAAAGCGCTTGCTCCCCTCCTCATTGATGTGGGTCCTGAACAGGGGGGCCGGGCCATCCGGCTGGCGCCCCGGCAGGCCGGAGCAGGCGGTGATTGCCGGTAACAGCAGCGTGAAGGCAACGGCAGAGAGTAGACGCACACAAGACTCCAATCGGGTGATCGCTTCAGAGCGGGCAGATTAACATGCCGGCTCGGGTTGGGTGGCGCCGAGCAGCTCATCCGTCGTGAGCAGGGTCACGCTTCTGCCTTTTGGCAGGCTGAGGTGACGCCACATCCAGTGGTGGTGCTCGATGATCTGCTCCGCGCTCAGGTGGGGCCTGTCCGCCGTGGTGTGGGCGTCGGTCACCGCCACCACCTCGAAGCCGCGGGCGGCGGCACTGCGCAAGGTGGTGTCGACGCAAAAGTCGGTGGCACAGCCGCAGATGAGCAGCCTGTCCACCGGCTGCTCCGCCAGCAGGAAACCGAGCTCGGTGTCGAGGAAGCTGTCGCAGGCGGTCTTGCGTACCCGGCTGTCATGCCCCTGTGGGGCGAGATCGGCGTGCAGCTGCCAGCCCGGACTGGCGGGATCCACTTCGGAACCGGGGGCATCGTGCTGCACATAGATGACACGACCCTGTTCTGCCCGCACGCGCTCGGCCAATCGATTGATATTGGCGATGACCTGGCTGTCCTGATGGCGAGGCTGGGTGAACAGCCCCTGTTGCATGTCGATGACCAGTAACACATCCATATGAAATCCTTGGGCAAATGTTTGTCAGGGTGGCAGCCACTGGGCTCCTCAGACGCAAGGTCAGGGTTGCAGCCACTGGCTGCAGTCACGACTGCGGGATTGATGCAGTGCGCCCATATCTTGCTTCATTTCATCGGCATTTAGCCAGCGTTCCGGCAGGGGGGCGATGCCGACCCGCACATCGGCAATCCGGCTGGCCGCTGCTTGCCCCTCACCCGCTTGCGGCGCCGTCAGCTCCGGCACGACCAGCGCCACCTTGAGATCCGGGTTGCGGCTGGCGATGCGGCTGGCCAGCCCCAGCCCGCCCTCTACGTGGAAGTTGCCGGCGATGTGCATGATGCGTTGGCCCGGGTGGCTGCGCAGGTAATCCACCATGCTCTCGGCCATGGTGTCGTCCCAGCTGGTCTGGGCGGCAAAGCGGCGGGCGTTGCTGTCGGCATCCCCATGATGGAGCGAGGCCATGAACTTCTGGCGATAGGGATCATCGCCGAGGGTGAGGGTGCGGGCCAGCTGGCTGCGACGGTTGGCGGGCAGCTGATCGAGCCAGGCCGGCCCCTCCTGGCCGACACAGCTCACCAGCGGTTTGGGCGCATTGGCGGCGATGACCGGCAGGTGGTGCGCCTTGGCGAACTCCACCAGCGGGCGATAGTCGCTCTGGTAGTTGGGCCAGGCGTTGCCGTCACGAATGAGCGCCGCCTCGCCGATGCGACCGGCCAGGTAGGCATCCAGCACCGGCTGATCGGCGCGGCTGAACTGCTCCATGGAGAGCACCAGAGGGCGACCGTCTGCGGCCAGGCCCGCCAGCATTCTGGCCTGCAGCAGGTGCACCGCCGGATGGGTGTGCAGCTCGCCGACCAGCACTATGTCGGCATCCGCCACCCTGGCCAGGGCCTGCTCGAGGGTCAGATCGTTCCCCTGAGGGGCCTTGAGCTGATAGTGATAGAGGGTGCCGGCATCGTTGACGGGGGCCGTCGTGGCACAGGCGGCCAGCAGCAGGGGCAGGGTGAACAGAGGCAGTAATCGGGTCATGGATGTCTCGCAGCGATGAGGTGCCTGCACCATACAATGGCAGCATGGCGGGCGGGAAAACAGAGGGGCGTAGTGTAGAACCGAATTATGACAAAAGAAAATGAGAATGATTCCGTTTATTATTGATCTTTGTTGAGAGGTGGGTAAGATGCCAGCTGTTTGATAACAGTTCTCAATAAGGATTTGCAGTGGCCCATAACAACACCCTATCGCTGGTCGCCCTTGCCGTGGCAGCCGGCCTCGCTTCCCCGGTTTTTGCGGCGGACAAGAAAGCAGATGAAGTCATGGTGGTCAGTGGCTCTCGGATGGAGCAGAAACTGGAGGATGTCTCCGGCCCCATCTCGGTCATCACCGCCGAACAGATTGAAGAGCAGGTGGTGAGCAACGTCGCCGACCTGTTCCGTTACGAACCGGGCGTCACCGCCCTCGGCGGCGCCGGCGATGCCCAGACCTTCATCATTCGCGGCATGGGCGAGAACCGGGTCAAGATAGTGCGCGACGGCGTGCGCCAGAACGATGCCTACAAGAACGGCGGCGTGGGCCAGAGCTATTTCGACACCGACATGATCAAGCAGGTCGAGGTGGTCAAGGGACCGGCCTCGGCAGCCTACGGCTCCGATGCACTGGGCGGCGTCATCGCCATCACCACCAAGGATGCGGCCGATTTCCTCAAGGGTCGCGACAGCTACCTGGATGCCACCACCGGTTATGCCTCCAGCAGCCACCAGAAGATGGCCGGCGTCACCGGGGCCCTGCGCGCCGGCGCGTTCGAGAACCTGCTGCGCTACACCTGGCGTGACGGCGGGGTGACCCAGAATTACGATGGCGACAAGAACGAGTTCGACATCGTCAGCCAGGCCGTGTTGTTCAAGAGCCAGTGGAACCTGAGCGATGCCCAGTTCCTCAAGCTGACCGTCGACTACTTCAACGAGGGGCAGGACCCCGATGCCGTCGACCTCACCAAGGCGGGCTCGGTCTTCAACCAGCCGATCACCGACAAGGAGACCGACAATCTGTCGCTGGTGCTGGATCACGGCATCGCCCTGAACGCGCCCTGGGTCGATCGCATCGACAGCAAGCTCTACTACGCCCGCACCAAGCAGACCATGGATCAATACGCCTCTTCCAAATACCCGGTGCGGCCGAGCAACCCCTATGTGACCAAGAACTCGCTGGACAACAACGGTTTCGAGCAGAAGAGCCTGGGCGCCCAGCTGAAGTTCAGCAAGGCGCTGGCGAGCCAGCGGCTGGCCTGGGGTCTGGAGTATGAGCACACCGACAACGAGCGGACCCGCTTCAAGGCGCCGACCGTGCCGGGGGATTTCGTTGGCTACAACGAGTTGAGCTTCCCCTCCACCACCACCGAGCACGGCGCCCTGTGGGCGTTCGACGAGCTGAAATTCGGCGAGCGCTGGGTGCTGACGCCGGGTGCCCGCTACGACTACTATCGGATGAACCCGGATCAGGATCCCGCCTATACCGGCGAGAACCTCAAGCGCTTCTCCGAAGGGGAGTTCTCGCCCAAGCTGGGGCTGGTGTTCAAGGCGCACGAGGCGGCCAACCTGTTCGCCCAGTACAGCCATGGCTACAAGACCCCCATGTATGACAACGCCTTCTCCACCCTGAACCACCAGGCATATGGCTATCGCATCGAGCCCAACCCGAATCTCAAGCCCGAGAGCAGCGACGGCATCGATCTGGGTGTGCGCGGCAGTGCCGGCGGCTTCAGCTATGAAGTGGCCACCTTCTACAACAAGTTCGACGACTTCATCGAGCTGGCCGGGGTCGGCACCGAGGGCCGCACCGCGCTGTATCAGTATCAGAACCTGGACAAGGCGACCACCAAGGGGGCCGAGGCCAAGGCGGACTACTGGCTGAACGATCTGGTCAACGTCTGGGGCAACCTCTCCTACATCGAGGGCAAGGATGGCGACGGCAACTACATCAACAGCCTGAGCCCGCTCAAGGGGACCCTGGGTGTTCGACTGGAGCAGCCCAACTGGAACATCAACACCGCCCTGCGCTTTGCCGACGACATGAGCAAGGTGGGCAAGGATGCCAAGGGCAACGACAACATCAAGAGTGCGGGCTGGGGCGTGGTGGACATCTATGCCCAGTTCAAGCCGGTGCAGGATCTGCAGTTCAACGTGGGCGTCTTCAACTTGTTCGACAAGGAGTACGTCAACTACGAGAGCATCACCGGCCAGAGCGCCAGTGCCAGCACCAACCGCCAGACCGAGCCGGGTCGCAACCTGAGTGCACGGGTCAAGTACGTGTTCTGATGAATGCACACCACGACAAGGGGCCTGCGGGCCCCTTTTTCATGGCGGGAGCCGGGCCTCCGATGGCGGACAAAAAGGCGGCCAAAAAGAAACCCGCCGAAGGCGGGTGGAAGGATTGCAACACTAACCAGGAGGAGGTGTTACCCAATAGACACCGGCCTTGCGCCAATAGTTCAATTTTATTGATGTTTTTCATTATTATCTGTGCGGCGTCCCACCCGGGATCGCAGGATCCCCACCGGCAAATCGGTTATCATTTGTGCCCCATCTTCCCCCTTGCCGAGGATCTATGCCCGCCTTCTCCTGGTTAGCCCTGTTTTTTGGTGCTTTCTACTTCGTCTATGGTGCCTATCTGCCGTTCTGGTCGCTCTGGCTGGAGGGGATCGGGGTCAGCGCCGAGATGATCGGCCTGCTGCTCGGTGCGGGCATGGCGATCCGCTTTGCCGGCAATCTGATGGTGATGGGACAGATCAAGGGGGCGGGGCACCTGCTGCCGGTCACCCGCTTGCTCTGCCTGCTCAGCCTGCTGGCCTTCCTCGGCTTTTACCTCAGTCACAACCTCTGGTGGCTGGTGGGGCTGACCCTGGTGGCGAACTTCATCTACCCGACCCTGATGCCGGTGGGGGAGGCGCTGGCCACCCGCATGGTGGTGCAGGCGCACCTCGACTATGGCAAGGTGCGGCTGTGCGGCTCGTTCGCCTTCATCGTCGCCTCGACCCTGGTGGGGGCGCTGGTGGGGAATTTTGGCAGCGACTGGATACTGCACACCATGGTGGCCGGGCTGCTGCTGATGCTGCTGCTGAGCTGGCTGCCGCTGCACCCGGCGCCGCAGGACATTCAGGGCGAGCGGGCCAAGGCCTCCCTGCTCGATACCCTCAAGTCCCCCCAGGTGCGCCGCTTCCTGCTGATTTCGGCCCTGCTGCAGGGCAGCCACGCCGCCTACTACGGCTTTAGCGCCATGCACTGGAAGGCGGCGGGTTACAGCGGCACCACCATCGGTTATCTGTGGGCGCTGGGGGTGGTGGCGGAGATCGGCATGTTTGCCGCCGACAAGCGCTTTCTCAACCGCTTCGGCGCCCAGACCCTGTTTCTGGTGGGGGCGCTGGGCTGCGTGGTGCGCTGGATCCTGCTCGGTGCCTCCACCGAGCTGCTGGTGCTGGTGGCGGGTCAGCTGCTGCATGCGGTCACCTTCTGCGTCAGCCACCTCGGCGCCGTGCGCTTCATGACCCGCCAGCTGCCGGCCGAGCAGCTGATCCCGACCCAGGCGCTCTATGCGGCGCTGGGGCTCGGCATGACGGTGGCCGCCCTGATGACCCTGTGCGGCCTGCTGTTCGAACCGCTGGGGGGCGGCATCTTCTTCCTGATGGTGCTGGTGGTGCTGCCGGTGTTCGTGCTGCGCCTGCGGGAGGGCGAGCTGAAGGCCGCCTGAGTGGCCCTATCCGGTTCGCAACAACATTGATCAGCAACGAAAAAGGGGAGCCTCGGCTCCCCTTGTTGCATGGTGACGGCTGGCACGCAGGCCGTGCCGGCAGGGTCAGGACTCCTGCTCAAAGGCCAGCAGATCCCCGGGCTGGCAGCCCAGTTCGCGGCAGATCGCCTCCAGGGTAGAGAAGCGCACCGCCTTGGCATGGCCGTTTTTCAGGATGGAGAGGTTGGCCTCGGTGATGTTGACCCGCAGGGCCAGCTCGCGGGCAGTCATTTTGCGTTCGGCCAGCAGGGCATCGAGTCGGATGATGATGGGCATGGGTTCCTCACACCGTCAGTTGTTGTTCATCGGCCAGCCGCTTGGCCTCGCGCATCACCAGCGCCAGCGCCGACACGATAAGCCCGGCCAGCAGCAACTGGAAGTCCGATGAACCTATGTTGATCTGGCCGTGCAGCTCGGGGCCTGGCAGGGTGAGCACCATGTCCAGCAGCGGGGGGGTGATGATTTTGGTGACGAAACTGACACAGAGCAGCAGGCCGATCAACTGGTAGCGGCGGATCTGGCTGAAGGTGAACAGCATGGCCTGCCGATAGCCGCGAAACAGCTGGAGCAACTGCCACAGCATCAGCATGAACACCAGATCCGGCAGCAGCATCACCAGGGTGCCCAGCAGACGGGTGCCCAGGTTGAGGGGGTAGTCGGCAATCGAGGGAGTCGTGCTGGCCAGCGCCGGCTGTGCCATGGTCAGGGGGACATGGTTGAGCACCGAACTGTCTTGCACCGCTAGTGCGTCGATCAGCTCCTGCTGCAGGTAGTCGCTGCCGCCGAGCAGTTGGGACCAGACTCCCATGACTGTCATGAGCGGGGTGGCCAGCAGGGCGAACAGCAGGATCCATTCGATCAGATTGCTCATGCGTTCGAGCTTGTTGTGTTTCATCGCTTACCTCTTGGAGTGAAAGGGTGGGCCACGCGCAGCACCGGATTATCGTTTATCAATAAACATAGCTAGATGTTTATCGTTTTTCGATATTTATTCAACCGTTTTTTATTGAAAAACGATAAATTCTTGCTGCAATTAAGAAGATGACATTTTTCGGGCGGCTCTCTAGACTGGCTGCTGCTGCGCTTGAATCTTCAACACGGACAAGAGGTTACAGATGCACCAGGGATGGTTGCTGATCGGATTGTCGCTCTCCTATCTGGGGCTGCTGTTTCTGATCGCCTACGTGGCGGACAAGAACAAACGTCGCCGTTTAAAGGGGCAGCCCCTGCTCTACAGCCTGTCGCTGGCGGTCTACTGCACCTCCTGGACCTTCTTCGGCACAGTGGGCCAGGCCAGCGAGTCGCCCTGGTCACCGGTGCCCATCTATCTGGGCCCCATGCTGGTGTTCCTGTTCGGCTGGCGCTTGCTGGCCCGCCTCATCCTGGTGGCCAAGCGCGAGCACATCACCTCCATCGCCGACTTCATAGCCGCCCGTTACGGCAAGTCCCAGCGTCTGGCCATGGTGATCGCGCTGATCGCCATCATGGGCATACTGCCGTACCTGGTGTTGCAGCTGAAAGCCATCGTTACCGGGCTGGATCTGCTGATGGCCAACTCTGCGCCTGCCGGCCCCACCGGCAATACCGCCGGGCTGGCCCTCGGAGTGGCCCTGCTGCTGGCGCTGTTCAGCATCCTGTTTGGCACCCGCCATCTGGACGCCACCGAGCACCACCGCGGCATGGTGGTGGCGATCGCCTTCGAATCCGTGGTCAAGCTGCTCGCCTTCATGGCTGTGGGGGGCTTTGCGCTCTGGCTTATCCTCAGTAAGCCGAGCCAGGCCCGCACCCTGGTGGCCAGCGACTTTCTCGATGCGGTGGTGGCGGTGACGCCGGGCAGCCTGCTGGAGCTCGCCATCTACACCCTGGTCGCCATGTGCGCCGTCATCTGCCTGCCGCGCCAGTTTCACGTGACCGTGGTGGAGAACAACCAGGGCCAGGATCTGCACTGGGCGCGCTGGCTGTTTCCGCTCTACTTGTTCGTGATGGGGCTGTTCATCTGGCCGCTGGCGCTGGCGGGCAAGCAGTGGGTGGGGGCCGGCATGGCCTCGGATACCTATGTGATCAGCCTGCCCATGTCGCTCGGTTTCGACGGCATGGCGCTGCTGGCGTTTCTTGGCGGCACCTCGGCGGCCACCGGCATGGTGATCGTCTGCACCATAGCGCTGGCCATCATGGTCAGCAACGATCTGGTGCTGCCGGTGCTGCTGCGCCGCTTCTGGCAGCAGGGGCGGGACGAGCGGCTGGTGCGCCTGCTGCTGCAGGTGCGCCGCGGCGCCATCCTGCTGATCCTGCTGGCGGCCTGGGGGCTCTACCTCTGGCTCGGGGATCTCACCAGCCTGTCGCGCATCGGATACCTGTCGTTCGGCGCGGTGGCCCAGTTCGCGCCGGCGCTGCTGCTCGGCCTCTACTGGCGGCATGGCAACCGCAAGGGGGTCTACCTCGGCCTCGCCCTCGGGGTGAGCCTCTGGTTCGCCACCTTGCTGGCGGAGAGCGGCCTGCTGGCCGGCTCGCCGCTGGCGGCCCTGCTGGCGCCGCCGGACTGGCCGGCGTTTCGGGATCTCAGCCTGGGGGCCTGGTGCATCTTCCTGAGCCTGTTGCTCAACCTCGTCGGCTACGTGGCGGGCTCCCTGTTGTCGCAGGCGGCGGTGAGCGAGCGGCTGCAGGCGGCCAACTTCGTCGGCAAGCCGAGCCGCGACACCACGGCGCTCTATCAGGCGCGGGTCTCGGTCAAGGAGCTGGAGATGCTGGCGGCCCGCTTCGTCGGCTCGAGTCGGGTCAAGCGCGCCTTCGGCCGCTTCGCCGGCGAGCGGGGTGGCACCCTGGCGCCCCAGATGCAGGCCTCCGCCGAGCTGATTGCCCACACCGAGCGGCTGCTGGCCGGGGTGTTCGGCACCTCGTCCGCCCGCCTGGTGCTGGCCTCGGCCCTGCAGGGGCGCAACATGCAGCTCGAAGAGATCGCCACCATAGTGGACGAGGCCTCCGACGTGTTTCGCTTCAACCGTGGCCTGCTGCAGGGGGCCATCGAACACATGGGGCAGGGGATCTCGGTGGTGGATCGGGAACTCAAGCTGGTGGCCTGGAACCGGCGTTACATCGAGCTGTTCCACTATCCGCCCGGTCTCATCCAGGTGGGTCGTCCCATCGAGGAGATCATCCGCTACAACGCCGAACAGGGGCTGTGCGGCCCGGGCGATGTCGAGGCCCACGTGGCGCGGCGGGTCGCCTTCATGCAGCGCGGCAGCCAGCACATCTCGGCGCGTGAGCGTCCCGATGGCCGGGTGATCGAGATGCAGGGCAACCCCATGCCGGCGGGCGGCTTCGTGATGACCTTTACCGACATCACCCCGTTTCGCGACGCCGAGCGGGTGCTGCGGGAGGCCAACGAACACCTGGAGGCGCGGGTGGCCGAGCGCACCCACGAGCTCTCCGAGCTCAACCGCCAGTTGCTGCTGGTGAACCAGCAGGTGGAGCGGGCCAACCACTCCAAGAGCCGCTTCCTGGCGGCGGTGAGCCACGATCTGACCCAGCCGCTCAACGCCGCCAAGCTGTTTACCTCCTCCCTGCTGGAGATGCTGCCACCGGCGGACGAGCCGGCCCGCATTGCCCGCCACATCGACGACGCGCTGGGGGCGACCGAGGATCTCATCACCGATCTGCTCGACATCTCGCGCCTCGAAGCGGGCAAGTTCAAGGCCAAGAAACTGGATTTCGCCCTGCGTGACGTGTTCGACAACCTCAAGGCGGAGTTCGGCGTGCTGGCGCAGGCGGGGGGGATCCAGTTCTCGGTGGTGGAGAGCGGTGTGGCGGTCTACAGCGACGTGCGCCTGCTGCGGCGGGTGCTGCAAAACTTCCTCACCAACGCCTTTCGCTACAACCCGGGCGGCCGGGTGCTGCTCGGCTGCCGCCGGCTCGGCGACAAGGTGCGCATCGAGGTGTGGGACAACGGCCCCGGCATTCCGGCCGACAAGCAGGAGGCGATCTTCGACGAGTTCTCCCGCCTCGATCACTCCCGCACCGCGCGAGAGCAGGGGCTGGGGCTCGGCCTTGCCATCGCTCGCGGCATCGCCCTGGTGCTCGGCCACAACCTGACCCTGCGCAGCTGGCCGGGGGCGGGCTCGGTGTTTGCCATCACCCTCAACCTGGCGACCCGTCCTGTCGCAACGACGCAGGTGGCGGCCCCCACCCAGCGCGACAGCCAGCTGGAGGGGATCCGGGTGCTCTGCATCGACAACGAGAGCGACATCCTGATCGCCATGCACTCCCTGCTGGGACGCTGGGGCTGCGAGGTGGTGTGTGCCCAGAGCCTGGCCCAGGCGGAGGATCTCATCGCCGGCGGCTTCCTGCCGCAGCTGGTGCTCTCCGATTACCATCTGGACGACGGCAAGACCGGGCTGCAGGCGCTGCACATGCTGCGCCTGGCCCACGGCAACCACATCGGCGGCATCATCATCAGTGCGGATCGCAAGAGCGAGCTGCAGGCGCAGATCCGCGAACACGGCTACGGCTACATCAGCAAACCGGTCAAGCCGCTCAAGCTGCGGGCGCTGATGAACAGCATCTTGCGGCCGGCCAAACTTGATGATGATCACGAAACCGGGAATTCGTCCGAATTTTAATCGACGGCCCCCAGCCAGCAAGATCGGCACTTTCTGACACAAAAAAGTGCCTTTTCTTCTCGTTTGAGGCTCATTTTCGATAAAAAGTGGTTTATTAATAACCGCTCGGGGGTTTGCCCTCCCTCCTTTGACTCCCTTATAGTCAGGTCGCGATTATTTTTGTCGCAAATCAAGTTGTGCAAAAGGCAAACCGGATGAAAGTCCGGGACGCAAAGCTTCCGGTCTAAGGGTCAGCAGTACCTAAGATAGCGGGGCCACCACAGGTTGTTTCGTCCATGGGCCAAGCCATGGTGCGATGTTGTCTGCGTTACCTGTCAGGTTGCGTTGCCTTTTTCGTTATCTATTCCAAGAACGAAATAAGGATATTCAACTATGTTAAGTCCAAAACCCTCCGTACTGGCGTTGTTGGTCGGGGGTCTGTGTGCCTCCTCCGCCTTCGCTGCCGCCCCCGGCAAACCCACCATCGGCTGGGGCGAAACCAAGTTCGCCATCGTCGAAGTGGATCAAGCCGCCACCTCCTACAACAAGCTGGTCAAGGTGCACGCCGATGGCGCGCCGGTCAGCGTGAGCTGGAACCTCTGGTCCGGTGATGTCGGCCAGACCGCCAAGGTACTGCTCGACGGCAAGGAGGTGTGGTCCGGCGCCGCGTCCGCCTCCGGCACCGCCAACTTCAAGGTCACCAAGGGGGGCCGCTACCAGATGCAGGTGGCCCTGTGCAACGCCGACGGCTGCACCCTCTCCGACAAGAAAGAGATCCTGGTGGCCGACACCGACGGCAGCCATCTGCTGCCGCTCAAGGCGCCGCTCAAGGAGAACAACAAGCCCTACGTCAACAAGACCGGCAAGGTGATGGGTGCCTACTACGTGGAGTGGGGGGTCTATGGTCGCAAGTTCACCGTGGACAAGATCCCGGCCCAGAACCTGACCCACATCCTCTACGGCTTCACCCCGATCTGCGGTGGCAACGGCATCAACGACAGCCTGAAAGAGATCTCCGGCAGCTTCGAGGCGCTGCAGCGCTCCTGTGCCGGCCGTGAGGACTTCAAGGTCTCCATCCACGATCCCTGGGCCGCCATCCAGATGGGGCAGGGCAATCTCACCGCCTATGACGAACCCTACAAGGGCAACTTCGGCAACCTGATGGCGCTCAAGAAGGCCTATCCTGACCTGAAGATCCTCCCCTCCATCGGTGGCTGGACCCTCTCCGATCCCTTCTTCTTCTTCGGTGACAAGACCAAGCGCGACACCTTCGTCGCCTCGGTGAAGGAGTATCTGCAGACCTGGAAATTCTTCGACGGGGTGGACATCGACTGGGAATTCCCGGGTGGTCTCGGGGCCAATCCCAACCTCGGCAGCCCCTCCGATGGCGAGACCTACGTGCTGCTGATGAAGGAGCTGCGCGCCATGCTCGACGAGCTGAGCGCAGAGACGGGCCGCACCTATGAGCTCACCTCCGCCATCAGCGCCGGCGGTGACAAGATTGCCAAGGTGGACTATCGCGCCGCCCAGCAATACATGAATCACATCTTCCTGATGAGCTACGACTTCAACGGCGCCTGGACCAACACCGGGCTGGGTCACCAGACCGCGCTCTACGAGTCGAGCTGGGATCCCAACACCAAGTACACCACCGACAAGGGGGTCAAGGCGCTGCTGGGTCAGGGCGTCGAGCCGGGCAAGGTGGTGGTGGGTGCCGCCATGTATGGTCGTGGCTGGACCGGCGTCAGCGGGTATCAGGGCAACAACCCCTTCACCGGCACCGCCACCGGCCCGATTGCGGGAACCGAAGCGGAAGGGATCTGGGAGAAGGGGGTCATCGACTACCGCGGCATCGCCAAGGGCAAGATGGCTGGCGACTGGCAGTACAGCTATGACGAAGTGGCCGAGGCTCCGTCCGTGTTCAAGGCTTCCACCGGCGAGCTCATCACCTTCGATGACGAGCGCTCGGTCAAGGCCAAGGGGCAGTACGTGCTGGCCAACCAGCTCGGCGGCATGTTCGCCTGGGAAATCGACGCCGACAACGGCGACATTCTCAACGCCATGCACGAGGGGCTGGGCCACGGCGATAGCACACCGCCGGTCAACAAGCCGCCGGTGGCCAACGCCGGCACCGATCTCGCGGTGACCGGACCGGCCCAGCTGGTGCTGGACGGTTCCTCTTCCCGCGATCCGGAAGGGGCGGTGCTGAGCTACAGCTGGGCCCAGATCTCCGGTCCCAAGGCGACCCTGAGCGATGCCACCCAGGCCAAGGCCAAGGTGAGCGTCGATGCGGTGAGCCAGGACGTCAATCTGGTGTTCGAGCTGACCGTGACCGATGACCACAACCTCAGCGCCAAGGATCAGGTGGTGGTGACCAACAAGGCGCCACAACCCAACCTGCCGCCGGTCGTCACGGTGCAGGACAAGGTCTCGGTGCAGGCTGGCAAGCAGGTGAGCATCACCGCCAGCGCCACCGACCCCAACGGCGACACCCTGAGCTATCAGTGGAGCGTGCCGGCCGGACTCACCGCCAGCGGTCAGAACAGCAAGACCCTGGTGGTGACGGGCCCCAGCGTCACCGTGGAGACCGGTTATGACCTCACCGTCACCGTGACCGACGGCGCCCTGGATGCCCAAGGCAAGACCCGCCTCACCGTGACCCCGGTCAGCGGTGGCGGCGACTGCAACGCCACCGATCCGGATGCCGCCAACTGGCCGGCCTGGAAGGCCTCGACCACCTACAACGGTGGCGAGAAGGTGAGCCACAACCAGCTGGTGTGGCAGGCCAAGTACTGGACCCAGGGCAATGAACCTAGCCGCACCGCCGATCAGTGGAAGCTGATAAGCCAGGTGCAGCTGGGCTGGGATGCCGGCGTCGCCTACAACGCCGGTGACGTGACCACCCACAACGGTCGCCAGTGGAAGGCCCAGTACTGGACCCGCGGCAACGAGCCGGGCAAGCACGACGTCTGGCAGGACATCGGCGCCGCCAGCTGCAAATAACCTCACCGTACAACCCATCGGGGCATGCTAGGCATGCCCCCTTTTTTCCCCATAACAACAAAGAGCACCACCATGACCACATGCACCACACGTCTTGCCTGCCTGATCGGCGCAGCCCTGGCAAGTGGCCCGCTGCTGGCCGCCGTTCAGCCACCCACCCCGCTGGTCTTTGACGCCACCCGGCCGCAGAACGATCTGCAGGGGGCGCTGCTGGCCGGCGTCCAGTTTGCCCAGAGCCAGATCCTGCCCGCCCACCCGCGGGAGGGGGACAACCAGCCCCGCCTCACCGCCCTGCGCAAGAGCCTGCTGCTGGTGCGCCCGCTGCAGGCCGGCAACCAGGTGCCGCTGGCTCTCGAGGCCCGCGACGGCGCCGGCAAGCTGCTTGGCAGCCTCATGCTGGATCCCCCCTCCCGCCTGCCCAAGACCGCCTACTACCTGGAAGGAACGCCGGAGGAGGGGGTCGACTTCACCCCGGGCCCCGGCACCAGTGCCGTCATCAACAGCAGCAGCGAGCTGGCCAGGCTGAGCGATCCGAGCGGCACCTTCCTGCTCGGCAAGTTGCAGCCCCATGCTCTAGTCGCCATCCAGACCGCCGATGGCCGCTGGGTGCGCGACATCCACCTGCCGCGCGACGCGAGCCTGGAGGGCAAGATGGTGCGCCTCGCCTCCAATGCCGGCTACAACTCCACCGTCTATTTCAGCGGCCGTCAGGTGACCCTCTCCCGTGGCCAGAGCCAGCAGTTCAAGTTCGTGCGCGGCCAGTGGATCCGCGATGGTGAGCTGGAAAACAACGGCATCACCTATGCCAGCGACGCCTGGAGCGCCGTGCTGCCGGCCGAGTGGATCATGCCCGGCCTCACCCTGCGCCTGAGCCAGGGGGATCTGAGCGGCGAGCTGACCGACCTCAAGGTGGGGGCGCCGGGGGAGCTGCTCATTCACACCATCGACATCGGCATGCTGACCAGCCCGCGCGACCAGTTCGCCTTTGCCAGGGATAAAGAGGCCCAGCGGGAGTACTTCCAGACCATTCCCGCCAGCCGGCTCATCGTCAGCCAGTATGCGCCGCTGCCGCTGCCGGAAGTGATGCTGCCGGATGGCACCCTGCTCACCGACTTTGATCCGAGCGAGGGGGGCTGGCACACCGGCACCATGCGCCAGCGCATCGGCAAGGAGCTCATCTCCCTTGGTATCGACAATGCCAACTACGGCATCAACAGCACCGCCGGGGAGGGGGAGAACAGCCATCCCTACGTGGTGGCCCAGCTGGTGGCCCACAACAGCCGTGGCAAGTACGCCAACGGGGTGCAGGTGCACGGCGGCTCCGGCGGGGGCGGCATCGTCACGCTCGACGATTCTCTGGGCAACGAGTTCAGCCACGAGGTGGGCCACAACTACGGTCTCGGCCACTACGTGGGCGGCTTTGCCGGCTCGGTGCACCGCAGCGCCGATCAGATCAATGCCACCTGGGGCTGGGATGGCGACAAGAACCGCTTCATCCCCAACTTCTTTGCGAGCCGCAGCGGCCAGAGCACCTGCCTCGACGGCCAGTGCCAGGCGCCGTTTGACGGCCGCAAGTTCGGCTTCGATGCCATGGCCGGCGGCGAGCCGCTCTCCGGCTTCAACCGCTTCACCCTCTACACCCCCAACTCGGCCGCCATCATCCAGCGCTTCCTCGAGAGCAAGGCGGTGTTCGACTCAGCATCCCCCACCGGCTTCAGCAAGTGGAACGAAAGCCAGGCCAGGATGGAGCCCTACCGCCACCGGGTCGATCTCGCCGAGCAGATCACCGCGCCGGTGAGCGATCTGGGAGAGGTCAAGCTGGCCGCCCTGCTGGCCGAGTACGATCTGGTCAAGGTGGCCATGTGGGATGGCAACTGGACCCGCAACATCCAGCTGCCGACCGCCTCGGCGGTCAATCGCGGCCGCATCGTCAGCATCGACCACAACGCCGGCTACAACAGCACCCTCTTCATCAACGGCCAGCAGATCACCGTCTCGCGCGGCTTCAAGAAGAGCTACCGCTCCGACGGTAGCCGCTGGAACGAGGGGGCGCCGACGGATCTGGCGGCTGATCGCAAGCCCGCCGCCTTCGGCGTGCCGGTGACCACCCTGGTCGGTTACTACGACCCGCAGGGTCAGTTGCCGAGCTACCTCTATCCGGCCCTGCACGGCGCCTACGGCTTTGCCTATGGCGATGACGGCGAGCGGCTCGGCAACAGTGACTGCCAGCTGCAGGTGGAGACCCGCGACGGCCTGCTGCGCTTCAAGCTGGCCAATCACCGGCTGAGCGCCAGCGTGATGAACAAGTTCCACATCAACGTGCCGAGTGCGAGTGAACCGCGCAGCGCCAGCGTGCTGTGCCGCAGCCAGTCACAGGCCGAGGCCCAGCTTGCTCCGGCCCCGGCCGGGCTTGGCTACGCGGTCAACGGCATGCCGCTGGCGGCGCGCTGAGTGCTTTTCTCCTTTCTCCTCGCGCAATGCGAGGTGCCACTGGCGGGGGCCAAGCCCCGCCTTTCATCAAGCAAGAGGTAAATATGATGACAAGAAAGTCCTCTGTGGCCACCCTGCTGGCCGGGCTCTGTCTGAGCGGTCAGCTGTGGGCCGCCAGCGCCTATGACATCAATCAGGGCTATGGCGGCGGCAGCCAGGTCAGTTTCAACGGCCAGATCTACGAGGCCAAATGGTATGCCAATCCGGGCCAGAGCCCGGGCGTGCAGGTCGCCAACGAGTGGGATTCTCCGTGGGCCCTGCTGGGGGCGGGTGAAGCGACGCCACCCGGTGACGGGGAGGGCATAGCCCCGCCCGCGCAGGGAGGCAGCGGCGCCGCTGACGGCAGCACCGTCTACCTGAGCCAGAGCGAGCTGGATGCCAGGGAGCATGCGCTCACCGACTTCCCGGCCATGACGGCGGTCAAGGCCTCCATCGCCACCCGCGACAATGCCGTGGTCGAGGCGGTGGCCCCCGGTTTGCCGCTCAACCCCGCCAACGTCAAACGGGTGGAAGGGCTGCTCAGCGAGTCGCAGTTCAACTTCCTGTTCCCGCTGCGGGCACCGGAGTACACCTATCGCGGTTTCCTGCAGGCGGTGGCCAAGTTCCCGGCCTTCTGCGGTGACTACAGCGACGGGCGCAACGCCGAGGCCATCTGCCGCAAGTCGCTGGCCACCATGTTCGCCCACTTCGCCCAGGAGACCGGTGGCCACGAGAGCTGGCGCCCCGAGCCCGAGTGGCGTCAGGGCCTGGTGTGGGTGCGGGAGATGGGCTGGACCGAGCAGATGCGCGGCGGCTACAACGCCGAGTGCCGGCCGGATGTGTGGCAGGGTCAGCAGTGGCCGTGCGGCAAGTTCGACAACGGCGAGTTCAAGAGCTACTTCGGTCGCGGTGCCAAGCAGCTGTCGTACAACTACAACTACGGCCCCTTCTCCGAGGCCATGTTCGGCACAGTGCGCACCCTGCTGGACAACCCGGAGAAAGTGGCGGACACCTGGCTCAACCTCGCCAGCGCCGTGTTCTTCTTCGTCTATCCGCAGCCGCCCAAGCCCTCCATGCTGCACGTGATCGACGGCACCTGGCAGCCCAACGCTCACGACCGGCAGAACGGCCTGGTGCCGGGCTTCGGGGTGACCACCCAGATCATCAACGGCGGGGTGGAGTGCGGCGGTGCAGCCGAGCATGCCCAGTCCCAGAACCGGATCACCTACTACCAGGCCCAGGCCCAGTATCTGGGCGTGCCGGTGCCTGCCGACGAGGTGCTCGGTTGCAAGAACATGAAGGTCTTTGACGAGGCCGGCGCCGGTGCCCTGCCCATCTACTGGGAGAACGACTGGAGCTATGTGCCGGGCAACCCCAACGGTGGCAAGAGCTACGCCTGCAAGCTGGTGGGCTACCAGACCCGCTTCAGCGCGTTCAAGGAGCGTGACTACAGCCGCTGCGTGCAGCACTTCTTCCCCGAGGTGGTGATCGAGGACAACGGAGGCGGCACCAACCTGCCGCCGGTGGCCAGCATCAGCGGCCCGAGCGAGGCGCTGGGCGGCGCCACCGTGCTGCTCTCCGGCCAGGGCTCGAGCGATCCGGAAGGCAAGCCCCTCAGCTACGCCTGGACCCTGCCTGCCGGGGCCAGCGCCTCGGATCTGACGCAGTCCACCCTGAGCGCCATCCTGCCGCCGACCCCGACCAGCGACACCCGCTACGGTTTCGTGCTCAAGGTGACTGACGACAAGGGGCTGAGCCGCAGCGCCACCCACGAGATCCTGATCAAGGGCAGTGGCGGCACCACGCCGCCGGATGGCAACCCGCCCTACAAGGAGGGCACCGCCTACCAGGCCGGTGACAAGGTGAGCAACCTGGGTGGCAATTACCAGTGCAAGCCCCATCCCTACAGCGGCTGGTGTGCCGGCGCGGCCTGGGCCTATGAGCCCGGCAAGGGCACGGCCTGGAGCGATGCCTGGATCAAGCTGTAACGACATATCCGCGCAATAAAAAAGGCCCGTCAGGGCCTTTTTTCATGGGGTGAGTGCGCTCACAGCGGCTTTTGCCACAGGCTCAGCAGCAGATCCTGCTCCAGCTCGTCCGGTCCCTGGTGGCTGAAGGCGTGGCGCTGCTCGCCGCTGGCGCGCCAGCCGAGGCGGCTGGTCTCCAGAATGAAGCTGCGCAGACCCTGGTCCATCTGCATGCTGAACTGGCAGCGCAGCTGACCCATGGGGTTGAGGCCGGCCAGGCTCGGCCAGCTCAGCGGGTGCTCCATGCTGACCGGGTTGAGGCTGACCCTCAGCTGCCACTGGTGGCGGGGGCCGGGTTGCAGGTAGAGCAGGTAGCCGCCCGGTGCCAGCCAGCTGACCAGCTGCTCGGTCTTGACCTTGAGATCGTTGACCAGCAGCAACTGGGCCGTGCCCGGCAGGATGGGGGCGCGGGCCGGATCGGCGATGACGAACTGAGCGTCCGGCTGCGCCTTGTTGGCGGCGAAGATGGTGTTCTTGGCGATGTCGACGCCGGCAAATTGCCAGCCCGGCAGGCGCTCGGCCAGGGTCCGGCAGTAGTAACCCTCGCCGCAGCCCAGGTGGATCAGCTCGCGCGGTTCGAGGGGGGCAAGCAGGCTGGCCATCGCCTCGACCAGCGGCAGCTGGTGGCCCTGCTCGAGGAAGTGGCGTTTGGCGCGCATCAGGGCGCGGCTGTCGCTGTCCTTGGGGTTCTTCTTGCCGGGGATGAGATCCAGATAGCCTTCCGGCGCGGGATCGAAGTGGTGCTTGTTGGCGCAGTAGACCCCGCGGGAGGCTTCATGAAGTTGCAGCGGGCTGCGACAGATAGGGCATTGCAGGTGCATAGGATTTCTCTTGGCGAAGGCCATGACGGCAGGGGCGTTCGGGATTATAGGGGAGACGATCAGAAAAGGCTGCCGTGGCAGCCTTTTTTATCCGGCGACCCAGTGCGGGGCCGCCAGTCGCGGGGATCAGCGAGTGCCGAACACCACTATGGTCTTGCCGTGGGCGGAGATCAGCTCCTGCTCTTCGAGCATCTTGAGGATCCGGCCGACGGTTTCACGGGAGCAGCCAACGATCTGGCCTATCTCCTGACGGGTGATCTTGATCTGCATGCCATCCGGGTGGGTCATGGCGTCCGGCTGCTTGGCCAGGTTCAGCAGGGTCTGGGCGATCCGGCCGGTCACGTCCAGGAAGGCGAGGTTGCCGACTTTCTGGCTGGTGTGCTGCAGGCGGGCCGCCATCTGGCCGGAGAGGCGCATCAGGATTTCCGGGTTGACCTGGATCAGCTGGCGGAACTTCTTGTAGGAGATCTCGGCCACTTCACAGGAACCTTTGGCACGCACCCAGGCGGAACGCTCCGGGTTTTCGCTCTCCTCGAACATCCCCATCTCGCCCAGGAAGTCGCCCTGGTTCAGATAGGAGAGGATCATCTCCTTGCCTTCATCGTCCTTGATCAAGACGGCCACAGTGCCCTTGACGATGTAGTAGAGGGTTTCCGCTTTCTCACCCGCGTGGATCAGGGTGCTCTTGGCGGGATACTTATGAATGTGGCAGTGCGACAAGAACCATTCCAGGGTGGGATCGCTTTGCGGTTTGCCAATGACCATGAGAATTCCTCTGTAGTGTCTTTTTATGGACTCGTGCGTCCGGGCAAGCTGCCAACCTTGCCATTCCTTGTATTAGTCGCAGTAGGATAAGAGCCTTTGTCTGTGCTGACAAGGCTTTGAGGGCTTTTGCCAGCTCCCCTTGGCAACCCCTGCTGCGTTCCGTTCGCCATTGTAGGGAAGATGGGGGCATCAGATGTTGATTTTGATCTAGTTAGTCAGGAAGTTCGTGAAAATGGCGGATATGTGCCGCTGTCGCGTCGTCTGCGGTATGCTATGTCAGTCAGATCTGTCGTCATCAAGAGGAAATGTGAAATGAAAGCCAAGGTCAGCTGGGTGGAAGGCATGCAGTTTGTGGGCGAGAGTGAGTCCGGTCACAAGGTGATCCTGGACGGTGCCAACCCCGGCGAAGGTGCCAGCCCGATGGAGATGATCCTGCTGGCGGTGGGCGGTTGCAGCTCGATCGACGTGGTCTCCATCCTGGAGAAAGCGCGTCAATCCGTGACCGCCTGCCATGTGGAGCTGGCCGGAGAGCGGGCTGACTCTGTGCCGCGGGTATTCGAGAAGATCCACCTCCACTTCGTGGTGACCGGCAAGGAGCTGGCCGAAAAGCAGGTGGCCCGCGCGGTGGATCTGTCGATGGAAAAATATTGTTCAGTTTCCCTGATGTTGGAAAAAGCGGTAGAAATTACCCATAGTTATCAAATTCTTGAAGCCTGATAGCAGTGGCTCTTCCGATCGAATAACACCATGACATAAGGAAAGTGCAATGAAAAAGATGATAGCGTTACTCCCCCTGCTGGGGCTGGCAGCCTGCAGCATGCCGCAACCGACCCAGTACCAGTACAGCCAGTATCAGTGCGGTGAGGAGTTGCTGGCCGTGACCTATGATGCCCAGGCCGACATGGTGCAGTTCCCCTATGCCGGGGTCTATCACAAGCTGGGCCGGGTCGAGGCGGAGTCCGGTGCCAAGTATTCCGACGGTGTGACCACCTTCTGGAATCAGGAGAAGCAGGCCATCCTCAGCCAGAAAGGGGTAACCCTGCTGACTTGCCAGCGCAAGTGATCGTCATGGTGTGATGGTAACGGCCTGCTCAATGCAGGCCGTTTTGCATATTGGGGGTCAGTGCGGCAGGGCGTTGAGCATCTTGGCGGCCAGTTGCTGGCTCAGTTGCTGACGCTCCCCTTCGGCGATGGCCACGTCGCTGGCCAGGGAGATGGCGCTGCTCCACACCGCCTGCTGGGTGCGCCGGTCGAGCAGCACGATGGCCAGGGTGCCCTTGCGGGCATCGGCCTTGGCCTGCCACCCAGGGGTCATGCCGAGGCGGGTGAAGATCTCGCCATCGCTCAGATCCTTGCTGCCGGCCACCCCGATGGCGACCCACACATCGGCCTCGTCGAGGGGCACGCTTTGCCACCCCTTGCGCCCCAGCTCCTGATTGACCGCCTGTTGCACCGGCTCCAGCCACCCCTCGGCGCTGTCGCCGGCATACTGGAACTGCTCGGCCAGCGCATAGCGCGGCGTCGCCCCGAATGGCCAGCTGGCCGCCGGGCGCACCACCATGGTGCCCGCTTCCAGGGTCGGCGCGGCCGGGCCGCTGCTGCAGCCACCCAGCAGGGCGGCCAATCCCACAGAGATAAACGCTAACCGCATCATCAGCTCCTTGGCTCAGGTGATCTTGCCGGTTTCAATCAGTTGCTGGATCAACGGGCGCAGGATCAGCTCCATCGCGAAGCCCATCTTGCCGCCCGGCACTACGATGGTGTTCATCCGTGACATGAAGGATCCGTCGATCATCGACAGCAGGTAGGGGAAATCCACCTGCTTGATGCCGCGAAACCGTATCACCAGCATACTCTCGTCCAGACTCGGGATCACCTTGGCGCTGAAGGGGTTGGAGGTATCCACCGTCGGCACCCGCTGGAAGTTGATGTGGGTGCGGGAGAACTGGGGGGTGATGAAGTTGATGTAGTCGTCCATGGAGCGGACGATGGAGTCGGTGACCGCCTCGCGGGAATGGCCGCGCTCCGAGGTATCGCGAATGAGCTTCTGGATCCACTCCAGGTTGACGATGGGCACCACCCCGATGAGGAAGTCCACGTGGCGGGCCACGTTGTGCTCATCGGTGACCACGCCGCCGTGCAGCCCTTCGTAGAACAGCAGGTCGGTGTCGCTCGGCAGGTTCTGCCAGGGGGTGAAGGTGCCCGGCATCTGGTTGAAGGGCACCGCCTCGTCGAAGCTGTGCAGGTAGCGGCGATACTGACCGCTGCCGTTCTGGCCGTACTCCTGAAAGAAGCTCTCCAGCAGGCCGAAGTCGTTGGCCTCGGGGCCGAAATAGCTGATGTGGCGCCCCTGTTCGCGCGCCTTGCGGATCGCCACGTCCATTTCCGGGCGGGTGTAGCGATGAAAACTGTCCCCTTCCACCACGGCCGCCTGATAACCGAGCTGATGAAACATGGAGCGAAAGGCGTTGGTGGAGGTGGAGGTGCCGGCTCCGGACGAACCGGTAACCGCAATGATGGGATGCTTTGCCGACATAGAATTCTCTCTTCCTTGGGAGTTCCGTTATAAAGGCATGTTCCGAGTGCGGTCAAGTGTGCGACCTGACAGTACCACCGCGCAACTGCTTCGCGGGCGTGCCAGCGTGCCTGCATCGGCGGCAGACGCAAAAAAGGGCCGCCGTGGCAGCTCTTGCGATCAATAAGAGAAAAACTAGCCGGCTTGCTTGGTGCCGGCCGCAGGCTTGATCCCCACCAGCACGGCCCCCAGCAGGATGAACAGCACCCCGAGCGCCTTGCCGGGCTCCAGCGGCTCGGCGAAGAGCGGGATGTTGACCGCCAGCAGGTAGACCAGCGCATAGCTGGTGCTGAGCAGGGGGTAGGCGATGTTGAGCGGGGTGGAGTGCAGCGCCGCCAGCCAGCAGAGCAGCGACAGGGCGTAGCAGCCCACCCCGGCCAGGATCACCAGCAGCGGCAGTGGATGGGCCAGCATCACGGCGAGATCCATCTGCCAGGTCGGCAGCTGGATCACCCCCCACTTCATGCCGAGCTGGGCCGCCGTCACCAGCAAGATGCTGCCGAGCACGTAGAGATACCCCTTCAGCGCCGCTCTTGCTGGGCTGGCCGGTCGTTGGCCCGCCTGCGGATGGTCATCGCTCATAGCAAGCCTCCCAGCAGCAGGGCGCCCACTATGATGGCCCCCACCCCCAGCCAGTTGTGGTAGCTGATCTGCTCGTGAAAGAACAGCCTGGAACCGACCAGCACCAGCACCAGATTGATGCTGAGCATGGGGTAGGCCATGCTGAGCGGCAGTCGCTGCAGCAGGTAGATCCAGAGCAGCATGCCACAGCCGAGCGCCGCCACGCTGGCGATGAGCCAGGGTGAGCGCAGCTTCTGCCAGTGGTTGCAGGGCCGGCGCTGCCAGCTGACGACCGCCTGCTTTTGCAGCATCTGGCCGCTGCAGGTCAGCAGGCACACCAGCAACAGCAGCAGGATGTCCATCACTGGGCTCCGTGGTAGATGAGCAGGGTCAGCCGGTGGCTGACGATGGTCTCGTCGGCGGGGGGCACGGGCCCGGTGTTGCCGTCGCGATCGGTCTTCATCAGCAGGGCCACCTGACCATTTTTACGTGCCTGTGCCAGCCAGGCCGGGAAGTCGGCGCGGGCCACGTAGCGCCCTGCTGCATCCGGGTAGCCGAGGCCGTAATGCACCTCGCCCTTGCTGTCGAACAGGTTGATCTCGCTGCGCCGGGTTTCCCAGGCGAGGGAGGAGGCCAGTCCGACGTCGTTGGCCAGCAGAGTCCCTGACTTCATCAGCACGGCCTGATTGGCCTCGATGAAGCGCTCCGGCAGCTTGGAGTCGATCAGCGATTGCGGCAGCGCCCAGGGCAGGCCGATGGCCAGCACCATGGGGCAGAGCGCGCTCAGGGTCCAGCGGCGGCTGACCTCCTTCAACTGGATGAAGCCGAGCAGACTCCAGCCGGCGAAGATGACCATGGCCACCGCTAGCGCACCGTGATCCTCCTCGCCATAGACGGCGTGGCTGGGGGCGAACGCCAGCACGGCCAGCACCACCAGGCAGATGAGGCCGAACAGGCCGTTCAGCCAGGCATTGACCCGCAAGGCCCGCTCTTTCCCCTCCTTGAGCAGGTCGACGGCGCTGGCGGCCATCAGCATGGCCAGCGGGGCGAAGCAGGGCAGGATGTAGGTGAGCAGCTTGCCCTTGGCAATGCTGAAGAACAGCAGGGGCAGGATCACCCAGGCCAGCAGGTAGAGGGTTTCCGGGCTCATCTTGCGCTCCTGCCAGCCTTTGCGCAGGGCGCCTGGCAACAGTCCGAGCCAGGGCAGGGTGCCGAGCAGCCCCATGGGCAGGTAGTACCAGAACGGCGCCTTGTGCTGGGCGTTGTCGGCGGCGAAGCGCTGGATGTGTTCAACCCAGAAGAAGTAGTGCCAGTAGTCCGGTTCGCGCAGGTGCACGGCGATGGCCCAGGGGGCGGCCAGCAGGACCGCGCTCAGGATGGCCAGCGGCCCGAAGCGCACCAGCTCGAGCAGGCGGCGCTGATAGATGACGTAGGGCACGATGACCACCACGGGCACCGCCAGGGCGATGAAGCCTTTGGTGAGAAAGCCCATGCCGCAGGCTAGGCCGAACAGCAGATAACCGCCGATCCGGCTGCCAAGGGAGCCCTCTTTGCGGATGATGTAGAAGCTCACCATGGCGGCGTTGAGCCAGAGTGTCACCATGGCGTCCAGCACGCTGTAGGTGCCGATGCCGTAGACGATCAGCAGCGACAGATAGATGAGCCCGGTCAGGAAAGCCTTGCGCCGGCACTGCCAGAGCTGCAGGGCAAACCAGCAGATCAGCAGGGCGCTGAGGCCGGTGGCGGCGGCCGAGGCGAAGCGCACGGCGAAGTTGGTGTCACCGAACAGCTGCTGGCTGATGCTGTTGAACCAGTAGCCGGCGATGGGTTTCTCGAAGTAGCGCAAGCCCAGGAAGTGGGGCACGACCCAGTCTCCGGTGCTCACCATCTCCCGGCTGATCTCGGCGTAGCGGTTTTCGTCCGGGCTCCAGAGCGGCCGCTGGTCGAGCGGCAGCAGGTAAAAGAAGAGAAAGAACAGGGGCAGGGCCCACTTGGTCAACGTCATGACATCCTCTGTTGCATGGTGTGATTAGCGCGATGGTTAGTCCTGCCACCCGAGGTGGCGTCATTCATCTCAGGCCTCGGCCTTGCAGCCGAGCCAGCCCTCCCGTCCGGGTAGGGTGCCGCGGACCAGCCGGCCGCTCGGCAGCGTGGTCGGGTCGGATGGTAACAGATCCCCGAGCGGCACGAAGCGGATGCCGCGCGCCCTGGCTTCGCCGAGCAGGGCATCGAACTGATCCGCCATCACGATCCCTTCCACTTCGGCGTGGATGGTGTAGACGTGGGGGCCCTGCGCCGGCGGGGTCGCCAGCTGCTCCAGCAGGAAACGGTTGAAACCGTCGACCGTGACCTGATGGCCCACCACCTCGTCGAAGGTGGGCAGGTTGACCGGGATCTGCGGGGTGCCGGGGCGGCCATCCTGCAGCAGGGGCCGAAACAGGCCGCTGCCGCGACAGTCGCTGTTGTAGCGAAAGCCGAACTGCTCCTTGGCCTGGGTAGTGAGCGGGTCGGCCCGCCAGCCGGCGGCGGCGGAGCAATCCACTTCGCGCCCCAGGATCTGGTTGAGCGCATCCACCCCGAGCCGGGTCTGACGAGTGAGCTCGGCTTCGTCCCAGCGGCCGGTGTTGGCCTGCCAGCTGTGGTGATCCCAGGCGTGCAGCCCTACCTCGTGACGGGCGCTGTCGGTGTCGCGCATCAGGGAGCCGAGCTGCTTGCCGATGGACTTGCCGGGCCAGGCGGTGCCGGCCAGCAATATGTCCAGCCCATAGAGGGATGCTGCGTTGGAGCGCAGCATCTTGAGCAGAAAGCGGGGTTTTAGCAGGCGCCACAAGTGGCGCCCCATGTTGTCCGGTCCGACCGAGAAGAAGAAGCTCCCTTTGACCTGATGCTTGTCGAGCAGTTGCAGCAGGCGGGGCACCCCGTCACGGGTCCCCCTGAAGGTATCGACGTCGATCCGCAGACCTACCTCAGTCATGCTCGACTCCCGTCGTGACCGCCCCTTGCAGGAAGAAGTCCAGGGTGTTGCCGATGGTCTCTTCCATCTCGATGGTCGGTTCCCAGCCCAGCAGGCGGCGGGCATTGGCGATGCTCGGCCGGCGGTGGGAGACGTCCTGATAGCCGTCGCCGTAGAAGGATTTGCTCTCCACCAGCTTGAAGCCGGCAAACGGCGGGAACTGGTCGCGCAGCGGGTGAGCCTCGAACTTGGCGAGCAGGATCTCGGCCATCTGCTGGATGCTGGCCTCGTTGTCCGGGTTGCCGATGTTGATGATCTGGCCGTCGCAGCGGTTTTCCTTGTTCTCGATGATGCGGAACAGGGCCTCGATGCCGTCCTCGATGTCGGTGAAGCAGCGCTTCTGGGCGCCGCCGTCCACCAGCTGGATCGGGGTGCCGTCCACCAGGTTGAGGATCAGCTGGGTGATGGCGCGGGAGCTGCCGATGCGGGCGGAGTCCAGGCTGTCCAGACGCGGCCCCATCCAGTTGAAGGGGCGGAACAGTGTGAAGTTGAGCCCCTCTTTCTTGCCGTAGGCCCAGATGACCCGATCCAGCAGCTGCTTGGAGACAGAGTAGATCCAGCGCTGCTTGTTGATGGGGCCGACGATGAGGCGGGAGCTGTCTTCATCGAAGCTGTGATCGTCGCACATCCCGTACACCTCGGAGGTGGAGGGGAAGATGATGCGTTTGTGGTATTTCACGCAGTAGCGGACGATCTTGAGGTTTTCCTCGAAGTCGAGCTCGAACACGCGCAGCGGGTTGCGGGTGTACTCGATGGGGGTGGCGATGGCCACCAGCGGCAGGATCACGTCGCACTTCTTGATGTGATACTCGATCCACTCGGTGTGGATGCTGATGTCTCCTTCCACGAAGTGGAAGTTGGGGTGACCGATGAAGCGGTCCACCGCGCTGGAGCCGATGTCGAGGCCATACACCTCGTAGCCGCCATCCTGGAGCAGGCGTTCGGTCAGGTGGTTGCCGATGAAGCCGTTGACGCCGAGGATCAGCACCCGGGTCAGCCGCGCCTTGCGCAGGGCATTGCTCGCCTTGGCACCGATCTTCATCCCTTCGACCAGCCCCAGTTCGCGGGCCAGCTGGGCGCCGCGCACATAGAGTCCGCCTTCGGCCTGACCGGCCACGATCTCCAGCACCCCTTCACCGCAGGCGATGCGCAGCGGCTCCTGGCTCAGGATGGTGCCCGGCTGCTTGTCGCTCTGCTGGGCCAGCCAGTGGCTCTTCCACACCGTCAGCTTGCGATCACCGGCGAAGCTGAAGGCGCCCGGGTAGGGCTGGGTGACGGCGCGCACTAGGTTGTGCAGTTCGCGGGCCGGGCGGTGCCAGTGCAGTTCGCCATCGGCCGGGGTGCGGCGGCCATAGTAGCTGGCCTTGCTCTCATCCTGCGGGGTGAGTCGGATGTCGCCGGCGCGCAGCTTGGGCAGCTCCTGCTCCAGCAGTGCCCGGGCGGCGAGGCGCACCTTGCCGTGCAGGGTCAGCGCTGTGTCGTCGTCGGCAATGGTCACCGCCTGCTGGGCGACGATGGCGCCGGCATCAGGCTTGGCGGTCATCTGATGCAGGGTGATGCCGGTCTCGGCCTCGCCGTTGACCAGGCACCAGTTGATGGGCGCGCGACCGCGGTAGGCGGGTAGCAGGGAGCCGTGCAGGTTGAAGGCGCCGACGGTCGGGATGTCGAGGATCGCCTGCTTGAGCATGTTGCGGTAGTAGAAGGAGAAGAAGGCCTGGGGCGCCAGCTCGCGAATGCGTTCAATCCAGAGCGGGTGGTTCACGTCCTCGGGGGAGTAGACCGGCAGGTTGTGCTCGGCGCAGAGCTGGGCGACCGAGCCGAAGAAGCGGTTCTCGCCCGGATCATCGGCGTGGGTGAAGACGGCCTGGATCTCGTAGCCTGCCTCGAGCAGGGCCTCGATGCCGGTGCAACCGATATCGTGATAAGCAAAGACGACGACTTTCATTGTTCAGCTTCCTGTTGCGAAGGGGTGGTGGCGCTGCGCACGATCTGGTGGATGAAGTAGCGGGGACGGGCGCGCACGTCGGTGTACATGCGGCCTATGTATTCTCCCAGCAGCCCCATACCCAGCAGCTGCACGCCGACAAAGGTGAAGAGAATGGCAAAGAGGGTGAAGACGCCATCGGCGGCCCAGTCGGCGCCCAGGATGAGGCGCATCAGGATCAGCAGGATGGAGAAGGTAAAGCCGATGCCCGCCACCACGCTGCCGACGATGCTGAGCAGACGCAGCGGGGTGGTGGTCATGCAGGTGATCAGGTCATACATCAGGTTGATGAGGTGCATCAGCCCGTATTTGGACTCGCCGTGGGCCCGCTCGGCGTGGCCCACTTCCAGCTCTATGGTGCGGCGGGCGAAGCTGTTGGCCAGGATGGGGATGAAGGTGCTGCGCTCCTGGCAGCAGAGCATGGCGTCGATGATGTGACGGCGGTAGGCACGCAGCATGCAGCCGTAGTCGCTCATGTGCACACCGGTGGCCTTTTGCACCGACTTGTTGATGAGTTTGGAGGCGGTCTTGCGAAACCAGGAGTCCTGGCGGTTGCGGCGCATGGTGCCCACCACGTCGTAGCCCTGCATGGCGGCTTCCACCAGGCGGGGGATCTCCTCCGGCGGGTTCTGCAGGTCCGCATCCAGGGTGATCACCAGATCCCCCTTGGCGGTCTCGAAGCCGGCCATGATGGCGGCGTGCTGACCGTAGTTGCGGTTGAGCAGCACCCCGACCAGCTTGCTGCCCTCACCGGCGGCGGCGTCTCTGATGAGCTCAGTGGAGCCGTCGTGGCTGCCGTCATCGATCAGGATCACCTCGTAATCCTGTGACAGCTGATCGCAGGCGGCGGTGACCCGGCTCAGCAGCGCGGGCAGGCTGGCCTCCTCGTTGTAGACGGGGATGACCACCGAAACCAGCTTGATGTCAGTGTTGTTCACGTTGCATTACTCCAATATGTCGATAAGGGCCGCAACCACGCGGTCGACGTCGGCCAGCGTCATGTCCGGGAAGAGTGGCAGGGTGCACAGGCGTGACGAGTTCCACTCGGTATGAGGCAGGCTGAGGGTCGGGTAGCGTTCGCGGTAGTATTTCTGGGTATGGGCTGCCCGAAAGTGCAGACCGGTCCCGATGCCGCGCTCGTGTAGTGCCTGCATCAGCTGATCCCGGTCGAGCCCGCAGCGATCCGGGTCGACCCGTACCATGAACAGGTGCCAGGCGTGCAGGTGGGGGTAGCCCGGCACGGCGAGCTGCGCCAGCGGCAGGCCGGCCAGCCGCTCCTGGTAGCGGGCCACCAGTTCGGCCCGCTTGGCGTTGAGCTCGGGCAGGCGCGCCAGCTGCACCAGGGCGATGGCGGCGTTGATGTCGGCCAGGTTGTATTTGAAGCCCGGGGTGATCACCTCCGCCTGCGGCTTGCGGCCCAGGCTCATGCGATCAAATGCATCCACTCCCAGGCCGTGGAATTTGAGCATCCGAACCTTGTCCGCCAATGCCTTGTCGTCGGTCACCAGCATGCCCCCTTCGGCGCAGGTCAGGTTCTTGATGGCATGGAAGGAGAAGATGGCGGTACCGCTGGCGCCAATCCAGCGCTCCCGGTAGCGGGTGCCGACCGCGTGGGCGGCATCCTCGATGACCGCAATGCCGTGCTGGCCGGCCAGCGCCAGGATCGGATCCAGATCGACCGGGGCACCGGCGTAGTGGACCGGGATGATGGCTTTGGTGTTGGCGGTGATGAGCGGCGCGATCAGCTCGGCGCTGGTCATCAGGGTATCCGGGTCCACGTCGACGAAGACTGGCTCGGCCCCCAGCAGGGTGATGATGTTGATAGTGGAGACCCAGGTCTGGGAGGGGGTGATCACCTCATCCCCCGGGCCTATGCCCAGCGCCAGCAGGGTGACGTGCATGCCAGCGGTAGCGGAGCAGAGTGCGACCGCGTGCTGGCAGCCGAATGTGTCGCAGAATTGTTGTTCCAGTTCATGATTCTTCGGGCCCGTGGTGATCCAGCCCGATTTCAATACGTCACAGACAGCACTTATCTCGGCATCACCGATGGCGGGCCTCGAAAATGGCAGAAAATCTTGCATAAGAGATCCAATGAAGAATATTAATCAGCGCCCATTAAGTTGGGCTCCCCCAGACTGTTTTACTCAACATACGGATATAAAAGCGGGCCTGCAATGGTCCAGAAACAGCTGGTAACAATTAACTGGTGTGGTCATCTTAGGTAATGTGATAAATATTTATAATCCCCCCAACCCTTGTTTTTCCAAATTACATTTTCTCTGACATTTTGGTTGTATCAATATGAACATTACTGTATTTGGAAGTGGCTACGTGGGCCTGGTTCAGGCCACCGTACTGGCCGACGTCGGTCATCAGGTTATCTGTGTCGATGTCGATGAACAGAAGGTGGCAGCCCTGATGGATGGCCAGGTGCCCATCTATGAACCCGGTCTCGACACCCTGCTGCAGCGCAACATCAAGAGCGGCTCCCTGGTGTTCACCACGGACGCCGTGCTGGCCGTCAAACACGGCGATGTGCAGTTTCTAGCGGTAGGCACGCCACCGGGGGAGGATGGTTCCGCCGATCTGAGCCACGTGCTGACGGTGGCCGAGACCATCGCCCAGTATCGCGATCGGCCCGTCATCATCGTCAACAAGTCGACCGTGCCGGTGGGCACCGCCGACAAGGTGACCGCCAGGGTCAACGCCATCCTGCAGCAGCGGGATCAGTCGTTCACCTTCGACGTGGTCTCCAACCCCGAATTTCTGAAAGAGGGCTCCGCCATCCAGGATTGCCTGCGGCCGGATCGCATCGTGGTGGGCACAGCCAACGAGGCTTCCCGCCAGCTGATGCGCGAGCTCTACGAGCCGTTCAACCGCAACCATGACCGTATCCTGTTCATGGATGTGCGCAGCGCCGAACTGACCAAGTACGCCGCCAACTGCATGCTGGCCACCAAGATAAGCTTCATCAACGAGATGGCCGGGCTGGCCGAGCGGGTCGGCGCCGACATCGAGATGGTGCGCCAGGGGATAGGCTCGGATCAGCGCATCGGCTATCAGTTCATCTACCCGGGTTGCGGCTATGGCGGCTCCTGTTTTCCCAAGGATGTCAAAGCCTTGCTGGCCACGGCCCAGGAGCTGGAGTACGACACGCCGCTGATCCGGGCGGTGGAGCGAGTCAACGAATTGCAAAAATCGCGGCTGTTTCAGCTGCTGTCAGCGTTCTTCCACGCCGAAGGGGAGACCCTGGCCGGCAAGACCATCGCCCTGTGGGGGCTGGCGTTCAAGCCCAACACCGACGACATGCGCGAGGCGCCGAGCCGGGCCTTGATGGAGGCGTTGTGGCAGGCCGGGGCAACCGTGCAGGCCTACGATCCCGAGGCGATGCAGGAGGCCCAGCAGATCTACGGCAACTGTGACAAGCTGCGGCTGATGGGCACCAAGGAGGCGGCGCTGTTTGGTGCGGATGCCCTGGTGATCTGCACCGAGTGGAACCACTTCAAGGCCCCCAATTTTGCTGCCATCAAGCAGGCGTTGCGTTATCCGCTGATCGTCGATGGCCGCAACCTGTTTGATCCGGGCCGGATGAAAGATCATGGTTTTCATTACTACGCCATCGGGCGGGGCGAGTCGGTAATGAAATAAAAAGACCATGCCACGCTGCCGCCATGTTTCAGTGCAATGACAGCGCGGCATCTTTTCACGCTGAACAAGATTATTTCCGTCACTATTGTCGGTGAGCGTCGTTGTCATATTTAATATTGTGAGCTGATTCACTTTATTAATTTTATATTGCCGCTATAGCCAGGCTCTCTGCATGGCTCGTCACTATTAATTAAACCGGTATTGATATGGCCTATTTCCCCGCAGTATATTGAACCTGGACTCCAATGGACGCATCAAATCCGGCACAATAAATCTGAACACAATAAAAATGGCCCTCCGCTAGTTCGGAGGGCCATTTTTATTTTCCGAAAAGGACGCGCCAGCCCGGCGGGAACTGTCGGGTTCGTGCCGCCAACGTGTCGGCCCGGCCGGCAAGATCCAGATCGGGATGGCAATGGGCCGGCTATTCCGGTATATCGTCCACCTGAGCCCGGTCTAGGATCGCCTTGGGCACTATGTTCACGCTTTCGTGCAGCTCGCTGTAAACGATCACGGCCAGCCCCTGTTGCAGCTGTGTCCTGACATCGGCGACTTTGTCGGCCAGACTGACATCATGTTCGCCGTACTCGGTGCCCTCTTGCAGCACGAAGTGCTCGAGCAGGTTGTTGAGGGTGTCTGCATCCAGCTCTTGCCAGGGGATAATCATGGTTTCATCTTCCGTTACCAGAGAGCGGGTATTGTCTATCTGTCGGCAGCAAGCGCAAGGGATTTATATGGCAGCAAGCAGGTATGAACATGCTCTCTGATGAACAACGTCGTCTCTCCAGCCACTTTGATCACCATCTGTATGAGTCTCGCCGTCACGCCCTGAGCAAGGGGTTGCGCTGGTTCTGGGCCGTCAACCAGCTGGCGATCCTGTTCCTGCTGGCCCGCTTCTATGTCTATCAGGATGCCCATCTGGTGGTGGCCCGGGTACTGCCCTGGAGCTACGAGGTGCAGCTGGTGCTGATGACCCTGGCTTGCCTGTCGTTTCCGCTGTTCTGGCACTGGCTCTCCCGCCAGCCCCCCGCCATCTGGCAGCCCTGCCTGCGTGCCGGTGCCCTGCTGTGGGGGATTGGCTGGGCGCTGCTCGGCTACGCCATCGCCCTGGTGGAGTTGAGAGGCGGTTTCAGCCTGGCGTTCGATCTCATCAGCATGCTGCTGATGACGGCGCTGGTGGCGCTCTATTGCGAGGTGCGGCTGTTCTACTGCTTCAGCACCCCGCCGCTGCTGTTTCTGCTGCTGGAGGCGCTGCTGGTCAAGGGCGGTGCACTGGATGGCGGTGGGTTGCCTCATCATCATGCTGGAGACGGGCAGGCGCATGCTCAACGGCTGGTTCGAACTGGCGGTGTCCCGTGAGCACGAGAACCTGACCCTGGCCCGCCAGCTCGATGCCATGGCCAAGCGGGATCCGCTGACCGGGCTGGCCAACCGGCGCCATTTCGACAACGTCGGCGAGCAGATCCTGCAGGAGGCGAGAGAGCAGCACGGCGAGTTTGCCATCCTGCTGCTGGACGTGGACTTCTTCAAACGCTTCAACGATCACTACGGCCATCTGCAGGGGGACAACTGCCTGATCGCGGTGGCCGACTGCCTGCGCGAGGCCATTCGCCAGCCGGCTGACGTGGTGGCCCGCTATGGCGGGGAGGAGTTCGTGCTGTTATTGCCCGGTGCCGATGCGCTGGCCGCCAGCGCCATCGCCAAACGCATTGCCGCCGCGCTGGCCGGGCGAGGCATCCTTCATGCGCAGTCGGAGGTGTCGGATCGGGTCACCGTAAGTCAGGGCATCGCCCTGTGGCACGGGGGGCAGGATGGCATCGCCGACATGCTGGTGCGCGCCGACGAGGCGCTCTATCAGGTCAAGGAGGCTGGCCGCAACGGCTACCGGCTCGCCCCCTGAGTCTGCTCTCGCAACCACTGGCTGATCCGCTCCTCCAGCCAGAACCGCGGCCGCCAGGGCGTACCGTGCAGAAAGCCCACGTGGCCGCCCTGGCGGCTCAGCTCGTAGCGCACCATGGGGGAGAGCTGCTCGGCCTGCGGGATCACCGCCTCGGTCATGAAGGGATCGTCGGCAGCGTGGATCACCAGGGTGGGGATGGGGATCCGTGCCAGCATCCCCAGGCCCGAGCAGCGCTGATAGTAGTGGTCGGCACTGTCAAAACCGTGCAGCGGCGCCGTGACCTGCTCATCGAAGTCGCGCAGGGTAGCGATGGCGTGCACCTGCTGCGGTTGCCAGCGGGCGCCGGCCGCCGCCTGCCGTTGGATCTTCTGCTGCAGGTTGTGGCGCATGGTGCGCAGCAGATAGCTTTGATAGACCCGCGAGAAGCCCTGATTGACCCGATCGGCGCAGCTGTCCAGCCGCAGCGGTGCCGAGATCACCACCGCCGCCTTAAGCTCGCTCGGGCAGGCGCGCGCCAGCAGATTCACCAGCATGTTGCCCCCCAGCGAATAGCCGATGGCGATGAGCGGTTTGCCGGGAAAGCGGCGGCCCAGCTCGGCGATCAGCGCCTGGGCATCCTCGATGGCGCCGGAGTGATAGGCCTGCAGCAGCCGGTTCGGCTCGCCGCTGCAGCCGCGAAAGTGCATCAGCACCGCCTCGTTGCCCTGATGTTGCAGGTGGGCGAACAGTCCCTTGGCATAGTGGGAGTGAATGCTCCCCTCCAGCCCGTGAAACAGCACGATGAGCGGCCGCTCATCCCGGCTGATCTCGCCGCTCCAGGCGAGATCGACGAAGTCGCCGTCCGCCAGCTCGAAGCGCTCCGCCACGAAGCGGGCCGGTTGCCGGCGCAGCCACTTGGGCAAAATGGTTTGCAGATGGGGATTGCGCGCCCACCAGGGGGCGTGGAAGTGGCTTTCGATCAGCATGTTGGGTCCGCGGGGTGACAGGGACAGAAAAGGCAACGGCGAGAAGCCGGGCTTCTCGCCGTCGGGATCAGGCCGGCAGGCTGTCGTGGTGCTCGGCACCGCGCAGCATAGCCTGGATCAGTTCGTTGGCTTCAAACTTGGTCAGCGCCTCGTGAGCGCCCACCTGATGGGCCCGCTCCACGCTGATCTCGCTGGAGAGCGAGGTGTGCAGGATGATGTAGGCCCCCGCCAGTTTGGCATCGCTCTGCACCTCGAAGGCCAGCTCATAGCCGTCGAGCCCCGGCATCTCGATGTCGCTCACCAGGATGTCTATGGGGGTCTGCTGGCTGGCGCGGGTCTGCATCAGGGTCAGCGCATCCTTGCCGTTGGTGCACACCTCGTAGGGGATGTTGATGTAGTCCAGCGCCGCCATCAGCTGGCGACGGGCGACCGAGGAGTCATCCACCAGCAGGATCCGCATCGGCTTGATCCGCTCCCGCTGCACGTCGGTCAGCACAGGGTAGAGGTGGCTGGGGTCGTCCGGATAGACCCGGGAGAGGATCAGCTCCACGTCCAGCAGCTGGATCAGCTGATCATTGACTCGGGTCACACCGGTGACGAACACGTTGTGGCCGAGGGTGGCGGGCGGCGGCTCGATGTCGCGCCAGTTGCACTCGGTGATCTTGTCGATGCCGCGCACCAGAAAGCCCACCAGGGTACGGCGGCAGTCGGTGATGATGATGAAGCAGTGCGGCATCTCTTCCTTGCTGATCGGGCGATAACCCACCGCCATGGCCATGTCGATCACCGGGATGGTGGTGCCACGCATGCTGGCGGCGCCGAGCACGGTCGGGTGCGAGTGCGGCATGGCCGTCAGCTGGGTGTAGGGCACTATCTCTTTCACCTTGAGGGTGCCGATGGCGAAGGATTGCTTGGCCGAGAGATGAAACAGCAACATGCCCTGGGATTGGTTGGCCTTGCTTTTCATGGCAGATGTCCTGTGAGTCAAAACGGTATCAGTCAATTCAGGCCCCTAGCATAAAGGATTATAGAAGAAATGGCCTTGTGGTTATTAACGACCATTGGCCGCAAAACTGGACTCATTTCATCCATTTATTGCCGCAATCCGCACTTGTGCGCACTGCCTGGGGCCCTCATGGGCGGGGCGTTCAGTGCGCCTGCAACGCCTCCAGCGGGGTGCCGAGCCACTGCTGGCAGGCGTGGGCGAGCGCGGCTTCATCCCCATAACCCAGCTTGTTCACCACCTGGGCGCGTTGGCTGCCGCTTTTGAGCAGCCGCACCGCCTGCAGCAGCTGCCACTGGGCGCGCAGCGCGTCGCCCGCCAGCGCCGGGTCGCTGAGGCCACGCTGCGCCAGACATTGCTGCCATGCCGCATCGCTGCCCTCCCGGCCGTTTGCCAGCGCCTGCCAGGCGGCCTGCAGGGCATTGTCTGGCTGGGAGGCAATGGGGCAGGCCGGCAGCTCGTCGAGTATCACCTGCAAGCGGTGGCCGTAGGCACCTTGCCAGTCGCGGGGGCGCTGCCACTGGGCCAGGCCGTCGAGCAGCGCTGCCAGCAGCGGGGTGGGCTGCAGCCAGCCCGCTCGCTCTGGCTGCTCCACGCGTACCGAGCAGGTCAGCAGATCATGCTGGCAGCCCGCCAGCGGGGTGAAGGCGGCCAGAGCATCGGCACAGAGCCAGAAGTGGCTTCCCGTCGGCATCAGCCACTCATGGGCGCCGAGCCGCAGCAGCGCCGCGCCCCGGGTGATCCGCAGCAGCTGACCTACCGGCACGCGCTTGCGGGCACCGACTTGCAGATGCGAAGTGGAAAAATGCTGATATTCGATGGCGTGATGCATGTAAAAACCCTGATATGATGCTGCCTGGAGGTAACGAAAATGGAAACCAGACGTAAAAAACGCTTCATTGCCGGTGCGGTCTGCCCGGCGTGCGGCAAAATGGACACCATGATGCTGTATATGGAGCATGGAGTCGAGAAGGTGACCTGTGTCGAGTGCGGGGATACCCAGGTACAGACCCAGGCCGAGGTGGACAAGGTGACCCGGGAGACGGAACAGGTGATAGGCGTGTTTCGTCCCGAGTGAGTGGCGGCCTCAAGGTGATGGCATGCCGGTCAGGCTGGTGGCTGTTGATGACTTTTTCATCACGCTGAAGCCGGACCGACCATATGCTTGTCTGCCTTTTTGAGGTATTCTGGGCCCGTTTTTTTCTATCCGCAGGATCCCTGACATGAAAGTAGCTCCCCTGAGCGTGGTTACGCTGGAATACACGGTCACCGACGAACACGGTGAAGTCATCGACACCACTGTCGGTAAAGAGCCTCTGGTGTATCTGCACGGTACCCGTTATCTGGTCTCCGGCCTCGAAGCCGAGCTGGAAGGTCGCAGCGTGGGCGAGGCGTTCGACGTCACCCTGACGCCGGAGCAGGCCTATGGCCAGTACGACGAGAACCTGGTGCAGGAAGTGCCCGGCGAGCTGTTCGACGGCATGGAAGTGTCTGAAGGGGATACTTTTGTGGCCGAGACTGACGACGGCCACCGTCCGGTGACCGTGATCGAAGTGTCCGAAGAGTTCGTCAAGGTGGATGGCAACCATCCGCTGGCTGGTGTGACCCTGGGCTTCAAGGTCGAGATCAAGGACGTGCGCGCCGCCACTGCCGAAGAGCTGGCCCACGGCCACGTTCACGGTGCCGGTGGTTGCGGTCACGATCATGGCCACGACCATGATCACGACCACGGTCACGAGCACGGCGGTTGCTGCGGTGGTGGCCATCATGGCCACGATCACGGTCATGACCACGGCGACGACCACGGTCACGGCGGCTGCTGCGGTGGCGGCGGTTGCGGTGGCAAGGGCCATCAGCACTGATCACGGCATTGCCGATGATAAAAAAACCCGCGCCTGGCGCGGGTTTTTTTATGGCTGGCACTCATCAATAGTGCGGTGGCGGGGTCTCTTCGGCCATGCTGGCGATCTGGCTCGGCTGCACGCTCTGCAGCTTGTCCACCAGCAGCTGGATCTGATGCTTGAGCCGATCCAGCTCGCGGCCCTGGGTGGTGACCTCGTCGTTGAGCTGCTCCACCGTGTATTCGGCGAAGGCGAGGCGGCTTTCCAGGGTTTCGAGGCGATCGTTTAATTGCTGACTCATGGGCCTTTTGGTCCTTACTTGATAGTCCAGATTTCGGCCAGGCCGCTGGAGCTGGCGCTGACAAGGTGGCTATTGTCGCGCAAAGCCACGCCGTAGACCACTGCGCTCGGCGGTTTCACTCTGGGATGGGGCGAGACGCGCCAGCTCTGCAGCAGGCTGCCGTCGCTCACCTGCCACAGGGAGAGCTGGCGGGAGGGGGCGCCGGTGATGAGCCACTTGCCGTCGTTGGCAAAGCGCGCCACGGTGTAGACCTCGAAGCGGTGATCGAACTGCAACCGGCTCAGCTCCTTGCCGGTTTTCAGATCCCAGATGCTGGCCTGGCGGCTGTCGGCGGTGAAGGCGAGCCGTCCGCTCGGGTCGAGCCGGGCCAGCACCACCCGACCGGCGTGGTTGAAGCGCCACACCACCTGGCCCGTGCGGGTATCCCACAGGTAGGCGCTATAGTCGTTGCCGCCGGTGAGGGCGTAACGGCCATTGGGGGAGAGATCCACCGTGTTGACCTGCTCGGTGTGGCCGAGAAACTGCAGCCGGCGGCCGGTGCGGGTATCCACCACTTCCGCCTTGCCGTCTTCCCGGCCGATCAGCACCTGGCGACCGTCGGCCGAGAGGGCGATGTCCCTCAGCCTGGATTCAGGAAGCGAATAGTAGCCTTGCGACTGGCCATCCTGCAGGCGCCAGATCCCGAAACTGTCGGGGGTGGCCGTCACGGCGTGGCTGTCGTCCGCCGAGAAACGGGTGATGATGATGAAGTTGTCCGGATTGTCGGACTGGCGCCAGCGCCAGCGCTCCTTGCCCTGTTCCAGGTCCCACACCACAGTGCCCTGGCTCAGGCTGGAGACGATGGCCTGCTTGCCGTCGCTGGCCAGATCGGCGCTCAGCAGCCCCTGCTTGGCGAGGGTCAGTTGTCGGTCCGGCGATGAGCTCTGTTCGCAGCCTGTCAGTATCAGGCAAATCGCGACGAGATAAATGGCACTTTTTATCATTTTTCCTGTCTCATGCTTTCGTTACCTGCGATCACGGCGTTAGTATAAGGCGCTTATCACGATAAACCTCTCATTTCACGAAGGAACCGAGAGCGGTATTTAGAGTTTTGGAGAAACTGATGAACAATTTTCTGAAGGTGTCCCTGTTGGCCGCGGCAGTTGCCGTGAGTCTGACTGCTTGCCAAAAAGACGAGAAGACTGCTGCGAATACCGCAGAGGTCAAGGCAGAAGCCAGCAAGCCGGCAGAGGCCCCCAAGGCTGAAGCCAAGAGCTTTGAAGAGCAATCCGGCTATGCAATTGGCCTCTCCATGGGTCGTTATATCGCCAATACCCTGGAACGTCAGCAGGAACTCGGCATCAAGCTGGACAACAGCGTCATCCTCAAGGGTGTGACCGACGGTCTGGGCAAAGAAGCCAAGATGACCGACGAGGAGATCCAGAAGGTTCTGCAGCAGTACGACGCCAAGATCAACGAGTTGACCAAGGCCAAGGCTGACAAGGATGCCGTGGAAAACCAGAAGAAGGGTGAAGAGTACCTGGCTGCCAACGCCAAGAAAGAGGGCGTGAAGAGCACCGAATCCGGCCTGCAATACCAGGTCGAGAAGATGGGTACCGGCGCCAAGCCGAAGGCCACCGACATCGTCAAGGTCCACTACACCGGTACCCTGACCGATGGCACCAAGTTCGACAGCTCCGTCGATCGCGGCGAGCCGGCCACCTTCCCGCTCAACCAGGTGATCCCGGGCTGGACCGAAGGCGTGCAGCTGATGCCGGTCGGTTCCAAGTTCAAGTTCTTCCTGCCGTCCAAGCTGGCCTACGGCGAGCACGGTGCGGGTTCCATCCCGGCCAATGCCGTGCTGGTATTCGACGTTGAGCTGCTGGCTATCGAGAAGCCGGCTGCCGATGGCGACAACGCCAAGAAGTAAGCGGAAAACGTTGAAAAAACGGCTCCTTAGGGAGCCGTTTTTACTTGTAACTCCGCCCGAATGGCGGGATAAAAGAGAGTATCGCCAACTGTGCTAACATGGCGAACGACACCCGAAATAGACAACAAAATCAATTGCAAGGATGGCTCCCGTGGCGGAAAGCAAACCTCGAGTCCTGTTGGTGGAAGATACCCGCAGTCTGGCGGTGGTCTATGAACAGTATCTGGCCCAGGATGGCTACGAGGTGCTGCGGGCCGATTGCGGCCAGCAGGCATTGGCGCAGCTGCTGAGCAGCCCGCCGCCGGTGGTGCTGCTGGATCTCGAGCTGCCCGACATGTCCGGCATGGACATCCTGCAGCAGATCACCGAACAGCAGCTGCCCTGCTCGGTGGTGGTGATCACCGCCCACGGCTCGGTGGACGTGGCGGTGGAGGCGATGCGGCTCGGTGCCTTCGACTTCCTGACCAAGCCGTTCGACGGCAAGCGGCTGTGCGCCACCGCACGCAATGCCCTCAAGCACCAGCAGCTCAGCTCGCTGGTGGCCCAGTATCGGGAGAACTTCGAGCGCAGCTCGTTTGCCGGCTTCATCGGTGCCTCCATGCCGATGCAGGCGGTCTATCGCATTATCGAGAGCGCGGCGCCGAGCAAGGCGACCGTGTTCATCACCGGTGAGAGCGGCACCGGCAAGGAGGTGTGCGCCGAGGCCATCCATCAGTGCAGCCCCCGTCGCGAGCAGCCCTTCATCGCCCTCAACTGTGCCGCCATTCCCCACGACCTGATGGAGAGCGAGATCTTCGGCCACGTGAAGGGCTCCTTCACCGGCGCGCAGGGGGATCGCAAGGGGGCGGCCAGCCTGGCGGATGGCGGTACCCTGTTTCTGGACGAGATCTGCGAGATGGATCTGGACCTGCAGAGCAAGCTGCTGCGCTTCATCCAGACCGGCACCCTGCAGCGGGTCGGCAGCGGCAAGCTGGAGACGGTCGACGTGCGCTTCGTCTGCGCCACCAACCGCGATCCCCTGCTGGAGGTGAAGGCAGGGCGTTTTCGCGAGGATCTCTACTACCGGTTGCACGTCATCCCCCTCAGCCTGCCGCCGCTGCGCGAGCGGGGCGAGGACATACTGCTGCTGGCGCGAACCCTGCTGCAGAGCTATGCCAAGGAAGAGAACAAGCGCTTCAAGGATTTCGATGCCGAGGCGGCGCGGGTGCTGCTCGATTACCCCTGGCCCGGCAACGTGCGCGAGCTGCAGAACGTGGTGCGCAACATAGTGGTGCTCAACGATCGCGAGCTGGTGAGCCCCGACATCTTGCCGCCGCCGCTCAACGGCAGCCGTGCCAGCCTGCTGGCGGCGATCCCCGCTGCGGCCGCGACCGGCAGCGGTGCCGTGGTGGTGGCCAATGCCCCGATCCGCCCGCTCTGGCTGGTGGAGAAAGAGACCATAGAGCAGGCCATCGCCAGCTGTGACGGCAACATCCCCAAGGCGGCGGCGCTGCTGGAGATAAGCCCTTCCACCATCTATCGCAAGAAACAGGGCTGGGAAGAGGCGAGTCTGGCGTGAGGCCGGTGTCGGGAGGGGGTCACCCTCCCGGGGGATAAATGTGCGGGGCGGCCAATGGGCCGCCCCGCTGCGTTTGTGGCGGTTGCTGGCTAGAGCTTGGCCAAGAGCTTGAGGCGGGCCAGCCGCTCTGCCTCGTTGGCCTTGAGCCAGCGATCCTGCGAGAGCAGGAACCAGGAGCGGGAGAAGTATTCGGCCGCCGCCGGATCATCCAGTACCAGCGCATTCTCCCCCAGCTCCTCGAACAGATAGCCATCTTCCGCCACCCCGGCGGCCGCCATATCACCCTTCAGCAGCATCAGGTCGGCCAGTGCCTGTTCGTGCTGGCCCTGGGCTCGCAGCAGGCGGGCCAGACTCCAGCGGGCGATAAACGCCTTGGCCTGGTTGTTGTGCTGCTCGTGCCATGCCAGACATTTTTGCTGGAAGCCCCTGGCCTCATCGAAACGACCCAGCTCGAACAGGGTCCAGCCCTGGTTGTTGTAGAGGGTGGCGAGCCAGCCGCGCACCTCTTGATCGGTACTGCGCTCGGCCAGCTCCATCGCCAGCTGATGCCAGCGGCTCTGCTCTTCCAGCGGGGCGGCGATGGCGATCATGTGGGCGACGTCGATGGCGAGATAGAGCTCCTTGTGCTTGAGCCCCAGCTGCCAGGCTTGCTCAAACAGCGTCTTGGCGCTGGCCTTGTCGCCGGCGGAGTTGAAGGTGCGGCCGCGCTCCAGCAGGGCGCGCAGGCGGGCTCGCGGGGTTGCATCGGTGAGGCGGGGGTCTATCTCGTCGAGCAGCTGGTGCGCCTGTGCAAACTGGCGTTGCAGTGAATGGGTGCGGGCTATCTGGGTGAGCAGTTCCAGCTCGTACTGCAGATCGGCGGCGGCGCGCGCCTCGGGCAACAGGGCATGAAAACGCAGGGCGCTGGCGGCGGGATCCCGATAATCCCACTGCGCCATGAAATCGGGCGGATTGTCCATTTGGCCTCCTTGCTGGCTATCCTCCTCCCAAGATGCCTGCAGGCCATTGCTTGTACAAGGGGCCCCCGTCACAGAGTGCCCCTTGAGTCATGTTTGCATTTGCGGCGAGCCGGTCAGTAGACCATGGCCAGGCTCATCAACATCAGGCCGAGGGCGGCGAAGGCTCCCTCCTTGATGGCGAGGCGCGGCACCAGCGCCTTGGGCAGGGCCGGAAACAGGGTGAGGGCGAAGCCGAGCCCCGGCATCAGCCAGTGAAAGGCGGGGTTGCGCAGGCTGGGGTCTGCCGCACCATTGATGATGATAAGCAGGATGAAGAGGGTGAAGGCCGGCAGAATAAACCAGCGGGCGCTGCCGGCCGCAACGGCGCGCAGCGGCGAGATGCGATAAAGCAGCAGGGTCACGATAAACAGCACCAGGGGTGCCAGCAGGTAGAGTGGAGCCGGGTTCATAACGGGTATCCTGAAAAAAGGCGTGAGCAGCAGTGGCGGGATTTAATCAGCCCGAGGCGGGGATGACCAGCCACAAGGGCCCGGGCTGTGAAGCAGATCCCGGGCAAAGGTTTGTCGGCCGAGGTTTCAGCGCAGCCAGAACCAGGCGGCAAAGCCCAGCCAGCTGATGGCCAGCAACAGCCAGGGCAGCGGATGCTGGCGAGAAACCTCGACCAGCTCGACGATGTCGTCCGGTTCCTCATCCTGCGGCGCTGCGTGGGACTGTTTGGCCTTGGCCTGCAGTTTTTTCTGACGGCTGGCCTCGCGGGCCCGCGCCTTCATCTGTTTCTTGTATTCGTCTATGCCTTTCTGGATCCCCTGCGCGATCAGCTGGGTCTGCTCCTTGGTCTGCCCCGGCTTCTGGTTGGCACGGGCAATCTTCATCGCCTCCTGCTGGGTCTCGGGGGAAATCTTGTCGTACTTCGCCATCAAAGGGTCTCCTCGGCATCGATTGGCGGGGAGTATGCCATAAAAACGGCGCCCTCAGGCGCCGTTGCAACAGCTTGTGAGCCGGATCAGGGCTTGTAATAGGTCACGGTCGCGTAGGGCAGCGGGTTGAGGGTGCCCTGGGACTCGGCGTACTCCATGAACATCTCGTTCTCACCGACGCCGGAGTCGACGTAGTCACCCTTGTTGGGCAGCTCTTCACGCTTGAGCAGGCCGTTGTAGCCATCCTTGCCGGAAGCGATGTAGGTGTTGGCACCGACGCGGTACACCTTCTCGTCATCCAGCGGCTGCCACTGGCCGTTGGCGTCCAGCAGTTCCAGCTTGGTGATGCGGGAGCCCTTGGCCAGCTTGCCGTCGTAGGTGTAGCTCAAGTGGCCGACGTAGGGGAAGGCACCGCTGGAGGCGGCGATCCCGGTCTCCAGGCCGATGGAGTAGTCAACGGCGTACTCCAGGGTGGCCCGAACGTCCTTGCCCTTGAGGTTGAAGGCGGCGATCTTGTTGCCAAACGGCAGCAGGGTACCCATCACGTAACCGACCGAGAGCGGGCCTGCGTTCACGTCGGCGCGCACGCCACCGGCGTTCTGGATGGTGAAGTCGACCTTGGTGTTGAGCTTGTTGAGCTTCCAGTAGAGCGACTCGGCCACCAGGGGATCGATGAGGCCGGCGCCGTCCGGAGTGGTCGGCACGCGCACGTGGGTCAGCTTGGTCGGCACGTCGGCGATGATCTTGGCTTCGAGCTCGGCCACGGCCGGCTTGTACTCGGTGTCGATCACATCGCGCATGGCGGTGTCTTCCGGCACGATCTCGATGACCGGGGACTTGTTGATGAAGTCGACCACGTTGGTCTGCTCGGTGCCGCTGAGCGGCACTTTCTTCTTGGCCACTTCCTTGGTGAAGTCGTCGCCGGTCATCAGGGTGTTGCGGCCCTCACACTTGGTGAGCTGGCCTTCTTTGCTGAGGGAGACGTTGACCAGGCCGTAGCCCTTGGCCCATTCGCCGGCCTGCACGATACAGGTCTTGCCACCGTCCGGGTTGCTGACGATCTGGGCATAGGTATTGTCATCGGCCGGGTTCTGGTTGTGGGCTGTGTAGCCGATGCTGTTGAGCTCGGTGATGTCGCCGAGGAAGGTCTGGGAGTGACCGCCGACGATCAGGTCGATGCCGTTGACGGCCTTGGCCACCGCCTGGTCATTTTGCAGGCCGATATGGGTGACCATGATGATCTTGTTGGCGCCCTTGGATTTGAGGGTGTCGACCATTTTCTGGGCGGTCTCAATCATCGGCAGGAATTTGGTGTCGGTATCCGGTGAGGAGATGTCATGCATATTTTCCAGCACCAGCCCGAAAATACCCACGCTCTCGCCATTGACTTCCTTAATGACATATTCGTGAATATTTTCACTGTCCTTCAGGGTGGCGCTACTGGATTTCACCATATTGGAAGCCAATACCGGGAAATTCACCCGTGAGACAAAGTCTTTAATAGCCTGGTTGCCCAGATCGAATTCGTGGTTGCCGAGCACCATGGCATCGATACCCATGTCGGAGAGCAGCCGGGACTCCTCTTCACCCTTGAACTGGGTGAAATAGAGGGTGCCCTGGAAGGCGTCGCCACCGTTGAGCACCATGAAGTTGCGGCCCTCGTTGGCGGCCTGGCTGCGCAGCTCGTCCAGCTTGAACTTCAGGCGCGGATAGCCGCCCAGCTTGGCGTTGAACTTGAACAGCTCCTGGCCGGTGGGCTGGATCGCCAGCGCATTTTCGGTCGGGTCGAGGTGGGCGTGGGTATCATTGATGTGGGCAATGGTCAGATCCAGCGGAATATGTTCCTTGCTGCTGTTTTCTGAATTGCAGGCGGTCAGCCCGAACAGGGTAATAGAGACGGTGACGGCCAGTAGCGTCTTCTTCATCGGTAATATTCCTCTTGTTGTTATAGTCCTGTATATCGTTCCTGCATGACAGGAGTGTGGCGATTCTAGGCAAAAAGTAATAATTGGAAATAAACAGAGCTGATTCCTTTGAGCTACTGCACATTAATAAAGCAAATAAACGTTTGCTCTATTTGGCAGAGCAGGGGAAGGCGCGGCGGGGATTTTCCGCCAGCATGGGTGTCAATGCAACCCCATTGAGGTCAGGGGCGCTTCAAGGCGCAGGCGTGGGGCTCAGCTGCTGCAGAAATTGCTGCGGAGTGAGCGGGCGGCCATACAGGTAGCCCTGCAGGTAATCGACCTGCCGTTCGACCAGAAAGTCGGCCTGCTCCTGGGTCTCGACCCCCTCGGCGATGGTTTGCAGCCCCAGCCGGGTCGCCAGGCTGATGGTGCTGTCAAGAATATGACGGGAGAGGGCGTTGGTGCCGATCATGGCGACGAAGCTCTGATCGATCTTCAGATAGTCCACGTGAAACTGCTGCAGATAGGTGAGGCTGGAGTGGCCGGTGCCAAAGTCGTCCAGCCCGATCCTGACCCCCATCTGCCGCAACTCCTCAAACAGCCGCTCGGTGAGGTGGTTGGGGGTGATGAGCTCGCGCTCGGTCAGCTCCAGCACCAGGGTGATCGGGTTGGCGGTGAAGGCGGCGAGAAAGCTGCGGCAGTCATCCAGCAGGCTCAGCTGCTGGCAGTGGCGGGCACAGATGTTGAAGCTGAAGTGAAAGCGGGGTGGCAGCGCTGCCGCGTGGGGGGCAAACTGCAGCCGCACCTGCTGCATCAGGGTCTGGGTCATCAGGATGATGAGGCCGCTCTCCTCCGCCAGCGGAATGAAGAGATCCGGCCGGATCAGCCCCTGGCGGTGGTGCTGCCAGCGCATCAACACCTCGCAGCCATGCAGTTGGCCGTTCTGGCTGACGACGATGGGCTGCAGATAGGGCACGAACTCCTGCTTGATGATGGCGCGCCTGAGCTCCTGGGTCGGAGTCGAGATATGGCTCCACCAGCGGTAGGTGGCGAGGCCGGCCAGCCCCCCGAGGGCCAGGATCAGCAGCACCATGCTGCCCTGCTTTTGCAGGGTCATGGCCAGCACGGCACTCAGCGGGAACCCCTGGTTGAGGCTGTAGCCGAACGTGGTCGAGTCGAGCCGGTAATTGAAGCCCCGCAGCCTGGGCGGTTGCCCATCGTGCACCTTGCCCTGCAGGTCGAGCCACTGCTGGCCTATCTGCACCCAGCTGTGGGGCCCGGCGAGATGCCACTGCAACGGCTTGCTCAGATGATAGGGGTTGATGGCGACCACCACTGCATGATCCCCTTCGCTCAGGTGGTAGAACAGCAGCGACGGTTTGCGTCCGAGCTGGGTGACCGCCTCCAGTCTGAGCAGCTCGTGCTGGCTGTTCTGCAGCCGGTCTTTGAGATCGATCTCGTCGAAGATGGAGGAGCAGTAGAGGCGACCGTTGCGGGAGAGGTTGACCGAGCGCACATAGGGGGAGGTGGCGACCAGCACCCGCAGCTCACGGGCCACCTCGCGGCAGGGACGGCTGGCCAGCGGCAGCGCCGCCTTGGCCGCCAGGGTCGAGTGGTGCAGCGCGCTGTCGATCTGTGTCATGGCGCGTTCGGCGGCGGTCTGGGCCTGCTGGCGCGTCATCGACCAGGTCTGCCAGTAGAGGGTGACGAGGGAGATGAGGATCAGGGTGGCGCAGCACAGCAGGCTGGCCAGGAGACGAGGCATGTTGCTGCGACGCAGAAAGGGAAGAGCCATGGGCCACGCCTCGATGAAGAGTCAATTGAACAAAAAAAGGTCGGTCATACTACACAATCACACCTCAATCTCATAGCCGGTACAAGGGGCGGTATGGGCGGGTGCAGGGGGCGGGAAATGCCAAAAAGCAAAGACGGCCCGCAGGCCGCCTTTGTTTGTCATCGCAGGAAAAGCGCGTTTACAGCTGCTCGATGCCGACGATATGCCAGGGGGCATTGTCCTTGGCGAGGTTGCGCTCGAGGTGCCACACCTCCTTGATGTCCTCCTCGACCTGCTCCTGGCGATCCATGTAGCGGCCGCTGAAGCGCACGCTGACCTGGGCCCAGTCGCTGCCGTAGTCGGCACGCACCAGCTGGGTGTCCACATACATCACTTCGGTATGCTGCTCACCGGTGAGTTCGGCCCGCTCGGCCTTGAGCTGTTCGAACAGCTCAGGACTCACGTACTCGCGTACCTTTTCCAGATCGTTTTTGTTCCAGGCTTCCTGCAGGGTGCGGTAGTGATCGCGAGCCCCGGCCAGGAAACCGTTCATGTCAAAACCTGGCGGCAGGCGGAACGGCACGTCGCTGTCGGCAAAACCGGTGGCCTGCGGGGCGCTGTGGTTCTGCTCGAACTGCTGGGGCGCCGCGCTCTGGGGCGGCTGATAGCCGGCATAGGCCGTCTGCTGCTGTGGCGCCGCCATCTTGCCCTTGCGCAGGGTGCGGATCAGGAACACGGCCCCCAGTGCCAGCAGGGCGATCAGCAGGAAGTCCATCCCTTGCAGACCTTCGAAGGCGCCGCTGCCCAGCAGGTAGGCGAACAGACCACCGGCCAGCAGGCCGCCGAGCAGGCCGCCCATCATGCCGCCCTTCTTGGGTGCCTGGGCGCCCACGGTGGGGTTCTTGGTGTCGACGGGTTTGGCGGCCGGTTGGGCCGGAGCCGTTTTATAGCTCTTGCCAAAGGATTTGCCGCCGCCAAATTTCTTGGCCTCGGCAATGGGTGCCCCCAGGCCAATGGCCAGGATCACGGCAAACAGGGTCAGCATCTTTTTCATTTTGACTCTTTTCACTCTCATCAGTGGGTGGGGCATGCTCTGCTTTGGCAAGCTCAGCGAGGCGCATGGCAGGCTGCCTGTCCCTCGTTGTATTGCAGCTTGCGACTATGATTAACATGGTTGGCATGAATTATTCATGAACAGATTGCCCCGATCGGGGGCGTTGTGAGGAGACAGGCCATGAAAAGTCGACGACCGAGCCGCAAGGAGCGCAAGCTGCGCAACAAGGCGAGAGCCAAACCGCAGGATCAGACCCTGGTCTGGCCCTTCATCATGGTATGAATGCGAAACGGATTTTATCGACAGGCGGCGCCGGCAACCATCAGGAGGGCGGTTGTGGCTGACAGAAGTGAATAGCGTGCATTTGCACTCGCGATGACGGGGTTTCTTTTGTAAAATTCCCGTCCCCTTCCCGCTGCGGTTTTTATGTGTATGGCAGAGCAAGTGACGGCGAAAAAAGACGCCAAGACACAACAGCTGAAAGTACCTCCCCACTCTTTTGAGGCCGAACAGTCCGTACTGGGCGGCCTGATGCTGGACAACGAGGCCTGGGATCGGGTCGCCGAACGGGTGATCGACAAGGATTTCTACAGCCGCCCGCACCGCCTGATCTTCCAGGCCATGACCCGCCTCTCCAATGCGGGTAACCCCATCGATCTCATCACCTTGCAGGAGGAGCTGGAGCGCTCCGAACAGCTGGAAGAGGCCGGTGGCTTCGCCTATCTGGTGGAGATCGCCAAGAACACCCCGAGTGCCGCCAACATCAGTGCCTACGCCGAGATCGTGCGTGAGCGGGCGGTAGTGCGGGAGATGATCTCGGTCGCCAACGAGATAGTCGAAGCAGGCTATGAGCCGCAGGGGCGCACCTCCGGCGATCTGCTGGACCTGGCCGAGAGCAAGGTATTCAAGATTGCCGAGCAGCGCAGCAGCGCCAACGAGGGGCCCCAGCCGCTCAAGCTTATTCTCGAGCAGACCGTCGACAAGATTGAAGAGCTGTTCAAGACGCCCCACAACGGGGTGACCGGGGTATCGAGCGGTTACGGTGATCTCGACAAGATGACCGCCGGCCTGCAGCGCTCGGATCTGGTGATCGTCGCGGCCCGTCCCTCCATGGGCAAGACGACGTTTGCCATGAACCTGTGCGAGCATGCGGCGCTCACCGCCGACAAGCCGGTACTGATCTTCTCCCTCGAGATGCCCTCCGAGCAGATCATCATGCGTATGCTTGCCTCGGTGGGGCGCATCGACCAGACCAAGGTGCGGACCGGTCAGCTCGACGACGAGGATTGGGCGCGGCTCTCCTCCACCATGGGATTGCTGCTCGAGAAGGGCAAGATGTATATCGATGACGCCTCTGGCCTCACCCCGACCGACGTGCGTTCTCGCGCCCGTCGTATCGCCCGTGAGCACGGCGGCCTCTCGATGATCATGATCGACTACCTGCAGCTGATGCGGGTGCCGGCGCTCTCTGACAACCGGACCCTGGAGATCGGCGAGATCTCCCGCTCCCTCAAGGCGCTGGCGAAAGAGTTGCAGTGCCCGGTGGTGGCGCTCTCCCAGCTCAACCGAAGCCTGGAACAGCGGGCCGACAAGCGCCCGGTCAACTCGGATCTGCGGGAATCGGGCTCCATCGAGCAGGATGCGGACTTGATCATGTTCATCTACCGCGACGAGGTCTATCACGACGACAGCCCCGACAAGGGGATCGCCGAGATCATCATCGGCAAGCAGCGTAACGGCCCCATCGGCCGGGTACGCCTCACCTTTCAGGGTCAGTTCTCGCGCTTTGACAACTACGCGGGCCCGGCGTTTGATGATGACTACTGATCATCGTCATCGCGATCCTGAAGAGAAAGAAAGTGGTGAGGGTCATCGCTGCAAAGCCGCGTAACGGTGCCAATATGCGGCCGGGTGCGCCTCACTTTCCAGGGGCAGTTCTCGCGTTTTGACAACTACGCGGGCCCGGCGTTTGATGATGACTACTAAGTAAGCCGGGAGCCTGCTCCCGGTATCCAGAAACAGTTTTCCCGGTTCGACAATTCTGCCGGTCCGGCCTTAGACGATGACAATTAAGGGCTGACACCCCCCGGTGCCTGGCGCGTTCGCGCGTTATCATGCCCTCGTAAGGGAAAACAGATGAAAGCGGCTATCGCCCAAATCAATACCGCGGCCCTGCGCCACAACCTCGCCGTGGTGAAACGCCACGCCCCCCAATGCAAGATCATTGCCGTGGTCAAGGCCAACGCCTATGGCCATGGGCTGCTGCCGGTCGCCCGCACCCTGGTGGATGCGGATGCCTACGCGGTGGCCCGCATCGAAGAGGCGCTGATGCTGCGCTCCTGCGCCGTGGTCAAGCCCATCGTGCTGCTGGAGGGTTTCTTCAGCGCGGCCGACCTGCCGGTGCTGGCGGCCAACAACCTGCAGACCGCGGTGCACACCTGGGAGCAGCTCGAAGCGCTGGAGCAGGCGGATCTGCCTGCCCCCGTGGTGGCCTGGCTCAAGCTCGACACCGGCATGCACCGACTCGGCGTGCGGGCCGACGAGATGCCGGCCTTTATCGAGCGGCTCGCCAAGTGCAAGAACGTGGTGCAACCGTTCAATATCATGACCCACTTCAGCCGATCCGATGAGCTGGAGCAGCCCACTACCCGCGAGCAGATCGACTTGTTCAGCCAGTTGACCGCGCCGCTGTTGGGCGAGCGGGCCATGGCCAATTCGGCGGGCATCCTGGCCTGGCCGGATTCCCACTGCGACTGGATCCGCCCTGGCGTGATCCTCTACGGCGTCTCCCCCTTCCCCAATACGGTGGCGGCCGATTACGACCTGCAGCCGGTGATGACCCTCAAGACACAACTGATCGCAGTGCGGGATCACAAGGCGGGCGAGCCGGTGGGCTATGGCGCCAACTGGGTGTCGGATCGTGATACCCGGCTCGGGGTGATTGCCATCGGCTATGGCGACGGCTATCCACGCATGGCTCCCAACGGCACGCCGGTGCTGGTCAACGGCCGCATCGTGCCGCTGGTGGGTAGGGTCTCCATGGACATGACCACGGTGGACTTGGGCCCCGGCGCCACCGACAAGGCCGGCGACGAGGCGGTGCTGTGGGGTGAAGGGCTGCCGGTAGAGCGGGTGGCCGACCAGATCGGCACCATCCCCTACGAGCTCATCACCAAGCTCACCTCCCGGGTCTTTATGGAATACGTCTAGATGCCGTGAGCGCCAAACGTCAAAAAGCCCCGCATGCGGGGCTTTTTTTATGATGTTGTTGCAACCTGCTGCTTCTTCTTACTGCCTGTGAGTCGTAGACACTGATGCCGAGGTTACTGCCGGTGCATCCGCACGAACTTTTCCATCAGTTGATCTTCGGTTTCCACGTGAGCGGGATCCCAGATGATGCAGTCGATGGGGCAGACGCTGATGCAGGTCGGCTTCTCGTAGTGACCGACGCACTCGGTGCAGCGACTGGGGTCGATCTCGTAGATCTCCTCGCCCAGGCTAATGGCCTGGTTCGGACACTCGGGATCGCACATGTCACAGTTGATGCACTTGTCGGTGATGAGCAGTGCCATCTCAGGCGGCCGAGTGCGGCTGACGGGTATCCTGGCGCTCACCGAGGTTGCGCAGCAGGATGCCGTAGTCAACGTCCACTTCCTTCGGTACCGGCACATAGACCACGTGGCCGTTGCCCGGCGCGGTGTCGATGAGCTCGCCCTTGCGGTTCTGCATCTGTTCCAGATTGAAGCTGAGGTTGCCCTGTGGGGTCATCAGTTCCAGGCTGTTGCCCACCAGGAACTTGTTCTTCACCTCGACTTCCACCATGTCACCGTTGCGACCGGTGATCTCGCCAACGAACTGCTGGGTGTCGGAGACCGAGTAGCCGTAGTCGTAGTTCTGGTATTCGCTGTGGTTGTGACGGCGCAGGAAGCCCTCGGTATAGCCGCGGTGGGCCAGATTTTCGAGGGTGCCCATCAGGCTGCGATCAAACGGCCGGCCGGCTACCGCATCGTCGATGGCCTTGCGATAGACCTGGGCGGTGCGGGCACAGTAGTAGAAGGACTTGGTGCGGCCTTCGATTTTCAGCGAGTGCACGCCCATCTTGGTCAGTCGTTCGACGTGCTCGACCGCGCGCAGATCCTTGGAGTTCATGATGTAGGTGCCGTGCTCGTCTTCGAACGCGCTCATGTACTCGCCCGGGCGGTTGGACTCTTCCAGCAGCACCAGCGCATCGGTCGGTTTGCCCAGGCCCAGGGTGTTGTCCGGGCGGATGGCGATGGGCTCCTGACGGTGGACGATCTGGCCCACGTCATCTTCCTTGCCTTCGTGCACCTTGTACTCCCAGCGGCAGGAGTTGGTGCAGGTGCCCTGGTTGGGGTCACGCTTGTTGATGTAGCCAGAGAGCAGGCAGCGGCCGGAGTAGGCCATGCAAAGGGCGCCGTGGACGAACACCTCCAGCTCCATCTCCGGCACTTGCATGCGGATCTCCTCGATCTCGTCCAGCGACAGTTCGCGGGAGAGGATGACCCGGGTCAGGCCCATCTGATGCCAGAACTTCACCGTGGCCCAGTTGACCGCGTTGGCCTGCACCGAGAGGTGAATAGGCATGTCAGGGAAGGCTTCGCGCATCATCATGATGAGACCGGGGTCAGACATGATCAGCGCATCCGGCTTCATCTCCACCACCGGACGCATGTCGCGGATGAAGGTCTTGAGCTTGGAGTTGTGGGGCTGGATGTTGGCCACAACGTAGAACTGTTTGCCGAGGGCATGGGCTTCGTTGATGCCGAGCTGCAGATTCTCGTGATCGAATTCGTTGTTGCGCACCCGCAGGCTGTAACGGGGCTGGCCGGCATAGACGGCATCGGCGCCATAGGCGTAGGCGTAACGCATGTTCTTGAGGGAACCTGCGGGGGAGAGCAATTCTGGTTTAAACATGGCGGACTCTTCGTATCTGATTGCAAATCAGGACGGCGCCACCTGATGGCGCCGTATGGGTTGAGCTGCGCTGGGAGTGGATACTCGCTCGGCGCGACCCGATAACGGCATATCTGGGCTGCAGCAGCATGCACCGGATAAACGGGGTGCGAGATTGTACTCGCCCTCACCGCATCATGCAATTTGGCAGGGGAACGTCCCCGGCGCGAGTCGGCGGCCAAAAAATAGGCGGTTCAGGCCCAGCGAGAGAGGGGGGAGGGCATGGCGTAGGCGTAGCCTTGCTGATAGTCGCAACCGAGCCGATTGGCTGTCTCGATGTGCTGCAGGGTCTCGACCCCTTCGCACACCACCTTCATGCCAAGCCGCTGCAGGTACTCCACCAGACCGGTCAGCATGCGCAGGGCGTGGGGCGTCTTGCTGGCTTGCAGCAGCAGGGAGCGATCCAGCTTGATGACCTCGTAGGGCAGCGCCAGCATGCGCTGGAAATTGCACTCCAGGGTGCCGAAGTCATCGCAGGCAATATGGGCACCATGGCTGCGCAGTACCTCGATCAGCGCCCTGTGCTGCCGCTGCAGCGGGGCCTGTTCTACCACCTCGAACCAGATCTCGATCCCCAGCTTGCGCGCCTGCATCAGCACCAGCAGCAGCAGGTTCTGATAGGTGGGGCTGTTCAGGGCCGGGTTGAGATTGATGGAAAGAAAATAGGGCCCAGCCTGCGCCAGGGTCGGCAGATCCCGCATGATGGCCCTGAGCATGACGATGTCCAGATGCAGGGATTGATCCTCACTGAGGGAGGCGAAGTCGATGCCCTGATAGCTCTGCTGGGCCGGCTCCCAGCGTCTGGCCAGCACTTCATAACCTTTGACCTGATGATCCCGACCGATGATCGGCTGATAGAAGGGCACGGCAAGATCGGCCACCGCGATGCTTGCCATGTCACTTATTGGGTACTCTTCTTGAAATGCAAACATGGCACTCACCTGTTGACGGATATGGCTGTGGATAATACAGCAGAAGGGAGCGGTAAAGCCTGTAGGAATCATCTGATAATGGTGCCGAGCTGATAATGTCAATATCTGCTCATTCCGATTTACACTGTCTCATAATTCTTCATAAACTGGTTTTATAAATATACCTCTGGATGATTGCCAAATAGTCTGAATATTTCACTATGCTGATGATTTATTCATATCTGACAATATTAATGAAAGTCTTGAATGGTAATGGGAAAGATACATATCATCTTGTTTTTGCTGCTGCATCGGCAGAGTTCAGTATCGGTGCTCTATATGGCTGGATAGCCAAGCACTTATTTGAAACGGGTTCACTATCAGGGGATTCAACGGTGTTGGTGATGGTTGCCATTCACGAGATTTTCTATGATGACGCCGGCAAGCTGCAGGTGTTGCTGGCGTTGAGCAAAGGGGTGCGAGCTCTCCTGGTCAGCCTGTCCCGCATGATTATGCCGGCCAATAAGGTACAGGAGACGTTTCTGCTTTTTATAGGAGGCTTATTTTCAGATGTCTTCTGGATGGTGGCTTACGGCAATGAAGCCAACAGAAAGTCTGTGTTGATATAAATATGTTGGTTGGTTTTGAATATACTGTTTTTCTGATAAAAAAGAAATGTGTGTGAAGTTGACTGATTTAAATAGATGTCGTGTTCAAAGTCGTAAATCAGAACGCTGATTGACATCCCCACTTTCCTTTGACGGATAATTTTTCACGTTAACTCGATATCAAATTTTTTCATGACACTAAAACATAAATGATATTCAATGAAATAATATAAAATGCGATTGGTCATGTGACAGCACGGCTTGATGCTGGTGCGGGCGGATGATTAGCGGAAGATGGTATCAAGTGGCGACAACCTGGGTTGCCGGTAAGGCTCGGGTTGCACGGCCTGTGCCAACCAGGCCCAGTCGAGCAGAGGGGTATCGGCCTTGAAGCGCTGATAGGCAAGACCCCGGTCGACGGTCAGAAACAGGGTGGTCGGCAGGCCGATGCGGTTGATATATCGCACCATCACCTCGCCGCGATAGGAGCTCAGTCGTTGCTGCAGCTGCGGCAGATTCAGCCCGGTTGCCTGTCCCTTTTCATCCCAGATCTCGAACATGGTCATGTCTCTTGATGCGATGGCAATACTGTTTCCAAAAGCGGGCCGACAGGCAATTGTCAGATCTGACAGTGTCAAATGGATAGAGGCATGAAAAGCGAAAACCCGGCACTGGGCCGGGTTTTCTTGAATGATGGTGGAGGGAGAAGGATTCGAACCTTCGAAGGCAGAGCCGTCAGATTTACAGTCTGATCCCTTTGGCCGCTCGGGAACCCCTCCACAGGGGCCTTGCATATTGTGTTCAGGAAGATGGTGGAGGGAGAAGGATTCGAACCTTCGAAGGCAGAGCCGTCAGATTTACAGTCTGATCCCTTTGGCCGCTCGGGAACCCCTCCACGGGGTATTTTCCTGATTGTTGCACTTGAATGGTGGAGGGAGAAGGATTCGAACCTTCGAAGGCAGAGCCGTCAGATTTACAGTCTGATCCCTTTGGCCGCTCGGGAACCCCTCCCCAAGTGCGAGGCGCATACTATCAGATCTTCGCTCTTTGTGAACCCCTGGTGGCCCTATCTGGCGATAAAAAAGTGCTATTCGGTCATTTTTTGATATTTGTCGCTCATTTTTCACGCTTATTAACGACTTCCCTGTCGCTGTCAGACCGGATCCAGGATTCATCGCGGGTGTGACGCGCCACCAGACAAGATGTGCCGAGTAGCGTTTTGTACTGAAAAAATCACCTTCTCTTCTAAGTGTGATGGCTGACCGCTTCCTTGATGGACATTACTGCTGCCGCATTTTACTCTCGCCATGTTATTCAACTGTTAACATGGATTGTGGACTCTCCCTATGCAGGCTCTCGATATCGCCGTGTTGCGCGGCCAGTTTCCCGCTCTCAATCAGCTGGTTGAGGGCAAAGCCCCCATCTTCTTCGACGGCCCCGGCGGCGCTCAGGTGCCACATGCCGTACTCACCGCCATGACCGATTACCTCGGTCACTTCAACGCCAATCTGGGCGGCCCCTTTTTCTCGGCCAGGGTGACCGAGCAGCAGGCGCTGCGGGCCAGGCAGGCAGTGGCCACGTTGCTGGGGGCCGAGCGGGCAGAAGAGATAGTGTTCGGCGCCAACTTCACCACTCTGACCTTTGCGCTCAGCCGAGCGCTGGCGCGGGAGTGGCAGGCCGGTGACGAGATCATTGTCAGCGCGCTCGATCACTATTCCAACGTTTCCAGCTGGCAGCAAGCGGCGGCGGATCGCGGCGTGGTGGTACATCAGGCAAGAGTGGATGTGACCACCGGCGGGTTGGACTATGAGCATCTGTTCAGCCTGCTAGGGCCCAAGACCCGGCTGGTGGCGGTGACGGCGGCCTCCAATACTACCGGCACCCTGGTCGACATCCCTCGCATCGCCGACGCGGTACACGGGGTAGGGGCTTTGCTCTATGTGGATGCGGTTCACTTTGCGCCCCACGAACGTATCGATGTGCAGGCTTGGGATTGCGATTTTCTGGGGTGTTCCGCCTACAAATTCTTCGGCCCGCACCTCGGCATTCTCTACGGCAAGCATCGCCACCTGGCGCATTTCACTCCCTACAAGGTTGAACCGGCCAAGAACGTGGCGCCTTACAAGTGGGAGACCGGTACCCAGAGCTGGGAAGCGCTGGCCGGGGTGGAGGCCACCGTCGAATACCTGGCCTCTTTGTCCGGGTTGGATGGCACCGAGCATGAGCTGGAGGAGCGCCTCGATCTGGCGTTTGCCCGCAGCCAGGCCCACGAACGGCAGCTCAGCGAGCATCTGCTGACCAAGCTGGCCGAGCGGCCCTGGTTCACCCTGTACGGCATTTACGGCAGCCAGGGGCGCACCCCGACCTTCGCCCTGACGTCAAACCGTCATACCCCGGCCGAGATGGCCGAGTTTTTGGGGCAGCATCAGGTATGCAGCTGGGCTGGCCACTTCTATGCCTTGGCACTGGTTGCGCAACTGGGTGTGAGCGATGGGGTACTGCGCATAGGCTGCATGCACTACAACACCTCGGCCGAGATTGACCGCCTGTTTGCCCTGCTCGACGATATGCCGCATTGAGATAAAACAGCCCGGTCATGCCGGGCTGTGTCGTCTCATCTCTCTGCTGCCTGCTAGCGGCCCACGATGGCGTGATGGATATCCTGCAGCGGCAAGACATGGCGGGCGGCGCCAAGCTTGATGGCCTCCTTGGGCATGCCGAAGACCACGCAGGAGGCCTCATCCTGGGCGAAAGTGTTGGCGCCCGCCTCCAGCATTTCCCGCAATCCGCGGGCGCCGTCATCCCCCATCCCGGTCATGATGATGCCGGTGGCATTGCCGCCGGCAAACTTGGCCACCGAGCGAAACAGCACGTCCACCGAGGGGCGGTGGCGGTTGATGAGGGGGCCGTCCATCACGTCGACGTGATAGTAGGCGCCGCTGCGTTTGAGCAGCATGTGCTTGCCGCCGGGGGCGATCAGCGCCAGCCCGGGGATCACCCTGTCATTGCTCTTGGCCTCCCGCACTTCTATCTGGCACAGGTTGTTGAGCCGCTCGGCAAACGAAGCGGTGAATTTTTCCGGCATGTGCTGCACGATGACGATGCCCGGGCAGACCCGGGGCAGGGTGGTCAGCACGGCTTCCAGCGCCTGGGTGCCGCCGGTGGAGGTGCCGATCGCCACGATCCGCTCGGTGGTCTGGGCCATGGCATGCTGGCTGGCCGCAGGCATGATGGCGTCGGCATTTAGCTTGGGGGTGACACTGGAGGCGGGCACTTTGGCCTGTCGCCTGACATTGGCCTGGGCGGCGGCGCGTACCGCCATGGCCAGCTCCTGCGCCGATTCCTGCAGAAAGCTTTTCAGACCGACCGTGGGCTTGGTGATGATGTCCACGGCGCCGGCGGCCATGGCCTGCAGCGTGGTCTCCGCCCCCTTTTCGGTCAGGGAAGAGCAGATGACCACGGGAGTGGGGTGCTCGGCCATGATCTTGGTGAGGAAGGTGATGCCATCCATGCGCGGCATCTCCACGTCCAGCACGATCACGTCCGGCCACTCCTTCTTCAGCTTCTCCAGCGCAAACAGCGGATCAGACGCGGTGGCGATGACCTTGATATCTGGCTCCTGCTCGAGAATGGCCTGCAATACCTGTCTGACCACGGCGGAATCATCCACCAGCATGACCTTGATCTGTTTCATTCCCGTCCCCTTAGCGATGTGGCAAGCGGTGATGACGCACCCAGACATTGCCGTTGGCCAGCTCAAAAATCAGGCTTCTGTGTCCCGCATGGCCAAGATGGTGGGCCTTGATGGTGAGGCCAAGGTGCTGGGTCAGTTGCCAGGCGGCCTTGATGTTCCTGATGGCCACATTCATGGTATTGAGCGTCTGTTGTTCGATAAACATGTTGCCGCCGCCAAACAGCTTGACCTCGTATTCGTGGATGGGAGCGGGGTATTTGCTTATCTCGTTGATAAATAGCTGAATTGCCTCATCGGCATAGCGACCGTCCAGACTAATGGTGCTGTGACCGCGGCTGGGCAGCATGTAGTGGCACATGCCGCCTCGCTTCTGTTCCGGGTGCCACATGGTAATGGCCACACAGGAACCAAGATGGGTGCGGATGATGGTGTCATCCTGCCCAAAATAGAATTCACCGGGTTGCAGCGAGACTTCTCTCATATTGAAACCCTTATGGTTTCAGATAGATGGAAGGCGATACCAGTTGCAGGCCATGAGGCAGACCGTTCAGGCTCTCGGCATGGCTGACGATGAGATAGCCCCCTTTGCGCAGGCGCGGTACCAACCGTTGCAGTACCTGCGCCTTGGTCTCCCGGTTGAAATAGATCATCACGTTGCGGATCAGGATGACGTCGAACAGCCCGATGTCGGGCAGTTCCTGATTCAGATTGATGTGATGAAACTGCACCTTCTCGCGCAGCTTGCGATCGATGATGAAGGTGCCCTCCTGAAAACCGACCCCTTTCAGGCAGTACTTCATCAAAAATGGCAGCGGGATGTTGTGGGCCCGCTCGATGGGATATTGCCCCGCTCTGGCCTGCTCCAGCACCCGGGTCGAGATATCCGAGGCAATCACCTCCCAACTGCCATGGTTCAGATTGTCGGCCAGGGTCATGGCCAGGCTGTAGGGCTCTTCACCGGAAGAGCTGGCCGCGCTCCAGATCCGCACCGCCCGTTCTTTGGGCAGTTGTGCCAATACCTTGTTGCCGAGAAATTCAAAGTGCTTGGGTTCGCGGAAAAAATAGGTCTCGTTGGTGGTGAGCAGATCGAGTGCAACCTGCAGTTCTGTCCCCCGGTTATTCATGATCAGGCTGAAATAGTCGCCGTAGCTCTCCAGCTCGTAGTGGCAGAGTCGCTTTGACAGGCGGCTGGCGACCAGGGCCTTCTTGGCCGGTGACAAGTCGATACCCGCCGTCTGGTGGATCCAGCGTTGAAACTGCGCAAATTCATCATCATGCAACTGGGTCTGATACACGCACAAACTCCCTGCGGTGAGCGGGATGCGGGTGAGCTTGGCCCACCCGCATCAGGCTAGAAGCGGATAAAGTCGGCGTCATTGTGAGGGCGTGGCGTGGTGCCTACACCTTCCTGGCCGTTGCCCTCGTGCATGAAACGCCCCCGTGGGCCACCGCGGGCCGGTGCCTTCTGGTTGGCGCCGTGCTTGTGCTGTTCCAGCGTGAAGAACTCCATCGCCAGTTGTAGCTGCTCTGCCTGGCTGCTCATCTCCTCGGCGGTGGCGGCCAGCTCCTCACTGCAGGAGGCATTTTGTTGAGTGACCTGGCTCAGCTGATTCATGGCGATGTTGATCTGGCTGACGCCGGTGGACTGTTCGGCGGAGGCGGCGCTGATCTCCTGCACCAGATCCGAGGTCTTGTTGATGGAGGGCACCATCTGATCGAGCAGACGGCCCGCCTTCTCCGCCATGTCGACACTGCTAGAGGCCAGCTCGCCGATCTCCTGGGCCGCGACCTGGCTGCGCTCCGCCAGTTTGCGCACTTCGGCGGCCACCACGGCGAAGCCCTTGCCGTGATCCCCGGCCCGGGCGGCCTCGATGGCGGCATTGAGGGCCAGCAGATTGGTCTGGTAGGCGATGTCGTCGATGATGCCGATCCGCTTGGCGATCTGCTTCATGGCATCGACCGTGAGCTTGACGGCCTCACCGCCTTCCACGGCCTCCTTGGCGGCCTTGCTGGCCATGCCATCGGTGACCTGGGCATTGTCGGTGTTCTGGTTGATGCTGGCGCTCATCTGCTCGATGGAGGCGCTGGTCTCTTCCATGCTGGAAGCCTGCTCGCTGCTGGACTGGCTGATGGACTGGGCGGTGGCGCTGACCTGCTCGGCCGCGCTGGAGAGATTGTCAGATGCGCCTCGTACTTCGGTGACGATATTGGTCAGCGAGACGATGGTCTGGTTGAGGGAGTCCTTGGTGGTGCCAAATACACCGGGGTAGTCGGCCTCGACCTGTTGGGTCAAGTCGCCTCTGGCCAGGGATTGCACCACCCGGATCACGTCGTTGAGGCTGGTATCGATCACCTCAGCGATGCGATTGATGCCCTCTCCCAGGGTCTGGAAGAAGCCATTCTTGCCGGTCAGGTCCATGCGGCGGTGCAGTTCGCCGTTGATCACCGCCTGCACGATTTCCGACATCTCCCGCTCGATGGCGACTTCCTTGGTGCGATCCGACCACTCGACCACGGAGCCGAGCCGTTCGCCATCGTCGCTAAACACCGGGTTGGCGATGAGCGAGAAGGTGCGCCCGCCGAGCAGGATCTGGGTGTGATAGGTATTGTTCAGCTTGGCCAGCATGCTGCGCTGATGGCCCGGATTTTTGTGGAAGCTGTCGATGTTGGCCCCCATCAGGGTGGCTGAATTGAAGTTGTAGAGTTCTTTGCGAATATCCGCTTCAGCCAGGCTCAGCATCTCTTTGACGGATTCATTCATGTAGATGATGTTGAGATCGGTGTCGGCGATCATTACGTTGGTGCGGGCGCCATCGAGCGCCTTCTTGACGCGCAGGCTCTCTGCTGCAGCGATCTTGGCCGCAGCGCTGGCAGCCTTCATCTCGTTCTCGATGGCGATCTCCTTGGTCCGATCGGCCCACTCGACAACGGAGCCAAGCCGTTCGCCGCCATCGTTGAAGACCGGATTGGCGATCAGCGAGAAGATACGCCCCCCGACGGTTATTTGGGCGCGATAGGTGCTGTTCAGTTTGGCCAGCATGCTGCGTTGATGGGAAGGGTCTTTGTGGAAGGTATCAATGTTCTTGCCCATCAGCTGTCTGACATCAAAATTGGGCAGATCCTTGCGAATGTCCGATTCGGCCTGGCCCAGCATGGCGAGCACGGCTTCATTCATATAGACGATGTCGAGATTGGTATCGGCGATCATCACATTGGTCGAGGCCCCATCCAGCGCCTTGCGCACTCGCAGGTTCTCGTCATACAGGGTCTGATTGGCACTGATGGTGGCGAGGGTGTTGCTAAGGCGCTCCCCCAGCAGTGCCAGCACGGTATTGAACTCCTGACAGAGTTCCCGCAGCGGGCCGCTGAGCGAACCCAGCTCCAACTGGGCTGACTGGTCGCCTTGTTTGATCCCCTGCTGGAGCGATCGGGTTGCACCAATGAGCTGGAGCAGTTGTTCCTGAAGCAAGGCATGAGCGCTGCCGTTGCCGAACAGATTGCCAAAAAATGATTGAGTCATGAGCCTTATCCTTGTGCGACATGTCATTGCTGTGTGGTGTGGTGAGCGACACTCTTGTTGCTTGCTACGCCTGAATCACGGTGTCTGTGGCTTCTGTTCCAGCAACCGTTCCTGCTGCTGGGTCAGTTCGCTGAGCTGTGCCATTTCGTCGATGGAGAGCACCTTCTCGGTATTGATGAGGATGACGAATTTACCGTTTACCTTGCCCATGCCGCTGATAAAGTCGGCCCGGATGCGAGCCCCAAAGCTCGGTGGTGGCTCTATCTCATTGCAGGGAATGGTCAGCACTTCGGAGACGGAATCCACCACCACGCCGATGTCCTGATTGCCGTGTTCCGGGTCGTCCGGATGCACTCCCTCGATAATGACGATGCAACTGCGGCGGGTGATGCTGGAAGGGGCATTGCCAAAGCGGGCATTGAGATCCACCACCGAGACCACGGCTCCCCTGAGGTTGATCACGCCGCGGATGAAGCTTGGCATCATGGGGATGGGGGTGATGTTGCCGTATTCGATGATCTCCTTGACCCCGAGAATGTTGATGGCAAACATCTCGCCGTTGATGAGAAAGGTCAGGTACTGGGCATCGCCCTGGTTATCAGGGGCCAGCGTGCCGGGCTGGACGGCCACTTCGGTAGACATGCTCATGGGGCTCTCCGGTTAAAAACGGACAAAATCGGCCTCGTCAACCTGAGGTTGCGTTGCCGTATTGCCGTGCAGTGGGTGCTGGGTCGGCATGACAAATTTGCCTCTGGGGGGCAATCCTTTATGTCCGCTCTCGTGAGTCCTTGCTGGTTTGTTCAGGTTCTCCAGCGAGAAAAAATCCATGGTTTGTTGCAGTTCGTTGGCCTGAGAGCTCATCTCTTCGGCCGTGGCCGCCAGCTCCTCGCTGCTGGCGGCGTTTTGCTGGGTCACCTGATTGAGCTGGCTCATGGCGAGGCTTATCTGGTTGGCGGCGCTGGCCTGCTCACCGGAGGCGGCATTGATCTCCTGCACCAGATCGGAGGTCTTGCGAATGGAGGGCACTATCTTGTCGAGCAGGCTGCCGGCCTTCTCGGCAGTATCGACGCTGCTGGATGAGAGCTCGCCTATCTCCTGCGCCGCTATCTGGCTGCGTTCGGCCAGTTTGCGGACCTCGGCGGCCACCACCGCGAATCCCTTGCCGTGTTCACCGGCCCGAGCCGCCTCGATGGCGGCGTTGAGGGCCAGCAGATTGGTCTGGTAGGCGATGTCATCGATGATGCTGACCTTGCGGGCGATCTGCTGCATCGCGGCCACCGTCTGTTGGACCGAGCGGCCACCTTCCGTAGCTTCGAGCACGGCGCTGCTCGCCATGTTGTCGGTGACCTTGGCATTGTCGGTGTTCTGGTTGATGCTGGCGCTCATCTGCTCGATGGAGGCGCTGGTCTCTTCCACGCTGGCAGCCTGCTCGCTGGTGGCCTGGCTCAGGGACTGGGCCGTGGTACTGACCTGGTTGGAGGCATTGGTCAGGTTGTCGGCTGCGTTGCGCACCTCCTCGATGATGGCGGTCAGCGCCTCTATGGTGCTGTTGAGACCATCCTTGGTCTGGCCAAAAATCCCCGGATAGGGCTGCTCTATCTTCTGGGTCAGATCGCCCCGTGACAGGGCGGTGGCGATGCGCATCACATCGTTGAGACTGGTGTCGGTGACGTTGGATAGGCGGTTGAGCAGTTCGGACAGCCGCTTGATGTAGCCCTGGCGTCCATCCAGTTCGATCTTGTAACTGAAGTTTCCCTGCTCGACGGCGGCAGTCACCAGGGTCTCGATGTCGTTGATGAGTGCCGTCAGCTTGTTGACCATGTTCTGCATGGCCAGTAGCAGTTGCCCGGCTTCGTCGTGGGCTCCGATGTCGATGGTGACGTCGAGGTTGCCTTCGGCCAGGTGGTTGGCTACCTGCAGTGCCTGGTTGATGGGAGAGATGATGCTGCGGATGAGGACGATGCCAAACCAGGCGGCAGCCACCATGCCTGCGGCAACGACCGCCAGCATGGTGAGCAGCATGACGTCGTACCAGGCCTGCGCCTGTTCGTACTCGGATTTGGCGACGTCGAGCTGCAGGCTGACCAGCTCGGTTATCTTGCCGCCTATGGGATCGATGGAGCTGTAAAGCTTGCCGTCAAATTCGTTGAGCATGCCGGTGACGACACCGCGCTGGGTCGAGAGAAACGCTTCCAGTCGGGTTATATCCCGGTCCGCTGCGCTGAACAGGCTGTTGGCCTCGGCTGACAGCTTCTGTTCGGCTTCGGTCAGCTTGGTGGCCTGGTAATGCTGCCACTCCAGTTTGATCTGCTGCTGGGCATGCTTGATCTGCTGCTGCGCCTCTTCGGCGCTGATGAGGCCCGCATTGGCCTTGTTGACGTTGTCGATGATGGCGACGGCATAATTGTCTGAGATGGTCTTGAGCTGTTTGAGCGGCACCACCCGATCGTTGTAGACCCGCTGCAGACCAGAGTTGCTGCTCTGCATGTTGTAGAGCCCCAAGGCACCCACTCCCAGCAGCAGTGCGCAGAGCAGGCAGAGTAGAATGGTGAGTCGCAGCTTGATGGTGGAGTTTTTGAACATGACAGGCTCCTGGCGTTAATTGACTCTAGGTTGGATTTGCAGACGTGGAATGGCGTACTGGCTCAGTTGGCCCAGCTCCTGTTCGATGGCGTGTTGAATGAGAGAGGGGATATCCAGAATGAGGGCAACTTCACCGCCTCCCAGAATGGTGGAGCCGCTGATCCCCTGCAGGCGCTGGAACAGCTTGCCAAGCGGCTTGATGACGGTCTGGAATTCACCCAGCAGCTCGTCGACCACCAGGCCGGATTTCTTGCCGCCGTGGCTGACGACCACGATGTTTTCCCGGCGTCCTCTGGTGCCCTCGACGTCGAAATAGTGCTGCAGCCGGACAAAAGGCAGCACTTCCCCGCGCAGATTGATGTAGTTGCGTCCCTGGGTATCGGCCAGCGCGCTCTGGGTCAGCTCCACGCATTCGATCACCATGTCGAGGGGGATGACGTAGTGGGTCGTACTGACGCGCACCAGAAAACCATCGATGATGGCCAGCGTGAGCGGCAGCCGGATCTGGACCCGGGTGCCGAGGCCGGGTTTGCTGTCGAGTTCGACACTGCCGCGCAGGGCCTGGATGTTGCGTTTGACCACATCCATGCCCACCCCGCGGCCGGAGAGATTGGTGATGGCCTCCGCCGTGGAGAAGCCGGGTTCGAAGATGAGCTGGTAGATCTCCTGATCCGTCAGAGTGGCATTGGTGGTTAGCAGGCCGCGTTCTTGCGCCTTTTGCAGGATCCTGGCCTTGTTGAGGCCGGCGCCATCGTCTTGAATTTCGATGACGATGCTGCCGGAGTCGTGATAGGCGTTGAGAGTCAGGGTGCCCCTTGCCGGCTTGCCGGCGGCCACTCTTCTGTCAGCTGATTCGATGCCGTGGTCCATGGCGTTGCGTACCAGGTGCATCAAGGGGTCGCCGATCTTCTCCACCACCGATTTGTCCAGTTCGGTCTCGCCGCCGGTGATGACCAGGGCGATGTCTTTGTCCAGTTCATGGCTGACATCCCGCACTACCCGCTGGAAGCGGTTGAAGGTATCGCCGATGGGCACCATGCGCAGGCGCAGTGCCCCATCCCGGATCTCTTCGACCAGCATGGCAATGGTGGAGTTGGCCTCCTGCAGCTGGCTGTCCCGGGAACGCTGAGCCAGCAGGTTGGCCCCCGAGCTGGCGACCACCAGTTCGCCCACCAGATTGATCAGGTCATCCAGCTTGTCGGCATGGACCCGGACATAGCGTCCTTCCTTGTTTTTGCTCTCCTTGTTCTGGCTCTGCTTCTTGAGCGCGGCATCCACCACCACCTCGCTGACGGCACCCTGGGCAATCAGGATCTCTCCCAGCTTGCCGGCGTCGGTCTGCGGTTGTTCATGCTGGGCTTGCAGCCCGAGTACCAGCTCGCTGGCCGTCAGGGCGCCGGTCTTGACCAACAGCTGCCCCAGCATCTCGTTGTCTTCCGGCAGGGCATTGATGAGGTCGATGTACTCGGCCAGCTTGCTGTGGGGTGGAATGATGGTGATACGGCAGTCATCGCGGACAAATTCGAACACATCGCTCAGGGCATTTTTGTCGGCCTGGGTATCCAGATCGAGTTCGTAGCCCAAGTAGCAGCTCTCCGGATCGAAATGTTCCCAGTCGGGCAGAGCATGGTGAATGGTCTCGATGGCGCAGAGGGTCCCCATGGTGCCGAGGTAACGCAGAAAAGAGGTAGGATCCATGCCGTTGCGCAGCACATCCGGGCCAAAGCGCAGGGAGATGTGCCACAGAGACGTGGCACTGACATGACCCTCCTCCTTGCTGACCGGGCTGGTCTCGACCGGTGGGTTGTGTTCCGGCAGGCCGGCTTGGCTGGTGGTTTGATAGTGTGCCAGGTTGCTTCTCAACTGCTCATCCTGAGCCTGTTCATCCGCACCGAGCGCTTCCCCTTGTTCGGCCACCAGGCTGACCAGGCGTTCGATGTGATCCCGGCTCTCCAGCAGATCCTTGATGAGTGCTTCACTGATCGCCAACTGCTGGTTGCGCACCTGATCGAGCAGATCCTCGACGATGTGGGTAAAGCTGACGATGGGTTGCAGGCCAAACAGGCCGGCGGAGCCCTTGATGGTGTGGGCCGCCCGGAAGATGGCGCCGATGAGCTCGCTATTGTCCGGCTCGTTTTCCAGTGTCAGCAGTGCGGACTCCATCTCCTCGAGCAGCTCACGCGCCTCGGCGATGTAGGTTTGCAGGGCCTGATCAAGATTGATGCTCACGAATGACTCCTTGTCCGCGGAACCGGCTAGGCGTGATCGGGGTGGGGGATGAGGGTGGGATCGCCGAAGAAGGTTGCCAGCTGGCACAGCTCAAGGGCATCGAGTACCGCATGGCTGTGCATCACCAGATGCAGTGGATAGCCGCCCTGCTGCGCCGTCTTCTTGGCGGCCAGCAGCAGTTGCAGACCGGCACTGTCCATTTCGCTGACCTGGGAGAGATCCAGCTCCAGCTCTTGCTGGCGATAGAGCAGGGGAGTGAGCGCCTGTTTGAGCTCGGCTGCGGTATAGATGGTCATCTCGCCCGCAATGGCCACAACTGTCTTCTCTTCGCCTGTTTCGATATGCAGCGGCATGAACGCCTCCCGACTCAGGGCATGATGAGCTTGGCGACGGCAGCCAGCATCTGGTCCGGCTGAAACGGCTTGACCACCCAGGCCTTGGCTCCCGCAGCCTGTCCTTCCTGCTTCTTGCTGTCCTGGGACTCGGTGGTCAGCATGATCACCGGGGTGAACTTGTAGCTGGCCAGTTTCTTGGCCTCCTTGACGAAGCTGATGCCGTCCATGTTCGGCATGTTGACGTCACTGATGATGAGGTTGATCTTCTTGCCGTCGAGTTTCTTGAGGGCATCCTTGCCGTCGCAGGCCTCCATCACCTCATAACCGGCGCCCTTGAGTGTCATGCCGACGACCTGGCGTATGGTTGCCGAGTCATCCACGATCAGGACTGTTTTGGCCATATCTCTCTCCTAGAAAAAAGTGACATCAGCGTTGCTGGATGGGGTTGCCGTCGGGGTTTTGCGACCGTGATGGATATTGCGCTGCTCATCGGTGGCATATGAGAGTTCCATGTCTGCCAGCCAGCTTTCCGCATCGATCTGGATGGGGCCGGACTGGTGCGTTCTGGTGCGCGACGAGATCAGGTGATCGTTGAGGCTGTCCATATTCTGACGAACATGGCCAAGGATTTGACTGACTCTATCCTGGAACTGTAACGACACGATGACATCGGAAATCTCACGGTGGATCCCGGTACTCTCGCTCTGCAGCAGGGCTGCCGACTCGGCCAGGCTGGTGGTGGCCATCCGAAAGCGCTCCAGTACCTGTTCGATGGCGTGTTCGGCGTCGCTGACGGCGGCCTGATCCCGCCCTGCCGCACTCTCGGCAATCTGGAAGGCCCGGCTGATGCCGGTGTTGATGGTATCGACCTTGTCGGTCATCTTCTGGGCGGTTTCGCTGGAGAGGCGCGACAGGGTGCGCACCTCGTCCGCCACCACGGCGAAGCCACGACCCGCTTCACCCGCCCTGGCCGCCTCGATGGCGGCATTGAGGGCCAGCAGGTTGGTCTGGGAGGCTATCTTGGCCACGTCGAGCGCCATGGTATTGAGTTCGATGGTGTAGGCGGTGAGGGTTTTTATCTCTGCCAGCATGGCGTCACGGTTGGCCTGGGTAGAGTGCATGATGGCGACGACCTGGTTGAGCTGGGCCTGACTCTCGGCCAGCACGGCGGTCATGCCGGCGGATTTCTCGCCGCCCAGATCGCCGGCAGCGTTGTGGGATGCGGCGACCGCCTCTTCCAGCTTGGTGGTCAGCCCGGCAAAGCGCTGGGTGAGGTCAATCATGGCCCCTTCGGTTTGCTGGCGAGAGTTTTCAATCTGTTGCGACCAGATAGGCACGGCCTTTTCGCACACCTGCTCGAGCCCGATGATGGAGTGGTTGAGCCCGGCAGCGGACCATGACGGAGTCTGTTCTTGTTGATCGGACTGGCCGGCAGGTTTGGCGTGGTAGTGACGGGCACTCCACAGGGCGGCAGCCACGGCCAGCACCAGGTTGGCCAGCACATACGGCAAGGGGCTGCCCGCAAGTATCAGCAACAAGGTGCTGAACAGCCCCAGGCCAAGGCCGCAGGCCCAGCTGACAGGCTCCCAGAAAGGGGAGGAGTGTGCCCTTGTGTTGTCTGTCATACGCGAACTTGCCCCTGCATATGGATGGAAGAAGGTGAACCGCCGTCCCCTCAGGTAGGGACCCAAGCGCCAACTTGCTAGTTATCAATAGCTCAGTAAGGTTAGCGCAAAAAAATGGGCTGGTTACAAATTGGTCCTATTCGGGGGGCGCTACTGAGAAAACTGGAATATGGCGACTGTCACAGGGCCATCGTCGGGAGTCACTGCGGTGAGAGGGCCGGAACCTGGGAGGAGGAGAGAAGTGCTGGGCGAGGCAATGAAAAGAGCCTGCATTGGCAGGCTCTTGGTGCTGTATGTGTCGATTTACGCGTCGTTGGCGTGGGCCTTCTGGCACCCTTCCACGGCATGGGCGATAAGCTCCAGCGCGCTCTTGTCGCACGGCGGCAGCTCGGCCTCGCACGCCTTGATGGGTGTCACGCGATCGCCCCACTTGATGATGGCGGCGCCCCAGGTCAGGCCGGCACCGAAGGCGGCGGTCAGCAGATAGCTGTTCGGCTGGACGCGGCCCTGCTCCAGTGCCTCGCACAGGGCGATGGGCACGGTGGCGGCGGAGGTATTGCCGTAGTGCTCGATGTTGACCATCACCTTCTCCATCGGCGCGTTCATGCGCTTGGCGAGGGTCTCGATGATGCGGATGTTGGCCTGGTGCGGCACGATCAGATCGATCTGTTCCGGAGCGATGCCGGCCTGTGTCAGTACCGTGTTGGTGGCTTCGCCCATGCCGCGTACGGCCCGCTTGAAGATCTCCTGGCCTTCAAAGTTGAAGGTAAAGAGGCCGTCGATGTCGGCAAAGCGCACCCGGTCGGTACCGAAGTTCGGCACGTGCAGGATCTCGCGCGCCTCGCTGTCACAGCCCAGCTTGTTGGCGATCAGGCCGCTCTCCTGCTCGCTCGCCTCGATCACCACGGCGCCGGCGCCGTCGCCAAACAGCACTGCGGTGTCGCGACGGGCCCAGTCCAGCAGGTAGGTGAGTCGCTCGGCGCCGATCACCAGCACCTTCTTCATCATGCCGGTTTGTACCAGCGAGGTGGCGATCGAGAGGGAGTAGACGAAACCGGTGCAGGCGGCATTGAGGTCGAACACGGCGGCATTGGTGGCGCCCAGCTTCTTCTGCACCGCGGAGGCGGCGCTCGGTAGCAGGTTGTCCGGCGTGGCGGTGGCCAGGATGATGCCGTCGAGGTCGCTGGCTTCCAGCCCGGCGCAGGCCAGTGCACGACGCCCTGCCAGGGTGGCCAGATCGGAGGTGCTGACGTGGGAGATGCGGCGAGCCTTGATGCCGGTGCGCGGGTAGATCCACTCATCCGACGTATCCATGATGGTGCTGAGGTCGTCGTTGGTCAGCACGGAGGGAGGCAGGCATTTGCCCCAGCCTGTGATATTGGCGTATTTCATCTTGTTACCGCTTCTCAAGTGGATCGCCCGCGGGCGGAAAATCGCGCAATTATGCCGCACGGGGCAACCACTGTCATCTTGTGGTCATGGTTATCTGGCAGCAGGGTCACGCCAGGTTGCGGGGGCTGACGGGAAATTTCGCTTAAACCACAGGGCTTGGCTGCCCTAAGATAGGGCTTTCGCCACTGGATGGAACCTCCCCTTGCACAAAGCCAATCTCAACCTGCTGCCCACCCTCAAGGTGCTGCTGGAGACCCGCAACATCAGCCGGGCGGCGGAGCTGCTGCACCTGAGCCAGCCCTCCATCAGCAAGCAGCTCGGCCTGCTGCGCAGCGAGTTTGGCGACGAGTTGCTGGTGCGGGAGGGGCAGCGCTGGCTGCTGACGCCACGGGCCGAGGCGCTGGCTGCCCAGTTGGCGGACTCCCTCGGTGCGCTGGAGCGGCTCTACGAGGCCCCCGGTTTTGACCCGAGCCGCTGCGAGCGGGTGTTCCGGCTTGCCTCCTCCGATTACGTGGCCCAGCACATCCTGCCGGATATCTGCGCGGCGCTGGCCAGGGAGGCGCCGCTGGCGGCGCTGGAGTACAGCCTGTGGGACAAGCGCCTGCTGCCGCAGCTGTGGCAATCCGAGCTGGACATGGTTTCCACCATCACCGAACTGGTGCCGGATCAGATCCGCGGCCTGCATCAGGGGGAAGATTGGCTGGTGGTGTTGATGGGTAGCCATCATCCGTTGGCAGGGCGCTCGCTCAGCCTGGATGACTACCTCGCCTGGCCTCACCTGCAGGTGAGCGGTGGGGGCGACAAGGACAGCCCGGTGGAACAGGTACTGGCACCGCAGGGGCTGTCCCGGCGCTGGTTTGCCCGGGTGCCCTTCTTTCAGGCGGCGGTGGAGGTGTTGCTGCGCACCGACTGTCTGCTGACCACCCCGGCCCACATCGCCTGGCAGCTCTCCTGCGAGCACGCCCTGCACTTTTGCGATCTGCCGTTTACCAGCCGTACCCAGCAGTATCATCTGTTGTGGCACCAGCGCCACCATCAGGATCCGGCCCACAAGTGGTTTCGCGAACTGGCCTATCCCTTCCTGCGCGAGCACCTGCAGCGCACGGTGGCGGCGAGTCGCAAGGTGTTGAACCCGCCCCGCTAGCAACAGACGCTTGTGTTGGCCTATAGCTGTTGGCTATGGGTTCTATTCCCAACTTTCACTTCTGGCATAACCAAGAGCCCTTTACCCTGAGCGCAGACATTCATCTTCCGCTTGAGACAAGGAACACCATGGAACTGACGAGTTGGCTGGCACTGGCCGCAATCTGCGTGATGGGGGCCATCAGCCCGGGGCCGAGCCTGGCGCTGATCATCCGCAACACGGTGCAGGGCGGGCAGGGGCACGGTGTGGCCACCGCGCTTGGTCACGGCTTCGGGGTTGGCATCTATGCGCTGATCACGGCTTTGGGTCTGGCCATCCTGATCACCCAGACCCCGCTGCTGTTTGACGTTATCCGCTACGGCGGCGCCGCGTTTCTCGCCTGGCTCGGGGTCAAGGCGCTGCTGGCCAAGCCCGCCAAGGGGGAGGCGAGCGAAGAGGTGCACCAGCTGCGCGGTCGGCAAGGCGCCTTTGAAGGCTTTATGGTGGCCTTTCTCAACCCCCAGCTCGCGGTCTTCTTCATCGCCCTGTTCAGCCAGTTTGTGCATGCCGACACCGGCTGGCGCGAGGGGGGCATCATGATGCTCACCGCTGGCGGGATCGACGCCGTCTGGTACGTGCTGGTGGCGCAGGTGCTCTCTCGTGGCCCCGTATTGGCCTGGCTCAAGGCCAAGTCCTTCGTCATCGACAAGGTAAGCGGTCTGGTGCTGCTGGGGCTGGCCCTGAAGGTGGTGCTCTAGTCATCCCGCGGCACGATCTGCTGCTGGCCTGGCTCAAGGCCAAGTCCTTCGTTATCGACAAGGTAAGCGGCCTGGTGCTGCTGGGGCTGGCCCTGAAGGTAGTACTCTGATCCAATCCTGTATTTTGCGGGGGATCAAGGCGGGGAGGGTGGCAATGCCCTAGAGTGGCGCCCATTTGCTGTCCGCCCTGATCCCGAGACCATGCACCAGAACAAGCACCCGTTAAGCCACAACAACCGGTTGGAGCTGCTGGCTCCGGCCAAGAACCTCGCCTACGGCATCGAAGCCATCAATCATGGCGCCGATGCCGTCTACATGGGCGGCCCCGCTTTTGGCGCTCGCAGCGCGGCGGGCAACTCCCTCGAGGATATCGAAGCGCTGGCGCGCCATGCCCATCGCTTCGGTGCCCAGGTCTTCGTCGCCTTCAACACCCTGCTGCACGATCACGAACTGGAGCAGGCCCGGCGGCTGACTCACCAGATCTACGAAGCGGGGGCCGATGCGCTGATCGTGCAGGACATGGGGTTGCTGGCGCTCGACTTGCCCCCCATTGCTCTGCACGCCAGTACCCAGACCGACAACCGCACCCCGGAGAAGGTGAAGTTTCTGCAGGATGTGGGCTTCTCCCAGGTGGTGTTGGCGCGCGAGCTGTCGCTGGCGCAGATCCACGAGATAAGCGCCGCGACCAATGTGCAGCTGGAGTTTTTTATCCACGGCGCGCTCTGCGTCTCCTACAGCGGTCAGTGCAACATCAGCCATGCCCGGACCGGCCGCAGCGCCAATCGTGGCGAATGTGCCCAGCTCTGCCGTTTGCCCTGCTCGCTGCAAAAGCCGGATGGCGAGGTGCTGGTGGCTGACAGCCACCTGCTCTCCCTCAAGGACATGGATCAGACCGACAACCTGGAGGCGCTGATCGAGGCGGGGATCCGCTCCTTCAAGATAGAGGGGCGTCTCAAGGGGCTTGATTACGTCAAGAACGTCACCGCCTGGTATCGGCAGAAGCTCGACGCCATTCTGGATAGCCGCAGCGATCTGGTGGCTTCCTCGGCCGGCCGTTGCAGCTACAGCTTCACGCCTGATCCCAAAAAGAGCTTCAACCGCGGCAGCACCGATTACTTCCTCCATGGCCGCCAGCCCGGGATCGACTCCACCAAGAGCCCGAAATACGTGGGCGAGCCGCTGGGCCGGGTCACCAGAGTCACCAAGGATGGCATCGAGATAGATGACAAGCCCGTGAGTCTCAACAACGGCGATGGCCTTGGCTTCTTCAAGCCGAACAACGAGCTGGTGGGGATGCGTCTGAACAAGGTGGATGGTAAGCAGTTACTCCTTTCAGAGCGCATGCCGGGCTTGAAGGTAGGCACCGAAATCTACCGCAACCACGATCAGGCATTCAGCAAGGTGCTGGAGAAGACCAGCGCCGATCGCCTCATCCGGGTCGATATGCAACTCTCTGAGTGCGATGAGGGCTTGCGCCTCACGCTTACCGATGAGCAGGGCATCAGCGCCGCCGTCGCGCTCCCCTGCGACAAACAGCCGGCCGACAATCCGGAACGGGCGCTGCAACAGGCGCGCGACCAGCTCGGCAAACTCGGCAATACCCTGTTTGTGGCGCGCAAGGTTGAGTTGGCGTTTACTCACCCGCTATTCATCGCCGCATCACAGCTTAACGGCTTGCGCCGGGAGGGTATCGCCGTGTTGGAGGCGGCGCGTGTGGCCAGCTACCAGCGCCCCGAGCGACGCATCGCGCTGCGGGATATCCACTATCCCCAGCACCGTCTCTCCTACCTTGGCAACGTGCTGAACAGCGCGGCCGAACAGTTCTTCCGTGAGCACGGGGTGGAGCGTATCGCGCCCGCTTATGAGGCGAACAAGGAGGAGCGGGAAGTGGTGCTGATGATCACCAAACACTGTATCCGCTACAGCCAGAACCTCTGCCCGAACGAGGTGCCGGGCCTCAAGGCCGAGCCGCTGGAGCTCAAGATGGGCAAGGACACCTTCCGCCTGCGGTTTGATTGCCACCGCTGCGAAATGCATGTGATGGGGAGTTTGAAGCGTTGAAAGCAATGGACTCCTCCCACTCTTGATCGTGCTGAAGAGAGGGGGGCATACGAAATAACAGAGATGCGGTGTTTTACGCATGCTTTCGTGAGCGGTTGCTGATGTTCTTTCTTGATTTCAATGTGTTAATCGGGAGAAATACAGCTTAATGGCATCAAGAGGCTGGTAGAGAGATTGCCATCCTCGAATCGATGATCATCAAGGCGTAAAAATACAAGGATGTATTGATGCTTGCACTTTCGATCGTGACTCCGCACGGAACCAATATCGCATCAGGTAAAAAAACATTGGAGGTTCGCTCCTGGTGTCCCCCCACTCTCCCTGTTCGCGATCTTCTGATTGTTGAAAATACAGTGTTTTTATCTCGTGATATGCCATGCGACCCCGACGGTAGAGTCGTTGCGATCGTCGATATTGAGGAGGTCCATGAATGGCGATCTGATGAGGTCGCTGCGGCTTGCTCAAGTGGCTGGGAACCGGGTTACTGGGCATGGCACCTTGCCAATGTTCGCCCCATTGGGGATGGCCCCATAGTGCCCGCCAGACGCAAGCTTTATGAGATTGACCCGCAGAGTCTGACTGCGGGCATGAGCTATCAGGTGACTGACCATGCCGAGCCCCATAGCTCCTTCATCGAGCAGGGCACCAGGATCTTTATTGCCGACTGAGCCCTTCATCTTCTTTGCTGCAACTTAGGTCAACCACCATGCTTGAACTCAGACCCAACTGTGAATGCTGTGACAAGGATCTGCCTGCCGATACAGGACTTGCCTATATCTGCTCCTTCGAGTGCACCTTCTGTGCCGATTGCAGCGAGCACTACCTGCAACTGTGCTGCCCCAACTGCGGTGGCGAACTGGTCAGGCGTCCTCGCCGCTCCACGGCCAAGCTGGCGACCCATCCTGCCGCCATCAAGCGCGTCTTCAATCCGGCTTTGAAGAGTCGCTCTTAAAAAAATAGGTGCGGCAGTTTGAGTCTCCGCTGCTGCATGCGTGAGCTCTTCCGTCCTCAAGGGACAAGGGGTTGGGGGAGGGCAATAGGAAGAGGAATCAGCTGGACTGCCCATTATGTCTCTGTACAAACCTCTGGGGATGCTGGGTTAATGAAGCTGACCTTGCTGTGCCGGTGGGCGGGCGCCCACCGGTGGATTCTGTTGCAATCTGGAGAAGTGGCCAACGATACCTATGGCTTGGCGAATTGATCGGCGCTGAGCACCTCGATGCCAACGAAAGGTTGCTCGCCCTCGACCCAGGCATCGTGCCCCGGCGGAATGGTGTAGGACTCGCCGGCGTTGATTGTCTTGAGGGTGCCGTCCGCCAGGCGGACAGTGAGCGACCCCGAGACGGCGTAACCCACGTGCGAGAGCTGGCATTGCTCCGTCTTGACGACAGGTTTGATGCAGTCAGACCAGCGCCAGCCAGGGGCAAAGTTGAACCGCCCTATGGTGTAGCCATCGAGTTTAACGACCTCGACCCGGGTCTTGTCGGGAGTACGCACCTCGTCAGGGGCGCCGTGGGATCTCACTTGGAATTGAGTGACTGTGACTGGAGTGGACATGTTTCCTCCTGATTTCAAACGGATCGCAGCCGATGGCTGCGATCGGATCGCCAGGAAATACGCCGTGATCCAGATAGTCAGCAAGTCGCCAACGCGCAGCGTCATCCCGGTCTTCGAAGTATTCGCCCAAACTTCCGTCGGCGCCCTGGTTTGCTGTCACTACGGGCAAGTTTTCACCCCATGTCAGGGGCTCTCTGTATTTGAACAAGTGCCCCTGCTGGCTCTATGGAAAAACATGCTTGTTCTTCAATGTGTTGGCGGACGGGAAAGATGAGCTGACATTGGGCTACGTCTGGTACTGAATAAGATCCTGACCTTCTTGATCAAGGCAAATGGCAAGGGGCCGGCCGGCCCCTTGCCGTGGAGGCAGAAACCCTGGGCTAAGGGCTCAGGCCGCGATCCCTTCGAGGCGCAGCAGCGCCTGCTTGATGGGCAAGCCCCCCGCATAGCCAGTCAGGCTGCCGTTCTGGCCTATCACCCGATGGCAGGGGATGATGATCGAGAGCGGGTTGCGGCCGTTGGCGGCGCCCACCGCCCGCACTGCATTGGGCTTGCCGATGGCGCGGGCGATGTCGCTGTAGCTGCGGGTCTCGCCGTAGGGGATGTCGCACAGCGCCTGCCAGACCGCTTGCTGAAACGCCGTGCCTCTTGGTGCGAGCGGCAGGGTGAAGCGTTGCAGGTGGCCGGCAAAATAGGCCTCAAATTGCGCGAGAAAAGGGGCCAGCACCACCTTGTCCTGTTGCCAGTCGCGCATGTCGGGCAGTGCGCGCAGCCCCGCCATGAAGTCCACGTGCAGCAGGCCGCGTTCGTCGATGGCCACCAGCAGATCGCCGCAGTGGCTGGGCAATATATCGTAGCGGGTCATGGGGTTGTCTCCTCTGCTTGGTTGTCGCTTGCTGCGCCTGGTGCCGACTTGGTCAGCAGTGCCGGTTCCTCGCTCATGGCATGCCACAGCCAGCTCGCCGCGTAGCCGCGCCAGGGCCGCCACCTTTCGCTGTGGGCCAATACCGCTTTCACCGGCAACTTGGTGCCGCCCCCCAGCGCCTTCAGTAGCACCAGATCCGAGGCGGGAAAGGCATCCGGATCCAGCCCGCAGCGCAGCCGCCAGTAGGCGACCGTCCAGGGGCCGATGCCGGGCAGTGCCAGCAGCTGTTCATCGCTGGCGCTGATCAGGCTCAACTCGCCGCTGGCCAGCGCCTGCGCCAGCCCCTGCAGCGTTCTGATCCGGCTACCGGGCATGCCGATACCGTCCAGGTTGAGCTCACACAGCTGGGCAGGGGTGGGCAACTGCGCCACCCCGAATTGCGCCTCGGTGCGCGCCACCAGCCGCCCGAGTATGGTGATGGCCCCCTTGACCGACACCTGCTGGCCGACGATGGCGCGCAGCATCACCTCGTACTCATCCCAGCCGGCGGGCAGCCGAACCCCCGGCCAGCGCGCCTGCAGGCGCGCCAGCAGCGGATACTGCCCGAGCCGCGCACCGATGCGCTGCATGTCGGCATCGAGATCCCACATCCGGCGCACCCGATACAGCAGATCCGGCAGCGCGGCGGGCGGCAGATCATGGACGCTGAGCAGCAGGCTGTGCCCCTTGCCCTGGCTGATGCGCACCCGCGCGAGCTGATCGCCGACCCGGTGCCAGCGTTCATAGACCTCGCCATCTACCCGCTCCAGCCCCGGAATGGCGCGCAGCCGGTAGAACGCCAGCATGGCCGCCACGTCGTACGGGGGGCGGTAGGGCAGTTGCAGCGTGAGCATTGCCCCCGCCTCGGTCTGTGGTTCAGCTTGCGTCAGGGCGGCGTCGTCGCCGGTTGACTCGCTCTGACGGCGCAGGGCCCGCGGTGCCAGCCCGTATGCCTGCTGCCAGGCATCGTTGAAGCGGCGAATGCTGGCAAAGCCCGCCGCAAACGCGATGTCGGTGATGGGCAGCCGGGTTTCGGTCAGCAGCCGCTTGGCGAGCAGCAGCCGGCGCGTCTGCTCCACCTGTTTCGGTGAGGCGCCGAGGTGCTGCTCGAACTGGCGGCGCAGCGTGCGCTCACTGATGCCGGCCTGTTCCGCCAGGGTGGTGAGCGAGCCTTCTGCCAGCTCGCCGCGATCGATCCGGGCCAGCAGGCGCGCCAGCGTCGGCGGCAGATCGCCGGGAGCGGCGGGCGCGAGCTCCGGCCGGCAGCGCAGGCAGGGGCGCAGGCCGTGCTGCTCGGCTGCGGCGGCGCTTTGGAAGTAGCGCACGTTGTGCTCGTGTGGCGGCCGCGCCGGACAGACAGGCCGGCAGTAGATGCCGGTGGAGAGCACGCCGGTAAAGAAGCGGCCGTCGAAGCGCGCATCGCGGGCAAGGCGGGCGGCATGGCACTGCTCGGCGCTGAGCTGCAGGTCTGGTTCATCCTCTGTGGCCGGCGGCATCGTCATGGCGTGATCTGTTGGCATCGGTGGCTCCTTGCGCCGAAAACGGGGTGGGCGCGGCGGCCCGGATGAGTGAGAGACTAAGCAGGAACGAAGGCGATGACTAGCCAGAAACGGACAGCAATTGAAATAAAACCGAGGCCGAGCCCGCGATCGCAGGGCGTGAAAAACAGATCGGTTTGGCGTGGCAAGTGTGCGAATCTGGGGTGACAACATCCAAGGAGGAGAGAGCCATGCCAGGACCCGCACGTGCCGGCGCCCTGATCTATGCCAGGGATCCCGGCCTGCTGAGCCACTTTTATCGCACCCTGCTGCAGATGGAGATCCGCAGCCAGAGTGACGAGCTGATCGTGCAGGAAAACGCCGACATCCAGCTGTTGTTGCACGCGATCCCCGCCCCCTATGCCGAGCAGGTGGTCATCACCACGCCGCCGCAGCTCCGTGAGCAGGGTGCCATCAAGCTGTTCTTTACCGTGCCGAGTCTCGCCTGGGCGGAAGCGAAGGCGGCCGATCTCGGTGGCGGCTTGCTGCCGCAGCAGTGGTCTGGCCCCGGTTTCGTGGTGCGCAATGCGTTCGACCCCGAGGGTAACATCCTGCAGCTGCGCGAGTTCACCGGCGTGCCGGACGGGCGCTGACACGCCGCGTTGCCATGAAAAACGGGGCCGCGAGGCCCCGTTTGTTATCTGCTGGCAGGCGCGCTGGCCCTACTTCAGATAGCGCTGCTCCAGATGGCGGCGCAGCCAGTGCGGATTCAGCGCCTCGCCGGTGGCGCGGCTGACCAGCTCATCGGTGCCATAGTGGCTGCCCTGGGACCAGATGTAGCGGCCCAGCCAGGCGAAGATCTCCGGCAGGCGGCCCGCCGCGATCAGCTCGCCCATGTTGCCGAGCTCTCGCTCGAGCGCGAAGCGCAGCTGCGCCGCGTACATGGCGCCGAGCGTGTAGCTCGGGAAGTAGCCGAACGAGCCGTCGGTCCAGTGAATGTCCTGCATGCAGCCATTCTGGTAGTTGCCCTGGGTGGAGAGCCCCAGCCACTGCTGCATCTTGGCGTCCCACAGCGCGGGGATGTCTGCCACCTCGATGCGCCCCTCGATAAGGTCGCGCTCCAGCTCGTAGCGCAGGATGACGTGGGCTGGATAGGTCACCTCGTCCGCATCGACCCGGATAAAGCCGGGCTCGACCCGGTTGTAGAGCTTGACCAGGTTCGCCGGCGCCAACGCCGCCTGTTCGCCGAAGTGGGCGCGAATGTGCGGCGCCAGCAGTGTGAGGAAGGCAGGATCATGGCCGAGCTGCATCTCGCAGAACAGGCTCTGGCTCTCGTGAATGCCCATGGAGCGCGCCTCGGCCACCGGCTGGCCCAGCAACTGGCGCGGCAAGCCCTGCTCGTAACGGGCGTGACCGGTTTCGTGGACGATGCCCATCAGGCTGGAGACAAACTCCTGCTCGTTGTAGCGGGTGGTGATGCGCACGTCGGTCGGCACCCCGCCGCAGAACGGGTGGCTGCTCACATCGAGCCGGCCGTGGGCAAAATCGAAGCCGAGCAGCCCCATCACCTGCTGGCCGAGCGCCTGCTGGGCGGCGATGGGGAAGGGGCCTTGCGGGATCTGCACCGATTCGCGCTTTTGCTGCTCGCTCACGGTCTGGATCAGGTTTGGCAGCCAGCCGGTCAGATCGCCGAAGATCTCGTCGAGCCGGGCGCTGGTCATGCCCGGCTCATAGAGCGCCAGCATGGCGTCGTAGGGGCGCACCCCCAGCGCGTCGGCACGCAAGGAGGCGACCTCCCGCGACAGTTTTACTACTTCTGCGAGGTTGGGGGCAAAGCCCGCCCAGTCGTTCTCCTTGCGCTGGCGGCGCCAGGCGTGCTCGCACTTGCTGCCGGCGAGCGACAGCGCCTCCACGAGATCCCCGGGCAGCAGGCTGGCATCCTGCCAGTGGCGCTTGATTTCGCGCAGGTTGGCACGCTGGAGCTCGTCCAGAGGCTCGCTCTCGGCCTTGGCGATCCAGTCGCCCAGCTCGGGGGCGGTGCGCTTGTGGTGGATCAGCAGCCCCAGTTCGGCCATGGCCTCGGCACGGGCTTCGTTGCCCCCCTCCGGCATCATGGCGGCCTGATCCCAGCCACAGATGGCAGAGAGGTGGGAGAGCCGGTGCAGCTGTTGCTGATGTTGTTCAAGTTTCTGATATGACATGGGATTGTCCTTGTTATCGTCCCTGATGGCGTGCACCCCGTACCTGGCATGCTCGGGGCCGATCGATGCTAACACTGCCCTCATGCGTTTTACCACCCTGGCCTAGGATGACTGACCAGATGACGGGCGCTGGCTAGCCGAGCCGTTTCTGATGGCGTTCGCGGTTCTCTGCCTTCTTGCGCTCGCTCTTGCGCAGCAGCACGTAGAGAGCCCCGCCGCCACCGTGGCGACGCTCGGCGCTGTGCATGGCCATCACCGCCGGCAGTTGCGGCAGCCAGGCGCTGACATAGCTTTTGAGCAGGGCGCGCGGCGTGCTGCGCTCTCCCTTCCCGTGCAGGATCAGCAGGCAGCGGATGTCGCGCAGCTCGCAATCCGCAATGAACTGCACCAGGCTCTGGCGCGCTTCGTTCAGGGTCTTCTGGTGCAGGTCCAGGCTCGCCTGCAGCTCGTATTTGCCGAGTCGCAGCTTCTTGTAGACCCCCTCCTGCACCCCGTCGCGCTTGAAGCCGACGATGGCGTGGGGGTCGAGCATCTCGACCGCCTCCATGCTGAGGTGATCCAGGGCGAGCTGCTCGGCGGTGGCGGCCTGGCGCCGCGCCAGCTGGGCGTCAGTCGGGCTGCTGCCCGCCGTCTGGAGGCGGATATGGTCGTTGCGAATGGGGCGCACATCGGCCACTTCATTGCGAAACAGTGAGAGTTCGTCGTTATGAGACACGGCAGGCTCCCCGCAGGTGGAATGAGCGGCCATTATAGCGGGCGGGGGCGGATCTGAAAGTGGCGGGCGCGCTGGTGGCGCGGGGTTGCTCAGCCCGTGAGCAAAGGGGAGGCGAGAGCGGGATCAGGCGATCGGGGATCGCCTGACGCAGGCTTATTGGCCCTCTTTCGGCGGCTTGGCGTTCATCACCTTGTAGATGAAATAGGCCGCGTAGGAACTGATCAGCAGGAAGGTACCGATAATCACCAACATGGACATCAGTCCCACGCTGTTGCCGAACATCAGGTTCATCCAAAATTCCATCTCATGCACTCCAGTCATCCCATTGATGACAGGCATGATAGATACCTCTTTGGGAGCAAAGAGATGATCTCGATCAAGTCCTTCCGTGGTTATTAAATCGGCAGCCGGATCTGTGAGCGCCCTCCCATATCAAGACCCTGACGGGGCCGATGTGGCCCCGCCTGCGCCTTATTGGCGGGCCTGCTTGCGCGGACCCGGCTCGGTGAGCGGGGTGATGCGCCAGCCCTGTTGTTCCAGCAACGCGAGCAAGCCCTGGTCGCCGTAAAGATGCAGCGCCCCTACCACGATGAAGCTCTCGTTTGGCAGGGTGGACCATTTCTTCAGCCAGTTGTGGTTGCGCTCCGCCAGCAGGGTCTGCTCCAGCCAGGCCTGCAGCTTGGGTGGCGCCATCTCCGATTTGAGCAGGTTGATGAGGGTCGCCTCGTCCCCCTCTTCCCACGCCTTCATCACCTCGCGAAAGCCGCGCTCGAGTTCGGGCAGCTCGTCCAGGGTGCTCTCCAGCATCAGGGTCTGGTTGTCACCGACGCTGGCGAGGTAGCCGAGCTGCTCGAGCAGGGTCTCGAAGCCGATGATGGGCTTGCCGCTGTCGCCGGCCTGCCTGGCGAAATGCTGATCCACCCCGAGCGCGCTACTGAAGTCGGTGCGCTCCAGTGCCGCCTGGGTGAGGGTGATGGCGGCGAACCAGGGGCGCAGCGGGGCCAGCATGTTCTCGGTCAGGCCGTTCTGGCCGGCGGCGATGATGGTGCGCCGGTAGAGATCGAGCGGCACGTGCTCCTTGAGGGTCTTGCCGTCCACCAGCCGGGTGATGGCCCCCATCTCTTGCCACTGCTGCTGGCTGATGTGGGTCAGGTCGACCTCCAGTACCAGGGCGCGGCTCTGCAGCCAGGCCCGCTCGATGGGGTCGGGCAGCGGATAGAGCGAGGGTTTGCCCGCGTGGATGGAGCCCAGCAGCCAGTGCTGCTGATCGCCCTTGCTGACCTTATAGAAGGCTGGGTCGGCAAAGGCGCTCAGCGGCAGCAGCAGGCAGAGCAGGAAGGGGAGCAGCAGGCGATGGAGTCTCATGGGGCACCTTATGTCAGCGGATGGCTTCTCTTCGTCACAATAACCCCTATGATAAGTCCTCATTTGTCACAGCCAAGAGGTTTTCCCATGCCCCACCTTCGTTTTCGGGCCGTCTCCGTCGACACCCTCAAGCAGATAAGCGCCCCCCTGCTGGCGGATCTCTGTGCCCTTACCGGGGGCAAACCGGAGTTCGTCACCCTGGAGAGCATCGACAGCCACTGGGTGCGCGAGGGGGAGGTCGAGGCCGGCTTTCCGTTCGTCGAGCTGGTCTGGTTCGAACGCCCGCAGGAGCTGCAGGACGCAGCGGCGGCGCTGATCACCCGCCACCTGAAAGCGGTGCTGGGGGAGCAGACCTATGTGGTGGTGCAGGTGCTGCCCATCGTCAAGAGCTGCTATTACAGCAACGGCCAGCACTACTGAGCGGGTACTGCCAGGGATGGCGGCTTGGCTGATTCAAGCCACTCTGGTGCCGCACTCTGGTGCCGGTTGGTGGGGATGAGACGAGAGGCGACGACGCTCGTCGTCGCCTCTGGTTGCAGGCTGCTTGCAGGTGTGCCGGGTGGCGAAGCGGTCGCCGTCAGGCCGACTTGGCGAGGATCCGGTCGAGCAGGCGACTGGGCAACAGGCGGCGCAGCACCCCGAACAGCCGGGTCGGGAAGGTGACCGGGTAGCGGTGTTTGGGGCGCGGGCTGCCGAGTGCGTGCAGCAGCGGCGCGATGCAGGCCTCGCTTGGCAGGGTAAAACCGCGGGCACCCCCTTCACGCTCCAGCCGGCTCAGGGTCTGCTGGTAGGCGGCCTGATGGCGGCTGGCGGCGGGCTCTATGTGGCGCAGGAAGGCGGCGCGCGCATTGGCCCGAAAGCGGGTGTCGATGGGACCCGGCTCGATCAGGCTGATCTGCACGCCGCTGCCGGCCAGCTCCAGGCGCAGGGTATCGGTATACCCTTCCAGTGCGAACTTGCTGGCGTTGTAGGCGCCGCGATACTTCATGGCTACCAGCCCCAGCACCGAGCTGTTCTGCACGATGCGCCCCTCGCCGGCCGCCAGCATGGCCGGCAGCAGCTGGCGAATGAGGTGGTGCCAGCCGAACAGGTTGGTGTCGAACTGCTCGCGCAGCGCCTGGGTGGGCAAATCCTCCAGCGCGCCGGGCTGGCCGTAGGCGCCGTTGTTGAACAGGCCATAGAGGCGGCCGCCGGCCAGTGTCTGCGCCTCGGCCGCGCCCCGCGCTATGCTGGCCTCGTTGGCCAGATCCAGCTCGATCGCCAGCAAACCCAGCTGGCGCAGCTGCGCCACGTCCTCGGCCTTGCGGGCGGAGGCGATGACGGTGTAGCCGTGCTGGCCGAGCGCCTTGGCGGCGGCCAGGCCGATGCCGCTGGAGCAGCCGGTGATCAGAACGAAGCGGGACATGGGGGCATCCTTGTGTGACGAGGCAGGCAGCAGCGCCTGCGGTTTTGCATGTTAACCCGCTGATCAGAAAAAAGAAAACCGGGCCAATCGGCCCGGTTTGCTAACTTCAACCACCTGCTTACAGGATGGTGAACGGCATGATGATGTGGAACTTGACGTCATGCTCGGAGGCGAAGATGTTGGGGTATTCGGTCCAACCGCCGCCCTGGCTGATGTCGTTGTTGTAATCGGTGTAGTGCAGCTTGAACAGGGTGCCCTTCAGCTTGCCATCCTGCACTGTGTACATGACGTCGAAGTTGGCTGCCCATTCGGTATCTTCACCGTTGGTGGCCTTGGTGCCGTCGCCTTTCTGGATATCCCAGCCGTAGGCACCGGAGACACCGACGGACCAGCCAGGTGCACCCACCAGGTCATCCAGGGAACGGGTCACGCCGAAGAACAGCGCTTTTTCGTTGTTGGCGTTCCAGTCGGAGCGGGAGTCCCACCAGATTTCGTTCGCGCCCTGGGAGTTGCCGTAGCCACGGGTCAGACGGGGCAGGTAGTTGCCTTCGTTACCCTCGGCCTTGGTCCACAGACCTTCCAGACGGAAACCGTACGGGCCCATGCCCCAGGCGGCGGTCAGCGCTTGCTGCCATGCCAGGCCATCGTAAGTCTCGATGTCGGCACCACCCTTCTGATAGGTCTTGGTGTCGGAACCGTAGAACTGGTAGCTGGTGGAGAGGCCGTTCAGCACGTCGAATTTATGGGCCAGCTTGAAGTGGTAGCTGTCCATGTAGTTTTCGGAGTTACCGTAGGAACCTGTGATGGCGGTGCCGTTCTCGAAGGTGTAACGGGCGGCGACACCCTGGATGTAGTCGATGACGTTTTCATCGGCGAACGGATCCATCCATGCCTTGGCGCGGGAGAACTTCTGGGTCTCTTTGTACCAGGGAGATTTGTACTCGTCGGCGATGGCGTAGGTCAGGTAGAGGCCACCGAAGTTACCCTCGATCTGGCCACCACGGTAGGTACCCGGCTGATAGGACCAGTTCACACCGATCACGCCCGGTACGTAGAGCTGGGTCAGACCGCCCTTGGCGGTGAGGGCACCGTCCAGCGCCTTGAATTTCAGCGAGGCGTTGGCCAGGCTGAAGCCGCCTTCCGGGGAGCCGTCCTTGTAGTTTTCGCCCCATTTGTTGCCGGCGAAGGAGAATTCGTTCTCCTGGTTGACCGCATGGTTCTCGGTCACGGCCAGGTCATAGGCACCGAAACCGCCCACATCGATACCCACCACGTCCCAGGCGTAGCCGGAGTTGAAGTTCAGGGAGGCCTGGGTGGTGGCGTGGCTCAGGTTGGACTGGTACTTGCCTTCTTTGTTCTTGGCAGTGGGGTCGCCATCGATACGCTGACGGTCACGCTGGAAGTAGAAGAGGCCACCGTTGAGTTTGCCTTCTTCGTAGAATTTGCTGGCGGCGGCTGCATAGGCGGGGCCGGCTTCGTCGGCAGCCAACACCATACCGGGGGCGAGCATGGCAGCAACGATGGCTGCGCTCAATGCGGCACGTTTGAAGATCACTTTTTCCATTTTGTATTGCTCCTGATTTTATGGACTTAGCTTTTTTTGTCCGGCAGTCAGGCAAGCGCCCGCCGCTCGGTATTGGCATTGCAATCAAGACCCCGAAGGGCAAAAGTTCGAGTATGTCGGCTGCGGCCGCGACGTCTTGGCACATCTGCGGTGGTGCAGTTCTGTTCATCACATAGTTTGTTTTTTTGTGTTCCGATCCTTGGCTATCGGACAATCCAAGAGTACGTTCGCGGTGCGAAATATCAATGGAAAGTTCCCACCAAGTTTCAAAAATATGACCGAGTGCAAATAATCATGACGCTTGCTGTGGACACTCCCAGCCCGCTGATATCGGTGATGACAACGTTTTCAGATGAAATTGCCGGCCGATCCGGACGGATCGCACGCTGCAGAGGGATCTTTCTTCGTTAACCAGCGGATAACAGATAATTTTGTGCCACAAAAAAAGATAAACCCCTGCGCGATGGCAGGGGCCGGGTAGGGGGTGCCGGCGGAGCCGGTACGGCTCAGGCCTGGTGACCGAGGATGCGCGGGATCTGGCTGGCCTGGTGGTGGATGTGCTCCGACACCTGCACCGAGAGGCGGCTGCCCTGGCGGGCGTGCTGGCTGATGCGGCCGATGAGATCGGCAAAACTGGCCAGCTTGTGCTCCTGGCTCTTGGCGTTGTCGGCCCCCTGCAGGGCGATGACCGCCGTGCTGCGCGCCATCTCCCGCACCGCCTGGGTGGTCTGGCGCAGTTGCTCCGCCTGCTGGCGCTGGGCGGCGGCTTCTGCGGTGATCCGCGCCAGCACGGTGCCGAGCTGCTCCCCCGCCTGGGTGAGCCTGGTCAGGATCTCGGTGATCTGGCCAAGGGAGCGCTGGGTATCGGCAGAGAGGTGGCGCACCTCGTCGGCCACCACCGCAAAGCCGCGTCCCTGCTCGCCGGCCCGGGCCGCCTCGATGGCCGCGTTGAGCGCCAGCAGGTTGGTCTGCTGGGAGATGTGACCGATCACGTCGACGATGGCGGTTACATCTTCCACCGAGCGTTTGAGCTGGGCCAGGGCGCCGCCACTCTCGTCGATGGCGAGCCCGGTCTGGGAGGTGGCCTGCAACATGCCGCCCACCAGCTGTTCGCTCTGGCTCATGGAGTGCTCATTGTGCTGGGCGTGCTGCGCTATCTCGGCGGCCACCTGATGTACCTCGCCAGCCAGCTGGTTCAGCTCGTTCATCATCAGATCGCTCTCGTCCACCGCCTGCTCCGTGGTGCGGGTGCTGTGATGGATCTCCTGCACCTGGTTGACCATCCCCTGCAGGCTTTGCGACACCGCCGAGAGCTGGCCCTCTTTCTGCTGCTGATCCTGCTGCAGCCGCAGGATGAGGCGGTTGTAGCTGGCGACGATGTCGGCCAGCTCGTTGCGCTCGCGCCCCTCTGGCAGGGTTTCGGCCTGCCCGGTCTCGTCGAGCTGCAGGAAGGCCGCACGCAGGCGCAGCAGCGGCCTGACCAGCCAGCGGCGCTGTACCAGCGCAAACAGCAGGGCGACCAGCACCAGACAGAGCGCCAGGCTGCCGAGGATGGCGGCCAGCCGCTGGTTGACCGCTTGGCGGGCAGCGGCCAGTTCGCTGCCCATCTGGCCGGTGGCCTGCAGCATCTGGCCTATGTCTTGTTGCACTGCGAGACGGCCCGCCTGCTGCTGTTGCAGCGCCTTGCGGCTGTTCTCCAGCTCCTGCGGGTAGCGCTTGAGCAGCGAGAGCAGTTCGGCTTTGGGCAGATCCCCGAGCTCCTTGCGCTCCGGTTCCCCCAGAGTGAATTCGTCGGCGGGGGGCGCCTCGAACAGGCCGAGCGGCGGCAGGGCCGCCAGCTGCTCGGCCTGTTTTTGTAGGGCCGTCAGCTCGAACTGCAACCCTTCCAGCAGCTTGGGGCTGGCCTGCTCCATGTAGTTCTGGCGCAGGTGAGCTAGCCCCGGCAGGGCTGCCAGCAGGTCGCCGGCCAGCTGGCGATAGCGCTCGGCGCTGGCCGGGTCGCTCCCCGTTGCTCCTTGCTGGCCATAACGCAGCAGCGCTCTGGCCTGATCGGTCAGCTCGTTCTCGGCATTTTGCAGCAGCCACTGGCTGTTGCCGGAGAGCTTGCCGGCCGCCAGATAGTCGCTGTCGATGCGCGCCCCCATCTGTTCGAGCAGGGTGCGCAACTGGGCCGTGAGCGCCACATCCTGCTGGGCGAGCTGGGCAAGTGCCTGCTTGCGCACCCCTTCGGCCTCGGTCAGCCGTAGCGGATCGCCGCTGGCGAGGTAGTCGCGCAGAGTGCCCTGCAGGGTACCGGTGAGCCGCTGCTGCAGCCGTTCGTGCTGGTACTGGGCCTGCTCGGCCTGGTTGAGCTGTTGCCAGCCGTGCCAGAGGGCACCGACCTGCACGGCGGCGACCAGCAGCAGAGCGAGGGAAGAGAGGGAGGCATAATGGGCAATTTTCACGGCAGCATTCCTGCTTGTTGAACCACGGCGATGGGCGTCGGCGTGAGCTTAAGCAGCAGAGATGGCGCTTTTATGACAGTCAGCCCGGCGGCCCGGACTGACTGTCGAGGGGGACTGGCTTACGGCTGCGGTGCGGGGGCTTCCTGCTGCTGGCGGGCAGGGGGCTTGCCCTGCATGCCGAGCAGGGCGCCACCCATGATGAGAGCACCAGCCAGCAGGTGACGGGGGGTCAGCTGCTCGCCATTGAGCAGCACCAGCAGCAGCGTGCTTAGCAGCGGCGTCAGATAGGCCAGCGCGCCGATCCGGCGCGGATCTCCGTCTCGCAGCGCCAGATACCAGGTGACGAAAGCCGCCCCCATGGGGCCGAGCGCCAGCCCGATGATGAGGCCCCAGTCACCGGCCGGGATGCGGGCCACCGGCAGCGGTCCCTCCAGCAGCCAGGCCAGCAGCAGCGCCAGCAGCCCGGCGGGCAGGCAGGCCGCCGCCGTCATCACCGCCGGGGCCGGCGGCAGTCGGCGCGAGAGCACCGAGTAGGCGCCCCAGACGATGGCGGCCCCCAACGCCAGCAGATAGCCCGGCAGATAGGCCTGTTGCAGCTGCAGCTCGCCGTTCACCATCACCAGTACCGAGCCGGCCAGACCCAGGGCGCCGGCCAGCAGGTGACGGCCGTGCAGCGGGTGACCGGGCAGCAGCAATGGGGTGAACAAGATGATGCACAGTGGCCACAGGTAGTTGATGAGGTTCGCCTCTAGCACGGGGGCGTGGCGAAAGCTCATGAACAGCAGCAGGTGATAGAGCAGCAGGGCGCTGATGGTCACCAGCCAGTTGACCGGACGAGCCCGCCACTGACGCCAGAACGGCAGGGCTCCCATCCCGCAGAAAAACAGCACCAGCCCCACCAGCACCAGCGGTGACACGCTGGTAACACGGGAGGTGAGCGCCGCCAGCGAGGCCCACAGCACTATGGTGAGCAGCGCCAGCCCGGTGGACTTGTCCCACCACGAAGCAGCAGACATCCAACACTCCTTTGCAGATGAATGAACAAAAGGAGGGCCAGTCTAGCAGACCGGCCCTCCCCGGTGGCCATACCTCGGTGGTGTGGCGACGGGATTATTTGCTGTCAGCCACCGCGCTGCTGATGGCAGGCAACTGCTGGCGACGCACGCCCCAGATGATGAGCGCCAGCACCAGCAGCGGCAGCACGGGGTCGAACCAGGTGCCGCCGGAGCCGAACAGCAGGTTCAGCAGCGCCACCCCTGTACCGCCGATGGCCCAGGCGATAGTGGTCGGAATGGACCAGACGATCATCTGCTGCTTCACGTCTGAGATCCCCATCATCCGGTTGACCACCCAGAACAGGCTGTCGTTGAAGTAGCCGAAGAAGAGCGACCCCATGGTGGCGGCCTGGGCGGCCAGCAGCATGTTGACCCCGGGGATCTGCGCCAGGATGGGGGCCGAGATGGAGGCCGCCGTCACCATGGCCACGGTGCCTGATCCCTGGATGAGGCGTACCAGGGTCGCCACGATGAAAGGGATCAGAATGGGGGAGATGGGCAGCAGGGCGATCTGCTCGGCCAGCTGCTGGCCTGCGCCACTGTCGCGCAGCACGGCCCCCAGTGCGCCGCCGGCACCGGTCACCAGCAATATGATGCCGGCCGACTGCAGCCCCTCTTCCAGGCGAGCGGCGGTGGCGTGCCTGTCCATGTGCGGCACCAGGGTGTAAACCGCCAGCAGCACGCTGATGGCGAGTGCGATGATGGGAGCGCCGATGAAGTTGATACCCTGCACCAGCGGGTTTTCCATCAGGCCGTCCATCCCCTCCAGGGTGGCGAGGGTGGTGAAAATGGCCTTGAGGAAGATGAGCACGATGGGTACCAGGATCGGCAGCAGCGACAGGGTCAGGCTTGGTAGAGTCTTGCCCTCCTTCTCCTTGAGGTACTGCTCATAGGTGACCTGCAGCTCATCCGGGGTTTGGGCAGCCTGGGCGCCGAACTCGGGGTACTTCTTGTCGAGCCACTGGGCATAGAAGACGATGCCGAGCACGCAGGGGATGGCCAGAGCCATGCCGGTCAGCAACATGGCGCCGATGTCCACCCCAAACAGACCGGCCACGCCGAGCGGGCCCGGGGTCGGCGGCACGGTATGGTGGGTCACCACTAGGCCGCCCGCCAGCGCCACCCCCAGGGTTAGCAGGGAGCGCTTGCCGCTTTTCGCCAACGCCTTGGCCACCGGGTAGAGGATGACGAAGGCAGAATCCACGAAGATGGGGATGCTGACGATGTAGCCCGTGATGGCCAGCGCCCACTCCTCGCGGCGCTTGCCGAGCCACTTGATGAAGCTGTAGGCGATCTGCTCGGCGGCACCAGACACCTCCAGCAGGCGACCCATCATGACCCCGAGGCCGATGACGATGCCGATGCTGCCGAGGGTGGAACCAAAGCCCTGGGTGATGACGGTGAGGGTCTTGTCGATGCTCATGCCGCCGGTGATCCCGGCGATACAGGCCGCCGCCAGCATGGCGATCAGCGCGTGCACCCGGGTGCGGATAACCAGAAACACCAGCACGAAGACGGCGATGATAAGGCCGATGATGGGGGTTGGGATGTCGCTCATGATGCCTCCTGCATGTCATGGGTGATAAAGCTGTCGATGATGTCGGCAAACGTCCTGTCTGCTATGAAACCGAGGGCGGTGGCGCGCTGGTTGTCGATGCGGCCCGGCCAGCTGGCCACGATGCGTTCGATGGCCGGATCGGCGGCAAACTGCACCCGCTCCCGCGCCGCTTGGCCGCCTGCCTGAGTCAGTGCCGTCAGCATCTCGCCGACGGTGACGCTGATGCCGGGCAGGTTGATACTGCGGCCATCCCCCCTTGGCAGGGTGGCGGCCAGCAGGAAGTTGGCAACCACGGTGGCGGGGCTCGACAGCCACAGGCGCAGCTCCGGGCTCACCGGGCAGAGGGCCACTTCTCCCTGTAGCGGCTCGCGGATGATGCTGCTGACAAACGACGAGGCGGCGCGGTTCGGCTTGCCCGGCCGCACGCAGATGGTGGGCAGACGCAGCGCCAGGCCGTCGACGTAGCCCTTGCGGCTGTAGTCGTTGACCAATAGCTCCCCCATCGCCTTCTGGGCGCCGTAGGAGGAGGTCGGAGTGAGGGCGGTGCCGTCGTCCACCAGTTCCGGCAGCGGGCCGCCATAGACCGCCAGCGAACTGGTGAACACGAAGCGGATGCCCGGGCGGGCGTGCCGGCACGCCTCCAGCAGGCTGCGGGTGGTGTCCAGGTTGACCTGCCAGCCCAGATCGAAATCTTGCTCCGCGTGGCTGCTGACGATGGCGGCAAGGTGATAGACGACGGTGGTGCGTTCGCTGATGAGAGACTCGGCTACCCCGGGGGCGGTCAGATCCGCCTGCAGGCAGCGCACCCGTGGGTCGGCCAGGGCTGGTGGCTCCTGAATGTCCACCAGCAGCAGCTCGCTGAAAGGTAAGGAACTGTGCAACAGGGCACGGGCCAGCTTCTGTCCCAGAAAGCCGCCTCCGCCGGTGATGATGATCTGCATCTTGCTATCCTCAGACTCGTTCGTGTGTAGGGTCGTTATTGTTGTGCCAGCCAGGTCAGGCCTTGCCGGGTGTTGCCTCTGGGGTTGTATTCACAGCCGATCCAGTCGTGGTAGCCCGTCTGCTCCAGCACCTTGAACAGGTGCGGATAGGCGATCTCCCCCTCGTCCGGCTCGTGGCGATCCGGTACCGAGGCGATCTGGACGTGGCCGATGGCCTTGCCCAGCTTGCCGATGAGACGGGTGAGATCCCCGTCCATGATCTGGGCGTGATAGAGATCGAGCTGCACCCCCACGTTGGGTCTGTCTATCTCCTGCACCAGCGCCAGGGCGTCGAGTTGGTGGGCCAGGAAGTAGCCGGGCACATCCCGATCGTTGAGGGGCTCCAGCAGCACCTTGATGCCGTCTTCGGCCAGAAAGTCGGCGGCGAAGCGGATGTTGTCGATCAGGGTCTGGCGGTGGGCCGGGAGGCTATGAGCGGGGTCGACTATGCCGCTCATGGCGTGCACCTTGGTGCAACCGAGCGCCAGAGCGTAGTCGCGCACGCTTGGCAGGTGGGCACGAAACTCGGCCTCCCGCCCCGGGATGGCGGCCATGCCTCGCTCCCCCGCCGCCCAGTTGCCCGGCGGCATGTTGAACAGCGCCTGGGAGAGACCGTGCTGCTGCAGTTGGCGACCCAGCTCGGCGGCCGGCCACTCGTAAGGGAAGAGGAACTCCACCGCGCTGAAGCCTGCCTCGCGGGCGGCGGCGAAGCGCTCCAGGAACGGCAGCTCGGTAAACAGCATGGTGAGGTTGGCGGCAAACTTGCTCATGGTTTTATCCTCCTCAATTCATCAACTTCGGGTTCGCTCAGGTAGCGGATCCGCTGGCCGTGCAGCAGCAGTGCCAGGCGCGCCGTCTCCTCCAGCTCTTCCATGTTGTTGACCGCGTCCACTAGATCCTTGCCGGTCACCACGGGGCCGTGGTTGGCCAGCAGGAAGGCGTTGCCTTCGGGAGCGCGGCGCCCCAGCTCCTCGGCGATGCGGGCATCCCCGGGCTTGTAGTAGGGGATGAGCGGCAACTGGCCGACCCGCATCACGTAGTAGGGGGTGAAGGGACGGATGACGTTGGCCGGATCCAGTCCCTCCAGGCAGGAGAGGGCGGTCAGGTGGGTGCAGTGCAGGTGCACCACGGCCTGGCAGTCCGGCTTGTTGTGGTAGATGGCGAGGTGGAAGGCCACCTCTTTGGAGGGGCGATCCCCCCCCAGATGCTCGCCACTCATGCTCACTCGGGCGAGACGCATCGGATCGAGCCGGCCGAGGCAGGAGCCGGTCGGGGTCGCGAGTAGGGTGCCGTCCGGCAGTTTGGCGGAGAGATTGCCGGCGCCGCCGGTGGCATAGCCTCGCTGGAAAAGGGATGCGCCCAGCATCACCATGGTGTCGCGCAGTGCCTGTTCAGTCATGGAAAAACTCCTGTGCCCGGCTGAAGAAGGTCTCGTCACCAAAGTTGCCGGATTTGAGGGCCAGCGAGAGTGGGGCATCGGTAGCCCGAACCCAGGGCACGCCGGGGGCGATCTGCGGGCCAATGTGGAAGGCGGCAATACCCAGCGCCTGGGTGATGCGGCTCGAGGTCTCGCCGCCGGCGATGATGAAACTGTCTATGCCGGCGGCGCGCAGCAGCACGGCGAGGCGAGCAAAGCACTGCTCCACCGCCTCACTTGCAAGGTCGCGGCCGTAGCGGGCCTGGATCTCGGCCAGCCGGTCCGGGCTGGTGGTGGCGTGGATCATGGGGGCGGGGGTTGCCGGCTGATCCAGAACCCAGCGGGCCAGTTCGGCCGGGTAGTCGGCTTGCGTCAGGCAAGCTGCCACGTCGAGGGCTAGTGCTGGCGCCACCTCCCGATAGTGGGCCACCTGGCGATTGGTCATCTCGGAGCAGGAGCCCGACAGCACCACGGTGCGAGTGCCCAGCGGTCTTCCCGCTGCGCGGGCGGCGGCCGGATTGCCGTTGCCGAGCAACCGGGCCAGGCCGATGGCGAGGCCGGAGCCGCCGGTCACCAGCGGCATTTCTATGGCGGCCTCAGCGATATCCAGCAGGTGCTGCTCGGTGAGGGTGTCGACCACGGCGTAGCGCACGTCATCACGCGCCAGTTGCTCGAAGGCGTCGGCAATGGCTGCGGGGCCCTGCGCTATGGTGGTGAAGGGCACCAATCCGGCGCGCCCCGAGCCCTGCCACTCCATCAGGCGCAGCAGGTTGCTGTCGGTCATGGGAGTGATGGGATGGTGGCGCATGCCGGACTCGGCCAGCGGCTGGGCGCCGACGAAGAGGTTGCCCTGATAGACGGTGCGACCGTTCACGGGCAGGGCCGGGCAGATCAGAGTGAACCGGCTCTCCAGCGCCGCCAGCAGGGCATCGGTGACCGGGCCGATATTGCCGGCCGCCGTGCTGTCGAAGGTGGAGCAGTACTTCTGGTAGATACGCGGGCAGCCGCGCGCCTTGAGCCAGTCGAGGGCGGCCAGCGAGTCGCGTACTGCTTCGCCCGCGGTGCAGGATCGGCTCTTGAGGCTGATCACCACGGCATCGATCCTGCTGAGATCCACCGCCGGCGGGATGCCGGCAAGCTGGAGGGTGGCGAGGCCGTTTTCCACCAGAAATCCGGCGATGTCGGTGGCCCCGGTAAAGTCGTCTGCAATCACGCCCAGTTTCATTGTGCCTCCTCCATGCCTGGCAGGGTGATGCCGTCGAAGATCTTGATGACGGCGCTGTCATCTTCCTGGCCGTGCCCTGCGTTGCTGGCTGCGAGGAACATGTTGAGGGCGGTGCTCGCCAGTGGCAGCGGGAAGTGCAGCTCTCGCGCCGTGTCGGCCACCAGGGTGAGATCCTTGACGAAGATGTCCACCGCCGAGCGGGCCTGGTAGTCACCGGTCAGCACCCGGGCCATGCGGTTTTCGAACATCCAGGAGTTGCCGGCGGCATGGGTCACCACGTCATACATGAGATCCAGGGACACGCCTGCCCGGCTGGCCAACGCCATGGCCTCGGCGGCCACCGCGATGTGCACGCCGGCCAGCAACTGGTGAACGATCTTGACCGTGCTGCCCTGGCCCGGTTCGCTGCCGACCCGGTAAACCTTGCTGGCCACCGCATCGAGCACAGGGGCCAGCTTGTCGAAGGCGGCATCGGCGCCGGCAGCCATCACCGTCATCTCGCCGGCCTCGGCCTTGATGGCGCCGCCGGAGACGGGGGCGTCCAGCATCGGCAGGTCTAGCGTGGCCAGCTCGCGGGCGAGAGCGGCAGCTTCTTCTGCGGGGATGGTGGAGGAGATCATGATGCCGGTGCCCGGTTTGAGGTGCGCGGCGAGGCCGTGCTCGCCAAACAGGATCTTGCGCACCTGGGCGGCGTTGACCACCAGCAGCAGGACTGCGTCCAGGGTATCGGCAAGCGGGCGGGCATCGGCCATGACGGCGGCTGCTCCGGCGGCCTGCAGCTGTTCCCGGGCGGTCGCACAGAGGTCGATGCCATAGGTGACGAGTCCGGCCCGTAGGCAGGATTGGGCGGCGCCCATGCCCATGGCGCCCAGGCCGATGACGGCAACGTGATAGGGTCTGCTCATCTCTCAGTTCCTCGATTACAACGAATGAACCGATAGTAGGGGCTTGTGGTGATGAAATATCAGGCAGGTGTCACAAAAGTTAACCACACTTGTGTTAATTTTTGTTATTTAAGGAGGGCTGGAGCCGATTGAGTGGCTTTAATGGAGGGTGATGTGTGATTTGTTGTTAATTGTGAGCCTTGGTTTGCTTTTTTATCAAAACTTCCCATCCTGCTGGGGTAACATGGACGCTCGTTTTAGTGTTACGGATTGCCCATGATCCCCGTAGAGAGACAGCAACAGATCCTGCACCTGCTGGCCGAGCGCGGTGCCGTCAGCATCACCGAATTGACCGAGCGCCTGCAGGTCTCCCACATGACCATCAGGCGCGATATCCAGAAGCTCGAAGAGCAGGGGCGAGTCCTCTCCGTGTCGGGGGGTGTGAGCCTTTCAGAACGGATCAAGAGCGAACCTTCCCACGCCACCAAGCGCAGCCTGATGCAGGAGGCCAAGCTCGCCATTGCGCACAGTGCTGCAGCCCAGGTGGCGCCTGGCAGTTCCGTCTATCTGGATGCGGGGACCACTTCCCTCGAGCTGGCCCGGGAGCTGGCGCAGCGGGAAGATCTGATGATAGTGACCAACGACTTCATGGTCTGTGCCTATCTGATCGAGCACGGCCGCTGCCGCCTCTATCACACCGGCGGGCAGGTCATTCGGGAGAACCAGTCCTGCGCCGGCGAGGCCACCGCCCACTTCCTGCGCAATCTGCACCTTGATGTGGCCTTCTTGTCGGCCTCCTCCTGGGATGCCCTGGGGATCTCCACCCCCAGCGAGCAGAAGGTGCCGGTCAAGCGTGCCGTGGTGGAGGCCGCCGCGACCCGAATACTTATCTGCGACTCCTCCAAATACGGCAAGGTGGGTACCTTCAACGTGGTTGGCTGGGAAGCGATCGATCAGGTCATCAGCGATGGGCAACTGCCCGAAAGTGCCCGCGAGGTGCTGGCCCAGCACGGTGTCAGGCTCACTCTGGTCGCAGTGGGAGATGGCCCCACGGGGCTGGCAGGTTAGTTCGGGCAGGTACGCTTGTGGCGGGATGCGGGGCGGCCGACGTGCCCGCAATCGGCCGAATGGCGGCCTTGGCCTGAAACGACCAAGGGGTTGGCATCATGATGATGCCAACCCCTTGTTTTGTATGGCGCTCCCGACTGGAGTCGAACCAGTGGCCTGTCCCTTAGGAGGGGACCGCTCTATCCTACTGAGCTACGGGAGCATTGTGGCGGGCATTATACAAGAAGCCGCTCCCTTTTAAACCCTTGATTCTTATTCCAATACTGCCAGATCCCCGATCTGGATGTTAAACGGCGAATATTTGTTCTGGCTGCTGATGATGGCGCCATCCTCGAACACCTGCACCACTTCGAACAGGCCGTCGGCCGGGTTGCGCATCATGCGCGACTTGCCGTAGGGGTCGATGAAATCGGCATCGTGCTGGATGCGGAACTGATCCCCGAGCCGGACGCCGTTGCGGCGGCCCAGATTGATGTGGGGGCCGCGCTCGTTCTGGCCGACCACCCGGGCGGTGACCGGGGCGCAGCTGAGCTGGGCCACCAGATCCTGCACCGCTTCCTGCAACTGGTAGTTGACCTCCTGGCCGTAGCTCGACTGCCAGAACTGGCCGCTGCTGCTGCCCACCTGATCCCGCTTGGCGAAGGTCCAGTTGGCCCGGCCCTGGTACTCCTTGCGGCCGAGCAGGCTGCCGTTGATGCCGTCGAACAGATAGAGCTGCATGCGAAAGTTGCGGATGGGGTCTTCATACCAGCTGGTCAGCTGGTTGCCTTGTGGCTCGAGGGAGAGATCGTCGATGCTGCCGAGCACCAGATACTGGCTGTCGGTGCGCAGGCTGAGCGCCTTGATCTCTTCGAGGGCGCTGCGATCCCCCTGTTGCAGGTGGAGCGGGTCGATGCGCAGGTTTTCGTCCAGCCACTGGCGCACGGCCACCCCTTGCGGCGCGTTGGCCAGGGCCTCGAACATGCGGCGTGACAGGTTGGCGGGCATGTCGTCGAGGGCGCCGTAGCTCGCCTGCTCGGGGTAGCGCAGCCGCAGCCGCACCAGCGTCAAATCCTTGGCGTAGTGCTGGGTCTGGCAGATCTGGCGTTCGGCCTGGATGTCGGCCTGCAGCGTGATGTACATGCGGCCGTTGCGCACCTCTTCCCGCTTGAGCCGATACTGGCGAATGTCGCCGCCGGAACGGATCTGGATCTGCTCGGAGCGCAGGCTGCCGTTTTCCAGGCGCTGGATGCTGGAGACGGCGGCGCCGCTGGCCAGCAGAGCCTGCCGCAGGGCATCGCGGGTCGCCTGCTCGCGGGCGTAGACCTCGTCTCCGCCCAGGATGGCGGCACTGCCCTGCGCCTCGATGATCTCGGCCCGGGCCGACAGACTGGCCAGCAGCAGGGTTAACAGCAGCGGTAATTTCATGACAAGCACCTTGAATATGCGGGTCGGCGCGATTCACTCCTGTCGAAGCGAGGTCGCCGGCCGATACAGATCACAGAACCGTGCCGGTTGCACAGCACACGCGAATATTTAGCAAGATTCATGCCTCATTCCCGGCTCAAGCTTTGGCCGGTCGAACCGATAACAAATCAGGTGCAGATACAGGAAAGGTATCCATGAACAAACTCATCACGGCGTTGGCGCTCGCCCTGGCATTGGCCGGCTGCGGCTCCGACCCCATCAACCGGGAGCAGGGTGATCCTCGTCAGGCGGCGCAGGGGATGGAACTCAACTGGTTGGTGGCGCGCATGACCGATCAGCTGATGGAGCGCAAGTCGCTCTCCACCCTGACCGAACCCATCGCGGTCTCCTCTTTCGTCGATCTCGATACCCTGCAGGACACCAACTGGATGGGGCAGCAGATCGAGGAGAGCTTTATTTACGAGCTGAATCGGCGCGGGGAAGTGGTAGTGGATTTCAAGCTGACCGGCAGCATCAAGGTCACCCCGCAAGGGGACTTCGTGATGAGCCGCAACTATCGGGATCTCTCCCCCCGGTTGCCCATCTCCCGCATCCTGACCGGCACCTTCAGCCGCAACAAGCAGGGGATCCTGGTCAATGCCCGCATCATCGACCTGCGTACCAAGATGGTGGAGACCACGGCCCAGAGCCTGATCCCGCAACAATACCTGTTCGGTGCCAACAATTCGTTTGGCCGGGCCTCGATCAACCGCGGTTACCTGATGCGTGACAGCCAGGCGCGTCCCGGCGGCCATCTGGTCAATCTGACGCCCTGACAAGGAGTAGATGCAATGAAAATCCTGTTCGGATGCCTGCTGGTCCTGCTGCTGACGGCGTGCAGCGGCGGCAATCGGGTGGTCAACTATGGCGGCGGCAACAACAAGCCGGATGACTTCCCGGTGCTCAAGGCAGTGGGTTACGCGGTGATCGACATCCAGCCCGGTCCGTCCCAGTCCGAGAAGATGCTGCAGGCCATCCGCGCTTCCAAGATGGATGCCTATCGGGAGCTGGCGGAACAGCTCAATGGCCAGCAGGTGCGTGGCCAGAGCAGTTACAAGGACTTGACCCAGACCTCCAACTCGCTGGACGTGTCGGTAGCCGGCATGGTGCGCGGCGCCAGGGTGGTGGCCTCCTATCCCCGCGGCAACACCTATGCCACCGAGATGGAGCTAGATACCCGTGCCCTCTACAACATCAATCAGCTGATGGCGGGCCAGTTCTGACGACGTGCACGCGAAGAATGGACGACAAAAAGGCGACCCCGGAGGGTCGCCTTTTTCATTGGAGGTGTCGGCCGCCCAGCCTGGCTGATTGCAGCGCTGGCTAGTTGCCCAGCAGCACCGGCGGCACGGCGGTCGGTTTGACATCTTCGCTCGGATAGCAGCCCAGCACCTTGATGTAGCGGGTGATCTTGGTCAGCTCCATCAGTGCGGCCTGCATGGCCGGGGTCTGCAGGTTGGCGGAGACATCCAGGTAGAACATCTCCTCCCACGGGTTGCCCTGCACCGGACGGGACTCGAGCTTGGTCATGTTGATCTCGTTGCTGCGCAGCACCAGCAGCGCCTCCACCAGCGAGCCCGGTTTCTGGGAGGTGGACATGATGAGGGTGGTCTTGGCCGGGATCTGCGGTGCCACATCGATGGGCTTGCGCGCCACCACGATGAAGCGGCTGTAGTTCTCCTTCTGGTTGGCCAGCTGCTCGGCCAGCACGTCCAGCCCGTACAGCTCACCGCCGGCCGCGCTGCCGATGGCCGCCGCCTCCGGGCTTGCCAGCTCTTTCACCTTCATCATGGCGCTGGAGGAGGAGTCGCAGATCTCGTGGCGCGCCCCTTCCAGCTTGCTGAGGTAATGGGAGCACTGCTGGAATACCTGCGGGTGGGCATAGAAGGTCTTGATGCGGCCCAGTTCGGTTGGCACGGCGGTGAGGATGCAGTGCTCGATGGGGTAGGTCAGCTCACCGACGATGGAGAGGCTGGTGTGCTGCATCACGTCGTACACCTCGTTGATGGAGCCCGAGCTGGTGTTCTCGATGGGCAGCACCCCGAAGGCGGCACGGCCCGACTCCACCGCATCCAGCACCTCGCGGAAATTCTGGCAGTTCACCTCGATCACCTGATCCTTGTAGCGGGCCAGGTACTTGCGGGCCGCCAGGCTGGAGTAGGAACCGCGCGGTCCCAGGTAGGCGACGCTGGTCATCGGCTCCTGCTGCTCCGGGTTGAGCAGGCTCTGCAGATAGGCCTGCTGGGAGAGCACCGAGTCTTCGATGATGGTGTGGTAGATGCGGGTGATGTACTGGGCGTCCAGCCCCAACACACGCCCTTTCTGGATCAGGGCGACCAGCAGATCCTGCTCGCGCTGGGGATCGCGGATCGGGCGCGGGTTGGCCTGCTTGGCGCGGGCGACCTCGATGCTGAGGGTCTTGCGTTTGGCCAGCAGGGCGAGCAGCTCCTGATCCAACTGGGTGATGTCTTGTCTGATCTCGTCGAGCGTTGCCATGATGGTTCCCTATCCAAGTAATCGATTGTGGTGGCTGCAAAAAAAAACCTCCGCTAGGGGAGGCTCGATTCGTCTTTGCTTTCTGTTTACGCGAGTGCTTCACGTGACGACGGGCCTTCCCTCATGAGGGCCGGATAAACGAGAAAGCAAAAAAGAATGGTGCGTGCATGAGTGTGTCCTTGAGGTAACGCCATAACCATTAAGGGATTTGACCGTGCGATGCAAGTAAAACTTGCCCGGGGGAGGCGAACGGGGCAGGGTAGGGGCGTGAGCCTGCGGGGGAAAAACCGGGTAAAACGGACCCGCTTGCTGTCGTAATGATGCAGATAGCTGGAGGTGAAGATGGCGATTATTTTCGATCTGGGACGGGTGGTGGTGAGCTGGGATCCGGTCGGTATCGTGCGCTCGGTACGCGGGGCGCACGAAGCGGAGCAGCTGGCGGAGCGGCTGTTCAACCACCCGGACTGGCTGGAGGTGGACCGCGGCACCCTCTCACTGCACACCATGGCCCGCCAGGCCGAGCATCGCACCGGGCTGAGCGCCGCCGAAAACCTGGCGATTTTGCAGGCGGTGCCCGCCTCGCTGGTGCCGGATCCCGCTATGCTGAGCCTGATAGAGAGCCTGCATGGGGCGGGTCATACCCTCTACGCACTCTCCAACATGGGGCATGCCAGCATCGACTGGCTGGAGCAGCATCAGCCCTTCTGGCGTTTCTTCAGTGGCAAGGTAGTGTCGGCAAGGGTACGGATGATGAAGCCGGAGCCGGATATCTACCGCTATCTGCTGGTGTCGTTCGACTTGCAGGCCGAGCAGTGCCTGTTCATCGATGACAGCCCGGCCAACGTGACTGCCGCACAGGCACTGGGGATCGGCGGCCTGGTGTTTACCGATGCATACAGTTGTCGCCAGCAACTGGTGGCGCAGGGTTACCTGCCCGCCTGAATGGCAGGATGTAGAGGGAGAGGGTATGGAGCATGGCCGGTTTCGCAATTGGCTCAGTCACTATCCGGACGCGGGGCTGCTGATCGCCTGTCTGGATGGCAGCGGGTATCAGCTCTGTGTCGAGGCCGACGGCGAGATGCAGTGTCTCACCGACAGCGGAGGGGGCCGGCTGACCTTTGCCTCCCTCGAGCAGGCCGAGGGATTTCTGCGCATGCATCAGGTTCATCAGGCGAAACTTCGGATTTATGATGCTCAGCTGGATGAAAATGAAACTAATTGGCATGAAATTATCATTAAATTCTGATTTATCCCTGCCCTTTAAGGGTTTATTCAGGATTGTTGCAGCACAATGGCGCCCAATTCATCATCCGGTGCCGTCGTTATGGATGCCAATATCGTTGTGCTGAATCGGGGATACGATCAGACCTTTCAGACCAGGGAACAGTCACTTATCGAGACCCTGGCTGGCTACGGCGAACTGGCGGTCTCCTTCTCCGGTCGACTGGAATCCTGCTACAGCATGGATCTGTGCCGCGCCAGCGGTATCCGGATCCGGGCCATCACCCTGGACAGCCCGACCCGCAGCCGCAAGGAGGTGGCGCGCGCCAAGCGCTACTGCCAGCGTTACGGCATCGAGCAGCGGGTGATCAAGACCGATGAGATGATCTTCTGCGATCACCTGCGCCACCTCAACGAGGTGATCGACCCGGTACGCTACATCTGCCACCTCACCGCGCTGGAAACCGACTGGAGCCACCTGCCCATGCTGCTGCCGGCGCCGGTGGAGGAGCTGCAGGAGTATCTGCGTCGTTTTGGCAGCCTGCCGACCAATACCCTCTGGCTGTTTGCCAAGCAGGGCATGACCCACAGGGACTTTCGCTACGGCTTCAACAAGCGCCAGCTCGGGCGCTGGGGCAAGAGTGCCCACGGCTGTCTGAGCTACCGTTTCTCCGACCCCGAGCTGGTGGAGCGCCGTCATCTGCGAATGGTGGACATGGCGGAGCAGATGCTGGCCGACATGGGGCTGGAGGAGGCCCAGGTGTTCTTTCATACCCTCGCCGATCGGGCCACCACCCTGGCCCGGGTGAGGGTGCCAGCCCGGCTGCGGGCCCAGGCCTTCGATCTGCAGCCGGATATTCTCACCGCCCTCAAGAGCACGGCCTTCGATCTGGTGACGCTGGACATGGCGGCGGAAGAGGAGCGGCAGGAGCTGGTGGTCTAGGCAACCGAGGGCAGGAACGTGAGTGCGGTCATAGGCAAGCCGGAGCGGACTCTTTATACTGACGCCCTTTTCCATCGACGCCGAGTCATCACCCTATGAAACCCTTGTCCCGTCTGCTGGTTGCCCTCTGCCTCTCGCCCCTGCTGGTGCAGGCCGCTCCGCTCACCCAGGTGACCCTGCCGGATGGCCGCCAGGTGCAGCTCAACGATGACTTTACCTGGGAATACCTGCTGCTCAAGCCCGCCGCCGACGGCAGCGCGGTGCAGGGCACGGTGGCCGTGCCGGTGCTGACCGAGCAGGCGATGAGCAACCCCGAGCTGCTGGCTCAGGCCGTCAAGGACGGGATCGGCGTCAAGCTGGCCAAGGTGGAGGGCTCGGATCCTCTGCAACTGCAATTCATGGTGAGCAACACCGGCACCCGCAACGTGGTACGGGTGCGCGGCAGCGTGACCCTGTTCAGCGAGCAGGGGGCCCAGCTGGTCAAGCAGGAGGCCCGCTTCTGGGTCGGCGAGAACCGTCTGCCGGAGTCCTATCTGCGCAAGGGGCAGCAGCGCCCCTCCATGGTGCTGGAGGTACCGCGTCCGGCCGGCCTCACCGGCAAGCCCCTGGTGCGGGTCGAGATTGAGGAAGTGGAGTTCCGCTGATCCCTCATGCAACAGGCTCCTTCGTGGAGCCTGTCTTGATTGTTAACCCGGTAACCACCTGCAACAGTTGCTTACATCTGACATGGTTTGGCAACAGCTTGCCGCTCGGCATTTCTCCCTGCCCTCTGCACAATGACCCCATTCCAGCTAGGTCCCAACTAGCTCAACGATGGAGTCATCAAAATGAAAAAAGCTGCACTTTCAGTTCTGGTTCTGGCCGGTTTCGCTTCAACTTCCGCTCTGGCTGAGGATGCCTTCAGCTACGCCAAAGGCGGCCTGACCTGGGCGCACACCAAGTCCGATTACATCGGCGGCAAGGATAGCAACAACCGCGACTTCGGCGGTCTGAACCTGGACCTCTCCAAGAGCTTCGGTTCCAACTTCTACGGTCGTCTGGGCAGCGAGTACACCTCCCGCAACGATGGCAACGACAGCATGGGCATCTCCAGCCTGGGTCTGGGTGTCTACACCCCGCTCAGCACAGGTCTGAACCTGTATGGGGAAGCGGGCCTGATGGGTTACACCATGGAGCGTCAGGTGGCTGCCAACGTCAAAGACAGCGGCTGGGATGTGATCACCCGCAAGAACAGCGGCAGCATGTACGGTGAGGCCGGCCTGCGCTACGACATCGGCGCGGTCGAGCTCTCCACCGGCTACCGCTACGCCAACATGACCGACGACATGCACGATTTCAAAGTGGGCGCCGCCTACAAGGTGAGCCAGAACCTGGCCCTCACCGCCGACTACACCTATCGCAAGTGGGACCTGCAACAGGGCTCCATCACCAGCCTGGGTGTGAAGTACAGCTTCTAATCATTCTTCCTGTAGTGTCTTCATTTTTACCCATGACTTCGGTCATGGGTTTTTTCATTTCCGGTTGATCCACCCTTCACCCTTGCGCCGTATCAGTCCGCAATAGTTATACAACTTCCAATTTTTTGTATAACTGCTATAACTGATTCAGACTTATACAAGGAGTGATGATATGTACAAGATCAAGGTTGGTATCAGCGCCTGCCTGCTGGGGCAGGAGGTACGGTTCGACGGGGGCCACAAGCGTTCCAGCTTCTGCGAGCGGGATCTCGGTGCCCACTTTGACTATCACCCCGTCTGTCCCGAGATGGCCATTGGCCTGGGGGCGCCCCGCGCCGCCATCCGGCTGGTGAAGCGCCACGGCGAAGTCCGCGCCGAGGCGAGCAACGGCAGCTTCGACGTTACCGAGAAGCTGATTGCCTTCAGCGAGCAGAAGGCGCGCCAGCTCGACTTCATCTCCGGCTACATCCTCTGCGCCAAATCCCCCAGCTGTGGCATGGAGCGGGTACGGATCTATGGCGCCAACAACGAGGGGAGTGCCAAGGAGGGGGTCGGCCTGTTTGCCAAGGCGCTGATGGAGGCCAATCCCCTGCTGCCGGTCGAAGAAGATGGCCGCCTGTGCGATCCCATCCTGCGGGAAAACTTCGTGCTGCGGGTCTTCGCCTACCACGACTGGCAGCAGCTCTGTGCGTGCGGCATCACCGCTTCTGCGCTGATCCGCTTCCATTCCCGCTACAAGTATCTGGTGCTCTCCCACGCCACCACCCACTACCGGGCGCTTGGCAAGCTGCTCGGCAACCTGGCCAAGGCCGACCTGCAGCAGGTGGCCGACAGCTACATCAAGGGGTTGATGGCGGCGCTGACCCTGCGGGCCAACCGGCGCAGCCACACCAATGTGCTGATGCACCTGCAGGGCTACTTCAAGCGGGTGCTGACCCCGGCCCAGAAACAGGAGCTGTGCGACACCATCGACAAGTACCGTACCGGCGTCTTTCCGCTGCTGGTGCCGCTCACCCTGATCCGCCACTACCTGCGGGAATACCCCAACCCCTATCTCGCCGAGCAGGTGTACCTCAATCCCCATCCCGACACGCTGAAATTGCGCTACGGGCTCTGAATATTCTGTGCAGGCCCCGGCGGATGGCCGGGGCCTCTCCCTCAACCTTTGCTGGATGTCGTTATGTCTGATTTACCGCACGCCTCTTCTCCTTCGTCGGAGGAGGGGATCTACCCCATTCGCGAGGTCTCGCGCCTCACCGGCGTCAATGCCGTGACCCTGCGCGCCTGGCAGCGTCGCTACGGGCTGGTGCAGCCGGCCCGCACCGAAAAGGGCCACCGCCTCTACAGCGAGCAGGACATTCGCCAGATCGGCGAGATCCTGAGCTGGCTGGAGCGGGGAGTGAGCATCGGGCAGGTGAAGGGGCTCCTGAGCGAACCCCAGGCTCAGCCGGTGAGCGATCACTGGCAGCAGACCCTGGAGCAGTTCAGTCAGGCGCTGCTCGCCTTCAACCAGCGCAAGGCCGAGGCCGAGCTGAACGACCTGCTGGCGAGCTACCCGTTCGAACTGGTGCGCAGCCGGGTGCTGCAGCCGCTGGTGGAGCGGCTGCTCGGGCTGTGGCGCGAGCGGCCGGATGGCGAGCTGCTGCAACAGGTGTGGCTCGGTTGGCTGCACACCCGCTTTGCCCGCCACCTCATCGAGCAGGAGAAGGGCATGCCGGTCACCTTGGCGAGCTGGGGACAGGTGGGCCCGCTCGATCTGGTCTGGGCCGCCTACGAGCTGATCGGTCAGGGTCATCAGGTGCAACTGCTGGGGGCGGTGGAGCCGCGCCATGCCAGCCTGCTGGAGGGGCGCGCCGTCACCCCTTGGCTGGTGCTGCTGGGGGCCGGCCTTGGCAAGCAGGAGCTGGCTGCCGACTGGCCGGCCGGTACCTGCCTGTTTGGTGAGCTGGGGCGCCTCTACGATGGCGAGTGGCTGCAAGCCCACGGCTGGCAGGCGAGCCTTGCCGAGGTGATGGCGGGCGGGCCTGCGGCTGCTGGTGCTGGCGGGCGCGGGAGGAAAAAATCATGAAGCTGGTCTGGTTTCGCAATGATCTGCGCCTTGCCGACAACCCGGCGCTGCGACATGCCTGCGCCGGTGATGAGCCGGTGGCCGCGCTCTTTATCCTCTCCCCGACCCAGTGGCGACAGCACAAGCTGGCCCCCATCCGTCAACGCTTTATGTTGGCCCAGGTCGATGTGCTGGGCCGCGAGCTGGCGGCGCTCGGCATCCCGCTCCATCTGCTGCGAGTAGAGACCTTTGCCGAGGTACCGGCAGCGCTGACAGACTTCTGTCGCGAGCTGGGTGTAACCCAGCTCTACGCCAATCAGGCCATCGAGATCGACGAGCTGCGCCGCGATCAGGCCGTCAGCGCCACGCTGGCAGAGCAGGCGGTGGGTTGCCACTGGTTCAACGGCTGCTGCGTGCTGCCACCGGGGCGGGTGCTGACCGGGTCGGGGGAGATGTTCAAGGTCTTCACGCCCTTCAGCCGCGCTTGGCTCAAGGCCCTCGACGAGGATGGCTTCGTCATTCATCGCGCGCCCACTGCGCGTGGCGAGCCGCTGCCGTGGCAGCCGCTGGCCGAACGGGACTTCATCGATGCCGCCCTTGGCGAGCTGACGGCAGACCCCCGCTGGCCGGTGGGGGAGGCCGAGGCCAGCCGCCGTCTGAATGACTTTCTGGAGCAGGCGGTGCTCGACTATGGCGAGACCCGGGATTTCCCTGCCATCGCGGGCACCTCCGTGCTCTCTCCCTATCTGGCGGCCGGCATCATCAGCCCGCGCCAGTGCGTGGCGGCGCTCCAGCAGCGGCTTGGTTACCGGCCCCAGTCCAAGGCCCAGCCCGGCTTTGTCTGGCTCAATGAGCTCATCTGGCGCGAGTTCTACCGCCACCTGCTGGTGCTGATCCCGACCCTCTCCATGAATCGCCCCTTCAAGCCGGAGACGGCGGCCCTGCCGTGGAGCTGGGATCCGGATGCCTTTGCCGCCTGGTGCGAGGGACGTACCGGCTACCCCATCGTCGATGCGGCGATGCGCTGCCTCAACGCCACCGGCTGGATGCACAACCGGCTGCGGATGATAGTGGCGAGCTTCCTCACCAAGGATCTGCACATCCACTGGCGGCTCGGGGAGGATTACTTCATGAGCCGACTCATCGACGGCGATCTGGCGGCCAACAACGGCGGCTGGCAGTGGGCGGCGGGCACCGGCGCCGATGCGGCGCCCTATTTCCGGGTGTTCAACCCCACCACCCAGGGGCAACGATTTGATCCGCAAGGGGAGTTCATTCGTATCTGGGTCTCTGAGCTGGCCGATCTGCCTGCCGCCTATCTGCACCAGCCTCACGACTGGTTGCGGCTCAAGGGGCGGCACGATTATCCGGCTCCCATGGTGGACCACGCCGTTGCCCGGGTGAGAGCCATCGAGATGTTTCGCGCCCTGGAGAAATAGCATGGATGAGTCGCTGGCCCGCTTTGTGGCCCTCTATCAGCAGCTAAGCAGAGACGAGCTGCACTGTTTGCCCGAGGTCTACGCAAACGAGGTGGTCTTTACCGATCCTGCTCACCGCATCGAGGGGCTGGCGGCGCTCACCGACTATTTTGCCGTCCTCTATCAGCGCCTGGCCTACTGCCGTTTCGTCATCACCAGCCAGCTGCTGCAGGGGCGTCAGGCCTGGCTCGGCTGGACCATGACCTTTTCTCATCCAAGGCTGCGTGGCGGTGCTCCAGTGACGGTGGAGGGGGCCACCCGCCTCGAGTTCGATGAGGAGGGCAAGGTGTGCCTGCATCGCGACTACTTCGATCTGGGCGCCATGCTCTACGAGCAGTTGCCGCTGATAGGCCCCCTGGTGCGCACCATCAAGGGGAGGCTGGGCGCATGAGCGGCGGCAGGGTGCTGATCACCGGCGCCACCTCGGGCATCGGCTTTCAGCTGGCGCTCGATTATCGGCGCGCCGGCTGGCAGGTGTGGGGTTGTGGTCGCGATGGCGAGCGGCTGCTGGCACTGGGTCGTCACGACATCACACCGCTGCAGTTTGACGGGCGCGATGCAAGCGCCGTGAGCGAGGCGGCCGTCAGCTTGCCGCAGGTTGATCTGGTGATCCTCAATGCTGGCCACTGCGAGTATATGGATGTAGCCGAGGGGTTTGACGGCGCCCTGTTTGCTAGGGTCATAGAGACCAACCTCGTTGCCACCGGTCATGCCCTGGCCGCTTTTTTGCCGCTGCTCGGGGCGGGCGGGCGCCTTGCCATCGTCAGCTCGTCGGTAAGCTGGCTGCCGCTGCCCAGGGCCGAAGCCTATGGCGCCTCCAAGGCGGCCCTCGACTATCTGGCGGATACCCTGCGCCTCGATTTGGCCGGCAAAGGGATCGGCGTGACCCTGATCCGTCCCGGTTTCGTGGCGACCCCGCTCACCGCCAAAAATGATTTTCCCATGCCCTGTCTGGTGACGGTGGAAGAGGCTTCCCGCGCCATCATGGCGGGGCTCATTGCCGGTCGTCACCAGATCCACTTTCCCCGCCGTTTCATCTGGCTGCTGCGCCTGCTTGGCGCGCTGCCGACGGGGCTCTGGCTGCGCCTTGGCCGCACACTCGTTTCGAAAGGACGCCCTTCATGAAGAAAAGGATCGCCATCGTCGGCTCCGGTATTTCAGGTCTGACCGCCGGTTTTCTGCTCCACAAGCTGCACGACATCACATTGTTCGAGGCGGCGCCGACCCTGGGCGGCCACACCGCTACCGTCGACGTCCACCAGGCGGGGCGCAGCTATGCCATCGACACCGGCTTCATCGTCTTCAACGACCGCACCTACCCCAACTTCCTGAGGCTGCTCGAGCGGATCGGGGTGGCGCGGCAGCCGGCCGAGATGAGCTTCTCGGTGAAAAGCCCGCAGGGGCTGGAGTACAACGGCCACAACCTGGATACCCTGTTTGCCCAGCGCAGCAACCTGCTGAGCCCCCGTTTCTACGGCTTCGTCGCCGAGATCCTGCGCTTCAACCGCGAGGCGCGGGCCTGGCTGGCCGATGGTCAACATCAGGGCGAGGGCCCCGAGCTGACTCTGGGGGATTTTCTGCAGGTGGGGGAATTTAGCGACTACTTCGCCCGCCACTACATCCTGCCGATGGGGGCCGCCATCTGGTCGTCGACGCTGGCCGATATGCGCGCCTTTCCGCTCGGTTTCTTCCTGCGTTTTTTTGCCAACCACGGTTTGCTCGAGGTGGCCAATCGGCCCCAGTGGTACGTGATCCCCGGCGGCTCGCGGGAATATATCGGCCCCCTTACCGCGGGTTGGCAGTCGCAGATCCGCCTCGCCTGTCCGGTGCAGAGCGTACGGCGGGACGCGGACGGCGTGGTGATCCTGAGCAGTTACGGCGAGGAGCGGTTTGACGAGGTGATCCTCGCCTGTCACAGCGATCAGGCGCTGGCATTACTGGCGGATCCGGGCGAGCGGGAACTGGCCATTCTGGGCGCCATGCCTTATCAGGCCAACGATGTCTGGCTGCACACCGATGTGCGCTGCCTGCCGGTGCGCCGCAAGGCGTGGGCGAGCTGGAACTATCAGCTGGGGGAGGATGACGGGGCACGGCCGCTGGTGAGCTACAACATGAATATATTGCAGGGGGTGAGCTCGCCGCAGCCCTTCTGCGTGAGCCTCAATCCCGAGGGCAAGGTGGACGAGAGCAAGGTGCTGCGCCGTTTCGTCTATCACCATCCGGTGTTCAATCAGGCCTCCATCGCCGCCCAGCAGCGGCGGGCCGAGATCTGCGGCCAGCAGCACACCCACTTCTGCGGCGCCTACTGGTACAACGGTTTTCACGAAGACGGGGTGCGCAGCGCGCTGGACGTGGCCAGACGGTTCGGGGCCGAGCTATGAAGGGGGCAGTCCTGAGCGGCCAGGAGGCGAGTGCCGAGGCCATGACCGGCACCCTCAGCGCCATCTGGCAGGGCTCGGTGCGCCACCGCCGCTTCGCACCGCGCGCCCATGCCTTTTCCTACAACCTCTTCATGCTGGGGCTGGATCTCGACGAGTTGGCCACGCTCGGTAAGGGGCGCTGGTTCGGGGTGGAGCGGGCAGGGCTGCTCTCGTTTCGTCGCGACGACTACCTGCGCGGCAGCGAGGGGCCGCTCAAGCAGGCGGTGTGGCAGAAGGTGAGCGAACTGGGTGGCGATGCCGAGCCCGAGGGGCGGGTGCTGCTGCTCGGCAATGTGCGCTGTCTGGGCTTCTACTTCAGCCCGGTCAACTTCTACTTCTGTTACCGGCAGGGAGAGGCGCGCTATCTGCTGGCGGAGGTGTCGAACACCCCCTGGAACGAGCGCCACTACTACCTGCTGGATCTGGCGGCGCTGGTCCCCCACGACAAGGATTTTCACGTCTCTCCCTTCATGGGGCTGGCGATGCGCTACCACTGGCGCATTCGTCCGCCCGCGCAGGAGACACTGATCCACATCGAGAGTCATCCCGTATCCGGGGAGGCCAAGCTGTTTGATGCCACCCTGGCACTGCGGCGGGCGCCGCTGTCGCGCAAGGGGCTGGTGGCCCTGCTGGCCTGCTGGCCCTGGATGACCATGAAGGTGCTGCTCAGGATCTACTGGCAGGCCCTGCGTCTTTTTATCAAACGAACACCCATTTTTAGCCATCCGGAGAGCCGCTAATGGAACTTGTGCAATCAACCCTCTCTGCCTCTTTCATCGACAAGGGGGCCAGGCAACTGCTGCTCAATCTGCTGGGGCGCCTCGAACACGGCCAGCTGCTGCTGCGGGATGGCGCTGAGCGTCACAGCTTTGGCGTGGCGGGTACCGATCTGCATGCCGAGCTGGTGGTGCAGGATCCGGCCTTCTACCGCCGCCTGCTGCTGGGGGGCAGCATCGCCGCCGGGGAGACCTGGGTGGAGGGGCTCTGGACCAGCCCGGATCCGGTGGCACTGGTGAGGCTGCTGGCCCGCAACCTGGCGCTGCTCGACAGTCTGGAGCGGCGCCTCGGCTGGCTCAGCTTCCCGTTCAACAAGGTGCGTCACTGGCTTAACCGCAATACCCTGACCGGCTCGCGCTCCAACATCGCCGCCCACTACGATCTCGGCAATACCCTCTATCAGGGGTTTCTCGACAGCCATATGCAGTACTCGAGCGCCATCTATCCCCATGCCGAGGCCAGCCTGGAAGAGGGGCAGCAGGCCAAGCTGCGCACCATCTGCGAGCGGCTGGCACTTGGGCCTGAGGATCATCTGCTGGAGATCGGCACCGGCTGGGGCGGCCTCGCCATCTATGCAGCCCGTCACTACGGCTGCCGGGTGACTACCACCACCATCTCCCGGGCCCAGCACGATTACGCCACGGAGTGGATTGCGCGGGAGGGGCTGGGGGATCGCATCACCTTGCTGCTGGAGGATTACCGCAAGCTGGAGGGCACTTACGACAAGCTGGTCTCCATCGAGATGATCGAAGCGGTGGGGCACGCCTTCCTGCCCGATTATTTCCGCCAGCTGTCGCGGCTGCTCAAACCCGGTGGTCGCCTGCTCATTCAGGCCATCACCATTGCCGATCAACGCCATGCCCAGTATCTGCGCGGGGTTGATTTCATCCAGCGTTACATCTTCCCCGGCGGCTGCCTGCCGAGCGTCTCCCAGATGGCGGGGTTGCTGGCGCGCGAGACCGACATGCAGCTGGTGCGGTTGCACGATCACGGCCACCACTACGCCCGCACGCTGGCTGATTGGTGCGAGCGCTTCCTGGCGCTGGTGCCCGAGCTGCCAGCCCTCGGCTACAGCCAGGACTTCATTCGCTTGTGGCACTTCTATTTCGCCTACTGCGAGGGGGGCTTCTGGGAGCGCACTATCAGCCTGGTGCAGCTGGAAGCGGCCAAACCGGGCCCACTCGGCTGGAGTGGGGATCTGCCTGTCGGCGGTCGCTGAGCATGTGGCAGTGGGCCCATCTGCTGGGGTTCAACCTCTACTGGTTGCTGGCGGTGAAGTGGCAGCAGCCGGGCCTGCTGCTGGTACTGCTGTTGCTTCATTTTCTCTTCTCCCCCCGCCGCTGGCACGACTGGCGGCTCATCCCGGTCGCCCTTGCCGGCAGCCTGCTCGATGCCTTGCTCTGGCAACTCGGGTTGTTTTATTTCAACACCGGTTTTCCACTCTGGCTGGTGCTGCTCTGGTGCGGTTTTGCCCTGACCCTCTCCCACGGCCTGCGCTGGCTGCGGCCCTTGCCACGCTGGCAGCAGGGGCTGTTCGGCATGGTTGGGGGGGCCTCCTCCTATGTGGCGGGAGCTGCCATGGGGGCAGTACACTTACCTTGGGGCATCGGGATCAGTGCGGCACTGCTGGCGGTGATCTGGATGTGGTGGTTACCCGTACTCCTGTGGGTAACGGTCAAGCTGGAGGGTGAAGCGAGATGAACACCTTTTCGACCGACACCTTGTTGTTTTCCAAATGGACCAAAGAGAGCCGGCACGAGCTGACCGAGCGTTTCTATCTGGTGGTGGCCTGTCAGCGCGACGCGCAGGGGCAGCTGCAGCAGGTGGTGATGCAGGACATCAACACGCTGCTGGAACAGGAGATGGACTGGCATGAACTCGAAGATCCCGCCCATTGGCACATGGGGTGGAATTAGCCTGCTGCTGGCAGGCTTGAGCCTACCGCTGACCCCTTTCGCCCAGACCGGGCAAGCCCTGGTTACTCCCTGGCAGCAGCTGCAGCCGGTCGGGTGCGGCGAGATGAGCTGGCTCTGGTTCAAGCTCTATGACGCCACCCTCTACAGCGAGAACGGCCGTTATCGGCCGGGTCACTATCCTCAGGCGCTCAGCCTCACCTACGCCAGAGCCATCGAACGGGACGATCTGTTGAGTGCCACCGCCGCCGAGTGGCAGCGACTGGGGCTTGGCAGCGAGCAGCAGCGCCAGGGCTGGCTTGGTCAGCTCGCCGCGCTCTGGCCCGATGTCCAGGCGGGTGACCGGCTTACCTTCTATGTCGACAGGGGCGGCGCGGGCCATTTCTGGTGGCGGGACAAGCCGCTCGGCACCCTTGCCGATCCGCAATTTTCGGCGGCCTTTCTTGCCATCTGGCTGGCACAAGGGAGCCGCGATCCGGCGCTTACTCGCCGCCTGCGGGGAGAGCGCTGATGCAAAAGGAATTCATGAAATACATCCACGCCTGGCGCTACCTGCTGTTGTTGCCGCTGCTGCTGTTGGCTGGTTGCGGCAGCAGTCTGGAGGATTATCGCGGTCAGGGCCCCGAGTGGGATCTCGCTCGCTTCTTCAATGGCAAGCTGACGGCGCACGGTCTGGTGACCGATCGCAGCGGCGAGGTGACCAGCCGTTTTCGGGTGGAGATGCGCGGGCACTGGCAGGGGGACAAGGGGGAGCTGTTCGAGCAGTTCTATTTTGATGACGGGCGCCAGCAGACCCGCACCTGGTTTTTGAGCAAGGGAGCGGATGGTCACTGGCGCGGCACGGCGGCCGACGTGGTGGGGGAGGCGGTAGGCAAGACGGCAGGCTTTGCCCTCAACTGGCGCTATCAGCTCGATCTGGCGCTGCCTGACGGCAGCGTGGTGCGGGTGAGTGTCGATGACTGGATGTATCTGCTGGATGAAAATCGCCTGCTCAACCGGGCTGCCATCAGCAAGTTCGGCATCCAGCTGGGGGAGGTGCTCCTCTACATCGAGCGGCAGCCTGAATGAGCCGCCTCGTCCGGCCGACAGCAGGGATGATAGCCGCACTCTATCAATCAGTTAGATCTTAACTATTACCTTTTGAGTCTGATGAGTTCTAAGATGACCAAGTCGTCAAATCTGGAGGTGAAACATGAAGAGTCCGATTGGTCTTGATACCGTTCAATCACAAGCGTTGGCCGCCGAGCTGAACAAGTTGCTGGCCAGCTACCAGATCCTTTATATGAACGTTCGCGGCTTCCACTGGAACATCCGCGGCAACCAGTTCTTCGAGCTGCACCTGAAGTTCGAAGAGATTTACAACGACCTGCTGCTGAAGGTCGATGCTCTGGCCGAGCGCATCCTGACCCTGGATGGCGTGCCGCTGCACAGCTTCAGTGACTACCTGAAAGTTTCCGCCATTCCCGAGCAGAAGGGGCTGCACGACGGTCGTGCCTGTGTCGAATCCCTGCTGGAGAGTTTCCGCGAACTGCTGGTGGCCCAGCGCCGCATCCTGGGGCAGGCCGCCGATGCCGGTGATGAAGGGACTGCGTCCATTCTCTCCGACTACGTGCAGCAGCAGGAGAAACTGGTCTGGATGCTGCGCGCCTACCTGGCCTAACCCATTGTTGAAGTGAGCTTTGTTGCAAACCTGAGTTGTCTCTCCTTTTATCCACCCGCTTGCCGCCCTGTTTGGGCGGCTTTTTTGTTTTTGATCTGCATCAATGAAAATTGAATTGGCAAATTGCATGCCTATTAAGTTCTGAGCTGTAGGAATAGAATCGCCACAAAACAAACAACTGAAATGTCCAATTAGGAGAGGCATGATGTTTTGTGTGCAATGTGAACAGACAATTCGTACCCCGGCAGGCAACGGCTGCGCCTATGCACAAGGTATGTGCGGCAAGACGGCTGAAACCTCGGATCTGCAGGATGTGCTGATCTATACCCTGCAAGGGCTCAGCGCCTGGGCGCTGGCCGCCCGTGAGCATGGCATCGTCGACGGCGAGATCGACGCTTTCGTGCCCAAGGCCTTCTTCGCCACCCTCACCAACGTCAACTTTGACTCCGCCCGCATCGTGGCTTATGTCAACCAGGCGCTGACCTATCGTCAGCAACTGGCCGCCAAGCTGGCACCGCTGGCGGTGCAGGCCGACACACTGCCCGCAGTCGCCCGTTTCGAGCCGGGTGCCGATCTGCTGGCCCAGCTGGCCCAGGCGCCGCAGACCGCAGTCAACCGCGGCAAGAACGAGGTCAACGAAGACATCATGGGGCTGCGCCTGCTCTGCCTCTACGGCCTCAAGGGCGCCGCCGCCTACATGGAGCACGCCCGGGTGCTGGATCAGCAGGATGCCGGGGTAGCCGCCGAATTCCACCGCATCATGAGCTGGCTCGGTACGGATCCGAGCGATCTGGATCCGCTGTTCAAGTGCGCCATGGACATTGGTCTGCTGAACTTCAAGATCATGGAGATGCTGGATCTTGGTGAAACCACCGCCTTCGGCCACCCCGAGCCGACCCAGGTTCGCGTCACTCCGGTTCCGGGCAAGTGCATCCTGGTCTCCGGTCACGACATGGTGGATCTCAAGCTCATCCTGGAGCAGACCAAGGGCACCGGCATCAAGGTCTACACCCATGGTGAGATGCTGCCGGCGCTGGCTTACCCCTTCTTCAAGCAGTACCCACACCTGGTGGGCAACTATGGCTCCGCCTGGCAGAACCAGCAGAAGGAGTTTGCCAACTTCCCGGGTGCCGTGGTGATGACTTCCAACTGCATCATCGACCCGAATGTGGGCAACTACTCGGATCGCATCTTCACCCGCTCCATCGTCGGCTGGCCGGGCGTGACCCATCTGGAAGGGGAAGATTTCTCCGCCGTGATCGCCAAGGCGCAAGCGCTGGAAGGCTTCAAGCACGTTGAGCTGGAGCACTTCATCACCATCGGTTTTGCCCGCAACGCCCTGATGCAGGCCGCCCCGGCGGTGATCGACAAGGTCAAGGCCGGCGAAATCAGCCACTTCTTCCTGGTCGGTGGCTGTGACGGTGACCGTGCCGAGCGCGCCTACTACACCGAGTTTGCCAAGGCGATCCCGCAGGACAGCCTGCTGCTGACCCTGGGTTGTGGCAAGTACAAGTTCAACAAGCTCGATTTCGGCGACATCGGCGGTATTCCGCGCCTGCTGGACGTGGGTCAGTGCAACGATGCCTACTCCGCCATCCAGCTTGCGCTGGCGCTCTCCGAAGCGTTCGAGTGCGGCGTCAACGATCTGCCGCTGACCCTGGTGCTCTCCTGGTTCGAGCAAAAGGCCATCGTCATTCTGCTCACCCTGCTGGCGCTGGGTGTGAAGGACATCCGTACCGGCCCGACCGCCCCGGCCTTCCTCACCCCGGCCCTGCTCAAGGTGCTGGAAGAGCAATTTGGCCTGAAAGGAACCACCACCGCAGAAGCCGATCTCGCCGAGATCCTGGCGGCCTGAGCGGCGCCACATCTGCCTTACACGCTCAGCATGTTGTAAGCCTTTGGCGAGCCTGATGGCTCGCCTTTTTTTAACGACACCTTTCCAACATTTTTCAGCAAGAGGAGCCTTGCGATGACCTCCACCTCTCTCACCCTCAGGTGCATCGGCCGCCGGGCGGATACCCACGACGTGGCGAGCTGGCAGTTCGTGCCGCAGACGGGCAGCCTGCCTGCCGTGCTGGCGGGCCAGTGCGTGACGCTGCACACCGAGATTGACGGCCAGCCCCACTGCCGTGCCTATACCCTCTCCTCCAGCCCGCAGGATGCCTGCTGGCAGGTCACCATCAAGGATGTCGGACTGGTCTCCCACCATCTGCATCAAACCCTGCAAGTGGGGGACGAGATCCGGGTGGATGGCCCCTTTGGCGACTTCAACCTGACTGCCTTGCCCTGCGAGCGGCCGCTGCTCTTGAGCGCCGGCTCCGGCATCACCCCCATGTGGGCCATGCTGCGGGACGAGCTGGCCAAACGGCCGGATGCCGACATCCGTTTCATTCACAGTGCTCGCTCGCCGGAGGATGTGATCTTCGCAGACGGCCTGGCTGCGCTGGCCGCTGCTCATGCTGGTGTGCGTCATGCTCTGATCTTGGAAGAGGCGCCAGCAGATCATCCCTGGGTGGGCCGGCTTACACCGGACATGCTGAGGGAACTGGCGCCAGATTTGCTCGCACGCCACGTCTATCTGTGCGGGCCTGCCCCCTACATGACCGCAGTCTGCACTATGCTGGCGGAGCTGGGCCTGCCGGCAGCGCAGTTGCACCAGGAGTCGTTCGGCCTGCCTGCTGGAACATCGAGTGCGGCGCCAGTTGCGGCCGGCAGCGACCACTTCTGGCTGACCCTTAAAAAGAGCGGCAAGAAGGTGAAGATCCTGCCGGGTCAGACCCTGCTGGCGGCGCTGGAGGGGGCGGGGGAGACCATGATGGCAGCCTGCCGCGCCGGGGTATGCGGGGCCTGTCGCTGTACCACGGAAGGTGAAATCGAGCGCCAGAGCGTGATGACCCTGAGTGCACAGGATCTCGAGCGCGGGGTGGCACTGGCCTGTTCCTGCACCGCCAGCGGGGATGTCAGCGTTGACTATTGAGGGGGCCATGAGTATCCCGCTCTTTTCGCAGCGGGGCCGGGCGGGTAGACTCAGCTCCAGTTTCAGTCGAACGCGGGATACAAAATGACAATTCTGGTCACAGGGGGCGCCGGCTATATCGGCTCCCATACCCTGGTTGAACTCTTGAACGTCGGGCAGCAGGTCGTGGTGCTGGACAACCTCTCCAACTCCTCCCCCGAATCGCTCAAACGGGTCGAACGGATCACCGGCAAGCCGGTCATCTTCGTCGAAGGGGATGTGCTGGATCGGGCCTGTTTGCAACAGCTGTTTGCCGCCCACCAGATCGAGTCGGTGATCCATTTCGCCGGGCTCAAGGCCGTCGGCGAGTCGAGCCAGATCCCGCTCACCTACTACCAGAACAACATCACCGGCACCCTGGTGCTGTGCGAAGAGATGGCCAGGGCCGGCGTGTTCCGGCTGGTATTCAGCTCCTCGGCCACCGTTTACGGCGATCCGGCCTCGGTACCGCTGCGGGAAGATTTCCCCACCAGCGCGACCAACCCTTATGGCCGCTCCAAGCTGATGGTCGAAGAGATCCTGTGCGATCTCGCCAAATCCGATCCCCGCTGGGCCATCGTGCTGCTGCGCTACTTCAACCCGGTCGGTGCCCACGAGAGCGGCCTCATCGGGGAAGATCCCAACGGCATTCCCAACAACCTGCTGCCCTATATCAGTCAGGTCGGCGTGGGCAAGCTCAAGGAGCTGGGGGTGTTTGGCAACGACTACCCGACGCCGGACGGTACCGGGGTGCGCGATTACATTCACGTGGTGGATCTCGCCATCGGTCACCTCAAAGCGCTGGCACGCATCGCGTCGGATACCGGGGTCTTTACCTACAACCTGGGTACGGGTCAGGGCTATTCAGTGCTGGAGATGATCAAGGCATTTGAAGCGGCCAGCGGTCGCACCATTCCCTACCAGATCAAGCCCCGTCGCCCCGGCGACATCGCCGAGTGCTGGGCCGAACCGCGCAAGGCCCGTGCCGAGCTGGGCTGGCAGGCCGAGTGTGGTCTGGAGCGGATGATGATCGATACCTGGCGCTGGCAAAGCCAGAACCCGAACGGTTATGGTCCTGCTGCGAAGCCGTGATCAAGGGTCATGCGCTGCTCGGGAACCTCATTTATTCATATAAACTCGGGTCCCTGCGCTGCTCTTCGCCTTGCTGACAGCTTCTCGCGACGGCCCATCAGGCCTGATGGTTTGCAGCATGAATAGCAAAACGCCCCGGCATGCCGGGGCGTTTTTTTATGTGCCGAAGCGGGATTACTGAATGCTCTTGCCGGCGCGCACATCCTTGATGAAACCTTTCAGGCTGGCCAGATCACGGGGGGCGCCGCGCAGGATCTGATCGCCGATGATGAAGGCCGGTGTGCCCGAGATGCTCATGGCTTCGGCCAGCGCCCGGTTGGTGCCGAGGTTCTGATCGATGCTGCCATCCTTGATCTTGGCTTCAACCTTGCTCCAGTTGACACCGGCTGCTTCTGCCAGCTGCTTCACCTGTGCCTCGTCGGCCAGCGGGCCCTGATGGGCGTACAGCTTCTCGTGGAAGGCCTGGTACTTGTCGGGCTGACCCAGCTGTACCGCCAGGGCGGCGCGAGCGGCGAAGTAGGAGGTCTCGCTCAGGATCGGGAACTGTTTGTAGATGTAGCGAATGTCCTTGTCTTCCGCCAGAAGTTGCTTGATCAGCGGGTGGGCGCGTTTGCAGTAGCCGCAGTTGTAGTCGAAGAATTCGACCACGGTCAGGCTGCCCTTGGGATTGCCGCTCTGCGGATCCTGGTTGCTATAGAGCTGCTTGGCGTGTGCCTTGATCAAGGTCTTGTCGCTCTCGGCCTGCTGGCTCTCCTGTTTGGCGCGCAGGGCGTTGGACATCTCGACCAGGATTTCCGGGTTCTTGACCAGATAGTCGCGCACTATCTGTTCCACGTCGCTTTTGGTCAGTTCGCTCGCCTGAACCGGCGCCGCAAGCAGGGTGGCACCCGTCAGGGCGCAAAGCAGGGCATGTTTGATTTTCATAAGTCCATCTTGCTGGGGATTTCGTGATGCTGACTATAGTGGGTGAGTCTGTTTTCAAGTCAAGTTATCTGGTTGAAAAAGCGCTGGTTATGCTCAAATTGGCGGCTTTGTGCGTCATTTAGCCCAATAAATCGGCAAACGAGCGGCGAGGGGATTTACAAGGGCGATCGCCATGGGTAATATTCGCCGCACTGTCGCGGAGGGGTGGCAGAGCGGCTGAATGCACCGGTCTTGAAAACCGGCGATGGGCGACCATCCGTGGGTTCAAATCCCACCTCCTCCGCCATTTATTCAGCCAGAAAGGCCATCCGAAAGGATGGCCTTTTTGCTATTAAAATCCTCGCTTTCATTCTGACTGTGGTCGGGCAAGCCATCTTTATCACGTATATTCCGACGCTTGGCTAAGGCTCGCTGTTTTCCCGCCTGTTTTGCTCAGTGTTCATAGTCAGCCCATCACCGGACAACCAAGCGTATCGATCATCTCCTTCGGCCCTGATATTTGTGCAGGTCGGTGGGGAGCTCGTCTCGCTGGCTCCTCAGCCACAACTTGAGCACCTTCTGTTGCGTGATGCAGGAAGGAGCTGAGGGTTGTTGACCACCGGTGAGGGAGAGAGCCATGGCAAATGTTGCAATGCTTAACATCCGTAGGGGGCACGACTGGTTGCTGATGGAACGCTTGAGGTTTTCTGTAGCATTTCATTACAAAAATTACGGTTCGATAGCATAAAGTGTGGGAGAGTTCTGATTTTCCTATATGCCGGAGTGTGTCATCTGTTGACGCTTGTTAACATTCAGCATGTTTCCATGTTTGGCTAGCCAACCTTGTGCACAATCCTCATACCCCAGAGATGAATACCCTGCACGCGCTGGACCTCATCGGCCAGTTCGAGACGGCCGCTGACGAGCGTATCATAGTGACCCTGCTGCGCGAGCTGAGCGGTCGCATGGGATTCGACTATTTTCGCTTGGCCTTGATCTTTCCCAGTACCATCCAGCGCCCGGATGTCATCATTTTCAACGGCTGTCCGCAGGCCTGGGTGGATACCTACACCAGCAGCGGCTTCTTTGCCATCGACCCCATCGTCAAGTGCGCCATGACCAGGAGCACCCCCATTCTGTGGGCCGATGTGGTGAAGAATGAGGAGCATTGTGATGAGCAGGGCCGGGAGGTGATGCAGCTGGCCAGCGAGTACGGCATTTGTGATGGCATCACCCTGCCCTGGCACGGTGCCAACGGTCATGTCGGCCTGCTCTCTTTTATCACCAGTACGCCTCGTACCAGCCAGCAATGGCTCTCTGCGGTGCCCTTTATCAGCTGGCTCTCCATGCATATTTTCGAGGCGGTGGCCCGGGTCTGTCTGGCCGGTCTGTCGCCGCACGATGCGTTGAGTTTACGGGAGCTGGAAGTGTGTCGCTGGGCGGCGGAGGGCAAGCAGGTGAGCGATATTGCCCAGATCCTGGGGATCACTCCACGTACCGTGACGTTTCATCTGAACAATGTGGTCAGCAAGCTGGGGGCCAGCAGCAAGAGCCAGGCCATTTCATGGGCATTGAAGCAGGGGATGGTCAGGTTGAATGTGGAGATGGCGTTGGTTGCCAATGTGGATGAAAAGCAGTGATTATGTTTGTTGAAAGCAAGTTGTTGCGTGAGTGGCGAGATGTTCCACTGCGAGTGCAAGAACTAATGGTGCAATATTCCGCTGGTTGCAACTTTTTGCGCCATGTATCCGGCAGGACTGCTTATTTTTTCTTAAGTCTTTGAAAAATAAATATAAAAAAGAGTGGCATGGTCGCTGCTAACTGGTTTGGTCGAGTGTCATTACCGTTCAACCAATCAGGAGCATACACATGCCAACTCCATGTTATATCAGCATCGAAGGTAAAACCCAGGGCAATATCACCGCCGGTGCCTTCACTTCCGATTCCGTCGGCAACATCTTCGTGCAGGGCCATGAAGACGAGATGCTGGTACAAGAGTTCCAGCACGTCGTGACCGTACCGACTGACCCGCAATCTGGTCAGCCTGCTGGTCAGCGTGTCCACAAGCCGTTCAAGTTCACCGTTGCACTGAACAAGGCTGTGCCGCTGATGTACAACTCCCTGGCCTCCGGCGAAATGCTGCCGAAAGTGACCCTGAAGTGGTACCGCACCTCTGTCGAGGGCAAGCAGGAGCACTTCTTCTCTACCGTGCTGACCGATGCCACCATCGTTGACATCGACTGCCAGATGCCGCACTGCCAGGATCCGGCGAAGTCTGACTTCACCCAACTGATCCAGGTCTCCATGGCCTACCGCAAGATTGACTGGGAGCACACTGTTGCCGGTACTTCCGGTGCAGATGACTGGCGCGCACCGATCGAGGCCTGATCCTCGATTTCTTATTGCCGTTATTCCTTGTAGTGCACCCCCATGGCCTGACGATGGCAGTGTCAGCTGTCGTCAGGCCCGTGCAAGTTTTCTCCGACCTGTTCAACTGGATGCGGTCGGAGCTTTTGTGTTTTGCCATATGGCTGCGAGGCGACCTTATTGCAAAGCACAACAGAGGCCAGTCGTCATGTGTTCCACCATTACATCGTCCGGTGACGTGCTCATCGATCACGATGGGCTTTTCCCATCTCCCGTGATTTCAGTCAGCCCTGATCGTTCCCTCGGTGGCAAATGGGTGTCCCGGCAGGACGAGCCGCTGGCCCCTTACGATAAATCCGACAATCCCCTCCGTCCGCACAGCACCTCTGGTCGCCAGCGTACTTTGTGGTGTGGCGGCTACCCCATCACCGTGACCGACACCGCCGTCGGCTGTGGCGGCGTGGTGATTGGCTCAGGCAGTGGACAGGCAGGTTAAGGAGCGCTTCATGGCAGACAGCACAGGATTACAATTTACCGTCAAGGTGGGGGCCCTGCCCGAGAGCACCTTTGTGGTGGCCGAGTTTGCGCTGGATGAAGGGCTCAACCGGCCGTTCCACCTACGCCTGGAGCTGGCAAGTGCCCAGCCCGACATCGACTTTGGCGCCGTGCTGGACCAGCCGTGCGAGCTGCTGGTGTGGTACAACGGCGAGCTGCAGCGCCGGGTGTGCGGGGGGGTCAGTGACTTTGCGCAGGGTGACAGTGGCTTTCGCCGCACCCGTTATCAGCTCATGGTGCAGCCGGCGCTGTGGCGGCTCTCTTTGCGCCAGAACTCCCGCATCTTTCAGGCGCAAAAGCCCGATGAAATCCTCTCCATCCTGTTGCAAGAGCACGGCATCACCGACTATGCGTTTGCCCTGAAAAACGAGCATGCCAAGCGGGAGTACTGCGTTCAGTACCGGGAAACCGACCTCGATTTCGTGAACCGGCTCGCCGCCGAAGAGGGGATGTTCTACTTCCACGAGTTTGAAGCGGGCAAACACCGCATTGTGTTTGCCGATGACGCGGCCGCTCTGACCGCCGGCCCCGAGCTCTTCTTCAACCTGGGTAACCGTTCGCTGGAGCAAGGCCCCTATGTGCGGCAGTTCCACTACCGGGAGGCGGTACGCCCGTCGGATGTGGAGCTCAAAGACTACAGCTTCAAGACCCCGGCCTATGGCCTCTCCCACAAAAAGCAGGGCGCAGAGCTCGAGCATCAACGGGATACCTACCAGCACTTCGACTATCCGGGTCGCTACAAGCAGGATGGCAGCGGCAAGGCCTTTGCCCAGCATCGGCTGGAGGCGCTGCGCAACGACGCGGTGGCGGGCCAGGCTAAGTCTAACTGCGCGGCCTTGCTGCCGGGCCAGACGTTTTCACTCACCGAACACCCCAACGGCAGCCTCAACACCGACTGGCAAGTCGTCCATATCCGCCACACCGGTGAGCAACCGCAGGCGCTGGAAGAGGAGGGTGGCAGCGGCCCCACCGTCTACCACAACGAATTCGGGGTGGTGAAGGCGAGCACCACCTGGCGGGCCCGCATCGGCAGCCCGGAAGCCCCTCACAAGCCGATGGTGGATGGCCCGCAAATCGCCATGGTGGTGGGCCCCGAAGGGGAGGAGATTTACTGCGACGAACATGGCCGGGTCAAGCTGCAGTTCCCGTGGGACCGCTACGGCTCGAGCAACGACCAGAGCTCCTGTTGGGTGCGGGTCTCGCAGGGCTGGGCCGGGGGGCAATACGGCATGATGGCCATCCCGCGCATCGGCCATGAGGTCATTGTCTCCTTTTTGGAAGGCGACCCGGACCAGCCCATAGTCACCGGTCGCACTTACCACGCCACCAACCGGCCGCCGTATGAGCTGCCCGCCAACAAGACCAGGACCGTGCTGCGCACCGAGACCCACCAGGGTGAGGGCTTCAACGAGCTGCGTTTTGAAGACCAGGCGGGGCAGGAAGAGATTTATATCCACGGTCAGAAAGACCTGAACGTGCTTATCGAAAATGATGCGGCTTGGCACATCAAGCACGACCAGCACACCGACATCGACAACGAACGGGTGACCCGTATCAAGGCCAACGACCACCTGACGGTGGAGGGCGAAAAGCGCGACCACATCAAGGCGGACTACTCGCTGACGGTGGATACCTCCATGCACCAGAAGCTGGGTCAATCCCTGCTGGTTGATGCAGGTCAGGAGGTGCATCACAAGGCGGGCATGAAGATCGTGATGGAGGCCGGCGCCGAGTTGACCCTCAAGGTGGGCGGCAGCTTTATGAAGCTGGATGCCGGCGGCGTTACCCTCAGTGGCGGCTCCATCAAGATGAACTCCGGCGGTAGCCCGGGCTCTGGCTCTGGTTGGGGTGGTAAGGCCCCCATCCAGCCAGGCAATGTCGAGGTGCCAACACCACCACCAGCAACATTGCCAGCCCCGGCAATTCACAAGAGCATGGAGTCCATGGCACCGCTGGCCAAGCCTTGTCCAGCAGCTCCACCACCTGTACCACCTCCGTCTGCCGGGGGCCCACCAGCTCCACCGCCCGCCCCACCCCAGCTTGCCGGAGGCCCAATGATGCCACCGCCGCCGCCACCCGTTGCGGCCACAGGGGAAGGCAAAAAGCCGGCAAAGAAGTGGGCGACGGTAGAGATATCCAAAGCGGATGAAGCACTTAGATACTATTCGGCGCAAGGGTACACATTGCTCAATAACTATTTGCGGGATCGCCCCTACAAGCAGCAAGAGGCCATCGATACCCTGCTTAGTCGCAGCTATTTGAATGATGAGCCGATATCCGAGAGTGAGTTTGACCTGGCAATGAAGGCCTATGTTGCCGATGTGGAGGCTGGTCTGGCGAAATTGCCGGCTTCACCTGAGTTGTCTTTCGTCTACCGGGGGCTGGCGCTGGACAAGCCGGAGCTTGCAGCCCTGAAAGATCAGTTCATAGGGGTGGGCAATATCGTTGTTGAGTCAGGATTCATGAGTACCTCACCGGACAAGGCCTGGGTCAACGATACCTTGTTGAGGATCCGCCTGCCTGCCGGCCATGGTGGCCGTCTGCTGGGAGACGCTGCGCACTTCAAGGGGGAAGCTGAGATGCTGTTTCCGACCCAGACCAGACTCAGGGTCGATCGAGTGGTTTCCTCCATGAGCGGAGATTTTGATTCCTTGCTCAATAAGATTCCAACTTCTGACAATGCATCGGATAACCGCAGCAGGATCAAGCGACTGATCGAGGTTTCCGTATTATGACGTTATCTGATTGGCTCGCTGGCAAGCAAGCGGGTGAAATATATGCTGTCATCGATGGAGCACAAGCGGTGTCAGCCGTGGCGGATTTCTATACCTATGATGGAGAGAATGCCAATCCACTTTTTGCCGGTACCGCTTTCGATGAGCACTCTGCGTTGGGGCCTTGGTTGCTGCCAGCGCCTTCCACTGAGTTCATGATGGCCAATCCCGCCCTGAGCGGCTTCTATCTGATCAGCGACCAATCAGTGGAGCTGATCCGCCGCCATTGGCAGAGCCTGATAGAAGCGATACGCGAGGGAGAAGCTGTCTGGTTTCGTTTCTCTGACCCACGCATTTTCCTGCCCATGCTCAGCGCCATGACTCCTGATGAACGCGATACTGTGCTGGGGCCCTGTTCCGGGCTCTGGATCCATGGCAAGGCCTTCGCTCGCACGCCTCATGCCCGGTTCCAACCTGCATTGCAAACTCCCTGGTTTCATATCCGGCCTCATCATCTGGCTGGACTCTACGACGAGAACCGTCATGCCTACATCTTGCGGCGGCGGTTATGGCAGACCATGACGGCTATGATGGAGTGTCATCCTGACCCGGCCGGGACCATTTTACCCACACTCAAACTGGCCAATTTGGATGGGCTGCAAGAGGATGTGCGCGATGGTGTGGTGGCTGGTGCCTTGGCCTTGCAGGCCAATCTGGCTCTTGAAGAGATACGGGGGCCATTGATGCTGACCGACGATGAGCTGGTTCAGGTAGCCAACTGGCTGAACAAACATCACGAATTGACAGGAGTATCCTGATGGCGGCAGATCCCCACTGTATCCCTTGCGAACGTTATGATAACTGGGTAGAGGTAGACATTCGCGATGAGCACAACCGTTCGTTCAAGGGGCTCAAGGCCACTTTGACTGACGAAACCGGCAAGTCAGAGACAGTCACCCTGCAGGATGGACCCACTCTGGTGCGAGGGTTTGCAGTTGGTCCGGTGACAGTAAAAATCGAGACGCCAGCCTGGCTCAAGGCGGCGCAGTCCCGTGAGGCCCTCAAAGAGGGTGAGACCACACAGGTACCCGCCTATACAGACAAGTTATTCGGGCACTGCGACGTCAAACGAGAGCATATCAAGGTGACCACCGGCGATCTCTGTCTCACCGAGCCAGAACAGCCGCTACCGAAAGGACATCAGTCAGGGCAGGCCCAGCCTCCCCGCTTTTTCACCAAGCATTCCTATGTAATTGAAGTTAAAGGCTATCAGATCAATATCTTGCGGATTGGGGTGTTTTTTGACGGCACGGGTAACAACACCCACAACGCCCAGGCGGGGTTGCAAAAAGTAGAGCAGTGGCTTCTGGAAACCTGCTCAGATCCGGCGCAGCGGGAGAAAGAGTTACAGGGCTGCCAGATGGGGCAAAGCCCGGTTGAAGGGAGTTCGGCTAACGACGTAACCAATGTTTGGAAACTTAATGACCAATATTTATTTGGCGCAGAAACGTTGAGTGCGAGAGCCTATATCAGTGGTATTGGAACTCGCGATCCTATTGCGGGAAAAAATGGCCCTGAATATCGTTCGGATGACACCTTGACCCAAGGCTTTGATCTCGATTTTGGTGGAGAAAACACCTCCATCATTGGAAAGGTGACGCAAGCTTGCACAGATACAATTCTGATGGGGATTCAAGATGATCTCCGTGATGTTTTACCAAGTATCGGCTGCATCCATCGCATCGTATTCGATGTGTTTGGCTTTAGTCGGGGCTCCGCTGCTGCTCGCCATTTTGTCAATACTATCGACCAAAAATCCGATCATCCATTGGTGCAGGCTATGGCGAATAGCCCGGATATTCGCCTTAAGGCAGGATTTGATTGGGCTAGCCGCGACGATGTGCGCTTTACCTTTGTGGGGCTGTTCGATACCGTTGTTTCCTCTTACAACCGCAGTGTCAATATTCAACTCAAAGCGGATTGTGCAGAGCGGGTGGTACATCTCACCGCGTTGGATGAAGTGCGCAAATACTTCCCGCTATCACGCATTACAGAAGATGCTGCCGGCACCAGCACTCCTGCTAACTTTACTGAACTGGCGCTACCGGGGGCTCACTCTGACATAGGTGGTGGTTATTATAGCCGCTGGAGCTTGAGCAATCCCAACAGCGATCCAGCCCTGGTCGAGTGCATTGAGTTGGAGCGTTTTATGAGTGTTGAAACTGTTACAACACCAGATGCCGAGAGCAGTGCCTATCAAAAAGCCAAGGCATATGCCGAGGAGAAACGAACGTTGGGCTGGGTCACTCGTATCAACCCCAACCTGCCTCGTGGCGCCGTGCCACCGCTGGGAGCGATCAGTCTGAAACCTTACTCCTTCCGGCGTCCCGAGGGGAAAAATGGCACAGGCCCCGGGAAAAAGTCGGTCTATGTAGAAGTGCTGATGAGCAGGGTAGTTGAGGGGGAATACTCCCGTATTCCGTTACATATGATGGTTGAGGCGGGCCGGGCTGTGGGGGTGCCGTTTAAAGCGTGGATGCCGGATGATAGAGCATTGCAGCTTGAGCCGCTCTCTATCAAGCGGCCAGAGGCTGACTTGAAGGCGCTGGATAAACTTTGGGCCTTATCTGCTATCGAACAGAAGGTCGCCAAGAACTTGACCCATAAATTATCGCCCGATGTTTACCGCGCCTTGCGTCGTGACTATCTCCACCACAGTGCCAGCAATAAGGGCATTGCAAATCCGGCCCATACCAATAAAGACGAAACGAGTATTAGTAAAGAGAGGCGCGAGCTGATAGGAAACAAGGTGTCATGATGTTAAAACGATGGATATTAGTGCTTGGCCTGCTTTATCCTCTGTTGGCTTGTGCTGCGAATACACAGATCAAACCTTTTTCTTGGCGTTATGGTACAGGCTCTAATATTGACAGTTTTTGTACAACCAAAGCAGAGTTTTACTGGCAAGGTAAGAAGGTGGTGGGTTATCCAGGAGGGGGCTGCAACGCTGGCGTTCGTCAGAGTAAACTTATCAATAAAAAGTATTACTGGGCTGGTGGTGGAGGACTGCCTACAGACGGTGTACCCGTACCCGATAAAGCAGTGATTGAGATGGTTTCGTTCCATGATCGCAAGCGCTATCGCATCAAGGTGGAGCTACCTACCGATCTAGAGCAGAAAATGCGTCAGGTATATTTGGTTGAAGGGCGTTATGATAGACGAAATCGCCTCTATTTTGGTTTGGCTCCTGGTGGTTATTTCGAGGTCATATTAACCGGGGGCGGATTACAACTCAGCCCTGATCTACTGCTCGCCCGTGGTATCGCCGAAGAGGTGACCGATGATTGGTATGACCGGAGAGTACCGATAGCGCGCCAATATGGTATGGATGATTTCGACAAGAAATATGGTGAGCTATTCAAGCAATACCCAGTTCCCAGTGGTATGGCCTGGGCTCCGATTATGGATGCCTACCGTGCAGCGCAACCCAAGACAGATACTGACCCAGTAAGGTAATACCATGGAGCTTGAAAGTGCCGGCTAAGGGGACCAAACCAACATCACCAAATATCCTTCCACGGCAGCTCACGCCAGAGGAAATTGAAGCTCTGCGCCAAGATATGCGCTGCCTGCACATTGATAATATGAAGGCTCTTGAGACCATGGGTCTCTCCCATCTAGAGCAGGATGTACCAACACAGAGATGAAATATATCGTTGCATTGTTGTGGTTCAGCCTGTCATTAGTTACCTGCGCGGCGCCACAACCTTTGCCTAAATTTGCTTGGGATTATGGTACAGGCAGCAATATAGATCTTACTAAGAACACCAAGACCGAGTTCTATCTTGGAGGGAAACAAGTTTATTCCGATCGTCTGGCAGGTGGCGGAGCTGGAGGTCTACTTGCGGATCGAATCAAGGCGCAACGTTACTATTGGGCGGGCGGTGGTGGCCTGCCTACCGACGGTGTTCCCATCCCCGATAAAGCTGTGATTGAGATGGTTTCCTTCCATGATCGCAAGCGCTACCGCATAGAGGTGGACTTGCCTGCCAATCTGGAGCAGCAGATGCGCCAAGTCTACTCTGTCGAGGGTCGTTATGACCGCCGTAGCTGGCTCTATTTTGGCCTAGCGCCAGGCGGCTATTTTGAGGTCATATTAACCGGAGGAGGATTGCAGCTCAGCCCTGACCTACTGCTTGTCCGCGGCATAGCCGAAGAGGTGACCGATGATTGGTATGATCAGAAAGTACCGATAGCGCGCCAATATGGTATGGATGATTTTGATAAGAAATATGGCGCGTTATTTAAGCAATTCCCAGTTCCTCGCGGGATGGATTGGGCTCCCATCATGGATGCCTATCGTGCAGCGCAGCCTAAAACTGATATACACCCAGTGCAATGATGAGGCGCTTCCCGCCGGGAAGGCAGGTGTCCCTATCAGGTAGGGGCGGCGCGTATCGACAGCGATCCCGTTTCGCCGTAGTGACGCCTGGCGTTCGCGTTGTGGTGAGGACAGATAGTGCGGTAACGCATTGCCAAGAAAAGACAAATCCCGTATCTCAGTTATCAGCTTGCTGGAAGAGTACAGATAATTCGGGATTCTATGGATAAAGATAACAGGAAAATTATACCGCATGACTCATATCAAACACCTATTGCTCACATTAGTCATTAGTTGTATGTCGATTGCTGCCAATGCCAAAGATTGGAGCAAAGAGACACTGGCAGCAGTGCAACAAGCAGCCGAGCAGGGCGATGCCCAGGCTCAGGGAGAGCTTGGGTTCATGTACTTAATGGGGCGTGGCGTAGAACAGGACGCTAAACAAGCGATGATTTGGTTTCACAAAGGCACCGAGCAGGGAGATGCGTATGCCCAGTACAACCTCGGGGCAATGTACGCCAATGGTCTCGGTGTCGTAAAAGACTATAAACAAGCAGTGATTTGGTATCGAAAATCAGCTGAGCAGGGAAATGATACCGCTCAATGGTTGCTCGGAAGAATGTACGACATGGGCCGAGGTGTGGCGCAGGACGATAAACAAGCCGCAATTTGGTATCGAAAAGCCGCTGAGCAGGGCAATTCTGCTGCCCAGAACGACCTCGGGGAAATGTACCGCGAGGGAAAAGGTGTGGCGCAGGATGATAAGCAAGCAATGATTTGGTTGCAAAAAGCAGGGGAGCAAGGCAATACCATTGCCCAGTTTAGCCTCGGGAAAATGTACTTCATGGGGGAAGGTGTAGCGCAGGACTCACGCCAAGCCTATGCCTGGTTTTCAACGGCTGTGGCTAATGGCGATACCTATGCTGCTGAATGGAGAGATGGGGTCGCCGATCGACTCACACCTGCAGCCTTAACCGAAGCCAAGCAGTTAGCGGCCAGCTACGTTCAGCGGTACCAGCTCAAGTAATAATACTTGGGCTATCTGGTATTGCGCCGGCTCTTCCCAAGGATCTGGACAAACAGATGGTGCAGTGTCTGATTAACGATCCCGTTTCATCTAAACCGGCGATAAAGGTGAGTTGAATTACTCAGCAGGCCAATATTTGTTCGCGGAATAATACGGTGCCAAAACCCCCATCAGCTTATGCCGATGGGGGTTTTTGTTTGTCTTTCAATGATGGCCGGGGATCAGCCCAATCAGATGCTGCAGGCTTTTCTGACGGGGATGGCGGCGGGTGGCGAGGCTGATGCGGGTGGTGAGAGTCTCATCTGCGATGGGGTGATAGCTGACGCCGTGGGGGTGCAGCTCGCTCACCGAGTGCGGGATGATGGCGACCCCGAAACCGGCCTGCACCATGCCGACGGTGGAGATCACCTGCGGGCTCTGGCTGCCTAGGCGGGGGCTGAAGCCGGCCCGCTGGCAGCGCTGGGTGATGGCGTCGTGCAGCCCGGGCCCGAGCTCGCGAGGGAACAGGATGAAGGGATCCTGCGCCAGCGCCTCGATGGAGATGGCGCCACTGTTGGCCAGCGGATGGTGCGGGGGGAGGGCGATCAGCATCTCCTCCTCGTCGATCAGGTGGTGGGCCAGCGCCGAGCTGCTGCTGCAGGGCAGGCGCAAGATGGCGGCATCCAGCTCCTCGCTCACCAGATCGCGCACCAGGTTGGGCATGCTGTTCTCGATGGGGTGCAGGCTGACCTCCGGCCAGGCCTGACGAAAGTCGTGGATGAGTTGCAACACGCTCGGGTGCAGCACGGTGGAGCCGGCAAAGCCGAGGCGCAGCGAGCCCAGCTGGCCGCGAGCGATGCGCCTGGCCTTCTGCATGGCCTGCTCGGTCTGCGCCAGTATCCCCTTGGCATCCTGGTAGAGGCTCAGCCCCGCCTCGGTCAGCTCCACGCTGCGGGTCAGCCGGTGAAACAGCGGCGTGCCCACCTCCTGTTCGAATTTGCGGATCTGCTGGCTGAGCGGCGGCTGGGCCATGCCCAGCGCCTCGGCGGCGCGGGTAAAGCTCTGTTTGTCTGCCACGGCCACCAGGTAGCGCAGGTAACGGAATTCCATATCTGGTTCGTCTCGAAGCTGATGGGTTTGGATATTGGTATCAAACTGTGATCTTGGTCACTATTGAATCCTGATTTGCCAACCTAACAGGATTGGAGGTGAAATCCAAATGGAAACCAATTCATCATGTGACTGCGCCATCGAGATCAGCCAGCAGTTTGCCCGCTGGCAGGCCCGCCAGGGGGGCGGCGAGGTCTACCAGAGCTCCCTGATGAGTGCCCTGCTGGCGGGGGTTTACGAGGGAGAGACCACCATGGCCGACCTGCTGCGCCACGGTGACTTCGGCCTCGGGACCTTCAACCGGCTCGATGGCGAGCTGATTGCCTTCGAGCGCCAGATCCACCAGCTCAAGGCTGACGGCTCGGCCCGCCCGGCCCGCGCCGAACAGAAGACCCCGTTTGCGGTGATGACCCACTTTCGCCCCTGCCTGCAGCGGCGCTTCGATCATCCCCTGAGCCGCGAGGAGATCCACCAGTGGGTGGATCGGTTGGTGGGCACCGACAACGTCTTCGTCGCCTTTCGGCTCGACGGTCTGTTCGATCAGGCGCAGGTGCGCACCGTCCCCTGTCAGAGTCCCCCCTACAAGCCCATGCTGGAGGCCATCGAGGCTCAGCCGCTGTTTTCGTTCAGCCAACGGCGCGGCACTCTGGTCGGTTTTCGTTGCCCGCCCTTCGTGCAGGGGATCAACGTGGCCGGCTATCACGAGCACTTCATCACCGAGGATCGCCGGGGTGGCGGCCACATCCTCGACTACGCCATGGGCCACGGCCAGCTGCAGTTGTCGGTGGTGCAACACCTCAATATCGAACTGCCCCGCAATTTGGCCTTTCAGCAGGCTGACCTCAATCCCGCCGATCTGGACCGCGCCATCCGCGCCGCCGAAGGCTGAGCCCTTCGTTTAACAAGGAGTGACATCATGGAAAATCAACACTGGGCCTGTGGGGCCGAACTGGTGGTGCGTCATCTGGAGGCGCAGGGGGTCAAGCAGGTATTCGGCATTCCCGGGGCCAAGATCGACAGGGTATTCGATGCGCTGGAGGACTCCCCCATCGACACCATAGTGGTGCGTCACGAAGCGAATGCCGCCTTCATGGCCGCCGCCGTCGGCCGGCTGACCGGCAAGGCCGGGGTGGCGCTGGTGACCTCGGGGCCGGGCTGCGCCAACCTCATTACGGGTCTTGCCACCGCCACCTCGGAAGGGGATGCCATGGTGGCGCTGGGCGGTGCCGTGCGGCGGGCCGACGGCCTCAAGCTGACCCACCAGAGCCTGGATACCGTCAGCCTGTGCCGGCCGGTCACCAAGTTCAGCGCCCAGGTGGGCACCGGTTCGGCCCTCTCCGAGGTGATGGCCAACGCCTTTCGCAGCGCCGAGCTGGGGCGGCCCGGGGCGGCCTTCGTCAGCCTGCCGATGGACATCATCAACGAGCCGACCGACGGCGCCATTCTGGTGCCGAGTGCCATCCCGGAGCCGGGGGCGGCCGACGAGCGCGGCATCGATCGGGCGCTGAGCTTGCTGACGCAGGCTCGCAAGCCGGTGGTGCTGCTCGGCCTGCTGGCCAGCCGGCCGGAGAACTCCCTCGCGGTGCGCGCCTTCCTCGACAAGAGCCGGTTGCCGGTGACGGGGACCTATCAGGCGGCCGGGGTGGTGGATACCCACCATTTCGATGACTTCGCCGGGCGGGTGGGGCTGTTTAACAACCAGCCGGGGGACAAACTGTTGCAGGATGCGGATCTGGTGGTCTGCATCGGTTACAGCCCCATCGAATACGACCCCGTGCTGTGGAATGGCACCGGCGAGCGCCAGCTGCTGCACATCGATGCGCTGCCGGCGGAGATCGACAGCAGCTACTGCCCGGCGGTGGAGCTGGTGGGCTCCATCAGCGCCAACCTGGCGCGGCTGACCCGGATGCTGCACCAGCCGCTGGCGCGGGATCCGGCCATTACCGCGCTGCTCGGCGAGATCCGTGCCCAGCGCCATCAGCTCGCCGAACATGCCGGCCGGCTGGGAGGCACCCCCATCCATCCGCTGCGCATCGTCAAGGAGCTGCAGGACATCATCGGGCAGGACATGACCCTGTGCGTGGACATGGGTAGCTTCCACATCTGGATTGCCCGTTACCTCTACAGCTTCCGGGCCCGCCAGGTGCTCATCTCCAACGGCCAGCAGACCATGGGGGTGGCGCTGCCCTGGGCCATAGGTGCGGCCATGGTGCGGCCGGGGGAGAAGATCATCTCGGTGTCCGGTGACGGCAGCTTCATGCAGTCGAGCATGGAGCTGGAGACCGCGGTGCGGCTCAAGTCCAACATAGTGCACATCATCTGGGTCGATAACGGCTACAACATGGTGGCGATGCAGGAGGAGAAAAAGTACTGCCGCAGCTCCGGAGTGAGTTTTGGCCCCATCAACTTCAAGGCCTATGCCGAGTCGTTCGGGGCAGCCGGGTTTGCCGTCACCTGCGCCGAGGATCTGCGACTGACCCTGCGTGCCGCCATGGCGGTGAGCGGGCCGGCGGTGGTGGCCATCCCGGTGGATTACAGTGACAACCACCTGCTGATGGAGCAGCTCAGGCCCGAAATGCTCAGTTGAGCCGGGTCTGAGGGGGCGGGCTGCTTGCAGTCTGCCTCAAAGCAGAGCGCCCCTTGCCAATCGGCAAGGGGCGCTCTGTCATTGCGAGAGGGCAATTTACTCAGGGCATGAGCGAGGGGGGCAACACCATGGGGCCGGCCACCGCATGGGCGGCTTCGTCACCGCGCAGCACCCGCACCAGCTCGAGGGCGAACTCGATGGCGCTGCCCGGCCCCTGGCTGGTGATCAGGCGATGGGCCTGATCGGTCACCACCCGAGCCATGCTGAGCTGTGCCGCAGGCAGGCGGGCCTGAAAACCGGGATGGCAGGTGGCACTGGCATCCCCCAGCAGAGCATGGTGCTGCAGCACCACGGCGGGAGCGGCGCAGATGGCTGCTCGCCAGCGCTGCGCTGCCGCCTGCTCCTTGAGCAGGGCGATGGCGCGCGGCGTATCGCGGATAACCTCGCTGCCGGGCAGGCCGCCCGGCACGACGATGGCCTCGAACACCTGGTCAGCCAGCTCGTCGAGGTGGCAATCCGCCACCAGCTGCACCCCGCGGGAGGCGCGGATCTGGCGCTGCCCGGCGGGGCAGCAGGAGGCGAGCACCACCTCGATGGCCCCGCGCACCAGGGTATCGACGATGGTGACCGTCTCGATCTCTTCCGACCCGGGGGCCACCAGTACCAGTACGCTCATCCGTTGCTCCTTGCGTTGGCGAGCCCGCCGGGCTCACTGCTTCTCTTTGATGGCCTGATAGAGACCCTGATTGACCGGCACCGCGATGCCGTGGCTGGCAGCCCGGGCCAGCAGGAAGCCGGTGATGGCCTCGATCTCGGTCTCGCGCCCCTGCTCCATGTCCTGATACATGGAAGAGTAATTGTCGGCGGTGAGCTCCACCACCGTCATGACCCGGCGCAGCAGTTCGTCGCTGCCGGTGGGCTGGCCCTCGGCCTGCATCACGTCCGCCACTTCCACGCAGATCTGCTGCAGGGCATCGGCAAAGCGCGGGCCGGCCAGCTCGCCATTCTTGAGCTTGTAGAGCGCGGTGAGCGGGTTGATGGCGCAGTTGACCGCCAATTTCTGCCACTGGCGCGCCTGGATCTGTTCATCCCAGCCGGCCTGGCCGAGGGCCGCCGCCAGATCGTCAGCCAGGGCGGCGTGGGCTCTGGCCGCCTCGTTGACCGGGCCGAGCCAGGTTTCGCCCTTGCCGGTGTGGCGGAACACGAAGTGGCCGCTCTGCATGGCGCCATGGCTGGTGACGCCAGCGATGATCGGATTGTGCGGGAACAGGGTGACTACCTGCTCGGCGATCCCCATGCCGTTGTGCAGCAGCACGATGGGCACGTCGGTCGCCAGCTGGCCCACCAGCGGTGTTAGCGCCTCGATGACCTGACCGGCTTTGGTCATCACCAGCAGCCGTTTGACTTGGCCGGGCTGGCTGATGAAACCGCGCTCGATGTTGATGAGCTGGGTGTGGCCCTCCAGCGAGGTGAAGTCGATGCCTGGGTGCAGGGTGGAGCGGTGGCGCTCGCGCAGCAAGACGCGAGTGGCCTGGCCGCTTTGAGTCAACAGGGAGGCGAAGACGCCGCCCAGGGCGCCGCAGCCCAGCAGTGTCCATTGGGGGGAGGAGGTGTGTCGACTTTGTGTCAGGTTGTAATCGCGTGATCCGCTTGGCATGGAGAGACTCAATCAAGGTAGGGGCTGCATTCCAGTCAACCGCCTGCCGGGGATAAGTGAAGATGTCGCCTGGCGGACACCAGAAACGAGTTCATCATCTTGCTGCGAGGTCGTGATCAAGGCTTGTATGAGACTTGCTTATAGGAAACTGGCAGCTGGTGTATTCATATACAAGCCGGTTCCTGAGTAGCACTTTGCCTTGCGGGCGACCTCTCGCGGCAGGTCATGAACAGGTTCTAACGGGTCTCGCCATTCCTGTGCGCAGGGGATTCTAGCAGAGCAGCCCCATCGAAATCAGCAAATTTGCCGTAATTCTGGTAGATTTGCCCCCTTATAGCGCAACATGAGGAGCCCACTATGCCGTCATTCGATATTGTCTCTGAAGTCAAAATGAACGAGGTGTTGAACGCCGTCGACAACGCTAATCGTGAACTGGCGACCCGTTTCGATTTTCGTGGTGTCGAAGCCAGCTTCGAATTGAACAAGGAAGAGGTCAAGCTGGAGGCCGATGCCGATTTCCAGCTCAAGCAGATGGTCGAGATCCTGCGCGCTGCCCTGCTCAAGCGCAACATCGAGAACAGCTCCATGGACGTGGGTGACAGCGTTCACTCCGGCAAGCGCTTCCACCTGACCGTGAAGTTCAAGCAGGGGATCGACAAAGAGATCGCCAAGAAGCTGGTGAAGCTGATCAAGGATTCCAAGATCAAGGTACAGGCCGCCATTCAGGGCGATGAAGTGCGCGTCACCGGCAAGAAGCGTGACGATCTGCAGGAGACCATGGCCTTGGTGCGCGGCGCCGAGCTGGGTCAGCCGATGCAGTTCCAGAATTTCCGCGACTGATGACGGCCGGGGGAGGGCTCGGCTCTCCCCTGTTGCCGGCAGCAAGCCATAAAAAAACCGGAGCAGCTGCTCCGGTTTTTTGTATCCCTGATACCCGTTCGATTAGAACTTGTAGGTAACGGAGAAGTAGTGGCTGAAGCCAGAGCTCTTCCACGGGGTACCGTCGTAGGCAGTGGAGCCATCTTTGGTGCCGTAGGCATCCATGAAATACTTCAGGCCGTAACCGACGGCGTAGCGGTCGGAGTGCCAGTAGATACCGTGGAAGGTAGCCAGGTTGTCGCTGGTACGGTCAGCACGGTTGTGGGTGTCCAGATCGAAGGCGTAGTCCAGGTAGCCCTGGTAGGAGACGAAGCTGCCGTTGCTGAAGGTGTAGAAAGGTTTGAACCAGTTCATGGCGAACCAGTAACCGTTCCACTCACCTTCTTCTTCAGCAAAGAACTGGTTTTCGGTAGAGTGGCGAGCATACAGGTTCATGCCTACTTTGCCGAACCAAGGCACTTGCACATCGGCACCCAGACCAATCATGTTCTCCATCTGGTGGTCACCGATGTTGTTCAGGGAGGCGATGTAAACCTCTTGCACCGGGCCGAAGGAGAGATCTTTACCAGTCAGCGCATCCAGAGACATGCGTGGCGCAAACTTCATGAACAGGTTCTGATCGCGGTGCTTGTTGCTGTGACGGGAGTCGAAGATATCGAAGACGTCGACGTAACCGTACAGGTCGAACAGACCGGAGCGCCCACCGAATTCCATTTCGAAGTAGGTGTCGTTGTAATCTTCAGCACCGGTGGTGAAAGGACGTTGGTCGATGGTGTGCATGACGTTGAACTGCATCCACTTGTAGTCATTCTTGTGGATGTCACCGCTGTAGTCAGCAGCGAAGGCCGGGGTAGCGGCGGCAGCCAGCAGACCGGCAGCGATCAGAGTCTTGGTAAATTTGGCCATTTTATTGGTCTCTTGTGCGTTAGTTGAGGTTTTCCGTAGCCTGCCCACAAGGAGCGGAAGGGATTCTAGCCAAATAAATTCATCGGAGAAACCAGCACCGGGGAACTTTATTCGGAAGTGTGAATCTAATCACCCCCAACTTTACGCAAACGCTTGCTATTTATCCGATTGCGATAGCAAGGATCTTCCTCGTTTGGCAACCAGCACGATCAGGATCAGCACCGGAATACCGAGCAGGCTGGTGCTGATGAAGAAGCTGCTGTAGCCGAACTGTTCGACGAAACGGCCGGAAAAACCCGCCAGCAGCTTGGGCAGCAGCAGCATGACCGAGCTGAACAGGGCGTACTGGGTGGCGGAGAAGGCCACATTGGTCAGGCTCGACAGATAGGTCACGAAGGCGGCTGTGGCGATGCCGGCACTGAGGTTGTCCAGCGAGATGATCAGGGTCAGCAGCTCGAGGTTGTGGCCCACCTCGTTGAGCAGGGCGAACAGCAGGTTGGTGCTGGCGGTGAGCAGGGCGCCGAGGAACAAAATGCGCAGGGTGCCAAAGCGCATCACCAGCACACCACCCAATGCGGCTCCCACCAGGGTCATGATGACCCCGTACACCTTGGTGATGGTGGCCACCTCGGTCTTGCTGAACTGCATGTCCACGTAGAAGCTGTTGGACATCACCCCCATCACCACGTCCGAAATGCGATAACAGGCGATGAGCCCCAGGATCAGCAGGGCCGAACCGCCGTAACGGCGGAAGAAGTCGGCAAACGGGCACCAGATGGCTTCGTGGCTCCAGGCGCCGAGCCCGGCCAGCGAAGCGGGCCAGCCACGAGCAAGCAGCAAGGCCTTGTGGGCCGCCTGCTGCTCATTCTGGCTGGCAAGGTCGATCACCGGTTCGTGACAACAGAGGGTGGTGATGACACCGAGGGACATCAATCCCGCCATCAGCAGATAGGTGAGTCGCCAGCCGTTATAGTCATAACCGCTGTTGCTGCCGAGCCAGGCCGCCAGCGCCAGTGCGCCGGCGCCGGCCATGATCATCGCCAGCCGGTAACCTGTCATGTAGGAAGCCGCCATGGCCGCCTGCAGCCGCTCGGGGGCCGACTCGATGCGATAGGCGTCGATGACGATGTCCTGGGTGGCAGAGGCAAATGCCACCAGCAGGGCGAACAGGGCCAGCTGGGCGAGCTGGGTCTTGGGATCGCAGAAGGCCATGCCCACCAGCGAGGCGGCGATCAGCAACTGGGAGAACAGCATCCAGCTGCGGCGCCGGCCCAGCCAGCGAGAGAGCAGCGGGAGCGGCAGCCGGTCCACCAGTGGTGACCACAGCCACTTGAAGCCGTAGGCCAGCGCCACCCAGCTCATGTAGCCGATGTCGGTCAGGCTGACATCCGCTTCGCGCAGCCAGAACGACAGGGTGCCGAACACCAGCAGCAGCGGCAGGCCGGAAGAGAATCCCATGGCAAACAGGATGAGAACCCGAGTCTCAAGGTAGACGGCGAGCGAGTCTCGCCAGCTCGGTGTACGGACAGTGTTCAAATACCTGACTCCTCTGGGAAAATTGCGCCATTTTGTCAGGTTCGAGAGGGATAGCCAAGGCAAGCCGGGGGTGGCGTTGCGCGATTCAGGGGCGCAGGCCGATGCAGTGGCGCGGCAGCGGCCCGTCCGTGGTCAGGTAATTGGCGCACTCCATCAGCTGCAGGCGCAACCAGACGTCGGCGATGATCTGCTGTTCATCCCATTGATGCAGGCTGTGCAGCAGGTGCCAGAATACCCCCTCCTGCTCGGAGGCCGGGGTCTTGTCGGCGGGAACCTGGGGCAGATCCTGCCAGTGGGACAACAGCTGCCAGCTCAGATCTTCCAGCTGTTGATAGGGGATCTCTCGTGCCAGAAAGTGACGAACCGTCTGGGCCAGCGGGATGGCATGCTGGGCGATGTAGTCATTGCAGGTCACCGGAACCTCCTTCTCCTCTTGTGGGCCTAGTCCCGAACAGCGGGGCAAGGCCAGAGTATAGAAAGGGGCGCCGGCGACCCAGCGCGCGGGGTGGCGGAATGTGATCTGCTCCGCGTTATTTGTCTGCCAGCAGCACCACTTTCTTGAGGATGATGGGGCTGGTGGGCACGTCATTGGCACGCAGGATCGGGCTGTAACCGGTCTGCACCTGGGCCAGCTTGTCCAGCACCTCCATGCCCTGCACCACCTGGCCGAACACGGTATAACCGGCGCCGGCATTGGCGTTGAGGTTGTTGTTGTCAACCAGGTTGAAGTAGAACTGGCGAGTGGCACTGTCGACCGCCTGGGTGCGGGCCATGGCGATGCTGCCGCGCTTGTTGGGTAGGCCGCCCTTGGACTCGTTGACCACGGGATCGAAGGTCGGCAGTTGCTGGAACTGCTGGTTGTAGCCGCCCCCCTGCACCACGAAGTCCTGGATCACCCGGTGGAAGATGCTGCCGTCATAGCTGCCATCCGCCACGTAGCGCAAGAAGTTCTTCACCGTCTGCGGCGCCTGTTTGGACGCCAGTTCCACCACGATATTGCCGTGGTTGGTCTCCATCCTGACCTTGGGGCCGGCGAATGCCAGCGGGGCGATCAGCATGGCCAGTAACCAGAGTTTTTTCATCTATCCGCTCCTCGCTCAGCTTGGCTGACCCTTGAGATAACCGCGCAGGGCGTTGTCCGCCATGATCTGCTGCAGCAGGCTGCCCAGCTGCTGGTTCAGGATGGATTCCAGCTCGGCCATGCTCGGCTCACCCGGGCCTTCCTTGCTGGAGGACATGTTGAACTGCTTGGTCAGCTTGCTGCCCTGGAAATCGGCGATCACCTGCAGGCTGACGCGGGACTTGGTGACATAGGTGAAGGTCTTCTCTTCCACCGTGACCGCAGCGCTGGAGATGGCCAGGGTCAGGTTGGTGGTACCGCTGTTGCCCACTTCCAGCCCCTGGCTGCGCAGCCCTTCCGCCAGCTTTTCGGCCAGCAGGTTGTTGAGCGGCTGTTCGCTGTTGACCAGCACGGCAGCCTTCTCTTTCTTCTTGATGGAGAAGACGTAGGCGGCTTCACGCTTGTCCACCCCTTCCAGGGTGATGCGGTTGCCGGAGTAGTACTGCTGATTGGAGGGGATCACCTGCGGGTTGAGCAGGGCGGTCTCCGGCCAGTGAGTCGCACAACCACCCAGCATCAGGGCGGCCAGCAGCAAGAGTGACTTTTTCATCATGGGTTTCCTTTAGCTTTCTGTTTAGCGTTTGATGGCTTTCAAAATAACGAATTTGCTGTTCGACGCAACGACTTGTGCGTTGGCAAACAGGCGCTTGAGCTTGTTGTGATAATCCAGGTGACGGTTGCCTACTATCCAGAGTTCGCCGCCCTTGGGCAACACCCGATGGGCATCGCTGAACATCTGCCAGGCGATATGGTCGGTGATCGCCTGCAACTGGTGGAACGGCGGGTTGCAGAGGATCCGATCCACCGAGCCGACCGCCACGCCGTCGAGACAGTTGTTGACCAGGAAGTGGGTGCGGGGCAGGGCAGCCGGCAGATTGTGTTCGACGTTGAGCCGGGCCGAGGCGACCGCCATGTGGGACTCGTCGATGAAGGTCACCTCCACCTCGGCGTCCCGAGCCAGCAGGGAGAGCCCCAGCACGCCGTTGCCGCAGCCCAGATCGATCACCTTGCGGGCGCTGTGGATCGGCAGGTTGTCCAGCATGAAGCGGGCGCCGATGTCCAGGCTGGTGCGTGAAAACACGTTGGCGTGGTTGTGGATGAGCATGTCGGTGCCCTCCAGCGGCCAGACCGTGGGAAAGGGATTGGCCAGCGCGGGCCGTTCGGCGGGCGTAGCGGCCGGGGTGCAGTGGATGAGGCGGGCCTTCTTCCAGGCCAGCGAGGTGCGGGTCGGCCCCAGGTATTTTTCAAACAGCGCCAGAGTGGAGCTGTGGATGTCCTTGGCCTTGCCGGCGGCGATGACGCGGGTGGCGGGGGTGGCCACCTGGCGCAGGGCCAGCAGTTGCTGCTCCAGCAGCGCCTGATACTTGGAGACCTTGATCACTACCAGCGCGGGGGCATCGGGCAGGGAGGCCAGTGCATCCAGCAGGCGGATGGCATGGGGATCCAGGCCGTTCTCCGCGAGGTTGGCCAGGGTGGCCTGCTCGCTGATATGGGAGTCGGTCACGCTGACGGGAGCGTGGCCGTGCAGGTAGGCGGCCAGCGCGCCGAAGCCGTCGTTCATGATGATGACCGGGCCGTCGCGCTCGAGGGGCTCCTCGGCCAGGGTGTTGATCAGATATTCGTCTGCGGCGTCCCAGGCCTGCAACGGATCCTGGAGCTGGCGTGGATAGCGATACAGGGTCAGGCGACAATGGGCCGTGTCGAGAAGGGTTTGCATAGGCGAAGTGTCCAGCTGATTCATGTAACGGGCGCCGACGGGGCGCAAAGTGGCGCTATTCTAGCGGGGGCGGAGAATTTCACCAGTCCCGGCCGCCACGGCAGCGGGGGAAAAGCGTGTCATTTTCCCGTTCTGGACGATTTCGTCATCCGGCCAACCCTGGCTACAATGGCCGGACATCCACTTTGGGAGTTTTGCTCGTGACCATGCAACAACAGATCGAGGCCAAGCTGGCCGCCGCCTTGTCCCCCAGCCATCTGGAAGTGATCAACGAAAGCTACATGCACCGGGTGGCACCGGGCTCCGAGAGCCACTTCAAGGTGGTGGTGGTGAGCCAGGCGTTCGAGGGGCAGCGGCTGCTGGGGCGTCATCGCCAGGTCAACGGAGTGCTGGCCGAAGAGTTGGCGGGGGCCATTCATGCATTGGCGCTGCATACCTATACCGAGCAGGAGTGGCAACAGCGGGAGCAGGCACCGACCACCCCCAGCTGCGTCAGCAAAAACGGCCTCTCCTAAGGCTATTGACGAATTGATTACTCAATCTGCGACTAGTTAACAATTCATAAACGTTTTCCGGTGGCGTCCCTGGCTGTGGAACGGGACGCCAACCTCCCGTCCTGACATCAAGATTTCTAATCCTTTTTTGAACATAAAAACCATTACCCATTTTTGGGTAATAATGGCTAACTCGAAGCCGCGCCTGAGGTTTCGTGAAAAAAAGCCGCGTGATTAAATTTCGATGATTTTGTGATAGAGCGGGGATTTTCCCCATTTTGCATGGCAGGCAACTCGCCATAAGTGGTAAACTCAGGCGCTTTTGAATGACCCTGTATGTTGCTGATTTGTTTGTTTCTTCGACATCATCCCGCAACATCAACGGGCTCATTCAACAACTCGTCGTGATGTATTTCTCGGCGCTAACCAACCTGTCTTCCCTTAACGGTAGTGCAAGTGAGTATGATTACAATTAAAAGAGGACTGGACATCCCCGTGCTGGGTGCTCCGGAGCAAGTAATCTACGATGGCCCGGCCATCACCCGTGTTGCTACACTCGGCGAAGAGTTCGTGGGGATGCGTCCTACTATGTTTGTCAAAGTAGGTGATCGCGTCATTAAAGGTCAGGAGCTCTTCGAAGATAAGAAGAATCCCGGCGTTAAATTCACGGCCCCCGCCACCGGTGTGGTTTCAGAGATCAACCGGGGTGCCAAGCGCATTCTGCAATCCGTTGTCATCGATATCGATGGGTCAGACGAGCAGGTGACCTTCGAGCACTTTGCGTCTGCCGAGCTGGCCAAGCTCGAGCGCAGCAAGGTGCAAGAGATCCTGGTCGCGTCCGGCCAATGGACCGCGTTGCGTACCCGCCCGTTCAGCAAGGTGCCGGCCGTGGGTTCCACCCCTCGCGCCATCTTCGTCACCGCCATGGACACCAACCCGCTGGCTGCCAGTGCGGAGCTGATCATCAAGGAACAGGCCCAGGCTTTCCTCGACGGTCTGGCCGTGCTGACTCGTCTGACCGATGGCACCGTCTACGTCTGCAAGGGCGAGGCGAGCCTGCCGCACGCTTCCCTGGCGCAAGTCAAGGAAGAGGTGTTCGTCGGCCCGCACCCTGCCGGTCTGCCCGGTACCCACATCCACTTCCTGGACCCGGTCGGTACCAAGAAAGTGCAGTGGCACATCAACTATCAGGATGTGATCGCCTACGGCAAACTGTTCACCACCGGTCAGATCTTTACCGACAAGGTGATCGCGCTGGCCGGCCCGAACGTGGTCAAACCGCGTCTGCTGCGCACCCGCATGGGCGCCTGCATCAGCCAGCTGACCAACAACGAGCTGCGTGCGGACGAGAATCGCATCATCTCCGGTTCCCTGCTGAGCGGTGCCAAGGCCGAAGGGGTACATGACTACCTGGGTCGCTACCACAATCAGGTCAGCGTACTGGGTGAAGGTCGCGAGAAAGAGTTCCTGGGTTGGGTCAATCCCAGCGCCAGCAAGTTCTCCATCACCCGTACCACCCTCTCTCACCTGATGAAGGGCAAACTCATCAACTTCACTACCACCACCAACGGTAGTGATCGCTCCATGGTGCCCATCGGCAACTATGAGCGCGTGATGCCGCTCGACATCCTGCCGACCCTGCTGCTGCGGGATCTGGTCTCCGGCGACACCGACAATGCGCAAGCACTCGGCTGTCTGGAGCTGGATGAGGAAGATCTGGCGCTCTGTACCTTCGTCTGCCCCGGCAAGACCGAGTACGGCCCAGTCTTGCGTGAGTGCCTGACCAAGATAGAACTGGAAGGTTAAGCGATGAGTTTCAAGCAACTTCTTGAAAATATGGAACATCACTTCGAGCCGGGTGGCAAGTACGCCAAGTACTATGCCCTGTTCGAAGCGGCGTACACCCTGTTTTATACCCCGGGTTCCGTGACCCGCAATGCCGCTCACGTCCGTGATGCGATCGATTTGAAGCGCATGATGATCATGGTGTGGCTGGCCGTGTTCCCGGCCATGTTCTGGGGCATGTACAACGTCGGCAATCAATCCATCGCTGCCATCGCCCATCTGGGCACGGCTGCCGGTGCCGACACCTGGCAATACACCATCGCCACCCTGCTGGGAGCTTCGCTGGATCCGGCCGTCGCCGGCATCGGCAGCAAGATGCTGATCGGTGCTGCCCACTTCCTGCCCATCTACCTGACCGTGTTCCTGGTCGGTGGCTTCTGGGAAGTGCTGTTCGCCATGGTGCGCAAGCACGAGATCAACGAAGGCTTCTTCGTGACCTCCATCCTGTTCGCGCTGATCGTGCCGCCCGAGTTGCCCCTGTGGCAAGCTGCTCTGGGTATCACCTTCGGTGTGGTGCTGGCCAAGGAAGTGTTCGGTGGTACCGGCAAGAACTTCCTGAACCCGGCGCTGGCGGGTCGTGCCTTCCTGTTTTTCGCCTATCCGGGCCAGATCTCCGGTGATGCAGTCTGGGTTGCCGTCGACGGCTACTCGGGTGCCACCGCGTTGAGCCAGTGGGCCCAGGGCGGCCAGATGGCGCTGATCAACGGTGCTACCGGCCAGACCATCAGCTGGATGGACGCCTTCCTTGGCAACCTGCCCGGTTCCATCGGTGAAGTTTCCACCCTGATGATCCTCATCGGTGCGGCCATGATCGTCTACATGCGGATCGCCTCCTGGCGCATCATCGCCGGCGTGATGATCGGCATGGTAGCGACCTCCCTGCTGTTCAACGTCATCGGTTCCGATACCAACCCCATGTTCAACATGCCGTGGCACTGGCATCTGGTGCTGGGTGGCTTCGCCTTTGGTATGGCCTTCATGGCGACCGATCCGGTCTCCGCTGCCTTCACCAACAAGGGCAAGTGGTGGTATGGCGCCCTGATCGGGGTGATGGTGGTGCTGATCCGGGTGGTGAACCCCGCCTTCCCGGAAGGCATGATGCTGGCCATTCTGTTTGCCAACCTGTTTGCCCCCTTGTTTGACCATTTCGTGGCGCAGGCGAACATCAAGCGGAGGATCGCTCGTGGCGTTTAATAAAGACTCTACTGTCGGCACCCTCACCATAGTGACCGGTCTGTGCCTGGTCTGCTCCATCGTGGTCTCCGTGGCCGCCGTGGGACTGCGTCCGGCCCAGCTGGAAAACCGGGCGCTGGACAAGCAAAGCAACATTCTGTCCGTCGCCGGTGTCGACATCAGCAGCGTGGCCAAGCGCGATCTGGCCCAGCTGTATGGTGACAAGATTGAAGCGCGTCTGGTCGATTTGACTACCGGTGAGTTCGTTGACGGCGATGCCGACAACTTCGATACCAAGCTGGCGGCAAAAGACCCGGCCAAGAGCATTCGTCTGGCTCCGGCCGACGACAAGGCCGGCCTGCGTCAAATCTCCAAACTGATCCCGGTGTTCTTCGCGAAAGATGCCGAGGGCAAGGTCGACAACATCATCCTGCCGATCTACGGCCAGGGTCTGTGGTCCACCATGTACGCCTTCGTGGCGGTCGCGGCCGATGGCCAGACCATCAAGGGCATCACCTACTATGACCACGGTGAAACCCCGGGTCTGGGCGGCGAAATCGAAAATCCGGCCTGGCGCGAGCTGTTCGTCGGCAAGAAGCTGTTCGATCAGGATGGCATGCCGGCACTGCGGGTGATCAAGGGTCATGCTCCGGCTGGTTCCGAGCATGAGATCGACGGCCTGTCCGGCGCGACCCTGACCGGTAACGGCGTACAGCATACCTTCGACTTCTGGATGGGTCCCAAGGGCTTCGGTCCTTTCCTGGCCAAGGTTCGTGCAGGAGAAATCAACAATGGCTGACAAGAGCGAAATGAAAAAGTTGCTGTTGACGCCTGTGCTCGGCAACAACCCCATTGCACTGCAGGTGCTGGGGGTCTGTTCCGCGCTGGCCGTTACCAGCCAGATGAAGACGGCGTTCGTGATGACGCTGGCCGTTACCGCGGTCACCGCCTTCTCCAACCTGTTCATCTCCCTGATCCGCAACCAGATCCCGAACAGCGTGCGGATCATCGCCCAGATGGCGGTGATTGCCTCGCTGGTTATCGTGGTTGACCAGGTGCTCAAGGCGTATGCCTACGACATCTCCAAGCAGCTGTCGGTGTTCGTCGGCCTCATCATCACCAACTGTATCGTGATGGGTCGCGCCGAAGCCTATGCCATGAAGAGTGCCCCGCTGCCCTCCTTCCTGGACGGTATCGGCAACGGCCTGGGTTATGGCGCCGTGCTGCTGACCGTGGCCACCGTGCGCGAGATCCTGGGCTCCGGTACCTGGTTTGGCATCGAACTGCTGCCGCTGGTGAACAATGGCGGCTGGTATGTGCCCAACGGCCTGCTGCTGCTGCCGCCGAGTGCGTTCTTCATCATTGGTCTGATCATCTGGGGCGTGCGCACCAAGGATCCCAAGCAGGTGGAGGCGAAGGATTAAGGTATGGAACACTATATCAGTCTGTTGATTCGCTCGATCTTCATCGAGAACCTGGCGCTCTCCTTCTTCCTGGGGATGTGTACCTTCCTGGCGGTGTCCAAGAAGGTCAAGACCGCCATGGGCCTGGGGATCGCCGTTATCGTGGTTCAGACCGTGGCCGTCCCGGCCAACAACCTGATCTACAACTACGTCCTCAAGGACGGTGCCCTGGTTTCCGGCCTGGACTTAAGCTTCCTGAGCTTCATCACCTTCATCGGGGTGATCGCGGCACTGGTGCAGATCCTGGAGATGGCGCTGGACAAGTACTTCCCGGCTCTCTACAACGCGCTCGGTATCTTCCTGCCGCTCATCACAGTGAACTGCGCCATCTTCGGTGGCGTCTCCTTCATGGTGCAGCGTGACTACAACTTCGTTGAGTCCGTGGTCTATGGCGTGGGTTCGGGTGCCGGCTGGATGCTTGCCATCGTCGCGATGGCGGGGATCCGCGAGAAGATGAAGTATTCCGATGTTCCGGAAGGCCTGCGTGGCCTTGGCATCACCTTCATCACCGCGGGTCTGATGGCGCTGGGCTTCATGTCCTTCTCTGGTATTTCCCTGTAATCGGAAAGGAAATATAGATGGAAATTATTCTGGGTGTGGTCATGTTCACCGTGATCCTGCTGGCCTTGGTGGCAGTCATTCTGTTCGCCAAGTCCAAGCTGGTGACCGCCGGTGACGTGACAATCAGCATCAACGGCGACCCGGCCAAGGCTGTGACCAGCCCGGCGGGTGGCAAGCTGCTCGGCGTGCTGGCCGGCAGCGGTATCTTCGTCTCCTCCGCCTGCGGCGGCGGCGGCTCCTGTGGTCAGTGCAAGGTACGGGTGAAATCTGGCGGCGGCGATATCCTGCCGACCGAGCTGGATCACATCAGCAAGGGCGAAGCCCGTCACGGCGAGCGTCTGGCCTGTCAGGTCACCGTTCGTTCCGACATGGACATCGAACTGCCGGAAGAGATCTTCGGGGTGAAGAAGTGGGACTGTACCGTCATCTCCAATGACAACAAGGCCACCTTCATCAAGGAGCTCAAGCTGCAGATCCCGGATGGCGAGAGCGTACCGTTCCGCGCCGGTGGTTATATCCAGATCGAAGCGCCGGCTCACCACGTGCAGTACAAGAACTTCGATATTCCCGAGGAGTATCGCGGTGACTGGGATCGCTTCAAGATCTTCGAGCTGGAGTCCAAGGTCAACGAGCCGATCATTCGTGCCTACTCCATGGCCAACTATCCGGAAGAGTTCGGCATCATCATGCTGAACGTGCGGATCGCGACCCCGCCGCCGAGCAACTGGACTGCCCCTCCCGGCCAGATGTCCTCCTACATCTTCAGCCTGAAGGCTGGCGACAAGGTGACCATCTCCGGTCCGTTCGGCGAGTTCTTCGCCAAGGACACCGATGCCGAGATGGTGTTCATCGGTGGTGGTGCCGGTATGGCGCCGATGCGTTCCCACATCTTCGATCAGCTGCGCCGTCTGAAGACCAAGCGCAAGATGAGCTTCTGGTACGGTGCCCGTTCCAAGCGCGAGATGTTCTATGTCGAAGACTTCGACATGCTGCAGGCCGAGAACGACAACTTCCAGTGGCACGTCGCCCTGTCTGATCCGCAACCGGAAGACAACTGGGACGGCTACACCGGCTTCATCCACAACGTGCTGTTCGAGAACTATCTCAAGAACCACGAGGCGCCGGAAGATTGCGAGTTCTACATGTGCGGGCCTCCCGTGATGAACGCTGCCGTCATCAACATGCTGAAAAACCTCGGTGTTGAAGACGAAAACATACTGCTGGATGACTTTGGTGGTTAATCAATGCACAGTGTTGTAAAGACCTGGCTAGCCTTCGGGCTAGCCTTTTTCTTGACTGGGTGCGGTCAGGAACAAACGGTCCAATCGAAGCCGGAGATCCATATCACCGGCAGCACCATGGGTACCTATTACTCCATCAAGGTGGCGGACAGCGTCATCACGGATCCCGCCAAGTTCCAGGCCGAAGTCGATGTGCTGCTGGAGCGGGTCAACGATCAGATGTCGACCTACCGCCCGGATTCCGAGCTGTCGCGCTTCAACCAGCATCGCGGCTCGACGCCGGTGGTGGTCTCCCGCGATACCGCGCGGGTGGTGACCGAGGCCATTCACATTGGCCGTGAGAGCCGTGGGGCGCTGGACGTCACCGTCGGCCCCTTGGTCAATCTGTGGGGCTTCGGGCCCGATGCCAGGCCGACCAAGATGCCTTCCGACGAGCTGATCACCCAGACCCGCCAGAAGACCGGGCTCGGCAATCTGCACGTGATCACCTCAGCCGATGCCGATACCCTGCAAAAGGACATCCCGGATCTCTACGTGGATCTCTCCGCCATCGCCAAGGGTTTTGGGGTCGACAAGGTGGCCGAGTATCTGGAGTCCATGGGCTCGCGCAACTATCTGGTGGAGATCGGCGGCGAGCTGCGGATCAACGGCGTCAACGGCAAGGGGCACCCCTGGCGCGTCGCCATCGAGAAGCCGACCGCCAACGCCGGTTCGGTGCAGGAAGTGATCGTGGCCGGTGACAACGGGGTGGCTACCTCGGGCGAGTACCGCAACTATTACGAGCTGGATGGCAAGCGCTTCTCCCACACCATTGATCCCATGACCGGCAAGCCGATCCAGCATCGGATGGTGTCGGTGACCGTCATTCACCCCTCCTGCATGACCGCAGACGGGCTGGCGACCGTGTTCATGGTGCTCGGGCCCGAGAAGAGCCTGGCCTATGCCAAGGAGCGGGGTTTGGCTATCTTCGTGATCACCAAGACGGATGATGGCTTCGAGGAGTCCTACTCCGATGCCTTCAAACAGTATCTGGTTAGAAAATAAGGGGCGGTAACATGCAGATTTTTTTGATCACCTTCGGGGTATTTCTGGCGGTAGTGGTGGCCATGGCCATCGGTTACATCTTCCAGAAGAAGACCATCTCCGGCTCCTGCGGCGGACTCGGCAGCATAGGTATCGAAAAAGAGTGTGATTGCCCGGAACCCTGTGACAACCGCAAGAAGAAGATGGCCAAGGAAGAGGCCCGTCGCAAGATGCTGGCGGAGAACCGGATCATCTGAGCGGACAGGGCGCCGAGTCGCACTCGCTCCCGTGCCATAACCGACGGGCTGACCTGATGGTCAGCCCGTTTTTTTTTGCAAAAGACTCAGTAGTCGTATTGCTGGCAGGCTTTCTTCTTGAACTCGGCCCGCCAGCGTGCCAGCTCCTCCCGGGTGCCCAGCTCGTCGCCCTGTTTGATGGCCTGTTCCAGCACCGCGATGCGGTCATACAGCCAACTGCACTCGGCGGTCGGGTTGTCCTTGCTGCTGCCCGGCTGTGCCAGCAGGCAGAGCCCCAATCCCAGCCAAGCTATCTTCATCTCACCCTCCTTGCGTGATGTGGTTATCAATGGTGCCTTAAGAGTCTATAGCTGACCCTCATTTCATGCCGATGGCAGAAATGGCAGCACTGGGTTAGCATAGGCGGGTTACCTGTTTATTCGTACAGTAGTATGCGCAAGATCATTCACATCGACATGGACTGCTTCTATGCCGCGGTAGAGATGCGGGACAACCCGGCCCTGCGCGAGGTGCCGCTGGCCATCGGCGGCTCGGCGGACAGGCGCGGCGTCATCTCGACCTGCAACTATGTGGCGCGCCGCTTCGGGGTACGCTCCGCCATGCCGAGCGCTCTGGCTCGCAAGCTCTGCCCGCCACTGGTGCTCATCCCCGGCCGGATGGCGGTCTACAAGGAGGTCTCCCGCCAGCTGCGGGCCATCTTCCTGCGCTACACCGAGCAGGTGGAGCCGCTCTCCCTCGATGAGGCCTATCTCGACGTGACGATGAGTCCCTGTTGTGGCGGCAGTGCCACTCTGATGGCCCGCGAGATCCGCGCCGCGATCAACACCGAGCTGGGGCTAACCGCCTCGGCCGGGGTGGCGCCGAACAAGTTTCTGGCCAAGCTCGCCTCCGAGCAGCGCAAGCCGGACGGCCTGTTCGTGATCCGCCCGCAGGAGGTGGATGAGTTCGTGCGCCAGCTGCCGCTTGGCAAGTTGCCTGGCATCGGCCGCAAGACCGCGGATCGGCTGGAGTCGCTCGGCCTTTACTCCTGCGAAGATGCCCGCCAGCTCGGCAACGAGGAGCTGATCGCCCGTTTCGGCAAGCTCGGGGAGATGCTGGCCGGGCGGATCTGGGGCCACGACGAGCATCCGGTGCAGGCCCAGCGGGTGCGCAAGACCATAGGGGTGGAGACGACGCTCGCCAGCGACGTGCTGGATGAGGCTGCCTGCTGGCAGGTGCTCCGCCAGCTTATCCCCGAGCTGGAGCAGCGGTTCTCGGTCAGCCATGGCAAGGAGCAGCTGATGGGGCAGGGGATCAAGCTCAAGTTCGCCGATTTTCAGCAGACCACCGTCTACCGGCGCGGCGGTTATCAGCCGGAGCGGTTTCACGATCTGCTGCACGAAGGCTTGCTGCGGGCGCAGGGCAAACCCATTCGGCTACTGGGATTGGTGGTCGGCCTGCCCGCGGCCGGAGAAGTGAACCAACTTGCCCTGGATTTAGCGTGATAAGGTTAAGTTTTTGTTTCTAAAACCGATACACTGATCACATCTGTAAAAAGCTAGGAAATGGTGGCATGAGTTCTCTTTCTGTTCAGGGGCGGATCACCCTGATCGCCGGTTGTTGTTTGTTGGCCAGTGCCGGAGCCTTGGTGGCCTCTTCCCTCTTCAGTGCTGCCAACATGCAGGATCAGGTGCTGACCTCCACCACGGCGGAAGCCCAGAGTGCGGCCGAAAACTGGATGAAGGCGATGGGCTCCGAGCAGGCAGCCAAGGTGACCAGCTATCTGGATGAGGCCTACTTCCGGGCCACCCTGCTGGGGCAGGGGATCCTGTTCCAGCGCAAGAATGCGGCCGACAACTTCGGCTCCTCCGAAACGCTGCGTACCGCCGTCAATCAGCAACTGCACGACGCGGCCGCCTCCTCTGACAACCTGCTCGGCGTCTATGCGGTGTTCGAGCCGGATCAGCTCGACGGTGAAGACAGCAATTATCATGGCTCCAGCGCGCTGGGCTCCAACGATCAGGGCCGCTTCTCCACCTACTGGGCGCGGGTCGACGGCAAGATAGAACCCGAGGTGCAAAACGAATCCGTGCTGGCGGACGAGAGCCCGACGGCGGCCGGCGGGGTGGAGAACGAGTGGTATCGCTGCAGCATCCGCAGCAAGGCGCTCTGTCTGCTGGAACCCTACCTCGATGATGTGGGCTCGCAGAAGGTGTTGATGACCTCGGTGAGCGTGCCCCTGCTGGAGCAAGAGAAGCTGCTCGGCATGGTCGGCGTCGATATCTCGCTGACCGCCCTGCAAAGCCTGGTCAAGGAGATGGATCAGGAGCTCTATGAGGGGCAGGGCAAGGTGCTGCTGGTCAGCAGCCAGGGCCGTGTCGCCGGTGTGGACGGCTTCGATGTCACCCTGGGCAGCCCGCTCGGTCAGCAGTATCAGACCCTGGCCGGCGAGCTGAAGAGCTGGCTGGGTCAGGGGCAGATCAGCAGCCACTGGAGTCCCGACGGCACCCTGCTGCAGACCTTCGTGCCGGTCAAGATGCGGGGCACTGAGCAGAAATGGGGCATCTACATCGAACTGCCGCGCAGCGTGGTGCTGGCGTCGGCCCTTCAGCTGCAGGATGACCTCTCCGGTCAGGCCAGCCGCAGCGTGATGACCCAGCTGCTCATCGGCGGCCTGATCTCGGCGGTCGCACTGATCTGCATCTGGTTGATGGCCCACCAGATAGTGGCCCCCATCCGCGCCGTGGTGGCCCGCCTCAAGGACATTGCCAGCGGCGAGGGGGACCTCACCCAGCGCATCGAGCTGCGTCGTGACGATGAGATTGGCGAGCTGGCCAAGTGGTTCAACAGCTTCTTGAACAAGTTGCAGAGTACCATCAGCCAGGTCATCGATACTGTCGCTGGCACCCGGGCCAGCGCTGAACAGGCCGCCAGTGTTGCTGAACGTACCAGTGCCGGCATGCAGGCCCAGTACCAGGAGGTGGACCTGGTGGCGACCGCGTTCGAGGAGCTGAGCGCTACCGCCTTGCAGGTAGCGGGCAATGCCAACTCGGCGGTGGCCGCGGCCAATCAGGCAGATACGGCGGCGCAGGAGGGCAAGTACGTGGTGGCCGATACCCAGGAGGCGATGCGCAAGCTGATGGCGGTGATCAGCGACGCCAAGCCGGTGGTGGAGCACCTGTCAGCCAACAGCGAGAACATCAATGACATTCTGGTGGTGATCCAGGGGATCGCCGAGCAGACCAACCTGCTGGCGCTCAACGCTGCCATCGAGGCGGCGCGGGCCGGTGAGCAGGGCCGTGGCTTTGCGGTGGTAGCGGACGAGGTGCGCAATCTGGCGGGTCGCACCCAGAACGCCATCGTCGAGATCCAGACCCTCATTGGCCAGCTGCAGTCCGGTACCGAGGCCGTGGTGAAGGCGATCATGACTGGCCACAGCCAGGCGGATCTGACGCTCACCAAGGTGGATTTGTCGGTCAGCGTGCTGGAGCAGATCATCCACGCGGTGGCGACCATCCATCAGATGAACGAGCAGATTGCCAGGGCGGCGCAGGAGCAGAGCGGGGTGGCGGACGAGATCAATCGCAACGTCAGCAACATTCGCGATGTGAGCCACACCATCCGCGCCGAGGCGGCCAGCTCCGCCGAAAACGGGCGCGAGTTGTCGGCACTGGCCGACAAGCAGCAGCAACTGGTGGGGCAGTTCAAGGTATAGGGATAAGAAAAAAGGCGCCATCCAACCGGAGGCGCCAAACACATTCAGATGACAGACTGGGTTAAATCGGTCCGATTTAAACCCCTCTTCCCGCAGAGGAAGAAACACAACACCACAATCGCAGTCCAGTGACTCACAAAAATCACATGTAAACCAACATGGAAGAGAAAAAGTGAGCCATATGACAACGGATTGCGAAGCGAATTATGTTTATTCACTGGTCGACCCGCAACCGACAAATTATAATGCGGCCCATTAGAAAAACTCATCGTCGGCTGGTCTCATGTCTCGTCGTTTACCCCCGCTCAATGCACTGAAAGCATTCGAAGCCGCGGCTCGTCATTTAAGCTTCACCCGGGCTGCGGAAGAGCTTTTCGTGACCCAGGCTGCCATCAGTCACCAGATCAAGGCACTGGAAGAGTACCTCGGCATCAAGCTGTTTCGCCGCAAGAACCGCTCCCTGCTGTTGACCGAGGAGGGGCAGGGCTACTTCCTCGACATCAAGGACATCTTCACCTCCATCTCGGAGGCGACCGACAAGCTGCTGGCGCGCAGCGCCAAGGGGGCGCTCACCGTCTCTTTGCAGCCGAGTTTCGCCATCCAGTGGCTGGTGCCGCGGCTGGTCAAGTTCAGCGAGCGCCACCCCGACATCGATGTGCGGATCAAGGCGGTGGACATGGACGAGGGTTCGCTCACCGACGATGTGGACGTGGCCATCTATTACGGCCGTGGCAACTGGCCTGGGCTGCGCGCCGACAAGCTGCACACCGAGTATCTGATCCCGGTCTGTTCACCGCTGCTGCTGACCGGCCCCAAGCCGCTGCGTACCCCGGACGATCTGACCCGCCACACCCTGCTGCACGACACCTCGCGCCGCGACTGGAAGGCCTGGTTTCGCCAGCTCGACATCGATGCGCCCAACGTCAATCAGGGGCCCATCTTCAGCCACTCCACCATGGTGATCCAGGCGGCCATTCACGGCCAGGGGGTGGCCCTTGGTCACAGCGTGCTGGCCCAGCCCGAAATAGAGGCCGGCCGCCTCATCTGCCCGTTCGAGCAGGTGCTGGTGAGCAAGAACGCCTTCTATCTGGTGTGCCAGGAGCAGCAGTCCGATCAGGGCAAGATAGTCGCTTTCCGCGACTGGATGCTGGAGCTGGTGGAGCAGGAGGAGGCCCGTCGCCGGGCACGGTTGGCCGATGCCTGAGGTGATCCGGGAGGGGGCTGTCGATGCCCCCGTCCGCATTTTGCTGGCCCACGGCGCCGGCGCGGGCATGGAGCACGCCTTTCTGGCCGAGCTGTCACGCCTGCTGGCCGGGCCGGACATCGAGGTGGTGCGCTTCAACTTCCCCTACATGAGCAAGCGCGCGCTGGATGGCAAACGCAGACCACCGGACCGGCAACCCGTGCTGCTGGCGCACTGGCGCCAGATGGCGAAGGAGTTTGCTCATCCCCGGCTGTTTCTGGCCGGCAAGTCGATGGGCGGGCGGATGGCGGCCGAACTCTACCAGGATGGCGAGGACGAGATGAATGCTGCAGGATTGCTCATTCTCGGGTATCCTTTCCACCCCCCGGCCAACCCCGACCGCTGGAGGGGTGACGTGCTCAAGCAGATCAAGACGCCGACCCTGCTGTTGCAGGGGGAGCGCGATACTTTCGGCACCCGTGCCGAACTGGCTGATTTCCCCTTCTCACCCGCCGTATCGGTCCATTGGCTGACCGATGGTGATCATGGCTTCAAACCGCGTAAGAGCAGCGGGGTGAGCGAGCAGGAGAACCTGCGGCAGGCGGCCGGGCAGATCAAGAACTTCATCGCGACCATCCCGACGCGAGCGTGAGGATGGAAAGCGAAACGACGAGGAGGCAAGGGATGCAATTCCATCGACATTGGCTGGTGCTGGCGGGTTTTTTCGGCCTGACGGCAACCCTGCTGGGGGCCTACGGTGCCCATGGTCTGGCGGCTACCGGAATTGAGCCTTCGCGACTGGCGGCGTTCAATACCGCCGTGCAGTATCAGTTTTTCCACGCCCTGGCCCTGCTGGTGCTGGGGTGGTGCGGTGTGCGCAGCAAGGTCATCACCTTTGCCGGCACCGCCTTCGTGCTGGGGATCCTGGGATTCTCCGGCAGTATTTATGCCATGGTGCTGCTCGGCAGCAAGGGGCTGGGCCTCATTACCCCGGCCGGTGGCCTCTGTTTTATGTTGGGATGGGCGGCTCTGATATGGGCTGGCTGTCGTCTTGGAGGAAAAAATGAATAATCTGCTGCTTTATTGCCGCCCCGGTTTTGAGAAAGAGGCGGCGGCAGAGATCACCGAGCGTGCCAGTAACATGCAGTGCTACGGTTTCGCCCGGGTCAAGGACGACAGCGGTTACGTGATATTCGAGCTGTATGACGAGGAGCAGGCCGATCTGCTGGCGCGCAAGCTGCCGTTCCGCGAGCTCATCTTCATTCGCCAGATGCTGGTGGTGACCCATGAGCTGAAGGATCTGGATCTGTCGGATCGCATCACCCCCATCCTGGAGGCGACCCAGGGTTACGCCATCTGTGGCGATCTGCGGGTGGAAACCGCCGATACCAACGAGGCAAAAGAGCTGTCGGCCTTCTGCCGCAAGTTCACCGTGCCGCTGCGCCAGGCGCTGCGCGGCAACGAGTTGCTGACCAAGAAGGAGACCCCGCACCGGCCGGTGTTCCACGCCTTCTTCCTGGCCAATGATCACGTGTTGCTGGGCTACTCCTACTCCTTCAACAACTCCGAATTCCACATGGGCATCCCGCGTCTGCGCTGCCCGGCCGATGCCCCGAGCCGCTCCAGCCTCAAGCTGGAAGAGGCCTTCTACGTGTTCGTGCCGCGGGAAGAGTGGGATCTGCGCCTCACCTCTGGCATGAAGGCCGTCGATCTGGGCGCCTGCCCGGGTGGCTGGACCTATCAGCTGGTACGCCGCGGCATGATGGTGACGGCGGTGGACAACGGCATGATGGCCCAGTCCCTGATGGATACCGGCCAGGTCAAGCACATCCGTGACGATGGCTTCGTGTGGCGTCCGAGCAAGAAGAACACCTATTGGCTGGTATGCGACATGGTGGACAAGCCGGCGCGGGTCACCCACATGATCGCCGACTGGTTCCGGGAGAGCGATTGCCAGGAGGCGATGTTCAACCTCAAGCTGCCGATGAAGAAGCGCTACGCCGAGGCAGTGCACAACATCGAGGTGCTGCGCGAGCTGCTCAAGGAGATAGACAACGCCTTCGTGATCCAGGCCAAGCAGCTCTATCACGATCGCGAAGAGATCACGGTGCACGTCTACAACAAGTACTGGGTTTCCAAGCTCTCCGCCAAGGAGTAATTGCTGGCGGCAAGCCACTGACCACAAGGCCGACAACCCACGGGTTGTCGGCCTTGTCATTTCTGCGTCCTCAGAAACGGTAATCGAAGCGCAGCGAGGATTCGCCGTCGGTGAGCTTGAGCTCGATATCGAGCGGGATGGTGCGATCGGTCGGACTGAACTCCAGCTTTACCCCGTTGCCGCGCAGCTTGATGGAGGTGTTCATGCCGGCGGTCTTGAACTTGATCCTGGGTTTGTGCTGCTCGAAGGAGAGACTCACGCTCTTCTCGGCGGTCAGGTTCAGTTTCTGATAGGGAGTGACCTGACTGTTGCCATCGCTGTCGGTCACGACATCCATCCCGAAGGAGAGCGGTTTGGGTGCCTTGAGCAGGTCGTTGGTATCCACGTTGGAGCGCCAGACCTGGCTGGCCTGCTGGGAAGAGGGGGGCAATTGCGGCCAGGCATTCTCGACCGGTCTGTCTACTGCCATGGCGTTGCTGCTGATGAGCAGCAGGGTAACGATAGCGCGCATAATGGATCTCCATATCCCTTATCTATTGAACATAGTAGCCAATCGATGAGGGGGGGGGGAGCACGCCGCGAGATAAAACGAAGGGAGCCTAAGCTCCCTTTTTAAATCAATATCTTGTGACTGATTACAAACGGTCGATGATGGATTGGGTGAACTCGCTGGTGGAGGCGGTGCCCCCCAGATCCCGGGTCACCCGGTCGCCGGATTCGATGGTGGCGCGTACCGCTTCGCGGATCCGTTCGGCCTTGTCCTGCATGCCCAGATACTCCAGCATCTGGATGGAGGCGAGGATCACCGAGGTCGGGTTGGCGATGTTCTTGCCGGCGATATCCGGCGCCGAGCCGTGCACCGCTTCGAAGATGGCGGCGCCATCGCCGATGTTGGCGCCAGGCGCCATCCCTAAGCCCCCCACCAGACCGGCGCACAGATCCGACAGGATGTCGCCGAACAGGTTGGTGGTGACCATGACGTCGAAACGCTCCGGGTACATCACCAGGTTCATGCAGGCGGCATCGACGATCATCTCTTCGCTCTGGATGTCCGGGTAGCGGCTGGCCACTTCACGGGCCACTTCCAGGAACAGGCCGGAGGTGGACTTGAGGATGTTGGCCTTGTGGATGATGGTGACTTTCTTGCGTCCTTCCTGGCGAGCCAGCTCGAAGGCGAACTTGACGATGCGTTCCGCCCCTTCGCGGGTGATGATGCTCATCGCCTCGGCGCTCTTGTTGTCATCGCTGCGCTTCTGACCGGCGCCCGAATACATGCCTTCGGTGTTCTCGCGCACCGTGATGATGTCGATGTTGTCGTAACGGCTGCGGGTCCCCTTGAAGGAGAGCACCGGGCGGACGTTGGCGTAGAGGTTGAATTTCTTGCGCAGGGAGACGTTGATGGAGGTGAAGCCACCGCCGACCGGGGTGGTGAGCGGGCCCTTCAGGCTGACCTTGTTCTTCTCGATGAGATCCAGCGTCGCCTGGGGCAGCAGCTCGCCGTGCTTCTCCAGTGCCACCAGGCCGGCGTCCGCGTATTCGTATTCGAAGTCACAACCGGCGTGGGTCAGGATCTGGATGGCGGATTCGATGATGCTGGGGCCGATGCCGTCGCCCGGGATGACGGTAATTTTTCTTTTTGACATGAGACGTATCCACTTCTAGGGAACAGAGGGGGAGGATTCGGCGGTTTTATACCATTTCTACACCTAACCCTCCATGTTTCTTTACATTCTATCTGTTTTTGTCAACAGCGAGAGTGAGTCCGGTCATGGTTGGCGGTTTCGCTTTATCAGGATTCGGGAGCCGGTGGATAGCGGATCTCCCGCAGGTTGAAGCCGAGCGGAATGTCCCGCTGCAGGCGCACCAGCCGCTGGGCCAACAGGGCCTCGTCCTGGTGCTGGCGCAGCTTGAGCAGCGCCTTGGCGGCGTCTTCCTGCTGGCAGGCCGCCAGCAGGCTGGCCAGATCGCCGTATTGCTGCAGCAACTGGGTAGCTGTCTTGGGGCCGATGCCGGGCACCCCCTTGATGTTGGAGCCGCCGATGCCGGTCAGAGCCCAGAAATCCACCAGTTGTGCCGGCGCCACCCCGTACTGCTGCTCGACGAAGACGGCATCCAGCCAGCGCTTGTTGAAGTAGTCGCGGATCTGGATCTGCGGGCAGATGAGCTGGCAGAACCCCTTGTCGGTGGAGATGATGGTGGCTCTGGCACCGTGCTGGGCAATGCCGCTGGCCAGGGTGGCGATGAGATCATCCGCCTCGTCGGTCTGGGAAAGCAGGGCGTCCACGCCGCACTCCCAGAAGGCATCCTGCAGCTCGTTCAAGCCCTCACGCAGCTCGGTCGGCATGGGGGTTCGCCCCTCCTTGTAGGCCGGGTAGACCTCCTTGCGCCAGCTGTGCACCTCGCCGTCGAACACCGCGATGACGTGGGTCGGCTCGCTGGCGACCAGCAGCTTGCGGCAGGTGTTGATGAGGTTGGCACGGGTGGCGATCAACGCCTGGGCCGGGGTCAGCGCCTGCTGGGCCTGAACCGCGTGCAGTCGGCGAATGAGATTGAGGGCATCGATGATGAGCAGGTGTGGCCTTGGGTTTGACATGGGGCACTCTTGGCAGTCGGGACGCCCCATTGTAACAAACCAGCGGGCTAGATGGGGGATTGATGGCCGCGAGCATCCCCAAGCGACAAAAAAGGGGCGCCATGCGCCCCTCGTTTCAGCTGTGCTGCCCGTCAACGCACGATTTCGTAGCAGGGCACATACTGGCTGCCCGGCAGCTTCATGCGCTGCTGTTTGACGAAGCTCTCCAGCAGCTTGTCCATCAGGTGCATCAGCTCCTTGTCGCCGTGCAGCTTGAAGGGACCTTTCTTCTCGATGGCGCGGATGCCCCCTTCCTTGACGTTGCCGGCGACGATGCCGGAGAAGGCACGGCGCAGGTTGGCCGCCAACAGCTGGGGCGGCTGGTTGCGGTGAAGGTCGAGGCTGGCCATGTTGGCGTGATCCGGCTCGAACGGCAGCTGGAACTCCGGCTCGATCTTGAGCGACCAGTTGAAGGAGTAGGCATCGCCGACCGATTTGCGGTATTCGCGGATCTTCGGCATCGCCTCTTTCATGACCCGGGCCACTTCCGGGGCATCGCCGACGATGATCCGGTAGAGGCTGGTGGCCGGCTCGCCCAGGGTCGCCTTGACGAAGTCATCGATGGCGCGGAAGTAATCGGCGCTCTCCTTCGGGCCGGTCAGGATGATTGGCATGGGCTGCCGTTCGTTGGCCGGGTGCATCATGATGCCGAGCAGGTAGAGCAGCTCTTCGGCGGTACCAACCCCGCCCGGGAAGATGATGATGCCGTGGCCGAGGCGCACGAAGGCTTCCAACCGCTTCTCGATGTCTGGCAGGATCACCAGCTCGTTGACGATGGGGTTGGGCGGCTCGGCGGCGATGATGGAAGGCTCGGTGAGGCCGATGTAGCGGCCGTTGCGCACCCGCTGCTTGGCGTGGCCGACGGCGGCGCCCTTCATCGGGCCCTCCATGGCACCCGGACCGCAACCGGTGCAGATGTTGAGCTCACGCAGGCCCAGCTCGCTGCCCACCGCGCGGGTGTACTGGTACTCGATCTCGTTGATGGAGTGACCGCCCCAGCAGACCACCAGATTGGGGTCGGCGCCAGGCAGGATCGCCTTGGCATTGCGCAGGATGGCGAACACCACGTTGGAGATGTGGGTGGAGCTGGTCAGGTTGACCAGCCGGTTGGACTCCAGCTGGGTCGACACGTAGAGGATGTCGCGCAGGACGGAGAACAGGTGCTCCTGAATGCCGCGGATGATCTCGCCATCGACGAAGGCGTGCTCGGGGGCGTTGAACAGCTCGAGCTTGACCCCGCGTTCGCGCCGGATCACATGAATATCGAAGGATTTGAAGCGCTCCAGTATCTCTTTGGAGCTGTCGGTATGGCTGCCGGAGTTGAGTACCGCCAGCGAGCAGTTGCGAAACAGTTGATAGATATCGCTGGAGGCGGTTTGCTTGAGGCGGTCCACCTCGAGCTGGGACAGCAAGTCCATGCTGCCGACTGGATTGATGTGCGTAATCATAGGTTCCCCTTTCACTCGCTTGTTATCGTTGTGCTTTTCCCTGGGGAGAAAACGGGATGCCCTGTGGCATCCCTTGAATTTGATAGTAGATGTAAGCGGTGGGGCAGGGGAATAGGGGGAAAGTGCGTTTGCTGCTTTTTTAGTCGCCGTTCAGGCCAGATTGACCTGATCCCGACCCGAGTTCTTGGAGCTGTAGAGTGCCTTGTCGGCCCGCTCGAACGCGTCCGTGGTGTGATCCCCCTCCCTAAACAGGGTGGCACCGATGGAGATGGTGATCTCGACCCTGGCATCCCGAAAACGGAACGGAATGCTCTTGATGGTCTGGCGCAAGGTCTCCAGCGGCTTCTGGAACTTGTCCGGGTTGATGTTCGGCAGCAGCACCACGAACTCCTCGCCGCCGAAGCGGGCGATGAAGTCGGTGTCACGCAGGGCACCCTGCAGCGCCTTGGCCACCACCTTCAACGCCTTGTCGCCGGCCATGTGGCCGTAGTTGTCGTTGATGTGCTTGAAGTGGTCGATGTCGATGATGGCCAGGCACAGCGGCGTGTTGTAACGCAGCCAGCGCTTGTATTCGAGCTCGAGCCGCTCGTCAAGGGCTGCCCGGTTGTGCACCTGGGTCAGGCTGTCGAGGAACAGCTTGTGTTTCTGGATGGTGAGCCGCTTTTTGTATTCGGCGGTCTCCTCCTTCATCAGCCGCAGCTTGGCCTCCATGGTAGAGAGACGGGTCAGCAGATGGCGCTCGCGGGCGGCCATGGCCTCCCTGTCCTGCAGCAGCAGGTTGATGGCCCCCATGTGGCCGGAGATGGCCCCCTTGAGGTCATCAATGGTGTCATGGCTGGCCAGGGTGTGGTCGATGGCCTTCAGCTCCCTGTCGATGGCCTTGCGGGTATCCAGGGTGGCGCTTTGCAGGGCGCGCCCCTCGTCGAGGGATTCGGTGAAGCTGAAGTGGACCGCCGAGAGACTCTCGTTGAGGGTGCTCAGAAACGCCTGGGAGGCTTTGCGCTCCTCGCGGGTGCCCTCGATGATGAGCTCGATCACCTGCAGGCAGATCTCCGCCAGCAGGGGAGGGGTGATGCCATTGAGCAACTGGCGGCGAATGTCCGCCAGGCTCTCGCCGACGGCGCCGGCAAAGTCGAGTTCGGTGATGAGGCGCTGCAGCTCGTCGGCGATGTGGGCATGCACCTTGACGTCAAAGGGGGCGCCCGGCTCCGGCGTGGCAAGGTCGGTGACCGTTTCGGCCTGGTTGCCGGCGGGCGTGCTCTGGGCCAGCAGGGGCTGGGTGGGCAGCAGCTGGATCTTGATGGCCTGCTGGTAGAACTCCAGCAGCCGGATCACCTTCTTCTGGTGATCGCCGATGCCATAGCCATCCGGGCTTGCCAAAAACTCCTTGAGGGATTTGCGGGTATCTTCCGGAAAGCCCTTGAGAGCCTTGAGCTGTTTGCTGCCGAGCTCGATGGCGGACTTGGTCAGGGAGATGGACTCTTCCAGCGCGTTGCCGTGCTGCTGCAGCAGCTTCTCGATGACGGCGAGGTCGGCATCGAGGGAGGAGAGCGGCGGGTTGCCATCGAGTTTCTGCTTGAGCTTGGCGAGCTTGTTGTCCAGCTCGCGATCGTGGCCGCGACAGGCCTGCATCAGCTTGGCGATGAACTGGATGCTGCGGGCGCGTTCGGTGTCGGAGAAAGAGACGACGCCGTCCAGCTCCAGCTGCTTTTGCTGAAGGGATTCCCTGAGTCTGGCCAATTGTCCGGCTACGGCAGCGATATCATTCATTATTCAGGTCGCCCTGTTGTCATTATCGTTGTTGTGTTGGATAGCAACAGCGGTCGAACCCAGTTCCAGACCCAGTTGATTATCTATTTGTCATTGATCAACCGGCGCTTTCGTCCGTGAAAGTCGAAGCCAATTAACCCATTGCTTTTCATGAGAAGAATTTACTTTTACCAGTCCCTTGTCAATTGCCATCAAGCAGCATTGCCACACATCCCCATTAAAAAATGCGGCCTGCTGGCAATCGATGGCGGCCAGCTCCAGCCAGACGCTTTGCTGGTGTTTTTCGCTGAGCTGAATGGCTCCTGCCAGTGCCAGATAACAGAGGTCGAACAGGCCGTGATGATCGAGGGCGGTGGCCGCCTTGGGCAGGAAGGGGTGACTGACGATGCCGAGGCTGATGTGGCGATCGAGCGGGTACTGGCAGGGGAATTCGGCCAGTGCCGCAAGCAGCTCGCGGGCCAGTCGATGCAGGTCTTCCACATGGCGCTGGGGCACCACATAGAGCAGATGCCCTTCGCGCAGGTCATAGATGCGGCCATCCTGCGGGGTGAGGCCGTTGACGTAGGCGCCGAAGGCCTGCTCTATCTCGCGGCTCACCTGATAACCGTGCTGTTCCAGGCTGTTGACCAGGAAGGGGACCCGAAACAGCAGGTAGTGCAGCTTGTCGTCAAACTCGCTGGTGGGCAGTTCGCTTAAATACCAGCGCTCGGATTTTTGCTGGCGCTTGGCCATTTCCCGCGGCCAGCGGCTCATCAGTCGCTGCCAGTTGGCCAGCCCAGTGCGTGGCTCGAGCAGCAGCGCTTCGCCCAGCTGTTTGCCCTGCAGACGGGCGACCCGCAGCTTGAGCCAGAGGGTGAAGAACAGATAGATGAACAGGGTCAGCAACAGACCGGTCACCACGCTCGACCAGAGGTAGCGATCCTGCTGATGCTTGCTGGTGCTCAGCTGCTGCTGCAGCTCCTTGATCTGCTGCTCCCGCTCCACCTGGGCGTAGTTGTCGCGGATCGCCTCCTGCTCCAGATCGACCTGCTGCTGGCGGACCTGCTCGCTGCGCTGGTGGAAATTCTTGTAGCTGTCCAGCGCCTGCTGCAGATAGCCCTTCTGCTCGTAGGCCGCCGACAGCAGGCGGAAGATCTCGAACTGGCGCTGGGCGTCGCCGATCTGGTTGGCCAGTGCCAGCGCGTTTTCCAGCTGCAGGATGGCGATGCCCGCCTCCTTCTGCTTGAGGTGCAGCTCACCCAGCAGCAGCAGGGTGTCGATCAGCGGCTCCTTGTCGTCCCCCAGCTCGTGGGACTGGCGGGCCGCGGTGAGGTAGTTGCGGGCCAGGGTCAGGTTGCCGGTTTCCAGATAGGTTTTGCCTATCTCGTACTTGAGGTGGGCGATGCGGGTGCGGTTGTTGCCCTCGTCCAGCAGATCCAGGGCATTGAAGAAGTAGACCAGCGCCATGTTCATCTCGCCCTGCTCCCGGTTGAGGCGGGCCAGCACGATGAGAGCGTCACTCAGCAGGGAGGGATTGCCGAGGGCATGGAAGTAGTTGGCGGCCTCGTTGGCGTATTGCAGCGCCTTCTGCGGCTCCTGCTCCTCCTGATAGAGGTTCACTATCTGGTTCGACAGCAGGCCGAGGAACAGCGGATCCTGCAAGCCTCTGGCCTGCTGCTGGGCATCGATGTAGTCACCCAGCGAGAGCTGGGGCTGCTTGAGGGCGTGGTAGAGGTCGCCACTCACCGCGCTGACCCAGGCACTGGCCAGCGGATTCTTGGTCTGATCCGCCCAGCGGCGGGCTTCGGCCAGCTGGCGCTTGGCCTCGTCGAACTGGTGCGCCTCTATGCTGGCGTTGGTGCGCAGCAGCCGGCTGTACACCTGCAGCAGGCTCTCTTTCAGGCTGGGGGTGCTGAGCAGGGTCTCCAGCTGGCCGAGCAGGCCGCCGCTGGCGCCGTGGGAGCGCTCCTGCAGATTCTGGCTGCGGATCTTCAGATAGAGGCCGTGGGCCTGCAGCTCCAGTTGCTGCTCCTTGGCCGCCATGGCGATGCCCTGATCGAGGGATTTCTGGGCCGCCTGGAACTGGCCAAGCTGCAGCAGGCACTCCCCCTTGAGCAGGTGGGCACCGGTGGCCTGGGCGGCGGTGCCATAGCTCAGCAGCGGCTCCCGATAGCCGTACTCCTGGCGATTGCTGATGATTTGCTTGGGATTATTGGCCGTGCGGGTGAGGAAGGCGGAGGTGATCTGCACGCATCTGGCGGGATCGGTCAGCACCAGGGTCTGGGCCTGTTGCAGATCGATGGACAACTGCTCCTTGGCCAGATCCAGATCAGGAGCCGACAGGGAGGACATCATCATTGCCAGAAAAAACAGTTGATTCATTGGATTAAGGGCAGCACGGGAGTGAGGGCATGTTATCCAAGCCCGCCCCCGTGCGTCCAGAGTTTACTGACAGATTGCGCGCCGACCCCGCGATCCGGGCCGTGGCAGCGTTGCAGGCCCGGCGGGGTGACGGATTATTGCCGGATCAGGCGCAGGTTGGCCGGCACCACTTCCCAGTCGCTGCGAAACGGGTTGATGTCCAGGCCGCCGCGGCGGGTGTAGCGGGCGTAGACGGTCAGTTGGCTCGGGCGGCAGAAGTGCTTGAGATCGGTGAAGATCCGCTCGATGCACTGCTCGTGGAACTCGTTGTGCTGGCGAAACGAGATGAGGTAGCGCAGTAGTTTTTCCCGGTCCAGCTGCGGGCCGCGATAGTGGATCACCACGGATCCCCAATCCGGCTGGCTGGTCACCAGGCAGTTGGACTTGAGCAGGTGGCTGTGCAGGGTCTCCTCCACCTCCTGGCTGCCGGCCGCGCCTTGCAGCAGGTCGGCATCGAACTCGTAACAGTCCACTGCGATGTCCTGCTCGTCGATGCACTCGCCCGGCAGGGCGGCAATGTGGTGCGGAGCCTGGGCCAGCGGGAACAGGGTGACGCTCACGTCGCTACCGGCACAGGCGCTCAAGTCCTTGACCAGCATGGCCTGCACCGCTTCCAGCGAGTCGCAGCGGGTCTGGTTGAAGGAGTTGAGATAGAGCTTGAACGACTTGGATTCGATGAGGTTCGCGCTGGTGGCGGGCACCGAGACCTCGCCGACGGCGACCATGGGCTTGCCCCTGGCATTGAGCCAGGAGAGCTCGTACAGGGTCCAGACATCGCAACCCTGGAACGGCAGTTCGCCGCCAAGACCGAGGTCGTCGCGGTTCAGGCTGCGGGGCACCGGCTGCAGCAGGGTCGGGGTGTACTGGCTGATGTAGGCCGACTGTTGACCCAGGCTCAGCCCCTGCAGGGCGCTGGCTCCGGCGTATCTCTCTTGTTTGCTCATGTGTGCTGACTCGAACGTTGAATGGGCGATGGCAGAGCATGCGCCCGATGGGGGCTGCAAGGCGGGGAGCGCCGGCTGGCGATCCGCGCTGCACCTTGTCTGCTCATGGCTTTGATGGTGCAATAGCGAACTTTGGCAGCAATTGTGGGGAATTTCGATGTCGGATCAAGTCTTGTCTGCCCTGGAACGCTTTTTTTTGCGCTGGCAGCGCGATGGCGAGGCGAGGCGAGGGCTGCCCCTGTGCGAGTGGGAGGCACACTGGCGCTCCCCCTGCGAGCTGGATGAACCCAAGGAGGGACGGGTGGCCTGGCGCCCGCATCGGCGCGCCGAGCCCGCCGATTTCACGGCGATGAACGAGGCGCTCGAGCTGACCCTGCATCCGGCCGCGCAGGCCCTGTTTGGTGGCTGGTTCAGCCGCCCTGTGCCCTGCCTCTACAAGGGGTTGCGGCTCGAGTTTGTGCTGCCCTGGAACGAGGCGGATCTCGACTTGCTCAAGGAGAACCTCATCGGCCACCTGTTGATGCTGCGCAAGTTGAAGCGCTCACCCTCTTTGTTCATCGCCACCACCCGCAACGAGATGACACTGGTGTCGCTCGACAACCAGAGCGGGCAGGTATGGCTGGAGTGGCTCGACTCGGGGCGCCGATTGGTGCTGGCCCCCTCACTGCCGGCGTTCCTCGAGCGGCTTGAGACTTTGCCGCAATAAACAGAGTCAGTTGCAATGAAAAACGCCTTGCCAATTGGCAAGGCGCTTTTGTATGGCGCGAGCTCAGTCCTTGAAATCCCAGGAGAGGTTGGCGACCAGCCGGCAGGGATCGCACTTGAAGTCGAAGATCTCGTGCAGGGGCTCGGCCAGTGCCCACTCGCCGCCGCAGCCCGGACAGGGACGGGCCTTCTCCTCGGCCGCACTCCGGCCGCCCACCCGGTAGAGGTAGTAGTAGGTGGGGATGCCGGTGAGGGCTTCCAGCCGCTTGCCGAGATCGCTGCCACGGCGCTGGAGCCGGCTGCCCACCTCACCGATTTCGTGCAGCGCCGCATGCTCGGCGATGGAGCCATTCATCTGCAGCTGATCGCACGCCTCCCAATCCTCCTGCCACTTGATGATCTGCTTGTGGTCGCCGTTGGCGACGGCCGGCAGCCGATAGAGCGGGATGGGGGCGAAGTGGTCGCCGCAGCGCAGCGGCGAACAGGTGTGCAGGAAGCTGGTGTAGAGCAGCATCCAGCTGGGGCGCTCGCCATCATGACCGCAAGGGTCGGTGCTGTCGGAGAGCAGATCCGCCCCCTGCAACTGGAGTTTGGGGGCGAGCAGGCCGGCCTGATTGAGCTGCTGCTCGGCCAGCTTGACCTGTTCGCTCTGGTTGTCTGGGTGCAGGCTGTCCTGCTCCGGGCAGACCACCCGGCTGATGAAATAGCCCTCGTGCATGCTGGTGGGGAACTCCCGGCCGAGGATCTGGCCCTGATAGCGCAGCATGTCGAGGTAGTTGACGATGGCCCGCTCGGCCTCGCCCAGCGAGGTGTCGCGATAGCACTCAAAGCAGAGTTCGAGGATGTACATGGCTTACTGCTTCCCCTGCTGGAGCAGCAGCTCGGTCAGCCGATCCACCTTCTGTTCGAGCCGCTCGAGCCGTTCGGCAAGCTGCAGCAGGGTAGGCTCGGCGGCGGGAGCGGGAGTCCTCTGCGCTGTGCTTCCGGCTTCCGGGGCACTGGCGGGTTGCTGCTTCCACTGGCTCAGCACTTTGAGCAGCTCGGCCATGGGGACGGGCTGGCTGAGGCGGGCCTTGACCATGGCGGTGGAGGGGGTGATCCCCTTGGCGGCCAGTTCATTGGCGATGCGGATGATCTCTTGGGCTGACATGGGACTCCTGCGCAGGATGAAAAGTGGTTCGGGCTGGACGGGCAGAGAGCTTAACCAAAGCGCGGGGCGCTGAACAGCGGGGCAAGGGTCAGTCGGGCCGGCGCAGCAGCACGTCCAGTTCGTCGATGGCTTCCGACCAGTCCGCATCGTTCCACAGGGCATCGCGCAGAAAGTCGGCCTGGGCGCGGTTCCAGAAGGGGGCTTCCGGCAGCAGGGTCTGGTTGTCCAAGCGGTGCTCGTGAATGAAGCGGTGCAGGCTCAGCTCGTCGTTGGCCAGCCCCAGCTGGGCAAACAGGGCGGCCAGATCGTGGGTCAGGAATTCCATCTCATCTCTCCCAAGAGGCATTCCTGAACATTATAGGCCCGCCCCGTGGCGGCAGATTTACAGGGTGGGCACCCGGTGGGGGGGCAGCTCGACGCCGACCACCTGTAGCCCCTGCATGCGCAGTTGCCCCAGATAGTGGCTCTCGCCATCGCTGGAGAATTCAAACTCGTAATAGGTGAGCAGCCGCAGCGGCTGGTGGGCAAGTGCACGGTGGCTGCGTGCCAGTGACAGCAGTTGCAGGTCGTGATGCTGGCAGTAGCGGCGCATGTATTGCCAGGCGAGCTCGGCCTGACGCCGCTGGTGCCAGAAGGCACCGGCACCGAGGATAAGCAGCAAGATTGCGAACATTTCACCCATCGCGGGCTCCTTCCGGGGTGTGATCCGTGTCGACAGGCGACCCGCTATGGTGGCGGGTCGCCGACATCATCAGGCCGAGGCGAACAGGCGACCGATGGCCTGGCCCAGGGCGTCGCTGCGTTCGGGGTCGCGCAGCCTGGCCAGCATATCATTGCGCAGGGCCGGCAGGGTCACCAGCTCGGCAAATACCTGATTGAAGAACTGGGTCGGCTGCAGGGCCAGCTGTTCCAGGAACAGGCTGAGCAGGCCGGCATCCTTCAGATCGGGCCAGAGCCGACCGGCGATGGCCAGCAGCAGGGCCGGGCTCGGCTGGGTTTGCAGCAGGGTTAGCAGCTTGTTGGTGCGCATGCTGCTGCCGTTGCAGGAGGCCAGTGCCCTGCACAGGTAGGCCAGGGTCTCGGCATTGGGTTCGGCACACTCCTGCTCCTTGCCGATCCGCTCGAACAGGGCACCCTGCACGGCCGGCGGCAACGGGGCATTTTCCAGGCTCTGGCAAAGGGCGTAGAGCGGCTCTTGCGGCAGTTTTGGCAGCGCCTTGCACACCAGCGCCAGGTTGCGTTCATCCTGCAGCCGCTCAGCGAGATCGGCAAAGCCCTGTACGCCAAGGGTCTGCCATCCCTCTTGTGTCGGGGCTGACAGATAGTGGCAGAGCCCCTCGAAGTAGGTCGAGGGGGCCTGCTCCAGCTGACGGGCCAGTTTGGCGTGCAGGCTGGCCATCTTGGCCTCGGCCGGGCGGAAGGTGTAGGGATTCTCCGCCAGACGCTGGGCCTTCTCTTCATCGAGTTCGCCGGTCAGCTTGTAGCCCAGGGTTTCCACCACCTGATCCATGAAGTGTTTGGGGCCGCTGGCGATGAGCAGACCGCGCTCGTCGAGGGCAAACTTGAGAAACCACAGGTAGTGACGGGATTCGGCAGGCTGGAAGAAGTGGACGCCGAGCCAGGCGTGCTGCTGCAGAGGCCAGGGGTAGGGCTCCTGCTGCTGTTCGATGCGCTCGAAGGTGTCGCTCGCCAGTGGTCGCACCTGGCGGCCCATGTCGAACAGTTGAAACTGGGTGTCGGCCTGGGTCAAGAATTCGGTCAGCGTATTGATGGTGGACATGAGGTGATCCGGCTAAGGGTGATGCGGGCCGATTATAAGGAGGTTGCACAAGATAGCCAGTGGAGGCGCGCCGCCCGGCATCCGGCCCGGTACGCAGGGGCGGGAGCCGCCGTGGCTCTTCGTCCGTGTTGTCGGCTGCAAGGGGCATGGCAGAGGATAGGGGGGAGGATGTATAGTAACGCCCTTTTTGGCAAAGTTCGGCCTGCCGCCAGCGACACAGGATTGGCGGCGGACGGTGTGTGGTGATGAGGAAGAGAACGCAATGAATCAATATCTGCTGGTAGCCGGCCTGTTGGGTGAACTGACCGCCGAGCTGCAACGTCTGGAACGCTGGCAAGCGGCCCATCCGGGTGAAGAGGCCCTGGCCAGCGAGCTGCCATTTTGCGTCGATACCCTGAGCTTCGATCAGTGGCTGCAGTTCGTGCTGATCCCGCGCATGGAGCAGCTGGTGCTGCTGCAGGCACCGCTGCCCAGCAGCGTCTCCCTCTATCCCATGGCCAGCGAAGTCTACAAGGAGGAGCTGGCGGAGGTTGAAGCCCTGCTGCGCCTGATCGCCCGCTTCGATCTGCTGCTCTCCGGCAAAGTGGTTGAGCAATGATGCGTGAGCAGGCACAGGAAGAGAGCGCCTTGCAGCTGACCCTGCTTTATCAGGATGACTGGCTGGTGGCGGTCAACAAGCCCTCTGGCCTGCTGGTGCACCGCAGCTGGCTCGACAAGGCCGAGACCCGTTTCGCCATGCAGATGACCCGGGATCTCATTGGCGGTCGCCATGTCTACCCGGTACACCGGCTCGACCGGCCCACCTCGGGGGTGCTGCTGTTTGCCCTCGATCCCGCCGTGGCCCGCACCCTGACCGAAGCCTTTGCCGCCCGTCAGGTGCACAAGGAGTATCTGGCGCTGGTGCGCGGCTGGGCCCCCGAGCAAGGGCTCATCGATTATCCGCTCAAGGAGCAATTGGACAAGATCGCCGATGCCATGAGCGACCCGGATCGTCCGGCTCAGGAGGCGGTGACCGCGTTTCGTCGCCTGCATCAGGTCGAGCTGCCCCATGCGGTCTCCAAGAAACACCCCACCAGTCGCTACAGCCTGGTTCGGCTGTTCCCCAAGACCGGCCGCAAACATCAGCTGCGCCGCCATCTCGATCACCTGTTCCACCCCATCGTCGGTGACACCACCCATGGCGATGGCCGCCACAACCGCTTCTTTCGCGAGCATTATGGCTGCGATCGCCTGCTGCTGGTGGCTCGCACCCTCAGCTTTGAGCATCCGGTGCTGAAGGTGCCGATGCGGATCCAGGCGCCGCTGGGGCAGGAAGTACTGCAGCTGTTTGCCGAGCTGGGCTGGCCTGCCAGTGAGAGCGACTACTGAGCCTGACGATCGCGGGGTGTTGCCCAAGCTGTTGCTGTGGCATGCTGGGCATCCATGTTGGTCAAAGGGGTCCGTGATGGCGCAGATAGACATAGTGGTGGGTACCGTATACGGCGCGGCCATGCTGGTGGCCGAGACGCTGGCGGCGCAGCTGGAGCAGGCGGGGCACGGCTGCCAGGTATTCGAGGACGCCGAGCTGGCAGATCTGGATGCGAGTCGATTCTTGCTGGTCATCACGGCTACCACGGGGCAGGGCGATATTCCGCCCAATCTGCAGCCACTGGCCACCGCCCTGGCTGACCGGGCCCCCTACATGAAAGGGTGGCGTTATGCGCTGGTCGCCATGGGGGACAGCAGCTACGAGCATTTCTGCGGTGCCGGTCGTCACCTCGATGCGCTGTTGCAGGAGCTCGGTGCCAGTCCTCTGCTGCCCCGGCTGGAGATAGATGCCACCGTCGACGATGAGCCGGAAAAGGTGGCGCTGGCCTGGCTCAATGGCTGGCTAAATAAACTGTAGCGATCGTCCGTTTTTATCCTTTATTCATCCCCGCTCAGCCTGTCTGGCGGGGATGTTTATTTTGCGGTAATCAGCAGTCTCAACTGACCATATTTGCCCGATATTTATCCGGTTATTTTCCACTCCATCCCCGCTTTGCTCAGCGATTTATTTCGAAGGCAGCCGACATGTCTCAAATTTAAAAGTTCCCCATTGAAAGCGATTTCAGTCATGTTTTTGTCATCAATTTGAATATTTATAACTTATTCATCGAAGCGAATTAATGGTTGGTAGCGGTTTCATGATGGATCTTTTTGCTTTTGTTCCTGTTTGGGTGGTGAGTTATTGCATGGTTAGGTCGATTATCATCGTACAAAACCCTCAGCGGCCAATGCTGGGCGATTTGTCGCCATTTTGTGAATCAGCTCATGTTTGTCCCGAAATCGGCTACCTATAATCGGCCTCGGTTATCACCTAAACGTTTTTATGGTGATAAGAACTTGGATATTCAGGATCACACTCCTCTCAGCGGGAATAAGGAAAATGAAAATGAAAGCAAAGTGGCTCCCGATCGCTGCAGCAGTAACCGCAGCGCTGGCTTCCCAAGCCGCCTTCGCCGTTGATTTCCACGGCTACATGCGTTCAGGTGTCGGTGTTTCCGACAATGGTGATTTGCAGATCAATGCCAAAAACAAAGTTGGTCGTCTGGGTAACGAAGATGATACCTATGGTGAGATCCAACTGGGGCAGGAAGTTTACAACAAGGACAATAAAACCTTCTATGTAGACTCCATGTTTACCATGAAGACTGATTTCCAGAGTCGCGATTGGGAAGATACATCTAGCGACGCATCGAACTTTGCGCTGCGCCAGTTCAACGTACAAGCCAAAAACCTGTTTGGTGGCGGCGAAACTCTCTGGGCTGGTAAGCGTTTCTATCAGCGTCATGACATTCATATCTCCGATACCTACTACTGGGATGTATCCGGTGCCGGTGCTGGCATTGAGAACATTTCCGTGGGGCCCGGCAAGCTCTCTGTTGCGGTTACTCGTAATGACCCGTGGGAAGCCGTGACCGGTAGCAGTGATACTATCGATACCAACGTCTTTGATATTCGTTATGCGGGTATTCCGCTGTGGACTGATGCGACATTGGAAGTTGGTTATGACTTTGCAATGGCCAATCCGACCGACGAGCAAGACCAGCTGAACCCGGATATCAATGACGGCCACATGCTGACTGCCGAACTCACTCAATCTATGCTGGGTGGCTTCAACAAGACTGTAGTTCAGTACTTTATTGATGGTCTCGCTGCTCAAGGCGTCAGCTATGGCTCTGGTTCTGGTAGCGGTCTGCAGTCTAACTCCAGCAGCGGTGATGGCTTCCGGATCATCAACTGGGGTGTTCTGCCCGTCGGTGAGAAAGTTGAGTTTGGCCATCAGCTGATTTACGCACAGGCTAGCGATTTTACTGAATGGGGCACCCAGTACGACGACAAAGATACCTTCTCTGTTGTTGTTCGCCCGATGTATAAATGGACTGATGTCATGAAGACCATTGCCGAAGTGGGCTACTTCAAGGATCATGAAACTCAGAAGGGTGCATCTGAGACCTCTACTGATGGTAGCAAGTTCACTCTGGCACAGGCTTGGTCTGCGGGTTCTGGCTTCTGGGCTCGTCCTGAAATTCGGGTATTTGCCTCCTATGTTCAGCAAGATGGGAAATTCCGTACTGATAGCAACGGAGTTAAGCAAGACGATGCTTGGAACTTCGGTGTACAAGCGGAAGCTTGGTGGTAATCTCACCATCACCTGATATCGAGTCGCCCCCGCTTGTCGGGGGCTCTTTTTTTCAAGATGGCGTGTAGGGCTTGCAGATGAAATATACCAAGGTAGCGTTGATGGTTTTGTGTTCCACTTTGATGACGGCATGTACGTCTCTTGAGGAAACTGTAGCACCCACTCAGGAGTACAAGACTATCCTCGATAGTCGTTCCAATGCACTGCAGCAGCTTGGTGCTGCAAGTGTGTGCTGTAACAACCTTAGTGGTTTGACGTATCAGCCGCTGACAGCTGACCAGAAGCGCATTGTGGCCATTGATGGCAACTCTCCGGTGTTCACCTTCCCAGAAGGGAAGAGCTATTTTGCTGCTTTCAAGTTACCGAGCAACTCAGGCGATCTCAAAATTACCGTAGCAGGTCTAATCGATAAGACATTGTTCAACCCCACGGTGTTGCTGCTGGACTCCCAGTTCAAACCGACCCGTACCATAGGGTCAGACATCATTACCTACAAGCCTGCGCGCATGTTGGATGGGGACCGGGTAGAGGGGGTCTTTACCGTCGATCGTTCCTATGTCGGCAACCCAAACAACGAATCTTACATGGTGATCTTTACCACACAGTCAACCTTGAGCCAGACCACGCAAGCCATGAGCCCATCCAAGCTGATGGCAAAGTCCTTGAGTGTGCAGGACTACGGTGCCAAGGATCCATTGATCCCTCACTCCGCATGGGGGCTGCTCACGCTTGAAGTAGAAGACATGAGCGCGAGCAAGTTGGGCGATAACTTCTATAAACCGGTTTACCAGGAGGCGATCGATGCCAATACGCCGATCGTGGATCCAACGCCGAATAAACTGGTAGTGCCTGTCGCTACAGCCACCATTGCAACTGGCGCTGCTGTTGCAGCGAAACCAGCCGCCATGCTGAGCGAAACCGAGGCCTTCTATCAATCCCAGATCGAAAAAGCGGTGAAAGCCGGTGACATCGACAAGGCGATGCGACTGGTCAGCGAGGCGGAGCGGGCCGGTTCGACCAAGGCGAAATCGATCTTTATTGATGCGGTCAAGCGCTCCCAAAAGGGCTGAATATTGCCCGGTCTTTAAAATATAATATTTATTTGAGGCCTCCCTTGTTGGAGGCCTTTTTAATCGGTAGACTAAAATAGAAAAAACAGCAAATGGTTACATTAAGTTACAATGCGTTTCGTTGGGTATTATTTTGATTGGCTAAAATACAATGCGAAACAGCACTTTTCATATTTATGGCTTAGCATGAAGATGCCGAAATATATCTGTAATTAGCTGAAAATTTCCGCCGAAATTATCTTGTGATCTCCCCTCCAAATTTTTTATTCGCTTACCCCTGATGGAAGATATTTGCGATCTGCTGGGTTATATTCAGCTGGTCAAAATAAACAAACCCGCGTCGAATTCATGCCGATGAGAGATGATGTTGATGATCGTCTATAAATTGGACTGAAGCGTCTACGGTAAGACATTCCATTCAGGAGCGCACACATGTTAAAAAATGCTTTCTCTAATCTGCAAAAGGTCGGTAAGGCGCTGATGCTGCCAGTATCGGTCTTGCCCGTTGCAGGTATTCTGCTGGGGGTGGGTGCTGCCCACTTCAGCTGGTTGCCGGAAATTGTCTCCCAATTGATGGAGCAGGCCGGTGGTTCCGTATTTGGTCAGATGGCCCTGCTGTTCGCAGTGGGGGTAGCCCTCGGCTTTACCAATAACGACGGCGTATCCGGTCTGTCAGCCATCGTTGGCTACGGCATCATGGTCGCCACCCTGAAGGTCATGGCGCCTGTGATGGGCGTTGAGACCATCGAAACCGGCGTCTTGGGCGGTATCCTCGCTGGTGGCGTGGCCGCATGGGCGTTCAACCGCTTCTACAAGATCCAGTTGCCCGAGTATCTGGGCTTCTTCGCCGGCAAACGCGCCGTGCCCATCATCACCGGTTTCGTCTCCATCGGCCTGGGCGTGATCCTGTCCGTCATTTGGCCGCCGGTGGGCGCTGCCATCGGTGCCTTCTCCGACTGGGCTGCCAACCAGAACCCGGTACTGGCTTTCGGTATCTACGGCGTGGTTGAGCGCTCCCTGATCCCGTTCGGTCTGCACCACATCTGGAACGTACCTTTCTTCTATCAGGCTGGTACCTGTGTCAACGCTGCCGGTGAAACCGTACACGGCATCATGACCTGCTTCCTGACTGCTGACGACGCTTCCCGCGCTGCCGGCAATGGCTTCGGTCAGCTGGCCGGTGGCTACCTGTTCAAGATGTTCGGTCTGCCTGCTGCCGCGTTTGCCATCGCGCACTCCGCCAAGCCGGAAAACCGCGCCAAGATCGTAGGTATCATGGCCTCTGCCGCCCTGACCTCTTTCCTGACCGGTATCACCGAGCCGATCGAATTCTCCTTCCTTTTCATCGCCCCGGTACTGTACGCCATCCACGCCGTGCTGGCTGGTCTGGCCTACGTGCTGACCAACTCCCTGGGTGTGGTACACGGTCACACCTTCTCCAACGGCTTCATCGACTTCGTGGTGCAATCCCCGCGTGCCGATCACATGCTGCTGCTGGTGGGTCTGGGTCTGGTCTATGCCGTCATCTACTACGTGGTCTTCACCGTGGTCATCCGTGCCATGAACCTGAAAACCCCGGGTCGTGAAGACGAAGCGGCCGAAGAGAGCGTTGGCCAGAGCAAGGACGAGATGTCTGCTGCACTGGTCTCTGCCTTCGGTGGCAAAGAGAACATCGCTTCGCTGGACGCCTGCATCACCCGTCTGCGTGTCGGTGTGAAAGACGTGGCCAAGGTTGACCAGGCTGGTCTGAAGAAACTGGGCGCTGCCGGTGTGGTAGTGGCAGGTTCCGGCGTACAAGCCATTTTCGGTACCAAGTCCGACAACCTGAAAACCGACATGGACATCTGGATGAAGAGCAACTAATCCTGTTGCCTGAATACCAGAGTTGTTGAAAAGGGAGGCGCAAGCCTCCCTTTTTGCTGGGCGTCATAGGGTAGCCGGATGCCATGGTGCATGTTTCGACCGGCGCAGTATCAATGTTGCCATCGGTTTTGAGCTCAAAGAAAAAGGCGCCCAGGGGCGCCTTTGCTGCATCAGACCGGTTTAGAGCTTTTCCAGGTCCCGCTCGATTTCGCTGATCTTGTTCTGCACCACTTTTTCCAGGTGGCGCAGGTCGCGCAAGATCTTCTGCTTGATGTCCGGGTCGGCCTGCACGTGCACGCCCTGGGTCAGGTTGTCGAGCTCATCCACCACGTACTTGAGATTGGCGTTGATCTCGGTGACATCCTTGTACTCGTGGGTGCCCGAATCGACCAGCATGGTCTTGCGCTGGCGCGGATATTTGAACTTGACGCTCTTGGCGAAGAACTCGCCCTTCTGTTTCTTGAAGTAGATCTTGAGGATGTCGTGATTGGCTTCCTGGCGCAGGGTATAGCTATCCACTGAGGTGGGTTCCTGGATCCCCAGGCTCTTCAGATTCTCGTACATCGGGCTTCCTCGGTTTGAAACGATCCTGACCAATCTATCTTAACCGAGTCGGTGTGGCTTGCCTGTGACAGGGGCGCCAAAATCAAAAGGGCGCCATCAGGCGCCCTTTTAAATCACCGTAAACCGCTTACTCGTCAATGGAGCGCAGCAGGGCGTTGATGCCGACCTTGGCACGGGTCTTGGCATCTACCTTCTTGACGATGACGGCGGCGTAGAGACTGTACTTGCCGCACTTGGAGGGCAGGGAGCCGGATACGACCACCGAGCCGGCCGGGACGCGGCCGTAGTGGATTTCGCCGGTTTCACGGTCATAGATGCGGGTGGACTGGCCGATGAAGACGCCCATGGAGATGACGGAGCCCTCTTCCACGATCACCCCTTCCACCACTTCGGAACGGGCACCGATGAAGCAGTTGTCTTCGATGATGGTCGGGTTGGCCTGCAGCGGCTCCAGTACGCCGCCGATGCCGACGCCGCCGGAGAGGTGCACGTTCTTGCCGATCTGGGCGCAGGAGCCCACGGTGGCCCAGGTGTCGACCATGGTGCCTTCATCGACGAAGGCGCCGATGTTGACGTAGGAGGGCATCAGCACGGTATTGGGGGCGATGAAGGAGCCTTTGCGGGCGGTGGCCGGCGGCACCACGCGCACACCGGCTGCCTTGAACTGCTCGGCGCTGTAGTCGGAGAACTTGAGGGGAACCTTGTCGTAGTACTGGGCGTCGTCACCCTTGATGATGCCGTTGTCATTGATGCGGAAGTAGAGCAGTACCGCCTTCTTCAACCACTGGTGTACCACCCACTCGCCGGCAATCTTCTCGGCGACGCGGGCCTTGCCGGAGTCCAGCAGGTCGATGGCTTGCAGGATGGCGGCCTTGGTGGCGGCATCGACGGAGCCGGGAGTGATGGAATCACGGCGCTCGAAGGCCGCTTCGATGATCTGTTGCAACTCGGTCATGACAGGTTTCCTTTAAAAAATTCGGTTTGTTGTATCACACTTTTCCAATTGTTTTTAAGGGCTCGGGCCGATTTCTTCACGGGAACGCTGATTTATTGTGCTGGCGTGGTCCAACCATTTGTTCTGCTTGATAAATCAGGGGCAGACTCGGCGTCTTGTGAAGCCTTCACGGGCCCGGCCTGCCCTCATCATCGGCCGACTCTTGCGGGTTGAGCTGGTTGACCAGCCGCTCCTCCAGCGCCTGCTGCTCGGCCTGGGTCAACGGCTCTCCGGCCAGGGTGGTGAGGCTGAAAAAGTCCTCCACTCGCTCGCCGATGGTGGTGATCTTGGCGGCATGGAGCGACAGGCCGCACTGCTGGAACACCGCGCCGATGCGGGCCAGCAGCCCCGGGGTATCGAGCGCCGTCAGCTCCAGCAGGGTGTGGCGGGTCTCCCCCTTGTGGGGCAGAAAAACCACCCGGGTCGGCACGCTGAACTGGCGGTGGCGCCGCGACAGGGGTTTGCTGCGCAGCACCAGCTTGCCCGGCTCCTGCAGCGCCTTCTCCAGCGCCTTCTTGATGGTGGCGGTGCGGTTGGGGCTGATGGGTTCGCCGTTGGGTTCGAGCACCACGAAGGTATCGAGCACGTAGTCGCTGCGCGAATTCATGATCTGGGCGTCGTGGATGTTGAGGTTCTTCTGATCCAGCGCCGAGGCCACGGTGGCGAACAGATTCGGGGTGTCGCGACAATAGATGAACACCTCGCTGCCGCCGCGGGTCGGGTGCTTGCCGATGATCACCAGCGGCGCCGGGTTGTCGCCGTGTTCGATGATCTTGCGGCAGTGCCAGGCGATCTGTTCCGGCGTATGGCGCAGGAAGTAGTCGGCCTTGAAGTCGCTCCAGAGCTGGTTGATGGCCTCCTCCGGCACGTCGCGCTGAGCCAGGATCTGCTTGGCTTGGCGCTGGTTTTCGCGGATCTTGAGACGCATGTCGGGCGGGTTTTCCAGCCCCTGGCGCAACGCCTTCTGGGTGGCGAAGTAGAGCTCGCGCAGCAGAGTGCCTTTCCAGTCGTTCCAGAGGGTGTCGTTGGTGGCGCAGATATCGGCCACGGTCAGGCAATAGAGCAGGTCGAGGTGCTGCTCGTCGCGCACCTTCTGGGCAAAGTCGGTGACCACTTCAGGGTCATAGATGTCGCGGCGCTGGGCGGTGACCGACATCAGCAGGTGATGGCGCACCAGCCAGGCAACCAGCCGGCTCTCGTAGCGATCCAGGCCGTGCAGCTGGCAGAACTCCAGTGCATCGACGGCGCCGAGCTCTGAGTGATCGCCACGCCGCCCCTTGGCGATGTCGTGGAACAGGGCGGCGATGCTGAGCAGCTCGGGCTTGCGCAGCCGGGTAAACACCTCGTGGCAGAGCGGGTGGGTCTGGCGGCTGGCCGGGTTGGGAAACTGGTGGATGTTCTTGAGCAGCCGGTGGGTGTGTTCATCCACCGTGTAGGCGTGGAACATGTCGAACTGCATCTGGCCGACGATGAGGTTCCACTGCGGCAGGTAGGCGGCCAGGATGCCGTACTTGTGCATCAGGGTGAGCGGCTGGCCGATGCCGTTGGGGTGGCGCAGCAGCGCCATGAACAGGCGGCGGCATTCCGGCAGGTCCTGCAGCCAGCAGTTGAGCTTGCGGCGCGCCTCGCGCAGCTGGCGCAGGGTGGCGGAGTGGATGCCGGCAATCTCCGGATGCTGGGCTATCTGGTAGAAGAGGCGCAGGATGGCGGCAGGCTCGCGGCCGAACAGTTCGGAATCCACCGCATCGATGAGGCGGCCGCGCAGCTGGAACTCGTCGGAGAGGCGGCGCACATCCATGGCGGTGTTGCCGAGGATCGCCTCGTCAAACAGCTGCAGCAGCATCTCGTTGAGCTCGGAGACCCGCCGCACCGTCTGGTAGAAGCGCTTCATCATCTGCTCGACCGGGGCGTTGCCTTCTCCCTCGAAGCCCAGCATCTGGGCCACGGTACGCTGGCGATCGAACAGCAGCCGGTTGTCGCCCTTGTTGATGGCCATGTGCAGGGCGAAGCGCACCTTCCACAAAAAATTCTGGCAGTCGAGCAGCTCGCGATACTCGGCCCGGTTGAGAAAGCCGTGGCTGGTCATCTCGAACAATGTGGTGGCGCCGAAGTGGCGGCGGGCCACCCAGGCGAGGGTCTGGATGTCGCGCAGGCCGCCGGGATTGCTCTTGAGATCCGGCTCCAGCTTGTAGGCGGTGCCGAGAAACTGCTGGTGGCGCTGGGCCTGCTCTTCGCGTTTGGCCTTGAAGAACTGCTCGCTTGGCCAGAAGTGCTGGGGGCCGGTGGCCTCCTTGAGCTGCTTGAATCCCGCCTCGCGGCCGGTGATGTAACGCGCCTCGATGAGGTTGGTGGCGACCGTGATGTCGCCGCGCCCCTGCTCGAGGCACTCTGCCACGTTGCGCACCGCCTGGCCCACCTCCAGCTTGAGATCCCACAGCAGGGTGATGAATTCGCCGATGCGCAGCCCCAGCACCTCGTCCAGCTCGTCCCCTTCATAGAGGATCAGCAGGTCGATGTCGGAGTGGGGGTGCAGTTCACCGCGGCCATAGCCGCCCACCGCGATCAGGGTGAGCTCCGTCTTGTCGAAGCCGAACTTTTGCCACAACCGGGTCAGCAGCTCGTCCATGTATTCGGAGCGGGTAGCCACCAGTTCGATGATGTTGTCACCGGCATCGAAGCGGGCGTGCAGCCAGCCGAGAAAACGGCTCAGGTACTCCTTGCAGTTCTCGCGGGTGAGCTGAGCGTCGGGTAACAGGTGGGGGGAAAGCAGGCTGGCATCCATGGCGTCTCACACTCTACTGTCGCACGCATGTGCGCTGTTCTCGCACGGTTTCGCGGCTGATAAAAACAAAACCCCGGCGGGAGGCCGGGGTTTGATGTTAACCGTGTTTGATGAGACGGTCGATAGTGTCATCCGGACGCAGGGTCAGTACCTCGCAGCCATCCTCGGTCACCAGCAGGGTGTGTTCCCACTGGGCGGAGTCGCCGCCGTCCTTGGTGGTTACGGTCCAGCCATCCTTCGGGTTGACCTTGCAGTGGTACTTCTTGCTGTTGACCATGGGCTCGATGGTGAAGCACATGCCCGGCTTGAGCTCCTGCTTGCCGCCGTTGCGATAGTGCAGGATCTGCGGCTCTTCATGGAACTCGGCCCCGATGCCGTGGCCGCAGTAGTCGCGTACCACGGAGAAACCGGCCTTCTCGACGATGGGCTGGATCACGGCGCCGATCTCGGTGATGCACATGCCCGGACGCACCTGCTTGATGGCGGCGTAGAGGCTCTCCTGGGCGACCTTGCACAGCTGACGGCGCAGCGGGGTGGTCTCACCCACGATGAACATGGCGGAGGTATCGCCGTGGTAGCCATCCTTGATGACGGTGATGTCCAGGTTGATGATGTCCCCTTCCCGCAATTTCTTGTGGTTCGGGATGCCGTGGCAGATCACATCGTTCACCGAGGTGCAGATGGACTTGGGGAAGCCGTGGTAGTTGAGCGGCGCAGGGATGGCCTGCTGCACGTCGACGATGTAGTCGTGGCAGAGGGTGTTCAGTTCGTCGGTGGTGACGCCCGCCTTGACGTGGGGGGCGATCATGACCAGCACATCGGCGGCCAGTTGGCCGGCAACGCGCATCTTTTCAATCTCTTCCGGTGTCTTGATTTTAATGGACATGGGATCTCTCTTGGGACCTGATCGCGCATCTATCGATGTCCGGCAATCAGGTAATGAAAAATAGATGCGTTTGCAATCAGGCCAAAATTTTATCCCCAACCCCCGTTTACTTCCAGTGTGATTGTCATCACAGCGTCAAATCGGCGCTTCAGCATGCAGCTCAGGGATCCATTTTTAGCGGTCCGGCTGGTGGTGTCCTGACCAAAGTTATGGTATAAAGCGCGCCGGAATGGGGAACTTGTGTCCTCATGCCATCACCCTTACTTAAACAACACACACACATCGACACATATGCCGGGGTGCCTTAACGGGTCGGTTATATGGGATGTGTGGAGGCCTAACCCCAATAGAGGTATAAAATGGCTAAAGTTTCTATGCGCGACATGCTGCAAGCCGGCGTTCACTTCGGTCACCAGACTCGTTACTGGAACCCGAAAATGAAGTCCTACATCTTCGGTGCCCGCAGCAAGGTTCACATCATCAACCTGGAAAAAACCGTTCCGATGTTTGACGATGCCATGAACTTCATCAGCTCCGTAGCTGCCAAGAAGGGCAAGGTACTGTTCGTAGGTACCAAGCGTGCCGCGTCTGAAGCCGTAAAAGAAGCCGCTGAGCGTTGCGACCAGTTCTATGTTAACCACCGCTGGCTGGGCGGCATGCTGACCAACTGGAAAACCGTTCGTCAGTCCATCAAGCGCCTGAAAGATCTGGAAACCCAGAGCCAAGACGGTACCTTCGACAAGCTGACCAAGAAAGAGGCGCTGATGCGTACTCGCGAAATGGAAAAGCTGGAGAAGAGCCTGGGTGGTATCAAGAACATGGGCGGCCTGCCTGACGTTCTGTTCGTTGTCGATGCCGACCACGAGCACATCGCTATCAAAGAAGCCAACAACCTGGGTATCCCGGTAGTTTCCATCGTTGATACCAACTCCAACCCGGACGGCGTTGACTATGTCATCCCGGGTAACGACGACGCTATCCGTGCCGTTCAGCTGTACCTGAATGCTGCTGCTGACACCGTACTGGAAGCTCGCGCTCAGGACATCGTTGTTCAAGCCGAACAAGATGGCTTCGTTGAAGCTGAGTAATTGATAAGGACTGCAAAGCCCTTATTAACCAAGCTGATGTAATTGGTTAGCAGGGGCCCTTGTGGCCCCTGTTTCTTGTCAATTCAAGACCGAGGATACTGGACATGGCAAACATTTCTGCCGCCCTGGTAAAAGAACTGCGCGAGCGCACCGCCGCTGGCATGATGGATTGCAAAAAAGCACTGGAAGAAGCCAACGGTGATATCGAACTGGCTATCGAAAACATGCGCAAATCCGGTCAGGCCAAAGCCGCCAAGAAAGCTGGCCGTATCGCCGCTGAAGGTGTGATCTTCGCCCGTACCGAAGGCAACGTTGCCGTCATGATCGAGCTGAACTGCGAGACTGACTTCGTTTCCAAGGATGCCGGCTTCCTGGCCATGGGTCAGAAAATCGTTGAAATCGCCGCGACCCAGAAGATCGCTGACGTTGACGCGCTGAAAGCCGCCGACTTCGGCAACGGCGAGTCCGTTGAGCTGACCATCACCAACCTGATCGCCAAGATCGGTGAGAACATGAACCTGCGTCGCGTGATGCTGGTTGAAGGTGACAACCTGGGCACCTACGTTCACGGCTCCCGCATCGGTGTTATCACCAAGCTGGCCGGTGGTTCCGACGAGCTGGCCAAAGATCTGGCCATGCACGTTGCTGCCAACAGCCCGCAATTCGTCAAGCCGGAAGATGTATCTGCCGAAGTCGTTGCCAAAGAGCGCGAAATCCAGATCGACATCGCCATCAACTCTGGCAAGCCGAAAGAGATCGCCGAGAAAATGGTTGAAGGCCGCATGAAGAAGTTCACCGGTGAGGTTTCCCTGACTGGTCAACCGTTCGTGAAAGATCCTTCCATGACCGTTGCCGAGCTGCTGAAGAAAGAAGGCGCTGACGTTGTTTCCTTCACCCGTTTCGAAGTGGGCGAAGGCATCGAGAAGCAAGAGACCGATTTCGCTGCGGAAGTTGCAGCCCAAATCGCGGCCGCTCAAAAGGCCTAATCGAACCGGTTTTTCCGTTTCCCCAGACCGCGACTTATGTCGCGGTCTTTATATGACCAGGAATCAGTGACATGAGTACCAATCCCAAGCCTGCATACAGACGTGTTCTTCTGAAGTTGAGTGGTGAAGCCCTGCAAGGATCCGAGGGTTTTGGCATTGATCCGGCGGTGCTGGATCGGATGGCCCAAGAGATCAAAGAACTGGTTGAGCTGGGTGTTCAGGTCGGTCTGGTCATCGGTGGCGGCAACCTGTTCCGTGGTGCCGGTCTTGCCAAGGCGGGCATGAACCGCGTGGTGGGCGACCACATGGGTATGCTGGCTACCGTGATGAACGGTCTGGCCATGCGTGATGCCCTGCATCGTGCTTATGTGAATGCCCGTCTGATGTCTGCCATCTCCCTGCAAGGCATCTGTGACTCCTATGTCTGGGCCGAAGCCATCAGCCAGCTGCGTGCCGGCAAGGTGGTGATCTTCTCCGCCGGTACCGGCAACCCCTTCTTCACTACCGATTCTGCGGCCTGTCTGCGCGGGATCGAGATCGAAGCTGACGTCGTGCTCAAGGCCACCAAGGTCGATGGCGTGTTCACCGACGATCCGGTCAAGAACCCGGATGCCGTGCTGTGTCATGAACTGAGTTATGATGAAGTTCTTGAAAAAGAACTCAAAGTAATGGATCTTGCTGCTTTTACTCTGGCCCGCGACCACGATCTGCCGATCCGGGTGTTCAACATGAACAAGCCGGGTGCGCTGCGTCGGGTGATCATGGGCGAGCCGGAAGGTACCCTGATTCATCACGTCAGCAAGTGAGACAAGCGTGAGCTTCGGCTCGTTTGTCCATGACGCCAGCCAATAAGATAGATACGGGCCGGTTGACGGCTCGTTCGCCAAAAGGAAAACCACTGTGATCAACGAGATTAAAAACGACGCCAAGGACCGCATGGCCAAGAGCGTAGAATCGCTCAAGACCCAGATGTCCAAGATCCGTACCGGCCGTGCTCACCCGAGCCTGCTCGACGGTATCCAGGTGGAGTATTACGGTGCGGCCACTCCTCTGAAACAGTTGGCCAACGTGGTGGCTGAAGATGCCCGCACCCTCTCCATCTCCATCTTTGACCGCTCCATGATCCAGGCGGTGGAAAAGGCCATCCTGACCTCCGATCTGGGTCTCAACCCGTCCAGCAACGGCCAGACCCTGCGCGTGCCGCTGCCGCCGCTGACCGAAGAGCGTCGTCGCGACCTGACCAAGATCGTGCGTGCCGAAGCGGAAGGTGCCCGGGTTGCCGTGCGCAACATCCGTCGCGATGCCAACGCCGACTTCAAAGCGCTGCTCAAAGACAAAGAGATCTCCGAAGACGACGACCGTCGTGCTCAGGAAGAGATCCAGAAGCTGACCGATTCCTTCATCAAGCTGGTAGACGAAGCACTGGCCCTGAAGGAAAAGGAGCTAATGGAAATCTAAGCCTCTGACAGGTATATTACGAGCGCCGTGTAGTGCCCCTGCACGGCGCTTTTGTCTTTGTGGGAGAAATGAATGTCGCTTTTGGCAGCCGTAGGTGATTGCGCCAATTCGTCCTTGCCTCGTCACGTCGCCATCATCATGGATGGCAACGGACGCTGGGCCCAGAACCGTGGCAAGATGCGGGTCTATGGCCACAAGGCAGGCGTGAAGTCTGTTCGCGAGGCGGTAACCTTTGCTGCGCGGGCCAAGATAGACGCGCTGACCCTGTTTGCGTTTTCCAGCGAGAACTGGCGTCGCCCGGAGGGGGAGGTCAGCGCCTTGATGGAGCTGTTCATGACGGTGCTGGGCCGTGAGGTGCAGAAGCTGCACAGCAACGGCATCCGGCTCAAGGTGATCGGCGATACCGCCCGTTTCAGCGAGCGTCTGCAGGCCAAGATTGCCAAGGCGGAGGCGCTGACCGCCAACAACCAGGGGCTGACCCTCAATATCGCCGCCAATTATGGTGGCCAGTGGGACATCGCTCAGGCGGCCCGCAAGCTGGCCCGTGCCGTGGCGAGCGGGGAACTGGCTGCCGACCAGATAGATGAAGCCATGCTTGGCCGCGAGGTATGCATGGCCGACCTGCCGCCGGTGGATCTGCTGATCCGCACCGCGGGCGATCATCGCATCAGCAATTTTGTGTTATGGCAGCTCGCCTATGCCGAGCTCTATTTTACCCCGGTGCTGTGGCCTGATTTCAACGAGGCCGAGTTCAGCGAGGCCGTTGCCTCCTTCGTGGCCCGTGAGCGTCGTTTCGGCTGCACGGGTGAACAGATCCGGGAATTGATCGCCGAGCAACAGACCGGCTAACCCCCCTCCCAAGAGAGAGGCTTCTTTTGCTAAAACAACGAATTATTACCGCATTGCTACTGGTTCCCCTGGTGTTGGGGGCGCTGTTTTTTCTGCCGTTGAAATTCTTTGCCCTGTTGGCATCTCTGGTATTTCTGTTGGCCAGCCGCGAGTGGAGCGGCTTCGTCTCTGCCAAGCCGCAGCAGTGGCTGCCGCTGGTGTACTGCCTGCTGCTCGGGGCCAGCCTGTTCTGGCTGCCGGTGGAGCAGCTGTGGACTCCTCATCTGCATCCGCTGGTGATGGGCGTGCTCTGGACCGCCGTCAGCTGGTGGCTGCTGGGGCTGCTGCTGGTGTTGCGCTATCCCCAGAGCGCCAAGCTGTGGAAGGAGTCCATCTGGCTCAAGTCCCTGTTCGGCCTGGTGACCCTGGTCCCCTTCTTCTGGTCCCTGGTGGCCATCCGTGGTTACAACTTCTATCACGACCCCATGATGGGGGCTTGGATCCTGCTATTCGTGATGGGACTGGTCTGGGCGGCAGATTCTGGCGCGTATTTTTTCGGCAAGGCGTTCGGCAAGCACAAGCTGGCGCCGGCCGTGAGCCCCGGTAAAACCATTGAAGGCATGTGTGGCGGCTTGTTTACCGCCAGCCTGCTGGCGGTCGGGGTGACCTGGTTCATGGGCTTCGTGCCCGCCAAGATGGCCATAGTGCTGTTCTGCTCCTTGCTGGCGGTGCTGGCCTCGGTACTCGGTGACCTGACCGAGAGCATGTTCAAGCGCGAAGCCGGCATCAAGGATTCAGGTACCCTGTTGCCCGGTCACGGTGGCATCCTCGATCGGATCGACAGCCTGACCGCCGCGCTGCCGGTATTCCTGCTCAGCTATCTGCTGCTCAGTCAGGAGTTTTGATGCTCAGCCTGATGCGTCTGCCTGCGGCGGGCGCCATCCATTCGTCATACAGCGGGAGTTTTGATGCATAACCTGGTGATTCTGGGAGCCTCCGGCTCCATCGGTCAGAGTACGCTCAAGGTACTGCGGCACAATCCGGGGCGTTGGCAGGTGCTGGCGCTGACCGCGGCCCGCAGCGTGGAGGCCATGCTGCGCGACTGCCTCGAATTCTCTCCCCGCTTCGCTGTCATGGTGGACGAGGCCGCCGCCAGCGAGCTGGCCGCTCAACTCAAGACCCACGGCAGTGCGACCCGTGTCATGGCTGGCCCGGCCGCCCTGTGCGAAGTAGCCGCTCACCCCGATGCCCACAGCGTGATGGCCGCCATCGTCGGCGCCGCCGGGCTTGCGCCCACCATGGCCGCGGTGCGTGCCGGCAAGCGCATCCTGCTGGCCAACAAGGAGGCCCTGGTGATGTCCGGCGCCTTCTTCATGGAGGCGGTGCGCGAGCACGGGGCCGAGCTGCTGCCCATCGACAGCGAACACAACGCCATTTTCCAGTGCCTGCCCGAGGCCATCCAGCGCCAGCCGGGCTTTTGCGACCTGGCGGGAGCGGGCATCAGCAAGATCCTGCTGACCGGCTCCGGCGGCCCGTTCCGTTATACCGACATCGCTGAGCTGGCCCGCGTCACCCCGGCTCAGGCCATCGCCCATCCCAACTGGTCCATGGGGGCCAAGATCTCGGTCGACTCCGCCACCATGATCAACAAGGGGCTGGAGTATATCGAGGCGCGCTGGCTGTTCAACGCGGCGCCCGAGCAGATCCAGGTGGTGATCCATCCCCAGTCGGTGATTCACTCCATGGTGCAGTACAAGGACGGCTCCGTGCTGGCCCAGCTCGGCAATCCGGACATGTGCACCCCCATCGCCCACGCGCTGGCCTATCCGGCTCGAATCGAGTCCGGTGTGGAACCTTTGGATTTCTTCAGTGTCGGAGAGTTCAGCTTTATCCGTCCCGACTATGAGCGCTATCCCTGCCTGCAGCTTGCCATGCATGCCTGTCAGCAGGGGCAGGCTGCGACCACGGCCCTCAATGCCGCCAACGAGGAGGCCGTGGCGGCTTTCCTTGCAGAGCGGATCGGTTTTATGGATATTGCCAGAGTCAATGAGGCCACCATGCTCGCCTTGGGCGGTACGGCGGCCGGTTCGCTGGACGATTTGATTGCGCTGGATGGGGCGGCCCGTGCCCGTGCTCACAATTTGATTGAGGAGCTTAGCTGATGAGAGCTGTTTCGTGGCATTGTGCTGCCTTCACCCTGATTGTCGGAGACAGGACCATGCATGAAAGCGAGGTGATGGGCTGATGGGCGGTGTGTTGTGGAACATCGGTGCCTTTATCGTCGCCCTCGGGCTGCTGGTTGCGGTACATGAATTCGGCCACTTCTGGGTGGCCCGTCGTTGCGGCGTCAAGGTGGAGCGCTTCTCCATCGGTTTCGGCAAGGCCATCTGGCGCCGGCTCGGCAAGGATGGCACCGAATACGTGCTGGCCCTGATCCCCCTCGGCGGTTACGTCAAGATGCTGGACGGCCGGGTGGACGAGCTCAAGCCCGGTGACGAGCAGTACGCTTTCAATCACAAGAGCGTCTGGGCGCGGATGGCTATCGTGGCTGCCGGCCCCATGGCCAACTTCGTGTTTGCCCTGTTCGCCCTCTGGCTGATGTTCATGATCGGTGTGCCCGCCGTCAAACCCGTGGTGGGCGAGGTGCGTCCCGCCTCCATCGTGGCGGCGGCCGGGGTGGAACCCGGCATGGAGATCGTCGGCGTCGGCGGCGAGGAGACCGGTGACTGGGAGAGCGTGACCTATGCCCTCATCAGCCACCTTGGCGATGATTCGGTCCAGCTCAAGCTCAAAGCGGCCAACACCAGCTACGCGGTGGACAAGACCCTGCAGCTGGCCGGCTGGAAATTTGACCCAGACAAGGAGTCTCCCATCGGCAGCCTGGGCATAGTGCCGCTTGGCGGCAAGGTGCTGCCTGTGGTCGATGCGGTGGTGGCCGCGAGCGCCAGCGAGAAGGCCGGCATTCAGGCGGGCGATCGCATCAAGCGGGTAGGGGAGCAGGAGATCACCGAGTGGGCCCAGTTTGTCCATCAGGTACAGCAGTCGCCCCAGCAGCCGCTTGAGGTGACCGTCGAGCGGGCGGGCAGCGAGCTGACCCTGACGCTGACGCCGGATGCCAAGAAGGTGCGGGGCCAGCTGGTCGGTTTCGTCGGCCTGTCGCCGCAACTGGTTCCATTACCGGATGAGTATCGGATTCTGTTACAGTATGGGCCTTTGCAAGCCCTGTGGCAGGGTGCCCAGAAGACCTGGAGCCTGACCACCCTGACCTTCGACATGATCGGCAAGCTGATCGGTGGCATCGTCTCGCTGGACAACCTGAGCGGCCCCATTTCGATTGCCAAGGGCGCGGGCAGCAGTGCCGACTACGGTCTGGTCTACTTTCTCGGCTTTCTGGCGCTGATCAGCGTCAACCTGGGGATCATCAACCTGTTCCCCCTGCCGGTGCTGGACGGTGGCCATCTGGTCTACTTCCTCATCGAGGCGGTCACCGGCAAACCGGTATCAGAAAAAATTCAGGAAGTGGGTTTCCGGATTGGCGCCGCCATTCTGATGTTACTGATGGGTATTGCGCTGTTTAATGATTTCGCTCGCCTCTGAGGCCAGAGCATCAACAAGGACACATAAGAACAAAATGGCTGTTAAAAAAGCATTGGTGTTGAGTTGCCTGCTGGGTGCCAGTTTCCTGGCCCAGGCGGCCCCTGCCTCTTTTGTGGTGCAAGATATTCAGGTTGAAGGTCTGCAGCGGGTGACCCTGGGGGCCGCCCTGCTGAACCTGCCGATCCGGGTGGGCGATTCCGTCGATTCCGTGACGCTGGCCAACGCCATCAAGAAGCTCTATGCCTCCGGCAACTTCGAGGACGTCAAGGTCTACCGCGACGGCCAGGTGCTGCAAGTGGCGGTCAAAGAGCGGCCGACCATCTCCAGCATCGAGTTCTCCGGCAACAAGGATATCAAGGAAGAGCAGCTGACCCAGAGCCTGGAGTCCTCCGGCATCCGGGTGGGTGATCCGCTGGATCGCACCGTGCTGAGCTCCCTCGAGAAGGGGCTGGAAGATTTCTACTACGGCGTGGGCAAGTACTCCGCCAAGGTCAAGGCCATCGTTACCCCGCTGCCGCGCAACCGGGTCGACCTCAAGTTCACCTTCGTGGAAGGGGAAGCGGCCAAGATCCAGCAGATCAACATCGTCGGCAACAACGTGTTCCCGGAAGAGAAGCTGCTGGCCCAGCTCTCCCTCAAGGACGACGTGCCCTGGTGGAACTTCACCGGTGACCAGCGCTACCAGAAGCAGAAACTGGCCGGCGACATCGAAACTCTGCGCTCCTACTACATGGACCGCGGCTACATCCGCTTTACCCAGGAGTCGACCCAGGTCTCCATGACCCCGGACAAGAAGGGGGTCTACGTCACCCTCAACGTCAAGGAAGGGGATCAGTACAAGGTGTCCGGCATCCAGCTCAAGGGCGATCTGATCGATCGCGGCGGCGAGATGAAGGGGCTCATCCCCATCGAGACCGGCAGCATCTACTCCGCGAGCCAGGTGACCCACACCGAAGAGGTGCTCTCCAAGTTCCTCGGTCGCTACGGCTACGCCTACCCGAAAGTGGTCACCTTCCCGCAGGTCAACGATAAGACCAAGGAAGTGGAGCTCATCGTCAACATCGAGCCGGGCCCCCGCGTCTATGTGCGCAACATCAACTTCACCGGCAACGTCACCACCAAGGACGAAGTGCTGCGCCGCGAGATGCGTCAGATGGAGGGCACCTGGCTCTCTTCCGACAGCGTCGAGCAGTCCAAGACCCGTCTCAACCGTCTCGGCTTCTTCGAAACCGCCGAAGTGGACACCAAGCGGGTGCCGGGCAGCGATGACCAGGTCGATCTGGACTTCAAGGTCAAGGAGCAGCCGGCCGGTTCCATCAACGCCGGTGTGGGCTACGGTACTGAATCTGGCCTGAGTCTGCAGGCGGGCCTGCAGCAGGACAACTTCATGGGGACCGGCAAGAAGATCGGCATCTCCGCCAGTACCAACAAGTACTCCAAGAGCGTCGACCTCAGCTACAACGATCCCTACTTCACCGTGGACGGGGTCAGCCTCGGCGGTCGTCTCTACTACAACCAGTTCAGTGCGGCCGACGCCAACATCGTGGACTACGAGAACACCACCATCGGCTTCCGCCTCTCCAGTGGTTTCCCGGTCAACGAGAACAACCGTCTCGACTTCAGCCTCGGGGTCGAAAACAACAAACTGTCCCAGCCCAACCCCTATCTGCAGGTGGATGAGTTCTGGAAGGTGTACAGCGAGAACAAGGATGGCGACAACCGCATGGTGTTCAACACCGTCGACGTCACCGCCGGCTGGACCCGTTCCACCCTCAACAAGGGCCAGTTCCCCACCGCCGGTGACCGTCAGCGGGTCAACGCCAAGGTGACCGTGCCGGGCATGGATCTGCAGTACTTCAAGCTCAACGCCGAAGACGCGCACTACTTCCCGTTCGATGCGGATCACAAGTGGGTGCTGATGGCCAAGGCGCGTGCCTCCTACGGCAACGGCTACGGCAGCAACGGCAGCTATGACCACGTCTTGCCGTTCTTCGAGAACTACTTCGCCGGTGGTTTCGATACCCTGCGCGGCTTCAAGAGCAATACCGTGGGTCCGAAGGCGCTCTACTACTACAACCTGAGCGGCAACGACGTCATCCAGGGCACCGACAGCTCGGTGGGCGGCAACGCCCTGGCGGTCGCCTCCCTCGAGATGATAGTGCCGACGCCGTTTGCGTCCGAGACCTATCAGCCGCAACTGCGGACCAGCTTCTTCATCGATGCCGGCTCCGTGTGGGATACCACCTTCGACTATGACCAGTACCGCAACCGTTGCTTCAGCGGCTGCAACTATCTGGCCGACTATTCGGATCCGACCAACTACCGCGCCTCGGCCGGTCTGTCGCTGCAGTGGCTCTCCCCGATGGGCCCGCTGGTGTTCGCGATTGCCCGTCCGCTCAAGCAGTACGAGGGCGACCGGACCGAGTTCTTCTCATTCAACATCGGCCGTACCTTCTAAGGACGGACTCTGCCCCCACCCAGCGGTGGGGGTATTCAATGATGGGACGCGCAGCTTGCGTGCCTCACCAGGTAACAAGTCGGTCCGGGTACCACTTGCATAATCAGGTAAATCAGGTAGCCCTCACATGAGGGAACAAGGAGTAAGTGTGAATAAAGCGTTGAAAGTAGCTGGTTTGAGTTTTGCACTGATGGCTGCCGGCATGGGCTCCGCCTTGGCCGAGACCAAGATCGCCGTGGTCGACATGGGCGAAGTATTCCAAAAGCTGCCCCAGCGTGAAGCAGTCTCCAAGAAGCTGAAAGGCGAATTCGAGCCGCGCATGCGTGAGCTGCAGAAGCTGGAATCCGACGGTCAGAAACTGGTCGAGAAGTTCAAGAAGGACGAAGCCTTCATGAGCGCCGAGCAGAAGAAACAGAACCAGGAGAAACTGGCCAAGCTGCAGATGGAGTTCAACCAGAAGCGTCAGGCGTTTGAACAGGACAACGGTCGCCGTCAGTCCGAAGAGCGCAACAAGATCCTGACCAAGGTGCAGGCTGCCATCGATTCCATCGCCAAGAGCAATGGTTACGATCTGGTGCTGGAGCGCAATGCCGCCCCGTATGCCGCCAGCAAGCTGGACATCTCTGCCCAGGTTATTTCTCAGGTAAGCAAGAGCAACTAATTGATGGCATTCACTCTCGCACAGCTGGCCCAGCAACTGGGGGCCCAGGTCCATGGCGACGGAACCCTGGAAATCCGCAAGGTAGCGACACTGGAAAAGGCCGGGGAGGGGGATATCACCTTCCTGTCCAATAAAAAGTACCGGCATTATCTGGAGCAGAGCAAGGCGACCGCCGTGCTCATCACAGAAGCGGATCTGCCATTTTGTCCCACCAATGCCCTGGTGCTCAAAGACCCCTATGTGGGCTTTGCCCGGGTAGCCCAACTGCTGGACACCACCCCGCAGCCGGCCACGGATATCCATCCGAGCGCCGTCATCGCGGCGGACGTGCAACTGGGCGAGAGAGTGGCCATCGGGGCCAATGCGGTGATCGAATCCGGCGTGGTGCTGGGTGACGATGTACGCATCGGCCCGGGCTGTTTCGTTGGCAAGAATACCCGACTGGGAGCTCGCTCCCGGTTGTGGGCCAACGTCACCCTGTATCACAACATCACCATGGGCACCGACTGTCTGGTTCAATCCGGCACAGTGATCGGGGCCGATGGGTTCGGTTATGCCAACGAGCGCGGCGAGTGGATCAAGATCCCCCAGCTCGGTGGCGTGACCATCGGCAACCGGGTCGAGATCGGTGCCTGCACCACCATCGACCGCGGCGCGCTGGAAGATACCCGCATCGCTGACAACGTCATCATCGACAACCAGTGCCAGATCGCTCACAACGTCGAGATCGGCTACGGCACCGCCGTGGCGGGCTCCACCGTGATGGCAGGTAGTCTCAAGGTCGGCAAATACTGTATCATTGGCGGCGCCTCCGTCTTTAACGGGCACATGGAGATCTGCGACCAGGCCACCGTTACCGGCATGGCCATGGTGATGCGACCCATTACCGAGCCCGGTGTCTACTCTTCCGGCATCCCCCTGCAAACCAATAAAGAGTGGCGCAAGACCGCCGCCCGGGTGATGCGTATCGAAGAGATGCACAAGCGGTTGAGCAAGCTTGAGAAGAAGCTGGACCAAGAATAATCACGATTGGTATAGGGTACTGTTTTGACTACTGAAAAGAAGAGCCTGGGTATCCAGGAAATAATGGATCTGCTGCCCCACCGTTATCCGTTCCTGATGGTGGACAAGGTGGAAAACTACGAGATCAGCGATGAGCGCAAGACCTTGCGTGCCATCAAGAACGTCTCGTTCAACGAGCCGATCTTTCAGGGCCACTTCCCGGCCAAGCCGGTGTTCCCCGGCGTGCTGATCCTGGAAGCCATGGCACAGGCCACCGGTATCCTGGCGTTTACCATGGTGGGCAAGCCGTCTCCCAACGAACTCTATTACTTTGCCTCAATCGACAACGCTCGTTTCAAGCGTCCGGTCGGCCCCGGCGATCAGCTGGTGCTTGACGTGGAATTCCTGAAAGAGCGTCGCGGTATCGCCAAGTTCACCGGTGTGGCCACGGTCAACGGTGAAGTGGTCTGTACCGCCGAGCTGATGTGCGCCAAACGCGAGGTTTAACACACGTGATCGACCAGACTGCCATCATTCACGATACTGCCGTCGTCCATGAGTCTGCCGTCATCGGTAAAGGGGTTGAAATCGGCCCCTTTTCTGTCATCGGTGCCGAGGTGGAAATCGGCGACAACACCTGGGTCAGCTCCCATGTGGTGATCAAGGGCCCGACCAAGATTGGTCGTGGCAACAAGATCTTCCAGCACACCTCCATCGGTGAGGATTGCCAGGACAAGAAGTACGCCGGCGAGCGCACCTTCCTCGAGATCGGCGACAACAACGTCTTTCGCGAGAACTGCACCGTGCACCGTGGCACCATCCAGGATCAGTCCCTGACCAAGATCGGCAGCGGCAACCTGTTCATGGTCAACGTCCACGTGGCCCACGACTGCATCATCGGTGACAACTGCATCTTCGCCAACAACGCGACCCTGGCGGGCCACGTGGTGATCGGCGATTTCGTGATCTTCGGCGGTCTCTCCGCGATCCACCAGTTCGGCCGCGTTGGCTCCCACGCCTTCGTCGGTGGCTGCGCCGCCCTCAACAAGGACGTGCCGCCCTACGTGATGGCCGCCGGCAACTACGCCAAACCGTTCGGGGTCAACTCCGAGGGGCTGCGTCGCCGCGGTTTCAGCGCTGAGGCCATCTCCGCCGTCAAGCGCGCCTACAAGGAGATCTTCCGCTCCGGCAAGACCATCGAAGAGGTGCTGCCGGTGCTGACTGAGATGGCGCAAGCCGAGCCGGCCATCCAGCTCTACGTGGATTTCCTCAAAGACAACGAGCGCGGGATCATCCGTGCCTGATCCCGTTCGCATCGGTATCGTCGCCGGAGAGGTTTCCGGCGACATTCTGGCTGCCGGCCTGGTGCGCGAGCTGCAGGCCCGCTACCCGGACGCCCAGTTCGAAGGGATCGCCGGGCCGCGCATGCAGGCCCTCGGCGTGAAGGCGCTGTTCGAGATGGAAGAGCTTTCCGTCATGGGGATCACCGAGGTGCTGGGCCGTCTGCCGCGCATTCTCAAGGTCCGCCGCGAACTGCTGCTCCACTTCATCGCGAATCCGCCCGACATCTTCATCGGGGTGGATGCACCGGATTTCAATATCGGGGTGGAGCTCAAACTGCGCCGCGCCGGTATCAAGACGGTTCACTACGTCAGCCCCTCGGTGTGGGCCTGGCGCCAGAACCGCATTCACAAGATCAAGGCCGCCACCGACATGGTGCTCGCCTTCCTGCCGTTCGAGAAAGCCTTCTACGACCGCTTCGATGCCCCTTGCCGTTTCGTCGGCCACACCATGGCGGACGACATCCCGCTGGTGCCGGATCAGGCCGCGGTACGCAGAACCCTCGGCATCGACGCCAACCGGCGCTGGCTGGCGGTGCTGCCGGGCAGCCGCAGTGCCGAGGTGGGCTTTATGTCGCCGCTGTTTCTCGATGCCTGCAAACACCTGACGGTGCGCTATCCGGATCTCGGTTTCATCGTGCCGCTGGTCAACCAGAAGCGGCGCGAGCAGTTCCTGGCCATCAAGGCCGAACTGGCGCCGGATCTCGACATGGTGCTGCTGGAAGGGCAGGGCCGCGAGGCGATGATCGCCGCCGACGTGGTGATGCTGGCCTCCGGCACCGCAGCGCTTGAAGCCATGCTGGTGAAAAAGCCGATGGTGGTGGGCTACAAGCTCAAGCCGTTCAGCTACTGGCTGGCCCAGCGGCTGGTGAAGACCGAATTCGTCTCCCTGCCCAACCTGCTGGCCGGTCGCATGCTGGTGCCCGAACTCATCCAGCACGAATGCACCCCGGAGAATCTGGTGGTCGAGGTGAGCAAGTTCTTCGAGCACGACAACAGCGCGCTGGTGAACACCTTCACCGAGCTGCACCAGCTCATCCGCTGCAACGCGGATCAGCAAGCGGCCGAAGCGGTGGCCGAGCTGCTCGGCAGATAACTTCCGGGCGGCCGCAGGGGCTGCGCCAACGTGACGCCAGGCCCTGCGGGGCCTGTTTTGATTCAAGGCTACAAGATGATGATCGATATTCCTGACGACAGGTTGGTTGCCGGTGTGGACGAGGTGGGCCGTGGCCCGCTGGTGGGTGACGTGGTCACCGCCGCGGTGATTCTTGACCCGGCCAATCCCATCATCGGGCTGAACGACTCCAAGAAGCTCTCCGAGAAGAAGCGGCTCGCTCTGTTTGACGAGATCAAACAGAAGGCGCTGGCCTGGTCAGTCGGCCGTGCCAGCCCGGCGGAGATCGACGAGCTCAATATCCTGCACGCCACCATGCTGGCGATGCAGCGCGCCGTGGCGGGGCTCTCCATCGCGCCCGAGCTGGTCTTCATCGACGGCAACCGTTGCCCAAGTTTGCCGATGGAGGCCCGCGCCGTGGTCAAGGGCGACAGCCTGGTGGCCGCCATCAGCGCCGCCTCGATCCTCGCCAAGGTGACTCGCGATGCGGAGATGACCGAGCTGGACAGCCGTCATCCCGAATACGGTTTCGCCCGTCACAAGGGCTATCCGACCGCGGAGCACCTCGCCATCCTGGCCGAGCGCGGCCCGCTGCCCGAATATCGCAAAAGTTTCAAACCGGTGCGTCGCGCACTGGGGATCGAATAGACCATGCAATTTAGTCCGAGCAACGAGAGGGGATGACGATGGCTGAACCCCGTTTTATCCACCTGCGGGTCCACTCCGACTTCTCCATGGTCGACGGCCTGCAGAAGATCAATCCCATCGTCGGTGCGGCGGCGGCCAACAACATGCCGGCGCTGGCGCTGACCGACCAGATGAACATGTGCGGCCTGGTGCGCTTCTACGGCGCCGCCCACGGCAAGGGCGTCAAGCCCATCGTCGGGGCCGACTTCTGGGTGCAGAGTGACGAGCTTGGCGACGAGCAGTTCCGCCTCACCCTGCTCGCCATGGACAACGACGGCTACCAGAACATCACCCTGCTCATCTCCCGCGGCTATCAGCGCGGTCACGTGCAGGGACGCCCGGTCATCGACAAGGCCTGGCTGGCCGAACACGCCAAGGGGGTGATCGTGCTCTCCGGCGGGCGCGAGGGGGACGTGGGCAAGTTCCTGCTCAAGGGCAACCGCCAGATGACCGAGCAGTGTCTCGCCTTCTATCAGACCCACTTCCCCGACGCCTATTACCTGGAGCTGCTGCGTACCGGCCGCCCCGATGAAGAGGTCTACCTGCACATGGCGGTGGCGATTGCCACCGAGTTTGCGCTGCCGGTGGTGGCCACCAACGAGGTGGTGTTCCTCACCGCCGATGACTTCGACGCCCACGAGATCCGGGTCGCCATCCACGACGGCTACACCCTGATGGACAAGCGCCGCCCGCGCCGCTACAGCCCGCAGCAGTATCTGCGCAGCCAGGAGGAGATGGCGGAGCTGTTTGCCGACATCCCCGAGGCGCTGGAGAACACGGTGGAGATCGCCAAGCGCTGCAACGTGACGGTGCGCCTCGGCGAATACTTCCTGCCCAACTTCCCGACCGGTGACATGACCACCGAAGACTTCCTGGTCATGAAGTCGAAAGAGGGGCTGGAGGAGCGGCTGGAATTCCTGTTCCCGGATCCGGCGGTGCGGGCGGAGCGTCGTCCCGAGTATGACGAGCGTCTCGACATCGAGCTGAAAGTGATCAACCAGATGGGCTTCCCGGGTTACTTCCTCATCGTGATGGAGTTTATCCAGTGGTCCAAGGACAACGGCATTCCCGTTGGCCCGGGCCGGGGCTCGGGGGCGGGTTCCCTGGTGGCCTACGCCCTCAAGATCACCGACCTGGACCCGCTGGAATTTGATCTGCTGTTCGAACGTTTCCTGAACCCCGAGCGGGTATCCATGCCCGACTTCGACGTCGACTTCTGTATGGACCGGCGTGACGAGGTGATCGACCACGTCTCCGAGATGTACGGCCGGGAGGCGGTATCGCAGATCATCACCTTCGGCAGCATGGCGGCCAAGGCGGTGGTGCGGGACGTGGGCCGGGTGCTGGGCCACGCCTACGGCTTCGTCGACCGCATCTCCAAGCTCATTCCGCCGGATCCGGGCATGACGCTCGCCAAGGCGTTCGAGGCCGAACCCAAGCTGCCCGAGCTCTACGAGCAGGACGAGGAGGTCAAGGACCTCATCGACATGGCGCGCCGCCTCGAAGGGGTGGTGCGCAACGCCGGTAAACACGCCGGTGGCGTGGTGATCGCGCCCACCAAGATCACCGACTTCGCGCCGCTCTACTGCGATGACGAAGGCCATCACCCGGTCACCCAGTTCGACAAGAACGACGTGGAATACGCCGGGCTGGTGAAGTTTGACTTCCTCGGCCTGCGCACGCTCACCATCATCGACTGGGCGCTCGGCATGATTAATCCGCGCCTTGCCAAAGAGGGCAAGCCGCCGGTGGACATCGCCGCCATCCCCATCGACGACAAGCGCTCGTTCGACCTGCTGCAGCGCTACGAGACCACCGCGGTATTCCAGCTGGAATCCCGTGGCATGAAGGATCTCATCAAGCGGCTGCAGCCTGACTGCTTCGAAGACATGATCGCTCTGGTGGCGCTGTTCCGCCCGGGCCCGCTGCAGTCGGGCATGGTGGACAACTTCATCGAGCGCAAGCACGGCAAGGAGGCCATCTCCTATCCGGACGAGAAGTGGCAGCACGAGAGTCTGCAGCCGATCCTCGAGCCCACCTACGGCATCATCCTCTATCAGGAGCAGGTGATGCAGATTGCCCAGACCCTGGCGGGTTATACGCTGGGTGGCGCGGACATGCTGCGCCGGGCGATGGGCAAGAAAAAACCCGAAGAGATGGCCAAGCAGCGGGCCGGCTTCGAGGAGGGCGCGGTCAAGAACGGCGTCGACGGCGAGCTGGCGATGAAGATCTTCGATCTGGTGGAGAAGTTTGCAGGCTACGGCTTCAACAAATCCCACTCCGCCGCCTATGCGCTGGTCTCCTACCAGACCCTCTGGCTCAAGACCCACTTCCCGGCGGAGTTCATGGCGGCGGTGATGACCGCCGACATGGACAACACCGACAAGATAGTGACCCTGGTGGACGAGTGCCAGCGGATGGGGCTGACCGTGATCCCGCCGGACGTGAACACCGGTCGCTACCGCTTCAGCGTCAACGAAGACGGCCATATCGTCTACGGCATCGGCGCGGTGAAGGGGGTGGGGGAAGGCCCCATCGATGCGATTCTGGAAGCGCGGGATCGAGACGGGCCGTTTCGCGATCTGTTCGACTTCTGCAACCGGGTCGACATCAAGAAGCTCAACAAGCGGGTGATGGAGAAGCTCATTCTCTCCGGCGCCATGGATCGGCTCGGCCCCCACCGCGCCGCCCTGATGGCGACCCTGGAGGAGGCGATGCGCGCCGCCGAGCAGCACGCCAAGGCGCAGGCGGTGGGTCAGGTCGACATGTTCGGCGTGCTCACCGAAGAGATTGACGACGTCAAGAAGGCGTTCGCCAACGTGCCGCACTGGCCTGACAAGGTGTGGCTGGAAGGGGAGCGCGAGACCCTCGGGCTCTACCTCACCGGTCACCCCATCAACCAGTACAGCGGCGAGCTGCGTCGTTATACCTCGGGCCGACTGTGCGATCTGCACCCCACCTCCCGCGATACCGTGACCACGGCCGCCGGCTTGGTGATTGCGGCGCGCAGCATGGTGACCAAGCGTGGCAACAAGATGGGGATCTTCACCCTGGACGACCGTTCCGGTCGCCTCGATGTGACCCTGTTCAGTGAAGCGCTGGAAAAGTATGAAGAATTGATGCAAAAAGACCGTATTTTGGTGGTTTCTGGACAGGTCAGCTTTGATGACTTCTCCGGTGGCCTTAAAATGTCGGCCCGTGAATTACTGGATATCAACGATGCGAGAGAGCGTTTTGCTAGGGCGATCCGCATCTCTCTCGATGAACAGCAGATTGATGATCGTTTTTTCCCGCGTTTGTGCGAGATTTTGGAACCCGCCCGTGCCGGAGTTTGTCCGGTTCAGGTAAACTATCGTCGCCCCGGTTCCCGGGTGCGATTGACGCTCGGTACCGAGTGGCGGGTGACGCCCACCGATCAACTGATAGATGACTTGCGCGTCCTGCTTGGACGAGAGCGGGTTGAATTGGTTTTTGATTAGAGGATCTATAGTCCCTATGAGTCTTTTTCTGGATTTTGAACAGCCGATCGCCGAGTTGCAGGCGCAGATTGACGAACTCCGTCATGTGAGTGAAGGCAATCACGCCGTGGATCTTAAAGAAGAGATCCGTCGGCTGGAGAAGAAAAACGAAGAGCTGACCAAGAAGATCTTCGGCGATCTGGGGGCCTGGCAGGTATCCCAGATGGCGCGTCATCCCCAGCGCCCCTATACCCTCGACTACATCGAGCACATCTTCACCGACTTCGACGAGCTGGCCGGCGATCGCGCCTATGCCGATGACAAGGCCATCGTCGGCGGCATCGCCCGTCTCGACGGCGAGCCGGTGATGGTCATCGGCCACCAGAAGGGGCGCGAGACCAAGGAGAAGATCAAGCGCAACTTCGGCATGCCGCGCCCGGAAGGGTATCGCAAGGCCCTGCGCCTGATGGAGATGGCCGAGCGCTTCAAGATGCCGATCATCACCTTCATCGACACTCCGGGCGCCTATCCTGGCGTGGGTGCCGAAGAGCGCGGCCAGTCCGAGGCGATTGCCCGCAACCTGAAAGTGATGGCCGGTTTGACCGTGCCGGTGGTCTGCACCGTGATTGGTGAAGGCGGCTCCGGCGGCGCCCTGGCCATCGGTGTCGGCGATCGCGTCAACATGCTGCAGTACTCCACCTACTCGGTCATCTCGCCGGAAGGGTGCGCCTCCATCCTGTGGAAGAGCGCCGACAAGGCGCCGGTCGCGGCCGATGCCATGGGCATCACCGCCCAGCGTCTGAAAGAGCTGAAACTCATCGACAACATCGTCGAGGAGCCGCTCGGTGGCGCCCACCGCAATGTGGAAAAGATGGCCAAGCGCCTGAAAGACCGCATTCAGCAGGATCTGAACGCCCTGCGCCCGCTCGAGACCGAGCAGCTGCTGGAGCAGCGTTACCAGCGCCTGCTGGGCTACGGCTACTGCTAAACCTGCTGCGGTATATCGCACCATGCTGGAAGGCCCCCGCTCTGCGGGGGCCTTCTTTTTGGCTCTGTCCCAATTACGTGTTGAAAGGCTAACCTTGAAGTAGGTCATCACCTTGAGGGCCGCCATCATGGATACCCAAGCCTTTCAACAGCTACTGTCCCTCTTCCCATTGCTCACTTCGCGTCAGCGTCGTCTCGCACAACATGAACTCACCACCCCTCACCCCATCACCTCGTTGGCTACTCACCTCCCCGCATGCCAATGTTGCCCTCACTGTCAGGCCGAGGCCACACAACTGGCTCCTTGGGGCTGGTCTCGAGGGCTGCGCCGTTATCGCTGCAAGCAGTGTTTGCGCACCAGTTCCGTGCTCACCAACACGCCTCTCGCCCGACTTCGCAAGCCACAATGCTGGGAAGACTATGCACAGGCCCTCATCGACGGTCTGACCGTCCGGCAGGCGGCGCTCCGCTGTGGGGTCGGTAAAAACACCGCCTTTTTGTGGCGTCACCGCTTCCTGAAGGCCATGGCCAGCCACCAGGCGGTACGGGAAGAGGGTATCGTCGAGGTCGATGAGACCTTCTTCCTGGCGTCGTTCAAAGGCCAGCGCGGATTGTCCCGCCCAGCCCGCCATCGTGGAGGCAAAGGCCGTACCCGAGGCACAGGACCGGATTACATCCCGGTGATGGTGGTGCAAGACAGAGCAGGCCACCTGGCCGATTTCCAGTTGGAACAGTTGAATGCCAGGGCGGTGAAGGCGGTGCTTGAGCCGCTTATCGCCCCGGATGCCGTCCTGTGCAGCGATGGTGCCGGGGTGTATGCGAGTTTCAGCGAGGGACTGGGGATAACACACCAAGTGGTGCGCAATCGAGCGGGAGAGCGGGTGGTGGGTGCATATCACATCCAACATGTGAACGGGTACCACAGGCGATTGAAGGAGTGGATGGAGCGGTTCCATGGGGTCGCGACCCACTATCTGAGGAATTATCTGGGTTGGAGGAGGATGTTGGAGCGCTATGGGCGGGAAGTGAATATCTCACGTTGCTTGCATGAGGCGCTGGGGCGCCCCATGCAACACATAATTGGGACATAGCCTTCTTTTTTGGGCGAGCGTTTGGGTGAGAGCGGGGCAGTGAAAAATCCTGTTCATATGGATACCTGTTGGCACGATGTTTGCCAAAACCCCCCTGTTGGATCAATTCAACGGCGATTTGTGGCCAAAAAAAGTGGGATCCCGCTCCCGTTTTGCTTAAAGTGATTGTTTCCGATCGACCCGATCGGCATGCCCGCAAGGACGCTCTGCGGACGTAAACAGGCCAGCTCGGCCTGACTCACAGGAATGTTCACCTTCCCGGCGGCCCAGTCTTGTGCAGCACCCTGCTGCGTCCAGCCGCCCCGGTGTTACGTCACTCTCATCGTGCATCGTCTCCATCTGCAGCGAGTGAATCATGAGCGAATCGGTTTTTGAGATCCATGACTGGACCCTGAGCGTCGACGACAACATGCTGTGTCGTCCCGACCGCGAGGTCTACCTCGAGCCCCGGCTGGTCAATCTATTGCGCTTCCTGGCCAGCAACGCCGGCACGGTATTTGGGCGCGACTGCCTGATCAACGAGGTGTGGGATGGCGCCGAAGTGACCGATCAGGTGGTGACCCAGTCCATCTTCGAGTTGCGCAAGATCCTCAAAGACGGCCGCAACGATGCCGCCGACTACATAGTCACCGTGCCCAAGCGCGGCTACAAGCTGGTGGCGCCGGTGCGGCCGCTGCAAGTGGTGTCGGTGGTGATGGCGCCAGCCGGCGACGAGATCCAGAGCGATTCGAGCCCGCCGCTGGCGGAGGAGGACGCCAAGGCCGTGGTCACCGCGGCCCCCTTCCCGGCCGGCCCGTTGACCCGGGCCATCTCGAGCCACGCCCAGGATGGCCGCAGCCGCTGGAAGATGATCGGCTTCGATGTTTTCGTCGCGGTGATCCTGGTCTCCATCGTCAGCCTGCTCAGCTATCAGCACGCCAGCCCCCAGGTGCACTCCATGCTGGATCCCGATCTGCTGGTATTTCGCTTTCACTCCGGCATGGATGGCAGCAACGAGAACGTGCGCCTGGCGGACGGCATCACCCGCGCCTTGATGGGGGAGGTAGCCGCCGCCACACCGCTGCGGGTGCAGTATGGTGCCAACACCCTGATGGGGGGCATCCTGCCCGGCAAGGAGCTGAGCGTGCGGGTCTCCCGCCAGCCGGGGGGCACCTATCTCGATCTGGAGTACCGCAACATCAACACCAACCGGGTGCTGTTCAGCCACCAGTACCAGCTCAGCCGTCACAACGTGCACGGGGTGTTGCAGGCGAGCAGCCAGGATCTGCTGCGCGCCCTCGACCAGCCTGACGTGCTGCCCGGCATGGGCTGGCCGACGGATGACGGGGCGCTGATGGCCATGATGGAGGCGCACTACTACATCAACAGCCAGGATCCGGTGGCCCTCAGACGGGGTGTCGAGCTGCTCGACAAGTCGCTGGCCAGTCAGCCGGATCAGCCGTTGCTGCTGGCGGAGCGCTATCTGGCCGGGGAGGCGCTGGCGACCCTGACGGGGACGCCCCAGAGCGAGCGCCTGCAGGGCATCGGTGCCCATCTGGCCAGCGTGGTACGGGATCAGGCCGCCCTGCCGGCCCGGGTCTGGGAGGCCCTCACCTTGCAGGCGATCCTGAACGGACAGCAGCAGGAGGCTACCCGCCTGCTGGCCGAGGCCGCCAGCCGGGGCCGCTCCGTGCTCTATCACATTTTGCGCGGCAAGCTGGCCGAGCTGGATGGTCGCCCCGAGGCGGCGGGGGATGCCTACAGCCAGGCCTTCCTGATGGAGGCGACCGAGCAGACCTATCTGCTCTGCCAGCAGCTCGGTTTTTACAGCAACATGGAAACCCTCACCCCGGCCCTGTTCAATGCCCTTGGCCAGAGCAAGGTGAAGCTGTTCTGATTCCTGCCGGGGCCATCCCGGCCCTGTCGCCAAGGCGGCGCTCACCGCCGGTTGCCTAGGGCCGCCGGCGGGTGCGTCGCCTGACATCATCTCTCAGCCGTACCCATCCCCATCCCAGGTCTGCCCCGTGCAGGTTTGGCGCCAGCATCGAACCTCTGAACCTCTGAACCTCTGAACCAGCCGAGCTGGTGCCGGTGTTTACCGTCTTGTGGGCACTCAAGGTGCTCGATCTGAGTCTTGATATTGTCTTGAGCCTGGAGCGCGGCGCGGTTGTGGTCGCCAGCCGGTGCCTGTTGCAGCGGCCGGGCATTGGCAAGGCGCTGCCGGCCGAAGGCGATAGCGTGCCCACGGCAGAGGGAAGAGCAAAAACGTTTAGCAAAAGGGGCCGTGCGAACTCGTCTGCCGGACATGGCCGGACTCGTTGGGTCATGAATGACGCGCTTTATGCCGTGGCGTCCCTCAGAAAAATATCAAGGCGTGTCGAATGGCGCTCATTGGCCACATCAAGGGGGTGGCCGATATCAAGGTTTTATCAAGGCGCTCGATGGCACACTTGCCAGTTGTTTGTTTTTAAAGTGTTTTTCTCTATTTCGGCCGCCCGGTCGAAAAAGTTCACTCATGTTTTTATCCCTTAGCTGGTCTTTATGTTTTCCGGGGCCGAGGAGCCTAGTCTGTGGCCATTGGTTGGCGGGAGGCTTCGCCAAGCGTGTGTTTGATGCCTTAATATCGACCCGGAGATTTTATGTCCCTAGATACGAGCAAGAAGATCGGCCTTGTCGCCTGTACAGGTGTGGTGGCCGGCAACATGATGGGGAGCGGTATTGCACTGCTGCCCTCGGCCCTGGCCACCATAGGTTCCATCTCTGTGTTCAGCTGGGCCATCTGCCTGGTCGGCGCCATGGGGTTGGCCTTCGTGTTTGCCCGCCTCGCCACCAAGAACCCGCAAGAAGGCGGCCCCATCGCCTACGCCGGCGAGATCTCTCCGGTGTTCGGTTTCCAGACCGGTGTGCTCTACTACCACGCCAACTGGATCGGCAACCTGGCCATCGCCATTACCGGCGTCTCCTACCTCTCCGTCTTCTTCCCCATTCTCAACAGCCCTATCCCGGCCGCCGCGGCCACCATCGCCGCTGTCTGGATCTTCACCTTCGTCAACCTGCTTGGCGGCAGCTGGGTGAGCCGGCTCTGTACTCTGGGTCTGGTGCTGATCCTGCTGCCGGTAGTGGGTACTGCCGTGATGGGCTGGGGCCATTTTGATGCCACCGTCTACAGCCAGAACTGGAACACCACCAGCGGCAGCGACCTGCATGCGGTCATCAGCGCCGTGCTGATCTGCCTCTGGTCCTTCGTGGGCGTGGAGTCCGCCGCCGTCTCTTCCGGCATGGTGAAGAACCCCAAGCGCACCGTACCGCTCGCCACCATGCTGGGCACCGGTATCGCTGGCGTCATCTACATCCTCTCCACCCAGGTGATCAGCGGCATGTTCCCGGCCGGTGAAGTGGCTGCCTCCGGTGCGCCGTTTGCCATGGCCTCTTCCGCCATCTTCGGCAGCTGGTCCGCGCCGTTCGTCTCCGCCTTCACCGCGCTGGCCTGCTTCACCTCGCTGGGTTCCTGGATGATGCTGGTGGGCGAGGCGGGCAAGCGTGCCGCCCACGACGGCAACTTCCCGAAAATCTACGGCGAAGTGGACAAGAACGGCGTCGCCAAGAAGGGTCTGATCCTGGGCTCCCTCAAGATGACTGCGCTGATGGTCGGCCTGACCGCCTTCACCTCCCAGTCCGCCCACGCCGCCGATCTCTTCAACGTGCTGACCACAGATGCGGTGCTGCTGACCATGCTGCCCTACTTCTACTCCAGCATTAACCTGATCCGCTTCGAGGGCATGACCTCCCGCAGTATCGGCGCCATGATCTTCTCCGGTGTCGCCTGCGTCTTCTGCCTGGTGGCCCTGATGGGGGCCAAGGGTTCCAATCTCACCGCTACCTTCGTGGTGTCGCTCATCATCCTGATGTTCTACGCCAAGAAACAGGGTCTGCGTCAGCACGACGCCCTGCTCAAAGAGCAGACCAGCCACTAATTCCGTTTTCCTTTTCCGAGCGCTCTTCACTCACCATCCCTGATGGAGAGCGCCCCATCACGTGTGGAGCATTACGATGAACATCATTGCCATCCTCAACCACCTGGGCGTTTTCTTCAAAGAAGAACCCATTCGCCAGCTGCAAGCCTCCCTCGAGCGCAAGGGTTTCGAGGTCGTCTATCCGGTCGACGTGGCCGATCTGCTGAAACTGATTGAGAAGAACCCCCGCGTCTGCGGCGCCATCTTCGACTGGGACAAATACTCCCTGGGCCTGTGCAAGGAGATCCACGATCGCAACGAGAAGCTGCCGATCTTCGCCTTCGCCAACGACCAGTCCACCCTGGACATTCACCTGACCGACCTGCGTCTGAACGTGCACTTCTTCGAGTACCGTCTCGGCATGGCCGACGACATCGCCCTCAAGATGGGTCAGGCCACCCAGGAGTACCAGGACGCCATCCTGCCGCCGTTCACCAAGGCGCTGTTCAAGTACGTGGAAGAGGGCAAGTACACCTTCTGTACTCCGGGTCACATGGGTGGTACCGCCTTCCAGATGAGCCCGGCCGGTAGCATCTTCTATGACTTCTACGGCCCGAACGCGTTCAAGGCCGACGTCTCCATCTCCATGCCGGAGCTGGGTTCCCTGCTGGATCACTCGGGCCCGCACAAGGAAGCCGAGGAGTACATCGCCCGTACCTTCAACGCCGATCGCTCCTACATCGTCACCAACGGCACCTCCACTGCCAACAAGATCGTCGGCATGTACTCCGCGCCGGCCGGCAGCACTGTGCTGGTGGATCGCAACTGCCACAAGTCGCTCACTCACCTGATGATGATGAACGACGTGACCCCGCTCTACTTCCGTCCGACCCGCAACGCCTACGGCATTCTGGGCGGCATCCCGCAGAGCGAATTCAGCCGCGAAACCATCGCCGCCAAGGTTGCCGCGACTCCGGGTGCCCAGGCGCCGCGCTACGCCGTGATCACCAACTCCACCTACGACGGTCTGCTCTACAACACCGGCTTCATCAAGGAGGCGCTGGACACCCCTTACATCCACTTCGACAGTGCCTGGGTGCCCTACACCAACTTCAGCCCCATCTACGAAGGCAAGTGCGGCATGAGCGGCGAAGCGATGCCGGGCAAGGTGTTCTATGAAACCCAGTCCACCCACAAGCTGCTGGCGGCCTTCTCCCAGGCCTCGATGATCCACATCAAGGGCGACGTGGAGGAAGAGACCTTCAACGAAGCCTTCATGATGCACACCTCCACCTCGCCGCAGTACGGCATAGTGGCGTCCACCGAGATCTCTGCGGCCATGATGCGTGGCAACACCGGCAAGCGGCTGATCAAGGACTCCATCGATCGCGCCATCTCCTTCCGCAAAGAGATCAAGCGTCTGCGCGAGCAGAGCGAAGGCTGGTTCTTCGACGTATGGCAGCCGGATGACATCGACACCGTCGAGTGCTGGAAGCTGGATCCGAAAGATGACTGGCACGGCTTCAAGGACATCGACGACAACCACATGTACCTGGACCCCATCAAGGTCACCCTGCTGACCCCGGGCATGGGTCGCAATGGTCAGCTGCTGGAGAACGGCATCCCGGCTTCGCTGGTCTCCAAGTTCCTGGACGAGCGCGGCATCGTGGTGGAGAAGACCGGCCCCTACAACCTGCTGTTCCTGTTCTCCATCGGTATCGATCAGTCCAAGGCGATGCAGCTGCTGCGCGCCCTGACCGAGTTCAAGCGTGGCTATGACCTGAACCTGACCATCAAGAGCATACTGCCGAGCCTCTATCGCGAAGACCCGAGCTTCTACGAAGGGATGCGCATCCAGGAGCTGGCCCAGCGCATTCACGAGCTGACCAGCAAGTACCGTCTGCCGGAGCTGATGTTCAAGGCGTTCGACGTACTGCCGGAGATGAAGATGACGCCGCACGCCGCCTGGCAGCAAGAGCTGGCCGGCAACGTGGTGGAAGTGCCGCTGCGCGACATGGTGGACCGCATCAGCGCCAACATGATCCTGCCGTACCCACCGGGAGTACCGCTGGTGCTGCCGGGCGAGATGGTGACTCAGGATTCGCTGCCGGTGCTCGAGTTCCTCGAGATGCTGTGCGAGATCGGGGCCCACTACCCGGGCTTCGAGACCGACATCCACGGCCTCTATCGTCAGGCCGATGGCAGCTACACCGTCAAGGTGCTGCGTTAAGCGAGAGTGACAACAACGGGCCGCAAGGCCCGTTTTTCCCATCTGGGTTCATCCATTTTTTTGCGAGTCAGCATGAAGCGAGTTCTCTCCATCCAGTCCCACGTGGTGTTCGGCTGTGCCGGCAACAGCGCCGCCGTGTTTCCCATGCGTCGCATGGGGCTGGAGGTGTGGCCCGTCAACACGGTGCAATTTTCCAACCATACCCAGTACAGCGCAGGCTGGCAGGGGATGGTGATGCCAAACGGTCATATCCGCCAGCTGATGGCGGGGCTGGCCGACATCGGCGTACTGGGGCAGTGCGATGCGATCCTGAGCGGTTATCTCGGCACGGCCGAGCAGGGGGAGGAGATCCTGGCGGCGGTGGCCCACCTCAAGGCGCTCAATCCGAATGCCCGCTATTTTTGCGACCCCGTGATGGGGCATCCCGACAAGGGGTGCATAGTCGCGCCCGGCGTCGCCGATTTTCTGAAAAACCGGGCGCTGGCCTGCGCCGACCTGCTGGCCCCCAATCTGCTGGAGCTGGAGCAGCTGACCAGCCGCGAGATCTGCAATCTGAGCGAGGCGCTGGCGGCGTGCCAGCAACTGCGTGACGGGGGAGTTGAGCTGGTGATGGTCAAGCATCTGGGCCGCGCCGGCTTGAGCCTGGACCGGTTCGAGATGCTGCTGGTGTGCGAAGAGGGGGGGTTTCATATCTCGCGCCCCCTCTATGAGTTTCAGCGTCAGCCCATCGGGGTGGGGGATCTGCTGAGCGCCACCATGCTGGCCAACCTGCTGGCGGGCTTCACGCCGGTGGCGGCGTTCGAGCGCACCAATGCCAGCGTGGATGCGGTGCTGGCCCAGACCTGGCTGGCGGGCGCCTACGAGCTGCAGCTGGTGGCCGCCCAGCAGGCGATGGTCGAGCCCGAGATCCGCACCTGTGCCCGCCGGCTGCCGGCCTGATGGCGGCGCTTAGCCGGCGCGCCTGGCCAGTTGCACTTGTTGGCGCGCGCCAAGCGGTTTGCGATTGGGCCGGCTCAGCGGGGCACAGGCCAGCTTGAGGCGGCGCCACTCGCGCCACAGCAACCAGCACAGCGGCAGGGTCAGCAACACCACGGTGGTGGGCTGGGCCAGCAGCACGCCGTCCCGGCCCCACCAGAGCGGCAGCATGAAGATCAGCGGCAGCAGCAGCAGGGTCTTGGCGGCCGAGATGAGCAGCGCCTGGCGGGTACGGGCCATGGACTGCAGCAGCACGATGCCGAACATGATGATCCCCTCCAGCGGAATGGCGCCGAGGTTGAGGGTCAGGCTGCTGATGGCAGCCGCGAGCAGCTCGCCATCCTGGTCGCCGGTGTAGAGCATGGCCACCTGACGCGGCAGCAGCTGGATCAGCAGCCAGACCGCCAGACCGTAGACGAGCGTGATCTTGAGCCCCATCTCCATCAGGAACTTGAGGTCACGATGGCGTTTGGCGCCGGCCGCCTGACTGACCAGCGGCTGGATGCCGAAGGCCAGCCCCTGCAGGATGACGATGAACACCGCCTCGGTGTAACCGGCCACGGTGAAGCCGGCCAGATCCTTGACCGAACCGTGCACCATCAGCTGGCTGTTGTGCAGCAGCAGCAGCAGGCCGAGGTTGAACTGGGCGATCAGGCTTGGCAGGCCGGTGAACAGCAGGTTCGGCATGGCCGGGAAGTCGGGCACCAGGTGGCGCCACTCTATGCGCAGCTTGGCATGGCGGGTAAAGAAATACCCCAGCCCGAGCAGGCTGACGACCCCTTCCGAGATGAGGGTGGCCTGCGCCGTACCGATCAGACCCAGCCCCAGCCGGCCCACCATGATGTAGTTGAGGATGATGTTGAGGATGGCGCCGCTGCTCACCAGCAGCATGGCGAGACGGGGGCGGCCGTCGTTGCGCAGCAGATAGGGCACCGCCAGGTTGCAGGCCAGCAGCAGGGTGCCGCCGCCGATCCAGTAGAGGTAGTCGCTGGCCTGTTGCCAGGTGTCGGTACCCTGTTCAATGCCCAGTGCCAGCAGGATGTCTACGTGCCAGTAGTGCAGCAGCAGCGGCGCCACGGCGCCCAGCAGCCCCAGCAGCCAGAGCGCATTGACCAGCGCCTGGCGGGCCAGGCCGAAATTTCTGGCACCTTGCTGGAAGGAGATGGCGGTGGCCGCCCCCATGCTGATCATGGCGGCGAGACCGATCAGCACCATGATGACCGGGTAGACCAGGTTGATGCCGGCGAGGCCGGCGGCCCCCACGTAGTGACCGACGAAGATGCCATCGACCAGGTAGTAGGCGCCGGATACCAGCATGGCCATGATGGAGGGGAGGGCATAGCCCCAGAAACGGCGGGTCATCGCCCGCTGGCGCAGAGTGAAGTAGGCAGACATATCTGTTCTCTTGGGGAGTTCGATTATCGAGCAGATAGTCTAGATTAATATTTTTTTGTCGATAATCCGGTTTCTACTTGATGAATTGATGAGCCATATTCATCAATCAGCGTGGCTGGTAGTGTCCCTTGAGCATGTCGATGAGGGCGCGCAGCCCGTTGCCCAGCTGATGGCGACTGGGATAGAAGAGCGAGAAACCGACGAAGGTGGGGCACCAGGGCTCCAGCACGCTCACCAGGGTGCCCTCGGCCAGCTGCCTGCTCACCTCCTCTTCCAGACAGTAGGCCAGCCCCAGCCCCGCCTCGGCTGCCCCCAAGTAGAGGGCCGGCGTGCTGGTGGTGAGCGGCCCGGTCACTTCGATCTCCAGCATGGAGCCCTCCTCGCCGGCAAAGGCCCAGCGATAGTGATGGGAGGGGGTGAGCCGATAGCCGATGCAGGCGTGCCGGGTCAATTCGCGCGGGTGCTGCGGGGTGCCGTGTTCGGCCAGATAGGTGGGGGCGGCCACAACCAGGTAACGCTGGGGCGGGCCGAGCGGTACCCCGATCATCTCCTTGGGCAGCAGATCCCCATAAAAGAGGGCGGCGTCATAGCCATCTTCGATGAGGCGCGGCATCAGCTCCTGCTCCACCACCTCCACCTGCATGCGCGGGTAACGCACCATGTAATCGATCAGCACCGGGGCCAGCAACTCATCGATGGCGCCGCGCGGCGCGCTGATCTTCAGTCTTCCTACCGGTTCGTCGCTGTGACGGGCCAGCTCACCCAGTGCACTCTCCAGATGGCTCAAGGTTGGCAGCAACTGGGTCAGCAGGCGCTGACCCGCATCTGTGGGGACCACGGCGCGGGTACTGCGATTGAGCAGTCGTACCCCCAAACGGGTCTCCAGCCCTTTCAGGCTGTGGCTCAGGGCGGAGGCAGACACGCCGAGTTCGAGGGCGGCCTTGCTGAAACTCTGGTGGCGGGCGACGGCGGCAAACACCGCCAGTTCGGCGAGATCGGTACGGGTGATGGCCATATTAATTCAGCGAAAAAATGTTGAGCAACAGGGTACGTCAGCGGACGGCGAGGCACAACCTGAGCAATAAATAGTCGAATGTAAGCAATTTGTTGTACCCATAAGGATATAGATACGGGTGAAACTACCTCTATTTGTTAACGGCTGTTCACAGAATTGGGCTCGTAACGTGATCTCTGACGCCAGAAAGGCGATTCCAGTCAAACTTTGGTTGATTAATTCAAAAAAACACTGTGATCGCTAAGGGGATTTAATTAGAGTCAGCGCATCGGAACAAAAGCGTGTTAGCGAGTTGTAAAGTCTGACGCGTTTGTGGCCCTCGGGCCTATGACCCGCCGGCTTGTTTGTTGCAATTTGGTTGTTACATGGAGTGGTGACCAGCTTGCCGGGCCGACGGGATGAGAATAACAGGGATGGACTGCAGGAGTTCCAGGGAGATGGAACAGGGCATTGCGCCCGGTTGACTAGAAATTTTCTATTTTCCTTGATGACAGGAACACCCCTATGTCTGACATGAACATTGCAGTAGAAGGCAGCTTAGCCAGTAATGCGTCTTCCCGTGGCATCAACAAGGCCGATGTGGTCTGGATGCTGGGTCTGTACGGTACCGCCATCGGTGCCGGTGTACTCTTCCTGCCGATCAACGCCGGTGTAGGTGGTCTGTGGCCGCTGGTTGCCATGCTGGTCCTGGCCCTGCCGCTGACCTTCTTCGCCCACCGTGGCCTGACCCGCTTCGTGCTGTCCGGCTCCACCCGTGATGGCGACATCACCGAGGTAGTAGAAGAGCACTTCGGCAAGACCGCAGGCAAGTTCATCACCCTGCTCTACTTCTTCGCCATCTACCCGATCCTGCTGATGTACTCGGTAGCCATCACCAACACCGTCGAGAGCCTGATGGTGCACCAGCTGGGTATGACTGCACCTCCCCGTGCCATCCTGTCTCTGGCGCTGATCCTGGGTCTGATGGCGATCGTTCGCCTCGGCGGCCAGGTTATCGTCAAAGCGATGAGCGTGCTGGTATTCCCGTTCGTGATCACCCTGATGGGCCTGGCGCTCTACCTGATCCCGCACTGGAACGGTGCCATCATCACTGAAGCCCCGGCGCTGGGTGACGCTTTCAACGGCGACTTCCTGAAGACTCTGTGGCTGGCCATCCCGGTCATGGTCTTCTCCTTCAACCACTCCCCGATCATCTCCTCCTTCGCGGTGGACAACAAGGGTCGTTACGGTGAAGGTGCCGAGAAGAAGTGCAGCAACATCCTGCTGGGCGCCCACGTCATGATGGTGATGACCGTTATGTTCTTCGTATTCAGCTGCGTACTGAGTCTCTCCCCGGCTGACCTGGCTGCTGCCAAGGAACAGAACATCTCCATCCTGTCCTACCTGGCCAACCACTTCGACAACCCGGTTATCGCCACCGTGGCTCCGCTGATCGCCATGGTCGCCATCAGCAAGTCCTTCCTGGGTCACTACCTGGGTGCACAAGAGGGCATGAACGGTCTGATGGCCAAGTCCCTGCGTGAGAAAGGCAAGAACGTTGACGTCAAGCAACTGAACAAAGTGACCGCAGTGTTCATGATCCTGACCACCTGGGCCATCGCCACCATCAACCCGAGCATCCTCGGCATGATTGAAGACCTGGGCGGCCCGATCATCGCGATGCTGCTGTTCCTGATGCCGATGTACGCCATCACCAAGGTGCCGGCCATGCGCAAATACGCTGGCAACATCAGCAACGTGTTCGTAACCATCATCGGCCTGATCGCCATGTCCGGTATCATCTACAAGCTGATTGCCTGATAACACGGATTACCCGCTTGAATGAAGAAGCCGCCTCGCAAGAGGCGGCTTTTTTTATGGCCGGGATTCAGGGCTGGGCGTTGTCGATGTTCTCCGTCTGCCAGAGGGCGTAGCCCTTGCCGGCAGCGGTGGTGGGCAGGTCAATCTGCATCAGGTCATTGCCGATGACGAAGGGGCCCGAGTAGCTGGCGCGCAGGCTCTGCGCCAGATCCTTCACCCCGAGCTGGCCGTTGAGGCCGATGTGGCTGAACACGGTCAGCGCCGGTTTGGCTTCGTTCATTACCCTGGCTGCCTGCTCGGGAGAGGCGAGGTGGCCGGCGATCGCCCGGTAGCCCGGGTTGGCCTTCATGCGGGCGGCGGAGGTCATGGAGACGCAGTGCACCAGCAGATCGGCCCCCTTGGCCTCTTTCACCACCTGCGGGCTATAGCGGGTATCGCCGGAGAGCACCACGCTGTGGCCGTGGTAGTCGATGCGATAGCCAAACGATGGCTTGATGTTGACCCCGTGGTCGTTGTCAAAGGCGGTCACCTTGACCCCGTCCCGGTCGTAGACCACCCCGGCGGTCACCTCGTGGCTGTTGATCTTCACCCCGTCCAGCGGCGTCCCCTCATCCTTGACCCGGGTGGTGATGTCGGTGGCGTAGGCCTGCTGCAGGCCGTGAGCGAGGGCATCGGTGCCCTTGGGCCCGTAAAACTCCATCGGCGCGTGGCGCTGGCCATAGGCGGGTTGAAGCCAGCCGGTCAGCCAGAGATCCGCCAGCCCGTTGGTGTGATCCGAGTGGAAGTGGGTGAGGAAGAAGGCGTTGACCCGGCCGATGGGGATATGCAACTGCCACAAGCGGGTGGCGGAGTTGCGGCCAAAGTCGAACACCAGCTTCTGGTTGCCCGCCTCGACCAGGGTGCTGTAGCCACCGCGACTGATCTGGGGCACCGGGGTGCCGGTGCCGAGCAGGCTGACCCGGAAGATATCGGGCTGGGCTTGAGTCGCGGTCAGGGTGGCGCTGACAGGGGCGCTCTGCTGAGTGTTGATAAAACTGCTCTCGGCAGCCTGGCTGACACCGGTGGCCAGCAGACCGACCAGCAGGGCGGCCAGATAGGTACTTTTCATGGATGAATGTCCTGATGGGTGAGGTTGCTGATCACTATATTGGTAACCAAAAGTGCGATAAATTGGCCAAAAACCATTTCTTACTAAACTTTTGGTTGTGAATGTGGGCCGCTTGCAGCGGGCCAAATGGCCTCGAAACGTGGGCAAAGGAGGGGTTGTGGACCGATTGACCAGCATGCGCATCTTCACCCGGGTGGTGGATCTCGGCTCCTACAGCGCGGTGGCAAGCGAAGAGGGGATCAGCGCCCAGATGGTGGGCAAGCATGTGCAGGGGCTGGAGCAGTGGCTGGGGGGCAAGCTGTTTCACAAGACCACCCGCCAGCAGACCCTGACCGAGCTGGGCCAGCTCTTTCTGGCTCGCTGCCAGCGGGTACTGGAGGAGCTGGCACTGACCGAGTCGCTCACCCAGAATCTGCTGGCCGAGCCGGCCGGACGGCTACGCATCGCCGCCCCCCTCAGTTTTGGCCACCACCGGCTGGTGCCGCTGCTGCCCGCTTTTCTCGACCGCTACCCCAAGCTGGAGGTGGAGCTGCAGCTCACCCCGCGCTGGGTCGATCTGGTGGAGGAGGGGTTCGATGCGGCCATCCGCACCCTGCGCCCGCAGGATGAGGCGCTGATCGCCCGCCCGCTGCTGACCCAGCACTACCGCCTCTGCGCCGCGCCCGCCTACCTCGCTCGCCACGGCGTGCCCCGTCAGCCGGCCGATCTCGCCAGCCACCAGTGTCTGCACGGCAACTGGGGCGATCACGAGCGCTGGCAGTTTGTCGGGAGCGATGGCCAGAGCGAGGAGGTACGGGTGGCCTCGCGCCTTCGCATCAACCACTGGCCGGCGCTACTGACGGCGGCACTGGCGGGGGCCGGCATCAGCTTGCAGCCCGCCGATCAGGTGCAAGGCCATATCACCGCGGGGCGGCTGCTGCCTCTGCTCGATACCTACCGCATTCCGGACAAGACCCTCTATTTCATCTACCCGGCGGCGCGCCGCCAGGTGCTCAAGATCACCCTGCTGGGGGATTTTCTGGCGGAGGCGCTGCGCCACCGCAGCTGACCTCGACTCACCCGCGAGCCTCCCGGCCTGAATAAAGCACTGCATATTCTTGTCATCCTGCTTAACCATCGTGCTTAACAAAGGGGCGAGGGAGGCCTAACATGGCGGGATGTTTTTCTAGTCGGGACAAAAGGATATGTCTGGGTTGAAAAAGGATCTCGGGCTCTGGCAGGGGATGGGGCTGCTCGCCACCTCGCTGCTGGGCACCGGGATCTTCGTGGTACCGGCGACTGCCGCCTCGCTGGCGGGTGGGGCCTCGCTGTGGGCCTGGTTGCTGTTGATTGCGCTGGTGCTGCCGATTGCCTTTACCTTCGCTCGCCTCGGCCGCCGTTACCCCCACGCCGGCGGCGCGCCACACCTGATTGGCCTTGCCTTTGGCAACGGCGCCGAGCGCTTCTCCGCCTTCCTGTTTCTGGCAGTGCTGCCGGTGGGCCTGCCCGCCGCCCTGATGATTGCTGCCGGCTTCTGGCACGCCCTGTTCGACCTGGGGGAGTGGACCCTGTGGGGCATCCAGCTGCTCACCCTGCTCGGGGTATTTTTGCTCGGGCTGCGCGGGGCACGCTCCTCCGGCAACCTGCAGTTGCTGATCGCGCTCGCCATTTTGGGGCTCACCCTGCTCATCTGGTTCAAGGGGGATATCAGCTGGCGCGACGCCGCCCGGCCGCTGCCGACGACGGACGAGTGGCCTGCCATGGCCACCGCACTGGCGGTGATGTTCTGGTGTTTCGTCGGGCTTGAGGCCTTCGCCCACATGGGGGAGGAGTTCAAGCGACCGGAGCGGGACTATCCGCTGGCCCTGCTCGGCGGGGTGCTGCTGGCGGGGCTCATCTACTGGGTGCATTCGCTGGTGGTGCTCAAATACGGCCTCTACGGCGATGAGGCGACCAACGCCACCGCTATTCCGGCCCTGCTCTCGCTGCTGTTCGGCCCCACCGCCAAGTGGCTGGTGGCGGTGCTCGGCTATCTCTCCTGCTTTGCCAGCATCAACATCTACCTGCAGGGGTTTGCCCGGCTGATCTGGAGCATGGCGCGCGAAGGCAAGCTGCCGGTCTCGCTGGCCCGCCTCACCGCCCGCGGTGCACCGCTGCGGGCCTTGAGTCTGGTGCTCGCCATCTGTCTGGTCTGCATCACCCTGATCATCTGGCTGCGACTGCCGCTCGATGAGCTGATCCGCTACGCCAATGGCAACTTCGTGCTGGTCTACCTGCTCTGCATGGCGGCGGGTTGGCGCCTGCTCGGCGGGGTGGGCAAGGGGCTGGCGGGGGTGAGCGTGCTGCTCTGTGCCCTGGTGCTGGTGGCGCTCGCCTCCCAGGTGCTCTATGCCGTGGTGCTCAGTCTTGGCTACGGCTGTTTCTCGTTGTGGCGGCGCAGACGCCGCCGCTCGGCGTCCGATGAGGGTGTCTGCGCCATCAAGTAATCTGAAAAAAAGCCCCGCAGTGCGGGGCTTTTTGTTGCAGGTCACAGGCTGGTGGGCAGGTCGCTGCGCAAGATGGCGTAGTGGCGCAGGGAGATGAAGCCATCCCCCTTGCGTTCGCATTCCCGCGCGGTGCCCTCGTAGTGAAAGCCGGCCCGCTCCAGCAGGCGGGCGGAGGGGAGGTTGGGCTCCTCCACCACCGCCAGCAGCCGGTGCAGCTCGCTGGTGCAATAAGTGAGCGGCAGCCACAGTTGCAGCGCCGCGCTCATCACCCCCTTGCCCCAGTGTTCGGGATAGAGCCAGTAGCCCAGCTCGGCCCGCCGGTGAGTCGGGTCGGCATCGTTGTAGCCGATGGCGCCGAGCGGTTCGTCCGTGTTCTGGTCGCGAATGAGGTGCCAGGCGCCACGGCCGGTGCGGGTCAGCTCGGCATACCAGGCCATCTGGGCCTGGCACGCCGTCAGGCTGTCGTAGCTGACGCCGTAGTAGGCGACGACCCGCGGATCGGACAGGCCGCGGTAGATGTGGGGCAGATCGGCGTCGCTGACTGGATCCAGCCTGATGTGGGGTTGTTGCATTGCTGTCATGGTGGCTCCTTGCGGCCAGCCGTGGCTGGCCGCGAGTGGTGGGTCAAACAGGGATGGCTGGCAGAGCCGGTTGATGGCTCTGCTCATGATCCGACCAGCCCGAGCTGGTCGGTGAGCCTGGTCAGCTCGTCGCGCCACTGCTGCTGCAGGCGCGGGGTCTGGTGCCTGGGCTTGCGGGCCAGATCGGCGGCGAGCAGGGCATCGAGTTCATACCAGCGTGCCAGCAGCGCCTCTTCGTCATCCGCCGGGCCGGCCGGGGCCTGCCCCATGGCGGGGGCGGCCAGGCTTGCCTTGTCTGCTGCCGACCCGAGCAGCTCGGCATAGGCCCGCTCGGCGCTGTGAGCCTCCTGGATGCGGCCGTCTTTGATCAGCCAGAAGCGGTTGCAGCTGCGCTCGATCAGCTCCCGATCGTGAGAGACCAGCAGCACACCGCCCGGGAAGGCGGCAATCGCCTCGGCCAGCTCCTCCTTGCCCGCCAGATCCAGGTGGTTGGTGGGCTCGTCGAGCCAGAGCATGTGGTGACTGCCGAGCGACAGGGCGAGAAACAGCAGCCGTGCCCGCTCGCCCCCGCTCAAGCTGTGCACCTGCTGGCCGTGGCGGGCATAGGGGAAACCCGCCCGGATCAGCGCCTGACGCCGGGTGGTCTCCGGCAGAGGGGCCAGCGGGTAGAGGACGTCGCTCAGGGTGGCGTCGTCAGCCAGCTGCTGCAGGGACTGATCGTAATAGGCGATGCTGGCGCCGGGGTGGCAGTACCAGCCTGCCTGCGGGCTCTGCGCGGCCAGTTCGCGCCAGCACTGGCGCAGCAGGGAGGACTTGCCGGTGCCGTTGGCACCGAGCAGGGCGACCCTGTCACCCGCCCGCAGCCAGAGCCCTTCGGCGCGCAGCAGCGGCGGCAATGCTGGCGCCGGTGCCACGTCGAGGGCCTCCAGCCGCAGCAGGGTGTCGGCGGGCAGGCTCAGTCCGCGCAGCTCGAGCCGCCAGGGGGCCAGCGCCGCCACCTGGCTCTGCTCCTCCTGCAGGCGGGCGATGCGTTTTTCCATGGACTTGGCCTGGCGCACCAGCTTCTCGTTGTCATGCTCCCGCCCCCAGATGGCGAGGCGCTTGCTGCTGGCGCTCAGGCGGTCGATCTCCTTTTGCTCGTCAGCCCGGCGCAGGCGGGCCTGCTCGTCTTCGGCGGCCAGCGCCGCCCGGGCCTGGCTGCAGGGCAGGGCGAAGCGGTGCAGCTCGCCATCGCGCAGGATCAGGGTCTGCTCGGTGACCCGGTCCAGCAGGCGACCGTCGTGGGAGACCAGCACGAAGGCGCCGCGCCAGCCCAGCAGAAACTGCTCTAGCCAGAGCAGGGCGGGCAGATCCAGGTGGTTGCTGGGCTCATCGAGCAGCAGCAGGTTGGGTTGGCGCAGCAGGGCACGGCCTATCTGCAGTCGGCTGTGCTGGCCGCCGCTCAGCGCACTGACCGGCAGCGCGGCCTGGGCCTCCAGCTGCAGCTCGGCCAGCAGCTTGTCCACTTGCCATTCGGCGCTCGGGTCATTGCCCAGCGCATCCAGCAGCACGGCGCGGGTGCTGAGGGTTGAAAGCCTGGTCGGCAGTTGCTGGGCCACGAACTCGCAGCGGCAGGCTGCGGCCTGCACGACCCGGCCGGCCTGGGGCGTGCGCTCGCCCGCCAGCAGTGCCAGCAATGTGCTCTTGCCGCAGCCGTTGGCACCGACAAGGCCGAGCCGGTCGCCCGCGCGGATGCCGAGTTCGAGGTGGTCAAATAACGGAAGGTGCCCCGCACTCATCTGCAGGGAATGGGTACTCATCAGGGTTGTCATGCTCTTGCTCTCTTAAATCGCGGGATCGAAAATCCCTGTCATCAGGAGCGCTGGCGACAACGGCAGAGTCGAGAAAGGTCTCGGTATGGAAGGGAGTCGGCTTTGCTCGAACCCGCTATCGCAGCGCGATGGTATGCAGGCAAGAGCACGCGAATGTGCCGAACAGGCGAGCCGAGAACATCGGACACGCTTGGATAACCATTTTTTACCTCCTTGTGTTTCGTGATGGCACGGTGCGGCGATTATAAGCGCAGAAAAAATAGCCGTCTATCCATGGCGGTGCCCTGCGGGTGAGGCGGGAAGGCGCGTTGTCAGCGGCGGGACAAAAAACGCCCCGCTGGGCGGGGCGTGGTGATGGGGGTCAGTCGCGCGGGGTCTTGAGCGCCTGGATCACATCTTCATTGGGGGCCAGCCCCTCCACGTGGTTGAAGCTGTCCAGCCCCTCTTGCGGGTTGATGGTGAAGGCGTCGGCACTCAGGTAGCTGCCGCTGCCGGCACTCTCGACCACGACGATGAGCTCGGGCTGCTTGTCGCCGTTGAGATCCAGCAGCTTGAGCTCCTTGATGCTGCCATCGCGCGGCAGCACCTTGCCGTCGATGAACTGATCCAGCGGGAACTGGGGGTTGGCGCCGGAGTAGAGGCGCACGTCGTAGCTGCCGGTGGAGGCCGGTTCGCCGCGCCCTTCGCTGACGGTCACTACCTGGCCTGAGGGGAGCGTCAGCTGTTTGAAGAACCCGTCCGCCGCCTGGCTGGCGAGGGGCAGGGTGAGCAGGCCGAGTGTCATGAGCAAGGCTTTCATCGGTTTGACCCTTGTTACTGCGGCGGCGGTTGCCCGCCACCTGTGTCACTGTGCGAACCGACCGGGCAATCCCCGCCGGTTCGCGTCATCCGCCCCTCATCGGGGCGGTCATTACCAGATCTTGACCCGTTTGGCCGGGTCCAGATAGAGCTTGTCACCCGGCTGGATCTTGAACGCCTCGTAGAAGGCGGGGATGTTCGGTACCACGCCGTTGACCCGGTATTCCGGCGGCGAGTGGGGATCCGAGGCGAGCAGCATCTGCATCAGCTCGGGGCGATACATGCCCTTCCATACCTGGGCCCAGCCGAGGAAGAAGCGCTGTTCGCCGGTGAAGCCGTCCAGCACCGGAGCCTCCTTGCCATCCAGCGACAGCAGGTAGGCCTTGTGGGCGATGGTGAGGCCGCCCAGATCGCCGATGTTCTCCCCCAGGGTGAACTGGCCGTTGACGAACTGCCCCTTGATGGGCTCGAAGCGGTTGTACTGGGCCACCAGCCGGCTGGTGCGGAAGCGAAACTCCTTGAGATCCTGGGGCGTCCACCAGTCGCGCATCACGCCGTCACCGTCGGATTTGGCGCCCTGATCATCAAAACCGTGACCCATCTCGTGGCCGATCACCCCGCCGATGGCACCGTAGTTGACCGCGTCATCCGCCGTCATGTCGAAGAAGGGGGGCTGCAGGATGGCGGCCGGGAAGACGATCTCGTTGTTGCTCGGGTTGTAGTAGGCGTTCACCGTCTGCGGCGACATGTGCCACTCGTCTCTGTCTACCGGCTTGCCGAGGCGCGCCAGGTTGTCGGCGTATTCGAAGGCGCGGGCCCGCTGCAGGTTGCCCACCAGATCGCCGGCACGGATTGCAATGGCGCTGTAGTCCTTCCACTTGTCCGGGTAGCCGATCTTGGGGCGGAACTTGGCGAGCTTGGCCTGGGCCTGGGCCTTGGTGGCCGGCGACATCCAGTCCAGCTCCTCGATGCTCTGGCCGTAGGCGGTGCGCAGGTTCTCCACCAGCTGCTCCATGCGGGCCTTGGCCTCTGGCGGGAAGTAGCGCTCCACGTAGAGCTTGCCTACCGCCTCGCCCAGGTGATCGTCCAGTACGCCGAGGGCCCGCTCCCAGGGGGCGCGTTGCTTGGGCGTGCCGCTCAGGGTGGTGCCGAAGAAGGCGAAGTTCTGGGCATCGGTCTGGCTGTCGAGGTAGGGGGCGTAATCGGTGATGAGATGCCACTTGAGGTAGGCCTGCCAGTCGCCGACCGGGGTCTGCTGCATCACCTCGTTGAGGGCCGCGAGATAGGTCGGCTGGCCGATGATGAGGCTGCTCTGGCCGGCGAGGCCGGCCTGGGTCAGGTAGGCATTCCAGTCGATGGCAGGGGCGAGGCGTTTGAGCTCGCTCTGGGGCCCCTTGTTGTAGTTCTTCTCCCGATCCCGCAGGGTGACGTTGTCCCACTGGATCCGGGCGAGTTTGCTCTCGAGGGCCAGGATGCGTTTGGCCTTGGCGTTCGCATCCACCTCGCCGAAGCGGCCCAGCATGGTGGCGATGTGCTGCTCGTATTTCTGGCGCAGTGCCTGGCTGGCGGCATCCGTCTTGAGGTAGTAATCCCGATCCGGCAGACCGAGCCCGGCCTGGTAGAGGTAGACCGCATAGCTGTCCGGCGCCTTGGCGTCGGCATCGACCCAGAAACCGAACGGGGCGCCGCCGCCGTTGCGACCGCTCTGGGCGAAGGCCCGGGCCAGATCCTGCGGCGTGCGGATCTGCTCGATCTCGCTCAGCATCGGCATCAGCGGCGCCGTGCCCTTGGCGTTGCGGGTCGTCTGATCCAGATAGCTCTGGTAAAGGTCGTGGATCTGCTGGGCCGGTGTGCCGGCGGCGGCTTTGCCGTCCAGCCCTTCCACCAGCACCCGCACGTCCGCCAGGGATTTGTCGCGCAGCATGTAGAAGGCGCCGTCGGCGGGCCTGTCGTCCGGGATCTTGGCGGTGGAGAGCCAGTGGCCATTCACGTAGCGAAAGAAGTCGTCACCGGGTTTGACGCTGGTGTCCATGTTGGCCAGCGCGAGGCCGGAGTGTTTGTCTGCGCCGTCCGGGGCCTGACTGCAGCCGGCCAGCAGGGCCAGCCCGATGAGGGCGGCCAGTATGCTTTTTTTGTTGTTCATTATGTTGGATTCCAATTCGGGTTATGCGGCTTCCTTGCCCACGCAGGGAGCGTCTCACTCTAGCAGTCGGGTTAGCGCTTGATAAGCCCGAGTCTGCTAAGATCGGCCTGGTCGTATTGGGGAAGCCTATGATTTCTCGTATTTATTCTCGTTTTTGTCAGACCCTGCCCGCGCCGGAAGGTTCCCGTGGCCTGCTGGTAGCCTTCAGCGGCGGGCTCGACTCCACCGTGCTGCTGGTGCTGGCGGCTCGATTTGCCGGCGCCCACGGCCTTGCCCTGCGCGCCCTGCACGTCCATCACGGCCTGAGCCCACATGCCGATGAGTGGGTGGCCCACTGCGAAGGGGTGTGTCAGCAACTGGCGGTGCCGCTGCTGGTCGAGCGGGTGCAGTTGCAACGGGGCTGTGGCGACAGCCTGGAGGCGCAGGCGCGGGAGGCCCGCTATCTGCGTCTCGCCGCTCAGCTGGGGGAGGAGGAGTGGCTGCTCACCGCCCATCATCAGGACGATCAGCTGGAGACCCTGCTGCTGGCGCTCAAGCGCGGCGCCGGTCTGCGCGGGCTGGCAGGTATGGTGCCGAGCCAGCCCTTTGCCGGTGGCCTGTTGCTGCGCCCCTTGCTCGAGGTGAGCCGGGCCGAGCTGGCGGAGTGTGCCGCCACCCTCCCCTATGGCTGGGTGGAGGATGAGAGCAACCAGGATGTGAGTTATGACCGCAACTTCCTGCGCCAACGGCTCATTCCCCAGCTCAAGGCCCGCTGGCCCGCCATGGCCCAGACCGCGGCGCGCAGCATGGCGCTGTGCGCCGAGCAGGAGGCACTGCTGGAGGAGCTGGCAGAGGCCGACTGGCGGTTGGCGGCAGCAGGAGAGGCGCTGCAGATCGCGCCGCTGCTGGCTCTGTCAGGTACCCGGCGCAACAACCTGCTGCGTTACTGGATCCGCCGCCAGGGGGGCGAGATGCCCTCCCGCGAGCAGCTCGGTCTGCTCTGGCAGGAGGTGGCGCTGGCACGGGAAGACGCCAATCCCCAGCTCAACTGGGGCGGGCAGAGCTGCCGCCGCTTTCAGGGCCGGCTTCATCTGGTGCGACCCGGGCTGCAGCCTCGCCACGAGCAGCTGACATTGGCCGTGGGGGAGACGCTGAGCCTGCCGGACGGGCTGGGGGAGGTGCGCTTGCTGCCGCGAGTGGAAGGCGAGGGGCTGAGGCTGCCAAGGGCGGACGAGCCGCTGTCGGTGCGCTTCGGGGTGGCCGCCGGCAGCATGCTCAAGCCGGTAGGGCGCGGCGGCAGCCGGCGCCTCAAGAAACTGCTGCAGGAGTACGGAGTTCCCTCCTGGCAGCGCGGCCGCATTCCCATCCTCTATTACGGCGAGCAGGTGGCGGCGGTGGGTGAGCTGTTCCTCTGTGACGGATTCATGACGCAGGACGCCGGTCTGGCCTGGCACTGGCTGCCGGCGGCGGCCTGTCAGCCCCCGGGGTGACGCTCTCCTTCGCCAACGCGGATAACGGACAAGGCCGGCATATGCCGGCCTTGTCGTCTCCTGCGGCTGGCCGGTTCAGTCCAGCAGGCCGGCCTTGCCCGCCTTCTTGCGGGCATAGAGGTGGGCATCGGCGGCCTCGTACAGGCTGTGCACGTCTACCCCGGACTGCCAGCTGGCTGCTCCCAGGCTGCAGCCGACCGAGAAGGTGCTGAGCTCCTTGTGGATCATCAGCATGTGCTGCAGGCGCAGCCAGACCGGGCGCCAGGCCTCGGGCTCGGCGGGTTGCAGCAGCAGGGCGAACTCGTCGCCGCCGAGGCGAAAGGCCTGATCCGTGCTGCGGATGCAGTGGGTCAGCAGCTGGGCGAAGCGGCTCAGCACCAGATCGCCGACCGGGTGGCCCCAGGTGTCGTTGATCTGCTTGAAGTTGTCGAGATCCAGCAGCACCAGTACCAGACCGTGGGATTCCCGGCTGTGCTGCTCTACCGCCCGGCCGATGGCTTCGTCGAAGTAGGAGCGGTTGCCGAGCCCGGTCAGGTGATCGAGCCTGACCTGCAGCTCCAGCTGTGACAGGCGCAGATAGAGAGGCAGGGGCAGGCAGAGCAGCTGGTGATACTGCTGCAGGATCCGCTGCTGGCTGCCGCTCAGGGCATGTTCCAGGGTGTAGTGCAACTGGCCGATCAGCTGGCCATGCTGGCCGCGCAGCTCGAACGGGTAGCTGTGCAGGGTCAGGCTGGCCTGGGGCGGATGCTGGATCAGGGTATGAGGCTGGCCGCAGTCGAAGTGCAGGCTGTGGATCCGGACAATTCTTGCCGCACGATCGGCAAAGATTGCCAGCAGGCTGCCGAGGTCCATCTGCACCAACAACAACTCGAGCAACTGGTTGCGATCCTGACTGGCCAGCGGCGTGAGCCGCTCCATCTGGCGAACCCACTGCTCGATGCCATGTCCCAGACCATTCAATGATGATGTGTTTTCCACGGTACAGCCCTCAAACAACCTACTTCCTGACACTTACTTGCAATCCTTGTGCCCAAAATATGTTCGATGCGAACAAGAGTGGCTGGCTAGGCTTAAGTAGATAAAAAGGGAGGAAATATTGTACGCAGATGTGTTGATCCTGCTGCTTGCCGCCGTCTTGTTGGTGGCGATTTTCCGGCGCCTCGGCCAGCCGGTGATCCTCGCTTACCTGCTTGCCGGGGTACTGCTCGGCCCCTATGGCGTCGCCGTGATCACCGGCCAGGCGATCATGCAGACCATCGCCGAGCTCGGCATCGTCTTTCTGATGTTCTCGCTCGGGCTCGAATTCTCGCTGCCCAGGCTCATCGCCATGCGCCGGCTGGTGATAGGGGTGGGTGGTTTGCAGGTGCTGCTCACATCATTGCTGTTTTTCGCCATCGCCTGGTGGTGGGGCTTGAGCCTGCCCCAGGCGCTGGTGGTATCTGGCACCCTGGCGCTCTCGTCCACCGCCGTGGTGATCAAGCAGCTGGGGGAGCAGAAGCAGCTGCACACCCGCCGCGCCCAGCTCGGGGTGAGTGTGCTGCTGTTTCAGGATCTGGCGGTGGTGCCGCTGCTGGTGATGATCCCCATCCTGGCCAGGCCCGAGATCCAGGGCAGCGCCCTGCTGGCGGAGATCGCCTGGGCCACCCTCAAGGGGCTGTTTGCCCTGCTGAGCCTGCTGGCGGTGGGCAAGTGGCTGCTGCCGCTGCTGTTTCACGAGGTGGCGCGGGCCCGCTCCGACGAGCTGTTCGTGCTGAGCGCCCTGCTGGTGGCGCTGCTGGCCGCCTCGTTGACCCAATGGATGGGGCTCTCCATGGCGCTGGGGGCCTTTCTGGCGGGCATGATGCTGGGGGAGTCCCACTATCGCCATCAGCTGGAGGTGGACATCCGGCCGTTTCGGGACGTGCTGATGGGGCTCTTCTTCATCACCATCGGCATGACCATGGACTGGCAGCGGGTGGCGCAGGACTGGTGGCTGGTGGCCACCAGCGTGCTCTGCCTGATCCTGTTCAAGTCCCTGCTGGTGCTGCTGGCCGGCCGGCTGATGGGGGAGCGCAAACGCGATGCCATGGCGGCGGGGATCATGCTGAGCCAGGTGGGGGAGTTCGGCTTCGTGCTGCTGGCACTGGCCAACCACCACGGTCTGCTCGACCATCGGCTGGTCTCCCTGCTCATCGGCATCGGCGTCACCTCCATCGCCATGACGCCCTGGCTGGTGCTGCAGGCCCATCATCTGGCCCGCTCCCTCACCGATCCGGCCCTGCTCACTCGCTCCGAGGTGGCCCAGTCGGGCCTGAGCAAGACCCAGCACGTGATCATCGCGGGCTTTGGTCGGGCCGGCCAGACCTGCGCCCGCTTTCTCAAGCAGGAGGAGATCCCCTTCCTGGCGCTGGATCTCGACCCGGAGCGGGTGAGCGAGGCCAAGTCGGCGGGGGAGCAGGTGGCGTTCGGCGATGCCAGCCGCCGCGACATCCTGCTGGCCGCTGGCCTACTGCGGGCCAGGCTGGTGATCATCACCTTTGACGATCACAAGCGGGTCGAGGCCATGCTGGCGCTGATCAGGGAGCTGGCGGGGGAGGTGAAGGTGCTGGTGCGCACCCGCGATGACAGTTTTCTGGAAGCGTTCAAGCGGGCGGGCGCCTTTGAAGTGATCCCCGAATCTCAGGAGGGGGCCCTGATGCTGGTCTCCCACTTGCTGCTCAACTGCGACATTCCCATCGGCCGGGTGATCCGGCGCATGGAGCACGAGCGCAGCAGCCAGTACCGCTTTCTGCACGGTTTCTACTGGGGGGATCAAAGCGCCGGCAATCTGGAAACGGACCAGCTGCTCGAACGGTTGCACCCCGTGCTGCTGCACGAGCAGGCCTGGGCGGTGGGGCGCAGCGTGCAGACCCTGGCGCTGGAGACGGTGCGGATCAAGGAGGTACAGCGCGGCGAGTTGCGGCTGGAGCCCAAGCCTGAGCTGGTGCTGGCGGCAGGGGATCGGCTGGTGCTGTTCGGCAATGGGGTGGCGGTGGAGCAGGCGGAGCAGCGCCTGCTGGAGGGGCGTTAGCCCTCCCTCAAGGTGTATTCATCCTCGCCGCAGGTGAATGAGCCGCTTGCTGGTGGGCTTGCCGGCCCCCCCTCAAGGGCTCAATTCAAGCTTCGGCCGGTACCATCTCCTCTATCCCCAGAAACGCTTCTACCCGCCGGCGCTCGTTCAGGGTATCCAGGTAGCCCAGCTTGATCAGCTGCTGGCAGTAGCCGGGATAGAACATCAGGAAACTGGCCAGGCTGCTGGTCTCGTCCCCCGTCACCCCCAGTACCCGCAGCAGGCGGCGCAGGTGCACCGGCAGCTTGCGCAGATAGGCCAGCGCCAGCAGGTCGAGATCCTGGCTCGGCTTGAGCACGCAGGTCTCCACCCGTTTGAGTTTCAACCGGTTGCGCTCCCGCTCCGGGATGAGATCCAGGGTCTGGTTGATGCGCCACAACCGCTCCAGATCCGAGTTGAGGGTGTCGGTGAAGACGGTGTCCAGCAGGTGGCTGGCGATGTTGGAGCTGGTCAGGTGGCCATGGTGGAAGGTGGGCGCCGTGTGCGCCGGCGGATCCAGGGTGATCAGCAGGATCCGCTCTGCCCCCAGGTGGATGGCGGGGCTGAGCGGGCTCAACTGATGGATGGATCCGTCGCCGTAGAACTTGTCGCCGATGTGAGTGGCCGGGAAGACGAACGGCAGCGCCGAGGAGGCGAGCAGGTGATCCGAGGTGAGCAGGGTGCGCAGCCCGCGCCGTCTGGCCCGCTCCCACGGCAGGTGCTCGGCTCGCCCCTGAAAGAAGGTGGTGGAGAGGCCGTCGTCGTAGTCGGAGGCGGTGATGGCCAGCGCCTCCAGGCTGCCGTAGAGGATGTTGTCGTCGATGCGGTGATAGTCGATGAGCTGATCCAGCAGGCGGCGCAGCGGCGCGTTGTCGAACAGGTGAAAGGCGTGGTTGGTGTGGGGATTGATGAGCCCCGCCGAGCCCTCGTACATCAGTCGCCACAACAGGCGCCCTGGGTGAAAGTCAAAGATGTGGTGGGTCTCGAAGCGGCGCCAGACCCACTCCAGCTTGCGTACCCCCAGATGAAAGCAGGAGGCGTAGCAGGCCAGCGCGGTGACATTGATGGCGCCGGCCGAGGTGCCGCACAGGATGGGAAACGGAATGCCGAGATTGCGGGGATAGAACTCGGCGATCGCCTTGAGGGCGCCGACCTGATAGGCGGCGCGGGCACCACCACCGGTCAACAGAAGAGCTGTGTTGGGTTTGGCCATGATACTGCGCCTTATGCATGCCACTGGGGGTGTTGCCACCGAGCAATTTAACTATAAGACGCTGTATCAAATATAAAAACAGGCCTGCCAACCATTTTTTGCAGGCCCTTTTTGAGGCTGTTCAGTTGGCGCAGCGGGCGGCGCTCAGCTGATCGAACGCGGCGAATGCGGGGGCACTGGCGAGGATGCGGCCGTGACCGAGGCCGCGGGTGCTCACCAGCCGGGTGCGGCCATCCTGGGTGGCGCGCAGGGAATCACCGTGCGGGGCGAAGCGGTCCTCCTCATCGTGCACTATGATGGCGGGCCCGCTGCGGCCGGCGAGCCGCCCCAGCGGGTCGACCGTGCTCAGGGGGTGCTGGTACTCCTGCTCAATTTCCTTGACCACCGCATCGAACAGCCGGATGGAGTAGCCGGAGCGCGCCACCATACCGTAGAGCTGGGGCACGTAGTCGAGCACCGGCGAGATGAGCAGCAGCGGCAGGGCATCCAGCTCGCGTCGGCGGCTGGAGAGGGTGACGGCGCCCCCCATGCTGTGGGCGATGACGCCCTGCAGCGGGCCGTACTCCGCCGTCATCTTCTCCACCAGTTCGTCGAAGGCACGCACGAAGCGGGGCAGGTGGCCGGTATGGCCGGCGCTGTGGCCGTGCGCCGGGTGATCGTAGGCAATGGCCGTGAAGCCCTGGGCGGCGATGTGGCTCATCAGCGGGTAGAACTGGCCGGCGCTGCCTGACCAGCCGTGCATCAGCAGCCAGACCGGCCCCTGGCCGAGCCGGTAGCTCATCAGGGTGCCTTCGCTGGTGTGCACGGCCTGTTTGACCAGTCCGGCCGGCGCCGTGTCATCCCGCTGGTTGCGCTGGGGGGTGAGCAGCAGCTTGCTGGCGGTGCGCTTGGCATGAGCGGGGGCCAGGGTGTGATGCAAGCGGGTGCCAAGGCCAAGCAGCCATTTGCTCGGGCTGAAGCGGCGGGTGTTGAAGTAGATCTTGCTGCTCATGGTCATCCTGTGGTTTTTATGTGCGAACGGTCGTGCTTTTTTGTCGGTTTTAAAAAAGAGAGGTCAATCCATCAGCGCCAGCCATCCAGCAGCGTCTCCACTTCTGGCCAGAAGTGGCGGGCCGGATCCTGACACAGATCGAGGGCATTGAACACCTGATCCGCCAGATAGAGGCCATAGAGGCGATAGACGGCGCGCCAGGGATCCATGTCGCTGCGCCACTCGCCCTCGCTCTGTCCCTGCACCACCTGGCGGGCCAGGTAGTCGAGCCAGAAGCGCACCAGCTGGCGGGCGGCCTGCTGCACCTCCCCCTCCTGGGCCGAGGTCCAGGCGTCGAGGAACATGCAGCGGCCGGCGAAGCACTGGTTCCAGGCCAGCCAGGCCTGCAGCAGGGCCGTCAGCTTGGCTCGCTGGCTGCCGTGCTGCTGCTGGCGCACCGGCTGGATCACCCGCTCCCGGAACACCTCGGCGGCGTACTCCAGCACGGCGATCTGCAGGTTGTCGCGGGACTGGAAGTGGGCAAACAGGCCGCTTTTCGACATCTCGCAGGCGCTGGCAAGGGAGCCGATGGTGAGGCTCTCCAGCCCCTGCTGGCTCGCTTGCTCGAACGCAGTCTGCAAAATGTTGTCGCGGGTCAGCCGGCCCTTGCTCATCGCACTCTCCTTCATTGACCGGGGCAGCATAAAGTACGACCGTGCTATTTGTCGAGCGGCGAATCGGCCTGCAAGAGGGGATGAGGCGGGCTCAGTCATCCTTGATATCCATCTGCTGCAGGGCGATGACCGCCTGGGTGCGGTTCTTGACGCCCAGTTTGCGGAAAATGGCAGTGATGTGGGCCTTGATGGTGGCCTCGGAGACGTTGAGCTCCCAGGCGATCTGCTTGTTGAGGCTGCCGTCGCGCAGCATCACCAGCACCTTGTACTGCTGGGGGGTGAGGCTGGCCAGCTTGCTGGCGAAATCGGCGCCCTCACAAGGCTCGGGGTGGAGCGAGATGCCGGCCGGCACCCAGTTGTCACCCCCGATCACCGTATTGAGGGCGTTGACCAGCTCCTTCATCGGCGCCGATTTGGGGATGAAGCCGAGCGCGCCGAGCCGTAGCACCTGCTGGATGATGGCAGGCTCTTCCGAAGCCGACACCACCACGATGGGCAGGTCGGGATACTGGCCGCGCAGGTGGGCGAGGCCGGAGAAGCCGTTGGCCCCCGGCATCTTGAGATCGAGCAGCAGCAGGTCGACTTCCGGGTGCTCACCCAGCAGGTGGGCCAGGCTGTCGATGGAGTCTGCTTCCAGCAGCTGGGCATCGTCGATGGCCATGTGCACCGCTTGATAGAGGGCGCCCCGAAACAGGGGGTGGTCATCTGCGATGACGATGGTAAATTGGCTGTCCATTGCTCACATTGTTGCTAACTGATTGTTTTGGAAAATCAAACTAGCACCGCTCCCGGAGAGGGTCAAACCTGCCGGCGCGCAAATGTGAAGCGACCGTCGGATGTCGTGCCATTGGGGCAGATGGGATGGTCATGAACAACTCATGCAGGAGGCAATAGATGGGATCTCTGGTATTGACGGTGGGCACCGGCTCCACCTGGGCGATGCGGGCGGCGCTGGTGCTGGCCATGAGCGGGCTGGAGTGGCAGGAGCAGGTGTTTGACCTGGAGGATGCCAAGGAGCTGCAGCGGCTCAAGCGGCTGGCCCCCGCCGGCCTGGTGCCCTGGCTCGATCACGACGGCGTGCGGATACACGACTCGCTGGCCATCGCCGAGTACCTGCACGAGCTCTGTCCCGACCGCCAGCTCTATCCCGAAGCGCGAGCCGAGCGGGCGCTGGCCCGCAGTCTTTGCGCCGAGCTGCACGCCGGTTTTCGCCAAATTCGCACCCTGCTGCCCTTCTTCCTCGGCGCTCCCACCCGCAGCGAACCGCCGGTGGAGGCCATCGGCGAGCTGGCCCGGCTGCAGACCATCTGGTCCCAGGCGCGGGGGCCCTTCTATTTTGGCGAGGCGGGGATCCTCGATGCCTTTTATGCGGTGATGGCCTACCGGCTAGCGAGCTACGGCATCCAGCTGCCCGGGCAGGCGGGTGCCTATCAGCAGGCGCTGCTGGCCTGGCCGCTGTGGCAGCAGACCCTGGTCAAGGCACGCCTGCAGTGGCCGGCGGCGGCTCGTCAGCCGCAGTGAACCCGCTGGCGCAACCGCCTGTTTGAACGGCTGGAGTAAACAGAAAGGGGAGCCACTGGCTCCCCTTTCTGTTTGGGGTTGATTCCTTAAGCTGGATTATGGCTGGCGGCCGGCGAACACCACCACCACCTTGTCATCTCCCTTCTCCCGCACGAAGGCATAGGGGCTGTCGGCCAGTTTCTTGTGGCTGCCCGCGGCGACGGCCGGGTGGGCGGCGCGGAACTGGCCGAGCCGCTGCCAGTGCTTGACCAGCTCGGCCTTCTCGCCGCCGGCCAGCTCCTGCCAGTTCATGTCCGAGCGCAGTGCCTGATCGAACACGCCGCCATCCTTGGCGAGCCCGCGGCCGGACTCATCGCCGTAGTAGATCTGGATGCCGCCCGGCAGCAGCATGAAGCTGCTGGCGACCCGGCGCTGCAACGGCACGTCCTGATAGTCGCCGAAGAACAGCTTGGTGTCGTGGGAGCTGATGTAGCTCAGCACGTTGAACTCGGGATCCCGATTGATGCGGCTGGCGTAGCCGGCATAGGTGGGCTCGGCGCTGGCCAGACACTGGGCTTGGGGCAGGGCGAACTCGCGCTGATAGTCGAAGTTGATCAGCGAATCGAAACCGTTCTGGTACCAGAAATCCTTGGCCACCCCGTGATCCCACACCTCGCCCACCATGTAGAAGGGCAGATCGTCGAGCTTCTTGGCCGGGTTGGCGGCTTTCCACTCCTTGAGGGCGGCGGTGCCGGCCTGCTTGAGGCGGGCCCACACCTCGGGCTCCAGGTGTTTGACGGTGTCAGCCCGAAAGCCGTCGATGCCGAAGCGGCGCACCCAGTCGGTGTGCCAGGCAATCAGATAGTCGCTGACGGTGGCGTTGGGCAGTGGCTTGGCCCTGGTGTCCTGTTTGGCCGCCAGCAGCGGCGGCAGCCCCACCGGCTTGGTGGATTCGGTGAGGAAGTCCGGCAGTCCCGCCACCGAGCCGGTGACGTCGTCGGTACCGGGCTGCGGGTAGCCGGGCAGGCCGGCCCGCACCCAGTCACCGCTCCACCACTGGTTCCACTTCGGCGACTGGTAATCGATGAACTGGTTGTAGCCATGCCAGTTGAGGCCGCCGCTCGGGCGCCACTGGTTCCAGCGGGCCGGCAGTTTGCCGGTGTTCTGGGTGAGGTCGGTGAGCCCCAGATCTTGCAGGTCGGCGAGGGTGGCGTAGCCGGCGTGGTTCATCACCACGTCGAGGATGATGCGCATGCCGCGCTTGTGCGCCTCGTCCACCAGGGTCTTGAGGCTCTCCTCGTCGCCGTAGTTGGGATCTATCTTGGTGAAGTCGAGCGCCCAGTAGCCGTGATAGGCGTAGAAGGGGAAGTTGCCCTGCTCGCCGCCACCGATGAAACCGTGCACCTGCTCTACCATGGGGGTGATCCAGATGGCGTTGATGCCGAGCTGCTTGATGTAGTCGAGCTTGGCGGTCAACCCCTTGAAGTCACCGCCGTGCCAGGTGGCCACTTCATCCTGACCGTCCTGTTGGCGCCCGAAGCTGTGGTCGTTGGCGGTATCGCCGTTGTTGAAGCGGTCGGTCAGCAGGAAATAGACGCTCGCCTGATCCCAGCTGAAGGGAGCCGCCGTAACCGCTTTGACCGGTTCGAGCAGCAGCAGGCCACCGCTCTCTTTACTCGGCGTCAGGGTCAGCTTGCCGCCCTTGACCACCCCTTGCTGGCCGGAGTAGGCGTCCCGCAGCTGGGTGCCGTCGGGCCAGACTCCTTTCAGGGATACGGTAACCGGGCCGCCATCCCAGCTGATGCAGGGTTCCGCTGGCGGCTGGCGTTTGAACTCGCTCTTCTTGGTGGCTCGCAGCACCTTGAGGCTGGGGGTATCCGGGTTGAAGGTGAACTGATAATCCCCCGCCAGCATCACCCGCAGGTTGAAGTGCTGCCCCTTGCTGCACTTGTCCATGGGCTGAGCGGTGCCGAAGGGGAGCGGCTTGGTCTCGCTCGGGCCGAAGCTGGTGCCGCAGCTTCGGCCCACGTCGCTGATGCGGATCTGATGGCTCCCCTTGGTGAGCGGATGGGTCAGCTGCACCGCCCCCTTGTCCAGCGTCAGCGGCGCGCCGACCGGCTGGTCATCCACGTAGAGGCGCACCTCGGCGGCCATGGCCTGATGGAGGAAGAGGGGGCTGGCCAGCAGGGCGAGCCAGAGGGAAGAAACCGAGGGAGTGCGACGCATAAGCCATTCCTTGCTGGGGTTAAGCGGACCAGATTGCCGTCAATGGGGCTCATTCTAGGAGGCATGAGGGCGGGCTTGGACAGGCAAACCGTCGATTTGTGACATCAGTTCAAATGGTTACGTTTTCAAGAATGGAAAAGTGTGAGCGGGGTGTCGCGCCCATAAAAAAAGCCGGTCGATGGACCGGCTTGTTGCATTGCCACCTTCGTCACACGGTGAAGAACTTGAAGTTGACGAAGGCCACCGCGATGAAGGATGCCACCATGCCGCTGATGCAGAGCACGGCCGGGCGAATGGCCGGCCAGCGATGGGTCAGCAGGATGATCGCCAGCATGGTCGGATAGAGGCCGAACATGTAGCGCGGCATGGCGTTGAGCCCTGTCATCAGCGGAATGGTGCAGCAGATGAACATCAGGGTCGCCTCGGCCCAGCGCTTCTGGCTGAACAGATAGAGGTTCAGAGCCCAGCCAAACATCACCATGATGGAGAGGTAGGATTTGCGTCCGCCCAGCTCGAAGCCGCTCAGCCACCAGTCCAGCGGGCTGTCCATGTAACGGCCCCAGGCCACCTGGATGTGCTTGAACGCCAGCGCATCACCGGTGAGGTGATAGAGATAGAACATGTAGGCGAACAGGCCGAGCGGGATCATCCAGAGGGTGAACACCACCTTGAAGGCGCGCTCGGTGAAGCGGAAGAACTCGCGCCAGCCGTAGGCCTGCAGCGCCAGGATCAGCACCGGGAACACCATCATCACCCCCAGGTTGCGGGTGGCGGAGATGAACACGCCGAGCAGCGCCACCATCAGCCACTGCTGGCGATAGGCGAACAGGAACATCCCCAGCATCAGCGCCATGAACATCGACTCGGTATAGCCGGAGACGAAGTAGGCGGAGAAGGGGGAAAAGGCGAGCAGCCAGACGCCGAAGCGGGCGGTGTCGTCACCCAGCTTGAGCTGGCGCAGCACCAGCAGCATCAACGGCAGGCTGATGAAGAACGCCAGGTTGGCCACCAGCATCAGGCCGATCAGACTCTCGACGTTGAGCAGGTTGGAGATGGCGCCGGAGATCATCGGGTAGAGCGGCATGAAGGCCCAGTTGGCCGCATTGCCCTTGCTCAGCCAGCGCGGGTAGAGATCGTAGCCGTTCTCGATGATGCGCTGGAACCAGACGCAGTCGAACTGGCAATAGGCCTGCAGCGGGCCTATGTCGGGGGAGCCGTAGAGCTGCACACCGAAATAGCCCATGCCGTAGAGGGCGGCCCGGCTCAGTACGAAGGCGGCGATGATCATCAGCCAGTCACGGCTGCTGATGGCCAGTGACGGGCGATAGGGGCCCGCATTGTCAGGGGTGATGGAGGTAGTCATGTCATTCATCAGGCAAATACCCAGATCCTGGAGAGGAGGTAGGTGAGCACGGTGACCGTCAGGGTGGCGATCACCACCGGCAACAGACCGGAAAGACCCGCAAACAGCAGACCGCTCAATATCAGGTTACGCACCGCCAGCGAGAAGAGGGCGACCAGCAAGAACTTGCTGGCGGCACCCTGTTTCTGGAAGGTGATGTAACGGTGACCGAAGAAGGAGAACCAGAAGGCGATGGCAAAGGCCAGCGTCGTCACCAGGTGCTCCGAGATGGTGGGCCAGGTGTGAAACAGGGCGATGGAGGTGCCCAGATCGACGAGGGTAGCCCCCCCGCCGACAAACCCGAAACGTACCAGCCGCCAGAATTCCTCGCGGGAGATCATTGAGAAGCCTGCTCCTGCTGGCCATCAGCGGCTTTCGCGGCAGCAGCCTTCTTGCCGGCGCTCTTCTTGCTGCCGGTGGCGGCGTCCTGCTTCGGCTCTTCATCCTGCTTGGCATACTGGCCGTACACCCCTTCGATGAGGTAGACGGGGCGCTGCTTCACTTCGACGAACATGCGGCCGATGTACTCACCGATGATGCCGAGCGACAGCAGCTGGATGCCGCCGAGGAACAGTACCACCGACATCAGGGAGGCGTAACCCGGCACGTCGATGCCGAAGAAGACCACCTGAGTGACGATCTTGAGGATGTAGAGGAAGGCGATGAAGGAGACGCCGACGCCGACGTAGCTCCATACCCGCAGCGGCCAGCTGGAGAAGCTCATCAGACCGTCGAGGGCGAAGTTCCACAGCTTCCAGTAGTTGAACTTGGTCTCGCCGGCGTGGCGGGCGGGACGCTCGTAGGGCACGCCGACGGCACGGAAACCGGCCCAGGCGAACAGCCCCTTCATGAAGCGGTTGCGTTCCGGCAGCTGCTTGATCGCCTCGACCACCTTGCGGTCGATCAGGCGGAAGTCGCCGGCGTTCTCCGGCAGCTTGGTGCTGGTGGAGAGGGCGTTGAAGAAGCGGTAGAAGCCACCGGCGGTGAGGCGCTTCATCGGGGTGTCGGCGCTGCGATCCACCCGGATGCCGTAGACGGTGTCGTAGTCGCCGGTCTGCCACAGCTTGACGAATTCGAGAATGAGTGCGGGCGGATCCTGCAGATCCACGTCCATCGGCACCACGGCATCACCCTTGGCGTGATGCAGGCCGGCGGTCATGGCCGCTTCCTTGCCGAAGTTGCGGGCCAGGTTGACCAGGGTGACGCGCGGGTCGCGGGCGATGGCCTGCTCGACCACCTCACGGGTGCGGTCGCGGCTGCCGTCGTTGACGAATACAATTTCCAGCTGATCCTTGAGCGGCGCCAGTTCGTTATCTATCGCGTTGATGAAGGCATCTATGCTCTCTTCCTCGTTGTAAACGGGAACGATCAGAGAGAGTCGAAAATCGGCATGCGACATGAAAACTTCCTTATTTGGAAAATTATTTTATAAAACAGCGTATTGGAGAATACGTCTTATTGGGCGACGGTCAAGCGCACCGACTGGACATTGAGCGGAGTCGGGGCGGAGAGCGCCAGAAAGTTGGGACGCTTGGGGTCCGAGGTCAGCGACTCGCCCGGCAGACTGAGACGGATCTCGTTGATGCCGGCCTTGGCCAGCTTGACGGTGGTAGTGAAATCGTGACCCAGTGCCACCTTCAGCAGAGCACCGGCCTGCGGGCTGTTGACCCGGGCCTGGATGGTCAGCTGTTCCGGCTGCGCCTGCTGCTTGGGCAGCACGAAGTAGAGGCCGCCCTGGCCGCTCAGTTCGGTGCCGTCCGCGCTCGGTTTCTTGGCCCAGCCTTCGCTGGAGAGAAAACGGCTCGGCTTGGTCAGATTGAGCTCGTTGCCGGGCTGGTAGGTCATGCTGGAGTTGTGCTCCCAGAAGCGGGTCTTGCCTTCCAGGTAATAGAGCTTGTAGGCCAGGCTCACGTTGGGGTGGGCGGCCAGGTAGAGGGTATAAAGGTAGAAACCACTCAGTGCCATGATGGCGGTCAGAAAACCAAACTTTTTGTACGTCATATCACTCTCTGCGCCTCACGGTTTGTAGGCTGATTTCGCGCATATGCTAATCCAATTGCAAAAAAAGCATAGTGGATCACAAAAATATATTTGGTCACATATTAACCCCTTTCTGGCCGGTGTTCCAAATGTTGCTGTTCCCGTATTTTACCTGCCCTGGCGAGCCGGAGATCTGGCGCAGGCCAGGCGCATTTCAGGCCCGGCTCTGACAAGCATAAATGAGGGCGCCGCTCACACGGTCGGGAGCCTGCATCGCTGTGGCAGGATCTGTCGCCATTTTGCCTAGGCCGATTTATGATGGCGTATCACGCAGTCAAGGATGACCCATGAAGCTGAAACTCTGCTGCTGGATGCTCTGCTTGCTGGCGCCGCTGGCCTCGGCAAACAGTCTGTGTCCCTCGCCCTTGCGGGTCGGTTTTGACAACTGGCCGCCTTATCACTATTACGCCAGCACAGCGGCCGGGCAGAAAGAGCTGCGCGGCTTTGCCGTCGAAGCGCTCACCGCCATGCTCAAGCGGCTCGATTGCAAGGCCAGCTATGTGGAGATGCCCTGGAAGCGGGTGTTGCACGGTCTGTCACTGGGCTCGGTCGACATCGCCATGGAGGCCTATTTCAATGAGGAGCGCGCCCGCTATGCCTGGTTCTCCGATGCCTACAATCCGGGCCGCAGCGCGCTCTGGATCCGCAAGTCATCCTCCTACCCCGAAACCGATCTGGCCAGCTGGCTGGCCAGCGGCCATACCCTGGGCATCACCAAGGATTACTACTATGGGGCCGAGGTCAGCGAGTTGCTGCGCCGTTATGCCGCTCAGGTGAGCGTGGTCAATGACGAGCAAAACTATGGCAAGCTGGTGCTGGGGCGCATCGACGGCTTTCTCGGCGATGTGCTGGCCACCCCCTGGGGCCTGAAGGAGGAGGGACTGAGCGATCTGATCGTCCCCCACACCATGGCCGTATATGAAGCGCCGACCTTCTTCATGTTCAGCAAGAAGCGGCTGTCACCCGAATTTGTCAGTGCGTTCAATCGCGAACTGGCTGAATTTAAAGCAACAAATGAGTATGACATTATCTGGCGGCGCTACGCGCCCGCCAGCTAGTAAAGTCGCGGGCATTCACGCATCATGAGCGCCTTGACCGCCGGGTCTGACAGGCTGAAGTGAACCGATCTTGAGGTAAGCATGGGGAAGAAGTATTGGCTGGCATTGGCAAACCTGATCTGGCTGGGCTGCTGGCCGGCGGCCATGGTACAGGCCAGCGAGGGTCAAGTGGTGGTAAGCAATGCTGCGATGCAGCACGACTGGTATCAGAACAGCACCGCAGAGCAAGCCAGGCGTGAGCTGGAGCTGCAGCTGCAGGAGGCCGTGCTGGCCCAGCTGCACCCGGATTTTTACACGCTCTGGAAGAAGCTGCAGGCCAAGCCGGCGGATCAGCGTGGCGCCCTCTATGACGAGGCGTTTGGCAAGCTGGCCCGGTTCCAGCAGGCGTGGCGGGCCATGGATCTGGTCTCCCGCGAGCAGATGCAGACCCTCAAGCTCAACCTCAGCAAGCCGCTGGCCCACGAGCCGGCCGGCGACAACCTGCTGGAGCAGGTCAGGCAGCTCAGACCCCAGGTCGCGGAATATGACGCGGTGCGCGAGGAAGTGCGCAAGCTGCTGGCGCTACCCATGGCCAAGAAGTGGCCGACCCTGACCATGCCGACCCTGCGGGCCGGTGAGGTATCCCAAGAGCTGGGCCAGATCCGCTCCATCCTCAACGAGCTGGGCGACACGGCCCCGCGCCATGATGACGCTACCTACGACGCCGAGACTCTGCAGGCCGTCAAACAATTCCAGCGCCGCCACGGTCTGACCGCCGACGGCATCATAGGCCGGCAGACCCGCAGCTGGCTCAATACCGGGCCCGAGGTGCGTGCCAGCCTGCTGCTGCGCAACCTGTGGCGACGTGACCTGGTGGATCAGCTCTCCGGCGCCCGCTACGTGCTGGTCAACATCCCCGACTATCGGCTGAGCGTGGTGGAATCCGGCAACGAGGTATTCACCAGCCGGGTGATCGTGGGCAAGGAGCAGCGGGCGACCCCGATCCTCGCCAGCGAGATCCGCTCCATCGTGCTGAACCCGGCCTGGCATGTGCCGCGCTCCATCCTGAGCAAGGACATTCTGCCCAAGCTGGGACGGGATCCCGCCTACCTCAATCGCGAGCAGTTCGAGGTGATCGACGGCGAGGGCAATCCGGTGCAGTTCACCGAAGAGGGCTGGCAGCAGGCGCTGGCGTCCGGCTTCCCCTACCGGCTGCGGCAAAAGCCGGGCGATCACAACGCACTGGGTCGCTACAAGTTCTATCTGCCCAACAACGAGGCCATCTACCTGCACTCCACCCCGCGCAAGGCGCTGTTCGAGCAGGGCGCGCGTGCCTTCAGCTCAGGCTGCATCCGGGTGGAGCATGCCGACGATCTGGCCGAGCTGCTGCTGGCGGACTCCCGCTACCAGCCGGACAAGGTGGCCAGTATCCTGAAAGAGACCCAGACCAAGTGGCTGCCGCTGACCACCCCGATCCCGGTGTTCACCGTCTACTGGAGCAGCTGGATCGACGAGGATGGACGTCAGCAACTGCGCAACGACATCTATGGATTTGATCGAGTCAGCTACCAGAGTCGCTTGCTGTGATCCTTGCCACAGAGTGAAAAGCCCGGTCTGCGCCGGGCTTTTTCATGGCCCCTTGCGGTTTGACAGCGGCCGGCTCGGCGGGTAGTTTCAAGCGCCTGTATCAAATTCATTCAACGGTTTCACCTCAACATAGCGATGGACGGACAAGGGATGCTTGATCAAGAGATAAGCCGACGTCGCCTGCTGCTGGGTGCCGGTTGCCTGCTGGGGGGCTCGCTGTTGTCCTTCCCCGCCATGGCGAGCCGCAGTACGGCAGGACGTGAACTCAGTTTCTTCAATCTCAATACCGGCGAGCGGGTGCGCGCCAGCTATTGGGAAGACGGCCGCTACCTGAAAGACGGGCTGGCCGAGCTCAACCACATCTTTCGCGACTACCGTCGCAACGAAGTGTTCAACATCGACCGCAAGCTGTTCGACCAGCTCTACCTGCTGCAGCACAAGCTGGGTCGCCACGGTGAAATCCAGCTCATCTCGGGCTATCGCTCGCCTGTGACCAATCGCCAGAAGCGCAGCCGCAGCCGCGCCGTGGCCAAGCACAGCTACCATACCCTGGGGCAGGCGGTGGATGTGCGCATTCCCGGAGTACAGCTGGCGCACCTGCGCAAGGCGGCGCTCCATCTCAAGGTAGGTGGCGTCGGTTACTACCCGAGTGACAACTTCGTGCACCTCGACACCGGACCGGTGCGCAGCTGGTAACGGCTGGCTGCCGGCCAGCGCTGCCCGGCGGGTGACTGGTCAGCGGGGTGGCCGAGCTGGTAGGCTCTGGACACCATGCAGAGGAGAACCAGATGAAACATATTTTGCTTGGCGGGCTGATTGCCCTGCTGCTGACCGGTTGCGGCAAGCTCAACCGTGAAAACTACGACAAGCTCAAGATGGGGATCAGCTACGCCGAGGCGAGCAGCATCCTCGGCAAGGCCGAGCGTTGTGACGATGCACTGGGAACTACCAGCTGCATCTGGGGTGACGAGGGCAAGAACATCAAGATCCGTTTCATCGCCGACAAGGCAACCTTCTTCAGCTCGGAAGGAATCAACTGAGGCCGCCGCAGCCCGGTTGCCCATACAAAAAAGCGCCTGACCGGCGCTTTTTTGTTGGCTGCAATCCGTACCGGCTTGCCAGAAGCTGGCGCGCTCAGTGCGTGGCGTACTGGTAGTGGAAGGTAGGCAGCCCCCACTTGAAGCGCACTGCCAGGAGGCGCAGCACGAAACCGATGCCGATGGCGCCGAAGGCGGCCCAGTCGTTGGGCAGGCCCTGATCGAGCGCCAGGCAGTAGATGGCGGCCGTCACCAGCGAGATGGCGGCATAGAGCTCGCGGCGAAACACCAGCGGAATGCGCTGGCAGAGCAGGTCTCTGAGCACGCCGCCGAAGGCTCCCGTCACCACCGCCATGATGCAGGCGATCCCGGCGCCGTGGCCCATCTCCAGCGCCCTTGCCGCGCCAAAGATGGAGAAGACCACCAGCCCCAGGGCATCGAGCGCCATGAACAGCTTGCCGAGGTAGCGCATCAGCGGCGCCGAGATGACGCCGGCCATGGCCGCGCCAGCGACCAGCAGCACATATTCCGGGTGCTCGACCCAGAGCAGGGGGTAATGGCCCAGCAGCACGTCGCGAATGGTGCCGCCCCCAATGGCGGTCGCCGATGCGATGATCACCACGCCAAACAGATCCATCCGTCGCCGGCCCGCGGCCAGCGCGCCTGTCATCCCTTCGGCCACCAGGCCCAGCAAAAAGAGTGCATGTAACATGAGATATCCCAGGGTGCGAGAAAGCCCCGCATCCTATCAACTCGCGCTATAGGGGACAAGCAATGAAGGCTATGCATTATTTTTTATAATGCAAAAATGAAGCGGGGCCCCCAAGGGAGCCCCGTTGTCACCACCAACCGGCTCAGCGTCTGAGCTGCTCGGCGCGGTAGTGATCGACCCACATGGCGGTGGCGCCGCAGATGGCCACCGGCATCACGAACAGGTTCACCACCGGAATGGCGGAGAAGAGGGTGACCAGGGCGCCGAAGCTCAGGCACTTGCCGCGCCGCTGCTTGAGGGCATCGCGCATGGTGATGAAGTCGATCTTGTGGTTGTCGAACGGATAGTCGACGTACTGGATCGCCATCATCCAGGCGCTGAACAGGAACCAGAGCACCGGCGCCAGGGTCTGGCCCACCACCGGAATGAGGAACAGGATCAGGCAGCCGATGGCCTTGGGCAGGTAGTATTTCAGCTTGGTCCACTCGCGGCCGAAGGTGCGCGGCACGTCCTTGACGATGTCGAGCATGCCGGTATCGCTGACGGTCTCGCCGGTGAGGGCCTGTTCCACCTTCTCCGCCAGCAGGCCGTTGAAGGGGGCCGCTATCCAGTTGGCCACCGAGCTGAACAGGAAGGAGAAGACCACCAGGATAGTTATGAGGGCGATGGGCCAGAGCAGATAGTCCAGCCAGTCGAGCCAGCTTGGGATCTGCTGGTGCAGCCAGCCGAACAGGCCGTCCAGCTGCAGCAGCAGGGCGTAGAAGGCCCCGGCAAACAGCACGAAGTTGACCAGCAGGGGGATCAGCACGAAGGTGCGGATGCCGGGCTGGCGAATGAGCGAGAAGCCGCGCAGGAAGTAGTCTGCGCCGCTGATCGAGTCTTTTACCATACGGGGTGAGTGGCTCATCTGAGCTCCATCTGTTCATGGGAAACTGCCTGCATATTACAAACAAGCTTTTGATTTGGTAAAGTCGCCTGCCCGCCTCCTCTTTATTTCGTTACCCACATAGGCCGCCATGCGTCTGAAATTGATCAAACTCGCCGGTTTCAAGTCGTTTGTCGAGCCGACCCGCATCGAGCTCAACGCCGACATGACCGCCGTGGTGGGCCCCAACGGCTGCGGCAAATCCAACGTCATCGACGCCGTGCGCTGGGTGCTGGGGGAGAGCTCCGCCCGCCATCTGCGCGGCGAAAACATGACCGACGTCATCTTCAACGGCTCCGTCAACCGCAGTGCCCACGGCCGCGCCTCGGTGGAGCTGGTGTTCGACAACCCCCACAACCGGGTGCCCGGCGAGTTCGGCCGCTTTACCGAGATCTCGGTGCGCCGCGAAGTGCTGCGCGATGGCTCCAACCACTACCAGATCAACGGCCAGAAGTGCCGCCGCAAGGACGTGACCGACCTCTTCCTCGGCACCGGCCTCGGGCCTCGCAGCTACGCCATCATCGAACAGGGCACCGTCAGCCGGCTGGTGGAGTCCCGCCCGGCCGATCTCAAGCTGTTCATGGAAGAGGCCGCCGGGGTCTCCCGCTACAAGGAGCGGCGCCGCGAGACCGAGCAGCGCATCCGCCATACCCAGGAGAACCTGGAGCGCCTCGGCGACATCCGCGGCGAGCTGGGCTCACGCCTCGAGCATCTCAAGGCCCAGGCCGAGACCGCTGAGCGCTACAAGCAGCTCAAGAACCGTTCGCGCGCCGCCCGCGCCGAGCTGATCGGCTCGGAACTGTGGGCGCTGGAGACGCGCCTCGGTGAGGCCAAGACCGAACTGGCCCAGACCGAGCAGGCGCTGGCGGCGCTCGATGCCAAGCGCACCGCCGATGAGGGGCGTCACGTCACCCTGTCGGTGGCCCGCCAGGAGGCGCAGGCCGAGCAGGCCAGCCGCCAGCAACAGATTTTTCTCGGCGGGCAGGCCATTGCCCGTCTCGAGCAGCAGCAACTGCACCAGAGCGAGCTTGGCCGCGACTGGCAGGCAAGGCGGCAAGCCCTCGGCGAGCGTATCGAGGGGCTCAAGGCCCAGCTGGCCGGCCAGCTGGAACAGCTGAGCGAAAGCACGTTGCAGGGCGAGGTGGCGTCGGCGCGCCTCGAGCAGTGTGAGCAGTTGCTTACCGACCAGCAGAGCGTGCGTGCTGCAGCGGGCGATCGGCTCGAGCAGGCGCGCCAGCGTCAGCAGCAGTGGCAGCAGCAGCTGGGCCAGTTGCAGGGGCGGCTCAACCAGATCCGCGCCGAGGTGAACGGTCTGCAGGAGCTGCAGGCCAAGACCCGGCTGGCCCGTCTCAAGCTGGAAGATGAACAGGCCGGGCCCCTCGGCGGGGAAGGGGAGAACCTGCAACCGGCGCTCGATGCGCTGGCGGCGGAGCTCGCGCTTTCCCGCGCCCGCCATGAGGAGTCCGAAGCGGCGTGGCAGGCCGCCGTGGCCCGCCATGAAGCACTCAAGGTAGAGCAGGGTCACCAGCAGGGCTCGCTGCGCGAGCTGGAGGCTCGCCTCGCCACCCTGGATCAGATCCTGGGGGAGCAGATGGCGGGCGCCACCCTGGCGGATCGGCTGCAGGTGCCCCCCGAGTGGGCCCGGGGGCTGGACAAGGTGCTCGGCCGCTGGCTCACCGCCACGCCGGCGGATGAGTGCAATATGATGCAATCCGGGCTCTGGATCGGATCGGCCCAGCCGGCGGTTGCCGGTACCCTGGCGGCGCAGCTGGGCGGCGAGCATATTCCTTCCTTCCTCAATGCCATCTGGCTGGTGGAGAGCCGGGAGGCGGCATTGACCCGCCAGCCGAGCCTGGCGGCCGGTGAGTCGCTGCTCACTCCTGCTGGCGACTGGTTTGGTTCCAACTGGGCGGATCTGGGGGAGGGCATGGCCCTCGGTACCCTGGCGCTGCTCGGCGAGCGTGAGCGGTTGCACACCGAGCAGAGCACTGGTCGGGAGGCGCTGCGCCGGCTCGATGAGCAGCTTGCCGCCGCCGATGCGACGCGGGCCCAGCTGCACGGCGCCCATGAGCTGGCTCAGCGCACCCTGCGCGAGCAGGAGCAGCAGTGGCAGCAACTGCGCGAAGCCTGGAGCCTGCGTGAGGGGCAGCGGCAGGAGCGGTTGCAGCGCCTCGGCCAGCTGGGGGAAGAGCTGACGCGACTGGCGCAAGAGCAGGCCGAGGAGGCGCAGCGGCTGGCGTCGGCCGGGGAGCGGCTTGAGCAGGGTGAAGCGGCCCTTGGCGAGTTGCAGGAGCAGGGCGAAGCGCTTGCCGAGGCACTGCTGCTCGCCCAGGAGCAGGCGAGCGGGGCAGAGCGGGCGCTGGAGGAGGCGCGCTTGCGCCGGGAGCAGCAGCAGGCCGCCTGCCAGCGACTGCAACTGGAGCAGCATAACCTGCGCCAGCTCATCGCCCTGCGCGAACAGGAGCTGGCCCGCCTCGGGCTGGAGCTGGCCGAGCTCAAGGAGCCGGGCGCTGCGCCGGGTCAGAATCTGTCGCCCCTGCTGGCCGAGCAGCGCAATCTTGAGGCGCAGCAGCTCGCCTGTCATCAGCGGCTCGCGGAGCTGGAGCGTCAGCTGACCGAGCTGGAGCAGGCCAGAAGCGCCGATCACAAGCAGCTGGTGCACATTCAGGAGAAGCTGGCGACCCTGCGCCTTGAGCGTGAACGCAATCTGACGCGCCGGCAGGGATTGCACGAGCAGTTCGAAGAGCTGGGTGTGCGGCTGGTGGATCTCGATCAGGCGGTGCTGATTGCCGCTGATCGCGGCAAGCTGCGCCAGGAGATCCAAACCCTGGAGGCACAAGTGGAGGCACTTGGCGCCATCAACCTGGCGGCCCTCGAGGAGTATGAAGAGGCGAAAACCCGCTCAAGCTACCTGGAAAACCAGTGCCAGGATCTGGAACAGGCGCTGGAAACCTTGAGCCAAGCCATTAAAAGAATTGATAAAGAGACACAAATACGGTTCCGGGATACTTTCGATAAGGTCAACGAAGATTTAAAATCCCTCTTTCCGAAAGTGTTCGGGGGGGGCAGTGCCTGGCTTGAGCTCACCTCCGATGATCTTTTGGAGGCCGGAGTGAGCATCATGGCGAGACCTCCGGGTAAGAAGAATGCTACCATTGCCCTGCTTTCCGGGGGGGAGAAGGCGTTAACCGCACTTGCGCTGGTTTTTGCCATCTTCAGACTCAACCCAGCACCATTTTGTCTGCTGGATGAGGTGGATGCACCGCTCGATGAAGTGAACGTCGGTCGCTTCTGTTCTCTTGTCAAAGAGATGTCGAGCACAGTACAGTTCGTTTACATCAGTCATAATAAGGTCTCCATGGAGATGGCTGAGCAGCTGGTTGGCGTCACGATGCAAGAGCCCGGGGTTTCGCGCATAGTGTCGGTCGATATCGGTGAAGCCGTCGCTTTGGCTGAGCAAAACTAGAAAGAGAAGCAGCTAATGCAGGAATTGCGTTACATCTTGGTTGCCCTGGGCGGTATTGCCATCGCGGCATTGCTCATTCACGGGTTGTGGAGCAACAGAAAGAATCGTCAGGCACCGATCAAAGAGAAACCTCTGGGCCGGATGGAATCCAAATCACGGGATCGTGACAACGACGCCTTCGACAGCGATGGCATCGGTCAGGTGCGAGTGGTCAGCGGTGGCCGTCGTGCCGAGCCCAAACTCCACCATGATGAGCCCCGCCAGCCGGAAGTCAGCCGTCGTGCGCCTGCGCCCGCCTTCGATGATGAAGATGACGACGCCGATCTGCCGCCGCCCGTGGTACGCAAGCCTGCCGCCCGCCCCGTGCCGCCACCCCCCGTCTATGAAGAAGACGAGGAGGAGTTCGAGGAGCCGGTTGCCGCAGCCGTCGAGGAAGTGCCTGCCGCGCCGGTGCGCAAGCCCGCCCAGGTCATTCGCCGTACCCCGGTCCACCGTTCCCGTCCCCAGCGCGAGCCGCTGCTGCAACCGCTGGACGAAGAGCCGCTGGTCGAGCCCGCCTACGCGACCGCACCCACTTTCGGTACTCGCGAGCCGGCCCCGGTCGCCGCTCCCGAATACCAGGCGCAGCCCCGTCATGCAGCCCCCGAGCCTGCCTACGAGGAGCCTGTCTATGAAGAGCAGGTACGTGCCGCGCCGGTCGAGAAGATCTGGCAGGATGTCTATGTCATCAACCTGATGGGCCGTCCGGGTCACGATCTGCAAGGGGCCACCCTGCTCTCTTCCCTGCTGGCGCTGGGCTTCAAGTTTGGCGAGATGGATATTTTCCACCGTCACGAAGATCCGAACGGCAAGGGTGAAGTGCTCTTCTCCATGATCAACATGGTCAAGCCGGGCACCTTCAACCCGTACCGGATGGAGCAGTTCGCCACCCCGGGCGTGTCGCTCTTCATGCAGCTGCCACTGCGCAGCAATGCTGCGTTTGCCTTCGAGGACATGTTGCAGGCCGCCGATCAGCTGGCCAGCGATCTCGATGCCATGCTGACGGATATGGATCGCAGCCCGCTGAGCGACGAGACTATCGCCCGTTACCGGCATGAGCTGGCCGCCTACGAGGCCAGCCGCGACTAATACGCCATGCGGGTCGAATGAATAAAAAGTGCGGTACCCAGGTGCCGCATTTTTATTGGTCCGCTGGCCGGTTTTTCCATCACACTTCGAGACTTTTTCATGAGCGATATCCTCTCCCGCCACCGTCAACTGTGTGAGCTGCTGATCGAGTACGGTCATCAGTACTATGTGCTGGACAACCCCACGGTGCCGGACGCCGAATACGATCGCCTGATGCGCGAGTTGATCGCGCTGGAAGCCGAGCATCCCGAGCTGAAGACGCCGGCCTCGCCGAGCGTTCGGGTGGGCGGCCAGCCGCTGACCGCCTTCAAACAGGTGCGCCACGAGATCCCCATGCTGAGCCTGGACAACGTGTTCAGCGGCGAGGAGCTGCAGGCCTTTGAGCAGCGCATGCGCGATCGCCTCAAGCGGGAGGTGAGCTTTACCTTCTGCTGCGAGCCCAAGCTGGACGGTCTGGCGGTGAGCCTGCTCTATGTGGATGGCCAGCTGGTGCAGGCCGCCACCCGGGGCGATGGCACCACGGGTGAGGAGATCACCGAGAACGTGCGCACCATCAAGGCCATTCCCTTGTCTCTGCGCGGCGAGGGCTGGCCGGCAAGGCTGGAGGTGCGTGGCGAGGTGTTCATGCCCAAGGCGGGGTTCGAGGCGATGAACGCCAAGGCGCTGGCCGCCGGCGAGAAGGTGTTCGTCAACCCACGCAATGCCGCTGCCGGCAGCCTGCGCCAGCTCGACTCGCGCATCACCGCCAGCCGCCCGCTGGCCTTCTACGCCTATGGCGTGGGGGTGGGTGGCGAGCAGCTCGGTGGCTCTCACTTCGGTCGCCTCAATCAGCTCAAAGAGTGGGGGCTGCCGCTCAGCCCCGAAGTGAAGCTCAAGGAGGGGGCCGCCGGTTGCCAGGCGTTCCACGACGATATCCTGGCGCGCCGTGGCGAGCTCCCCTACGAGATTGACGGCGTGGTCTACAAGGTGGATGCCATCCCCCTGCAGGAGGAACTCGGCTTTGTGGCCCGCGCCCCGCGCTGGGCCACCGCCCACAAGTTCCCGGCCCAGGAGGAGATGACGGAGCTTGAGAACGTCGAGTTCCAGGTCGGCCGCACCGGTGCCGTGACCCCGGTGGCCAAGCTCAAACCGGTGTTCGTCGGCGGCGTCACCGTCTCCAACGCCACCCTGCACAATGCCGACGAGATTGAGCGCCTTGGCGTGATGATCGGCGACACCGTGATCGTGCGCCGGGCCGGGGACGTGATCCCGCAGATCGTGGCGGTGGTGGAGGCGCAGCGCCCGGCGGATGCCCGCGCGATCCTGTTCCCGACCGAGTGTCCGGTGTGCGGTTCGGCGGTGGAGCGGCTGGAGGGAGAGGCGGTGACCCGCTGCTCCGGCGGCCTGTTCTGCGAGGCGCAGCGCAAGGAGGCAATCAAGCACTTCGCCGCCCGCCGTGCCATGGACGTGGACGGCCTTGGCGACAAGATAGTGGAGCAGCTGGTGGACAAGGGGCTGGTGAAGACCCCGGCGGACTTGTTCAGCCTCAACGCCATCCAGCTGGCCGGGCTCGAGCGGATGGGGCAAAAGTCGGCCCTCAATCTGGTGGCGGCCATCGATGCGGCCCGCAGCACCACGCTGCCCCGCTTCCTGTTTGCACTGGGGATCCGCGAAGTGGGGGAGGCGACGGCCTTGAACCTCGCCAACCACTTCCTGACTCTGGACGCCCTGCGCGCCGCCTCGGTAGAGCAGTTGCTGGAAGTGGCCGACGTGGGGGACATAGTGGCCAAGCACGTCTACTACTTCCTGCGCCAGCCCCACAACATCGAGGTGCTGGAGGCCCTGTTGGCCGCCGGCATCCACTGGCCGGCCATCGAGAAGAAGGAGGCAAGCGAGCAGCCCTTTGCCGGCAAGACCTTCGTGCTGACCGGCACCCTCACCACCCTGTCGCGCAACGACGCCAAGGCGGCGCTGCAGGCGCTGGGGGCCAAGGTGGCGGGCTCGGTGTCGGCCAAGACCGATGTGCTGGTGGCGGGGGAGGCGGCAGGCTCCAAGCTGGTCAAGGCCCAGGAGCTCGGCATCACCGTCTGGAGTGAAGAGGAGCTGCAACAGGCGTTGCAGGGCTGAGTCGCTCACGCAGAAAGAGAAACAAAGAACCCGGCATGGCCGGGTTCTTTGTTATGGGGGCACTGATCAGTGCTCAATCACGCCAGAGGATCTTGTAGCGCCACTTGTCGGGCAGGGTGAGCTGCCAGCGGGCCAGCTCGCTCTTGCTGAACACATACTCGCCGCGCAGGGCGGCGCGCGGTGCCAGGGTTTTGGGCTGGGCACCCGCCAGGATGGCGTTGACCAGCTCGGCCGCCTTGGCCCCCTGATCGCGGCCATCCAGCACCAGGCCACCGATGGCCTTGCCCTTGCCCACCGAAAACTCCCAGAAACAGAACAGCGGCACCGGGCTGTGGGCGCTGGTCCACTCCAGCACAGTCTGCTCGCTCACGTGCTTGCCATCATCGTCCACCAGCGTGTGGTAGAGGCCGATGAAGATGGCTTCATAACCACTCTGCTTGGCATTGAGCACGGCCTCCTGCCACAGGCTGTAGTCGCCGATGAGCTGGCTGTTGACCCGGGTCTGGCCGACCCGCAACTCGGTCTGGGTCTTGAACTCATCCTCGATGGCGGTGAGCGCCACGTTGCTCGAGTCAAACAGCACCAGTGCCTTCTTGATCCCCCCCATCAGCTGGCTCATCTCGCTGATGTTGCGTTTGAGCAGGGGGCGCTCCAGCACGCCGGTGATCTTGGGGTGGCCGACCAGCCCCTTGTGGCGCGGGTTCTCGTTCATGCCGAGAAACACCACCGGGGTGCCGAGGGAAGCGATGTCGCTGGCCAGGTAGTTGATGGCGTTGTCATCGCCGAGCACCACCAGATCCGGTTTCACCTGGCGATAGTAGGCGAGCGCCTGCTCGGCTATCTGATCGAACTCCTCGGCGGGGCGGCGTTTGGTATCCATGTAGAAGTGGCTGATGTGGTGGTCGCCCTTGAGGTTGGCGGCCAGGCTGGCGTTGTAGCTCTGATCCCACAGGTATTCGGGGTGGTAGCTGCTGATCACCAGAATTTCGGCCGCCCACAACCGCAACGGGAGGGCACACAGCAGCAGTAGCAGCAATAGCGGGTTGGTCATGTCGCTTCCCATCGTACAAGAGGAGTTGTCCTTCATTATGTCCATCTTGGTGCAAACCTGTCCCGGTCAATTACTGTCGGAAGGGAAATCTTTTTCCCTCTGGCCGGTATCGGGCGCCAGCCCGCATCAGGCTTGAATTGGGTCTTGTATGGGGCCGTTTGTGACTGGTCGGGAACTGCGCCACTCGCCTCAAAACCTGTTCTGGATCAAGAAATACGGTCACGCTTTGGTGCCTAATAGACACCACATATAGGGCTGCATTCGTTTTTAATCCCTATATGTTGTGTTATTAAGCTGTTCCCTTCTCATCGTCAGCCCTGGCTTGTCAAGCCTCGGCTGAATTTATTTGCGCCGAGGACGAGGCGTGGAGGAGGGGGCCAAACAAGGGTAAGCCGAGGGCGAGAGCCTGGCCTTTTTAACGGGGAAAATCCATGAAACCGGTTGTGATCAAACGTGATGGATGTCGCGCACCATTCAATGCCCAGCTGATTGCCGAGGCGGTGGGCCGAGCGGCAGAAGCGGTCAATCAGGCCAGTCCGGCGCTGGCCGAGCGCATTGCCGCCGCCGTCACCCAGGAGCTGGAAGGACGAGGGGAAGTAGACATCCATGAGATCCAGAACCGGGTCGAGAACCACCTGATGGCCTCCGACGACAAGGCCATCGCCCGTGCCTACATCGAATACCGTCACGACCGGGATCAGGCCCGCGAGGCCCGCGGCCGGCTGGCTCAGGAGATCCGCGGCCTGGTGGAGCAGACCAACGCGGCTCTGCTCAACGAGAACGCCAACAAGGATTCCAAGGTGATCCCGACCCAGCGTGACCTGCTGGCGGGCATCGTCGCCAAGCACTACGCCACCAGTCACATGCTGCCCCGCGATGTGGTCCAGGCGCACGAGAGCGGCGATCTGCACTTCCACGATCTCGACTACTCCCCCTTCTTCCCCATGTTCAACTGCATGTTGATCGACCTGAAGGGGATGCTGACCCACGGCTTCAAGATGGGCAATGCGGAGATCGACACTCCCAAGTCCATCAGCACCGCCACCGCGGTTACGGCCCAGATCATCGCCCAGGTGGCGAGCCACATCTATGGCGGCACCACCATCAACCGCATCGACGAAGTGCTGGCTCCCTATGTGACCATCAGCTGGGAGAAGCACCGGGAAGTGGCGCTGGAGTGGGGCATCAGCGATGTGGATGCCTACGCCATGGCCCGCACCGAGAAGGAGTGTTACGACGCCTTCCAGTCGCTGGAGTACGAAGTGAACACCCTGCACACCGCCAACGGTCAGACCCCGTTCGTCACCTTTGGCTTTGGCCTCGGCGACAGCTGGCAGTCACGTCTGATCCAGCGCGCGATCTTGAGCAACCGCATCGCCGGCCTTGGCAAGAACAAGAAGACCGCCGTGTTCCCGAAACTGGTGTTCGCCATCAAGGATGGCCTCAACCACAAGCAGGGCGATCCCAACTACGACATCAAGCAGCTGGCGCTGGAGTGCGCCTCCAAGCGGATGTACCCGGACATCCTCAACTACGACCAGGTGGTCAAGGTGACCGGTTCCTTCAAGACCCCCATGGGTTGCCGCTCCTTCCTCGGTGCCTACGAGGAGCACGGCGAGCTGGTCCACGAAGGGCGCAACAACTTAGGGGTGGTCAGCCTCAACCTGCCGCGCATCGCCCTGAGATCCCGCGATGAAGCGGACTTCTGGGACAAGCTGGATGCCGCCCTGCGGGTAGCCAAGACCGCACTGATGTACCGCATCAAGCGCCTCGACGGGGTCAAGGCCCGGGTCGCGCCCATCCTCTACATGGAAGGGGCCTGCGGGGTGCGTCTGAAGGCCGACGACAACGTCAGCGAGATTTTCAAGCATGGCCGCGCCTCCATCTCCCTTGGCTACATCGGGGTACACGAGACCATCAACGCCCTGTTTGGCGATCAGGTGCACCTGTTTGACAGCGCCGAACTGCAGCAGAAGGCCATCGCCATCATTGCGCGGCTCAAGGCCGCGACCGATGAGTGGAAGGAGGAGACCGGCTACGGCTTCAGCCTCTACTCCACCCCGAGCGAGAACCTCTGCTCGCGCTTCTGCCGCATCGACGCCAAAGAGTTTGGCGTGGTGGCGGGGGTGACCGATAAGGGCTACTACACCAACAGTTTCCACCTCGATGTGGAGAAGCAGGTCAATCCGTACGACAAGCTGGACTTCGAGGCGCCCTATCCGCCCATCGCCAGCGGCGGCTTCATCTGCTACGGCGAGTACCCCAATATCCAGCACAACCTGGAAGCGCTCGAAAACGTCTGGGATTACAGCTATGACAAGGTGCCCTACTACGGTACCAACACCCCCATCGACGAGTGCTACGACTGCGGCTTCACCGGCGAGTTTGAGTGCACCTCCAAGGGCTTCACCTGCCCGCGCTGCGGCAACCACGACCCGGCCAAGGTGTCGGTGACCCGCCGTGTTTGCGGCTACCTCGGCAGCCCGGATGCACGCCCCTTCAACGCGGGCAAGCAGGAAGAGGTGAAGCGCCGCGTCAAACATATGTAGGCCGAGCCCTCACCCTAGCCCTCTCCCAAAGGGAGAGGGAACCATCCGAGGTGCTGTTGGCGCCGCTTTGCTCCCTTCTCCTGCTCACGTTGCAAATAGTGGGAGAAGGGCCGGCGAGGAGGGGCCGCAATAGAGAGAGAAGATGCACTACCACCAATACTACCCGGTCGATGTGATCAACGGCCCCGGCACCCGCGCCACCCTGTTCGTCTCGGGCTGCGAGCACCAGTGCCCCGGCTGCTACAACCAGAGCACCTGGCGGCTCGATGGCGGCAAGCCGTTCGATGAGGCGATGAGCGATCGCGTCATCGCTGATCTCAACGACACGCGCATCAAGCGGCGCGGGCTGTCGCTCTCCGGCGGCGATCCGCTCCACCCCGCCAACGTGCCCCACGTGCTGGCGTTGGTGAAACGGGTGCGCGCCGAGTGCCCCGGCAAGGACATCTGGTGCTGGACCGGCTATCTGCTTGGCGAGCTCAGCCCGGCCCAGAGCGAGCTGGTGGCCTTGCTGGACGTGCTGGTGGACGGCAAGTTCGAGAAGGGGCTGGCGGATCCCGGCCTGCTCTGGCGCGGCAGCAGCAATCAGGTTATCCACGACCTCAACGCCTGGCGGGAAGGGGGTGAGCGCATTCCCTGTCTGGTTTGCAGTTGAAGCCAGGGATGTTTATGGTTAGCCCATTGCTATCCCTGCGACATCGTTGACGAGGAAATCCGAGATGAACAATCTGCTCAAGATCCTGCTGGCCATCTTTCTGCCCCCGGTCTGCGCCTTTCTTCAGGTGGGCTTCAGCCTGCATTTTCTGATCAACATAGTGCTGACCCTGCTCGGCGGTTTGCCCGGCATGGTGCATGCGCTCTGGCTGGTGGTCAGCGACAAGCGCGGCTGACGCTGAGCCGCTTTGCTAAAAGCCAACCCGATGGGGTTGGCTTTTTTTATGCTGCCCAAACGGGTTCCGATTGTTACAGTAACAGGCCGGCAACCCTGCCGGGGAGGGGTGACCCCTCTGATCTGACTCAACAAGGAGTGTTGAATGGGTTTGAAGGTCTTGCTGCTGGGCACTGTGCTCGGTCTGCTGGGGGGCTGTGCCAGCCCCACCGCGAAGCTGAATCAGCCTCCGGTGGATATCGTTTGGGAAGAGCTGCCCAAATACTGGGTTCAGGTGGAGCAGATAGGCGACTTCAATCCGGTCGGCGGGCTGCCGAAGGAGAGGCCGGTGAAGGGCTATGTGACGCTTCGCTATCTCATCGATTCCAATGGCGAGCTGTTCAGCCCCGAGGTGCTGGCATCCGAGCCGCCTGGCGTGCTCGATCTCATCGCCATCTCCGGGCTGGCGCAGGTGCGTTATCGGGTGTCCGAACAGAATCCGCAAGCCATCCCGGTGCGGGTGCTGGTCCGATATGAAGTCGACGTGAGATGACAAACACCCCGGCCTGGCTGGGGTGTTTTGTTGTTGCGAGGTGCCATGGCGGCGAGGCTCACTGCTGCTTGCAGTCGGTGTAGACGCTCTGCCACTCGCCGTCCTTGTCGCGCATCTCGACAAAGCCTTCATCTCCCTTGTTCCACCAGACGGCCTCATGGTCGTCGGTGTAGCGGGCGCCGGAGGCGGAAACGCTCTGCGGCAGGGTGTAATCCTTGCCATCAGGCAGCGCCAGTTTGACGAAGTTCAGGCTCTGATCGGAGAGGGCGAAGTAGCGTACCTGCACCCGTTTGCCCTGTTCACACAGATAGGTGACGGGGTCGCCACCGGTCACGCCCAGGGTGCCGGCGCCGCGTTCACAGCCGCTCAGCAGGGTCAGGCTCGTGATGCCCAGCAGCAGAAGGTTGGCGTGCTTCATGTTGATTCTCCATCGGTGTCATCCGGGCGTGATCCTAACAGCTTGCCAAAGGGGCGCAATGCGCCTCGACCCGGCTTGCGTCGATATGCGTCCATGGGCGTCAAAAGAAGCGCTAATGAGCAGCGGCTCAATGCAGGCCGAGTCGGGCCTCGAAGGCCCGTACCAGCGCCTCGTAGGTGCCGTTGTTGCGGATCTTCTGCAGCCCCTCCTCGAAGCGCTTGGCCATCGCCTCGCCCTGGGGGTGGGCGCGGGAGAAGGCGAGCCAGAAACCGTCGGTGGAGATCTTGCCCACCTTGACCACCTTCCCGCTCAGCTGTTTTTGCTGGATCTTGAGGTAGCCCGGCATCTCGTTCATCAGGATGTAGTCGACCCGGCCGCGCACCAGCATCTCGATGATCTGGGCGTCGGACTTGGCCTGGAAGCGGGTGATCCTGGGGTTTTCCATGAAATCGGTGGGGTAGGTGTAGCCAAGGGTGATGCCCACCGTCTTCTGTTCCAGCGAGGTGAGCTTGAGATCCCGACGCGCTTCGCTGGCCAGGGCGAAGATGGCGAGATCCTCCTCGAACATGGGAGTCTCGTGCCAGAAGTACTGGTAGCGGTTCTCCTCGGTGATGGTGGCATCGAAGCAGCCGAGCACCTTGTCGCTGCGCGCTTCGTACATGCAGCGGGCGAAGGGGATGGTGCGAAACTCGACGTCGACCCCCTCGGCGGCAAAGGCCGCCTTCACCAGCTCGGGGGCCAGCCCCTGCGGCTGACCGCTCTGCTTGTCGAGGGCGCAGTAGGGGGCCCAGTCATCCTCGGCGGCAATGAGCACCTGCTCTGCCCGGGCACAGGTCATCCCCAGCAGCAGAGTGATTGCCAACCAGTGGATGTATGCTGCTCGTGCCATGGTTTCTCTCCTGTTGCCGACTGCCCTAGCAAGCATAGTTGCTGGGGCTGGCCGCAGGTGCCGCCAAACGGAAGGCAAAAAAACGCCCCGGTAGGCATAGCGGGGCGAAAGGCAGCACATCCTTGAGCTAACAACAGGGGGTCAATAACCGAACCGAGTGGCCTCGAAGCGGTTAAGCAGTCGGTGGATGAGGTAACAGGCCAGTAGGGTGGCGACGATGGCAAACAAGATGCTGCTGACCCGGTAGAGGGCGCTGAACACCAGATCGTTGCCCGGTGTCAGGTATTGGCCGAACAGGATGCCGAGGGTGGTGAGGGCACCGAAGCCGACCCCGGAACCGCTCGCCTCCTTCACGTGGGCATGGCTGAACAGCATGGCGCCGAGCCAGAGCATGGGGGCGACCAGCAACAGCAGCCCCGACCAGTCGTAGAGCACCAGTTGGCTGACCAGGCCGAAGCTCACCCCGAGCAGGGTGCCCATGGCCCGTTTGCGGGCATAGCTCAGGGCGCCATCCCAATGCATGGGGAAGAGCACCAGCAGGGTCGTGGCCTGGGCCGACATGGAGTCCCGCAGATCGAAGATCTGGAACACCATGAAGGAGAGGGTGGCGATACTGGCGCCAAGCAGCGCCTCGTGCCGCATCCGGTGCGGTGCCTTGGGAGAGGGGGCCGGTTTGGGGCGCTCCTCCACGTCCGGGATCAGCGCCGTCATCAGGTAGGCGATGAGCACCGACAGCACGCTGGCCCACAGGTTGCTGAAGATGAGGTCGTTGAGATCGGTCTGCGGGTAGCTGGCAAAGTGCAGCATGATGCTGAGACTCAACACCCCGTTGGCACCGAACAGGAACAGGCTGCCCCGCGACATGGCGGCGAAGCGGTAGAGAAACAGCAGGAAGGCGATGGGAACCATCAGACCGGGATGGCCGCCAAACAGCCCCCCCAGCAGCCCCACTTCCAGCCCGCAGACCACGGCGGCGGCGATCAGCTGGCGGGCGGCATGGCCGTTCATCACCGGCACCATGCCCAGCAGCAGCACCGGCGTGACGGTATAGAAGACGCCGTAGTTCCAGCCGAACAGCTTGCAGAGCAGAAAGCCGGTGGTGCTGCCAAAGGCGATGCGCAGGCATTGGCGTAGTTCGTTGGCGGTAAGGGGCCTGTGCCATAGCGTCATTGCCGTCACCTCAGTAGATGTAGTGCAGCAGGCTGAGCAGGCGGATCTGGGCGCGGGCCAGCAGTCCGGTCAGGGCGTTGTCGGGCAGCAACTGCACGGTGGCACGGGCGCCGGCCGGCAGATGGGCGGGCAGCTGTTCCAGCGCCAGGTGCAGACGCAGACGCTGGGCGTCGCGCACCCAGCGATCTGACTCGGTGGGGCTGGCCAGGAGGCCGTTGGCATCGAACTGGCCGGCGCTGACCCCGGCATCCAGGCTGGTGACCCGGGCGGGGTAGAGGCGACCCGGCTCGCCATCGAAGGCGACCAGTGCCTGGCTGTCCTGATTGACGTGGCGCAGGCTCTTCTCGCGAAAATCGGCGATCACGTCCACCTGCTCGGAGACCAGCGCCAGCAGCGGTGCGCCCGCCGCGGCAAAGCTGCCCGGTTTGAGCTGCAGGTTGGTAATGATGCCGTCCTGGCTGGCGTGCACCCGGCTGTAGGCGAGGTTGAGCTCGGCCTGGGCGAGGCGGTTGCGGGCCTGGCGCAGCAGCAGGTTGTCGTCGCCGGGCAGACCGCGGTTGACCCTGGCCTGGGTCATGCGGGCCTTGCTGGCCAGCAGGTTGGCCTGGGCGGTGCGAAACGCGCTGTCGGCATCATCCTTCTGCTGCTCGGAGACCATGTGGCGGCGATAGAGGGCGTCGATGCGCTCCGCTTCCCGCAGCTTGAGGGCGGCCTGGGTCTGCAGCGAACTGAAGTCGGCGCTGGCGGCATTGAGGGTGGCATCGAGCTGGCGATTCTGCTGCTCGGCCTGGGCCAGGGCGAGGCGGGCCTGCTCCACCGCCAGCTCAAAGGGGGCGGGATCGAGCACGAACAGCAGGTCGCCCTGCTTGACGTGCTGGTTGTTGCCGACGGCCACCTCGACCACCTTGCCGCTGACCTGGGGCGCCATCTTGGTCACGACGCGGGTCGCCATGGCCTGCGGGGTGAGCGGCATCTTGAGGTCGGCCAGCAGGAAGTAGGCAAAGACCAGTACGAAGGCGCCCATGGCCCATTTTATCCAGCGCTTGAATTGTTGATCCGGGGTCATTTCACTCTCTCTCTTCACTCTGTGCACCTATCTTGCCGAGGGCATTGGCACAGATGCGGTGCACGATATCTTCAAACTGTTCCAGCTCCCGCTGGCTGATGCCGGCGAGCAGCTCCCGGCGTATCTCCATGATGCGATCTTCAATCTGGTCGAGCAGCGCCTTGCCGGCCGGGGTCAGGGTGACGATGCGGGCCCGCTTGTCCTGACTGCAGCAGTGGCGCTCCACCAGCCCCTGCTCTTCCAGCTGGCCCAGGGTGCGCATCAGGGAGGGCAGTTCGATCTCCAGCGCTTCGGCCAGGGTCTTCTGACTGAGATGGCCACCGAGCCGGCTCAGCTTCCACAGCGCCGTCCAGCGGGGATGGGTGAGGCCGAGGGGGGCCAGTTCGAGATCGGCCACGGTGCGCCACAGCCGATGCAGTCGGCCGACCCGTTCGGCGAGGGACAGCTCGCGCAGCATTTCCAGATCCTTCATCATGAGGCTCTCCATTTACTTAGCTTGCTAAGCATTGTAGTTGTTTAGCAGGCTAAGTAAATAGTGTGATCATGATCTTGTTTATGAAAATTGGAGGTAGGTTTCTTGTGGAGCTTGTCTGCTGGGTCTGAGCACCCCGCCGGCAGCCACCCGTGTCTGCCACGAGCCTATTTGGGTGAACCATTCCCGCCATGGGCCGGCGAAATAACCAAATCATCTCACCAATCCGTGCTGAAAATAGCCTTGGAATAGCCATGGCCGAGAATGTTGGCAGCAGAAAAATATTATCTGAATTCGGCAGACTGTTTTTTATCCACTAATATTGATGGGTCAGCTAAACAGGGAGACGATAGCTGTGGAACGATATGAATCGGGTGACCACCATTTCTCCATCGAGAGCCTGTTGGTGGAGGTGGAATATGTTGCCGATGGCCATTATGGGCTCAGCCTGGAAAGTACCGAAACCTGTCATGAATTTGACCCTGCCAATATTCCACTGTTATTAGCCGAATAGTTTTTCGGTTGGTGTCATGAGGCCGTCATCATCATCTGACGGTCTGTTGCAGGGCCCGCTTGTATCGGCTCAAACGCTCCCCAGAGGTAGGTACGGCCTGCCATGGGCAGATCCTCTTTGCGGGTCTCGGCGTGATCGCACGCCCACAATCTTCCAGTTGTCTCTTCCGGTCTGCGGCGGTTTATCTGATTGGGATTTACCGATCTTGAGATCGCCACTCAATCCTTGCTTGTGATCTGTCGAAATAGCATGGAGCGGGGAAAGCATGGTTTCCCATTATTGAGAAGCATGCCGCCCATTATTTAATCGTTATTTGATAATGGCCCCATCAAGAACCTGTTGGCATTGATGGATGAGTGTCCGACGATTTGATTGGCACGGCAAAATAGTGCGTCTTAATAATGCCAACGATAGGCCTGGCGGCATCCTCTGCCAGCCATAACGTTTAAGAATTTAATGTTTTTATATGCCTTTGCAGACAGGCTAACCGACAGGGGCGAGAGAGATGGCTAGAGTGGCGCCACACCACACGCTGGAGCATAACAATGAAAAACCTCTCTACCCCACAGACCCGGATCGCGCTGTTTGGCGACCGACAGATTGCCGGCATGCCCATGATGATCTTCCTCGGGCTTGCCACCTGCGTACTCTTCTCGGGCTGGAACGGCTCTTTACCACTCGGCATGGTCGGTGCGCTGGCATTGATGTTCGTGCTCGGCACCCTGCTGACCGAGCTGGGCGAGCGCATCATCCCCATCCGTGAATACCTGGGTGGCGGCACCATACTCGCCATCTTCGGCGGCGCCGCCCTGTTTGAATACCGGATCCTGCCCGTCGAGGCGGGCCAGGTGATCATCGGCTTCATGAAGGAGGGGGGCTTTCTCAACTTCTTCATCGCCAGCCTGGTGACCGGCTCGGTGTTCGGCATGAGCGGCGCCCTGCTGAAAAACGCCGCCATGCGCTACCTGCCGGTGATCCTGGGGGGCGTCGCGCTGGCGCTGCTCAGCGTCGGTCTGGTGGGCGCCCTGATGGGATATGGCTTCAAGAATGCAGTGCTGCTGATCGGCCTGCCCATCATGGGCGGCGGCATGGGGGCCGGCGCTGTGCCGCTGGTGGAGATCCTCTCCGGGCCGCTGCAGATGTCGAGTGCCGATCTGCTGTCGCGCATGGTGCCGGCGGTGGTGATCGCCAACACCCTGGCCATCCTGGTGGGGACCTTGCTGGCCCGCCTCGGTCGCCGCTACCCCTCCCTGACCGGCAACGGCAAGCTGATGATAAAAGAGAGTGCCGTTGGCGTGGCCGAAGAGAAGGTGCAGGCACCGACGCTGGAGAGCCTCGGCCTCGGGCTCTTCATCAGCTCCAGCATGTTCGTGCTGGGCTCATTGCTCGGCAACTTCATCCCCATGCACCCTTTCGCCCTGATGATCCTGGCGGTGGCCGTCATCAAGGTGAGCGGCCTGCTGCCCCGTCGCTACGAGCAGGCGGCGGCCGACTGGTACCAGTTCGTGGTCAGCAACCTGACTCCCTCCCTGCTGGTGGGGATCGGTGTCGCCTACACCAGCATTCCCGAGCTCATCAGCGCCTTCTCCGTCAGCTACTTCGTGCTGGTGCTGGTGACCGTGGTCGGCGGTGCCCTGGGGGCGGCGCTGGTGGGGCGGATGATCGGCTTCTACCCCATCGAGGCAGCCATCACTGGCGGTCTGTGCATGGCCAACATGGGGGGCACCGGCGACGTGGCCGTGCTCTCGGCGGCCCAGCGCATGACGCTGATGCCGTTTGCCCAGATCTCTTCCCGTCTCGGGGGGGCCGTCATGTTGATCCTGGCCACCCTGCTCATTTCGCTGCTGGCATAAGGAACAGACCAATGAACGACATCATGATGGGTACCAGCCTGCCCTATGCCGAACGCAAGCGACAGGGACTGATGGGGCGCATGCCCCACAAGGAGGAGTCGCTGGCCCAGCAGCGGCGCCGCATCTACCGGCTGGTTTCGGCTATGCAGAGCCCGTTTGATCAGCACCTGCTGCTGCGCCAGCTGCAGGAGGACAACCCGGTACTGTTCTACGAGCTGGTGCGCCACCACCTGCCGGAGCTGTTGCCCATTATCTATACCCCGGTGGTGGGGGAGGCGTGCCAGCGCCACAGCGACCTTTATCTGCGCAGCCACGGCCTCTACCTCTCCTGGCACGACCGGGACGAGCTGGACGACATCTTCGCGGTGGTGGAGCAGGAGGTGGATGTCATCGTCATCTCCGATGGCGAGCGGGTGCTGGGGCTCGGCGATCTCGGCATCGGTGGCATGGGGATCTGCATCGGCAAGCTGGCGCTCTACTCCGCCGCCGGCGGCATCAACCCGGCGCGCACCCTGCCGCTGTGCGTGGACGTGGGCACCAACAACCTCGAGCTGCTGGAGGATGACTCCTACCTCGGCTGGCAGGCGCCGCGGGTGGATGGCGAGCCTTACTACCAGTTCATGGACAAGGTAGTAGCCGCCATTCGCAAACGCTGGCCCCAGGTGGTGCTGCAGTTTGAAGACTTTGCCGGCAAGCATGCCGCCAATCTGCTGGCCCGCTATCGCGACGAGCTCTGCATGTTCAACGACGACATCCAGGGCACGGCGGCGGTGGCGTCGGCCTGCGTGCTGGCCGGCCTGCAGCAGGCGGGCAGTACACTGGCCGAGACCCCGGTGCTGATCGTCGGGGCCGGCTCGGCCGGCTGCGGTATCGCCGCCATGCTGGCCCAGCTGGCGGGCAGCACGGAGCGGGTGCAGCTGTTTGATCAGGATGGCCTGGTCTGCCAGGGCCGCGCCGGGCTCACCCCGGCCCAGCAGCCGTTCGCCCGTCCGGCGGCGGAGGCATGCAACTCCTTGGCCGCGCTCATCGAGCGGCTGCGCCCCGGGGTGCTGATCGGGGTGAGCGGTCAGGGCGGCCTGTTTGACGAGGCGGTGCTGACGGCCATGGGGGAGGTGTGCGAACGGCCGGTGATCCTGCCGCTCTCCAACCCCACCCGCAGCGCCGAGGCAACCCCGGCCCAGGTGTGGCAGGCGACCGGCGGGCGCGCCCTGCTCGCCACCGGCAGCCCCTTCCCGCCGGTGGCGGTGGACGGCGTGCCGCGAGTTGTCTCCCAGTGCAACAACGTCTATGTGTTCCCGGGCATCGGCCTCGGAGCCTGCGCGGTCAAGGCGCGGCGCATCAGCGACGGCATGCTGCGGGCGGCGGTGCAGGCGGTGGGCGCCTATCCGCTGGCCGAAGGGCGGCTGCTGCCCCCCATTGAGCAGGTGGGGGAGGTGGCCCGCGCCGTGGCGAGGGCGGTGGCACTGTGTGCCCGTGCCGAGGGGCTGGCGGATTTTGCCGGTGATCCCGCACCTTTGATTGACCAGACCTGGTGGCGCCCGCACTATTGGTCCGCGTCCTGATGTTGCAAGGCTAATCGATGAAACTGCGTCACCAACTGGTCACCCTCTCTCTGGGCCTGTCACTGCTCCTGATCGTCATCCTGGGCAGCCTGCTGGCGCTCTTTATCCGCCACCTGCTGGAAGTGAACCTGGAGGAGAAGGGGGGGGATCTGGCGCGGGTACTGGCGGCGGACAGCCGAGTGGTACAGGCGCTGGAGTGGGGCAGCGATCCGGGTCTGCGCGACTATGTGCAGGGGATCTGCAGCCGCACCGACGCCGCCTACATGGTGGTGACCGACGAGCACGCCCGCCGGCTGAGCCACCCCTCCCCGGAGCTGGTGGGCGGCCTGTTTCGCGGCGAGGATATCTGGCCCTCCCTCAACGAGCGCAGCAGTTACTGCTCCAAGGACGTGGGCACCCTGGGACCGGCCATTCGCTGCTTCGCCCCGGTGATCGGGGCGGACGGGCGCGCCATCGGCGCCGTGGTGGTGGGCTATCTGATGCAGACGGTGGAGGGCATCTATCTGGATCGGATCGCCCTGCTCATCAGCGCCATCGGCGCCGTGCTGGGCTGCGGCCTGCTGCTGGCGCTCTGGATCCAGCATCGGCTGCGGCGCACCCTGCTGGATCTGGAGCCGGAGACCATCGTCAACCGCTTCGTGCTGCAGGAGCTGGTGCTGGAGCACATCTCGGAGGGGGTGATCGCCCTCGACAGTCACGGCCACATCCGCATGCTCAACAGCGCCGCCTTTTACCAGCTGCGCCTGCCCGGCACCGGCCGCCACTCCCTGCTCGGCCAGCCACTGGCTGAGCTGTCGCCGCCACTCGCCCCTGCCCTGACCCAGCTCGAGACCGAGCTCGGTTTCACCGTGCACGGCGAGTCGTTCATCGGGCGCTGGCAGGCGGTGGAGGGCAAGATCCCCGGTCGGCTGCTGATCTTCAGCCGCCCCGAGGTGACCGGCAGCCTCGGCATGCAGGTGACTCACCTGCGCCAGTATGCCGAGATGCTGCGGATGCAGACCCACGAGTTCGCCAACAAGCTCAGCAGCCTCTCCGGCCTGCTGCAGCTGGGCCACGTGGAGCAGGCGGTGGAGCTGATCCAGCAGGAGAGCGAGGCGTGCCAGACCATGCTGCACGATCTGCTGCGGGCCATCGAGGACAAGCCGGTGGCCGGGCTCATCCTCGGCAAGTTCAGCCGGGCCCGCGAGCTCGGGGTGGAGCTGGTGCTGGATCCCGATTCGGCGCTGGGCGAGTACCCGGCGGCGGTGTCGGCGGATCTCATCACCCTCATCGGCAACCTGCTGGACAACGGCATCCGCGCCGCCTGGGCCCGGCGCAAGCAGTGTCCGCCACGGGTGCTCATCTCCCTCAATGATTTCGGGCGCCGGCTGGTGATCGAGGTGGAGGACAGCGGCGAGGGGGTGGACGAGGCGCTGGCGGATCATCTGTTTGATTACGGCATCAGTCGCCAGACCGGTGATCACGGTGTCGGCCTGTTCCTGGTCAAGGAGACGGTGGCCAGGCGAGGGGGTGTGATAGAATGGCGCCGCACCGCCGAACAGACGACGCTGTTCGGTATCTACTTGAATAAAAACCAATTGGTGTGATCTATGGAGCCCATTTTCACTCTGGTGATCGAGGATGACGAACGGATAGGATCCATTCTGGCCGAGCTGGTCTCCTCCACCCCCGGATTTTCCCTGCTGGGTCGGGCCGAGAGCCTGACCCAGGCCGATCTCATGATGCGCGCGGCCCAGCCGCAACTGCTGCTGGTGGACATCTCGCTGCCTGACGGCTCAGGCCTGGAGTGGGTGAACCGGCTGCGCAGCCACAACCGCGAAGCCTACGTCATCATGGTGACCGCCTCCTGCGACGTGGAGACCATCCAGCAGGCCCTCAATCAGGGGGTACAGGATTACATCATCAAACCGCTGCGGCTGTTTCGCATCCAGCAGAGCCTGGACGAGATCCTCACCCTGCACCGGCGCATCTGCGAGCGCGGCTCCCTCGAGCAGAGCGACCTGGACCGCTTGATGGGCAAGGTGAGGCCCCAGGGGCGCGAGGTGCGCGACACCCCCAAGGGGATAGACGCCATTACCTTGCGCCAGGTGCTGGAGCTGCTGGCGGGCGAGCCGGACAGCGCCTTCTCCACCGATACGGTGGCGCTGCGCTTGTCACTCAGCCGCACCACGGCGCGCCGCTATCTGGAGTATCTGGAGTCGGAGGACCGGGTGGACGTGGATCTCAACTACGGTCAGCGCGGCCGGCCCGAGCGCCGCTACCACTGGCGGCGGGGCAGTTGAGCCGTTTGCCGCATGCGGATGCATACCAACAAAAGAGGGAGCCTGAGCTCCCTTTTTTGTGTCTATCGTTGGCGCGAAAGCCGGTGTGGCAGGCTGCTCAGGCCTCTTCCAGCAGGGCTGGGCGGGCCTTCGGTTTGAACTGGGAGAGCATGACCCCTGCCAGGATGAGACCGCCCCCCAGCAGGTGATAGCCGTGAATGGGCTCCCCCAGGCTGATGACGGCGATCAGCGCCGTGCACAGCGGCATCAGATTCATGAACACCGAGGTGCGCTCCGCCCCCATGCAGGCGAGGCCGCGCATCCAGCAGTAGGCGGCGAAGAGGGAGGAGGCGATGCCGGCAAACAGCACCAGACCCCAGCCTTCGGCCGGCACCGCCAGCGACTCGGCGCTGAGGGCCACCGGGATCAGCAGCAAGACTGCCAGCAGGATCTGCAGGTAGAGGTTGAGCCAGGGGCCGAACGGCAGCTGCCAGCGGCGGATCAACAGGCCATAGAGGGCGTAGCTGGCGGAGCCGAGCAGCATCAGGCCGTCGCCCTGATTGATGCCGTCGTGCAGCAGCGCCAGCGGCTGACCCAGGCTCAGCAGCCAGAACACCCCGAACAGGGAGATACTCATGCCGAGCAGCGCCTGTTTGCCCGGCCGCTGGCCGAAGAAGAGGGCGCTCTGCAGCAGGGTCAGCAGCGGGATAAGGGAGCCGATGACCCCCATGTTGGTGGCCGAGGTGGTGTGGGCGGCGTAGTAGGCGAGGCACTGGTAGAGCACCATGCCAAGGGCCGCCAGCACCAGCAGCTTGCCGAGCCAGGGGCGGATCTCGCCACGGCGGCGCCACAGCTGCGGCAGGCAGAAGGGGGTCAGTGCCAGCGCGGCGATCACCCAGCGGTAGAAGGAGATGGCCGCGGGATCCAGCACATCGGCGGCGGCCTTGGACACCACGGTATTGGTGGCCCAGATCAGCACGGCGAGCAGCGGAAACATCAGCGGGTAGAAGATACGCATCAAAGACTCCTTATTATCGAGGTAGCCAGTCTACCCTTGTCTTTCTGATATCAAGTAACGTAAAACTGACAAATCATCCCGCGCAAAGGACAATTAGCCCGCCATGGCCATACGTCACTACCATCCGACGGACCTGCATCTGCCAGAGCCCAATCCGCTCTATCTACGCTACCAGCAGATCCAGGCCGAGAGCGCATGTGCGCCCCACAGCCACCCCTGGGGCCAGCTCAGCCTCATCAGTCTGGGGGTGATGGAGATAGTGCTTGACGATCACCGGCTGGTGGCGCCGGCTGACTACCTCATCTGGGTGCCGGCGGATCTGGAACACGCCTCCTACAACCAGCAGGCCCTCGACTACACCTCCATCTACGTCAATCACGCCCTGGCGGCGCGGTTGCCGGCCGAGCCCAGGCTGCTGCAGATGACCCCGTTGATCCGCGCCATCCTGGCGGATTTTTGCGATCGCAAGCTGGGCCATATGGAGGATGAGTGGGACGTGCGCCAGGCCGAGCTGCTGGTGGAGAAGCTGACCCGCACCCGCTGCCAGGACAGCTACCTGCCCATGAGCCAGGACAAGCTGCTGGCTCCCATGCTGGCGGCGCTCTACAGCGATCCCGCCGACCCGCGTACCCTGGCCCAATGGGCCGAGCAGTTGCACACCACCGAGCGCACCCTGGCCAGGCGCTGCGTGCGGGAACTGGGGATGAACTTCGGCCAGTGGCGGGCCCGGCTCAAGCTGCTCAAGGCGTTGGCCTGGCTCAAGGGGGAGCTGCCGGTGCAGGAGATTGGCTGGCGGCTCGGTTACGGCTCCACCTCGGCCTTCATCGCCATGTTCAACCGCGAGCTGGGTTGCTCGCCCCAGCGCTATCGCCAGCAGCTGGGCATCGGCGCCGGGCAGGCGGCGCTCTAGCAAGGAGCGCTCTGGCAATGAAAAGGGCGCCCGCAGGCGCCCTTGTTGATCATGGGAGGGGCTTAGAAGAAGCCGAGGGGATTGATGTCGTGGCTCACCAACAGGTTCTTGGTGTTCTGGTAGTGGTCCAGCATCATCTTGTGGGTCTCGCGGCCGATCCCTGACTTCTTGTAGCCGCCAAAGGCCGCGTGCGCCGGGTAGGCGTGGTAGCAGTTGACCCAGACCCGACCGGCCTGGATGCCACGCCCCATGCGCCAGGCCAGGTTGCTGTCGCGGGTCCACAGGCCCGCCCCCAGCCCGTACTGGGTGTCGTTGGCAATCGCCAGCGCCTCCGCTTCGTCCTTGAAGGTGGTGACCCCGAGCGCCGGCCCGAAAATCTCCTCCTGGAACACCCGCATCTTGTTCTGACCCGAGAAGATGGTGGGCTGGATGTAGAAGCCCCCCTCCAGCCCGCTCACCCTGGCCGGGCCGCCGCCGATCAGCATCTTGGCCCCTTCGCCACGACCGATCTCCATGTAGCTCAGGATCTTGTCGAACTGCTCGCGCGACGCCTGGGCACCGACCTGGGTGGCGGTATCGAGGGGGTTGCCCTGGACGATGGTGCGGGCGCGGGCCAGCACCTTGTCCATGAAGTCGTCATAGATGCTGGCCTGCACCAGGGCGCGGGAGGGGCAGGTACACACCTCGCCCTGGTTGAAAAAGGTCATCAACATCCCTTCCACCGCTTTGTCGATGTAGCTGCTCTCGTGCTGCATCACGTCGGCGAAGTAGATGTTGGGGGACTTGCCGCCCAGCTCCACGGTGGAGGGGATCAGCTTGTCGGCGGCGCAGCGCAGGATATGGGCGCCCACCTCGGTGGATCCGGTAAACGCCAGCTTCTGGATCCGGTTGCTGGTGGCGAGCGCCTGGCCCGCCTCGGCGCCGAAGCCGTTGACCACGTTGACCACCCCGGCAGGCAGGATGTCCTTGATGAGATCCATCATCAGCATGATGGTGATCGGGGTCTGTTCGGCGGGCTTGAGCACGCTGCAGCAGCCGGCCGCCAGCACCGGGGCCAGCTTCCAGGCCGCCATCAGCAGCGGGAAGTTCCACGGAATGATCTGGCCGACCACCCCGATGGGCTCCTTGAAGTGGTAGCTGACGGTGTTCTGATCCAGCTCGGCGGCCGAACCCTCCTGGGCGCGGATGCAGCCGGCGAAGTAACGGAAGTGATCCACCACCAGCGGCAGGTCGGCGGCCAGGGTCTCGCGCACCGCCTTGCCGTTCTCCCAGGTCTCGGCGATGGCGAGCACCTCGATGTTCTGTTCGATGCGATCGGCGATGCGCAGCAGCAGGTTGCTGCGCTCGGTGACGCTGGTCTTGCTCCAGCTGGCGAACGCCTTGTGGGCGGCGTCCAGCGCCAGCTCGATGTCGGCGGCGTCGGAGCGGGCCACTTCGCAGAACACCTTGCCGTCCACCGGCGAGATGTTTTCAAAGTAGCGGCCGGCGCGCGGCGCCACCCACTCACCACCGATGAAGTTGTCGTAACGGGACTTGAAGCTGACCAGGGCACCTGCCTGACCGGGAGCGGTATAAATCATCTCATCATCCTTTATGTGTGTGGTCCTGACCGGGCTGGCGGGCAACCCGGTTGCAGCTGTGTATCGCAAGGGACGTGCCAGAGGGTCTGACCAGCACAGTAAAAGTTACAAAAACGTTATCAAACGGGGTGCGGCAGCGTATCTTGGTTAACCAATGACCAGGGTGAAGGTGAGGAAACTGTGCCAATTCTGGACAGTGACCGTGACAGTCGTGCCGTTTGTGAACAGGCGTGATGAGCGTGTTATCCACATTGGCCGGCCCCATGCGTGCCGTTTGTGAACAGGAGGCATGATGAGCGAATTATCTCAATCCAGTGCCAGCCCGATCGAGCGCTCCTGGCAGCGCTGCCTGCATCAGGGGCTGAGCCGCCGGCAGAGCGCCGAGCTGGACTTGCTGCCCCAGGGGGAGCTGTCGGCCCGTCAGGAGCAGCACAGGGTGCTGATCGCCAGCTTCCAGCGCTTCGTGTTGCCGCTGTTTGGCCAGTTGCTGGCAGGGCGCCCCTGTCGGTTGCTGCTGTGCGACGGCGAGGGCGCCATCCTGGCCGCCAGCGGTGACGACGGCTTCGCCCGCCACGCCGAGCGCATTTTTTTGCGCAGCGGCGCCCGCTGGGGGGAGGCGAGCAAGGGCACCAACGCCATCGGCACCGCGCTGGCCGAACAGAGCGAGGTGCAGGTGCTCGGCAATCAGCACTTCTTCGCCCAGCACAGCTTTCTCAGCTGCAGCGCCTGCCCGTTGCTTGGGCCAGACGGGCAAGTGCTCGGGGTGCTCGACATCTCCACCGACGCGGCTCATCACGATGGCGACATGCTGGGTACGGTGCGGCTGTTGGCCATGACCCTGGAAAACGCGCTGCTGGCGCGTCAGCCGGGCTGGCTGGTGGATCTCGAGCCCCAGAGTCTCTGGTCCGCCCGTCTGCTGCTGGGGGAGGAGGGCGAGCTGCTCGGGGCCAACCGGGCCGGTCGGCTCTGGCTTGGCCAGCACCCCTTCGACGGCAAGCAGCTGCTGCGGGATCGGCGTGGCTTGCGATTGGTGCCGGAGGCCAGCCCCGTGGCGACCCTGCCTGGCCTGCCGGCCGATGCCGGCGGCTCGCACGGCCAGCAGGTGCCGCTCAAGATGCTGGAGCGCGGCATCTCGCTGCTCATCGAGGGGGAGACCGGCAGCGGCAAGGAGCACCTGGTGCGCGAACTGCACGGGCAGTCGAGCCGGCGGGCGCAACCGCTGGTGTGCGTCAACTGCGGCGCCCTGCCGGCGGAGTTGGTGGAGGCCGAGCTGTTTGGCTACGTCGGCGGGGCCTTCAGCGGTGCCCGCAGCCAGGGCAGCCAGGGGTATCTGCGCGCCGCCCACGGCGGCATCCTGATGCTGGACGAGATCGGCGAGCTGCCGCTGCTGGCCCAGACCCGCTTGCTGCGGGTGCTGCAGGAGCGTGCCGTCACTCCGGTTGGCAGCCACAGACCCGAGGCGGTGGATTTCTGGCTGGTCAGCGCCAGCCATCGGGATCTGGCGGCCATGGTGGCGGCCGGCACCTTTCGCGAAGATCTTTACTACCGCATCTGCGGCTGGCGGCAACTGCTGGCGCCGCTGCGCGACTGGCCGCCCCGCGAGCGGCAGGCGCTGGTCCGGCGGCTGCTGGCCGAGATGGATCCTGCCCTGCGCCTGACCGATGAGGCCGAGCGCCAACTGCTGGCCCACCCGCTGCCCGGCAACGTGCGCCAGCTCAAGCAGGCGCTGGAAGTAGCCTGCGTATTGGCGGAGGGGCAGGGCTGGATTGAGCCCGCCCACCTGCATCTGCCGACCGTGGCCGTGGCGCCGGCCGCCACCACGGTGGTGGCAGGCAGCACATTGCGCCAACAGAACCGGCAACGGGTGCAGCAGACCCTGACAGAGTGCGATGGCAACGTGAGCGAGGCGGCGCGCCGGCTCGGCATCAGCCGCACCACCCTCTATCGGGCGCTGCGGGAGGCAGGCTGAGGTGTTTGTTACCCGAGCTTTTTCGTGGTTAAGGTGGGTCCACAAGAGACCCTTTGATGATTCTTTTGCATGGCATGGAGTGCTTTATGACGCGTACCAGATTTGATTGGCAAGATCCCTTCTTTCTCGATGGCCAGCTCGGCGAAGAGGAGCGGCTCATCCGCGACGCCGCCCGCGATTACTGCCAGGCACGGCTGATGCCCCGTGTGCTGGAGGCGAACCGCCGCGAGCAGTTTGACCGCACCATCATGAACGAGCTGGGGGAGCTGGGGCTGCTCGGCGCCACCCTGCCGGAGCAGTACGGCTGCGCCGGGGTCAATCACGTGGCCTACGGCCTCATCGCCCGGGAGGTGGAGCGGGTCGACAGCGGCTACCGCTCGGCCATGAGCGTGCAGTCGTCCCTGGTGATGCACCCGATCCACGCCTATGGCGACGAGGCCCAGCGCCAGCGCTGGCTGCCGGGGCTGGCCCGGGGTGAATTGGTGGGCTGCTTCGGCCTCACCGAGCCGGATGCGGGTTCCGACCCTGGCTCCATGAAGAGCCGCGCCGAACGGGTCGACGGTGGCTACCTGCTCACCGGCAACAAGATGTGGATCACCAACTCCCCCATCGCCGATCTGTTCGTGGTGTGGGCCAAGCTGGATGGCGAGATCACCGGCTTCGTGCTGGAGAAGGGGATGGCCGGGCTCTCTGCACCCAAGATCGAGGGCAAGTTCTCCCTGCGCGCCTCCATCACCGGCGAGATAGTGATGGAGCGGGTCTTCGTGCCGGAAGCGAACCGGCTGGCGGGGGTGAGCGGCCTCAAGGGGCCGTTTGGCTGCCTCAACAAGGCGCGCTACGGCATCGCCTGGGGGGCGCTTGGCGCCGCCGAGTTCTGTTGGCATGCCGCCCGCCAGTACGGGCTGGATCGCCAGCAGTTCGGCCGCCCGCTGGCCGCCACCCAGCTGTTTCAGCTCAAGCTGGCCAACATGCAGACCGAGATTGCCCTCGGCCTGCAGGGCTGCCTGCAGGCCGGGCGCCTGATGGACGAGGGGCACTGCCCGGTGGAGCTGGTGTCGCTCATCAAGCGCAACAGCTGTGGCAAGGCGCTGGAGATAGCCCGCGTCGCCCGCGACATGCACGGCGGCAACGGCATCAGCGACGAGTTTCACGTCATTCGCCATGTGATGAACCTGGAGGCGGTCAACACCTACGAGGGGACCCACGACATCCACGCCCTGATCCTGGGGCGGGCCCAGACCGACCTGCAGGCGTTTGAGTGATGGGGCCCCTTGCCGGCGTGCGCGTGCTGGATCTCAGCCGCGTGCTGGCCGGCCCCTGGGCCAGCCAGCTGCTTGCCGATCTCGGCGCCGACGTGGTCAAGGTGGAGGCCCCCGGGCGCGGTGACGACACCCGCCACTGGGGCCCGCCCGAGCTGGTGGCGGGGGAGGCGGCCTACTTTCATGCCGCCAACCGGGGCAAGCGCTCCATCGCCCTCGACCTGGCCCGCGATCGCGAGACCCTGCTGGCCCTGGTGGACCGGGCCGACGTGGTGATCGAGAACTTCAAGGTGGGGGGGCTGGCGCGCTACGGCCTGGATTACCCGAGCCTCAAGGCCCGCCGCCCGGCGCTCATCTACTGCTCCATCACCGGTTTTGGCCAGGACGGCCCCTGGGCCCAGCGACCCGGTTACGATCTGCTGATCCAGGGGCTGGGCGGCTTGATGAGCATCACCGGCCAGCCGGACGAGGCCCCCGGCGGCGGGCCGGTCAAGGTGGGGGTGGCGCTCGTCGACATCCTCACCGGCCTCTACGCCACCATAGGTATCCAGGCGGCCCTGCGCCACCGGGAGCGGACCGGAGAGGGGCAGCAGATCGATCTGGCCCTGCTCGACGTGTCGGTGGCGGTGCTGGCCAACCAGGCGATGAACTATCTCGCCACCGGTCAGGCGCCCGGGCGTCTTGGCAACGGCCACCCCAATATCGTCCCCTACGACGTCTATCCCACCCGGGATGGCCATCTGATCCTCGCGGTGGGCAACGACGGCCAGTTTGCCGCGCTGGCGGCCCTGCTGGGGGAACCCGGCTGGGCGACGGACCCGGATTTTGCCAGCAACAGCGCCCGGGTGCGCCAGCGCCACCGGCTCAATGCCCTGATTGCCGAGCGGCTGCTGGCGCGCAGCAGCGCCGAGTGGAGTGCCATGCTGGAGGCGGCCGGGGTGCCGGGCGGCCCCATCCTTACCCTGGATGCCCTGTTCGCCCTCGAGCAGGGGGCGGTGCGCGGCTGGGTGCAGCAGGTGCAGCGCGGCGAGCAGCCCTTGCCCACCCTGGCCAATCCGCTGCATCTGTCGGCCACCCCGGTGCGCTACGGGCGCGCCTCGCCGGCGCTGGACGGGGACCGGGATAGCGTGCTGCGCGACTGGCTCGGGCAGGGCTGAACCGGTTGCTTTAGGCGGGGAAGCTGCGCCTGTCCGGCGGGATGCTCCCGCCTTCTACCCTCTGTTCTCTCATCTGCCCCGGTGCTGGAGCCCGGGGCCGTCCCCCGTTATGATGCGCCCCATCTATTCATCTGTTGAGGAACTTCCCATGGCACAACACATTGGCGCCCTGGCCCTGCTGGTGGCCGATTACGACCAGGCCATCACCTTCTTTACCCAGGGACTGGGGTTCGAGCTGCTGGAAGACACGCCCCTTGACGAGCCGGGCAAACCGGGCAAGCGCTGGGTACGGGTTGCCCCCAAGGGGGCCCCGGGTTCCGCCCTGTTGCTGGCGCGGGCCGCTACCCCGGAGCAGCGGGCCGCCATCGGTCAGCAGGGGGGCGGCCGGGTGTTCCTGTTCCTTGAGACTGACGACTTCTGGGGTGATTACCAGCGCATGCAGGCGTACGGTGTCCACTTTTGTGAACAGCCGCGTATCGAGGCTTACGGCACAGTAGTGGTGTTCGAGGACATCAGTGGCAACCGCTGGGATCTGCTGCAACTCGCTGCTGCCAACTGAATCTGAAAACGTTTATCATCCCGCCTGTCATAAAGTCATAAAAGTGTCACAGAAAGTTCTAATAATTGGCGCACCCATCTTCACAGAGGAGAGAGAAGGGATATGGCTAAGCGAATTCTGGTGGTCGAGGACGAAGCACCGATCCGCGAAATGCTCTGCTTCGTGCTCGAGCAGAAGGGATATGAAACAGTAGAAGCTGAAGATTTTGCCGACGGATTGGCGAAGGTGCGCGAACCCTACCCCGAACTCATCGTGCTGGACTGGATGATGCCGGGCGGCAGCGGCATCCAGTTCATCAAGCAGCTCAAGCAGGATGAGGTGACCCGCCAGATCCCGGTGGTGATGCTGACCGCGCGCGGCGAGGAAGAGGACAAGGTGCGCGGGCTGGAGGCGGGGGCTGATGACTACATCACCAAGCCGTTCTCGCCCAAGGAGCTCACCGCCCGCCTGCATGCGGTGATGCGCCGCGTCTCTCCCACCTCGGTGGACGAGGTGATCGAGGTGCAGGGGCTCAAGCTGGACCCCGTTTCCCACCGGGTCAGCGCCGAGGAGAAGGCGCTCGACATGGGGCCGACCGAATTCAAGCTGCTGCACTTCTTCATGACCCACCCGGAGCGGGTCTACAGTCGCGAGCAGCTGCTCAACAATGTCTGGGGTACCAATGTGTACGTCGAGGACAGAACCGTGGATGTGCACATCCGTCGCCTGCGCAAGGCCATTGAAGAGACGGGACACGATCGCTTGATCCAGACGGTGCGCGGCGCAGGCTATCGCTTCTCAACCCGTCTGTAGAGGAAGTTATGTTGCAACCTTATGCCTGGCGGCGCCAGTTGTGGCGAATGGCGTTCTTCTATGCGCCCTTCGCCTTGGTCGGCTGGTTGACGAATACCCTCGCCCTCTGCCTGCTGGCGGCCACCGTGCTGCACCTGGGTTGGCACTATCGCTTCCAGAAGCGGCTGTCGGACTGGCTGTGGCACGATCGCAGCCTGGTGCCCCCCAACGGCAGCGGCAGCTGGGAGTACATCTTCAACGGCATCTACAAGTTGCAGCAGCGCCACCGGGCCCGCCGCCGCGAGCTGGCGGGGCTGATCCGCCGCTTTCGGGAAGGGGCGGAGGCACTGCCCGACGCGGCCGTGGTGTTTCGCACCGACGGCAGCATCCTCTGGTGCAACCGGCTGGCCGAGCAGCTGCTCGGTTTTCGCTGGCCGGAAGACGCCGGTCAGCACATCGGCAACCTCATTCGCAATCCCGCCTTCGGCGCCTACCTCGGCAAGGGGCAGTATGACGAACCGTTCGAGATGACCTCGCCCATCAACGAGGAGAAGTTTCTCGAGTTTCGCATCATGCCCTACGCCGAGGATCAGGCCATGCTGGTGGTGCGGGACGTGACCCGGCTGCGCAGCCTGGAGAAGACCCGCAAGCACTTCGTCTCCAACGTCTCCCACGAGCTGCGCACGCCGCTCACCGTGCTCAAGGGCTATCTGGAGATGACCGAGGAGCCGCCGCCGCCCGCCATGTGGGCCAAGGCGCATAAGGTGATGATGGAGCAGACCATCCGCATGGACAATCTGGTCAATCAGCTGCTTACCCTGTCGCGCATCGAGGCGGCGCCGACCGTGGATCTCTCCCATCTGGTGGACATGCCCGCCATGCTGGGGCTGCTGGAGCAGGAGGCGCGGGCGCTCTCCGGCGAGCGGGCCCACCAGATCGAGTTCATGGTGCAGCCCAATCTGTTGGTGCGCGGTGATCAGGATCAGCTGCGCAGCGCCGTCTCCAACCTGGTCTATAACGCCATCCACTACACCCCGGCGGGGCGCAAGATCACGGTGGAGTGGCGCAAGCAGGGGGCGATGGCACTGTTTGCGGTGCAGGACGAGGGGGAGGGGATCCCGCCCGAGCACCTGGCGCGGCTCACCGAGCGGTTCTATCGGGTCGACAAGGCCCGCTCCCGCCACACCGGCGGTTCGGGGCTCGGGCTTGCCATCGTCAAGCATGCCCTGAGTCACCACGACTGCCAGCTCGACATCGAGAGCCGGGTCGGCCTCGGCAGCCGCTTCAGCTTTCTCATCCCCGGCCGCATGGTGGTGGTGAAATAGTCTTTTCCGGCAAGGGGTTGGCATCAAATGAGGGCTGCGATGGCGGCCCTTTTTTCATTTGTTAAACAAGCCCGCCATGTCATTAAAGTGTCACATTAAATCCATAAATTTGTCACTGCCAGGTCAGATACTGGCGCCGTCTTGAGAACGGACCTGTCGCCGGTTTGGCGCAGGGAGAGTACGAAACGCGACCGGCCGATCGCAGTGCTTGGGATGTGACCACTTTCGGCCTCAGATTGACGCTTGCCTTCTGCCACCGCAGGACTGGGGGAAGAGGGCAGGAAATGACACTCAGCGCATCGTCCGGCGTGACCGGCGGTGAGCCAAGTTAACCCGTGTTTTGATGGACTGCGTTCTGCAACCTTGGAGAGATTGGATGAAACTCAACAAACTGGCTGGTGTAATCGGATTCACCGCAGCTACCCTGTTTTCCGTCAGCACCCTGGCTGCCGGTGTGGATAAAAACCTGCCGGATTACACTCCGACCAGCGGCATCTCGGGCAACCTGTCCTCTGTCGGCTCGGATACCCTGGCCAACATGATGACCCTGTGGGCCGAAGAATTTAAGCGCATGTACCCCAACGTCAACGTGCAGATCCAGGCCGCCGGTTCCTCCACCGCGCCGACCGCACTGACCGAAGGCGTTGCCCAGTTCGGCCCCATGAGCCGCGCCATGAAATCCGGCGAGGAAGAGGCCTTCGAGAAGCGCTACGGTTACAAGCCGACCGCCATCCGCGTCGCGGTCGATGCCCTGGCGGTGTTCGTCAACAAGGACAACCCCATCAAGGGGCTGACCATGCCGCAACTGGATGCCATCTTCTCCAGCACCCTCAAGTGCGGTGAAGCCAAGGCGGCCACCAAGTGGGCTGATCTGGGTCTGGACGGCAACTGGTCCTCCAAGGATCTGCAACTGTTCGGTCGCAACTCGGTGTCCGGTACCTACGGTTACTTCAAGGAACACGCCCTGTGCAACGGTGACTTCAAGAGCGGCGTGAATGAGCAGCCGGGTTCTGCCTCCGTGGTGCAGTCCGTCTCCTCTTCCCTGAACGGCATCGGCTACTCCGGCATCGGTTACGTCACCTCCGGCGTGCGCGCCGTACCGCTCTCCAAGGATGGCAAGACCTTCATCGAGGCGACCTCTGACAACGCCATCACCGGCAAGTATCCGCTGTCGCGCTTCCTGTACGTTTACGTGAACAAGCACCCGAACAAGCCGCTCTCTCCGATGGAGCAAGAGTTCCTGAAGATGGTGCTCTCCAAGGCGGGCCAGAACATCGTCGCCAAAGATGGCTACGTACCGGTACCGGCCAAGGTGGTCGAAGCCGACCTGAAGAAACTGGGCATCATGTAAGCCGGTTTCCTTTGCCAGACGGGCCCTGCGGGGCCCGTTTTGTTTTTTGGTCGCCGTCCGATTGCGGTATGTGACCGCTTTCGCCAGACCGGGTGATTTGCCGACTTGCACCGGACGCCCGCATTTCCGAAAATAGGGCATCTTTATGGTGAAGGACACCTCCATGACATCTCCCCTGTTCAAGCTTGGCCTGGCGGCACTCTGTTCCACCCTGCTCGCCAGCTGTGCCCAGTCTCCCACCGGCCGCAGCCAGATGCTGCTGTTCTCGCCCCAGCAGATGAGCAAGCTGGGGGCCGACTCCTTCGAAGAGATGAAGAAGCAGGAGAAGGTGAGCACGGATGCGAAGATGAACGCCTATGTCTCCTGCGTCGCCAAGGCGGTGACCGCCCAGGTGCCGAGCCAGTACGGCATCACCAGTTGGGAAGTGGTGGTGTTTGACTCCAAGCAGGTCAACGCTTTCGCCCTGCCCGGCGGCAAGATCGGGGTCTACAGCGGCCTGCTCAAGGTGGCCAAGAACCAGGATCAGCTCGCCACCGTCATCGGCCACGAACTGACTCACGTGCTGGCCCAGCACTCCAACGAGCGGCTCTCCCGCAGCCAGCTGACCGGCCTTGGGCTGGCTGCGGCCGACATCGCCATGGGCAGCAGCGAATACCGCGGCGCCACCATGGCAGCGCTGGGGCTCGGGGTGGAGGTCGGCGTCATGCTGCCCTATGGCCGCGAGCAGGAGAGCGAGGCGGACCGGCTGGGCCTGGATCTGATGGCCCGCGCCGGTTTCAATCCGGCCGAAGCGATTCCCCTGTGGCAGAACATGAGCGCGGCCGCGGGTGGCAATGCGCCGCCGCAACTGCTCTCCACCCACCCCAGCAACGAGAACCGGATCGCCGAGCTGCAGGCCCAGCAGGCTGAAGCCGTGCCGCTCTACGAGCAGGCCCGCGCCTCCGGGCTGGTACCCCAATGCAAGGCATAAGCCTGCGCATGGCGCGGCCCGATGACGCCGCCGCCATGACGGTGATGCAGCGGGCCAGCTGGCTCGCCGCATACGGTGGCGTGCTCGGTGCCGACATGCTGGCCCAGCTGGCGGTGACCGAGCATCTGCAGATCTGGCAGCGCCGGCTGGCGGAGACAGGCCCCAAGCCCATGCTGCTGTGCCAGGACGAGGTGGTCATCGGCCTGCTCTACTGGCAGCCGGAGACGACGGGGGAGTGCCCCACTGCCTGGATCCGCGCTTTTTACCTGCATCCCGACCACTGGCGTCAGGGCCACGGCAAGCGGCTGTGGCAGGCGGTGGCGATGCAGATGCGGCGCGCCGGCTGTGAAGGCGTCAGATTGTGGCTGCTCGATGGCAACCACATCGGCGAGGGGTTCTACCTGCGCCGCGGCTTCATGTTCGACGGTCAGGAGCGCACCCTGATGAGCCTCGGCCAGCCCTGCCTGCAGCGACAAATGTTTCGTTTGCTTTGATCTCTCTCCCGTTTTTCGCCTCTGGTCACTTTATTTTTTTTGCGAATTAATACAATGTCCCCCTCTGGACAGGCTGAGGTGAGGCGACTCATCGACAAGGGAGTGTGGCATGTATTACGGCTTTGATATTGGTGGCACCAAGATAGCGTTCGCTGTGTATGACGGCGCCTTGAATCTCTGTCACGAGGAGCGCATGAGCACTCCCGGCAACGATTACGAAGGGCTGCAGCAGCTGATCCGCGCGCGGGTCGAACAGGCGGATGCCCGTTTCGGCGCCCGTGGTGCGGTGGGCATCGGCTTTCCCGGCATTCTCAACCGGCACGACCACAGCATAGTGGCGGCCAATCTGCCCTCCATCAATGGCCGCCACCTGGGCGCCGATCTGGCCGAACTGCTGGCGCGCCCGGTCAAGGTGGACAACGATGCCAACTGCTTCCTCTGGTCCGAGGTTCATCAGGGAGCGGCGGCGGGAGCCGACAGCGCCCTCGGCGTCACCATCGGCACCGGCATCGGCGGCGCCGTCTATCTGGCGGGCAAGCTGATCCAGGGCCGCAACTGGCTGGCGGGGGAGATAGGCCACTACCCGCTGCCGGCCACCATGTTGATGAAGTACCCCGACCTGCCTCGTCCCCGTTGTGGCTGCGGCCGTTTGGTCTGTTTTGAAACCTATGCCTCCGGCACTGGGCTGGAGCGGCTCTACCACCACTTTCACGGCCAGCGTGCCAGCGGCCACCAGATAGTGGGGCGCTTCGAGGCACACGAGCCCCATGCGGTGGCCACGGTCGACTGCTGGCTCGAAATCATGGCCGCCGGGCTTGCCACCGCCATCTCGGTGGTCGACCCCGACGTGGTGGTGCTGGGGGGCGGCCTGAGCGGTCTGCCCGCGCTCTATGAACAGCTGCCGCTGCGCCTGCCTGGTCATCTGCTGCCCGGGGTCGCCCTGCCCGAGATCCGCGAGGCCCGCTTCGGCGGCGCCGGCGGGGTGCGCGGGGCTGCCTTGCTCAATTTATGAGATCAGATCCGGGGTCTGATCTCCCCAATAAAGGAGTCCATCATGACCTCTCTTGAAATCTGTATCGACAATCTGGAATCCCTGTTTACCGCCCAGGAGGCCGGCGCGAATCGCATCGAGCTCTGCTCTGCGCTGGGGCTGGGCGGCCTGACTCCCTCCTATGGCTTCATGCAGCTGGCGGCGCGCCATGCCACCGTTCCCGTCTACGCCATGATCCGGCCCCGAGCCGGCGACTTCTGCTTTGGCGACGGGGAGTTCGAGATGATGCTGCAGGATATCGCGGCGGCCCGCGCCGCCGGCCTGCAAGGGGTGGTGGTCGGTCTGCTGGACGAGCAGGGACGGGTGCCTGCCGCCAAACTCACCCAGCTGGTGGAGGCGGCAGGCCCCCTTGGCGTTACCTTCCACCGCGCCATCGACCTCTCCTCCGACTGGCGCCTCGACTTGGAGACCATAGTCGCCGCCGGCTGTGAGCGCATTCTGAGCTCGGGCCACGCGCCGACTGCGCTGGCGGGGCTGGAGACCCTGCAGGCGATGCAGCAGGCGCTGGCGGGGCGGGCCAGCCTGATGCCGGGTGCCGGGGTCAATGCCGACAACGTGCGCACCATAGTGGAGTTCACCGGGGTGACCGAGGTGCACATGTCCGGCATGGGCTGGCGCGGCGGCATGGTGCCCCATGGCGTCAACATGGGTACCTCGGACGATGGCCGGGTCAATATCACCGACGGCGCCAAAGTTGCAGCGGTGCGGGCTCTGCTGGACAGGGCCTGATACGGGCCGCCCGGCGGCATGGTGTCTCGTCATGGGGCATCAACATGGGCACCTCGGACGATGGCCGGGTCAATATCACCGACGGAGCCAAGGTGGCGGTGGTGCGAGCTCTGCTGGACAGGGTCTGATACCGGCTCGGCGAGAGAGATAATCTCACGAAAAAATGGGGCGCCGCATGTCGGCGCCCCTCTGCCAGCTTGTGTGAACTCTCTCCCACGGTGGGGGAAATCAGGCGCCAGGTCGGCAGCACCTGGCGCAAAAGTCTGATATTATCCCGTCTCTTTTACCCTCAGGACCCGGAGCAACTTCTCAATGTCCCAATACGACTCTATCGAACAGAAGGCCAGCTATGGCATCGGCCGCAACATGGGTGATCAACTGGCGCAGCAAGCCTTCGCCGGTCTGGATATCCCGGCCCTGCAGCAAGGTCTGGCAGATGCCCTGAATGGTCTGGAGTTCGCGGTCAGCCGTGACGATATCAACGATGCCTTCCAGGTCATCACTGCCCGCATGCAGGAAGAGCAGGAAGCCGTCGCCAAGGCTGCCGCCGCCGAAGGCGAAGCCTTCCTGGCCGACAACGCCAAGCGCGCCGAAGTGAAGACCACCGAGTCCGGCCTGCAGTACGAAGTGCTGGTGGAAGGCAACGGTGCCGTACCGGTAGCCGGTCAGTCCGTCCGCGTGCACTACCACGGTACCTTCACCCACGGTGGCGTGTTCGACAGCTCCGTCGCCCGCGGTCAGCCGGCCGAATTCCCGGTCACTGGCGTGATCGCCGGCTGGGTAGAAGCGCTGCAACTGATGCCGGTTGGCTCCAAGTGGAAGCTCTACATTCCGCAGGATCTGGCCTACGGCGCACGCGGTGCCGGTTCCATCCCGCCGTACTCTGCCCTGGTATTCGAAGTGGAGCTGCTGGACATCCTGTGATCCGGCTGGCTTGATTGATACAGACGGCGACCCTCGGGTCGCCGTCTGTTTTTTTGCGCCGCGCGCGGCGGGGCATGGGCAGCGCCTGCGCTTTTGGATATAGTCATGGCTCCTGCTGGGAGAGCGCCCATGGCTGCCATCATTGAAGTCGTCGATCTCGTCAAGCACTTCCCCGGCGTCAAGGCGGTGGACGGGCTCAGTTTTGCCATTCCTGCCGGCAGCTGTTTCGGCCTGCTCGGCCCGAACGGGGCGGGCAAGACCACCACCATCGAGCTGCTGGAGGGGATCCTCACCCCGGACAGCGGCCAGATCCTGTTCCACGGAGCCCCGCGCGGCCCCGACTACCGCTCCCGTATCGGCATCCAGTTCCAGCACACGGCGCTGCAGGATTTCCTGACGGTGCGCGATACCCTGCGGCTGTTTGCCAGCCTCTACCCGGCCCCCTTGCCCCAGGCCCAGCTCATCGAGCTGTGTGCGCTGGGAGAATTTATCGATCGGGACAGCCGCAAGCTCTCCGGCGGTCAGCGGCAACGGCTGCTGCTGGCACTGGCGCTGCTTGGCGACCCCGAGCTGCTGTTTCTGGATGAGCCCACCACGGGTCTCGATCCCCAGGCCCGCCACCACTTCTGGCAGCGCATCGAGGCGATCAAGGCGCAGGGCAAGACGGTGGTGCTCACCACCCACTACATGGACGAGGCCCAGCAGCTGTGCGATCAGATTGCCATCGTCGATCACGGCCATCTGCTCAGCTTGGATACCCCGGTCGCCCTGCTGGCCCAGCATTTTGACGGCGTGCTGGTGCGCCTTGCGGCTCACCCGGCCCTCGCCAGTCTCGGCTATCCCCTGCGCCCGCTGGGCGAGCAGGTGGAGCTGAGCTGCCCTGACGTGGCGGACTTGCTGCCACGGCTGCTGAGCCTGGGCGTGCCGCTGACCGGCATGCAGGTGCGCTCCCCCAATCTGGAGGATCTCTTCCTCCACCTGACCGGCCACAGCCTGCGGAGCGGCGCATGAAAGCTACCCCGTGGCACTCCGCAGCGGCGCCTGCCGGCATGCCGTCCCAGTTTGCCAGCCCAAGGAGCACCAGATGACGGGATCCCTCAAGCGCATCGGGGCGCTCTTCTATGCCCGCAACCTGGAGTTCGTGCGGGATCGGGCGGCGCTTGTCTGGAACCTGGCCTTTCCGCTGTTGCTGGTGCTGGGGTTCACCCTCATCTTCTCCGGCCCGCCCAAGCCGCTGGTGCAGATGGGCGTGGTGGGGGAGCTGCCCGCAGCCTATGCCCCGCTGCGCGCCGTGCCGCTGCTCAAGATCATCCCCTATGACGAGGAGGAGAAGGGTCGGCTCAAGGTGCGCCACCATCAGCTGGATCTGCTGCTCTCGCCCGGCACGGGCCGTTACTGGATCAACCCGGACGCCCCTCAGGGAGCCATGGCCGAGTACCTGCTGCGCCAGGCCGTGTCGGTGCAGCTGGTGCGGGAGACCCTGAGCGGGCGCGCCATTCGCTACGGTGACTGGCTGCTGCCCGGGGTGATCGGCATGAACCTGATGTTCTCCGGCCTGTTCGGGGTGGGCTTCGTCATCGTCCGCTACCGCAAGAACGGAGTGCTCAAGCGGCTGCGGGCTACCCCGCTCTCGGCCGCCGAGTTTCTCTGCGCCCAGCTGCTGTCGCGCATCCTGATCACCCTGGTGGTGAGCCTGCTGGTGTTCCTGGTGGCTTACTTCTTGCTCGGAGTGCCGCTGCTGGGCTCGGGCTGGCTGCTGCTGTTGATCGCCCTGCTGGGCGGGGCGTCCATGGCGTCCCTCGGTCTGCTGGTGGCGGCCCGCATCCAGAACGAGGAGCTGGCGAGCGGGCTGCTCAACGTCATCAGTATGCCCATGATGTTTCTCTCGGGTGTCTGGTTCTCGCTGGAAGGGGCCCCCGCCTGGCTGCAGCAGCTGGCGGCCTGGCTGCCGCTCAGCCAGATCATCGCGGCGGCCCGCGCCGTCATGCTGGGAGGAGCAGGCTGGGCCGAGGTGGCGGCGCCACTGGGCTGGGTCCTGCTGTTTACGCTCTGCTGCATCACCCTGGGCAGTGCCCTGTTCAAATGGAGTCACCGATGAAATCACTACCGCTGGTTGGTGGGGCACTGCTGGCCCTGCTGTTGAGTCTGCCGGCCAGTGCCGGCGCCATGCGCTGCAAGAATGCGCTGATCACCGAAGGAGACAGCACCGCCGAGATGCTGCTCAAGTGCGGAGAACCCATGCTGCGCGAGGAGCTGACCCGCAACGAGGAGAACCAGTTTGGCAACCTGATGCAGGTGAAGTATGGGGAGCGCTGGACCTACAACTTCGGCAAGAACGAGTTCATGCGCTTCGTCACCGTGCGCAACGGGGTGGTCACCGACATCGAAAACGGCCCGCGCGGCGATTGATCCTGCCGACCGGATGCTGCGCACCGAGTGCGGTAGTGTGGCTCCGGTCTCTCTCCGGCTTTTACACCTCCGTTCCCACGCTTCATTCCTCTCCTCCGGTTGCCTGGTATTGGTTCATTCCCCCCAATAACGGGCCCTGTTGTGAGAAAAATGGACCTGATAAATGAGTCGTCAGCGCTTTTTTCTGCCCCAATCCGGTGCGTCCGATTTTTTGCGAAAAATAATCCTCGCACTCTCGGGGGCTTTGAACCGTAGGCCATTTTGCGAATAAGGGTCTATTTTTAATTCTAAGAGTGCATATCGGCCTGTTTACCTATTTTGTGCTGCTGCACCAGAAATGGGCTCGGCTGCACCGGTTGACAGGTTTTTGGTTGGCTGGATAAGCTGCGAAAAAGCGGGAAAAACCATAGCATCTTGCAGAATTTTGGTGCCAATTTGAATCAAACCACAGGGAAGAGTGACATGAAGCAGATACACAAGGCAGGTATGGTGATAGTGCTGTCGCTGGCGGCAGCCAATGTCTGGGCAGATGGCACCCTGGATGCCGTCAAGAAGAAGGGATTCTTGCAGTGCGGGGTCGGCGATGGCCTGCCCGGCTTCTCCAACCCGGATGCAAAGGGCACCTGGACCGGTCTGGACGTAGATGTGTGCCGCGCCGTGGCCGCTGCCGTGCTAGGGGATGCGGGCAAGGTCAAATATGTTTCCCTCACCGCCAAGGAGCGTTTCACCGCCCTGCAGTCCGGTGAGGTGGATCTGCTGTCGCGCAACACCACCTGGACCCTGACCCGGGATGGTTCGCTGGGGCTCACCTTCGCCGGGGTGAACTACTACGACGGCCAGGGCTTCCTGGTCAAACAGTCCCTCGGGGTCAAGAGTGCCAAGGAGCTGGACGGAGCCGCAGTCTGCATCCAGTCCGGTACCACCACCGAGCTCAACCTGGCGGATTACTTCCGTGCCAATGGCGGCATGAAATACACCCCTGTGGTGTTCGACACCTCGGATCAGACCGTGAAAGGGTTCGAGGCCGGTCGCTGCGATGTGCTGACCTCGGATCAGTCCCAGCTCTACTCCCTCAAGATCAAGTTGGCCAAGCCGGAAGAGGCCTTGGTATTGCCTGAAGTCATCTCCAAGGAGCCGCTGGGCCCGGCGGTGCGTCAGGGTGACGATCAGTGGTTCAAGGTAGTGCGCTGGAGCTTGAACGCCATGCTCAACGCCGAGGAGGCTGGTGTCACCAGCGCCAATGTGGACGAGATGCTCAAGTCCACCAACCCGGATATCCGTCGCCTGCTGGGGCTGGAAGAGCCCAAGGGATCGGTATTGGGGCTGGATGACAAGTGGGCCTACAACATCGTCAAACAGGTTGGCAACTACGGTGAGTCCTTCGATCGCAACGTCGGTGCCGGCTCTCCCCTCAAGATTGACCGCGGCATCAATGCGCTCTGGAACAAGGGCGGCCTGATGTACGCGCCGCCCATTCGCTGAGTCGATGAACCATAGGGGGGCTTGTCCCCCCGCTTTCCCCATGCCTTGGCTTTGTCGGAGTCATCCTTATGGCGTCACATGCATCAAACCATAGGAAAGAACAGGGCCGCTGGTGGTATGACGCCAAGGTGCGGGCACTGATCTTCCAGTGTCTGGCCATCGCCGCCGTTCTCGCCTTCCTGTTCTACATCATCAACAACGCCCTGACCAATCTGGCCACCCGTGGCATCACCACCGGCTTCGATTTCTTGGGCAACACCGCCGGGTTTGGCATCCTGCAGAGCCTGATCCCCTACGACGAGACCTACACCTTCGGTCGCACCTTCGTGGTGGGTCTGCTCAATACTCTGCTGGTTTCCGTACTCGGTATCCTGTTTGCTACCGTGCTCGGTTTTGTGCTCGGAGTCGCCCGGCTCTCCAGTAACTGGCTGGTGGCCAAAATAGCCACCGTCTATATCGAGACCTTCCGCAACATCCCGCTGCTGCTGCAGATCTTCTTCTGGTACTTCTCGGTGCTGCGCACCCTGCCATCTCCGCGCCAGAGCGTGGAGATAGGGGGGCTCGCCTTCCTCAACGTGCGGGGCTTCTATCTGCCCAAGCCCTTGTTCGAAGAGGGATTCGGCTATGTGCTCTGGGCTCTGCTGCTTGCCATCGTATTGAGCTGGGGGCTGAGCCGCTGGGCCCGGCGCCGCCAGGCCCTGACCGGCAGGATCTTTCCATTCTGGCGCTGTGTGGCCGGGCTGGTCATCCTGCTGCCAGCCATCGTGTTCCTGCTGGCAGGCAGTCCGCTCAGCTGGAGCGTGCCGGCCCTGCAGGGATTCAACTTCCGGGGAGGGTTGACGATACTGCCCGAACTCGCGGCCCTGCTGCTGGCGCTCACCATCTACACGGCGGCCTTCATCGCGGAGATAGTGCGATCAGGCATCCTGGCCATCAGCAAGGGGCAGACGGAGGCGGCCTCCGCGCTCGGGCTTTCACCCGTCAAGACGTTGCGGCTGGTGATCATTCCCCAGGCGATGCGGGTCATCATTCCTCCCTTGACCAGCCAGTACCTGAACCTCACCAAGAATTCCTCGCTGGCCACGGCCATCGGCTACCCGGATCTGGTGTCAGTCTTCATGGGCACCACCCTCAACCAGACCGGGCAGGCAATCGAGGTCATCGCCATGACCATGGGGGTCTATCTCGTCATCAGCATCACCACCTCGCTGCTGATGAACATTTACAACCGCAGAATGACGCTGGTTGAGCGCTAGGGAGCTGTCATGTTCGTGAACGAATTGCAGGAGGCCCTGCCGCCTCCCAACCATCGCCGAGGAGTGGTCGCCTGGCTCAGGCAGAATTTGTTCCCCAACTGGTGGAACGGCCTGCTAACCCTGGCGCTGGCCTATCTGTTGCTGCCGCTGCTCTGGTCTGCCCTGGACTGGGCACTGCTCTCGGCCACCTGGCAGGGCAGCAGCCGTGCTGACTGTGTGCAGGGAGGGGCCTGCTGGATCTTTATCGAGAGCCGGCTGGGGCAGTATCTCTACGGTTTCTATCCGGTGGATCAGTACTGGCGCATCAACCTGGCCTTCGTTGGACTGGCGGTGTTGCTGGCGTTGCTGATTTGGCCGCGTACGCCGCGCAAAGGGTGGCTGGCGCTGTTCACCCTGCTGGTGTTTCCTGTCATCGCCTTCTTCCTCATCCATGGGGGGGCGGGGCTGGAGGTGGTGGAGACGAACCGCTGGGGCGGGCTGATGCTGACCCTGGTGCTGGCGGTGGTGGGCATAGTGGTTGCCCTGCCGTTCGGCATCCTGCTGGCACTGGGGCGTCGCTCCCACATGCCGGTCATCTCCAGTCTCTCCACCGTTTACATCGAGTTCTGGCGGGCGGTGCCGCTCATCACAGTGCTCTTCATGGCGTCCGTCATGCTGCCGCTGTTCATGAGTACCGAGGTGGAGCTCGACAAGCTGCTGCGGGCACTCATCGGCATCATCCTGTTCCAGGCGGCCTATGTGGCCGAGGTGGTGAGAGGCGGGCTGCAGGCGATCCCCAAGGGACAATACGAGGCGGGGGAGGCCCTGGGGCTCTCCTACTGGAAGGTGATGGGGCTCATCATCATGCCGCAGGCCCTCAAGATCACCATTCCCTCGCTGGTGAACACCTTTATCTCCTTGTTCAAGGACACCAGTCTGGTGCTGATCATCGGCCTGTTCGACCTGCTCGCCATCTCCAAGGTGGCGCTGGCGGATCCGGCCTGGCTGGGGTATTCCACCGAGGCTTATGTCTTTATCGCCATGATCTTCTGGATGTTCTGTTTTGGCATGTCCCGCTACTCCATCTATCTGGAGCGCAAACTCAACACGGGCCACAAGCATTAGGAGTAGCTGCAAGATGACAACGGATACCATGGCGGTACTCAAGGATGCCAATCACCCGCGGTATGAGGCCTTGCCTATGCTGCAAATGGAACAGCCACACATATCGGGAGTGACTTCAAAATGACAATGGATCCTGTGGTTGCCCTCAAGGACGTCAACAAGTGGTACGGTGAGTTTCACGTGCTGCGCAATATCAACCTGCAGGTGGGCAAGGGGGAGAAGATCGTCATCTGCGGCCCCTCCGGGTCGGGAAAATCCACCATGATCCGCTGCATCAACCGGCTGGAGGAGCATCAGAGCGGCGACATCCTGGTCAAGGGCACGGCGCTCACCTCGGATCTCAAGAACATCGAGACTGTACGGCGCGAGGTGGGCATGGTGTTCCAGCACTTCAATCTCTTCCCTCACCTGAGCGTGCTGGAGAACTGCTGCCTGGCCCCCATCTGGGTCAAGCAGTTGCCGCGCAAGGAGGCCGAGGAGATCGCCATGACGTTCCTGCGCCGGGTACGCATTCCCGAGCAGGCCCTCAAGTACCCTGGCCAGCTCTCCGGCGGTCAGCAACAACGGGTGGCCATCGCTCGCAGTCTCTGCATGAATCCACAAGTCATGCTGTTCGACGAGCCCACCTCGGCACTGGACCCGGAGATGGTGCGGGAGGTGTTGGATGTCATGGTAGAGCTGGCCCACGAGGGGATGACCATGCTTTGCGTTACCCACGAGATGGGGTTCGCCAAGCAGGTGGCGGATCGGGTGATTTTCATGGACAGGGGCCAGATCATCGAGGAGAACGTGCCGGATCAGTTTTTCGACCATCCCCAGTCGGAGCGTACAAAGCTGTTCCTCTCCCAGATCCTGCAGCATTGAACGCAGAGCCTGGGTGCTGACGACCGATGAAAAAGCGGCCCGCGCGGCGAGTAGCCGGCGGGCAAAGACGTGCATGAACGCAGACTACAAAACAGAAAGGACTATGGAAGTTACCCCAACAGCAGGGTGGTGTGACGCAGGCCGCGAACCTCCAGATTGATCTGCCGGGCCAGACTCAGGGTCTGCCGGCAGGTCAGGCTCTCCAGATTGATCTCGCCGCCGCTGAACTCGAACCGCCCGTGGGCCTCCACCATGAAGCTGCCGTGATGGAAGCTCTTGATGTAGCGGGCAATCTGGCGGGGAGACAAGTTCTTGAACACCTTCATCACAAAACACCTGTTGCGTGGACAGGGCACACTATGGCGTTGCCAGGTGACACGGATGTGACAGTTTGTGGAGGTTTGTATGAATCCGGTTTGTCCTCCGCCCGCATTGGTCATCCATCTGGGGCGGGAGTGAAAAAAGGCTGCCATGACAAGCCGTTGCCCCGATATACTGCGGGCAGTTTAACGCCATGAACAAGAAGGGTCTGCGTGTGGAATGGGTGGATGTGGTGGATGGAAACAATCAGGTGGTCGGGGTTGCCGAGCGTGCCAAGGTACGGCGGGAGAACCTCTGCCACCGCGCCAGCTATATCCTGGTGCTCGACGAGGCTGACCGCATCCTGGTGCAGCGCCGCACCCTCAGCAAGGACTTCTGCCCCGGCATGCTGGATGCCTGCGCCGGTGGCGTGGTCACCACGGGCGAGCTGATGGAGCCCTCCGCCCGCCGCGAGCTGGCCGAGGAGCTGGGGATCCGCGATGTGCCGCTGCAGGCATTCGGTGACTTCTATGCCGAAGGGGAGGGGTATCGGGTGTGGGGCGGTCTCTTCAGCTGCCGCTATCAGGGGCCGCTGCAACTGCAGGCCGAAGAGGTGAGCGAGGTGTGCTGGATGAGCCAGGCGGAGATCGCCGCGCGGGCCGCCGAATTCACCCCCGACTCCTTGCTCGCCATCGCCACTTGGCAGGCGCGGCGCTGACGCGCACCCTGCAAACAAAACGGGCAGCCACTGGCTGCCCGTTTTGTTTGCAGGGTGGATGTTAGACCAGCCTGAGCCGGCGATTGGTGCGCCCGCACGGACTGGCACCGGCGAGCCAGTGGCCCTGCCACTCGGTGACCAGACGCAGCAGCGGGTATTCCAGATCGAGCCGGGTCACCACCAGCTGACCGACGCCATCGCCGATGACCGGCTCGCCGCTGGCCAGATCGATGATCTCGATGAGGCAGCTTTCGTTGACGATGAAGCCGTGGCCGGGCTGGCTCTCATAGGCGATCACCCCCGCATCCTGCAGCAACAGGCAGTTGAGCGCCCGGATGCCATGCACCGCCTGCAGCGGCCGGGTATCGGGGTGGGAGGATTCGCACAGCAGGGCGCAGCGCAGGCTGTCGCTCGGCACGTCGGCCCGCTCTGCCGCCTCCAGCAGATCCAGCAGCACCGCCAGCGGCCCGACGAACCCGGTCGGCTCATAGCGCTGCAGTGCCTCCAGCTGGCGCCCGGTATCGTGGGGACCGCAGGGCACCACGGGCGCACCCAGCTGGCGGGCGCCGTTGTCGAAGATGAAGGCGGTGGGGCTGATGTGGTAGTCGTGGCCGTTGAGCAATACCTCCCCGGCCTTGAAACCGGCGGCGAACAGGGCGCGCGCCGCCCCCCACCAGTCGGCACCGGCGTACTCGGGAATGGCCAGCTGGCCCGGACAGGCGAAGACCCGCAGCGCCTGGCTGGCGGGGCGGCCGGTGAGGCCGGCAAAGGGCGGGTGAGCCTGCTGGGCGGCGAACAGTTCGCTGGCGTTGAGCAGGGGCAGGCTGGTCAGCTCGCCCAGATCCTGCAGGCGACGCTGGCGGTAGGCACTGGAATAACCGGCACAATACTGGCCGACATGGGTAAGCAGGTGATTGAGTTGATCCAGTTGTTGCTGCTCTCGCAAGGCGGAGGGGCGAATTTCCAGTCCATCGTAATAGTGCTGCATGAGGCCTCCTTGGTCGGCTGATCCTGCTCAAGGTTAGCCCAAAAGGCGGACGGGATCGGGGTCTGTGTCACATGACGGGAGTGGGGTAGACTGAAGCCCCTGCCATCCAGTTGAGGACGAGAGATCATGATAGCGATTGGCCAAGCCCTGCCCGCGGGCGAATTCACCTTCATCACCGCCGAGGGCAAGCAGCAGCGGGATAGCCAAAGTCTGTTTGGCGGCAAGCGGGTGGTGCTGTTTGCGGTGCCCGGTGCTTTTACTCCTACCTGTTCCAACGCCCACCTGCCGGGCTATGTGGTGCTGGCCGACCAGCTGATGGCCAAAGGCGTCGATGCCATCTGCTGTCTGTCGGTCAACGACGCCTTCGTGATGAAGGCGTGGCAGGATGCCCAGAACGCCGAGGCCATCATCATGCTGGCCGATGGCGACGGTAGCTGGACCCGGGCACTGGGTCTGGCCAAGGAGACCGGGGCCTTTGGTGGCGTGCGCGCCCAGCGCTTTGCCCTCATCGCCAACGATGGCGTGGTCGAGCAGCTGTTCGTGGAGGCCCCCGGCAAGTTCGAGGTGTCGGATGCCCAGAGCCTGCTGGCGGCGCTGTAAAATATCAATCGTCGTTTGATTTCCTCTTGAAATGGAAAGTCGGCTCGCTACACTGGGCCCACTTCTGCAAAGAGCCGGGCCATCGCCTGGCTCTTGCGTTTGCTGGCGATGGAATGGAGATGTTATGACCCTGGCTTTTGTTGCCCTGATTGCCGGACTGGCGCTGCTGGTCTGGAGTGCGGACAAGTTTGTCGATGGCGCCGCCGCCACCGCCCGTTACGCCGGCATGCCGCCGCTGCTGATCGGCATGGTGATCATCGGCTTTGGCACCTCGGCCCCCGAGATGGTGGTCTCCGCGCTGGCGGCCTCCCAGGGCAACCCCGGCCTTGCGCTCGGCAACGCCTATGGCTCCAACATCACCAATATCGCCTTGATCCTGGGGCTGACCGCCCTGATCAGCCCCATCGCGGTGGCCTCTCAGGTGGTGCGCAAGGAGATCCCCATCCTGCTCGGTATCACCCTGCTCTCCGGCGCCCTGCTGCTGGACGGTCATCTGGACCGCACGGACGCCGTGATCCTCGGCGTGGTGTTCGTCGGCCTGATGGGCTGGTCGATCCGGGCCGGCATGCGCGGCAAGGGGGATGCGCTGGATGCGGAAACCGAGGAGAGCATCGACAGCGAGGGGATGTCCCTCAAGGCGGCCATCGGCTGGCTCATCGTCGGGCTGGTGCTGCTGATTGCGGCCTCCCGCCTGCTGGTGTGGGGGGCGGTGACCATCGCCCAGGCGCTCGGCATCAGCGATCTGGTGATTGGCCTCACCATCGTCGCCGTCGGCACCTCGTTGCCGGAGCTCGCCTCTTCGCTTATTGCCATTCGCAAGAACGAGCACGATCTGGCCCTTGGCAACGTGCTTGGCTCCAACCTGTTCAACACCCTGGCGGTGGTGGGGATCGCGGCGGGGATCCACCCGCTCGACGTGGCACCGGAAGTGCTCTCCCGCGACTGGAGCGTGATGATGGGGCTGACCCTGTTGCTGCTGGTGATGTGCCTGGGCCGCAAGGGGCAGGGGCGGATCAACCGGCTGGAGGGGGGCCTGCTGCTCGCCTGCTTCGTCGGCTACACCGGCTGGTTGCTGGCCAGCCAGTTCATCTAGCCGTTTGTGCTGGATGAAACGAAAGAGGGGAAGCCGCGGCTTCCCCTCTTTGCATCCGGCCTGTTGTCAGGCGACCGCCACCAGCTTCTGCCCTTTCTGGCTGCTGTCCAGGATCAGGATGCTCGCCTTGGGGAAGAAGTTGAAGGTGGAGGCCGAGGCCCAGGTGTAGGCCCCCATCACCCGGCCCACCACCAGCTCGCCGATGGCCAGATCCGGCAGCATGATGCCGTCACGGATCACGTCCACGCTGTCGCAGGTGGGGCCGGAGAGCACCGAGTTGTGCAGTTCGCCGCGAGCCAGCGGGGTGCTCACCGGATAGGTGACGTGATCGTAGAGCTGGCCGTTGTAGCTGCCGTAGAGACCGTCATCCAGGTAGTACCAGATCTTGTCGCCGCGATGGGCCTTGCCCATCACGCTGGAGACCGAGGTCATGGCCGGCGCGCTGATGAAGCGGCCCGGCTCGGCAATCTTCTGCACGGTGGCGGGCAGCTTGGCCAGCGCCTCGCGGATCGGCGCGCAGAAGCCGTCGATGTCGAACTCGCCGCCCTCATAATCCACCGGGAAGCCACCGCCGATATCCAGTACCCAGGGCTTGAGACCGAGTTCCCAGGCCTGCTCCATGATCTCGCGGCAGGCGTCGATGGCCTGCACGTGGCGACGGGCGTGGGGCACCTGGGAGCCGACGTGGAATGACAGCCCCATCACCTTGATCCCCTTGGCGTGGGCCAGTTGCAGCAGCGGCAGCGCCTGCTCCGGGGTGCAGCCGAACTTCTTGGAAAGGTCGACCTTGGTCTCGGGGTTGGGGAAGCTGACTCGCAGCAGCAGTTTCACTTCGTCCTTGTAGGGAATGAACTTCTCCAGCTCCAGCGGGTTGTCGTAGACAAACACGGTGCAGCCGTACTCCAGCGCATAGCGGATGTCGCTGTCGCGCTTGATGGGATGGGTATGAATGCAGCGTCCCGGGCGGACCCCCTGACTGCGCACCAGATCCACTTCGCCATTGGTGGCCAGGTCGAAACAGGCCCCCTCTTCCTTCAAGACAGAGACCACTGCCTCGTGGGGCAGGGGTTTGAGTGCATAGTGCAATCGTACATCGGGCAGGGCGGCCGCCAGGGCCCGATACTGTTTGCGGACGGCTGCCTTGTCGAGCAGCAGCAGGGGGGAGCCGAACTGTTCAACCAGCTGACGGTAATCTTGTGCTACCAGGGTCTCGTTCATTCTCTTTTGGTCATCCTTAGGGGGCGTGATATGCCCAAGCCATATGGGGTTGAACCGGCGACGGCCGGCTCAGGCGAGCGGTCCGGAGGGACCAACCAGGCACATTGCATAACTCCATTGCAAAGTGCTTAGTTATGCGCGGGATTATCGGCTTATTGCGTTTGTGTGCAACCCTTTTGATTGGATATGTCGGCAAGTTTTTCTGGTCGAGACGAAATATCATCTTGATATGGCGGCCGTATCGGCTAGTGAAGCTGGGCCATCTGTGGCAAGTGGGAATAACTTATTGATAGTTAACGAACAAATAACAGATGGTTCGGTACGAAAAAAAACGGCGGCCGGGATGGCCGAGTGGGAGACAGCTCACACTTTTTGGATTACCATGCCCGCTTCCTAATCCAAACTAGTTCGGATGAAGGTAGCAGGAGAGCGATGGGCAACCATCCACCGAAGAAGTGAATCTTTCAGGTACCGGGCAACCGGTGTGGACTGCTACTGGACGATACTCTGGAGAGACCCGTTGAATCGGGCGCCGAAGGAGCAAGGCACCGTGATTGCATCGCAATCTGGCGCCGGAAACTCTCAGGCAAAAGGACAGAGGGGATGGGATGGTTGTACCTGAGCTTGGAACTGTTCACGATCGGTAACGAGAGGTCGTCAGCAAGGCAAAGAGCAGCGCAGGAACCGGAGCGTATAGACATACGTGAGGATTCCGAGTCGCGTATGAGCCTTGATCACGGCCTCGCTGCAAGAGTGTGAACACGTTTTTGGCCCGCATCCGATCGCCTCTGGCCGATCGCGACACCTATGGGAAGATCATCCTTCTCCTCCTTAATTTTTGTTTCTTAAGGAGGATGCATGTCATCAATTCAATCGGCGCTCGCCGCCATCGATAGCTTTATCTGGGGTCCACCCCTGCTGATCCTGCTGGTCGGGACCGGTATCTACCTTACCCTGCGTCTGGGTCTGCTTCAGGTGGTGCGCTTGCCGCTCGCCCTGCGGCTGGTCTTTGGCCGCGACCAGGGTCAGGGCAAGCAGGGGGATGTCTCCAGCTTCGGCGCGCTCTGCACCGCTCTCTCCGCCACCATCGGTACCGGCAACATCGTCGGGGTGGCCACCGCCATCAAGCTGGGGGGCCCTGGCGCCCTGTTCTGGATGTGGATGGCAGCCCTGTTCGGCATGGCCACCAAGTACGCCGAGTGCCTGCTGGCGGTCAAATATCGTCAGCAGGATGCCAACGGCCAGATGGCGGGCGGCCCCATGTACTATCTGGAGAAGGGGCTCGGCTCCAGGCCGCTGGCCAAGCTGTTTGCCCTGTTCGGCATCGGCGTCGCTTTCTTCGGCATCGGCACCTTCCCGCAGGTCAACGCCATCAGTGACGCCATGAGCCTCTCCTTCTCGGTCCCCCGTGAAGTGACCGCCGTGGTGCTGACCCTGATCGTGGCGCTGGTGACCCTGGGGGGGATCCAGTCCATCTCCAGCGTGTCGAGCAAGGTGGTGCCCTTCATGGCCATCTTCTACATCGTCGCCTGCCTCGGTGTACTGGTGAACAATGCCGCCGCCCTGCCGGAGGCGATCGCCCTGGTGATCGGGAGTGCCTTCACCGGCCATGCGGCCACTGGCGGCTTCGTCGGCGCCGGCATCATGCTGGCGATCCAGTCCGGGGTGGCGCGCGGGGTCTTCTCCAACGAGTCGGGACTGGGTTCTGCGCCCATCGCGGCGGCGGCGGCCAAGACCGACTCCTGTGTGGAGCAGGGGTTGGTCTCCATGACCGGTACCTTCATCGACACCATCATCATCTGCACCATGACCGGCCTGACGCTGGTGGTCACCGGGGTGTGGAGCGGCGATGTGAGCGGCGCGGCCATGACCAGTCTGGCTTTTGCCCAGGGGCTCGATGCCCATGTCGGCCAGTATCTGGTGAGCATCGGCTTGTTGTTCTTCGCCTTTACCACCATCCTTGGCTGGAACTACTACGGCGAGCGCTGCACCGAGTACCTGTTCGGGGTGAAGGCGATCAAACCCTACCGCCTCATCTATCTGGTGCTGGTGGCGAGCGGTGCCTTCCTGCATCTGGACCTGATCTGGCTGCTGGCCGACATCGTCAACGGCCTGATGGCGGTGCCCAACCTCATCGGTCTCATCGGCCTGCGCCACGTGGTGATCGCCGAGACCCGCGCCTACTTCAGCCGGGACCGGGACCGGGATACGGAGTCCGAGCCCGAGCCGCAGACGGCCTGATGCCAAGACCACCCATCCAAACGAAAAGCCACGACCCGGGTCGTGGCTTTTTTTATGGGCGTTTTTGATGAGGGGGCGGTTGTGGTGCCCGGCAGCAGGGCGCTGGGCTCACTCCTGGGTCAGCAGCGCGGTGAGCCGGGTTCGCACCCTCTCCACCAGTTCGTCCTCGCTTCCTTGCCAAGCGATGGCTTGCGCGATGGTGGTGGAGGTGCTGGGGAGAAAGCGCAGCTCGCCGCCCGCCAGCTCGTAGAAGCGGCTCGCCATCCGGGTGCCTTCGTCCACGTTGCCCGCCACCAGCAGCATGGCTTGGGCCAGCACGGCTCCTTGGTGATCCTGGCCCGGCGCCAGCCAGCGCTGGGCGGTGCCGGTCACCTTGCGACCCCCGATCACCAGATTGTACTGGCCATCGCAAAACGAGCCGGGCACGAAGTCATAGCTGCCCTCAAGACCGTACTCGCCCAGCAGGGCGAGCAGCGGCGCCCCCAGCAGCCGGTAGTAGTGAGCCAGATCCGTGGTGGTGCGAGGCAGCATGAGCGACAGATTGAGGATGCCGGCGCCGTGGGGCACGGCGGTGCCTCCGCTGTCGCGCACATGCACGGGCCAGCCCTCGGCGGCAAGCTGCTCGCAGGCAGCCTGGTAGCGGGGCAAGCGGGTGTCCTTGCGGGTGACGATGAGACATTGAGGCGCCTGCCAGAGGTGGGCGAGGGGCTGGCGGTCATGGGCACACTCTCGCAGCCAGCGCTGCTCCTCGGCCAGGATCTGGTCCGGGGTGTGGCTGCTGGGCAGGGGGGGAAGCAGGGTATAGGGCATGAAAGGCATCCTGAGCAGAGGCTGCCCAGCACACTACCCGTGGCAGCGAAGGAGGTAAAGCCCCGCATGGCGGGGCTTTGGTGCAAGGATGGCGGAGTGTCAGGCCTGTGCGGCGGCGCGTTTGGGCAGCAGCAGGTTCATGATGATGGCGGTGAGGCCGCCGGTGGCGACACCGTAGGAGAGCACGCTCTTGGCCAGATCCGGCAGGTGCTGCAGCACTTCCGGCACCTGTGCCACTCCGAGGCCCATGGCCAGCGACACCGCCAGGATCATCAGGGCGCGGCGGTCGAGCTCCTCGCGGGAGATGATGCGCACGCCGGCGGCGGCGATGGTGCCGAACATGACGATGGTGGCGCCCCCCAGCACGGGCTCGGGGATCTGCTGCACCAGGCTCGCCACCGCCGGGAACAGGCCGAGCAGGGCCAGCATGGCGGCGATGAACAGGCCGACGTGGCGGCTGGCCACCCCGGTCAGCTGGATGACGCCGTTGTTCTGGGCGAAGGTGGACATGGGGAAGGTGGAGAACACCGCCGCCAGCATGGAGTTGGCGCCATCGGCCAGCACGCCGCCCTTGATCCGCTCCATGTAGACGGGCCCTTCCAGCGGCTCGCCGGAGATGTCGGAGGTGGCGGTCATGTCGCCGATGGCCTCGAGCGCCGTCACCACGAAGATGATGGCGAGCGGCACGAACAGCTGCCAGTCAAAGCCGAGCCCGTAGTGGAGCGGAACAGGCACCATCAGCAGCGGGCCGTCGAAGGTGGGGGCGTTGACCTTGCCCAGCAGCAGCGCCACCGCATAGCCCACCAGCATGGCGATCATGATGGCGGAGAGGCGCAGCCAGGGGTTGCGGCTGCGCTGCAGCAGCACGATGAGGCCGAGCACCAGCAGGGAGAGGAAGAGGTTGGTGTGGCTGGCGAAGCTGCCGTCCGACAGGGCGCCGTAGCCACCCCCCATGCTGATGAGGCCCACCTTGATGAGGGTCAGGCCGATGAGCAGCACCACGATGCCGGTCACCAGCGGGGTGATGATCCGTTTGACCAGGTGCAGGAAGCGGCTCATCACCACGATAGTGAGGGCGGCCGCCAGCATGGTGCCGAACAGGGTGCCCAGCAGATCCTCGGTGGGCATGGCCGCCTGTTTGAGGGCGAGGCCGGAGGCGATGATGGGGCCGAGGAAGTTGAAGCTGGTGCCCTGTACCGACAGCAGGCCGGAACCGAGGGGGCCGAATCGGCGGGTCTGGATGAAGGAGGCGATGCCGGACATGACCAGCGACATGGAGACGATATAGCGGGTGTCAGCGGCAGGGAGGCCGAGGGCGTTGGCAATGATGAGAGGAGGAGTGATGATGGCGACAAACATGGCGAGCATATGCTGCAGGGCGGCGAACAGGGTCTGGGGCAGGGGTGGGACATCCTCTATGCCATAGACCAGTTCGCTATGGGCTCGCCTGGGGGGATGGGCCTCTCGGGTTGCGCGTACGGCGGCAGCCTGTTCCATAAATACCTCGAATGTGTGGGGGAGGGGGCAGAAAATTGGGCGCTATTTTAGTGATTGAGAGCGGGCTGACCAGCGCTAATTCGGGTTGCAACGGGTTTATTTTTTGATGGGTTGAAACGTTTGCGCGTGGCGATTATGATCCGCCGGTTTGTGTGATGGCGCTCGCCCGGAAATGGGGCCGGTTGCATAGGATTTTGCCGCCGCACGGCGTAGAATGAGCCCTCTGTTGCGATTTGGAGGCTCTGGATGCTGAAGCTGTCGGAGTTCTGGAGTGCCCGTGCCCACTCCGAAGATTTTACCCTGACCCGCATGGGCTTTATGACGGTGCGTCTTCGGCTGCTCACCTGTCTGTTGATGGTGGGCCTGCCCGCCTGGGCGGTGGTGGACTGGCTGACCTTGCCCTCCGCCCAGTTCGATGAACTGTTTCAGGCCCGGATCTTCTGCCTGCTCGCCCTCTCCCCGCTCATCCCCTTCTCCTACCTCATCCACTTCAGACGCGAACGCATGAAGCTGGCGCTCGGCTACCTGATGGCGGTGATGATGCTCTTCTCCCTCATCTGCCTGCACAGCTTCGGCGCGGATCAGGAGCTGCAGGCGGGCTACATGGCGTTCCCCTACCTGCTCATCAGCCTGTTCGCCATCTTCCCCATTCCGCTCTCCCTCGGCCTGCAGCTGGCGGGGGGCATTCTGGTCACCATGCTGGCCGGCAACTGGCTGCTGGTAGGGCAGCCGCTCTGGAGCGTGCAGACCCTCAACCAGATCTGGCTGCTGGGGCTGTTTGCCCTGGCCAGCAGCTGGGTGCAGTGCGGCCAGCTCAACATGCTGCTGCAGCTCTACCGGGAGTCCACCACCGACGAGCTGACCGGCATGATGAACCGCCGCCTGCTGATGAAACAGCTGGAGAAGGCGAGGATGAGCATGATCCGCAAGCAGGCACCGTTCGCGGTGCTGTTGCTGGATCTGGACCGCTTCAAGCGCATCAACGACACCTTCGGCCATCTGGCGGGGGATGCGGTGCTCAAGGAGGTGGCGGCGACCCTGGCTGAGCAGCTGGAGCCCGGCATGGTGTTGGGCCGCTACGGCGGCGAGGAGTTTGCCATCCTGCTGCCCAACTGCGCCGAGCTGGCCCAGGCCAAGCGGGTAGCCGAGCGGCTGCGGGTGGCGGTGGAGGCGCGGCTGGTGAAGAGCCCTACCTCCGACGAACTGCTGGAGGTGACGGTGAGTATCGGCCTGACCCTGGCTTTGCGCGGCGAGGGGGTCGAGGATCTGCTCAACCGGGCCGACGAGTGCCTCTACATGGCCAAGATGGCCGGGCGCAACTGCGTGGTGGGGGAACTGGGTGGCAAGCCGGCACAGTCTGCCGCCATACAGACAGATGCCGCCTGAGGGCGGCATCTTGCTTGAGCGGGATTGAGCGGGCTCAGCCCAGCTGGTACTTGCCGGAGAGCTGCTGGGCCAGCAGCTTGAACATGTTGAACACCGCCATGGTCTTGCCGGTCGGGGTGCCATCTTCGGCCAGGAAGAACTCCCCCTTGAACACTAGGATCTCCCCCTTCTGCTCCACCGAATCGGCACGCATGCCGTGGATGAAGTCTTCGTGTTCCTTGATGATCTTGTTGGCCATCTCCAGCAGGGCAGTCTCGGTGATCAGCTCTTTTTGTGGTTGCATGCTCGTCTCCTTAAACGACTACTGGGCAGGGGCATAATGTCGGTGCACGCGGTGCGCCCTGCCTCTGATTGAAGAGGGGGCCAGCATACTGCAAACAGGGATTTTCTGTCATTGATATGACCCCGCATTTTCCCGCTTTGCTCTCTTCCCTTATCCCAGCACCAGATTTCTGAGCCAGCGGCGCTGGCGAATGCGGCGTTGCACCAGTAACACCTTGCTGAGCTCTTCCAGCAACACCACCGCCACCACCCAGGAGAGGGGCCAGCCGAGCAGGTTGACTGCGCCCCAGGCGAGCGGCAGGCCGATGCACCACATGCCGACGATGTCGATGAAGATGCTGTAGTTCACATCCCCACCCGAGCGCAGTACTCCTATGATGCCCACCATGTTGAACACCTTGAGCAGCATGCCCAGACACATGATGGCGAGCACCTGGCCAGCCTCCGTCATCAGCTCGCCCGGCAGGTTGCCAACCCACTGCAGCAGGTGGGTCTGCAGCAGCCAGACCGCGATCCCCACCAGCAGGGCACCTATGGGCGCAAGCAGCAGGAACAGCTGGGAGTGCTGCCAGGCAACCTCGTACTCTTCCGCCCCGAGCCGGTGGCCGAGCAGGGTGGAGCAGGCCACTGCCAGTCCGAAGAAGAGGGAGATGAGGATGCTCTCCAGCGTGCCGAGGGTGGTCATGATGGCCAGCGAGTCGGTGCCAAGGTGTGCGTAAAGAAAGCCGTAGAGCAGCATGCCGAACGCCCAGAGCCCGTCGTGGAACAGGAGCGGCAGGGCGATCAGGGTGAAGCGCACCACCTCCTTGCGCTTGAAGGCGGCCAGCCAGTCATCTTTTCGCGGGATCAGGCGCGCCTCGTAGCGTCTCACGTAGAGCAGCAGCAGGGTCGTTTGCAGCAGCCGTGAAAGGGTGGTGCCCCAGGCCGAGCCGGCTACCCCCATCGCCTCGAAGCCGAAATGACCGAAGATGAGGGCGTAGTTGAGGATGACGTTGGCGATGATGGCGATGATACCGATGCGGGTGGGGGCGGCGGCATTGCCGACCGAGCGCAGCGCCGACTCCAGCGGCACCACCACGGCGGTGCAGAGGATGGTGGCGCCGGTGATCATCAGAAACTGATCGGCCAGCTCGCGCAGCGCGGGCTCCTGGCTGGCAAAACCGAGCACGCTGCCCGGTGAGAGCACGTAGACGAGGGCAAACGGCAGGCTCACCAGCAGGGCCCCCACCAGCGCCAGCGCCAGCGAGCGGCGCACCCCGGCCATCTCGCCACGACCGTAATATTGTGCCGCCAACACCGAGACCCCGCCCGAGAGTCCCGCTATCACCAGCAGATTGAAGAAGAAGACCCGGTTACCCAAGCCGACCGCCGCCACAGCCGTGGTGCCAAGCTGGCTCACCATCATGATGTCGATGAGACCGAGCAGGGAGAACATCATGGATTGCAGCGAGACCGGCAGGGCCAGCCGCCACAATCGGGTCATGAACTCACGATCGGTGGTTTGTTTTAAAATCGCTTGCCAATAATTCATTTATGTTAACCGGGTAGATAAAAAGCAAGGTTTGTCATGGCTATGATAGGGGGAGTGGCGGGCGGCTTCACTGTGAGCCTCTCTCGGCTTTCTTGTGTAAAACTATCCTGTTGAGGTGTTATGCCGTTTGTCAGCGAGTGTCTGGAAATCGCCCCGGCCTGCGAGGAGCGAATGCTGGGGCGTGAAGGGCTGCCGCTGCTCGGCGAGGCGGGCATCTTCCTGACCGGGCTCTCGAGCATCCGCGATCACTACCTGATCCGTCGCAACCGGCCGGAGTTTCACATCCTGATGGTGAGCCACGACGAGGGGGGCGCCCTGCTCACCGATGGTGGCGAGCAGCCCATCCCGGCCGGTTCGCTCATCTTCTTGCCGGCAGCAGTGCCCGGTGGTCTCAAGCTGGTGGGGGCGCAGTGGCGCACCAGCTGGATCCTGCTGGATGACGTGCCGCGCTGGCAGCACCTGCACCGGCTCGGCCACCGCATCTGGCAGGGGGAGGAGGGGGAGCAGCTCTACCACCTGCTCAGCCTGATGCAGGGGGAGGGCACGCGTTCACCGCTGCAGCCCCAGTTGCTGAGCCTGCTGCTGGCGCTCCTGGAGCGCACACTGCAGGGGGAGGTGCGCGGCACGCCTGAGCTCAGGCTGCAGGCGCTGTTTCGGCGGGTGGAGGCGCGCCTCGACGAGCCCTGGAGCGTGGCGTTGCTGGCCGATCAGATGGCCTGCTCGGTGCCCCATCTGCATCGGCTCTGCCAGCAGGCGTTCGGCATGGGGCCCATGGCGAAGGTGACCGCACTCAGGATGAACAAGGCGCGCCAGCTGCTGCTCTACACCAACTGGCCCCTCGGCGAGCTGGCCGGCCGGGTCGGTTACAGCGACGGCGCCAACTTTGCCAACCGCTTTCGCCGGCTCACTGGTCTGACCCCCGGCGCCTTTCGTCGCCTGGGTCGCAAACCTTTTGCAACGGATGTGCAAACTCTTTGAAATTAATGGCGCAAGCCCATAGGATCGGCGGACTCCTTCGTCCAGGTCATCGTTTAGGTACCCGATCCATGTTTGAAGATAATAACCAGAAACGTCCCCTCTACATCCCCTATGCCGGTCCGGCCCTGCTGGAGACCCCGCTGCTCAACAAGGGCAGCGCCTTCACCAGCGAAGAGCGCAGCAACTTCAACCTCGAAGGCCTGCTGCCCCAGAATATCGAGACCATCGAAGAGCAGGCCGAGCGGGCCTACCGTCAGTTCATGGCGTTCGGCAACGACATGGACAAGCACATCTACCTGCGCAACATCCAGGACACCAACGAGACGCTGTTCTACCGGCTGCTGACCAACCACCTGACCGAGATGCTGCCGGTCATCTACACCCCGACCGTCGGCAAGGCGTGCGAGGAGTTCTCCAACATCTACCGCCGCGCCCGTGGCCTGTTCATCTCCTATCCGGACAAGGACAGGATCGATGACATGCTGCAGAACGCCACCAAGCAGAACGTCAAGGTGATCGTGGTCACCGACGGTGAGCGGATCCTGGGCCTCGGCGATCAGGGCATCGGCGGCATGGGCATTCCCATCGGCAAGCTGTCGCTCTACACCGCCTGTGGCGGTATCTCGCCGGCCTACTGCCTGCCGGTGGTGCTGGACGTGGGCACCAACAACCAGCAGCTGCTGAATGACCCCTTCTACATGGGCTGGCGCAATCCGCGCATCTCGGGTGAAGAGTATGCCGAGTTCGTGGACGCCTTCATTCAGGCGGTCAAGCGCCGCTGGCCCGACATCCTGCTGCAGTTCGAGGACTTCGCCCAGAACAACGCCATGCCGCTGCTCAACCGCTACAAGAACGAGCTCTGCTGCTTCAACGACGACATTCAAGGCACCGCCGCCGTGACCCTGGGCAGCCTCATCGCCGCCTGCAAGGCCTCCGGCGCCAAGCTCTCCGAGAAGCGGGTCGCCTTTCTCGGCGCTGGCAGCGCCGGTTGCGGTATCGCCGAGCAGATCGTGGCGCAGATGAAAGCCGAGGGGCTGACCGATGCCCAAGCCCGCAGCCGGGTCTTCATGGTGGACAGGTTCGGCCTCATCACCGACAAGATCCCCAACCAGCTCGACTTCCAGCGCCGCCTCTCCCAGCCGGTGGATCGCATCGCCGACTGGCCGGTGGGGGACAACATCTCCCTGCTGGAGGTGATGGAGCACGGTCGCCCGGACATCCTGATCGGAGTCTCCGGCCAGCCGGGGCTGTTCACCGAAGAGGTGGTCAAGACCATGCACAAGCACTGTGCCCGCCCCATCATCTTCCCGCTCTCCAACCCCACCTCCCGGGTCGAGGCGACGCCGGCAGATCTGATCCGCTGGACCGACGGCCAGGCGCTGGTGGCCACCGGCAGCCCGTTCGCACCGGTGGAGTACAAGGGCAAGCGCTACGTCATCGCCCAGTGCAACAACTCCTTCATCTTCCCGGGGATCGGCCTTGGCGTCATCGCCGCCGGCGCCACCCGGGTGACCGACGCCATGCTGATGTCGGCCAGCCGCGCACTGGCGGAGTGCTCGCCACTGGTGAAAGGGGAGGAGGGCTCCTTGCTGCCGGATCTGGCGGACATTCACCAGGTCTCCCGCTACATCGCCAAGATGGTGGCCAAGACCGCCATGCTGCAGGGCAAGGCAGTACAGACCCCGGACGAGGTGATCGATCAATCCATCGAGGCCAACTTCTGGCGCCCCGAGTATCGTCGCTATCGCCGTACCTCCTTCTGATTTCGGCGGGAAGGCGCAAAGCAAAAGGGATGCCTCGGCATCCCTTTTTTGTGCATCGCGTTGTGGGTGGGCTTGCTCACCACCTGTTGTTATCTGCACCTCTTCACACGTCTGGCGCTGTGCTCTCTTCGTAGCTGGAATTACTGCTCGGCCGGGGCGGCGGCTGCCTCGGGGGCACCCTGAGTACCGGTGACCCTGACTTCTACCCGGCGATCCGGTGCCAGGCAGTCGATGAGGGCGGCTCTGGCCTTGATGGCATCACACTGGCTGCCGGTGACCGGGTTGCTCTCGCCATTGCCCTGGATGCTCACCTTGTCGGCGGGCAGCCCCTTGCCGATCAGGAAGTTGGCGACCGTGCTGGCGCGGGCCTCCGACAGCACCTGGTTGTTGGCATCCGACCCGATGCGGTCGGTGTAGCCCATCACCACGGCACTGCCATCCTTGGGCTTGACGTCGGCTATCTGCTGATAGAGCGACTCCAGTGCCTGCATCCCCTCCGGTTTCAGCTCCGCCTTGCCAAACGCAAACAGCACGTCCGAACTCAGGTTGAAGGTCTGATCCACCGGCTCGGGAGCGGGCGGTGGCGGGGGAACGACCATGGGGGCGGGGGCCGGCTCGACCGGTTTGCTGCGGTTGGGGTGGATCACCAGCTCCAGGGTGGCGGTGCTGATGTCGCTGACCCAGCGCTGGGTACCGCTGCCCACCTTGTCATTGTCGGGATCGTCGCCGACCCGGACCATGTAGCGGTAGCGGGCCTGGATATCGACCCAGTCGTGCAGCTTGGCGGTGAGGCCGAGGCCGGCCAGCGGTGCCAGGTTGTTGTCGCCGCCGTTGATGGACTTGACGTGGTAGACATAACCGCCGCCCTCGGCGAACACCGAGAAGATATCCCCCAGCGGCAGCCGACCAATCACCGACAGGGTGGCGCCCTGGCTGCTGAAGTCGTTGCCCTGCACGTCCCAGTCACCGGTCGACAGGTAGCCGAGCTCAGCCCCCAGATTCTCGGTGAAGTTGTAGCCGCCGAACAGGGAGAGCGCGGTGGCGTCCTTGCTCGCATCCTTGCCAAAGTCACCCAGATCGTGAGCGATGGCCCAGCCACCTCCCACCCCGGCGTACCAGTCGTTGTCTGGCGCCGCCTGTGCGCCCGTGGCTGCCAGTGCCAATGCAATCCAAACAGGTTTTACTCTTATGTTCATCGCGTATCCTCGTCGATGTCTGGTGTAGTAGGGCGCAAGCCCTGTTGTGTACAACCACCACTATTTATAGGCGATGCAGGGTTTTTAACCACTTAGGTGGTATCGAGGATGGCAATGAGCGGGATCTGCGGGCCAGCCGAGGTGCTCAGGGTGAGCGCCAGGCAATAAAAAAGGAGGCCTGATGGCCTCCTTTTCGGTCACCAAGGTGACTTACTGGGTGACTTGTTGTACGCCGGTGACGCGCACTTCTACGCGACGATCCGGGGCCAGGCAGGCGATCAGCTGGGCCTTGGCCTTGATGCCGTTGCACTGGGTGCCGGTGACCGGGTTGGCTTCGCCACGACCTTCGATGGCTACCTTGCCGGCAGGCAGACCCTTGCCGACCAGGAAGTCGGCCACGGTGCGGGCACGGGCTTCAGACAGCTTCAGGTTGTAGGCGTCGGAGCCGATGCGGTCGGTGTAACCAACGACCACGGCGCTGCCATCTTTCGGCTGTACGTCGACGATCTGTTGATACAGGGTGTTCAGGGCGGCAACGCCTTCCGGTTTCAGGGTGGATTTGCCGAAGGCAAACAGCACGTCTGAGCTCAGGGCGAAGTTCTTGTCGACCACGACCGGCTCAGGAACCGGCTCGGGAGCCGGTGCCGCTACCGGTGCCACGTAAGTGGAGCGGTTCGGGTGCATCACCAGTTCCAGGGTGGCCACGCTCATGTTGGTTTCCCAGGTCTTCTGCTCGTCACCCAGGTTCCACATGTAGCGGTAACGGGCCTGCAGATCGATCAGGTCAGAGAGCTTGGCGGTCACGCCCAGACCGGCCAGCGGCGCGGTACCGTTGTCGCTGCTGCCGTTGCCGTTGACGTGGTTGAAGTAGGCGCCGCCTTCTGCAAACACGGAGAAGATGTCGCCGAGCGGCAGACGAGCCAGACCGGACAGGGTTGCGCCCTGGGTCTTGAAGTCAACGCCATCGACGCCACCCTTGCCGGCGTAGAGATAACCCAGCTCGGCGCCGAAGTTATCGTTGAAGTTGTAGCCGCCAAACAGGGAGAGCGCGGTGGCATCCTTGTCGGCATCTTTGCCAAAGTCGTTCAGGTCGTGGCCATAAGCCCAACCAGCACCGATACCTGTGTACCAGTCGTTGGCAGCCTGAGCGGTGGAAGTCCCCATGGCCGCGATGGCCAGAGCAATCAGGGCGGGTGCCATTTTCATTTTCATCGTTTTATCCTCGTTGAGTTTGCCGTGCTAGGGCGTACTGCGCACTCTTCAGTTATACCGGTCACAAGTGACAGTTCAGCTGCGACCGCCATGGTGAACCACGGTTGGCCTGAATGAAAAAAGAGATGGTTCCTGGATACTCACGAAGCCTTGGCTCCATGGACAACTAACCGGGCCGGAAGCACTTTTAATAGTTCATCCAATGCCTTACAAGCGGAGTTACTGTATTCTTTTGACTCGCGTTGATCAAGTTTCTGTACAGATATCCAGCGCTGGCGCGGCTCTGCACGGGGGGCTAGAAAACTGACGGAGGGAAATGATTTGACAGAAAGTGACGCGCCTTGCTGTGTTTTTGGTCAGTTGGCGGCGAGGAGGCAAACAAAAGGGGATGCCGTGGCATCCCCTTTTCGCATCATCTGAACGGAGTCAGATTACTTCTGAACTTCTTGTACGCCGGATACGCGAACTTCAACGCGACGGTCCGGAGCCAGGCAGGAGATCAGCTGAGCTTTGGCTTTCACGCCGTTGCACTTGGTGCCGGTGACCGGGTTGGCTTCGCCACGACCTTCAACAGCAACCTTGCTGGCGGCCATGCCTTTGCTGACCAGGAAGTTGGCAACAGTGCGAGCGCGGGCTTCGGACAGCTTCTGGTTGTAAGCGTCGGAACCGATGCGGTCGGTGTAACCAACGACAACAGCGTTGCCATCTTTCGGCTGGAATTCAACGATTTGCTGGTACAGACCGTTCAGGGCAGCAACGCCTTCCGGCTTCAGGCTGTCTTTGCCGAAGGCAAACAGCACGTCGGAATTCAGGGCGAAGTTCTTCTCGACAACCTGCGGAGCCGGGGCCGGAGCTTCTTCAACAACCGGGGCCGGAGCCGGGGCTACGTAGGAAGTGCGGAACGGGTGGTATACGGCTTCCAGGGTCGCAACGCTCTGGTTGGACTTGTAGCGTACGTCGTCCGGGGCATCGCCTGCGTGCAGGTCAGCCACGTCCCACATGTAGCGGTAACGAGCTTGCAGATCCAGCGCGTCGTTAACCTTGTAGGTCACACCCAGGCCGGCCAGCGGGGATACTTTGGTGTCGCTGGTGCCCAGACCGTCGGTGTGAGCCCAGTAGGCGCCGCCTTCAGCGAAGGCAGAGAAGTCGCCGCCCAGCGGCAGACGAGCGATACCGGACAGGGTGGCACCCTGGTTCTCGTAACGCAGACCGTCGGTGTTGCCGCGGCCAGCGTACTGGTAGCCGAACTCGGTACCGAAGTTTTCGGTGAAGTTGTAACCGACGAAGGCGTTGGCAGCAGCAGCGTCTTCAGTACCAGCGTAACCGCCACCACCGATCTTGTTCAGACCGTTGAAGTGGGCAGCACCGGCACCGGCACCGAAGTAGATGTCGTCAGCGGCGTGAGCTGCAGTTGCACCCATGGCAGCCATGGCGATGGCGATCAGGGAAGGAGCCATTTTCATCATAAAAAAATCCTCGTTGAGATGGCACGTTGTTCACGTGCTTCGCACTTTTTAATTTATGTAAGCTGCAGGCTCTGCCGAACAACAGCGTTGAGTCTGGCAGGGATCCCGGATCCATCCGGGAGGCACACATTCCTGGTGCACAAGCGAGCGGGTGGCAGCGTAAGCAATGCCTTCAACCCTTCACGAACAGCCGATGTCATTCCGATGACGTGGCGCACTCTATGCCGATTTCAAAACATGATCAAGCTCACACATAATCCATATGGCAAATTGTGTCGTGTGGATAACTGGCTGTTTATCCAAATTAATTAGTGATCCAAATAGGCTCTGTGCAGTCTCTTCTCGAGTTTCATATAGGCCTGAACCCAGTCAGATTGCGCCATGGCGGGAAATTCCCTCGCCTGGAACACGGCCAGGTAATCGGCCTCGGTTGCTTCGCACAGTAAGGGTGTAAAACTGCACAAAAAATGACGGGCCAGGTAGGGATCGAGCGGCCAGATGTTGAGGATGGCCCGCGCCACAGGCTGTACCGCAGCTGAACAGCAGAAATGTAGGTGGCCGGCTTCGAGCCAGTCGGCCATCTCGGCCAGCCCGTTAACGGGGACCAGGCCGCCATCGCCCGACTCTTTGGCCAGCACCAGTTGCTGGCCATTGCCAAGCAGCAGGGTTCCATCTTCCTGCATGACGCCGTCGTGACTGCGCAATGGCAGCCCGGTTGCGGGCCGCTCAAGAAACAGGCTGCTCTTGTCATCGAGCGCAGCCAAAACTGCTGCCGCCTGATCGTGCAGCGCGGCGGGCAACCAGAAGGCCTCGGCACGAGTCTGCTGGCCTTGCTGCAGTTGACGAGCGAGTTCTGCGGGGGTGGTGACAGGGTGTAAACAGGAGATTATGCCGGGAAGCGCCATGAGTTCTTACTCTTAAGGGATAGCCGGCGAATTATACGAGTTATTCCTGTGGCAACAATAAAGGTTTCTTTTCGAGACTGTTTACCTGAGGCGGTTGAGCGATTACCATCCCCGATGTTTGCAAGGGTTGTCGTCGAAAGACGCTGATTAAAGATAGAGGCTCGACCATAACGAGTCCGTTCAAAACTGATACACTTGACTACGAGTCGTCGCGAAAAATAAAGGTGGAGTCAATCCGCCGTACGGAGTATGGAACACATGAATTCAAATATCGTAACTGTTGGCAAGAAGATCCGTCAGATCCGTGAAGCGGTCGGCCTGAGCCGTCCCAAGTTTGCAGATCTGCTGGGCGTTCCCCCGACCACCCTGAAGAACTACGAACTGGGTTATCGTGAAGTTGGTGGCGCCTTCCTGGTGGCACTGGCTCATCACCCGGAACTGCACAAGTTCACCCTCTGGCTGCTGGCTGACAAAAAAGTCGCCGAAATCGGTCAGATCGGCCCGGACGATATTGCCAAGGCTTGATTTGATTGAGCTTTGACAAAAATGCCGCCATTGAGGCGGCATTTTTTTATCCATCAAATAACCCACTAAATTAATTAAATTTGGCTAATTGTGCTCTCACCAAGGCTTTTCACGAAAATACCTTGGCAAGCCGGATTAATCCTCAGAAAATTCTGACCGCTAAAATTAGCGGTATCCCTCGCATGATGCGTACAGTGAGACAAGCATGAGTCAAATCACCCCCAAGGCCAGAGATGGCTTTACCAGCAAATTCGGCGTCCTTGCCGCCACCCTGGGCTCAGCCGTCGGGCTGGGAAATATCTGGAAGTTTCCCTACCTGACGGGCGAAAACGGCGGCGCCGGTTTCCTGCTGGTCTATGTCATCGCGACGCTGCTGGTTGGTCTGCCGGTGATGATCTCCGAGATCATGCTGGGGCGCAAAGGCAAGTCCGATGCCGTCACCACCCTCAGCAAGCTGGCCCCCAAGGGGCAGCCCTGGTGGTTGATCGCGGCCATGGGGGTGCTGGCTGCCTTCCTTATCATGTCTTTTTATTCCGAGGTGGCAGCCTGGGTCTTTGCCTACATCTTCAAGGCCGTTGACGGCTCCATCCTGTCGACCGATCCCAAGGTGACCGGGGCGGCCTTCGGGGCGCTGATCAGCGACCCGCTGCAGAGCCTGCTCTGGCAGTGGCTGGTGCTGGCTCTGATGGGCGGCATCCTGCTGATGGGGGTCTCCAAGGGGATCGAGGCGGTGACCAAGAAGCTGATGCCGGTGCTCTTCATCCTGCTGCTGGTTATCGGCATCCGCAGTCTGACCCTGCCGGGTGCGAGCCAGGGGCTGCATTTTCTGTTCTCACCAGATTTTTCCAAGATAACGGCCGGGGTGGTGCTGACCGCCATGGGGCTGGCCTTCTTCAAGCTCTCCATCGGCATGGGTTGCATGATGACCTATGGCAGCTACTTTCGGGATGATCAGAACATCCCGCTGACAACCTTCCGGGTGATGTGCGCCGACCTGTTCGTCTCCATGCTGGCCGGCATCGCGATCTTCCCGGCGGTATTCGCCTTCGGTTTTGAGCCCACCGCCGGTCCCTCCCTGCTGTTCATCACCATTCCGGCGGTATTTGCCAGCATTCCGTTCGGCCACCTGTTCATGGTGCTGTTCTTCGTGCTCTCCGCCATCGCCGCCACCGGCGCCATGCTCTCCATTCTGGAAGTGCCGGTCTCGGTGGTGTCAGAGCGATTTCGCATGAGCCGCCCCAAGGCGACCCTGCTGAACTTGCTGGTGCTGGGGGCGGTGGGGTCGACCTGTGCGCTCTCCAACAGCTCGCTGGCGGACGTTCATATCGCCGGCAAGACTTTCTTCGACCTGTTCGATTTCGTCTCCTCCAACGTATTGATGCCCCTTGGCGGCATCTTCCTCTGCCTGTTCGTGGGCTGGGTGTGGGGCTTCGAGCGGATGAAGGAGGCGCTGACCAACGGCGGCGAGCTGGAGCTGACGATCCTCAAGCCGCTGTTCTTCATCATCCGTTACGTGTCGCCGCTGCTGATCCTGATCGTGATGCTCAAAGGGTTGGGGCTGTTCTAGCCAGCAGTGCTGGGGTCACAGTTCCCACAGCAAAAGAGCGCCGCAAGGCGCTCTTTTTGTTGGGGAGGACGAATCCGGTGAACCGTACTAGAGCACGCCGAGGCGGCCGAGCTCATCCTTGAGCTGGTCGAGGTTGCGCTCGACGCAGGCTTCGCCCTCGTTGATGGCATCGCTGGCGCGGTGGAAATCCATGATGGAGAAGCTGCCAAGGCGCGGGCAGAGCTGGATCTCGGGCGGGTCGCCTGCCATCCGGGCACGGGTGATGCGCTCCTGCATGATGTTGATGGAGCCGGTCATCACGCTCCACATGCCCGGCGTGTTGGGGCTGTCACCCCGGTTGAACCACTGGCTGAAGCGGTTGCCGCCGCTCGGTTCATCCGGCTCGTCGGTCCAGGGCTGGTGCATGTCGGCGTTGAGGTTGACGGCGATCACCACCTCGGCCCCCATGGCGCGGGCCAGCGAGATGGGCACCGGGTTGACCACGGCGCCGTCCACCAGCCAGCGATCCTCGACCCGGGTCGGGGTCAGGATGCCGGGCATGCCGCAGGAGGCGCGCACGCACTGGCGCAGCGGCCCCTGCTGCAGCCAGATCTCGCGGCCGGTGTCGAGCTCGGTGGCGACGCAGGCAAAGGGCAGCGGCAGCGTTTCGATGGCGGGATCGCCTAGGTGGTTGGCGGCGATGCCGAACACCTTCTCGCCGCGAAACAGGCCGCCGGAGAGGGCCGGATCGAGCAGGCTGACCACCTGCAAGCGGCTGAAGCCGCGTACCCAGCTCTCCAGCTTGTCCAGTTCACCGGCGGCATAGGCGGCGCCGACAAAGCTGCCGATGGAGCAACCCGCCACCAGATCCGGTTTGACGCCGAGCCGCTCCAGCGCCCGTATGATGCCGATGTGTGCCCATCCACGGGCCGCGCCGCTGCCAAGAGCCAGTCCCACACGGGGTTTTCGTGCCACTTTGTCTCTCCAGGAGTGAGTGAGAAAGCCAGCTTACCCGCAGTTGCCGGCGCCGTCATCCTGCCAGCGTTCGCTGCGATTGCGGCCGTTGGCCTTGGCCTGATAGAGCGCCACGTCGGCCCGCCGAATGGCCTCCTGCAGCGGGGTATCGGTGGTGCTGTGGTGGTAACCCAGGCTGACGGTCACCGCCAGGGCCGGTGCCAGCTCCTGCCAGGGGTGGCGGGCGATGCGCAGACGCAGCTGCTCGGCCAGCTGGTCGAGTGGTTCGCCCCCCTTGGCCGCCAGCAGCAGAAACTCCTCGCCGCCCCAGCGGATCAGGGCGTCTTCCCGCCGCAGGTGCTGTTGGCACAGGCGCACCAGCTGGATCAGCACCTGATCGCCCACCTCGTGGCCAAAGCGGTCGTTGACCTGCTTGAAGTGATCGCAGTCGAACATGATCACCCCGACGCTGCCCCCGCGCTGCTGATGGCGGCGCTCGAACTCGTCGAAGTAGTGGCGGTTGAAGGCGCCGGTCAGGGCATCGTGGCGAGAGAGATAGTCCAGCTGTCGGTTCAGGCGGCGGGACTTGAGATTGGCAAGCACGGCCCAGGCCATGAAGAACAGGGCGATCAGGGTCGGGGCGGACTGGCAGAGCAGGGCCCACAGCAGGGAGGGCAGAGGGATGCGGTGGAGCAGGGTGAGCTCGGTGTCAGGAATGGCGTACTGGAACTGAAACGCCCCCTGCTGCCAGTGGTAGCCATCCCGAGCCTTTGACGGCTTTGGGACGAAGTCGACCTCCTGATTGCTGCTGGCGAGGATCTGCTGATGCTGGTTGACCAGAAACAGGGTGCCGATACCTGGGGTGGATTCGCGCAGCAGTTGCTCCAGCCGGGAGAGCAGCACATCGATGCTGATGACGCCCACCAGCACCTGATCCTTCACGATGGGCTGTGACAGGGTGATCATCTGGCCCGCGCCGGCAAAGTCCTCGTAGGGGCGCGAGACGGTGGCGTGCAGGCTCTTCTCCTTCTGTTTCAGGGCATCCTGCCAGTAGGACTTGAGATAGATGTTGCGCCGAAAGTGAAACTGGCTGGCGGGGACCCAGGGGTAGAGATAGACGAAGTCATCGACCCCGGTGAAGTAGAGCCAGCCGACCTTGTCCCCCAGCAGCTTGCTGGCGGTGGAGAGCAGGGGGGAGAGGCTCAGCGCCAGGTGCAACCTGGCGGCGCGCTGGCTGCCGGGGGCCGGCAGCGGCCCCAGTCCGGTCAGGTTGCCGCTCAGCCCCTTGGGCAGGTTGGCGGGCACCCGATCCAGCGCAAAGCCCTGGTCGCCATTCTCCCGCAGGGCGCCGTAGAGCTGCTGGGTGAGGGCGGATTGCGGGTTGCTGCGCAGCCGCTCCTCTGCCTGACCGCGCATGGCCTCGAGAAAGGTTTCCATCTGCTGAAACTGGGATTTCAGGCGGGAGGCGGTGCTGAGGGTATCGCTCTGATAATGGTCGGTAACCTGGGTCAGGGTCAGCTTGAGCGTGATGGCCAGCAGCAGGGCGACGAAGGCGCAGAGCAGCCATTGCAGGCGATAGGTAACAAAATGAGATCTGGGTGCAGGCATAGGTGCAGGGCGGGATCCGGACAGGTTCGGTGCATCAGTGTAGGGTAGAATCCTTGCGAACGTCTCCGCCTGCAACGATTTTGGTGATATTCCGCCGCTCCTGTTACGTTTTGTCACATTTATACATAGTCACGGCATAGTCAGGGGGTAACATGGTGACCATCATTGATGAAGTGCCCTCTTTTCTCTTAATTTCATGGATTGCTTGATGAAAATGCGTATATGGCTGGTGCTTGCCTGCCTCTCTCTGCTGATTTCCGCCGGCTGGTATTACCGCCACTCCGCCCCAGTCGGCAAACCCCAGCCACGTCAGGTCAACATCAGGGCGCAGACGGTCAGCCAGAGTCTGGCCGAACCCTCCATCAAGCTGGTGAGCAAGCTGGCCGCCAACCGCTCCGTGGTGATAAGCCCGGAGGTAACCGGCCGCATCGTCAAGATCGCGGTGCGATCCGGCCAGCAGGTCAAGCAGGGGGATGTGCTGATCGCCCTCGATGCCGGCAAGCAGCAGGCGGAGCTGGCCGAGCAGAGCGCCAGCGTGCGCGACGAGAGCCGCAAGCTGCGGGACATGCGCCGGCTGGTGGCGCGCGGTGCCATCACCACCTCGGAGCTGGAAGGGCAGGAGGCCACGGTCGCCCAGGCTCAGGCCCGCGCCGATGCCGCCAAGTACGAGCTCTCCCTGCGCACCCTGCTGGCGCCGTTCGACGGTTCGGTCAGCCTCATCGACCTGAGCGAAGGGGCCCTGGTCAACAGCGGCGATACCCTGCTCCACCTGGACGAGCTGGCCAAGCTGCGGCTCGATCTGGCGGTGCCCGAGCGCTACCTCTCGCTGCTGCGCCCCGGCATGGCGGTGACGGCGACCAGTTCGGCCTGGCCGGATCAATCTTTCCGCGGCGTGCTGGAGACGCTGGACAGCCGCGTCTCCAACGATACCCAGAACATCAAGGCGCGGGTGATCATCCCCAATCCTGACGGCCAGCTGCGCCCCGGCATGCTGCTCAACGTCGAACTCTCCCTGCCGCCACAGAAGATGACCCTGATCCCGGCCCAGTCGGTGGAGTATGCCGGCGAACAGCGCTTCGTCTATCGTCTCGAACCCAATGGCAAGGTCAAGCGGGTGCCGGTGGTGCTGGGGGATACCCATGGCGAAGAGGTGTGGGTGACCGAAGGGCTCAAGGTGGGTGATCGCATCGTGGTCGAGGGGCTGGTCAACCTGCGTGACGGCGTCAGTGTGCACGATCTGGCGGAGGTCAAAGGCTGATGTGGCTCTCCGATATCTCTGTCCGCCGCCCGCTGGTGGCGGTGGTGCTGAGCGCGCTGCTCACCGTGTTCGGTCTGGTGGCGTTTTCCAAGCTGACGGTGCGGGAGATGCCGGATGTGCAGACGCCGTCCGTCTCCATCACCACCATGTACGAGGGGGCCGCCCCCGCCGTCATGGAGAGCCAGGTCACCAAGCCCATCGAGGATCAGCTCTCCGGCATCAGCGGCATCAAGAACATCAACTCGGTGACCCGCAAGGGGCGCTCTGTCATCACGGTGGAGTTCAAGCTCGGCTGGAACATGGTGGAGGGGATCTCCGATGTGCGCGACGCCATCTCCCGCGCCCGCCCCAAGCTGCCGGACGAGGTGGATGAACCCCTGGTCACCAAGGACAACGGCAACGGCGACGTGGCGGTCTGGCTCAACTTCAGCAGCACCCAGATGGACCGCACCGCCATGACCGACTACGCCAACCGGGTACTGGTGGATCCCTTGAGCCTGGTGGACGGGGTGAGCGAGGTGTCGCTCTCCGGCGATCTGACCCAGGTGATGTACGTGCGGCTACGCCCGGCCGACATGGCGGCGCGCGGCGTCACGGTGGCGGATGTGCAGGACGCCCTCAAACGCGAGAACATCGAGCTGCCGGGCGGCGAGATCCGCAACAACAGCATGACCATGGCGGTGCAGATCGCCCGGCTCTATCACACCGCCGCCGATTTCCAGGCGCTGCAGGTGCGCACCGCCGCCAACGGCCAGAGCATCTATCTGGCCGACATCGCCGATGTGGAGGTGGGCGCCAAGAACGAAGACAGCGCCTACCAGCGCAACGGCCGCGAGAGCTTAGGGATAGGCATCGTCGCCCAGTCCACCGCCAACCCGCTGGCGGTGGCGCAGGGGGTCGAGCAGAAGATGGCCGAGATGCAGCGCTTCCTGCCGGAGGGGGCAACGCTGGAGGTCGATTACGACTCCACCATCTTCATCAAGCAGGCCATCGACGAGGTGTACGAAACGCTCGCCATCTGCGCCGTGCTGGTAGTGGCCGTGCTCTACCTGTTCCTGGGGCAGGGGCGCACCACCCTCATTCCGGCCATCACGGTGCCGGTCTCTCTCATCTCCGCCTTTATCGGCGCCTGGTATCTCGGTTTTTCCATCAACCTCATCACCCTGTTGGCGCTCATTCTCGCCATCGGCCTGGTGGTGGATGACGCCATCGTGGTGGTGGAGAACATTCACCACCATCTGCAGCGCGGTGAGCCGCCCCTGCTGGCCGCCTGGCACGGCACCCGCGAGGTGGGCTTTGCGGTGATCGCCACCACCGCCGTGCTGGTGATGGTGTTTGTGCCCATCGCCTTCATGGATGGCATGGTGGGCCGGCTCTTTACCGAATTCGCCATCCTGCTGTCGCTGGCGGTGCTCTTCTCGTCGCTGATCGCGCTCACCCTGACCCCAGCCATGGGCTCCTGGCTGATGCGCTCGGTGGATCGGCCCAACCGGCTGACGGCGGCGCTCGATCGCGGCCTCGGCTGGGTGGAGACCCACTACCGCCGGCTGCTCGGCTGGATGCTGCACCACTCGCGCTGGACCCCGCTGGTGTTGGTGCTCTGCCTTGGTGGTATTGGCGCCCTGTTTGCCCAGCTGCCCACCAGCCTGACCCCGACCGAGGATCGGGGCGTGCTCTACGTGTTCGTCAAGGGGGCCGAGGGCACCAGCATCGAACGGATGAAGCGCAACATGCAGCAGGTGGAGGCGGCCATCATGCCGTTGCTCGGCAAGGGGGTGGTGCAGGCCATGAGCTTCAGCACCCCGGCCTTCGGCCGCGGCGGTGATCAGACCGGCATGGCCATCATCCAGCTCACCGACTGGGCCGAGCGGGATGAGACCGCCACCGAGTTCGCCAAGTCCCTGAGCGGGCGGCTGGCCGGCATTCCGGACGTGATGATCCGCACCTTCCAGCCGGGCTTTCGCGGCGGCTCCACCGCGGCGGTGCAGTTCGTGCTGCAGGGCTCCGACTATGCCGAGCTCTATCAGCAGGGGCTGGCCCTGAAAGAGGCGGCAGCCCAGAGCGGCCTGATGGAGACGCCGGATCTCGACTATGCCGAGAAGACCCCGGAGCTGCAGGTGACCATAGAGCGGGATCGGGCCAACCAGCTCGGCATCCCGGTCTCCACCGTCGCGAGTTCCCTGCAGGCCCTGCTCGGCGGCATCAGCCAGACCACCTATGTAGACAGAGGAGAGGAGTACGACGTCTACCTGCGCGCCAACCAGCGCGACTTCAACGGCGTCTCCGACTTGAGCCGCATCTACCTCAAGGCGGCCAACGGCGAGATGGTGACCCTCTCGACCCTGGCCACCGTCAAGCAGGTGGCGAGCCCGCAGCGCCTCAACCACTACCAGCGCCAGAAGGCGGTGACCCTGACTGCGGATCTGGCGCCGGGCCATACCCTGGGCGAGGCGCTGGATTACCTGGACGGCTGGGCCAGCGCCAACCTGCCAAGCGGCATGACGGTGGATTATGCCGGCGAGTCCAAGGACTATCGCGACAACCAGGGCGAGATGGTGATGGTGTTCGGTCTGGCCCTGCTGGTGGTCTATCTGGTGCTGGTGGCCCAGTTCGAGAGCATGCTGACCCCGGCGGTGGTGATGGTGACGGTGCCGCTCGGCATCTTCGGCGGTCTGCTCGGCCTTTGGCTGACGGGGCAGGAGATGAGCATCTACAGCCAGATCGGCATGATCATGCTGATCGGCATGGTGACCAAGAACGGCATCCTGATCGTCGAGTTCATCAACCAGCTGCGCCAGCGCGGAGAGGGGTTCGACGAGGCGATCATCGCAGGCTCGGTGCGCCGCTTGCGCCCGATCCTGATGACCTCGCTCACCGCCATCATAGGGGCCGTGCCGCTGATGCTCTCCATGGGGGCGGGTTACGAGAGCCGGATGTCGGTGGGCACCGTGGTGTTCTTCGGTCTCTCTCTGGCGACCCTGGTGACCCTGCTGCTGGTGCCAGCCATCTACCATCTGCTGGCCAAACGGGCCGGCATGACCGGGGCGCGGGATCAGCTGGTGGATGAAGCGCTGGCGGCCAGCGAGGCCGCCTCGCAGCAGGACAAACCGGCGGCCTGATGCCTACACCCATATAGGTGAAAAGCACTGCAAGCTGATGGCATCCTCGGGTAAGCGGGTTAATATGTAGCCAGTTTAATGTTGAGGTGAGCTATGTTGCCATCAGCCATTTATGAACCGCTGCCCTTTGCCTATATGGGCAGCGGTTTGCTGTTGTTGGGAATTGCCGATCAGCCGGGGCTGTTGCTGGCCGGGTTGGCATTCTATCTGGCCGGTTCGCTGGCCTGGTTTCGACGAGGCGCCTATCGCCGGCCCGACAAGCAGCAACTGCGAAAGCAGGGCTGGCCGCTGTGGCTCTACGAGAGCCGGCCGTTCGCGCTGATCCTGCTGGGCCTGCTGATGCTGCGCCTGGCCACCCACCCGGTGTTCCTGGCACCCGCCCTGGTCTGGTGCCTGCTGGGCGGCTATCAGTTGCTGCAGCGCCACTACAACCGCATCGTGTTGGCCCGCGTGCTGGCCTGAGCCGACAATCAACCAGCACTTTTCAGGCGAGCCCCGCTGGCTCGCCTTTTCCGTATCTATCGTAGGGGCAAAAAGCCGTCGCCCCGGCCTTGCTCTGCCGGTATAATGCGCGACCCGAATTGTTCCAGGTGGTCAAAATGCAGCCGGTTACCAACCTCTTCTCCTATCCCCGTTACTGGGCCGAGTGCTACGGCACGGCGCCCTTCCTGCCCATGTCCCGCGCGGAGATGGACAAGCTCGGCTGGGACAGCTGCGACATCGTGCTGGTGACCGGGGACGCCTACGTGGATCACCCGAGCTTCGGCATGGCGGTCATTGGCCGCATGCTGGAATCCCAGGGCTTTCGGGTCGGCATCATCGCCCAGCCGGACTGGTCATCGAAGGATGACTTCATGCGCTTGGGCAAGCCCAACCTCTTCTACGGGGTGACGGCGGGCAACATGGACTCCATGATCAACCGCTACACCGCCGACAAAAAATTGCGCCACGACGACGCCTACACCCCGGGGGATGTGGGCGGCAAGCGGCCGGATCGCGCCACCCTGGTCTATACCCAGCGCTGCAAAGAAGCCTATAAAGAGGTGCCGGTGGTCATCGGCGGCATCGAGGCATCCCTGCGCCGCATTGCCCACTACGACTACTGGTCCGAGACCATCCGTCGCTCCATTCTGATCGACGCCAAGGCCGACATCCTGATCTACGGCAACGCCGAGCGGCCGTTGATCGAGGTGGCCCACCGCATCGCAGGCGGCGAGACCATCGACACCATGCAGGACATTCGCGGCACCGCCGTCATCCGCAAGGAGCCGCTGCCGGGCTGGCGCGGGGTGGATTCGAGCAAGCTCGACCAGATTGGCCGCATCGATCCCATCCCCAACCCCTATATGGAAGGAGCGCCCTGCGCGGATGACGAAGGCACCGCGCCGGTGGAGCAGGAGGCCAAGCCCATCCTGGTGCAGCCGCCCAAGCAAAAGCCGTGGGAGCAAACCTACGTCAAGCTGCCGGCGTTCGAGCGGGTGAAGGAAGACAAGGTGCTCTACGCCCATGCGTCGCGCATCCTGCACCACGAGACCAACCCGGGCTGCGCCCGCGCCCTGTCGCAGGCGCACGGCGATCGCATCATCTGGGTCAACCCGCCCGCTTTCCCGCTGGAAACCGACGAGATGGACGGGGTGTTCGGCCTGCCTTACCAGCGAGTGCCGCACCCGGCCTATGGCAACGAGAAGATCCCGGCCTACGACATGATTAAGACCTCGGTCAACATCATGCGCGGCTGCTTCGGCGGTTGCTCCTTCTGCTCCATCACCGAGCACGAGGGGCGCATCATCCAGAGCCGCTCGGAAGAGTCGATCTTGAAAGAAATCGAAGAGATCCGCGACAAGGTGCCGGGCTTTACCGGCGTCATCTCGGATCTGGGCGGCCCCACCGCCAACATGTACAAGTTGCGCTGCAAGAGCCCCAAGGCCGAGCAGACCTGTCGACGCGCCTCCTGCGTCTGGCCGACCATCTGCCCGCACATGGATACCGACCACAGCCCGACCATCAACCTCTATCGCAAGGCGCGTGACCTGAAGGGCATCAAGAAGATCCTGATCGCCTCCGGGGTGCGTTACGACATCGCGGTGGAAGATCCGCGCTACATCAAGGAGCTGGCCAAGTACCACGTCGGCGGCTACCTCAAGATCGCGCCGGAACACACCGAAGAGGGCCCGCTCTCCAAGATGATGAAGCCGGGCATGGGTAGCTACTACAGCTTCAAGGAGCTGTTCGACAAGTACTCCAAAGAGGCGGGCAAGCAACAGTACCTGATCCCCTATTTCATCTCCGCCCACCCGGGCACCACGGATGAAGACATGGTGAACATGGCGCTCTGGATCAAGTCCAATCGCTTCAAGCTCGATCAGGTGCAGAACTTCTACCCGTCGCCGCTCGCCAACGCCACCACCATGTATTACACCGAGAAAAACCCGCTCAACAAGGTGAGCCGCCAGGGCGGGGACGTGTTCGTGGTGAAAGGGGAGCGTCGCCGTCGCCTGCACAAGGCGCTGCTGCGCTACCACGATCCGGCCGGCTGGCCGATGATCCGCGAAGCCCTGCTGGAGATGGGCAAGGGTCACCTGATCGGCAACGGCCCCGACTGCCTGGTGCCGCCGGAAGGCCGTGGCGAAGCCAAGGCCGAGCGCAGCCGCAGCAAGGGCCTCAAGCCTGCATTGACCCGCCACAGTGCCATCACTCACCAGCGCAGCAATGGTGCCGGCAACAAGGCCGCCCGCAGCGAGGCCGGTGCAGCTAATGCCCCGGCGGCCAGCAGAAATGGCGGCAAGGCGGGCAATGGCAAACCGGTGGGCTCCCAGCTCCAGAAAGGGGCTGGCAACGGCAAGTCTGCCGTACAGGGTGCTGGGCAGGGCGCAAGTCAGGGTAAACCCGCAGGCAAACCAGCCCACAAGGGCAAGGCCCCGACCCGCGCCGGCTCTGCCAAGCCGGGTGCCAAACCTGCCACTCAAGGCGGCAAGCCTGCGGCCAAAGGGAATGGCGCCAAGCGACCTGCTCGGTGATATTTGCTGATTAGCAAAGCGATAGAAATAAAAAGGCGACCAAATGGTCTCCTTTTTTATTTTTTCCGTATGGGAACGTTTCGTTTTTATTTTCTGGAAAGAACCATCTATGTCATAAATATGGTGTATTTAGTACAATACACCACATCTTCATGGTTCATAAACGTCGATACTATATCTTTGTTAAAATTGGTTCTATTTCAAGGAGTTTTCCTACTTCTTCTATTTTCTTTTTTGAAAAATTCCACGCGGAACTACCATCTCGAGTTTTGATCCATTTTCCACCGAGGGATTTTAACTCTTCTTTTTTTGACTTAGTGTCACCACGAACAACAAAGGATTTTTCTGTGTAGTCCTCAAGATAAATGGCTAAGTCTCGAGCGCTTTGTGTATTTTTTGCAATCGGTGATGGAATTGTCGATACAGATTTCGTTGATTCCTTTGCTTCTTTAACTACAGAGGCAGCAACCACAGTTCCCACAGAGATGCCTCGTGTTACAATAGTTAGATGACGAGATAGTTTTGTTTTGAGTTCTTCAACGGTGGAATAGCTTTCTTGAATACCTTGATTGCGAATGCTTGTTTTAAATTCTTCAAGCTTTTCTAGTTGATTATTATCTATTTTGCTTGGCTGAACGGGGGCGTCAGAGTAATAAAGCATTACAGGTTTTTTATTTTTCAGAAACCATTTTATTTCTTCGACAGTTCCACTGTTCTCGACACCTGTTGGTGAGCCAATGCGAGTCCAGAACGCACCAATTAACATATCGCAGGACTTAACAACTAACTCGTTAATAATGCCTTGAGGGCGGTCCCCCATGCTAGGAGCGCTGTGAGACTCCCACATAACGGGCAAGAGTACCTTTCCAGTGCTTTCTGAATGAAGTGAATTCCATTCATGCAAACTTTCTGCTATCGCTTGGCGTTCATTCGGCACATCAGATGGTGATGCAATTAATACATTAAAAACTGTTGCTGAGTATGGCATTTTTTCTCATCTCATATGTTCGACTAACGGCCGCTAATTTTACTTATAGTTCAGACTCAAAATTGTAGCGGCGTAATACGATAAAATCTAAATTTGCACACCAAATTACAGGTTTTCCTTTACCGGTATAATAGCAATCACCAATTATTAATGCATGACAGCCTTCAAGTTGCTCTAATGACTCTGTAACCTTGAAGTACTCTCTAAAAGGTTCTGTGATGTCAGGGTTAATTGCAACACTTAGTCCATCTGTTCGACGACCAGCATTCAACCATAATTTGCCATCTGGAGTGTACCCTGCATCACTAATGAATCCCCAGTAGATACGTTTTTTTTGATTGAGATCTTCGCTAACATCTTTAAAGTTAACAAATAGTTTGTTGGCTCTATCTGGCAGCTCTGGAAATCTATTGTCAGGGAGAATGACTTTTGTATCAGACAAATAAAGCTTGTCAGAGCGAACTAATTTATAAAGTATGTTTTTTAACGTTAAGTGTGCTGGATAATCTATTCCACCAGCATTCGTAATTTTTATTGGGGCTCTTTGCTGGCCCGTGGCAATATGAAGGTCAACATCTTTTTGTTTTACATCTATTGAGTAATTCTTATCCAAACCTAAATCGATAATAATTCCACTATCTGGTTCAGCCGCAGGTTGCCCATCTCCACCATCGCCCTCACCTACAACTTCATAATTTGTTGCCTCTATACATTGGTCAATATGGTGGGCACAAAAGTGAGGTGATTTATTTCCATAGCTTGATTGCCTAAACCAAGCGTCACCACCACATGTAGAACACACAAGATTGCGTCTGCGTGTTTGTAGCTCGGCATCGCTTAGTGCAAAGAATTCTGATGCTTTCCAATGTGAGTTATCCAGAGTACATAAAGCGGTATCCATACATTATTCTCCTCACGAAATTTATTTTCTCTCTGGTTTCTAGGCTTCTAATTTCATGCTTAGGAAACACTGTATTAGCGAAAATATGTAGCAGCTCAGGAATTACAGCTTCCAATATGCACTCTTGGCCCGCGCTGGCAGCAACCCATCGCAGTTCAACAGGTTCTGGATGGCTATGGTAAGCCAAACGAAACTGCGGATGTGAGTATCAAATTGACTTAACAATCAGAAAAGTTTCGTTTTTTGATCGGTATCAAACTCTCTTGGCTCCGGATCCTTCACATCACCCAGCAGAGGTCAGCCCCTAGCAGTTGGCCATCGAGCGGTAGTGATAAGGATTGGATGTCCAAGCTCAAAAGATGATTGTCTTCATCGGGGGAGGCTTTGTTATCTTGCCGGGAATGTTCAGGGGCGATAGGTGCCCCTTTATCTCACTCCAACAGGAGCAATCAGATGGCAATAAAAACGCGATCCCGCAGGGAGAAGGTGGGCAGCGGTCTTGGGCTGCTGCTCGGGATCATCGGCTTCAATCTGCTGGTGCCTTTTTTCTTTGAAAAGCAGGCAGGCTTTGATGGCAACCAGCTGCTCTGGGCCGCCGTGACGGCGCTGCTCTGCTCCGAGCTGGGGGCCAGAGTGGGCAAGTGGCTGGATCGCCGGGAGCAATCTTGACGGGATTTCCCGAGTCACCCTGCAAACGGCTGTCACCTGGCCATGGGGCAGCAAAGCGTTCCGCTTTATAGCCCCTTATTGCCACACTTCCTGCCCCTTGCCATTGAGCAGGGTGTGAAACAGATAGTGATCGTCCCGATCGTAATAGACGGTGAGGGTGTGGCGCTGGCTGTAATCCGCCGCCACGCCGGCCACCGTCATCGGTATCAGGATCAGCTCCCCCAGCCCCATAGTCACGGCGCTCGCCGTGGCCTGACCATTGCCATCAGTGCGCTTGTGGATCTTGCCGAGCACGGTAAAGCGATCGCAGCCCTGCACCTTATCCTCGGTCAGATAGGCGGCCTGCTGGCAACGCTGGGGATCGCCCAGCTCGGCGCGAATGGTTGCGCGGGTCTCCCCCGCGGCCAGGGTGTTGCGAAAGCGCCCCGAGTAGTGATCGATGGCGGCGGCGCAGCCGCTTAGCAGCCCGATCAGCAGCAGCGGTGTGAGCCGCAAACAGGTGCGTTTCATGGGTGGGCCTCGCCCTCTGCAAGGGCAGAATGGCCCCGCCGCCCGGGTTCGCTGCGATGCAAAAAGGTGGTCAGGGTATCGCGCGGCGGCGTGATGCCGCACTGCACCAGGATCCGGCCGATCGCCCCCCTGTGATAACCGCCGTGGGTCACCAGGTGCAGCAGCATCTCGGCACGGCTCATCTGCCCTTGGCCGCCATCCACGAAGTTGAACGAGAGCACGGCCTCGCCATCTGCCTGACTCAGGCCGGCGACGTAATCCAGATACCAGTCATCCAGTTTGCTGATGGCGCAGCGCAGCGCAGCAAGGGTCGGGGTTTGCGGGGTATTGGTGGCGGTAAAGCCGTGCCGCTCCCCCAGCAGATTGGCCTTGAAGATGGCATCGACCACATGGATATGGTTGAAGATGCGCAGGGCTGTGTGGTGGGCCTCGCCATATTGCGCGGTATCCAGGGTGGCGAGGGCGTCGAGCAGTTCGCCATCGGCCCAGGCCTTGTAGCGAAACAGCGAGAGCAGGGTTGAGCTTGGCATGGCACTCCTTGGCGCTTCTTGTGTCCAAAAGCGGGCATCTTAGCCAGATGGAGCCAAAAATGACACTCCCCGAGCAGAGGGTGGGGCTGGGCCAGCCATCGGCTGTGTCCGGGTCGGCGGGGATGCTACCCTGTCAGCCGTTGCCGGATAAAACGGCACCCATAACCCGCCGCCACAAGGAGTCCCCATGCGCATTGCCCTCGTAGGTCTGGGTGATATCGCCCAGAAAGCCTATCTGCCGCTGCTTGCCAGTGACGAGCGAGTCACCCCGCTGCTCTGTACCCGCAATCCAGCGGTATTGGCTAAGCTGGCCCGCCAGTACCGGATCGCCGAGTGCTTCACCGAGCTGGGTGACCTGCTGGCAAGCCGCCCCGATGCGGTGATGATCCACGCCGCCACCGCGGTGCACCTTGAGCTGGCCGCCCAGTGCCTGCGCGCCGGCATCCCCACCTTTGTCGACAAGCCGCTGTGCGACACTCTTGCCGGGGTAGAGGAGCTTGCCAACCTGGCGCTGGCGCAGAACCGCCCGCTGTTTGTCGGCTTCAATCGCCGCTATCTGCCCGCCATGAGCGAAGCCCGCGGTCAGCCGCTCACCGAGCTCAACTGGCAAAAGCACCGCCACGCCCTGCCAGGGGCGCCGCGCTCGTTTCTGTTTGACGACTTTATCCATGTGCTCGACAGCCTCTGCTACTACGGCGGCGTGCCAGATGGGGAGGTCCATGCGGTATTGCGACCGGATACGAAGGACAACAACCTGTTGGCCGGGGTGAGCGTGGCCTGGCAGAGCGGGCAGGCGGCGGTGAGCGGCAGCATGAACCGCAGCGCCGGCCTCACCGAGGAGCGTATCGATGCCTATGGCGACAACCTCTCCCTGCATATCGAAAACTGCACCCGGGGCACTCTGGCCCGCGATAAAACCGTGCAGACCCTGGCGCCGGACGACTGGCAGTCGGTGCTTACCCAACGGGGCTTCGTCGCCATGCTGGCTCACTGGTATCAGCAGATTGAGGCGGGGCGAGCCGACGGGGCGCTGATTGAGAGTTACCTGCATAGCCACCGGCTGGCAGAGCAACTGGTGGCCTTGGCGGGGGAATGAAGGTGATCGCCGCGCCGGTTTGCCTAGGGCATGGGCGGGGCGGCGGGCGAAAAAATCGCCGGACCACTGTATGAGATGGCGCATCCCTGCGCAGTTGATTGGCGGGGGCGTTGCCGTGCAAGCCAAGCGGGCGCTTGTTTGCTATCTTGGCGGCCATGAACTGCCAGCAGAGCGACAGAGTGTTATGAACCAGCTATTGAAACGGAGTGGCCGGCTGGCCGCCCTTGCCAAACGGGAACGGATCCCCGCCATGATGGCCTGGGTGGCCCGTCCATGAGCATCATTTTGGGGATAGACCCGGGTTCACGCATCACAGGTTACGGGGTCATTCGCATCGTGGCAGGCAAGGCGGAGTACCTGGGCTCGGGTTGCATCCGCACCGATTTGGGTGAGCTGCCGTCGCGCCTCAAGCAGGTCTATGACGGGGTGAGCGAGATCATCACCCAGTTCAAACCGGACGAGTTCGCCATCGAGCGGGTCTTTATGGCGCGCAATGCCGATTCGGCTTTGAAGCTGGGTCAGGCTCGCGGCAGCGCCATCGTGGCGGCGGTCAATGCCCTGCTGCCGGTGAGCGAATACTCGGCCACCCAGATCAAGCAGGCGGTGGTGGGCACCGGCGGCGCCGCCAAGGAGCAGGTGCAGCACATGGTGACCCACCTGCTCAAGCTCTCGGCCACCCCCCAGGCGGATGCGGCGGATGCCCTCGGGGTGGCGCTCTGCCACTTCCATACCCGCCAAATCCTGATCAAGATGGCCGGGCGCAGCACGGGATCGGTGCGCGGTCGTTACCGCTGAGCCGATATTGCCGGTCTGATACCGGCAATATCGGGCAAGCGGCCATGTGCCGGCTAGTTGTCTCCTCTGGCAGCGGCGACTGTCGGCAAAAGCCTCAACAGAGTCACAAGCTGTCGCACATCCTTTCCGCCTCATGTTACTGCCCACTCGGGCGCTAACAACAATCTTCTCAGTTAATCAATGGCTTGTGACGCAAGTCACGTTTTTCTGCCTTCCTCGCTTCCCTTCGCTTGCCCGATCGGGACTCCCATAATGTGCGCCGGCCGCGTGGTGCGGCCCGGTGAGCCACAGGCTCCCGCTTCATCCATCATTGGGAGAGTTGAGAAGTGAAACCTTTTGCAGCTGAATTCATGGGCACCTTCTGGCTGGTGCTGGGGGGCTGCGGCAGCGCCGTGCTGGCCGCCGCCTTTCCGAACGTCGGCATCGGCCTGCTCGGCGTGGCACTGGCGTTCGGTCTGACCGTGCTGACCATGGCTTACGCCATCGGCCATATCTCGGGCTGTCACCTGAACCCGGCCGTGACCATTGGGCTGTGGGCCGGCGGTCGTTTCCCGGCCTCCGGTGTGCTGCCCTACATGGTCGCTCAGGTGTTGGGCGGGATTGCGGCAGCGGCGGTGCTCTACGTGATTGCCAGCGGTCAGGCCGGTTTCGATCTGGCGGCGGGCTTTGCCTCCAACGGCTATGGCGAGCACTCCCCGGGCGGCTACAGCATGCTGGCGGCGCTGGTGTGTGAAGTGGTGATGACCGGTTTCTTCCTGTTCGTCATCATGGGTGCCACCGACAGCCGGGCCCCGGCCGGTTTTGCTCCCATCGCCATCGGCCTGTGTCTGACCCTCATTCACCTCATCAGCATTCCGGTGACCAACACCTCGGTCAACCCGGCGCGCAGTACGGGCGTGGCCTTCTTCGTAGGGGACTGGGCACTGGGCCAGCTGTGGCTGTTCTGGGTTGCGCCCATCGTCGGTGCCATTCTGGGTGCATTGGCCTATCGCGCGATCGCGACCAAAGCCTGATCCGTCAGGGCAACAAAGTGTGGTATCGACACGCCCCCGGGCGTGTTTTTTCGTTTCTGGCGGGCACGAAAACGGACCGCAAGGGCCCGCAGGGTAACTTGGTCGCAGGCAAGAGGGGAGGGGCTACAACCCCTTGGCGCTCAGCATGTCTTTGTAGCGCTGGCGCAGCAGCTGTACCCGTTCCACATAGGCGCGGGTTTCAGCATAAGGAGGGATGCCCCCATGCTTTTGCACCGCACCGGCGCCGGCGTTGTAAGCGGCGGTGGCCAGTGCCACGTTGCCGCCATACTGCTTGAGCAGCCCCGCCAGGTATTTCACTCCGCCAAAGATGTTCTGCTCCGCCAGCAGGGCGTTGCCCACCCCCAGCTCCCGCGCCGTGGCCGGCATCAGCTGGGTCAGCCCCATGGCCCCTTTGCGGGAGACCGCGAGGGGGTTGAAGGCAGACTCGGCGTGGATCAGCGCCCGGATGAGGGCCGGCTCCACCTGATAGGCCTTGGCCGCCGCCTGGATGGTGCTGGCGTAGTCATAGAGAAACAGCCCCGTGGTGTGCCAGTTGACCTTGGAGTCGGGGTCACAGGCGTAGCAGTCGTTGAACAGCAGCAGCTCGTAGTGACCCTGCTCCGGCATCATGTCGGAGTAGCGCACCACGCCGTTTTTCTGCACCGACTTGTAGACCTGGATCTGGCGGGTGCCGGGCGGCAGCGGGGGGCTGGCCGGCTCGGGGGGCGGCAGCACCCCCGGGGTGTGCATGGTGACGGGGGGCGCCGCGGGGGGCGGTGCCGGCGGCTCGGCAGTGAGGATCACCACCTCGGCCGGGGCGGGTGTCTGGCTCCAGCCGGGCGGGGAGAACAGCGGGATCAATCCCATCAACATCCATGCTTTCAACGGCTTGCTCCTTCAGCCTCGTTAGCCTTGTTGAGTAAAGCATCACGGCGCGGGCAGAACAAGCCCGCTCTGACCGCCCCGTGCACTCGGCCGAGAAAATAGCAGCGGCAGAGCAAATAAAGAGGCCGCCCAGTGGCGGCCTCGCGCGGCAGTTGCCGGTTTACTCCTGCAGCCAGAGGCGGGCGCTGCGGGCGGGAATGGCGACTCGGACCCACTGGCTCTGCACGTTGACCACGGCGTTTTGGTCGAGCACGTCCCGGTAGTTGCGATACCAGTTCATCTCGAACTTGGCGGTATCGAGCCAGTACTCCTGCTCGTAGTCGCACTTGTTGATGCCGACCAGCCCCTGCTTGCCGCGCTTGAACAGCACGAAGCAGTCGCCGCTGCCGACCAGCTGCATGGGTTGGCCCTGCACCGCGTTGTGGAAGCGGATCATCCCCTTGAGGTCGCTGCGCAGGTAGTAATCTTGCCAGCGCAGCCCGTCCTTGGCCTGGGTCTCGCCGTGATCCGAATAGACCAGCGGCGAGCCACCGTCGCGGCCGAGCAGGTAGGCATAGGCCAGCTTCTCGTCGGTCGGGTTCAGGATCTGGTAGCGAAAGCCGTCGTTGGTGGGGATGTCGTGGGTGATGGCGAAGGTGACCGCCCGGCTGCCCGGCAGCGCCTGGCCATAGGCCCCCGGATCCGCCAGCTGGTTCATGCTGCCACCATAGCCGAGCGCCCCGCGCAGGGAGGCAAACAGCGGGAAGTCATAGGCGCCCTGACCGCTGCTGTCGAGATAGGGCTTGAGGAAGCGCTCGTAATCGTTGCTGCCGGCGCCGCCGGTGGTAATCACCTCGCCGAACACGTGCATCCCCTGCTTTATCTCGGGGGTGAACACGGCGTTGATCTGGTAATCGCTCATGTGTTTGACCGCATCGACCCGAAAGCCCTTGATCCCCATCCCCTTGAGCGCCTTGAGGTAGGCCTGCTGCTGGCTCACCACCCAGTTGTTGGGGTCAAGGTCCGGCAACCCCTTGTCGCCCGCGCCGCCGCACAACCGCCAGTACTGCACGTTGCCCGGATCGTTCCAGTCGCTGATGCACCCTTCCGGGTGGAAGTCCTGACCGGCGAGCAAGTTCTGGCCCAGATCGCCAAACAGCTTCTGCCGCTCGAAGTAGCCGGGGTTGGCGGCGTAGCTTTGCAGCAGCTCGCTGCCGGGGTAGTTGAGATCGCTGCGCTTCCAGCTCTCATTGGCCATGTGGTTGAGCACCACGTCCGCATAGACGGCAATGCCCCGCGCCTGCATGGCGGCGATCAGCTGCTCCAGATCCTGCTTGTTGCCAAGGGGGGTATCGATGAGGCGCAGATCTTGCGGTTGGTAGCGTGCCCACCACTCGTTGCCCGATGACTTGAGGGGTGGCGAGATGAGCACCTGTTTGTAGCCGGCGGCCTTGATGAGATCGGCCTTGGCGGTGACTTCACTGTATTTCCAGTTGAAGGCGTGCAGTATGACGTCGGCATGTGCCAAAGGAGCGATCAGCATGCCTGCGATCGCCCAGATTCCCGCTGTGTGTTTCATTATTGTCAGTCCTTGTTTTGGGTGCCCAGATGGGCACCCAGAGCCTCACACCGGCCTGTCTTGCCAGCAATCGCCGTGCGGCGATTTTGTGAGCACTTTCAAAGCGGACTGTGCGGATCTGTGACGGCTTGCAAAAAACCGCGCAGGCCGCGTCATTACTGACTTTTCAATCACTTCACCGGGCTTTTTTCGGCTCAGTCAATCCCGTTGTTGTAGAGTGGCTGCCAGGCGCAGTAGCGCTGGCCATTGCGCTGGTTGTAGAGCCAGAAGCGGTTGCAGTTGTCGTCGTAGTTGCTGGCGCCGACGTTGACGGCATAGCTGCTCAGCCGCTGCCCCTGCAGGGACTGGAACACCCCGTTGTAGAGCAGGGAGAAGTGCAGGTGCGGGCCGGTGGAGGAGCCGCCCTCGCACAGCGCCTCGTTGCGGTTGCCGGCATAGGTGCCGATGGGGGTGTCGGCGGCCACGTAGTCGCCGCTGCGCACCGAGATCCCGCTCATGTGGTAGTAGTTGGTGGCCCAGCCGTTGGGGGCGGTGACGCGCACCTGGCAGCGGGAGAAGACGGTGACGGTGCCGCTGTTGGCGGCGGTGACCGTGTAGGTGGCGCCGCCCCAGCCCGGCCAGTCGTAGGAGACATCGATGGAAGAGTAGGGGTAGCCGGAGCCGGTATGGGAGTGGGCGCCATTGGCCTTCCAGCTGTAGCCCTGGCGCCAGGGCAGCTGAAACTGGCCGCCGGCCAGCGGTGCGGCGGGGGCGGCGGCGCCGCCCCTGGGGGAGGTCATGGCATCCTGGCCGAACAGGGTCCGCCACTGCTCACCGAGCTGGCGCTGCATTGACGTGCTCAGCAGACTGGCAATGGCGGCCTGGTGCGCGGCCTGCGGCGCCAGGGCGGGGGCGCTGCGCTGCATAAGCCTTTGCTGGGCGCGAGCCTGATAGAAGCGCTCGGAGAGCTGGCGCGCCATCAGCTCCAGCTGGTTGTCAAAGCCCCTGGCCTTGACCAGCCTGGCGAACGGCGCCGCCATGGCCTGCTCGGAGGGAGCCGAGATGAGCTGGCTGCTCGCCTCCATCAGGGCCAGCAGCAACTGGGGGTTGAGACTGGTGATGCCGCTCCAGTGCAGGATCACCTCCTCCTTGGGCAACAGGTGGGACGCCTGCTGCAGCAAGAAGTCGTGCAGATCGAAGGCCATGGCCGCCGCGCCGAACACGAAGTGGGCCTCATCCAGGGGGAGGACAGGGGTCTGACTGGTGGCAAGCTGCTGCGCCGTGAAGTGATAGGGGGCAAGCGGGGCATGGATGTCGCCGGCCCAGCCGGCGGCGGGAAGCAGGGCCAGCATCAGCAGGGAGGGGATCGGTCTGGACATGGTAACTCCTTGGCAAAGTGGTGAGGTGTCGGTGTAGGGATGGACCCACGCGGGCAACAACAGCGCAAGGCTATGCCAAGGCTTCACCATAGGGGTAAATGCCAAAGTTGCTATTCAAATGGGGCTTTTTATACAGAGGGAGAGCGGCATTTTTTTGTTAACAAATATTTACGAAAAGGGTTTGTAGAGCCAAATCAGTGAGTTGCGGGCCAAGAAATGGCGGGCAGCCGTAAAGGGCGGGGAAGAGGCGCAAACAGTGTCTGCCACTGGCTTGCCGTGATAGGATCGCCACTGGCCAGACCGGCTGACGGCATGTTAAAAATTATGCAACTCGGTGTGGTTATTGGCTTTTTTGTTATTAAAAGCCGTGATATCGTCAATCTGGTCGGATCTCTGCGACCGACATCAATGTATGAGGACCGGGCCGAATGGCCATGGATGGAACGGGTGTGATAGGCAAGCGGGCGATGGAACTCACGTTCGAAGAGTACTGTGATGCAGACCTTTCCCTGATCAGGGATTACTACGAAACCACTTTCTCCCACTATGTGCCGGATCTGGCCGAGCGGATCTTCGTGGTGCGCGACGCCCACTGGCTGGTGGGTGCCGTGCGTCTGCGCGACGAACAGGATTACTACCATCTGTGCGGTTTTCGTCTGCTACCCCACTACCAGTCGCTGGGGCTGGGCTCGCGCCTGTTGCAGCACGCCTGCAATGATCTGCAGGACAAGCCGGTGGTGTGTCAGGCCTTGCCGTTTGAAAAGCCGTTCTACCTCAAGGCCGGCTTCGCCGACCTGCCCCTGCATGAACTGGAGGGGCCGCTCTTCTCGCTGTATGACCAGCAGCGCGAACAGGGTTACCAGATCGAGCTGCTGGTGCGCCAGGCCAAGGCCCCGGTCTACAACTGACGACTCACTGGGGCTTGGTCAACAGGTGGATCTTGCCCGGTGACAGCTCCAGCCCCAACAGATTCTCCTTCAGCCAGGCCTGGTTCGGATCCTTGTCGTTGAGCCGATAGACCGGCTGGGTCTCCAGCCGCTTCTCCATGCTCTGCAGCAGCATGCCGAGCATGAAGCCGAACTTCTGCTGCGCCGCCTCCGGCTCCAGCTTGTATTCAATCAACTTCATGTTGTCTAGGAACAGCGCGCTCTGCGCCTTGTCGTAACGCGGTCTCGCCTCATAGGTCATGTTCAGCCGCGCGTCGTACTCGGTCTGATCCGGCAGGGCGATCTTGAGCTTGCCCTTGCCATAGACCCGGGCGGTGTCCGGGCTCTGGCGCCCGATCTGGACATCGCTCTGTTCGAGTTGCACATGAGCCTTGATGATGCCGGGCAGCTCCAGCTGTTTGTTCACTTGCACCTGGGATTGCAGGTACTGGTTTATCTGTTGCTCATTGATGTCATATGAGCCTTGACCTAGCATGGCCAGACTGAGCAGCATAGATTGCAGGATCATGCTAACGACCTGATAGAATGGGTGTGTTTTACAGCATACCATCCTGGCTTCGCGGGATCTGCCCACCGCATTTCACTCGTCTGTAAAAGGAGTTCTCGTGATCAACGGTCTGGAGCACGACATCCAACTGCTGTTTTCCCAGTTCCTCGGCTGGTTGCTGCTGCTGTTTCACACCGTGATCGTGGCGGGGGTCTCATTTCGGGTGGTGATGAAACGGCGCCCCATCGGGGTCTCGCTGGCCTGGCTCGCCCTCATCTATGCCATCCCGTTTGCCGGGGTCGGCTTCTACGTGCTGTTCGGCGAGATCCGCCTCGGTCGGCGCCGCGCCGAGCGGGCGCAGGCCATGTACCGCCCTTACGCCATCTGGATCCGCCAACTGGCCCGGCTCTTCCCCCAGCACTGCTGCGAGGTGGGGGAGAAGGCCCAGCCGCTGCACGATCTGATCCAGGGCCGGCTGGCCATGCCCATGCTCTCCGGCAACCGGATGACGCTGCTGAGCAAGCCGGAAGCCATCCTGCGCGAGATAGTGCGCGACATCCGCCAATCCTCCCAGTCCTGCTACCTGGAGTTCTACATCTGGCACCCGGGCGGCGACACCGACGAGGTGTGTGAAGCCTTGATGGAAGTGGCGGCGCGCGGCGTGGATTGTCGCTTGCTGCTCGATTCCATGGGCAGCAAGACCTTCTTTCGCTCGTCCTGGCCGAAAAAGCTGCGCAAGGCCGGGGTCAAGCTGGTGGAGGTGCTGCCGGTCGGGGCCTGGCGCATCCCGTTCCAGCGTCAGGACCTGCGCATGCACCGCAAGCTGGTAGTGATCGACGACCGGGTTGGTTACACCGGCTCCATGAACATGGTGGATCCCCGCTTCTTCAAGCAGAACGCCGGGGTCGGCCAGTGGGTCGACATCATGATCCGGGTGCAGGGGCCCATGGTGCCGCTGATGTGGTCCATCTTCGTCTGGGATTGGGAGATGGAGACTGGCGAGCGGCTGCTCGACAGCCTGCAGCACGAGCCGGAGGCCTGGCCCCAGAGCAACTACCGGGCCCAGCTCATTCCGTCCGGCCCCTTCGTCGGCGGCGACTGCATCCAGCAGAGCCTGCTGCTGGCCATCTACCAGGCCCGCCACCATCTGGTGCTGACCACCCCCTACTTCGTGCCGGACGATCCGCTGGCGGCGGCGCTCTCCTCGGCGGCGGCCCGCGGCGTGCAGGTGCAGCTGGTGCTGCCGGCGCGCAACGACTCCCTGATGGCCAATTACGCCTGCAACGCCTTCATGGAGGAGCTGCTGGAGGCGGGGGTGGAGGTCTATCGCTACGACGCCGGCCTGCTGCACACCAAGAGCGTGCTGGTGGATGACGACTTTGCCCTGGTGGGCACGGTCAATCTGGACCGGCGCAGCCTCTGGCTCAACTTCGAGGTGACCCTGCTCATCGACAACCCGGTGTTCGTCGCCGAGATGACCCAGCTGGTGCAGGGCTACATGATAGAGGCGACCCCCATGTCGCTGGCCAAGTGGCGGGCACGCCCCTGGTACAAGAAGGTGATGGAGAACATGTTCTACCTGTTCAGCCCCTTGTTGTGACATCACTTAATTGCGGCAGGCGCCGAATTGCGCTTGCCTAGCCCCAAGCTGGCCCCGTAGAGTGCGGCAATCACTCCCTGGAGAAACAGAAGAAGATGAAGAAGCGAGTAGCGCTGGCCGTCACGGCGGCCTTGGTGGTGGGTGGGCTGGGTGCCTGCTGGTACACGGGCAACACGTTCGATCGCATCATGGCCGAGCAGATCGCCAAGGTGAAGCAGGAGAGCGGCGTCGAACTGAGCTGGCTGCCGAGCTCGAGCAACCTGTTCGCTCGCGATGGCGTGCTGAAGGTGGTGGTCACCCCGCAGACCCTGGCCAGCCTGGATGGTCAGCTGGAGGGGAGTGAACCGGTCGAGGCGCAGTTCATCGTCAACAGCCGCATCCTGCCGCTCTACATCAAGAGCCACATGCTGCTCGACACCAAGCAGGGTTCGCTGGCGCCGGTGTTCAACGCCTTCAAGATGGAGCAGTGGCAGTTCGGCATCGAGTCGGTCAGCAGCCTGTGGACCGCCAGCAACAGCAGCCGCTTCTGGGCCAACGAGTTCAAGATCAAGCAGGGGCTCGACGAGTTCAACTTCCTGCCGATGAAGGGCGACTATCACGGCGATCTGGAAGGCAACGGTCACGTCACCTTCCACTGGCAGGGTATGACGGTGCACGAAGAGCAGAACAAGATGGACATGGTGCTGGCCGAGCTCAAGGGCAGTGCCGACATGGCCGAGATCAGCGGGATCTGGCTCTCTCCCCGCAGCGACATGACCCTCTCCGCGCTGTCGGTACAGCTACCGGACAGCGTCAAGGTCTCCCTGCAGGGGCTGACCACCGAAACCCAGCTGGCGGGGGATGATGCCCAGACCCTCTCCAGCAGTTACCAGATGAAGGTGGACACCCTCAATCTGGAGAACGAGACCGACAACCTGGCGCTGACTCAGAGCAAGCTGGCCCTCAATCTGAAGGGGCTGGATCTGGAAGGGTATCAGGCGCTGCAGGCCTCCAGTGGCCAGGGCGTGGAAGAGGAAGCGATCCAGCAGGCGCTGGACAAGATGCTCAAGCGTGGCGCCACGCTGGAGCTGGTGGACTTGAGCTCCCACCTCAATGGCGAGCCGGTGGCCATGAAGGGTGACATCAAGCTGGCGGCCACCTCGCTCGAGCAGCTGTTCAACAGCGAAGAGGGCATGCACGCCCTCTCCGGCCTGTTGCACGCCAACCTGAGCGGCAAGCTGGGCAAGGCGGTGCCGCAGCTGGCGCCCATGCTGGATCAGTTCGCCGCCATGGGTTACCTCAAGGCGAACAAGGAGCAGCTGACGGCCGAGCTCAAGCTCGACAAGGGGGCCATGACCGTCAATGGTCTGCCGCTCTGATTGACGTTGCTTTCGTGCACATAAAACAAAGGCTCCCGCGGGAGCCTTTGTTGTTTTCAGTGGCCGGGATTACTTGAACACCACCGTCTTGTTGCCGTAGACGAACACCCGCTCGTTCAGCACCAGCTCCAGTGCCCGGCTCAGCACCGATTTCTCCACGTCGCGGCCAGCCTTGGCCATGTCGTCGGCGCTGAAGGTGTGATCGACGTGGATCACGTCCTGCTCGACGATGGGGCCCTCATCCAGATCGTCGGTGACGAAGTGGGCGGTGGCGCCGATCAGCTTGACCCCGCGATCGAAGGCCTGGCGATAGGGGCGGGCACCGATGAAGGCGGGCAGGAAAGAGTGGTGGATGTTGATGATCTTGCGCGGATAGGCCTCGACGAAACTCGGGGTCAGCACTCGCATGTACTTGGCCAGCACCACGTAGTCGGGCTGGTAGCCGTCGATGATGGCGCGCACCTGCTCTTCATGCTCGGTGCGGCTCAGATCCTCGTGGCTGACGGTGTGGAACGGAATGTCGAACTTGCCGGTCAGCTCGGCGAGGGTGTCGTAGTTGCCGATCACCGCGACTATGTCCATGTCCAGCGCACCGGCGTAGTTCTTCATCAGGATGTCGCCGAGGCAGTGGGTCTCCTTGGTCACCAGGATGACGATGCGTTTCTTGCCGGCCTTGACCAGGCGGCGCTGGGCGCCGGCGGGGAGGGCATCATCGAGGTCGGCCAGCAGGGTCTCGTCGTTGAAGCGTCCCTCCAGCTCGGTGCGCATGAAGAAGCGGCCGTTTTCGTGATCCACGAACTCGTCGTTCTTGTTGATGTTGAGCTGGTGCTTGTAGCAGATGTTGGTGATCTTGGCGATGAGGCCCTTGGCGTCCGGACAGTCCGTCAGCAGTATTTTCTTTTCCATCTCTGTCATGATTCCGTTTGTGTTGTTGGCGCCTGAGTCTGCGCAGGCTGCGCGTTTTTTCAGGCACTATGCCACAAACAAAATCAGAAAAGACAGTGCGCTGTGCGCCCTGATGCAATGCGGTGGCAAGCAGTACGCTATTCATCTTTGATGGGTTTTGGGCTGGTATCCGGCGTTTTTTTTCTTTACGCTGTCTGGGCTTATTCTCAGGGCGGGGTGAAATTCCCCACCGGCGGTATCCCGATGTGACTCGGGGAGCCCGCGAGCGCCCGACCCGGTATTGCACCGGGACGGGGTCAGCAGATCCGGTGAGATGCCGGAGCCGACGGTCATAGTCCGGATGAAAGAGGATAAGACAGATATTGCAGGCAAGCCCCATGGGCCGGCCGCTGCATACCTATCTCTGTCTGCCTTTCCATGCCCTGATTCTGGTCCTTGTCTTGTTTAGGAGTCTTACCATGAATCAGTCTCTTCTCAGTGAATTTGGTGATCCCATTGCCCGTGTCGAAGCGGCGCTGGCGGCTCTGCGTGCCGGCCGCGGCGTGCTGGTGGCCGACGATGAAGATCGGGAGAACGAAGGGGATCTCATCTTCGCCGCCGAATCCATGACCAATGAACAGATGGCGATGATGATCCGCGAGTGTTCCGGCATCGTCTGCCTCTGCCTGACCGACGAGCGGGTACGCCAGCTCGAACTGCCGATGATGGTGGAGGCCAACTCCAGCCATTATCAGACCGCCTTCACCGTGACCATCGAAGCGGCGCAGGGGGTGACCACCGGCGTGTCGGCGGCCGATCGCATCACCACCATCCGGGCCGCCATCGCCGACGGCGCCAGACCGTCCGACCTGCACCGCCCGGGCCACGTCTTCCCGCTGCGGGCTCGCACCGGCGGGGTGTTGACCCGTCGCGGCCACACCGAAGCCACGGTCGATCTGATGCAGCTGGCAGGACTCAAACCGTTCGGTGTGTTGTGCGAACTGACCAAGGAAGATGGCTCCATGGCGCGGCTGCCGGATCTGGTGGCATTCGGTCGCCAGCATCAGATGCCGGTGCTGACCATCGAGGATCTGGTGCAATATCGTCAATTGCTGTCAGAACGTTCAGCCTGAGCCTCATACGAAATTGTAATAAGCCCAAAATTTGGTTACGCTTTGTGCGAACCTCATCCAGAGACCCTCATTTTTGGCTTAACTTTGCACAAAAAGTGTACGTTTAAAAAAAAATGAGGGTTTTAATGCATTTATCTGTGATGGGGCCTATCCAAACTATGATTTTTTTGTGCCATAATCACGCCGCTTGCTAAACGTCTGGCGAGTTAAAGGGAGCTTTTAAAATGAAAAAAATGTTGTTGGTAGGTGTTGTTGGTCTGTCCGCTCTGCTGGGCGGTTGTGCAAACACCAGCGAACTGGAAACTTCCGTTCAGAATCTGTCTAACAAAGTTGACCAACTGGCTCAAGATGTTAGCGCTGTTCGTGCTGATCAATCCAAAATCGCTGCTGATGTTGCAGAAGCCAAGCAAGAAGCTATGCGTGCTAACCAGCGCATCGACAACATGGCTACTTCCTACAAGAAGTAATCCATGCGAAAAAAATGGCGCAGTTATGCGCCATTTTTTTTTGCCTGAAATTCGTCAAATCCTCGCGTTTTCCCCGTTGATACCCGCCTGACAAGGCAATGCCGAACACTCGGCATCACCCCGTTTTTCATTTCCGCATCGATCAGTAGAGCAGGCTGTAGAGCTTGCGACGGTAGCTCTGCGCCGCCGGGTTGCTGCCCATGGTGGTCAGGATGTCGAGGTAGGTCTTCTTGGCATCACCGAAGGCGAGATCCCGCTTGAGGATGGTAAACAGCAGCGTCAGCGCCTCTTCCTGCCGGCCGGCCTGGCTGTATTGCACCGCCAGCTCCTGGGCCAGGGCAAAGTTGTCCGGCTCCTGCTGGTGACGGGCTTCCAGCGCCCGCAGCTCCGGGCTGTCAGCGGCCTGCTGGGCCAGTGCCAGCTTGGATGTCAGGGTCTGGTAGTGATCGTCCTGGGCGATCATCGGGATTTTGCCCAGCCGCTCCTGCGCTTCGTCCAGCAGATTGAGGTCGAGCGCCGCCTGAATGAGCCACAGGCTGATGTCGTGGCGCTCCGGTGCCAGCTGATGGGCCTTGCCGAGATGGGCATAGGCAAGGTCTGCCTGGCCTTCCGCCAGCGCCTGCTGTCCCTGTTCGAACAGCAACTCCTCCTCCTTGGGGGCGAAGGCGGCAAAGTAGTGGCGCAGGGTGGCTTCGTCCTGCGGGCCTTCCAGAATGGCCTGCTCGTCAGGGCGGCCCTGGTGGAACAGCACCAGCGCCGGCAGGGCGCGCAGGCCGAGCTGGCCAGCCAGCGGCTGCAGCTGCGGATCGTTCATGTCCACCCTGGCCAGGGTCACCTGAGGATTGGCCGGGCCGACCAGCGCTTCCACCAGCGGGGTCATGGCCTGACACTCCGGCATCTGGGGGGCGTGGAAATAGATGACGATCGGCTTTTTCATGGAAGCATCGATCAGGGCGCTTTGGAAATTCTGGGGATGGATGTCGACGATCATGAGGCTGACTCTTGGAAAATGGTGTGAGTTAACATGGGGTTGATGGGCACAGAATTCAAGCTGCCGTCGAGCAGCCAGCCGTTGACGGCGAGGGTCGGTGCGGTCAGGCTGAGCCAGCCCCGGCCGATGGGCCAATCCTGCACCCGGTAATCCAGTTCATCGAGTTGGTTGTCGAGCCGCCACGCTTCCTCTGGTACGAAGCGCACCTTGTCGAGACCGGCGGCGATGCCGGCGCCGTGGGCCTTCAATACCGCCTCCTTGCGCGACCAGAGCCGATAGAAGGCCGGCTCTTGTTCCGCCTCGGGCAGGGCGAGCAGCCACTCATATTCACTCTGCGCATAAAAACGGCGGGCCAGTGGCAGAATCTGGCGGCGCCGCTGACCCATCTCTATGTCCACTCCGAGCGGGCCGGCGGCACAGAGGGCGATCGCCAGCCAGTCACCGCTGTGGCTGAGGTTGAACTGCCAGCGCCCGTCGCTCAGTGCCGGCTTGCCGTGTGGGTTGCTGCAAAACTGCAGCGCATCGGGGCGGCGCTGCAGGCGCTCGGCCAGCAGCCGTCGCAGCAAGCCACGGCTGAGCAGGTACTCCTGGCGGCGTGCCAGCTGACCGATGGACTGCCATGTCTGCCGTTCTTCGGGGGAGAGCAGGGTTTGCAGCAGGCTCAGCTGGTCGGCGTCCGTGTTTGCCGGTTTTAACAAATAGAGATCCACAGAGATCATAATTTTTCACTTAAAAAGCATGCTGAAACAGCGATAAAAGTCAGTTTGAACCGGCCTGGGTGGCCCCTTTCGAGATTGTATATTGTTTGGCCACGATCACATTAATCAGGAAAAATAATGCATTTCCTTGCAGAAATGTGATGTCGATAGGGATTTTCGCTTGCCTCGATAGAATTCTTGGATATAGTCGGGTGCTGTTGCCTTATAAATTGCCCGTTCGGGCCGTATTTTAACAAGTTTTACTATTTTGCGGGGATAAAGGATTGCGCCACCTGATGCTACTGCTGGTCGCGCTCGGAATGGTGGGTTGTGCCTCGGCACCCCAGCCCGAGGTCGCGAGCAAGATTGAAGTTTCCATGATGGAACCCGTTATTGAACCGGAAGCTTCGCAAACCCCAGATGTAAACGAAATCCTGACAGTATACAAAGAGTGGCGCGGTGTTCCTTACCGCATGGGCGGCAGCAGCCAGCGCGGCATCGATTGTTCCGCCTTCGCCCGTGAAGTGTTCCGCAACGCCGTCGGCATCGAACTTCCCCGTGATACCCGCTCCCAAGTCCATGAAGGCACTCGTGTTTCCAAGCAGGATCTGGTCGAAGGTGACCTGGTTTTCTTCAAGATCAATCGCCGTCTCAATCATGTCGGCATCTATGTGGGCAATGGTGAATTCATTCACGCCTCCACCCGCGCCGGGGTGACGCGCTCCAAGCTCGACAGCTCTTACTGGCGTAGCAAATTCTGGCAGGCACGCCGGATCGACATCTGAGTCAGGCTGGACAAACGGCTCGCAGTACGGACTGTTTTTCCAACCTCACTTGAACCGGGCTCGACAGCCCGGTTTTTTATGGCCGTCATTTAGACTTTCCGGGGCCAAGTCACTATAGTGTGGGCCCGTTTTCCTCGGCAGACCCAGCATGAAGCCCCATTCCGACCGCAAATCCGGATTGCATCCACGCAATCGCCATCAGGCTCCCTATGATTTCGATGCGCTCTGCCAGCGCACCCCCGAGCTGCAACCCTTCGTGTTCGTCAACGAGCACGGTACCCAGACCCTGGATTTTGCCGATCCGGCCGCCGTCAAGGCGCTGAACAAGGCGTTGCTGGCACTGCACTATGGCATTGCGCACTGGGATCTGCCGGTCGGCTATCTCTGCCCGCCCATTCCAGGGCGGGTGGACTATCTGCATCGGGTGGCCGATCTGCTGGCCGAGAGTGCCGGCAAGGTGCCGACCGGCAAGGGGGTGCGGGTGCTGGATATCGGGGTCGGTGCGAACTGCATTTATCCGCTGCTGGGTGCCCGTGAATATGGCTGGCGCTTCGTCGGCTCCGACATCGATCCGGTGTCGGTCAAGGCCGCTACTCTGCTGGCCAAGAGCAACGGGCTGGGCAGCCAGATCGAATGCCGCCTGCAGGGCAAGGCCGGTGACATCTTTCAGGGGATTGTGGCGCCGCGCGAGCGTTTTGCGCTGACCCTCTGCAATCCTCCTTTTCATGCTTCACTGGCAGAGGCGAGCAAGGGTACGGAGCGCAAGCTGCGCAACCTGGGCAAGGCGGCGACGGCCAAGCCGGTGCTCAATTTCGGCGGCCAGAAGGCCGAGCTCTGGTGCGAAGGGGGGGAGGCGGCCTTTCTGGCGAGCATGATCACTCAGAGCAAGGCATTCGCCAGCCAGTGCCTCTGGTTCAGCTCGCTGGTGTCAAAAAAAGAGAACCTGCCGGCGGCCAAGCAGGGGCTGAGCCGGGTCGGGGCCCGTCAGGTGCGGGTGCTCGAGATGGCCCAGGGCAACAAGATCAGCCGGGTCCTGGCCTGGTCTTTCCAAGGCGAGGCGGCCAGCAGGCAGTGGTGGTCGCCAGTGGCGCACGATAACGCCTGAGCCGGCTGAAGCGGGACGACGACAAGGGGCATACCGATGGTATGCCCCTGTTTTTTGGTGGGCGTCAGTGGCCAGTCTGGGTCGATACCCGGCACCCATGACAATCGTTTTTCCCCTTGTGGCATCGGGGCTGGCGCCTGCATGTTAGTGATCACTTTCATCCTCGGTACAGTTGTACGCTGAGATTTTTTTGCACTTGCAGTTGAAACTTTCATAAAATAGGACTGGTTAGACCTCTTTACAGGCTTTGAATCGAATAGGGATCGGTACATGAAAGTTGTCGATTTTCTGAAGCGCAAGCGCGAAATACTGGCGCAGCACCCCTTTGAGCTCAAGGATTGGCTCTCTCCGGCGATCCGCGACTACTGGCGTGAGTTTCAGCAAAAGGCACACCTCCACCCTCTGCTGGGCCGGGTGCTGGATTTGCAGAGCGACAGCCAGTCCACGCAGCAACAGCAGGGCGCGGCGCAAGCCGTCAACGGCCAGCCCGTGCCGCTGGATACCCCTGCCGTCGAACTCAGCGGCGAGGCCGCCGCTCTGTTTGCCACCTTGCAGGAGCGCATCGGCGAAGAGACCCATGTCGGTGAGTGGTTGCTGGTCAGCCAGCAGATGATCAACGAGTTTGCCGCCGTGACCGGCGACAACCAGTGGATCCACACCGATCCGGAGCGCGCAGCGGCCGAGTCACCGTTCAAGACCACCATTGCCCACGGCTTCCTGACCCTGGCGTTGTTGCCGCGGTTGACGGGCAGCATCAACGAGGCCGCCCCCGAGTTTCCGACCGCCCGCATGGTGGTGAACTTCGGCCTGGATCAGGTGCGTTTCCCGTACCCCATCAAGGTGGACAGCAACATCCGCGCCCGCACCAAGCTGGCTCGGGTTACCCCGATCAAGGGCGGGTTGGAGTTGCTCAAGGAGATCAAGGTCGAGATCGAAGGCATTCGTCGCCCAGGCTGCGTCATTGAATCGGTCACCCGTATCTACTTCTGACGGGGTGATGGTGTCACCCGCTGGCATGAATCGTATTGAAAAAAACAGGCTCACCGAGGTGAGCCTGTTTTGTTTATGGCGCTTGCTGTACTTGCCTATGTCGCCTCTATGTTGCCGCCACTCGCGGCATCCATGACTTGCCCCGAGTACTAGAAGCTGGCTCCCAGGCTTATCAGATGACGCCACTCTTTGCCTGATAAGGGTGCCTGAACACCTTGATAATCCAATCTGGAGTCTTCCCAATCGAGCTCGCTCGACCAGGAGAGGCGCAGGTGATCGTTGAAGTAGTAGCGCATCCCCAGGCTGCCTTTTACGGCCTGCTCCCGGGTGATGTAGGGGGATGGCTGGTCCAGATAGCGCTTGTAGCTACCCTTGCTGAACAGCTCCAGTTGCTCCGACCAGAGCGCAATGGGTTGGCGGTAGTCCCAGCCAAGGCCCATCAGGGGATAGTTGATGATCCTGTCGTTGAACAGATCGATGATAACGATGGTGTTGATGTCATCCGGCCGGTAGTAGGAGCGCTCCAATCCCGCCTGGCTGATCAGCTCCAGCCGTCGCCGCTTGTCGTTCCAGAACCGGTAACCGGGTCCGGTCACATAACCCACATCCATGTATTCGGGGTCCAGCATCTGGTATTCAAAGTCGACGGCGGAGCGCAGAAACCAGCGCTGGTCGAAGAAGAAGTCCAGCATGGGCTTGAGTCGGTACTCATGGCTGTTGGTGACGTTGTTGGCGGTCTCGTAGATGTACTCCCCATCCAGCGTATAGCGCCAGTCGAGGTTGGCCACCTCGGTGGAGGCCTTCAGGTTGACGTTGTTGGTCTGCTTGTCGCTGTGTTTGAGCTTGACGTTCAGATCGCTGCTGCCGCTCCACAGCCAGGCTTTCTGGTCATCTGGCGTCAGGGCCAGCAGGGTAATGCCGGTCTTGACGGTCGGTTTGGGTTTGTCCTGCTTCTCGATGCGCCAGCGCTTGACCGCTTCGCGCTTGACGGTGACAGGGGCGCTGTAAGGGAGCGCGAGGCGCACCTGCTGGTCACCTATCTCCTCTATGGTGCCGGTCAGCCGGTCACCGTTGTCCATCCAGAGGATGTCGGCCGATGCCGCCGGGCTCAGCAGCAGGGCCAGCAGACAGAAAATGCGGTAGCTCATGAAGATCCTCGTGAACATGGTTGGCCATCAGCCGCTGACGGGACGGGGGATACCGTTCTTGCTGTTTAGCACGCCGGCGGCCTTGTCACCATCGACTTCCGGTTTGGCGATGAAGGCCTCCACCTCAGCGGAGAGGATCAGCGGGGCGCCCTGCTCCAGCTCCAGTTCGGTGCGGGAGAGCGGGGAGTGTACCTCCAGCCAGTGGCGGCCATCAGGCTCGATGGCGGTTTTGACCGGCTGGTTGATGACCCGCACCTGAGTGCCGATGGGGACAATCTTGAACAGGGCCTCGATGTCGTCGGGGCGCAACCGAATGCAGCCGGCGCTGACCCGCAGACCGACGCCAAAATCCTTGTTGGTGCCGTGGATGAGGTAGTCCTGCTTGCCATAACCGAGGCGCATGGCGAACTTGCCAAGGGGATTGTCGGGACCGGGCGGCACCACCGCCGGCAGGGTGATCCCTTTTTGCTCGAGCCAAGACTTGCGCACCATGGGGCCGGGCACCCAGGTCGGATTGGGATTCTTGGCGATCACCGTGGTGGTCATCTCCGGCGTCTCCCGCCCTATGTCACCGATCCCGATGGGCAGCACCATCACCTCGTTTTTGCCTTTCGGGAAATAGTAGAGGCGCAGCTCCGGCAGATTGATGACTATGCCCTCGCGAGGCACGTCCGGCAGCAGCATCTGGGTCGGCAGGGTCAGCCGGGTGCCCGGCTTGGGCAAATAGGGATCGACCCCCGGATTGGCTTCGAGCAGCGCCAGAAAACCAATCTGGGTGTGCTTGCCGATGAGCTCAAGATGTTCATCTGGCTGGACTATGTAGTCCTCCAGTTCGCCGATCAGGCGGCTGCCTGCCGGGGGCAGCGGATAGGTGGTGGCGAGGACGGGAGCCGTCAGCAGGCTGGCGGTCAGCGCCAGCAATGAGAGGGTTCGTGCTATGAACATGTACTTCCTGTCTGATTGATATGAGGGGGCCGCGAGGCGGCTCCCTTGGGTAAAAGGGGGAAATTGTCAGTCAAACGGGTGACGATTGCCAGCTTGGTGGGCCAGGGTCACAGCCGGGTCCCGATGTGGCAATCCATCATTTTGACCGTTGCTTGCCCGTTTTTAATGCAAGGCATCATAACCTGCAATGAACAGCATGCCTGGAGGGCGGTGGGAGAGGGGATGAGTGGTGAGTAGCGCTGGCGGCACCCATGCAGGGGGCGTGTCTCGGCCTCGGTACTGCATCGACAACAGGCACGACAGCGGAGAACATCTCGCTACCGGGCGCGCTCACCTGCTGGTTTTATGTGCAGTCGTTTGATCTTTAAAGAGATTCAAGTTGATTTCCAGAGGCGGCTCCGGTAACAATGATGCCCCGTGGAGAGATGCCGGAGTGGCCGAACGGGATTGACTCGAAATCAATTGTGGCAGCAATGCCACCCAGGGTTCGAATCCCTGTCTCTCCGCCATTCATTCTTCTCAAGCCCGCGCCAGTCGCGGGCTTGTCATTTCAAGCTCATGCCAGCCCATTCTTCCGACTTGTGCTCAGTGAAAACGGGCGGTGGGGAGTGGTCTGTTGTGGCCGCGGCAGGCTAAGGCTCTGCTTTTGGAAACCACTTGTCGATTTCCGCGAGCATCTGCTCAGGGGTCAGCTGGCGGGTCATCCGTCCCCGCAACACATGGCGATGGCTGAAGGATTTGGCGCCACGGGCCATCACCTTGGCCTTGAGCGCCGCGATGTGCTCCTCGCCGAAGTGGCTGTTATAGGTGTTGAACAGCACCACCTCCTTGCCATCGAAGCGGTTGTGCTCGACAAAGGCCCAGATGGGCGGTGCCGGGCTGTAGAGCCAGACCGGGGAGCCGAGCCACAGAGTATCGAACGGACTCAGATCGAGGGTACGCGGCACGATATCGGGCAGGGCCTCCGGTGTACTTTTCAAGGCGTTCGCATCGCCGAGGGCTTTCACCAATCCTCCGGGGCCGAGCCTATAGGCGGAGGCATCCAGCGCAAAGAGCCGGGCTCCGAGCCGGTTTGCCAGATGGCGGGCGGCTAGCGCCGTATTGCCCGAGCGGGAGAAATAGACCACAGCCGTGCGGGGGCTCGCCACCTGCGGGCTCTCTGCCCCCAGCTCTGCCAGCTCATGTGCCTGCCGACGCTCGATAAAGGAGACCGCCAGCAGCACGACCACCACGGCGGCGGCCAGCGCACCAAGGGTGATAAAGACCCAGTTCATCATCCTTGTCCTCACATCACATAAAGTACGGCTTGTCGCCATCGCTGCCGGGTTGGTGGATGCCAAGGTTCTCCCCTGCATGCAGCTCGGGCGAGACCAGGATCCGGGTGATGAGATCTCCCACGCTCCTGCGCGACACCACAGTGCCCTGGAAGGGCTGGCCCTTGGCGGTCAGTGCGTAATCCACTTCATCCTCATCGGTCAGCCAGGCAGGGCGCAAGATGGTGTAATCAAGCCCTGATACCTCGATGGCGTCTGCCGCCCGCCGGTAAGGTTTGAGCTCCTCGCCGATGATGCCGCGATTCCACTCGCCGAACTTGCCGGGCACCTCGTCGTAGATCCCAAGGGACAGCACGAAGACCAGGCGCTTCACTCCGGCGGCCTGCATGGCGGCGATGACCGCCTGGGCCTGCTTGTCCAAGTTGTCGCCACTGAGGTTGGCGTAGACGATCTCTTGTCCTGCCATCGCCTCCTTGAGCAGTGGCTTGTCCAGCACGCTGCCGATCACCACTTTGGCGTTGGCCGGCTCACGGCCGCTCAACTTCTTTGGGTCACGCAGCAGCAGGGTCTGGCGGATGTCGCCCTGCCCGGCGAGTCCCTTGACCACCCACTGGGCTATCTGGCCGCTGGCCCCGAGGATCAGTACGTTTCGCATATCGATTGACCTTTCGTTTGTCTTATCAATGGGTGGGGATGCCCCCCCACCGCGGGATCACAGGGTGCGCTGGAAGAAGGGCACCACGCTTGCCATGGCGATGGCCACCGGCTCGGCTTTGTCGTAGAGATCGTAATGGGACCAGCCTTCGGCCACGACGATGTGCTTGTCGGTGGAGGCGGCGCGGCCGTAGATCTCCCAACCATCTCGATAGGCGCCAAAGCCCCCCGCCTTGTCGCCGATGACCACCATCAGCGGCTGGGTCAGCAGTACCTCGGCGTGGAGGAAGGCATCCCATCCCATGGCGGCGCCGGTGAAGGACATCAGCTGGCGGGTCGCGCCGTTAGGCTGCTGGCCGCGCGCCGTCTTGTAGTACTCGGTGGCCTCCAGCACGTCGATGTCGGTGATGCCTGCCGCCTTGGCCGTTGCCACGGACTCCGGCAGCAGATCGGCGGGCTCCATGGCGCCCCCCTGTGCCTGCGCCGTGCGCATCCGGGCTATGCTCTGGGCCAGTTCAAGAGGCTTGAACTGGGCGAAGCCTTCGCGGATCAGGCGGCCATAGTTGACCCCAGTGATGGAGACCAGCGCCTTGAGGCGGTGATCCGTGATGCCCGCATGGATGGTGTAGGCGCCGCCACCACACACGCCGATGGCGCCGATGCGATCGCTATCCACGTAGGGCAGGGATTGCAGGTAGTCCACCGCGAAGCGGATGTCGGAGACCCGAATGGCCGGATCCTCGATGAAGCGCGGCTCACCGCCGCTGGCGCCCTGGAAGCTGGCGTCGGGCACCAGCACCACGAACCCCGCCTCGGCCAACCCCTTGGCGTAGACATTCCCGGCGGTCTGCTCCTTGCAGCTGCCGATGGGGTGGGTGCTGACGATGGCCGGGTAGCGCTGTTGCTCGTCGAAATCGGGCGGCAGGTAGAGGTCGGCCGCCGTCTGCCAGCCCAGGTTCTGATAGGTCAGGTTCAATACGTTGCTCATGATGATGCTCCTCGATAAGCGAGAGGGGCTTCTCCCTCTCGCGGGCTGATTAGTTCAGGGTTCGCAGAAAGAAGGGGGCCAGCTGGGCGACGGCCTCGTCGACATAGCGGGGCACGTCGTAGAGAGACATGTGGTTGGCCCCCTCCACCACATGCAGGGTCTTGTCACTGCTCGCGGCGCGCTCCAGCAGGTCGTCGCTCATCCACTTGCTGCCGGCCCGGCTGCCAGCCACCGCCATAATGGGCTGGGTCAGGAAGGCCTCCGCCTTGTGATAGGCGTCGTAGGTGATGATCTGGTTCAGGTTGCGGGTCAGGGCAAAGCCCGGCGCGTTGGGGTGCTCGCAGCGCGGGGTGTGGTAGTACTCCCAGGCTTCGCGCAGCTCCTCGTTGGGGGCATCCTCTTCACGCAGGGGCGCCAACGGGATGGTGGCGTAGCCGCTGCCAGCCGCATCCGTGGTGCGGGCTTGGGAGCCGAACGCCAGATACCCCATGGCATCGGCATCCTTGACGCTGTTGTCCCAGCCATTGCGGAACATCTGGCCGATGTTGACCGCGCTGACCATGCCAAGCGCCTTGATGCGGCGGTCCTGGATGGCGGCATTGGCGCTGTAGCCGGCACCGGCGCAGATGCCCATGGCCCCGATCCTGTTCTGATCGACATAGGGCAGCGTGGTCAGGTAGTCCACCACGGCGCTGACGTCCTCGGTGCTGACATGGGGGTTCTCCAGCTGGCGCGGCTCGCCCGAGCTCTCGCCCTGATAGGAGCGGTCAAAGGCGATGGCGATAAGCCCCTGCTCGGCCAGCTTGCTGGCGTACAGACCCGCAGTCTGCTCCTTCACGCCGCCGCCGGGGTGGGAAACCACGACCGCCGGGTACTGCTTGCGCTCATCGAAGTGCGGCGGGAAGTGAACGATGGCGGCCATAGTGATGCCTTGGCCGTTGCGATTGGGGAAGGTGATGTGGGACATGGTCGGGCTCTCCGTTAGGTTCAGGGTCGTCATGCTTGACGCGAGTTCGAGCTAATAGTAGTAAGTCTATTGAGCTAGATATACGCACCTATCCAGACATGACTGATTAGCCAGGCTAAACAAATGCCCATAGAACCTTCACTCGTTGCGTCACTGACGTGGTTTGCCCACATCGCCCGCCATCGCAGCTTCACCAAGGCCGCCACCGAGATGGGGGTGACCCGCGCCGCCCTCTCCCAACACCTGAAGGGGCTGGAGCAACAGCTGCAGGTAAGGCTGCTCAACCGCACTACCCGCGACATGTCGCTGACCGAGGAGGGGCGACGCCTGCTGGACGTGCTGCAGCCCTCGCTCACGGCGATCGAGCGGGTGGTGAGCGAGCTTAATGACTCTCACCTTGAGCCCTCGGGCCTTATTCGCATCAACAGCTCGCGCATCGCCGCACGGCTGCTGATCGAGCCACACATGGGAGAGTTTCTGGCGCGCTATCCGAAATTGCGGCTGGAGCTGGTGATGGCGGACGGTTTTTCCAACATCATCGCCGACGGGATGGATGCCGGCATTCGCCTGGGGGAGAGCCTGGATGAACACGTGGTGGCGGTGCCCATCACCCCGCCTTTGACCATGGCCATCGTCGGTGCCCCCGACTATTTCAGGCAGCATGGCATGCCGCAGACCCCGAGCGATCTCACCCGGCACAACTGCCTGGCCTACCGCTTTACCTCCAGCAACACCATAGACCGCTGGTCGTTCACTTCCCCCGATGAGGATCGGCACACCCAGATTTTCGATCCCCAGGGCAATGCCGTATTCAATGACGACGACAGCATGTTGCAGGCTGCCTTGCAGGGGGTTGGTCTGGTCAAGCATCTGGATCTGCGGGTACGCCAGCACCTGAGTGACGGGTCATTGGTACGGGTACTCGCTCCCTGGTGCCCCCCCTTCCCGGGGTTTTATCTCTACGTGCCGTCACGAGCCCAGATGCCGGCCAAGATGCGGGCACTGATGGACTTTCTGGTCGCAAGACGTGAACTGATTGCCAGGTAGTTTGTGCAAGAAAGCGGTGAGTATCGCCGGGTTGTTGCGTGAGCGGGTTCGACAGTGAAAGCATTCGCAGGAATGTAGCGGCGCAATATGCTTTGGGAGGGACGTCATGTATGTGATAACTGGCCCTTTTCAGGCCCAAGCTGCCAGACAGCTTGGGCCTTTCTCTATTTGCACGCTTGCCGGCTTGTTACCCGGCAGGGCGTGTCAGGGCTGGCACGCCGGTGGCGGGGACAGAGTGCCGCTGCCAGGGGCTTGTTACGGCGCTACATGCTGGAGAAGACATTCATGATCACCCCGCCCGAGATGATCAGCGCCATCGCCAGGATGGCGGGCAGATCCGGTTTTTGCTTGTAGAGGAGCATCGAGCAGATGGTGACCCCGACGATGCCGAAGCCGCACCAGAGCGAATAGGCCACCCCGACCGGAATGGTGCTCATGGCGCGGGTGAGGGCGAAGTAGCACAGGCTGTAGGCGCAGACGACCAGTATGGATGGCCCCAGTCTGCTGAAACCGTTGGTCTTCTTGATCATCGAGGTACCGGTGATCTCAGAGCCGATAGAGAGCGCCAGCCATAAAAATCCGAAATTAAACATGGGTCATTCCTCTTGCGTCAGTTGGCGATGTTGTTGTTCATGGGGGGAGTGAGCGGCTCGGCGGAGGCATCGCTGCCCTCTTCGCTGCCCATCTTGGAGAAGAGGTTCATGATGACGATGCCGCTGGCGATGACGGCCATGCCGATCATGGCGGCGGTGTCCGGGTGCTGGCCGTAAAACGCCATCCCCAGCGTGGAGACCACCAGAATGCCGGTGCCGGACCAGGTGGCGTAGGCAAGCCCAACGGGAATGTCTTTTACCGCGCGGGAGAGGGAGTAGTAGCAGGTGCAATAGAGCAGCACGAGCAGACCGAGCAGCAGCATCTTGGTGGTTCCTTCACTGCTGCCAAACATCTTGAGGGTGGAGGTGGCCGAGGTTTCGGACACGATCACCAGCAGCATCCATAGCCAACATTTTGTTTTTGAAGACATAAGTTAAACTCCGGGTTTGTTATTTAAGGTAAGGTTGTTTTTCTTTTCTTCTGCTTTTCAAAAAATCGATGGCGGCATCGGTCAGCTGGGCCTCGGCCGTCTGTGCCAGCGCCGGATCCTTCTCAACATCGCTGACCGTGAGATAACGGCGCGCCGTGCCCGCCGGCACCGGGGCCGCGTCGTTCGCCGGTGCCAGCGTCTCCAGCAGTTCATTCATGGTGCATAGCACCACACCGATCTCGCCCAGATGGCTGAGCGCCGCCTGCATGTGCCCGGCGTATGGCGCGCTCGGTTGCGCCCCCAGCAACTGGTTCAGCTCGCTGGCGGGATCGCAGTGATAGCGCAGCGCCAGCACCGGCAAGCCGCTCAGCAGGGCATCGTGCAGCCGCCGGGCGACGGGGCTTTGCAGCGAGCCGCTCAGCAGATCCATCGCCAGCGGGTAGTCGAGAAAGGGCAGCACCAGCGCGCGATAGGGGGCGGGCGGCAGGGCCTGTTGCCAGACGCTGGCCGGCACTGTCTCCCCCAGCGGTTGCCACAGCGCGCCATCCTCGATGTCTGCTGCCAGCGCAAGCTGCAGGGGCTGCCCACAGCCGGCCAGACGGTTTCGAATGGCCTGCCGATAGCCCTGGGCCGCGGTCACCATCACCAGCAGTGGCGGCTGCAGGCGCCTGAGCATCTGTTCGACCAGGCGTTCGATCTGTTCGTCGGTCATGGGGGTCTCCGTTAGCCGAGCAGCCTGACCTGCGCGCCGTTTTTCAAGCCGGCGGCGTTGGCCTCTTCGGTATCGATATGAAATTCCAGCGCGAAATCCTCGCGCACCCGCACTACCACCTCATCGAAGGTCAACTGGCGCTCGCCGTCGCTGCGCACGCTCACTTTCTGGCCGTGGGTCACGTTCAGCTGGCGAGCGTCTTGTGGCGAGAGGTGGATATGGCGCCAGGCGCAGATCACCTGGGAGCGCAACTCCACATGGCCGGCGGGGCCGATGAGCAGGGCACTGCCGGTATTTTCCAGCTGGCCGGATTCGCGGACCGGCGCCTTGATGCCTAGGGTGAAGCAGTCGGCGCGGGAGATCTCCAGCTGTGAAACCGGCCGGGTCGGGCCGAGTACCCGTACCCGGGTCAGCGAGCCCTTGGGGCCGACCACGGTGACGCACTCTTCGGCGGCAAACTGACCCGGCTGGCGCAGCGGTTTGAGCGGCGTCAGGGTGTAGCCCTTGCCGAACAGGGCCTCCACATCCTGTTGTGCCAGGTGGACGTGGCGATTCGAGATGCCGACCGGGATCGCCGGGCTGACCAGGCTCAGACGGGCGGCGATCTTTTGATGCAGCTGGGGATCGATCATGCTTTCTTCCCTTTTCTTGCCGCGGCCTGCCGGTCTTCCGCCTGATCCGGGGCAGGCTGGCTGGCCGATGGAGTGGCCGGTTCGGTATCGGCACTGCCTTCCGGTGACAGGGCCGGCACAGCGGTTGCGGTAGTCATCTCCTTCTTGGTGCTAGCCGGTGCGTGCGGCGGGTAGCCCTTGAGGTTGCCGAGCGCCGCTACCGCGCTTGGCTCCGGACGGGCAATCACCAGGGAATGGACCTGCTGGTCGATGGTGGCGGCCACCGCGACGCCACGCTCGATGGCGGTGTGGATGGCGCTGATCTCCCCTTCGAAGCAGACACTCACCAGCCCGGAACCCACCTTGCGATAGCCGATGCAGCTGACGCCCGCCGCTTTGCAGGCGGCGTCCACCGCCTGAATGGCGGCGACCCATCCTCGCGTTTCAATTACGCCCAAACTTTTCATCGTCGACTCCTGTTAATGGCGGACCAAGCGAATATCGAAATCAAATTGTGCAAAGAAGCTCTCCAGCCGATCCAATTCGTCCGGCGTGTAAGAGGGGTCCTGCGCAATGGGGTAGGGCATATCCAGCCGCTCATATTTCTTGCGGCCCAGCTGGTGGTACGGCAGCATGTCAATCCGCAGAATATTTCCCCGCTTTGCCAATTTCTGTACGTATTCGATGGCGCCGGTAATGGCATCCCATGAATCGTTATATCCACGGATGAGCGGCATACGCACAATCACCTTGGCGCCGTAATCAACCAACCATTCCAGATTGCGGCGAATACCTTCATTGCCGATACCCAGCATCGCCTTATGCTGTTCGCTGTTGATTTGCTTGATATCGAACAAAAAGGTATCGGTGACGGGCGCCAGCTGCTGGTAATTGGCCAGCGAGGTGGTGCCCTGGGTCTCGATGGCGGTATTGATCATCATCTTCTTGCATTCGCTAAACAGCGCGACGGCAAAGTCGGTCTGCAGGCTCATCTCGCCGCCGCCGATGGTGACGCCACCGCCGGAGGAGATGTAAAAGTCATAGTCCTGCATGATGATCTCCATCAGCTCGCTGACGGTGACATCCTTGCCCATGATGTCCAGCGCATGCTGGGTGCAGACCTCTTCGCATTTGCGGCAGCCGATGCAATCCTTATTGCGATCGACGAAGTGTTTCATGCTGCCGTTCTCTTCGGCCCGATAATGGACTCCGGCCGGACAGACATTCACGCAGTCACCGCAGTTGATGCATTTGTCGTGCGAAAACATCACCTGAAATTGGCTGCTGAGCCCTTCAGGGTTGGCGCACCAGGGACAGCGAAGGTTGCATCCCTTGAAAAAAACCAGCGTGCGAATGCCATCGCCGTCATATATCGAATATTTCTGGATATTGAATATGCGGCCGGTTAATTCATTATTTGCGATCACGCTTGCCTCCTCTCCGGATGTGGCAGGCCGCAGTCGCATTATTTGCGACCTGCCATGACGGAGTACTTCCGGTTATTTTTGCGATTAAGAAAGACGGGTTATCAACGCATCGATCAGAACTTCTCAATCACGGTGCGGCTGATGATCTCGTCCTGCACCTCTTTGCACAGCTCGACGAAGTAGGCGCTGTAGCCGGCGACGCGTACGATGAGGTCGCGGTACTTCTCCGGCTCCTGCTGCGCCTTCTTCAGCACTTCGTTGTCGACATAGCTGAACTGCATCTGGCCATTGCCGAGGATGGAGGCGGTGCGCAGCAAGGTGATGAGGCCATGGCGTCCCTCCTGGGTATCCAGCAGTCCCTTGAGGAACTTGAAGTTATGCACCATGCCGATGTTCATGGTCTCCACGTTCATCTTGCTGACGGACTTGATGATGGCCGTCGGCCCCTGTTTGTCCGCCCCCTGGGTCGGGCTGATGCCGTCGGAGAGCGGCATCCAGGCCAGGCGCCCGTTCGGCGTGGCGTTGGTCAGCTCGCCGATGGGGGTGTTGTTGGAGATGGAGAGGGTGCCGTGGCTCAGGGTGGAGTAGAGCATCTTGTACTTGCGGCACTCTCGCTCGGTCCACTCGGTGATATCCAGCGCGTACTGGTCGACGTAGTTGTCGTCGTTGCCGTACTTGGGCGCATTGAGGCAGTCGCGGCGCAGCGCTTCGAACCCTTCGAAGTTGGCCAGCAGGGCATCGCGAATTTGTTCGAGTGTGTATCTCTGCTCCTCGAACACCAGCTTGCGGATTGCCGCCATGGAGTCGACATAGGTCGCCAGCCCCGAGAAGATGAGGCCCGGACCGTGGTTGACCACGGCGCCACCGGCGGCGACGTCCTTGCCCTTCTCCATGCAACCTTCCACCAGCAGCGACATCAGCGGTTTCGGTGCCACGTCGCGGTGCACGCGCTGGCTGATCACGGTGCCGATGGCCGACAGGCGAACGATGTGGGCAATCTGTTGTTTCACCGCCGCATCGAACTGCTCGAAGGTGCGCAGCTCGCGCAGGTCGCCGGTATCGAGCCCCTGATGGCTGTCGAACAGCACCATGCGTCCCCGGTTGAGCACGAACTCGATGGCGATGGGCCACTGGGTGTAACCGGTGGAGGTCCACTGATAGATGCGCCCCGATTTTTGCGGCTCGACGCAGCCCATCAGGCAGTAGTCGCGGGCGTCTTCAAAGTCGAAGCCCTTGCGCAGCATCATCTTGATGTGGGAGTCGTCGAAGTGGCAGGCCGGGAAGCCCATCCCCGCCTTCACGACGTCGACGATCTTCTCCATGTATTTCTGCGGTGACTGGTTGTGAATGCGGCAGGCCAGCGACGGCTGGTAGACCTTCACGAACCGCACGGCATCCATGATGAGGTAGGTCAGATCGTTGCAGGCATCGCCGCCGCTGCGCTTCTGGCCGCCCACGGTCAGGTTGATGAAGGGCTGGTAGCCGGCGAAGTATTTCGCCCCCAGCTCGCTCGACATCCACATCAGCTCGGCGCACTTGATGATGAAGGCCTGCATCAGCTCGAGCGCGCTTTCGTGGGTCAGGCGGCCTTCGCGAATATCCGCTTCGAACATGGGGTAGCAGTACTGGTCGACCCGACCGAGTGACAGACCGGTCTGGTTCTCTTCGATCTCGAACAGCGACTCCACCGTCCAGATGCTCTGCAGCGCTTCTTGCAGGGTCTTGGGCGGGTTGGCCGGCACGTTCTCGTTCACCTCGGCGATGGTCAGCAGCTCGGCGCGGCGCTGGGCATCCTGCTCTTTCACGGCCAGTTCACGGGCATGGGCCGCGATGCGGCGGGCGTAGTTGACCACCCCTTCGCAGGTTTCGATCGCTGCCTTGTAGTAGTAGATGCGATCGATATCGTCCGGGTTCTCCATGCTCAGCTGGTCGAGATGGGCCTGGGCGTCGGCCTTGATGCCGTTCATCCCCTTGGTGAACAGCAGCACGTCGTAGCCCGGGCAGGTGTCGCCGCCCCCGTTGATCTGGTGGTAGGAGAGGTCGCTGACGAAGGTCTCGCCGCTGAAGGCCCAGACGCCGGCTTCCCGGTACTGCGCTTCGCAAATCTCGTCCAGCGAGCGACCTTCCCAGAACGGTACTATCTCTTCGCGGATGGTTTTCTTGTCCGCTTCGCTGATTTCAAAGGGATCTTGCGGACGGGTGCTCATGGTATCGAGCTCGTCGCGAACCCAGCGCCAGGCAATGTCCGGCGAGAAGGCGCCGGCGCGCGGCTTGCCGCACGGGTGGCCGACGATCAGCTCGTCGTTCTGGATCAGGATGGGGGCGGTTTCACAGGCGTGACGAAACGCCTTGGCCCGCAGCAAGATGGTCGGCATGCCTGGGTTGGCCTTGACGACCTCGGTAAAGGCCAGCGCCCGGTAGATGGAGACGCTGGGGCGCACGGTCAGATAGTGGTTGCGCAGGCGCTGCAGGCGCGGCGTCAGCCCCTCCATCACCGGCGTATCGGCACAGGCGGCGAACGGGGCGGCAGAGACGTGCTGCACTGTGCGAAAGAGGCGAACCGGCAGCTTGAGGGCGCTCAGGTTTTGCTGGGCGCAGAGGAACATCTCGGAGAGCGGGTTGATGCTCGCCTGCTCCAGGCTGGCGCCGTGCAGCAGGGCATCAAACATGGGGTAGCCGTCGATGGCGCAGGTGGCGCGCACTTCGCTCAGCTCTGCCAGTTTGAACCACAGGCACTCGACGATCTCGTACGCCTGTTGCTCGGTCAACGCGCCGTTGGCGATGTCGCGCTGGAAGTAGGGCAGCAGCGCCTTGTCGGCCCCTTCCGGGTTGACCGCATAGCTGCCGTTGTCGAGTTGAAGCGCCAGCTGGAACAGGTAGAACGACTGGCAGGCCTCTTTGAAGTTGCGTGCCGGGTGGGCCGGTACATGGTGCAAAATGGCGGCGCTGTCGCGCAGCTCGGCCTGGCGGAACGGGTTGGTTTCGGCGGCGGCCAGGGTTTCGGCGCTGTTGGCCAGGTTCTGTGCCAGTGCCATCAGGGCATCGCAGGCGTGGATGGCGGCGCGGCAGCCGTTGACCTCGTCCATGCCGCTGCGGCTGACGGCGCTGCCCAGCGCGCGGGTTTTCTCTTCCAGCTGCTGCTTGATGGCCAGCACGCCCTTCTCCACCACCAGCTTGTAGTCGGGGGAGTCGATGGCGCTGTTCAGATTCAGGAACTGGAAGGTGGACGGGCGCTGCCCGGCACTTTCGTCGTGGAAAATGGCGCCGTGCGGGGTGCGGGTCTGGTTGCCGACAATCAGCTCGTCGGCACTGATGGTCAGCGGCAGCTGGCGCATCAGCTCGTAAAAGCGGCGTGCCGGTTTGACGGCGGCAGGAATGCCCGCGATGTCGCCATCCAGCCCGCTCAAAATCGTGGCGTGTTCGCTGCACAGGGTGCTGGTGTGCGCCAGTAAACGTTCAGCCAGCACGTTGACGCGCGGCGTTAAGCTGTAGTGTGCCATGAGGTAGGTTCTCCAGTTCTTGTTCTTAGTGGCCGGCGGCGAGAGTGCCGCACCATGCCTTGCGATAGAGTTCGGTCAATGCCCGGGCATCCGGTGCGCGCGGGTTGGTCGGGGTGCAGTTGTCGCGCAGCGCCTGGCTGACCATCTCCGCCAGCCGCTGGTCGAAATCGGCAGCGAGGAGGCCGGTATCGCCAATGCCGGTCGGCATCTTCATCTCGTCTTTGAGCGCCTGGATGGCCACCAGCAGACTGTTGACCCCCTCGCGCGGCGTCTGGGCGGGCAGGTCCAGCAGGTGGGCCAGGCGGGCATACTTGTGGGCGGCCTGGGTATCACACTGCCCGTCGTGGTCGGCGTTCCATGCCACGACCTGCGCCATCAGGAGCGCGTTGGCACGCCCGTGCGGGACGCGGAACACGCCGCCGAGGGCATGGGCCAGGCTGTGGGTGATGCCGAGCGAGGCGTTGGTGAAGGCCATGCCCGCCATGCAGGAGGCGTTGTGCATCTTCTCCCGCGCCAGCAGATCGTGGCCGTCGCGCCAGCAGGCGGGCAGGTAGCGAAAGACCTGCTGCACCACCTTCTCCGCCAATGCGTCGGAAAAGTCGCTGGCCGCCCGGGAGACATAGGCCTCCAGCGCATGGCACAGCACGTCCATCCCGGTGTCGGCGGTGATGGCGGGCGGTACCGATGCCACCAGCGACGGATCGAGAATGGCGATATCCGGCAGCAATGACGGGTCGACCAGCACCAGCTTCTCGCTGCGGGCCTTGACCACCGAGAAGCTGGTCACTTCCGAACCGGTGCCGCTGGTGGTCGGGATGGCCACGAAGCAGGGGCGCTCGCGCCCCAGATTCGGGCGGGTTTGCGCCAGGGCGAACATGACCGCTTTGGCTGCATCAATCACCGAACCGCCGCCCAGCGCTATCACCAGATCCGGATAGCAGCTATCCATGAGCTTCATGCCGCGCACGACCGTGGTGATGTCCGGATCGGCCACTACATCGTCCCAGCACTGGAACGGGATGCCGCGCTGGCGCAGGATCTGCGTCACCCGGTCGGCCAGGCCAACTTTCACCATCATCTGATCGGTGACCAGCAGCGCCTGGCGGGCGGGCACTTCGGCCAGGGCGGACAGGGCGTCCTGACCGAAGCGGATCCGGGGTTTCAGCAAAAATTCACTCATTGGGTCATTCACTCCTCAAGCGTCCCGAAACACCTTCTCGACAATGGCGACCACCGACATGGCCTTGTAGCGGTCTCTGTTGAGCGCGAGGTACTCCTCGGCCAGTACGACGTCGTGCATGCCTGCGCCGACACTGTCGACGGCGACCCAGGAGCGGTCCTTCATCGGTTGCTGCTGATCGTCCAGCTGGGTGATGAGCAGCAGATTGCTGCCACGCAGCTCATCGCACTTCTGCGTGGCGACGACATGTCCGGTTACCTTTGCGAGAATCATGGTTCTTATCGCCTTATCTCAATGGGTTACTTGCCAAGGCGCTCAAGCACCTGACGGATGACCCGCTCCACGTTCTGCTCGCTGATCTCGCCGCCGGCCGAGGCAGTAGCGCCGGCAAAGCGGTCGTCGGTGCTGTGGCAGGCTGGCGCCGGTGCACTGAAGCGGGCATCATCGAGGATGCTGCAGGGCTGGGGCGCGGCCGGGGCGGCGCTGGTGGGCTGCACCGCAACCGGCTGGATGGGGGCGCGCAGCTCTTCGATGGTGCGCACGCCGTAACCCACCTTGCGGATGTTGAGCAGGTTCATCGGGCCGACGTTGTCGGAGCTGGAGCCGCCGCCGACGGCGCCGCAGCCGAGGGTGAGTGCCGGCGTGAGGTTGGTGGTGGCACCGATGCCGCCGAGGGCGGCGGGGGTGTTGATCAGGATCCGGTTGACCGGTTTTTCCAGGCTGAACTGGCGGATCACGTCCTGGTTGCGGGTATGGATCACCAGGGTGTGGCCCAGCCCTTCGTTGGTCAGCAGCTCGACCACCCGATGACAGGCGGCGCGCCACTCCTCTTCCACGTAGAGGCCGAGCACCGGGCAGAGCTTTTCACGGGAGTAGGGGTTGCTGTGGGAGACGGTGGTCTGCTCGGCCACCAGCACGCGGGTGCTGGGGGGGACGCTGAAACCGGCCAGCTGGCTGAGATGGAGCGCCGTCTTGCCCACCACTTTCGGGTTGATGGTGCCGTTCGGGCGCAGCAGCAGGGCGGCCATCCTGGCGGCTTCGTCTTCGTTCATGAAGTAGGCGCCCTGGGCCGCCAGCTCGCGATGAACCTCGTCGTAGATGCAGCGTTCGACGATGATCGACTGTTCGGAGGCACAGATCACGCCGTTGTCGAAGGTCTTGCTGGTGATGATGTCCTTCACCGCCTGGTGAATGCCGGCGCTGCGCTCGATAAAGGCCGGGCCGTTGCCCGGGCCGCCACTGATGGTCGGGGTGCCGGAGGCATAGGCCGCGCGCACCATGCCCTCGCCACCGGTTGCCAGGATCAGCGACACGTCCTTGCTGTGCATCAGCTCGGAGGTCGCCTCCAGGGTCAGCTGGGTGACGCCGTCCACGATGCCCGCCGGGGCTCCGGCGGCTTCGGCAGCGCGTTTGACGATTTCGATGGCTTTCCAGCTGCACTGGCGTGCGCCCGGGTGCGGCGAGAAGATGATGGCATTGCCCGCCTTGAGGGCGATCAGGGTTTTGTAGAAGATGGTGGAGGTGGGGTTGGTGGAGGGCACCAGCGCGCAGATCACGCCCAGCGGCACGCCCACGTCCATCACTTTTTTCACCTGATCGTCATGAATGATCCCGACGGTCTTCATCTCTTTGATGGCATCGTAAACGTGCAGCGAAGCGAACCGGTTTTTCAGCACCTTGTCTTGCCAGTTGCCAAAACCGGTCTCTTCTGCGGCCATTTTCGCCAGCGTTTCGGCATGGCGCGCGGCTTCTTCGGCCACGTTCTTCACGATGGCGTCGATTTTCTGCTGCGAAAAGGTGGCCATAATCACCTGCGCCTGTTTGGCGTTGCGCACCAGTTCTCTCGCGTTCTGGCGGGAGAGCAAATCGGTATCGAGTTCAATCATGAATCTATCCTTCATCAGACTAAAAAAGTGCGGGCGGGGCGTGCCCTCTCAGGTCATGCCTTGTGCTGCGCCGCGATTTTTTCGATGTCGTTGTGCGGGCGTGCGATGACGCGAGAGGTAACCACTTCGCCAATGCGTTTCGCCGCTTCCACACCGGAATCCACCGCCGCATTGACCGCGCCGACGTCGCCTTTCACCATGGCGGTGACCAGGCCAGAGCCGACGTTCTCATAGCCGATCAGCTCGACGTTGGCGGCCTTGCACATGGCATCCGCTGCTTCGATGCAGGCCACCAGGCCTTTGGTCTCAATCAGACCAAGCGCTTCTTTCATCATGTTCTCTCCCGTTATTCGGCAATTTTGTAGTGGGCGACAATCTTGCTGATGTCGTTGTGCGGACGGGCGATGACCAGCGAGGTCACCACTTCACCGATGCGCTGTGCGGATTCCACGCCGGAGTCCACCGCGGCTTTCACGGCCCCCACGTCGCCTTTCACCATGGCGGTGACCAGGCCAGAGCCGACGTTCTCATAGCCGATCAGCTCGACGTTGGCGGCTTTGCACATGGCATCCGCCGCTTCAATGCAGGCCACCAGGCCTTTGGTTTCAATCAAACCCAATGCATCACCCATTTGCGATCTCCCGGCCTCAAGCCTTGTGTTTAATGACGATTTTGTTGATGTCGTTGTGCGGACGGGCGATGACCAGCGAGGTCACCACTTCACCGATGCGCTGTGCCGACTCCACGCCGGAATCCACCGCCGCTTTCACCGCGCCGACATCCCCCTTCACCATGACGGTGACCAGGCCGGAGCCGATGTTTTCATAGCTGATCAGCTCCACGTTGGCGGATTTGCACATGGCATCCGCGGCTTCAATGCAGGCCACCAGACCTTTGGTTTCGATAAGCCCCAATGCGTCACCCATGGTGATCTCCTCAGAACAGATTGTGTGGTGTGGTTAAGGAACTCCGTCCGTGTCACGGCGTTGAGCCACGGTTGCGGCGTTCAATCGCCACTATAGGTATTGGCAGTATTTGTGGAATTTGAATCTGTAAAATTGAGATATTTAGTTTGTTGTTCTGGATTTATGATTTTTATAAGCCGTATTTATCTATTTATGCTGCTACCACGGCGCAGTTTTCGCCTTGCATAAGGTCGAATTCAGGCCCGGGAAAATATCGTCAGTCGATGTTAATGAGTTGTTGGGTAATGGGGGCCGAGAGGTAATTTGGCCGGCTGCTAACTGTGGCGGAGCTCATGTTTTGTCGGCGAGGCTAAATGTAAAAAGTGAGCCGGGTGTGACGGGAGGAAGAGATAAGGGCGGTGATGGCGGGTCAGACGGGATGAGGTTGCATTGAGAGCGGGGCGCGAGTCATGTGGATGTCGGCGCGAGAGTGGATGGGACGGGCTGGAAAAGTAGCGGGTGCCGGTCCTGCCTGGTGGTATACAAGGGACGTCTTGTCGGCACGGCTGTGCAGTCGGTAGAAGGGGTGGCAGGCAGTCACCACGGCATTGCCTTCAGGGCAAACAGGCGGACAAAGCCGCATGAGGGCCGAGTTATCAGGGGGCTTGCGCGGGTCAGGTTGTGGGGGCAGGGCGATATATGCCACGTCATCGACGCTTGGGTCGGGGCATTGGCCGTATTACCGGGACTAGTTCAGTTCGCTGCCGGATTTGAGGGTGCAGATCCAGAGCGGCGAGTTGATGGAGCTCAGCAGTATGGCCTGCTGATTGAGCCGCTGGGCACTCAGAAACAGCCCATCGTGACTGTCGGACATCTCGCGCATGAAGTAGTCGAAGATCACGTCCGGCGACTGATCGATGGAGGAGGCGCTCGCTTCCCATTTGTTGATGCGGTACTGACGCTCGGTGGCGGAGACCCGGTTGCTGCTGTAGGTAAACGTGACGTAGCGCTGGAGGTAGAGCCAGCCCGCGGCCGAATCGGTATAGCCTTCAACCACCATGGAGCCTTTCCCCTGGCGGCCGAAATTGAAGTGGATGTTGCCGTTGACGTTCTCTTTGTTCATGTCCTCAAAGCGCATGATGCCTTTGGTGGCGCAGCTCATGACGCCATCATTTTCGCTGGGCAGCTGGTAGCAGGCATAGAGTGCCGCGGCGAGGAACAGGGTGCAGGAGAAGAGAAAGAAGGGACGCGGCGCAAGTCTCATCACGGCTTCCAGGAGTAGTAGAAATAGTTGTCGCAATAGCTGAACGGGTTGTCTTCGTGCATGGCGCAGTGGGCCAGAAATACCCGGCCCAGGCCGTTGGTTTCCAGTCTGTCCCCGTAGAAAAACAAAAAACGCTCGCCGGGTTTGCAGCTGATGTTCAAACGCTGGCGCACCTGCTCGAAATGCTCACCGTAGGTCGTGGCGCTGACCGAGCGCAGCATCTCGTCGCTGGCCAGCAATTCGCACTGGCTGTTGGGGATCCCGGTCAGGGTGACGGGGCGCGGCTCACGGCCATTCAAGAGACCGAATGCCAGCAGCATGAGGGCAAACGCGAGCATGCAGCCCCCCGCGATGTACCAGCATATGCCGCGTGAACGGGGGGTGAGGGGAAGTGGCCACTCGGCAGGGTCGAATGCCGGCTCGGCGGCGGCCACCGTGGAGGGCGAAGGTACTATTTCAATGGACGGTGCAGGCGCCTGCTCAATAGGCTCGATGATGACCTCGGGATTGAGCTGCAAATAACCACGCGACACCGTGATGATGATATTGTCGATATCGTAGTGGCGAAAAGCCTTGCGCAATATGCTCAGGTATTGGTTGAGGTTGCTGTTCGATGAGGTTAATCCGTTATCGTCCCAGACTTTTTTAAGCACTTCCTCGCGGCTGACGATTCCGGTATTTCGCAAGAAAAAATAAAACAGCGCATTGGCGGTGATGGATAATTGGCTGTCCGGCTCAACGCTTTCCCGCTGAGTCAGGGAACCATCGGTCGCGTCATAAATGAAGCGGGCATTGATGTGGTAGCGCATCTCGGCCTCAATCCATCAGCTTCACGTGGGGAGCGTCATATTATGCAGGGTCCTGACCAGCGCCTGACGGTGCTCGCTGCTCATGGTGCGCCCTTCGGTCAATTCCGATAGCCAGATGCCGTCTGCGGCATAACGCACCAGGGTGCCGGTATGGCCATTATCCAGCTCATCCCCTTGCGCCAGATGCGCCAGCATCCAGTCACGCCAGCATTGTCGCAGCACCGGCTCATCCGGCATGGCCAGCGAGAGCACCATCAGCTGGCGGCTCTCCTGGGTATCCGTCAATTCAGGGGCAGAAAGATAGTGCAGGTAAGCACGGGTAAAGCGACCGTAGGCGGTCTTGTCTGCCGCCATCAGTGCTGAGATGGCCTCTTCCATGATGGCCAGCAGACGCGCAAACAGGGCAAAGATCAGCGCTTGCTTGTTGGGGAAGTGGTGCAGCAAGCCCCCCTTGCTCACCCCGGCCTCAAAGGCAACGGCGTTCAACGACAGGGCGGCGATTCCGTCCCGGCCGGCAATGGTGGCGGCCGACTCCAGCAGTTGTCGATAAAGACGTACAGGGTCTTTTTTTCTATGTTGGGTTTCGATGTTCATGGCCCAATCATACCGACCAGACGGTATGATCATTCTTGATCGCCATCAATATGAGGAAATGGGGGGCGGGAGGAAAAGTCGTTATTGTGTGGTGCTTCACAAATAACCTTGAAATAAAGATGAAAGCGTCGCTTTAAATATTTAAATTGGATTTATTTGAGAACTTTGTTTGTCAGTCAATCACGACTTGTTTATCTCCTGGTTAAAGTAATTCTCAATGAAGAATAACTATTTCAAGAAGTCGAAATAGGGATTAAGTTGTCATTTATTTACCTCATTGCCGCAATCATTTTTCTGAGTGTCTATCTCTTGTTGTTAACTACGTTGCGGTTGTTTTTTAGCGGGAAGGTATATATTTCTGCCACCTTTGGTCATGGCAGAAATATAAAAAAGTGTGCCTGTTGGCGTCACCTTATTTTTCAAGGGGGGCGTCTGCCTCTTGCACCAGCTCGAGGAAGGCGCGCATGGCGGGGGTGATGCTGTGCTGGCGGGTGATGAAGGCGGTGTGGCCGATGTCGCGTTGCGGCGCCAGCGGCAGGCAGACCAGATCCGAGAGCTTGCTGGCGGAGCGGGCGAGGCCGGCACTGACGATGGCCCAACCCAGCCGGTGGCGCACGGCACTCACCAGGTGAAACAGGGAGTCGGTTTCCAGTACCACGTCAAGCCGGATGCCGGCCCGCTCGGCGGCGCGGTCCAGGTACTTGCGAAACTGCATGGTGCGGCTGGGCAGTACCAGCGGCTGCTGCTGCAGTGCGGTCAGGGTCAGCTCGTCGCCGGGGAGGCGCTGATCCGCCTCGTCGAGGTTCATCAGCACCGCCATCTGGTTGTTGCCCTGGGGATAGAGGTGAAAAGTCTGTCTGGCAGCGCCGGTGAGCGGCTCATCAAACCCCAGCCCGATGTCGCACTGGTGCAGCTCCAGCTGTGACAGCAGGGCTTCGTTGCTGAGTACCGAGAGACGAATGACGATATCGGGGTAGCGCTGCTTGCAGCGGGCGATGAGCGGCATGATGTCGACATTGGACTGGGGCACGATGCCGATGCGCAGGGTGCCGGAGAGCTCGCCATGAAACAGCGCCAGCTCCTGCTTGAGCGCCTCCTGTTCCAGCAGCATTCGCTCGGCATACTGGCGCACCAGCTCGCCCGCCTCGGTCAGGGCGACGAACTGGCTGGTACGCACCACCAGATCGGTGCCGAGGTTCTTCTCCAGTGCCGTGATGCTGGCTGAGAGGGTTGGCTGGGTGATGTGGCAGGCCTTGGCCGCTCTGGCAAAATGCTGGTGTTTGGCCAGTTCGTGGAAATAGTGCAGCTGCTTGATGTTCATGATCATTCGGGAGGTGAGGATGAACCTAAAAATTAATCAATTGAAAAAACGCCGTCAATAGAACAACTCTATTGCCATATAGATTTATTTCATTGGTTTTGCGTCTGCCGCCTCTCTAAACTTGAGTGCAGTTTGCATTTTTAGGCCAACCTGCATGCCTGCCTATACCCCCGTCGACATCCCCGTCAATTTGCCTGCCTCGCCTTCACTGGATCATCTGGTGGAGGAGGTCGCCGTCGCCATCAACATCAATGGCATCAACCATGCGGTGATGATGGCGACCCCGGACGATCTCGACGACTTTGCCGTCGGCTTTCTGTTTGGCGAGGGGATCATCCGGCACAACCACGAGATCCACGACATCCAGGTTGCGCCGGCCGAGCAGGGGATGGTGCTGGACATTACCATCGCCAACCGCTCCCTGGCTGTTCTGACCGAGCACAAGCGCCGGCTGACCGGGGCGACCGGTTGCGGCATCTGCGGCGTGGCGGCGGTGGAGCAGGCGCTGCCCGCACTGTCGGTGCTGCCGCTGACGCCACCGCTGGATGGGGCCTTGCTGGCGGGGCTGCGTGCGCAGATTGCCCAGTGGCAGCTCAAGGGTCAGCAGCATGGCGCCCTGCATGCGGCGCTGGCGCTGGATGCCGAGGGGCGGATCCTGCACTGCCGGGAAGATATCGGGCGCCACAATGCCCTCGACAAGCTGATCGGCCTGCTGCTGCGTCAACATAGTGCGTGCGACACCCTGGTGGTGACCAGCCGCTGCGGCAGCGAGCTGGTGCAAAAAGCCGCCCGTTTTGGTGCCCGTCACCTCATCTGCCTGGCATCGCCCAGCCAGCTGGCGGTCAGGCTGGCCCTCAAATACAACCTCAACGTCGTTCATATTCCCAAGTTTGATGCCCCGGTCAGCTACTCCAGCTATCGCCCGGCGGATCCCATCGGAGAGTGCCATGAGTCATATTGAAAAGCCCGCCAAAGCCGGCGGTTTTTCGTCCCTGCAATCCACCATGAAACAGGTGCTGCGCAGCCAGAAGACCCGTCAGAACATCAAGAACCTGCTGCGGGTCAACCAGACCGACGGCTTCGACTGCCCGGGCTGTGCCTGGGGTGACAACGACCACGGCACTTTCCAGTTCTGTGAAAACGGCGCCAAGGCGGTGGCCTGGGAATCCACCGGCAAGACGGTGGGGGCCGAGTTTTTCGCGGCCCACTCGGTGCGCCAGCTGGCCACCCAGAGCGACTACTGGCTCGAGTATCAGGGGCGGCTGACCGAGCCGATGCGCTACAACCCGGCGACCGATCACTACGAGCCGGTAAGCTGGGACGACGCCTTTGCCCTGATCGCCGACACCCTCAAGGGGCTGAATAGCCCTGACGAGGTCGAGTTCTACACCTCGGGGCGTGCCAGCAACGAGGCTTCTTATCTTTATCAGATGTTTGGCCGCCTGTTTGGCACCAACAACTTCCCCGACTGTTCCAACATGTGCCACGAGGCGAGCGGGGTGGCGCTGATCCAGTCGGTCGGCATCGGCAAGGGGACTGTGGTGCTGGATGACTTCGACCAGGCCGATGCGGTGTTCGTTTATGGCCAGAATCCGGGTACCAACCACCCACGCATGATGAATGCCCTGCGCCAGGCGGCGCGCGGCGGCTGCAAGATCGTCAGCTTCAACAACTTGAAAGAGGTGGCGCTGGAGCGCTTTGCCAGCCCGCAGAGCCCGCTCGAGCTGCTGACCCCGGCGGCCACCACCATCAGCCACCAGTACCTGACGCCGAAACTGGGTGGCGACATGGCCGCCATGCGTGGCATGGCCAAGTACATCCTGGAAGAGGCGCCAGAGGCGGTGGATCGCGACTTCATCGCTCGCCACACCCGCCATTTTGACGAGTATGAGGCGCAGGTACGGGCCACCGACTGGGCGGCGATCGAGCAGCAGTCCGGCCTGAGTCGCGCCGAGATAGTGCAGGCCGCCCGGGTCTTTGCCGCCAGCCAGCGCATCATCAGCTGCTGGGCCATGGGGGTGACCCAACACCTGCACTCGGTCGATACCATCCGCGAAATCGTCAACCTGCACCTGATGCGCGGCCAGATTGGCAAGCCGGGAGCAGGCCTCTGTCCGGTACGGGGTCACAGCAACGTGCAGGGCAACCGCACCATGGGGATCAACGAAAAGCCCACCGCCGCCTTTATCGACCGGCTCGAGCGTCACCTGCAGGTGAGCCTGCCGCGGGCCCGCGGTCACAACGTGTACGAAGCGATCAAGGCGCTGCATGAGGGCAAGAGCAAGGTGCTCATCTGCCTGGGTGGCAACCTGGCGGCAGCGGCGCCCGACACCGACTTCACCTACGGGGCGATGAAAAAGGCCGAGCTCAACGTGCAGATCAGCACCAAGCTCAACCGCAGTCATCTGCAGGTGGGCAAGGCGGCGTTGATCCTGCCCTGCCTTGGCCGCACCGAGCTTGATATCCAGCACAGCGGCAACCAGAAGATCACGGTGGAGGACACCTTCAGCATGGTGCACGCTTCGACTGGCGCGGCCGAGCCGGTGTCGCCGCTCTGCCTCTCCGAGACCGACATAGTGGCGCGGATGGCTCATGCCACCGTGGGCAGCGAGCGGGTCGACTGGCTGGCTCTGCGCGATGACTATGGCCGTATTCGCGATCTCATCGAGCAGACCATCGCCGGTTTTGCCGATTTCAATGCCCGCATCCAGCAGCCGTGCGGTTTTCATCTGGATAACTCTGCCGCCAAGCTGGTGTGGAACACCGCCAGCGGCCAGGCCGAGTTTCGTGCCAGCACCCTGCCGCACTCTGTGTTGCCGGAGTGTACCCGCCATGCCGAGCAGATGAGCGATCAGCCGGTGTTGCTGCTGCAGAGCCTGCGCTCCCACGATCAGTACAACACCACCATCTATGGCATGGATGATCGCTATCGCGGTATCAAGGGCCAGCGCAACGTGGTGTTCATGAACGAGGCTGATGCCAGCCAGCTTGGTTTTGCCGAAGGGGACAGGGTCGACATGGCGGCCATCTGCAACGACGGGCGCGAGCGCTGCGTGACCGGTTTTGTGGTGGTGATCTACGAGATCCCGCGTGGCAACATCGCGGCCTACTATCCGGAAACCAACCCGCTGGTGCCCATCGACAGCATAGGGGCGGGCTCGTTTACCCCGACCTCCAAGTCCATCCCGGTGCTGGTGACCGCCTCCCATCAACAGGACAATCTGTTGCTGCTATGAGCCGGGCGATTTGCAGGCTTGAGCCGGTTCAAGCCTGCCAGCCCAATGCAGCAGAGCACGCACATCCTATAAACAACAACGCCGCATAAGATATGCGGCGTTGTTGTTTTTCAGCTCTGGTGTAGTGGTCAACTAAATCCGGACACTCGGTTAGGCCGATGTTCGGCTTTTGCTGGCGGTATCCCGTCATTGTGTTGATGTGGACGCCGCCAGTTGTAGTAATCCATCAGGTAATAACTGATATCCCGTTTCGCCTCCCGCAGGCTCAGGTATCCCGTTACCGGGAGCCACTCTGACTTCAGGCTCCTGAACAACCGCTCCATCGGGGCGTTATCCCAGCAGTTACCACGACGACTCATGCTCTGGGTCATGCGATAGCGCCACAGTCGTTGCCGAAATGCCCGGCTGCCATATTGGCTGCCCTGGTCAGAGTGAAACAGTACGCCGAACGGGCAACCTCGTTGTTGATAGGCCATCTCCAGTGCGTTGATGGCCAGCTCTGCATCTGGTTTATCTGACATCGCCCACCCCACAACCCGCCGGGTGTACAGGTCAAGCACCGCTGCCAGGTAATGCCAACGACCACCTGCCCAGACGTAGGTGATATCGCCACACCACACCTGATTGGGTTGCTGGACATCAAATTCGCGGGCCAGCAAATTGGGAATGTCCGGTCGTTCAGACTGTGCCACCTTATAACGGTGTGCGCCCGGCTGCTTGGATGCCAGCCCGGCTTCCTTCATCAGGTTACGTACTTTGAACCGGCCAATCTGATACCCCAGCTCCCGCATCATCGACATCAAGGCACGGCTGCCTGCCGAGTTCCGGCTCGCTTTGAACAACCGGCGCAACTCGCAGCGCTGCTGCATGCGCTCACGGTTAATCGTCCGCCTGCGAGCCAGATAATCGTAAAAACAGGAGGTGGGAACATCGAAAGCGCAGCAGACCAAGGTGATGGGGGCTTGCTCCCTTAATCGGTCTATCAGCGCGTACGTGTGAACTCGTCCGCCATCAAGAGAGCAGTAGCCTTTTTTAGAATGTCCTTTTCACGTTCGAGCCGGTTGATACGGGCTTCCAGCTCCTGGATTTTCTGCTGCTCCGGAGTCAGCGCTTTGCTGATTGGGGTAGTGCCACTGCGTTCGGATTGAAGCTGCTGAACCCAGCGGCGAAGCACGGTTTCACCGACATCCAGCGAACGGCTGGCTTCGGGGACTGAATACCCCTGATCAAGCACCAGGGATGCAGCTTCCAGTTTGAATTCGGCAGTAAACGAGCGACGCAATCTTGTCATTGAACACCTCAGGTCATGGTGGCGACTGTACCACCTAAAATGGTGTCCGGGATGATTAGACCACTACATTCTCTCCCCTCGCTTTAAACTGCGGAATAGACCAGGAGCAAGGCAGTGCATCGGATCATGGCGCGCGTGGGTAAGTTCAATAGCCATGAGCAAACCTCCTTCGCTCTCGCGCCTGGGGAGGTTCCATGAGTTGTACCGGATGTAATACGCCCCCTTCCTGGCGTTCAAACCATTGATCTTTGATCGCAGTGCCATAGTTCTGCTTGGATACCCCAAAGCGCACAAACGCACTGCGCCGAGAATTTCCGATGGGTGTACTACCGCGTTGAATCTCGGTTAGCTGCTTTGCTTCTTCTTCCCCCATCCGCACGATGTAACCACACCATCGGATGTTATCAATCAACGCAGATGCGCCTCTGGCTGCCTGCTGCTGATCAAGACTGCCATCCCTGGCGCTCCCCTTGCTGGCGTGATGTAAATAGAGCACCGCAGCACCCGTATTTGCGGCCAGCGACTCAAGTCGGGTAATCAGCTGAGACATGTCCCCGTTACTATTTTCGTCCATCTGATGCATACGGCTGAGGGTGTCGAGAACAACAAGGCGATATCCATCTACCTTCTGCACCAGAGCCTGAAAACAGTCCGGATTCATCAGATCTAAACTCACCCCCATCATCGGTTCCAATGCGAGGTTTGTGGCAATAGAGGCCCTCGCTTTGGGCGATAGATGTTTGCCAAGCGCATGGACGCGATGACTAAGCACTGCAGCCGGATCTTCACCAGCCATATAGATCACTCGGCCCGAACGGGTCGGGCGTAGTTGCAACAGATCGCCATCAGACTCTTTGCAAGCCACAGCCATTGCGGCCTGCAATGCCCAAAAACTTTTACCTGTTGCTCCTGGTGCGATCAGTGCTCCCACTGTACCGGCCAAAAATCCAGACCATATGAAGTCAAGAGCCGGCGGCTCCTGTTCAAACGCAGCTAGTAGGTCAAGAGCCATGGCTTACCTCTTAGCGTTTGAATTCTGTGATTTTTGTCGTGCTAGCTGCTCGGCTTTGGTTGGCCGGCCACGCCGAGGCATATCTGCCGATTTAACAGCTCGGTCATCCAAACCTTGGCTAATGACATGTTCAGCAAGCCAAAGCTCAACATCTTCAGCACGCCAGAGCAAACGCTTGGTTCCTGGTAAACGGCAGATAGGGGGAAGTGAACAAGGGTTGCGAGTCGCGTCACTACGGATGCTAGCAACGGATTTATGCAGACAGAGAGCCAATTGCTCAACAGTCAAAAGCACCACGCTGGAGGTGGTAATAGAGGTTTGTTTCATGGTCATAACCCATCAAGGCGGCAAGGGTCATCGAATAGCTGTGCCGGTTAGCTAATCGGTAATTGACCTGAGCGGCACCATGCCCGGCCTTGAGGGTATAAAGAATTAGTGCCTGTCGTCCGATGTTACGTGACGAAATGAAGTCTACCAGCAGTGTTTTGCTATGTCATGCACTGGCAAGCGTCATTCGCCGCTACCAGGTCAGTGTGGCATGCCACAATTTTGCCACACTGGATAAGCTAAATCCTGCATTCCAACGCTCAGTAACGCATCAAACTGCAACCAGCAAATCACTGTTTTAGTTAATAAAATTTGGTGCCGATAAGGGGAATCGAACTCCTGACCTTCGCATTACGAATGCGCTGCTCTACCAACTGAGCTATACCGGCGTGCCACTAGATTCCCGAAAACAATGGGGCAAGTCAATGAGCTGCACTCAGTTTTATGAGTGAGCTCATGGAGTTACGGCCAATGTCAGAGGTCGACGAACTCCGGAATATGGGCCCGGCCGCGGCTTTCGAGAAAATCGAGCAGCGCACGGGGGGAGCGTGCCAGGATCCGCTCTGCCGGGAAGTCGGCCTCGGTGACCAGTCGGTGGCAGTGCTCGAAATCTCCGAGACTGAAGGCCACGTGGGAGTCGGAGCCGAAGGTGAGGTAGGCACCCATGTCCCGCGCTGCCTCGACGATGGCGCGGCAGTTGCCTTCACTGCCCGGGCGGGAATGGCTGAAGGAGGAGTTGTTGAGCTCCAGCGCCACCCGATACTCTGCCGCCGCCTTGACCACGGCCTGGATATCGATGGGGAAGGCGGGATTGCCGGGGTGGCTTATCATGTCGACCCGGCCGCTCTTGATGGCGTTGATCATGGCCTGGGTGTGGGTGGCCTGGTCGCAGGGGGGGAACACCGGCTCGTGAAAGCCCGCCATGATCATGTCGAGCCGCGACTCGTAGCGCTCGGGGAAGTCGATCTCGCCATCGATGTTCTTAATGTTGGCTTCGATGCCGCGCAGGATGCCAACCCCGTCGACCACCCGTGGCAACACGTGCAGATTGACGAAGTGCCAGAAGTGGGGGGCGTCCGCCATGTCGGGGCCATGATCCGTGGTGGCGAACAGCTTTATCCCCTTTGCCTTGGCGATGGGCAGGTAGTCGTGAATGGTGCTGTAGGCGTGGGTGCTGGCGACGGTGTGGGTGTGGGTATCGACCGTGTACTTCATCTTATCTTCCCCTCTGGCGTGAGGCGCCAGCATAGCAAAGGCGGCGGGTCGAGACCATGTGGCGGCTTGTCATACTTTGTCACAAATTGGGGCCTGGCTGACAAAGTTTGAACACGCTTGGCGGTCATGATGGCGTCATCGATGAAAGCCTGAACTCGCATCGATGGGTTGGATCAGGATGGTGCAACCTCATTTCCCCGCCGTCGCGCCCTGCGACGGTTTTTTTTGCCTGTTTGCCAGCGCGCTGCGCGGGTAACGGACAAAAAAATGCCCAACTAGCATGAAGCAGGTTGGGCGAGACTTAATGTTTAATTGCAGTGGCATAGATATAGAGTCCGATTCGTCCGTGAAGTTCCCGCCTTGTTCCCCATTTTCAACAAAAACATTTCACTAACACCTGTTCACATTCTCTTGACACAAAAGGTTGTGAAACGTACTTTTTAAACATTCGTTTAAGTGAGGTGTCCTGTGAGTAAAATCGATACCAAAAACCGCATTCTCGATGCCGCTGAGGTGTTGTTTGCCGAACGGGGGTTCGCCGATACCTCTTTGCGTCTGATCACCAGCGAGGCCGATGTCAACCTGGCCTCGGTGAACTATCACTTCGGCTCCAAGAAGGAGCTGATCCAGGCGGTGCTCGATCGCTATCTGAGCCTGTTCATGCCCGAGCTGGATGCACGCCTGCATACCCTGATGGCGCAGGAGCAGCTGACCCTGCTGCAGGTGTTCGAGAGCTTCGTCGACCCGCTGATGAAGCTGGTGGCGGTGCGCACCAACGGCCCGGCGATCTTCATGCAGCTGCTGGGGCGTGGCTACATCGACAGTCAGGGCCACTTGCGCCGCTTCATCACTGCCCACTACGGCCCCATTTTGCAGCGGATCACCCAGGCCATCTCCAAGGCCAACCCGGCCTTGTCGCCGGCGGATCTGTTCTGGCGGCTGCATTTCACCCTGGGCACCGTCGTGTTCACCATGGCTTCGGCCGATGCGCTGCGCGACATCGCCCAGGCCGATTTCGGCCAGCAGCTCGATGTGGAGGGGCTGGTACGTAACGTCATTCCTTATCTGGCGTCCGGTGTCGGGGCGCCCGTGGAGTCGACCAGGCTCTCCCTGGCCGTGTAACAACCAACAATAAATCAACGGAAACAGTGAAATAGAAGGAACTTGAGTATGATCACATTGCTTATCCTGCTGGTGCTGGCGATAGCCGTCGTGCTCGGCGTGCCCTCCATCCGTAAAAAGGTGGTCACCCGCCCGGTGTTCGGCATCTTCAAGAAGATACTGCCGCCCTTGTCTGCCACCGAGCGGGAGGCCATGGAAGCCGGCTCCGTCTGGTGGGATGGGGAGCTGTTTCGCGGCAACCCCGACTGGAAAAAACTGCACGGCTACGGCAAAGCCGAGCTGACCGCCGAGGAGCAGGCCTTCATCGACAACCAGGTCGAAACCCTGCTCGCCATGGTCGACGACTTCAAGATCGTCAACGAAACCAAAGACCTGCCGGAGCCGGTCTGGGACTATCTGAAGAAGGAAGGCTTCTTCTCCCTGATCATCCCGAAATCCTACGGCGGCCGTGAATTCTCGGCAATCGCCAACTCCACCATCGTCACCCGCATTGCCACCAAGAGCCTGAGCGTGGCGGTCACCGTCATGGTGCCGAACTCCCTTGGTCCGGGCGAGCTGCTGATGCACTACGGCACCCAGGCCCAGAAGGACTTCTGGCTGCCGGGGCTGGCCAATGGCAAAGAGGTACCCTGCTTCGCCCTGACCGGGCCGGAAGCGGGCTCCGATGCCGGCGCCATCCCGGACAAGGGGATCGTCTGCAAGGGGATGCACAAGGGTGAAGAGGTGCTGGGTATTCGCCTCAACTGGAACAAGCGCTACATCACCCTGGCCCCTCGTGCCACCGTGCTGGGGCTGGCGTTCAAACTGTATGACCCGGAAAAACTGCTGGGTGACAAGGAAGAGCTCGGCATCACCTGCGCGCTCATCCCCACCAGCCACCCCGGCGTGCGCGTCGGTGATCGCCACTACCCCATGGGGCTGGCGTTCCTGAACGGCCCGACCTTCGGCAAGGATGTGTTCATTCCGCTCGACTGGATCATCGGTGGCCCGGATTACGCCGGTCGTGGCTGGCGCATGCTGGTGGAGTGCCTCTCCGCCGGTCGCGGCATCTCGCTGCCAGCCCTTGGCACCGCCTGCGGTCACATGGCGAGCCGCACCGTGGGCGCCTACTCCTACGTGCGCAAGCAGTTCGGCATGTCCATAGGCAAGTTTGAAGGGGTGCAGGAAGCGCTGGCCCGCATCGGTGGCCTCACCTATCAGCTGGAAGGGGCCCGCCGCATGACCGCCGGTTCCCTGGACTTGGGTCAGGCACCGGCCATCGTCACCGCGATCTCCAAGTATCACATGACCGAAATGGCGCGCCAGATCATGGATGATTCCATGGACATCCACGCTGGCCGTGCCATCCAGCTGGGTCCGAAAAACTACACCGGCTACGCCTACATGGGCATTCCGGTCGCCATCACGGTGGAAGGGGCCAACATCCTGACCCGCAACCTGATGATCTTCGGGCAGGGTGCCACCCGCTGCCACCCGTACGTGTTTGCCGAGCTGGAAGCGGCGGCCGATACCGATGTGGAACGCGGTCTCGAGAAGTTCGACGCCCTGCTGCTGAAGCACATCGCCTTCGGCGCCGGCAACTTCTTCGGTTCCCTGTTCCAGGGGCTGACCCTGGGTCAGTTCAACAGTGCGCCGGTGGCCGGCGAAACCGCCCGCTACTACAAGCAGCTCTCCCGCATGAGTAAAGGGCTGGCCCTGTGCGCCGACGTCTCCATGCTGATGCTGGGTGGCGATCTCAAGCGCAAGGAGATGATCTCCGCCCGTCTGGGTGACGTGCTGAGCCACCTCTACCTGGCCTCCGCCACCCTCAAGCACTACGAGGATCAGGGCCGCATGGTCTCCGATCTGCCGTTCGTGCAGTACGCGGTGGAGCGCAACCTCTACCTGATTGGCAAGGCGTTCGAGGGCTTCTTCCAGAACTTCCCGAACAAGGTGGTGGGTGCCGTGCTCAAGCGGGTGGTGTTCCCGTTCGGCGTCGGTTACAAGATGCCGGCAGACGATCGCTGCCACGCCATCTGTCTGGCCATGATGAAGCCGGGCGAGTTCCGCGACCGTCTGACCGCCCTCTGCTACGTCGGCAAAGACGAGGCGGATCCGGTCGGTCTGATGGAGCGTGCCTTCCAGGCCATGGTCGCAGTGCAGCCCTACGAGAAGAAACTGGTGCAGGCCCAGAAAGAGGGCAAACTGCCCCGCAAACTGGCGCTGCCGGAGCTGGTTGCCGCAGCCCTGTCTCAATCCATCCTGAGCAAGGACGAGGCGGACAAGCTGTTGGCCGCCGATGCCTTGCGCTACGAGGCGATCCAGGTGGACAACTTTGCCCCGGGCGAGCTGGAGGGATTATCCCAGCAAAATCCGGTGGTGCACGCCGCCTGAGAGAGCACTCACTCCTGAACCTGAAACCGGCCGTCATGGCCGGTTTTTTTGTTTGTTAACCCTGCATTTACAACCTCGATTAATTCCAGTTTAATGCAATGGCCCCTCACCCTTGGGGCAGGAAGCAAGGCCAGCGGAATGGCCGACAACAACAAACTCAGGAAGAGTGAATGAACCTCGCCAAAACGGCGATCGAACGCCCCATCTGGGTGGCGGTCTCGATCGTGCTGATTTTTCTGCTGGGCCTGCTCAGCATCCGGGGGCTGCCGATCCAGCTGTTTCCCGACATCGATCGCCCGCACCTCAATATCTCGGTGGACTGGCGCTCGGCCTCGCCCCAGGAGATGGAGTCGGAGATAACCGACCCCATCGAGCAGGAGATGCAGGGGGTGCAGGGGCTCAAGAACCTCACCAGCAACAGCTTCCCTGGCTTCACCGAAATCGACCTGGAGTTTGCCCTCGGCACCGACATGCAGCGGGCCCAGCTCGACGTCATCTCCCGCTTGAACCGGGTCTCCGGCCTGCCGGACAAGATTGGCGGCCCCTATGTCAACAACTACAGCAGCAACGACACCCTAACCTTCTTCTTCATCCAGCAGTTGCCCGGTGCCAAGGGGCAGATCGACAATCACCAGGCGCTGATCGAGGCGCGGGTCAAGCCGGAGCTGGAGCGGATACCCGGGGTGTCGACGGTAGACATCGAGGGGATCAACGAGCGCCAGATCCAGATCCGCTTCGACCCTTACCGCGCCGCCGAGCTGGGGGTGGAGATCCCGGTACTGGCCAGCCGGGCCAGCACCGGCTGGGACGTCTCCGCCGGCACCCTCGACATCGGCCGCTGGGAGTACAAGCTGCGCTTTGCCGGTCGCTACGACGTGGCGACCCTGGGGGACAAGGTGGTGGACTGGCGCGACGGCCTGCCCATCTACCTGCGTGATGTGGCCGAGGTCAGGTTGGCCCGGGAGGAGAACCCGGTACTGCGCATTCAGAACGGCAACACCGCCATCGCGGCCCAAATCTTCAAGGAGAGCGGTGCCAACGCCCTGGCGGCGCTGGAGGCGATCAAGCTCAAGGTGGGCGAGCTCAACCGCGAGGTGCTGGAGCCGGTCGGCCTGCACATGGAGCAGTCGTTCGACGCCTCCCTCTACATCAACCGGGCGGTGGGCATGGTGACCGCCAACCTGGGGCTCGGCGTACTGCTCTCCTGCGCCATCCTCTGGGTCTTTCTGCGCCAGCTCAAGGCGACCCTGATGATCGCGATCGCCATTCCCATCAGCATCATGCTCACCTTCTGCCTGCTCAAGGTGCTGGGGCGGACCCTCAACGTCATTTCGCTGGCGGGCATTGCCTTTGCGGTGGGCATGGTGCTCGATGCCGCCATCGTGGTGCTGGAGAGCATCTACCGGCGCCACGAGCGAGGGGATCTCGGCAAGGCGGAGGCGGCGCTGGAAGGCACCAGCCGGGTGTGGACCGCGCTGGTGGCCTCCACCCTGACCACGGTCGCCATCTTCCTGCCGGTGCTGCTGCTCAACGACGTGGAGGGTCAGTTGTTTGCCGATCTGGCGCTCACCATCGCCTGCGCGGTGAGCGTCTCCATGCTGGTGGCGGTGACCGTACTGCCAGCGGTGGCGGCGCGCTGGATGGGACGTGAGCGGTTGATCGATCCCTATGAGGGGCTGTGGCAGGGCACCACCCGACGGGTGATCCGCTGGACCGGCACCTCCCGCCAGCGCTGGACCGTCATCACCCTGATGATGAGCCTGCCGGCGCTGGCCACCTGGGCCCTGTTGCCGAAGATGGACTATCTGCCGGACGTGAAGCGCGATGCGGTGGATGTCTGGATGAACTTCACCCCGGGTTTCAACCTGCAGGCCCAGCGCGAGGAGGTGATCGACACCCTGATCGCCCGCCTCGCCCCTTACATGAAGGGGGAGCGGGAACCGGCCCTCAAGAACTACTACATCCTGCGCTACCCGGGCGGCGCCCAGATCGGGGTGCGGCCGAAAGAGGAGGATCAGATCAAGGTGCTGGAGCAGCTGTTGATGAAGCAGCTGCTGGTGGGGATCCCCGACACTCAGGTGTTTGGCGGCCAGGGTTCGCTGTTCGGCGGCTTTGACAGCGAGAACGGCATCTCCCTGCTGCTGCAGGGGGGCGATCTGGCCGAGCTCTACCAGGCGGCACGGGCCGCCATGGCCATCGTCAAGCAGGATCTGCCGGGTGCCCAGGTGAGGCCGCAGCCGGATCTCGATTTCACCGCTCCCGAGCTGCGGCTGGTGCCGCAGGACAGGCGCCTCGCCGAGGTGGGCTGGGATCGCACACCCATGCCCGCCATCATCCAGACTTTCGGCGACGGGCTGCGGGTTGGCGAGTATTTCGACGGGGAGGAGCGGCTCGACATCATGCTGATGGGGCAGACCTCGGCCAACCCGGACGAGCTCAAGGCGGTGCCGCTGGCGACCCCGTCCGGGCGCATAGTGCCGCTCGGCGAGCTGCTGCGGGTGGAGCACGACATGGGGCCGGCCAGCATCTTTCGGGCCGACGGCCGGCGCAGCATCAGCCTGCAGATCTCGCCCCCGGCGGGGATGAGCATGGAGCAGGTGCTCGATACCTTGCAGAGCAAAAGCTTTGCCGCCATCCGGCCACTGCTGCCCGCCGGCGGTGAGCTGCGGGTCTCCGGCAATGCCGACAGTCTGCAACAGGCGCTGGGCAACCTGGGGGCCATCTTCCTGTTTGCCGTGATGATCCTGCTGATCCTGTTATGGGGAGTCTTTGCCTCCCTCAAGGATGCTGTGCTGGTGCTGCTGACCCTGCCGCTTGCCACCGTCGGCGGCGTGCTGGCGCTGCACCTGAGCGGCCTGCTGGTGCCGCTGCCGATGGATCTGCTGACCATCATCGGCTTCGTCATTTTGCTGGGGCTGGTGGTCAACAACGCCATCCTGCTGGTGCATCAGACCCGCACCGCGGAGCGGGAGGGGATGAGCCGCCAGCTGGCGGTGGCCGATGCCCTGCAAAGCCGGATGCGGCCCATCGCCATGACCAGCCTCACCAGCATCTTCGGCATGCTGCCGCTGATGCTGAGCCCGAGCGAGGGCAGTGAAATCTACCGGGGGCTGGCCACCGTCATCGTTGGCGGCATGAGCTGCAGCACCCTGTTTACCCTGATCCTGTTGCCCGCCTTCCTGCGACTGGGGGAGCGGGCCGAATCACCGCTCGCCCTGCGCCAGCGGGCCTGAGCAAGGAGCTCATCGATGACACACGGTTTTACAAGGATGGTAGTGGGCGCGGCGCTGCTGGCGGGGGGCGTGCTCCCCGCGCTGGCCCAGGGCAAGATGGTGACCCTGGCGGACGTGACCCGGGGGGAGGCGGCGGCCAGCATCTGGGTCAGCGGCACGGTGGCGAGCCGCCAGCAGGCGGCGCTCAGCGCGGAGGTGAGCGGCCGGGTGGAGTGGATTGCCGAGTTCGGCAGCCGGGTCAGCAAGGGGGATGAGCTGCTGCGCCTCGACAGTGCGGCGCTGCGGCTCTCGCTGGAGCAGGCTCAGGCCGAGCAGGCCAAGTGGGAGAGCAACGTGCGCTTCGCCCGCGCCGAGTTTGGCCGGCTGGCGACGCTGCACCGCCAGAAGAGCACCTCCCAGAGCCAGTATGACAAGGCGCGCTACGACGTGGAGCAGGCTGAACTGGCCGAGCGGCTGGCGCGGGTGCAGGTGCGCCAGATTGAGGAGCAGCTGCGCAGAAGCCACATCTTCGCGCCGTTCGACGGGGTGGTGAACAACCACTTCATCCAGCCGGGGGAGCACGTGGATGCCGGCGAGCAGGCGCTGGAGCTGGTCAATCCCGATCAGCCCGACATCCGGCTGCAGGCCCCCATCGTCTGGGCCGGTCAGCTGGCGCCCCAGACCCGGCTGCGGGTGGAAGGGGAGCAGCTCAGCGGCCACGGTGTCTATTACCAGCGGGCGGCGAGCGCCGATCCCAAGTCGCGCCTCATCGAGCTGCGCCTCAAGCCCGAGGCGGGGCGCTTCATCATCGGCTCGCCGGTGCGGGTGGCGCTGCCGCTGGCGGAGCAGCAGACCATGCTGCTGCCGCGCGATGCCCTGGTGCTCAACACCGAGGGGAGCGTGGTCTATCAGGTGGAGCAGCGCGGCGAGGAGCTGACGGTGAACCGGGTGCCGGTGACCGTGCTGTTTGGCGACAGCCGGCAGGTGGCGGTGAGCGGAGCGCTCAAGCAGGGTGACAGAGTGGTGGTGCGTGGCGCCGGCAGCCTGCAGGACGGCGACAAGGTCGAACTGTTTCGCGGCTGAGGCGGCGGTTCCGCCATAAAAAAACGGCTCCCGCGGGAGCCGTTTTTGGTGCCGGTGAAGGGCGATTACTCGACCATCATCACCTTGCAGGTGTTGGTACTGCCGACGGTTTCCATCTTGTCGCCGTGGGTCAGCAACACCATGTCACCGCTTTGCAGCAGCCCCTTGGCCTTGAGCACGTCCAGCGCGTCGCGGCACACTTCGTAGACCGGCTTGGTCTCGTCGCCGTCGAACAGCACCGGGGTGACGCCGCGGTAGAGGTTGGTCCAGGCCAGGGTCTTGTTGTGCGGTGACATGGCGAAGATCGGCAGGCCGGAGCTGATGCGGGACATCAGCAGCGGGGTGGTGCCCGATTCGGTCAGCGCCACGATCGCCTTGACCCCTTCCAGGTGGTTGGCCGCATACATGGTGGACATGGCGACGGCCTCTTCCACCGAGGTGAAGGTGTAGCTCATGCGGTGGTTGGAGACGTTCAGGCTCGGGTGCTTCTCGGCACCGACGCAGACGCTGGCCATGGAGGTGACGGTTTCGATGGGGAACTGACCGGCGGCGGTCTCGGCGGAGAGCATCACCGCATCGGTACCGTCCAGCACGGCGTTGGCCACGTCCATCACTTCGGCACGGGTCGGCAGCGGCGCGTTGATCATCGACTCCATCATCTGGGTGGCGGTGATGACCACGCGGTTCAGGCGACGGGAGTGGCGAATGAGCTTCTTCTGCACGCCGACCAGCTCGGGATCGCCGATTTCGACGCCCAAGTCACCACGCGCCACCATGACGGCATCGGAGCCGAGGATGATGTCTTCCATCGCCTCGTCGGTGGCGACGGTTTCGGCGCGCTCGACCTTGGCCACGATTTTGGCGTTGGAGCCGGCTTCGCGGGCCAGCTCGCGGGCGTAACGCAGGTCATCGCCGCAACGGGGGAAGGAGACGGCCAGGTAGTCCACGTTCATGCGGGCGGCGGTCTTGATGTCTTCCTTGTCCTTCTCGGTCAGGGCCGGAGCGGAGAGACCGCCGCCCTTCTTGTTGATGCCCTTGTTGTTGGAGAGCGGACCGGCCACGGTGACCGTGGTGTGGATGCGGGTGCCTTCGACCTGCTCCACCTTCAGCTGCACGCGACCGTCGTCCAGCAGCAGGATGTCACCGGCGATCACATCGCCCGGCAGGCTCTTGTAGTCGATGCCGACCTGCTCCTGGCAGCCTTCACCCTTGCCGAGGGCGGCATCGAGGATGAACTTGTCGCCGACGGCCAGATAGATCTTGCCGTCCTTGAAGGTGGAAACACGGATCTTGGGGCCCTGCAGGTCGCCCATGATGGCGACGTGACGACCCAGCTTGGCGGCGATGTCACGCACCTGGTTGGCGCGCAGGATGTGGTCTTCAGCAGTGCCGTGGGAGAAGTTCATCCGCACCATGTCGGCGCCGGCACGGATGATCCCCTCGAGGATCCCTTCGCGATCGGTGGCCGGACCGAGTGTGGTTACAATCTTTGTACGTCTTGGCATGAAAGACTCCAGTTTTGAAGTTGATATGACTTGAGATACTGCCCCGTCAAGCGCATGACCCATTGCACCCGCTTGCAAGCCATCTGGGTGGCTTTTGTTACTAAATTACAATACTACACCAAGGAAGGTGGCAGAGACAGCCGGGGGCCAAGGCCCCCGCTGCTTACGAAGAGTGGGGTGTATCAAAGCGGGATTCGCGCAAACCTTCTTTGACTTTCTTCAGGTTTTCGCGAAATTTCATGCCGCGGCGCAGGGTGAAACCGGTCGCCAGCACGTCCACCAGGGCGAGCTGGGCGATGCGCGATGCCATCGGCATGTAGACGTCGGTATCTTCCGGCACGTCCATGGAGAGCACCAGGTTGCACTCGCGCGCCAGCGGGGAGTCCTTGGCGGTCATGCCGATGACGGTGGCGTCGTTTTCACGGGCCAGCGCGGCAATCTCCACCAGCGCCTTGGTGCGGCCGGTGTGAGAGATGAGCACCACCACGTCCCCTTCGCTGCTGTTGATGCAGCTCATGCGCATCATGACGATGTCATCGAAGCTCACCACCGGGATGTTGAAGCGGAAGAACTTGTTCTGGGCATCGCGGGCGACGGCGGAGGAGGCGCCCAGGCCAAAGAAGCTGATCTTCTTGGACTGGGTCAGGATATCGACGCAGCGATTGATGGCGGAGATGTCCAGGCTGTTCTTGGCGGCATCGAGGCAGGCCATGGTGGATTCGAAGATCTTGGCGGTATAGGTATCGGGCCCGTCTTCCGCCTCCACGTGGCGGTTCACATAGGGCGTGCCGTTGGCCAGGCTCTGGGCCAGATGCAGTTTGAAATCGGGAAAGCCTTTGGTATCGAGACGGCGGCAGAAACGGTTGACGGTCGGCTCGCTGACGTCAGCCATCTTGGCGAGGGTGGCGATACTGGAGTGGATGGCCGTCTGCGGGGAGGCCAGGATGACCTCGGCGACTTTACGCTCTGATTTACTGAAACTTTCCAAATTATTAGTAATTTTATCAAGGGTATTCATCATCACCACCAGGCGTTTTTGTAATTTAGCTTCAGTGTCTTTGCACTAAATTCATGGCTAAGCAGGTTTCCAATCAACTTGATGACTATACAAGACAAGCTCTTATCGAAACTAATCTCGGCCCTGCAAAGTATGACTCATGTCTAATTATTTCGTTGTTTTGGTTACAAACTTCCAGTCATTCCGTGAAAGCGCTTACAAATGTTGCAAAGCAACAACACTGTGAGCGGGCGCACAGTTGCACCCATCAAACGCGCCGCAAGGGGAGGGGCTCGGGTAGAATTGGCACCAAATAATAAGTGCGGGACGGTAACGGCCGCCCCGACCCCAGTAACGAAGGAGTTGTTTTATGCAGCATACCCATGCGCTGGTCGGCGACGTAGGCGGCACCAATGCCCGGTTGGCCCTGTGCGAGCTGGCAACCGGCACCATTTCCCAGGCCAAGACCTATTCCGGGCTGGCCCATCCCAGTCTGGAAGCCGTGGTTCGCCTCTATCTGGATGAGCACAAGGTGCAGGTGGGCGAAGCCTGCATCGCCATCGCCTGCCCCATCAATGGCGACTGGGTCGCCATGACCAACCACAGCTGGGAGTTTTCCATCAGCGAGATGCAGGCCAATCTGGGCCTGAGCCGGTTGCAGGTGATCAACGATTTTACCGCCGTCTCCATGGCGGTGCCGGTGCTGGACGCGGCTGACTGCATCCAGCTGGGGGGCGCGGCGCCGGTGGCCGGCAAGCCCATTGCCATCTACGGGGCCGGCACCGGCCTTGGCGTCGCCCACCTGGTGCACACCGGCGAGCAGTGGCTGAGTCTGCCAGGCGAGGGTGGCCACGTGGACTTTGCCGCCAACAGCGAAGAAGAGGATGCGGTGCTGCAGGTGATGCGCGCCGAGCTGGGCCACGTCTCGGCCGAGCGGCTGCTCTCTGGCCCCGGTCTCGTCAACATCTACCGTGGTCTGGTGAAATCCGACGGCCGTGAGCCGCAGGCATTCGAACCCAAGGACATCACCGAGCGCGCGCTGGCGGGCGAGTGCCTGGACTGCCGCCGTACCTTGAGCCTGTTCTGCGTGCTGATGGGCCGCTTTGCCGGCAACCTGGCGCTCAACATGGGCACCTTCGGCGGCGTCTACATCGCCGGTGGCATAGTGCCGCGCTTTCAGGAGTTCTTCATCGGCTCGGGCTTTCGGGTGGCCTTCGAAGACAAGGGGCGTTTCAAATCCTACCTCAAGGATATCCCCGTCTTCCTCATCACCCACGAGGGGCCGGGTCTGCTCGGCGCCGGCGCCTATCTGCGCCAGTCGCTCGGCATCAAGCTATAAGCAGGCGGCTTGCCGGGGGACGGATCGGCCATGGTTCAGCCTTGATTCAGTGACCATGGCGTAGAGTGTCAACACGTACTCAAGAAGGCAGGGCTCCATAAGGAATTGGGACTTGTCTTCATCCGCTGGGTGCGTTTGTCACCTGACAAGCCTGAACTGTTTCACCGGCCCTCGCGGCCGGTTTTTTTATGCCTGCGGTTTGCCGGCTGGATGGAGATGCCGTCCTTTGTGAAAGGATGGGCCTGCGCCGCAATGCACTGCGCCTGCCGGGTGGCAGGCGCAGCGTATGGGCCGGGATGGGCTCAGGGCAGGTCGAGGGTGAAGCGGGCGCCCCCGAGCGGGGACTCATCCACCATGATCTGGCCGCCGTAGCTGTGCACAATTTCGGTGACCACCGCCAGCCCGATGCCCTGGCCGGGGGAGCTGTCGGCGCGTACCCCGCGCTGGAAGATCTGCTGCGACTTGCCGGGGTCGATGCCGGGGCCGTCGTCCTCGATCTCGATCCGCAGCCGGTCGAGCCGGCGGCTCACCGTCACCTTGATCTCGCTGATGGCGAACTTGAAGGCGTTGTCGAGCAGGTTGCCCATCAGCTCCATCAAGTCCCCCTGCTCGCCGGCGAAGAAGACGTCGTCATCGAACTTGAAGCGGGTCTGCAGCTTCTTGTGGCGATAGACCTTGGCGAGGCTGGCCAGCAGCTTCTCGATGAGGGGCACCGGCTCGGTACCCTTGCTGGCGAGGCGCTTGCGGCCGGTGACGGCGCGGCGCAGCTGGTACTGGATGATCTGATCCATGGTCAGGATCTGCTCATTGATGTTGTCGTGGATGTCGCGTCCCAGCTTGACCTCCTGTGCCGTCATCTGGATCAGCGCCAGCCGGGTTTTCAGGCTGTGGGCCAGATCGTTGAGGGCGTGCTGGTAGCGCTGGGTCTGCTGGCGTTCGTTCTCCAGCAGCTGGTTGACCGACTCGGTCAGCGGCGTCAGCTCCCGCTCATAGTCGTTGGAGAGCGCCTCCCGCTTGCCGGCCCGGATCTCGTCCATCTGGCGCGCCATGGTGCGCAGGGAGCCCAGGCTCCAGAAACTGGTGAGCAGCAGCAGGGCGCCGAGCAGGGAGTAGGCGAGCAGGGCCTGGCGGATGCACTGGTAGAGGTAATCGCGGGTCTGGGCCAGATAGCGCTTGGCCGAATCGACCATCACCACGTAATAGGTGGTGGGGCCGTCGCCGTGATTGCGCAAAAAGCGCAGGCTGTAGATGAAGTAGCTCTCGCCGTTCTTGATGGTGTGACGCTTGAAGAAGTAGTCCTGATCCAGCCCGCCCAGATACTTCATCAGATCCTGGCAGATGGTGTCCCTGGCCTGGATCACCTCCGGCATGTGCATGCTGGACCAGCTCAGCTGGCCATCGGCCCGGCAGATCAGGGTATCCAGATTGGGGTCGACGGCATCCGGGGTGATCCGGCCCAGATCCGTGGTGGCATGGGCGTCCGGCAGCTTGGAGGAGAACAGCTTGGAGAGGTTCTCCTGCATGCGGGTGCTGGCCTTCTGGGCCTGCTCCTCGGTGTGACCCAGATAGAGGATGTAGACCGAGAAGGCCATGATGAGCGCGATGACCAGCATGGCGCTCAGCATCAGCTTGATGTGCAGCGAGCGGCGGATGAAGCTCATGGGGCGCAGCAGACGAAAATCCATCAGTTGCACGACAGGTTGAAGATGTAACCCTGGCGGCGGATGGTGGAGATGGGCTGGATGGTCCCCTCCGGATCCAGCTTCTTGCGCAGCCGGCTCACCATCACCTCGATGGTGTTGGGATCCCCCTCGCCGTCGCCGTAGAGCTGGTCCAGCAACTGCTGCTTGGAGACCACCTGGCGGGCGTTGCGCATCAGGTATTCGAGGATCAGGTATTCAAAGCTGGTGAGCACCACCGGGGTGCCGGCGATGGTCAGCTCCTTGCGGGAGAGATCCAGCTCGTAGTCGCCGGCCTTGACCCTGGGGGAGATGAAGCCAGCACTGCGGCGCACCAGGGCGTTGAGGCGGGCCAGCAGCTCGTCCTTCTGGAACGGCTTGACCAGGTAGTCGTCCGCCCCGGCTTCCAGCCCCTCCACCTTGTCCTGCCAGTTGCCGCGCGCGGTCAATACGATGATGGGAAAGGGGATTTGCTGCTCGCGCAGCTGGCGGATGAGTTGCAAACCGTCCATGTCCGGCAGACCCAGATCGATGATGGCCACGTCGATGGGATAGTCGGCGGCGTAATGCAGTGCCACCTGGGCACTGTCGGTGCTGTGTACCTGATTCTGGGCTTCGGTCAGCAGGGTGCTGAGATGGTGATTGAGCAGCTTGTCGTCTTCGACCAACAATATTTTCATAAGGTGCGCGATCATGGGGATCCAGGCTGTCAATTAGAGGGCTTATGACGGGGAGAGTCAATCCGGATCCTAACAGCCCTGGCTGTATCGGGACTGAATCAGCCCGCTATTGGTTAATTCCCTTTAACCCATTGCGGCAACGGTATTTATCCGCCAAGTGGCGCCAACAAAAAAAGCCAGTCAGGGTCACTGACTGGCTTTTTTGTTGGCGCTTGTCGGGGATCAGTCGATGAGACTGGCCCACAGGTCGTACTCGTCCGCTTCATCGATGCGGACCTTGACCATGTCGCCGGGCTTGAGGCCGGTTTCACCGTTCAGGTAGACCAGGCCGTCGATCTCGGGGGCATCGGCGGCGGAGCGGCCAGTGGCACCCTCTTCGTCCACCTCGTCGATCAGCACCAGCATCTCCTTGCCGACCTTGCGGGCGAGCTTGCGGATGGAAACCTGCTGCTGCAGTTCCATGAAGCGCTGGAAGCGCTCTTCCTGCACTTCTGCCGGTACCGGATCCGGCAGCACGTTGGCCTTGGCACCTTCGACCGGGCTGTATTTGAAGCAGCCGACCCGATCCAGCTCTGCCTTGTCGATGAAGTCCAGCAGCATCTGGAACTCTTCTTCGGTTTCGCCGGGGAAGCCGACGATGAAGGTGGAGCGCAGGGTGATCTCGGGGCAGATCTCGCGCCACTTCTGGATCCGCTCCAGGGTGCGCTCGACGGTGCCCGGGCGCTTCATCAGCTTGAGGATGCGCGGGCTGGCGTGTTGCAGCGGGATATCGAGGTAGGGCAGTACCTTGCCGTCGCGCATCAGCGGGATGACGTCATCCACGTGCGGGTAGGGGTAGACGTAGTGCAGGCGTACCCACATGCCGAGCTTGGCCAGCTCTTCGCACAGGGCCACCATGCTGGTCTTGACCGGCATGCCGTCGTAGAAACCGGTGCGGTGCTTGACGTCCACGCCGTAGGCAGAGGTGTCCTGAGAGATCACCAGGATCTCCTTCACGCCGGCCTCTTTCAGGCGCTTGGCCTCGGCCAGCACTTCGCCGATGGGGCGGCTGACCAGATCCCCGCGCATGGAGGGGATGATGCAGAAGGTGCAGCGGTGGTTGCAGCCTTCGGAAATCTTCAGATAGGCGTAGTGGCGGGGGGTCAGCTTGACGCCCTGGGCCGGCACCAGGCTGGTGAAGGGGTTGTGGGTCGGCTTCTCGACGTACTTGTGCACGTGACCCAGCACCTCTTCGTAGGCGTGGGGACCGGTGATCTCGAGCACCTTGGGGTGGATCTCGCGGATCTGGTTCTCTTTGGCACCTAGGCAGCCGGTGACGATCACCTTGCCGTTCTCGGCCAGGGCCTCGCCGATGGCTTCCAGGGATTCCTGTACCGCGCTGTCGATGAAGCCGCAGGTGTTGACCACCACCACTTCCGCATCGTCATAGCTGGGCACCACGTCGTACCCTTCGGTACGCAGCTGGGTCAGGATGCGCTCGGAATCGACCAGATTTTTGGGGCAACCCAAGGAGACGAATCCTACTTTGGGGGCCTGTTTTGTGTTGGACATCGCTCAATCACTCTTAGGTGGCTCTAGTTTTAGGGCGCGGATTTTACCGGAATGGCTAACCAAAAACTATACAGCCGGCACGGCGGAATCGAACAATATCTCCGGCGAGGCAGGATTGTGCCAAGGCAGGCCCGTTTTGAGCCGATACGGGCCGATGGCTGTACCCTTGCCCTGTCAGTTCGCTGGTTGTTGGGTTTAAACTCAATTTTGCGAGAGCGGGAAGATGGGTGTCACTATACTCCCTGCAGGCAGACTGGAGGGAAGGGCGGGATGGACAGCTCATTTGGCGAGAGAATGCAGAACGTGCACGCCACGCTCAGGCAGCGGTTTGACAAGTTGAGCCGGGTGGCCATCGCGATTTATGACCAGCACACGGACAGGCTCAAGACCTTCGCCCACAGCACCGAGGGAAGTTCCCCGCTGGTGCAGTACGAGGTCAAGCTGAGCGACGTCCCCTCTCTGCGCTATCTGGCCGAACACCGGCAAGCAAGGGTGCTCGACACGCTGGATTCGCTGCTGGGCTCCCCCTCCGAGCACAGCCGCAAGCTGCTGGCGGCCGGTTATGAATCCAGCTACACCGAGCCGCTGTTGTTCAACAGCAAGCTGTTCGGTTTTCTGTTTTGCGATGCCAGGGAGCCTGGCTACTTCGACCCCGCCATTCGCGGCGAACTGGCGGCATACGCCCAGATCCTGGCGGCCATCATCGCGGTGGAATTTTTCTCGATTCAGACCCTGAGCGGCGCGCTTACCACGGTGCGGGAGTTCAGCCGCTACCGGGATGAAGAGACCGCCAATCACCTGCACCGGATGTCGGCCTATTCACGGCTCATCGCCCGCGCCGTGACCACCCGTTATCCCTTGAGCGACGAGGAGGTGGAGTTCATCTATCTCTTCTCCGAGCTGCACGACATCGGCAAGATTGCGGTGCCCGACGCCATCTTGCTCAAACCCGGCAAGCTGACGCCAGAGGAGTACGGGGTGATGAAGATCCACCCGCTCAAGGGACGGGAGATGATCGCCCTGATGATCAGCGAGTTTGGCCTTGACGGCATCCATCACACCGACATGCTCAAGAACATCATCGCCTATCACCACGAGCGCTTCGACGGGCAGGGTTATCCAGAGGGGTTGGCGGGGGAGGCGATCCCGCTGGAGGCCCGCATCGTCGCGGTGGCCGATGTGTTCGATGCGCTCACCAGCGAGCGGCCCTACAAGCAGGCCTGGACGTTCGAAGCGGCCTTTGCCTACCTTGAAACCCACGCCGGCAGCCAGTTCGACCCCGCCTGCGTCGCCGCGGCGCTGTGCAACAAGGAGGCGTTTCGCGCCATCCATCAGCAATACCGAGAGCCCGCCGCCAGCTAGGCGGCGGGCCTGGTGTCATGACTTGCGCTACCTCGTTTTGCCCTGTTGCGACTCTGCCCGAGATAGCGTGAGAGCGGCGGCGGGCTCTGCCCCGTCGAGGTCGCCAATCGGATGGAGCCCATCATGACGAGCGTCACTGATTGACCCGCCTCGTGCACTTGGGCTTATCCGGCGCCGGCCAGATCTGCTACTGTGACCATCAACTCATCACAAAGGGGGAAGCAGCAATGAAGATTCGATTCCTGGTGATAGCAACGACCATGGCGCTGGTGTCAGCCCCCAGCCTGGCTGACTGGGCCAAGGTGAAGGAGGCCGCGAGCGAGCTTGGCAGCGCAGTGAGCGACACCAGCAAGGAGGCCTGGCAGAGCGTCACCGACTTCTCCAAGGCGACCTGGGCATCGGTTTCCCAGTGGGGTTCGGAGGCGTTCAACACCGCCGGTGCCTGGACCGACAAGAGCGTGGCGACCGGCAAGGAGTGGCTGACGGTGGCCGACAAGAAGCTCGACGAGATGCTCGAGCCCAAGACAGCCGACGAGGCGCGGCTTGCCCTCGATACCATGGCCGACACCGCCCTGGTGCGGCTATTCAACCAGCAACCCTCAGCCAAGCTGTTGTTTGACAAGGCTTATGGCTATGCGGTGTTCGACTCGCGCAAGTTCTCCCTGATGCTGCACACCAACCAGGGGGCCGGGGTGGCGGTCAATCGCACCAGCGGCAAGCACACCTACATGAAGATGTTCGGTGCCGGGCTTGCGGCCGGGCTCGGTGGCAAGTTCTACCAGCAGGTGATCCTGTTTGAAGACAAAGGCAGGTTCGATGCCTTCGTGAGCCAGGGCTGGGAGGCCACCTCCGAGATGGGGGCCGTGGCGGGCAAGGAGAGCGCCGAGCTCAGCGCCAAGTACAACGGCGGCATGGCCATCTACCAGATCGGCGAGAAAGGCTTGCTGCTCGATGCCAACATCTCTGGCTCCAAGTACTGGGTGGACAAGGATCTGACCCGCTAGTCACCCGCTTTCCGGCCTTTTCCGTCGGCCCGCATCTTGCTGGCTGACGGGAAGGCCTGCTACTTGGCAAGTAATCTGCCCTCGCATCGCCTGTTACGGCCTGCTTACCCCCCTCTCATCCCGCTTGCCTGGTGGTTTTTTACTTGTTGGCACCCTAATTGCTTACACCCTGACAGCGTCAATGATTTGTCTGGGGATGGAATATGGAAATTAGTGTAAGCAGCCTGATGCAAGAGATGCAGGCTCTCAAGGTCGAAGCCGGCGCCACGCCGCTGACCCAGCCCGGCCGCCAGGTCACGTCCGACTTTGGCCAGTTGCTGCAACAGGCCCTTGGCAACGTCAACGAGTTGCAGGGGGCCGCCAACGATCTGCGTACCCGTTTCGACATGGGCGACAACTCGGTCGACTTGTCCCAAGTGATGATCGCCGGGCAGAAATCCTCCATCGCCTTCGAGGCGACGGTGCAGGTACGCAACAAGATGGTCGATGCCTACAAGACCATCATGAACATGCCGGTATAAGCGCGCTCACCATGGCAACTGAACATCATGAACATGTCAGCAATAAGGACATAAATCGTGGCTAATGACCAAAACGGCGAACTGCTGATGAACGATGAGGGCAGTGCCGCCCTCGATGAGAATGAGCAGAAGAGTTCAGCACTCGGCTTTCTGTCCAACACGGATGTGCTGCGTCAGATCACCCTGATCCTGGGGTTGGCCATCTGTCTGGCGATCGCCGTTTTCATCCTGCTGTGGGGCAAGGAGCCGGACATGCGGCCTCTTGGCACCTACACCACCCAGGAGCTGGTCAAGACCCTCGACTACCTCGATCAGCAGAAGATCCCCTATCAGGTGGATGGCAAGAGCGTGCTGGTCAGTGCCGAGAACTACTCCAGCATCCGGCTGGCGCTGACCCGTGCCGGCCTGGCCAACGCCACCGACACCACCAGTGACGGGGAAGACATCCTGCTCAAGGACTCCAGCTTTGGCGTCAGCCAGCGCATGGAGAGCGAGCGTCTCAAGCTGAGCCGCGAGCGCCAGCTGGCCAGCGCCATCGAGCAGTTCCAGAACGTGGCCAAGGCCCAGGTGCTGCTGGCCATCCCGAAAGACAACGTGTTTGCCCGCAACGAACGCAAACCCAGCGCGACCGTGGTGCTGAGCCTCAAGGGCAATGCCCTCGGCCAGGGGGAAGTGGACTCCATCGTCGACATGGTCGCCTCCGCGGTGCATGGTCTGGAGCCGACCCGCGTCACCGTGACCGACCAGAACGGCCGCCTGCTCAACTCGGGTTCCCAGGATCCCGTCTCTGCCCAGACTCGCAAGGAGTTTGCGATGCAGCAGAAGCAGGAGCTGGAATACAAACAAAAAATTGACGCCATCCTGATCCCGGTACTCGGCGCCGACAATTATACGGCGGAGGTCGATCTCTCCCTCGACTTCTCCCAGCAGGAGCAGACCCGCAAGACCTACAACCCGGACTTGCCGGCGGTGCGCTCCGAAATGACCATGGAAGAGAACAGCGCCAACGGCAGCAACGGTGGCGTGCCCGGCGCCCTCTCCAACCAGCCGCCTGCCGCCTCCAACATTCCGCAGCAGGCGACCGGCCCCAATGCCGAAACGACTGCGTCCTCTTCCGGCCGCTCCCGCAAGGAGGCGACCCGCAACTTCGAACTGGATACCACCGTCAGCCATATCCGGCGCCAGATGGGTGGCATTCGCCGCATGACCGTCTCGGTGGCGGTGGATTACAAGGCGTCTACCGCAGCCGATGGCAAGGTGACCCGCGAGCCCCGTACCCAGCCCGAACTCGATACCCTGCGCCGTCTGCTGAGCGGTGGCCTTGGCTTTGATGTGACCCGTGGTGATACTCTGGAGGTGGTCGCCATCCCGTTCAACCGGCCCGAGCTCGAAAGCGTGGCCGAAGCGCCGCTCTACGAGCAGCCCTGGTTCTGGCGTGCGGTACGCATTGCCGCCTCCGTGTTGGTCATCATAGTGTTGATCGTCACCGTGGTGCGGCCCATGCTCAAGCGCCTGCTCTATCCGGATGCCAAGCCGGAAGGGGAACTGGACTTCGACAACCACACCGTCTTGGGTGGGGATGACGAGCTCAGTCTGCTGGCGGCTCAGGCTGAATCCGAGCCGGTGTTCGGGGTACGTGACGGCCATCTGAAACTGCCGGATCTGCACCGTGACGAGGACTTGCTCAAGGCGGTACGTGCGCTGGTGGCGAACGAACCGGATCTGGCCGCACAGGTCATTAAAGAATGGGTAGCGAACAAAGATGGCTGACGAAAACAAGACACAGGTCACCGGCAATGACATCACCGACAGTCAGCGCCAGATCCTGGATCAGATGAGCGGGATGGAGATGGCGGCGGTATTGATGCTGAGCCTCAACGAAGAGGATGCTGCCCAGATCTTCCGCCATCTCGAGCCCAAGCAGGTGCAGCGGCTCGGCATGTCGATGGCCTCCATGTCGGATTTCAGTCACGACCGGGTGGCGGCGGTCCACCGTCAATTCATCGACGACATCCAGAAGTACACCAACATCGGTATCGGCAGCGAAGATTTCGTGCGCAAGGCGCTGGTTGCAGCCCTTGGCGAAGACAAGGCCAGCAACCTGGTGGACCAGATCATCCTGGGTTCAGGTGCCCGCGGCCTCGACTCGCTCAAGTGGATGGATGCCCGCCAGGTGGCCAGCATCATCCAGAACGAACACCCGCAGATCCAGACCATCGTCCTTTCGTATCTGGAGCCGGAACAGTCGGCCGAGATCCTGAGCCAGTTCCCGGAGCAGGTGCGCCTCGATCTGGTGATGCGTATCGCCAACCTGGAAGAGGTGCAACCGGCGGCACTGCAAGAGCTCAACGACATCATGGAGAAACAGTTCGCCGGTGCGGCGGGTGCCCAGGCAGCCAAGATGGGCGGCCTGAAGGCGGCAGCCAACATCATGAACTACCTCGACACCAACATCGAAGGACAGCTGATGGACTCTATCCGCGAGTCGGATGAGGAGATGAGCCAGCAGATCCAGGATTTGATGTTCGTGTTCGAAAACCTCATCGATGTGGACGATCGCGGCATCCAGACCATGCTGCGGGAAGTGCCGGGGGATCTGCTGCAACGGGCGCTCAAGGGCTCCGACGATCAGATGCGCGAGAAGGTATTCAAGAACATGTCCAAGCGGGCCGCCGAGATGCTGGCGGACGATCTGGAGGCCATGGGGCCGATCCGGGTCTCCGAAGTGGAAGCCGCCCAGAAGGAGATCCTCTCCATCGCCCGCCGTCTGGCGGATGCCGGCGAGATCATGCTGGGTGCCGGTGGCGGCGAGGAGTTCCTCTGATGAGCGGTCACGTCGGCGTGAATAGCAGAGCGGGCAGCGTTATGGCGAGGAGTGCGGCAGGCAGATGAACAACAACAAGCTGCGCGGTTATGTCAGACCCGACGGGGATGAGAGCCAGGTCCAGACCTGGGGCTGGCCCGAGATGGAGGTCGAGGCCGAAGTCGAGACCAATGCCCTCGGGCTGACGCCGGACTGGTATCGGCAGGAAGAAGAGGTCCCGGTCGAAGAGCCGGTGGAGGAGCCGGCCCCCAGCATCACAGCCGAGGAGCTTGAAGCAATTCGCCAGGCCGCCTGGGAAGAGGGAATGGCCGAGGGGCGTGAAGCCGGTTATGCCAAGGGGCTCGAAGAGGGCAAGCTGGAAGGCTTGCAGCAGGGTCATGCCGCCGGGTTGGAGCAGGGCAAGGAGGAGGGGTTGGCCCTCGGTCGCGAGCTGGTGGATCAGCAGATGAGCCACTGGCAGGGGCTCATCGATCGCCTCGCCAACCCGCTCAAGGAGCTGGACGGTGCGGTGGAGCAGCAGCTCATCGCGCTGGTGATGCAGCTGGCCCGCGCCCTCATCCGTCACGAGGCGGAAACCTCGCCCCGGTTGTTGCTCGAAGCGCTCAAGCAGGGGCTGGCGCTGTTGCCGGCTGCCGAACTGGGGGTCACCCTGATGCTGCACCCGGACGATCTGGCCCGGGTCGAGCAGGCGTTCGGCACCGAGGAGTGCGTCAAGCGCCACTGGCGGCTGCAAAGCGATCCCACCCTCTCCCCCGGCGATCTGCAGCTGGCCACCGAACTCTCCAGCATCGATCTGACCCTCTCGGGGCGCATCGATCAGCTGCTGCGCAACTTCCTGCGCGACAATGCATCGCAGGATGCCCGCGGCTAAGGGCGTGCGGGCTGCCAGGGTACGGCCCGTCTGCTTTTTCTACCCATTCAACGTCATATATCAGGAGGTCGGATGAGCGGCTCGTTACTCAATCGGTTGCAAGGGTATCGGGTACGCGATATCGCCCCCAAACCGCCGGTGGCCGGCAAGCTGACCCGGGTGGTGGGGCTGACCCTCGAAGCCATCGGCTGCCGCGCCGCCATCGGAGCGCTCTGTCGCATCGATACCCAGGATGGTTCGCTGGAGGCTGAAGTGGTGGGCTTCTCCGGCGATCGGCTGTTTCTGATGCCGAGCGAGCAGCTCAAGGGGGTCATTCCGGGCGCCCGGGTAGTGCCCATCACCGAGGAGCACGGCATCCCGGTCGGCATGAACCTGCTGGGCCGGGTCATCGACGGCATCGGCCAGCCGCTAGACGGGCTCGGCCCCATCCTCTCTTCCCAGACGGTGCAGTTTGCCCAGCACCGCATCAACCCGCTCTCCCGCCGCCCCATCCATCAACCGATGGACGTGGGGGTGCGCGCCATCAACGCCGTGCTGACCGTGGGGCAGGGCCAGCGGATGGGGCTGTTCGCCGGCTCCGGCGTCGGCAAATCCGTGCTGCTCGGCATGATGACCCGTGGCTCGGTGGCCGACGTGGTGGTGGTGGGGCTCATCGGCGAACGGGGCCGCGAGGTGAAGGAGTTCATCGAGGAGATCCTGGGGGAGGAGGGGCGTGCCCGCTCCGTGGTGGTGGCGGCGCCGGCCGATGCCTCGCCGCTGATGCGGCTCAAGGGGTGTGAGACGGCGCTGGCCATTGCCGAGTATTTCCGCGATCAGGGGCTCAACGTGCTGCTGCTGATGGACTCGCTCACCCGTTACGCTCAGGCCCAGCGCGAGATCGCCCTGGCGGTGGGTGAACCGCCGGCCACCAAGGGCTACCCGCCCTCGGTGTTCGCCAAATTGCCGGCACTGGTGGAGCGGGCCGGCAACGGCAGCGACGGCCAGGGCTCGATCACGGCATTCTTCACCGTGCTGACGGAAGGGGACGATCTGCAGGATCCCATCGCCGACGCGGCGCGGGCCATCCTCGACGGCCACATCGTGCTGTCGCGGGAGCTGGCCGATGCGGGTCACTACCCGGCCATCGACATCGAAAAGTCCATCAGCCGGGTAATGCCCATGGTGACCTCGCCGGAACACATGGAGCTGGCGCGCACCCTCAAGCAGTTCTACTCCCTCTACCAGCAGAACCGCGATCTCATCACCATCGGTGCCTACAGCCAGGGCTCGGACCCCCGCATCGACCGCGCCATCATCCAGAAACCCTATCTGGATCAGTTCTTGCAGCAAGGCATGCGCGAGGTCATTCACTACGATGCGGGCCTGCAGGCCCTGCAGCTGGTGGCCATGCCGCTGATGCGTTGACGAGAAGATAAGAGGGAGACGTGCCCATGAGTAAAGGCTTGGTAATGTTGTCGGAGCGGCTGGTGGAGGCCGAACAGCAGGCGGCGCTGGCGCTGGCCAAGGCCCAGCAGGATCTGAAAATCTTCATGGAGCAGCAGGACGCGCTCAACCAGTACCGCCAGATCTACCACCAGCAGTGGACCGACCGCGGCCTGCAGGGCATAGGAGCCCAGCAGAACAGCCAGTATCACGCCTTCATCAACAAGCTCGAGCAGGCAGCCACCCAGCAGTACGAAGGGGTGCTGCAGGTACGCCAGGCGCTGGAGCTGCGCCGCGAGGAGTGGCTGGCCGCCCAGCAGCGGCGCAAGGCGGTGGAGTTGCTGCTGGCCAAGCAGGCGGGACGCGAGCAGCAGAAAGCCCAGCGCCAGGAGCAGAAGATGCTGGACGAGTACGCCATGCTGCGCCGTTTCCACCATTCTGGCCTGTAACTTGCTTTCTTCTTGCCATCCCGTGTGCGCCTCACTTCCCCCGGGGAGCTGAGGATAAACCCGAAGCCGAATGTCGCCAGGAATCTTCACCATGATGCAGACACTGTTAACCAATTCTCCCGCCGCGCTGACCGCTGCCGCTGCCGACAAGAGCGCTGTGCTGACGGCGAGCCAGGATGGCGGTGAAGGGGCCCTGCAGAGCGACGGCAAGGTCGGCTTTTCCGAGGTGATGAACCGGGTGCAGCAGGCTGACAAGGTCAATGCCAAAGCCGATGGCAAGGTTCCGGCGCGGCCCGGCGCCGAGCAGGGAAGTGCGGGTGCATTGGAGAGCAACAAGCCGGTGCCGACCGCCAAGAGCGAGGTTGCCAAATCTTTGGCGAATGAGGCCGAAGAGGCCGGTAGCGCTGACGACAAACCACAGAAGGGGAGTGAGCCCGACCCCGCTCTGGCCCCCAACGATTTCTTGCAGCGTCTGCAGGATGCCCTCAAACAGGACACCTCCCTGGTTGCCCCGCCGGCCATCAATCTGGTCGCCACCGCACCCGTCGTCGAGACGGACGGCAAGATGTTGCCGCACAAAGACGCGGACGCCGAGTCGGCCGAGGCTTCGGCCACCCTCACCCAGCCGCTCGCCGGCAGCGGTGAGAAGCAGGGGGCGACGACCAGTGCCGCCGCGCTGGCCCGCCAGGCTGCCAGCTTGCTCACGGGCGAAACCAGTGTGCCGGTTGATACGAAGGCCGCGCAGCAGGATGCTGTCGTGACGGATGACGCCGCCCTGGCGGCTCAGCTGCAGGGAGCCGGGAAAGAGAGCGGTGGCAAGGAGAGCGGTGCCGGCGGCGCCAATGCCGACCAACCTACCGATAACAATGGCAAAGAGACCAAGGGGAGCAAAAGCGAGCTCTCCGCCGCCGAGCGGGCGGCCTTGTTGAGCAAGGTACCCGCCGCCGCGTTAAGCGAACAGGGTGAGAATGACACCAGGATCCAGCTGGAGGGCGCCGACAAGGGGGCCAAGCCTGTGGTGCCGCCCATGGCGGGCAAGGAAGAGCCGGTAAAAACCGCTCCGCTGCAGGCCACCCACCAGGCCGTGGCCACTCAGCCCGGCGCCGCCAGAGCATTTGAAGAGGGGGTGACCCGCACCGATGGCGGGTCGAGCAACGGCGCTGCTGACAAGGCGCCAACGCAGACTGCCGCCGAGGGGGATGGCCAGTCCAAGCCGGTAGCCGCCAAGGCCGAGAGCCAGCCTGCTCCTGCCGCCAGCAGCGGCGCACCGGCGCCGGCCACCGCCCCGGCCAGCGAACCCGTGCTGGTGGCGCCACAACAGGTGCTCGCCAGCAGCGAGCCGCAGGGCCCGCAAGCGTCCCTGGCCAGCCTGTCAGCCGGGCTCAAGCAGATGGAAGCTACCGAGCGCAGCGACGCGCCCAGGGCCCGCAGCGAGGTGAAAGTCGACGTGAAGCAGAAGGTGGCAGAGCTGGCTCGCGGCGGCGCCCAGGAGAGCAGCGAGACGACCACCAGCCCGGAGAGCAGCCGCAGCCAGCAGGTCCAGCAGAACAGCCAGCCCCAGGCGGTGGGTCATGACAACCGGCCGGCGGCCACCGAAGCGGCCGCGCGGCGCGAACCAACCAACCTGCCCCATCTCAAGCTGGCCGATCCGGAGGCGCCGGCCCAGTTGCACCAGAAGGTCAACCTGATGCTGGCGGACAAGCTGCAGCAGGCGGAGATCCAGCTCGATCCCCTCGGCCTTGGCAAGATGAAGATCCAGATACAGATGGGGGCAGACAGCCAGGCCAACGTCCATTTCGTGGTGCAGCACGGCCAGACCCGGGAAATGCTGGAGCAGGCCATGCCCCGGCTGCGTGATATGCTGGCCGGGCAGGGCATCCAGCTGGGCCAGACCCTGGTGCAACAACAGCCGCAGCAGCAGTCACAGGGCCAGTCGGCGTTTGCCGGTCAGGGCCAGCAAGGCCAAAAAGGCAGCGGATCTTTTGCCGAAACAGGCCAAACTGAGGCAGAGGTCACGGGCGCCGGCATGCGTTTGTCGACGGAATCGACAAACGACAGCGGAATTGATTTCTATGCTTGATGCCAGCCCGAGTAAGTTTATGATATCGAACAAGTTTGAGACTAGGGTGGACAAGGGATGGCAGACGATAACGAACTGACGCTGAAAGATCCGGCGGCAGGCAAGAAAAAGAAACTGATCATGATTATCGCCCTGGCCGTGATTGTGCTGGGTGGCGGTGGGGCCGGCGCCTGGTTCATGCTGTCCGGCGGCGACAAACCGGCGGCCGAGGCCGCGGGGGAGGGCAAAGATGCCAAGCCCAAGGAGGCGGCGCCTCAGCCTTCGCTCTACGTTGGCATGCCACGCCCCTTCGTGTTCAACGTCTCCGGTGGTCAGCGTGACCGGCTGGTGCAGATCAAGATCCAGCTGATGGTGCGCGGCACCGCCGACGAGACGCTGGCCAAGCAGAATATCCCCCTCATCGAAGGCACCCTGCTGCGGGTCTTCAGTGCGGCCACCAGCGAGCAGCTGATGACCTTCGAGGGCAAGGAGAAGCTGCGCAAGGATTCACTGGAAGAGTGCCGTCGGGTGCTCAATGACCTGGTCTCTTCCCCCGTTATCGAACAAGTGCTGTTTACCGGCTTTGTCATGCAATAAGGGTGAAGCGTGAGCGATCTGTTAAGTCAGGACGAAATTGATGCCCTCTTGCACGGGGTCGATGATGTCGAAGAGGAAGAGATAGGCGCGGCGGGAGATCCCGGCGTCGCCCAGTTCGACTTCTCCTCTCAGGACCGCATCGTCCGTGGTCGCATGCCGACCCTGGAGCTGGTGAACGAGCGTTTCGCCCGCCACATGCGGATCAGCCTGTTCAACATGATGCGCCGCACCGCCGAGGTTTCCATCAATGGCGTGCAGATGCTCAAGTTCGGCGAGTATGTGCACACCCTGTTCGTGCCGACCAGCCTGAACATGGTGCGCTTCCGCCCGCTCAAGGGGACCGCGCTCATCACCATGGAGGCGCGGCTGGTCTTCATCCTGGTGGAGAACTTCTTCGGTGGCGATGGCCGCTACCACGCCAAGATCGAGGGGCGCGAGTTCACCCCCACCGAGCGGCGCATCATCCAGATGCTGCTCAAGCTGGTGTTCGAGGATTACAAGGACGCCTGGGCGCCAGTGATGGACGTGGGCTTCGAGTACCTCGACTCCGAGGTGAACCCGGCCATGGCCAACATCGTCAGCCCCACCGAGGTGATCGTGGTCAGCTCGTTCCATATCGAGCTGGATGGCGGTGGCGGTGACTTTCACGTGGCCATGCCTTACTCCATGCTGGAGCCCATTCGCGAGCTGCTGGACGCCGGCGTGCAGAGCGACAAGGGCGACACCGACGTGCGTTGGAGCAAGGCGCTGCGCGACGAGATCATGGACGTCAAGGTGGAGCTGCGGGCCAAGTTGCTTGAGACAGAGCTCACCCTGCGCGAGCTGATGGAGCTGCAGCCCGGCGACATCATCCCGGTGGAGATGCCGGAGAACCTGCTGGTGTTCGTGGAGGACTTGCCCACCTTCCATGCCAAGATGGGGCGGACCAAGGACAATGTGGCGCTCAAGATCACCGACAAACTCAAGCGCCCGGAAGGGGTCAAGACCGAGATGCATCTGGTGACCCGGGGCGGTGTACGCATCGATGGCGAGGCCGAGCTGGAAGAGCTCGAGCGCAGCATCGAAGATCAACAACGATAAACGGCGATCTGCGCTGGCAGGCCGTCAAGAAAGCAGCATAAGGAATTCAAGATGAGCGGAACTGATGAAGAGGATCTGATGGCGGACGCCTGGGCAGCCGCGCTGGAAGAGCAGGTGACTGCCGAAGCCAAGCCCGCTCCCCTCGAAGAGCTCAAGGATGATGCCCCCATCAGTGCCGAGGAGCGGCGCAAGCTGGATACCATTCTGGACATTCCGGTGACCATCGCCATGGAAGTGGGCCGCAGCCAGATCAGCATCCGCAACCTGCTGCAGCTCAACCAGGGCTCGGTGGTGGAGCTGGATCGGGTGGCGGGCGAGCCGCTCGACGTACTGGTCAACGGTACCCTGATCGCCCACGGCGAAGTGGTGGTGGTGAACGACAAGTTTGGTATTCGGTTGACCGACGTCATCAGCCAAATCGAAAGGATCAAGAAACTCAAATGATCCGCGCGTTCCCGTTACTGCTGTTGTCCCTCCCCGCACTGGCTGAACCCGGTGCGGGCGCCAATCCGCCCAGCCTCACCTCCTGGCTGCTCTCCAGCCTGATGGTGATCGGCCTCATCCTGGTGCTCGGTTTTTTGCTCAAGAAGAGCAAGATTGCCACCGCTATGGGGGGCGGCCAGATGCGGGTCATCGCCAGCCTGCCGGTGGGCTACAAGGAGAAGCTGCTGGTGGTCAAGGTGGGCGAACAGCAGCTGTTGCTCGGGGTGACGCCGCAGCAGGTCAACTTTCTCTATCGCCTGGAAGAGCCGCTGGACGAGAGCCAGCCCCAGGCATTTTCCCAGCAGCTTGGCAAATTGATGGGCAAGCATGAAAAAAGCTAACGGCTCACGGCCGCACGGTGGGCTGCTGGTCGGCCTGTTATCCCTCCTGATCCTCTGCTCGCCGCTGGCGCTGGCCCAGGACGGCATGTCGGCCGTCACCATCAAGACCATGGCGGACGGCAGCCAGGAATACAGCCTGACCTTGCAGGTGCTGGCGCTGATGACGGCGCTCTCCTTCCTGCCGGCCATGGTCATCATGATGACCTCGTTTACCCGCATCATCATAGTGCTTGGCATTCTGCGCCAGGCCATCGGCCTGCAGCAGAGCCCCTCCAACCAGGTGTTGATCGGCATCGCCCTGTTCATGTCGTTCTTCATCATGTCGCCGGTGCTGGATCGCATCAATAACGAGGCGCTGCAACCCTATCTAGCCGAGACCATCCAGGCCAAGGAGGCGCTGGAGAAGGCCGAGCTGCCCATCCACCAGTTCATGCTGGCCCAGACCCGGATCAAGGATCTCAACACCTTCATGGAGATAGCGAACGTGCAGGTGGACAAGCCCGCCGACGTGCCGCTGCGGGTGTTGATCCCGGCGTTTGTCACCAGCGAGCTCAAGACCGCGTTCCAGATAGGCTTCATGCTGTTTCTGCCGTTCCTGGTGATAGACCTGGTGGTGGCCAGTATTCTGATGGCGATGGGGATGATGATGTTGTCGCCGATGCTGGTCTCCCTGCCATTCAAGCTGATGTTGTTCGTCATGGTGGATGGCTGGAACCTGATCCTGGGATCCCTGGCCAACAGCTTCGGGCTGGGCGCCGGTGGTTAAGGGCGAGCAACGCAAGGAGCGAACGGCATGAGTCCTGAAACCTTTATCGACGTGTTTCGCGAGGCGCTCTGGCTGGTCACCATCATGGTGTGTGCCGTGATCCTGCCGAGCCTCTGCGTCGGCCTGCTGGTGGCCATCTTTCAGGCCGCCACCTCCATCAACGAACAGACTTTGAGCTTTCTGCCCCGTCTCATCGTCACCCTGTTTGCACTGGGGGCGGGGGCGCACTGGGGCTTGCAGAGTCTGATGGACTTCTTCCTGCTGATGGTGAGCCAAATTCCGGAGGTGGTGGGATGAGTGGCTTGCTCGAACAGAGCGGCCTTCTGCGCCCGTTGCCGGCCTCGATGGCCCGCAAGGTGCCGGGATGACCTACACAACCGCTCTCATCATGGAGTGGTTGTCTTCCATCGTCTGGCCGTTGGCGCGGGTGAGCGGGCTGCTGATGGTAATGGCGGTGTTTGGCAGCCGGCTGACACCGGCTCGCGTGCGCATCAGCCTGGCGCTGGCGCTGACCCTGATGATTGCCCCTTTGCTCCCCCCTATGCCCAAGATCGAGCTGTTCTCGGTCGGCAGTTTTCTGGTGCTGGGCCAGCAGTTGCTCATCGGGGTCGCGCTCGGTCTAATGACCCAGTTCCTGATGGAGAGCTTCGTGATGGCCGGCCAGATCATCGCCATGCAGACCAGCCTGGGTTTCGCTACCCTGGTGGATCCCATGAACGGCCAATCGGCACCGGTGGTGGGCCAGTTCTACCTGATGCTGGCGACCCTGGTATTTCTGGCGGTGGATGGTCACCTCATCATGCTGCGCATGGTGGTGCTGAGCTTTGATACCCTGCCGGTGTCGGACAGCGGCCTCAGCCTGCCCTCCATTCGCGATCTGATCGGTTTTCTCGGGGTCATGTATCAGGCCTCGCTGGTGATGGCGCTCTCCGCCATCGTCGCCCTGCTGCTCATCAACTTTGCCTTCGGCGTCATGACCCGTGCCGCACCCCAGCTCAACATCTTCAGCATCGGCTTTGCGGTCAGCATGATGTCGGGCCTGCTGATCCTCTGGCTCACCATAGGTGGCTTCCTCGGCCATTTCGACAGCATGTGGGAGCGGGTGCAGGAGACTAGTTGCACCCTCATCGGCACCCAGTGCCTGGGGGGCCAGTAAGATGCCGGCGGCAGGCTGGGGGCTCCATTGCCCGGGGCGGACCACCTGGGTCTGCTTTGTTGGCTTCGTGCTACTGAACAACGGCGCTCAGGCGGGTTTGATGCCTGATTGCCTCGACCTGTGCGGAGGTCAGCATGGCTGATACCGATCAGGAACGTACCGAACAACCCACGGGCAAACGACTGCAACAAGCCCGTGATAAAGGGCAGATTGCACGATCCAAGGAGCTGGGTACCGCCAGCGTCCTGCTGGCGGCCGTGTTTGGCCTGCTGATGGTCAAGGAGAGCCTGGCTGGCGCCATGGTCAAGGTGCTCACCATGGGCTTCACCCTGGATCGGGAACAGGCGTTCGATCCCAATACCATGATGACCATGCTGCCGGCCCTGCTGCGGGAGCTGCTGCACCCACTCGGTCTGCTGTTCATGCTGGTGGCCATCGCCGCCTTCGTCGGTAACACCCTGATGGGGGGCATGAACTTCTCCTCCGAGGCCATGCTGCCCAAGTGGAGCAAGCTGAGCCCGCTCAACGGCATCAAGCGGATGTTCGGGGTGCAATCCCTGGTCGAGCTGGTCAAGTCCATCGCCAAGGTGGTGTTCATCACCCTGTTCGCCTGGTGGATGCTCTCCAGCCAGTTCAACCATCTGCTCAATCTCTCCCTCGAGGGCTACCCGGGCGGCATCATAGACGCGCTGGATCTGCTGTTGTGGATGCTGATCATTCTCTGCTGTGCCCTCATTCCCATCGTGGCCATCGATGTGCCGTTCCAGCAGTGGAACCACATGCGCCAGCTCAAGATGACCAAGCAGGAGGTCAAGGACGAGTTCAAGGACAGCGAAGGCAAACCCGAGGTGAAGGGGCGGATCCGCCGCTTGCAGATGGAGATGGCGATGCGCCGCATGATGGGGGATGTGCCCAAGGCGGACGTGGTGATCACCAACCCGACCCACTACTCGGTGGCGCTCAAGTACGATACTGCCAAGCCGGGCAGCGCGCCCAAGGTAGTGGCCAAGGGTACAGATGAAATCGCAATGAAGATCAGAGAGATAGCCAGGGAGTACGAGATCCCGGTGATGCCGTCCCCGGCGTTGACCCGCGCCATCTACCACGCCACCGAGATTGGTCACGAGATCCCGGAAGGGCTGTTTGCCGCCGTGGCCCAGGTGCTGGCCTATGTCTATCAGCTCAAGAAGTTCCGCCGTGGCCGTGGTCGCCGTCCCAATCCGCTGGCCAAGGATCTGCCCATTCCAACCGAATTCCGCAAATGACAAACTTCTGACACAGTCAAAATAAAATCATTGTATTTCAATATCTTGTATTATTGGCTTGATGTTTGCTTTAATCTGGCATCAGCGGTTTGAGATTGAGAAAAACGATGAAACTCCAGGCATCATTGGGCCGAATCAAAGAGTACAAGTGGCTGTTGACCAAGGGCCTGGGGACGCCGCTGCTGGTGCTGGCCTCTCTTGGCATGGTGGTGCTGCCCATTCCGCCGCTGATGCTGGATATTCTGTTTTCTTTCAACATCGCGCTCTCCATCGTGGTGCTGCTGGTGGCCGTCTACACCCGCCGCCCGCTCGAATTTGCCGCCTTCCCGACCGTGCTGCTGATAGCGACCCTGCTGCGGCTGGCGCTCAACGTCGCCTCTACCCGGGTGGTGCTGCTGGAAGGCCACAACGGCAGTGCTGCGGCCGGCCACGTGATCGAAGCCTTCGGCAACGTGGTGATCGGCGGCAACTACACGGTCGGCATCATCGTCTTCATGATCCTGATGATCATCAACTTCGTGGTGGTCACCAAGGGTGCGGGCCGGATCTCGGAAGTTAGCGCCCGCTTCACTCTGGATGCCATGCCTGGCAAACAGATGGCCATCGATGCGGACTTGAACGCCGGCCTCATCAATCAGGAAGAGGCCAAGAAGCGCCGCCAGGACGTGACCCAGGAAGCCGACTTCTACGGCTCCATGGACGGTGCCTCGAAATTCGTGAAAGGGGATGCGGTGGCGGGGATCATGATCCTCTTCATCAACATCCTGGGCGGCTTTATCATCGGCATGGTGCAGCACCAGCTCACCTTCGGCGAAGCGGCCCAGATCTATACCCTGCTCGCCATCGGTGACGGTCTGGTGGCCCAGATCCCGTCGCTGCTGCTCTCCATTGCTGCCGCCATCATAGTGACCCGCCAGAACACGGATCAGGACATGGGCACCGCGGTGCTGGGCCAGTTGTTCGACAATCCCAAAGCCCTGATCATCTCGGCCGGTATCCTGCTGATGATGGGCAGCGTGCCCGGCATGCCCCATCTGGCGTTCCTCAGTCTGGGGGCCATCGCCGCCGCCGGTGCCTGGTGGTTGCTGCGCCGCGAGAAACAGCTGGCGGCCAAGGCGGCCAAGGGCGAGCTGATGCCGGCGAGCACGGAGCAGACCCACGAGCAGAAAGACCTGAGCTGGGACGACGTGATGCCGGTGGACATCATCGGGCTGGAGGTGGGTTATCAACTCATCCCGCTGGTGGATCGCAACCAGGGCGGCGAGCTGCTCAACCGGATCAAGGGGGTGCGCAAGAAGCTCTCCCAGGAGCTGGGTTTTCTGGTGCCTGCGGTGCATATCCGCGACAACCTGGATCTCGCCCCGAACCAATATCGCATCACCTTGATGGGAGTCAGTACCGGCGAGGCCAATGTTTACCATGATAAGGAAATGGCCATCAATCCGGGCCAGGTGTTCGGCCAGATCCAGGGGGTTGCGACCCGGGATCCCGCTTTCGGACTGGAGGCGGTGTGGGTTGCCAAGGAGCAGGTCTCCCAGGCGCAGACCCTTGGCTACACAGTGGTGGATACCGCGACCGTGGTGGCCACTCACCTGAGTCAGATCCTCTCCAACCATGCCGCCCTTTTGTTGGGCCATGACGAAGTACAACAGTTGCTCGACATGATTGGGAAGCACCAGAACAAGCTGGTGGAAGGGCTGGTTCCTGAGGTCATCACCATGGGTAACCTGGTGAAGGTATTGCAGAATTTGCTTAATGAAGGCGTGCCAATCCGTGATATGCGCACTATCCTGCAGACCCTGGTGGAATATGCCCCGCGCAGCCAGGATCCGGAAGTGCTGACGGCGGCCTGCCGTATCGCCCTGCGCCGGCTGATCGTGCAGGAGATTGCCGGCCCGGATCCCGAACTGCCGGTGATCACTTTGGCACCGGAATTGGAACGTATATTGCATCAATCCCTGCAGGCAGGGGGGGGTGATGGTGCCGGCATCGAGCCGGGTCTGGCGGAGCGGATGCAACGCTCGCTGGTGGAAGCCACTCAACGACAAGAACTGGAAGGCCAACCGGCCGTGCTTCTGACATCAGGGATACTGCGCAATACCCTGGCAAAATTTGTCAAGAATGCCATTCCTGGATTGCGCGTTCTGTCTTATCAGGAAGTGCCTGATGACAAGCAAATCCGCATCGTCAGTGCGGTAGGTCAGAACTAGTTAGCGGAGATGACGGGTGAAGATTAAGCGGTTTTTTGCCAAGGACATGCGAACGGCTCTGGCCGAGGTCAAGGAGACTCTCGGGCCCGATGCCGTCATCATGTCCAACAAGAAGGTCACCGGTGGGGTGGAGATAGTCGCCGCTGTCGATTATCAATCCCAGGTTCCGGGACCCAAAGATGCGCCGGTTCGCCGTCAGTTGAACGATGAGAGCGTCAATATCTCGTCTGCCGGACGGCAGATGACCCGCCCCGCACCGAGTCCGGCCCAGGAGCAGAACGAACATTATGCCGACACCCTGGCCGCCCTGCTGGCACGCCAGCAGAAGCTGAACCCGGCCCAGAACGGTCAGGCGGGTCAGAGCGGCGCCCCGTCGGCCGCTGCCAGCGGCGCGCCCCGCACTCTGGCCGAGCAGGGACAGTGGGGGGCAGCTCCCGAGCCCGCCAAGCCGAAGGTGAGAGCCACCGCGCCCGGCCGTGCTCCTCAATCCCCCCAGCGGGATCAGGAGATGGAGGGGATGCGCAAGGAGATGGCCAGCATCCGCAAGCTGCTGGAGCACCAGATCTCAGGTCTGATGTGGCAGGAGGTGGAGCGTCGCGAGCCGATGCGTGCCCTGCTCATCAAGGAGCTCAAGAAGATAGGGTTTGACGATGCCTTTGCCGATCAGCTGGCTGGCCTTATCCCCGAGGATATGTCGATCCATCAGGCCATGGCCCAGTTGGCCGAGGTGTTGACGGCCCAGCTCAAGATCAGCGAAGACGAAATTCTGCGGCAGGGTGGGGCGGTTGCCCTGCTCGGGCCGACCGGGGTGGGCAAGACCACCACCATTGCCAAGCTGGCGGCGCGGTTTGCCATGAAGTATGGCGCCGAGCAGGTGGCGCTCATCACCACCGACAACTACCGGATCGGTGCCCATGAGCAGCTGCAGACCTATGGTCGCATCATGGGCTGCCCGGTGCGGCAGGTGCGGGATGCCGAGGAGCTGGCCAATGCGCTTTATCAGTTCCGTCACCGCCGGCTGGTGCTCATCGATACCGCCGGGGTGGGGCAGCGCGATATCCGGCTGACCGAGCAGCTTGATACCCTGGTCAAGAATGCCAAGGTACGCATCCGCAGCTACCTGGTGATGTCGGCCACTTCCCAGCGTCGGGTGATGCAGGAAGCGGTGGACCATTTCCGGCGTATTCCATTGAGCGGCTGCATACTTACCAAATTGGATGAGAGTCTGAATCTGGGCGAAGTGATTAACGTGTGTATCCAGAATGCGCTGCCTATCAGCTATATCACTGATGGACAAAGGGTTCCGGAAGATATTCAGGTCGCCAATGCGGCACAGCTCGTCGGAGCTGCCATGGGCTCGCTGGAGCGGGAAACAGAAGAACCCTATTTCTGGGGCACAGGCTTTGGCGAGGCCGAAGATTCGGAGTTTTATGAGTAACATGTATATGGATCAGGCGAGTGGTCTGCGCAAAATGCGTCAAAACAATCGAGTAAAAGTGATCGCCGTGTCTGGTGGCAAGGGTGGCGTCGGCAAGACCAACGTGACCCTGAACGTGGCGGGAGCCATGGCCGCCCAGGGCAAACGGGTGATGGTACTGGACGCCGACCTTGGCCTGGCCAACGTGGACGTCATGCTGGGGCTGCGGGTGCATCGCAACCTGTCCCACGTGCTGGCCGGCGAGTGCACCATCGACGACATCATCGTCGAGGGCCCTTACGGCATGATGATAGTGCCGGCCACCTCGGGCACCCAGTCCATGGTCGAGCTCTCGCCGGTGCAACACGCCGAGCTTATTCGCGCTTTCAGCGAGATGAAGACCCAGGTCGACATCCTGCTGGTGGATACGGCGGCCGGCATCTCCGACATGGTGCTGAGCTTCACCCGTGCGGCCCAGGACATCATGGTGGTGGTGTGCGATGAACCGACCTCCATCACGGATGCCTACGCCCTCATCAAGATCCTTTCCAAGGAGCACGGCGTCTTCCGCTTCAAGGTGGTGGCCAACATGGTTCGCTCCTTGCGCGAAGGGCAGGAACTCTATGCCAAGCTGACCCGGGTCACCGACCGTTTCCTGGATACCTCGCTGGAGCTGGTTGCCTGCGTCCCCTACGACACCAATCTGCGAGCCGCCGTGCGCAAGCAGAAGCTGATTGTCGAAGCCTTCCCCAAGTCCCCGGCCGCGCTGGCGTTCAGAGCGCTGGCCAACAAGGCGGCAAGCTGGCCCATTCCTAACCAACCCGGCGGTCATCTCGAATTTTTCCTGGAAAATTTGCTGCAAAAGCCGGTCATAGCACAGGAAGGTTCCCGTGAATAAAGCCCAAGCGTACTTGCGTCATCAGGATTCCTATGTGCTGGTCGAGCGTCATGCTCCGCTGGTGAAGCGGATCGCCCAGCATTTGTTGGCTCGCCTGCCAAGCAGTGTCTTGCTGGATGACCTGATCCAGGCAGGTATGATTGGATTGCTCGAAGCCTCCCGCAATTTTGACGGCAGCAAGGGGGCGAGCTTTGAAACCTACGCCGGGATCCGTATCCGCGGTTCCATGCTCGACGAGATCCGGCGGGGTGACTGGGTGCCGCGTTCGGTACACCGCAACAGCCGCACCATCGCCGAAGCCATCGAAAATGTTGAACAAGCCCATGGCCGTGATGCCCGCGATAGCGAGGTAGCCGCCCAGATGGGGGTCAGCCTTGGTGAGTATCACACCATGCTGCAGGATGTCTCCTGCGGCAAGATCATCGGCATCGAAGATCTTGGCGTCAGCGAGGATGTCATCGGCCATCCCGATGACGAGCCGGGCAGCAACGGGTTTGATGAACTGGCCGCCGAACGTTTTCAAGGGGCGCTGGCCGAACACATCGGCCGCTTGCCGGAGCGGGAAGCGCTGGTGCTCTCCCTTTACTACGATGAAGAACTGAACTTGCGTGAAATAGGCGAGGTATTGAACGTCAGCGAGTCTCGCGTGAGCCAGATACACAGTCAGGCGATGCACAGATTACGCGCGCGTTTAAGAGATTGGCATGTATAAGTGTTTGTACTGGCTACACTGAAACAAAACTCTAAGGCATAATCCGCAAAACAAAACCTGCGATCTGCATCATGTAAGTGAGCCGCTCTGGCGGCTATTTAGGAGGGAATTTTGGACAAGAACATGAAAATCCTCATTGTTGACGATTTTTCAACGATGCGCCGGATTATCAAGAACTTGCTGCGTGACTTGGGATTCAACAATACCCACGAAGCAGACGATGGCAACACGGCCTTGCCAATGTTGAAAAACGGTGATTTTCAATTTGTCGTGACCGACTGGAACATGCCGGGCATGCAAGGCATCGACCTGCTCAAGGCTATTCGCGTCGATGACAAACTCAAACACCTGCCGGTGCTGATGGTGACTGCCGAAGCGAAACGCGAGCAGATCATTGAAGCTGCCCAGGCCGGCGTCAATGGCTATATCGTCAAGCCTTTCACTGCTGCAACGCTCAAAGAGAAACTCGACAAAATCTTTGAACGAATCGGCTAAGGAGCAGCAGGGATGAAGGCCAAAACGAGTGCAATGATTTCGCTCGATCAGGCAAGGATGCTTGTTGCCCATCTTGAGCAAGGTGAATTTGAACAGGCCGACACTCTCATCGCCGATGTGTGTGCTCCCAATGCGGCGGCCCTGTTTGACAAAGTGGGTCAGTTGACCCGACAACTGCATGATTCCCTACAAGATTTTCGGCTAGATCCCCGGATCCCCGATCTGGCCACCCATGAAATCCCCGATGCGCGGGAGCGACTCAGTTATGTCATCGACATGACGGACAAGGCTGCCAATCGCACCATGGATGCCGTGGAAGCCAGTTTACCGATTGCCGATCGACTCAATGACAATATTCAGCTTGTTCTGCCCAACTGGAATGCCCTGATGAGCAGAGAGATGAGTGTTGGTCAGTTCAAGTCTTTATGTCACCAACTGGATGATTTCATTAAGGCTTCTGAATCTGATGCCGATAAATTACGGCAACTGCTGACAGAAATCCTGATGGCGCAAGATTTTCAGGATTTGACTGGCCAGATGATCCGCAAGGTCATCAAGTTGGTTCAGGAAGTTGAAACTAAATTAATAGAAATGCTGACTATGTTTGGTGAGGCATCTGCTGAGCATTCTTCTCGCAGCCTTCCTGTAAGCGGGATTGAAGCTGAAGGCCCCATCATGAACCCTGAGACTCGTTCCGATGTGGTCAATGGTCAGGATGATGTGGACGATCTGCTGTCTAGCCTGGGATTTTAATGGAGTGACGCATGGCCTTCGAAGTTGATGAAGACATACTGCAAGACTTTTTGGTCGAAGCATCCGAAATATTGGAACAGTTGTCTGAACAACTGGTTGACTTGGAAAAGCGACCCGATGACAAGAATCTGTTGAATGCCATATTTCGCGGCTTCCATACCGTCAAAGGCGGTGCCGGCTTTCTCTCGCTGACCGAGTTGGTGGATGTTTGTCACGGTGCCGAGAACGTGTTCGATATCTTGCGCAATGGCAAACGGACCGTGACCGCCGAGTTGATGGATGTCATTTTGCAGGCGCTGGATGCCATCAATGTGATGTTTGCCCAAGTGCAGAATCGCGAACCGCCAAGCCCGGCTTCCGCTGAAATCCTGCACGACCTGCATGAGCTCTGCAAGCCTGAAGGGGAAGAGCAGCTGTTGACCGCTTCTGCGGGTGGCAGTGTGGCGTCTGAAGAGATGGCTCCTGCCGTTGAAGAGGTGGTTGAGGTGGCCGCAGCCATCCCGGAACCTGTCGCCGATCCCGTCCCCGCTTCTTCCGTCGTCAGTGGTGGGGGATCCATCGATGAGATCTCTGCCGATGAATTCGAACGCCTGCTCGATGAACTGCATGGGGTGGGAGGTGCTCCGACTGCTGCCGCCAGCCCGGTAGTGGCAAGCTCTGGTGATATTACCGACGATGAGTTCGAGGCTCTACTCGATCAGTTGCATGGTCAGGGCCAACATGGCGGTGCCCCTGAAAGCAATCCATTGAAATCAGTACAAAAAGAAGTCGATGAACTAATCGATGACGATGAATTCGAGCGACTGCTGGATGAATTGCACGGTCGTGGCCAGGGGCCGCAAACCAGTATTACGCCGCCAGCAGCGCCTGTGCAGATCGTGGTAGCTCCCGCTGCCGCTACGCCAGCTCCGGCAGCCAAGCCTGCCCCAGCCCCCGTTGCCGCCAAACCGGCTGCTGCACCGGCAAAAGCGGCACCAGCCCCTGCGCCAGCCAAGCAACCGGCTCCTGCTCCGGCAGACAACGCAGTACAAAGCGATACCACCGTGCGGGTGGATACCAAGACGCTGGACGTCATCATGAACATGGTGGGTGAGCTGGTATTGGTGCGTAACCGTCTGGTCAGCCTTGGTATTGCCAGCAACGATGAAGACATGTCAAAAGCGGTTGCCAACCTGGATGTGGTGACAGCAGATCTGCAGGGTGCTGTCATGAAAACCCGCATGCAGCCCATCAAGAAAGTGTTTGGTCGCTTCCCGCGCGTCGTTCGTGATCTGGCTCGTACCCTCAAGAAAGAAATCGAGCTGGTGATGGTCGGGGAAGAGACGGATCTGGACAAGAACCTGGTTGAAGCGCTGGCTGACCCGCTGGTTCACCTGGTGCGCAACTCCTGTGACCATGGCGTTGAAATGCCGGATGTCCGTGAGAAAGCAGGCAAACCACGGCAGGGCACCATTACCCTGAGTGCTTCCCAGCAGGGCGATCATATCTTGCTGTGCATCGAAGATGATGGTGCCGGTATGGATCCCGAGAAGCTCAAGTCCATCGCCATCAGCCGTGGTGTGCTGGATGCCGATACGGCGGCTCGGATGAGCGACAACGATGCCTACAACCTGATCTTCGCCCCCGGTTTTTCTACCAAATCCGAGATCTCGGACATCTCTGGCCGTGGTGTCGGGATGGACGTGGTGAAGACCAGTATCGTCAGCCTCAATGGCTCGGTGCATATCGATTCGACCTGGGGCAAGGGCACCCGTCTTGAAATCAAGGTGCCACTGACCCTGGCCATTCTGCCGACCCTGATGGTGGAAGTGGGTGAGCAGACCTTCGCGTTGCCGCTGGGCTGCGTGAACGAAATTTTCCACTTGGATCTCAAGAAGGCCAACATGGTGGATGGCCAGCTCACCATCATAGTGCGCGAAAAAGCCATCCCGCTCTTCTATCTGTACAACTGGCTGGTCAGGGGCAAGCACAAGAAGCCACGGCAGGATACGGGTCATGTGGTCATCGTGCAGATTGGCACGCAGCAGATCGGTTTTGTCGTGGATAACCTGATTGGCCAGGAAGAAGTGGTGATTAAACCGCTGGACAGCTTGTTGCAAGGTACTCCAGGCATGGCGGGAGCCACCATCACCAGCGATGGCGGTATTGCACTCATTCTCGATGTGCCGAGTCTGCTCAAGGCGTATGCCCGTAGACATTGATAGCCCAGGCCCAAGGAGTTAGAAAAATAACAATGGCAGTTAAGGTATTAGTTGTCGACGATTCGAGCTTCTTCCGTCGTCGGGTCAGCGAGATCATCACTCAGGATCCCATGCTGACGGTGATCGATACGGCTCAAAATGGACGTGAGGCCGTGGACAAGGCGATCCAGCTGCGCCCGGATGTGATCACCATGGACATCGAGATGCCCGTGATGGATGGCATCAGTGCCGTACGCGAGATCATGGCCAAGTGTCCGACTCCGATCCTGATGTTCTCCTCTTTGACCCATGAAGGGGCCAAGGCGACGCTGGATGCGCTGGATGCCGGGGCGCTCGATTTCCTGCCCAAGAAATTTGAAGATATCGCCCGTGACAAGGATGAAGCAGTTCGTCTGTTACAGCAGCGAGTCAAGGAGATTTCTCGCAAGCGTTTCCTGATGGCGGCACCTGCTCGTCCCAAAGCGCCTGAACCTGCCGCCCGTTCCCCGCTGGGTAGCTCAATCGCCCGGCCGGCAGAGCGTCAGGCCGAGCCGCCGCGCGCCATGCCAGCAGCTGCCTTCAAACGCAGTGGCAAGAGTTATCAGCTGGTGGCCATCGGTACCTCGACGGGTGGCCCGGTTGCGCTGCAGAACGTGTTGACCAAATTACCTGGTGATTTCCCTCATCCCATCTTGTTGATCCAGCATATGCCGGCAACCTTTACTGCCGCGTTTGCCGCTCGCCTCAACGGTCTGTGCCAGATCGGGGTCAAGGAAGCGGAAGATGGCGATGTGCTCAAACCTGGTCATGCTTACCTGGCTCCGGGCGGCAAGCAGATGCTGCTGGAAGGGCGTGGTGCGGGTGCCCGTATCCGGATTGTCGATGGCAATGACAAGGTGAATTACAAGCCTTGTGTCGACATCACCTTTGCCTCTGCCGCCAAAACCTATGCCGACAAGGTGCTCGCCATCGTGTTGACCGGGATGGGTGCAGATGGCCGGGATGGTGCGCGTCTGCTCAAGGAGCAGGGCTCTACCATCTGGGCACAGGATGAAGCCTCCTGCGTGGTATATGGCATGCCACAAGCGGTTGCCAAAGCCGGCATCGCCACGGAATCACTGCCGCTGGATCGGGTTGCACAACGAATCCTGGTTGAGCTGGGCCGCTAACGATGGGCATGTTCGGCCTGATCCTGGCACTGGGAGCCATCGCCATTGCCCAGTTATGGCATGGCGGCAACCTGTTCACCCTGCTTGACGGGCCTGCTTTCGTCATCGTTGTAGGAGGAACTTGGGGGGCGGTCATTTTGCAGACGCCACGCAAGTTTCTGCTGGAAGCGATCAGACAGACTCGTTGGATGTTGCTGCCTCCCGCCTGGGATCTGGTCGCCCAAGCCGAGCGACTGCAAGCCTGGGCCGTGTTTGCACGTCAGCAAGGGCTGCTGGCGCTGGAGAACCAGGCTGATCAGGAGAGCGACGAATTTACCCGGCAGGGGCTCACCATGATAGTGGACGGGGTGTCGATAGATGATATTCGCATGTTGCTGGAAGCGGATATCGACATCGAGCAGGAGCGGAACGAACACTCTGCCAGAGTCTTTGAAGCCATGGGCGGCTACAGTCCGACCATAGGTATCATCGGTGCTGTGATTGGACTTATCCAGGCCATGTTTCATCTGGAAGAGCCCGCCTCGCTGGGTGCCGGTATCGCCGTTGCGTTTGTCGCCACTATTTACGGGGTTGGCTTTGCCAACCTGTTATACCTGCCGATTGCCAACCGGTTGCGGGCTTTTCACTATCATTACGCCCTGTTTCAGGAGATGACGCTGGAAGGCTTGATGGCAATCGCCCACGGCGAAAATGGTCCTCAGGTTGAACGGCGGTTGAAGGCTTATCTAAAGGGAGAATAGCCATGCGCAAGCGCTACCGTTTGCATCTGCAAGGTCGGGAACATCTCGACCGCTGGCTGGTTTCCTACGCCGATTACATGACGCTGATCTTCGCCCTGTTCGTGGTGCTCTATTCGGTGGCGCTGGTCAACAAGGACAAGTATCGCGCGGTCATCGATGGCATGACCCAGGCATTCAACGTCATGCAGCCACGTAGCGACGGTTTGCTGGAAGGGCAGGGAAAGTCGTTGTTGAACAACGAGGTATCTGCCGCCTCCTCGGTTCTGGAGAGCGCCACAGCCCGCTCACCCTCTTTGGCTCCCATCTCAGGTGTTCCCGTCGCGCAAGATGGTATGACTCTTGCGAAGATCGATACGCAATTGCAGGAGAGCATGGGTTCTCTGGTCGATGCGGGGGTCGTCAAGTTGACGCTCAATGACAACTGGTTGACGGTCGAGCTGAGCTCAGGTCTGTTGTTCGGCAGTGGCAGCGCCTTCATGAGTACCAATGCCGATCCCGTGCTAAATACTCTTTCAAGTATTCTGAAGCAGGTCGATAACTATGTAAGAGTGCGCGGTTATACCGATAACCAGCAGATAAATAATGAAATTTTTCGTTCCAACTGGACGTTGTCTGCGGCAAGGGCGGAAGCCGTGCTTACCGCGCTTATCGCCAAAGGGATAGCGCCGCAGCGGTTGGCCTATGAAGCTTACGGGGAGTTTTCTCCCTTCACAGACAACAGTACCGAGCAGGGGCGTTTACAGAATCGCAAGGTGGTGGTCGCTATTTCCAAGTTCGCCTGGGTGCCACCCGTACCGGTATCAACTCCCTCGGTGCAGGCTGTAACGGAGACACCAGTGCCGGCAGTGCAACAGGCGGTCGAGGCAGGAGAGGTCAAGGTGATCACGCTGCCAGGTGGTGGCATACGCATAACAACGAGGCAGGATTGATACAGTGATTGTTTGGACGGTTGCCAACCAAAAGGGTGGGGTCGGTAAAACCACCACAGTGGTCTCGCTGGCCGGTATTCTGGCCCAGCGCGGCCAGCGGGTGCTGTTGATTGACACCGACCCTCATGCCTCCCTGACCTCTTATCTCGATTTTGATTCCGACCGGCTGGATGGCACTCTTTATGAGCTGTTTCAGGCGGTCAAACCAACGGCAGATCTCGTCAATAAACTGACGCTGCGCACCAAGTTTGACAACATTCATCTGCTGCCCGCGTCAATCACTCTGGCGACCCTGGATCGAGTGATGGGCAACCGTGAGGGGATGGGGCTGGTGCTCAAACGTGCACTGCTGCGCATTCAGGATCAGTACGATTACGTGCTGATCGACTGCCCGCCCGTCTTGGGGGTCATGATGGTCAATGCGCTGGCGGCGTGTGACCGGATCCTGGTGCCGGTGCAGACCGAGTTTCTGGCGCTCAAAGGGCTGGAGCGGATGATGAAGACTTTCGAGATCATGCAGCGCTCCAAGCGGGAGAAGTTCCGCTATACTGTCATTCCCACCATGTTTGACAAGCGAACCCGTGCCTCGTTGATGACTCTGCAGTCCATCAAGGAGCAGCACGGCAATGCGGTATGGAATGCCGTCATACCCATAGATACCAAGTTCCGGGATGCCAGTTTGCTTCACATTCCCCCCTCCATCTATTCGCCGAGCAGCCGTGGCACCTATGCCTATGAGACCCTGCTCAACTATCTTGATGCGCAAGAGCGTCAGCGTGCTCATGAGGTGACATCATGAGAGATACCACCCAAGTTCGGGCCATGGATGATTACTTCCACTCCCTGTTGCTGGATGATGCGCTGCTGCTGGATTCGTCTGACGAGCCTGACTCTGCCCCCGTCGTTCAGTTGCAGCGTCAGCCCCAGCCGGTTGCCGATAAGGTGGCGCAGCCTTATCTGGAAGCGGATCAACGGCTGGAGCAGTTGAGTGAATTGCTGGCTCAGGTCGGTCAGGTTCAGTTTGAAATCGATGCGCTGAGCCATGAAGAGGTCGTCAGCGAGCCGCTCCAGATTGAGGCAGAAGATGCCCTGCTGCCCGTCGAGCCAGTCTGGCCCGAGGTGATGCCCGAGCCCGCAGCTGCGGATCCTGCCACGCTGGTGGTGACGGAGACCGAAGTTGCATTGGCGCCACAGGAGGAGGTTGCCCCTTCCACCTGGGAGAATATTGATACCGGCAAGGAGTTTCAGGCGCTGTTCTTTGAGGTTGCCGGTGTCACCTTTGCGGTGCCGTTGACCGAGCTTGGCGGTATTCATCAACTGGGAGAAGTGAACACCCTGTTTGGTCAGCCAGGCTGGTACAAGGGGATCATGACTTCCCGCGAACAGAAGATGAACGTGGTGGACACGGCGCAGTGGGTCATGCCTGGCCAGCATCTGGAAGTGCCTGATTACAAGTATTTGATCATGTTGGGTGAATCTCCCTGGGGACTTGCCTGCCATCATCTGAAGGGAACGGAGTTATTGCATCGTGACCAGGTCAAATGGCGCCATCAGGAGGGCAAACGCCCCTGGCTGGCGGGCATGGTCAAGGAGAAGATGTGTGCCCTGCTGCACGTGAAGGAATTGCTCCTGTTGCTGGAGCGTGGGGTCAACATAGAAGGTCACTGATAACTTCTGCACTCGGGCTGTTTTATTGCTAGTTTTACCAGTAGACGTTTTCATAAAAGGAATAAAAACATGACAGAAAAGCGCAATATTGCACAGAATCTGGCCGAAGATGAAGTGCTGCAATGGGTCACCTTCCAGCTGGAAAATGAAACCTACGGCATCAACGTGATGCAGGTGCAGGAGGTGCTGCGCTACACCGAGATCGCTCCCGTGCCCGGTGCGCCCGAGTATGTACTGGGCATCATCAACCTGCGCGGCAACGTGGTGACCGTCATCGATACCCGTTCCCGTTTCGGTCTGCCCTCCGGAGATGTGAGTGAAAACTCGCGTATCGTCATCATCGAGGCGGAGAAGCAGGTGATCGGCATCATGGTCGACAGCGTGGCCGAGGTGGTTTATCTGCGCTCCTCCGAGATCGACGCGGCCCCGGCGGTGGGTACTGAAGAGAGTGCCAAGTTCATTCAGGGTGTCAGCAACCGCGATGGTCAGCTGTTGATCCTGGTCGATCTGAACAAGCTGCTCTCCGATGAAGAGTGGGAAGATATCGGTTCCCTCTGATAGGAAGATAATGTGTTGATGATTGAAATTGCCGCCTTGGGGTTGTCCTTGCTGGCGTTGGTGCTGGCCCTGTATGGGGTGATTGGCAGCCGACGTGGCCAGCGAGAGTCCGAGGCCAGGGTGGAGACGCTGCAAGGGCAGCTCGAGAGCCTGCGCAAGCAGATGATGGAGCTGCATACCGGGGCCATCGGCATGGGCCAGCGTCTGCAATCCGTCGAAGGGGCCATGCAGCAGATCAACGATCGCCAGCAGGAGCTGACCCTGCAGGATCCGGAACGCCGCCTGTACAGCCGCGCCGCCAAGATGGTGGAACTTGGTGCCGACCTCGATGAGGTCATGAATGAATGTGAATTGCCTAAGGCCGAGGCTGAATTGTTGATTTCATTGCGAAAAGGCCGCTCATGAATGTTCGGGAAGGCATCCGCCTTCCTGATTTTCCTCCCCTCTCTTCAAGGCGGGATCTCCCCCACAAATCCTGCTGATAATTGGCATCTTTGAAAAGACGCTTCCCGATACTGTGTTAATATGCAGGCCGCTTCTTTTCACTGATTACATCCTCATGCTGCTTCAAATTCACAATCTGAGCTGCGTGCGTGAAGATCGCACTCTGTTTGAACATCTCTCCTTTGCGGTGGCTCCCGGTGATCTGGTGCAAATTGAAGGCCCCAACGGGGTAGGGAAGACCAGCCTGCTGCGCTTGTTGACCGGCTTGTCCCAACCATTTGCCGGTGAAGTGTGCTGGAATGGCGAAAATATCCGCAGTTGCCGCGATGAATATCACGCCAATCTGCTCTATCTCGGTCATCAGCCTGGCGTCAAGGCTGCCCTGACACCGCTCGAAAACCTCGCCTTCTACCAGAAACTGCACCATGCGGCCGATACCAGCGTGGATTTGTGGCGGGTACTGGCCCAGGTCGGTCTGGCCGGGTTTGAAGATAACCCAACCGGCCAGCTCTCTGCCGGCCAGCAGCGCCGTGTCGCGCTGGCCCGCCTGTGGCTCAGCGACAAGCCGGCACTCTGGATCCTGGATGAGCCGTTCACCGCCATCGACAAGCAGGGGGTGAAGGTGCTGGAACGGCTGTTCCTGACCCACGCCGAACGAGGGGGCATGGTGATCCTCACCACCCATCAGGACATGACCCTGATGCAGGGACGGTTGAAGACCCTCTCTCTTACGCCCTTGCTGCAGGAGTAGTTCTGATGTTGCGCGCCGTAATGCACCTGATCCACCGCGAGTTGTTGATGGCCCTGCGCCAGCGCTCCGACATCCTCAACCCGCTCTGGTTTTTCCTCATCGTCATCACTTTGTTTCCGTTAGGGATCGGCCCCGAGCCCAAGCTGCTGGCCCGCATCGCTCCCGGCATCATATGGGTGGCCGCCTTGCTGGCGGCCATGCTGTCGCTGGAGCGGCTGTTTCGCGACGACTTCGGTGACGGCGCGCTGGAGCAGATGATGCTGATGCCCCATCCACTGGGCTTGCTGGCGCTGGCCAAAGTGATCGCTCACTGGTTGCTGACCGGCCTGCCACTACTGCTCATCTCCCCGCTGCTCGCCATTCTGCTGTCGCTGGACATGAACACCTATCTGGCGGTGGTCGCCACCCTGGCGCTGGGGACGCCCGTGCTGAGCCTGCTCGGGGCGGTCGGCGTCGCGCTGACGGTCGGTTTGCGCAAGGGGGGGGTACTGCTCAGCCTACTGATCCTGCCGCTCTATATTCCGGTACTGATTTTTGCCACCTCCGCCATCGATGCGGCTGGGATGGGGCTGCCCTATTCGGGGCAGCTGGCGATTCTGGGGGCCATGCTGGCCGGTGCGCTGACCCTGACCCCGCTGGCGGTCTCGGCAGCGCTGCGGGTCAGCGTGAATTGACGAAAGCGTCTGAAAAAGTGGCCATGGAAGGGCCGTTATAAAAAATATAATTGAGATAGATCAAGAGGATGGCTGCTTATTGCTTTCGGGGGATGTGATGTTTTCCGGCAGTGGGTATGGTAGGCCTCGCCACGATATTAATAACAGAAAGGTTTTGTGAGCTATGTGGAAATGGTTGCACCCTTACGCTAAACCCGAGCGCGCTTACCAGTTGGCAGGGACCCTGCTGCCCTGGTTTGCCGTGACAAGCCTGCTGGCATTCATCATCGGCACCCTCTGGGGGCTGGCCTTTGCACCTGCGGATTATCAGCAGGGCGACTCCTTCCGGATCATCTACATCCATGTTCCGGCCGCGATCCTCTCCATGGGGGCCTACTCTACCATGGCGGTGGCCGCCTTCATCGGTCTGGTGTGGCAGTTGCGGATGGCGGACATGACGGTGGCCGCGGTCGCGCCGGTCGGCGCCGTGTTCACCTTCATCGCACTGTTTACCGGCGCTGCCTGGGGCAAACCCATGTGGGGCACCTGGTGGGTGTGGGATGCACGACTCACCTCAGAGCTGATCCTGCTGTTCCTCTACCTCGGCGTCATCGCCCTCTACAACGCCTTCAGCGACAAGGTGCTGGCCGGTCGCGCCGCCGGCATCCTGGCGCTGGTGGGGGTGATCAACCTGCCCATCATCCACTACTCGGTGGAGTGGTGGAACACCCTGCACCAGGGCGCCAGCATCACCAAGTTTGACAAGCCCTCCATCTCCCCCGAGATGCTGTGGCCGTTGCTCATCATGATCCTGGCCTTTGCCGCCTTCCTCGGGGCCCTCTCCCTGATGCGTTTTCGAAACGAGCTCTTGATGCGGGAGTGGCACCGCCCCTGGGTCAAAGAGATAGCCGAGCAGGAGAAGTAAGCATGCACTTTGCCTCATTCAGTGACTTTCTGGCGATGGGCGGTTACGCCTTCTACGTCTGGCTCTCTTTCGGTCTGACCCTGCTCTGCCTGGTCGGCATCGTCATTTCCACCCGTATGAAAACCCGCGCCCTGCTCGGTGAACTGCGCAACAAGCAGGCGCGCGAGGCCCGCCGCAAGGCGGCCCAGCAGATGGAGAACACCCTATGAACCCGAGACGCAAGAAACGCCTCACCATCATCCTGGCGATCAGTGCCGGGCTTGCCGCGGTGATCGGCCTGGTACTCTATGCCCTCAGCCAGAACATCGATCTTTTCTATACCCCGAGCGAGCTGGTGGAGGGCAAGGGCCCGGACAAGATCAAGCCGGAAGAGGGACAGCGCCTGCGCATCGGCGGTCTGGTGGTACCGGGTTCGGTACAGCGGGATCCCCAGAGCCTCAAGGTGGCTTTCAAGCTGGTGGACAATGGCGGGCATCTGGTGACCGTCGAGTTTGACGGCATCCTGCCGGACCTGTTCCGCGAAGGGCAGGGCATCGTCGCCCAAGGCACCCTCAAGGATGCCACCACGGTCGCCGCCTTCGAGGTGCTGGCCAAGCACGATGAGAACTACATGCCGCCGGAAGTGGCCGATGCCACCAACGGCATGCACTTCAAGCCGGAATATACCGAGGCGCAGCTGAAGGGGAGCAAGCAATGATCCCGGCAGCATTCGCACCGTTTTCACCTTTTCAAGCCGGTTTACAGGTTCGTGCTGCGGCTCATTTGAAAGGAGTTCAGCCATGATCCCTGAATTGGGACAGTTTTCACTGATCCTGGCCTTCGCCACCGCCCTGCTGCTGGGCAGCTATCCGCTGCTCGGGGCCAAATGGGGGCGCCTTGGCATGATGTCGGCGGCCCGCCCGCTCGCCTATGCCCAGTTCCTGCTGCTGTTGCTGTCGTTCCTGTGCCTGACCTGGGCCTTCATCGACAACGACTTTACCGTGCAGTACGTGGCCACCAACTCCAACAGCCTGCTGCCGCTGGCCTATCGCATCTCCGCAGTGTGGGGCGCCCACGAGGGCTCTCTGCTGCTGTGGGTGCTGACCCTGGGGGGCTGGACTGCGGCCGTCGCCATGTTCAGCCGCCGGCTGCCGCTCGATGCGGTGGCGCGGGTGCTCGGCGTGCTTGGCCTCATCTCGGTCGGTTTTACCGCCTTCGTGCTGTTTACCTCCGACCCCTTCATTCGTACCTTGCCCTACTTTCCGGTGGATGGGCGTGACCTCAACCCGCTGTTGCAGGACCCGGGTCTCATCTTCCACCCGCCGATGCTCTACATGGGCTATGTGGGCTTCTCGGTGGCCTTTGCCTTCGCCATCGCGTCCCTGATGACCGGTCGGCTCGATGCCACCTGGGCGCGCTGGTCGCGTCCCTGGACCATGGCGGCCTGGGTCTTCCTCACCCTGGGTATCGTGCTGGGCTCCTGGTGGGCTTATTACGAGCTCGGCTGGGGCGGCTGGTGGTTCTGGGATCCGGTAGAAAACGCCTCCTTCATGCCCTGGCTGGCGGGTACCGCCCTGCTGCACTCGCTGGCGGTGAGTGAAAAACGCGCCACCTTCAAGGCCTGGACCGTGCTGCTGGCGCTCTCCGCCTTCTCTCTGAGCCTGCTGGGTACCTTCCTGGTGCGCTCCGGCGTGCTGGTGTCGGTGCATGCGTTTGCCTCCGACCCGACCCGCGGCCTGTTCATTCTGGGCTTCCTGCTGGCGGTAATCGGTTCATCCTTGCTGTTGTTTGCCTTCAAGGGCTCCCAGGTGAGAAGCCACGGCAAGCACGAGTTGTGGAGCCGCGAGACCCTGCTGCTGTGCAACAACATCATGCTGGTGGCGGGTCTGCTGACCGTGCTGCTCGGCACCCTGCTGCCGCTGGTACACAAGGAGCTGGGGCTGGGTAGCATCTCCATCGGTACTCCCTTCTTCAACCACATCTACAGCTGGCTGATCATTCCGTTCGCCCTGTTGTTGGGGGTCGGTCCGCTGTTTCGCTGGCGCCGCCAGGAGCTGGGCGAGCTCAAGGGCAAGGTGGTGCTGGCGCTGGTATTGAGCCTGGCCGCCGCCATCTTGCTGCCGCTGTTGCTGGCCGAGGAGTTCAAGCCCTGGGCTGCGCTCGGTATCGGGCTTGGTGCCTGGATCATCGTGACCAGCGTGCAGGAGACCTGGGTGCGTGCCACCCACAAGCACAGCTTCGCCGTCGGCGTGCGCCGGCTTGGCAACAGCCACTGGGCGATGATCCTGGGCCACGTGGGCCTTGCGGTCAGCATCATCGGCATCGCCTGTACCCAGAACTACAGCATCGAGAAGGATCTGCGGATGCAGGCCGGCGATCGGGTCCAGTTTGCCGACTACGAGTTTGTCTTCACCGGCATCAAGGAGAAGAACGGCCCCAACTACGACGGCTTCAAGGGCGTGCTGGAAGTGCACAAGGACGGCAAGCAGGTCGCCCTGCTCAAGCCGGAGAAACGCATGTACAAGGTGACCCGGATGCCGATGACCGAGGCGGCCATCGATGCCGGCTTCACCCGGGATCTCTATGCGGCGCTCGGCGAGCAGCTCGACAGCGGCGCCTGGGCGGTACGGATCTACTACAAACCCTTCGTGCGCTGGATCTGGTTCGGCGGCGTCTTCATGGCCATCGGCGGCGTGCTGGCGATGCTGGACAAGCGCTACCGTTTCGGTCGTCGTGACAAGGAGGCCAAGGCATGAGCAAGAAGACCTGGTTGTTTCTGATCCCCTTCATCGTGTTTCTGCTGGGGGCCGTGTTTCTGTTCAAGGGGCTCTACTCCGATCCCACCAAGCTCGAGTCCGTGATGGTGGGCAAGGAGGTGCCCGTGTTCACCCTGCAGGACATCTACGACCTCAATAAGCAGCATGACAGGAGCATTCTCAAGGGGCGTCCCATGCTGCTCAACGTCTGGGCCACCTGGTGCCCGACCTGCTATGGGGAGCACACCTACCTCAAGCAACTGGCGGGGCAGGGGATCTACATCGTCGGCATGAATTACAAGGATGAACGGGCCAAGGCCATCAACTGGCTGGCGGAGCTCGGCAATCCCTACCAGATCAATCTTTATGATCCCGACGGCATGCTGGGGCTGGATCTGGGGGTCTACGGCGCGCCGGAGACCTTCTTCATCGACAGCCAGGGCATCATTCGCTATCGCCACGTGGGGGACGTCAACCCCGAGGTGTGGGCCAGCACCCTCAAACCCATCTATGACGCCATGAAGTGAGGGAGAGCCTGATGAGAATGTTTATTGCGTCCCTGCTGCTGCTGGCGGGACTGGGCGGGGCGGGCCAGGCGCTGGCCGCCATCGATGTCTACACCTTCGACAGCGACGCCCAGGAGCAGACCTTTCGCGAGCTGACCAAGGAGCTGCGCTGCCCCAAGTGTCAGAACCAGGATATCGCCGATTCCAACGCGGGCCTGGCCAAGGACTTGCGTGACAAGACTTACCAGATGGTGCGCGAGGGCAAGGACAAGCAGGAAGTGGTGGACTACATGGTCGCCCGCTACGGCAACTTCATCCTGTACAACCCGCCGCTGATGGCGTCGACCCTGATCCTCTGGCTCGGCCCTCTGCTGGTGATCGTCATCGGTGTCGTCATGGTGGTGGTGCGCAGTCGCCGCCGTCCCGCGGCTGCCACGCCGGCGGATAGCGCCCTGAGCGCGGAGGAGCAGCGTCGTCTGGCTGCCCTGCTTAAAGAGGAAGAGAAACAATGACCGCATTTTGGATAGTGATCGCGGCCCTGCTGGCGCTGGTGAGTCTGGCACTGGTGCTGCCGTTGTGGCGGGGTGAGGGCAAGCAGAGCATCAGCCGCTCGGCCCTCAACAAACAGCTCTATCGCCAGCGTCTGCTGGAGATCGGGGAAGAGCGCGAGCAAGGGGTGTTGGCGGAAGAGCAGGACTCCCTGATCGAGCTGCAACGCAGCCTGCTGGACGACATTCCCGACGTGGAGCAGACCGCCCGCGGTGGCAAGAGCATGATCTGGATCCCGGGTGTGCTGGTGCTGCTGGTGGTGAGCCTGGGGCTCTACTACAAGCTCGGCTCCTGGCAGGAGGTCAGCCGCTGGCAGGATGCCAACAGCCGGCTGGGTGAGCTTAGCAACCGCATTCTGGTGGAGCGGGACGCCGAGGTTACCGAGCAGGATCTGCTGGACTTTACCTTAGGCCTGCGTACCCGCCTGAAGGACGAGCCGAACGATTATCGCGGCTGGCTGCTGCTGGGTCGGCTGTCGCTGGATGGCAATGATCCCGAGATGGCCCGCGAGGCGCTGGAGCGGGCCTACGGGCTGGCCCCGCAGAAGGCGATGGTGGCGGTACCCTACGCCCAGGCGCTGATGATGACAGGGGATGACGCGCAGGCCGATCAGTTGTTGCGGGTGGCCATTGCCCAGGATCCGGCCAATATCGAGGCGCGCTCCGTCTACGCCTTCATGGCGCTGCAAAAAGAGGACTTCAAGACCGCCCTGCAACGCTGGCGCGAGATGCTGCCGCTGATGGAGAAGGGCTCGACCCGTTACACCATGGTGGAGCGCTCCATCGACTATGCCGAGCAGCAGTTGAAGAAGCGCGGCATGGCCAGTGCCGCCGTGCCGGCTGAGGCGAGCGGGCAGAACGCGGCCTCTGACCAGGTGCTGGAGGTGAAGGCTGGCGAGTTCCCGCTCAAGGTGACGCTGGCCGATGGCATTGCACTGCCGGAAGATGCCCATCTGTTCGTGTTTGCGGTGATCCCCAACGGACCGCCCATGCCCATCGCGGTCAAGCGTATCCCGGGGCCGCACTTCCCGCTGACCCTGTCGCTGGGTGACGGTGACGCCATGATGGAAGGCAACAAGCTGGCTGCCTACCCCGAACTGCAGTTCAAGGCGCGCCTCTCCCGTGGCGGCAACGTCATGAACAAGGAAGGGGCGTTTGAAGGCGTCTCCGTTCCGGTCGCCACCGGTTCGACTCCTTCAGCGCCGATTGACATCCGCATCGATCACGCCCTCTAATACGCCTTTGGCCCGGCCCCTCGACGGGGCCGGGCTGCCTATAATTCAGATTAATCACAATAAAAAGCTAGGACTTCCATATGTATGTGCGTGTAGGGGCATTGATGGTGGCCTTGTTGCTGGGCGGCTGTGCTGGCGGCCCGCCCAAGCAGGGGCCCGAGAGCCTTGACCTCAAGGAGACGCCGAGCCGGCCTGGTGCGACCAGCACGGCCAGCGATGGTCGTGACCCGTTCCAGGGCGCCAACCGGGCCATGTGGGCCGTCAACTACGATGTGCTGGAGCCCTATGTGGCCCGTCCCGTGGTGCATGGCTATGCCCGCTATATTCCGCAGGGAATGAAGGATGGCATCGAAAACCTGGTGGAAAACTTCAACGAGCCGAGCAGCATGGTCAACCATCTCATCACCGGCGATTTGAAGGGGGCGGGTACCAACCTGGGTCGCTTCACCCTCAACACCACCGTGGGTCTGCTGGGTATCTTCGACGTGGCCAAGCATGCCGGCCTGGCGCGCAACAAGCTGGAGCTCAATACCGTGCTGGGCCGCGCCGATATCGGCGATGGCGCCTACCTGATGGTGCCGGTCTACGGCCCGACCACCACCCGCAAGCTGGTGGGGGATACCATCGATACCATCTACTTCCCCTATGCCTTGCTGACCCTGCCCCTGCGCATCACCCACTGGGCGCTGGATGGTCTGGGTACCCGCTCCAAATTGATCGATCAGGAGCGGATCATCGACAATGCGCTCGATCCTTACGCCCTGACCAAGGACTTCTATCTGCAGTACAACCAGAACAAGGTGACCGGTCGTCAGACCGAGCTCAAGCAAGAGCAGCAGGAGAAGCAAGACGACAGCAATCTGGATGACTATCTGGATGAAATCGACCAGTGATGCCAGCGCATCCGGCTCGAGCAACGTAACAAAGGCGCCTGCGGGCGCCTTTTTCGTCTCTGCTGTTGCACAGGCATAAAAAAACGCCCCGCAAGAGCGGGGCGTTTTGGCTAGAACGGGGGCTATCAGGCAGCCAGGTTCTTGGCCACGAATTCCCAGTTGACCAGGGTCCAGAAGGTTTCCATGTACTTCGGACGCAGGTTGCGGAAATCGATGTAGTAGGCGTGTTCCCACAGGTCGACGGTCAGCAGCGGAGTGGTACCGGCTTCGGTCAGCGGGCAACCGGCGTTGGAGGTGTTGACGATGGCCAGGGAGCCGTCAGCCTTTTTCACCAGCCAAGTCCAGCTGGAACCGAAGTTGCCGATGGCAGACTTGGTGAACGCATCCTTGAACTCGGCGAAGGAGCCGAAGGCCTTGGTGATGGCATCGGCCAGGGCGCCAGTGGGCTCGCCACCGCCGTTCGGGGAGAGGCAGTGCCAGTAGAAGGTGTGGTTCCAGATCTGGGCGGCGTTGTTGAAGATGCCGCCAGTGGAGGTCTTGATGATCTCTTCCAGAGACTTGCCTTCAAACTCGGTACCCGGCACCAGGTTGTTCAGGTTGACCACATAGGTGTTGTGGTGCTTGCCGTGGTGGTATTCCAGAGTTTCCTGGGAGATGTGCGGTTCCAGAGCATTGATTGCATAGGGCAGAGCGGGAAGTTCGAATGCCATTTTCTACTCTCCATTGGCTGGCCGTGCGAAGGCGACGGTTGCAAGACATTGCGTACTCTTTTCTATCTTGAAAAGAATTGTTCTTGAAATAAGGGGGCCAGATGGCCCAAAGCCCATCGATTGTACCAGCATCAAAGATGGGCTAACAACTCTTGATTCTCGCCATGATCCGGATCAAGCTGCGGCGTATTGATTCATCACTTCTTGCATCCGAGGTGGTTTGCCAGTTTGTGGTCTGCCCGGATTGCAGTAGAATGGCCGCCGAAATCGCTCTAGTGAGGCACCTATGGAAACTATTGAAAAGATCAAACAGCAGCTGGCTGAAAACCCCATCATCCTGTACATGAAGGGCTCCCCCAAGCTACCCAGCTGCGGTTTCTCTGCCCAGGCCTCCCAGGCCCTGATGTCCTGTGGCGAGCCGTTTGCTTACGTCGACATCCTGCAAAATCCGGATATCCGCGCCGAATTGCCGAAGTTTGCCAACTGGCCGACCTTCCCTCAGCTGTGGGTGGAAGGTGAGCTGGTCGGTGGCTGCGACATCATGATCGAGATGTTCCAGGCCGGCGAGCTGCAGACCCTGATCAAGGAAACTGCCGCCAAACACAAGCAGGATGACGCCGCCGCCGAATAAGGCAGCATCCGCATCATGCAAAAAGGGGAGCCACTGGCTCCCCTTTTTTATCTCACAACTTTATGTCACGACAGGCATCAGGCGATGCGTTCGATGCGTGCCATGTAGAAGCCATCGAAGCCGGTGGCGGCCGGGCTGACGGTGTGGTCATCGCGCAGGCGGTAGTTTTCATTGGCGGCGAGGAACTTGTCCACTTGCTGGCGGTTCTCTTCCGGCAGGATGGAGCAGGTTGCATAGACCAGCAGACCACCCACCTTCACCATCTGGCTGTAGCGCTGCAGGATCTCCGCCTGCAGGGCAACCAGCACCGGCAGCCGCTCGGCGGTGTCGCGCCACTTGGCATCCGGATTGCGCTTGAGCACGCCGAGGCCGGAGCAGGGTACGTCCAGCAGCACGCGATCCGCACTCTCTTTGAGGCGCTTGACGGTCTTGCTGCTGGTGATCACCCGGGTCTCCACGTTGTGGGCCCCGGCGCGGCGGGCACGCTGCTTGAGGTTTTCGAGCTTCCACTCTTCCACATCCATCGCCAGCAGGCGGCCCTTGCCCTCCATCATGGCGGCCAGATGCAGGGTCTTGCCACCGGCACCGGCGCAGGCATCGATGACGCGCATGCCGGGGCTCACTTCCAGCGCGGCTGCAACCTGCTGGGAGCCGGCATCCTGCTGCTCGAACCAGCCATCGGCAAAGGCCTTGGTTCGAAACAGGGCGGCATCCGAGGTCACTTGCAGGGCAGAATCGACCCCTTCCACTGGAATGGTGGTGACCTGTTCTTTGGCCAGTGCGGCCTGCAGCTCTTCACGAGTGCACTTGAGGCTGTTGACCCGCAGATAACGCTTGGGCATCCAGGCCAGCGCGGCACGCTCGGCAGGCCAGGCTTCGCCCAGTTGCTCGCTGCCGAGTTTTTCCAGCCAGGTCGGGCAGCCATCCATCAGCACCGGGTTCTTCTTGGCTTCGGTCAGACGACGACGAAACGCCTCTTCATTGAAGCGATCCAGCGTCGGATGGTTGGGTTGGGCTATCTTGTGAAAAGCGTGCCAGCTGTGCAGCAGCGGCCAGACGTTCTTCTCGGCCTGACGGACCTGGATGCCGGTCAGGGCGCAATAGAGGCTGAGGCGACGCAGCAGATCGCCGGTGACCAGGGCAATCCTTGCCTGTTCTTGCGGTTTGAGTTCGATGCCGGAGAAGTGACGGGCATAGGCGCGATCCAGGGTGAGACCCTGGCCCAGCACATCGTCAACAATGGCAACGACCAGGTCCCCGAAACGGGGCAACAGTGGGGATTTGAGCATGAGATTAACCTTGGTCAGATAAAGACGAACCGTCGTCATGGTGACGCGGCTCAAAAACTGATAAATCCGCGCAATGATAGGGGCTAGACAGGGTTGGTGCAACACTCCCCATTCGGGGAATATCCGTTAGCTGGTGCTGGACTAAGCAGGGCGGCAGGCAAATGATGCCAGTTGCAGTTTGGGTGAGTGCATTTAAAAGGACTAAAAAGATGCAGTTGATGAAATTTTCTCCCTTGGCGCTGGTGGTAGCCAGCCTGATGAGCTCGGGTGGCCTCGCGGCCAAGGAGTGGGACACGGTGGCGGCGCGCGCCAGCGCCGCCGACGGCTATGAAGTGCGGGCCAACCAGTTTCGGGTCGCCAAGGTGCCCATCGATTATTTTGCCGGCCTGCAGGCCGGGGCGCGTTCGCTGACCCTGCCGTTGCCCGACGGGGGAGAGGTGACCTTCACCCTGCAAGCCTATGATCTGCTGCCGGCCGATCAGGCGGCCAAATTCCCCGAGATCCTGACCTTCAAGGGCCATAACCCGGCAGCACCGGTAGAGACGGGACGTTTTGACCTGGGGCCGCTGGGCTTTCACGCCATGTTCACCCATCAGGGCAAGACGGTGTTCGTCGACCCGCTGCGCAATGCCGACGGTTATGCCGTCTATTACCAGCAGGATGCCTACAGCCGGCTGGAGGAGGACGCGGACAAGGTTATCGGCAGCGAGGCCAGCAGGGCGCTGGCGCACAAGGTGCAGGTAGATGGCAACGTGCGCAAGCGTTACGTCATCGCCATCTCGGCGGCGGGGGAGTACACCCAGTTCCACGGTGGCTCCAAGGTGCTGGCCACCGCGGCCATCGCCACCCTGCTCAACCGGGTCAACGAGGTGTACCAGCGCGACGTAGGGGCCGAGTTTCAGCTGGCCAGCGGTAACGACAACATCATCTTTACCGATCCGGCGAGCGATCCGTTCAACAATGACGACACGGATGTCGATGTCAACGGCGCGGTGCAGGCCAATGCCCAGACCCTACCCCTGCCCAGCACTCGGCTTGGACCATTCGATATAGGCCATGTGGTCAACACGGGCGGTGGTGGTCTGGCCGGATTGGGTGTGCTCTGTACGGCCACCAAGTCGGACGGCATGACGGGTTCATCCACCCCGGTGGGGGATGCCTTCTTTATCGACTACGTGGCCCACGAGATCGGTCACCAGTTCGGCGCCGACCACACCTTCAACGGCACCACTGGCAGTTGTGGCGGCGGCAATCGGGAGGCTGCACAGGCCTGGGAGCCGGGCAGCGGCACCTCCATCATGGCCTATGCCGGGATCTGCGGGGACGAGAACATCCAGCCCCACAGTGACCCCTATTTCCACAGCAAATCCATCGAGCAGATGCGGGCGCACATGGCGACCGTGCCGACCTGCGGCACCACCCTCAACCTCGTCAACAATGCGCCCCAGGCGGCGGCAGGGGCCAGCCGCATCATTCCGGCCAACACGCCGTTCGTGCTCAAGGGGGCCGGCGCCGATCTGGACGGGGATCCCCTGACCTACACCTGGGAACAGATTGATCTGGGCGACCCGTCCAACAGTGCCCTCGACATGATCGATGACGGCTCCCGGCCGCTGTTTCGCTTCGTTTCCCCCACCAGCTCGCCGGAACGGATCCTGCCGAGCCTGCCCTCCCTGCTCTCGGGCACGCTCGCCAAGGGCGAGGCCTGGCCTACCACTAACCGGGATCTCAACTTCCGGCTGACGGTGCGTGACGGCAAGGGCGGTGTCGCCAGCGACGACATGAAGGTTCAGGTGGTCAACACCGGCAGCGCCTTCCGGCTGACCGCCCCGCTTGGGGTGGCGTTGACGCCGGGGGCAAGCCAGGCCGTCAGCTGGGATGTGGCCGGCACCACGCTGGCGCCGATCAGCTGCAGCAAGGTAGACCTGTTCATCACCCAGAACGAGGGGGCCAGCTGGAGCAATCTCGCGGTCAGCCAACCCAACAGCGGCGCCGCCACCGTCACCCTGCCGGCGGATCTGGCCAGCGCCGCCCGCCTGAAGGTGGCCTGCAGCGACAACATCTTCTTTACGATCAGTCCGGCCAAGCTGCCGGTCGCCCAAAGCGGCGGCAGCTCGGGCGGTGGCGGCGGTGGTGCCCTCGGTCTCTGGACTCTGGCGCTGGCCCTGCTGGGTTGGCAACGGAGGTGCGGATGAGGGCTGGCTGGCTGGTGCTGGTGTCCTTGCTTGGCGGCTGTCAGGCCGATGCCGATACCCTGGAGCAGGCGGTCAGCGCCAGTCTGGCCAAGCAGGATTACCGGTTGATCGTGCGGGCCGGGCGCGGCGAGGTAGCGCCCGGCATCGCGCCGGAGCAGCAGGCCTCGGCCAAGGCGCGCTGCGGCGTGCGCTACCTCGATGGCCTGGGGGATGTCATCAAGCCCGGGCAGGAAGAGGCCCAGGCCAAGCTGGCGGCCTACGCGGCGGATTACAACCGGCGCATGCTGGCGCATTGTCCCGCTGCCTCTGGCAAGCAATAAGCCTGCGCGTACCAAGAGCGTGTGAAGGGCATACCAAGGGAGGCGTGAGCCTCCCTCTTTTTTTGCAGCCGCCATTTGCCGGTCACAAGGCTTGTACCCATGGCGTGCTCGTCGCACAATGCCAGCACGCATGGCCGCATGGGCGGTAAAGAGAGAAGGAAAATCAAGATGATGGATGTAGCCGATCTGCGCCGCGAGTACACCCGGGGTGGATTGCACCGGGCCGATCTGCCGGCCGAGCCCCTCGCCCTGTTCGAGAAGTGGCTGGCCCAGGCGTGCGAGGCCAAGCTGACCGATCCCACCGCCATGGTGGTGGGCACCGTCGATGCCGACGGCCAGCCCTGGCAGCGCACCGTGCTGCTCAAGCACTACGATGCCGAGGGCATGGTGTTCTACACCAACATGGGCAGCCGCAAGGCGCATCAGCTGGAGGGCAACCCCCGCATCAGCCTGCTGTTTCCCTGGCACACGCTGGATAGGCAAGTGCATGTGACCGGCCGGGTGGAGAAGATGAGCACCTTCGAGGTGATGAAGTACTTCCACAGCCGCCCCAAGGACAGCCAGATCGCCGCCTGGGTTTCCCAGCAGTCGACCCGCATCTCGGCGCGCGGTGTACTGGAGGCCAAATTCCTCGAGCTCAAGCAGAAGTTTGCCAATGGCGAAGTGCCGCTGCCGAGCTTCTGGGGCGGTTTTCGGGTGCGGATCGACACGGTCGAATTCTGGCAGGGGGGCGAGCATCGCCTGCACGACCGTTTCTACTACACCCGCGAGGGGGAAGGCTGGCACATCGAGCGGCTGGCGCCCTGAGTGCCCGCTGCCGCTGACAAGGAGTCTGTATGCGTCTGTATGGCGACCTGAAGTCCGGCAACTGCTACAAGCCCTGGTTGCTGGCCCGCTGGCTTGAACTGCCCCTCGACTGGGTGCCAGTGGATGTGCTGGCGGGGGAGACCCGTACCCCCGATTTTCTGGCCATCAACCCCAACGGCAAGATCCCGGTGCTGGAGCTGGCCCACGGCGATACCCTGGCGGAGTCCAACGCCATCCTCTTCTATCTGGCGCAGGGTTCGCCCCTGTGGCCGACCGAGCCGCGTCAGCAGGCCGAGGTGCTCAAGTGGCTGTTCTTTGAGCAGTACAGCCATGAGCCCTATATCGCGGTAGCCCGTTTCATCGTGCACTATCTGGGGCGGCCGGAGTCTCAGGAGGCGCGCCTCGACGGGCTCAAAGCCGGCGGTGAAAAGGCGCTGGCGGTGCTGGAGCAGCAGCTCAAGCAGAGTCCCTACCTGTGCGGTGAGACGCCGACCATCGCCGACATCGCGCTTTACGCTTACACCCATGTGGCGGAGGAGGGGATCTTCTCGCTGCAGGGCTGGCCAGCTATTCGCGACTGGATCGCCCGTATCGAAGCCCATCCCCGTCACCTGAGCCTGCCGGCTGCCTGCCAGGCCAGCTGATGGAGCTGCTGATCGAGCGGGCCCTGTGGCAGCCCCACTGGGCGCCGGTGCTGCAGGCCTGGCAACGGCAGGGCGGTCGCTGGCTGCTGCTGCAGAGCAAGGCCGATGAGGGTTTGCCGAGCGACACCGGCGGACTCTGGTCCTGTTGTCCGCCCGATGGCGTGCGTTCGGCCAGCGCGCTGCTGGCCGCCTGGCTGGATGGTGACTTGCCTGCCCAGCCCGCGAGGGAGCCGAGCCGTCAGATCCTCATCAGCGGCTCGGCCTCCCTGCTGACTCTGGCCCGGGAGGAGGGGCTGCTGACGCTGGGGCCACAGGGCGCCGATCTGACGCTGACGGCGCAAGACGATCTGGGCGCCGTGCTCAACCGCCTGCTGGCCCGCCGCCTGACGGTGCCGGTGCTGGCCGAGCCCGCCTCGCCGTCGGGGCCTGCCCTGCAACTGCGTCCCCTGCTGGCGCGCGATGAGGCCGACGTGGTGCGCTATTGCAGCGATGCGGCGCTCGCCCGCTACACCCTCAACATCCCCCATCCCTACCCGCCGGAGGCGGGCCGCGACTGGCTGGCCGGCTGCTGGCGCAAGGCGGCGCTCGGGCTGGGCTGGAGCTGGGCGCTGACCCTGCCGGCGGGGGAGGGCCAGGCGCCGCTGGTGGGGGTGATCTCGCTGCACTGGAATGGCGAGCTCGCCTGGTGGGTGGGCGTGCCCTGGCAAAATCGCGGGCTGGCGACCCGGGCCGCCCGGCTGGTCAAGGCCTTTGCGTTTGACCGGCTGCAACTGCCGGTGCTGACCGCCCGCCATATGCCGGGCAACCTGGCCTCCGGCCGGGTGATGGCCAAGCTTGGCATGCGCTATCGCGGTCGTCGTGAGCTGAGTGGTCAGCCGCCGTGCGAGGTGAGCTACTGGCAGTTGGAGCGAAGCCAGACGCTGGCGGCGCCGCTGACACGGCAGCTGACTCCTCTATTGGCCGACGAACAGGTGGTGGCGGCCATCCTGCAAGCAGGCGCTGAGGAGGATGAACCGAGGCGGTTGGCCCTCTTTCTGGCGCAGCCGGAGCCAGAAAGCGGACTGGCTGTCGAGTCCCTGCCCGAGCAGGAGAGTGACGGGCCGCTGGCGGTGGAGTATCACGATCAGGCGGTGCTGGCGCAGGCCGAGCCGGACCAGCTCTATCTGTACCGGGGACTGCTGCTCAAGGACTTTGAAGAGCAAGGGCTGGCTTATCTGCAGCAGCTGGCCAGCCTGCAGCGCCAGGGGCCGGCGCCGCTCACGCTGTCGGAGCGGCGTCAGCGGCTCGGCTGGCTGGGCACCTTGGCCCGCCGGGCGAGCGGCGAGAACAAACAGGGGGATGGCGTCAGCCGCCGTTATCACCAGCTCTGGCTGCTGGTGGAATTGCCCGCCCTCATCGATGAGCTGGCTGGACGCTGGCATCGCGGACCAGACCAGACGCTGAGCTGGCTGGAGCAGACGGATGCCGAGCTGTTTGCGGCCTATCGGGCGGCCATGACCACCCTGCAATCGAGCTATCTGCAAACCGTGCTGCACCTGCTGGCCGTGCGGTTTCCTGAGTCCACCCTCCCATTTCTCGACAAAGGTGCTCAAGACGGCGGTCAGTTTGTGGAATAATGCCCGCTCTGCTGTACGAGGAGTAACGCTGTATGCTGAGAACCGAGCGCCCCGGCGACATGCTGCCGGTCTATGACCTGGTGAGCGCCGCCTTTGGCCGTTCCGACGAGGCCGAACTGGTCAACCGCCTGCGCGAATGTGGCGCCGCTGTGGTGACCATGGTCGAGGAGGAGGAGTACGAGTTCATGGGGCACCTGATGCTGAGCCCGATCACCATTAACGGCATGGAAGGGCCCTGGCTCGGTCTTGCGCCCGTGGCGGTCCATCCCGATTGGCAGGGGCAGGGCATAGGGTCGGATCTGGTACGCGAGGGGCTGGACACGGCGCTGGAGATGGACTGGAAGGCGGTGGTGGTGCTGGGTGACCCGACCTATTACAGCCGCTTCGGTTTTCGCCCCGCCAGCGAGTTCGGCCTGCACTGCATCTACGAGGTGCCCGCCGACTGCTTCATGGCGATGGAGCTGCAGGAAGGCGGCCTGAGCGGGATGCAGGGCGAAGTGCTCTACCACCCGCTGTTTGACGAGCTTCCCGAAGAACAATGAGCAACGCAAACGGCAGCCTGCGGGCTGCCGTTTTGTTATCTGCATGAGCAGCAGGTGCTGCGCCTTTCCCCTTGAATAAGCGATGAGTCGCTGTGCTCCTCCGCTCCACCATCATGGGCGTATCCGCCCCCATGTCATTGAACAAACGTCTCTTGAATCCGTGTCGGGATATATGGAGCGCGCCACCATATTCTCTGAATATGGGGTCTGCTGCCTGAGGGCTGGCCGTTGCTTTTTCCGGAGGTATTCTGTTGCAATGTCTTGTTACAAATTTTTTATCAGAAAGATCTATTTTTGTCTAACGGGTAACATTTTTTGGTTTGACCTCATTATTGATGTTTGACTCAAATGAGGATGTAAAGGTAGGTTGTTGAATATATAAACAAGGAGGCCTGGTGCGATTGTCATGGCTTTAATTATTCATACTCGCCCTTGTCTTATATATCGATAGAGTTACTCTCGTTTGCATATCAATAATGCTGACGCGGTAACCTGTCTTCATCTTACACCCAAAAACAACCACCATATGCTCGGTCATGATGATATGGCCTGCCCAGCTATTGCCTGAAAATATCGGGCAATCTGGAATAAATTGAGCACTGATAGGGATACATCATATGAAAAAACTCTCAGCAATAATCCATCGTGAAGTTTCACAAGGACGTCGTGATTTTCTGACGTTTTCCTCCATGTCGCTGATTGGTCTGGCAGCTGGCAGCGTTTTTCCTGCCCCGGCGAAGGCTGCCATTGCTGTTTTGAACAGTGGCAATTTCGCCGAACTGGATGCGATCAATTTTTACGTGATAGCGTCTCTGCAGCGCGAAGTTGATTCGAATTGGATTCGCTTTGATCAAGAAACCGATGAAGCGCAATATCTTGCCCAGGTGATGTTTCAAGAGTTGATGAAGTTCGAATTCCAGTATCAGAACAGCTCATTAAGCGAAGCATTAGGCCCTGGCATGAAGCCTAATAATAATGTGCTGACAATGAGTGATGGCATCAGCTCGGTCAATGCTATTTACAGCAGCAATCGACGCTATTTTACCGATAATATGGTTGAGTACGTGAGTGGCCTGTTACAGAACTCATATAGCAAGCAAACCAATGTCACAGTAGCTGACCGGAAGCTGTATAACTCCTGGGATATGGTGAAGGTAAATGCGAATATCAAGCAAGCAGAAAAGGGGGCGCAGTTTAAGGAGATTATCGATCAGCTATACTCTGTCGCCACCCATTATTGTCAAAATGGAAAGTTAACCTCCTACAAAGCAGGGGGGGAAAGTTGGGCTCGTCAACTTATCGAACACTACTCCAAGAATGAGGTATTAGACGAACTTATCAGTTCTTTTAAAGTTCAGGAATATCTGGGGTCAGGCTCATCGTTTGAAAAGGCGATGTGGAAAGTGTACAACACCATCAATAAAGTAAGAGCGCTCAATATTTCATCCGGTCGTCGCATCACCGAAGATGAGCTGAAAAAATTTGAACGTACCATGGCGGGATCTGTTTACAGCGGGTTTGCCATGAACATGAGCTGGGGTCAGCAAAGCGAGAAATACACAGTCTTGGCCAACAGGAGGAATTTCGATGATGTGGTGACCTTGCTGAGAAATGAAAGCGGTACGCAGCGCACCTTCTGGAACAGTTTCTTCAACCAGAATAGTCCGGATAGCTTCTGGAATGAACTGAATAATCTGAACCTGAGAACGAGCACCTTGCAGGATGAGGGGGCCCGGCAGCGTATTCTTCAACGATATCCTGCTCTGGCAGGGACGGCGGGCAGTATGGCTCCCACAGCCTTCTCCGGTGTGGCTCCCGCGGCCTTCCCCATAGATTCATTCCTTTCCGTGTTCACCTTGTTGCTGGGGGTGGGCAACTTTACCTGGTTGACGGCCACCGATCGGGAGGAATGGAGCAACCCTGTTCCTTTGATGGAGTTGGGGGCAGCCCTGTTTGATGTGACCTTGAATCTGATCCAGCTCGGTCGGTTCCTTGATAAAGTGACCATGTTTATTTATGGCAATGGTGAAGGCATCATCAATAGCATTGCCATCAATATGGGAAAATTCAGTCAATTCTTGAGCAACCTTACCGCCAAAGGCCAGCATCTCACGAATGTGCTGGAGCGGCAGATCGCCAGCAAGATGTTTCTCGCCACGCAAAATATCACTCGGGTTATCAATATATGTTTTGTTGGCTTGGCGGCACTGGGGGCGGCCCTGGCCGCGTATAACCTGTATCAGGCTGTCGAGGGCGGCGATATTGGGGATATTATATTTGCGGCAATCAATATGTTGGTCGCCACGGTGGCGTTGGGGGTCGCCATTGCCTCTTTTATGGGGTTTGCCATTGCCGGCCCCTTGGGTATCATTGTCGCGGTGATAGGCATAGTGGTGGCCATTGCCCAGTGGATCTACACCTTACTTAAAAAAGAAGAGGTCAAACCTACCCCGATCGCCAGATATACCAACGAATATATTAAGCCACGGGGGCTTGAGTATGAAGATATTGGTGCATATATTTGCCGGGTGTCCAGTTACTGGAAGCGTACTCTGGTGTGCGCATTCGATGCAAGGACCATGAATACCGATTGGGATTATGTCCCAAGTATCGCTGATCATGATAATCCTATTTATACTCAGCCAGGGGCTCTGGTAACCTCGCCGAGAAATGGCAGGATTTATAACTTTGCCAATATTCAGAAGCCAGGTTACGGAAATATATCTAATTTCTTCACTGCGGGAGCCACCACACCGATCAGTAACTGGCGGCCGGGGAGTGATTTGCAGACCTGCTTGCATGCCGTTGAGAGTCAGGCAAGCAATAATAGTCGCGCTGCTATATTTGTGGCACTGGGAAACAACTCAAGCTTTTCACGCGCCTTCTTGACGTCTCACCTGGAAGATGCCCCGACAAACAGCAATGAGCTGACGAGTCAATTAAATCTGGAGTGGCAAGAATATCCGCTGGATGTGGTTGCCATCAATGGCCTTGATGAGACCATGTTCCTTATCTTCACTACCCGACATATCTATCAAGTGAAAGGTGGTGTAGCGCGCAGGATAATCTCTGACTTTGTCGGTCAGCGCGATGCACCGATAACCTACGGCCTGAATGCCCTGGCACTCGGTACCAACGTGAATTTGATCTATCGGTTAAATGGTCTGCAGGCTCCCGAGACCCGCTACCATTATCTGCTGACCCGGGATGACAATGGTGACTATACCCGTATGAAATTACTGCGGACCATCAATAATCCCCTGTCCTCAGACTCGCCGATTGTTGGCAGGTTGTTCAAGAAAACCAGCGATCTGGTTTCGCGGATGGACTTTATGTATCACGATGGCAAAAGTGGCTATGCCCGCTATGGCGCAATTATGAGTAAGACTGATGATGCCTCGTTGTCGTTGTACAACGGGGTTGAGTTTCAGGTGCCGGACAATGGATTCCGATCCTTCTACAAGAATGCGTTTATTCCGAAATAGCAGAGGTGACGCCCTTGTCCATCGCTTGGCCATGAGTCGTCATTATTGAACCGGCCCATGTACGAAAACAAGGTGCATCCTCATCGGCTGCAAATAACAAAAAGGCGCCCTCGGGCGCCTTTTTTATCTCTGTCCGTCAGCTCAGCTGAAGAACCAGTAGCCACGGTTGACCAGCCGGGTGAGTAGCTGCAGGAAGCCGGCCTGATCGGCAAGCTCCACCATGTCGGCCTGGGTGACCATGTCCTTGTCGCACAACAGCGAAATGGCGGCCGCATCTTCGCTTGGCAGGGTCCAGGCTTCGCCGTCGATATAGCACTGCTGGCTCTCGCCGCTGAACCAGACGGTGCGCAGACCGGGCACCTTGATGGCGGGCTCGCCCTGGGTCAGCAGGTCGGCCACTTCCTCGGCGCTGTAGTCCGGCTCCACCGGATTGACGTCCAGATCGTGCTTGGCCTCGGAGATCATGGTGCCGAACCACTCCTTGAACAGGGTCTCGTCATCGAGGGCCTGTTGCATCAGCTCGCGCAGACGGTGCAGCTCAAAGGGCTGGATCTCGCCGTGACGGGCACGGGGCTTGAGGTCGGCATCGCCGTAACGCTCGGTGCGGACCTCGTTGTCGATCAGGTGATCGGCAAAGGAGGAGATAAGCGCCTTGGCATCCGGTGCGCGGAAGCCTACCGAGAAGTTCAGGGAGGGCTCGATGGCGTAGCCCTCGTGGGGGAATCCAGGCGGGATGTAGAGGATATCGCCCGGCTCCATGATGACGTCGATGATCGCCTCGAACGGCTCGCAGTGCAGCAGGGCCGCGTGGGCGGCGAACTCGTTCAAGGGCTTGGCATCGCCGACGCGCCAGTGGCGCTTGCCCTGGCCCTGGGTGATGAAGACGTCGTAGTTGTCGATGTGGGGACCGACCCCGCCGTGAGGGGTGGAGAAGCTCACCATCACATCGTCAAAACGCCAGCCCGGGATGAACTGGAACGGCACCGCCAGCTCGTTGACCTCGGGAGCCCAGTGGTTGCAGGCCTGCACCAGCACGGTCCAGTTCTCTTCGCCCAGGTGGTCGTAGGATTCGAAGGGGCCGTGGGCCGCCTCCCACTTGTTGTTGAAGCGGGTGACGAGGCGCGATTCAATCACCTCTTCCATGGCCAGACCCGCCAGCTCGTCCGGGCTGATGGGATCCTGAAAGTCGGTGAAGCCGCCCTTGATGAGCAGTGGGCGCTTCTGCCAGTAGTGCTCGAGGAAGTGAGCGATATCCAGATTGAGTTGGTACATAGATCTTCTCGTCAAAGGGTTCGACAAAGGTCAAGAGAGGTCTTGCCGGAGGCGGTGGCTGGCCTCGGGCAAGACCTCTTGCAAAGGGTGTATAGGGTGCCACATAAAATAACCGGGGCCCTGTTGCAGATCATGCACAGGGCCCCGGTGGTGTCACTTATCCGCTTATTTCAGCAGATCGACCAGACGCTGGGCGTCGCCGATGTAGTTGGCCGGGGTCAGCTTCTTCAGCTCGACCTTGACCGCTTCCGGCAACGCCAGGGTGTCGATAAAGGTACGCATCCCTTCGGCGTCGACGCGGCGGCCACGGGTCAGCTCCTTGAGCTTCTCGTAGGGCTTCTCGATGCCGTAACGGCGCATCACGGTCTGGATCGGCTCGGCCAGCACTTCCCAGTTGGCATCCAGATCGGCAGCCATGGCGGCGTCGTTGGCTTCCAGCTTGGAGATACCCTTGAGGGTGGCCTGATAGGCAATCAGGGAGTAGCCCACCGCCACACCCAGGTTGCGCAGCACGGTCGAGTCGGTCAGATCACGCTGCCAGCGGGAGATGGGGAGCTTGCTGGCCAGATGCTGGAACACGGCGTTGGCCAGACCCAGATTGCCTTCGGAGTTTTCGAAGTCGATGGGGTTGACCTTGTGCGGCATGGTGGAGGAGCCGATTTCGCCGGCGATGGTGCGCTGCTTGAAGTGGCCCAGGGAGATGTAGCCCCACACGTCGCGGTCGAAGTCGATCAGGATGGTGTTGAAGCGGGCCATGGCGTCGAACAGCTCGGCGATATAGTCATGCGGCTCGATCTGGGTGGTGTAGGGGTTCCAGGTCAGACCCAAGGAGGTAACGAACTCCTCGGAGAACTGGTGCCAGTCCACATCCGGGTAGGCGCTGATGTGGGCGTTGTAGTTGCCGACCGCGCCGTTGATCTTGCCGAGGATCTCCACCGCCATGATCTGCTTGTACTGGCGCTCCAGCCGGTAGGCGACGTTGGCCATCTCCTTGCCCATGGTGCTTGGAGTAGCCGGCTGACCGTGGGTACGGGAGAGCAGCGGCATGTCGCGGTACTCAACGGCCAGACGCTTGAGTTCGGAAATCAGCTTCTCGCAGTAAGGCTTGATGACCTCTTCGCGGGCGGTTTTCAGCATCAGGCCGTGAGAGTTGTTGTTGATGTCTTCCGAGGTGCAGGCGAAGTGGATGAACTCGCTGATGGCGGCCAGCTCCGGGTTCACTTCGACTTTTTCTTTCAGGAAGTACTCCACCGCTTTCACATCATGGTTGGTGGTGCGCTCGATCTGTTTGATGCGGGCGGCATCCTGCTCGTTGAAGCTCTGGACTATGCCATCGAGCAGGGCACTGGCGGCCGCGCTCAGGGCAGGGACTTCCGGGATCCCGGCGTGGCTGGCCAGTTTTTGCAACCAGCGCACCTCGACTTCGACGCGAAAACGCAGCAGGCCGAATTCGGAGAAGATAGGGCGCAGGGCATCGGCCTTGTCGCCATAACGACCGTCAATCGGGGAAACAGCAGTCAGCGCGGACAGCTCCATGGGGTGAACTCCTGATGATTGGTGTGGGGGATCCGTATCCACTCGCGCGTGGGCCCGGGTCGTCAGCAAGGGGGATGTGCGGCTGCCTGCCTTGCTGTCGTCCCTCGGCCCGCGCGCGAGCCGATGATTAGTAACGTTTGGCCAGCTCCACCATCTTCTTGCGAGCGAAGATGATCTGGGTGCGGCTGCCGCCGAGCTGACGCCACAGCACGCAGGCCCGGATGCCGGCCAGCAGCAGGGCGCGCACCTTGTGCTGCACCAGCGGCTGCTGCAGGAACAGCGGGGTACCCGCCACCTGGATTCTGGGGCCGATCGGGCTGATGAGGTCGCTGTAGATGCTCGCCATGTTGGCCAGGATCTGCTCGTCGAGCAGATCGAAGTGCTGTTGCTGGCGGCCAATCTGGCTGATCCGCTCACCCAGCATGTTGAGGATGTCCTTGCGCTTGGCCAGCTTGCGCTCCAGCGCGATCAGGCTCACCACGTAGCGGGTCAGTTCGGCATTCTTCTGGCTGCCGTCGGCGCCCAGCTGCTCGACCAGCGCGCGGTAGCCGTCGCGAATGGCCAGATGGGTGTTGTTGAACACCTCGAGCGGCTGGCTCGGGTTGGTCACCAGAATGCTGGAGAGGCTCTCGCGCAGGGCCGCCTCGTCGCAGCTGCCGTCACGGGCCACCTTCTGTACCAGATACGCGGCCTGGCAGATGCCGGCAAAGGCCATGGTTCTGTCTTGGAATTTGTCGCTCATATCTTCACAGCCCTGTTCTGTTCATTCACTGGCAGATATCCGCTGCAGGCCATGATCCGGCCTTGGAATTTGTCGCTCATATCTTCACAGCCCTGTTCTGTTCATTCACCGGCCGATGCCATGAGCCGGCCTGGAAGTTGCCAATCATGTATCGCTGCCTTGTGCTGTTTTGTCTTTGTCCCCTCTCCCTCTGGGAGAGGGTCAGGGTGAGGGTGGTTACCCCCTCATCCCCGACCCTTCTCCCGCGAGGGGAGAAGGGAGTACAGCGCGGACGCTCGTGAGCGCCCAGCCCTTAGACCGGATGGCTGAAACGTTGTTCGATGATGCCGCCGCCCAGACACACTTCCCCGTCGTAGAAGACGGCGGACTGACCCGGGGTGACCGCAGCCTGCTTCTCGTCGAAGATGACCCGGATGGTCTCATCGTCGATGGGCTGGATCAGGCAGGGGATATCTTCCTGCCGATAGCGGGTCTTGACGGTGCAGCGGCGCGGCGCGCGAATGGGGGTGCGATCCACCCAGTGCAGCTGGCTCGCGATCAGGCCATCGGAGTAGAGACGGGGATGCTCGCCCTGCGCCACCACCAGGGTGTTGCGCTCCACCTCTTTGTCGACCACGTACCAGGCCTCCTCGGTGGCATCTTTGCGCCCGCCGATGCCAAGCCCCTTGCGCTGACCCAGGGTGTGATACATCAGCCCCTGATGCTCGCCGATCACCTTGCCATCGACGGTTTCGATGGGGCCGGGCTGGGCGGGCAGGAACTTGGCCAGGAAGTCCTTGAATTTGCGCTCACCGATAAAGCAGATGCCGGTGGAGTCTTTCTTCTTGGCGGTGATGAGATCGAGCTGCTCGGCGATGCGGCGTACCTCGGGTTTTTCAAGATCGCCGACCGGGAACAGGCTCTGACCCACCTGAGCTTCGCTCAAGGTGTAGAGGAAGTAGCTCTGATCCTTGTTGGTATCGAGACCGCGCAGCAGGCGCGGGCGGCCGGTGCTGTCGTCACGGCGCACATAGTGGCCGGTGGCGATGTAGGTGGCCCCCAGCTCCTCGGCGGCAAACTCCAGGAACGCCTTGAACTTGATCTCCTTGTTGCACAGGATATCCGGGTTCGGCGTACGGCCGGCCTTGTACTCTTCGAGGAAGTGCTCGAACACGTTGTCCCAGTACTCGGCGGCGAAGTTGATGGTGTGGAGTTTCATCCCCAGCTTGTCACAGACGGCCTTGGCATCAGCCAAATCCTGGGCGGCAGAGCAGTACTCGTCCGTGTCGTCTTCTTCCCAGTTCTTCATGAACAAGCCTTCGACCTGATAGCCCTGCTGCTGGAGCAGGTAGGCCGAGACGGAAGAATCCACGCCGCCGGACATGCCGACGATCACCTTGATTTGGCTGTTGTCTGTCATTAGTCGAAGTTACCAGTTCGTTTAAACGGGGCGTATTCTACCAGAATTTCGCGCCCCCGGTCACATATCCATGCCGCCGTTCCCATCAGGAACCCGGCAGCAGGAAATCGTTTTTCTTGTCTCGGCCCCATTGCGTCAAAAAGAGCTTCCAACGGCTCTCAAATGAAAGCTTTGAGGGCCGACAGCGGCAGCCTGGTGCCGGCCAGATAGTCCTGAATGCACTGCCACACCAGGGGGCTGCGCAGGGCCGGTTTGCACTCGGCGATCTCCGCCAGGGTGAGCCAGTGGCAGGCCAGCACGTCGCCATCAGGATCCTCTGGATGGTGCTGACCCGGCGCCTTTTCAAGGTCGAAGATGACGGCGGTGCGCACAAAGGTGGCCTCGCTGTCCGCCGGCTTGTAGAGATAGACCCCGAGCCAGCCGGTGGGGGCGGCGGTGAGCCCGGTCTCCTCCTTCAGCTCGCGGCAGGCCGCTTCAATAAGGTTTTCGCCCGGTTCCACATGGCCGGCGGGCTGATTGAAGCGGCGCTGGCCCTTGATCTCCTCTTCCACCAGCAGGAAGCGGCCCTGCCAGTGTACCAGGGCGGCCACGGTGAGGCGGGTGGGCAGCGGTGGGTGATCGCTCATAGGGACTCCTTGTCTGGTTGGCTGTGCCCCGGTGGGGCGCTGGATTCAACGGTGCTGTTCAGGTGACGGCACGCAGGCCAAATGGCTTACGCGTGTTATTCCGACGGCTTGCTGCGGGCCGGGCGACGGGCGGTGCCGCGCCCGCCGCTGCGATTGCCGGGGCGCGGCTCGGCCTCGCGGCCGCCCCGCCCTTGGCCGGGTGCCTGCTCTTGGCCCTGATGCAGGGGACGGCGAGCCGCTCGTGGTGCGCTGTGGCTGCCTGTCCCTTGCGGCTTGGCGGATGTCCGCGCTTTCCCTTGCGTGGCAGCTGGCCGTGGCGCCGCAGCCAGTTCGGGGGCGGGCAGGGCGCGGCTCTCCCCCGGTGCCAGCGCGTCGAGGGTCCAGTCGCCGATGGCGTAGCGGATAAGGCGCAGGGTGGGGTGACCGATGTGGGCGGTCATCCGCCGCACCTGGCGGTTGCGCCCCTCAACAATCTTGATCTCCAGCCAGCAGGTGGGGATCTCCTTGCGCTCGCGAATGGGCGGGTTGCGTGGCCACACGGCCGGTTCATCCATGATGCGCGCCCCGGCGGGCAGGGTCATGCCGTCGTTGAGCTCGACCCCGGCGCGCAGGGCAGCCAGTTTTTCTTCGCTCGGCACTCCTTCCACCTGTACCCAGTAGGTCTTGGGGGTCTTCTCTCCCGGCTGGGTGAGGCGTGCCTGCAGCTTGCCGTCGTTGGTGAGCAGCAACAGCCCCTCGCTGTCGCGGTCGAGCCGGCCCGCGGCATAGATGCCGGGCTCGGTGATGTAATCCTTGAGGGTCTCGCGGCCCGCCTCGTCGGTGAACTGACAGAGCACCATGTAGGGTTTGTTCAAGAGCAGCAGCTTGCGATCGGCCGGGGCGGGGGCCGGTTTGCGCTCGCTCTCCTTGTCTCTCATGGCGTGCTGCGCCTCCCGGCGTTGGGATGGGCGCGCCGTGGCGGCGGGTCTGCTGGCCGAACGCTCGGCGTCAGGACGGGCGGAGAGGGAGAGACGGGGGCGGGTTGATTTCATCGCATGCATACCAAAAACAGGGGAAGGGCGAGTGTACCACAGGGGGCTGTCGCGGGCATGAACGACGGGGGCGGGAGGCCAGCCGCTCAGCCGAACAGGCCGTCGATGACGATGGCCTGACGGGCGGGGGCGGAGCTCGCGTGCAGCAGCGCGGTGCCCACCTGATCGTCCATCAGTGCGCGGGCCAGCCGGGTGAGGGGGCGCAACTGTTCGGGAGCCAGGCCGGTGGGCACCGCCAGCAAAATCAGGGTCTGCACCGGCCCGAGTGCGGAGCCCCACTCGATGTGCTCGCTGCTGCTGAGCAGCGAGAGCGCGGGTCGGCGAATGGCGCGGCAGATGACATGGGGCATGGCGAGCCCGGGCCGGATGATGGTGGCGGCCAGCTGCTCGCGCGCGGCGATGGCCTGCTCCAGCATTGGCCTGTCGCTTATCAGCGCGGCGGGCAGCAGATCCACCAGCACCGCCAGTGCCTGGCCCTTGTCGAGGGGCGCCGTGGCATGGCCGAGCTGGGCCAGGGTGAAGCAATAGTCGGGCAGTGTTTGGCCGAGGCGCTGCTCGGCCAGGGCGGCGCTGCCGGGGCGCCCCAGCGGCTGGCCCAGCTCCACGCACCAGCAGGTGAAGGCCATGTGGGCGAGCTCGGCATCCAGCCCCTCGATCAGCAGCAGACAGAGATCGCCGGGCTGGGTGGCCAGGGTGAGCAGGGAGAGCTGGTTGGTCGCCTCCACCGCCTGACGGCGGGTGACATTGATGAACTGGATATGGGACTTGAACAGCCCGGCCAGCCGACTCAACTGCTTAGCCTGGGTGATGGTGAGCCCCAGCCGGCAGTGAAAGGAGATCTCGCGGATCAGCATTCAGACGCCGGGGGCGGCGGTTTTGAGCACGGCCACCGCATCGAGCAGCACTGCCTCCAGCGCCACCTGGTGGATGGGACAGCCGAGGAAGCGATCTTTTTGCTCAATCTCGATATCGGAGGCGATCAGCACCAGCTCGGCGCCGGCGATGTCGCGGGCGGTGAGGATGTTCTCCAGCCCCATGGCCCCCTGAGTTTCGACCTTGATCTTGAGCCCCAGCTTGTCGGCGGCTTTTTGCAGCGCTTCGGCGGCCATGTAGGTGTGGGCGATGCCGGTGGGGCAAGCGGTGACGGCGAGGATCTTCATGGGCTCTCACGGCAAATTCGGGTGGGGCAACAAGATAGCGCCAAGGGGCGTCCTTGCCAAAGGGGCGGAGGCAAAAATGGGATCCCGACTGCGCTCTGCTGAGGGGATGGGTAAGGGGTGAGCGCTTTTGCGGCCCCAAAAGGGACAAGTGGAAAAAAGCGGGGATAAAAAACAGCCCGCCAGAGGGCGGGCCGAATGCACACTACAAAGTGAAACCGTGCGACCGGGCAGTGACTGCCCGGTCTGCTTGGGCGGATGTCGGGGCTCAGGCGGACTGGGTCGCCAGGGTGGCGGCTTTCAGCTCCCGCTTGATGCGGCGGATCTTGCGCTCTTCGGCGACCGCGACGCAGGCCATCAGCACCAGACAGGCGGCGGCGGCCATGTCCAGCGCGGCGAAGGTGCCGGTCCAGCCGGTCAGGCCGAAGATGGGGGTGCCGTCGGCAATCATGCCCAGACCCAGTTTGGCGAAGCTGTCACCGATGAGGTAGGCGAAGGTGCCCTTGACGCCATCGGCCACGCTGATGCCCTGCTTGGGTACGAAGCCCACGGCGGCCACGCCGATCAGCAGCTGCGGACCGAACACCAGGAAGCCCAGCAGGAACAGGGAGCCCAGGAACATGAATTGGGTGGTGGCGTGCTGGTAGAGCCCCAGGGTGGCGATGATCAGCGCCAGCGCCACGCAGGCAACCAGACCACGGCGACCGTTGGCCAGGTCAGAGAGGTAACCCCACATCAGGGTTCCGACCAGGGCGCCCACTTCGAAGAAGGTAAAGCCCTGGATGGCGATTTCCTTGGAGAAGCCGAGCTCCTGGTGGGCATAGACGGTGGACCACTGGTCGATACCGATGCGCACCACGTAGAGGAAGATGTTGGCAAAGCAGAGCAGCCAGATCACCTTGTTCATCAGCACGTACTTGACGAAGATCTGCCACTTGGTCAGCTGCTGCTCTTCGGTGGCGATATCTTCTTCGCTGGCCACTTCGTCAAACAGCTCTTCCACCTTGCCGAGGCCATAGGCTTCCGGCGAATCGCTACCAAAGCGCAGGCCGATAAAGCCGACGATCAGCGCGATGATGGAGGGGAAGATGAACATGCCGAGCACGTTGCCATCGAACAGGTAGTTGGCACCGAACAGCGCCACACCGGCCGCACCGGCCCCACCCACGTTGTGGGAGAGGTTCCACATGCCCAGATAGGTGCCGCGCTTGTTGCGGGGAGTCCACTTGGTGATGGTGGAGTAGCTGCAGGAGCCGCCGCAGCTCTGGAAGAAACCGCTGGCCGCGTAGAAGAAGATCATCAGGTAGAGGCTGAAACCGGTACCGCCCATGCTGGCACTGAAGCCCAGCATGCAGAGGGAGGAGAGGATCAGCATCAGCGGCAGGAACTGCTTGGTGTTCTTGCCATCGGCATAGTAGGAGACGATGGTCTTGCCCACCCCGTAGGTGATGGAGAAGCCAAGGCCGATCATGCCGAGCTCGGTCATGGAGAGACCGTACTCCTGGATCATGTCGTTCTGCGCAATGTTGAAGTTCTTGCGGATCAGATACATGGTCAGGTAACCGATGAACACAACCAGATAGGATTGCATAAACGGTTTGAACCAGAGCTTGCGCCGGGCTTCGACCGGCAGGTTCAGGGTGGGGACCCGGACCTGTTCGAGCAGTTTAAACATCTTCGTTCATCCTCTGCGAGATTGACGCTGTTTCCGCCGCGTTCCTCACTTTTTGATTGGAGTTGGAGGTCACGCCACGGAAAGAACAACAGGAAGCGGGCGCGGTGCGCGGCGAGCCCCTGTCGATTGAACCCATGCCCGTCCCTTGCGCCATGGCGCGGGTCGGGTAACCACATCAGGTAGCGTGACTTTAATGAGGCGCGCTGCAAATGGCGTGAGAGCCATCCCTAGGGGGGGTAGGAAAATTTCCTAGTTTGGCGGGATCCGGCCGCGAAGCGTGAAGAGGATCACAAGCCGGCGTCATACAGCAGAGGTGAACGGGCTCTCTCGAACCCGACAAAAGAGGAGGCCACCCGCAGGTGGCCTCGTTCGGTTTGGTCGCCGCCCCGCGGGGGGATGGCGGGTGGTAGCTTTTGGTGCTGGCAAGCGGACACCATCGCCGGGCTTGCTAGCCACAGGGCAAGGCTCTTGTGCCACCTTGGCGACTGGTCATACCCTCAGGCTTGGCGGGATGCTGGTAGACGAGGGGGCATCCATTTCTCCGGTTAGCGCCACCGCACGTGCCACCAGTTGCCCCAAGGCCTGATGGAGCTGCTCGGCATTGGTTGACTCGAGGCGTTGTTGACACCAGAGGATCAGGTGATCGTCCTGCCCCAGAGCCACCCGTATGACGGCGTGCTCGGCACTGAAGAGGTTGCCTCGCAGTAGCGCCCGGGCCTGCGCCTCGCCAGCAAGGGTGCCTGCACGCAGGAACATCACCAGGCTCTCCTTGCCGAGCGGGGCTAGATGGATGGCCCAGAGCTTGTCCAGCGTCAGGCAGGCATGGCCCGTCTCATCCTGCTCTATGACTCCGATGTCGAGGTGTGCCGCCAGTTCGCCAAGTCGAGTGGTATAAAGGTTCATGGCGTGACTCATCCCAGATAGTTGTTGCTGACGTTGAAGCGGCCCTTGTTCTCATCCTGCGGGCGGCAGAAGTGGCAGACCAGCTGATCGGGCAGCCACCCCAGCGTGTCCTTGAACCCCTGCAGCAGGTCGGCAAAGTGCACACCCTTGGCCTCACGGTTGAGCAGCACGAAGTCAAAAGGCTGATCGGCGCCGTTGCGATTCATTCTGCCGATCAGCTCGGCCGCTTGCTCCGGCTGGGTGCGAATGCCGCCATCCAGCCGGTAGTTGGTTGCCTCCCGGCTAAGGGTGTCGTAAATCTGGCTCTCTTCCTTGAACGCTACCAGCCCGTCTTTGAGCTTCTCGGCGAAGGCCATGGTGTTGGAGACCAGCACATTGTTGCGGGTCGAGGCAAAGTCAAATTCGATCCCCTCCGGCTTGGTAAAGGTGCCTTCATTGACGCCACTGCCGTGGGATGAGAACAGCACATTCCGGTTGAGCTGCTGTTGACCGCTGAACAGATAGGCGATCTCCTTGCCATTGATGGTGATGGGGGTGATGGCGATCTGATGTTGCCGCTCAAGGGAAACACGTGCTGCTTCAGGCAGATTGGTACCATTGACCTTGATGTGCTGGCCATCGCTCAGGCGAACGGCAACACCATTTTTGGCAAACAGGCTGTCGGCCTTGGCAAGATCTTCTGCCCGCATGGCACTCTTGCCCGGCAGGTGGATACCGTAACTGCCTGGTTTGCTGGCACTTGGCCAGATCGCCGGACGGTCAAAGCTGGCCGCCGGCTTTTCAGCGAGCACACTGACGGCGCCGCCCCAACGCGCTTCCAGCTGCTTGGTCTGCTGACTGGCGTTGTAGGCACTCAGCTGACTCTTGGCATCGGCCAGGGTCGGTGCATGTTTCATCCCCTCGCCGGGAAGAAAGATACCAAATTGCCCCGGTTTGCTGGCACTGGGCCAGATGGCGACTGTATTGGTGCCTGGAGCGGGTTTGTTGGCCAATACCTGCACATCCTGTCCCGCGAAGTGGTGACACAGATCCACGGTGTTGTTCTGGGTGCGCGCCGGGATAGCCGGAGCCGGCTTGGCGGCCCGATCCGGCACTGGCGGCGGCAGCTGACGAGCGGCGGCATCCAGCAGCAGTTTGGCATCGGCGAGGGAGAGCTGCTCTGAGCGCAATCCGGCGAGGACGGCATTGCCGCCTTGCTCTTGTTGCAGCTTGAAGTTGGCGATATGGGGCAGCAAGCCCGCCACTTCCTGCTGATTGAGGGAGATGTTGCGCACCTGCTCAAGGACAGTCTGGGCAAATGTCCGTTCCTGGGAGGAGATCCCAGCCCCTGTATTGGTATGGCCTTGGTTGCCGAGGCGGCCTGCCTGATCGGCATGGCCGAGCTGATTGATCTGCTGATTGACGAGTGATTGTAGAGCGTGGATCTGCATTGAACCTCCGAGCGAGTGTATGGAGGGGATTCTATGAAGATGACGGCAGGTGCTCCGTCACTAAACGGTGCTCAATTTGTAGAAAATGGTTGTTGTTCAAAGCGGTGCTGGTTGCAGAAAATAAGTTGATAAACAACAAGAGAGGCCATGGGGCCTCTCTTGTTCCTTTGCCGTATCAATGCGGTTGGATCGTTCAGGCAGCCTTGGCCAGCGTCACCTCGTCACTCTTCTTGACCCGCAGTTTTTTCAGGGCAACCGCCACCACGCCGGTGACGATGGCGCCGCAGATCATGCAGAGCAGGGCCAGCAGCGGCTTGTTGACGGCGCCAAGCAGGGCCACGATGGGGCCACCGTGGGCGACGCTGTTGGTGATGCCAAACAGGAAGGCCATCACGGCGGCGGTCATGCTGCCCAGCACGTTGGCCGGAATGACGGCGAGCGGGTCACGGGCGGCGAACGGGATGGCGCCCTCGGAGATCCCCACCAGGCCCATGGCACCGGCAGCCTTGCCCGCCTCAATCTCGGTGGCGTCGAAGATGCCGAGCTTGCGACCGAGCACGGTAGCCAGCGACATGCCAAGGGGCGCGGCCGGGATGGCGCAGGCCATGGCGCCCATGAACTGGGTCTGGCCGGAGGCGATCATGCCCACCGAGAACAGGAAGGCCACCTTGTTGACCGGGCCACCCATATCAAAGCCGGCCATGCCCCCCAGCACGATCCCCAGCAGCACCAGGCTGCCACCGCTCATGGAGAGCAGCATGGCGTTCAGACCCGTCATCATGTCGGCAATGGGGGCGCCGATGATGAAGATGAAGACCGCAGCGATGAAGAGCGACCCGACGATGGGGGCGATCAGGATCGGCACCAGCGGCTGCACCATCTTGTGGTAGTGGCGGGTGGCAATCCAGCGCACCAGATAACCGACCAACAGGCCCGCGATGATGGCACCGATAAAGCCGGTACCGGCGTCGGCGCCGTAGAAGCTGCCGTTGTTGGCGATCCAGCCGCCGATAAAGCCTGGTGCCAGCGCAGGGCGATCACCGATGGCGTAGGCGATGTAGCCCGCCAGAATGGGGATCATCAGGGTGAAGGCGGCCACACCCACGTTGAGAATCTGGTTCCACATGCTCCCTGCCGGGATCTGCATGCCGCTCGGGGTCGGATCCCCGCCGATGGCCAGTGCCAGGGCGATCAGCAGACCCCCCGTGACCACAAACGGGATCATGTGGGAGACACCGTTCATCAGATAACGGTAAAGATCCGAGCTGCCGCCTGAGCTCTTCTCCTCGCTCTTGCGCTCATCCTTGTCCGCCACATAGGCGGGGGCCTTCAGTGCCTGCTCGATCAGCCCCTTGCCATCCTTGATGGGGGCCTTCACGCCGGTCTTGATGAGAGGTTTGCCGTTGAAGCGGGCCATGTCCACCTGTTTGTCGCAAGCCACCACGATGGCGCTGGCGCGGGCGATCTCGGCCGCGGTCGGGCTGTTCTTGACGCCGATGGAGCCGTTGGTCTCCACCTTCACCTCAAAGCCCAGCTCCTTGGCGGCGCGCTCCAGGGATTCCGCCGCCAGATAGGTGTGGGCGATGCCGGCCGGGCAGCCGGTGACGCCGATGATCAGCCCCTTGTCGGCGGCCGGGGTGGCCACTTGCGGCTCTTTCTTCTCGAGCAGCAGGGCCAGCGCATCTGCCGGAGTCCTGGCTGCCAGCAGGGCATCGATAAAGCCCTCTTCAATCAGCTTGGCGGAGAGCTCGGCCAGCACCTCGATATGGTGATTGGCGCCACCGGCCGGGGAGGCAATCATGAAAAACAGTCGGGAGGGCTTGCCATCCTCGGCGCCGTACTCGATACCGGCGCGGCTGATGCCGATGGCCACCGCCGGGGTGCTCACTGCCGCACTCTTGGCGTGGGGCAGGGCGACGCCCTCTTCAAAGCCGGTGTTGTCCAGCTCTTCCCGGGCCCACAGGTCCTTGATGAACTGCTGCACGTCGCTGACCTTGCCTTGCGCCGCGAGCAGGCGGGTCATCTCGGTGAAGACCTCCTCCTTGCGCGTGGCCTTTAAATCGAGCGCGATCAGCTGCTCGTTGATAAGGGTGGTGATCATGGCGTTCTCCCTGCTCCTGGCCGGAGCCTGTTGGCATCTTTTCCTGGGCTAGCGCCCAGGACATGCAGACAAAAGTGACCCCACTATTATCCCGCCCGCAGGGCAGCGCACCTATCGGACAAAACTGCGAAATACTGGATTTTTGTGCGACATCACCTCGAGTGTGACCCCGATCGCACAGCAGACCAGCTGACAAAATGGGTCTAGGTTGAATCGATGAATGATTTTTTATTTTTAAAAATCAGTATTTTGATATTGATTCTTTCAACGTGCTTTTATGATGGAGGGTGATGTTATCCGGCCAGGAAATGGTGTGAAACTGTAAATTTGTGAGGTGAAAAGAGGGTGCTGGGTGTGAGCTGTCGCACATAAATGGCGGTGATGGGGTGCTTGGTAAGGGGAGGCCGGCGAGGGAATAGGTGGAGAAATGGATTGAGCCATTGGAGCCAGATAGCTCACCACAACGGGTGAATGAAACCACAGGTATGGGCGTCGTAGGGTGCAATGAACGAAGTGAATTGCACCGCTTGTTTGGGCTGGGAGGCAAGGCAAGAGAGGGGATGGCCGAAAAGAGAGAGGCGATAACGCGAACGTCCGAATACGCTCCGCTATTCGAACCTACGAATTACACAAGAATTACACAATATGTGCAACCGATTCCAGCCAGTGGGGAACTTGTTGCCGATACCACTCCAGATATTGCTGTGCCTGCGGCTTCTCCCTTCTGGTCAGCAGATTGGTGACCTCAATAATCAGCCAGCACTTGGCCATGACGAGATGGCGCAGCAACCGGTCACCTGAGAGAAGCGAACTGTGGCAAAGATAGCGTTCAATGATGGCTTCATACTCCGCCAGTGAACCCATCCGCGGCACCAGCGGAGCTAAATCGATGGCCGGGCTGCCATAACCAAATCGCTCCCAGTCAAACAACACCAGCTCACCATTGTCGCGGGTACCCCAGTTGCCCTCATTGCTATCCCCCGAGATCAGGCACTGTTCCTCGAATAGTTCGTGGCCAACTTGCTGGATATGGCGGATCTTCTCGTTGGCCGCTTCCGGTAGGCAGAGTACAGAGAGCGCCTCGTCGATGTCGGCGAGTGACCAGCCGTGATTTTTCACCGCAAAGTCGGGCTGATAGTTGGTGTTGTGCAGGCTGGCCAGCTGAGCAAAGGTCTGTTCGTTGTGGTGCAGTTGCGTGAGCGTGACCGGATGAGGGATCTGCTCAAGGAACAGGATCTCCCCCTCGACCCTGAGAAGGGCAGGTGTGTTGAGCCCGCTCAAATGCGGGGCGGCGCATTGGTAGAAATGACGCTCGACCGCTGATGCACCGCTTTTTCTGATGCAGGGCTTGCCATCCAGCAACTGGATATTTACGGAGGCACTCCCCATCTTTGCCAGCTCTTGTTGCGTCATCCTCTACCCCGTTAGCTATGAGTGGTCAGTTGAGTGAGATAGCTATTTACCTCTGTCCGAGTCGTGAAACGGTGCTTGGCGTTTGGGAATCGATCAAACAGCTCGCGATGGAATTGGCGGGAGCTTTTGCTGGCTCGCTGCCCATATTCCGATGCCCATACCAGCAGTTGTTGAAAGCTCTCTTCGGCTGCCACTGCATCCCGTTGCCTGGCACTTTGTGATCCGCGTGATAGTAGTGAATCACGGCATACAGACCAGTCGAGATCCAGACATAGCAGGGTATCGGCGGCATCAAGCAGTTGCTCGGCTAGGGCACCAAATACCCCTTCGACCACCCATGAGGGCTCTTGAGCAAGTGTTTGAATGGCCTAGTCAATCTTATGCTGGGGCCGTTTTGGGTTAAAGCAGCCCGGCTGCCAGACAATGGTATCGAGATTGACCTCGCGGATAGTTAACTGCTCAGCCAATCGAGCCGCCAACCAGCTCTTGCCCGAGCCGGAGTTGCCAATAATCAGAATTCGTTGCATCTATGAGCGCTCTTTATATGCCTAATTGGCTGGTGACGAACTTTGTTGCCACTCGCGCTGGAGGATGGCCAACACCACGGTATCCCACCACTGATCTTTGAAGAAACGGTGTTCGCGAAAATATCCCTCTTGCCTCATGCCCAACGTTTTGCATAACCGTATCGCAGCGCGATTCCGGCTGATGGTTTCTGCATAGACCCGGTGTACCGCCAAGGTCCGGAAACCAAAATCCAGCAAGGCATGCGCTGCTTCATTGATTAAGCCATGACCCTGATACTCCCGGGACATGCCGCAGCCCATTGATGCCTGATTATTTGCTTCAAGACGCAGGCAGACCGTGCCAATAAATTTCCCGGTTGCCTTGTACTCGATGGCCAATTGATAGGCGGTGCGAGGGTGTTCATTTGCCTGCTCGATAAACAGCTTGGTGAGCTGCCGATATTTATCCGGGTCGCAATCTGATTCGCTGTAAAACCGCTGATACTTGCTCTCTTGCGAGATAGCGATAAATGCCGTCTCATCAGTTGGCTGCATATCGCGCAGTATAAGATGTGTTGTTTCAAGCTTGAACATAACGTCCTTGTTAATCGCAGAGGTGCGTATCAAGTACCGTAGGGTGCAATGAACGAAGTGAATTGCACCGCTTGTTTGGTCACAGAATGTGTGGAGGCTGGAAGGTAGAGGTGATGACGCTGGGAGTGGATTAAAAGTAGGTTGGCGGTTCGCCGACATAGCGTGGCCGCCTATGAGAGAAATACATGCAATCACCCCCCGGAATGCGCCTATACCCCAGCCTCTCGTAGAAGTGATGGTCGATATCTGCATGGAGGAAGGTGGCGACGGCATCGGGACTATCCAGCAGCATACCTGTCACCCCACGCAGTAGATGGGCGCCAAATCCTTGCCCCCTCATCGCAGGTGTCGTTGCCAGTGAACCTATGCCAAAACAGCCCTGGCCAAGGCCAAATCGGTCCCGATAGACGATAAGGGAAGAGACAGGCTGATTGTCCACAATCAGGACATACCACACACCGGAGCGGTATTTTTGACTGGCGTGGCAGCTCGCCAGATATTCAGTCGGTGACAGTCCTTCGCCCCAAGCATCAAAGCCCATCCAGAAGATGGCATTCAGTTCATCTGGGCTGGCTTTTCTTGTCTGCATCCTGCATTCATCCCTTTACCTGTGTCATGGTGCTCGATATGGCTCTCGTTGCTTTCGATGAGATGTGGCGACGCTGAATTGTTCCCCCCACCATTTATCCCCAGGGCGCTACAGGCTGCTGAGGGTGAGGATAGCCTAGTCCAGTTCAAGGTAGAGCCGCAGCATATCCTTGTGCTGGATGCCGTGCTCCATCAGGGGCTCCAGGTAGTGGATAAGGAAGTGATCCTTGAGGACGGCATCGACGCGAAAGCCGTGGCGCTGGTAGTAGGTGAGCTGGTGGCCGAAGCTGCCGGTACCGAGCTCGACGCGGCGTACCCCTTTCCCGGCCAGGCTGGTCAGCACGAAGCGCAGCAGGCCGGAGCCGATGTCTTGCTGCTGGCGGTTGGGGGCAACGGCGATATTGAAGAGCTCGGCCGTTTGCTCCCCCACCAGACCCGCCACACAGGCTCCCACTACCTCGTTGCCCGCCAGGACGGCAAAGCCCCAGGCGCCAGGCAGATAGGCGGCGATGCGCTGCTCTGCGGGATCTGCCTCCAGCAGCAGTGCCAGCGGTAGTTGACCGGGGTCCATCTCGACAAACTTCATCTTTATCTCGCTTTCATCTCGCTCTGACGGTCCGGGGCGCGCCGCCCTCTGGGCCTCAATATTCCAGAAACTTCTCGCCGCAGCGCTCGCAGATCAGGTGCTTTACATGAGTGGCCTGATAGGCGAGGGTCTGGCCGAATACCGTGTTGGTCAGGCTGCTGGAACGAAAGGCTTGCCAGAAGGCTTTGCGCGGATCCTTGGGCATGATGTCCTGAGTGTGATCGCGGGCGACCAGCACCACGATATGGCGGGTGTGCTCCCGGCATTTGTCACAGCGATGGATTTCACTCGGTGGATTCTGGTCGTGCGGGTTGCTCATAAAGGGGCTCGTGAAGAGAGTGGGCGCCCATCATATTCCTCTCCACTTGGCTCTCAATCTCTCCTTGCCAAGGCAGTGAGCAGGCTCACGTTTTGGCATGCTGTTGGCTAGCAGAAGGAGTGAATTATCAAGGCGCGGGCGTGAGCCCCCGCCGTGATGTAAGGTTCAAGCCGACTCGTGCAGAGTGTTGGCATGGGCAAGCCAGGCCTCCTCGGTGACGATACGCACCGAATGCCCCTGCTCTTGTAACAGCATGGCCTTTTCGATTTTTCTGCCGTATGAGGAGAAGCGCCAGTCCCGTGAGCTCAACTCGCCGATGATAAGATAATCCAGTTTCTGGGTGACAGAACTCTGTGCTGTGGCCCCCAGTTGCTGAGCTGTCTCTTCGCACTGACGGCGTGTACCGGAAAGAAACATACCGGTAAAACAGACACTGCAACCATGCAAGGTATCGATCTCGGTATCGCTGATGACCAGCTTGCTCGCCATACCCGTGACAACCCCTTGCTCGAAAGGATTGCCAACAAACAGCAGCAATTGTTGCTGCAACTCTTCCCTCTCTTCTTCAGTGATAACGCCATCCTGAAGGATCCGCTCCACGGTCTGATAAAGCTGTTTGCCGGGGTAGTGGGCCCGCAGCATGCTGTTTTGTTTCATCCACCAGTTCAGGTAGTGGATCTCATCATCAGAAAGCGTTTGGTCTCCCATCAAGCCCTGGCAGAGTCCCTCGAGCAACAACTTGTCTGACTCTTCTGAATAGAAGTCGACTCCGGGTAGATGGCGATAGGTTTCCATCAGGCGGGGAAGGGCGCTCATCAGGTGCAGCTTCTCTGCTTCACACAATTGCCCGTCTTGCAGGACGTCGGCCACCATCTCCCGCAGTTCACGAAAGATCCAGCCGTTGAGGCTGGCGCTCTCTTTGAGCCAGATGTCAAGATAGAGCATCTCCTGCTCATCGATGGCGCTGTCGGCCACGATACCATCCAAAATACCCATCAGATTGTTTAGCTGCTTGTCGCGGTTACGTGCCGCGTTGTAATTGGCCAATGGCTGGCCGTGACGATCCAATCCACTCATTACATGATCCCTGGCTGGTTACGAAGAGAGGGGCATATGTTTTTGCCAGCGGTGACCCTGTGGCCACCTGCATTCCTCATGGCGCCATCATAGCTACGCGGGCTTCAATCAGACCAGAAGACTCGTCATCGATTGATCATACATGTGAGCGTTGTCGAGAATGCGGGAAGCTTGTTCCCGCATATGGTGAAGGCAGGCCTCTAGAAAATAATCCCGATCACCCGATCCAGCATCACCTCGAACGGGAACAGGGTGAACAGCAGCGGCACGAAGGGGGCCAGGGTGGCCAGGATGAGCTGCATAAAGGTGTCCCGGCTAAAGGGCAGGGGGCGGATCTCCTTGACCACAGCGTAGGCATTGCCGAGATCGGCGAGGGACTGGATGTCGGCGGCGCCCAGCAGGGCTTCGCCATCCCGATCTTGGCTGCGCAGCCAGCGGCGCTCGAAATCGCGGGTGTATTCGGCCGCCAGGGCGCCGTATTCACGCATTCCCTGGCGTTTGGTGCGCATGATCTGGTTGGCGAAAACGGTGAGCGGGGCGAGCACCAGCAACAGCCCCACGACCACCAGCAGGGCAATTTCCGGCTTGTAGGCGGTTAGCACAGCACCATCGTGCAGGATGCGGTTGGCCACATAGCCGGCCAGCTGGGCTCCGAAAGCGGTCAATAGTGGTGAGTAGGCATAGGCCGAGGCCCCGAGAAAGCCGAGGCCGGCATTGCGATCAGGGTGGGTCGGGATCAGCGCGAGGGGCAGGCAGGAGAGTTGCCACAACAGCCGGCTCCAGATCAGGATGCGGTAGAGCCAGCGCAGCACCAGAAACTGGGTGATGGGGATGCTGATCCAGAAAAACCAGATGCCGGCGAAGGAGAGATGATCCTGACCGCCACTCTGGGTGACGTACCAGGTGGATGCATCGAGCACGAAGGTGCTGGTGCGAATGAAGTAGCCGCTGGAGAAGACAAACAGCAGCAGGGCGAGCTCGACGGCCACCGAGTTGCGCCATGCCATGGCGCTGCCTATGGCCTGATTGAAGCGTGGTAGCGAGGCGTCTGGCACCAGCCGGCGCTCCAGAAACTGGGCGATGATGCCCCGGATCCGCTGATGGACGATCAGCTCGGCAAAGACCAGCAGGGGCACGCAGATCAGAAAGCGGGCCTGGGACTCGATGTCCAGCAGGAATGGGACGGCGACCCCTTCAAGCAGGGTGCCTTCCCAGGCGCTAAGCAGCAGCAAGGGCAGCCAGCACAAGGCGCTCAGGGTGACGATGCGCAGCCTCAGGTGGGATGACACATTGCCGAGATGGGCGCGGCTCCACAGTTGATAGAGCGGGCCGCCCAGCACCAGAGAGAAGTTCTCCAGCGGTAGTGGGGAGGTGCTTTTGCCCCCGGTGGGTTGGTGTGATGACATGATGGCTCACCTTGCAGCAGAGACGGCGGGCGGGGCCGTGATCCTCCCTGCGCGGACGGCAAGCCGGGGCAGAGATGCCTGTGCGGGGTCTCGCCGACCTCGCACTGTTAGGTATAGTGCCGGCGCCGCTGAAGGAGCAATGTGCCTTAAGCAGGGGGTTGCCGCCCGTCATGGGCTGCGCGACAGGGGGCGGTTGCTATTTCGAGGCGGCCTTTGCAGGCCGATAGCGGGTTTCTTCTATCTGATCGAAGCGCAGGATCAGGGTATCACCCCCCTTGAGGCGATAGGCGCAGTGGGAAGCGTTGCAGGCTATGCGAATATGGGGCTCATCCCCGAGCAGGAGCGACTGACTATGGGCCTCTCTCTGCGGCCACTTGTCTTGCTCGAGGCGGGTGATCTGTGTTTGTGCCTCTTCAACACCTTTCACAAAGAACCAGAGCGCACCCATGACGGGGATCAATACGGATAACGACAAGAAGGCAAATTTGTAATAGTTATTCCCCATCCAAACAAATGCTCTGAAAAGAGAGGGGGCGGGGTAGCGTCCAATCTTTTTCGCTCTTTTGATCAGCCAACGATAGAACATTGAGCTTTGCCACAGCCATGTGAGATGAATTCGCCAGCGAGCGCAGATGAGTAGGGTGATCGCCACTGAAAAAATCGTGAAGATGCTACCCAATACAGGCCACATCAAGGGTTTGAGCATATTGAGAGTCGTGAGAAGGCCAAGGGCCAGCAGATAATCCGCCGGTGGAGAAAATTCGGCATAGTCGAGGTTAAACGCCAGGGTATAGCCATAGTGATAGGCCATCCCCAGGAGGTAGGTCGCTGCTGTCAGGGCTGGAATGGCCGCCACGATCAATCCAGCAAAGCGCCAAGTCGTCTCCTTTTCTTCGGGCTCCAGCTCAGCATTGCGCAATGTTTTTATATGTTGTCGAAGCCAGCGCCAACGGGCGGCGGCTGTTCGGTCACTCACTGGGCGTCCCTTCACTCATCTAGTTGATATAGGAATCTGTCAGAGAATGGCGCGGCTGCGAAACAGCACCTTGCCGCAGGCCAGGCTGGTGTGGCGCAAACGGTAATCGCCGGCGCCGGTCAGCGGGCTGAACAGCACCTTGTGCGAACCACAGGCACAGCAACTGGCGTTTTCGCTATCGTCGGTGGCGCATTCGGGATGGCGGGCGAGGTACTCGGGCAGGGTGGGCAGTTTGTCCCAGTCGGGTTGGGTCACCGCGCGGTTCTTGAGAATGATGCCGGCGGTCACCAGACCCGCCAGGGTGAGCAGTACGTCCGTCAATTCCATGTTTTGCAAGGCTCCGTCCAAGTGCGGTCGCCAGGCCGGCTGGCAGGCGAAGGCACAATATGGCTCCTATCTTATCGATCCTGAAGGGGAGGGCGCTATCCCCGTTCGGGCGGCTGACGAAGGGGGTTTGCTGCTGCCTGATAGCGGGATAAAAGAAGGGGCCCTTGGCCCCTTTTGTCATATATCTCTCAACTGCTGTTGTCAGGCCACCTGGCGCCCCGGCTGGGTGCGGGCCAGCAGCCCTTCCGGGTTGTGGATGGCCTCCCGGGTCTTGACGTCGATGACCTCGATATGGGCGAAGCGCTCCTTGTTCTTGATGGCCACATCGTGGGCAAAGATCACGCAGCGGGCGTTGGCCACGTCCTTGGCGCTGATACGGTTGATGATGCCGTTGGCGCCCTGGGTTTCCACTTTGAGCTTGATGCCAGCCTTGGCGGCGGCTTTTTGCAGGCTCTTGGCGGCCAGGAAGGTGTGGGCCACGCCGGAGGGGCAGGCGGTGATGGCCAGCACCTCGGCTTCCCCTTCCGCCTCGATGATCTGGTACTCCTCCTGGCGCTCGCTGCTCTCTTCGGTGTCGCTGACCGGCTTTTTCAGCAGGTTGACGATAAGGGCCGTGGTGAGGGCGCCGAGGAGGGTGCCGAGGATATAGCCCATCTTGCCCTCCACTACCGGCAGCACGATCCAGCCGCCCCAGGGGGCGTGGTTGATGCTGTGCATCATGAAGCCGGTGATGTTGCCGACGATGCCGCCTGCGACGATGGCCGGGATGACCCGCACCGGGTCGGCGGCGGCAAACGGAATGGCCCCCTCGCTGATGCCGATCATGCCCATGATGGCGGCCGCCTTGCCCGCTTCACGCTCCTCTTTCTTGTAACGCTTGGGCGAGAGCAGGGTCGCCAGCGCCATGCCTAGCGGCGGCACGCAGATGGCGATGCCGACCCCGCCCATCAGCCAGGGCTGGGTGTTGACCTGGGTCTGGGCGAACAGGGTGGCCACCTTGTTGATGGGGCCGCCCATGTCAAAGGCGGTCATGCCGCCGAGGATAGCCCCCAGCATCACCTTGCCCGAACCCGCCATGCCGGAGAGCCAGTGGTTCATCCCTTCCATCATGGCGGCGATGGGTGCACCGATGACCCACATGACGATGCCGCACACCAGGAAGGTGCCGATGAGGGGATAGATGAAGATGGAGCCGAGCGAACTCATGGAATCCGGCAGCTTGATGCGTTTGAGCTGGTTGACGATGAGGCCGGCGATAAAGCCCACCAGGATGGCGCCGAGAAAACCGGTATGAAACTGCTGCACTGCAATCCAGGAGCCGATCATGCCGGGGGCCAGGCCCGGTTTGTCCGCCATGGAGTAGGCGATGTAGCCGCCCAGCACGGCGGTAAACAGGGTGAGCCCGGCAATCCCCATGTCGGCCATGTCCTTGAGCACGCCCGCCTCGGGCACGGCGCCCTTGCCGCTGATCATCACCGACAGCGACAGCAAGACGCCCCCGGCCACGATAAAGGGGATCATGTGGGAGGTACCGAACAGCAAATGCTGCTTGAGGGTGTTGAGCTGGGCCTTGATGCCGCGCTCCTGCGGCTCCGCCGGCTGGGCGGGTTGCACCCGGGTGGGGGCGGCAGGGGCTGCGGACGGCCCTGGTGCGGCCAGCAAGGCGAGTACCTCGGCGCGGCTGGTGGCCGCCTGCATGCTGGCGATGAAACCGGGTTCCAGCAACTTGGTGGAGAGCTCGGCCAGCACTTCGATATGGTGGTTGGCGCCGCCCGCCGGGGAGGCAATCATGAAGAACAGCCTGGAGGGCTCGCCATCTTCGGCGCCGTAGTCGATGCCCTGGCGGCTGATGCCGACCACGATGGCGGGCTCTCGCACCGCCTCGCTCTTGGCGTGGGGCAGGGCGACCCCCTGCTCGAAGCCGGTGTTGTCCAGCTCCTCCCGCGCCCAGAGGTCGCGGACAAACTGATCCTGACTGGCTATCTTGCCGCTGGCCTTGAGCCTGGCGGCCAGTTCGACAAACAGTGCCTGCTTGTCGCGGGCCGCAAGATCGAGGCAGATCAATCCTTCATCTATCAGGGTGGTGAGCATGGTTCTCTCCTGGCTGGTGCCGTCCGAATGGAAGTGGTCCTGTTGAAAACGGTGGTGCAACGGGTTGACCTGCCTATTGTTTCTCCCAAGTGCCTCAGCCGAAATCGGAGATATGTGCCCTTTACTGGATTTTTGTGCCGATGGCACCTGCCTGTGACCCTGCTCGCATTTTGTCCCGCCTGAGTGAATGAGCTGACCTTCATAAAAATGTACTTTAAAACAAATAGTTATTGTTGTTCTGTGTGCAGTTGATGACCAATAAGTGATGGGCGCGTCTGCTATCAGCAGATGACGGGATGGAGATTTGTGCGCTCGAGCGGGCGGATAAACTGTGAGCCGGTCGGCAAAAGCGGCGGCCTGGCCGTGGGTGGCGATCATGGTGGCGGAGTCGCAGGAGACGACGGAACGAGGTGTGAAAAACAAGTGCATAATCGGTCGCTTGAAAAGGGTGTGCGGCCTCGTTGTGTTGTGATTTTAACATGCTGATAATATTGGGTTTAATGTTATTCATCGGAGGGTGAAGAGGCGGTTCTGGCCTCTTTTCGATGGCTTTCTGGGAGACGTTTAATCATTTTTTAGATTGCTTTTTGCATATCCAATCGTTTATTTAGTTGGACAGTTTTGGCAAACCGGAAGTCAAACCTGATGAACCGACAGGCCAACGCCCTTGATGCGGAGTGTGCCGTCAACCCGTTTTACTTGTCATGTTCACCCAGATGTAAGGAGACATCCCGATGGAAAAACTGGTCCAAGAGATCGACACCATGCGCGAAGAGTTCAAGCAACAGGAGCGCAAACAGGCCCACGACAAATGGCAGGCCAGGGTCGAAGAGCTGCAGCAGATCCGCGCTGAAGAGCCTCAGCCGGAGGCCGTGGAGGAGTGACCCCGTGGCCAGCCCGGCGCTGATGCGCGTGGCCCGGCAGAATGCAAAACCCCCGCCAGCACGGCGGGGGTTTTTTATTGCGGCTCGATGGCGTTGTGGCTCTGCCATTGGCGCAGGCGCTGCTTGAGCGAGCCGTCGCCGGGCGGGATGAAGTCATCCATCAGGTAGCAGCGGTTGTCGCCGCTGTTTTGAAAGTGGAGGCTGACCGTCTGCGGCTCTTTCTGGGTGTCGGAGAGGGCGAACAGATACTGCATCCTGACCGTTACCCCTTGCTCTTGCTGGTTGGCCAGGGTGAAGCTGACGGGTTCGCTCACCTCGCCATCCTGGGCGTTGATCCAGGGATCGGCATCGATGGCGCACACCTCGCCGTCGGCGTTGCAGGCGGCTTCGCTGCTCAGCACGGCGAAGAAGTCGGGGGTGAGCAGCGCCTTGAGCGGCGCCGGGTCGGCGTAATAGAAATCCTTGTGCTCGTTCCAGAACGCCTTGGCCAGCCTGAGCGCCACCCCCTTGTCACAGGCGGCATGCACCGGGCTGCCCAGCAGCGCCAGCAGTAAAACGGATAGTCCGCAGTAGCCTTTCATGATGTTCTTCCTGAACGGGGGCCGGGTGACTGTGGTGGCTCCGGCGAGGGTCAAGGCGCAGTGATAGCCAGACGGGCATGATAGCCAACCCGGCAGAGGACGACAGCAGGATCTGATGAATTTATGCCGCACATCAAGAAATTTGTCGGCAGAGAGCGCGGTGGCTGAGGCCGTCAAAAAACAAGGGCCATCCTGGATGGCCCTTGCGGTCATGGGTCGATTTGAATCGGCTTAGCAGCGGTTGCCGGCGCGGGCGACCCGGCCCTCGGCCAGCAGCTGGTAGCGGCCGGTGGCGGCCGGGACGAAGGCGGACTGCCCCTTCTCGAGGCGCAGGGTGTCGTCACCGCGCTTGAGGATCACGGCCTCGTCGATGGCAAACAGGATCTCGGCGCTGGCGGTGGTGAGTTGGTGCTCGCCCGCCGGGTAGACACTGAAGGTGAAGTCCGGTACCGGCACCTCGAAGTGCTGCACCGCCCCTTCCAAGCGGGGGGCCAGCAGGATCTGATCGTCCGGCTTGGGCAAGCAGCGGGTGCAGGCCAGCAGCTCTGCCACGTCTATGTACTTGGGGGTGAGCCCGGCGCGCAGCACGTTGTCGGAGTTGGCCATGATCTCAAGGCCAGTGCCGCGCACATAGGCGTGCGGGGTGCAGGCGTCCAGATACATCGCCTGGCCGGGCTGCAGGGTCACCACGTTGAGCAAGAGCGGCGAGAAGAGCCCCACATCCCCCGGGTACTGGGCGGCCAGGCTGGTGACGAGGGCGAAGGTCTCTTCATCCTGATGGGCGGCGGCAAAGGCCAGCAGACCAGCCAGCGCCTCCTCCTTGCGCGCCCCTTCCAGCACCAGCAGCTGGTGGAAGAAGTGCTGCAGGCCCGCTTCATTCTGGCTGGCGGCGAGGGCGGCAACCAGCTTGGCAAGGGCGGGCAGCTTGACCCGCTCGAACAGCGCCAGGATGGCCGGGATGGCGCGAAAGCCGTTCATCGCCTGATAGGGGGTGAGGGCAAACACCAGCTCGGGCTTGTGGTTGGGATCCTTGTAGTTGCGATTGGCGGCCTTGGGCGAGATGCCGGCGGCCTCTTCCTTGGCAAAGCCCGCTTCGGCCTGCGCCTTGCTCGGGTGCACCTGAATGGAGAGGGCCTTCTCGGCGCACAGCACCTTGAACAGGAACGGCAGGCTGCCGAAGCGGGCCTGGGTGGCTTCGCCCAAGACGGCGGCGGGGGCGCGCTCTATCAGGGTCGAGAGCTTTTGCGCCTGCCCGGCCAGCACTACCTCGGAGCAGCCATTGGGGTGGGCACCCATCCACAGCTCGGCCTGGGGCTTGCCCGCCGGATTGGGGATGCCGAACAGGGTGGTGAGGGCGTCATGGCTGCCCCAGTCGTAGCCTTGAATCGGATTTTGCATTGACAAAAAAGAGGGCAGATCGCGACTGCTCATAAGGGATGCCTCATTTGGTGTGCAGAAAATCGGGTGCAGAAAAGGGTGGCATTGCTGCCGTGGACCGGACTATAACATGTGCGGTCGCGGGCACCGCAACCGCTTGCCTCTCTCTTGATCAGGATCAGCATGTCTCTTGTCTTCAGCCAGTTGCTCGATGGCGCCCTCCACGAGCAGGCCCCCTTCGACCAGATCTGGTTTGCCCAGGATCAGGGGGTGCCGCCCGGTTTCAGCTATCAGGTCAACTTTCCCCGCCTCGAGCTGGTGTTCAGCGGCGAGTATCGCAACCAGATCTGGGACAGGGAGCAGGGCTGCCAGGAGATCTGCATCGCCCCGGGGCAGGCGCTCTACATCCCCCCCAACGGCTGGAACAAGCCGCTCTGGACCACCGACTGCTCGGTGCTGAGCCTGCTGTTCGGCAAGCGCCAGCTCGGCTTCAGTCTGGTGAGCAAGCGGCGGGAAGACCCTGATTTCTTTGACGTGCAAAAGCACAGCATCATGGCCCGGGCCGGCCATGTGAACGAACACATACTGGCGGCGCTCAACGTGCTGACCGAGGATCCCGCTCGCTCCCCCACCGACAATCACCTGCTGCAGGCGCTGCTCACCAGCGTGCGCCAGCTGCTGGCCGAGTCCACCTTCGAGCGGCCGCGGGGAGCCGAGCTGTTTCACGGGATCTGCATCTATATCCAGGAGAACTTTCACCGCCCCATCAGCCGGGATTCGATCGCCCATCGCTTCAACGTCTCGGCCAGCCACCTGTCGCACCTGTTTCGCGAGCAGGGGCACATGCGCCTGGCCGATTACATCAGCTGGGTGCGCATCGATCGGGCCAAGTTCATGCTCAAGAAATACCGCTTTCGCCTCGAAGAGGTGGCCAGCCGCTGTGGTTACAGCGATGTGAACTATTTTTGCCGGGTGTTCAAGCAGAAGACCGGGCTGACCCCTTCCCAGTACCGGGCACTCAGCCAGCCGCAGGGGCAGGCCGAGGGGCTGGCGGGATAAGCAGGGATGCTGCTGGAGCCTGTCCGAGGCAGGCGCCGGCGGGGCTGCTTCGGATCCGGAGCAGGCAGAAGGGACGCATTGTGATCCAGTGCGCGACTATGGTCTGACATGCGTGCTCGCCATTTGATTCTGCAAATGGATGGGCTTAAGATGGCCGCGCGCAACTTACAGATTGATAACAAACGGAAGTTAGGAGATGCCGATGGAAAGCAAAGTAGTTATCCCGACCCAGGGCCAGAAAATCACAGTCGATGCCAACGGCAAGCTGCAGGTTCCCAACCATCCGATCATTCCGTTTATCGAAGGGGATGGCATCGGTGTGGACGTGACCCCGGCCATGTTGAATGTGGTGAATGCCGCGGTCGAGAAAGCCTACAAAGGCGAGCGCAAGATCGCCTGGATGGAGATCTACACCGGCGAGAAGTCGACTCATGTCTATGGCGAAGGTGCCTGGCTGCCGGCCGAAACCCTGGATTTCATCCGTGAATACTGTGTGGCCATCAAGGGCCCGCTGACCACCCCGGTCGGCGGCGGTATTCGCTCCCTCAACGTGGCCCTGCGCCAGGAGCTGGATCTCTACATCTGCCTGCGTCCGGTCCGTTATTACGAGGGTACCCCGAGCCCGGTCAAGCGTCCTGATCTGACCGACATGGTGATCTTCCGCGAGAACGCCGAAGACATCTACGCCGGCATCGAGTGGAAAGCCGACAGCGACGAAGCCAAGAAGGTGATCGCCTTCCTGCAAAACGAGATGGGCGTGAAGAAAATTCGCTTCCCCGAGACCTGCGGCATTGGCATCAAGCCCATGTCCAAGGCCGGTACCGAGCGTCTGGTGCGTGCCGCCATCGAGTATGCCATCGACAACGATCGCGACTCCGTGACCCTGGTGCACAAGGGCAACATCATGAAGTTCACCGAAGGTGCCTTCAAGGATTGGGGCTACGCCCTGGCCCAGAAAGAGTACGATGCCCAGCTCATCGACGGCGGCCCCTGGTGCTCCTTCAAGAACCCGAAAACCGGCAAGACCATCGTGGTCAAGGACGTCATCGCCGACGCCTTCCTGCAACAGATCCTGCTGCGCCCGGCCGAGTATGACGTCATCGCCTGCATGAACTTGAACGGCGACTACATCTCCGACGCGCTGGCGGCCCAGGTGGGCGGCATCGGCATCGCGCCGGGTGCCAACATCGGCGACGGCGTGGCCCTGTTCGAAGCAACCCACGGCACCGCGCCGAAATACGCTGGTCAGGACAAGGTCAACCCGGGCTCCCTCATCCTCTCCGCCGAGATGATGCTGCGCCACATGGGCTGGACCGAAGCGGCCGACCTCATCATCAAGGGGATGGAAGCGGCGATCCGCAACAAGACCGTCACCTATGACTTCGAGCGTCTGATGGAAGGTGCCACCCTGCGCTCCTGCTCCCAGTTCGCTCAGGACATGATCGACCAGATGTAAGTCTGTGAAGATGCAAAAGGCCAGCCCCAGGAGGCTGGCCTTTTTTATGGGCGTTTGGTTCCAGAAGCGGCGTTCGGTCAGGTCGCCGGGGCGAAGCGGCCGAGCAGGGCGGCGCTGGCGTCGCTCACGCCAGTCAGCTGCACCTCGGTGCCGGCGGCCTCGAAGCGGCGGCGCACCGTGGTCAGAGCCTCGGCGGCGCTGAGATCCCAGAAGTGGGCGTCACTTAAATCGATCACCACCCGCTCGAGGGATTCACCGGTGTCAAAGCCGGCGCAGAACTGCTCGGTGCTGGCGAAGAAGACCTGGCCGTGCACCCGGTAGGTGCGGGTGGCGCCGTGGCGCTCGCTGTCGCTGTGCACCAGCAGGGTACGCGCCACCTTGTGGGCGAAGAAGAGGCAGGCCAGCAGCACCCCGGTCAGCACCCCGAGGGCCAGGTTATGGGTCACCACCACCACGGCCACAGTGCTCAGCATCACCAGGTTGGTGGCCAGCGGCGTCTTGTGCATGCGCAGCACTGAGCCCCAGGAGAAGGTGCCGATGGATACCATGATCATCACCGCCACCAGGGCGGCCATGGGGATCTGGCGGATCCACTCGTCCAGGAACACCACCATGACGATGAGCAGGGCTCCCGCCACCAGGGTGGAGAGGCGGCCGCGGCCACCGGATTTCACGTTGATGACCGACTGGCCGATCATGGCGCAGCCCGCCATGCCGCCCATCAGGCCGGCGGCGATGTTGGCCAGCCCCTGGCCCTTGCACTCGCGGTGGCGATCGCTGCGGGTGCCGGTCATCTCGTCAACGATGGCGGCGGTCATCAGGGATTCGAGCAGTCCCACCACGGCCAGGGCGGCGGAGTAGGGGAAGATGATGGCCAGGGTCTCGAGATTGAGGGGCACCTCGGGCCACATGAAGACCGGCAGGGTGTCCGGCAGGGCGCCCATGTCGCCGACCGTGCGCACCTCGAGGCCGAGGCCGACGCTCACCGCGGTGAGGAGCACGATGCACAGTAGCGGCGAGGGGAGCAGGCTGCCGATGCGCGGCAGGCGCGGGAACAGGTAGATGATGCCAAGCCCGGCTGCGGTCATGGCGTAGACCTGCCAGCTGACGTTGGTCAGCTCCGGCAACTGGGCCATGAAGATGAGGATGGCCAGGGCGTTGACAAAGCCGGTCACCACCGAGCGCGAGACGAAGCGCATCAGAGCGCCGAGGCGCAGGTAGCCGGCCAGGATCTGCAGCAGGCCGGTGAGCAGGGTGGCGGCCATCAGGTATTGCAGGCCGTGCTCGCGCACCAGGGTCACCATCAGCAGGGCCATGGCGCCGGTGGCGGCGGAGATCATGGCCGGGCGGCCGCCGGTGAAGGCGATGATGACGGCGATGCAGAAGGAGGCGTAGAGCCCCACCTTGGGATCAACGCCGGCGATGATGGAGAAGGCGATGGCCTCCGGGATCAGGGCCAGGGCCACGACCGTGCCCGACAGCAGATCCCCCCTGACGTTGCCAAACCACTCTTGTCTGATGCGCTCACGCATGGATTGTTCTCGCTCGTTGCTGGCGCTCTGGGCGCGCGTTGTCGTTATGGGCGCGGTGGCCGCGCGGCGCGCGACTCTAACAAAGGGCAGGGGCAGGGGCAAGGCGCGAACGGGCCGATGTGACGCCAAATTGCACATGGCAGGCGGCCCTGCCCGGTAACCTGTTGAATCGATGCGGGCAACGATATGAAGCAGGCAGATCTGCGCTGTCATGGTGAGAGCACAAAGGAGGTGAGGGGAAGAAGGGGCTGGATAAAAGAGAGCCTTGCAGTTTGGGACTGCAAGGCAAGGATTCGGATGATTAGGTGGTTCGTTCCAGATGGTGCTGGTAGATCTGCTGCCATTTGTCCTGCTCGGCCTCATCCCCCTGGGTCTGCCAGAACTCGCAGATGGAGCTGGCGAGTTCGGATGCCATGGCGTGATCCCCATCGCGGCGACTCATCAGATATTGTCCCAGCCAGCTTTGATATTGTTTCATTGCCCGATCTCCTTATCTCGTGTGTCTTGCTGACCGCCGCCAGGCTTTGTGCCGGACGGGGCCATCAGGCCACGGTTTTTCTGCATGCCCGACATGGTTGTGATCGACGGATTGGGTCGCGATCTCGCCGGATCAGGGCGCCAACGTGGGTGCAGATGTCAAAAAACGGTCACTATCGTATCACAAAATAACCAGCTTGGGGGGATTGTCGGCAATTCAGGGTGTCCAGCTGTCTGGCCGTCTGGCTTGCAAGGGGGCGAACAGCGGCGCCATCTTGCTGATCCCACACGAGAAAAACCCGCCAGTCTGGCGGGATTTATGGCTGGAAAAAAGATCAGAGGCGGGCGCTGGCCAGGTACTTTTCCATCTCCTCGGCGGGCACCATGCCGCCGCCGGTGGCCCACACCAGGTGGGTGGCCCGGACCATTCTGGCTGCATCCAGCCCCTGGACAGCCTGCCATTCAAGGTTGGCCGCCACGCGCCACGGACCTGCCATGCCGGCCAGCGCAGAAGGTTCCAGCTTTATCTGCTCAGCGCGGGCCAAGAGTCCGAGCAGGTCATACATCTCCTGATCGCTCAGGGTGTAGAAACCTGCCAGCAACCGCTCCATGGCGCGGCCGACAAAGCCGGAAGCGCGCCCCACCGCGAGACCGTCGGCCGCAGTGAGGTTGTCGATGCCAAGGTCTTGCACCGCAATGGCATCGTGCAAGCCGGTGTGCACCCCGAGCAGCATGCAGGGGGAGTGGGTCGGCTCGGCGAACAGGCAGTGAACATTGTCACCGAAGGCGAGCTTGAGGCCAAAGGCCACTCCGCCGGGGCCGCCGCCGACGCCGCAAGGCAGGTAGACAAACAGCGGATGGTCGGCGTCCACCACAATCCCCATGTCATCAAACTGCGTTTTCACCCGCTCACCGGCCACTGCGTAGCCGAGGAACAGGGTGCGGGAGTTCTCGTCATCGATGAAGAAACAGTTGGGGTCGCGTTCGGCCTCCTTGCGCCCCTGCTCCACGGCCACCCCGTAATCCTCGGCGTATTCCACCACGATGGCGCCATGTTCGCGCAACTTGCGCTTCTTCCACTCCCGCGCATCGGCTGACATATGGACGGTGACGCGAAAGCCGAGGCGGGCGCTCATGATGCCGATGGACATGCCGAGGTTGCCGGTGGAGCCCACCGCGATGCTGTACTGGCTGAAGAAGTGGCGGAACTCGTCTGTGAACAGCTTGCGATAGTCGTCCTCTTCGCAGAGCAGGCCAGCCTTGATGGCCAGCTGCTCGGCATGGGCCAGCACCTCGTAGATGCCGCCGCGCGCCTTGATGGAACCCGAGATGGGCAGATGGCTGTCTTTTTTGAGCAGCAACCGGCCGCTCACTTCGACCCCGTAACGGGCATTCAACGTGTGCTGCATGGCCGGGATAGCGGCGATCTCGGACTCGAGAATGCCCTTGCTGGCGCGGGTCTCGGGGAAGGCTTCACACAGGTAGGGGGCGAAGCGGGCCAGGCGGGCGGAGGCATCCGCCACATCGCTGCCATCGAGCCCCACATAGGGAAGACCTTCCACCAGGGTGGTGGCCTTGGGGTTGAACCAGCTGACCGGTTCCAGCGCGATCAGGGATTGCAGCAGCGGAAACTGCTGGGTGAGTTGTGATACATCGATGTTTTTCATGGTGTTCTCGGCCTCGTTACACGATACAGGAGAGCAGGAAAGTGCCGGCCAGCGCCATCAGGGAGGCGACAAAGGTGGCGGTAGTGTAGTACTTGAGCGTTTCGTTCAGGGTGGCGCCGCAATACTGCTTGACCAGCCAGAACAGGGAGTCGGTCACCATGGTGCAGCCAATGGCACCGGAGCCGATGGCGAGCGTCATGATCTCCGGGCTGATGTTCGGGTAGTGCACCATGATGGGGGAGACGATGGCGGTAGCCCCCATCATGGCGACGGTGGCGGAGCCCACGGCGGCGTGCAGCACGATGGCCACCAGCCAGGCCAGCAGGATGGGATGCATGTCGAGCTGGGAGAGAATGGTGGCCAGGCCGTCCCCAAGGCCACTGGCCTTGAGTACCCCGTTGAAGGCGCCGCCGGCACCGATGATCAGCAGTATGTTGGCAATGGAGGAGAAACACTGCTCGGTCTGGTCCAGCAGCCCTTCCATCTGCATGCGCCGGCGGATCCCCAGCACGTAGTAGGCGGTGAAGGCGGCGATGAACATGGTGGTGATGGGGTTGCCGATAAACTCCAGCAGGGTATAGAGGTGGCTGGCGTGATCCATGTTGAGCTCAGCTACCGTCTTGACCAGCATCAACAGGATAGGCAGCAGCACGGTGAAGAGAGAGGCGCCCAAGGTCGGCAGCTCGTCCTCGTTGCGGGCCTGGATGTCGGCAAAGGCGGCAGGCACCTCCTTGAACGGTACCCGCTTGCCCAGCAGCTTCAGAAACAGCGGGCCGCCTACCAGCGAGGCAAACAACCCGACCGCGAGGCCATAGACGATGACGGATCCCACATCGGCACCCAGCTGATTGGTGACATAGAGGGCGGCGGGGTGGGGTGGCACTATGCAGTGCACGGCCATCAGGGCGGTACAGAGCGGAATGGCCAGGGTCAGCAGCGAGGTGTTGGTCTTGCGGGCGATGGAGAAGGCCAGCGGAATGAGCAGCACCACACCCACCTCCACAAACAGGGTGATACCGCATACCAGCCCGACCAGCACCATGGTCACCTGGGGCGACAGCCAGCGGCACTGCTGCAGGGCGAGGCCGATGCGCTCGGCGGCGCCCGACACCTCCATCATCTTGCCGAGTATGGTGCCAAGGCCGATGACGGCGGCCAGAAAGCCCAGGGTGCCGCCTATGCCTTCCTCCATGGCGTTGACCATCCTGAGCGGGTTCATCCCCATCAGGGCGCCCACATAGAAGCTCGCCAGCAGCAGGGCGAGGAAGGGGTGGACCTTGCCCTTCACTATGGTGACGACGATCAGCAGTATGCTGGTCAGCAAGGTTCCGACGATCCACATTTCTGAATTCATGGCGTGCCTCTGTCATGGGAATGATGTTGGCGCTATTGAATGAAAATGCAGGTTCCCTGACAAATGATGAAATCGGCAGCTTGGTTGAGCTGGGTTGATGCAAAGGTGCCACATTCATCACATTTATGGTGTGAAGGTGGTTTTGCGTGGTGTGAGCTGATGCAGCGGGCCACTTTTTCGGTATCATCGGTGCCGGTTTCGCAAGGGGGGCATATGTACGGCGAAGAGAACTATGTGGCGAGAAGCAGTGTTGCGGGAAACAAGCTGCTCAACGGCTATCAGCTGGCCAGACTGCACACCTTCGAGGCGGCAGCCAGACACGGCTCCTTTGCGCTGGCCGCCGACGAGCTGGCGCTCAGCCCGAGCGCGGTGAGCCACCGGATAAGCGCCTTGGAGGAGGATCTCGGCTTCAAGCTGTTCCAGCGCTTTCACCGCAAGGTGGCGCTGACGGCAGACGGGCAGCGGGTGTTCTGGGCGCTCAAGTCATCGCTGGAGTTCATCAACCAGGAGATCCTGGAGATCCGCCATCAGGAGCTGTCGGGCACCCTGACCGTCTACTTGCGTCCCTCCATCGCCCAGTGCTGGCTGGTGCCGCGACTGGCGGATTTCTCCCGCCTGCATCCCCAGATCGAGCTCAACATCATGACCGGCAACGAGAACATCAACCTGCATGGTTACGGCATCGATCTCACCCTCTATTTCGACGACAAGACGCCTGCGCGGCTCGCCATTCATCCGCTGATGGACGAGTACATGGTGCCGGTGTGCAGCCCGGAGTATGCCGAACAGTACGGCCTGCTCGGCAACCCGGCCAACCTGGCGCACTGCCGTCTGCTGCACGATCGGCAAGCCTGGGGCCATGACTCTGACGGCGACGAGTGGTCCAGCTGGGCCGAGCAGTCCGGCGTGTCGCTTTCGGCATGCAGGGCCAGCATGGGGTTTGATCGCTCCGATCTCGCCATCATCGCCGCCATGAACCACGCCGGGATCGCCATGGGACGGCAGAACCTGGTGAGCAAGCGGCTGGCACAGAACGAGCTGGTGGCCCCCTTCCCGGACATGGCGGTGCGCTGCGCCCAGCGCTACTACATCGCCACCCTGCCCAATTGCCAGAACCCCAAGGCACAAGCCTTCATCGACTGGGCCTGCCAGCAGGCGGGGGAGAGGGCGCCGGTTTTGTAGATAAGGGCTGGCAAATAGAACGGGCCACCTCTTGGGAAGTGGCCCTTTTTCTGTTCAAGCTGATGGTTGGGAAATCGCGCCTGTCACTGGATCACAACGGTGGAAAGCTCAGGCCATTTCTTCATCATGTAACGGTAAAGTTCTGGGTGCTTTTTAAGATTTGTTCCTGCAACAGGTACAGGCTTTTCCTCTGGGTACAGGGGCTTGCCATCCGCGACAAAATGTTCAACACCACGCAGGGCAAACTTTTTGCCATCTCGGTAAGCAAAATATTTCACATCACCGGGATCGAGCCCGCCGCGACAGGTCATTGAATATGAGAGCAGCAGATAATAATCCCCCTTGCCGGTGAGCTCGACGACCTCAAATCCGGTGGGGTTGATATTGATGAACATATCGAGGTTGCAGTTGGTGACGCTGTCATACAAGACCCACTCCTGCTCACCGTTCAGGGTGCCCAATCCGGTAATAGCCAGAGATCGACTGTCTTTCTCCGTAGCCGGGATCTCATCGACCGACAGCGTGACCTCATGCTTGCCCTTGCTATCAAGCCACAACGCCTTGTATAGCTGTTCGCTGCTATAAGCCGGTGCTGCGCCAAGCAACCCCGCAAGGACTATCCATTTCATGGCCACTTATCCCCTTTAGGTCGTGATGGATCTTGAAAAGAGCGGCGTCAGGCGAAGCTAATCAAATCCGCAGGATGAGGGAAAGGTTGAGCCTGGAGGCAGACTCAACCGGCAGCTCGATCACTCTGGCCAGGGGCCGTACCAGGCATCGCTCAGCGACTCGACCTGGTGGGTGGCAACCCAGGGCTGGCTGGCCAACCACTGGGCGGTCTGCTCCCTATCCGATTCGGTGAGCGTGCCCCCGGCAAGCTGGCAGAGGTAGCCACTAATCTCGTGCCCCGAGAGAGCGCCACCGCCACCGAAGCCCCAACCTTGCGAGTCGATAAACTCAAGCCAGCGATCGAGCGCCTCTTCAAAACTCACCAGCTGAGGCTTCAGGCTAAACATGAGTTGAAAACCGAATTCCTGAAACTCGCCGACATGGAGTTTTTTGCGCAGGCGGCGGGAACGATTCTTATAAGAGCGAACTGGGGTCATTGGGTGACTCCTGATGATGTGGGGCTGATAGCCGGTTTGGATGCCCGTTTACGCGGCTTGGCGGTGGCTCGCTCGGCTTGAATGCGAGCCAGCAGGGCGGCGGCGCTATTGTCGCCACTGATCAGGTCCGGATTGGCGGCACGCCAGTCGGCGGTCAGCTCGCCGCGAAACGCCTTGGCCAGAATGGCCTGGGTCAGGTTATCGACCCGCTCCTTGGCGGCCTTGGCCTGTAGCTCGATACTATCGGCATAGGCAAACAGTTGTTCTACTCGACGGACAATTTCGGTTTGTTCTTCTACCTGTGGTAAATTTATAACCAGCCCATTCAATTTACTTTGGGTCATGTTCATGCCACTTTCAGATATGCCAGTTTTCAACTCTTCTATATAAGATAAATATGTAGGTGAGTTGAGGCACCAGTTTAGGTACTGTGGCAAAAGGTGCTTCACGTTGGTTCTGATTCTATAAACCTTATCGCAGATCATAAGGTTGGGGTAATCGTCATCGACAATGCAAGTAATGCCACATCGACTTCTAGGGCCTGCTCGTGTGATAAGGATATCGTCCTTTAATAAGGTTAGCGCTGTTCTCGGCTTTAACTCTTCAGGTAAAGTTTTATTTTCTTCCTTTAGAAAAAAACCTGGTTGGACAGCAGATGTTTTGATAACACCCCATTGATTATTTTGAACAGGCTCATTAATACATTTGGGGCTCCAGCCCTGGTCTAAAAAGCTAACGACACTTGCTAATTTTTCCTTCCTTGGTTGGTTAACCGTGTTTTTACTACGCCACTCTTCCGTCAATTTCCCACTCACCGCAGCGGAAAGTACGGATTGGCGAAAACGCTTGATAATTTCTGGGATACGGGCCAGACGGGCTTGGGTGGCCTCCACCTGAGCCAGCAATTTATCAAGCCGGTCGCTGATCTCTTTTTGCTCTGCAAACGGAGGGATAACAAATGGTAATGTTTTAGCTGTTGCTCCCGAGATCTCTTTGAACGTCGTCCCTGTACCAAGACTTTCGGCTAACCCTCTGATGCTTTTTAAAAAATAATATGCATAAGTGGATGCTATCTCATTTGAAAAAACAAAATTCTTAAAGCCTTGATTTGTCGATATCTTATTTGCAGCAATAGCAACATAGCCAATAGGTGCCCTGCTACTAAAAAGTAATGCCCCTGCAGGCATTAATTTAGCTGAACTCGTCGCCAGTCCTTTTTCGCTCAGATCTCGACTACCATGGCTAATATATTTTTCCATGTATCCGCTTAAATCTGCAGGCGTAAGCCAAGCAAACCCGGTCCCGGGTGCAGAAAAATTACTTTTATCATCAGCTTTTGGGGTACCGCCAGCAACAACATCTGAGATAGCGCCGATATTACTCATTGCCCAAGTTGAGGGAATGTATGCCTGCATCACGCCATCCCCTCCAGTGCCTTAACCAGATCCTGCAATTCGGCCAGCGCCGCTTCCAGCTCATCCTTGGCCTCGTTGGCCAGCGCCAGTGGCTCCGGCAAGTCGGCCGCATCGACGCTGTTTTGATCCTTAAGCCAACTGATATCCAGCGAATCCCCCTTGTTATCGCGGATCCACTCACGGCTAAAGCTGCGCCAGCGGGCTGTTTCGAGGCTCTGCGCCTGCATAGCCTCCTGCGGCAATTCGCCCAATTGCTGCCAGACCCCCTCCACGCGCGGTGACTGACCGTTCTTGTCACGGCCATAGGCGGCGATAAAGGGGGCAAAGTGCGCCTGGGTCAGCGGGGTGCGTTTGCCAAAGGTCTGCATATTGGCGCGCATATCGTAGACCCAGACTGCCTGGGTGCAGTTTTTGTCTTGGGCCGGATTGTCCGGGGTGCCCTTCTGGAAGAAGAGGACGTTAGTTTTAACGCCCTGGGCATAGAAGATGCCGGTGGGCAGACGCAGGATGGTGTGCAGGTTGCATTTGTCCATCAGGTCGCGGCGGATCTCGGTGCCCTTGCCCCCTTCAAACAGGACGTTGTCGGGGATCACCACGGCGGCACGGCCACCGGGTTCGAGGGCATCGTAGATATGCTGAATAAAGCAGAACTGCTTGTTGCTGGTGGGGTGGACAAAGGTGCGGGTGATATTGGTGCCCGCAGCGCTGCCAAAGGGCGGGTTGGAGAGGACAAGGTGAGCCTTGGGCAGGGTTTCGCCATCCTTGCCAAGGGTGTTGCCAAGGCGAATGGCGCCGTGCTGGTCATCCCCTTCGATATCGTGCAGCAGACAGTTCATCAGAGCCAGACGGCGGGTCTCCGGCACCAGCTCGAGGCCAACGAAGGCCTTTTTCATCTGGAAGACTTGATCCGCCTCGTCGAGATCATCGAGATCCCGGCTGTGGGCCTTGATATAGCGGTCGGCTTCGATCAGAAAGCCAGCCGTGCCGGCGGCGGGATCCTGGATCACCTCGCGGGGCGCGGGCTGCATCACCTGTACGATGGCGTTGATCAGCGGGCGCGGGGTGAAGTATTGACCGGCGCCGGACTTGGTCTCGTTGGCGTTTTTCTGCAGCAGCCCTTCATACATGTCGCCGAAGTCGTCGCGGCTCTTGCCCTTTTCCCCGTCGAACCACTCGAGCTTGTCCATGTTGCTGACCAGCTCGCTAAGCTGGGCGGGCTGGGTGATGGTGGTGTTGACGTTCTGGAAGATGGCGCGAACGATGGCGTGATCGTCAACCCCGAGCTGAACCAGCATGTTGCGGTAGAAGCGGTGCTGCTCCTGCCCCAGCTTGCTCTTGAGATCGCGCCAGCGATACCCCTCCGGCAGCAGATCTGCCTCTTGTCCGGTCTCTTCGCACATCTTGAGAAACAGCAGGGAGGCTAGTTCATTGACATAGTTCTGGTAGGAGACGCCGCCGTCGCGCAGGTTGTCGCACAGCTTCCAGAGCTTGGCGACCAGATCGGTGTTGTTCATCGGTATTTCTCGTTGAGCAGGCGGCCCGCAGGCCGCCTTGTAAAGAGTGAGTGGGCGCCTCTGTCAGGCACCACCAAAGTGGGCAGGATTGTACCCGTTTCAGGCGGGTTTATCCCAGATCAGTTGGCTGAACTCGGCAAGCAGCTCATCGAGCTTGTCATCAAAGAGCTGCATCAGCTTGGGTTTGCCGCCCCGGCGGCGGTAGTTGCCTACCTTGAAGGTGTCATCATCGAGCACCACCTTCTCCTTGATGGAGTCGGCCAGCCGTTCGAGCCAGATAAGCTGCTCGCTGTGCCAGTCGTGTTGACCCTTGATGCGGGCCAGCGCCTTGTCTACCCGATCCTCGAACGGCTGCAGGGGGTCGCCGATGGCGGCGCGGCGAATATGGCCGACCAGGCGGGCGGCGATATCCTGATTCTTGGCGGCCTTCCACGCGGCGCGCAGGGTTGAATCGTTGTAGTTCTCTTTATCGAACCACTCCTGCAGTTGCAGCAGCGCGCTGCGGGTGAGATCGCGCGGGCGGTTGATGATGGCGTCGATGGCGGCCTGCTCGTTTTGGGAGCGGCTGACCAGCTGGTCGAAGGCATCGAGGAAATCCTCTGCACTGTCGTGATCGCCATAGGCACGGCTCACTTCAATCACTTCATCGTCGATATCGCTGAAGATGGGTAGATCCCGCAGCTCGTTGATGGTGCGTTTGAGGTGCTCGAGGCGGGGGATCAGGGTCGGCAACTGGTTGAACACCTCGGCAGACCAGCGCGGGCCATTGCTGCGCAAGGTTCGGCCCAGCTGGTTGAAATCACAGCCAGCCGACTCGCGGCAGAGTTCATCGAGGCGTGCCAGCTGTTCAGCCACCTCTTTTGAGCGATCGCGGTTGTAGCTGGCCTGGTTGCTGATGCGCTGCAGCTTGGCCACCAACTGCTCGTGGCTGTGCTCGGCAAAGCTGCGGCCATCGGCCTCTTTCACCTGATAAGTTTCCGAGTCGGTGATCTCGTTGACCAGAGTCTGCAAGGGGACATCAGGGCGCACCACCACCGGGCGCATGGTATCGACCTGCTCCAGGGTGGCGTAGAGATCGACGGCATCGAAGATGCGAAACGCACTCTTGCCCACCTGGGGGCAGAGACGGGTCGCGCGCCCCTTCATCTGCTCATAGAGGATGCGGCTGCGCACTTTGCGCATAAAGACCAGATTGCAGATGCTGGGGATGTCGATACCTGTGGTGAGCAGGTCGACGGTGACCACTATGTTGGGCAGCCGCTCCTTGTTGAAGCGGGTGATCATCGATTGCACCTTGTTGGCGTCCTTGTCGGCATCGCCGGTGATCTTGATGATGGCGTCATGTTCCAGCGCCGGAAATTTTGCTTTGAAGGCGGTGCGCAGCTCGTCGACCACGTTGTCGGCATGGTTGTTGTTGACGCAGAAGATCAGGGTCTTCTGATTGCCGGTGGGGTCGAGGTGATTGACCAGCTCCTCGCAGACGACCCGGTTGAAGTTGGAGGCGATCAGCTCGCGGTTGAAATTGGCCACCTCGAAGTTCTGATCATCTTCGAGGGTATCGTCAATCAGCTCACCCTGATTGCTCAGACGGTGTACCTGACTCCCTTTGGCGAAGTAGACCCCCTCCTGGCTGCGGCGGGTGATGATGCGGATGGGCGGCTCCTGATCTACCAGATAGCCGTCGAGTACCGCTTTGCGATAGCTGTAGCGATAGACCGGCTGGCGCGATGGCCCGCCGAAAATATCGATGGTGTGCAACGCCGGAGTGGCGGTGAGCGCCACCTTGACCGCATCGAAATGGTCGATGATGCGACGGTAGGCCGAGATGTAGTCGAGCTGGTTGCGAAAGGCCATTTCGCCCTCGGTCTGCTCCTTGTCGAGAATGTAACCCCGGTGTGCTTCGTCAATGATGATGCAGTCGTAGCGGCCGACCGGCATCACCTCATCGCTCTGCAGGGTGCGCTTGACCAGTGATTGAACGGTGGCGACATGGATCTTGGTGCTGTCTTCCGGAAAACGGTCCGTCAGCCCCTGGATATTGAAGATGGCGTTGAAGGTATCGCCGCTTATCTGGGTATCTTCAAAGGCGCCCAATGCCTGTTTGCCGAGGGAGGTTCTGTCGACCAGAAACAGGATGCGGTTGAAGCGTTGTGACTGGAGCAGGCGGAACATCAGGGCAATGGCGGTCCGGGTTTTGCCCGTACCGGTTGCCATCGCCAGCAGGATATCTTGCTGACCGGCGATGATGGCCTGCTCAACGGCTTGTACCGCCTCCTCCTGGTAGTAGCGCAACCCCAGTTCGCTCATATCGCTGTGGCTGGCAAACCAGAGGTTGTTGCGCCGGGGATCTCGCGCCAGCATGGCCAGCAGCTCTTCGGGGCGATGCCACTCGGGCAGGGCTCTGGGCATATTGCCCGGATGACGCACATCCCGATACCAGATGCCGCTCTTGCTCTTCATGGCGGCGCGATATTCGCGACCATTGGCGGAGAAGCAGAATGGCACTTTGTAGCTTACCTGGCTGCCGGGCTCATGCCACTGGCGCAGGTAGCTGGCATGCATCTCTGTGACCTGATCATGGGCCTGCGCGTCGGTGGCTGATGCATAGAGCTCCTCCTTGAGGTGAGCCATATCGAAATATTTGCTGTAGCGGTAAGCCTCCGTAAGCTTGCCTGCCACATCGATGTTGCCCTTCTTGGCTTCAATGATGCCGACAGGAACAAGCCCTGCGAACAACACGTAGTCGGCAAAACCACGCTTACCCGTTTCATCTTCAGCCGTAGGCCACTCGGCAATTGCCATATTGCGGCCAGCGTGCGGGCGGGTGCCATTGGCAAATTTGAGCTGTTTGGTATCGGCCTCCCAGCCTGCTTTGCGCAACTGGGCATCGATAAGATAGCGACTCTCGCTCTCGCTCAGATCGAGCGAGCGCGTGGTTGCAAATTCCATGACCTGCTTGCGGTAGACTGTGCGTTCGGCAACGCTCAGTTTCGCCAACTCGGCCTCTCTGGCTGCCAGTTGGGCCTCCAGAGCAGCGATACGCGCTGCCGTTTGCGCCTCGGTCTCTTGTTGCTTGCCTTCGAGGATGGCGATATAGCCATTGAGCGCTATCAGCTGTTGTTGTTGGGCGGCGATCTCGGCTGCTGTCTGTTGCTGGGCTAGGCTGCGCTGTTCCAGCTCCTGCTTCAGCGTCATCACCTCCTGGTGATAGTAGTGGCGCTCTCCTTGTGGCAGCACAAAAATGGGAGCTGCAAAATCATACTGTTTGCTGATCAGGCGGTAGTACCAGACCCCCAAGCGGAAACCGAGTCGCAAGGACATGGCGGCATCATCAAGGTCGTTGTGATAGTCATGGACCGCTTTGTTGCCGGTTCGACGCAGGGTATGAAATACCCCCATGATGCCGTCATCGACAAAGCTGATCTTGCCGAGCTCTCTTAGCAGGTCGAGTTGGCTCTCTGTCGCGGGTAGACCTAACAATTTGCCAAGATGCTTGGCGGTCGCCTCACCGAAGATCCGCATCTTCACCAGGGTGGTATTGGGATCATCCGGATAGTTGTTCTCGGCGGCACAGGCGATGGCATAGAGGAAGTCGTTGGTGCCTTTGAGAAACTCGAAATTGCTCTTGTCCATGTTCAATCTTCCAGAAAGTAATCCGAATCCAGGGTCTTGATGGTGAGGGTCTGGCGAATAGTGACGCCGACGCCGGATTCGATCATCAGAGCAGCCAGATGTACGCCGTCGATCAGCACGATACGTTTCTCAATTAGCCCGACATACTCCTGCGCCTCACGGCTAAAGCTGGAGGTGGTAATAAAGACCCCTTTGCGGGCTTTGTGCAGATCCAGGGCGCCAGCGAAAGACTGGATCTCGGGGCGCCCAACGGTTTTGTCGGTGTAGCGCTTGGCCTGCAGGTAGATGGAGTCGAGCCCCAGCCGGTCTTCCTTGATGATGCCGTCGATGCCGCCATCACTGCTGTAGCGAGTGGTGCGGGCGGCATCCTGCTGGCTGCCGCCATAGCCCATCGCCACCATCAGATCGACCACCAGTTGTTCAAAGAAGCGAGGCGAAAGGCCAAGGATCTCGGCCAGCAGGTCATCGGCAAGGGACTTATTGATGGCGGCGAGTGCCAGCTCAATCTGTTCTTGCGGGGTGTTGGTCAGCTCTGTTCTTTGTGGGTCTGCAGCATTGGCAACCGCCTGCGGCAGGCTGCCGGTGCTTTCACCTGAGGCCAGGGTAAAGGTAACAAACTCGCCGAATTGGGCCAGATAGTGGTTGTCGATGGTCTGGCCCGACGCCAGTGCTGCTTTACCCCGTTCGGTAATAAGGCAGATGCCCCGCTTGGGTTGCTCAATGAGCCCTGCCTTGACCAGATAGGTCTTGGCCCAGCCGACCCGGGAGCGAACCGTGGTTTGCCGCCCGCTAGGCAGGGTGTGAGCCAGTTGTTCAGGAGTAAAAGCATAATGAGCACATACAGCTTCATACACTTGTCGAAGCGTATAGCTGTTGCCGTCTTTCAATGAAAAAAGCACGGCAGGCATCATGTGTTCATAGCTGGGAATTGCGTCGGTCATGGATGATGGATAAATCCAGAAACAGTATTGTGCTGAATAATCTCACAAAATCCGCTTGATTAGGTTGATCCAAGACTCAAAAGATCTCGCTTCCCCCTATTGTGCAGATACTCTTTGAGCCGTGAGGCTTGCTGAATGACCCACTGCAAAGAAAGCCTAAATAAAAAGGGCCACCTCTTGCGAGGTGGCCCTTTCCAAACGTTTGGTGGAGCTGGGGGGATTTGAACCCCCGTCCAAAATTACTACATCCTTGGCACTACATGCTTAGTCACTCTTTACATTCGCCAACCCGCTGCGGAGAGACACGCCACGAATTGACTAGCTCGATTGGTTTTAATGCTTCCGCCCCGAGCAGGACTTCCACACGATCCTGTGAAGGATGACCTTCCGATTCCCTAGGACACAGGCAAGCTAGGGTAGAAGGGCTCAGCGCAGGTTATTAAGCTGCGAGTGCGTAGTTTTCGTCGTTTGCGACTATTTTTTTGCGGTTTATTAACGAGGCCTACCGCACCTCGGCATGCACCTTGGGTTTCGTGAATCTTGTCGAATCCAGAATCAGCCCCAAGTTGTTAAGAGCGATTGTACGCAAAAATCCTGTCATGGCAAGGCGTTGATGGTCATTCCCGCAGGGAGCCGCTTCATTTGCCGATTTATTGTGCGCTCGCCTGGCGGGGGCGGGTAAGCGGCGGGCCGGAAAAGAAAAAGTCCGGGCAGGAGCCCGGACCTTGCAGCATCAAGCGGATTAACCGCGGTGCTTGTTCTTCATGATGCGCGCTTTTTCCCGATCCCATTCGCGGGCCTTGGTGTCTTCGCGCTTGTCGTGCTCTTTCTTGCCCTTCACCAGGCCGATCTCGACCTTGACCCAGCACTGTTTCCAGTAGAGGGCGAGGGGAACGACGGTGTAGCCCTGACGGGCAATCAGGCTCTCGAGCTTGTCGAGTTCACGACGGCTCAGCAGCAGTTTGCGGGTCCGGGTCGGGTCGCACACCACATGGCTGGAGGCCGCTTGCAGTGGCAGGAAGCTGGAGCCGAACAGGTAGGCCTCACCATCGCGGAAGATGACATAGGCTTCGCTGATGTTGGCCTTGCCCGCCCGCAGAGATTTGACTTCCCACCCTTGCAGGGACAGACCCGCCTCGATCTTCTCTTCGATGAAGTATTCGTGGCGCGCGCTTCTGTTGAGTGCAATGGTGTTGGACCCGGCTTTGTTTTTACTGTTTTTTTTGCTCATGACGGGCGATTTCCGGCAATGACTGGGAGGAGGGCATTATACGTGGGCAAGGGCGGCTGTAAAACGCGCAGCGGGTCAACTGATGGCTTTATGAGCAGTTTGACCGAGGTTTTACCTCCACAAGATGAAACATGATGATAAAATCGCGGCGATTGGATGAGGAAAAGCCATGCCCCGTATTACTCGCAGTGCCCTGGTGATGTTCAGCGCCGAACAGATGTTCAGGCTGGTCAATGATGTTCACGCTTATCCGGAGTTCCTGCCCGGTTGTGTCGGCAGCCGTGTCCACGAAACCGGCGATGACTATATGACGGCCTCGGTCGATGTGGCCAAGGCCGGGATTGCCAAGACCTTTACCACCCGCAATCTGCTCGATACCAACCGGCAGATCAAGATGGAGCTGGTGGAGGGGCCCTTCAGCAAGCTGGCGGGCTGGTGGACCTTCACGCCGCTGGACGTGGATGCCTGCAAGGTGGAGTTTGATCTCGACTTCGAGTTCACCTCCAAACTCATCGAGCTGGCCTTCGGCCAGATCTTCCGCGATCTGGTGAGCTCCATGGTGCTCGCCTTCTCCAACCGCGCCAAGGTGGTGTACGGTGCCTGATCAACTCAATATCGAAGTGGTCTACGCCCTGCCCGAACGGCAGACGGTGCTGCGGCTGCGGGTGCCTGCACAGACCTCGGTGCTGGCCGCCCTCGAGCAATCCGGCATAGTGCAAAAACACCCCGAGATCGATCTGGCGGTCAACAAGTTCGGCATCTACAGCCGACCGGTCAAGGGTTCCGAGCTGCTGCAAGATGGCGATCGCATCGAGATCTACCGTCCGCTCATCGCCGATCCCAAGGAGATGCGCAAGAAGCGCGCGGAAAAGGCCAAGGAAGAGGGGCGTGCCGATGTGGTCACGGGGGGTCGTCCCAATGCCAATCGCAAACAGTCTGACTAAATGCCTGCATTGGCAGGCATGATACTTCGTATAAAAGGTGCCAGCACTGGCACGACACCTCATATAAAAAAGGCGCCTTGGCGCCTTTTTTGATCCCGTCATCCACCGGCCAAGTTGAGGTGTTTCACTACAGCTGGAGCAGCCGCTCGTTCTCGACCACTTCGCAGCCGGCGGGCTGGCGGGAGAGGGCGATCATGGCGCGGGCCACCTGGCCGGCCTCGATGGCGCGCCAGCGGCGCAACCTGCCGACCAGGAGCGGCTTCAACAAGGGGTAGACGGCCTGGAAAAACTGCTCCGAGCGGCGCGGTGGCTGGCGATCTCCCAGCAACATGGCGGGGCGCACGATGGCGAGTCGTGGCCAGGACTGGGCCAGTAGGGCCTGCTCCATCTCCCCCTTGGTGCGCGGATAAAGGGCAGGGGAGTGCGGGTTGGCCCCCAGGCTCGAGACCACCACCAGTCGCTGGCAGCTGTGGCGGCGGGCCAGTTCGGCAAAGGCCAGCACATAGTCGAGATCGACCCGGCGAAAGGCCTCGGCCGAGCCGGCCTCCTTGCGGGTGGTGCCAAGGCAGCAGAAGGCGAGATCCACCGGCTCGGGCAGATTCACCTCGGCCAGCATATCGAAATTGACCGGCAGCCAGTGGCGGGCGGGTTGCGGCTGCCCGGGCCTACGGCAGAGCAGGGTCAGTTGGTGCTCCGCGGGTAGTTGCCGCACCAGCTCGCGGCCGATGAGGCCGCTGGCCCCGGCGATCAGGATCCGGCTCATGCTGCTCTCCCTGTGTGATGAAATTGACGCCGGCATCCGCTGAGGGGCTGCCGTCTGCCAGCGGGTCGTCCGTGCTGGCGGCGTTAAAACAAAACCGGCGCGAGGCCGGTTTTGTGGATGGGATCAGAGCGGGGTATGGAAGGCCGCTGGCAGCGGGAAGTCGCCGGTGACCGTGGCCAATCTGTCGTTGGCAAAGGTCAGGGTGAGCTCCTTGCGCTCTTTCTCGCCGCGCCCCGGCTGGAATTCATAGAGGTAATACCAGGTGTTCGGGTCAAAGCCATCGCGCAGCATGGCGGAGCCCAGCACGAACTCGACCTGCTCGCGGGTCATGCCCTGGCGCAGTTTGTCGACCTGTTTTTGTTCCACATAGTTGCCCTGAGGAATATCGATGCGATAGACCAGGCTGCAACCAGACAGGGTGAGGGCGGTCAGGGCCGCGGCAATCAGGTGTTTCATCCGCATATCGAGTTCAGATCATCCATTCAAGTCTTTTTAAGCTCGGCAAATCATACCGGCTCCCTCTACGGAAGTAAAAAGCCATTGATCCATCAGCCAATAAAAAGGGCCGCCATGCGACCCTTTCTGCCGATTGCGCCCTTACATGGCGGCGCGGAAGATGGCGACGATCTCTTCGTGGCTTGCCTGTTTCGGGTTGGTGAAGCCACAGGCGTCTTTCAGGGCGTTCTCGGCCAGCAGGTTGAAGTCGTCTGCCTTGACGCCGAGTTGCTCCAGCCCGGCCGGGATCTTGACGTCGCGAGCCAGCTGCTGGATGGCGGCAATGGCGGCGGCGGCCCCTTGCTCGTCATTCATGGCGCTCACGTCCACCCCCATGTGACGGGCCACGTCCTTCAGGCGAGCGGCGCACACCTGGGCGTTGTAGGCCTGCACGTGGGGCAGCAGCACGGCGTTGCAGACCCCGTGCGGCAGGTCGTAGAAGCCGCCCAGCTGGTGGGCCATGGCGTGCACATAGCCCAGGCTTGCGTTGTTGAAGGCCATGCCGGCCAGGAACTGGGCGTAGGCCATCTGCTCGCGGGCGTGCAGATCGTCCCCCTGATTGACCGCGGTGCGCAGGTGCTTGGCGATGAGCTGGATGGCCATGATGGCGCTGGCATCGGTCACCGGGGTGGCGATGGTGGAGACATAAGCCTCGATGGCGTGGGTCAGCGCATCCATGCCGGTGGCGGCGGTGAGGCCGGCCGGCTTAGCCAGCATCAGCTCGGGGTCGTTGACCGACATCAGCGGGGTGACGTGCTTGTCGACTATGGCCATCTTCACGTGGCGAGCCTCGTCGGTGATGATGCAGAAGCGAGTCATCTCGGAGGCGGTGCCGGCGGTGGTGTTGATGGCGATGAGCGGCAGCTGCGGCTTGGCAGAGCGATCCACCCCTTCATAATCCTTGATGCTGCCACCGTTGGCGGCCACCAGGGCGATGCCCTTGGCGCAGTCGTGGGGCGAGCCGCCGCCCAATGAGATGACACAGTCGCAGCCATTGGCCTTGAGCATGGCCAGGCCCGCTTCCACGTTGGTCATGGTCGGGTTGGGCTTGGTCTCGTCGAAAACTGTGCTTTCAATGCCATGTTCTGCCAGCAGGCCGGCGACCTTGGCGACCACGCCGATCTGGTTGAGGATCTTGTCGGTGACGATCAGCGCCTTGCGATGGCCATAACCCTTGATATCGGCTGCCGCCTCTTGCAGACAGCCTGCTCCCATCAGGTTGATTGCGGGAATGTAGAACTTGAATGTCGCCATGATGGACTCCGTTTTATTAGCCATTAAGTGGTATGCGGGCGCCAACATAGCATCGTTAGAGGGGATGAAAAGGGGTCAATGGTATCTGCTTTGCAACTTTATGGACTCGATCACGTACCGGAAACATGGGTCGCGACAGGGATTGACAAGGGCCCTTGCCCGTTCGTGGGAAGAAAAACGTTTTTCAATTAATTCATCAGGTTAGCAAACGTTTTGCGCCGAATTTGTCACTGTCAATGCAAGGAAGTGTGAGATGCTTCAAGGAATTGGAAAGCGCTTTCGACCATAGTTGGCGCCTCCCCGACGAGGGGAGTGAAGGCTTGAAAGTACCATAAAGAATCATCTTAACTTGCCCCCTGACCATGCTGGTGGGGAGCAACCAGGAGTCCACTATGTCTGATGTATTTCACTTGGGTTTGAAGAAAGCGGATCTGCAAGGCGCCACCCTGGCGATCGTCCCTGGTGATCCCGAGCGCGTGAAGCGCATCGCAGAGCTGTTGGATAACCCGGTGCACCTGGCCAGCCATCGTGAATTTACTACCTGGCGCGGCGAGATGGACGGCAAGGCCGTGATCATCTGCTCCACCGGTATCGGCGGCCCGTCCACTTCCATCGCGGTGGAAGAGCTGGCTCAGCTGGGCATCCGTACCTTCCTGCGCATCGGCACCACCGGCGCCATCCAACCGCACCTGAACGTGGGCGACGTGATCGTCACTACCGGTTCCGTGCGCCTCGACGGTGCCAGCCTGCACTTCGCACCGATGGAGTTCCCGGCCGTGGCCGACTTCGACTGCACCACCGCGCTGGTTAACACCGCCAAAGAGCTGGGTTCCAAGCTGCACATCGGTGTGACTGCCTCCTCCGATACCTTCTACCCGGGTCAGGAGCGTTACGACACCGTATCCGGCCGCGTCGTGAGCCGTTTCCAGGGTTCCATGAAAGAGTGGCAAGCCATGGGCGTGCTGAACTACGAGATGGAATCTGCCACCCTGCTGACCATGTGCACCAGCCAGGGCCTGCGCGCCGGTATGGTGGCTGGCGTCATCGTCAACCGTACCCAGCAGGAAATCCCGAACGCCGAGACCATGGCGAAAACCGAATCTGATGCCATCAAGATCGTACTGGGCGCTGCCCGCAAGCTGATCTGATAGCACCACACCGAGTGGGGGGTGGGGGCCGTTGCGAAAGCACGGCCCCTATCTTTATCCGCCGTTTACCGCTTTGCCCCTCTTCTGCTTGCCTGCCCCTTGTTTCCCTGCTCAAGGTTACCCCGGTTGCCCCGTCATGGCCGCCAGCGCCTGCGCAAAGGGAGCCTCACAGCGGATCTGCATCGGTTCGCCGCTGACCGGGTGGACAAAATCGAGTTCACTGGCGTGCAGCATCAGTCGCGGCGCCTGCTTGCAGCCGGGCGGCAGCAGGCCGCCATAGAGATCGCAGCCGAGAATGGGATGGCCCAGCTGCTGGCTGTGGATGCGCAGCTGATGGGTGCGCCCGGTCTCCGGCACCAGTCGCACCGAGGTCAGCGGCACTGTCTGTCCGTGAATCCGCTGCTCCAGTCGTTTCATTACCTGAAAGCGGGAGCGGGCGGGTTTGCCGTTGACGGCGCAGATGCTCATCCGCGGAAACAGCGCCGGATCCTTGGCGATGGGGGCATCGATCACCCCTTCGTCTTCGGCCAGGTGACCGCACAGCAGGGCGCTGTAGGCCTTGCTCACCGCCCGCTGGCTGAACTGGCGGCAGAGCAGGGCGTTGATGGCCTTGTTCCTGGCCACCAGCATGATGCCCGAGGTACCAAAATCGAGGCGATGGACCAGGGCGCAGCCGGGGTAATCCTGCACCAGCCGATGGTGCACCGAGTCGAGGTTCTGCGGATTCTTGCCCGACAGGCTCAGCAAGCCGCTCGGCTTGTTGACCAGCAGCAGGTGCTCATCCTCAAACAGGATCTCGATGGTGGCTGCACAGGGCGGCGCGATGAAGGTGTCGACGATGACGGACATGGGGCGCACGGTTAGAAAAGGGAGTGGGATCATACCCGAACCGGCGAAGCGCGGCGAACAGACTTGAGTGCCGGCGGCAAGTGATTGATCTGTTTGGCCAAGGCGTTTTGTGACTCCCTCCAGAGTTAATCCCGCCGCCGCTTGCTAAGGTATGGCTCCCTGTCATGTTGTAAGGAGTCCGTCCATGGCGTTGCCCGTTATTCTCGATTGCGATCCCGGCCACGATGATGCCATCGCCCTCATCCTGGCGCTGGCCAGCCCCGAACTCAAGGTGCTGGCGGTCACCACCAGCGCCGGCAACCAGACGCCGGACAAGACCCTCAACAATGCCCTGCGCATCCTGACCCTGCTGGGGCGTGACGACATTCCGGTGGCGGCGGGGGCCCCCAAGCCGCTGGCCCGCGAGCTGATCATCGCCGACAACGTCCACGGTGAATCGGGTCTTGATGGCCCCAAACTGCCGGATCCGGCCTTTGCCCCCGTGGCCATGACCGCCCTTGAGCTGATGGCCAAGTGCCTGCGCGAGAGCCCTGAGCCCGTGACCCTGGTGCCGACCGGCCCGCTCACCAACATCGCCCTGCTGCTGGCGGCCCACCCCGAGCTGAAATCCAAGATCGCCCGCATCGTGCTGATGGGCGGCGCGGCGGGAGCCGGCAACTGGACCCCGGCGGCGGAATTCAACATTTATGTGGACCCTGAAGCGGCCGATATGGTGTTCAAGTCGGGGCTCCCCATCACCATGTGCGGGCTGGACGTGACCCATGAGGCGCAGGTGATGGACGAGGATATCGAACGGGTGCGTGCCATCACCAATCCGGTGGCCCAGTGCGTGGCCGGGCTGCTCGACTTTTTCATGATCTACCACCGGGATCCCAAGTGGGGATTTGCTGGCGCGCCGCTGCACGACCCCTGTACCATTGCCTGGTTGCTGGCCCCCGCACTGTTTCACGGGGTCGAGTGCCGGGTCGATATCGAGACCGGCGGCACCCATACTAGCGGCATGACGGTGGTGGATCGCTACGGTCTGACCGGCAAAGCGGCCAATGCGCTGGTGTTGCTGGGGCTGGATCGGGCCGGTTTTATCGATCTGCTGGTCACGCGGCTGCGGGCCTTTGACTGAACGCAGTTCCACTCTTGCAAGAAGGGGCGAAGCGATGTGGAAGACAGGGCTGGCACTGCTGGCCGGGTTGCAACTGACGGGGTGTGCCACGCCGTTCGAATCGATGTGGCAGGGGCTGGCGACCTGCGAGCTGGACGATCTCTATCTCGACAGCGAGACCGGCCAGCCGGTACACCCGCAGCTCAAACACTTCACCCCCTACAAGGTGACGGACGGCTTTGCCTGGTACAAGACCCGCCAGGATCTGCACGGTTTGCCCATCAGCGGTTTTCTCATCCCCTCGTCCACCTTCGAGGTGCACGCCCTGTTTGTGGATACTCCCATCGCCAATGCGCGGCGTCTGACCCACAACGCCTATGGCAGCGAGTTTTCTGACGAGCAGCAGCACGACGCCGGGCTGGCTCCCCTGCTATTGCGCGATCCCAACAACCCCAAGCGCTCCATCATCGACTGCACCAAGGGGGAGACCCAGGATCCATTGCCGGAGGATCCTTTCCCCGAATAGGTGCAAGGCCAAAGCATTGGCACAGATAGATAAAAGAGGGCCAGCCTACAAGGCTGGCCCTCTTTTATTTTGGTGGGCAGAGACCTGATTAGGGATACCCCAGCGTTCCCTTGATGGCAGGTAGCTGCGCCGCGATCCAGGCAGGATTGCTCGGATTGTCCCCCAGTCACAGACGGCCTCAGGGGTAACCCAGCGTCTCCTTGATGGCAGGCAATTGCGCCTCGATCCAGGCGGGATTGATGGGCCCCCAGTCACTGATGCGATAGTGCCCCTGCAGATGACGAGCCCCCTCGGTCTGCTCGAAGCCGCAGCTGATGTCCAGCTCGGCCAGGGCGCTGAGCGTATCCTGCGCGGTGCGGCGCGGCATGCCGGTCGCCTCCATGATGGCCGGCACCGTATCCGTGCCCTGACTGATGAGCCAGGCCACGTAGAGCCGGCGATAGAAGCTGGTGCGCGTCTTGCTCGGCTCACTCATTGTCCGTTCCTCCGGCAAGCTGCGCCGCTCATATCTCGTCCTCGAGCCGATCGAAGTAGCGCCAGGTGGCGATGGCAGCCTTGCCCATCACCAGGGCCCAGATGCCGAACCAGAACCAGCGGAAGAAGCTCCAGGTGGAGGCGTCGGGCTCGGTGCTCTCAATCTTGGTGACGTTGGGGAACATGGAGAACATGTTGATGCGCCAGCCGTAGGAGGTGATGATGGCGAGCCGCTTTTCGAACTCCATCGACTTGGCCTTGGCCTGCACGTCGGCGGCGTTGAACTTGAAGTAGAAGGGCCAGCCCCACTCGGTGTCTTCGTTGCGGAACACGCGGATCTTCTCGCCGGGCCGCTCGGTATAGATGTAGTAGACGTCGGTGGTGGGACCGTCGGCCGGGTTCTTCTGGCTGATGGGGCCATCCTTGTCGGTGCGTTTCACCTCGACCCCGGTGATGGTGGCGATGGTGTGCTCCGGCAGATAGAAATCGAGCCAGATGGCGGAGACGAGGGCGATGAGCCCGAGGCCGATGAAGGCCGGTTTCTTGAAGGACAGCTTCATGATGATCTCGCATGAGGGGGAGTGACGTGCCTCTACCATACCCACATTTGGTGAGGTAGCCCAGCCCCCAATGAAGCCATGTTATAAAAAAGAGCGTTTAAAACAATAACAAGCCGTCAGCTTCATTAACAGCAAGGCCCCGGATCCGGGGCCTTGGTCTGCGCTCACGAGGGCGTGGTTACAACTGGAACTGGGCCAGCTGCTTGCGCTGCTGCTCGGCGAGCTGTGACAGTTCGTGACTGGCGGCGGCACTTTGGCTGATGCCGGCCGCGTTCTGGTTGACGATCTCGTGGATGTTGGTGATGTTGCGGTTGATGTCGGCGGTGACGCAGGACTGCTCCTCGGCGGCGGTAGCCACCTGGGCGTTGGCGCCGTTGATCTGGTTGACCGCTTCGGTGATGCCACCCAGCAGCGCCTGCACCTCGCCGGAGAGCTGCTGGTTGTGGGCCAGGATGACGAGGGTCTCCTGCACGCCGCTGTTGGCCGACTGGGACTGGCTCTGCAACTGCTCGATGATGGCCTGGATCTCCTTGGTGGAGTCCTGGGTGCGGGCCGCCAGCATGCGTACCTCGTCGGCCACCACCGCAAAGCCGCGGCCGGTTTCACCGGCGCGGGCGGCCTCGATGGCGGCGTTGAGGGCCAGCAGGTTGGTCTGCTCCGAAATCCCTTGAATGACCTCGATCACCTTGCCGATCTGCTCGGACTGGGACTTGAGTTGGGCCACCTGCGCGGCGGCGCTCTCGAGGCTGCCCGCCATGCGGCTGTTGGCCTGGATGCTCTCGGCAAACAGCGTCAGCCCCTGCTCGACCCTGTCGTTGGCATCGCGCGCCAGCTCATCGGCCAGGGCGGCGTTGTGGTTGACGTTGTCGGCGGTGCTGGCCAGCTCGGTGACGGCGGAGGCGACCTGCTCGGTCTCGCTGCGCTGCTGCTGGGCGTTGGCTTCGGACTGGGTCATCACGGCGGCGAGCTCGGTGGCGGCGGAGGCCACGTTGCCGCTGATGCCGGTCAGGGTCTGGATGGTGTTGCCAAGCTGGGTCAGGGTCTGGTTGATGTCGGCGGCCAGCTGGCTCAGCTCGTTGTCGCCGTCGGCGGCGGCGCGCACGTTGAAGCGGCCCTGGGCCACGGCGCGCATCACCTGCTGCAGCTGGCCGATGGGGCGCACTATCCGGCCGGAGAGCCACCAGCCACCAAACAGGGCGACCAGCAGGGCAGCCCCCATCAGCAGCAGGGTGCGCAGCAGGGTGGTGTGGTAGTGGGCCTGCTCCTGGGCGATCTCATCCTGGATCAGCTGGTTGATGTGGGCGGACATGGCATCGATCTGCTTGATGAGATCTTCCCCCAGCTCGCGAAAGCGCAGGCGGGCCTGCTCATAGGCGGCGGGATCACCGCTGCCCTGGTGCTTGGCGGCCAGCAGCGGCAGCATGTTGTTGCGGGTGTGGCCGAGGTAGGCCTGCAGGGCGGCCGCCACCCGGCTGTTGTCCTGCTCGGCGCCGGTGATGACCAGTCTGGCCAGGATGGTACCGATCTCCTGCTCGGCGGCGGTCAGGTCACCGGGCAGCGTGGCAAAGCGTTCGGGGTCGTAGAGGCCATAGATGGCGGTGGTGCGCAGCCGGTAGGTGGCGTGGATCAGGGTGGCGATGTCGTCCTTGTGACGGGTCACGCTGACGGTGGTGTCGTTCATGTCGCCGATGGCGCTGTCGATGTCCTGCTTGCCGATCCCGATCATCAGGATCATCAGCAGGCTGGCGAACAGGAGAGGAATGAGGACTTGCAGACGGATAGAGAGATTATTCAATGACATGAAAGATCCTGACCCAGAAGAGGAACAAGGCGGCATCTTACACAGGCGCGACAAACCTTGTCACAGGTTTTTATGGCTGAAATCATGCTGAACGAAAAGGTTTTTTCTTGTGTTAAATGAATGTGATAGGCAAGATCATCGGTCTGTTACCATGGAGGTGTAGTGTGTCCGACTGGATCGATCCCGCCATTCTGGCGCTGTTTATTCCCACGTTCTTTTTTGTCTCCGTGACCCCCGGCATGTGCATGACCCTGGCGATGACCCTAGGCATGAGCCTGGGGGTGCGCCGTACCCTGCACATGATGTGGGGCGAGCTCATCGGGGTCGGCCTGGTGTCGGTGCTGTCGGTGATCGGGGTGGCGGCCGTCATGCTCAACTACCCGGCGCTGTTTGCCGCCTTCAAATACGTGGGCGGCGCCTATCTCATCTGGCTCGGCATCCAGATGTGGCAGGCCAAAGGCAAGCTGGCTATCCCGGCGGATCTGTCGGCGGCCCAGGAGACCCGTCCCCTGGCGCTGGCCATGCAGGGTTTCGTCACCGCCATCGCCAACCCCAAGGGGTGGGCCTTCATGGTCTCCCTGCTGCCCCCTTTCATCAATGCGGCCAAGCCGATGGCACCGCAGATCAGCGCCCTGGTGGCCCTGATCCTGGTCATCGAGTTCTCCTGCCTGCTGCTCTACGCCAGCGGTGGCCGCACCTTGCGCCACTTCCTCGCCAAGAGCGGCAACGTCACCCTGATGAACCGGATCGCCGGCTCCCTGATGTTCGGTGTCGGGGTCTGGCTGGCGCTGGGTTGACTCGCTTGTCAGCCGACTTGAACCTGCCAAAAAGCCCCGCCCCGCGGGGCTTTTTCGTGATGCCTGCGGATACAAGGAGCGAGCATGAATGCGGCCGTTGGGACGGGATGGGGGAGGCTGGCCACATTTGCTTACATTTATCCGGTTTGCAAACGGTCGCAATATCGTCAGTCTCGAATGGCATTCTCTTGCAACCGCAAGAGGATGTGAACGGTCCGTTTTTAACATTCTGAGCAAGGAGAATTAAGGATGATGAGGCTAACCAGCGTTGCATTGCTGCTGTTTGCTGGCGCGGCGGTCGCCGGCAAAGAGAGGAACCTCGATTTTTACAACATCGAGGAGCCGCAGCTTATCGAGTTGTTTGCCCGGCAGCAGGGCTCGCCGGGTCAGTCGATCAGGGATTTCTCCGGGCTCTTTCTGGGCAATCCCTACGTCGCCAACCGGCTGGTCGGCTCGAGCGATACCCAGGAGCAGCTGGTGGTGGATTTTGGCGGGCTCGATTGCTTCACCTATCTGGATTACGTCGAGTCACTGCGTCGCGCAACGAGTGTGCATCACTTCATCGAGAACGTGATGCACACTCGTTACGTGAACGGTGAGGTCAACTACCTGACCAGAAAGCACTTCTTCTCTGACTGGGTGCATGGCGACAACCGGGTGAGCGACGTGACCCATCTGGTGGGCGGCGCCGTGGTGACCACGGCCAAGCAGCTCAACCAGAAGGCGGACGGCGGCCACTACATTCCGGGGCTGGGGGTGACGGCGCGGGACATCACCTACATTCCGTCCGCCAGCATCGACGAGAACACCCTGAGTCTGCTGGAAGAGGGGGACTACATCGGCATCTACACCGATCTGGCCGGGCTCGACGTGACCCATACCGGCATTTTCATCCGTGGCGAGAACGGCCCCGTGCTGCGCAATGCCTCCTCCCTCTCGAGCAACATGCAGGTGGTGGACTCCCCCTTCCTGGAGTACGTGCAGAACAAGCCGGGGATCCTGGTCTACCGGGCCCAGGCTGACGGGGAGAGCTCCTAGGGCTGGTTTGGCTATGGCCGGCACGGGTGCGCCTGGTACCTCATAGCCTCATAAAGAAAAGCCCCGGGGTAATGCCCGGGGCTTTTTCGTTGGCTGTGCATCCCTTCAATAGGTCAATGGGGCTTGAAGCGGGCGACCCAGGGGTTGGCGCTGATGCCGTGCAGGATGACGCTCAGGATGATGGTGCAGAGCACGGTGGCGATGATGGGGCGCTGGCCGAGGAGGGCCGGCTCGTGCTGCAGCACCATCACCGCAAAGACGATGCTGGCCAGCCCCCGCGGGCCGAACCAGCCGATGAAGAGTTTGAGCTCGGGCTTGAGGCCGGTGCCGAGCAGGCTCAGCCAGACCGGCAGCATGCGCAGCAGGGTGAGGCTGGCGGCGGCATAGAGCCAGTATTGCCAGTGCAGCAGCTCCGTCAGCATGGGCATCAGGGTGGCGCCGAACACCATCCAGATCACCACCGAGAGCAGATCGCCGTACCCCTCGCAGCTGTCCAGGTAGGCGTGCTTGTGCTCCCCCAGTTTGCGGCCGATCAGCAGGCCGCCGACGAAGGCGGCGATGAAGCCGCTGCCGCCCAGGGTCTGGGCCAGCGCGAAGCAGAGCAGGGCCAGTCCCGGCATGGTGAGCTGGCGCCAGAGCGGCAGCTGCCAGCCGTTGAGGTAGGAGGTCTTGAGCAGGCGCAGAGTGAGGCTGGTCAGCCCCCAGGCCACCAGCAGGCCGATGCCGATCTCCTCCAGCAGCAAGGTGAGAGCCAGCGTCGCGGTACCAGTGTGCTCCTCGGTGGGGGCGATGAGGGCGAGCAGCAGGAGCAGCACAGGCACGCAGATGCCGTCGTTGAGACCGCTCTCCTGGTTGAGCCCCTCCCGGATGGGGGCGGGCACTGCCGGGTTGCTCACCACCGCCTTGCCGAGCGCCGCATCGGTGGGGGCGAGTATGGTGGAGAGGATCGCCATCTCCAGCAGCGGCAAATCGGGGAAGAGCCAGTGACCAAACAGGGCGCCGGCCGCCAGGGTGAGCGGCAGGCCGATCAGCAGCAGCCGGATGGGCAGGGCGCGGTTGGCCAGCAGCACCTGCCAGTTGGTGTTGGCCGCGTCGCTGAACAGCACGATGACCAGGGTCAGCTCCGCCAACAGCTTGATGCCGTCGCTGTCGATGGAGAGGGAGAGCAGCTCGATGCCGCCCGGCCCCAGCAGCCAGCCCATCAGCAGAAACAGCAGAGGGCCGTTGACGAGGCGCGATTCAAAGCGCCCGGCGATCAGGCTGTAGACCAGCAGAAAGGCGGCGATCACCGCCAGGTTCTGGTAAATCAGGGACGCATCCATGCAGCCTCCTGTGGCAGGGTCTCTGTGGTGGGGTCAGTCGGTCAGTCGGTCAGGCAGTCCGGGTCGAACACGTATTCGCCATCCAGCCAGCGCAGGATCTCGCCGACGCAGGCTTGGTCGCGAAACGGCAGGTAGCGGGCCTTGAGATGGGCCACCTGCTCAGGGGTCAGCTGGGCCAGCCCTATGTCCTGAAACAGCGGCAGATCGGCCTGGATCATGGCGGAGATCTGCGGGCCGCAGGTGGCATTGAGGGAGGCGTGCAGTGCCTTGTCCGGATCGTACTGCTTGCCGAGTTTGTAGCTCATGGGCAGGGTGGCCAGCGGCAGCACCGACAGCGCCGCCTGCTTCATGGGGTTGACCGCATGACCCGAGGTCAGCTCGGCGAGTTCTGCCGGGCGGTTCTCGAAGGCGCGCAGGTGTAGGAAGCTGCTGGCCTTGCTGCCGTCGTTGACCGGGTAGTTGTCCCACAGAAACGGCTTGCGATGCAGCCATTCGGCCACCTGCTTGAGGTGGGCCGCCGGATAGTCGCTGGAGCAGACTTTGGGGCCGGTCCAGAAGATCTCGAAGCGCTTGTCCAGCCCCTGCCCCAGATCCTGCAGATAGTGGGGCGGCATGGCGCCAAACACCTTCTCCAGCACGGGGTCCGTGCTGTAGTAGCTGGGGCAGAACAGCAGTCGGCCGGCGCGGGTGTGGGCCGCGATGTCGTGGGCGATGGTGAGCTGCCAGTGGGCGAGGTCCGGGGTGTCCCCCTTCATGTCGTCAAACAGCACGGCCAGGATGTCGGGTTTGAGCTCCTCCTCGATGAGCCGCACCTTTTCCAGCAGGGCCGGCCGCTGGCGGGCATAGTCGTGGTGCGCGCCCATGGGGCTCAGACCCACCCCGAAGGCGAGACCGTTGTCGCGACACTGGCGGGCGAGCTGGCGCAGTGCCTCGAGCTGGGCGACAGGCCAGGGCTTGGCCCAATGCTTGCGCAGGTAGCCATCTTCCTTGGGGGCATAGAGATAGAAGCCGTAACCGTGGCGAGGCAGCCACTGAGCGTAGCGGGCACGGGCTTCCCAGCTCCAGCCCTTGCCAAAGAAGCCCTCGATCACCCCCAGCTGGGGCGAAGGGGGTTGCAAGCCGGACAACAGGGTTTGGTAAGGCATAGGTAACTCCCTTCTCGCAGAGAACGAGGTAGACAACGACGATCAGACCGGATCTTCTTCCAGAAAGCGCACCCCGATCTTGCGGGGCTCACCCTCGTCCATTTCGGCCACGGTCCAGATCAGTCCCTGCCATTCGACGTGGTCGCCGACCACCAGATTATCGCCCAACTGGTGGGCAATGAAATGGCCAAGGGTCTGATCCGCCACCTCGCTCACATCCAGCCCGTACAGGGGGGCGAGATCCACCAGGTTGGCGGCTGCCTCCAGCAGGAAGTCGCCGAAGAAGCGCGGGCCCAGATCCTGCTCCGGCGCCTGGCTGAACAGCTGGCCGAGGGCAGGCAGATCGCGCTCGTGGCCGATGACGCAGAGGATGTCATCGGATTGCAGACAGGTACTGCCCGAGGGGTGCAGCAGCTCCTGATCGCGGAACAGGGCGCAGATGCGGGTGCCCTTGGGCATGCGCAGATCCCGCAGCGGCGAGCCGATACACCACTTTTCGTCGCTCAGGCGATAGACGAAGGTCTCCCACTGGCTGTCGAGATCGATCTCGAGCCCGGAGCGGTTGATGGGCGAGGGAGGCGCCGGCACTTCCACCCGTGCCAGCCTGGAGGCCAGCGGCAGCGAGCTGCCCTGCAAGATGAGCGAGACTAGCACCACGAAGAAGGCGACATTGAAGTAGAGCTGGGCGTTGGGCAGCCCCGCCATCATGGGGAACACCGCCAAGATGATCGGCACCGCGCCGCGCAGGCCGACCCAGGAGATGAACCAGCGCTCGCGCGGGGCGAAGTTCTTGAACGGCAGCAGCCCGATCCAGACCGAGATGGGGCGGGCGAACAGGATCATCCACATGGCCAGCGCCAGCGCCGGCAGGGCGATGGGCAGCAGCTTGTGGGGGGAGGCAAGCAGCCCCAGCACCAGAAACATGCCGATCTGGCTGAGCCAGGTCAGGCCGTCCAGCACCGACAAGGTGGTGCTGCGGCTGCGCAGGGAGAGGTTGCCGAGCAAGAGGCCGGTGAGATAGATGGCGAGGATGCCGCTGCCGCCCACCGCCGTGGTGAGAGCGAAGATGAGCAGGCCGCCGCTGACGGTGAGCAGCGGGTAGAGGCCGGGGGCCAGCTTGGCGCTGTTGATGAGTTTCCACAACAGCCAGCCGCCGCCAAGGCCGATGCCGGCGCCCAGCCCGAACTGCTTGAGCAGCTGCAGCAGCAGAAAGCCGGCGTTGAGGTCTTGCTGGGCGCTGGCCAGCACCTCGATCAGGGTGACGGTAAGAAACACCGCCATGGGATCGTTGCTGCCCGATTCTATCTCCAGGGTGGCGCTGACCCGCTCGTTGAGGCTGCGCCCGCCGAGCAGGGAGAACACCGCTGCCGCATCGGTGGAGCCGACGATGGCACCGATCAGCATCCCCTGCATCAGGTTGAGGTCAAACAGCCAGGCGGCGGCCAGGCCCGTCAGGCCAGTGGTGATGGCCACCCCGACCGTGGCCAGCGACAGCGCGGGCCAGAGCGCCACCCGAAACGAGGAGACCCGGGTGCGCATGCCGCCGTCGAGCAGGATGATGGCGAGCGCCAGGTTGCCCACCAGATAGGCGATGGAGTAGTCGGCGAAGTGGATGCCGCCGGGGCCATCTTCACCGGCCAGCATGCCGACGGCGAGGAAGATAACCAGAATGGGGATACCGAGACGGGAGGAGAGCGCGCTCAACAGGACACTGGCGCCCACCAACAAGGCCGCGACGAGGAAAAAACTGTTGATGGTGACGGCATCCAATGGCGAACTCCTTCTGTCAAAATGCAAATCAGGCACATTATATGCAGTTTGTTGGGCTAGGTGTGGCTTAATTGTGCATTTATTTGCAGTTTTTTACATTTTCGGTGTCATGGCTGCGAAGGGTTCTGGCCATCAAAAGGGGGTCGCCGGCGCGATGAACAACGTGACCGTGTTCACAAAGTGGACAGATAGCGACAGGGGCACCCGTGGGTGCCCCTGTCGGCGGACTCGAGTCAGTCGTCCTCGTCGTCCTTCACTTCCCGGATCTTGTCCTTGTAGCGGGGCAGCTCTTTCTCCAATCGCTTCATGTCCTTGATGGCGTTGAGAAACAGGCCGAGCAGGAAGAGCAGTGGCAAGCCTATCCAGAGCCAGAGGTTCATGTGCTACTCCTTTCGTCGGTGGCCAGGGTGACATAGCGGGCCAGGATCTCGTCGAGGTTGGCCAGTATGGTCGCCTTGCCTTCAATATCCGCCTGTTGCAGGCAAAGTGCCAGCGCGGCCGGGTCGAGTCGCTGCTCGCGGGACTCAGGTGCAAAGCTGATGTGCCAGGGCTCGTAGGCGACGCCGCTGCCGGCACCGGCCGGTTTGGCATAGGGCAGGAAGAAGCCGAAGTCGTTCATGCGATCTTCAAGCCACTCGCTCAGGTCGGCGAACCAGCCACCGGCTTCATACTCCCAGGGCTCCAGCGCCAGCCTGGTGCCGGCGGGCAGGCAGTCCGGATCGTAGATGTCGAGATCGGTGCCCCAGTGGTGGCGACTGGTGCCGGGCAGGGCGCTCCAGTGCAGGATGGCGTGGAGGCGCTCCTCGTCGCTCAGTTGCAGGGCGTCGATGGGCTGGCTGTGGGCATCGAGCAGCGGTCGTTCGCCGTGCCACTTGCCGTTCCAGATGGCGAGCTGGCGATCAAAACCGCGCCAGCTGGAGGCGGGCTGCAGGTTGAAACCGGCGTGGGCGGCGGCCACCTGCATGTCGTTGAAGGCCGCCGCGGTGGCGGCCGTCAGCCGGTGCGGGCCTTGCCCCACCAAAATGAGGTGACCTTCATCCAACCCCAGCAGTTGCTCCTGGGTCATGCCAGCAACCTCGCGAGCACCCCTTGGTACATGTCTGCCAGCAGATCCAGATCGTCCGCCTTCACGCACTCGTTCACCTTGTGGATGGTGGCGTTGACCGGGCCCAGCTCGATCACTTCGGCGCCGGTGGGGGCAATAAAGCGCCCGTCCGAGGTGCCGCCGGTGGTGAGCAGGGCCGGCTGCTGGCCGTTGACCGCCTCGATGGCAGAGACCGCAGCCGCCAGCAGCTTGCCGGTGTCGGTGAGGAAGGGCTGGCCGGAGAGGGTCCAGTCGATCTGGTAATCAAGGCCATACCTGTCCAGCAGGGCTTCGACCCGCTCACGGATATCCAGGTCGGTCAGTTCGGTGCTGAAGCGGAAGTTGAACTGGACGTGCAACTCGCCCGGAATGACGTTGGAGGCGCCGGTGCCCGCCGAGATGTTGGCTATCTGGAAGCTGGTGGGGGGGAAGTAGGCGTTGCCCTCATCCCACACGGTCGCGGCGAGCTCCGCCAGCGCTGGCGCGGCTTTGTGAATGGGGTTGTCCGCCAGATGGGGGTAGGCGACGTGGCCCTGCACCCCGCGCACCAGCAGATCGCCGGTGATGGAGCCGCGCCGGCCATTCTTCACTACATCCCCGACCACGGTAGTGGAGGAGGGTTCGCCGACGATGCACCAGCGGATCTTCTCGTGGCGCGCTTCCAGGGTGTCGATCACCCGGGTGGTGCCGTTGATGAAGGGCCCCTCTTCATCGGAGGTGATGAGGAAGGCGATGGACCCGGAGTGATCCGGATGCTCGGCTACAAAGCGCTCGACCGCCACCACCATGGCGGCCAGCGAGCCCTTCATGTCGGCGGCACCGCGGCCGTAGAGCACGCCATCCTGGATGGTCGGCTCGAACGGCGGGGTATGCCATTTGTCCAGCGGGCCGGCGGGCACCACGTCGGTGTGGCCGGCGAAGCAGAACAGCGGCCCCTCGCTGCCGCGGCGGGCCCAGAGGTTGGTGGTGTCTTCGAACACCATGGGCTCGATGACGAAGCCGAGCTTGGCGAGGCGCTCCGCCATCAGGGTCTGGCACCCTTCATCCAGCGGGGTAACGGAGGGGCGGCGGATCAGATCCTTGGCCAGTGCGATGACATCCGACATCAGCGTTCCTTAGCAAAAAAGTTTAACGAGAGAAGAGGGATTGGTAGTGATCGGCCTTGAAGCCCAGAGTCAGCTCGCCGTCCCGGTCCAGCAGCGGGCGCTTGATCATGGCCGGGTGCTCCAGCAGCAGGGCACGCGCCTTGGCGGTGTCGAGCCCCTGCTTGGCCTCGTCCGGCAGGGCGCGAAAGGTGGTGCCGCGGCTGTTGAGCAGCGCTTCCCAGCCGAGCTGGCTTAGCCAGCGGTCGAGATCGTCCGGATTCAGGCCGTCGGCACGGTGGTCGTGAAAGCGGTAGTCTATGCCGGCCTGCTCCAGCCATTTGCGGGCTTTCTTGATGGTGTCGCAGTTCTTGATGCCATAGAGGGTGGTGGCCATGGGGAGTCCTTGTCTGCGGGCATGGGCCCGGAAAGCTGAAACTTGAGTCCTGAAACGGGAAATCAAGAAGAGGCCCGATTCTGGCATTGTGGCGATCTCAAGGCAACGCCGATGCGTATGGGGGAGGTGGGGCGAGGCGCTGGTCGGGCCTGGGGGGAGGGTAAAAGTGCCCGGCGCGGGACGCGCCGGCGGGCATCAGAGTTCGCTCTGGGTGCGACACCAGAGGTGCAGTTCGGATTCGAACCAGTTGAGCATGGCGTTGTTGTCGTCGCGACGATGGCGAATGAGGCTCACTTCGAAGGTGGGCAGGGCGAAGCGGGTCTCGTACTCCACCAGATCCAGCAGCGGCATCAGCGGGCGCAGCACCCGGGCGGGGGAGGTAAGCAGCAGAGGCGCGCACGGCAGGATGAAGGGGGCCGCCAGAAAGCTTTGCACGATCAAGGGGGTGTGCCGGGTCATGCCGTGGGCGGCCAGCAGATCATCGACGATGCCCCCTTCGCTGCCGCGGGGAGCGACCAGCAGGTGCTGGGCCTGGGCGAAGGATTCGATGCACAGCACCTGGCCCTGCAGCGGGTGGCTGCGGTGGGCGGCGCAGATCAGCTTGTCTTCGAACAGCGGGATGCGGCGAAAACGACCGGGCACCTCGTCCTGCTTGCTGATCACCATGCTGATGACCCCTTCGTCGAGCTGGCTCTCGTAGTCCGCATTGAGCGGCACCATGTGGATGCGCAGGTTGGGGGCCTGTTGCTGCAGCCGCGCCAGCAGGCTCGGCATCATCACGTACTCCACATAGGTGTGGGCCCCGATGCGCAGCACTCCCTCGAACTGGGCGGGGTCGAGCTGCTCGGGGGGGCTGAAGGTCTGCTCGATGTCGTGCAGGATCTCCCGCAGTGGCAACAGCAAGGCCTCCGCCCGGGCGGTGGGTTCCATGCCCTGGGGAGTGCGGATCAGCAGGGGATCGTCATAGAGCAGACGCAAGCGGGCCAGTGCCCGGCTGACGGCTGGCTGGCTCATGGCGAGCCGTTCGGCGGCCTTGGTGGTGTTGCGCTCCTCCAGCAGTGCCTTGAGCACCACCAGCAGGTTGAGGTCGACGCCTCGTAAATTCATTCTGTGCATAATGGAATACTAATAAATCATTTCCTTAAGCAGGGCCTTCACTTTAGTCTCGTTTCCCGTCGATGGTCAGCATGAAGCTTGGATAAATCAGCGATTTATGCAAACCCATGTTGTCCTGTTACCTCTTTCGCGTGGTGCCGGAGGTGGCAAGATTCGACAGCCTGAACTCTTTACTCTGGTCATCCAGAGCGTTGCTTGCTTAGTACCCGCCGTCTCGGCGGGTTTTTTTGCCTGCGGTTCAGGAAAAGGGGGCCCAAAGAAGTACAAAACGCGCCGGCGGGCGCGTTATTGTGAGGGGTGGATGACTCAGGGCGCAACCGGCCACTGGTAGTCAAACACCTTGGCACGCTCCCAGGGGGCGTCCGGCAGACTGGAGGAGAGGCCGGTATATTTGCCCACATCGTCCACCACGATGGCGGAGAGGATCGGTAACTGGTGCTCGGTGCAGTACATGCGGATGCGTTGCAGCAGGGTGCGCAGCTCATCCTGGCAATTCTCCAGCCCGGCCTGCCTGGCCAGCTTGGAGTAACGAATGGTGGTGCGTTCCTTTGCAGACTCGACGAGGATGTCCCATAGCTTGTAGTCGCAGGTCGTCATGCCTGCGTTGGCTCGGTCTGTCATAACTCTCTCCGGCGCGAAACGGTCGCTGTGTGTCGATGCGCATCTTGGCCAGTTCACTGGCCCCTGACGTTGATCCAAAGCAAAAAAGCCTGAGGTTATTCGCCAGAACGCGTGGCAATGGGATTCTAAAGGTTTGCCTTTAGTTTAAATTGCTGTTTTTTGTTAAGTGTGTAGCATTTTGTTTCATTGGATTGCGATCAAGCCATCTTTCTTGACGGGGATCAATGGGAAAGCGCGGTCAGACCACTAGATTCCGCTCCTCGATAACTTTATCAGGAGTGAATATTTGGAACTCGTCTTCGTCTTGCTCGTACTGCTGGCCGTGGTCTACGGCATCGTCAAGGATTACAACCCGCAGGCGGTGCTGGCACTGGCCGGCATGGCCATCTTCACCGTCGCCTACTGGCTGGGATTGCACCCCATTCTGCCCGCCGACAAGAGCACCGGCTTCGCCCTGTTCGACCTGTTCGAGGTGTTTAAGGGGATCTTCTCCTACCGTGCGGCGGGGCTCGGCCTCACCATCATGGCGGTGGCCGGCTTTGCCACCTACATGTCCCATATCGGCGCCTCCCAGGCGCTGGTGCGGGTGGCGGTCAAACCGGTGGCGGGCATCCAGTCCAGCTACCTGATGCTGGCCATCTGCTACCTGGTGGCGGTTTTTGTCTCCCTGTTCGTCACCTCCGCCACCGGCCTTGGCCTGCTGTTGATGGTCACCATGTACCCTGTGATGCGCAACCTCGGCATCAGCCCGGCCTCCGCCTGCGGCGTCATCGCCACCTCCCAGGCGTTCGAAATCGGCCCGACCCAGACCAACGCCATCTTCTCCGCCGGCCAATCCGGCATGGATCCCACCAGCTATTTCGTCGACTACCAGATCTGGCTGGTGGCTCCCATGCTGCTGGTGACCATGGTGCTGCACTTCTTCTGGCAGCGGCACTGTGACCGTCAGGATGGCTGGGATCCGGCCCAGCATCGCGGCGAGCACGCCGAGCTGGACGAGCAGGGCACCGAGGCGGTGGCGGCGCCCACCTGGTACGCCCTGCTGCCCATCATCCCCTTCGTGCTGATGATGACCTTCTCCAAGCTGCTGGTGACCACCATCAGCGTCAGCGTAGAGGTGGCCATGCTGCTGTCGGTCTTTATCGGCATGCTGTGCGAGCTGCTGCGTACCCGCTCGGTGCGCACCGCCTTCGCCGGGCTCTCCAGCTTCCTCGACGGCATGGGCAAGGTGTTCGGCCCCGTGGTGGCGCTCATCGTCTGCGCCGAGCTGTTTGCCGAATCCCTCAAGGCCATCGGCGCCATCGACACCCTGCTGCACTCTGCCAGCAATGCCGGCATCGGCAGCGGCCTGATGACGCTGGTGATGGTGGGGCTCATCATGGTGGCGGCGGTCATCATGGGCTCTGGCAACGCGGCGTTCCTGAGCTTCTCGACCCTGGCACCGGCGGTGGCGGCCAAGTTCGGCGTGCCGGCGGTGACCATGCTGCTGCCGATGCAGCTCGCCTCCAGCATCGGCCGCACCGTCTCCCCCATAGCCGCCGTGCTGATCGCCTGTGCGGGCATCGCCAAGGTCTCCCCCTTCGTGGTGGTCAAGCGCACCTGCGTGCCCATGGCCGGCGCGCTGGTGACGGCGCTCACCCTCAACTATCTGCTGTTTATGTAACCGGGCGGCGGATGGCCCGGGTCGTCCGCCCCTTTCATTCGGCCGTCGGGCGGGAGGTGCACTCTCCCGTCCCAGGAGATGACAATGACAGACTCTCGCAACGCTTTTTCCCTGGACGCCTACCTGGCGGATCTGGCCCCGCTCATCAATCTCGATTGCGGCACCCGCACCCCGGCCGGGGTGGCTCGGGTCGCCGACATCATGGCCGAGAAATATGAGGCCATCGGCTGGCAGGTGACCCGCCACCAGTTTGCCGCCGAGTGCGGCCCCTGCCTCGAGGCAACCAATGCACCGGGGGCGGATCACTACGATGTGATGCTGGTGGGCCACATGGATACCGTCTTCCCCGAGGGGACGGCGGCTAAGCGCCCATTGAAAATCGAAGGCAATCAGGCCTTTGGCCCCGGCGTCTCGGATATGAAGAGCGGCCTGCTCTCCACCTGGTATGCCCTCAAAGAGATGGACCCGGCCGTGCTGGCCAAGCTCAAGGTGCTGGTCTGCTGCAACTGCGACGAGGAGATTGGCTCCCCCTGGTCCAAAGAGTGGCTGGTGGAAAAAGCCAAACAGAGTGGCTGCGTGCTGGTGGCCGAGGCGGCCCGCCCCAACGGCGATCTCATCAGCGCCCGCAAGGGCAACGCCAAGTACCGCATTACCTTCCATGGCAAGGCCTCCCACGCCGGCTCGGCGCTGAGCGAGGGGATCTCCGCCATCACTGAGCTGGCCCACTGGGTACTGGCCATCAACGAGCAGGTCAACCTCGACACCGGCACCACCATGAACGTGGGGGTGGTGCAGGGAGGGACCGGCGTCAACGTGGTGCCGGACTTTGCCGAGGCGATCGTCGACTTGCGCTTCTGGAGCAATGACGAAGCGGCCGCCGTGCACGAGCGACTCACCTTCATGGCCAACAACCCCTTCCTCACGGGCTGCCGGGTCGAGGTGGATCGCCAGAGCTTCAAGCCGGCGATGCGCCCGAGTGGCGACACCGAGGCGTTGATGGCGCTGGTGGAGGCGGCAGCGAAAGAGGAGGGGATCTCCTTCAACTGGCTGGAGGCCGGTGGCGGCTCGGATGCCAACTTTACCGCCGCCGCCGGCGTGCCGTCGCTCGATGGCTTCGGCCCCATGGGGGGCGGTTTCCACTCGGAGGCGGAGTTCCTGCTGCTGGAGAGCATAGCGCCGCGCATCCGCCTGCTGCAGCGAGTGCTGGGCAAGCTGGTCAAATAGGTCAGCGTCAAAGACAAGCAAAACGGGAGGCCATCGCCTCCCGTTTTTTATCTGACATGCCGGTGCAGACGAGCTGTCCTGCTACCCCTCATCCTCCAGCAGGTAGGCAAGCTGCTCCTGACGGGCAACCTGCCAGCGTCCGAGCACCAGCGGCGCCGCAAAGCCGGGGCCGTCGGTCACCATGGTGTGGTACTCCCCCTGCTCGCCGCAGGCATCGAAGCCCCGGCTTGCCGCCAGCTGCTGCAACTCGGTCAGGGTGGCCGCATCGAGGGTGCGTCCCACCCACTCGGGGGCCAGCACCCGGGTGTCGACGCAGGAGAGGTGGGCGACGATGCCGCGGGTCAGCAGATCCTCCAGCAGCGCCTCGCGGCTTTGCTGCCAGAGCGGGGTGTGAACGGCCAGATCGAGCGGGTGGCAGCGCTCGCGGATCCAGTTCGGGGCGCCTCCCACGCTGTCGATATCGCCGGTGACCACCCCATCCAGGCGCCACTCCTCTTTCAATGCCGCCAGCGCCCGCTCATAACCGAGATCGAACGGCGCCTCAATGGTGATCAGCAGATGGGGCAGCCCGAGGGCCGCCGCCTGCCGACGCACCTGTGACAGGGGATGGGCCAGAAAGCGGGGTTCGGGCGGGGCAAAGGTGGCCAGTGCCACCACCTGATGACCCGCTGCGCGGGCATGGCAGAGGGCCTGCATGGCATCCTTGCCGCCGCTCCAGAGCACGATGACGCGAGACATGGGGACGATTCCGCAAAGAAAAGAGGGGTCATGCTACCCAGAGTGCGGGCGGTTGGCAAAGCGGGATGGGCAGGGTACAAAACAGCAGGCCCCCGGGGGGCCTGCTGAGCTGGCTAAGCGGTGCGTGTTGCTTAGAGCAGTATGCTGGTCAGCAGATAACCCAGGGTACAGGAGGTGGCGACCCCGATCAGACCCGGAATGATGAAGCTGTGGTTGATGATGAACTTGCCGATGCGGGTGGTGCCGGAGCGGTCGAAACCGATACAGGCGAGATCGCTTGGGTAGGTTGGCAGCACGAAGTAGCCGTAGCTGGCCGGCAGGAAGGCGATCAGCAGTTTCGGCTCCACACCCAGCGCCAGCCCCATGGGGGCGATGGCGGTCAGGGCTGCTGCCTGGCTGTTGACCAGCTTGGAGATGAGGAACAGCACCAGGGCATAGGTCCAGGGCTGGGCCTGGACCACGTGGGCCAGGGTTTCTTTCAGCAGCGGCATGTGGGCCTGGAAGAAGGTTTCACTCATCCAGGCGACCCCGAATACCGAGAAGATCGCCACCATGCCGGCCTTGAACACGGCGCCGTTGGAGATGTCACCCGGCTTGACCTTGCAGCGCATCAGGATGATGGCGCCGGCGATCAGCATCATCATCTGGATCACCAGGTTCATGGAGAGCGGGCCTGTCTTGCCACCCATTTCGAACACAGGGCGCAGGGAGGCGTCTGCCCCCAGCACCACCACGGCGGCGATGGCGGCGAAGAAGATCCAGGTCGACCAGTAGGCCTCTTTCGGGAACTTGGTGTTGAGCAGGGTCTCACCGCCGCCGTAGACGAAGGCACGCTGCTCCGGATCCTTGATCTTGGCCTGGAACTCCTCGTCCTTGTCCAGATCCTTGCCGCGACGCAGGCTCCAGAGGGCCGCGACTATGACCCCGGTGAGCGAGGAGGGGATGGCAACCATCAGGATGTCGAGCAGGCTGTAGGCCTGACCGATGCCGTGCCCGGCTGCCAGGATGGAGACCATGGAGACCACGGCAACGGAGACCGGCGAGGCACAGATCGCCATCTGGGAGGCGACGGAAGCCACCGCCATCGGGCGTTCCGGGCGGATGTTCTTCTGCAGCGCGATGTCGGCGATGATGGGGAACATGGTGTAGACCACGTGGCCGGTACCGCACAGGAAGGTGAGGGTCCAGGTGGTGAGCGGTGCCAGGATAGTGATGTATTGTGGGTGGCGGCGCAGCAGACGCTCGGCCACCTGCATCATCAGGTTGAGACCGCCGGCGGTCTGCAGGGTGGCGGCGCAGCCGATCACCGCCAGTATGGTCAGCATCACCTGCACCGGTGGTTCGCCCGGGGTGAGACCGAACACGAAGGTCAGCAGGAACAGACCGATGCCGCTGATGAGACCCAGCCCCATGCCCCCAAACCGGGTACCCAGCAGCAAGCAGCCGAGTACCACCAAAAATTCCATCAAGATCATTCCATTACCTCGCGTTATTTAATCCATGTCTGTGCTGTGTTGGGCTCATGGACCGGGATTGTCTGTTTTTTATTTAGCCCTAAAGGGTTAGTGGTTATTGTGCCTGCCAAAAAAGGGCAAAAATTTGAGGTACTTCAATAACTCATCGCTTTTTGATTTAACGTCATAAAAACCACGTATTAACGTTTTTGTTATTTTGCGGGCAATAAGTGGCAGCGTATGGGGCTCAACGGCTGGCGCGGGGCGGGTGTGTCAGCAAGGGGGCGTGGCGAGAGCGGCAAGAGTGATTAATTGTGGTGCTGGCAAGGCCGTCCGGCCGCCGGACGGGCAACAAAAAGCCGACCCTGAGGTCGGCTTTTAAGGCAAAGTCCTGTAATCAGAACTCGGCGGTGCGCGGGGTGCGCGGGAAGGGGATCACGTCGCGGACGTTGCCCATGCCGGTCACGTAAACCACCAGACGCTCGAAGCCCAGACCGAAGCCGGAGTGCGGCACGGTACCGTAGCGGCGCAGGTCGCGATACCACCAGTAGTCTTCCTTGTTCAGACCCATCTCGGCCAGACGGGCATCCAGCACGTCCAGACGCTCTTCACGCTGGGAGCCGCCGATGATCTCGCCGATGCCCGGGGCCAGTACGTCCATGGCGGCGACGGTCTTGCCGTCGTCGTTGAGGCGCATGTAGAAGGCCTTGATGTCTTTCGGGTAGTTCTTCACCACCACCGGGGACTTGAAGTGCTCTTCGGCCAGGTAGCGCTCGTGCTCGGAGGAGAGGTCGATACCCCAGGAGACCGGGAACTCGAACGTCTTGCCGCAGTTTTTCAGCACTTCGATGGCATCGGTGTAGTCAATCTGGGCGAAGTCGGAGGCGACGAAGCGCTCCAGACGACCGATGGCGTCCTTGTCCACGTGCTGGGCGAAGAACTCCAGATCGTCGCGGCGCTCGGCCAGCACGGCGTTGAAGACATACTTCAGCATGGCTTCGGCCAGGGCGGCGTTGTCTTCCAGATCGGCGAAGGCCACTTCCGGCTCCACCATCCAGAACTCGGCCAGGTGGCGGCTGGTGTTGGAGTTTTCGGCGCGGAAGGTCGGCCCGAAAGTGTAGACCTTGGACAGCGCACAGGCGTAGGTTTCGACGTTGAGCTGGCCGGATACGGTCAGGAAGGTCTCTTTGCCGAAGAAGTCCTTGTCATAGTCCACCTTGCCGGCAGGGGTGCGCGGCAGGTTTTCCATGTCCAGGGTGGAGACGCGGAACATCTCGCCGGCGCCTTCGGTGTCGGAGGCGGTGATGAGCGGCGCGGCGATCCACAGATAGCCCTGCTCGTGGAAGAAGCGGTGGATGGCCTGGGAGAGGCAGTTGCGTACCCGGGTCACGGCGCCGACCACGTTGGTACGAGCGCGCAGGTGGCCCTGCTCGCGCAGGTATTCGATGCTGTGACGCTTGGCAGACATGGGGTAGGTGTCCGGATCTTCGACCCAGCCCACTACCTTGACGTCGGTGGCCTGCAGTTCGAACGCCTGGCCGCTGCCCTGAGACTCGACCACCAGACCGGTCACTTCCACCGAGCAAGCCGTGGTCAGACGCAGCACTTCATTCTCGTAATTGGCCAGGGTATTGGGGACGACTGCCTGTACCGGATGGAAACAGGAGCCATCGGAGATGGCCAAAAATGAGATCCCCGCCTTGGAATCGCGGCGGGTCCGGATCCACCCTTTGACTGTCTGGGTGGTGCCGACCGCATACTTACCGGTCAGCACATCTACTACGGATGCGTGCGTCATCGAAATATTGTCTCCAGCTTGTTCTTGCAGCGCTATTTGCAACACTTGGGGTCTGGCCCGGGCAATCTTGGCCCATCATGGCAGACTAAGCCGTCAATCTTACCCGCGCAGGTTTGATAAACAAGCAAAAATGTTGGACTCTGGGGGGGATTTCGGCGCCTGTCGGCGGATTGGCAGGCCAGTTGGACGGGGGATAAGCGTGAAAGAGCGGCGACGGGGGCCGGACCGGCTGACACGGGTGTTGCAGGGGCTGGTGATGCTCTGCTGGGGCGGCTTCATCGTCCTGCTCTCCCTCTACCACTTCGCCAGACCGCAGACGGCCTACGGTTTTCTGGTCTATGGCGGGGTCAGGGTACGCCAGAGCTGGGATCCCCTGCTCACCCCCTGGCTGTTGCTCGGGCTCTGGGGTTGCTGCCTGCTGACCTTGGCGGTGCTGCTGGCGGAACGTCGACGCTGCCGGCGGCAAGAGGACACGGGGCGGGTGCACCTGACCATCTTGCTGCTGATCCTGATCGCCAGTCTGCTGTTCTACTACCTGGGCTAGCCCTCTTTTCTTCTCTCTGTCGCCTTCTGCTCGCTCCCCTCCATCGGCGCGACGGGCCGTTTGCCGAGCTGACGCTCCACGCTGTCGAGCATCTGGTTGTAGGCGAGCGCCACTCGGCCAATCTCGTCCCCTTCATCCCCTTCCAGCCGGTGGCCGAAGTCGTGCAGGTCGGTGGCCTCCTCCATGGAGCGGGTCAGCTGGTTGAGAGGGCGGACGATCCAGGTGCGGATGACCCAGAGGGTCAGCAGCAGTCCCAGGCCGAAGATGACGGTGAGGCTCAGCGCCGAGGTGAGGATGTTCTGCTCGACCCGGGTAAACAGGGTGTCGAGGGAGTAGTCAAAGCGCACCGCCCCCAGCACGGTATTCTCCGGCACCAGGTGGCAGCTGGTGCAGTCGGTGCCGCGAAAATCCTTCTTGGCCAGCAGCGGGCGGGTCACCACCAGCTTGCTGTGCATGCCGTCGTGCACCACCTCCAGGCTGCCCTTGCCGGCCAGTGCCAGCTCATCGAACCTGTCCTTGGGCTGCTCGCTCTGGTGGCCAACCCCGTACTGCTTGCTCACCGCCTCGCTGCGCACGATGCGGGCATCCTCCACGTGGGCGTGCTCGAGAAACTTGCCGCGTAGGGTGTCGCGGGCATCCATCTTGCCGGTCAGCATCAGCATGTTGAGGCCATCGAAGTAGGCCTCGGTCTGCTCGCGGCTCTGCTCCTTGATGAGGGTCAGGATCAGGTCGCGCTCGCGCACCGCCTGATAGGCGGCGGAGAACACCAGCACCATGGAGAAGATGAACAGCAAGAAGAAGTTGATTTTGGCAGCAATGGAGAGGCGCATGGGAACGGTACATCTGTTGGGTAAAACCCGCGCAGTCTACGCGTCTTGGCCGCCCGGGTCTGGTGTCTCGCTCACATTCTGATGAAAAAGAGTCAAAAGACCCTGCCTGGTCGGGCAGGGCCTGCCACGTCTGACTCAGAACTCGCCGCTGTGGATGGCGGCGGTGATGGCATTGGTCAGCACGGTTAATTGTGCCGGGCTGATGACGAAGGGGGGCATCAGATAGACCAGTTTGCCAAACGGGCGGATCCAGGCACCCAGTTCGACGAACTTGCGCTGGATGCGCGCCACGTCCACCCGCTCCTTCATCTCCACCACCCCGATGGCGCCAAGCACCCGCACATCCGCCACCGCCGGGTGCAGGGTCAGCGCCACCAGTTCTGTTCGCAGCTGATGCTCGATGGCACGGACCCGCTCCTGCCACGGCGAGGCCAGCAGCAGATCGATGGAGGCGTTGGCCACGGCGCAGGCCAAGGGGTTGCCCATAAAGGTCGGCCCATGCATGAAGACGCCTGCCTTGCCGCCACACACGGTGCGAGCCACATGCTCGGTAGTGAGCGTGGCCGACAGCGTCAGATAGCCGCCGGTGAGCGCCTTGCCCAGACACATGATGTCGGGGCTGATGCCGGCCCAGTCGCAGGCAAACAGCTGGCCGGTGCGGCCAAAACCGGTGGCGATCTCGTCGGCGATCAGCAGCAGGCCGAACTCGTCGCACAGGGCGCGTACCCACTGCAGATAGCGGGGATGGTAGAAGCGCATGCCGCCAGCACCCTGCACGATGGGCTCGAGCACGATGGCGGCGATTTCCTCGTGATGATCCGCCACCAGGGTGGCGAGCTCCACTACGCACTGCTCGTCCCACTCGGCGTGGAAGCGGCAGCTGGGCGCTTCGACAAAATGGTGCTCGGGCAGGAAGCCCTTGTAGAGCTCGTGCATGCCGCCATCCGGATCGCAGACGCTCATGGCGCCAAAGGTGTCACCATGATAGCCGCCGCGCAGGGCGACAAATTTGGCCCTTGGCGTCCCCTTGGCGTGCCAGTACTGCTGCGCCATCTTGAGCGCCACTTCTACCGCCACCGAGCCCGAGTCCGCCAGAAACACCCGATCCAGCCCAGCCGGGGTGATCTCCACCAGCTTGCGGCACAGATCAACGGCGGGGGCGTGGGTGAGGCCGCCAAACATCACGTGGGACATCTTGCCAAGCTGGGCAGTGGCGGCCGCATCGAGCTCCGGCACCTGATAGCCGTGCACACAAGCCCACCAGGAGCTCATGCCATCCACCAGCTCGCGGCCGTCGCTGAGGGTGAGGGTCACTCCCTTGGCACTGGCCACTTCATAGCAGGGCAGGGGATGGGTGAGGGAGGTATAGGGGTGCCAGACGTGGTGCAGGTCGAATTCTTGATTGGTCATTTTGCGTTCTGTTGTCAATTGGTTTGATCTGGTCGGTGTTGACAGTCTACGCGTGCTCTCTACACTAGCCAACAATTTCAGCTACTTGGCTGCGTGCAGCCCGACTCGGGTGCAGGCCGGGTGGCGGCTTCTGCGTTTGCCCATGCAAGCTGGCGGCGCAGGATCCCACTTATAACAATTGGAAGCCATGTATGAATGCTCTCACCGCGGGCGCTCACGCCCTTCGTCATGACTGGACCCTCGCCGAGGTTCAGACCCTGTTTGCCCTGCCATTCAACGATCTGCTGTTCCGGGCCCAGACCGTCCACCGCGCCTATTTCGATCCGAACGAAGTGCAGGTGAGTACCTTGCTCTCCATCAAGACCGGTGCCTGCCCGGAGGATTGCAAGTACTGCCCCCAGAGCGCCCGTTATCACACCGGCCTTGAGGCCGAGCGGCTGATGGAGGTGGAGAAAGTGCTGGAGCGGGCCCGCGAAGCCAAGGCCCACGGCTCGTCCCGCTTCTGCATGGGGGCCGCCTGGCGCAACCCCAAAGAGAAGGACATGCCCTATATCCTGCGGATGATCGAGGAGGTGCGCGGGCTCGGCATGGAGACCTGCATGACGCTCGGGATGCTCACCGCCGATCAGGCGGCGCGCCTCGGCGCCGCCGGCCTTGACTACTACAACCACAACCTCGACACCTCGCCGGAGTTTTACGGCGACATCATCACCACCCGCACCTATCAGGACCGGCTCGATACCCTGGAGCATGTGCGCGGCGCCGGCATGAAGGTCTGCTCCGGCGGTATCGTCGGCATGGGCGAGCAGGCGAAAGATCGGGCGGGCCTCTTGATGGCACTGGCCAACCTGCCGCGCCACCCGGAGAGCGTGCCCATCAACATGCTGGTCAAGGTGAAGGGCACGCCGCTGGAGAACCAGGAGAACCTCGATCCGTTCGAATTCATCCGCACCATCGCCGTGGCACGCATCATGATGCCGGCTTCCCATGTGCGCCTCTCCGCCGGGCGGGAGAAGATGAACGAGCAGATGCAGGCCATGTGCTTTATGGCCGGGGCCAACTCCATCTTCTACGGCTGCAAGCTGCTGACCACCCCCAACCCGGACGAGAACAGCGACATGCAGCTGTTCAAGCGGCTCGGCATTCGTCCCGCCCAGCGGGCCCAGAAGCCTGATCAAGTACAAGAAGAGGAGTTGCTGGCCGAGGTGAGTCGCCAGAGCGAGCCCACCGAGATGTTTTATGACGCCACCCGCCCCCGTGCAGGGGCCGCGCGGTCATGAACGGCCCTGCAGTAACGGGCCCCTTTGGGTTGAGCGCGGCGCTGGCCGAGCGCGAGCAGGCGGGCCTGCTGCGCAGCCGCATCGCGACCGACGGCGCGAGTGGCGGACGGCTCAGGGTGGCCGGGCGCGATTACCTCAACTTTTCCGCCAACGACTATCTGGGGCTTGCCGATCACCCCGCCATCAAGACCGCCTTCCAGGAGGGAATTGAGCGCTATGGTGCGGGTGCCGGCGCCTCGCCGCTGGTGACCGGTTACAGCCGGGCCCACCAACAGCTGGAAGAGACGCTTGCTGACTGGTTGGGGCTGGAGGCGGTGCTGCTGTTCAACTGCGGCTTTTCCGCCAATCAGGCGGTGCTCAAAGCCCTGCTTGGCAAGGATCACCTGCTGTGGCAGGACAAACTCAACCACGCCTCTCTGCAGGAGATGGGCAGTCAGCTGCCCTGCAAGATGAAGCGCTTCGGCCACAACGACATGGCGGCCCTTGAGCGGCAGCTTGAGCCAAATCGTGGGCTTATCGTCTCGGAGGGGGTGTTCAGCATGGATGGGGATCAGGGCCCCTGGCGCGAGCTTAGCCAACTGGCCGCCCAGAGCGGCAACTGGCTGATGATCGACGATGCCCACGGTCTCGGCGTGCTGGGGCCACAAGGGCGCGGCACCCTGGCGGCGCAGGGGGTTGCTCCTGCCAGCGTGCACATCCAGATGGGTACCTTTGGCAAGGCGCTCGGGGTGGCCGGCGCGTTTGTCGGCGGCAGTCGCGAGCTGGTGGCGTATCTGGTCAACTTCGCCCGCCACTACGTCTACAGCACCCATATGCCGGCTGCCCAGGCCTGCGCGGTGCGCCAGAGCATCGCACTGGTGCGCGCCGCCGACGAGGCCCGCGCCCAGCTTGGCCAGCTGATCACCCGTTTTCGGCAAGGGGCGCAGGCGCTGGGTTGGCAGCTGGGTGCCAGCGCCACCCCCATCCAGCCGCTGCTGGTGGGGGAGAGCATCGCTGCCCTGCAACTGGCCGAGCGACTGCGGGATCGCGGTATCTGGGCCGGCGCCATCCGCCCGCCCACGGTGCCGGTCGGCACGGCGCGCCTGCGCATCACCTTGAGCGCCGCTCACCGCGAACAGGACGTGGATCGGCTGCTCGATGCCCTCGGCCCCTGCCCGGCGGACGACGAGAGAGGGGGGACGCATGCTGCATGAGCGTTTTCAGGCGGTCGACAAGGCCCAGCTTGCCCGCCGTTTCGGCGCCGCCGCCCGTCACTACGACGCCCACGCCCGCTTCCAGCAGGAGGTGGGGCAGGCACTGCTGGAGCGGATGCCGGACAGGCAGGTTGGTCTTGAGCTGACGGTGAGCGGGTTGGATCTCGGCTGCGGCACCGGCTTCTTCCTGCCGGCTTTGGCCGGGCGCTGCAACGAGCTGACCGGGCTGGATCTGGCCCCCGGCATGCTGGCGCAGGCCGCCCTTCGCGGCAGCGGCGCCCGCCTGCTGTGCGGCGATGCCGAGCAGCTTCCCTTTGCCGACGAGACGTTTGACTGGGTCTTCTCCAGCCTGGCGCTGCAGTGGTGCGAGCGACCGGCCCAGGCCTTTGCCGAGCTGCACCGGGTGCTCAAACCCGGCGGCCGGCTGCTGTTCTCGACCCTGCTGGCCGAGTCGCTTTGGCAATTGCGTGAGGCCTGGCGCACGGTTGACGAGTGTGATCATGTCAATCGCTTCCTCAGCCTGCCACAATTGCAGCATGCCATCGCCGCCGGCGGTTTTGTTGCTCCGGCGCTGGAGAGCCTGACCTGGTCGCTCGGCTACCCCGAGCTCAACGGCTTGTTGCGCGATCTCAAGGGGATCGGCGCCAGCCAGGTCAATGACGAGCGTCATACCGGACTCAGCAGTCGCCAGCGTCTGCAGCGCCTGAGCCAGGCCTATGAAGCCCATCGCCAACCGGACGGCCTGCTGGCCGCCAGTTATCAGGTGTGCCTCGGCCAGCTGATCCGCCGCTAACCGGTCTCATGGGCTGAGAGAATTGAGAAGCCGCTGCCCGCCATTACGAGCCCGGGCAGCGGCCCCGTATTGAGGAGTCATCATGGTCAAATCCTTCTTCGTCACCGGCACCGATACCGATGTGGGCAAGACGCTGGTCGCCCGTACCCTGTTGCTGGAGTTCGCCGCGCACGGTCTGCGATGCGCCGGTTACAAACCCATCTCCGCCGGCTGTGCCCGCACCCCGGACGGGCTGCGCAATCTTGACGCCGTGTTGCTGCAGGAGGCGGCGAGCCTGCCGCTGCCCTACGATCTGGTCAATCCCTACGCCTACGAGCCGCCCATCGCGCCCCATATCGCCGCCAGCGAAGCGCGCGATGCCATTACCCTGAAGGGGTTATCTGATGGGCTGCGCCAGATTGAACAGGCGGGGGCCGAGCTGGTGGTGGTGGAGGGAGCGGGGGGCTGGTTCCTGCCGCTTGATCGCAAACATCTGCTGTCGGACTGGGTCAAGCAGGAGAACATGCCGGTCATCATGGTGGTGGGGGCCAAACTGGGCTGTCTCAACCATGCCCTGCTCACCTTCGCTGCCATTCGCAACAACAACCTGCCGGTGGCGGGCTGGGTCATCAACCGGCTACACGGCTCCATGAGTCACTATCAGGAGAATCTGGACACCCTGCGGGGCTTGCTGCCGGCCCCGTTTTTGGGTGAAATACCCTTTGTAAACAATCCGCTCGAGGCTGATCTGCGCGGGCGACTCGACATTTCGCCTCTGCTCTGAATCCGACATTCAGCGAACATTCATAGAAACTGTCTATTATGCGTGACAGGTGTGGCCCGACCGGCAGCGAACTGGTGACGGGCCACGCGTCCATATCTCACAAGGAGTCAATATGAAGCGAATTATGCTATTCCTGGTGACCAACCTGGCCGTCATGCTGGTGCTGGGGGTGGTACTCAATATCCTGTTCTCGGTTCTGGGGATCAACAAGTCCAGCATTTCCGGTCTGTTGGTGTTCTGCGCCGTGTTCGGTTTTGGGGGTTCCTTTATCTCCTTGCTGATGTCCAAGTGGATGGCCAAGCGCAGCTATGGCGTCCAGGTCATCGAGCAACCCCGTAACGAGACCGAGCACTGGCTGGTCAGTACCGTGGCCCGTCAGGCCCGTGAAGCGGGCATCAAGATGCCGGAAGTGGGGATCTACGACTCCCCCGAGATGAACGCCTTCGCCACCGGAGCCCGCCGTGACGACTCGCTGGTCGCCGTGTCGTCCGGTCTGCTCTACAGCATGAGCCGTGACGAGGCGGAAGCCGTGCTGGCCCACGAGGTGAGCCACGTGGCCAACGGCGACATGGTGACCCTGACTCTGATCCAGGGGGTGGTGAACACCTTCGTGATGTTTTTCGCCCGCATCGTGGCCGGCGTCATCAGCAACTTCTTCAGCTCCAACAACGACGAGGAGAGCAGCACCGGCGGTTTTGCCTACATGATCACCGTGTTCGTGCTGGAGATGCTGTTCGGCGTGCTGGCCTCCATCATCGTCATGTGGTTCAGCCGTCAGCGTGAATTCCGCGCCGACGCCGGTGCCGCCAAGCTGGCCGGCCGCGACAAGATGATCGCTGCCCTGCAGCGCCTCTCCCGCGGTGCCGAGCCGCAGCTGGAAGGCTCCATGATGGCGTTCGGCATCAACGGCAAGCGCTCCATGAGCGAGCTGTTCATGAGCCACCCGCCCATCGAGCAGCGCATCGCCGCCCTGCGCGGTTAAGCGTACCGTGCCAATGAAAACGGCTGCCCTCGGGCAGCCGTTTTGCTTTGTGCGCGCAGGTTACAGCTTGAAGTGGGCCATCTCCTGGCGCAGCAGCCGCGACAGCTGCTTGAGCTTGGCGGCCTCCTGCGAGACGTGGCGGGCTGCGTCCCCCGACTGCTCGGAGAGGGAGGTAATGTTGCCGACGGTGGAGACCACCTCGTTGGCGGCGGTGGACTGCTCGCGCAGGGTGTGGCTGATCTCCCCCATCAGGCCGGTCAGGTTGGATGCGTGGTTCTGGATGCTGGCGATGGCCTCGCCGGTCTGGCTGGCCAGGCTCACCCCGCGGGAGACGTTGTTGACCGTGTTCTCCATGCTGCGGATGGAGGCATCCGTCCCGCTCTGGATCTTGCCAATCATGCCGGTGATCTGCTGGGTGGAGGCGGCCGAGCGACTGGCGAGGTTGCGCACCTCGTCGGCTACCACCGCGAAGCCGCGCCCCTGCTCGCCGGCCCGGGCCGCCTCGATGGCGGCGTTGAGCGCCAGCAGGTTGGTCTGATCGGCGATGCCGCGGATCACCTCGATGATCTCCGAGATCTGCTGGGTGTGGCTGTTGAGATCCGCGATGCTGCTGGCGGCGTTGGAGACGGTATCCGAGATGCTCTGGATGCTGTCGAGGGTCTGCTTGATGACCCCGGAACCTTCCGCCAGGGTGTTGGCGGAGACCTTGCTCAGCTCGTCGGCGTGAGTGGCGTTGTCAGAGAGGTGGCTGATGCTCACCACCAGCTCCTCGATGGCGGCCGCCATGGTCTGGGTGCTGGTCTGCTGGGAGGTGGCGAACTGGGCGGTCTGCTCCGCTATCTGGGCGATGCTGTCGGCCGAGCCGGAGAGCTCTTCGCTGGAGTGGGAGACCTGGGCGATGATCCCCTTGAGGGTGCCCTGCATGGTGGCGAGCAGGCCGATCAGGCTCTCCTTGGCACCGGCCGGCACCTTGATCGGCTGGGAGAAGTCCCCCTCGGCCAGGTGGTTGAGATCGCTTCTGAGCTGGCTGACCGAGGTGCCGACCAGGTCGAGCAGCGCCTTGTAGGTGCGCCAGAGGAAGAACATCAACACCAGGCCCAGCGCGATGAACAGGTAGCGCAGCATGGCGGACTGGCTGGCGGCATCGTCCACCGCCTGCTGGGTGCGGTGTTCCATCAGGACGTAGAAGTCGTCGATGGGGGACATGATGCGCCCCTTGTTCTGGTGATAGGCCTTGTCATGCATCATGGCGATGGCCTTTTGCTGATTGGCGGCCAGATCGCCGTCCGTCTGCTGCACCAGCTTGAAGGCGGCCACCTCGGTGTTGACCAGGGCATCCGAGTTGTTCTTGGCCTCGTTGAGCTTGGCCAGCTCCTCTTCGGTAAAGCCGGTCTCCTTCATCAGGTCGATGAGGCCACGGCGCACCTGGCTGTCGGGCCGCGGGTTCTGGCCGTTGGCGGCGACGAAGTCCCAGTAGATGCGGTTGTAGCCCTGCGGCCGGTTCTGCTCCCCGTTGCGAATGGCCAGGATCCGCATGTACTGCTGTTCGTAGGCCGGATCCTTGGTGATCACGTAGGTGCGGCCGAGGCGGGTCAGGTCGTCGGAGGATTGCCGCAGTTCATCGGCCAGCAGATAGGATTGATAGCGTTGCTGATAGCTCTGCTCGAGTTGCGTTCCTGACCAGCTGTAGGCAAAAAATACCAGCGACAGCAGGATCAGGGTGACGACGGAGAGCAGCAGGTTGAGCTGAAAGGCGGGTCTGTTCTGTTCCATGGTTTGAGCGTCCTTATTCTCACCGGATAACCCCCTTGGTCAGACGGCAAAGGCCGCTACGTCGGAGGGGTTTTGTTGTTGTTGCTGTGAGTATAGGAGCGGGGCCCGGCAAGGTTGCGGGGGTTTGGAGAAAAGGTGGAGGCGAGGGAAAACGTACCGAAACAGGGAGAAAACGGCCGGGAGCGGGCGCCCGGCCGGTGGGGTTATCGCTGCTCGATCACCTTATTTGATGACGAGATCGGTGAGCGGTACGGCGCAGCAGGTGAGGATCTTGCCCTCGGCCCGTTCGGCGGCGGTGATGGCCGGGGCATCGGGGTGATCCACCTCGCCCGCGAGCAGGGTCTGCTTGCAGCTGCCGCAGATGCCGGCGCGGCAGCTCCAGGGCAGATCCACCCCTTGCTTGTGGGCCTGATCCAGCACGGTGCCCTGATTGTTGCCGGCAAAACTCTGCTTGCCGATGCGCAGTTGCACCGCCTGGTGGGGGCGGGCCACCGAGAGGATGGCACCGCCAAAGCTCTCCTGGCGGATCCGCTCGGCGGGCACGCCAAGGGCGGCCAGTCTGGCGGCCGCATCGGCCATAAAGCCGTGAGGGCCGCAGATAAACACCTCCCGTTCGGCGAGCTCCTTGACCTGTTTGAGGTGCTCATCGCCGAGCCGGCCCTTGAGCCCCTGCCAGTGCGTATCGGGCTGGCTCAGGATCAGGGTAAGGGTCATCCCCTGCTGCGCCAGGGCGTGCAGTTCGCTGGCGGCAGGAATGTCCGCCTCGCTGCGGCACAGGTGCATAAAGTGTACATCGCCGAGTTCCCCGCGCAAGGCCAGAGTGCGGGCAATGGAGAGCATGGGTGTGACCCCCGAGCCTGCCGAGAGCAGCAGCAGGGAGCGCCCGGTGCCTAAATGAAACTCACCCGCCGGCGCGGCGGCCAGCAACCGGTCACCGGGTTGCAACTGCTGGTGCAGCCAGTGGGAGATGCGACCGCCCCCCACCTTCTTGACGCTGATGCTGTAACGCTCGGGCCGCTCCGGGGTGGAGCTCAGGGTATAGCGGCGCTGCAGACGCTCGCGCCGCAGGCCCAGGCCAATGTCCAGGCTGATGGGCAGATGCTGGCCCGGCAGATAGTCGGGCAGGGGCTCGCCATCGGCCGCCTCGAACCAGAAGGTCTCCAGATCCCGCGCCAGCGGCTCGCGGGCCACGCACACCAGCTCCCGTTTTTTCGGGGCCGCGTTGGGGTAGACAGGGGCGCGGGCGCGCTCCAGCACCTCTATCTCGCTGCCCGCCTCAATCCAGCCCTCGTTGAGGGCCACCAGGTTCTGGCCGAAGTAGACCTCGCCATCCTCGCCGCGCCGGTAGCGGGTGAGGGTGGCCAGCGGCTCCTTGAGGGCATTGAAGCGATCCGTGCCCGGCTCCACCGTGGTCATGATGCAGCGGCTGCAGGGCTTGGCGACCCGAAACTCCACCTCGCCGATGCGGATCCGTTTCCAGCCGTCCTCCTCGAAGGGGAGGGTGCCGCTCGCCACCAGGTTGGTGCGAAACTGGCTCATCTGGTGCAGCGCGTCGGATCTGAGGTTGAGATCCTCCAAAGAGGCCTGGCTTATCAGCAGCAGCGGATAGCCGTCGGCAAAGCTGACCCGGGTGCCGGTCTTCTCCCGAAAGCGGGCGGACTCTTCACCGAGCCAGAGCAGTTGAACCGGTTCTCCCGCCACCTGGCTCAGCCACTGATCGGCCTGGGGCTGGGTCTGCAGGGCGCTGAAGCTGTCGCTCCAGACCCCGGTGGCTCGAGGGGTGCGGGAAAACTCCCGCTCTTGCAGGATGAGGGGGTCAAGGCCCGGATAGCGCAGTTGCAGACCGCCCTCGATGGGAGTGGCCACCACCTGCTGCAACTGGGGATGGGTGCGGGCGGTGATGAAGCTGCCGTCCGGCTTGACCACCATGTAGCGGCGATCCCCCTGCAGCCCCTCTTCGGTGACCAGGGCGCGGGTCAGTGGCATGCCTGCCGTCGACTTGATGGGGTAGAGATGAATGCTGGCGAGCTTGGGCATGGCCGGGTCCTTGTGCTGTGGTGGTTCCAGTGCAGGAGACAAGATAACGGGAGCTGTTCCGTGCAGCAATCGTTGCAGGAGGGGGGCCTGATGCGCCCGGCTCACGGGGCCGGAGAACGGCGTTGCGTTGCTTGCGGGGCGCGAGCCCGAGCGGTGACTCCTGCAGAAGGGCAAGATGTTACACGGGTCACGTTGTGCACTCCATACCTCATAAAGTGCAACATTTTTTGATCCTGATCCGTCATTCGGTACACAAATCAGTCCATTATCGAGTCAGCTTCCAGTTTCTAACGCTTTCGCTTCTTCCCCCTCCGGCCACCGTCTGCCCAGGCAAAACGGTATCAAGCGCCATCAGATGGGGCCTGTCACACAAAAAGAAGAAAGCAATGTATGAGCAAACAACTGGATATGACCCCACAGCCGGATCTCTCCCAGAAAACGGGAACAGGCCCGGTCCGTACTCGGCTACCCGTTTGGCGGCCGGCCCTGCCACCTTGTAACCATGCCTGCCCGGCTGGCGAGAACATCCAGGCCTGGCTTGCCCTGGCCGAAGCGGGCCGTTTTGAGGCGGCCTGGCAACGACTTATTGAAGAAAATCCCCTGCCTGCGGTCCACGGGCGGGTCTGTTATCACCCCTGCGAAACGGCTTGCAACCGTGCCCAGGTGGATGATGCTGTCTCCATTCACGCCATCGAACGCTTCCTCGGTGACGAGGCGCTGGCCCGTGGCTGGCAGCCTGCGCCCCCCGCACCCGCCAGCGGCAAGAAGGTGCTGGTGATTGGTGCCGGTCCCTCCGGCCTCTCCTGCGCCTGGCACCTCAACCGGCTCGGCCATCAGGTGGAGATCCGCGAGGCGGGCCCGCTCGCCGGCGGCATGCTGCGCTTCGGCATTCCCGCCTACCGCCTGCCCCGCGAGATGCTGGATCGGGAGGTGGCCCGCATCGTCGCCGCCGGGGTGACCCTGACTCTCAACCACAAGGTGGAGGATGTGCTGCGCGAGCGCGACGAGGGGGGCTTTGACGCCGTCTTCATGGCCATCGGCGCCCATCTGGCCAAGCGGGTCGACATTCCGGCCCGCGAGGCGGGCAAGATCCTCGATGCGGTGAGCTTCCTCGAGCAAGCCAGTCTGGCCGAGGAGCAGGGCTTGCCGCCGCCCAAGCTGGGACGACGAGTGGCCATCTATGGTGGCGGCAACACCGCCATGGACGCGGCCCGTACCGCCCGCCGCCTCGGGGTCGAGGAGGCGATGATCATCTACCGCCGTGACCGGGATCATATGCCGGCCCACGCCTTCGAAGCCGACGAGGCCGAGGAGGAGGGGATCAAGATCAACTGGCTGCGCACCATCCGCCAGCTCGACAGCACCAATATTGAAGTGGAGGTGATGGCGCTGGATGCCGAGGGCAAGCCGGTGCCCACCGGCCAGTTTGAAACCCTGGAAGCGGACTCCCTCATTCTGGCGCTGGGTCAGGAGGTGGACTTGAGCGTGCTGGAGAGCATCCCCGGCGTGCGGGTCAACAAGGAGGGGGTGGTACAGGTTGGCGAGAACCTGATGACGGACGTGCCGGGCCTCTTTGCCGGCGGCGACATGGTGCCCTCCGAGCGTACCGTCACCATCGCCACCGGCCATGGCAAGAAGGCGGCGCGCCATATGGATGCCTGGCTGCGCGGTCGCCTCTACCACAAGCCGCTCTCCCATTTGCAGGCAGGGAAGCCGCTGGTGGGGCCCGAGCAGTTGCAGCTCTGGTTCCAGACCCATGCTCCCGCCAGCAGCCAGCCGGTCAAACCACCCTCGGCGCGGGACGACTTTGGCGAGATCATCGGCGGACTGGACGAGACGGCGGTCCGCTACGAGGCGGCGCGCTGCTACTCCTGCGGCAACTGCTTCGAGTGCGACGGCTGTTATGGCAGTTGCCCCGAGCAGGCCATCGCCAAGCTGGGGCCGGGTCTGGGGTATCAGGTGGATGCCGAACTCTGCACCGGCTGCGGTGCCTGCCACGACCAGTGTCCCTGCCACGCCATCGAGCTGCGCCAACCGGAGGTGTCCCAATGAAACATGAATTGATCATGGTCGACGGCAACGAAGCCGCGGCCCGGGTGGCGTATCAGCTGAGCGAAGTGTGTGCCATCTACCCCATCACCCCGAGCTCGACCATGGCCGAACTGGCCGACGCCTGGGCCGCGGAGGGGCAGACCAACCTGTGGGGCAACATCCCCACAGTCGTGGAGATGCAAAGCGAAGGGGGGGCGGCCGGCACGGTACACGGCGCCCTGCAGGCGGGGGCGCTCGCCACCACCTTCACCGCCAGTCAGGGGCTGATGCTGATGCTGCCCAACATGTACAAGATCGCCGGCGAATTGACCTCGGCGGTGTTCCATGTGGCGGCCCGATCCTTGGCGGCGCAGGGGCTGTCGATTTTTGGCGACCATCAGGACGTGATGGCGGCGCGCAGCACCGGTTTTGCCATGCTCGCCTCCGGCTCGGTGCAGGAGGCGCAGGACCTGGCCCTGGTCGCCCACAGCGTCACCCTGCAGTGTCGGGTGCCTTTCATCCACTTCTTCGACGGCTTTCGCACCTCCCACGAGGTGAACAAGATCACTGCGCTGCACAACGATGAAATTCGGGCGCTTATCGACAACGACTGGGTGCGCGCCCACCGCGCCCGGGCGCTCAACCCGGATCATCCGGTGATGCGCGGCACCGCCCAGAACCCGGATACCTATTTCCAGTCCCGCGAGAGCGTCAACCCCTTCTACGAGGCGGTGCCGGCGCGGGTGCAGCAGTGCATGGAGAGCCTCGGCGAGCTGACCGGCCGCCACTACCGGCTGGTGGAGTATCACGGCGCCCCCGATGCCACCGACGTCATCGTGCTGATGGGCTCGGGGGCGGCCACCGCCCGCACGACCGTGGATTGGCTCAACCAGCAGGATCGCAAGACAGGGGTGCTGGTCATTCGTCTCTATCGCCCCTTCCCGGTACAGGCGCTGCTCGATGCGCTGCCTGCCAGCGTGCGGCGCATGGCGGTGCTGGATCGCACCAAGGAGCCGGGCGCCGGTGGCGAGCCGCTGCTGCTGGATGTGCAGAGCGCCCTCATCGATGGCTTGCAGCGCGGCCTTATCAAGCGCCTGCCCTGGCTCAGTGGCGGTCGCTATGGCCTCTCTTCCAAGGAGTTCACCCCCGCCATGTGTGCGGCGGTATTCGAGGAGCTGGCATCCGATGCGCCGCGCCCGCGCTTTACCGTGGGGATAGTGGACGACGTTTCCGGCCTCAGTCTGGCCTGGCACCCCATCGGCGATCTGGAGCCCGCCAGCCGAGTGCGGGCGCTGTTCTTCGGCCTCGGCGCCGACGGCACCGTGGGTGCCAACAAGAACAGCATCAAGATCATCGGCGAGCTGGAGGGGTTCCACGCTCAGGGCTACTTCGTCTACGACTCCAAGAAGTCGGGCTCGCGCACCGTCTCCCACCTGCGCTTCGGCCCCGAGCCCATCGACGCCCCCTGGCTTATCGAGCAGGCGAGCTTTATCGGCTGCCACCAGTGGGGCTTTGTCGAATCTGTGGATCTGCTGGAGTTCGCCGCCGAAGGGGCGACCCTGCTGCTCAATGCTCCCCATGAGCCCGACCGGGTCTGGGCCGAGCTGCCCGAGCGGCTGCGCGCCCGCATCCGCGCCCTCAATATCCGCCTCTATTGCATCGACGGCGATCGGGTGGCCGAGCGCAACGGCATGGGCAATCGCATCAACACCATCATGCAGACCTGCTTCTTCGCCCTGGCCGGCATCTTGCCGCGGGACGAGGCGATCGCGCTTATCAAGGAGAGCATCGAGAAGAGCTATGCCCGCAAGGGGCCCGAGGTGGTGGCGCGCAACTTCGCGGCGGTGGATGACACTCTGGCCCATCTGCACCGGGTGGCGATCCCGGCCGGTGAGGAGCAGATCAGCGACTATCCGCTGCCGCTGGCACCGGGTGGCAGCGAGTTTGTCCAGCGGGTCACTGGCGAGATGCTGGCGGGGCGCGGCGATCGCATCCCGGTCTCCATGCTGCCGGTGGACGGCACTTACCCCACCGCCACCAGCCGCTTCGAGAAGCGGGATATCGCCCGCGAGATCCCGATTTGGCATTCGGATATCTGCATCCAGTGCGGCAACTGCGTCTTTGTCTGCCCCCACGCGGCGCTGCGGGCCAAGTTCTACCATCAGGACTGGCTGGCGAGCGCCCCCGAGGCCGCTCAGTCGGTGCCCGTTACCGCCAAGGGCTTCCCCGACAGCCGCTATACCCTGCAGCTCTACCCGGAGGATTGCACCGGCTGCGGCCAGTGCGTGCAGGCCTGTCCGGTGCGGGCCGGAGCGGATGAAAACGGTGAGGGCGAGCGGGCCATCGCCATGACGGACAAGGCGCCGCATCTGGCTGGCCAGAAACAGGCGCTGCGCTGGTTCGAGAGCCTGCCATGGCCGGCCCGCGAGCGGGTGGATTTCTCCACGGTGCGCGGCACCCAGTTCCTCGAACCCTTGTTCGAGTTCTCCGGTGCCTGCGCCGGCTGTGGCGAGACCCCCTACCTCAAGCTGCTGACCCAGCTGTTTGGCGATCGCATGCTGGTGGCCAACGCCACCGGTTGCTCCTCCATCTATGGCGGCAACCTGCCGACCACCCCCTGGGCCAAGAACGGCGAAGGAAAGGGGCCGGCCTGGTCGAACTCCCTGTTCGAGGACAACGCCGAGTTTGGCTTTGGTTTTCGTCTCACCGCCGATCAGCATCACGGTCAGGCGGTGGCAGCCTTGCAGGCGATGAAGGGGGAGATCGGGGTCGAGCTGGTGGAGACACTTGTCAGCGCCCCGCAGCGGCTGGAATCGGAGATCCGCGCCCAGCGCACCCGGGTCGCGCAAGTGCGCGAACGGCTGGAGGAGGTGAAATCCGGCAAGGCTCGCGAGCTGCTGTCGCTTATCGATCAGCTGGTGCGCCGTTCGGTCTGGATCATCGGCGGCGATGGCTGGGCCTATGACATCGGCTCGGCGGGGCTCGATCACGTGCTCGCCTCCGGTCGCGATGTGAACGTGCTGGTGATGGATACCGAGGTCTACTCCAACACCGGCGGCCAGATGTCGAAATCGACCCCGCTCGGTGCCGTCGCCAAGTTCGCGGCGGGGGGCAAGACGCTGGCCAAGAAGGATGTGGCCTTGCAGGCCATCTCCTACGGCAACGTCTATGTTGCCCGCATCGCCTTTGGTGCCAACCCACAGCAGGCGCTGCAGGCCTTGCGTGAAGCCGAGGCCTATCCGGGGCCGTCGCTTATCATCGCCTACAGCCATTGCATCGCCCACGGCATCGACATGGAGTTTGGCCTGACCCAGCAGAAACGCGCCGTGGCCTCCGGTCACTGGCCGCTGATGCGCTACAACCCGGTACTGCGCAGTGCGGGGCAGAACCCCTTCAGCCTCGACAGCCTGCGCCCCTCCATTCCGCTTGCCGAATACCGGCAGGAGGAGACCCGTTATCGGGTGCTGGCCCAGAGCCACCCTGAAGAGGCCGAGCGGCTGATGCAGGTGGCGCAACAAGTGGCGTGGCAGAAGTGGGCCACCTACGAGGAGATGGCCACCCGCGAGGCCAGTCATTTCCATCCGCCGGTGTGAGGATTGGGTTAACTCTGCATAAAACGAAGCGGGCCACTGGCCCGCTTTTTTTATGACTGGATTGACAGGGCTCGCTCAGGGGTTGGTGGCACGCAGCACCTTGAGGTGCAGGGTGCGCTCCTGGTGAGCCGCTATCTCCTGCTCGGTGAAGCGCATGGGTTGCCACTGCTGACGGGCGAACTGCTCGGTCTGATCGGTGAAGTGCGGGCTCTCGGGGTCATGGGACTGGCCGTAGCTCAGGAAGCGCTCCGCCTTGGGGCCGGCGGCATCGAACTGCAGGGCCAGCACGAAGCTGGAACCGTAGTTGGCGCGATAACGCAGCTCGGGCTGACCGTCACCGTCGTCATCCAGGCTGCGCAGCGTGGTGCCTGCCACGGCCTTGCCGGTCACTATGTTGGCGAGATCCGAGCTGCTGCGCGAAGGCAGATTGGTCTGCACCATGTTGAACATGCCCTCGAACGAGTTGCCTTCCGGCAGCGCGATGGGGGTCAGCCCGGCCGCTTTTTGCACGAATTGCAGTGCGCCGAGTTCGGCATCCGGCGCGATACCGGCCGCCTGCAACCGCTGCTGGGCCTGGGCCAGCGCCAGCAGGGCTGGGTCTTCATCCGGCGCGCCGTTCCAGGGGGCCAGCCCGCTCGGCGTGGTGGCGCCATGGGCCGGATCGAAGGGGATGGCGAACAGGGCATCCTTGATGTCTCTGTGGCCGCTGGTGCGAAACGCCGTCAACCATTCGCGCATCAGATGGGCGCCGCGGCTCTCCAGCTGATATTCGCCATCCCAGTTGGCGAGTGCATTGCAGCTCGGCGTCAGGTCCAGCTGGCCGCCGGTCAGCTGGATCAGTGGATGTGCCTGGCAGCGAGCCAGCAGGGGATCTCTGAGCTCACGGGCAAACAGGGAGCCGTTGTGGGTCAGTACCCGTTGCAGCGACTGCAGGGTGAAACGCCGATCGCTCCCGGTCAGTCCCATGGTGTCGGGGGTGCTGATGAGCTGGGCGTTGTAGCGGGTTCGCGGGCTGCGCACCGTCTGCTCCGGCCCGTAGAGGATGGAGTAACCCTCCAGCGGGGCCGTCAGATTGGTCAGCCAGTGGCTGCTGTTGGCGTTGTAGACGTAGTCGCTGCGAGTCTGGCGGGGGGCCTGGCTCAGGGGAACAAGGCCGGCAACGCGGGTCTGGCCGCTGTCGACCCACTCGAAATCGGGGTCGTTGCCCGGTAGCAGCACGCTGCCCTCGCCATCCAGCCAGATGGGGGCCAGTTGCGGCGTCTGGGACGCTGCTCGCCACCAGGCTTCTGCCTTGGTGCCGAGGCGGGGCACCTGGGTGGCATCCACATAGCTGGCCTGACCCGTCTTGTCGATCAGCAGTGTATTGACCCAGGGCACCCCCTGATGCTCGGCCAGCGCATCGAAGAAGGCCGGGGTGCTCTGGGCCCTGGCCATGGCCAGCCACTGTTCCAGCATCTTGTAGTTGCCGGCGTTGGCATCGCGGAAGCTGATGGCGCTGCTGCTGGTCCAGCCCAGGCTGGGCGAGAGGGTGGCGAGGTTGACCATGGGGCCGAAGTGGCTGGCATAGACGGTCTGGACATAAGGTTGCAGGCTGCCATCGGCCTGGCGTACCTGTACGGTGATCGCTTTCTGGCTCATCTCCCGCCACTGGTCGCCGTAGCGGTAACGCAGTGGGTTAGCGGGGTCCAGGGTGAGCTGATAGAGGGTGAAGCGCTTGGACTGGGAGACGGTGTGGGTCCAGCCCAGCTGCTCGTTGAAGCCGATCAGGATGGCGGGAAAGCCCATCATGGTGGCACCGGTCACGTTGAGCTCCCCCGGGATCTGCAGGTGCTGTTCATAGAATCTGAGCTCGCCATCCCAGGGGAAGTGGGGGTTGCCGAGCAGCAGGCTGTTGGCATTGCTGCTGCGATCCGCCCCCAGCGCCCAGCCGTTGCTGCCGATCCCCTCCGAGGTCAGCAATGCGGCGGGATCCTGCTCGGGCACAGGCAGGGCGGTGCGCGCCTGTGCGCCGCTGCCAGGTGGCTGGGCACTGGCCATGGCGCCGATAAAGCTGCGGCCGCTGGCCAGCTGGGCGAGATCCAGGTGATAGGCCAGCAGCTGGGTCGGGGTGATGGGTTCGACCCACTCGGCCCCGCGACAGGGAGAGGGGTAGTCTGCCGGGCCGGCTCGACTGCTGAGTGAGTGGTTGAACCCCGCCACGTAGCCTTCGATGAGATGACGGGCATCCGGTGCCAGCCTGCCATACAGGGCGGCAGCCTGGGCTGGCAGGTCGAGCGAACGATAGCCCACGTCGGAGAGCAGGTTGCGCTGCTGCTCCCCCGCTCCCAGCCAGCGGGACTTTTCTCCCCGCAGCTTCATGATCTGCTCGCTCAGGGTACAGAGGTTCTCTTCGGCATGGGCATAGCCGGCGCCAAAGCCCAGGCTGGCGTAGTCGTTCGCCTTGATGTGGGGAACACCCTGCTCCGTATAGGTGAGGGTGACGTCGTAGTGGCGAGCCGGATCCGGCTCGCTGCTGTTCTCCTGGCAGCCGGTCAGTACGAGGCAGCCGAGCAGGGTAAGGGGGAAGGGCGTTCTCATCTTGGTTCCTTCTGTGGTCCTGACTTGTTATGGTTCTGTTGCTTTTCAGCCGCAGGTGACGGTATTTAAGAACAGCACCGGTTTGCTGTCGCCCCGCTGGATGGAACCGGTCCAGAGTTGGAAAACACAATAAAAACAAGGATAAACAGGTACGGCTCGATGGAGCCGCACCTGCAGGAGGATGCATATGCAGTGGGAAGAAGTGGCCGCCGTGCTCAGTCTGAGCCTGACCGGCATGTTGCTGCTGGCCACGCTCGGCTGGCTGCGCCGCATGCGGCGGGATGCCGCCGCCGGCTATCTGCTGGCCCTGCTCAGCCTGAGCGGCTTGCAGGCGCTGGAATATCTCTATCACCAGCAACAGTGGTTCCACCATTGGCCCCACCTGCTCAAGCTGGCGGATCCCCTGGTGGTGATGCTGCCGTTTTGTCTGTATGGCTATATCAGGGCTCTGCAGGGGGAGGCGGTACTCGGTGGCTGGCGTGACCGGCTGGTGCACGGCTTGCCCTTGCTGCTGGTTGCCGGGTTGGCGCTGCCTTACTGGTTGTTGCCGGGGGCCGACAAGGTGAGCTGGATCCTGCTTGGCAAGCAGGGGGATGCGCTATGGCCCGGGGTGACCCTCTATGGCAACCGCTATCTGGCCTGTATCGCCCTGCTGGGGCTGGCTTACTGGTGGCAGCAGCAGCGTCTCGGGGTGGTCAGCCGCAAGCCGGCGCTGCGGGCCTGGGTGGCTCAGTTGCAGGGGCTGCAACTGCTGGTGGCCTTGCTGTTGCTCGGCCGCATCGTCTTGAGCTGGCTCGGCTGGCCGCTCTCTACCGTCTATCTGCAGGCTCCCGTCACCGCCTATCTGCTGCTGCAGGTGCTGGCCCATGCCCGTTTGCCCCAGCAGGGAGGCACGCTGGAGGGGGGCGTGCGCGAGCGAGCTACTGACGCCGCTTCTGAGCCGGTGCGAGATGACGGTCTGCGCCCCCTGTTCGAGGAGCTGGAACGCCAGCTCGGGCGTGGTGCCTACCGGGATCCCGCGCTATCCCTTGGCAAGCTGGCCGAGGAGTGCGGTCTGAGCCTTCATCAGGCATCCAGTGCCATCAACGCCTGTTCAGGGGGCAACTTCTACGACTGGCTCAACCGCCATCGGGTGGAGGAGGCCAAGCGGCTGTTGCAGGCGAGTGACGAGACGGTGGCCAATGTCTGCTACCGGGCCGGTTTCAACAGCAAGTCCACCTTCAACAGTGCCTTTCGCCGTCACACCGGCCTGACCCCCAGCGAGTTTCGACGCCAGGGGACGCCGGTGGTTGCCGCACCCTAGGGAGCGGCCAACAAAAAGCCCGGCGTCGGGCCGGGCTGGCAGGATAAGTTGCTTATCCAGGTATTCGTCGAGGCGTCTATTGTGGATGTTGTTTGAGGATGTCGTAGATCTCCTCTTTCAGTTTAAGTTTCTGTTTTTTCAGATCCTTCACCTCGGAGCTGTAGTCGCTGGCGTGATGCTTTTCCAACTTTCTAATCTCCACATCCAGGTCGTTGTGCAAGTCAAACTTCTTTTGGAAATGGACATCACTGCTCTTCAGTTGCGAGATGAGCTCTCTGTACTCTGGGAACATGTAATGCGGCCTCCTTGGTTTCGTTTGATTGTGCCTGCAAGACCAAACTACCGCGTCCCCCGCGAGATAAATGTGATCCGGCTCCAATTCGGGACCAATGATTTGCTGCATGCGCTGGGCGATTTTTAACTGTTTGAATCACAAGCTGATAAGGCTTTTATCGGTAAAGCGCGAGTCTGAAAAGTGCCGGATGGATCACAATTGTGACGGTCGGATGACAGCTTGTGGCCGCCGGACGGGCAGCAAAAAGGGGCGCAGGGCCCCTTCTTGGTAACAGGTGTGGCGTTTACTCTTTTTTCTTTTTCTTCTCGGGCAGCGGCTTGCCGTCGCGGGCGATCACCTTGCCCACCTCGAAGCCGATCTGCGCCGCCAGTTCTTCCAGATCCGCTGCCTTGGCTTCGTTGCCGATGGCGTACTGGTAGTTGGCGATGGTGATCTTCTCGGCCACCGGGGTACCCGGGACTATGGGCTCGCGCCAGCCTTGACCCACATGGGCCACCAGGGTGCCGTTCATGATGAGTTCGCCGACGATCTCCTGGGTGGGGATGCCCTTGCCGTAGGTGAGGCCCTGCGGGTGCTTCTTGCCGACCAGCGGCTCGCTGCTGGCGGGCATCAGCTTGGTGCGGATCAGCCACTTGGGCGACTTGGTCTTGCCCACCGCCTTGCCGGTCTGGTACTCGTTGATCTTGATGGTCTTGATCATCTGGGCCATGAAGTCCTTGGTCAGCGCTTTTTGCGCTTCGCTGGTTTCATCGATGGCGATGGGGGCCACGTACCAGGTCTGGGCCGCCGGTGCCTTGGGGGCGGCGGGGGCGGTTTGCGCCATGGCGAGCGGGCTGAGCAGGATGGCCGCCAACAAGAGTCCTATCTTCTTCATTGTGATTCCGCTTATGTTTCAACAAGAATTTTGTTTTGCCAGCGACGACTGCGCCAGCGCCAGAACATGGCCAGACCGCGCACCCACTCGTCGCAGGCGAGCGCCAACCAGATACCGACCAGTCCATAACCCTGCATGATACCAAGGAAATAGGCCAGTGGAACGGCAATCCCCCACATGGAGACGAGCGCCATGTAGAGCGGGAAACGGGCATCCCCGGTGGCGCGCAGGGCGTTGATCACCACCAGATTGAAGGTACGGCCGGGTTCCAGAATGAGGCTTATCAAGAACAGCTGCGCCACCTGGGTGATGATGTCGGCGTCATCGGTGAACAGGCTGATGATGGTGCGGCCGTTGAGGGCCGCCAGCAAGGCGATGAAGGCGGTGACGACGAGCCCCAGTTTCAGGCTTTTGAGCAACTGGCGATAGGCCTGCTCGAAGCGGCGGGCCCCTGCCAGGTGGCCGATGATGATCTCGTTGCCAAGGCCGATGGAGAGGCCGAACAGCAGGATGAACAGGCAGATCTGGAAGAAGTAGGACTGGGTCGCCAGCGCCTTGTCGCCGAGCAGGCCGACGAAGGCGGTCACCACCATGAACTGCAGCATCCAGGAGAGGTTCTCGCCGGCGGCCGGCAGGCCGATGTGCAGCACCTTGCCCAGCATCAGCCGGCTGGGTTTGACGATCTCCGGCAGGCGCAGCCGGATGCCGGTCTTGCGCGCCACCAGCCACACCAGCAGCACCACCCCGACGATGCGACCCGCCACCGTGCTGATGGCGACCCCGGCCACCCCGAGCTGGGGCAGGCCGAACCAGCCGTAGAGCAGCAGCAGGTTGCCGACGAAGGTGATGAGGTTGACGATGAGGGTCACGTACATCGCCTGACGGGTGTGGCCGTGGGCGCGCAGGGTGGCGGCCAGGCAGAGCGCCGCCGCTTCCGGCAGCAGGCACAGGCCGATGATCTGCAGGTAGAGAGTGGCATCGCTCATCAGGTTGGCGGGCAGGTTCATCAGCGCCAGCATGGTACTGGCCCCGGCGATGACGCCGACGGCGGCCACCAACCCCACCAGCAGGTTGAAACCGATGGCGGTGTGGATGACAACGCGCGCCTTCTCCTTGTCGCCAGCCCCCAGATACTGGGTGATCACCACGCTGGTGCCGATGCTGACGAAGCTGAACAAGGTGATGGCGAGATCGAACACCTGGTTGCCGACCGCGAGCGCCGCCACCCCCTGATAGGAGACGTGACCCACCATGAAGGTGTTGAGGGCCCCGGTCAGAAAGTGCAGGGCAAGATCGATAAACAGTGGCCAGGTCAGGGAGAAGAGGGTGCCCGGACCTGCGTGGGATTGAGTTTGCATGGGGTGTCCAAATACTGGGGATGGCCCTCGTCAGCGCCATCTGGACGGGCATTTAACACCAAGCGGGGGCGAGGCGCAATCGTGGTGGTGACCAAGCAGGGGAAGAGAGCGCGGGCCCTGCCGCCATGGGCAGGGCTCGCTCGGGATCAGGCCGGGGTGGCGCCCGCCTCCTGTTCGCTGGGGAGGGTGAGGCGCGCCGAATCGGGCAGGGCGTCATCCTGGGGCCATCGCGAGAGGATGGCCTCGGTGGTGCTCTCCACCACCTCGTCATCCTTGAACACCGGCTCGCGGTAGCAGCGGGTCATGCGCAGTGCCTGATACATGTCGGGGCAGAGGATGATCCCCTCGTCGCCGACCCGGATCCCGGCCTGCTTGAGCCACAGGCTCATCTGGCCGTGGCGGCCGGCCATCACCATGTGGATGCCGCGTCGTTTCAGATCCTTGTGCAGCTCCCCCAGCATGCTCATCACGCTGATGTCCTGATGGGTGAAGCAGGCCACCGCATCCACCACCAGGCATTTGGGGCTGTGGGGATCCTGCACCAGCAGCGCCAGCACCCGCCGCTTGAAGTAGGGGGCGTTGAAGTAGGTGAGCGGCGAGTTGAAGCGATAGACCAGGATGCCGGGAATGGCCTTGGCCTGCTCGTTGTCCCCCAGGGTACGCACGACCCCTTCGTCGTCCATGCCGAGCAGTTGGTCGGTGGGGCGCATCACGTTGCGCAGGAACTGGAACAGCCCCAGCAGCACCGCGAGGGTGATGCCCGGAATGACCCCCATGGCCAGCACGCTGATGAAGGTGATGAGCGCCAGCCAGAAGGCGGAACGATCTGAGTGGCGCAGGGCCCACAGGCCGCGAAAGTCGGTGAGGGACAAAGACGCTATCACCAGCACCACGCCGAGGGCGGCGGTGGGGATGTATTGCAGCGGCGCCGTCAGGTAGAAGGTGACCAGGGCGATGACGGCGGCGGCGATAATGGAGACCAGCTGGCTCTTGCCGCCGTTGGCGTCGTTGACCGCGGTGCGCGAGTCCGCGCCGCTGATGGCAAAGCCCTGGGAGGCCGCCGCTGCCAGGTTGGCCATGCCGAGGGCTCGAAACTCCTTGTCCGCATCGATCTCGTAGCCGTTCTTGGCGGCGAAGCTGCGGGCGGTCAGCATCATGGAGACGAAGCTCACCATGGCCAGGTTGAGCGCCGGCAGCACCAGTTCCCGCATCAGGCCGGGGGGAAACTCCGGCATCTGGAAGGCGGGCAGGCCCGAGCCGATGGCGCCCAGGGTGGCGATGCCGAACTGGCCGAGATTGAGCGCCCACACCAGTCCCGCCGTCACCACCATGGCCACCATGGAGGAGGGCCAGGCGGGCTTGAAGCGCTTGGCCAGCAGCAGGGTGAGCAGGGCGGTCAGGCTCATGGCCAGGGTGGGCAGATGGGTCTGGGTGATGTAGCTGGCGCCGCCGGCGATCCGCTCGATGAGGTAGCGCTCGCTGAAGGTGAAGCCGAAGATCTTGGAGAGCTGGCCCACCATGATGGTGATGGCCACCCCGTTGAGCAGCCCCATCAGGATCGGGCGGGAGAGAAAGTCCGCCAGTACCCCCAGCTTGAAGCGGCTGGCGATGAGGCACCAGAAGCCGGTCATGGCGGTCATGGTCATCACCAGCTGCCAGTGGCGGGTGGCGTCCCCGGCGGCGAGCGGGGTCACCACGGCGGCGATCACCGCGCAGGTGGCGGCGTCCGGGCCGACGATGAGCTGGCGGGAGGTACCGAACAGGGCGTACACCAGCATGGGCAGGATGCAGGAGTAGAGGCCCACCAGCGGCCCCACCCCGGCCAGCTCCGCATAGGCGATGGCCACAGGCAGGGCCACGGCGGCCACCGACAATCCAGCGCGCATATCCGGCATCAGCCAGGCCCGCTGGTATTGCAGCAGGGCGGCGAGGCCCGGTAGCCAGCGTTCGAGTGAGAAGAAGTCGCGCATTATTTAACCCATTGAGTTACAAACAGCTTTTCCTTAGTGTGCCCAAGGTTATCGAAACATTGCAATCAGGTTATGGCCAGTTCACCACCAGGTCAGGCCACAGCCGTTGCCACTCCTTGGCCTTGACCCGCTCGGTAAAGACCCGGCTCTGCTGGCGGCAGCGCGGGTTGGGATCCACCTGCAGGGACCAGTTGGGGGCAAAGCCGTAAGGGGCCAGCCACTCGAATGAATCGTCTGCCAGCAGCCGGACTCCGATGCAGGTGGGCACCTCCACCCAGTGGCTGAGGGCCGAGAGCGAGCTGGTGAACGGGGGCACAAGCTGGCGCACATGCATGCGGGCCTGGTTGCGCACCTCCCACTGCTGGCCCGGCATCCTGGCGGCGAGCCAGGCTTCATGATCGGCCTCCTGCAATCCAGTGAGATCAGCACTGTCCAGATAGATAAGATCGATGTCGTTGAGGGCGGTCGGCACCGATTTATGGTGCAGGTGATCCCAGATGAGGTTGCGGATAAAACCGGCCCCCAGCGCCCAGTCGGGCAGTGCCAGTTCACGGGCGGCCCGCAGGCAATCCATGCGCTGCTCATCGGCCCGCAGCAGGGCTTCGGTCTGTGCCTGCAGGTCGGCTTCCAGTGCGTCTGGGCGAGCGTGCGAGGCTGGCGTGCTGTGACGCGTCTGGGTGTCAGCCGGCATTGCGGCGCAACCAGACGTCGATGTAGCTGCAGCTCGGCACTATGGTGAGCCCTTCCGCCTGGGTCCAGCTGTAGAAGGTGCGAGCCAGCTGATCGGCGATCCCCTGTACCCTGAGCTCGGGCGGGACGAAGGTGCTGTAGGCGTCGATGGTCTTGGCGTCGAGCCGCCGGTAACGCAGCCTGGACTCCTTGCCATCCACCACACAGATGAATTGCTGCTGGTTGGCCTGATGAATGATCTCGCTCATGCTTGCTCCTCGGTACGGGGGATGGGGTTATCTGACCATGTTGGCGCCCCTTTGCCAACTGTTCGGGGTCGCTTACACTGCGAGCCCGGCCGGGTACATACCCGCTAGCCAAGGTATAGAACAGTTCACGAAGGATGGATCCCATTATGGCTTTTGCCACGCTGGAAGAGTTGATCGGCAATACCCCCCTGCTGGCGCTGCGTCGCATCAATCCCCACCCCGGTGTCACCCTGCTGGTCAAGCTGGAGGGCAACAACCCGGCCGGCTCGGTCAAGGACAGGCCGGCGCTGAACCTCATCAAGTGCGCGGAGGCGAGCGGTCACTTAGCGCCAGGGGCCCGCCTCATCGAGGCCACCTCCGGCAACACCGGCATCGCGCTGGCCATGGTGGCGGCGGCGCGGGGCTACCGGATGCGGCTCATCATGCCACATACCATGAGCCAGGAGCGGCGCGATGCCATGCAGGCCTACGGCGCCGAGCTGGTGCTGGTGGAGGGTGGTATGGAGGCTGCGCGCGACCTCGCCCTGGCGATGCAGGCGCGGGGCGAGGGGCTGGTGCTCGATCAGTTCAACAACCCGGCCAACCCGGATGCCCATTACCTCTCCACCGGCCCCGAGATCTGGCGTCAGAGCGAGGGGGCGGTCACTCACTTCGTCTCGGCCATGGGCACCACGGGCACCATCATGGGGGTTTCCCGCTACCTCAAGGAGCAGAACCCGGCGGTGCAGGTGATCGGCCTGCAACCAGCCGAGGGGAGCCAGATCCCGGGGATCCGCCGCTGGCCTGCGGCCTACCTGCCGGCCATTTTCGAGCCCGCCCGGGTGGATCGGGTGCTGGACGTGACCCAGCAGGAGGCGCTCGCCATGATGCGCCGGCTGGCGCGGGAGGAGGGGATCTGCTGCGGGGTCAGCTCGGGGGGCGCCGTGGCCGGTGCCTTGCGGGTGGCGGCAGAGATCAAACAGGGGGTGGTGGTGGCCATCATCTGCGATCGGGGAGATCGCTACCTCTCCACCGGGGTGTTCAGCGACGAGCAGGCGTAAGAGCGCTGCGCCAGCGCGATGATTAACATGATATGTATCAACAGCTTGCTGATACATCGCACTGTGTACCCCTTGTAACAATCAACTCTGCTGGCAGGGTTGATTCCATTTGTCTCCTGTTTGACACTCGGCGCCCTTGGTTGACCGATGCAAACAGGAGCGTCCCATGATCTTGCCTTCCTCTCTTCGTCTTTCTCTGTTTGGCCTCTGTCTGGCCACGGCGGGTTGTACCGTCGAACCCTATGCCTATCAGTGCGGCGACAAGCAGTGCTCGGTGATTGATCACCAGGGGCAGAAACACCAGCGGCCGCTGGACGAGGTGAAGCCCGTCTGGGAGCGCAAGCAGGAGCGGGAAGAGGCCGTGCGCCGCAACAAGGAGTCCATCTGGCGCGAAAAAGCGCCCGAGGAGCGCGGCAACTACGGCGCCGGCGCCACCGTCAGCTGGTAACAGAAGGCCCCGCGATGCGGGGCCTCTGTCCGATTATTCCCAGGCCAGCTCGAGCAGGCCGAGCAGCTGGGTGCGGTCGGCATCCTTGCGGTTGTAGAGCAGGGCGCCGTCGTTGATGGCGAGATCGCGGATCTCGGGCAGCAGCGCCTTGTCGGTGACGCCGGCCTCGCGCAAGGTGCGCGGCAGCTTCACCGCCTGCCACAGGGTATCGCGCAGCGCCTGCAGCGCCTCGATGGCGGCCTGGGCCCGCGCGGCGGCCGGGGTCGCGGCAAAGCGCTCGGCCCCCACCAGCGGCAGCAACAGGCGGGCCAGCTCGGGATCGATGCCCGGCCGGTTGTAGTCGAGCACGGTGGGCAGGAAGAGGTTCATGCACAGGCCGTGGGGCAGGTGGCAGCGGGCCCCCAGGCTGTGGCCGAGGGCGTGCACCAGCCCCACCATGGAGTTGGAGAAGGCCATGCCCGCCAGGGTGGAGCCTTCCGCCAGCTGCAGCCGCAGCCGCTTGTCCTGCGGGTTGTTCAGTACCTGGGGCAGGGCATTGGCGATCTTCTCCACCGCCATCAGGGCCAGGGCGTCGCTGACCGGGTTCTTGGCATTGCCGATGAAGGCCTCGATGGCGTGGGTCATGGCATCCATGGCGGTGGCGGCGGTGATGTTGAGCGGCAGCCCCTGGGTGAGGCGCGGATCCAGCACCGCCAGCTGGGGCAGCAGGAAGGGGGAGGTAAAGGGCACCTTGCGCCCGCTCGCCTCGTCCTTGATCACCGCCACCAGGGTTACCTCCGAGCCGGTGCCCGCCGTGGTAGGCACCACCGCCAGCGGTTGCAGCGGCCGGGTCAGGCAGCCGGCGCCGGCGTAATCCAGCAGCCGCGTCCCCCCCATGGAGGCGAGAATATTGACCGCCTTGGCGGTGTCGATGACGGAGCCGCCGCCCAGCGCCACCAGGCTGTCACAGCCAAGCTCCCGGTGACGGGCCGCAATCCGCTCTACCACGGCGGTGGAGGAGTCGGCCGGGATCTCGTCCCAGATGGCGGCCACCGGCAGCTCCCCTTCGGCCAGCACCCCGGCCAGCAGGGTGGCCAGACCGGTGCCGCTGACCCCCTTGTCGGTGAGCAGCAGCGGCCTGCGCGCCCCCAATCCCGCCAGCTCGCCGGCCAGTTGCTCCAGCGCCTGCTCGCCCGCCATCAGTTTGACCGGGCAGAAAAAATCGTAATAGCGACTCATGGTGCTCATCCTCTCGTTCAGCCGGTCAACAGACCCAGGTAGATGTGGCAGGCCCGGCTCAGCTTGTGGCGTGGGCTCGGATAGTGGCGCAGCAGTGGCCGCGCGATGAAGGCCGGCAGGATCAGCGCCTGCAGCTGCTCCAGCGCCCGCACCAGGTGCATGGCGACGGTGAGATCCCCCTCCACCAGCAGACGGTTTTCGCTGAACGCCTGATTGACCCCGAGCCGAAAGCTGAGGGCGCGAAAGGCGATGGCGGGATGCTTGAAGCGCACCCGCAGCGGATGCAGCCCGCCGGTGTCGGGCGCTGGGCCGCTCTGCCAGCGCCCGGCCGCCTTGTGGATGGTCAGGCCGTGGGCCATGCCGCTCACCTCCAGCCGGATGGTGAGCCCGTCCGGCAGGGGGGCGAGCTCCTGGCGTACCGCTTCGTCGATGCGGGCGGCGCGGCACAGGGTGCGGCCGATGATCCAGAGCAGGCAGCTGATCCACAGGCGGCGACCCAGCGCCGCCAGGGAATCAAGGTGTCGGTTGTGCATAGGCGTGAACTCCCGAGATGGCGGACCAGAACAGGGCGAAGGCGCTGGCTTGCCAGTGGCCGTCCCGTCCCAGTTCAGGTTGGTCGACAAACAGCGATGCGCAGGCCAGGAACTGGCCCTGGCACACCTCCAGCATCAGGGCCGGTGGAGCTTGCATCAATTCGCCGCTGGCCTGGCCCTGGGCCAGCAGGCGGGGTAGAAAACGCAGGGTGTCGCTCAGGATCTGGCTGCGCAGCGGGCGAGCCAGCAGGGGGGAGTGAAAGAAGCCCAGCACGAACTTGAGCTCGTGAGGGTGGGCCTGCATCCAGGCCATCGCCTGGCTCCAGTAGTGGTGCGCCTGCTCCTGGAGGGGCAGGGCGGCGTCAGCCTCGGTGATGGCGGCGCCAAGGCGCAGCTTGATGTCCTGGTAGAGGTTCTGGATCAGCACCTCCTTGCTGGGAAAGTGGTGAAACAGGGTGCCGTTGGCCACCCCGGCTGCCTTGGCGATGCGGGCGGTGGCGGCGCCCTGCAAGCCATCTTCGGCGCACAGGGCAAGGGCGGCATCCAGGATCTGGCGGCGTTTGTCGGTCACGGGTGTGTTCATGCTGGTCTCGTCAGCGCAAAAACAGGGCCATCATCAGCCGCTGGTGCCAGCGCCGATAGGGAGGGTGCACCATGGTGCCGGTGCTGAAGCGTCCCCGGCTCAGCACGGTCTTGGCCTTGGAGAAGGTGAGAAACCCCTCGTGGCCGTGGTAGTGGCCCATGCCGGAGGCGCCGATGCCGCCAAAGGGCACGTCGTCGGCCGCCACCTGGAACAGGCTGTCGTTGATGGCCATGCCGCCGGAGTGGGTCTCCTGGATCACCTTGTGCTGCAGGGCGGGATCCAGGCTCATCAGGTAGAAGGCGAGCGGACGGGGCCGCGCGGCTATGTAGGCGAGCGCCTCGTCCAGCGAGTCATAGGGCACGATCGGCAGCAGCGGGCCGAAAATCTCCTGCTGCATCAGCTGGCAGTGGTTCGGCACTTCGGTCAGCAGATGGGGCAGCAGGCGGTGGGTGCCATCGTCCCGGGCCGGGCTGCCACAGGGGTGTATCTGGGCGCCGGCCCGCTCGGCTTCGGCCAGCCAGCTGGTGAGCCGTTCATACTGGCGGCCATTGATGATGGAGCCGTAATCCGCGCTGGCCAGCCCCTGGGGATAGAGGCGGGCGAAGTGATCGCGATAGGCCTCGACAAAGGCCTGCTCCTGACCGCGCGGCAGCAGCACATAGTCGGGGGCGACGCAGATCTGGCCGGCGTTGAGGCTCTTGCCGAAGATCATCCGCTCCACCGCCAGCGCCAGCGGCATGTCGGGGGCGATGAGGCAGGGGCTCTTGCCACCGAGTTCCAGGGTGAGCGGGGTGAGCTGGGGGGCCGCCGCGGCCATCACCAGCCGTCCCACCGCGGTGGAGCCGGTAAACAGCAGGTGGTCGAAGGGCAGGGCGCTGAAGGCGGCTGCCACCTGGGCGTCACCTTCAATCACCATCACCTCGCGCTCGTCGAAGACGCCGTCCAGCAGCTCGCGCAGCACCCGGTTGGTGTGGGGGGTGAATTCGGAGAGCTTCAGCATGGCGCGGTTGCCGGCGGCGATGGCGCTGATGAGGGGGCCGAGGCTCAGCATCACCGGGAAGTTCCAGGGCACTATGATGCCGACCACCCCGAGCGGCTGATAGAACACCTCCACCCGGGCTGGCGCCAGCAGCAGGCCGGTGTGGCGGCGGTGCGGGCGCATCCAGCGCTTGATCCGTTTCTGGGTGTAGTTGATCTGCATGACGCAGGGGAGGATGTCGGCAATCATGCTGTCGTAGTCGCTGCGCTGGCCATAGTCTTTGGCCAGGGCATCGCACAGCGGTTGCTTGTGGGTGATCAGGGCGCGCTTGAGCTGGCTGAGGTGGGCTCTGCGCTCGCTCAAACTCGGCATGGGATGTTGCTGACAGGCGTCTCTGAGTCTGGCCAGTCTGGCCGGGAGCGACAACTTGTCGGTGGCCTCCTGCAACTGCATCGCTTCCATGGCATACCCCGCTGGTTAGGGACCGACTGATTGGTCGGTCTAAATCTAGCGTCTTGTTAACTGGCTGTAAAGTTTTGCCCGTTGGCTTAGGATGGGGCGCGGATGACTCACCCGGCGACTGTGCTGGCCTCCACACTTTCGTGGATTTGGGGTTGGTGGATTATCTAATAAGGGGTAGTTTTTGGCTATCAACCGACAAGGAGAGAGTGTTATGACTAGGGAACTGAACAGCTTGTTGGCCCGCCTGGAAGATGTGGTCGAGCGGATGCCGGATTGCTTCAACACCTATGAATTTGCCCAGAAGCTGGCGTTGCAGCATCAGCGCGAGTTTTTTGCCGCGGGTCACTCCCTGGCCGAACAGGAGGGGCGCCTGCTGCGGGTGCTGCACGAGAAGATTGCCGAGGCCCTGGCCGGCAGCGACAAGGTGATCGAAGGGGCGCTGTTGCCTTGCGTGACCCCCTGGGGTGAGCGGGCTACCTCGCCGCGCTGGCATCGCAAACACTGAGCCATCCGTTGAATCAACAACAACAGGGCCCGTCGCGGGCCCTGTTGTTTTATGACGGTTACTGGGTGAGGCGGCGCGCCTGCCAGTAGCGGCTGTTCCAGTAGACGTTGTCGAGGCGCGAGCGGATCACCCCCTTGCTGGTGGAGGCGTGGATGAACTCCCCGCCGCCGGTGTAGACGCCGACGTGGTATTGCTGCCAGCCGGTCTTGAAGAAGACCAGATCGCCGTGCTGCAGCCGGTAGCGATCGACCGGCCGGCCCAGGTTGGCTTGGGATTCGGTGGTTCTGGGCAGGTTGAAGCCCATCACCTGCTGGTAGGCGAGCTGGGTGAAGGCGGAGCAGTCGAGGCCGGCCCGATCCGAACCCCCCATGCGATAGGGTACGCCGCGCCACTGCTGATAGAAGCCTTCAAAGGCGCTGCTCTGCTGGCGCGGCGGGGCTGGCTCGGGTGTGCTGGAACAGGCGGCCAGCAACAGGGCCAGCAGGGGTAGCAGCCATTTGCAATCCATGGGGGCTCCTTCGAGACGACAACGTCTCCATCATAAACGGGGTTCGGGGCTCGAACATAGCCTTGCTTGCAAGAAACAGCCTCTGGCTACCTCAAAAGAGGCGCAAATGCAGAGGGTAATAATATTATTTGTATTCATTTGAATAATATTTGCCGATTATCTTGAATGAGCATTTCAATATTAAAGTAGTTATTCCAATCAACCTTGGCATGAAATAATAATTAACCTTGTTGACGCCGCCTCGTGATCTGTGTCACGTTCTGTCTCAGGGTTAATTCGTTATGATGGCGCCATAAAATAAATGGCAAGGGATCCCGTCATTTTCACCGCCAATATGATGGCAGCACCACAAGATATCTCTGGGTATATTCCCGCAACTGGTTCACATAATAATATTCGGCCAATGACTGGCGTCGGCTGACAATATCACCAGACAGAGGAGGGCCATCCCATGATATCCGGTCCATAGCAGTGAGTGTTTCCTCGCACCAGGAGGCCTGCGGTATCAGGCTGTCGCACCATCGTTCAGGCCGATGGGCGCTACCGCCAAGCCAACGGGCACGGTGCGAGATGCAAGGCGCAGTCAGGCGACCTTGAGGGAAGATTGCCAACAGAGCGTGACTCCCGTGTAATAGCCTCGGCGCATGCCGAATCATCCACCTTAGATCGCATCGCGATCCTTGTTCTGTCAACAATAAATGCATTCGCCGCCACGCTGTTAATTCACGGCGAGAATAATGAATGTCATGACAGGCAAGCAGAATAACGCCCCGAAATATAACCGTGAATAATATGGTTATGCCGTATTCGTTCATTGTTTAAATAGCTTGGCGTGATTCGACAAGGAGATAACAATGAAAAACAAAAAACCACGCAAATTCATCACGCAAGCCCCCACTCTCAGTCTGCTCGCGCTGGCCTTGTTGGCAGGCAGCGTGCATGCCGAAGATATTGGCGAACGTACCGACCAGGGCACCGCCATGCTGGCCAGCCTGCAATCCGAACAGGGTCTGATTTACCTCAATGCCGACGTCTGGCTGAAGGGGCAGGGCGCGACGCCGCTGATGACCCGGGATCAGCTGCGCGAGCGGGTGCTGGAACGGGGTGAGCGTCTGTTCATCGATTTCAGCGCCGTCACCGACCAGATCGAGCGACAGCAAGCCAGAAAAGCCATGGAGCAGCTGGCCGGCATCTCTTTTGATGCAGACTGGGTGCTGGTGTCCGGCTACAAGGGGGAGCTGCTGTTCACCCCGCTGGGGGGCGTCGATGACCCGGCCTTCTATCAGGTGATGGAGCGGGTCGAGAGCCTGGAAGGGCAGGGCAAGCGCCACAAGCGCTCACTGACCCAGCCGCCTGCCGCCGAGGCCGGCTTGCCCCACGTGGCCTTCTACCTCAACGTCAACCGCAAGATCAGCGATGCCGAGTGTACCTTCCCGCGCTCGCGCACCTGGAGCCGGGGCGATCGGCTGTTCTGCGATTCGCCGAACATCTCGCTGGTCTACCGGGTCAACCTGGAGCGCTCCCTGCAATTTGGCAACACCGGCTCCGCCACGCCGGATGCCAAGATAGTGCGGATCTCGCTGGACGAAGAGTCAGCCGGTGCCGGCATCCAGCTCAACGAGGATCTCAGCTGGAGCGAGAACATCGCGGACTACCTGCTGCTGGATGGCTGGGCCCGCGACTATGCCACCGATGCCATCGCCCAGGACTACCGTTTCAGCATCGAGGCGTCCAACACCAAGGCGGCGGTGCTCAAGAGCCTGCCGACCAACCTCAACAGCAAGTACGAGCATCGCGAGATCTCGGGTTTCGAGGTGGGGGTCACCGGCGGGGTCGAGGTGAACAAGGATGGGCCCAAGGCCAAGCTGGAGGCGTCGGCCAAGTTCAGCCAGCAGCGCCAGCTCGCCTACAACACCCAGGATTACCGGGTCGAACGCTCGGCGCCGAGCGCCCAGAAGGTGAGTTTCAGCTGGGTGCGCGATCAATACGCGACCGCGGAGTCCCTGCTCTCTTCCAAGACGGCCACCGTCTGGGGCATGGGCTACGACGTGGATCACAATCGCATCCAGCCGCTCAGCTACAAGGGGTTCGTGCCGAATCTGGACGTCATCTACAAGGCGGCACCGGACGAGACGGGTAGCACCGAGTTCAAGATCGACTCCTCGGTCAACATCCGTCCCATCTACACCGGCATCTACAAGCACTACTACGTGGTGGGAGCCCATGTCTCCTTCCAGGGCTTTGAAGATACCGACAAGCGCAGACGGGTGACGGCGTCCACCAGCTTCAAGGTGGACTGGAACCACCCGGTGTTTACCGGCGGTCGCCCGGTCAACCTGCAGCTGGGGGGCTTTGACAACCGCTGCCTGAGCGCAGATGCCAACCATGGTCTGAGCGCGGTAACCTGTGACGAGACCTCGGCCGCCCAGTCCTTCATCTATGACCAGTACGGCCGCTATGTCAGCGCGCAAGATACCCGCCGCTGCCTGGATGGCAACAACCTCGGCCAGCTGCAGAGCTGCAGTCTGAGCCTGGGTCAGCGCTGGGAGTGGAAAGCGGACAGCGATGCGCTCAGCAACCTGAGTGCCCACCAGCTGCTGGGTCATGACAAGCAGAGCGGGGCGCTGGGGCTCTACGACGAGAACGGCAACCCGCAGAATGTGAGCGTACGGACCCTGACCTCCTACACCCGTATCTTCGGACCACCGGCCAGTCACTGACAGAGCAGGGCCTTGCGCCCAAGACAACAACGCCGGCACTTGCCGGCGTTTTTTATGGGTGGCGGATCAGGCCTTGTTTTCGATGAGCGGGGCGAGCAGCTCCGCCAGCTTGTAGAAGGTCTGTACCCGGGTGGTGCTGGGGCGCCACACCAGCCCTATCTCGCGATAGGGATGTTCTCCTGGCAGCGGGATGGCCACCAGATCCGTGTTGTCGAGGATGCCGGCATCGATGGCCATCTGCGGCAGGAAGGTGGTGCCGAGCCCGGCGCCGACCATCTGCACCAGGGTGTGCAGGCTGGTGGCGGCAAACGGGTTGATCTTGCTCTTGTCCCGCAGCCGGCAGGCGCTCACCGCGTGCTCGGTGAGGCAGTGCTCCCGCTCCAGCAGGAAGATGCTCTGGTTGGGCAGCTCCTTGTAGTCGAACGGGGTGTGCAGGCTGGCCGCCATGCTGGCGGGCATCACCATGTGGAAGGGATCCTGGCCGACTGTCTTGCAGTGAAAGCCGCCGATCTCCACCGGCAGCGCCAGGATCAGCAGGTCGAGCTGACCCTGCTCCAGCTGCTTGAGCAGGTTGGTGGTGGTGTCTTCACGCAGCAACAATTCCAGCTCAGGATAGGTCTTGCCGCACACCTGCAGCAGCTTGCTGAGCAGGAAGGGGGCGATGGTGGGAATGCAGCCCAGGCGTACCGTGCCGTGCATGACGCCCCCCTGATGCTGGCCGAGTTCCATCAGATCCCGTGCATCAGAGAGCAAATTGCGAGCTCGCTCGACGATTTCCATGCCGACCGGGGTCATAATGAAGCTCTTGTGGTCCCGTTCCACCAGTTGCAGGTTCATCATGTCCTCCAGTGTCTGGATCCCGGTACTCAGGGTCGACTGGCTGACATGACAGGCCTTGGCGGCGCGGTTGAAGTTCTTGTGCTCGTCGAGAGCAACCAGATATTGCAGCTGTTTCAGGCTGGGCCAACGTTGCATAGGAAAACCCGATTAATGCTATCTATTTAATTTGATTTAACTAATCTACCATCGGGGCTATAGTTTGTCGCTTTAATTAGACGGACTTGGCTCTAGGTAGCCTGATCCTGACAGGATTGTTCACTTCACATAAAGAGGAATTGAATATGGTATTGGTAGGCCGTCCCGCACCCGATTTCACCGCTGCTGCCGTTCTGGGCAATGGCCAGATCGTTGACTCCTTCAACCTGGCATCCCACATCAAGGGCAAGGCAGCCGTCCTGTTCTTCTATCCGCTCGATTTCACCTTCGTCTGCCCGTCCGAGCTGATTGCCTTCGATCACCGTCTGGAAGAGTTCAACAAGCGTGGCGTGGAAGTGATCGGTGTCTCCATCGACTCCGAGTTCTCCCACAACGCCTGGCGCAACACCAAGATCGAAGACGGCGGCATCGGCCCGGTCAAGTACCCGCTGGTTGCCGACATCAAGCACGAGATCTGCAAAGCCTATGACGTCGAGCACCCGGAAGCCGGTGTTGCATTCCGCGGCTCCTTCCTGATCGACAAGAACGGTGTCGTTCGTCACCAGGTTGTCAACGATCTGCCGCTGGGCCGCAACATCGACGAGATGCTGCGCATGGTCGACGCCCTGCAGTTCCACGAAGAGCACGGCGAAGTGTGCCCGGCTCAGTGGGAGAAAGGCAAAAAAGGCATGACCGCCTCTCCGGACGGCGTTGCCAAGTACCTGTCCGAGAACGCCGCTTCCCTGTAATCGGGTCAGCAAACCGGATAGTGAAAAACCGATGCCCAGGCATCGGTTTTTTTATGGCCGTTGTTCGGCACTCTCGTTTCGCAACGGTGTCCAGCAACCCTTGTTCAGGAACCCTTGTCCAGAAACCCATGCTCAGCAGGATTGTGGTTGCCGGCAGATTGCCGATAAACGGCAGGCATAAAAAAGCGCACCCTGTGGCGCGCTTTTGTCATGGATGTCCGGACTACTCGTCAAAGATACCGAAGTGATCCTTGGCGAAGTTGACCCGCTGCTCCACGTTCATCTTCACCTGGCCCAGCTTCTCGATGGTCTTGAGATTGGGCACCAGACCGCGGCCGTTGGCGATCTGGATGGCAAGGCCCGGGCGAGCGTTGAGCTCCAGCAGCATGGGGCCGCGGAACTTGTCCAGCACCATGTCGGTGCCGATGTAGCCCAGGCCCGACATCTCGTAGCAGGAGGCCGCCAGGGTCAGCAGGGTGTCCCAGTGGGGCACCTTGAGCTCATAGAGATCGAGGCCGGTGTCCGGGTGGTGGCGCAGCGGATTGCCGAACTGCACCGCCCGCAGCGCACGGCCGGTACGCAGGCACAGACCCACCCCCACGGCGCCCTGGTGCAGGTTCGCTTTGCCGTCTGACGCGGCGGTGGAGAGGCGCATCATGGCCATCACCGGGAAGCCCTTGAAGATGATCACCCGGGCATCGGGGACCCCTTCGAACGAGTAGCCGTCGAACACGTCATCGAAGTTGATGAGGCCTTCCACCAGCGCCACGTCGGGTTTACCGCCCAGCGAATAGAGCCCGGCCAGGATGTTGGAGACATGGCGTTCCAGATCCTGCCCGTTGGAGGCGCTGCCGTTGGGCTTGTAGAACAGGCCCTCTTCCTGGCGCAGGATCACCAGGATCCCCTTGCCGCCGGAACCGCGCGCCGGCTTGATGCAGAAGCCCGGCCAATCCTTCACCAGCTCGGTGATGCGGCTCACGTCGTGCTGGGCACGAATGGTACCGATCAGTTCCGGTACCGTGACGCCGGCATCCAGCGCGATGCGCTTGGTCTGCAGCTTGTCATCCACCAGCGGATAGAGGCTGCGCGGATTGTAGCGGCTGATGTAGGAGTGGTTGCGCTTGTTCATGCCGAGGATGCCTGATTGGGACAGGCTCCACGGGGTGGTGTACTTTTCCCAGAACCACATCTGTTACTTGTCCTTACCCGGAGTGGCACCCGATTTGATCTCGTCCACCAGCGGCTTGAAGCGCTTGAGTTCGCTCAGCTTGTAGCCGGTGTAGTTACCCATCAACAGCACGGTCGCCATCAGCACCAGCTGCAGGCCGAGGAAGTTGAAGGTGAGGTGACGGATCAGTTCGTTATCCATGGCCAGATAGGCGATGACGGCCACCAGCAGAGAGCCGCCACCCTGGCGGAACACCTCTTTCGGACCCTCTTCTTCCCACAGGATGGACATCCGCTCGATGGTCCAGGAGAGGATGATCATCGGGAAGAAGGTGATCTTCATGCCGTCGGTCAGCCCCAGCTTGAAGGCAAACGCGGAGAAGATGCCGATCATCGAGATCACCATGATGATGATGGCCGATATTCGGGCGACCAGTAGCAGGTTGAGCCGCGACAGGTAGGAGCGGATCACCAGACCGGTGCCGACGATCAGCAGGAAACCGATGAGACCGGTGACCAGGGAGGTCTGGATGAAGGCGACCGCGATCAGCACCGGCATGAAGGTGCCCGAGGTCTTGATCCCCACCAGTACCCGCAGGAACACCACCATCAGCACGCCGATGGGGATCAGCAGCAAGCCCTTGAACAGGGTCTGCTCTTCCAGCGGCAGGCTGTGGATCGAGAAGTTCATCATCTCCGATTTTTCAAACTTCTGGGCCAGCGCCACGCTGACCGGCTGTTCCTGCTCGATCATCGAGAAGCTGACGCGGGAGTTGTGACCACCGGTCACGTCCAGCAGGGCGCCGGAGTTGTATTCCCACAGCAGCAGGTTGGCAGGACGGCCCTGTTCACCGGTCTGCGGGTTGAACAGCTTGTAGTCGGTCGGGCTGTTGAACACCTGCAGGTAATCCACCAGCTCCTGACGACGGCGGCCATCTTCCAGGCTCAGCGCGTGCACGACCCGGGTCGGCACGTCGGCGTTGTTGAGCAGCTCGGCGATCAGGTTGGCGCGGCTCTTGTGCTTCTTCAGCAGCTCGGCGTTCTGCTCCTGTTTCTCGATCTCCTTGATGATCTCGCGAGTCAGGGTGTAGCCGTCGGCGGATCGCTCCTGGGCACGTTCCAGGATCTGCTTCATGGCGGTGGCGTAGGGCTCGCTCTCGATCTGCTTCTCGATGGCCGGCGGCAGCGGGTTGGCGGCCGGTTTGGCATGGGCATCGGCCATCATGTCGACGCGGTAATAGAGCTCCTGACGGCCGGAGGCGCTGCGGATGGACCACTCGGCGCGGGCATCGCCATCCTTCTCGACGAAGGAGAGGCCGTAGCCCGGACTCGCGGCGTTCTCGTTCATCAGGGTGAAACCGGGCTGGGTGCCCGGAATGGCCAGGGAAGCGATCACCGGCTCGCCGGTGGCCTCGAACTCCAGCTTGGCTTCGATGGACCAGATCTGGCGTTTTTCACCCGGCGTGAGCGGTACGTCCAGCGCGATGTGGTGATAGAACGTCATCCCCAGGCCGACAATGTACAGCAGGGCTACCAGCAAATAGAACGGCTTACGGGAAACCATGGATTATTTCACATCCTTGAGCTTGGGTTTGGGTTGGATATATTCGCGGGCCACATCAACCACGGCGATGTCTTTCAAAAACTCACGGCCGAGCAGCACGGGGAAGGCCATGTCGCTGCGGTCCTTCAGGGTAAACTCGGCCTTCTCGGTCATGTCGCCGATGCGTACCGCAAGGCGTACCACCGGACGGCGGTCGAGATCGTCGGCGGAGGCCTGACGCACCCGCACGTGGCGCACCAGCGGCGCTTCAATCTGGATCTTGTCGTCCATCTCCTGATGGCTCAGGAAGAAGCGCACCCAGTTCTTGCCGTTGCGCTCGAAGATGGTGATGTCCTGGGCGCTGATGGAGGAGGTGGTGGCACCGGTATCGACCCGTGCCTGGAAGGCATCGTTGGCCGCGTCAACCCAGATCCACTCCGCCTCGCCGACCAGCAGCTTGCCGTCGACGGTGTGACCCTGGCTCGGGGCCTGGCACTTCTCGGTCGGGATCGCCATGGGTTTGGGCGGCTCGGGCGGCAGGGATTCGAGCTTGCTGCCGACTTTGTTCACGGACTCTTTCATGTTGTTGACATCAGTGTTGAGCTGAACCAGCAGGTGCTGTTGCTGCACATACTGCTTCTGTTGCTGTTCCATGGATGTTTGCAGGCGCTGCTCGCTCAGATTGATCTCGTTGCGAAGCTCGGCCAGCGTCAAGGTAGGTACCGGGGGCGCTTTCTCCATACTGACACACCCGCCGAGACTGAGCAGGGAGAGCAGGGTCATTCCTTTTAATTTGCTTTTCATGTCATTCATTTAACTGTGCTTCCTGGAATTGGGTCAGTGTAACTTCCACAGCCGCCATCGGCTAGTCTTTGGCCTTTCTGGCAATCAGTACGGCACGTTTCGGTGCCGGGTGTCCTTCTACCGTGAGTGCGGGATTGGTTGGATCCAGATAATCACTCAGGGATTCATTAATCATCCAGTCGGTACGACGCTGTTCGTCGGTGCTGGTCATATTCTCGTCGACAATCCGCACATCGGTAAATCCGCAGCGCTCGACCCACAGCTTGAGGGCTGCGCTGGAGGGGATGAACCAGACGTTGCGCATCTTGCCGTAGCGATCGGTGGGCACCAGCACGTCGTTGACGCCGCCGTCGATCACCAGCGTCTCCAGCACCAGCTCGCCGTCGTCTTTCAACTGGTTGCGCAGCTGTTCGATGTGCTCGATGGGAGACTTGCGGTGATAGAGCACCCCCATGGAGAAGACGGTGTCAAACGCCCGCAGCTCCGGCAGCTCCTGAATGCCGAGCGGCAGCAGGTGGGCGCGCTGGTCGTTGCCGGCGAAGTGGCGAATGGCCTCGAACTGGCAGAGGAACAGCGGGCTCGGATCTATGCCGACCGCCAGCTTGGCCCCTTCGCCCACCATGCGCCAGAGGTGGTAACCGCTGCCGCAGCCCACGTCCAGCACGTAGCGGCCGGCAAGCGGGCTGATGTGGGGCAGGACCCGATCCCACTTCCAGTCAGAGCGCCATTCGGTGTCGATGTGGATGCCGTGCACCGTGAACGGCCCCTTGCGCCAGGGCATGAAGTGGCGCAACAGGCTCTCGACCTTCTTGCGCTCCCCTTCGCCGAGGCTCTCGGCCGAGCCGATTTCGACCCGGCTGTGCAGCTCGATGTGGCCGGGGGCCACCTGCGGCAGCTTGTTGAGGGCGCGGTTCCAGCGCGGCAGATCGCCGTGCTGGTTGTCGTGCTGCCAGGCGTGCAACTGGGCGGGCAGGGTATGCAGCCAGTGGCTCAGCCGATTCTTGGCGATCAGCTGGTAGAAGTTGGCAAAGTCGATCATGGCTGGGCAGGCTCGCTCGATTTGATGGCAATCATGGAGCCGAAGTTGAAGCACTGGAACCAGAGATCCTGATGGGCGAAGCCGGCCTCCCGCAGGCGGGCCTGATGGACCGGCAGGCTGTCGGTGCGCATCACGTTCTCAAGGGCGGTGCGCTTCTGGCTGATCTCCAGCTCGCTGTAACCATTGGCGCGCTTGAAGTCGAGGTGCAGGTCGATGAGCAGCTCGTTGACCGGCGCATCCTCGAAGCGGAACTTTTCGCTCAGGATCAGGATCCCGCCCGGGCGCAGCCCATCAAAGATGCGCTGGAGCAGGGCGGCCCGCTTCTCGGGTTCGACGAACTGCAGGGTGAAGTTGAGCACCACCACTGAGGCGTTCTCGATGGCGATGTCGCAGATGTCCGCCTCCACCAGCTCCACCGGTACCTCGGACTTGAAGCCGGAGAGGTGGGCGCGGGCGCGCTCGATCATGGGGTGGGAGAGATCCACCGCCGTGATGTGGCAGCCGGGCTGGGTGACGTGGCGACGCATCGCCTGGGTGGCGGCGCCGAGCGAGCAGCCGAGGTCGTAGAGCCGGCTCTGGGGCTGGGCGTAGCGGGCGGCCATCATGCCGATGGCGGAGATGATGTTGCTGTAACCCGGCACCGAGCGCTGGATCATGTCGGGGAAGACATCGACGACCTGTTCGTCAAAGCAAAAATCCCCCAATCGAGCGATAGGGGCGGCAAAAATCTGATCTTTGGTATGCATGCTGGCGCAACCTGACAGCCGGTGCGCGAACCGACTGTTTTGTTCAATTGAATCGTTGGGTGACACCGGTCCGGGCCGGGTCGTCACCGGTTCACGAACGGGGTGGCGGGCCTTGAGATCCATCGGGCCGGTTCCGTTCGCAATGGACCATCATCCTGGTCCTTTCTGAGGGCGGCACCATCTGCGGCAACGAGTTGCAGCGCACTGGCGTCAGGGCCCTGTTTATGGCGCCGGATACCAGCCTGCATCGGATTGTGCTGGGCTGGCGGTCCGGGTCCTTACTTGGGGCGCTAGTGTAGAGGAAAGGTCGGCGTTTGTCTTGACGCCAAGCCCCGTCCAGCCACAAAAAAACGGCTTTTTTTCGCGGCGGGGAAGACGGGGTGAGGCGGCTGACTAAAAGGGCAGCACGCCCTGCTGCGCGCGATCGTTTTCCCCCGGCCAGGGGGCCATCTCTTCCCCCAGCAGGCGGGCAACCTGACGGGCCAGCTCGGGCGACTGGGCGTTGTCGGCCGTATGTATAAAGAGGTAGAGATCTTTGCCCTCCGTCAGCCACTGGCGCCAGTGGGGGAGCCAGCCTGGCAGGAAGGGGTGGTTGGCGGCCGGATCCGGCAGGCCGATGAGCCGCACCACGGGGGCATTGGCGGTGGCCAGCAGGTGCACCGGCAGCCTCGGCTTCTTGCCCTGGGCATCGATCATGGCTGGCGTGGTGGCTGGCACCGAGAACAGCGGCCGGCTGTCGAGCATGATGCGGTTGATGCCCTTCTCCATCAGCAGCCGGTTCAACTGCCGCTCCGCCTCGCCCTTGGCGAAGAAATCGGGGTGGCGCACCTCGAGGGCATAGCGAAACGCCGGCGGCAGCCGTTCGAAAAAGGCCGCCAGACGGGGCAGTCCCTGTGGGCCGAAGCGAGCGGGCAGCTGCAGCTTGAGCAGTCCCAGCTTGTCGTGCAAGGGCTCCAGCAGGCGGATGAAGTCGCTCACTTGCTTGTCGGCGCTCACCAGATCGCTCTGGTGGCTGATGGTTTGCGGAAACTTGAAGCTGAAACGAAAGTGGGCAGGCACCGCATCGGCCCAGCGCCGGACCGTGTCGGGGGTCGGCGAGGCGTAGAAGGTGGTATTGCCTTCCACCGTGTTGAATACCCGGGCATAGTGGGCGAGGTGCTCGGCGGGCTTGGCGCCCACGCCCAGCAAGTGACCTGGCCAGGCCGGGTGAGACCATTGTGGCAGGCCCAAAAAGAGGCTCATGAGGGATCCTGTCTGCGGGTTTATCTCGTTTTCCCCCCCTTTTTTGCCCCGGGATGTAAAAAACAGGGCAAAGGAGGCTGCTGGCCATTTTACCCAAATGGGGGTTTTCCTCTATAATGCCAGCCCTTTTGTTTGCCAATTTGTTGTGACTCACGCCGCTGTACGCATATTGTGACGACGGCAGCGGCCATGATGCGGCCAAACAACAATCGCTTGCCGATGCCCTCCGCCCGACACCCCGGCCGCTTGCCAGCCGCCTCTGGTCGAGCCGATATCGGCGGCAGGTGTCCGATCCCGGCGGTCGGACGGTACGAGACAGATTTCAAACCGGGCAAGAACAGGATCTGGCCAGCTGTGAGACAGACGGTGCTTGCCAGTCGTGCCCGGCGACCCAGGTTAACCGTCTCTCTACAAATTCGAAGGAAGAAGTCCATGCGCTCTATCTATTGCGGACAGGTCAATGAGGCCCATGCAGGGCAGACCATTACATTGTGCGGTTGGGTCCATCGTCGTCGCGATCTGGGCGGCCTCATCTTTATCGACATGCGCGACCGGGAAGGGATCGTGCAGGTGTTCTTCGATCCGGACAAACCGGACGCCTTTGCCCTGGCCTCCGAACTGCGCGGCGAATTCTGCATTCAGGTCTCCGGCGTGGTGCGCACCCGTCCCGACTCCCAGCGCAACAGCGACATGGCCACCGGTGCCATCGAGGTGTTTGCCCACGAGCTGACCATCATCAACCGTGCCGAGCCGCTGCCGCTGGACTTCAACCAGGTCAACAGCGAAGAGGTGAGCCTCAAGTATCGCTACCTGGACCTGCGTCGCCCCGAGATGGCCAAGTACCTGAAGACCCGTGCCAAGGCCAGTGCCTTCGTGCGCCGCTTCATGGACGAGCACGGCTTCCTCGACATCGAGACCCCGATGCTGACCAAGGCCACCCCGGAAGGGGCCCGTGACTACCTGGTGCCGAGCCGCGTGCACAAGGGCAAGTTCTACGCCCTGCCGCAATCCCCGCAGCTGTTCAAGCAGTTGCTGATGATGTCCGGCTTCGACCGCTACTACCAGATCGTCAAGTGCTTCCGCGACGAAGACCTGCGTGCCGACCGCCAGCCGGAATTCACCCAGATCGACGTGGAGACCTCCTTCATGACCGCGCCGCAGGTGCGTGAAATCATGGAAGAGATGATCCGCAAACTGTGGCTGCACATCCTGAACGTGGATCTGGGCGACTTCCCGATCATGACCTTCGACGAAGCCATGCGTCGCTACGGCTCCGACAAGCCGGACCTGCGTCTGCCGATGGAGCTGGTCGATGTGGCAGACCTCTTGACCGCGGTCGAGTTCGCCGTGTTCGCCGGCCCCGCCAACGATCCGAAAGGCCGCGTGGCTGCCCTGAAAGTACCGGGCGGCGCCGAGCTCTCTCGCAAGCAGATCGACGAGTACACCAAGTTCGTCGGCATCTATGGTGCCAAGGGCCTGGCCTGGATGAAGGTCAACGAAGCGGCCAACGGCATCGAAGGCGTGCAGTCCCCGGTGGCCAAGTTCCTCTCCGACGCCATCGTGCGCGAGATCCTGGCCCGCACCGGCGCAGCCGACGGCGACATCATCTTCTTCGGTGCCGACTCCAAGAAGGTGGTGTGCGATGCCATGGGCGCCCTGCGCCTGAAAGTGGGCCGCGATCTGGGCCTGCTGGAGAACAGCTGGAAGCCGTTGTGGGTCATCGACTTCCCGATGTTCGAAGAAGATGGCGAAGGCGGTCTGGCTGCCATGCATCACCCGTTCACCGCGCCGAGCGGCCTGAGCCCGGAGCAGCTGAAAGCCAACCCGGTAGGCGCTTACGCCAACGCCTACGACATGGTGATCAACGGCTACGAGGTGGGTGGCGGTTCTGTCCGTATCCATAACAGCGAGATGCAGGCCACCGTGTTCGACATCCTGGGTATTACCCCGGCCGAGCAGCGCCTGAAGTTCGGCTTCCTGCTGGACGCCCTGAAGTACGGTACCCCGCCGCATGCCGGCTTGGCCTTCGGCCTGGACCGTCTGAGCATGCTGCTGACCGGTACCGAAAACATCCGGGACGTGATTGCCTTCCCGAAAACCACGGCGGCCGCCTGTCTGATGACGGACGCCCCCAGCTTTGCCAACGCCGCCCAACTGGGCGAGCTGGCGATTGCGACCACCGTCAAGGGTGATGAATAAGCCGTTACCGGCAGCAAAGGCCGCAGCAATGCGGCCTTTCCCTTGCATTAGTCATGACCAGTGTTACTGAAATTCAAAAATAACGGAGAGTCCCTATGGCAGGTCACAGTAAATGGGCCAACATCAAACACCGCAAGGCTGCGCAAGACGCCAAGCGCGGCAAGATCTTCACCAAGCTGATCCGCGAAATCACCACCTCCGCGCGTCTGGGTGATGCCGATCCTGCCAACAACCCGCGCCTGCGTGCGGCGGTGGCGGCTGCCCTGACCGGCAACATGACCCGCGACACCATCAACCGTGCCATCCAGCGTGGCGCCGGTGGTGGCGATGGCGAACAGCTCGAGACCATCGTGTACGAAGGTTACGGCCCGGCCGGCTCTGCCGTGATGGTTGAGTGCCTGACCGACAACCGCAACCGTACCGTTGCCGAAGTGCGTCACGCCTTCAGCAAGTGCGGTGGCAACCTGGGCACCGATGGCTCTGTTGCCTATCTGTTCAGCAAGAAAGGGCTGCTGACCTTCGTGGGCGTCGATGAAGATGCCCTGATGGATGCCGCCCTGGAAGCCGGTGCCGACGACGTGGTGACCGAAGAGGATGGCTCCATCGAGGTGTATACCACCCCGAACGATTTCGGCACCGTGCTCGATGGTCTGGAAGCCGCCGGCTTCAAGCCCCAGAGCGCCGAAGTGACCATGATCCCGTCCACCGAAGCCGAGCTGGATGCCGAGACCGCACCCAAGCTGATGCGCCTCATCGATATGCTGGAAGATCTGGACGACGTGCAGGAGGTGTACCACAACGGTTCCATCTCCGACGAAGTCGCCGCGACCCTGTAACCCGGTTCGTGAACACTCAGGGGGCGACGCTCTGTTCGCCCCCGCTAAAACGGCAGCCTCGGCTGCCGTTTTTCTTGTGATGGCCTGGCGCCTGAAGGCCGTGCCGGCCATGGCATTGCCCGCCTTAATTTTCCCTTAAGTTTGGCTTCTTAAGCTGCCTGCCGTGTCCGGGCCTCGCTGCCCCTTGCCGCCATCACCTCGGGAGGAGGGATCGGCAAGCGAGACTGCAACAAGAGGTGCCCTCTGTGGCCCCTGTCCTGCCTGGTTTGTCGGAGTATCGTTATGCGCATCACCCTGGGTGTGATGAAGGTGAATCTGTTGCTGGTGCTGTTGTTTGCACTGGTATTCAACTGGCCCATTTTCCTGCACTTTTACACCATTCTCACCAAGCTGGAACACGTCAAGACGGGCTTCGCCCTCTCGATCCCCTTCGTGCTGCTGGCCGCGCTTAACGCGGTGTTCCTGCCCTTTACCTTTCGCTATCTGCTCAAGCCCTTCTTCGTGCTGCTGATCCTGATGGGATCCGTGGTCAGCTACGCCATGCTGAAATACGGCGTCATCTTCGACGTGAGCATGGTGCAGAACATCGTCGAAACCAACACGGGGGAGGCGACCTCCTACTTCAATGCCTCCATCCTGCTCTGGTTCGTGCTGACCGGCCTGCTGCCGGCGCTGGCCCTGCTGTGGGTGAAGATAGAGTATCCCCGTCCCTGGTATAAGGGGCTGGGCCTGCGGCTCGGCTCCATCGCCCTGTCCCTGCTGTTTCTGGTGGGGGTGGCGGCGCTCTATTACCAGGATTACGCCTCGGTCGGGCGCAACAACAAGTCCCTCGGCAAGGAGATAGTGCCCGCCAACTATGTGCACGGCCTCTATCGCTACGCCACCGACATCCTGTTTGCCACCCCGATCCCGTATCAGCAGTTGGGCACCGATGCCAGGGTGGTGGGGCAGGGCGGCAAGCCGACCCTGATGTTCCTGGTGGTGGGGGAGACGGCGCGCAGCCAGAACTACTCCCTCAACGGTTACGGCAAGGCCACCAACAGCTTTACCGCGCGGGAATCGGGCATGGTCTCGTTTCGCAACGTGCGCTCCTGCGGTACCGCCACCGCGGTCTCGGTGCCCTGCATGTTCTCCAATCTGACGCGGCGCGGCTATGACGACACCTTGGCCCAGTCCCGCGACGGCATGCTGGATGTGCTGCAGCACGCCGGCGTCTCCGTGCTCTGGAAGGAGAACGACGGCGGCTGCAAGGGGGTGTGCAAGAACGTGCCCACCATCGAGATCGAGACCAAGGATTTTCCCCAGTACTGCCAGAAGGGTTCCTGCTACGACGAGGTGATGCTGGAGGGGCTGGATCGGCAGATCGCGCAGATGAAGGGCAACAAGCTGGTGGCCTTCCACCTGATGGGCAGCCACGGCCCGACCTACTATCGCCGCTATCCCGCCAGTGAGCGGACCTTCGTGCCGGACTGCCCGCGCAGCGACATCGAAAACTGCACCAATGAAGAGCTGGTCAACACCTATGACAACACCATCCGTTACACCGACAAGGTGGTGGCCCGTCTCATCGACAAGCTCAAGACGCTGGAGCAGGATTACAACGTGGGGCTGGTCTATCTGTCGGATCACGGCGAATCTCTGGGCGCCATGGGGCTCTACCTGCACGGCACCCCCTACAAGTTCGCCCCGGACGATCAGACCCGGGTGCCGCTGATGACCTGGTTCTCACCTCAGTTGCAGGCCGATCGTCAGCTGGATATGACCTGTCTGCAGCAGGAGGCGGCCAGCAAGCGCTTCTCCCACGACAATCTGTTCCACTCCATGCTCGGCATCATGGATGTGCAGACTCAGGTGTATGACGGGGCGCTGGATCTGTTCAAACCGTGCCGGGCGGGGTGAGTCACCGCGTCCGATTACGCCGCTACGCGGCTAATCGAACCTACGCTCGAAGAATCTATCAATAAAAACGGCAGCCACTGGCTGCCGTTGTTGTTTCTCAAGGCCTCGGCCTTACTTCTGCTCCATGATGATCTGCAGCAGGTCCCCTTCCAGCAGGGCCCGCTTCACCAGCGCGAAACCGCCGACGGTGGGCTGATTCTGGAAGCGTGCCTTCACGATGGGCAGGCCGCGATGGAAGCTTGGCAGCGACTGGTGCTCCACGCAGCGGCGGATGGCCGGGAACAGGATCTCTTCGGCGGCGGTGATTTCGCCCGCGATCAGCACCTTCTGCGGGTTGAACAGGTTGACCGTGATGGCCACCGCCCGCCCCAGATGCTCACCCACGTTCTCGATCACGCTGCGGGCCAGCTCATCACCGGCCATGGCCGCCTTGCACACCTCCTGGATGGTGATGTGCTTCTCTTGCAGCGAGCTCAGGTGGCCGCGGCTGATGAGCTCCTTCACCTTGTCGACGATGGCCTCGTTGGAGGCGATGGTCTCCAGGCAGCCGAAGTTGCCGCAATGGCAGCGCTTGCCGAGCGGTTCGACCTGGATGTGGCCGATTTCGCCGACGTTGCGGTTCTGACCGAGGAACACCTTGCCCTTGGTGATGATGCCCGAGCCCGCCCCCTGGTGGACGCTCACCAGGATGGAGTCCATGCAGTCGCGGGACTCGCCGAAGAAGTGTTCGGCCAGTGCCAGCGAGCGGGTGTCGTTGCCCACGTAGCAGGGCAGGTTGAAGTGGTTTTCCAACAACTTGGCCAGCGCCAGATTGCGGATCTGGTACTTGGGGGTGTAGATGACCATGCCGGATTCCGGATTGACCAGACCCGGCATGGTCAGCGCGATGCTGATGAGGTTGCGGCTGCGATCCTGCTGGGAGTCGATGAAGGCACCGATCTCCCGCAGCAGCATGTCGACCACCGGCTGTTGTTCGATCTCGGTCACCTGGGTGATGTGCTGATCGAGCTCCTTGCCGTCGAGGTCATACAGGGCGAGCTGCAGGTAGCCGCGGCCGAGCTTGGCGGACACAAACTGGAAGCGATGCTTGATGGTGGTCAGGGAGATGGCGCGCCGTCCGCCGGTGGAGGCTTGCGGCGAGGTCTCCTTGATCAGGCCATGCTCGATCAGTTGCCGGGTTATCTTGGTCACGCTGGCCGGGGCCAGCTGACTCAACTCGGCAATTTTGACCCGCGAGATGGGCCCCTGCAGGTCGATGAGCCGATACACGGCTGCACTGTTGACCTGCTTGATAAGATCTACGTTTGCTATTTGTCCGCCAGTCATAGTGTCACTGTGTTGTGTAGTGTCCGTTAACCACGGTCCCGCAGACCGTGAAGGCCTGATCAAAGACAGTCAGGTTGGCTATTTTTCCGACCTGGATACTACCGAGACGTGAGTCCCATCCAATGGCGCGAGCAGGGTAAAGGGTGGCCATTCTCAGTGCTTCATCGAGCGGTAATCCGACCTGTTTGACCAGATTCTCCACCCCCTCAATCATGGTGAGGGCAGAGCCGCCGAGTGTACCATTCTCGTCGACGCACTGACCATCGCGGAAATAGACGGTTGCGCCACAAAAATCAAATTTCTCAAAGCCTTCCGGTGCCCCTGCCGGTGCGGTCGCGTCGGTGACCAGCACCAGTCGCTCTCCCAGCATCTTGTGTGCAAGGCGCACGTTGGCCCAGTGCACGTGATGACCGTCGACGATGACGCCGGCGTAGACATCCTTGCGATCGTAGATGGCACCGACCACGCCCGGCTCGCGACCGTTCACGGTCGGGGTCATGGCGTTGTAGAGGTGGGTGGCAAAGCGGATGCCGTTGTCGAACCCGGCCATGGCCTGGTCATAGTTGGCCGCGGTATGGCCCGCGGAGACCAGAATGCCGGCCTCCACCAGCCGGCGGATGTGCTCCGGCTTGTTGCGCTCTGGCGCCAGGGTGATCTTGGCGATGGCATCTGCGTTGGCGCAGAAGAAGTCGATCATCTCGTCGGCGGGCTGGCGGATCTGCTCGGCCGGGTGGATCCCCTTGCGCTTGAGGTTGGTGTAGGGCCCTTCCAGATGGACGCCCAGTACCTCGTTGGGGTGCGCCGCCATGTAGTCGCGGGTGACGGCGACGGCCTGTTTCATGTCTGCATCCGGACTGGTGATCAGGGTCGGCAGGAAGCTGGTGGTACCGGATTTCAGGTTGGCGGCCTGCATGGTCGCCAGGGTCTGGGTGGTGATGTGGCCGTTGAACATGACGCCGCCACAGCCGTTGAGCTGGACGTCGATGAAACCGGCGCTCAGGTTGGCACCCTTGAGCTCAAGGCGTTCGATGCCGGCCGGCAGTTCGGCCAGGCGGGAGATGGCGACAATCTTGTCGCCCTCGATGACCACCCCGTAACCGGTCAGCACGCAGCTGCCGGTGTAGAGGGTGCAGTTGGTCAATGCGTACATGGTGAGACTCCTTACAGACGGCCGATGTTGGCGGCTTCGAGCTGCTGGAAGTAACGCACTGTCTTGACCTTGAGCTCCATGGTGGAGGGCTCGTCACACACCATCATTCCCTTCGGATGCAGTTGCAGGGTGGAGATGGTCCACATGTGGTTGACGCTGCCTTCCACCGCGGCCTGCAGGGCCTGGGCCTTGCCGTGACCGGTGACCAGGATCATGATCTCTTCCGCATCCATCAGGGTGCCAACACCCACGGTCAGCGCCAGCTTGGGCACCTGCTCCATGTCGCCGCCAAAGAAGCGGGAGTTGGCGATGCGGGTGTCTTCGGTCAGGGTCTTGACCCGGGTGCGGGAGGAGAGGGAGGAGGCCGGTTCGTTGAACGCGATGTGGCCGTCGTTGCCGACACCGCCCATGAACAGGTGGATCTTGCCGTAGGACTTGATCTTCTCTTCGTAGCGCTTGCACTCGGCCACCAGATCCGGCGCGTTGCCGTTGAGGATGTTGATGTTCTCTGGGCGAATGTCGATGTGGCTGAAGAAGTTGTTGTGCATGAAGCTGTGGTAGCTCTCCGGGTGGTCTTCCGGCAGGCCGACGTACTCGTCCATGTTGAAGGTGACCACGTTCTGGAAGCTCACTTCACCGGCTTTATGCAGTTCAATCAGGCGCTTGTAAGTGTTGAGCGGGGTGCCGCCAGTGGGCAGGCCCAGTACGAAGGGGCGCTCGGCAGTGGGTTTGAACCCATTGATACGGTCAACGATGTAACGGGCAGACCACAGGCCCACTTGGCTGGCAGATTTCAACGGGATCAGGCGCATTGTAGATACCTCTGTACGGGTTGCTGCCGGGATGTCGGCGGCAAATAGACTGGGACGGATTCAAGTTGTTTTATAGCGTAAATAAAGATTGCGAACTAAGCCACATCTATCCGCCACCTTTATCTCGTTTGGGTGATAATGATCACGATTACAGGTTTATTAATTTGCGCAGCGAAATAAAAGCCCTAGACTGCCAATCAAGCCTTGATGGCTTATGCGTCAAACGTGATAAGCACTTAATTTCTAGAAAAACATTAACTAAGGAGAGGAACCGTGAACATTCTCGGTTATTTGCAAAAGATCGGCCGTGCCCTGATGGTGCCGGTAGCGGTATTGCCTGCCGCCGCGATCCTGATGGGGGTTGGCTACTGGATTGACCCGAATGGTTGGGGTGGTGACAGCGCGCTGGCCGCCTTCCTGATCAAGGCGGGTTCAGCACTGATCGACAACATGTCCACGCTGTTTGCGGTCGGTGTTGCCTATGGTATGTCCAAAGACAAAGACGGTTCTGCCGCGCTGGCCGGTCTGGTCGGTTTCCTGGTGGTGACCACTCTGCTGAGCCCCGGTTCTGTGGCGATGATTAAAGGCATCCCTGTAGAGCAGGTTCCGGCAGCCTTTGCCAAAATCAACAACCAGTTCGTCGGTATCCTGTGTGGTGTCATCGCCGCCGAGCTCTACAACCGCTTCAGCAGCGTAGAACTGCACAAGGCGCTGGCTTTCTTCTCCGGCCGCCGTCTGGTGCCGATCGTAACCTCCGTGGTGATGATCGTCGTCTCCTTCATCCTGATGGCCGTTTGGCCGGTCATTTACGGTGGTCTGGTGAGCTTTGGTGAATCCATCGTCAGCCTGGGCTCCACCGGCGCCGGTATCTACGCCTTCTTCAACCGCCTGCTGATCCCGATTGGTCTGCACCACGCCCTGAACTCCGTGTTCTGGTTCAACGTGGCCGGTATCAACGACATCCCGAACTTCCTGGGTGGTCAGGCTACCATCGATGCCGCTCTGGCTGCAGGCAAGAGCCTGGATCAGGTGAAAGGCGTGGTAGGCATGTACCAAGCTGGCTTCTTCCCGATCATGATGTTCGGTCTGCCGGGTGCCGCACTGGCCATCTACCACTCCGCCAAGAAAGAGAACAAGGACAAAGTTGCATCCATCATGATCGCAGCTGCCTTTGCCTCCTTCTTCACCGGGGTGACCGAGCCGCTCGAGTTCTCCTTCATGTTCGTGGCACCGGTGCTGTACGTCATTCACGCTTTCCTGACCGGTGTTTCCGTGTTCATCGCAGCCTCCATGCACTGGATGGCCGGCTTTGGCTTCAGTGCCGGTCTGGTGGATATGGTGCTCTCCAGCCGCAACCCGCTGGCGACCAACTGGTACATGCTGATCCCGCAAGGTCTGGTGTTCTTCGGTCTCTACTACGTGGTATTCCGCGCTGTCATTGCCAAACTGGGTCTGAAAACCCCGGGTCGTGAAGATGACGAAGCGGTACCGGCACAGGCTCAGACCACCGACCGTACCGAACTGGCACGTCAGTATCTGGAAGTGCTGGGCGGTCAGGAGAACCTGGTGACCATCGATGCCTGCATCACCCGTCTGCGTCTGACCCTGAAAGACCGCAGCATCGTTGACGAGCGCAAGCTCAAAGCCCTGGGCGCGGCCGGTGTGGTCAAGCTCGGTGAGCAGAACCTGCAGGTGATTCTGGGCCCATTGGCCGAAATCATCGCCGGTGAGATGAAGGCCCTGCGTTAATCGGGCGCCAAGCTCGCCTCAAGTCTAAGTCCATTGTTGACATAACTAAGGGCCCCGCCTCGGGGCCCCATATAAAAAAAGCCAAGAAAATCCAACCTTTACTTCAAATGAGAGCAGCAGTTATGAACTTGAAACATTCTCTGTTAGCCATTGCCATGTCTACCGTTTTCGTCAGCCAGGTACAGGCAGCCGATGCCGCCAAGCAAGCCGTGGTCGATTCCCTCGCCAGCAACCTCGTCGTCAAGTACGAAGTCGTCACCAACGACGGTGCCGGCGCCGGCCTCGACTGCCAGGCACTGGGCTCCGAGTGGGCGAGCTGCGGCGTTGCCAAGCTGCACCTGACCAATACCGGTGCTGACGTTACCTCCAAAGACTGGAGCATCTATGTCTCCTCCATCCGTCGCATCCAGCGGGTGGACAACGACCAGTTCACCATCACCCACCTGACCGGCGACCTTTATCGTTTGACGCCGACCGAGAAGTTCCAGGGCTTTGCCAAGGATGCCACGGTCGAAGTGCCGCTGGTGGTTGAGTACTGGGTATTGTTCGAATCTGACATCATGCCGAACTGGTATGTCGCCAGCGAAGGGGCCGAGCCGAAAGTGCTGGCCAGCATGAGCAACATCGACGATGCCACCACTTACGAGAAGCCGATGCCGGCCGACGGCTGGAAGCGCACCAAGGATGACAACAACATCCTGATGAACAGCGAAACCCGTTTCGCCGCCAACCAGACCAGCACCTTGCTGCCGGCTGGCAAGGTCGACAACCAGATCCTGCCGACCCCGATGAAGCAGGTGGTCAAGGCCGGCCCGCAGGTCGACTTCTCCACTATCAAGCTCAATGCCCTGGACCTGCCGAGCGATCGCGCCGAAGCCCTGAAGGCTCAACTGACCAAGCTGGGTGTTACCCTCTCCGACACCGGCTACCCAGTGACCATCAAGCTCGGCAGCAAGCTCAAGCAGGCCGAAGGCTACGACATGACTATCGGCCAGAAAGGCACTGTGGTGCAGGGTCACGACATCGAAGGCGCCTTCTGGGGTGCCCAGTCCCTGATCTCCCTCCTGGGGGTCAACGACAAGCTGGTCAGCCAGATGCATGTCGAGGATGCGCCGCGCTTTGAATACCGTGGCATGCAGACCGACGTGGCCCGTCACTTCAGAAGCCCTGAGACTCTGAAGAAGCTGGTTGACCAGATGTCCGCCATGAAGCTCAACGTGCTGCACCTGGGGCTGACCAACGATGAAGGTTGGCGTCTGGAGATCCCGGGTCTGCCGGAGCTGACCGACGTCGGCAGCCAGCGTTGTCACGACGAGTCCGAAACCAAGTGCCTGATGCCGCAGCTGGGCTCCGGCCCGACCAGCGACAACCAGGGTTCCGGTTTCTACAGCAAGGCCGACTACATCGACCTGGTACGCTATGCCAAGGCCCGCGGCGTGACCGTGATCCCCGAGATCAACATGCCGGCCCACGCCCGTGCTGCCGTGGTCTCCATGGAAGCGCGTTACAAGCGCCTGATGGCTGAAGGTAAAGAGACCGAAGCCAACCAGTTCCGTCTGACCGACCCGGCCGATACCTCCAACGTCACTTCGGTGCAGTTCTACGACAAGATGTCCTTCATCAACCCCTGCCAGCCGGGCGCCGCTACCTTCGTGGCCAAGGTGATGGACGAAGTGGCCCAGATGCATCAGGCCGCCGGCCAGCCGCTGACCGCCTGGCACTACGGTGGTGACGAGGCGAAGAACATCATGCAGGGCGGTGGTTACCAGGATCCGGCCGTCACCAAGAAAGAAGAGCTGGTCGCCTGGAAGGGCAACGTCGACTCCAGCAAGCAGGACAAGCCGTTCGGCAAGTCCCCGATGTGCCAGAAGATGATCGACGATGGCAAGATCAAGGACGTGGCCGAGCTGCCGGTCTACTTCGCCAAGGAAGTGAGCGAAATGGTCAAGGGCCACGGCTTCTCCACCCTGCAGGCGTGGGAAGATGGTCTGAAGTACGCCAAGGATGCCAGCGTGTTCGCCACCGACAAGACCCGGGTCAACTTCTGGGAGACCCTCTACTGGGGTGGCTTCAACGAGGCGATGAAGTGGGCGCACAAGGGCTATGACGTGGTGCTCTCCAACCCGGATTACCTCTACTTCGACTTCCCGAACGAGGTACACCCGGCCGAGCGCGGCTACTACTGGGCAACCCGCTTCAACGACACCCGCAAGGTGTTCGCCTTCGCCCCGGAAAACCTGCCGCAGAACGCCGAGACTTCGGTTGACCGCGACGGCAACGCCTTCGTGGCCAAGGGTGACCAGGACCCGGTCAAGTTCAAGGGGATCTCCGGTCAGCAGTGGAGTGAAACCGTGCGTACCGACGCGCAATACGAGTACATGGTCTACCCGCGTATCTTCTCCATGGCCGAGCGTGCCTGGCACAAGGGCGGCTTCGAGCTCGACTACGTGAAGAACCGCGAGTTCTCCGGCACCACCAAGTTCGTCAACAAGACGACCCTGAACAAGGAGTGGAACCAGTTCGCCAACGTACTGGGTCAGCGCGTGCTGCCGAAACTGGACCAGGCCGGGGTGGAATATCGCCTCTCCGTACCGGGCGCCAAAGTGGTGAACGGCGTGCTGGAAGCGAACGTGGATCTGCCGGGTCTGCCCATCCAGTACAGCCTGGATGGCAAGAGCTGGAGCGCCTACGACGCTGCCGCCAAGCCGACCGTGGATGGCAAGGTCTGGCTGCGTACCACCAGCTTCGATGGCAAGCGCACCAGCCGCGTCACCGAGCTGAACTGATAGTCCTCAATCCATAACGCAAGGTGGGTCGCAAGACCCGCCTTTCCCAAGGGCGATGGCCATCGGGCTTGGGAAAGGTTGACTGTGCGTGTGAGCCTTTGTTGTGTGTGTGTATTGTCTGTTTTTGTTTTTCATCACCTTGAACCCCGCCTCGTGCGGGGTCTTTTTTTCGTCAGTCAGTCAAACCGGCCATCAGTGCAGGGCGTTTTGCTGCGCCAGTACCCCGAAACGGGCAAATTCAGGTTGAGACAGGGCGCGTAATGAGGGATCATATCCGGCTTGACGGCGGGGGGATGAGGGTGCCAGCCGGCACAACTTCCGCCAGTGACGCATTTTTGAGGTGAGCCATGAGTCAGGCGAACAGCCCAACTAACTTTATTCGTCAGATCATTGATGAAGATCTGGCCAGCGGTAAGCACAGCAGCGTGCATACCCGTTTTCCGCCCGAGCCGAACGGTTATCTCCATATCGGTCACGCCAAGTCCATCTGCCTGAACTTCGGCATCGCCCGCGACTACCAGGGCCAGTGCAACCTGCGCTTTGACGACACCAACCCGGTGAAGGAAGATATCGAGTACGTTGAGTCCATCAAGCAGGACGTGCAGTGGCTCGGCTTCCAGTGGAACGGCGAGATCTGCTACTCCTCCGACTATTTCGACAAGCTGCACGGCTATGCCATCGAGCTGATCGAGAAGGGCCTGGCCTACGTGGACGAGCTCTCTGCCGAGCAGATGCGCGAATACCGTGGCACCCTGACCGCGCCGGGCAAGAACAGCCTGTTCCGCGATCGTTCGGTGGCCGAGAACCTGGCCCTGTTCGAGAAGATGAAGAACGGCGAGTTTGCCGAAGGCGCCGCCTGCCTGCGCGCCAAGATCGACATGGCATCTCCCTTCATGGTGATGCGCGATCCCGTCATCTATCGCATCAAGTTTGCCCACCACCACCAGACCGGTGACAAGTGGTGCATCTACCCGATGTATGACTTCACTCATTGCATCTCGGACGCCCTGGAAGGGATCACCCACTCCATCTGTACGCTGGAGTTCCAGGACAACCGTCGCCTGTACGACTGGGTGCTGGACAACATCACCATCGACTGCCACCCCCGTCAGTACGAGTTCTCCCGACTGAACCTCGAATACACCGTCATGTCCAAGCGCAAGCTGAACCTGCTGGTGACCGAGAAGCACGTGGACGGTTGGGACGATCCGCGCATGCTGACCGTCTCCGGTCTGCGTCGTCGCGGTTATACCCCGGCCTCCATCCGCGAGTTCTGCAAGCGCATCGGCGTGACCAAGCAGGACAACATCGTCGAGATGAGCATGCTGGAAGCCTGCATCCGCGAAGATCTCAACGAGAATGCGCCGCGTGCCATGGCTGTGCTGCACCCGGTCAAGGTGGTCATCGAGAACCTGGCCGCCGATGAAGTGCTGACCGCCCCGGCCCACCCTAACAACGCCGAGATGGGCACCCGCGAGCTGAACTTCACCCGCGAGATCTTCATCGATGAAGCGGACTTCAAAGAAGAAGCCAACAAGCAGTTCAAGCGACTGGTGCTGGGCAAGGAAGTGCGCCTGCGCAACGCCTATGTCATCAAGGCCGAGCGGGTCGAGAAGGATGCGGATGGCAAGGTCACCTGCGTCTACTGCTCTTACGATCCCGAGACCCTGGGCAAGGATCCGGCCGATGGTCGCAAGGTGAAAGGGGTGATCCACTGGGTCAGCGCCACTCACTCCCTGCCGGCCGAAGTGCGCCTCTACGACCGTCTGTTCAAGGTGCCGAACCCGGGCGCCGAAGAGGACTTCGAAGCGGCGCTGAACCCGGACTCCCTGGTGATCATCGAGGGGGCCCGTGTCGAGGCCTCCCTGAAGAACGCCAAGCCGGAGCAGGCTTACCAGTTCGAGCGTGAAGGTTACTTCTGCGTCGACAACAAGCTCTCCAGCCCAGAGCATCTGGTGTTCAACCGCACTGTGGCCCTGCGCGACGTGTGGGGCAAGGCCGAGGCCTGATAACAGCAGAGGGCAGGGGAGACCCTGCTCTTGCTTGATCACGACCTCGGAGCAAGGCCGTAAACGGGTTCTAAATGACGGACACAAAAAAGCCAGCGTGATGCTGGCTTTTTTATTGTCTCTGTCGGGCGGGTCAATCTTCGTGCTTGCACTCGCCGGCGGCGCAGTGGCCGTACAGATAGAGGCTGTGATTGGTCAGCCGGATGTTGTGCTGCTGGGCGATATCGCGCTGGCGCTGCTCGATCACCTCATCGGAGAACTCGATCACCTTGCCGCAGTCGAGGCAGACCAGGTGGTCGTGGTGTTCCTGGGTGGCCAGTTCGAACACCGACTTGCCCCCTTCGAAGTGGTGACGGGTAACAATACCGGCATCATCAAACTGGTTGAGAACGCGATATACGGTAGCGAGACCAATCTCTTCACCCTGGTCGATCAGTCGTTTGTACAGATCTTCCGCACTGGTGTGCTGGCAGTCCGGCTGTTGCAGGATTTCCAGGATTTTGACACGGGGCAAGGTGATCTTGAGCCCGGCCTTTTTTAACGCTTGGTTGTTGTCTGCCATATTCTATTTATTCGCATTCTCGAAGGTGTGGTTATTCTGATTGACTGCCGCTGGAATGGCAACCACGAACTCGCTTGGCCTGTCATTATAGGTCGTAGCTCACCTAAAAATAAACCCAGTAATTCAAGGGCTTTAGCGCAGATGGCGCCATCCGGTGGAATTGGACGGATTCTCGTGACGGCTTGCTCGTTTGGTGAATGTTGATAAAATGTAACCCTCTTCACTGTCTGGTCGGATGAGATCCATGGATTGGCTTTTTGACAATGCGGCCTGGGTGCGCCGCGCCCTCAACGCCTGGCCCCCCTTCTGGGGCGCCGGCATCAAGATAGAGACATTGAGCGATGATTTTCGCTTCTGCCGGGTCACCCTCAAGTCCCGCTGGTGGAACAAGAACGCCAACCGCACCCAGTTTGGTGGCAGCATGTTTGCGATGACCGATCCCATCTATCCGCTGATGCTGATGGGCTATTTCAAGAACCGCTATTATGTCTGGGACAAGGCGGGCAGCATCAACTACATCAAGCCGGGCAAGGGCAAGCTGGTGGCCGAATTCAACCTGACCGACGGCAAGCTGGCCGCCATCGTGGCGGCGACCGACGGGGGAGACAAGCACTTCCCCGAGTTCGAGGTGACGGTGCAGGATCAAAGCGGCGAGCTGGTGGCCCAGGTCAAGCGCACCCTCTATGTGCGGGCCAAACCGGAGCACCGGAGTGGCGAAAGAGGCTGAGCCAGAAAACAACAAGGGCCCCGCGGGGCCCTTGTTGTCAGAGAGGCTGGCGAGCCTGGATCACTCCAGCTCGGCCAGGCACATCTCTTCGTGCAGCTGCTTGCACCAGCCCTTGACGCGCTCGGCGGTCAGCTCCGGCTGGCGATCTTCGTCGATGCCCAGACCCACGAAGTGCTTGTCGTCCACCAGTGCCTTGGAGGCTTCGAATTCGTAGCCGGCGGTTGGCCAGTTGCCGATGACGATGGCGCCTTTGGCTTCGACGATGTCACGCAGGGTGCCCATGGCGTCGAGGAAGTACTCGGCATAGTCTTCCTGATCGCCGCATCCGAAGATGGCGACCAGCTTGTTGGTGAAGTCGATTTCTTCCAGCTCGGGGAAGAAGTCGTCCCAGTCGGCCTGGGCTTCGCCATAGTACCAAGTCGGGATACCGAACATCAGCAGATCGAAGCTGTCGATGTCGGCCTTGCTGCTCTTGGCAATGTCACGGACTTCAATCAGTTGTTTGCCCAGTTCTTTCTGGATCATCTTGGCGACAGCTTCGGTATTACCGGTATCGCTGCCGAAAAACAGACCTACACTAGCCATAGTGTTTAGTTACCCGTATCTGGTGTTAATGCTTAACGGTCAGATTGTGATGCCTGCAGCATGTGCAGACTCAATCTGTTGCTTCAGGATAGATTGGATCAGCTCGGCTCGGCTGACGTTCTGTTGTAACGCAAGTTGGTTCAGGCGTTCCAGCAACTCGGCCTCCACCTTTAACTCTACCCGCTTCAAACCGTTCTCCCGATCGCGCTTGAGCTGGTTGCGCTTGTTGATCTTGAGCTGGGTCTCGCGGGGGAGTGGGTTGGTCTTTGGCCTGCCGGGGCGCTTCTCATTTGCGAACAGATCCAGTGTTGTTCGATCAGTTTGCTGTTTGGCCATACATCACAGATGAAAATAAGTTAGCCGATGCCTGAGCCTTCCCAGCCCAGTTCGATCAGCCCCTTGGCGACAAAACCTGCACAACCCAGGAAGAGTACCAACCAGACGATGAGTCGGCCGAAACGGGGCACGTTGCCGCGTTTGAGCACGTCCTGAATGGCCAGGCCAATCAATACGAAAATGGCCACAAAGAATAACTTCAGGCCCAGACTCTCGATCAGGTCGATATGTTCACTTAGCATGGATTGCGCACACTCCTTATGACGGGCGCACTATATCACAAAGGATTTGAAACTGTTAACCGCCTGTCGACAGGAAATCCACAACCAGTTTGTTGAACAAAACCGGCTTTTCCGCGTGCAGCCAGTGACCGGTACCGGCGATGACCCGGGCCTTGGCGGCGGGGAATTGCGCCATCACCGTCTCGGTATGCGCGGGCAGCATGTAGTCGGAATCCCCCCCCTTGATGAAGAGAGCTGGGCCCTCGAAACGGCTCTGTGCATCGGGCCAGCCCATGATGTCGGCGTAGTTGCGCTCAAGGGCCGGGACGTTGAAACGCCAGCCCCAGCCGTGCCCGGTTTTGGCAAACGACTTGAGCAGGAATTGGCGCACGCCGGCGATCTCGATGTGCTGTGCCAGGATGGCTTCCGCCTCGCTGCGGCTTTGCGGAGCCTGTTCGAGGGTGGCGTTGAGACCGGCGAACACATTCTGGTGGCGGGCGTGGGGGTAGGCGACCGGCGCGATATCGGCCACCACCAGCTTGGCAACGCGCGTTGGCGCGAGCTTGGCCAGCTGCATGCCCACCTTGCCCCCCATGGAGTGACCCACGATGGCCACCTGCTCAAGCCCGAGCCGATCCAGCAGGGCGAGCAGATCGGCGGCCTGGGCCGGGTAGCTCATCTCGTCGGAGTGAAAGGAGGCGCCGTGGTTGCGCAGATCGACGCTGATGACCCGGTATTGTTCGCTCAGCGGGCGCGCCAGCAGGCCGAGGTTGTCCAGGCTGCCGAACAGCCCGTGGATCAGCACGACGGGTTGGCCCTGACCCTGCTCCTTGAAGTTCAATAATGGGTTTTGTTGCAAAATGACACCTTGTCGGTCGTGAGTGCGTTGCTCGTTGTGGTTTAACACACTGGAAAGAAAAGGATTTCACTCATTGCGGAGCAAAAAAGTGTGGTTTTTTTTCTAAAAAAAGTCTGCCAGATCGGCTATCAGTGCGACGGATCACACACTTGGCCCGCTATTATGCCGTATTCTCGATGAGATTCATGCACATCTGTCCGCCCCTTGCTTGGGCTGCCGGGTTTGCCTATGTATAATCGCCGCATCCGAATTTCGACGAGTCCAGCGCATCCCTATGAAAACCATCGAGCTTGATGACGATCTCTACTTCTATATCGCCAGCCAGACCCGGCACATCGGCGAGAGTGCCTCCGATATCCTGCGCCGCCTGCTGGAACAGCCCGCCAATCAGGCTGCGCCGGTGGCCGAGCCGGTGACGACGGCCCAGCCGCACGCCGTGGCCGATGCCATGGGGCTGGAGGCGCTGCTCGATTCTGGCGAGCTGCAAAAAGAAGAGAAGTCCATCAACCGCTTCATGCAGGTGCTCAGTACCCTCTACCGGGATGACCCGGTCGGGTTTACCCAGGCCACCGAAATCAAGGGGCGCAAGCGCGTCTATTTCTCGCGGGATCCCGATGCCCTGCGCGCCAGCGGCAGCACCACCAAGCCCAAGCCGGTGCCACAAACCCCGTTCTGGGTGATCACCAATACCAATACCAGTCGCAAACAGAACATGGTGGCCCAGCTGATGACCAGCATGGGGTATGGCGACGAGGTGATCGCCCGGGTGTGCGGCGCAATTTAACGCTTCATCAGACTCAGGCCTTGCCGGGCAAGGCCGCCATCAAGCAAGGACAACGCCATGGCACAGCATTCCCACGCCGGTCAGCCGGCCCGTTTGAGCGACCTGACCAACATCCCCCGTCTGGTCAGCGCCTACTACCTCAACAAGCCCGACATGAGCCGCCCCGAGCAGCGGGTTGCCTTCGGCACCTCCGGCCACCGCGGCAGCGCCCTGCACAACGCCTTCACCGAATCCCACATCCTGGCGGTGACCCAGGCGCTGGTGGAGTATCGCCAGCAGGCCGGCATCACGGGCCCGCTGTTTGTCGGCATGGATACCCACGCCCTGTCTGAATCCGCCTTTGCCAGCGCGGTGGAAGTGTTGGCGGCCAACGGCGTCGAGACCCGCATTCAGGCCGGTCTCGGCTTCACCCCGACCCCGGTCATCTCCCACGCCATTCTGCGCCACAACGCGGGCAAACCGGCGGCCTTGGCGGACGGCGTGGTGATCACCCCGTCCCACAACCCGCCGGAAGACGGTGGCTTCAAGTACAACCCGCCCCACGGCGGTCCCGCCGAGGGGGAGATCACCAAGTGGGTGGAGGATCGCGCCAACGCGATTCTGGAAGCGGGTCTGGCCGGCGTGAAACGGATGCCGTTCGCCGAGGCCCTCAAGAGCCCGTTCGTGGTCGAGTACGACTATGTCACTCCCTATGTGGATGACCTGAAGAACGTGCTGGACATGGATGCCATCAAGCAGGCCGGCATCAAGATCGGTGTCGATCCGCTGGGTGGCTCCGGCGTCGCCTACTGGGACGTCATCGCCAAGACCTATGGTCTGAACATTGAGGTGGTGAACTACAAGGTCGACCCGACCTTCTCCTTCATGACCCTGGATAAAGACGGCAAGATCCGGATGGACTGCTCCAGCCCGTTTGCCATGGCTAGCCTGATTGCCCTCAAGGACAAGTTCGACATCGCCCTTGGCAACGACCCTGACTACGACCGTCACGGCATCGTCACCAAGTCGGGCCTGATGAACCCGAACCACTATCTGGCGGTAGCGATCCAGTATCTGTTTACCCATCGTACCGGCTGGTCCAAAGAGTCTGCGGTCGGCAAGACGCTGGTCTCCTCGTCCATGATCGACCGGGTGGCCGGCGAGATTGGCCGTACCCTGAAAGAGGTGCCGGTCGGCTTCAAGTGGTTCGTGGATGGCCTCTACAGCGGTGAGTTCGGCTTTGGCGGTGAGGAGAGCGCGGGCGCCTCCTTCCTGCGCAAAGACGGCACCGTCTGGACCACCGACAAGGATGGCTTCATTCTGGCGCTGCTGGCGGCCGAGATCCTGGCGGTGACCGGCAAGGATCCGCAGGCTCACTACGACGCACTGGAAGCCAAGTTTGGCCGCTCCAGCTATCGTCGCATCGACGCCCCGGCCAACAGCGCCCAGAAGGCGGTGCTCTCCAAGCTGGATCCGGCGCTGGTGGAAGCCTCCACCCTGGCCGGTGAGCCCATCATCGCCAAGCTGACCAAGGCGCCGGGCAACGATGCTGCCATCGGCGGCCTCAAGGTGGTGACCGAGAACGGCTGGTTCGCGGCGCGCCCCTCCGGCACCGAGTCCATCTACAAGATCTACATGGAGAGCTTCAAGGGCGAGGCGCACCTGGACCTCATCCAGCAGGAAGCCCAGCAGATCGTCTCCGCCGCCCTGGCCAAGGCCGGGGTCTGAGTTCGACTCAAGCACCCGCGGAATGTGAAAGAGGAGCCTTGATGGCTCCTCTTTTTTATTGCGCTTGAGTTGGAGGCGTTGTGCTCACGGCCTGCCGCACTGGCCGGTGCTTGCCCGGCGGGCCTGCCAGCGTTTGAAGAAGGGGCGGGCCGGCAGCTTCATCAGGAACAGGGAGAGCAGGATCACCCCGATGCCGAGCCATTGGCGAGCATCCAGCGTTTCCCCCACCATCAGCACACCGCAGGAGACCGCCACCATGGGGTTGGTGAGGGCCAGCATGCCCATCACCTCCGGGCCGTGGCGCTTTAGCCCCCACAGCCAGGCCCAGTAGGCCAGCGCCGTGTTGAGCAGGATCAGCCAGAGCAGGCCGGGAGCGCTTGCCGACTGCGGCAGCGGCATGGGGCCGGCCAGCCACCAGGCGAGCGGGATCAGCATCAGGCCGCCCAGCAGCAGCTGCCAGGCGGTCAGCGCCAGCAGATCGCTGACCGGCCAGCGCTGCATCCAGCGGCTCGACTGGCCGATGAGCAGGGTAGCCAGCAGGGCGCAGGTGACGCCGACAGGATCCAGATTGGCGGAAGGGTTGAGCAGCAGCAAGACTCCACCCAGCCCCATCAGGCCCAGCAGCAGCCATTTCAGGGACGGTCTGACGCCATCCTGCAGCCAGGCCAGCAACATCAGGATCAGCGGCAGAGTGGCACCCAGGGTACCCGCCACGGCCCCTGGCAGCCGGAAGGCGGCCACGAACAACAGAGCAAAAAACGCGGCGATGTTGCAAAACGCCAGCAGACACTGTTTGCCCCAGGGCAGGGGCGGCAGACGCGGGCGTACCAGCAACAGGAGCAACCCGGCCGGCAACGCCCGCCACACCGCCACCCAGTAGGGGGAGTAGTCGGTCAGAGAGAGGCTGACGACGGCATAGGTGCTGCCCCAGAGCAGGGGGGCCAGCAGGGCGATCAGCATGGGCATGAACTTGTCTCTTTATAAAGTATCTTTAAGTGAAGATAAATTAGCCTCAAATTGGTTTACCATCAAGTATCTCGATAAAAAGATAAGTGGCCGAAGATGGAATCAGATCATGTAGACCTGCTGCTGGCCCAGTGGGCTCGGCAGCGACCGGATCTCGACTGCTCTCCCATGGGGGTGCTGGGACGGGTGGCGCGAATGGCGGCGATCGCCGGACGGGAGGTGAGCGAGGAGCTCAAGGAGTGCGGCCTGCTTGGCAGCGACTTCGACATTCTGGCGACCCTGCGCCGGGCCGGCGAACCGCTCACCCCGACCGTGCTCTATCAATCCGCCATGTTGAGCTCGGGGGCCATGACCGCCCGCCTCGACAAACTGGCAGAGCGGGGCTTGATCGAACGCCAGGCGGCCCCGAGCGATCGGCGCAGCCTGCTGGTCTGTTTGACCGACGCGGGACGGGAGTTGGTTGACCGGGCGGTGGAGCGGCACGTGGCCAACGAGCGGCGTCTGCTGGCGCCATTGACCCTGGCCGAGCAGGAACAGCTGGCCGCCCTGCTCAAACGCTGGCTGCTGGAAAACGAGTGAACCCCGCAGCCGGGTGAACTGTCGTCATGCGTCCGCAGACAGGATGGCCTGCATCTGGGCCAGCACTGCGTTCACCTTGGCTGCGGGCGGATGGGTGCGGCCCAGCACACGCAATCCCCACACCATGGTCATCAGCAAGGCGGCGGTGGCGTCGATGTCGCGCCCGGCGGCCAGCTCCCCTGCCGCCTGCGGCTGGCGCAGGGCTGCACTGACCCGCAGCTCGACCTCGGCGAGGTGGCTGCTGGCGGTCTCCTGAATGAGCGGGTGGTGGCGGCCGATCTCCAGCAAGGTGTTGACCAGCAGGCAGCCACGGTGTGCCTCGCTGGCGATGGCATCCCGGGCCACAGCATCGAGCAGGGCCTGCACGCCCGCCAGGGGGGAGTCAGCCGAGCCCAGGATCTGCTCGATCTGCGCCAGGCTCTGCGCCGAATAGCGCTGCAGCACCTCCATGAACAACCCCTCCTTGGAGCTGAAGGCGCCGTACAGGCTGCTGGGCTTGAGTCCCATCCGTTCGACCAGCGCGGCAATGCCGGTGTTGCTGAAGCCGGTATCCCAGAAGGCGTTGAGGGCGATTTCCAGTACCTGTTCTCTGTCAAATGATGCGGGTCTTGCCATCTCGATTCCTGCCTTGTGAAACGTTATTTTGGAGTGATCGCTAAAAAACAACTTGACCATGGAGCTTGGTCCGCCTGATATTGTAGCGACCACTACAAAAAGGATGGTCATGATGCACACACTCGAGCAAAAAATCAAAGCGTACGATGAGCAGAAGCAGCGCCAGGTACCGGCCCCGGTACTGGCCCTGATGGAGGAGGCGACCCGCAGCCTGCAGAAAAGCGGGCTGGAGCAGGCTGCGCTGGGGCGCGGAGAGCGGATGCCCGACTTCGCCCTGCCGGATCAGCACGGGGTGGTGCGCCCGCTCTCCCACTATCTGGCGGAGGGGCCTGTGCTGCTCAACGTCTATCGCGGTGGCTGGTGCCCCTACTGCAACATGGAGATGCAGGCGCTCAACGCCGTGTTGCCGGCGCTGCGCGAGCGCGGCGTGAACCTCATCGGCATGACGCCGGAAACCCCCAGTTCGGCGCAGGATACCCTCACCGCCAACGGGCTGGCGATCACCGTGCTGAGTGACGAGGGCAACCGGGTCTCGGCAGCGCTGGGGCTGGTGTTCGAACTGCCGGAGGCGCTCAGGCCCATCTATGCCGGCTTTGGCATCGACATCCCGGCGAGCAACGGCGACGAGAGTTTTACTCTGCCGGTGCCGGCCAGCTACATCATCGGCCAGGACCGCACCGTGCTCTACCACTTCATCAACGCCGATTACACCCGTCGGGTCGAGCCGGCCGCCCTGCTTGCCGAGCTGGATCGTCTGGCGAAGGCGGGGGCGCTGTAAACGCACACTGCGCCCGAAGGCGCAGTGTGGATGGTTGGCGAGGCGGCCCCGAGGGCCGCCTTTTTTATCCGGCCGGCTCAGTAACCGCCGCGGGCATCCTTCACTGCCAATCCCAGCTGCCACACCGCCATGGCGTAGTGGGTGCTGTGGTTGTAGCGGGTGATGGTGTAGAAGTTGGGCAGGCCGTACCAGTACTGATAGCCGGTGCCCACATCCAGGCGCAGCAGGCTCGCCTCGCTGTGGTTGCCGAGGGTGCTGGTGGGGGTCAGCCCGGCGCGGCGCAGGGAGGCGACCGGGTAGCGGGTCTGGAAACCGTGCTCGTAGCCGGGCAGCTGGCCCTGACCGCGCACCGCCACCGGTTGCCCTTTCTCCCAGCCGTGGGCCTTGAAGTAGTTGGCCACGCTGCCGATGGCATCCACCGGATCCCACAGGTTGGTGTGGCCGTTGCCGTTGAAGTCCACCGCGTAGCGCTGGAAGCTGGAGGGCATGAACTGGCCGTAACCCATGGCGCCGGCGTAGGAGCCCTTGGGTTCGGTGGGATCCATCCCCTCGTCGCGGGTCATCACCAGGAAGGATTCCAGCTCGCTGGTGAAGAACTCGGCCCGGCGCGGGTAGTCGAACGCCAGGGTCGCCAACGCGTCCAGGATGCGGGTCTTGCCCATCACCCGGCCCCAGCGGGTCTCCACGCCGATGATGCCGACGATGATCTCCGGCGGCACCCCATACACCTGCTGGGCACGGTTGAGCTCGTTCTCGTACTCACGCCAGAAGCTGACGCCGTTCTGTACGTTGTCCGGGGTGATGAACTTGGCGCGGTAGCGATTCCAGGCGCCGGTCGGGCCGGTGGGGGGCGTGGTGGTGGGGGCCTGGGCATCCATCAGGCGGATGATCCAGTCATAGCGCTCGGCCTGGGCCAGCACCCGGTGCAGCTCGGCGCCGTCGAAGCCGTGCTTTTGCACCATCCGCTGTACGAAGTTGTCCACGTTGGCGCGATTGGCGAAGTCCCCCTTGCTGACACCCGGCTGGCTCACCTGCCCGTAGAAGGGTTTGCTCGGCGGCGTCTGGTTGATGAAGGCGCTGTTGGGCTGGGGCTTGACCACGGGCTTGGCAGCCGGCGTGCTGCTGCAGCCATAGAGCATGGGAAACAGGGAGAGGGTGAGCACGGAGACAAGGCGACGCATAAGGTTCTCATGAGCCTGAAAAAGAGTGCCGCCATGGTAAAACATTGTCGTCCATGCGCAAGTGTTCCGTAGCGGGCCCTTCCCGCCGCCCTGCCTCAGCGCAGGGTGTGGTAACCGCTCCAGAGCCGGGTCAGGGTGGTGATGGCGCAGAGCAGGGCAAAGCCGTAGGCGAGCGGGGCGAAGGCGGCGGGCCACAGGCACATCAGCACGAACAGGGCGATGGTCTCGCTCCCCTCGGTGAGGCCGCCCAGATAGTAGAGGGACTTGTGGTGGTAGACCGGATTGTCGATGCCCCGCTTGCCCGCCATGATGGCAAACGCCAGAAAGCTCGAGCCGGTGCCCATGAAGGCAAACAGCAGGGTAGCGGCGGGCAGCGCATTGGCGGGGACGGCGAGGGCAAAGCCCAGCACCACGGCGGCGTAGAAGATAAAGTCGAGCGTGATGTCGAGAAAGCCGCCGCAGTCGGTGATGCCGGTTTCCCGCGCCACGGCGCCGTCGAGCCCATCCAGCAGCCGGTTGAACAGGATGGCCGCCAGCGCCCACTGATAGCAGCCAAAGGCCAGCAGCGGCAGCGCCAGCATGCCGATGGCAAAGCCGGTGAGGCTTATCTGATTGGCGCTGATCCCGGCGCGGCAGAGCGGTCTGGCGAGCCGGGTGAGGGGGCTGCGGATAACGGGGATCAGGTGGCGGTCAAACAAGGTGAACTCCTCGGTCAAAAACGGGATTCGGTGAGCTGGAGTATGGTGCCCGGCGCGTCGTCTTCGTCGTGGGTCACCAGAATGGCGGGGATGGCCAGTGCCTTGATCTGCGCGAACACCAGTTCGCGAAAGGCGGCCCGCAGCGGCTTGTCGAGGCGGGAGAAGGGCTCGTCCAACAACAATGCCTCGGGCTCGGCCAAGAGGGCCCGCAGCAGACTGACGCGGGCCTTCTGGCCGCCGGAGAGCGCCCCCGGCAGCTTGTCCGCCTGACTGGTCAGATCCACCTGCGCCAGCGCCGCCACCGCCTTTTCCCGCCTCGCCCGATGCCCTTTCACGCTGGCCGGCATGCCGAACATCAGGTTCTCGGCCACCGTCAGATGGGCGAACAACAGATCATCCTGAAACAGCATGCCGATGCGGCGCGCCTGGGGCGGTAGCTGGGTGAGCCGCCGTGCGCCGAGAGCCACGTCCCCCTCCAGCCTAAGCGGGCCGCTTGCGGGCAGCACCCCCGCCAGCGCCGCCAACAGCGAGCTCTTGCCACAGCCACTGGGGCCCATCAGGGTCAATACCTCGCCCGGTGCCACCTGCAGGGCGGGCAGCGAGAGCAGCAAGTTTTCCTCCAGATAGAGGCGAAGGGGCGTAGTGCTCAGCATATGGCTATTTCCATCATGAGAGTTCATCGTGAGCCGCCCCCCTTGAGCGCCGGGTTGAGTCGGGCCGGCAGCCAGAGCGCCAGCAGATAGATAACGAGCGGCAACAAGAGTTGCAGCAGGCCGTAGAGGCCCGCCAGCCGCCGGTTGAGGCCGCTGCCGATGGCCACCGCCTCGGTGGTGATGGTGACCACCCGGCCGGCGCCAAACAGCAGGGTCGGCAGGTATTGGGCCAGGCTCACCGCGGCCCCGACGCCGAAGGCAAACAGCAGCGGACGGGCCAGCAGCGGTCCTTTCACCTGCCACCAGGCTCGCCACGGGGTTGCCCCCAGCAGCAGGGCACTCTGGGTGATCCGCGCGTCGAACTGGCGATAGGGGCCGTGCAGGCACAAATAAACGTAGGGGAAGACAAACAGCAGTTGGCTCCAGAGCACCCAGCCCCAGCCGATGCCATCGCCCCCCCACCGGAGGCTGAGCCAGTCCACCCCGAGGCGAATGCCAAACAGCAGGCTGGCCTGCGGCAGCAGCAGTGGCAGGCTGATGAGCCAGAGCGGCCAGGGGCGGCGGCCGACCTGCGCCTCCAGACTCAGCACCGCCATCCCCAGCGCTATCGCCCCGCTCGCCAGCGCCAGCAGCATGCTGGTGGTCAGCAGCGGCGACAGGGTCGGCAGCAGTTCGAGCCAATAGCGGCCGCTCCACTGGCTCGGCCAGAGGGCGGGAAAGGGCCAGCGCCGGGCCAGTGACCAGAGCAGCAAGGCCCCCAGCACCGCCAGATTGAGGACGATCAGGGTCGCCACGCTGCCGGTGGCAAGGGTGCGGCCAAGAGCGCTTGGGTTTGCTCGCCGGCCATCGAGCCAGCCGGGTTTGCCAAGGGCTCGATGGGCCAGCTCCAGCAGCCGCAACAGGGCCAGCAGCAGCCCTGTGATGGCGAGCAGCAGCAGGGCGCCGCTGGCGGTGGCGCCGCGCCAGACCAGATCCGGGTCCTGATACCAGAGCCACAGGCGGACGGCCAGCGGGGCGGGGGCATCGGGTCCGAGCAGTTGGGCCAGATCCACCACCGCCACCCCGTAGGCGGCCACCGCATAGAGGGGCAGGCGCAGGGCGGGCCACAGCGCCGGCAGCAGCAGGCGCCACCAGATCTGGGGGGCGCTAAAGCCAAGGCAGGCCCCCAACCACTGCTGGCGCGCCACCCTGGCGGGGTCTTGCGCACCGAGCGTCATCAGCAGCAGGAAGGGGGTCTCCTTGAGGGTCAAGGCGAGAATGAGCCCAAGTCCGGCGGGATCGCGCAGGGTCTGCCAGTCGGGGGGCAGTTCAAATCCGGTGAGGGTCGGCGAGAGCAGGCGCAGCAACCAGCCGGAGGGGGCGAGCAGAAAGGCAAAGCCGATGGCAAAGGCCACGTGGGGCAGCGCCAGCAAGGGCGAGAGCAACCGGCGCAGCCAGCAGAAGGCCCGGCTGTCACTGTGGGCCAGCAGCAGGGCGGTCAGCAGCAGGCTGGTCAGGGTCGAGGTGGCGCCAATCCACAGGCTCAGCAGTGCCGAGTGCCACAGGCCCGGTTGGGCCAGCAGCAATTGCAGATGGGGTCGGGTCAATCCCTCAGCCAGCAGCAGCCAGCCCCCCGCCAGCAGCGGAAGGCCAAAAACCAGGGCGCACCCGGCGGTGAACAGGGGGCGCCAACCGAGGGAATCGTAGCCAAACCGGCTCATCAGTGGCCGTAGCGCTCGGCCCAGGCCGCTTCGAGCCTGAGCTGCCAGCTGGGGTGAGGTTCGGCCACCGATTTGAAGCGCAGCGCCGGCACCGGCGGCTGGGTGGCGGGCAGGGCATCGGCCCGCAGTACGCTGGGATCGCCCCAGAAGGCGGGCTCGGCCTTGCGCGCCTGGGCGGCGGGGCTCAGCAGGAAGTTGGCCACTACCTTGGCGCCGGCGCGGGCGTTGGCGTTGAAGGGGATGGCGAGGAAGTGGCTGTTGGTGAGCGCCCCTTTCGCCATGGCCACCGCCATCACGCTGGGGGGCAGGGTGCCGTTTTGCACCGCGCTCTGCGCCTCTTGCGGGTTGAAGCTGATGGCCATCGCCAGCTCGCCATCATCGAGCAGCTGGCGGGTTTCGGCAGCGCTGGCCGGAAACAGTTTGCCCTTGCGCCAGAGCATCGGGTGCAACTCATCCAGCCAGGCCCAGAGCGGGGCGGTAACCCTGGCAAAATCGCTCTCGGTCGCCTCCCGATAGAGGGGGGCGGGGTCCGGCGTCAGCTCCAGCAAGATCTGCTTGAGGAAGCTGGAGCCGTGAAACTGGGGCGGCTTGGGATAGGTGAAGCGGCCGGGGTGGGCCTTGGTCCAGGCGAGCAGGGCCGCCGCCGAGGTGGGCAACTGTTTGACCTCTTCGCCGTTGACCATCAGGTTGAGCTGGCCGATGCCCCAGGGGGCTTCCAGTCCCTCCACCGGCACGGTGAAGTCCTCACTCACCGGCAGGCTGTTGTCTACCAGTGCCATGTTGGGCAGCTCACGGGTAAAGGGGGCGCCGAGCAGCCCCTGCTCCTTGAGCGCCTTGAAGTTCTCGCCGTTGACCCAGAGCAGGTCGATGGGGCCGCCACTGCGCTTGCCCGCCTGCTTGTTGGCCAGCAGCTGGCTGACGCTCTGGGCGATGTCGTCCACCTTCACCTGCACCAGTTTGACCTGGTATTCGCGCGCCAGCTCCTGGCCGGCCCACACCAGATAGGCGTTGATCTCCGGGCTGCCGCCCCAGGCGTTGAAGTAGACGGTCTGCCCCTTGGCCTCCTCGAGGGTCTGCTGCCACTGCGGGTTGTCGGCGGCGTAGGACTGGGTGAAGAGAAGGCTGCCTGCCAGCAGAGGCAGGGTGCGCAACAGTTGTTTGAACGAGGGCAATGAGTGTCGCATCTGGGTTACCTGGAGTTGGGTCAGGCGCCGCGGCGCCAGCGGTGATAACGGGTCAGCAGCGCCAGCAGGGTAGCGGGCTGACGGGCCCGTCGCCACTCGCCCGCCAGATACTTGTTCCCCTCCATCAGGGTGGGGTAGGCGTGAATGGTGGCGAGGATCTTGCCAAGCCCCAGTCGGTGGCGCATGGCGAGCACGAATTCGGCGATCCGCTCGCCTGCGTGAGTGCCCACCAGGGTGGCTCCCAGGATCTGATCCTTGCCGGGCACGGTGAGCACCTCGATAAAGCCCTGACGCTCACCGTCGGCGATGGCCCTGTCCAGCTCGGCCAGCTCGAAGCGGGTCAGCTCGAAGGGGATGCCATGCGCCCTGGCCTCTTTCTGATTGAGGCCGACCCGGGCGATTTCTGGCGTGGTGTAGATGGCGGCCGGCATGACCCGATAGTCGGCCCGAAAGCGCTTGAACGGGCTGAACAGGGCATTGATTGCGGCGTACCAGCCCTGATGGGCGGCGGCATGGGTGAGCTGGTAAGGGCCCGCTACGTCCCCCACCGCCAGAATGCTGGGGTAGTTGGTAGCGAGGAAGCCATCGACCGCCACAGTGCCGCGCGGCGTCAGCTCCACCCCCAGCGCTTCGAGTCCGAAGCCGCTGACGTTGGCGACCCGGCCCAGCGCCAGCAGCAGTTGATCCCCTGCAATGATTTGCGTCTCGTCGCCCCGGCACAGTTGCAGCCGGATGGGCAGATGTTCCTCAGCCGCAGGCAGATAGTCGGCTCGCTCGGCGCACCAGCCGGTGAGCACCCGCACGCCATCGCGGGCCAGCTGTTCCGCCAGCAGCTCGGCCACTTCCCGCTCTTCACGGGGCAGCAGCTGATCCGAGAGCTCCACCAGGGTAACGGGCACCCCAAGCAGGGCGAAACTCTGGGCCAGCTCGCAGCCGATGGGGCCGCCGCCCAATACCAGCAGCTGGCGCGGCGCGGTGCGCAGTTGCCAGAGGGTGTCGGAGGTGAGCCAAGGCACCTGCTCAAGGCCCGGCAGCGTGGGCACCAGCGGCCGGGCGCCGGTGGCGAGCACGATATGGCGGCTGGCAAGGCGCTGGCCGTTCACCTCCACCTCCCAGGGGGAGACCAGCCGCGCCTCCCCTTCGATACATTCCACCCCCAGCCCCTGATAGCGCTCGATGGAGTCGTGGGGTTCGACCTCCTTGATGACGCGGGCGACCCGCTCCATCACGGCGGCGAAATCGGCGCAGGTCTGGCTTGGGCCAAAGCCGAGTTCACTGGCCCGACGCTGCTCGGCGGCAAAGCGGGCGCTTCGGATCAGCGCCTTGGAGGGGACGCAGCCGCTGTTGAGGCAATCGCCCCCCATCTTGTGCTTCTCGATGAGCGCTACCTTGGCCTTCACCGCCGCAGCGATATAGCTGGTCACGAGGCCGCCGGCCCCGGCACCAATCACCAGCAGGTTGTAGTCATAGTGTTTTGGCTTGCGGTAGGGGGCGTGCAGCCGATGTAGGGCGAGGCGCCGCTGCAAACCCTTGAGCAGCATCGGCATCAGCCCGAGCAGGGTCAGCGCCACCATCAGACCGGGGGAGAGGATATTGCCGGTGCTGGTGAGGTTGGCGAGCTCGCTGCCCGCCAGCACGTAGACGAAGGTGCCGGGCAGCATGCCAAGCTGGCTCACCCAGTAGTAGGTGCTGACTCTGATAGGAGTGAGCCCCATCAGCAGGTTGACCAGAAAGAAGGGGAAGATGGGGATGAGGCGCAGGCTCAGCAGATAAAGCGCCCCCTCTTTCTTCATGCCGGCCTGCAAGCTGGCCAGCTTGTCGCCAAAGCGCCGCTCGACCCCGTCGCGCAGCAGAAAGCGGGCGCTGAGAAAGGCCAGGGTCGCGCCAATGCTGCTGGCAAAGGAGACCAGCAGCAGTCCCCAGGCAACGCCGAACACGGCGCTGCCTGCCAGGGTGAGCAGGCTGGCGCCGGGCAGGGAGAGGGCGGTGCTCACCACGTAGACGGCGACGAACAGCAGGGCGGCGCTGACGAAATGGCGGTCGACCAGGGCGGCCAGCTCGGCCTGACGGGCCTGCAGCTGGGGCAGGCTCAGGTAGTGACCAAGGTCGAAGGCGAAAAAGGCGCCGATGAGGCAGCCCATCACCAGCACCAGCAGCAGGCGGGAGCCGCTCATCAGGCGTCCTTGTTATCCGGTTGGGTTGGCCGCTCGGGCTGCACCGGCAGTTGGCAGAAGCCCTGCGGGGCGATATCGAGGGCGGCGTTGAACTTGGCCGACATGTTCTGGAAGGCGATGAGGCCGGTGAGCTCGACCATGGCATCGTCGTCGAACCAGGGCTTGAGGCGGGCGGCCTGCTCATCGCTGACTCCATCGAGGCCGGTCATCGCCTCTGTGTAGTCGAGCACCGCTTTCTCCTTCTCATCGAACAGTGGGCTTTCGCGCCAGTTGGCGAGCGCCTCCACCTTCTCGCTGGAGCCGGCTCTCTTTACCAGAGTCATGGCGTTGATGTCGACGCAAAAGCGGCACCAGTTGAGCTGGGAGACCCGCACCGTCACCAGGGAGCGCAGCACGGGGTCGATGGGGGAGCGCTTGCGGTTGATGACGCCATAGAGGGTGGCGACGGCGGCAAACAGGCGCGGCGAGCGGCCCCAGCACTTGCCCGGAATGAGCACCTGACCGTAGTTGCGCTGTTGCAGCCAGAAAAAGGGGCGGATGAACCAGGCATATTCCCGATCGGGCTTGACCTCGACGCGCATGGATGACCTTCTTATTGCTTCAAATTGGGTTTGTAGGCCTGACCCAGCCGCTCGTTGAGGCGGATCAGAAACTCCTCTATGCGGGCCCGGTTGGTGCCCAGGTCGCTCTGCCCCTGACGGGAGGCGGAGCGCATGTCGATGCGGGTCTCCTTGGGCCCGGCAAAGACCCGCAGCGCCACGTCATCCTGAAAACCGAACCAGCCGGTGGTGACCACCGCCTCGAGGCCATCCGGGCTTGGTCGTACCTGCCAGCCCAGCTCCTGCATCAGCTCCTCAGCCTCGATAACCACCTCTTCGGGGGCAGTATGGGTAAAGAGAGGACCGGGCTTGCCGTCAACTGCTTTCAAGGGGGCCGGATTAATCGGCAGATCCTGCGCCGTTCTGAGCTCGCTGGCCCAGCGCAACTGGGGCGGGTTGTTGGGATCCGTGCTCACATCGTTGACCAGCGGCGTGCGCAGCGCCTGTACCACGAAGGCGAGGGGCAACAGCAGGGGAACAGCGCCCCAGCCATTGGCGCAGCGATTGCGAGACCAGGGCAGGCGAGCCAGCAAGACGAGGGAGACGAGGGCCCCGAGCAGGCAGATGGCAAACCCCAGCCACCAGGGCCAGAGGTGAACACGGCTGCCGAGGGCGCCGGCGAGCGGCAGCAACCAGGCCAGAAGCGGCCACCACAAATATCTGGGCATAACGGGGATCCACTGGTTATGATGGACAAGTGCCCAGAAGGATAAACTTAATTGACTGATAACGTTAGTAAATTTATCTCAATCCTGCTGCTTTTCCCAAGCGTTCCGCTGTGGGCGGACAGCGCCGTGCTGGCGGCGGGGGACATGTGGCGCGCCGAAGCCGTCTACGAGACCCTGCCAGGGGTCAGCCGGGTGGAGCCGGGCTACGTCAGCCAGCTGGCGGCAACGGGGTCGAGCTGGCGGGAAGTACCGCCGCGGCGCCAGGCGGTGCGCATCGACTATGACCCGGTCAAGGTGGGGTATGGCGATCTGCTCAACGTGTTCTGGCAGCTGGTGGATGGGCGCGATGGCGACGGCCAGTATTGCAACCGAGGGCTGGCATTTGCGCCGGCCCTGCTGCCGAAGGATGACTATCAGTGGCGCTTGGCCCAGGTGAGCCTGACGCGCTGGCAGGCCTTGCACGGGCGGCCGAGCCGGGTTGCGCTCTGGCCGCAGAGCCGGTTCACCCCGGCGCCCGAGATGGAGGACTGGGCGGCGCGCCATCCCTGGCGTTTTGGCTTCTATGCCCGCCGCTGCGGTGGCTGGCCGGTGGAGCTGAACCTAGAACCCTGAACCGGGCCCTGAACTCAGCTGCGGTAGAGCACCTTGATGAGGTGAAAGCCGAACTTGGTGCGCACCGGGCCGAGCACGGTCAGCAGTTCGCCCTTGAACACGGCATCGTCAAACGCCTTGACCATGTCGCCTTTCGAAAACTCCCCCAGATCGCCGAAGCGCTTGCTGGAGGCGCAGGTGGAGAAGCGCTTGGCCATCTGGCCGAAGTCGGCTCCCTTGGCAATCTTCTCCTTGATCTCCAGACACTCTTTCTCGGTCTTGACCAGGATGTGCTGGGCACAGGCTTTTCTCATCGGGACGCTCCTCGGCGGTGGGCAAATCGGGGGCGCAAAGAGTACTCCAATTCCTGCCGCGCGTCAGCCGTCATGGCAAATTCAGCTGCGGGCACGGGCAGCAAGCCGGGTTCTGGGCCGTGCCTGCCAGAGGATCTCCAGCCCGAGCAGGGCATGCAGGCTCCAGATGGCCAGCGGATTGAGCCAGTTGCCCCCCAGTTGCAGGGTCGCCAAGGCGCTGCCCGCCAGCAGCAAGGTGACGCCCGGCAGGCGCCAATGGGTCGGCAGCGGTGCCAGCATGGCCATGCCCAGCAGGATGGCGAGCCCGAACGGTAAGTTCAGCGCGGTGAAGGCCAGCGCCTGCTGGCCGTTCATGCCGGTCAGCAGGGCCAGCAGGGCGCTGCAACAGGCGAGAAAGGTGATGAATTCGAGTCGGTCGGCGATGTAGTCCGCCATCTGTTCGCTGCGTGCGTGCATACGGTGTCTCCTCTGGTGGGATGCGAGCCTTGGTGCAATGACCCCAGTGTGGGCGAGAAGTGAGCAGGGGGGCAGCGGGATAAATCGATTGGGTTGAACGAGGCTTTGATTGCGTGATGGCAACTGCTTGATCCTGCAAGATAAAATGCACTAGATCTGCAGGAGCGGGGCAAGGCGGACGGCCCCGTGGTTGCGAGGATGCGGCTGGCGGGCCCGGCGAGAGAGACGATTGCCGCTATCTTGACCAGTTGCCGACAGCTGATGTCGCGCCCATCGGCCAACAAGGGGTGGCGCGATAGCGGGCCGGATGGGCTGGCAGGGGCCATATGGCATGGCCGTGCTGGTCATGGATTGCCCTTTTTGGCCCGCAGTGGCATAAGTCTGCGGGGGAAAGTGTGAAAAATGCACGGCCTACGTGGGCAAAGGCTTCAATAATATGGCGAAATTCGGTGTTACCCCGCTCTGATGTCGGGCCGGGGATATGCTAGGATGAGGCGCGTTTGCGATCGAGTGAGCCTCATATTCGTTCTGAATATCGCATTATTTTAATCATGTTCTTCGGGGAAATTGACGTTTGACAGGATGCAATCCGCCCCTGCCTGCAGGGATCTCACCGCCCGCACGGGCCTTTCGTCGTGGGCTTCGCGCGCTGGGACTGAGCCTCTGTCTGCTGCTGTTCGTCACGCCTGCCATGGCGGCCAAACTCACCTATCAGGTCAAGGGACTGAAGGGGGAGAACAAGGACAACGTCGAGGCCTACCTCAACGCCCTGCCGGTCTATCAGGAGCGCCAGTACCGTCCGGCCCGCGCCAAGATCACCGAGAGCGTGCAAAAGGCGCTGCAGGTCTATGGCTACTACCAGCCCAAGATCACCTTGAGCCGCGACAAGAAGGCGCCCGCCAAAGTGATCATCGAGGTGGAGCCGGGCAAGCCGGTCATCATCTCCCGTCTCGACATCCTGCTGGAAGGGGATGCCAGCAGCGACGAGCTCTACAGCGAGCTGTTGGACAAGCTGCCCCTGAAAGAGGGGGATCCCCTCAACCACGGCAAATACGAATCCATCAAGGCGGATCTGGGCAGTCTGGGGCTGGCGCGCGGCTACTTCGACGCCAAGATCAGCAAGAGCCAGGTCAAGGTGTTCCCGGATCAGGGCACCGCCGAGATCTACATCCTGTTTCGCTCCGGCCCGCGTTACCACTTCGGCGAGATCCACTACGACGCCACGCCGGAGGCGCTGCGCCTCATCCGCCCGCTCATCAACATCAAGAGCGGTGACCCCTATCTGGCGATCCGGCTGGCGGAGATGTCGCAGGATGTCTCCTCCACCAAGCTGTTCAAGCAGGTGGACATCAAGCCGCTCATCAGCCAGGCCGAGGGCAACCGGGTGCCGGTGCAGGTGACCCTCTCCAACCGGGTCGATCACGAGATTGAAACGGGTATCGGCTATGCCACCGACGTGGGGCCGCGCATGAGCGCCACCTGGGAGAAGCCCTGGGTCAACCGCTACGGTCACCGGCTCAACGCCACCGCCAAGGTCTCCCAGCCCGAGGCCGAGCTCAGCTTCGACTACCAGATCCCGGTGGGCAACCCGCTGCGGGACTACTACTCGCTGCAGGCCGGTTATCAATACAAGGACAACAACGATACCCGCTCCGACCTGACCACCCTCAGCGTGCACCGCTGGAAGCGGCGGCCGGAGAGCTGGGACCGGGACGTGTTCATCCGGCTGGAGAACGAGATCTATACCCAGGGCGCCGACGAGGGCAACAGCTTGCTGCTGATCCCCGGCGTCTCCTGGTCGCGGCTGCGGGTGCGCGGCGGCCTGGTGCCCGACTGGGGCGATCGCCAGCAGCTCACCCTGGAGTTTTCCGATCCCTACTGGGGCTCCGACATCAGCTTCGTGCGGGTGTGGGGGCGCAGCAAGTGGCTGCGTACCCTGGGGGAGGATCACCGCTTCCTGCTGCGGGCTGAACAGGGGGCCATCATAGGGGACAGCTTCTCGCTGGTGCCGCCCTCCCTGCGCTTCTTTACCGGTGGTGACCAGACGGTGCGCGGCTACGGCTACGAGACCATCTCGCCGCGCGGCAGCGACGGCAAGCTGCTGGGGGGCCGCTATGTGAGTGTCGCCAGTGCCGAATACAACTACCGCTTCAGTGACAAGTGGCTGGGGGCCCTGTTCGTGGACAGCGGTACCGCCACGGTCGACTACAGCGAGGCCTGGAAGATAGGCACCGGGGTCGGCGTGCGCTGGGTGACCCCCATCGGTCAGGTCAGGCTCGACCTGGCGGTGGGCATTTCCGAGCAGGAGAAGCCGCTGCGACTCCACTTCGCGCTGGGGCCTGAACTATGATCCGGCCGCTTTCCACTCCTCTTCTCTTCTGTTCTCCTGACCGGCCGCTGCGGCTGCATCTTTCGCGGGGGTCTGCACTGTGATCTGGGTAAAACGTATTTTTCTCTGGCTGATGGGGCTCATCTTCCTGCTGCTCATCGGTGTCAGCCTGCTGGGCTTCACCCATCAGGGCAACAAGTGGCTGTGGCAGCAGGCCAGGGCCGCCCTGCCTTCCCTCAAGGGGGAACTGGTGGCGGGCCAGCTCGGCTATGGCTGGACCCTGGAAGGGGTCGGCTGGCAAGACGAGCTGGTGGACGTCACGGTGGATCGCGCCGTGCTGGACTGGGATCTGGGCAAGCTGCTGCAGGGCAAGCTCTGGATCAAATCCCTTAACGTCACCCACCCGGTGGTCAAGGTGGCCGACTCCGAACCGACCCCGGAAGAACCGTCAGAGCCCTTCGTCTGGCACCCGCTGCCCCTGAAGATTCAGGTCGACAGCCTCCAGGTGGCGGATCTCGATGTGACGGTGCCCGGGGTGGGGGTGAGCCTCAAGTCCCTCGACATCGGCGCCACCCTCAGCCGCAAGGGGCTCATTGTGCAGGGGCCCGTGCTGGATGGCCTCAAGGTGACCCTGGCCGAGACGCAGGCCACCGAGGCTGCCAAACCGGCCAACCCCAAGGCAACCTCCCAAGACAAGGCTGCGGCCAAGTCGCCGGTCACCGCCAAGGCGAAGCCGGCGGATGGGAGCAAGGCGCAGCAGGCAACCAAGGCAGCCCCCATCGAGCTGCCCGCCATCCGGCTGCCGTTCCCCATCCAGCTGGAGGGATTGCAGGTCACGGCGTTTCGCTATCAGCAAGGTGAATTGATTGAAGGGCTCGACACCCTGCGGCTGTCGGCCAGTGCCGAGGGCAGCGACATCGCGCTGCGCGAGCTCTCCCTGCGCCACGCCATGGCGGATCTGGCGCTCAAGGGCAAGATCCAGCTCAAAGACGATTACCCGCTCGCCCTGACCCTGGATGCCAAGGCCCGCAAGGGGCTGCTGGATGGCGAGCTGCAGGGGCAACAGGCCAGCCTGACCCTCGGCGGTTCGGTGGGCAAGCTGGCACTGGCGCTGCAGGCCAAGGGGCCGGTGGCCGCCAACCTCAAGGGCTCTCTGGCGGCCCTCGACCCCGACTTGCCCTTTGATGCAGGGCTGGAGTGGAAGAGCCTGGGGTGGCCGCTGCACAAGCCTGCCAAAGATGAGCCCAGCTACCGGCTGGAGAAGGGCAGTTTGAGTGCCAAGGGCAAGCTCTCTGGCTACCAGTTTGCCTTGAATACCGCCGGCAAGGGCACGGATGTGCCCCCCTTCAAGCTGGCGCTGACGGGCAAGGGTGATCTGACGCAGCTGAACCAGATCAACCTGCTGCTCAATGCCCTCAAGGGGGAGCTCAAGCTGGACGGCAAGCTCGCCTGGGACAAGGGGGTGCGCTGGCAGGGGACCACGGAATTCAAGGGGATCAACCCGGCTGAGCTGGTACCCGAGCTCAAAGGGGCGCTGGCGGGCAAGATTGCCAGCCGTTTCGAGCTCGATGAGGCGGGCCACTGGCAACTGCAACTGCCCGAGCTGAAGGTGGACGGCAAGCTCAACCAGTATCCGCTGGCCATCAAGGGCAGCGCGAGTGGCAACGACAAGATGGAGTGGACCATCCCTGCGCTGGCGCTGCAAAGCGGCCCCAACCAGCTGCAGGCCAAGGGCAGCCTGAGCCAGCAGGCGTGGAAATTGGATGCGGATCTCGATGCCCCCAACCTAGCCGGGCTCTACCCCGGCCTCAAGGGGGACATCAAGGGGCAGGTGCGCCTGACCGGCAATCAGCAGGCACCGCGGGTCACCACAGAGCTGGCTGCCAGCCGCCTCTATTATGCCGGCACCGATCTGAAGGGGATCGCCATCAAGGGCAATGCCCTGGTCGGTGACAAGCCGGCAGGGGAAGTGGCCCTGACGGTGGCCAGCCTGGTGCAGGGGGCGACCAGTCTCAGCCAGCTGGCGCTCAACCTGAACGGCGATCTCAACCAGCACGCCCTGTCGCTTACCATGAAGGGCGATCCGGTGGCGGCCAACCTCAAGCTGAGCGGCGGTCTGCGCGGGGATCGCTGGCGCGGTGCCCTCAGCGAGCTCAAGTTGAAGACGCCGCTGCGGCGCTGGGAGCTGAGCGCGCCCTGGGCCCTCGATCTCGACCTGCCGCGTCAGCGGCTGACCATGGGGGATCTCTGCCTCGGCTCCCAGGGGGCCAGCCTCTGCGTCAAGGGCAGCCAGGTGTCGGCCCAGCAGGGCAGCTTGGAGTTTGCCCTCAACCAGTTTGACCTCAAGCGCCTGCGCCCCTGGCTGCCGGACAACTTCCGCTGGCAGGCGGTGCTCTCCGCCGACGGGCGGGCCAGCTGGCGCGGCAATCAGCCGACCCTGCACGCCACCGTGCGCACCACGCCGGGCACCTTCGTGGCCGACGAGCTCAAGACCGACTATCAGCGCCTTGAGCTCGGGGTGGACTTCGAGCGCCAGCAGGCGGCCATCCGGCTCGACTTTGCCTCCGAGCAGATCGGCAACATCGACACCAAGCTCTATATCCGGGATCCGTCCGGTCGCGGCAATCTCTCCGGTCAGCTCAAGTTTGACGACCTCAAGCTGACCACCTTCGCCCCGCTCATCCCCGAGGTGCGCTCACTTCAAGGGGTCATCTCGGCCGATGCCCGCTTCGACGGTACCCTGGCCTCGCCGCTGCTGTTTGGTCAGCTCAACCTGCTGGATGGGGAGGTGCAGACCCACTCCGACATGGTGACCCTCTCCAAGCTGGTGACCCGCCTCAAGATTGAAGGCAACCGGGCCGAGCTCGATGGCACCATGCTGGTGGGCAAGGGGCCGCTGGCACTGGGGGGCTGGCTGAGCTGGGCACAGCTGCCGGTCACCGGCAGCCTCACCATCCAGGGCAAGGAGCTGGAAGCCCAGTATCCGGGCATGGGCCGGGTGCGGGTCTCCCCAGACATCGCCATCTCGCTGGGGGAGGAGACCCGGATCACCGGTCAGGTCGATATCCCCTGGGCGCGGATCCTGGTCAAGAGCCTGCCCGAGAGCGCGGTGGCGGTGTCGGACGACGTGACCGTGGTCTACGACGATCTACCGCCGGTGCCCAAGGCGGCGCCGCTGCCGATGGCGATCAAGCTGGCCATCCGGCTGGGTGACGACGTGCGGCTGGAGGCGATGGGGCTCAAGACCAAGGTGGGGGGCGGCATCAACATCCGCCAGGATCCCTCGCGGCCGCTGGCGGGCAACGGCCAGCTGGTGCTCAACGACGGGCGTTTCAAGGCCTATGGCCAGAACCTCATCATCAAGGATGGCCGCATCCTCTTCTCCGGCCCCCTCGATCAGCCGTTCCTCAACATAGAGGCGTATCGGGATCCCGATACCATCGAAGACAAGGTGACGGTGGGGGTGCGGGTGACCGGGCCGGCCAGCAAACCCAAGATCACCGTCTACTCGGAGCCGCAGATGGCCCAGTCCGAGCAGCTCTCCTACATGCTGCGCGGCAAGGGGCTGCAGACCAGCGGTGAGGATGGCGGCTTCAACGGTCTGCTGGTGGCGGGCGCGGTCAGCCAGGCCAACGGCGTGGTCTCCAGTCTGGGGGAATCCCTCGGCATGAGCGACGTGGCCCTCGACACCGCCGGCAGTGGCGACAACACCCAGGTGACCCTGTCGGCCTACCTGCTGCCGGGGCTGCAGTTCCAGTACGGGGTCGGGGTGTTCAGCCCCATCGCCGAGTTCAAGCTGCGCTACGAGCTGATGCCCAGGCTCTACCTGCAGGCCATGAGCGGGGTGGCCCAGGCGGTGGATATCTTCTATCGCTTCACCCTGTAGCGGGCAGGAAGAGACAAGAACGGGAGGCACAAGCCTCCCGTTTTTATGGGTGGCGTTGATGCGGCTGACGTTGATGTTGATGATCAGGGGGATGCTGAAAAGCGAAAACCCGGCGCGAGGCCGGGTTTTCTTGAATGATGGTGGAGGGAGAAGGATTCGAACCTTCGAAGGCAGAGCCGTCAGATTTACAGTCTGATCCCTTTGGCCGCTCGGGAACCCCTCCACGGGGTATTGCCAATTTTTATTCACGGCGGGCGCCGTGATTGCACTTGAAATGGTGGAGGGAGAAGGATTCGAACCTTCGAAGGCAGAGCCGTCAGATTTACAGTCTGATCCCTTTGGCCACTCGGGAACCCCTCCACAAGTGCGAGGCGCATACTAACAGATCTGCCGGGGTTGTGAACCCCTTGGCGGGATTTTTCCTGCTTAAAGGATCGTATTTGCGGCCGATAAAGGATGAAAACACCGTTTCCAAGAGTTATCTCATGCTACCCAGCGCCATTCGTGAGCAGTGGCTGGTGGACGAGGCCCAGCTGGGGCAACGTCTCAACCAGGATCTCCAGCATGGAGACAGGGCTGACTTTCGCCTGCATCTGGCCCTGCTGACCGATGCGGTGGAAGAGCAGCCCTGGTTCGACCCGAGGCAGCCAACAAAGGCTGAGAGCCGGGTCTGGCGCAGCCGTTTTGAGCTGCCGCCAGCCACGCCCTTGCAGGGCAGTGCAAATGATGAAGAGGCCGCTTTGCTCAACGAGCGGCTGCAACAGGGAGGCTCCATGGTGGATGTGCGGCTCTGGCTGGCGCTGCGCTCACCGCCGCTGCTCGGCGCCCCGCCGGCGCTGGAGCCTGCCGTCTATGACAACCTCTCGCCGCTTGGACGGGAGCGCTGGCAGGGCAAGCTGGCGGATCAGCCCAGACGCGACGATCCCCTGCTGATGCTGCCGATCCTCGATACGCTCAAGGCGGGGGTGGATGCCAGGCTGCACTGGCTCAGTGGTTGCTGAAGGCGACAAACGCCGGCATTCGGACAGCAAAAAGGCGGGGAGATCCCGCCTTTGTCGTTGTTGGCTGTGCCGTGGCGCAGTTTAGGCGTCGGCTTCATCCTCTTGCGGCACTTCCTTGCCAGCCGCTGCGGCGCGACGGGCGATGGGTTTTTCGGTGTGACGGTTGAGCTGGCGTTCCAGCTTTTGCCCCAGTTCGGTGATGGCGGCGTACAAGTCCTCATGTTCTGCCTGGGCAAACAGCTTGCCGTTGGGGATGCCAGCAGTGGCTTCAACGATGAACATCAGACGCTCTTTGGAGACAATCACATGGGGTGTGATAAGAGGCACCTGAAGACGCTCGAGCTTGTCAAAACGGGATTCAATGCGCTCGCGGATAGCCGGGGTGATGTCGATGATTTTGCTGGTAATTTCGATTTTCATATTGGCCCCCTTCGGGTCGTCTTGCTTGTGTCTTCACCTTCAGATTACTCATGGCTGAACATTAAAATGTGATCTTCGTCACGAACTGTGGCCTTGCTTCCGAGGGGAGGAATAAATTGTGATCTTTTCCCGTTCTGCACCAAAAAGCGCTTGAGCTCCACGAAACTGGCAGGCAGTATGGAGAAACTTGGATCGTTTCTGTCCCTTCGTGGCAGCGCCGCATGTCGACCTCATGTCCGGTTTTCACCGCTTAGTCTCGCATCTTTTGCACTTTCTCCCCGCACCGCCCTTGCCGACGTGCGCGCTGTGAATGTGGGCGCTGCCAAGTCGTCAGGGGCTTGAACGTGGTTGTTGTGGTGTTGGAGTAGTACATGAAACAGCAGGCCACTCAGATGATGTGGTTTTATGATCGGCAACACGCCCAGTGGAGTCTGTCCGATCATGCCTCCTACCAGCTCTGGCAAGGAGAGGGGCCTCACCCCTGGTTCGGGCAATTGGCGGCAGATGACGAGGCCGGCTTTGCCGACTTTCTCGCCAGACTTTACCACTCACAGCAACCGGCCCAGTTCATCGGTCACCTCTGCGAGGAGGGCGGCGAGGTGCGCCATGTGCTCTGGAGCGGCCAGTACGTGCCGGCCCAGCAGATGTGTTGCGGCTGGATTGCGCCGCTCGACACCACCCGCAGCACCCAGCTGCCTGCCGACCTCTCCCAGCAACTGCCGCTGCTGCAAGACCCCTTGTTGACCCAGCTGGCGCAGGCGCTCTCTGCCCGGACCGGGCTCGATTTCTTCAATACCCTGGTCAATCAGCTCGCCCACATCCTGGTGGCGGACGCGGTCTGGCTGGCGGAGCGTACCGGCAGCGGACGGCTCAAGGTACTGGCCTGCCATGGTATCGACCTCAAGGAGTACGAACTCGACGGCATGCCCTGCCAGCAGGTCTATCTGGCGGGGGAGGCCTGCGTCATTCCCCTGGCGAACGATCTACCCTGCTGTACCGGTTTCAAGGCGGGGCAGGGTTACTACGGCCTGCCGCTGTGTGATCGCAACGGCCAGATCCTGGGCCACCTGGCGCTGCTTTTCTCCGATCAGAGCGCGATCCCCAATCTGGGCTCGGTGCTGACCACCTTCTCCATGCGCATGGTGGCGGAGCTGGAACGGCTGCAGAGTGATGCCCAGCTGCGCCTTTCTGCCGTAGCGTTTGAAACCCATGAAGGGATCATCATCACCGATCCCGATTTCAAGATCTTGCGGGTCAACCACGCCTTCAGCCAGATCACCGGTTTTGACAGCCAGCGGGTGATCGGCCTGCATCTGGGCAACGATCTCTGGTGCGGGTTGGGGGGGCTTGGCTACGAGCTCGGCACCCTGAGCCGCTGGCAGGGGGAGACCCAACGCCTGCACGCGGACGGCTATCCCTATCCGCAGTGGGAGATCGTCACCCCGGTGCAGGATGACAGGGGGGAGATCAGCCACTTCGTCATCTGTTTCGAGGATATCTCCGAGCGCAAAGAGGCCGAGCGCCGCATTCAGGATCTCGCCTACTACGACGAGCTGACCGGCCTGCCCAACCGCCGCCAGCTGCACGAAACCCTGGCTCACGCCTTTGGCGAGGCGAGCCGCGACTATCTGATCGGCGCCCTGCTGTTCATCGATCTGGATCACTTCAAGACCATCAACGACTCCCTCGGCCACGCCACCGGCGACTGGCTGCTCAAGGAGGTCGCCAGCCGGCTCAAGCGGCTGGTACGGCAGGGGGACTGTCTGGCGCGGCTTGGCGGCGACGAGTTCGTGCTGCTGCTGCCCTCGCTCTCGGCGAGCCCCCCCCAGGCGGAGATGCAGGCCGACCTCATCGCCGAGCGGCTCATCAGCGAGATTGCGGCCCCCTACAACCATGCGGGCCAGGTGCTGCACATCGGCGCCAGCGTCGGCATTACCCTCTTCCCCGGTCGGGAGCAGGGGGTGGACGATCTGCTCAAGCAGGCGGACACCGCCATGTATCAGGCCAAGTCGGCCGGTCGCAAGACCCGGCGCTTCTTCGATGCCTCCATGCAGTTGCAGGCGGATCGCCGGCTGCTCATCCACAACGAGCTGCGCAGCGCCCTTAACCAGCAGGAGCTGACCCTCTACTACCAGCCCCAGCACATGGTGGAGGGGGGCGACATCATTGGCGTCGAGGCGCTGATCCGCTGGCAGCCGCCCGGCCGGGCCCTGGTGTCGCCCGCCGAGTTCATCCCCATCGCCGAGGAGACGGATCTTATCGTCGACATCGGCAACTGGGTATTGTACGAAGCCTGCGCCCAGTACGTGCGCTGGGAGGAGAACGGCATTCACATCCCGCAGCTGTCGGTCAACGTCAGTGCCAAGCAGTTTCACGCCACCGATTTCGTCGACCGGATCCACGACGTGCTGGCCTCCACCGGCATGGACCCCGCCAGCCTGAATCTGGAGATCACCGAATCCGTGGTGCTGGGGCACGCGGAAGACACCATCAGCAAGATGAGCGAGCTCAAGGCGCTCGGCATCAGCTTTGCCATCGATGACTTCGGCGCCGGTTACTCCTCCCTGAGCTACCTCAAGCGGCTGCCGGCGGACGAGCTCAAGATCGATCGCTCCTTCATCCAGGACATCCCGCGCGATGGCGACAACATGGCCATCGTCGAGGCGGTGATCGCCATGGCGCGCCACATGGGCTTCAACGTGACGGCAGAAGGGGTGGAGTCGCGTCAGCAGCTGGAGTTTCTGCAGGCCCAGGGTTGCCACTTCTACCAGGGCTATTTGGCCTCCAAGCCGCTGCCGGTGCCCTATCTGGAGCGCTACGTGCAGCGCCTTGCCCGCAGCGAAAGCCCGTTGGCCGGGGGCAAAAATAGTCTCGCCGGCGAGCTGTAGCCCCTCGGGTTAACGGGTAGAATGAGGGAATATGACACCACCGCCAGCGGGCGGTGGCATTGCCTCTCAATGGAGACGTCTCTCGTGAAAGCCGTGCAGGGAATCATTTTATCGGCGCTGTGCGTGCCGGGGCTGCTGACGCAGGTTGCGGCGCAGACTCTGGAACAATCTCTCTATCGCCAGGCTTATGACGCGGTGCGGGCCGACGATCAGGCCCGTTTTCAGCAAATTCGCGCCCGTTTGACCCATTATCCGCTGCTGCCCTATCTCGATTACTACCAGCTGGCCTTTCGGCCGGGGGCGGCAGAGTATGACGACGTGACCCGCTTCATCCGCGAACACGGCGACACCCCCCAATCCAACCGGCTGGAGCGCAGTTACCTCACCTATCTGGCCCAGAGCCAGCAATGGTCCCAGTTCCTGCGCTTCTATCCGGCCAAGCCGAACTCCACCGATCTGCTCTGCATGCACTATCAGGCGCGCTACTACACCGGTCAGCAGAGCCAGGCACTGCAGGAGGCGGGCAAGCTCTGGCTGAGCGGCCAGTCCCGCCCCGATGCCTGCGATCCCCTGTTCCAGCTCTGGCAACAGGCCGGCTTGCGGACCCAGGAGAAGATCTGGACCCGCATGACCTTGGCCTTCGAGGCGGAGAACCCGAACCTCATCCGCCACCTCGGCGCCCAGCTCGGCAGCGGCATGAAGGCGTACGGGGATCAGATGATTACCCTGTTCGAGCAGCCCGCCAAGGCGATGAACACGGCCTATTTCACTACCGCCGCCCCCTCCAAAAAGTTGCTGCTGCTGGGCTTGGCCCGCTATGCCAACCAGCAGCCGGAAGCGGTACTGGGGCAGCTCGGCTATCTGCGCGCGCGTTTTGCGCTGAGTGCGGCCGAACTCAAACCGGTGGAGCGGGCGGTAGCCAGACGGCTGCTGCTGGATCGCTCAACCGCCCAGCGCAACTGGCTGGATGCTACCGTGGTGCGCCAGGCTGACCCGGATCTGCTGGAGCTGCGGGCCCGGCTCGCCATCTGGGAGCAGGACTGGAAAGGGCTCTCCGGCTGGGTCAAGCGGATGCCCATGGCCCTGCAGAAGGAGGATCGCTGGCGCTACTGGCTGGCGCGCTCGCTGGAGGTGCAGGGCCAGCAGAAACCGGCGCGGGATCTCTATCTGGAGACCGCCAATCTGCGTGGCTTCTACGGCTTCATGGCGGCGCAGCGCAGCGGCGTGCCCTATCGGATGAAGAATCAGAGCGTGGCGAAGAAGGTGCCGGACTGGCGCACCGCCAGCCGCCGCTGGCCCTTCCTGCTGCGGGTGCGCGAGTTGCTCGACATGAACGAGATCACGGCGGCGCGGGCGGAGTGGATCCACAACATGGATCGCAATCCGGTGGCCCAGCGCCTCGAGTTCGGCCACATCGCCCTCAACCAGGGCTGGCATGAACTGGCCATTCTGGCCAGCATCCGGGCCGAGGCCTGGGATGCCCTCGATTTGCGCTTCCCGCTGCCGCTCAAGCACACCTTCTCCCAGATGGCGCAGGAGCGGACCATGAACACCAGCCTGCTCTACGCCATCTCCCGGCAGGAGAGCGCGCTCTACCCGCTGGCACAGTCGCCGGTCGGGGCGAGGGGATTGATGCAGCTGATGCCGACCACCGCCAAGGAGACGGCCAGCAAGCTGGGAGTGCCCTATCGCAACGAGCAGCAGCTGTTTGATCCCACCATGAACATCCGCCTTGGCAGCGCCTATCTCAAGCGGCTGCTGGATGTGTACGACGGCAACCGGATCCTGGCGGCGGCGGCCTACAACGCCGGCCCCGGCCGGGTCAAACGCTGGCGCGATCAGAGTGCGGACAAGCCGATGGATGTCTGGGTCGAGAGCATCCCCTACAAGGAGACGCGCAACTATGTGCAGAACGTGCTGTCGTTCGATCTCATCTATCAGCACAAGCTGCAGCAGCCGCTGCGCTTCATGTCCGATCGCGAGCTGAGTCACGCTTATTGAGACGGCTGCCGCCCTGGCGGCAGCCGGATTCCCATTCCCTCCCCAAAATGGTTATTATCCCATAAGGTTTTGTTACAAAAGGAAACCTGCCAGGTGATCGGGCGCCATCTCTTGGTCTGGCAGGTTCGTTATAATCGCCCGTTCAACACAGACAGGCTCCCCCAACAAAGGAATTGATAGTGGCAACGATTAAAGACGTTTCCCGGTTGGCTAATGTGTCCATTTCAACTGTGTCGCGAGTCATCAACAACACGGCGCAGGTGGCACCAGAAAAGCGTGAGGCCGTCATGGCGGCCATGAAGGAACTCAATTTTCGTCCCAACAGCTTTGCCCAGGCGCTGGTCAGCAAGCGCTCCAACTGCATCGGTGTGCTGGTGGGGGATCTGTGTGGTGGCCCCTTCTTCGCCCAGATGATGCGCGGCATCGAGAGCGTGGTGGACAAGGCGGACAAGTTCACCATCGTCATGTCCGGCAACCACGACGAGGTGCGCGAGCGCCACGCCATCCAGGCGCTGCTGCAGCGCCAGTGCGATGCGCTGATCCTGCACAGCAAGGCGCTGCCCGACGAGGAGCTGAGCGAGCTGGTGGCGGGCAGCACCCCGGTGGTCTTCATCAATCGCCAGGTGCCGGGCGCCGAAGATCGCTGCGTCTGGCTGGACAACCAGGCCGGCATCACCACCGCCTGCCAGCACCTGCTGGATGCGGGCCATCGCAAGATTGCCTTCGTCACCTCGGACGATGAAGAGTTCGTCGATGGCCAGCAGCGGATGGCGGGGTATCATCACGCCCTGCAGCGGGCCGGCATCGCTCTTGATCCTGCCCTCATCGGCCGCGCCTTCGCCGACGAGAACGGCGGTTACGTGGCGATGGGCGAGCTGCTGGATCGGGGGGTTGAGTTTACCGCCGTGCTCGGTTTCAACGACGCCATGGTGGCGGGGGCCATCTCCTGTCTGCTGGAGCGGGGATACAAGATCCCGCAGCAGATCTCGGTGGTGGGTTTCGATGACATTCCCTATGCCCGCTACATCTATCCCAAGCTCACCACGGTGCGTTACCCCATCGAGGAGATGGGCGGCCGGGCTGCCGAGCTGGCGCTGAGCCTGCTGGATCACAAACCGGCCGAGGGGCTGGAGCTCAAGTTCGAGGCCGAGCTGGTCAGACGGGAATCCGTCGCCTGAGTGGCCGACATTGGCCCTGAATGGGCCAATGTCGCTCCCCTGTTTTGCGGAAAAATTGAAAGCGTTTTCAGAAATCCTTTTCAACTGTGATCCGCTTCAAAGCTTTTTGGACTGCCTGCCACTAGCATAGGCCCCACGAATTAGGAGCCTGCGCTCCCGATTTTCCCGCTGTGGGAGGTAACTGGTTAATCCAGCTATTTCCTTCGTTACTTTCGACGGTCATCATGGATGGCCGTTTTTTTTTGCCAGGATTTTGTCATGACAACAGAGAGTGAATACCAGACGGGGATCGTGGGCGCTGGCTGGCTGGGGTTGCCGCTGGCCCGGGCACTGCAGGCCGAGGGTCGCCAGGTGGCGGTGACGGTCAGCTCGGATCAGAAAGCCGCGCAGCTGACTGCAGAGGGGCTGCAGGCCTGGCCGCTGCAACTGGGCATCGGGCTGACCGCCCTGCCGTTTCGCTGCCGCGAGCTGGTGATCTGCGTGCCGCCGAGCAAGGTCGAGGATTACCCGGCGGCCATCGGGCGGGTGGCCGAACTGGCGCAGGCCGCCGGCGTGCAGCGGCTGCTGTTCGTGAGTGCCACCTCGGTCTGGGCGCCGGGGCAGGGGGAGGATGAACACCCCATGCCTGCCCACGAGCGCGGGATGCGGATGCTGGCCGCCGAGCAGGCGGCGATGGGGGCCGGTATTCCCTGTGCCATGGTACTGCGCCTGGCCGGGCTGTACGGGCCACAGCGCCATCCCGGCCGCTTCCTGGCGGGCAAGACCCTGGAGGGGGGCGGTCAGGCGGTGAACCTGGTGCACCTGGATGACGTGGTGGCCGCTTGCCAACTGCTGCTGGTGCAGGGAAAGGATGGCGATGCCTACAACCTGAGTGCGCCGGTGCACCCACGCCGGGAGCAGTTCTACCCCTTTGCCGCGCGCCAGCTGGGCCTGCCGGCCCCGGTCTTTATCGAGCCTGCCGGGATCTTTGCCCCGGTCGAGGGTCAGCGCCTCTGCGAGCAGCTCGGTTTTGTCTATCGCTGGCCCGATCCGGCGCACTGGTTTGCCGAGCTGGCGGCCCGGGGTCACTGAGCATCCCGCCCTGTGCTATAGAGTGGGGCACAGGCGGCTCTAATGGTGTGGCGCGGCGGGCAATTGAGGTTTGCCAAGGGGGGGCTCGCCCCCTATCATGCCGCATCCATATAGAGAGAGCGGTAAAGATGGTAGATACAAGACGTCACCCCGATGGGGAGCTGTTGCTGAGAACCCTGGCAATGCCAGCCGATACCAACCCCAATGGCGATATCTTCGGGGGCTGGATCATGTCCCAGATGGATATAGGTGGGGGCATCATGGCCAAGGAGCTGGCAAAAGGACGTATTTGTACCGTATCCGTCGAGGGCATGACCTTTCACAGCCCGGTCAAGGTGGGCGACGTGGTGTGTTGCTACGGGCGCTGTCTGAAGATCGGTCGCAGCTCCATGCGGCTGAAGCTGGAGGTGTGGGTCAAGCCGGTGCTGCGTGAAAACGAGGCCCAGCGCTACTGTGTGACCGAAGGGATCTTCACCTATGTCGCCATCGACGAACAGGGAAAATCCCGTCCGGTACCGGTCTGATCCGGCTCAGATAAGCCGGGCGTTGATGATGGATATTTCCTGCTCAAACCCGGTTTTTTGCCGTATCATGCGTTCCAGCATCTCTTCCGAGCCGACGCACTGCTGGGTGTCGAACAGGCAGAGATCGCACTGGGGATCCCGTCTGATCTGATAGACGGTGGAAAGCTCCACTTGATGACAATTTCCTTGTTGATCATAAAATGTCACGCGGTACTGGTGCTGTCTCGCCATCGTTGAATTCCTTCTGGATGAGCCGGGCCGGACACGAGCTATCAGCCTAGTCGGCAGCGATGACATTTGTGATGGTCAGGACACAATGCAGAGGCAGGTGGTTGTTAGCCAATGAAAAATAGTTATCGCATTCTGGGTACGTCGCTGCTGACGTTGGGACTGGTCGGCTGTTTCGAGGTGCCGGATCAGGATCACCTGGTCACGGCGCAGGGCATCATTCCCGGCGCCAACTGCCAGAAGCCGCCGCTGGTGGCGCTGGCCTCCACCGCCTTGCCACGCGAGTTCGGCATTACCGTCTGGAATCTCTACAAGGGTCAGCGTAAAAACTGGCGCGAGGGGCTCGACGAGTATGCCAAATCCCAGGATCTGGTACTGCTGCAGGAGTCGGCGACCCGCCCTGACATGCTGGAATGGCTGAAGGCCGGTGATTTCCAGTGGCAGCAATTGCAAGCCTTTACCCAGGGCGGCGTCTCCTTCGGCGTGATGACGGTCGCCAAGACGCCACAGGCGTTCGTGTGCGGCGTGCGCTCACCCGAGCCGCTGCTGCGCATTCCCAAATCCGGTCTGGTTAGCCTCTACCCCTTGCAGGGGGATCCTGACGGCGTGCTGGTGGTGAACCTGCATGCGGTGAATTTCGAGCTGGGGATGGCGACCTTTCGCGAGCAGCTCAACGATCTGACCGCCCTGATCCATCGCCATCAGGGTCCCGTCATTCTGGCCGGGGATTTCAACACCTGGAGCGACAAGCGCGAATTCTGGCTGAACAAGCTGGTGGGCGAACTGGGACTGCAGGAGGCGATCCCGGTGCCGGATCTGCGCCGGACCGCGTTCGGCCGGCCGCTGGATCACCTCTACTACCGCAACCTGGACCTGGTTGAAGTGAGCAGCCCGGCGACTGATGCCTCGGATCACAACCCCATCATGGCCCGTTTCGCGGCCCAGGCCATCACTCCCTGAAGCCATACAGGCCGCCACGGTGGCCTGTGCCAGATAAAAAAATACCCCGCTTTTGGCGGGGTATTTTTTATGAAGCGATGAACGATCAGCTGTTGTTCTTCACGAACAGGGTCAGCTCCTGACCCGGCTTGAGGTAATCGCTCTTGCCCAGCTGATTCCAGCGCATCACATCCATCACGGCAACCTGAAAACGGGCGGCGATAGAGGAGAGGGAATCGCCGCGGCGTACCTGATAGACCATGGACTTGTTGCTGCTCTTGCCCTGCTTGGGCCAGACCACCAGCTTCATGCCAGGCTTCAAGGCCGACTTGGCATTGAGACCATTCCACTTGGCCAGCTCGTCATGGGTGACCCCGTGCGCCTGGCTGATGCTCCACAGATTGTCACCGGCACGCACCTTGTACTGGATCTTGCCGGCACTGCGGCTGGCAAGTTGCTGTGGCTTGCTCTGGGCGCTCTGACTGACCACCGGCTTGCTGCCGCTGGTCGGGATCATCAGGGTCTGGCCACGGCGCAGGTGGTTACCACTCAGGTTGTTGGCCAGCTTGAGCTGCTGCACGCTCACCCCGTGATTCTGGGCGATGCGAGAGAGGGTGTCGCCGCTGGTGACCTGATAGGAGCGGGTGCGGATGCGCTCGCTCTGGGGCAGATCGGCCAGGGCCAGCTCCAGGGTATCGGCATACTCGACCGGTACCAGCAGGCGATAGGGCCCCTTGGGTGAGGTCGACCAGCGCGTCAGGGCCGGATTGACCTCTTTCAGCTGAGCCGGACGCAGGCCTGCCAGCTGGGCTGCCACGTTCAGATCGATCTGACCGCCGGTGTTGACCACCCGTAGCTGAGGCTTGTTGGCCAGTACCGGCAAGGTTACATTGTACTTGTCCGCGTTGCGGATCATGTCGGCCATGGCCAGGATCTTGGGCACATACATCCGGGTTTCGCGGGGCAGATCGAGTGACCAGTAGTCGGTCGGTCGGCCTGCCTTCTGATTGCGGGTGATGGCGTTGCGCACCCGTCCTTCACCGGCATTGTAAGCCGCCAGCGTCTGCAGCCAGTCGCCGTCGAAGAAACGGTTCAGGTACTCCAGATAATCCAGCGCGGCATTGGTGGAGGCCAGTACATCGCGGCGGCCGTCGTACCAGTTGTCGTGGCGCAGGCCGAAGTTCTTGCCGGTCGCAGGAACGAACTGCCACAGACCCACCGCATTGCTGCGGGAACGGGCGTGGGGATCGAACATGCTCTCGATCATGGGGATGGTAATAAGCTCCATTGGCAGCTCACGCCGTTCGATTTCCTCTACCATCAGATACAGGTAGGGCTCAGCCCGGCTGGCAATGGTCGCCAGATGCTTATCATTGCGCAGCAACCAATCACGCTGCTGGCGGACACGGTCGTTCTCCTGCGGATCAAACTGCATATCATCGCTGATACGCACCCACAGGTTATCGGTGTCATCCAGTTCGTCGATCTGTTCGTCTCCGAACAGGAAGCGCGCCGAATGCTTTTTATACGCTTTTTTGTTGACTTGGGGGGACTTGATCGGCTCGATTGCCGTTAGCGCCCGGTCATCCTGATGGCTCAGGTTTTGGCAGCCGCTGAGAAACAGCGCCGCCAATAAGGCCGTTCGTACCTTCATCTCGCTCAGGTCATCTTTAGGAAAAACAGCTCGCATCATAAGGGGCAATGGCCCCCTGATCAAGGTTTGTTCAAAAAACGTCCTTCCAGGATCGCAGCACGGTGAAGGTATCCTCTGGATTTTCCAAGCATTTTAAGGCGTATTTCTCAGCAGAAAATTTCACGGAATCCTGTTCGCATCGCAGAAAAACGTTGAACTCCCGCTCATCCCCCAGCCGTGAGGGCAGACTCGGCAGACCCTGCTGGCGCAGCTTGCTGATCAGCCCGATCCGCTGCTGGATCGCCTGGTTGTCCGGCTCGACCGCGTAGGCGAAACGCAGGTTGGAGAGGGTGTACTCATGGGCACAATAAATGAGGGTGTCGTCGGGCAGGGCAGCGAGTCGTTGCAGTGAGGCGTGCATCTGGGCCGGGGTACCTTCGAACAGGCGGCCGCAACCGGCACTGAAGAGGGTATCGCCACAAAACAGCATGCCGTGGCCGTAATAGGCGATGTGGCCATGGGTATGGCCGGGCACATGGATCACCTCGAGACTCAGGCCATGCCAGTTGATCTGATCCCCGTCATCGAGCCACTGGCCGTGATGAGCGGGCATGGGGTCAAGTTTGGGACCATAGAGTCTGGCGTGGGGGAAGTGGCCGAGCAGGGCGGTGACGCCTCCCACATGATCGTGGTGGTGATGGGTCAGCAGAATCGCATCGAGTTGCAGGTCCAGCGCGGCCAGTCGCTCCAGCACGGGTTCGGCATCGCCCGGGTCGACGACCAGGCAGTGATTTTCGTGTCGGATCAACCAGATGTAGTTGTCGTTAAAGGCAGGAACTGTGATCACTGGATACATGAGTCTGCTTCTCTTTATGGAGGGTATCTTATATAACTGGATGGCGTTCGAACCCCAAGTTGAGCCCTATTATGCAGGTGGCACGTACCGAACAACAAATCGAGATCCCGACCAGCTGGTCGGCACTGCCCATGGGGGACTGGGTAGCGGCCGAGATCCAGGAACGGCTCGACAGCTGGTGCCCACATCTGTTTGGTTATCATCTGCTTAAAGTCGGGGCGCTGAGCGCCGAACTCTCCTGCGGCTGCTCTTCCATTCGCCACCAGATAGGCGTTGCCCCCAGTGGCAGATTGCTGGATCTCAAGGGCGACCCACTGGCCTTGCCGGTGCGTACCGGCAGCGTGGATGCCTGCCTGCTGGCCCACTGCCTCGACTTTTCGCCAGACCCCCACCAGGTGCTGCGCGAGGCGGAGCGGGTGCTGACCGACGATGGCTGGCTCATCGTCAGCGGCTACAATCCGCTCAGCCTGGTCGGCATCGGCCACTGCCTGCCTTTCCTGCGTCAACATCTGCCCTGGTCGGCCCGCATGTTCACTCCGGCGCGGGTCACCGACTGGCTGCAGCTGCTCGGGTGTGAAGTGATGTTTGACGAGCGCTTTGGCTACTCGTTCATGGGCAAGCAAAGCCGAATAGGCTGGTGGCGGGAGAGTGTGGGGCGGGATTATTGCAGGCCGTTTGCGTCCGTCTACGTGATAGCGGCGCGCAAGCGGCGCTTTCCGTTGACGCCGGTGCGCCGCCGCTGGCGCTTGCCCGAGTCGATAGCGACGCCGGGCATGGCGCGCCAGGGTTGGTAGCCAGTCTCTGGAGGCTCGGCGGGCGAGCGGCCCTCACGGGTGAGGCTGGCCCGGATCAGGGCTGGTAGCCGGTATCCTCGGCCAGCTGCTTGCCGCTGGCGGCCTCGCGGGCCAGCTCGTCACAGCGTTCGTTTTCCGGGTGACCGGAGTGCCCCTTGACCCAGAGCCATTCGATCTGATGGCGCGCCACTTCCGCATCCAATGCCTGCCAGAGATCGACGTTCTTGACCGGCTGGCGGCTGGCAGTCATCCACCCCTTTTTCTTCCAGCCGATGATCCACTGGGTGATCCCCTGGCGCACATACTGGCTGTCGGTGGTGAGTCTGACCTGGCAGGGCTCGTTCAGGGTGCGCAGCCCCATAATGGCGGCCATCAGCTCCATCCGGTTGTTGGTGGTGAGGCGAAAACCGCCGGCGAGCTCCTTGCGGTGCTTGCCATAGACCATGACGGCACCATAGCCGCCAGGGCCGGGGTTGCCGAGACAGGAACCATCCGTATACAAATCGATCTTTTTTAGCATGAGTCTTGGGGTAAACTAGCGGGTAAAGCCGAAGTTTGACATAGATTGGATCATGAACACACCCCAACTGAATCGCCAGATCATTCTGGATACTGAAACCACAGGTATGAACACCGCCGGTGGCCCCGTCTATCTGGGACACCGCATCATCGAGATCGGCTGTGTGGAGGTGATCAACCGCAAGCTGACCGGTAACCACTTCCACGTCTACATCAAGCCGGATCGGCTGGTGGACCCCGAGGCCATCCAGGTGCACGGCATCACCGATGAGTTCCTGCGTGACAAGCCGTCGTTCAGCCAGATCGCCGACGAGTTCATCGAGTTCATCCGCGGTGCCGAGCTGATTGCCCACAACGCGCCGTTTGACGTGAGCTTCATGGACTATGAGTTCGGCAAGCTCGGCCTCAATTTCAAGACTGCCGACATCTGTGGCATCACGGATACCCTGGCGATGGCGCGGGACCTGTTCCCGGGCAAGCGCAACAACCTCGATGTACTGTGCGATCGCTACGGTATCGACAACTCGCACCGTACCCTGCACGGGGCTTTGCTCGATGCGGAGATCCTGGCGGACGTCTACCTGCTGATGACGGGTGGCCAGACCAAGTTGAATCTGGCTACCGAGAGCAGTGAAAATGAGAGCAACCAGGACACCAGCATCCGCCGGCTGGAGAGCAATCGCCCACCGCTCAAGGTGATCCGTGCCAGCGCCGAGATTGAGGCTGTGCACGAAGCGCGGCTGGATCTGGTGCAGAAAAAAGGAGGAGCCTGCCTGTGGCGGCAATGAGCAAGCTATGGGGCGGCCTGCTGTTGCTGGCCTCGCTGACGGCCTCGGCCAACGAGGTGTTTGCCCCCTCCGACATTCCTCTGCTCGACAATCGCTTTCGCATCGATTACGGGGTGAAAGAGATCACCTTCATCGTGACGCGCAAGCCGGGCACCCCGTCGGTGATCCTGGTGCGTCCGGACGGCAGCAAGCTCTATGTGGGCAAGGTGACGCCCCCCGATGTGGGCTGGCTGGCGCTCAAGGATCAGGATCTCATCACCATCCGTGATCCCATGCCGGGCCCCTGGCAGGCCATCGGCGAGGTGGACCCGGACAACCGGGTGCGCCTGCTGTCGAACATCAGGCTGGAAACCGATCAATTGCCGACCCAGCTTTATCAGGGGGAAAGGGTCAAGCTCAAGTCCTGGCTGCTGATCGACGATGCGCCGCCCAAGGCGGGTTATTACCTGACCGACCTTGGCATGACGGTGCGATTGCAGCGTTTCAACGACGCCAAGCAGGAGGGTGAGCCCATCGTTGACGAAGTGCTCGGCCACTATCGTGACGATGGCAAGGGGCTCGACGAGGTGCCGGGTGACGGCATCATGACAGCCGAGGCGGTACTGGATGTGGCTGCGGGAAAATACCGGGCCATGTACAGCACGGGCAATCAGGTGTTTTCCCGCGCTCGCTATCAGGACGTGCTGATCTACCCGTTGCCGGTCAGCTATACCCTGGCACCTCCCTCGCAGGAGTTTGGCGCCAAGCTCTCCTTCCTGATCGATGCGGATGAGCTGGATCCGGCCTCCGTGGTCATTGAGGGCAAGGCGACCAACACGGTAGGAGCCAGCATGGCGTTCAATGCGGTGGCGACTGAACCCCGGGTGGAAGTGGATCTCTCCGCCATCAAGGAGGTTGGCCAGTATGAGGTGAACGCCACCCTGTTTGGCACCACCCGGCTGGGCCGCGAGATCCAGGTCACGCTGCCGGTGAAATCGTTCAATATCTTCCCGGTGCTGGCGGCTGAGCCATCGGCGGCCTCTGCGGCTTCTGAAACCTCGGCTGCAGTGCCCAACCAGGTGAAATTCGAGGAAAAGCAGAGCAGCGGCTGGTTGATCTGGTTGCTGGGTGGGGTCGGTATCCTGCTGGTCTTGCTGGGCGGTGTCGGTTTCATCTTGCTGCAAAAGCGGCGAGCACTGAAAAAAGCGATGGCGGCGCAGAAAGCCGAGAGCGAAAGCGCCAAGCCGGAAGCCAAACTGGATCTGAACCTGCCCGAACAATAACCGGGTAACCGCATGAAAAAGCCGCCCATCGAGGCGGCTTTGTTATTTGTGGGGAAGCGGGTTAGCTGCAACCCTTCAGCATCAATGTTCCCCGACGTAGATGTCTTTGTGTTGATCGCGGATTTCGAGGAACTTGTCGAGGTTGGCCAGCATCAGTTCTACCAACTGGGGATCGAAGTGCTGACCTTTCTCCTCCTGGATCAGCGCCAGTACCTTGTCCAGCGGCCAGGCCTTCTTGTAGCAGCGATCCGAGCCGAGCGCATCAAACACGTCAGCCAGCGCCACCACCCGTCCTTCCAGCGGAATGGCATCACCCTTGAGGCCACGGGGATAGCCGCTGCCATTCCACTTTTCATGGTGGTTGCCGGCGATGGTGGCGCCAATCTGGAACAGCGCCAGATCGCTGCCGGAGAGCATGTCCTGCCCCAGCTGGGCGTGGGTCTTCATTATTTCCCACTCCTCGGGGGTCAGCTTGCCCGGTTTGTGGAGGATGGCATCCGGAATGCCCACCTTGCCGATGTCATGCAGCGGGGAAGCGCGCTTGATGAGCTCGCTCTGCTCCTCGCTCATGCCAAGCAGCTGGCAGAACAGCTCGGTGTAAAGGGCGACCCGTTTCACGTGCAGGCCGGACTCCTTGGAGCGGGTCTCCACCAGCTCGCCGATCCGATAGATGATCTCGCGCTGGTTGTCGGCGATCACTTCGTTGAGCCGGATGTTCTCCAGCGCCACTATGATGTTTTCGGTAAACAGGCTGAGCAGCCCCATGTCCATCTGGCTGAGCTGGCGAGTGGTCTCGATATGAAACAGCAGGTGATGACGGGGGTTCTGGCAGTAGAGCACCATCTGGTTGCCGTCATAGACGTTGGCACGATTGGCCATGGCCTGGCGCAGAATGGAGGGAGCGTCCGCCAGCCGCAGTGACGGGTGGCCCGGCAGCAGGGGCTCCAGAATTTGATCCCGCACTTCGTAGGCGAACTGCTTCACGTCGTAGATTTGCGATTCTTCCAGACTGAGCAGGGCCCCGAGCTGTTCCTGAGCCCCTTCCACAAACTGGCGCAGCGCCCGTTTCTCGAAGATCCCCTTGGAGGCCTCGATGACTTTTTCCAGCCCCTGGCGATTGCTCTCCAGCGTGCGAATGTCGCGATATGAACGCAGGCTGGCCCGCAGCAGGGTGCGCAGCTTCTGGGAGGTGAGCTCGGTCTTGTCCTTGTAGTCGTTGATGTCGTAGTTGGTGACCACGTCATCTTCCGGGGCCTGACCGGGTTGGCCGGTACGTAGCACGATGCGCACCATCTTGTTTTGCAGATCCTCGCGCACGAATTTGACCACATCGAGGCCGGCGTGATCGACCTCCATGACCACGTCCAGCAGCAACAGTGCTACGTCCGGGGTCTTGGCGAGCAACTCCCTGGCCTGGGCGGCTGAATAAGCATGCAAAAATTCAATGGGTCTATTATCGAATTCAAACTTGCTCAGGGTGATCTTGGTGATGCGATGAACCTCGGGTTCATCGTCCACAATCATCACCTTCCATCCAGCCTGCTGGTCATCGAGAAGGGGCAGATCGTCATCGTCAATAATCAGGATTTGGTCATCCATCATGCAATCCTGTTTGGGATCCTGTGCTTACATTAACTGCTTCACTAAGGATAGGAAACTTATTGAGAAATAAAATTTGATCTGTGAAATCTCTTTGTCGTCATCCTGCTTCAGCCCCATAAAAAACGCCTCCACATGGGAGGCGTTTGACTATCAATGTGTCTGTCAGGCGGCTCTGTGATAGGCCGATGGCTCAAACAGTGTCTTGTTGGCCACCAGGTCGATGGGATCAAAATCATCGACGTTGATGGTGCGCAAGCGGCTCTCTTCGGCGCGGCGCAGCAGGTCCGCTTCGGTCTGGTTGAGCACTCCCAGCGCCAGGCCGATCTCTGCCACCTTGTCCAGTTGCATAAACGGACGCTTGATGCCGTCAGCCTTGCATACTTTCTCAAACAGCGGCTCGGCAGAGAGCACGTCGTCCAGCGCCTGCTCCAGCAGGCCGAAGGGGTTGCCCTCTTCGCGGGTGAGATACTGACCCTGGGCCAGACGGCTGCGGGTTTCGCTCGGGGTCTGCAACAGGCGGGCGACCTGGCTGTCCAGCTTGTCGCTCGGGCGTTTCAGGTCGCGACCCAGCGGCAGCACGATGACGCGCAGGGCAAGACCAATCCAGCGATTCGGGAAGTTGCGCAGCAACTCGTCGATGGCTTCCTGCGCCTTGAACAGGGCATCTTGCAGCGCCCAGTGCAGCAGCGGCAGATCGGCGTGCTGACGACCCTCATCCTGATAGCGTTTGAGGGCGCTGGAGGCCAGATAGAGCTGGCTCAGCACGTCGCCAAGACGAGCGGAGACCCGCTCCTTGCGCTTGAGCTCGCCCCCCAGGGTGCCCATCGCCATGTCTGACAGGAAGGCCAGGTTGGCAGAGAGGCGGGAGAGCTGCTGGTAGTAGCCCTTGGTCTGATCCTTGAACGGCGCGGCGGCGAAGCGGGCACCGGTTAACCCTAACCAGAAGCTGCGCACCAGATTGCTGATGGCAAAGCCGACGTGGCTGAACATCGCCTTGTCGAAATCCTTGAGGGCCTGCTCCTGATCCGGGTGACTGGCGGCCAGCATCTCCGGCAGCACGTACGGGTGGCAGCGGATGGCGCCCTGACCGTAGATGATCATGCTGCGGGTCAGGATGTTGGCCCCTTCCACCGTGACGGCGATGGGGGCACCCTGATAGCCGCGGGCCAGATAGTTGTTGGGGCCCATGCAGATGGCCTTGCCGCCGTGGATGTCCATGGCATCGATGATGCACTTCTGGGCGCGGTCGGTGAGGTGGTATTTGACGATGGCAGAGATGACCGAGGGTTTCTCGCCCAGGTCGATGCCGGTCACGGTCAGGTTGGCGGCGGCCCCCATGATGTAGGCGTTGCCACCGAGGCGGGCCAGCGGCTCTTCAATCCCTTCCATTTTGCCGATGGGCAGCTTGAACTGGCGACGGATACGGCTGTAGGCGCCGGTCGCAAGGGCCAGCATCTTGACGCCGCCGGTGCTGTTGGAGGGCAGGGTGATGCCGCGTCCGACCGAGAGGCACTCCACCAGCATGCGCCAGCCCTGACCGGCCATGGCCGGGCCGCCGATGATGAAGTCGAGCGGGACGAACACGTCCTTGCCGCGGGTCGGACCGTTCTGGAACGGCACGTTGAGCGGGAAGTGGCGGCGGCCGATGTCGACCCCCTTGATGTGGGTCGGAATGAGGGCGCAGGTGATGCCAAGCTCTTCCTCGTCACCCAGCAGGTGATCCGGGTCGCGCAGTTTGAAGGCCAGACCCAGCACGGTCGCGATGGGGGCCAGGGTGATGTAGCGCTTGTTCCAGGTGAGGCGCATGCCGAGCACCTCTTCCCCTTCCCATTCACCCTTGGCGATGATACCGAAGTCGGGGATGGAGCCGGCGTCTGAACCTGCTTCCGGACTGGTCAGGGCGAAGCAGGGGATCTCCTTGCCAACTGCCAGACGGGGCAGGTAGTAATCCTTCTGCTCGTCGGTGCCATAGTGTTGTAGCAGCTCACCCGGGCCCAGCGAGTTGGGTACGCCAACGGTGGAGGCCAGCACGGCGCTGGCGCCGCACAGCTTTTGCAGCACGCAGGATTGGGCATAGGCGGAGAATTCCAGCCCGCCGTATTTCTTCTTGATGATCATGGCGAAGAACTTGTGGTCCTTCAGGTATTGCCACACTTCGGGAGAGAGGTCGGCCCGCTCGTGGGTCACTTCCCAGTCGTTGACCATGCGGCACACCTCTTCAACCGGACCGTCCATAAACGCCTGCTCTTCGGCAGACAGCGTGCTGACCGGAATGGCGTGCAGCTTCTTCCAGTTCGGGTTGCCGGCAAACAGGTCTGCTTCCCACCAGGTGGTGCCCGCTTCAATGGCCTCTTTTTCGGTGCGGGACATCTCCGGCATGATGGATTTGTAAAGTTTGAACAGCGGCTTGGTCAGCTGGTTGCGACGAAAATCCACCAGGTTGAGGGGGATGGCGATCACGACAAACAGCGCCCAGACCAGCAGGGGGACGTGGCCATAGAGGGTGCCGACAATCAGGGCTGCTGCGGTGGCAAGCGTGGAGGTGAACAGAGACGCCCGGCGATAAGCCATGGCGCCGATCACCAGGATCACTCCGAGCAGAGTGAGGGTCGTCGTCATTTTTCGCTCCTTGCATGAGTTGCCGAAGTTGGGTGAATATGGTTGAACTGATCCAGAGGTCTGACCTGTTGGATGTGGTCCCTGTTGTAATTCATACGCACAAACTTATCAAGCTGTTTACAAGCTTGTTACCTTGGCTCTGTGATCGGCATAACGTCCTGCAGAGGGGCTCTTGACGGGCAGGGGGCGACTCCGGGATTGGCTTGTGCGACAATGGCGCGGCCCATATTTTGGAAGAGACATCATGTACCAAGAACTGATCCGCAATGAATTGACCGAAGCTGCCAGCGTGCTCCAGGCGTTCCTGGCAGATGAGCAAAATCTCAAGGACATCGAAGCGGCCGCCAAGCTGCTCGCTGACTCCTTCAAGCAGGAAGGCAAGGTACTCTCCTGTGGCAACGGTGGCTCCCACTGCGACGCCATGCACTTTGCCGAAGAGCTGACCGGCCGTTATCGCGAGAACCGCCCCGGTTATGCCGGTATCGCCATCTCCGATCCCAGCCACCTCTCCTGTGTGTCCAACGACTTTGGCTATGACTATGTCTTCTCCCGCTACGTGGAAGCGGTCGGCCGTCGTGGTGACGTGCTGCTCGGCATCTCTACCAGCGGCAACTCCGGCAATATCCTGAAAGCCATCGAAGCCGCCCATGCCAAAGGCATGAAGGTGATTGCGCTGACTGGCAAGGACGGCGGCAAGATGGCCGGTCTGGCCGATGTCGAGATCCGGGTGCCGCACTTTGGTTACGCCGACCGCATTCAGGAAGTGCACATCAAGGTGATCCACATCCTGATCCAGCTGGTCGAAAAAGAGATGGCCAAGTAAGGCAGGGATCTCGAGCCGGGATAGTCGTGCCTTGTCTGGCCGTGTCCCGGCGGGATCTTGCGCGAGCGGCCGGTGTCAGCGCAGGCTGAGCCGGCCGATTGGCAATGAGATGGTCAAGTAAGCAAGGAGCCCGCAGCCTATGTGCGAACTGCTCGGCATGAGTGCCAATGTGCCGACCGATATCTGCTTCAGCTTCACCGGCCTGATGCTGCGCGGCGGCAAGACCGGGCCTCACAAAGATGGCTGGGGCATCACTTTTTACGAAGGGAAAGGCTTTCGTACCTTCAAGGATCCCGAGCCCAGCGCCCAGTCACCGATTGCCAGGCTGGTGCAGGCGCTGCCCATCAAGAGCCGCGCCGTGGTCAGCCATATTCGGCAGGCCAACCGTGGCTGCGTCTCGCTGGAAAATACCCACCCCTTTACCCGCGAGCTGTGGGGTCGTTACTGGACCTTTGCCCACAATGGCCAGTTGACGGGTTACAAAGGGTTGGCCACCGGCCGCCATCGACCGGTGGGCGACACCGACAGCGAACACGCCTTCTGCTGGCTGCTCGATCGGCTGGAACAAAAATATCCCCGACGCCCTGCCAACTTCCCCGCCATGTTTCGCTACCTGGCGACCCTGTGCGACGAGCTGCGCGGCCTGGGGGTATTCAACATGTTGCTGTCGGATGGGGAGTTCGTGATGACCTACTGCAGCAACAACCTCTACTGGTTGACCCGGCGCGCTCCATTCGGGGAGGCCCGTCTGCTGGATGAAGATGTCGCCATCGACTTTCAGAGCGAGACGACACCGGACGATGTGGTGACCCTGATTGCGACCCGGCCGCTGACCGGTAATGAAGACTGGGTAAAAATGGCGCCGGGCGAGTTCAGTCTGTTTCGACTGGGTGAGCGGGTGGGTGCCAATCAGCAGTGATAATTAGCTGATCCAGAGATAAAAAAATACCAGGGTAGAATCCTACCCTGGTTCTTCGCAGCAGCCATACAGGCAAAAGGGATGAGAGAGGTGTTGCTGAGTCGCATCATTCTCACGGCTGCCATTGTTATTTAATTGTTAATTTAATGGCAACATTTATGTTGCAACTCGGCCATCAATTGTCTGGTTAGGCGATCCTGATCACGCTTTTCTCATGAAAGTCCCGTTTGAGTTCGATTTTCTGACGGCGATGAAACGTGACTGAGTCGTGCCAGGCATCTATAGTATGGTCTGTTTGAATACCATCAGGAGGATGACGGAATGGAGTGGCTGGATCAGAAGGTGTTGCGACAGCTGGCGGAAGATATCGGCCAGGAGATGATGCCGGTGGTGATCTCGGTCTTCATCGAAGAGGTGGGGGAACAGCTGGCCCAGCTGCGCCCGCTCTATGAACAGCAGGACTGGCCCGCACTGGCCCGGCTTGCCCACAGCATGAAGTCCTCCTGCGGCAGCTATGGCGCCCAGCTCAGTTACCAGCAGGTGGTGGCGTTGGAACAAGCCTGCAAACATGAAGACGGCGAGCAAGTCGCCCGTCTGTTGACCGAGCTGGAGCAATCCCTACCCCAGGTGCTCTCCCACCTCGCCAACTATCACTGAGCCCCTGCAGCCGGCGCATCGGCGCCGGACTTGCCATCCTCTACCCCCCGTTAGCGTTGATTGACCAGTTGCTGGATAACCCTGTCCAGTGCCAGCTTCAATTTCAGGCGATCGTGCCGATGGGGAAGGGCGGCCTCGCCCAGCTCGGCCAGGATCAATCGGCCAGCCAGCTCTGCCGGATATTCCCCCACCGGGGCCAGAATGGCATCGACCCGACCCGCTCCGACCCGTGACTCCAGCCAGCGCCACTGATTGTGCAGGCTGAGCTGGCTGGCAGGACCGTTTTCGGCGACCAGATTGCAGATGAACACCAGCATGGCATCGCTCTCGTTGATGGCCTGGGCCACCTCAGCCAGCAGCAGGGGCGGCATGATGGAGGTAAGAAAGCTGCCGGGGCCGAGGATGATCATGTCGGCTTGCGCCAATGCCTGCACCGCCTCGCGGGTGGCCGGTACCTCCGGGCTCAGGCTGAGGGAGAGCGGCGGGGTGTCGAGCTGATCGATGGAAACTTCCCCCAGGATCTGGTTGCCACAGGCCGTGTGGGCGCACAGGTCGGTGGGAAATTCAGACATGGGTAACAATTGTGACTCTATTTTCAGCATGTCGCTGATGAGCTTGATAGCATCAAGAGGGCGCACGCAGAGGTTGTCGAGCGCCAGCAGCATCAGGTTGCCGAGGTTGTGGCCCGCCAGTTCGCCGCGACCGGCGAACCGATATTCGAACAGCAGGCTGCCGATACTGGGATCGGTCACCAGTTGATTAAGGCAGTTGCGCAGATCCCCCCAGGCGATACACTCCTGGCTCTTGCGCAGTCGTCCGGTAGAGCCGCCATCATCTGTGGTGGTGACGATGCCGGTCAGGCGCGATCCCAGAAACGAGAGTGAAGAGAGCACGCGGCCCATGCCGTGGCCGCCACCGATGGCGACGACCCGGTCAAAATCATTGATGTTCTTCTGCCACATGCCGTTTTCCTGGGGTTGGGCTCAATTGAGTGTGATTCTAATCGATAAGACGGGATAATTGTTTGATTAAGGTATGATTTTTGCTTACCCCCCAGCATCATGAACAACTAGGAGATGGTGTTGAACTTCCTGACGGCTCACTCTCTTGAAGAGACCTCCCTGCTGGCTGCCCGGCAGGTCTGTGAGCGGCTGCTCGCTCAAGCACCTCATTCCCCTTCGCTGTTACTGGTCTATTTTACTCAGGCTCACGATGCCGAGGAACTGCGCCATCACTTCAAACAGCAGTTCCCGTCGTCTCGGATGATCGGTTGCAGCTCCTGTGGCGGGGTCATGACCCAGACCGGCCATCATGCCCGCCAGGGGATCGGTCTGGCAGTGGCGGCCATCTACGATGAGAAGGGAGCCTACGGCGTGGCGGGCCAGGCGGGGGATGCGGTGGATGTGCGCCAGCTGCTGCGCAGTGCCATCGCCGATGGGGGGCGCCCCGGCGAGCTGCCACAACTCATCTTGCTGCATGCAAGCCCGGGCCAGGAGGAGGCGATGCTGGAGAGCATCGAAGCCGAGCTGGGCACGACGGTCCCGGTCGTCGGGGGCTCCGCCGCCGACAACAGTGTCAACGGTGACTGGCAGCTGTGCTGGGATGAGGGCAGTACCCGCGAAGGCGTCGCGCTGGCCGTGCTCTATCCCGATTGCCAACTGGCGTTCCAGTTTCACTCCGGCTATGTCCCCACCGAATATCGCGGCACCATCACGGCCCTGTCGGGACGGGAGATCCTCACCATCGATCATGAGCCCGCAGCCGAGGTCTATGCTCGCTGGAGCGGACGGACAACCCCCTGGCCGGTGGGCCCCATCCTGCGGGAGACCACCCTGTCGCCGCTGGCCAGACAGGTTGGCACCCTGGATGACATGCCCTATTACAAGCTCTCCCACCCGGAGGCTGTGACAGAAGGTGGCGGATTGCGCCTCTTTACCGATACTCAGGTCGGGGAGCGGTTGCTGCTGATGTACAGCAGCCAGGAGGGCTTGCTGCAACGCAGTCTGAATGCAACCCGCATCGAACCCGAGTACGGCATGGCCACCGAGATGCAGCCGTTTGGCGCCCTTGTGATTTTTTGTGCTGGTTGTCGCTTGGCTCTTGGTGATAGCTTATGCCAATTTGTCGATCAATTTCATACCCGGCTGGGGGACATCCCCTTCATCACCCCGTTCACCTTCGGCGAGCAGGGCCGCCTGCCCCATGGTGAGCTGGCGCACGGCAACCTGATGGTCTCGAGCGTGATCTTCCTCGACAGCTGACATTGCGCTGGAAACAAGATGATAGGTAACACGGAACTGGAAGCCCTCGGCGACAAGCTGCAGACCACCTTGGTGGAGCTGGTGCGTTGCCGGGAACGGGAGGCCAAATACAGGCAGGAGTCGCAAACCCTGTTGTGCGGGGTGGCGACGCTGGCCGATGCCCAGACGCTGGAACAGGTGCTGGACAGCCTCATTCAGGTGCTCAAGCCTTTCATCGGCTTCGAACATGCGGATGTGGTGGCCTGGGAGGGAGAGGGCGGCATTACCCACCTCAGCACCCAGGATGGCGAAGTGGGGCGCAGCTGGCAGCTGACCCAGCTCTTCTCTCGCGCCATCGAGGGAGAGACCCTGGTCATCTATGATCCGACCCAGTTGCCGGAACTGGCGCCGTTGGCCGATGTTGAGGGCTGGGCCAGCGTCATGATGACGGGCTTGCGCGCTCCCGGTTTTTCCGGCGTGCTCATCTGCCGTCACGCCGTGATGGGGACCTTCGATCTCAAGAGCAAGGCGGCCATGCAGCGCTGTCGTCCGCTCATCTCTCAGGCGCTGGTCAACATCGCCTATCGAGCCCGCCTGCAGGAACAGGTCGAGCTGAAAACGCTGGCGCTGCAAGCGGGCGAACAGCGTTTTCGCAGCTTTGCCGGCATGGCGTCCGACTGGTTCTGGGAGACAGATACCGAGCACCGGCTGAGCTATGTATCGGCCCCCGGTCAGCAGGGAGACATGCTGGTGCATCAACCCGGCCAGAGCCTCTACGATTACGCCCATGACAGGCGCGACCCCGAATGGGGCAAGTATCGCCGGCTTATCGGTCTGCACCTGCCGGTGCGGGCGGTGCGGGCCCAGGTCAGCCTGGCCAAGGGGCCGCGCTGGATGGAGATCAACGCCGAACCCTGTTTCGATGCCGCCGGCGCCTTCATCGGTTATCGCGGCACGGCGCGGGATGTGGGCAACCAGATCCGCCGTGAGCAGGAGCTGGCCAGGGCGCGGGACGAAGCGGAAGCGGCCAACCGCGCCAAGTCGCAGTTCCTGGCCATGATGACCCACGAGATCCGCTCTCCCATGAACGCGGTGCTGGGCATGCTGGATCTGCTGCAACACGCCCAGCTCGAACCCCAGCAACAGACGCTGCTGGGCCACGCCACCCATGCGGCTCGCCTGCTGCAGACCATCATCGACGACGTACTCGATTTCTCGAAGATTGAATCCCATACCCTGGAGTTTCACTGCGAGACGCTGCAGCCGGCCCAGCTCTGTCAGTCCCTCATCGAGCCGTTGCTGGCGCAGGCGGGCAGCAAGGGCATCGACCTGCGTTGGCAGGTAGACGACGCCGTACCAGCCCAGTTGCAGGGGGATCCGGTGCGCCTCTCCCAGGTGATCAGCAACCTGCTCGGCAACGCGGTGAAATTCACCAGTCAGGGCAGCGTGTTGCTGCAACTGAGCTGGCATGAACAGCAATTGAGGGTCTCGGTGACCGACAGCGGGATCGGTATCTCGGCCGAGGATCAAGCGCTGCTGTTCGAACCCTTCTCTCAGGTCGACAGTTCGGCCACCCGCCGTTTCTCGGGCACCGGGCTGGGGCTGGCCATCAGCAAGCGGCTGGTGGAGTTGATGGGCGGCAGCATTCAGCTGCGCAGTACCCCCGGTGAGGGGAGCTGCTTCTGGTTCGATTTGCCGGGCATGGCGCTGCCATGTGAATGCAGCAGCCGGCCCGAGCCGGATCAGCAGCCGATTCAGGATCTGGATGTGCTGGTGGTGGAAGACAGTCCGGTCAATCAGCTGGTGGTATCGCTCATGCTGCAAAAGCTGGTGAGCCGGGTCAGAGTCGCGGCCAACGGATTGGAGGCGCTGGCCCAAGTAGCGGAACAACGGCCGGATCTCATCCTGATGGACATGCGGATGCCGCAGATGGATGGACTGGAGGCGACCCGGCGTCTGCGAGAACTGGGTTGTAGCGTGCCCATCGTGGCGCTGACGGCCAACGCCATGGCGGAAGACAGGGCTCGTTGCCTGGCCCAGGGGATGGATGACTTTCTGGCCAAACCGATAAGCCTGATGCGGCTGCGGGAGTGTCTGCAGCGCCATTTTCAGCCCGCAGCGCCGGATCGCAGCTAAAAAAAATGGTCAACCTGGGTGGTTGACCAATTCTTCAGCAAATACTGAAGAGAGCACGGGATAAATCGGGTTGTACGATTCTATATGAAAAAGTCGTGCCAACTTTTCAGAACCAGTTTATGCGGCTTGCAGCGCGGTTATTGATTTTTATTGGGCGCTTTATTTGCAAAATGCGAAAACCTTGTTTTCATTATCGGAATATTCGCATTTTGCAATACACTTCTGACTCACTGTGCGATCAGTCGGCGCAAGAATTGACGGGCCGCTTCGCTATTTTGTTTGGCAATCAACATCTGTTTTTCATAGATCGGCATCGGCAGGATTTCGAGCCAGCGTTGGCAGAGCCAGGCCGCATCGTCAAACTGCTTGTCCGGGTAAAGTTCATCCAGTTCCGGATACTGTTCAAACACTTCCCGCAGCCGGGTCACCAGCGGCTTGTCGCTGAAGTCTGAATGGGTGCTCGGCCAGTTGGGCAGCGCTTCCACTCTGGCCCGGCGCAGACCCAGCTCGTCCGTTTCCATCTCGTGGATGCAGAAACGTTCCATGCCGAGTACGGTGACGCCGAGCAGGCCGTCATTCAGGGTGTAAAAGTCGGTGACTTTGACCCGGGTGCCGACCGGCAGGATCCGCCCGGACTTGCCAGTCGTCGTCGCCTCTTCCATCACGATGCCGAAGCCCTGGTCATCGATGAATGACTCTTTGAGCATCTGCAGGTGGCGCGGTTCAAACAAACGCAGAGGAAGCTTGCCACCAGGCAGTATGTGGGAAGGCAAGGGGAACAGTGCCAAGGGTTGAAGTTTCATGTTCCATCCTCCATTGAGTAGTTGCTGAATAGGACAATGCAGCGACTGTGCCAGAGAATGAAAAAAGCCACCGGAAGGTGGCTTTTTGCTGGCTGGGAGGGCGTTTAGTTGCGCTGCTCCAGGTACATGACAGCAGCTTCCACGCGGCTTTGCGCCTCAAGCTTCTTGAGCAGGCTCTTGACGTGTACCTTGACCGTGCCTTCGGAAATATGGAGCACGGAGGCGACCTGTTTGTTGGAGAGGCCCTTTGCAATTTCGCGCAGGATTTGCATTTCGCGACGCGTTAAGCTCTCCAGCTTCTGCTGCAGGTGATCCAGCTCATAGATGTTCTCGAGGTAGGGGCGCAGCGGCTCGCTCAGGATCTGCTTGCCGGTCATCACGTCCGCCAGCTGGGCCAGCAGCATCTCTGGCTCGGTATCCTTGAGCAGGTAGCCGTCGGCGCCGGCCTTGAGCAGCGCCACCACGTCCTGACGGGCGTCGGAAACGGTCAGGATCACCACCCGGGAGGTCACTTCCTCGGTGCGCAGCGCCTTGAGGGTGTCCAGACCGGAGAGGCCTTTCATGTTGAGGTCGAGCAGGATCAGATCCGGTTCGGACTCCTTGGCCATGGCGACGGCATCGGTACCGTTGGAAGCTTCACCGACGACTTCGATGTTCTCCTCCAGGGCCAGCAGCTGCACAATCCCTTTGCGCATGAGGGGATGGTCATCCACGACCAGAACACTATATTTCATCTCGTCCATCAGGCATCTCTTGTTAGGCTGGTGGGAAAGGTCAGATGTACGCAGGTGCCTCTGGGCGGCCTTTCGCTGATGGTCAGCAGACCATGCAGCTTGCTGGCACGCTCGTTCATGATGCTCAGGCCATAGTGGTTGACCGCCGAGCTTGCGATCCCTATTCCGACACCATCATCTGAAATCTGAACCTGGATGTTACCATCGGCGAGGGTCTCACAGCTAACATCAATCACTTGCGCACTGGCATGTTTGATGGCATTGAGCACTGCCTCACGGATCAGCTGCAAGATGTGGATATGCTGACCGGCTTCGAGATCGGTATCGGCCAGACCGTAATGGAGCCTGATGTCGGCCTGGGTCTGCGGCTTGAGCTGCTCCAGCATCACCTTGATGGCTTCACCGAGGTTGGCGTCGCCAATGCTGAGACGGAAGGTGCCGAGCAGCTCGCGTAACTGGGTATAGGCGCTGCCAAGCCCCTCGTCGATCTGCTGCATGGCGGCTTCGGCTTTGACCGTATCCCCCTTGGCGAAGGAGCGCTTGAGCAGGGTGGACTGGATTTTGAGATAGGAGAGGGCCTGGGCCAGCGAGTCGTGCAGCTCGCGGGCGATGACGGCCCGCTCTTCCATCAGCAGCAGGCGCTGGTGTTGCAACAGGGTCTGATCCTTGTGCAGCACCTGGGCCAGCAGCATGGAGAAGTTTTTCATCAGCCGCTCGTCGATGGGGTGGCTGCTGATGACGTCGAGCCGGCCATACTCCTGCTCGTCCATCTGCAGATAGAAGCTGACCACGGCATCCAGATCGCCGGGCCAGCCCTTGCGGCCGGTGATGTAGTCCGGCATGGCATTGTGCTCGAAGCGGGTCAGCCGGATGTAGTCGATGTGCTGGTGGGCCGCCGCCCGCTCCAGCAGCTTGAGCAGGGTACGCCGGCTCAGCGGCGCCGCATGCAGCTTCTGGGCGGTGCTGTAGAGGAAGGAGAGGGTGTCGTTGGCCTGCTGCAGCTTGGCGGTCTTCTCTTCGACCTTGCTCTCCAGCTCCCGGTAGAGTTTGCCGAGCTCGTCGGCCATGGTGACGAAAGCCCCCGACAGCTCCCCCAGCTCGTTTTCGCAGTGGGGGGGCAGGGTCAGGTCGAACTCCTGGCGCTGGATCTGGCGGGCGCAATAGACCAGCTGGTTGAGCGGAGCCACCACCTGCTGGCGGGTAAAACGCACCGTGAACCAGGCGATGGTGATGATGGAAAGTAGCCCCAGCCCCTCGGCCAGCGCCAGCATGCGCACCTTGAACTCCACGTGGTACTGCATCTGGTTGACGAAGTCGTCGATGGCCGCGACGAACTGCTCGGTGTTGTCGGTGTAGCGCCGCGGGGTGGCGTTTTCGATGTGTTCGCGCATCACCTGCCACTGCTGCAGCACCTCGCCATAGGTGCGGCGCAGGGAGGCGGGAGTGATCCAGCGCTGGGTCTCCTGCAGCTCGGCGGCGTGCAGGGTCTGCTCGAACTGATCGAGCCGGCTCAGCACCTGCTGGCCCTGTTCAATCTCGTAGGCCATCCGGTAGGCCTGCATCCGCAGGGAGCCGGAGAGATTGATCGCCTTGGCGTCAGGCACCGAATAGAACAGGGTCACCATGGCCACCACGGCGATCAGGCTTGCCATGAACAGGATGAGCACCATGGAGCGCCCGATGGCACTGCTGACCGAATGTACCTTGAACCACTTTCCCATGCCGGCTCTCTTCCTTCACTTCAGACAATAACCCCACAAAGTAGCATGGGAGTGTACTCCAACTTGTGCTAGCATCGAAAAACTAGATGAACTCCGAGCGGTTTTGCCTAAGTCCTCATGATAGGGGGAAACCGCCGTCAGCCGATGTTCGAGCTGTAAGGGTCAGGAAAGAAATGCCCTGGCCTCCCGTATTTGGAAAGGTGTTTATGTCGCCACTGCAAGATGGTTTTTCCCGTCGTTTCTACTATTTGCGCCTGTCGATCACCGACGTGTGCAATTTTCGTTGTACCTACTGCCTGCCCGATGGCTACCGCCCACCGGCCGGTGACAAGGCGGGGCGTCAGCCCTTCCTCTCTCTGGAAGAGATCCGCCGCGTCGTGTCCGGATTTGCCGCCATGGGCACCCGCAAGGTGCGCCTGACCGGCGGGGAGCCCTCCCTGCGTCGGGACTTCACCGCCATCATAGAGACGGTGGCCAATACCCCCGGCATCGAGAAGGTGGCCATGACCACCAATGGTTATCGTTTGAAAGAGCGGGCCCAGGAGTGGTTCGATGCGGGCCTGACCGCCCTCAACGTCAGTGTCGACAGCCTGGATCCACGCCAGTTTCACCAGATCACCGGTGAGAACAAGCTGGCGGAGGTGATGGATGGCATCGAAGCGGCGCTGGTCGCCGGCTTCAAGTCGGTCAAGATCAATGCCGTGCTGCTCAAGGGGCTCAACGATCATCAGCTGGATGCGTTTCTGGCCTGGATCCGGCACAAGCCCATCGAGCTGCGCTTCATCGAGCTGATGCAGACCGGCGAGATGGATACCCTGTTTCGCGATCATCACGCCAGCGGGGCGCTCATCAAGCAGCGTCTGCTCGATGCCGGTTGGCTGCAGCAGCTGCGCGGTGCCGACGATGGCCCCGCCCAGGTGTTCATGCATCCGGAGTCGATGGGCGGGGTTGGACTCATCATGCCCTACAGCAAGGATTTCTGTGCCGGTTGCAACCGGCTGCGGGTCTCTTCCCTCGGCAAGCTGCACCTCTGTCTGTTCGGCGACCACGGGGTGGAGCTGCGGGATCTGTTGACGGCCGACGGTCAACAGGATGAATTGCAGCAGCGGATCCGCAGCGCTCTTGTCGGCAAAGCGGCGACCCATCGACTGCACGAAGGCAATGCCGGCATGACCCCGCATCTGGCCTCCATCGGCGGCTGATCCACGGCAGCCGATAAAAATAGCCATCGATTAATAAGCAATCCTCAAATGGGGGTATTTTGCCTTGCCCCCATTGTACTTTATTGCGCCAAGGGTTTGATCCAGCGCAAGAATCCCCCCTGATTATCTCCCTGGTGGTATATCCCTGAACTTGTCAGGGCCGCAATATACACCCACTCTTATAATAGGTATTGAAAATACCTGTCATGGGACTCACTCGTGCGCCATTACCAGCAGCAAGGAGCCGTTATGCCGGATGGGGTCAACCTGTCGCGTCGCAGTCTGTTTCGGGGTCGTCTGACATCGAATGAGCCTCGGGTGCAACTGCCTTGGTCCGTCACCTGGTCTGATTTTGCCGCCGACTGCACTCGCTGCGGTGACTGCCTCACGGCTTGCCCGGAGCAGATCCTGGTCAAGGGTGATGGTGGTTTTCCGAGCGTGGATTTTCTGCGCGGCGAGTGCACTTTCTGTGGGGAATGTGTCGCCGCTTGCAAAGTGCCGATATTTCGCCCGACCACGGAGGCACCCTGGCAATACATCGCCCATATTGAAGCCAACTGTCTGGCCCATGGCCAGGTATTCTGCCAGCGCTGCCAGGACAGCTGCGAACCCCGGGCGATCCGTTTCTCCCCCGTGCTGGGCCGGGTGCCGACCCCCAGCATCGATGCGGCAGCCTGTACCGGTTGCGGTGCCTGCGTGATGGATTGTCCGGTGGGCAGCATCCGGGTGGGGGCACCCGCTGGCGAGGAGTCCAGATGAAGCAGGATCTGTGTGAAGCAGGAGTCACAATGAAACAAGAGTTCCATGTATCGAGCCTGGTGGTGCTGACCCAGCCCTTCTTGCGTCACCAGCTCGCAGACGAGATCGCGACCCTCGAGGGAGCCGAGATCCATGCCGTCAGTGATGAGGGCAAGCTGGTGGTGACCCTGGAAGGTCCGAGCCAGCGTCCCATCATGGCGGCCATCGACGCCATCAATGCGATGCCGGGCGTATTGTCCGCCGCCCTGATTTACCACCAGTTTGATGAGCTCGAGGCCCAGTGCAAGGAGTAGCGCCATGAGGCCGAGCCTGCGTGACTCATCGTAATGGCCGCCATGGATGCAAAGATAAAGCGATGCCGGGGTACGAGTTCGCCGCCCTGAGCCAAAACCAGTTCGATACACTCGACAACTTACGCGATAAGCAATGTGAGGATATGCCATGAAGCTGAGTCGACGCGACTTTATGAAGGCCAACGCGGTGGCGGCAGCCGCTGCCGTTGCTGGTGTCAGTGCCCCTACGCTGGCGGCCAATCTGATCACCAGTACCGACAAGACCGCCATCACCTGGGACAAGGCGCCGTGCCGTTTCTGCGGTACCGGCTGTTCCGTGCTGGTAGGTTCCCAGGATGGGCGCGTCGTGGCGACCCAGGGCGATCCCGATGCACCGGTCAACCGCGGTCTTAACTGCATCAAGGGTTACTTCCTGTCCAAGATCATGTATGGCCAGGATCGCTTGACCCAGCCCATGCTGCGCATGACGGACGGCAAGTTCGACAAGAACGGCAACTTCGCTCCCATCAGCTGGGATCAGGCCTTCGACATCATGGCCGAGAAGTTCAAGGCCACCCTGAAAGAGAAGGGCCCGACCGCCGTCGGCATGTTCGGCTCCGGCCAGTGGACCGTGTGGGAAGGCTATGCCGCCGCCAAGCTGATGAAGGCGGGTCTGCGTACCAACAACCTGGATCCCAATGCCCGTCACTGCATGGCTTCCGCGGTGGTGGGCTTCATGCGTACCTTCGGCATGGATGAACCCATGGGCTGCTACGACGACATCGAGCAGGCCGACGCCTTCGTACTGTGGGGCTCCAACATGGCCGAGATGCACCCGATCCTCTGGTCGCGTATCTCCGATCGTCGTCTGTCCCACCAGGATGTGCAGGTGCACGTGCTCTCCACTTTCGAGCATCGCAGCTTCGAGCTGGCGGACAACGGCATGGTGTTCACCCCGCAGACCGACTTGGCGATCCTCAACTACATCGCCAACTACATCATTCAGAACGACAAGGTGAACTGGGAGTTCGTCAACAAGCACACCCAGTTCCGCAAAGGGGTGACCGACATCGGCTACGGCCTGCGTCCCACCAACCCGCTGCAGCAGAAGGCCAAGAATCCGGACAGCGGTGACTCCACCCCGATGAGCTTCGACGACTTCGCCAAGTTCGTGGCGGATTACGATCTGGAGTCCGTCTCCAAGCTCTCCGGCGTGCCGAAGGACAAGCTCGAGAAGCTGGCCCAGCTCTATGCTGATCCGAGCAAGAAGGTGGTCTCCTACTGGACCATGGGGTTCAACCAGCATACCCGCGGTGTCTGGGCCAACAACCTCTGCTACAACATCCACCTACTGACCGGCAAGATCTCCACCCCGGGCTCGGGTCCGTTCTCCCTGACTGGTCAGCCCTCCGCCTGCGGCACTGCCCGTGAAGTGGGTACCTTCGCCCACCGCCTGCCGGCCGACATGGTGGTGACCGAACCCAAGCACCGTGCCATCGCCGAGAAGATCTGGAAGCTGCCGGAAGGCACCATCCCGGAGCAGGTGGGCTACCACGCCGTGCTGCAAAACCGCATGCTCAAGGACGGCAAGCTCAACGCCTACTGGGTGATGTGCAACAACAACATGCAAGCCGGCCCGAACATGAACGAAGAGGGGCTGCCCGGTTATCGCAACCCGGCCAACTTCATCGTGGTGTCCGACCCTTATCCGACCGTGACCGCCCAGGCGGCCGACCTCATCCTGCCGACCGCCATGTGGGTGGAGAAAGAGGGGGCCTACGGCAACGCCGAGCGCCGTACCCAGTTCTGGCACCAGCAGGTCAAGCCGCCGGAAGGAGCCAAGTCCGACCTGTGGCAGCTGATGGAGTTCTCCAAGCGCTTCAAGGTGGAAGAGGTATGGCCGGCGGAACTCATCGCCAAGATGCCGGAAGTGAAGGGCAAGACCCTGTTCGACGTGCTCTATGCCAACGGCCAGGTCAACCAGTTCCCGAAAGAGCAGAGCAAGGGGGCCCTGAACGACGAGGCCGAGCACTTTGGTTTCTACGTCCAGAAGGGGCTGTTCGAAGAGTACGCCACCTTCGGTCGCGGCCATGGCCACGATCTGGCGCCGTTCGATCAGTATCACGAAGCCCGCGGCCTGCGCTGGCCGGTGGTGGACGGCAAGGAGACCCTGTGGCGCTATCGCGAAGGGTTCGACCCTTATGTGAAAGCGGGCGAAGGGGTGCGTTTCTACGGCAAGCCCGACGGCAAGGCGGTGATCTTCGCGCTGCCCTATGAGCCGGCCGCCGAAGCTCCGGACAAAGAGTACGACATGTGGCTCTCCACCGGTCGCGTGCTGGAGCACTGGCACACCGGCACCATGACCCGCCGGGTCCCCGAGCTCTATCGCGCCTTCCCGGATGCGGTGCTGTTCATGCACCCGGAAGATGCCAAGGCCCGTGGCGTGCGCCGTGGTGAAGAGGTGATCGTCTCCTCCCGCCGGGGCGAGGTGAAGACCCGGGTCGAGACCCGCGGCCGTAACCGTCCGCCCAAGGGACTGGTGTTTATGCCCTTCTTCGACGCGAGCCAGCTGGTCAACAAGCTGACCCTGGACGCCACCGATCCGCTCTCCAAAGAGACGGATTACAAGAAGTGCGCCGTCAAGGTCGTCAAGGCATAAGGCGGGGGAGCGCGAGATGAGTCGTAGTCGGCGCCAGTTTCTGGCCGACATGGCCAAGGGGGCCTGCGGTGTGGGCCTGCTTGGCGTGGGGCTCGGCGGCATGGCGCGTCAGCAGGTGCAGGCCGTGCCTACCCAGGCGCTGCGCCCGCCGGCTGCCCTCGACGAGGCACAGTTCCTCGGTGCCTGCGTGCGCTGCGGGCTCTGCGTCGAGGCCTGCCCCTACGACACCCTCAAGCTCGCCCGGCTGTTTGAACCCGTGACCACCGGCACCCCCTACTTCAAGGCGCGCGCCGTCCCGTGCGAGATGTGTGAAGACATCCCCTGCGTGGTGGCCTGCCCGAGCGGGGCGCTGGATCAGACCATGACCGACATCGATCAGGCGCGGATGGGAGTGGCAGTGCTCATCGATCACGAGACCTGCCTCAACTACCTGGGGCTGCGCTGCGACGTCTGCTACCGGGTCTGTCCACTGATCGACAAGGCAATCACCCTGGAGCTGCAACACAACCAGCGCACCGGCAAGCACGCCATGTTCCTGCCCACGGTGCACAGCGATGTCTGCACCGGTTGTGGCAAGTGCGAGCATGCCTGCGTGCTGGAGGAGGCGGCCATCAAGGTGGTGCCTCGCCAGCTCGCCAAGGGGGAGATTGGCCACCACTACCGGCTCGGCTGGGAAGAGAAGGCGAAGGCGGGCAAATCGCTCATCGGCGACAGGCTCACTCTGCCGACCCGCAAACCGGAGGGGCTATGAGTCGTTATCCGGGAGCCGAGGCCACGGCCAGGCTGGGCTGGTGGCGGTCACACCGCTTCCTGCTGCTGCGCCGGCTCTGCCAGTTCGGTGTGCTCACGCTGTTCCTGCTGGGGCCGCTGGCGGGCATCTGGATCCTCAAGGGCAACCTCTCCAGCTCGCTGCTGCTGGAGACGGTGCCGCTCACGGATCCGCTGACCCTGCTGCAGTCGTTGGCGGCGGGCCATTGGCCCATCCCCACCCTCTGGTTGGGGGCCGTCATCGTGCTGCTGGGTTACTGGCTGGTCGGGGGACGGGTGTTCTGCTCCTGGGTCTGTCCGGTCAACCTGGTCACCGATGCCGCGGCCTGGCTCAGGGGTCGTCTAGGCCTCAAGGGCAACGGTCAGTTCAGTCGCACCACCCGCTACTGGCTGCTGGCCATGGTGCTGGTAGTACCGGCCATCGCTGGTGTACTGGTGTGGGAGCTGGTCAATCCGGTGTCGCTCACCCTGCGCGGCCTGCTGTTTGGCATGGGGGCAGGCTGGGCCTTGCTGGCGGTGCTGTTCCTGTTCGACCTCTTCGTGGTGGAGCGGGGCTGGTGCGGTCACCTCTGTCCGGTGGGGGCCTTCTATGCCCTGGTCAACCGGGTCGGGTTCATCAAGATTTCTGCCAAGGGGCGCGAGCGGTGCAGCAACTGCATGGATTGTTATGCGGTCTGCCCGGAACGTCCCATCCTGCGCGGCCCCGTTCACGGTGCCAAGCGTGGTCACGGGCCCTTGATTGTGGCTCAGGAGTGTACCAACTGCGGCCGTTGCATCGATGTCTGCGCGGAGCAAGTTTTTGAAATCACTGTAGGTTTTGCCGTCAAGGCAGAGAAAACGTCGGAGAACACATAATGAAGAAGCTGATTGGAGCAATGCTGGCCTGTCTGATGGCAGGTTCCTTGATGGCGGCAGTCCCCGAGATCACCAACAGCACGGGGGGCATCAAATCGGAGCGGGGGAGCACGGATCTGGTAACGGATGCCGATGCGGCCCCCATGAAGAACTTTCGCAAGGATGGTGACCTCTACGATCGCCAGTACATGCATCAGCCCCCGCTGATCCCCCACGACACCCGCAACTATGAAGTGGACAACAAGGTCAACAAGTGCCTGGCCTGTCACAGCTTCAAGAACGCCAGCGCCATGAAGGCCCCCAAGATCAGCCCGACCCACTTCGAGACCCGTGACGGCATGACCCTGGGCGAGGTCTCGCCCCGTCGCTACTTCTGCCTGCAGTGCCACGTGCCGCAAGCGGATGCCAAGCCGCTGGTGGAAAACACGTTTAAACCAGTTGAAGCGCTGAACTGAGGAGCCCATAGATGAAATTACCCGGTTTTGTGCAGCGTCTGTGGACCACCTTCAAGTCTCCCTCGAAGGCCGCCCTCTGGGTGCTGCTGTTGATGGGATTCTTCGGCGGGGTCATCTTCTGGGGTGGTTTCAACACCGCCATGGAAGCCTCCAACACCGAGAAGTTCTGTACCGGTTGCCACGAGATGAAGGACAACGTGTTCGTGGAGTACCGCGACACCATCCACTACGCCAACCGTTCCGGCGTGCGCGCCAGCTGCCCGGACTGCCACGTGCCGCATGAATGGACCTACAAGATCATTCGCAAGGTGCAGGCGTCCAAGGAGCTGTGGGGCATGCTGACCGGCAAGGTGGATACCCGCGAGAAGTTCGAGTCGCACCGGCGCGAGATGGCCGAGCGGGAGTGGAAGCGGATGAAGGACACGGATTCGAGGGAGTGTCGCAACTGCCATAACTTCGAATACATGGACTTCTCCCTGCAAGGCAAGCGGGGTGCCCAGATGCACTCCACCAGTCTGGCCAGCGGCGAGAGTACCTGTATCGACTGTCACAAGGGTATCGCTCACCAGCTGCCCGACATGACGGGCGTGAAGGGCTTCTAAGCCCACCTGATGCAGGCCGGGTTCGCCCGGCCTGCTCATATTCCGCCCGGCCAGGGCAAAAGCGCCGCCGTGCGCCCTTTTAATCCCCCCTCTGGCGCGAGTTTTGGTAGAATCGGCCCGCCGTGAGTCGCAGCGCGTGACCAACTGGTCAAGGTTTGGTCCTGACGGACACGAGCCTCTCCTCGCAATCGAGCGCTGCCAGCCGGGATCCTGGCCACTTTTCTTCTCTTTGCTCACGGTCCTTTGCCATCAGGAGCTGCCCATGGGACAGAAAAACAACGCATTCATTCCCCTCAAGATCGCCGTGCTGACGGTCTCCGACAGCCGTACCGCCGCCGATGACAGTGCGGGCGACTATCTGGTTTCTGCCCTGACCGATGCCGGCCACGTGCTGGCCGACCGGGCGCTCTGCCCCGACAACCTGTTTCGTATTCGCGCTCAGGTGAGCGACTGGATCGCCGATGAAGGGGTGCAGGTGGTGCTCATCAACGGCGGCACCGGCTTCAACGAACAGAACCGGGTGCCCGAGGCGGTCGGCGTGCTGTTCGAGCGCACAGTGCAGGGCTTTGGCGAACTGTTCCGCCAGCTCTCCTTTGCCGAAATCAAGGGCTCCGCCATGCAGAGCCGCGCGCTGGCGGGGCTCGCCAATCGCACCCTGATCTGCTGTCTGCCGGGCTCCCCCGGCGCCTGCCAGCTGGGCTGGGAGAAGCTTGTCCAGGACCAGCTCGATGCCCGTACCAAGCCGTGCAACTTTGTCTCCCATCTTTGAGGGCCTTTGATGAACCCGACCGAATCCAAACAGCCTCAGTCCGGCCTGACCCATCTCAACCAGAGCGGCGAAGCCCACATGGTGGATGTGACCGACAAGCAGGTGACCGAGCGTGAGGCTCGCGCCGAGGCGTTTGTCACCATGGCCCCCGCGACCCTGGCCCTGATCCTGAGCGGTCAGCACCACAAGGGGGACGTGTTCGCCACCGCCCGCATCGCCGGCATCATGGCGGCCAAGAAGACCTCGGATCTCATTCCCCTTTGCCATCCGCTGGCCCTTACCCGGGTGGAGGTAGAGATAGAACCCCAGGCGGAGCAAAATAGGGTCCACATTCGCACCCTCTGCAAGCTGACCGGCAAGACCGGGGTCGAGATGGAGGCACTGACCGCCGCCTCGGTGGCGGCGCTGACCATCTACGACATGTGCAAGGCGGTGCAAAAGGACATGGTGATCGAACAGGTGCGGCTGGTGGAGAAAAAGGGCGGCAAGTCCGGCCATTTTAAGCTGGGAGTGACTGACGGAGAGCAAGCATGATCAAGGTACTCTTTTTTGCGCAAGTAAGAGAGCTGGTGGCCTGCGACGAGCTGAGCCTGCCGTGCGACTACGCGACTGCCGAGCAACTGCGAAGCGCCTTGAGCGAGCGCGGCGACAAGTGGGCGCTGGCGCTGGAGGCGGGCAAGCTGCTGGTGGCGGTCAACCAGACCCTGGTGCCGCTGGATACGCCTCTCCATGATGGCGATGAGGTCGCCTTCTTCCCGCCGGTGACCGGAGGTTAAGGATGAGCGAGGCAACCATGACCGATCGCATTCTGGTGCAGCGGGATGACTTCTCGCTGGCCGACGAATATGCCCGCCTCGCCGCCCGGCAGGATACCGGCGCCGTGGTCAGCTTTGTCGGCAAGGTGCGCGACTTCAATCAGGGGGAGCAGGTGAAGGGGCTGGCCCTCGAGCACTACCCCGGCATGACCGAGAAGGCGCTGACGGACATAGTGGCCGAGGCCCGCAGCCGCTGGCCGCTGCAGGAGTGCACCCTGATCCATCGCATCGGCGAGCTGCTGCTCGGCGATCAGATCGTGCTGGTGGTGGTGAGCAGTGCCCACCGCGAGGCGGCCTTCGGGGCCTGCCATTTCATCATGGATTTCTTGAAAACCCGGGCGCCGTTCTGGAAAAAAGAGCTGACCGCCGAAGGGGTACAACGCTGGGTCGAGGCCAAGGAGAGCGACAACACTGCCGCTGCCCGCTGGCAAGCTTGACCTGTTCAAGGGGGTTGGCTCATCGGGAGCCGCGGCCCCTGTTTTCGGGGCCGCCCCCTTGGCTGGGGATAAATAAAAGCGGCCCCAGTCAGGAGGTAAAGGAATGAAACCGCTGTTATCCGTTGTTATCGCCGGGGTCTGCGCCAGTGCGCTGCAGGCAGGTGCCGTGCAGGCCGACGAGGTCAAGGTGGCCGTGGCCGCCAACTTCAAGGGCACCATAGAGCGCATCGGCAAGGAGTTCACCGCCAAGACCGGCCACACCCTGGCCATCTCCTCCGCCGCGACCGGGGTGCTCTACACCCAGATCAGCCACGGCGCCCCGTTCGATCTCTTCCTCTCCGCCGATGTGAAAACCCCGCAGAAGCTGGAACAGGAGGGCAAGGGCAGCGAGCGTTTCACCTACGCCATCGGCCAGCTGGGTCTGTGGCAGAAGGGCGGGCCGGCTCCTGACGAGGCAACCCTGCGCAGCTGGAAGGGCAACCTCGCCATTGCCAACCCGAAAACCGCTCCCTACGGCACCGCCGCCATGGCAACCCTCGACCATCTCAAGATCGATCCCAAGCAGTACCGCCTGCTGACCGGCACCAACATCGGCCAGACCTGGCAGTTCGTCGACACCGGCAACGCCGAGCTGGGCTTCGTCGCCTGGGCCAACCTGGTGGAAGCGGGCAAGACCGGTGAAGCCTGGGCCGTGCCGGCCAACTTCTATCCGCCCATCGAACAGCAGGGGCTGGTATTGAAGAAAGGGGCGGCGGTCGAGGCACTGGTGGCCTGGCTCAAGGGGCCGGGTCAGGCACAGATCAAGGCTGCGGGTTATGCGCTGCCGAAGTGATGGCATGGCAGATCTGCTAACGGCGGGCTGGCCTTCGGGTCGGCCCGCTTGTGTGATGAAGGCACACTCTCCATGGTTGTCCGCATCTATCCGGGAGGAAGGCGATGAGTGAAGGGGATCTGCTGGCGGTCTGGCTCACCCTGAGACTGGCAGCCAGCACCACCGCCATCCTGCTGCTGCTCTCGCCGCCGCTGGCCTGGTGGCTGTCGCGCAGCCAGCACAGGCTCAGACCCGTGGTGGAGGCCCTGGTAGCCCTGCCGCTGGTGCTGCCGCCAACGGTGCTCGGCTTCTATCTGCTGCTCGCCTTCTCCCCCTCCTATGGGCTGGGCGCCTGGTGGCGCGACACCTTCGGGGCGCCGCTGGCGTTCAGTTTTACCGGCCTGCTGCTCGCTTCCATCCTCTACTCGCTTCCCTTCGTGGTGCAGCCGCTCACCTCCGCCTTCGTCAACATGGGCAACAAGGAGCTGGAGGCCGCCGCGACCCTGGGGCTCGGGCCGCTGGAGCGCTTCTTTCACATCATCTTGCCGATGACGCTGCCCAGCTTCGTGATGGCGGCGGCGCTCGGTTTTGCCCACACCCTGGGGGAGTTCGGGGTGGTGCTGATGATTGGCGGCAACATCCCGGGCGAAACCCAGGTGCTCTCCATCGCCCTGTTTGATCACGTGGAGACGATGGACTATCAAAACGCCCACCTGCTGGCGGGCGGCCTGATGGGCTTCTCGCTGGTGATGCTGGTGCTGGTGTACGGGGTGCTGCAGCGCCGGCAACGGAGGCTGTTCGGATGAACGACACCGGCAAGACGAAACCGCTGCAACTCAAGGCGAGGCGGGCGTTTGGCGCCTTTACCCTCGATTGTGAACTGGCGTTGGAGCTTGGGGGGATCCTCGGTCTGTTCGGCCCCTCCGGCTGCGGCAAGAGCAGCCTGCTGCGTATCATCGCCGGGCTGGACAGGGCGCCGGGCGACACGTTGAACTGGCAGGGCCGGGCACTGAGCGATCTGCTGCCCGAGGCGCGCCGCACCGGCCTGGTGTTTCAGGATTCGCGCCTCTTCCCCCATCTGAGCGTGCTCGGCAACCTGCAACTGGCGGCTCGCAAGGGGCGAGGGCGCTGGCAACCCGAGGCGCTGGCAAAGCGGCTCGGCTTTGCCGAACTGCTGCCCCAGCCAGCCCACGGCCTCTCCGGTGGCCAGCGCCAGCGGGTAGCTCTGGCCCGGGCCCTGTTGGCCGAGCCTGATCTGCTGCTGCTGGATGAACCTTTTTCTGCGTTGGACAGGCGCAGCCGCATCCATCAGGCCCACGTGCTCAAGGGCTTGCAGCAGGAGAGCTGCATCCCGATGATCTTCGTCAGCCACGCCATGGAGGAGGTGAGCCTGCTGTGCGATCAGCTGGTGCTGCTGGCGGATGGCCGGGTGGAGGCGCAAGGCCGGCCGAGCGAGATCTTCGCCCGCACCGATCTGTCGCTCGCCAGTCGCGATGACGCCGGGGTGATGCTGGCGGCGACCCTCTCTCACTACGATGACGACGAGCAGATGGCGACCCTGCAGCTCGGCGAGCAGCAGTTGCGGGTCACCATGACCCAGGTGCCGGATGATGGCGGCCCCCTGCAGATCAAGGTGGCCGGGCGGGACGTGGTGATTGCCACCGCCCCCATCGAACACTCCAGCCTCTCCAACTGTCTCACTACCCGATTGCTGGCCGAACGCGAAGTGCGCCCCGGTCAGACTCTGTTGCAGTTGGCACTGGGTCAGCAGATACTGCTGGCCCGGATCACCAGCCGCTCCGCCAGACGGCTGGCGCTCGCCCCGAACCAGCAGATCTACGCCTACATCAAGGCGGTGAGCCTGGTCAGCGAGGGTTGAGCGGATTGCAGAAGAGGCAGAAAATCAGGATGGTTCAGCGGATGAGTCGAGAGGCAATGAACTGATGCGCCGCAATCAGGTGATGAAATCCAACGGTCTTGCCCTGCGCAGCGCGGGGGAGGGCCCCTTGTTGTTGCTGCTGCACGGGCTGGGCTCCTCCAGCCTCGACTGGCAGGCGCAGATCGAACGCTTTTCCGAGCACTACCGGGTGGTGGCGCTGGATCTGCGCGGTCACGGCCAGAGCATGCAGGAGGGGCCGTTCGACGTGGCGACCCTGGCGGCGGACGTGGTGAACTGGCTCGATGAACAGCCTGAGCCCGCCTGGGTGGTGGGCTTGTCGCTCGGGGCTATGGTGGCGCTGGAGCTGGCGCTGCAACTGCCGCACAAGGTGCAGGGGTTGGTGCTGGTCAACGGCTTCAGCGAATTTCTGCTGGAGACGCCAAAGGAGCAGGAGCGCTTTGCCCAGCGGCTCAAGTGGCTGCGCTGGTTCGGCCTGCGGCCGCTCGCCTGGTGGCTCGGCCGCGAGCTCTTTCCCGGCCCCGACCTTGCCCAGGTGCGCCACACCTTCCGGCTGCGTTTCGTGCGCAACAAGAAGAAAATCTACAAGGCGTTGCTGGAGGCGCTACCCGGCTGGTCGGTGCGCGCCCGGCTCGGCAACATCTGGCAGCCGGTGGCCATCATCTCCACCAGTCACGACTATCTGCCGCTGGCCAAGCGGGTGGAGCAGTTCGCCTCCCTGCCCAACGCCACCATCCACACCCCCAACGGCCACCACGCCTGGCCGGCGGAAGATCCCTCCGGCTTTAATCATTTGCTTCACCGGATTTTAGAAACTCATTAAACTGGTCGCCCTTTTATCCCGTGTATGTATTGGTCCGATCGCCTTGCCACGCAAAAAGGCAAGGCAATCGGACCCATTTTGCTCTATCAACAGGTATTTCCTCATGTCTGAAGTAATGAAAATGGCCATCGATGATGGTTCAACCAACGTCAAGGTGAGCTGGATTGAGAACAAGGTGCTCAAGACCATCATCTCTCCCAACTCCTTTCGCAAGGACTGGAAGAGCGCCGCCTTGCGCAAGGACAAGAAGATCTACAACTACGAGATAGGCAACACCAAGTACACCTATGACGCCACTTCCGACAAGTCGCTGGCGACCACCCACGTGGAGTATCAGTACGACGATCTGAACCTGCTCTCCGTGCATCACGCCCTGCTGCAGACCGGCGTGACCCCCTGTGATGTGGCCATCACCGTGACCCTGCCCATCACCGAGTTCTACAACCCGGACGATTGTCAGCGCAACGAAGAGAAGATCGAGAAGAAGCGTCGCAACCTGATGCGGGCCATCTCCCTCAACAAGGGTGAGCTGTTCAACATCGTCAGTGTGGAAGTGATGCCGGAGAGCCTGCCTGCGGCGCTCTCCCGTCTGATCGGTTCGGGCTGCAACGAGTTCACCAAGACGCTAGTGATCGATTGTGGCGGTACCACCCTCGATATGGGGATCATCGTCGGCGAGTTTGACGATGTCTCCGATGTCTATGGCAACAACGAGATTGGTGTGTCCATGGTGACCGATGCCGTGCGCAAGGCACTGGCGGCGGCGGACAGCGATTCCAGTTATCTGGTGGCCAACGAGTTCATCAAGCGCCGCCACGACATGAGCTTCGTGCGCGATGTGGTGAACGACGAGAGCCAGATCCCCAAGATCCTCGAGAAGATGCAGAACAAGATTGATGAACTGGGCTCCCAGGTAGCGCATGAAGCCAAGAAGTTTGCCAAGAACCCGAACCGTGTTTACTTGGTTGGGGGCGGGGCGTCGCTTATCCACGAAGCAATCAAGAACGCCTACCCGACTCTGGGTGACAGGGTCGAACTGCTGGACGATGCCCAGTCAGCCCTGGCTCGCGAGATCTGCCTCTACACCACCGAAGAAGAGGAAGTGTACCGCGAAGCAGCCGTGATGGCCGAGGTCGGTGATGAGTAGTCAACTCAAGCGCATGACCTTCTCCATCTATATGGATCCGGGTGCGCTGGAGTCTGATCGTTACGCGGTCGGGGTATTGCAGAACTGGTACCAACGGGCCCGCAAGATCCAGGATGGCAGTGAGGAGTTCGACTTCTCCAAGAGTCGTTTCCACAAGGATATCTATCTCTCCGGCATGTTCATGTATGTGCTGGCGCCCAACCTCTGCAAGGCCATTGCCAATGCGCTGGGTCCCGAGCAGGTAAGCATGACCACCTTGCGTCATGCCTTCGCCAGTTGTGGCTTCAACCTGGGAGAGGGGAGTGCGTCGGCGCAGCCTGCTGCCGATCTCATGATCGAGCAGATAGTGGCCAGATTGTCCCCCCGGCTTGGTCAGGGTGATACCGGCGGACTGGTGGATGAAATCGTTCAGCGTCTGGGTCAGCAAGCCGCCGTGCCCTCTTCGGACAGTCTGGTGGAAGAGATCGTCAGCCGACTTGGGGAGCAGCAACCAACCGAGCTGTGGGATGAGTTGCGGCAGGGAATGCCGGCTCCTCTTGACCATGAACAGCTGGCCGAGGCGATCGCGGGCAAGCTGCCATCTGCTGCCGGCGAGCAGGACCTGGCGCCGCTGCAGAGCAGCATTCAACAGCTTTCTCGTCAACTGGAAGAGCAGTCGCGGCTTATTCGTGAGCAGCATCGGCTGATCCAGCGTCTGGCCAGTGCCCCTGGTCGCCAAATGACGGCCGCGGGGGACACCGAGCCGCTGGTGGAAGATCTCTCCAACCAGGTGGCCAACATGAAAAAGGTCAAGGCCAAAGGGATCTTCTAAGGCTTCCTACTGACCATCGCCAGAGTAAGAGAGATGAAAAAAATAGTATGGATGGCGTGCGGCGCCTTGCTGTTGTCGGGGTGTGCCCAGCAAACCTTTTTCGTGCACGAGGGTAACCCGGGTCAGCCAACCCGAGAAGTGAGCCATGATTTCGTACTGGCGGGGATTGGCCAGAGTGAGATGGTTGATGCAGCTCTGGCCTGCCATGATGATCCGCAGAAAGTTGTACGAGTAGAAATGCAACAGAGCCCGCAGGATACCTTGATGACCGTCTTGACGTTGGGAATATATACCCCGAGGACGGCCCGGGTTTATTGCAGACTGTGATTTTTGGACAGATATTATAAAGTCTCAAATAAAGCCTTGTTGCCCTTTCTGGATTTTGATAGTGTGCGCGCACCTAGGAATACTCCTTTATTTATCTATTTGATAATTAACAGGAATGTTTCTTTGCGTGGCACCGGCATAGCCGGGAAAAAATAATGTTGTCAGGGATAATAAAATGAAAAAAATGGTATTGACTGCAGCCGTTGCAATGATGATGGCAGGCTGTGCTCAGCAAGGTTTTACCGTGCATTCCGGTAATGCAGTGAAACCCACCAAAGAAGTGACCCACCACTTCTTCATCTCCGGCCTGGGTCAGAGCAAAACCATCGATGCCGCCGCCGTTTGCAACGGTGCCGACAAGGTAGTGCGTGTTGAAGCGCAGCATACCTTCCTCAATGGCCTGCTGGGCGCAGTGACCTTCGGTGTTTACACCCCGCGCGAGGCGCGTGTTTACTGCGCTGGTTAATCCCCGCCGTACGCATGCTGCAAAAAGCCGACCCCATTGGGTCGGCTTTTTTTGTTGGCGAAAAGGCTTGCTGGGGGGTCACCCGTGCGAGCAGACCGGGCAGTTGGGGCGTTTGGGCAGCTTCATTTCGCGAAAGGTGCCGCCAAGGCCGTCGATCATCAGCAGGCGGCCGCTGTAGCTTTTGCCCATGCCGGCCAGCAGCTTGATTGCTTCGAGCGCCTGCAGGCTGCCCACCAGACCCACCACAGGTGCCAGCACCCCCGCCTCGACGCAAGTGAGGGCCTGCTCGCCGAACAGGGCGCTGAGGCAAGCGTAGCAGGGTTCCCCTTCCTGCCAGGTGAAGCTGCAGACTTGTCCCTCCAGCCGGATGGCGGCGCCGCTGACCAGCGGCACGCCGTGCTGGCGGGCCTTTTGGTTGAGCAGGTTGCGAATGGCCAGGTTGTCGGTGCAATCCAATACCAGCTGGTGGCGGGGCAGCAGGGCATCGAGCAGCGCCTCGTCGGCCACGGCGGCGTGGGTCTCCACGTTGAGCCAGGGGGTGAGGGCGCGCAGCGACTGGGCGGCGGAGTCCACCTTGTAGTGGCCGATGCGCTCATCGGTGTGCAGCACCTGGCGCTGCAGGTTGGAGAGCTCCACCCGATCGAAATCGACCAGGGTAAGCTGGCCAACCCCGGCCACCGCCAGATACTGGCTGGCGGCGCAGCCGAGGCCGCCGGCGCCGATCACCAGCACCCTGGCCTGCTTGAGCGCCTCCTGCCCCTCGAAGTCGAAGGATTTGAGGATGATCTGGCGGTTGTAGCGCAAGAGCTCGGCGTCGCTCAGGATCTCGCTCACAGCAGCAATCCCCCGAATGGTTCGACGGTGACCGTCTCGCCTGCCGCGACGCGGCCACGCTCGCGCTCAAGAACGATGTAGCAGTTGGCGCGCGACAGGGAGCTGAACACGGCGGAGTCCTGCGAGCCGGTGCTGCGTACCTCCAGGCCGTTTGGCCCCTGAGTCAGGATGCCGCGCTGGAAGTCGAGTCGGCCCGGCGCCTTCTTGAGCGGCTCTGCGGCAATGGCTTGCAGTTGAAGCGGGCGCTCGAAACGTTGGCCGGCCAGCTTGGCCAGCGCCGGTTGCACCAGCTGATCGAAGGTGACCATGGCGGAGACCGGGTTGCCCGGCAGACCGAAGAACCAGGCGTGAGGCAGGCGACCGAAGGCAAACGGCTTGCCCGGCTTGATGGCCAGCTTCCAGAAGCCGATTTCGCCGAGCTCCTCCAGCAGCTGTTTGGTGAAGTCCGCTTCCCCCACCGAGACGCCGCCGGTGGTGATGAGGGCGTCGGCCTCGCGGTCGGCCTTTTGGAAGGCGGCGCGCAGCTGGGCCGGATCGTCCGGGATGATGCCAAGGTCGAGGCAATCGCAGCCCATGCGATCCAGCATGGCCCGCACGCCGTAGCGGTTGGAATCGTAGATGTCGCCATGGGCGAGAGGAGTGCCGACCGGCTTGAGCTCGTCACCGGTACTGAAGATGGCCACTTTGAGCGGCCGACGTACCGGCACGGTGGCAATGCCGAGGGAGGCCAGCAGCGGCATCTCCCGGGCGGTGAGGCGAGTACCGGCAGCGAGCACGCTGGCGCCCTCGCGGATGTCTTCGCCGCGGCGGCGAATGTTCTGGCCGGGCACCGGCGTGGTCAAAAAGGTGATCCTGTCGCCGTCGGCCTGCGTTTCTTCCTGCATCACCACCGCATCCGTCCCGGCCGGCACCGGGGCGCCGGTCATGATGCGCACGCAGTGGCCGGCGGGCCACTCGCCCTGATAGGGCTGACCGGCAAAAGCCTTGCCCGCCATGATGAGGGGGGTGCCGCCGGCGAGATCCGCCAGCCGCACCGCATAACCATCCATGGCGGAGTTGTCGAACGGAGGCACGGAGAGAGGGGAGGCGATATCCATGGCGAGTACCCGGCCAAGGGCCTCTGGCAGGGGCAGCTGTTCGCTGTCGCAGCAGCCGTCAAGCTGTGCCAGCATGCCCTGCAGGGCGTCGCTCAGGGGGAGTAGTCCGCTGGTATCAAATCCCATGTCATGACCTCATTGTGTGATGGAGGGGGAGTAGAGGGCGGATTATCCCAAAAATCCAGCTGGATGGGCAGGTTGGGCCGGGATAAAACATGCCAGCCGGGCAGATAGACGGTTACCCCGCGGGGGGCGCCCCCCGAATGGGCAGGTCTGGTGGGGTAAAATTCGCCGGATTGGCATAAAGTCAGGGAACGGGCTTGAGTTAGCTTGAATTATGACAATAATCGCCGTTTACTATTGCGCCAAAACAGAATGCCGTCATAGACAAGGCGGCCATCACAGTCCCTGAGCGTGGGAGAGGAACAAGATGACGAGCTTAAGTCGGGAAGCCCTGTTGGTCAGGGCCGCCCTCGAGGCCGAGGGCCTCGAAACACCTCTGGTGGCCAATGCACTGGACGGTCAGCAGAAGCGGGAGAAGATCGAAGGCCACATGCGCGCCATCATGGAGACGCTGGGGCTGGATCTGGCCGATGACAGTCTGGCGGAGACGCCGCACCGCATCGCCAAGATGTACGTCAATGAGATCTTCTCCGGCCTCGATTACGCCACCTTCCCCAAGGTGACGGTGATCGAGAACAAGATGAAGGTGGACGAGATGATCATGGTGCGGGACATCAGCCTCACCAGCACCTGCGAGCACCACTTCGTCACCATCGACGGGCTGGCCCACGTGGCCTACATCCCCCGTGGCAAGGTGATCGGGCTGTCGAAAATCAACCGCATCGTGCAGTTCTTTGCCCGCCGTCCCCAGGTGCAGGAGCGACTGACCCAGCAGATCCTGCTGGCGCTGCAGACCCTGCTCGGCACCAAGGATGTGGCCATCAGCATCAAGGCGACCCACTTCTGCGTGAAGGCCCGCGGCGTGATGGACTCCACCTCCTACACCACCACCACCTCCCTCGGTGGGGTGTTCAAGACCCAGCCCGATACCCGTGCCGAATTTCTGGCCGGCCTGAAGCGCTGATCTGCCCGGAGACGTGCCGCCGCTGCGGCATGTCTCCTCGCTTTCCCCTCCTTTTTCCTTCCCCTGGCTGCTCGCCGGTCACCCGACGATTTTCCTCAAGGGATTGGCAGACCCGGTCGATATACCTTTTCATGGCTTGGGTGCGTTCCTGGGGAACGCACCCAAGCCGGCAAGGTGCCTGTTCCGGCTGCTCTCTCGACCGGGTTCTTGCTGCCGTTTCCCTGCCATGTGCCATCGTGGCTTGGGCTCGGCGCTTGGGCTGATCGGCACTTTGGCAACACTGTTCGCCTCGTTCATGCAAGGACATAGATTCATCAAGGCTGGATGAGCCGCCATGGAGGCGGTGACCGCGGATCGTATCGCTACGGTCTAGACGAGCGTTATCTGTTCACTCATATCCAGGACATGCCATGAATACCAGTACCATGACCATTGGCAAGAAACTCACCGCCGGCTTTGCCGTGCTCGGCCTGATGATGGCCTTCATCGGCGGCTTCTCGTTGCTGCAGTTCGGCAACATGAACCGGGCGGCCATCGGCTTTACCGACAGCATACTGCCCGCTGTGGTGCGCACCAGCACCCTGGGTGAGACCATTAACACCCTGCGCCGCTATGAACTGGATGTGTTTCTGGTGGCGGCCGATCCGCAGCAGAGAGCCCACTATCGGGATCTCAGCGAGCAGAGCCTGCAAGAGGTTGCCCGCCAGGTAAAAGCCCACGACGCCACCATCTGGGCAGAGGATGTGGAGGAGCGTCGCACCTTCGATATCGTCAAGCAGGACTGGGACAAGTACGTCGCCCTGCACCAGCGGGTGCGGCTGATGCAGGATGGCGGCCAGCTGGCCGAGGCCCAGCAGCTGTTCATGAGCGAGGGGATCACCCTCTATACCAATCTGGCCAAGTCGGTGGCGGATCTGATCCGCATCAACCACGGCTACTCCGTCAACTCCCGTGCCCAGGTGGTGGAGGCGTTCGACAGCGCCAAGCTGAGCATCATCATCGCCCTGCTGCTGGGTCTGGGGCTGGCGGCCGTGCTCTCCACCGTGCTGACCCGCCAGATCCGCGATCCCTTGGTGATGCTGGCCCGTCAGGCGCAGCGCATCGCGAGCGGTGATCTGGGCAAGGGCGAACTGCAGGAGTGGATCCGCGGCAGTCGCTTCAAGCGCGACGAGCTGGGTCAGCTCGGCGCCGCCATCGATCGCATGCAGGGTTCGCTTGCGGATCTGGTGAGCGAGATCGCCGGCTCGGTGAGCCAGCTCAGCAGCGCGGTGGAGGAGGTGAGCGCCATCTCCGAGCAATCCGCCACCGGCATGGCTCGCCAGCAGAGCGAGGTTTCTCAGGTCGCCACTGCCATGAACGAGATGCAGTCCACCGTCAACGAGGTGGCCCGCAACACCACGGACGCCATGAGTGCCGCCAAGGATGCTTCCCGCACCTCGACCCAGGGCAACCAGGTGGTGCGCAGCGCCATCAGCAGCATCGAGGAGGTGTCGGTCAAGATTGAGCAGGCGGGCGCCGTGGTGCAGCAACTGGAGCAGGACAGCAACAACATCAGCATGGTGCTGGACGTCATTCGCGGTATCGCCGAGCAGACCAACCTGCTGGCGCTCAACGCGGCCATCGAGGCGGCCCGTGCCGGCGAGCAGGGTCGCGGCTTTGCGGTCGTTGCCGACGAGGTGCGCTCTCTGGCCCAGCGTACCCAGAACTCCACCGCCGAGATCAGCAAGATGATCGAGGTGTTGCAGGAGCGTACCGCCGAGGCGGGCAGCGCCATGCAGCTGAGTCGCCAGCAGATGCAGGAGAGCGTGGGGCTGGCCCGGGAAGCGGGCAGCAGCATCGACACCATCAACGGTGCCGTCACCCAGATCACCGACATGAACACCCTGATCGCCACCGCCACCGAGGAGCAAAACGCGGTGACCGAGGAGCTCAACCGCAGCATCGTCAACATCCACAATGCGGCCGACGAGAACGCCCTGGGGGCTCAGCAGACCGCCCAGGCCTGCGTGGAGCTGAGCAAGCTGGCCAATACGCTGCACCATATGACCCAGCGTTTCACCCTCTAAATCTTGCTGCCACTAGGCAAATAACAGAAGGCCCCGCCAATCGGCGGGGCCTTGTTGTTTCTGACAGGTTTGTTGATCGCAGGGTTGATGAGCGCAGCGTCATCGGTCGGCGCCAGACCCTTTATCCGACCATTTAGCTCAGGCCGACGATATTGCCGTTATCGTCGATATCGATATGACGGTAACCGGTGGCAGGCTGTCGAGGCGGTGGTTTGGCCTGCAACTGGCACTCACCATCAACCATCAACCATCAACCATCAACCATCAACCATCAGCTTAGGCCGACGATATCGCCATCTTCATCGATATCGATATGACGGTAGGCCGGCAGACTGCCAAGCCCCGGCATGGTCATGATGGGGCCCGCCAGGGCATAGACGAAACCGGCACCGGCGCAGAGCTTCACCTCCTCGATGGGCACCTCGAAGTCCGTCGGCACCCCCTTGAGGGCGGGGTCATGGCTGATGGAGAGCGGCGTCTTGGCCACACAGACCGGCAAGTGACCCCACCCCTCGGCAGAGAGTTGCGCCAACTGGCGGCGCGCGCGCTCAGAGAGCTGCACGCCGCGCCCGCCATAACCGCACTCCACCAGGGTTGCCAGCTTGGCGTCGAGGCTCATCTCGTCGGGGTAGAGCAGTTTGACCTTGCCCGGTTGCTCACAGGCGGCCACCACGACCTGGGCCAGCTCGCTGGCACCGGACCCACCCTGGGTAAAGGCGCTGGAGATGGCGCTGCCACAAGCGCCGGCCTGTAGCGCCGCGCGGGCCAGCAAGGCCAGTTCGGCCTCGCTGTCGGTGGGGAAGCGGTTGATGGCGACCACCACCGGCACCCCGTAGCGGCGGGCATTGGCGATGTGCCAGCCGAGGTTGGCGCAGCCCTGCTCGAGGGTCGGCAGATCCTCGCGCAGCAGGCTTTCCGGCAGCGGCTGGCCCGGTCGAATGTCGAGCAGGCCGCTGTTGGCCTTGAGGCCGCGCACCGTCGCTACCAGCACCACGCAGGCCGGCGTGATGCCGGACTGGCGGTGCTTGATGTTGAAGAACTTCTCCAGCCCCATGTCGGAGCCAAAGCCCGCCTCGGTCACCACGTAATCGGTGAGGCCGAGGGCCATGCGATCGGCGATCACCGAGGAGTTACCGTGGGCGATGTTGGCAAAGGGGCCGGCGTGCACCAGCACCGGGGTCTGCTCGGTGGTCTGCATCAGGGTTGGCTGCAGGGCCTCTTTGAGCAGCACCGTCATGGCCCCCGCCACTTCCAGCTGCTCGGCGGTGATGGGCTTGCCGCGCAGGTCGCGGGCCAGCTGGATGCGGCCGATGCGCTGGCGCAGGTCTTTCAGATCGCTCGCCAGCGCCAGAATGGCCATCAGCTCGGAGGCGGCGGTGATGACGAAGCGATCCTGGCGCTCGATGCCATCGGCAGCGCTGCCCTGGCCGACGGTGAGGTGGCGCAGGGCGCGGTCGTTCATGTCGAGGGTGCGTGGCCAGAGGATGTTGTCTGCATCGATATTGAGCCGCTGCAAACCGGTTCTGGCGCTGAACTGGTCGCCGAGCTTGCGCTCATGGAACAGACGGGCATCGAGGGCCGCCGCCGCCAGGTTGTGGGCGGCGGTGAGGGCGTGAAAATCGCCGGTGAGGTGCAGGTTCATCTCCTCCATCGGCACCACCTGGGCGTGACCGCCACCGGCGGCGCCCCCCTTGACCCCGAACACCGGGCCCAGGCTCGGCTGGCGGATGGTGGCGATGCTGGGCTGACCGATATGGTTGAGCCCCATGGAGAGGCCGAGGGTGGTCACCGTCTTGCCCTCGCCAAGCGGGGTGGGGGTGATGGCGCTCACCAGCACCAGCTTGCCCGCCGGTTTGGGGAGAGACTTGAGCAGCCCGAGGCTGAGTTTGCCCTTGTAGTGACCGTAAGGATGGAGCTGGTGCGAAGGGATGGCGAGGCGTTCGGCCAGCACGTGAATGGGGAGACGGGGGGACTGGCGGGAGATCTCGATATCGCTTAGCATCAGCACCTCGTTGGCATGTCAGGTCAAATATGCGGCGCAGTCTAGTGGAATCAACAGGGTTATCCAATGAGTAATAATATTTTGTCCGGCAATCGTGAGCTGCATCTAACGCCCATCGAGCTGGATCTCAACGCCCTCTATCACCCGCCCAAACAACCCTTGACCGCGCTGGGGGTCGTCAGCGCCTTCATTCCGCTGTTTGGTTATGGCTGGCAGGCGATGACCCAGGATCCCGAGACCCACTTTCGCCACGAACTGGGCAAGCGCATCAACAAGCACAAGACCGACGAAGCCAATCTCATCCTGACCCTGCAGCTGGCCGGCATGCTCGACTGCCACTGCCTGCACATCACCCTGCCCTATGCCTTTGACGAGGCGCAGCTGGCGACCCTGCGCCAGCGCTTGCCGCGCTGGCAGCTGAGCCTGCGCGACTTGCTGCTGGTGGCCGAGCTGCCGCTGCCTGCCGATAGCGCCGCTTCATAGCCATCCCGTCACCGCGGCAAGACTTAAGCCTTGCGATCCCAGTAGTGGGGGGCGAGATAGCGCTCCTGCACGAACTCGATGAAACAGCGCACCTTGGCCGAGACGAAACGGCGGTGCGGATAGAGGGCATAGAGCCCCACCTGCCCCTTCTCCCACTCCGGCAGCAGTGACACCAGGGCGCCGGAGCGCAGCGCATCGCCGACGATGAAGGTGGGCTGCAGTATGATGCCCTGATGGTCGCAGGCCGCTCGGGTCAGGGCCACCCCGTTGTTGGCCCGCAGCGGCCCCTGCGGACGCACGCTCAGCTGCTCGCCATCCCGTTTGAACACCCAGTCCGGCTGGGTCAGGGTGTAGAGCAGGCAGTCGTGCTGCTTGAGATCCTCCGGGGTGCTCGGCGTGCCTCGGCGTGCCAGATAGGCCGGGCTGGCACATACCTCCAGCCGCATCATGGCCAGCGGCTTGGCCACCAGGGAGGAGTCCGGCAGGTTGCCGATGCGCAGCGCCAGATCGAACCCCTCTTCCACCAGCGCCACCCGTCGGTCGCTGTACTCTATCTCCAGCTTCAGATCCGGGTAGCGTTCACGAAACAGCGGCAGGGCGGGTGAGAGGTGCAGGTAGCCAAAATCCATCGGCACCGACAGCTTGAGGGTGCCCTGGGGCTGCTGGTTGTTGCGGGTCAGCTGGCTGTGGGTCTCTTCGAGTTCCGCCAGCAGCGCCTGGGAGCGCTGGTAGTAGAACTGGCCAGCCTCGGTGGGGTTGACCTGACGGGTAGTGCGCGACAGCAGCCGGGTGGAGAGCGACTCCTCCAGCTGCTGCATCAGCTTGGAGGTCATGGCGACCGAGATGCCGAGCTGGTTGGCGGCCTTGGTAAAACTTTGACACTCCACCACCTTGATGAAGGTGCGCATGGCGGCTATCTGGTCCATCTTTCACTCTCAGTTGATAATTATTTTAATAAATCGCTGATTATCTATTCCGATATGGAGGTTAGCATCTTGGCTGTTGTTGTGAACCCCCAATATGAAGGAACGAACGGATGAAAATGACCAAGGCCCTGCTGGCCTCCTGCCTGTTTATGGCGGCTCCCCTGATGGCAGCCGATTACGACGTCGATGCGGCGCACACCACGGTGCAGTTCAAGGTGGGTCACCTCGGCTTCTCCGAACTGGTGGGCCGTTTCAATACCTTCAGCGGCACCTTCAGCATGGACGACGCCAACCCGGCGGCGGCCAAGGCGAGCTTCGAGATCGATGCCGCCAGCGTGGACTCCAACCACGAGCCGCGCGACAAACACCTGCGCAGCCCCGATTTCCTCGACGTGAAGCAGTTCCCCAAGATGACCTTCGTCAGCTCCGGCTATGAGGGCACCAAGGATAAGGGCGTACTGAAAGGCACCCTGACCCTGCACGGTGTCTCCAAGGAAGTGGCCTTCGATCTGGTCCATATCGGTGAAGGCAAGGATCCCTGGGGTGGCTACCGCAGCGGCTTCAACGCCACCACTACCATCAAGCGCAGCGATTTTGGCGTGAACTACATGGTGCCGAACATCCCCGACGAGATGAGCATCAATCTGTTCGTCGAAGGCGTGCGCAAGTAATGGGCGCGGCACTCCTGCTGCAAACCCTGGCGGCTCCTTTGGGAGCCGCTTTGTTGTCGTGGCGCTGGCCGCGGCTGGGGTATCTGTGGGGCGCCCTGGCGCTCTGGTTGGTGGGCTGCCTGCTGGGCGGTGCCTACGGGCTGCCGGTCAAGGCGTGGCAGTGGCTGCCGCTGACTCTGCTGGTGCCCGCCCTGGCGGCGCAACTGGCTGACCAGCGGGCCGGGCTTGCGCTGTTTGCCGCTCTGGGGGCGCTGGTGTGGTGGCAGGGGCTGGCCTCGGTGCTGGCGAGCGAGCCTGCCATCTGGCTGGCGTTGCTGCCTGCCATCGCCTGGCTGGGATGGACCAGGCTGCGCGAAGACAGCCGCGAGGGGCTCGGCTTTGCCCTCGGCTTCATCTGGCTGGCGCTGGTGATCGGTATAGACGGCAGCCTGCTGATTGCCCAGCTGGCCGGCGCGCTGGCGGCCTTCGCCGGTTTCCGTGCCCTGCTCGGGGCCTTTGCCGGTAGCCAGGTGGCGCCCGCGGCGCTCGGATTGGCGCTGGCCTTTGTCCAGATGCTCGCCTGGCAATACGTGGAAGTACCGCTGCTGGTGCTGCTGCCGGTCTGGCTGCTGCCGCTGCTGGAGTGGACCTTGCGCAGCAAGCCCTGGATCCAGCGCTGGGCCCTGCTGATCCTGCTGGCGGGTGTGGGGGCCGGACTCAGCCTCTGGAAGGTGTGGCCGGAAGCCTCGTTGTACTGATTTTTAGCATAAAAAACAGTCAATTAACCCGAAAGTTGACGGCTGTGTCATAGTCTGCACAGATAAAGATTGAGCCCCATAGTGGTTTCAGATAAAAAGGTTTTTCAATTATCTGGATACACACAGAACCCGGTCTGACCGGGTTCTGTTTGCCTGCTTGTTTGCGGCGCGCTAAGGAGGCCACAGTTGCGCAGTCAAGGATCTGAGCATCTGTTTTTTCGCCATTTCACCGAGCAGGGACGTCTCGACGGGCTCTGCATTCTGCTGGTTACCCATCTGCTTCCCGATCGCCCCCAGTTTATCCAGGCCCTCGATCAGATCGGGCGGATCGGCGCCATCCTGCCCAAACCCAAGTCAGTGCATGGACCGACCCTGACCTGGGCCCAGCAACACTATCCGGTACTGCCCCTCAATCGCCAGTGGACCAACACCCCGCAGGGAGTGATCGAGCACATAGCCCCGCTGGTGGCACCCCATGAGCGGCTGATCATCCTCGATATCGGGGGCTATTTCGCCAGGACCCAGGTCACCCTCAGCGAGTACTTTGGCCCCCGTTTTCTCGGGGTGGTGGAGATGACCGAAAACGGCCATCAGCGCTACGAGCAGGAGGTGCTGGCCACCCCGGTCATTTCGGTGGCGCGCAGCCCGCTCAAGCAGGCCGAGGATATCCAGATTGGCCTGAGCGTGGTCTACTCCGCCGAATCCCTGGCCCGCACCCTCAACCGTACTTTCAATGTCTGCCAGGCCGCCCTGTTCGGCTACGGCAAGGTGGGCCGCAGCATCGCCCGCGAGCTCAGATGCCGCAATCTGCACCTGGAGCTGGTGGAGACCGACGTGCTGCGCCAGGTGGAGGCACTCTCCCACGGCTTCAAGCTGGTGGGCAAGGCCGAGGCCCTCGGTCGGGCCGAACTGGTGATCTGCTCCACCGGCAACGGCGCACTGGACTTGGCAGATCTGCAGCAGCTGCGCCCCGGCACCATGGTTGCCTCGGTCACCTCGGCGGACGACGAGTTTGCGTTCTGCCTCGCCCAGCTGCCCTGGCCGAGCGAGGAGGTGTGCCCCCACGTGCTGGCGCTGACCCGCCCCGACGGCAGCACCATCTTCCTGCTCAACCGGGGTGAGGCGGTCAACTTCGTCCACGGCGCCGTCATCGGTGAATATGTCTATCTGGTGCTGGCGGAGATCATCGAAGGGGTGCGTCAGCTGGCGCTGCAGCCGCTGGCTCCCGGCCTGTTCGACCTGCCGCAGTCGACCATGCGCACCATTGCCCGCCACTGGCTGGCCGACTTCCACGGGGTTGCCCAGTGAGTGCCTTTTTCTTAGCCGCCATTGATGGAGTGACCACATGAGCGACACGACGCTGCCCACCCCCAAACCCCGCATCGAGATCCGCTACTGCACCCTCTGCCGCTGGATGCTGCGCGCCGCCTGGCTGGCCCAGGAGCTGCTCTCCACCTTCGACAGCGATCTGGGGGAGGTGGCGCTGGTACCGGCCAGCAAGGGGGAGTTTCGCATCCTGGTGGACGGGGTGCTGGTGTGGGATCGGGTGGCCGACGATGGCTTCCCCGAGGCCAAGGAGATCAAGCAGCGGGTACGCGATGTCATCGCCCCCGAGCGTGACCTGGGTCACGCTGATCGCAAGCCGGCCGCCGAGTAGGCCGTATCATCAATGACAAAGAGAGGGAGGCACTGGCCTCCCTCTCTCGTTGTGGCGCCCGCTCAACGGTCGGCAGCTGTGCTCGGCTCATCTTCGGCGGGGAGGCCGATATAGCGGGCCCGCTTGTGGGGCTTGAGGCGGCTCACATCCACCCACACCAGGCCGTCGATGCAGTGGTTGAAGTCGGGGTCGATGCCAAAATCCATGAACTGCACGCCACCTGGCTCGCACAGCTCGGAGTACTGCTTGTAGAGGGTGGGGATGGTGCAACCCAGGTTGTCGAGGCGGGCCTTGAGCTCCCGCAGATCTGCGCCGTAATCCAGCCCGGCAAACAGTGGCGGCGTGGCGGGGTAGGGGCGGCGCGAGGGGGCGAGTGCGAGCTCGGGGGCAAAGTGCTGGCGATAGAAGCTCACCAGCAGATCCTTGGCCGCCGCCGGCAGGCTGCCGGAGAGCGACACCGGGCCAAACAGGTAGCGATAGCGAGGATAACGCGCCAGATAGGCGCCGATGCCGAACCAGAGGTAATCGAGCCCCCTCTTGCCCCAGTAGGCGGGCTGGATGAAGCTGCGGCCAAGCTCGATGGCAAGCTCCAGCCTGGGCAGCAATTTCTCTTCAAAGCCGAACAGAGTGTGGCTGTAGAGGCCATCGAGCCCCTTGCTGGCCAGCAGTTCGGCCACCGGTGCGAAACGGTAGGCGCCGATGATCTCGAGCCGGGCCGGATCCCAGAGAATGAGGTGGTGGTAGTCATCGTCGAAGGCGTCGAGATCCCGCCGCCTGCCGGAGCCTTCCCCCACCGCCCGAAAGGCGATTTCCCGCAGGCGCCCCAGTTCGCGCAGGATCACCGAATGGCTCAGCTCGTGGCGTCGGTAGAGGTAGATCCCCTGACCGTCCGGGGTGTGGCCGAGCGCTTCGTAGGCGTCGATGGCCTGTTTGAGCTGACGGCGCTCTTCCGGCAGGGCGATGGGGGCCTCGGTGGCCAGCAAACCCCGCTTGCCGCGCCCGACTCGGTAGAGGTGGCTGCGCACCAGCCGGGCCGCGCTCTTGGCGGGCAGCTCCTGCACTCCGCTCACCGGGATGCGGGCACCGATGGTGATGCCGATGCGTTTCCCTTGCTGGCGAAACAGCTGCTTGACCAGCAACAGCCCCGCCCAGTCGTTGTGGAGCCAGGCGGCGAGATAGAAGGAGAGACTATTGCGCCCGTCCAGGTGGATGGGCACCAGTGGGGTACGGGTGCGCTGAGCCAGCTTGATGAAGCCCGCCTGCCAGGGGCCGTCCTTGACCCCCTTGGGGCCGAGGCGCGACACCTCGCCGGCGGGAAAGATCACCAAGGCCCCTTCGCTCGCCAGGTGCTCCCCCATCGCCAGGATGGCGCGCCGGTCGGTCTTGCCGCCCAGGTTGTCCACTGGCAGCAGCAGGGGGCGCAGCGGCGTCAGCTGGGCCAGCAGCTGATTGGCCACTATCTTGACGTCCGGCCGGATGCGGCCGAGCAGGCGCAGCAGGGCCAGCCCGTCGAGGGAGCCGATGGGGTGGTTGGCGACGATGATGACCCGGCCGCTGGCCGGAATGTGCTCGAGCTGGGCCTCGCTCACCCGATAGTCGAAGTCGAGCTCGGTCAGCGCCTGCTCGACGAAGTCGAGTCCGCGCAGGTGAGGATGACTCGTGGCAAAGCGTTGAAACGCCTGCTCGTGCAGCAGCCAGCGCAGCCCCTGCCGGAGCAGGGGGCGCAGCAGACCGTGGGCCGAGAGGCGGGGCAGGTGTTGTTGTAGCAGGGCATCGACACTGAACATGGGCTGGGCTCCGATGAGTCATTGCCCTAGCGTGACGCCCTTCTGTTCCCGCCCCATGGCAGCGGGATGACAGTTTGATGGCAAAGAGGGGAGCCGGTTAACCGGCTCCCCTCTTGGGTCATGGCGGCGACGATGGCCGGTTTAGCCGCGCCAGGCCGAAGTCAGGCGCACCAGCGCCACCAGGGTGGTGACCGCTTTCTCCATGGATTGCAGCGGGATGAACTCGTGCTTGCCGTGGAAGTTGTGGCCGCCGGTAAACAGGTTGGGGCAGGGCAGGCCCATGAAGGAGAGCCGCGCCCCGTCGGTACCGCCGCGAATGGGCTTGATCCTCGGGGTGACGTCGGCGGCCAGCATGGCGGCCTTGGCCAGCTCGACGATGTGCATGTGCGGCTCGATCTGGCTGCGCATGTTGCGATAGCTGTCGGTCAGGGTGAGCTCGATGCGCGCCCTGGGGGCCTCCAGTTGCAGCGAGGCGACCCGCTCCTTGAGCTGGGCCTTGCGGGCGGCGAAGCCCTCGTCGTCGAAGTCGCGGATGATGTAGTGCAGGCTGGTCTCTTCCACTGTGCCGTTCATCTGGGCCAGGTGGAAGAAGCCCTGATAGCCGTCGGTCGCCTCCGGGGTCTGCTCGGCAGGCATGGCGGCGTGGAAGCGGGCGGCCAGGGTCTGACTGTTGATCATGCTGCCCTTGGCGGTGCCGGGGTGCACGTTGTTGCCGATAAAGCGCACGGTGGCGCCGGCGGCGTTGAAGTTCTCGTATTCGAGCTCGCCCAGCTCGCCACCGTCTACCGTATAGGCCCACTTGGCCGGGAAGCGGTCCAGCGGGAAGCGGTCGGCGCCGCGGCCTATCTCCTCGTCCGGGGTAAAACCGATCCAGACATCGCCGCGGGGGATCTCGGGGTGGGCCAGCAGGTGGTCGATGGCGCTGAGGATCTCGGCGATGCCCGCCTTGTCGTCGGCCCCCAACAGGGTGCTGCCGTCGGTGGTGATGAGATCCTGCCCCAGGTAGTTTTTCAGGAAGCGGTAGTCGCGAATGGCCAGCACCTCATCCCCCTTGCCCAGACAGATGTCGCCGCCCTGATAGTTTTCGATGATCTGGGGCACCACGTGCGCCGCCTCGTAGTCGGCGGTATCCATGTGGGCGATGAGGCCGATGGCCGGCGCGTCCGGCTGGTTGCCCGGCAGGCAGGCGGTGAGGTAGCCGTATTGGTCCAGGGTGACCCGGCTCAGTCCCATCTGCTGCATCTCGTCGCACAGGGCGCGGGCGAAGACGAGCTGTCCCTCGCTGCTGGGACAGGCGGGATTGGTCGCATCGGAGCGGGTATGAAAAGTCACGTAACGCAGAAAACGCTCAAGCAAGGTATCCATTGGCAAGCCTCGTACCGGTGGGGAGGGGCCATTGTGGCCAATCTGGCGGCGCGGCTTTTTGCGTCAGCGCAGTTTTTGCCGCATTTTTTGGCGAAGATCTGGCTGTAAACGTGTAAGGTGGTTCAGGCTGTGGTTGTTGATATCAAGCGCAGCATAAAATATCCAATTGCTGACATTTTTAAGCGGCTTGTGATGTGGCCAGGCAGGCGCTCATTACTTATGGTGTCGGGGGCGACAACGGATGGCGCAAACCGGCGTTATTTTCAGGGTGGAAAAGAGGGGGTGGACGGACTTCTTCCCCCGCTTGCCAGGCCTGCTGGCGGCAAGATTTGATCGCCTTATTAAAAGCAGTTTTTGAACACTATTTTTTATTGTCACCGCTGGCGGTAAGTGTGTACACTCCGCGCCGATCCAAGGGTAACCCTGAGCAGGCAGAGGCCGCCAGACTCCCGGAAGATCAGACGCCTATAGGGCGAGGCACGCAGCAACGACAGACACTGCTAGGGTATGGTTTCTTTAATACCGGTTAGGCTCCGGTATCAGGGAGAACAACGGACACTCAATGTCCAGTTGACCGAGTGAGCCAACGGCTCATCATCTTCCCTTGTCATGGGCGGTCACTGGTGCTGAGCTGGCTGTGGTTGTTGTCGTCTATCAACACGCACGCGTGCTGACGCCTTCGCTTCTCTTCCTTGAAACCTTCCCTTGCTGTCGTGATGGCTGCCGAATGATGAACGGACCGCGTGGCTGATGCTGTCCGTCATCAAAGTACCGCGGCGCTGTTAGCGCAGCACCGCATACCGTTGAGCTTGATGTAAAGCCACCAGCCCCACATCAAGACTCGTTACTTCCCCAAGATCCACCAGGCAGCCTAGGCTTGCCGCGATGTGCAAGGGATGTGACGGAAGGGCCCGGGTCAACCCGCCGCGTAGTGCGCGCAGGTTGCAGGAGTCGCCCTTCCCGAGCCGGCAGGCCGCCTCGGCGCGCCGCACCTTGTCATCGATGGTCTGGATGTGATTGAGGGTAACGAAGGCGGCCACCGGCCGCTCATTTGCGAGGCATAGCCCATGACTAACTGGTCCAGCAAGGACTCCTTGAAGGTCTACAACGTTCCCTACTGGGGTGCGGGTTTTTTCAACATCAATGACGCCGGTCATGTGACCGTCGCTCCCGACAAATCACGCCCTGATGCACAGATCGTGCTCTCCGACGCCATCGAACAGTTGCGTCAATCCGGGCTGACCACTCCGGTACTGCTGCGTTTCCCCGACATCCTCAAGAGTCGGGTCGATGCGCTGTTCAACGCCTTCGGTCAGGCCATCGAGAAGTCAGGCTATGAAGGGGACTACCTGTGCGTTTACCCGATCAAGGTAAACCAGCAGCGTCGCGTCATCGAGACCATCAGCCAGTCCTACAGCGACAAGCCCCGGCTTGGCCTGGAAGCTGGTTCCAAACCGGAACTGCTGGCCGTGCTGTCCCATCACCATGAGCAAGGCTCGGTGATCGTCTGCAACGGTTACAAAGACCGCGAATATATCCGCCACGCCCTCTTGGGCAACCTGATGGGCCACAAGGTCTACATCGTGGTGGAAAAGCCCTCCGAGCTGGAAATGGTGCTGGACGAGTCAGCTCGTCTCAACATCAAGCCCAACATCGGGGTGCGTGCCAAGCTCGCTTCCACCGGCTCCGGCATGTGGGAATCGAGCGGCGGCTCCATGTCCAAATTCGGTCTGTCCGCCTCCCAGATCCTGGCGCTGATCGAGCGTCTGCGCGGGCTGGGCAAGCTGGACTGCCTGCAACTGCTGCACTTCCACCTGGGTTCCCAGATCGCCAACATCCGCGACATCCAGGGCGGCATCCGCGAGTGCGGCCGTTTCTACGCTGAACTGCGTCGCCTCGGTGCCAACATCGAAGTGGTTGACGTGGGTGGCGGCCTGGGGGTGGACTACGAGGGAACCCGTTCCCAGAGCCACTGCTCCGCCAACTACAGCCTCTCCGAGTACGCCAACAACGTGGTGTGGGGCATCGGCGATGTGTGCCGCGAGTTCGACCTGCCGCACCCGACCATCATCAGCGAGTCCGGCCGTGCCCTGACCGCTCACCACGCCGTGCTGGTTACCAACATCATTGGTGCCGAAGGGGTGGAGATGAACGACATCAGCGCACCGGACGACGATGCGCCCACCATTCTGCAGAACATGTGGAAAGGCTGGCTGGACCTGCGCAGCGAAGATCCCTCCCTGCTGGAGATCTTCCACGACTCGGTGGCAGATCTCGGTGACGTGAATACCCAGTACACCATGGGGCTGCTCAACCTGGAGCAACGCGCCTGGGCCGAGATGCTGCACCAGAACACCTGTCTGGCGCTCAAAGAGCTGCTCAACCCGGTCAACCGCAACCACCGTGCGCTGGCTGACGAGCTCTCCGAGAAACTGGCTGACAAGTGCTTTGCCAACTTCTCCCTGTTCCAGTCCCTGCCGGATGCCTGGGGTATCGGTCAGGTGTTCCCGGTGATGCCGCTGGCCGGTCTCGAGCGTCCGCTCACCCGCCGCGGCATCCTGATGGACATCACCTGCGACTCCGACGGTCAGGTCGAGCACTACGTCGACGGTCTGGGGGTCGAGAGCACCCTGCCGATGCCGGTGTATGGCGAGAACGAAGAGTGCCACGTCGGCTTCTTCCTGGTCGGTGCCTATCAGGAGATCCTGGGGGATCTGCACAACCTGTTCGGTGACACCCACTGCGCGGAAGTGTGGCTCGATGACGAAGGCAAGATGGACATTCGCAACGTAGTGCGCGGCGACACAGTCGATCAGCTGCTGCGTTACGTCAACATCGACCCGTCCGTCATCCGCGAGAACTACCAGCGCATCGTCTCCCACCCGGCGCTGGACGACGCGACCCGCAAGGCCCTGCTCGACGAGCTGGAGCTGGGTCTGCAAGGCTACGCCTACCTGGAAGACGAATAAGCCCGAGGCTTGTTCACCCGCCCCGCGAGACCACGTGGTGCGGAGATAAAAAAACGGCGCCTGCGGGCGCCGTTTTTGCTGTGCACGATCCGCCGCAGCGGGCGCCGGCTGGGTGACTCTTGCGCTTTGTGTGGCTGATGGATGTCGGTGTTGGGCACCATGGGCTGCAGATCCGGCAGATATCCGCGTCGGCCGTCGCTTCCCTTGATCTGCATCAAGTTTGCAGCGGCCGGGTTATCTTACGGTCAGAGTGATGTTGAAGGGATGTAACAAAAGGATGTGCGTATGGAACTTGAAAGGGACCCGAGATGCTATACCGACGTCTGTATCGACGGTAAGTGGTATCACTACGATCACTGCAGCACCCACGTCTACATGTTGATGGGGGGCGCAGCGCCCTGCCTGCAGCTGGCCTATGAGCCCAGCAGCGAAGAGGAGCTTATCGAGATGCTCCGCCAGCTCGCCTGCGGTTGAACCATATTGCTGTGGCCATCGGCAGCTTGCCGATGGCCGCACTTCATTTATCAGCTCAATTGCCCCGCTTCTGCCCCAGCAGTCCCTTGCCGAGCTCCTGCAGGGCGATGGCCGCGGCGTAACCGGCGTCCGACTTGCCTATCTCATCGGCCACGTAGAGGAAGTTGGAGTGATACTTCTCCACTGCCTCGCGCGGGTTGGCCGCGTCGATGAAATCCTCTTCCACCTCGAACCCCTGCGCCAGCAGCGCCTCTTTCTCGGGCAGGAAGGTGGGGGAGGCCATGTCGATAAAGGTGTACTGCTGCCGGTTGGAGGCCGGGATAGAGAAAAACTGGTACTTCGCCATTTGCGATACCTCGCCTGAACTAGTTTGTCGTGATGCGAGCTTCCTCTCGCCGAACTGTTTCTTGGGCGTCGAACTGATCCCCGGGCCTGTTGCAGGCAATAAAGGTAACGTTCGAATCTTGTTGTGGCTGAAGATTACCCCGCTTTCATCTCATTGCACAATGGGTAGTCGATACTTTTTTCGCCAAGAAAAACAATGTGGCCCGACCGCCTGAATTGGCAAAAAAAGCCAGCCCGGCAAGGGGCTGGCGATGGCGTGGGTGATGGGCGCCGGCTCAGAGCACGAAGCTTTGCACCATGGCTCGCAGCTGCTCGGTGAGCTGGTGGATCTGGCGGGCGGCGTCGCGGGCGGCGTTGGCCACCTGCAGCGCTTCGTCGCTGCCATCGGAGATGCGCACCACGTTGCGCTCTATTTCGTTGACCACGGCCCCCTGCTGCTCGATGGCGCTGGCGATCACCGAGTTGGTGTCGACCATACTGCCCACCCGCTCGGTGATGGCGCCAAAGGCCTGCTGGGCCTCCTGGGCGAGGCCGACCCCCTCCTGCGCCTCGCGGCTGGCGGCGGACATGGCGCTGACCGAGGCGCGGGCGCCGGTTTGCAACTGCTCGATCATCTGCTGGATCTCGACCGTGGCCCCCTGGGTGCGGTTGGCCAGCGAGCGCACCTCGTCGGCCACCACCGCGAAGCCGCGCCCCTGCTCACCGGCACGGGCCGCCTCGATGGCGGCGTTGAGGGCCAGCAGGTTGGTCTGCTCGGCGATGCCGCGGATCACCCCGATGACGCCACCAATCTGGCTGCACTGTTGCTCCAGCTGGCCGATGGTCTCGGCGGTGCGCAGCACCTCGCGGTTGATGTGGTCGATGGCGGTGATGGTACGCTCGACCACCGCCTCGCCCTGACCCACCACGGCTTGCGCCTCCTGGGTCATGCGGGCTGCCTGCTGGGCGTTGCCTGCCATGTCGTGGGAGGTGGCAGCCAGCTCCTTGATGGCGGTGGCCACCTGATGGGTCTCCCCTTGCTGATCGGCGATCACCTCCTGGGAACGGCAGGTCCGCGCGTCGATTTCGGTAGCGCTCTCCACCACGCTGACGCCGTTCTCCCGCACCCGCAGCATCAGGGTGCGCAGGGTTTGCAGGGTCACGTTGTAATCCCGGCTGATGGCCGCCAGCTCATCCTGGCCGACGATCTCGATCTGCAGGCTGAGATCCTGTGCGTTGACCCGGGCGGCGATCTCCCGCACCCGGCCCACGGTGCCGCGCAGGGAGAGATAGGCGCCGATCATCAGGTAGAGATAGACCAGCAGGATGGCGGTCAGCGGCCCGGTCACCCACCAGAAGTGGCGCTGGTTGGCGGTCATGCGCTGGTGCAGGTCCGCCTCCAGCCGCTGGCGCACCTGACCGGCCAGCGCCGTGATGGCGGTATCCAGCCCATCCCCCAGCGCCAGCACCTCCTTGCTGGAGAGCTGCACCTGCTGATCCTTCATCATCTTGTTTTCCAGGGTGTCGACCCCCTGATGGGCTTGCAGCAGCAGGGCGTCGGTCTGCTGGCCCAGTTCGCTGCGATAGGCGGGCGCCATCTCATAGAGCAGGGTCAGGTCGGCCTCCAGCTCCTGCAGGGTGGCGTTGATGAGGTCGAGGCGAAAGCGCAGGGCGCTGTAGCCCTGGGCCTGAAACAGGCCGAAGTCGGCGATGGTGGCGGCCCGATCCCGCACCTGGGCCAGCAGATCGCGCAGCTGCGGCAGCCGCTCGCTGGCGAGCACCACCATGTAGTAGGTGCCGAGCGCGGGATCCTGCACCAGGCTGCTGGCGGCGGTGATGCTCTTGTAGAGGTGGCGCACCTCGGTCAGCAGCTTGTCGTGGCGCAGGTTGCTCTGATCCACCTCGAGCCCCAGCGCCTCGTTTTGCAGGCTTGACCACTCCTGGGCGAGGGTATCGAACACGGGGTTTTGCTGTTTGGTGGCGGCAAAGGCAGCCAGGCTCGCATCGACGGCCCGGGCCGCGGCCTTGACCTCCTCCTCGCCGACCGGGTTCTGCTCATAGCCGTGCCGGGTGACCAGGTTGCGATGGGTCAGCAGGGCCTGCTCGATGGCGGGCAGCGGCGCCAGCTTGACCACGCCGGCCAGCTCCTTGCGGGCTTGGGTGTTGTCGTCCTGCAGCCGACCCAGCAGGTTGGTCATGCTGTAGGCGAGCGGCAACAGCATCAGGCAGGACCAGAGCAAAAACTTGTACTTGAAGGAGAGCTGATTGCCGAGCCGGATGGCGGGCGTGAATATCCATTTCATATGAAGCCTCGGGCCCCGACGGGGCGTGTAGCGGGATGGCTGGATATTACTCCTCGCCGGGTGGCTCGGCTGGGGGCGGGGTGGAAGTTGTGATCCCCTTGGCTTTTTCCCGTGGCGAGGGGGGCTGAATGGGTCAGAAAAACGGGCCACCCTGAGGGTGACCCGTTGTCGATGGGAGAAGGTCGCGGCTCAGTTGAACGCCAGGAAGGGCGAGACGCAGAGCAGCAGGCCGGTGACGATGATGATGTAGAGGGAGACCCCCTTGTACTTGTGCAGCGCCGGCACCTGATAGACCAGGTAGGCCGGGATGAGGCACCCCACCATGCCGAAGATGGGGCTGCAGATGGAGGTGAAGCTCAGCACCGGGGCGTTGAGCACGATGGCCCCCCAGGAGAGCAGCACGGTGAACAGCATGATGCCCTTGCCCACCAGCCCCTTGTTGATGCGATCTTCCGGCATCACCCGGCGCAGCAGGTTCATCGCCAGCCCCTGGCAGGCTTCACGAAAGCCGAGATAGACGCCGAAGTAGGCTGTCATCACCGCGAAGATGTTGAGGGTGAGGCTGAGCAGCTTGAGGGTCTGGCCTGGCATGCCCTGGGCCACCATGGCCAGCGCCGAGATGTTCTCCTCGGAAGCCTTGACCGCCTGCTCGTGGCCCATGGCCAGGGTGAAGGAGACGGCGTAGAAGAACACCACCACGAACAGGATGCCGAAGGCGATGTTCATGGCGCGCATCGCCTTGAAGCGGGCTACTTCCAGGGATTTTTCCCGCGAGCGGTAGGAGATCACCATGGGGCTCAGGCTCTGGATGAAGAGAATGGAGGTGAGGGTGAAGGGGAGCATGACGATGGCATCCTTCAGCCAGTCACCGCTGGCCGGCATGGCGGTGATGTTGGCGGCATCCCACTTGCCCACCATCATCAGGCCGAGCACCGCCACCACGCTGATCTTGGTCAGCACCATGAAGGTGGAGATCTTGAACAGCAGGTTTTCGCCGCGCGAAGCCAGCGCCACCAGGGCGCAGATCAGCACCAGTCCGTAGAAGGGATTCTCGGAGAGCAGTTGCTGGGTGACCCCGAAGCTTTGCAGGAAGGAGGCGCTGTCATTGGTGATGGCGGTGGAGTAGACGAATACCCAGATCACCAGCATCACGAAGTAGAGGGCGCCAAGCAGCACGCCCCAGTTCTTGCCGAGGTAGCCGCTGATGACGCTGGGGTAGTCCTTGCACTCGGGCGAGGTGGCCAGGGTATTGATGAAGAGGCGCTGGAACATGTACATGGCCGGGTAGCCGATCACCGCCGACAACAGAAACACCCACAGCCCCATCAATCCCACCTGCACCGGCAGGAAGACGATCCCCGCCCCGATGGCCATGCCGATGCTCATGATGACCCAGCCCCAGTCGGTGCTGTCAAAACGAACCGCTTCTTTCCATTCCAGCGTGCCCATCACGGGCCGGGTGAGTGTCGTACTGTGCGCGTCCATAAAATACCTTGTTTTTGTAGGGGTAAAAACCAGGCGCAAATATAGTTGAATAAAAAGCGGCAAAACAATGCTTTTTATCGCTCTTCTACCTAAAGAGGGAGGCAGATCACGCTTTCAATTTGCACCTGTCACCGAATTTATCGCTGTTTTTGCAGGTTTTAGTTGAATGGAATGCTTAATAAGCAAATAATGTTGAACAAGCGAGACTATTGATTGCAAAAATAATTGCATTTTAAGGAGTGACGATATGAAAAAGATCATCGTGGCGGATGCCGCACCCGATGCCATCGGGCCCTACAGCCATGGCACTGCCTATGGCGACCTCATCTTTACCTCTGGCCAGCTGCCGGTGTGCAAACAGCAGGGCGGCGTGGTGGAAGGGGGCATCGAAGCCCAGAGCCGTCAGGCGCTGGAGAACCTGAAGCATGTCTTGGAAGCCGCTGGCGGCAACCTGGATACCGTGCTCAAGACCACCTGCTATCTCGCCGAGATCAGTGATTTTGCCGCGTTCAACGAGGTTTATAAACGCTATTTCCTGAAAGATTGCCCGGCCCGCAGCTGCTTTGCGGTGAAGGATCTGCCGATGGGTGTCAGGGTGGAAGTGGAAGCGATCGCTCACATCGCTGGTTAATGTTGATAGAAAGGGTGTTCTGATGAAGCAAGCGTGGCAGCAGTATCTGCAGATTATTCAACAGGTTGTCAAACCGGCGCTGGGTTGTACCGAGCCCATCGCCGCCGCTTATGCCGCCGCCGTCGCCGCCCGGCAACTGGGCTGCAAGCCCGTCCGGCTGGAGGTGGTGGTGTCGGACAACCTCTACAAGAACTCCATGGGGGTCTATGTGCCGGGCACCGGCAAGATCGGGCTGGCCATTGCCGCTGCCGCCGGCGCCATCGGCGGCAACGCCGAGGCCGGGCTGGAGGTGCTGGCCGCCATCACGCCGGCCCAGGTCGCAGAGGCGCAAGAGCTGATCGATGCAGGCCAGGTGCAGGTGAGCCGCACCTCGGCCCCCGAGTTCATCTATTGCCGGGTCCGCTTGCTGGGCCTTGATGCAGAGGGCACCGAGCACAGCGCCGAGGTGACCCTGTGCGGCGGCCATACCCGCATCGTCGAGCAGCGCCGCAATGATGAAGTGACCTTCACGGCCGAGCAGGGCCAGGGCGGCGCCACCGGAGCCATCTGCGACGGGGTCGACATCAGCATCGCCGCCATTCATGAGTTCGCCACCCAGGTGGAGTTCGAGCAGATCCGCTTTATCCTGCAAGCCTCCGAGCTCAACGGCAAACTCTCCGACGAGGGGATGAACAAGCCCTACGGCCTCGAGATCGGCCGCACCATGCAGCAGAACATCCAGGCCGGCCTCATCGGCGAGGATGTGATGAACCGCATCGTGATGCGCACCGCGGCGGCCTCCGATGCCCGCATGGGGGGCGCCAGCCTGCCGGCCATGAGCAACTTCGGCAGCGGCAACCAGGGCATCGCCGCCACCATCCCGGTGGTGGTCATCGCCGAGCGCTTCGGTGCCAGCGAGGAGCAGCTGGCCCGTGCCCTCATCATGAGCCACCTGGGGGCCATCTACATCAAGTCCCACTATCCGCCGCTGTCGGCCTTTTGCGGCAATACGGTCACCAGCGCGGCGGCCGCCATGGCGATGGTCTACCTGGCGGGCGGCAGTTTCGAGCAATCCTGCCACGCCATCCAGAACGTGCTGAGCGACAGCGCCGGCATGGTGTGCGATGGCGCCAAGGCCTCCTGCGCCATGAAGGTGAGCACCTCCTCCGGGGCGGCGGTGCGCGGTTTTCTGATGGCGCTCAACAGCCACGGGGTATCGGGGCAGGGGATCGTGGCGGGCAACGTGGAGCAGACCATTCGCAACGTGGGCCAGATGGTCAAAGACGGCATGTCTGCCACAGACAGCACCATTATTGATATCATGTCCGCCTGAGTGTCCCTGTCGGCTGCCGCCCTTGTCCGGGTCGGCGGCCCTTTTATAAGGTTTCAATGTGAAGCTGCAAGAGCTGAGTCCGACCGATTTCGAGATCCTCAAGGCGATGGAGATCATCGTGGACGGCATCGCCGCCATGTATGGTCAGCACACCGAGGTGCTGCTGCACAGCCTGGATGCGCGCAATCCGTCGATCATCAAGATTGCCAACGGCCATATCACCGGGCGCAGCGTCGGTGCTCCCATCACCAACCTAGCGATGATGAAACTCAAGAGCGGGCAGGATATCTCCAGCCCCTACATGACCAAGTGTGCCACCGGCAAGACCCTGCGCTCGCTCACCACCGTCATTCGCAATGGCGAGGGGCAGGCCATCGGCTTGCTCTGCATCAACACCGACATGGATGCCCCGCTGCAATCCGTGCTGCGCACCATGATGCCGGAGTGCCTGCACGGCCACGATGGTCATGCCACCCCGGAGGTGTTTGCCCGCAACATCGACGAGGCCCTCAACAGCACCATCGACACCGTCAGTGCCGAGGTGCGCGGCAACGAGGCGGTGCCCCCGTCCCAGAAGACCCGGGTCATGGTCAACCAGCTGCACGAGCTCGGCATCTTCGAGCTCAAAGACAGCGCCCAGATAGCGGCCCGCCAGCTCGGCATCTCGGTTCACTCCATCTACCGCTATCTGCGGGAGATCAAGAAGGGCTGAGCGCGCGCAGCCAGCATTAACGGGTCAGCATTGACCCGTTTTGTTTTTTTACGCCCCCCGCCTGCGCCTTGGCTGCCCCGGCGCATCTGTTATCATGCCTCTTCTGTTCTTGTTATCTCATTGAACCTGCTGGAGAAACCATGTCCCGTACCCTCTATCTGCTGCGCCACGGCCAGACCCGTTACAACGCCGAACTGCGGCTGCAGGGGCGCTGCAACTCCGAACTGACCGCCAAGGGCGAAGCCCAGGCCCTCGCCATGGGGGCCCGTCTGGCCAAGCTCCTGGCCGAGCCCGCCGACTGGACCCTTTACGCCAGCCCCCTCGGTCGGGCGCGCCAGACCGCGGAGCGGGTATGCCAGCAGCTTGGCTTGGACAGTGAGCGTATCGTCTGGGACGAGCGGCTGGTGGAGCTGGGGATGGGGGAGTGGGAGAGTCGCCGGGTGCCCGAGCTGCTGGCGGCCCACCCCGAGCTCGATCTGGAGCAGCCAGACTGGTATCTGCAAGCCCCCGAGGGCGAGAGTTTTCAGAGCATTCAAGGCCGGGCCCTGAGCTGGCTGCAGGATGAGCGTATCGCCGAGCGCGCCATCGTGGTCTCTCACGGCCTGTTCGGCGCTATGCTGCGTGGCGCCTATGCGGACTTGGACTACACCACCACCTGGCTGCAGGAGCTGCCGCAAGATGCCTTCTTCAAACTGAGCGGCGGCCGCATCGAGCGGATCCCCTGCTGACCCCGGCCAAAACGGCTCGCCATCGGCGAGCCATTTTTTTATGAGCGCAGAAGGCGCGTTATTCTCGCACCAGCCTGGGCAGCGCCTGGTAAAGAGCTTCACGCTTTTGTGCCTGGTTGACGCCATAGTGCAGCTCACGGTGGCAATTAGGGCAGAGCGCCACCGTGTTGCTGATGGTATCCGAACCCCCTTCGGCGAGTGTGCGCAGATGATGCACCTCTAAAAAGGCGTCCCCCGTGGTGGCATGAAAAGGGGCCGGCTGTGCGCAGCTTTCGCAATGGCCCGCCGCCGTCATCAATACCCAAGCCTTCACCTTTGGATCTCGCCCATAGCTTGTGTTGGTTGCATAACGCTGCTGTGGTTCTTGGATGCCGATGGGCGTGGGGAGTACTGGCTTGATCTTGTAGCGGCTCACTTGATGCTCAAAGGCAGCCTTGCCGGTATAGGGTTGGCCATCGAGCTCACAGAGCAGGCGCTCTATGATGGGGGCATTGTGGGGGCCCACGTTTTTAGCAGGCTTGAGACCTGATACCCAGGTCCGTCCTAGCAGGGCGCAGATATAGGAGATGTTTTGCATTCGATACTCGAATGCCTTCTCGGTGCGGCCAAACTGGTTAGCGAGTTCGGTGTAATAGTGCTTTTTGACGAAGGGGATGCCATTTTGCTCCATGGTGCGCATTGCCAGGTAGGCGCTGACCGTCGCCCTTAGTTCCTCTTCTGTCCATGTCCCGCGCAAAACTGGCTCCTCAGCCCTGTTTCTCGGTCGCCTCAAGCCCCGACATGATCGGGATGGCCCCATCCGAGTTAACTGATATGGTGCGCATCTTAATCCAATCGACACCTTATTTCAGCTGTATCGGCACAATAATGTGTTCATCATCAAGCAATTAGCTGATAGTAAGCAGTAGGCTAGAGCGGGTCCTTTCATTAGGGCTTAGCGCAGGGGGAGTCACAAACGTCAGTTGACCCAGGTCATCCACAAGGAGGTGGTGATGGATCCGGTTTCTTATCTTTTCTCGGCTTATCTCAATCTGGTACAGCAGCAGGTATCGGATATTTATGGCACTGAGCTCAAATCGCTGGTGGTGGAGTATGAGGGGGAACAAATCCCCTTTGCCTTCCAGTTTTGGCAGCTGCAGCCGAAAAGCGTCTGCCGCAGCTACGAGCAGGATGCACGGCGCTTCAGCCAATGCACTGTCAAGGCGGCGGCGCTATTTAGCAAGCTGTGCGATCAGTTGTCCCGCCAGGATGACAGCAACGCGCAGCAGCCTCAGTATCGCGCCATGTACTGCGCCGCTTCAGTTAACTACCGCCCCATGATCGCCGACATTCGCGAGCGCAAACCGGATGCAGCCCGGCAAGCTGAGCGCGCCTGTAATCAAGCCATTCTGGCCGCGATGGACAGTGATGATGAAACCCTGCTGGCCCAGCGTGACCAGGCGTGTCATACCCAACAGTGAAGGCCAACGCCGACTTCACTCAGCTAGCGGCTTTGCTTGGCCATCTTTGCGCCATTCGGCACAGTTGCCAGGTGGACAATTGGGTATGATGAGGGTGCCCACAGGCCCGTCTGTCGGGCCAGCACTATCGACACGCATCAGCCAGGAGGGGACATGATCAGCCATATCGACCATCTGGTATTGACGGTCAGTGACATCGAGCGGGCCGTCGCGTTTTACAGCTCGGTGCTCAACATGGAAGCCATCACCTTCGGGGCGGGGCGCCGGGCCCTGCGCTTTGGCAACCAGAAGATCAATCTGCAACTGCTGGGGCAGGAGCCGCGCAACCGGGCGCAGGTGGGCTCGGGGGATCTCTGCCTCATCACCCGCTGGCCGCTGGCACAGGTCATCGCCCAGCTCCATTGCCACGGGGTAGAGATAGTGGAGGGGCCGGTGACCAAGAGCGGAGCCTGCGGGCCTATCGAGTCGGTCTACTGCCTGGATCCGGATCAGAACCTGATTGAGATCAGCCGTTATCCCTGATGGCGCTTGGCATCGGGTGACGGCCGGTGGATACCAGTCCTGCTGGGGCGTGCTGAGGGGCTCCCACGTTGGCCCCATACTGCTGCACCGCCGCAACGGGCTCTAGGCTGCGTTCCTAAAGTGGTTGAAAAGCAGTCTCACCACTTTGTAGAGCCCTATCCCTCCAAAAACACAGCATTTATTCACTTCAAAACCACGTAAATCAGGCCTCTTTAGAGGCCCAGTTCATGGCTTGAAATTGCTGCACCTGAAATATGAACACGTTAAGAACACAGCCTAGGAACGCGTAGCTGATACAGTCTTCGTAATGCCAGTTCTAATAAGGCCCTGACGGCCTGGTCTCATTCGAAAACATCCAGCATGAAAATCAAGCCCCGAATGGGTATTGTCATTATCCACATAGATGCAAATGATAATGAATTCTATTGGCATGTAGGAAGCGTTATCACATGAGTGTGGCTATCGAAGACCTAATCGTACTATCCCCTAAAACACTAACAATAATAACAACTTACCAGTGCACAGCCGCTTGTGCTGAGTGCTGTTTTGAGTGTACCCCCAAGATCACACATCGACTTAGCCTTAAAGAGATACTGGGAGCCATTGACTCTGCAATAGAAATGTATCCTGACATTGAAATTGTTGTATTCACCGGAGGTGAGTGCTTCATGCTCAAAGAGGATCTTTTTACCGCCATTAAGCATTGTACAAGTTATGGACGACAGACTCGCTGCGTTACAAATGCATACTGGGCGAAGAACTTTGACATGGCAGTCCGTTATGCACGGAAGCTGCATGACTCTGGAATCAGTGAAATAAATATCAGTACTGGCCTCGATCATCAACGTTGGGTTTCGGAAAAAACAGTACTTAATGCAGTAGAGGCATTAACTGAAAATAATATTTTCACACTGGTTACAGTCGAGAAAGATACCGACTCATCAAGTTGCTTGGAAAGCATACAGAAGAATGACTTAATAAAAAACTACAAGCAGACGATACTAAATTTAAGTTGCAGTCTAATGCGTGGATGACATTTTTTGAGGATAGTACAGCGAGAGGATATATAGACAGAGATGCTATTGATAAGGCTATGTCCCAATTACGTGTTGCATGGGGCGCCCCAGCGCCTCATGCAAGCAGCGTGAGATATTCACTTCCCGCCCATAGCGCTCCAACATCCTGCGCCAACCCAGATAATTCCTCAGATAGTGGGTCGCTACCCCATGGAACCGCTCCATCCACTCCTTCAATCGCCTGTGGTACCCGTTCACATGTTGGATGTGATATGCACCCACCACCCGCTCTCCCGCTCGATTGCGCACCACTTGGTGTGTTATCCCTTGCCCCTTGCTGAAACTCGCATACACCCCGGCACCATCGCTGCACAGGACGGCATCCGGGGCGATAAGCGGCTGAAGCACTGCCTTCACCGCCCTGGCATTCAACTGTTCCAACTGGAAGTCAGCCAGGTGGCCTGCCCGGTCTTGCACCACCATCACCGGGATGTAATCCGGTCCTGTGCCTCGGGTACGGCCTTTACCTCCACGATGGCGGGCCGGGCGGGGCAATCCGCGCTGTCCTTTGAACGACTCCAGGAAGAAGGTCTCATCGACCTCGACAATACCCTCTTCCCGTACCGCCTGGTGGCTGGCCATGGCCTTCAGGAAGCGGTGACGCCACAAAAAGGCGGTGTTTTTACCGACCCCACAGCGGAGCGCCGCCTGCCGGACGGTCAGACCGTCGATGAGGGCCTGAGCATAGTCTTCCCAGCATTGTGGCTTGCGAAGTCGGGCGAGAGGCGTGTTGGTGAGCACGGAACTGGTGCGCAGACACTGCTTGCAGCGATAACGACGCAGCCCGCGAGACCAGCCCCAGGGAGCCAGCTGTGTGGCCTCGGCCTGGCAGTGAGGGCAGCATTGGCATGCGGGGAGTTGAGTGGCCAACGAGGTGATGGGGTGAGGGGTGGTGAGTTCATGTTGCGCGAGACGACGCTGACGCGAAGTGAGCGATGGAAAGAGGGACAATAGATGTTGAAAGGCTTGGGTATCCATGATGGGGGCCCTCAAGGTGATGACCTACTTCAAGGTTAGCCTTTCAACACATAACTGGGACAGAGCCATTGATAAAGGCTGTGACCAAGTATTCGAAAACATTGTCATAACACCCAAGAAAAAAATATCAGCATGCTGTGGCCTTACTTTGGAACACATCAATGAAATGAAAGTGGGTGAAATCCATGACTTAAGTGGATATGTAGAACACCAAAAAAATGATTTCTTAAAATTATGGATTAAAGTCGATGGCCCAATAAAAATAATAGATAGTCTACTCGGGGAGGGAAACAATAAAACAAAGAATGTAAGCCACCAATGCGAGGCTTGTGTAATGCTCCATAAAGATCCTGAAATTATTATAGGCCTTAAAAAACGCTACCAGCACTATATTCCATACGTGCTGAACAAATACTTATTAACTAAGTCTGCGACTACAAACCAGCGGTAAGCTAGAGGATACAATGAAAAAATACGTGGAATACGGCCTTATTGGTCTTGTTGGACTGAATGCGAACACTGTACTGGCTGAAGACAACGACAATACACTAAAGAAAAGAAAGTTTGGCGAACCTGAAAGTGTGAAACTCAGCAATAACGCTGCGACTACACCACTACGGCTCTCTATGAGCAGGGTTCATCTTCCACCCGAAATATGGGCAGACGTTGAAAACCTATCAAATACCTGGAGTGTTCTCATTGGGGCAAAGCTCACACCAAAGGAATATACCAAAGCGGTTAAGTCGTTGCAGATATCTGATACAAGTAAAAAACACATTACCAGTTCTAAAGAATATAAAATATTAACATCTCTAGCTTCAGAGAATAATCTTGCTCTGGCAAAAAAGGGAGACTACGAACAACTTATAAATAATTTAATGGCTGAGGGAATATTAGATAGTAATGCAGAATCGCACTTAACCAATAAAATTGAAAATCTAATTACTAAAAACAAAGTTATCAGAGCGACTATTGAGGATGGTTTCAATACAAACCAAACATTAAATGATGTTTCTCAAACAGACTTGGAGCAACTGGTCTCAGTATTTAGTGCCAGCCGAGTTGAGCCTAGGGCATGCTCAGTGGCAGCAGCGTGTGTTGCATTCATCGCAGTTGCTGTTGCTACCTATGCTGGAGCAGCAATCAACGTCGCAGCAGCACTTAACGTAGCCGTTCAAATTTCGGTAGCTGTGAACGTAGCAGTGACTATTGATGGATGCGGTGTAAACTGCCATGAGCCATACTCAGTGGGGAGTCTTGAGAGGTCCATGAGAGATCAACTATCATTAATAGAAGCGTTTTCCAAGCAATCTGAAACACCCATGCTTTACAGTAAAGCGATTGTTGATTTCAAGAGAAAAGAAGCAAGAGCTGTTCTCCAAGCTGTAATAAATCTAGGGATGATAAGTATTACCGATGAACAACAAGAGACGGCACTAAAAGCTCTTGATAATATTGTTCTTGACTCCCTTGGAGTTGTAGGAGAAGTACAATGACCTATGATATTCCTTGGTCGATTCAAAGTATTGCATATGCTGTATTAATGCTGTTTATTTTACCTGTAGTATTTACCTCTGGCTCAGAATTTCTTTTTACAAAGAGGCTATCCTTCGGAGTTTCAATGTTTTCCCTTGCGTTAGGTGGGGTGCTCCTAATGGTAGGTACACTACAAATCGTATCATCTAAAGTGATTATAGATAATAATTCGATCACATTATCTAGCCTTATGTACAATGAGACCTTCATTTTTAATGATATCGAGCACGTATCAGATGTATATGATATGACGTTACCTCGCCATGATAAACCAACACTTCGGAAGAACGGAATTGGATTATTTGGCTATAATGCAGGTACATTCCGATTTAGTGATAATAAAACTGGATTTGTAATGATGGCAACCCCTCCATATCTAGTTATTGAGTTGAAGGGAGGGAATAGAAAGGCGGTTTTTTCAGCAGATAGAAAAGTTCATGAAGAAATTAGAGGGCACTTAACCCCATTGGTTCATGATAATGATTCTTGAATCAAAATATTAATTAAACACCGGCCTCAGGCCGGTGTCTCTCCCCTTCCTGAACAGCCACCTTAGGAACATAGCCTAGAAGGGAGCCTCGCTCTCCTGCGCATCCTGTAGAAACTGTTCCCGCTCCGCCTGATAGGCTGCTTCGTCTTCGCTGTCCCAGACCGGGGTTGGCTGCTTGCCCGCCGGCGGTTGGGCTGGCGCGGTCAGCGTCTCTATCACCTTCTGCTGCAGATAGGGGAAGAAGGGGTTGGAGGAGGTACGGGTGAGGGCACCGGGGTTGACGATCAGCACCCCGCGCTCACCGCGCAGGGCCAACCCTCCCAGATTGATGCCGTATTGCTCGCGCAGCTCGGGCCTTGGCGCCATGCCGTAGAGGGGGTCATCCATCGGAAAGGGCAGGGCCACGTGGGAGAGGGAGTAGATCTCCCTGGGGTAGTCGATGTCGAGGGGCTGGATCTGCTCAGGTCCGCCACCGGCCGGCAAACTGCTGGCCTGGGTGCGGGTGCTGGCGGGCGCCTGGTTGCCCACCACCGTCAGCCGGTAGGAGAGCGGCGGGCGCGGCAGCAGGTGGCTCAGCGCCAGCTCGGAGGCGCTGCTCAGCAGCGGGCCGAACAGGGTGCCACGGTTGATGTCGAACAGCACCAGCTCGCTGCCGTTGGCAGGCAGAAAGTGATAGAGATCGGCGATGATGGAGCGGGTACTGACGGTGTAGTCCATCACCGACTGGAAGGTGAGGGTGGGCGGGAAGGCCGCCAACTCGCCGCTGGCGGCCTGCTCACGCACCTGCTGCTGGATGGCGTGGGTCAGCCGGTAAGACTGGCGCGCGCCGTTGACCGGAAACGAGTTGTACTTGAAGGGGTTGAACTCCGGCATGGTGTCGAGCCAGGCGGCGCTGGCAAAGGCGGGCAGCAGGGCGGGCACCGCCTTGAGGCCGGCGAAGCGGGCAAAGCGGGTGACCCCTATCATGGGGGAGATAAGCACCAGCCGATCGGGCCTTGCCAGTGCCCCTGTCTTGTCACCTTCCGCATCGAGCGCATATTTTACCGCCAGCGCGCCGCCGTTGGAAAACCCCACCAGATGCAGCGGCAGCGGGCTTGGCGCCAGTACCCTGGCCTCGCGCACCGCCAGCCGGGTGGCGGCCAGCCAGGTCTCCCAGTCGATGTCGATCAGCCCGGCCGGCACGGTGCCGTGGCCCGGAATGCGCAGCCCCAGGGCGATGAAGCCCTGCTCGCGGTAGCGCTGGGCCAGGTGGCGCAGGCTGTAGGGGGAGTCGGTCAAACCGTGCAGGAACACCGCCACCCCTTTTACCTCGCCGCTTGGCCGCAGCAGATAGGAGCGGTTCCAGTCGGTTGCAAAATGAGCCGGATTGATGGGGGCATCCTGATAGTAGCGATTGCTGTCGAGCTGCTGCTCCGGCGGCGTTCTGGCGATCACCTCCTTGGTCACCAGCTCGAACAGCTGCTGCTCGTGGGTCAGATAGGCCTGCCAGTCGCTGTTATCGAGCTGCTCGGCGCTGAGCTCGGGCGGCACCAGGGTGTGCCAGGGCTGCAACGGCGCCGCCTGCCAGGCGAAGTAGGCTACCAGGGTCCAGCCGAGCAACAGCAAACCCAGCAGGCTGAGAAGAAGGCGGCGAACGAGGCGGCGGGTGCGAGCCAGCATGGGAGAGTCCTTGGCACTGATAAAAGAGGGGCGGCCCCGCGTCCACGGCGGCCGTACTAAGGGTCGAAAGCTGGCTTAAAGCCTAAGGGAAACAAGGTGATAAGTACAGACAGTGAGCGGCTCATCCAATGAAACAGAGGGCAGCTCCGGGGCTGCCCTCTGTGGTAATGCTGTCCGTCTGTGCGGTTGTTGGAGCGTCAGCAGACCCCCTGGGCCAGCATGGCGTCGGCCACCTTGACGAAGCCGGCGATGTTGGCGCCGCTTTCGTAGTTCACGTGACCAGTCTCATCCTGGCCATAGTGCACACAGGTGGCGTGGATGCTGGTCATGATCCCCTTGAGGCGGGCATCCACTTCTTCCCGGCTCCAGCAGAGGCGCTGGGCATTCTGGCTCATCTCGAGACCCGAGGTGGCGACCCCGCCGGCGTTGGCGGCCTTGCCCGGGGCAAACAGCACCTTGGCTTCGTGCAGACTACGGATGGCGGCGGCGCTGCTCGGCATGTTGGCCCCCTCGGCCACCAGTTGCACGCCATTGGCAATCAAGGTGGCGGCGTCAGACTCATCCAGCTCGTTCTGGGTGGCGCAGGGGAGGGCTACGTCCGTCGGCAGGTGCCAGGGAGTGCGGCCGCTGAAAAACTCCAGTCCCTCCTCGTGGGCGTAATCGGCGATGCGCTTGCGTTGCTCGTTTTTGAGCGCCATCAGCCGCGCCAGTTTCTCGGGGGTAAAGCCCGCCGGATCGTAGACGGTACCGCCGGAGTCGGAGGCGGTGATGACCCGGGCGCCGAGGGCCATCGCCTTCTCGATGGCGTACTGGGCTACGTTGCCTGAACCGGACACAGAGACCGTCATGCCGTTTAGGGATTGTCCCCGGTTGGCCAGCATGGCCTCGACGAAATAGAGCAGGCCGTAACCGGTGGCTTCCGGGCGGATCAGGCTGCCGCCAAAGGAGAGCCCCTTGCCGGTAAAGACGCACTCGGCACTGTTGGTGAGCTTCTTCATCATGCCAGCCATGTAGCTCACCTCGCGCCCACCCACCCCGATGTCGCCGGCCGGTACGTCGGTGTCGGCGCCGAGGTGGCGATGCAGCTCCAGCATCAGCGCCTGGCAAAAGCGCATCACCTCTCCCTCGCTCTTGCCCTTGGGATCAAAATCGCTGCCCCCCTTGCCGCCGCCCATGGGCAAGGTGGTGAGGGCATTCTTGAAGGTCTGCTCGAAGGCGAGGAACTTGAGCACCGAGGTATCCACCGAGGGGTGAAAGCGCATCCCCCCCTTGAAGGGACCGATGGCAGAGCTGTGCTGCACCCGGTAGCCCCGATTCACCTGCACCTGGCCTCGATCATCCACCCAGCTCACCCGAAACTGGATCAGCCGCTCCGGCTCCACCAGCCGCTCCAGCAGGCCGTGCTGCAGGTAGCGGGGGTGGCGCACCACATAAGGCCAGATGGAGGCGATCACCTCGCTCACGGCCTGAATGAACTCCGGTTGATGGGGATTGCGGCTGGCGACCTGGGCCAGAAAATCCGCCTGGGAGAGGGAATGACTCATCTGTAACTCCTGTAGTGAAGGGTAAAAGTGGCCTCTTGCCAGAGAAAAGTGCACACCCTGCAACCAAATTTATGGTTTTTGTCAGGCCTGGATGCAGGTGAATATTTGGTGTTTTTCGCAATTGGGCGAAAATTGTTGTGTGAATCGCCGAAAACAGCAGAAAAGAGCGCCGGAAGGGGCAGATAATTCGCGCGAATCAAAATCTTTTTATGCATTTTTGATTAATAAATAGCAAGGAAATGTTGCTGTCATTTGGCTTGGGTTATCGTTTCTTGCATATTTCATGCATCTTTATGGCGTAGCGAGAGAATCCCGTGCAACGGCGGAAGTGGCCATTGCCATGCTGACTTCGGTGGCGCTGGCGGCAATCGAATGGCCGCGCATGACGATGCAATACCGGGGGCTGACCGCGTGACAGGGGGCGCATTTTGCGAGAAGGGGACGGGCCGAGTGCAACTATCCGGCGTGTGTCAGGGGGCAATATGTTAATGTGTCGGCGCTTTTTGCCGGACAGGTCGGTAGCGGCCTTTTTTGAAGATGGAATGATATGCACAATTTTGAGTTAGTGAACCGGCAGCGTGCCGCCCTGATGACCCGGATCCAGGCCGCAGGCCAGTGGCAGGTGACCCATGCTGGCTGATGAATCCATGCGCCTGAACAAATACATCAGCGAGAGCGGCATCTGCTCGCGCCGCGAGGCCGACCGCTTTATCGAGCAGGGCAACGTCTTCATCAACGGCAAGCGGGCCGGGGTGGGGGATCAGGTGTTTGCCGGGGATCTGGTCAAGGTCAACGGCCAGGTGATCGAGCCGCGCGAGGCGGACAGCCTGGTCTTCATCGTCCTGAACAAGCCGGTGGGCATCGTCTCCACCACCGAGGCGGGCGAGAAGGACAACATCGTCGACTTCGTCAACCACAGTACCCGCATCTTCCCCATCGGCCGGCTCGACAAGGACTCTCAGGGACTCATCTTCCTGACCAACCACGGCGATCTGGTCAACAAGATCCTGCGGGCGGGCAACGATCACGAGAAAGAGTATCTGGTGACCGTCGACAAGCCGGTCACCGACGAGTTTATCCGGGGCATGGGCGCCGGGGTGCCGATCCTGGGTGCCGTCACCAAGAAGTGCAAGGTGAAGAAAGAGGCGCCGTTCGTGTTTCGCATCACCCTGGTGCAGGGGCTGAACCGCCAGATCCGCCGCATGTGCGAGCACTTCGGCTTCGAGGTGACCAAGCTTGAGCGCATTCGCATCATGAACGTCAGCCTCAAGGGGCTGCCGGTGGGCGAGTGGCGCGATCTCACCGACGACGAGCTGATCGAGCTGTTCAAGCTGATTGAAGACTCCTCCTCCGAGGTGAAACCGGCCAAAGGGGGCCAAGCTGCCGCCGGGCAGGGCGGTAAACCCAAGGCGTCTGCCGCGCAAGCCGGCCAGCCGGCACCGGGCAAAAAACCGCGCCGGGATGATGATCACGAGATTGGCGGGCGTCCCAACGTGCCGGGGCCGTCGGCATTCGAAAGCAAGAGCCCGGCCGGCAAGGGGGCTGCCGGCAAAGGCGGCTCGGCCAAAGGTAGCGCAGGCAAAGGCGCCCCGAACAAGGGGGCCAAACCGGCCGCCGGCAAACCGCGCGCCGGTCAGGGTGGGCGGCAGAAGAAGGGGCGTTAAGCCCCCTCTCACTCCCCGCGTTGACAGTAAAAAACACCGGCCACAGGCCGGTGTTTTTGTTTTGGCGATTGAGCTAGGCGGAAGGGTTGTCCCGCGTCAACGGAGCCGTGGCTTCGTTGCTGGATTGTCGCATCGCCCTCGGGTAGTAACGCGGGTCGAGGCGCAGCACCAGCAGGCTCATCAGCACCAGGCCAGCCAGCTGCCACTGCCAGGCGGCCGCAAAGTCACCGCTCAGGTGATGCAGGCGGGCCGCCACCCAGGGGCCGGTGGCCGCCAGCATGAAACCGAATCCCTGCATCAGGGCGCTGAGGGTGCCGGCGCGGCGCGGGTCCGGCAGGTGATCGAGCGCGATGACCATGATGAGGGAGAAACTGCCGCCAAGCCCGGCGCCGCACAGCATGGACCAGAGGATGGGGGCGGCAGTTGGCGCCAGCCAGAGGCCGCCAAAGCCCGCCAGCTGCATGGCGATGGCCAATCCCATCCAGGGGCGCCGGTCGAGCCGGCGGGCGGCCAGCAGTGGCAGGCCGAGGCCGCTCACGGTCTGGGCCAGCGCCAGCCAGGCCACCAGCTCGCCCCCCTGTTGGGGGCTCCAGCCCTGCGCCATGTAGGCCGGCGCCAGCCAGGCCACGACGATGCCGTAACCGCTGTTGATGATGCCAAAGCAGCTTATCAGCAGCCAACTGCGGGGCAGACTGATGAGGCGCTGCTCGCCGCCGCCGGACATTGCCACCGGCGTCGCGGGCAGCCGTACTCGCCAGCCGAGCCAGCCCATGGCCAGCAGCACCGGCAAGCTCCACAACGCCAGCGCCTGGGACCAGTCGAGCCGGGCGGCGAGCTGCGGGGTGAGGCTGGCACCCAGCGCCCCGCCCCCCATCATGCAGGCCGAGAAGATGCCCATCACCAGCGGCACCTTCTGCGCAAACGCCTGCTTGATGAGGCCGGGCAGTACCCCTTGTACCAGGGCCGAACCCAGCCCGCAGAGGGCGGCGCTGGCGATAAGCAGGGCGCCGCTGGCCGCCTCGAAGCGCATGGCGCTGCCCATGCCCAGCAGCAGCAGGGCCGTCCCCAGCAGCTGACGCGGCCCGCTGCGACTGTGCAGGGCCGGGGTGAGCAGCACGCCGCCGCCGATGAGCCAGAGTGGCAGCAGGGTCAGCCAGGCCAGGGTGTCCATGCCAAGCCCGAGCGCTTCGGCAATATCGCGGCTGAGGGGGCCGATGGCGGTGAGAAACGGCCGCAGGTTGAGCCCGATCAGGATCACCAGTATCAGCAGGGCCTGCTGCTGGCGCGTATCGATGCGGGCCTTAAGCATGGTCTTGTGCACCATAGAGCTCGGCGGCGGCCAGCGGGCTTGGCAGCTTGATAAGCGGCAGGGGGGCTGGCACGAGGGGCAGGCCCAGCTTGTGGTAGGCGGCCGTGCTGTCAAAGCCGAACGGGGCCGCATCCTCGTTATCGAAGGCATAATAGACGGCGACAATGCCGTTCATCACCAGGGCGCTCAGGCACATGGGGCAGGGGTGACCGCTGGCGTAGACGATGGCGCCCGCCAGCGGCCCGACCTGGCTGGCCTGGCGCAGGGCTTCCAGCTCGGCGTGGCGGGTGGGGTCGCCATCCTGGTGCATGCCGTTGACGGCGCTGGTCACCAGCTGGTTGCCTTGCACCAGCAGGGCGGCAAAGGGGCGGCCTCCCTGCTGGCGGTTATGAAGGGCCAGTTGCAGCGCCTGTTCCAGCCACTCCTGATGGCTGGGATTGGCGGTCAGCGACGCGATCAGGCGTGAGCCGGCGGGTTCGGCAAGGGAGTGGGGCATGACGGATCCTCAAGGCAAGGGGATGGGAGGAGACCAGCCTAGCGGGGGAATCAGTCATGGGGAAATTAAATGATAGAATGACATCCAGTGGTTTTGCAAATGGAGTCGCCATGCTGGATCCCCTCTTGCTGCGCAGCTTTGTCGCCATCGTCGACAGCGGCAGTTTTACCCGTGCCGGTGAACGGGTGCACCTCACCCAATCCACCATCAGCCAGCAGATGCGGCGGCTCGAGCAGCAGCTCGGCTGCCCGCTGCTGGACCGCTCCGGTCGCCAGGTGGTGACCACGGCAGAGGGGGAGAAGCTGCTGGGGCTGGCCCGCAGTATCCTGGCCCTGCTGGCCCGGGCCGAGGAGCAGGTGGCCGAGGCCAGCCTGCAACTGAGTTTGGGGGTACCGGAGGATTTTGCCGCCGGTGCCATCGCCCCGGTGCTGGCAGCCTTTGCCCGCGATTACCCGCAGGTGCGGCTGGAGGTGCACAGCGGCCTCAGTCACGAGCTCTGGCAGCGCTTCGAGGCCGGCGAGCTGGACTTGGCGCTGGTCAAACAGGCGCGGGGACAGGGGGCGCCGCGCGCCTGCTGGCACGAGCCGCTGGCCTGGGTCGACAGCCGTGCCTGGCCCGCCAGCGAGCGGGAGCCCTTGCCGCTGGTGGTGTTCCCGAGCGAAGGGCTCTATCGGCGGCAGGTGACCGAGGCACTCGACGGGATGGGGCGGCGCTGGCGCATCGCCTACGTCAGCGCCAGCCTGGCCAGCCTGCAGGGGGCGGTGAGCGCCGGGATCGGGGTCAGTCTGCTGCCCCGGCGCTTGCTGCAGCCGGATCAGCAGGAGCTGACCCACTGGCCAGCGGTGGCGCCGGTGGAGCTGGCGCTGCACCTGGGGGCGGAGCGCGGCGAGCCGCTCACTCGGCTCTGCGAGGCCCTCATCAGCCTGTGCGATCGGGTGATGGGGCCCGCTGAGCAGTGAGGGGACGCAGGCAAGTGCCTGCTTAGCGCACCTTGGTGCGCACGATGAGCAGAGTGATGAGCGCCAGGGTGAAGACGAGCGGGGCCCAGGCACCGTGATGGCTCACCAGGGTGGCGCCGGCGGCGGCCACCCCGGCCACCCCCTGCTGCAGGAAGCCGCACAGGGCCATGGCGTAGGCGCCGTGTTCGCGGCCATCGCTCACCGCCAGCGCCATACTGTTGGGAAAGAGCACCGCCTGCCCGAAGATGATGAGGCAGTAGCAGGTCATCATGGCCACCAATCCGCCGCTGCCCTGCAGGGCGCCCTGTGCCCAGAGCAGCAGCATGCCGCCGGCCGCCAGCAGTATGAGCGTGGCCCCCTGGCGCATCAGCTGGCGGCCTCCCACCCGGGCGACCCGCCGGTTGACCGTCATGGCGCCGGCGAAGTAGGCGATACCGATCAGCAACCCCAGGCTGCCGAAGGTGGTGACCTCGAGGGCAAACCCCTGCTGCAGCACGAAGGGGCTCACCTCCTGCAGGGTCACCGTGATGGCAAAGCCGATGCCGCCGGTGCAGGCCGGCCAGAAAAAGCCGGGGCGGCGCAGCAGGCTGGCGTAACGGGCCCACATGCCACCACTCGCAGCCGCCGGATTGGGCCCCTGCAGCGGCAGGCTGCTCATCAAGAGCAGCGCCAGCACACCGACCCCGGCCATCAGCACGAATCCCAGCTGCCAATGGGCATAACGGCTGATGAGGCCGCCGATCCACTGACCGCCGCCGAGGGCGGTGATGAAGGCGATGGAGAGCACCGAGAGGCGGCGCGCCAGCTCATCGCCGTGCCAGTGATCCCGCACCAGGATGCGGGCGATGATGGCCGCGCCGCCGGCCGCCACCCCTTGCAGGGTGCGCAGGATCAAGAGCAGCGGCCCCTGGCTGGTGGTGGCCAGCAGCAGGCTGAGGCCGACAAACAGCAAGAGTGACAGGGCGAGGGGCAGCCGGCGACCGTAGCGATCGGCGGCGGCGCCCCAGAACAGCACCGGCAGGGCGGCGCCGATGACGAACAGCGAGATGGAGAGCTCGGCCCCTTGCCGGGTCATGGCGAGATCCGTCATCACTACAGGCAGGGAGGGGAGGTAAACGGTGGTGGCCATCTGGGCCATGAAGACGATGAGGCAGGCCAGCGTCATGATGCGGGCGGCGCGGCTCCAGAGACCGGCCTGGTCGAGACATTCCTGGTTATCCATAACAACTCTCGGGCAGTAAGGGAGCCATATCCTTGCACTGCCCGAGCGCCGAGTCAGCCCCTCGTCTGGGTTAAACCTTGCCGGTTTATCAGGGCAGAGAGCATTGGGTGCTCAGGCGATGGCCTGGCGCGGCAGCACGGCGAGCCAGAGTTCGACCTCACCGCTGTCGGTGTCCGGGTCAAAGGCGGTGCCATAGCGCTCGAAGTCGGGCTTGTGGGCCGACTGGTAAGCGGACTGTGCCAGCCAGTCCAGCGCCTGTTGCCAGGTGTGCGGCATGGCCGAGACATGCCCCTGATGCAGGAAGACGGCATAGGTCTGGGGCTCGATGCGCATCCGCCCCAGCGTCCTGGGCAGCACCTCCAGCGCGGCGACCTCCACCGCACACATGTATTCGCACTCGGTGGCGGTCACGCCGCAGATGACGCCATAGGCATGTTCGCCCAGCTGGCCCGGCAGCGGGCCGAGGGCGCTGAAATCGCGCCATTGGCCGCCGAAGTCGGCGTGGGCGAAGGCATGGTGACGACGCAGGCCGCCAAACAGCATGGGGCGGCCGGTTTCAAAACGGATGGGGTCTGTCATGACACCTCCTGTGCAGGATGGGGTGGCAGCGCTGCGCGCTCAGCACTCCTTGCCTTCGTTGAGCTTGCGCTGATAGTCCGCGGAGACGATGGCCAGCGCCGCCAGGGCGAGGGCCGGCTCAATCCGGTTGGTCTCCAGCAGTTCGATGAGATCCACCGCGAGCTGGACCTCGGGCGGGGCAGTTTCCAATGACATGACAGACTCCATAACGGGGAAAACGCCATTATACAGGGCCGCGCCCGGATGGGGACCTGTCTGGTGTTGCGGGCGACCCGGCTAGAGGTGCTGGCGCATCTCCTGCTCGATCTGCTCGCGCAGGGCCATCAATTTGAGGGCGTACTGCTGCAACTGCCGATCGTTCTCGTTTTGCGGTTGCCACTGGGGCACTTGGGTCGGTTTGCCGCTCTCGTCCATGGCCACGAAGATGATGATGCAGTGGGTGGTCTTGTGGCGCTCCCGGCTGGCCGGATGGCGGCTGTAGACATCCACCGCCAGGTGCATGCTGGTGGTGCCGGTGTGGATCACCTGGGCGTGCACCTCCACCAGCTGGCCTATCTGGATGGGGCGCAGAAAGCGGATCCCCCCCACATAGACGGTCACCGCGTAGCCGCCGCACCAGCCGGCAGCGCAGGCGTAGCCCGCCTGATCGATCCACTTCATCACCATGCCGCCGTGTACCTTGCCGCCGAAGTTGACGTCGGCGGGCTCGGCCAGAAACTGCAGGGTCAGCTCGCGGGGTGGGGTCATGGGTGCTCCTTGATTGAGGGTCATTGCCGGTAGCTCTTGCGATAGGCGTCAGCCTGCTGGCAGGGGGGCAGGTTGTTGAGATCGGGCCGCTTGTTGCCCTCGCGCTGACCGAAGCTGGCAAACTCCTGCTGGCATTTGGCAGCCTTGCCGCCCGCCTTGATGCAGGCGTCGATCCGCTGCTGCTTGCCCTGCTCGACCAGCTGCTGCTGGGCCTGCTGGCAGGCGGCATCCAGCTTGGCCTGTCTGGCATCCCTGTCTTCTACCGCGGCCAGCAGGCTGGCCGAGAGGCTGCAACCGAGCAGCAGTATGGCAATTTTCATGGCTTTTCTCCTGAAGGGGGGCGTCCCGCGATGACCAGGGCTATCCCCCCCAGAATGCCCAGTGATGACAATAACAACCGCAGCGACCAGGACTCATCCAACCAGACGAGCCCGGCCAGGGCGGCGAGCAGAGGCACCAGCAACTGCACGCTGGCGGCCAGGGTGCGACCAAGGTGGGGCAGCACCAGATACCAGAGCGCATAGCCAAGGCCGGAGGCCAGTGCACCGGAGGTCAGGGCATAGCCGATGGCGGTGGGGCTGGTCTGCAACTGCCCGAGCAGCAGATAGAGCAGGGAGGCTGGCAGGCTGGCCCGCAGAAAGTGGCCGGCGTTGGCGGCGATTGGATCGGCAAAGCGCGAGGCCCGCAGGGTATAGCTGGCCCAGGAGATGCCGGCCAGGATCATCAGGGCCGCCCCCAGCGGATCCGGTGCGCTGAGGCCGGGCAGCAGCAGCACCAGCAGACCCGTCATGGCGAGCAGCAGGCCGAGCCACTGGCGGCGGGGCAGGGACTCCCCGCGCAGCAAGGGCGGTGCCAGCATGCTGAGCTGGACGGCGGCAAACAACAGCAGGGCGCCGGTGCCCGCCGTCAGGGTGAGGTAGGAGAACGAAAAGGCGGCGCCATAGGTGACCAGGGCCAGGGCGCCTCCCCAGTCTCCCTGACGGGGCGACTGCTTGCGCGCGCCGCACAGCAGCACCAGTACCAGGGCACCGCTGGTCAGACGCAGCAGGGTGAAAAGGGCGGGATCCATCCGTTCTTCGAACAGGGCTAGCCGGCAGAGCACCGAGTTGGCGGCAAACGCCATCAGGGTCAGCAGGGTCAGCAGCAACAGGCGTGGCAGTGGCATCCATTCACCTTGAGTTCAGTGGGCGCAGCCCAGCATGGAAAATCATGCAAAAGAGGAGGTCTTATGAAACAAATGCTGGAGCAATTGATGGGCGCTGGCAAGGGCTGGCTCAACGAAGGCGGCGACAGCCGCAAGGCGCAGATGAAGGGGATGGCGCAAGGAGGCCTCGCGGCCGGTGCCATGGCCCTGCTGCTTGGCAACAAGAAGATGCGCAAATATGGCGGCAAGGTGGCGGCGGTGGGCGGCGCGGCGGCGCTCGGCGGGCTGGCCTACAAGCTCTATCAGGATTGGCAGGCCCAGCAGTCAAGCCCGGCCCAGCCGACCCAGCCCCTCGATACCCTGCAAGGCAACGCGCTGGATACTCGTGCCGCCCTGCTGGTGCGCGCCATGGTGGCGGCAGCCCGGGCCGACGGTCATATCGACGGCGACGAGCGCCAGAAGATCCAGGACTACCTGACCGAGCAGGGGCAACCCGATGCGGCCCGCTGGATCGACGCCGAGCTGGCCCGCCCGCTCGACCCCCACGCCCTGGCACGGGAGGTGACCGACATGGAGCTGGCGACCGAGGTCTATCTCGCCTCCCTGCTCGCCATCGACGTGGATCACTTCATGGAACGCGGCTATCTGGACGAGCTGGCGCGCGCCCTCAAGCTCGATGAGAACCTCAAAGGCAGCATTGAGCGCCAGGTGGCCCAGCTGGATGCCCCCGCCTGACCCCCGCTCAGCACATGGATTGTCGATAAGGCCCCGTGACGGGGCCTTGTTGTTTCCAGATGCCTGCCAAAGGCTGTTGCGCCCCTTCATGTCTGGCCGGGCAGCCACTATGATGGAGCCCAGGCCAAAGGGAGCAGATGAGACCGTCTCATCGCCAGGACACATCATCGCCAGGGCACAGAGGCAAGGAGCATTCATTGGAAATACGCAAGGCACGTGAGCAAGACATAGACGCCATCCTCGAGCTGAACCGGCAGATAGGGGAGATCCACTTCGCGCAGGCGCCGCAGGTGTTCTGCCCGCCATCCCCCGAGGAGCGGGCCTTCTTGCTGGCGGCCATCGCCGCCGAGGGGCGGCTGTTCTGCGTGGCGGTGGCGGCGGGTGAGGTGGTGGGTTTTCTGACCGCCCGCATCGACATCAACGAGACCATCCCGTTTCTGAGCAAAGAGCCCATCTGCCGTATTGGCACCGTGGTGGTCGATGAGGGGCATAGATCCCAAGGCATCGGCAAGGCGCTGATCGCCCATTGCGATGAGTGGGGCAAGGCGCAGGGCGCCAGCCAGCTGCGGCTGGAGGTAATGTCGTTCAACGAGCGGGCCAAGGCGCTCTATGAGACGTTGGGGTTCAAGATGCTGTCACAGACCATGGCCAGATAAGCCCGTTTCAACCAGATAATTTCGCAAGGAAAAGGCCCCGTCATGGGGCCTTTTGGTCTTTAGCGGGAGCTGAGTCCAGCTGTTGGTGAATGAGCTCGGCCAACCGGGTGAGGGCCGCTTCCAGCTGCGGGCTCCAGGGATGGGAGCTGTTGAGGCGCAGACAGTGGTTGTGTTTACCCTGGCTGGAGAAGAGAGCCCCGGGAGCCAGCGAGAAGCCGCTGGCCAGCGCTCGGGCGTTCAGGGCCCGGCTGTCGAGACGGGCATCGAGTTCGAGCCAGAGAAAGTAGCCGCCATCGGGGGAGGAGATGCTCACTTCCCCCGGCAGCAGGCGCAGCAGGGCGGCCCGCATCTGCTGCTGGCGCTGGGCCAGGGTGTGGCGCAGCCGGCGAAAGTGGGCATCCACCCCGCCCTGACGCAGCATCTCGGCCAGCGCCAGCTGGCTTGGCACATTGGTGGAGAGGGTCGACATCAGCTGCAGCCGCTGCACCCGCTCGGCGTGGCGGCCGGCCACTACCCAGCCGACCCGAAAGCCGGGCGCCAGGCACTTGGAAAAGGAGCTGCACAGCAGGCTCTCGCCCCGCGTATCCCAGTACTTGATGGGTCTTGGCCGCTCACGGCCGAAATAGACCTCGGCATAGACATCGTCCTCCACCAGTGCCACCTCATGCCGATTGAGCAGCCCCATCAGCGCCTGCTTGTGCTCGTCCGGCATGGTGTGGCCGAGCGGGTGCTGGACATTGCCCATCAGCCAGCACGCCTTGATGGGGCGCTGATCGAGGACTTCGGCCAGCAGCGCCAGATCGATGCCCACCCCGGGGATCACCGGGATCTCTACCGCCTTGAGCTTGAGCCGCTCGATGGCCTGCAGGGCGCCATAGAAGGTGGGGGACTCCACCACCACCCAGTCACCGGGCTCGGTCAGCACCTGCAGGCTGAGGGAGAGCGCCTCCATGGCGCCGGTGGTGATGATGATCTGCTGGGGGTCGACCGCCAGCCCCTCGCTGGCGTAACGCTGGGCGATGGCCCGGCGCAGCGCCTCGTTGCCGGGGGGCAGGTCGGCCACCGTGCTGAAGGGGTCGAGCTTGCGCATGCAGCTGGCCAGCGCCCGCCCGAGCTGGGGGTGGGGGAACAGGGTGGGATCGGCCACCGACATGCCCAGCGGCACCAGTTCCCGCGACTTGCTCGCCTGCAACACCTCGAACACCAGATCGTTGATGTCCACCGAGCCGCTGTAGTGGGCCTGCTGGGGCTGGCTGGCGACAGGGCGGGAGGGGGCGGCCTTGACGTAGTAGCCGGACTGGGGCCGCGCCAGGATGAGGCCGCGGCTCTCCAGCAGTTGGTAGGCCTGCAGCACCGTCATGGGGCTGAGGCCATGGGTCTTGCAGCTCTGGCGGATGGAGGGGATGCGCTCCCCCGGCTGCCAGAGGCCGCTCGTTATCTGCTGTTGCAGCTGATCTGCCAGCTGGCCGTATAGGGACATGGTGGGCTTAAACTGTTATAGGTGTATTTCACTATAACTGCATCTGTTATAGGTGTCATGGACCGTGATGTACTTAACGGGCGAAAACCTGTCTGTTAAATGCAACATAGAGAGTCATGCATGATAAGCCTGGATGATGTGGTCAGCCTCTCCCGAATGCAGTTCGGGGCGACGGCGATGTTCCACTTTCTGTTTGTGCCCCTCACCCTGGGGCTGTCCTGGATCCTGGTGATCGCCGAGTCGGCCTACGTGATGACCGGCAAGGTGATCTACAAAGACATCACCCGTTTCTGGGGCAAGCTGTTTGGCATCAACTTCGTGATGGGGGTGACCACCGGCATTACCCTGGAGTTCCAGTTCGGTACCAACTGGGCCTACTACTCCCACTATGTCGGCGACATCTTCGGCACGCCGCTGGCGGTGGAGGGGCTGATGGCCTTCTTCCTCGAGTCCACCCTGGTGGGTCTATTCTTCTTCGGCTGGGACAAGCTCTCCCGCGGTCAGCACCTGCTGGTGACCATGCTGGTGGCGCTCGGCTCCAACCTCTCCGCGCTCTGGATCCTCATCGCCAACGGCTGGATGCAGAACCCGGTCGGCGCCGAGTTCAACCCCATGACCATGCGCATGGAGCTGGTGGACGTGGCCGCGGTGATCTTCAACCCGGTAGCCCAGGTCAAGTTCGTGCACACGGTGGCGGCGGGTTATGTGGCGGCTTCCCTGTTCGTGATGGGGGTGAGCAGCTGGTATCTGCTGCGCCGCATGGAGGTGCGCTTCGCCCTGCGCTCCTTTGCCATCGCCTCGGGCTTTGGTCTGGCAGCCATCCTCTCGGTCATCGTGCTGGGCGACGAGTCGGGCTATCGCACCGGCGAGGTGCAGCAGGTGAAGCTGGCCGCCATCGAGGCGGAGTGGCACACCGAGCCGGCGCCGGCCTCCTTCACCCTGTTCGGCTTTCCGGATCAGGCCGCCGAGACCACCCACGCCGCGGTGAAGATCCCCTATCTGATGGGCATCATCGCCACCCGTTCCCTCGATGAGCAGGTGACGGGCCTCAAAGATCTCAAGGCGCGGCACGAGGAGCGCATTCGCAGCGGCATGCTGGCCCACGAGGCGCTGGAGACGATACGGGCCGATGGCAGCAACCAGGCGGCGCGAGCCACCTTCGAGCATCATCGCCAGGATCTGGGCTATGGCCTCTTGCTCACCCCCTATGCCAAGGAGATTGGCAAGGCGGACGAGGCGGCCATCGCCAAGGCGGTGGCGGACTCCATCCCCCAGGTGGCGCCGCTGTTCTGGAGCTTTAGGCTGATGGTGGGCATCGGCGTGGTGCTGCTGGCGCTGTTTGCCGCCGCCTTCCTGCAGCTGTGCCGGGGCAAGCTGGTGCAATCCCCGCGTCTGCTCAAGGCCCTGTTCTGGTCTATTCCGCTGCCCTGGATTGCCATCGAGGCGGGTTGGTTTGTGGCCGAGTTTGGTCGCCAGCCGTGGACCATCAGCGACGTGCTGCCGGTCTCGGCGTCCGTCTCCTTGCTGACCCCGGGCCAGCTCTGGTTCAGCCTGATCTCCATCTGTCTCATCTACACCAGCCTGCTGGTGGTGGAGTTGTTCTTGTTGCGTCATGTGATCCGCAAAGGGCCCGCCAGCCTGCAGACGGGTCGCTATCAAGGTGAAGTGTTGCAAAACGGGAGTCCTGCCTGATGGATTACGAAACCCTGAAATTGATCTGGTGGGGGCTGGTGCTGTTCATGCTGGTCGGCTTCGTGGTGATGGATGGCTTCGATCTCGGCGTGGCCATGCTGCTGCCGGTGGTGGCCAAGAACGACGAGGAGCGGCGGGTGCTGCTCAACAGCGTGGGGCCGGTGTGGGAGGGCAACCAGGTGTGGCTCATCGCCGGGGCCGGTGCCCTGTTCGCCGCCTGGCCGCTGGTCTATGCCGCCGCCTTCTCGGCGCTCTACGTGCCCTTCATGTTCCTGCTGTTCGGCCTCTTCCTGCGGCCGGTGGGCTTTGACTATCGCAGCAAGCTGGCGGACCCGGTCTGGCGCCGCTGGTGGGATCGCGCCCTGGTGGTGGGCGGCCTGCTGCCGACCCTGGTGTTTGGCGCTACCTTGGGCTTTTTGCTGCAGGGGCTGCCGTTTCGTTTCGATGCGGCCCTTCGCATCCACTACGGCGCCTTTGACTTCCACTGGCCGCTGCTGTTGACCTGCATGGGGACGGCGTTGGCGCTGTTGTTGCTGCACGGCGCCAGCTTCCTGCAGTGCAAGACCCAGGGAGAGATCGCCCGGCGCTGCGCCCGCCAGAGCCTCTGGCTCGGCCCGCTGGCGAGCGGCCTGTTTGCCCTGGGCGGCGTCTGGCTCAGCCAGATGGCCGGTTATCGAGTGCTGGAGATTGGTGATATCAACGGGGCGCTCACCCCGCTGATGAAGGAGGTGGGGGTGGTCCAGCAGGGCTGGCTTGCCAACTTCGTCGCCCATCCCTGGCTCTGGTGCGTGCCGGCCCTCGGCCTGGTGCTGCCCATGGTGAGCAGCCTGGCCAGCGCCCGCGAGCTGCCGCGCACGGCCCTGCTCGCCAGTGGCGGCGCCTGCGCCAGCATGATGCTGACCGTCGCCATCGCCCTGTTCCCGTTCGTGCTGCCCTCGTCGCTGGATCCGTCCAGCAGCCTGACCCTGTGGGACAGCACCTCCAGCGAGCGCACCCTCTTCATCATGCTGGGGATTGTCGGGGTGCTGATGCCAATCAACATCGGTTATACCCTCTGGGTCTACCGGGTGGTGCGCGGCAAGATGAGCGCCCAGCAGATCCGCCAGCACGGCCACAGCCTCTACTAACCCTCTTCAACCAAAGGATCATGCGATATGTGGTATTTCACCTGGATTCTGGGATTGGGCTTCGCCCTGTTGTGCGGGCTGGTCAATCTGCTCTGGCTGGAGGCGCGCTGGGCCGCCGATGAGGATCTCAAGGAGTCTTGAGACGCAGCCATGAAAAGGCCGACACAGGTGTCGGCCTTTTTGCATCTTGCTGGAGGGGTCGCTTAGGCGGGGAGGGCAACCCGGGCGGCCTGCCGCTCGCTGACATGGGTGAGGCCGTAGGCCAGCAGCACGATCAGCGCCCCGATCCAGGGGGTGTGCATCAGACCCAGGTGCTCCACCACCAGGCCACCGACGACGGAGCCCAGCGCAATGCCGACGTTGAAGGCGGCGATGTTGAGGCCCGATGCCACGTCCACCGCCCTGGGGGTGTGCTGCTCGGCCTGTTTCACTACCAGCACCTGCAGACCCGGCACGTTGCCAAAGGCAAAGGCGCCCCACACCAGCACGGTCAGCACCGCCAGCACCGGGTGCGGCGCGGTGAAGGTGAGCACCAGCAGCACCAATGCGAGACCGGCAAACAGCAGCTTCAGCGCAGGCAGCGGGCCCATCTTGTCGGCCAGCTTGCCACCCCAGATATTGCCGACGGCGACCGATACCCCGTACACCAGCAGAATGAGGCTCACCGCGCCGGCGCTAAAGCCGCTCACCTGCTGCAGGATGGGGGCGAGGAAGGTGAACGCCGTGAAGGCGCCACCGTAACCGAGCGCGGTCTTGGCGTAGACCAGCAGCAAGGGTTTTTTGGTCAGCACCGAGAGCTGCTCGCGAAGGGTCGAGGCCGCCCCCTTGGGCAGGTTGCTCGGGATCAGCAGCAGGCTGCCCACCATGGCGACGAGGCCCAAGAGGCTCACCACCAGAAAGGTTTCGCGCCAGCCGAAGACCTGACCAATCCAGGTGCCAAGCGGCACGCCGGTCACCAGCGCGATGGTGAGGCCGCTGAACATGATGGCGATGGCGCTGGCCGCTTTTTCCTTGGCCACCAAGCCGGTGGCGATGGTGCTGCCCACCGAGAAGAAGACCCCGTGGGCCAGCCCGGTCAGGATGCGGGCCACGATCAGGCTCTCGTAACCGGGGGCCTGCCAGGCCATCAGGTTGCCGGCGGTGAAGAGTGCCATCAGCCCTACCAGCAGCCACTTGCGCGGCACCTTGCCGGTGAGCGCCGTCAGCACGGGGGCGCCGATGGCCACGCCAAGGGCATAGAGGCTGACCAACAGGCCTGCCGAGGGGAGCGAGACATTCAGCTGTTCGGCGATGGTGGGGATAAGCCCCACGATCACGAATTCGGTGGTGCCGATCGCAAAGGCACTCAGGGTGAGGGCAAATAACGCCAGTGGCATAACAACTCCTTGGTTAGGGACTCCCGACGGGAGAATGGCGCCAGTATGCCGAGGGTGTTTATTGGCAAAAATGACGGTGACATCAAATTACTTTTGCCAAATCAGCAGCAATAGTGTCGTGGAAGGAGGAGTGGCTGAGGCAACGCGGCTAAAACAGGCCGTAGCGCACGAGGTGGGTGCAGAGACAACGTGCACGGCAGCAATCAATACATAGCGAGCCGGGACAAAGAGGAAAGAGGTAAAGGGTTGAGGGAAGGCTCTGGGGGGGGGGGCACAGGCGGCTGTGCCGTGGTGTTGGAGACAAAAGAGCGGGAGGCATGATGCCTCCCGCTGGTGCTGAAGAATGTCATTGAGCGTTAATTGCTCCCTTCTCCCCTTGCGGGAGAAGGGATAGCTCGTGGCTGCAATAGGCTCGTGAGAGTTGCCGGTACCCGCCGCTGAAGCGAGAGGGGCCATGCATCCCCCCGTTTAATCCCAATCTGGCGCAAAATCCGGGTTGGCACAGCGCTCCCCCCGCTCCAGGGTGGCGATAGCGGCCATCTCGTCGGCAGTGAGCGTGACCTTCAGCGCGGCAAGGTTGGCGGCCAGATTCTCCCGCTTGGTGGAACTTGGGATCACCGTCATGCCCTGGGCCAGCAGCCAGGCCAGCGACACCTGGGCCGCCGAGACGCCGTGGCGCTGGCCGATCTCCATCAGCAGCGGCTCGGTGAGCACCTTGCCATAGGCGAGCGGCATATAGGCGGTGATGGCGATGCCGTGGGCCTGACAGAATTCCACCACCTTGCGGTTTTGCAGCAGCGGGTGGATCTCCACCTGCTGATGGGCGATGACGCCCGGCCCCAGAATCTCGATAGCTTTTTTAAGCTGGGCCACGGTGAAGTTGGAGACCCCGATCTCGCGGGTCAGGCCCTGGGCTTTGGCCTCGACCAGCTGCTCCAGATAGACCGCCATTGGCACCTCATCCTTGGGGGAGGGCCAGTGGATCAGTGCCAGATCCAGATAGTCGGTGCCCAGTTTTGCCAGACTCACCTCCAGGCTCGGGATCAGCTTGCCTGGGCCGAACTCGCTGGTCCACACCTTGGTGGTCAGATAGATATCCTGGCGGGACACGCCGCTCTCGCTCATCAGCTGGCCCACTTCGGCCTCGTTGGCGTAGATCTGGGCGGTGTCGATGTGGCGGTAGCCAAGCTCGAGCCCTTGCAGCAGGGAGTCACGCAGGGGTTGGCCGGTCAGGCGAAAGGTACCAAGACCCAGGTTGGGCATCTTCATCATGTTGTTCCTCAAATAGATTGCAAAAGGGCGCTCAGCGGCGCGGAAAATCAGGCGTCCAGCGGCTGATAGCGGCGAATGGTGCTGCCGGCAAACCAGGGCTCGGCCTTGGCGACAAATTCGGTAAAGTGGGGCTGGCCCTGATGGGCTCTGAGGGCGGCCTCGCTCTCCCATACCTCGTAGAGCATCCAGCTGTGGGGATTGTCCAAATCCTGATGCAGCTGGTAGCGCAGGCAGCCAGCCTCCTGCAAGGTGGCCGCGATCAGTGGGCCTAAGGCTGCGCGAAACTGGGTGGCAAATTCGGGTTTGGCTTCAAGCTGGGCAATCACAATCACGGGGGATGACATCTGAACCTCCTTGCTTAATGGAGATTCAGTATGAATGTGAGGCAGGCAGGGAAAAAGAGTCACTATTGCAATAGTGAATTGAGAGGTGAGCAGCAATGTCTTCTATCATAAAAATAAAAGCAACAAGGCATCATAACATAATGCCTTGCTTATTAAGTTATATTCACACGTTCATTTCTGGTACTTTTACTTCATTAACCGGCTCAAATCCTTTTGTTTTTTTGAAGTTTACGTTGTGAATGAAGTTATTCATGGCATCAGATGGGTCGATATACTCCATGTTCAATCTTGAGACTCCATCACGCGTAATGTAAACAGAAAGAAGAGACTGTGGTTCCAAGTGACCAGTACTTTTATTTAATAAGTAATCCTCTGCGTTGATTATTAATTTGTCATCAGGCAATATAGAAAATATCTCATTCGCCACTCTCAATACGACACTGCAAACATAATCCTGATAAATCTCATTAAATCGACTGACCGGCATGGATTTTATAGAGAGCTTTCCGCTTTTCAAAAGAGTCTTTTGTTCTTTAGGGATAATATTGGCGCTATGGACATTTATAGTGACTATCAACAATCCATTATCTTGAATGGTAAAGTTCACTCCAGAGCCAAGATGGTCTATTTCTGAAAATGGATTAAGATCTTTGATAATATCTGTTTTCGCACTTACATCGCCATTTAATAATCTTCTTGCAAGAGAGACTCTTTCTTTCCATTCCTCTACATCAATGTTCCATTGAGAAAGGTTAGTGCTATTTATTTGCGTATCTTTAACTTTTGCTATAGAAACTTCTTTTTCTAATTTTTGTCTTTTGGATGTTACCTTTCCGAATAGTTTATCTATAAAACTTGGTGAGAAACTATTTAGCCTTGCGATAGCTTGGTGTTCATTATCACGTATAATAAGCGGCTTTGCTGGTTCTTGGGATGTTGATATCTTTAACCAGTCTACACTATCGCCACAATCCTTATGTATTGATTGAATGACATCGATGTAGTTTTCAAATACGTCTACTTCGTATGCGGCTTTTTCTAATTCCTGCATCTTTTCGTAGGCTATTTGACTTTTCAATAGTTCTTTTTGCCTACGTTTAGCATGTCTATCAGCTCTTTTTGCTGCGGCATTTATTGAGCGTAACGTCCCCTTCCAACCCACAGTATCTCTCCTGCTTAGTTAAATGTTAATGAGTTAACATAATATTGCCATGCATCTAACATGCTGATATCATAAATTATTTTCTTTGCCTACACAGTTATTCCACTTTCAGTTTCAAGGCTTGGCGAAAAAGAAATATGATATTTTATTTTTTGTCTGTTCTTCTCTCTATGCCCAGTATTAAATTTGCAACGAGATATAAATTATGTACTTATTTGGCTTCCTTTTGTGTGGTTAGTTTTCCGGCCTGTGGTTATCAGGCGCTGGCCGGCTCGGACCAGACCGCAAATTCATTGCCGCTGGGCTCGACAAAGTGAAAACGGCGGCCACCGGGAAAATCGAACAGGGGGCGAACTATGGCGCCTCCGGCGCCGGCTACCTTGCTCTGGGTCGCTTCAATATCGGCGCTGTAGAACACCAGCAGGGCGCCGCCTTGCGCGCTCTGGCTGCAGAGATCGGCGCGATAGAAGCCGCCATCCAGCCCTTCCCCCTCGAAGGCGCAATAATCGGGGCCATAATCGGCAAATTGCCAGCCGAAAGCGACCTGAAAGAAGGCCTTGGTGGCGGCAAGATCCCTGGCCGCAAACTCCACATAGTTCAGTTTTTCATGGGCCCTGGTCATGAGGATCTCCTTGTCGGTGATTATTTCGGTTGCCAGCGTTTTTGCGTGCGGATCGTGGAGTGGGGCAAAGCGTCCCAAGGAGTCAGTTTGAGCTGCTTGCGCCGGAACCAGAGCCAGGTCGCCATCAGCAGACCGAACCCTATGCCAAACAGCAGGCTCTGGCGCAGGGCGAATGCTGGCGTTACCTCATGTTGCCAGCCGAAGAACCACATCAACACCCCCCAGATAGCGCCAGTGGGGATCCCCAGAGCAAGGACATTGACCAGAAAGCGTTCGTAGTGGGGCGGTCTGATGGTGAACCCCGCCTTTCGCAGCAGCCAGGCGATCGGCGGGTTGTAGTTGAGCGTCTGCACACCCTTCTCTGCCAGCTCCCGATGGGCGGCGGCCAGCCTGCGTTCGAACTCCATGATGTTTTTCCTTGAGATGTTTGGTGTCATACGATGCCATCTTGCCGCATTCTACTGGCAAACCATCAACGCGATGTGGGCTCGTGGTCACGTTATTTATCTATACGCTTTCCAATCACTCCAGGGCCGCCATGATGGCTGGATGAAATCTTCTTGCGACCACCATACCAAGGATAATGGAAGCGAATAGAGGAAGAAGGTCACGGCTGCGTTGATAGCTGCGCCAGTTGCCATTGTGGTGGCGGAAAAGCCGGTAGGTGAGAACCAACAAGCCAATGGCCATTGGAATGACGCAGTGAACTGAAAAACTGATCATGAATTTAACGAAATCGGGCAAGGTGGGGGTCCGTGTCTATAGCTTGTATTACATCTGGTGCCAATTTACGGCGGGGTTTCAGCCTTTTCCTGCCGCGTTTTCACGGATGGGTTGGCGTGCTAGCTGTTCCCATGGGGTCAAATCAAGCTGCCTGCGCTTCAGCCAGAGCCTGATCAAGGTAACGAGGCCAAACAGGCCAGCGAATAGAGCGCTGCTGAACAAGGATGATACGAAAGATCTTCCCTCTGGGTGCCAAACGAACGTCCACATAATCAGACCCCAGATCGGCGCGATACTGAGGCTGGCACAAAGAAAATTGACCAGCCAGCCCGCGTAATAAGGGGGCTTGACGGTGCAGCCGAGTTTGCGCAGCAGCTTGAACATCCATGGGTTGTAGTCGCATTCCTTGATGCCTTGGTCAGCCAGAGTCTGATGGGCGATGGTTAGTCGTTCTTCAAATGTCATTGCTTTGTCTTATATCGCAGCGGCGTCATATGGTGCTTTTTTGCGGCATTCTACGGATTAGGCAGGCTGAGGGATAGCAGCCATCTCAGATTATTTCTCTGCTAAATACCAGCACAGCTGCCAAAGCATCCTTGCCAATCCAGGGCCACCGTGTCTATAAAGGCCCATTACTCTTGTCTGGATTGCAGCAATGAAGACCCATTCTGATGAACTGACCCTGTTTGTGGCGGTGGTGGAGGCGGGCAGTTTTCGCCAGGCGGCGGAAAACCTCGGCATGGACAATTCGGTGGTGAGCCGCGGCATCAAGCGGCTGGAAGAGAAGCTCTCGACCGTGCTGCTCAACCGCACCACGAGGCGGGTCAGCCTGACCGAGGAGGGGAGCTGGTTCTATCAGCGGGCGGTGAAGATCCTGACCGAGATGAGCGAGGCGGAGGGGCTGCTGCTGATGCGCCGCGAGCAGCCAGAGGGGGTATTGCGGGTGGATGCCGCCACCCCCTTTATCCTGCACCGGCTGGTGCCCATCATCGGCGAGTTTCGCCGCCGCTACCCCGCCATCGAGTTGCAACTGCACAGCTCCGAGGGCTTTATCAACCTGATGGAGCGGCGGGTGGACATGGCCATTCGTATCGGCGAGCTGACCGACTCCTCCCTGCGGGCGCTGCCGCTGGGCCGCTCGCGGCTGCGGCTGCTGGCATCCCCCGACTATTTGCGCGAGCGAGGCACCCCGCGCCAGCCGGCGGATCTGCTGAGCGGGCACGAGCTGCTCGGTTTTTTGCACCCCGATCACCTCAACCACTGGCCGCTCTTGAGCCAGGAGCAGGGGGACCGCTTTCCCATCACCCCGACCCTGCGCGCCAGCAGCGGTGAGACCTTGCGCCAGCTGGCGCTGCGGGGGCAGGGGATCGTCTGTCTGTCGGATTTCATGACCGGGCAGGATCGGATGAGCGGCGCCCTGATGGAGGTGCTGGCCCGCAGCAACAGCGGTGCCTCGCGCCCCATCAATGCGGTGTTCTACTCCGATGCCCAGCGCGACATCCGGCTGCGGGTCTGGCTCGATTTCCTCAAAGAGCAGCTCGGCAGCGAGATGCTTTAGCATTCGCTCCCTGACAGGGTCGCCCGCCAGAAAGGGCCTGCCGTGCTTGGGGTCTGCCTAGGGACGATAGGGGTCATCATCGGGGCGGCGCTAAAAAAGAGAGGCCGACATTGCTGTCGGCCTCTCATGTTTTTCAGCTCAGAGCTGTGTCGGTTGCCCGATCACTCCTCTTCTGCCCAGCGGCGTGAACGTTCCACCGCCTTCTTCCAGCCGTTGTAACGCTTGGCGCGATCGTCGCGGTCCATCTGCGGGATGAACTCGCGGTCCACGCTGAACTTGTCTTCCAGCTCTTCCGAGCTTTTCCAGAAGCCGACGGCGAGGCCGGCCAGGAAGGCGGCGCCCATGGCGGTGGTCTCGATACGGGTCGGACGCACTACCGGGGTGTGCATCATGTCGGCCTGGAACTGCATCAGGAAGTCGTTGGCTACGGCGCCACCGTCTACCTTGAGGGCCGCCAGCTTGATGCCGGAGTCCTGCTGCATCGCATCCAGCACATCGCGGCTTTGATAGGCGATGGATTCCAGCGCGGCACGGATGATGTGGTTGCGGTTGGCGCCGCGGGTCAGGCCGACCATGGTGCCGCGAGCATACGGATCCCAGTAGGGAGCGCCCAGGCCGACGAAGGCCGGTACCAGGTAGACGCCATTGGTGTCGCCAACCTTGGAGGCGAAGTAGTCGGTGTCGCGGGCATCGTGAATGATCTTGAGCTCGTCACGCAGCCACTGGATGGTGGCGCCGCCCATAAACACCGCACCTTCCAGCGCGTAATTCACTTCCCCTTTCGGGCCGATGGCGACCGTGGTCAGCAGGCCGTTGCTGGAGCGAACCGGCTCGGTGCCGGTGTTCATCAGCATGAAGCAGCCGGTGCCGTAGGTGTTCTTGGCCATCCCTTTCTCGAAGCAGAGCTGGCCGAAGAGGGCAGACTGCTGGTCACCGGCGATACCGGCGATGGGAATGCGGGAGCCGCCGCCACGGGTGGTGTAGCCATAGACCTCGGAGGAGGGCTTCACTTCCGGCAGCATGGACATGGGGATGCCCAGCTCGTCCAGCATCTTCTGATCCCACTTCAGGTCGCGGATGTTGTAGAGCATGGTGCGGGAGGCGTTGGTCGGGTCGGTGACGTGCACTTCGCCGTTGGTCATCTTCCACACCAGCCAGGTGTCGATGGTGCCGAACAGCAGCTCGCCGTTCATCGCCTTCTCGCGGGCCCCTTCGACGTTGTCGAGGATCCACTTCACCTTGGTGCCGGAGAAATAGGCGTCCAGCACCAGACCGGTGTTTTCACGCACGTACTCTTCCAGGCCGCGCGCTTTCAGTTCTTCACAGATGGCCGCGGTGCGGCGGCACTGCCAGACGATGGCGTTGTAGATGGGCTTGCCGGTGGCCTTTTCCCATACCACTGTGGTTTCACGCTGGTTGGTGATGCCGATGGCGGCGATCTCTTCGCTGCGAAGGCCAGTCTTGGCCAGCACTTCGGTGAAGACGGAGGACTGGGTCGCCCAGATCTCCATCGGGTCGTGCTCTACCCAACCCGCTTTTGGGTAGTGCTGGGTGAATTCGCGCTGGGAGGTACCGACTATGTTGGCGTCCTGGTCAAACACGATGGCACGGGAAGAGGTAGTACCCTGGTCCAGAGCGACGACATATTTCTTTTCAGCAGACATGATGTTCTCCACGTTTTTATTTTCCACGTTTTTACACGTTGGGGAGGGCCGCTCTTAGGCGGCGGCCTCTTCTTTGTTAGACAGCTTGGCGGCTTCTTCGGTGGCGACGCGGTTGCCCGGCACACAGGGAGCCAACACTTTTACATAAAGGGCAGTACCGATCTGGGCACCGACGATGGGGCCGAGGATGGGAACCCAGAAGTAGGGGTTGTCACGACCACCGGTCATGGCCACGTCACCCCAGCCGGCCAGGAAGGCGAACAGTTTGGGGCCGAAATCACGGGCCGGGTTCATGGCGAAACCGGTTAACGGGCCAAGGGAGGCACCGATCACCGCGATCAGGATACCGATCAGCAGGGCGGCGGCGAAGCCTTTGGGGGCACCGTTGTTGTTGTCACCCAGTGCCATGATGCCCAGCATCAGCACGGCGGTGATCACCATCTCGACCGCAAAGGCCTGCATATTGGAGAGCAGGGCATTGGGGTAGGTAGAGAAGATGCCGGCGCTGCCGAGGCTCTCGACGCTGCCGCGCACCACGTTGTGGGTCACTTCCCACTGGGTGAAAAGGTTACCATAGAGGAAGTAGACCAGCGCCGCGAAGCAGAAGGCGCCGGCAACCTGGGCGATGATGTAGGGCACCACTTTGCGCTTGTCAAACCCGCAGAAGGTCATCAGCGCCAGGGTCACGGCCGGGTTGAGGTGGGCACCGGAGATACCGCCGGTGACATAGATGGCGATGGCGACGCCCAGACCCCAGGTAATGGAAATTTCCCATTGCCCGAAGTTGGCTCCCGCCAGCACCAGTGCGGCCACGCAGCCGACGCCGAAAAATATCAGCAGGCCGGTTCCGATAAACTCGGCAATGCATTCGCCAAGCAGGGTATTGGGTCTTTGTATGCTCATACCGTTATTCCTTATATCCACCCAGAGTAGGTTTGATGTTCCGTTTTGTTGTTTTTCATTCCCATTATTGCGTCCGAAAACGTTTCTTCTTGTTTTTTGAGCTGACGCAAACGTTATGCTCGTTTGCGCTCGTTCTCGGACGAGAGAGAAAATAAACCTAAATCGCCTATTCACCACTCCCTCCCCGCAGGAAATGTGGACAAGATCCCACTCATTGCTAAGAAAATGTGACGGAAAGCAAGTTGATACAGTGGTTATACCACTTAGTGGGTAGCCAAAAGCCTTGCTACACAAGGGATTGCGGCTGATGAGTGATTGCTCATTTGACACTTTCTTTTGTAATAAAACTGCAATATTTCAGCCTCCATCACAGATTAAATGTTCACATATGAGCACAATAGGCTCGCTTTCGAATCAGGACTCATCTGATTGGTCAGCATGGACAGGGCACCCTCAACCGCCCACAACAACAATAAGGAAGCAGAACATGCTTAGTATCTTCAGGCCTGCACCACACATAGACAGGCTCCCGGCCGACAAGGTCGACCCCTTCTACAAACGCATGCGTTGGCAGGTGTTTTTCGGGATCTTCTTCGGTTATGCCGGTTACTACCTGGTACGGAAAAACTTCAGTCTGGCGATGCCCTATCTGATCGAGCAGGGCTTCTCCCGCGGCGATCTGGGTCTGGCGCTGTCCGGCGTCTCCATCGCCTACGGTCTCTCCAAGTTCCTGATGGGGAACGTGTCGGACCGCTCCAACGCCCGCTACTTCCTCTCCGCCGGTCTGCTGCTGTCGGCCGGCATCATGTTCATGATGGGGACCATGCACTGGGCCACCTCCAGCATCGCCATCATGTTCGTGCTGTTGTTCCTGAACGGCTGGGCACAGGGCATGGGCTGGCCGCCCTGCGGTCGCACCATGGTGCACTGGTGGTCACAGAAAGAGCGCGGCGAAGTGGTCGCGGTCTGGAACGTGGCCCACAACGTGGGTGGCGGCATGATAGGTCCGCTGTTCATTCTGGGGATGGGCTGGTTCAACGACTGGCGCAGTGCCTTCTATGTGCCGGCTGCTGCCGCCGCCGCCATCGCGGTGATCGCCTTCTTCGTGATGCGTGACACCCCGCAATCGGTCGGTCTGCCCCCCATCGAAGAGCACAAGAACGACTATCCGAAGGACTACAACGAAAGCCACGAGCAGGAGTTTTCCGCCAAGGAGATCTTCGTCAAGTACGTGCTGCACAACAAGCTGCTGTGGTACATAGCCATTGCCAACGCCTTCGTTTACCTCATCCGTTACGGTGTGCTGGACTGGGCGCCGACCTACCTGAAAGAGGCTAAAGACTTCAGCGTCGACAACTCCTCCTGGGCGTACTTCCTGTACGAGTGGGCGGGTATTCCGGGCACCCTGCTGTGCGGCTGGATCTCTGACAAGATGTTCCAGGGCCGCCGTGCGCCGGCCGGTATCCTGTTCATGGTGCTGGTGACCGTGGCCGTGCTGGTCTACTGGTTCAACCCGGCCGGCAACCCGACCGTTGACATGATGGCGCTGGTGGCTATCGGCTTCCTCATCTACGGCCCCGTCATGCTGATCGGCCTCTATGCCCTGGAGCTGGCGCCGAAGAAGGCCGCCGGTACTGCGGCAGGCTTCACCGGTCTGTTCGGTTATCTGGGTGGCGCGGTCGCGGCCAACGCCATGCTGGGCTACACCGTTGACCACTTCGGCTGGGATGGCGGCTTCATGGTGCTGACCGCTTCCTGCGTGCTCTCCATCATCCTGCTGGCGATGACCCTCAAGCACGAGAACCAGTCGATTGCCGCCAAAGCGGCTGCCCATAAGGCATAAAACGTGATCCTGCCCTTATCGATTGGAAAAGGGATCAGGTAAACTCCCCAAGGCCCCGCATCTGCTGGGGCCTTTTTTCGTCTCATCATCGGAGTTCAAGCGTGAAGCAAACCCAACGACATCTGGAGATCCTGGACGTCCTGACGCGGCAGGGCTTTGTCTCGACCGAGGATCTGGTGACCCACTTTGACGTCAGCCCCCAGACCATTCGCCGGGATCTCAACGATCTCGCCGAGCAGAACAAGATCCGGCGCCACCATGGCGGGGCCTCCCTGCATTCGAGTACCGTCAACACCGCCTACAGCGCCCGCAAGGTGATGCAGCTCAAGGAGAAAGAGCGTATCGCCCGTGAAGTGGCCGCCAATATTCCCGACGGCTCGTCGCTCTTTATCGACATCGGCACCACCACCGAAGCCATCGCTCGCGCCCTGCTCGATCACCGCGAGCTGCGCATCGTCACCAACAACCTCAACGTGGCCAGCATCCTCACCGCCAAGGATGACTTCACCGTCATCATCGCCGGCGGCGAAATTCGCAACCGGGACGGCGGCATCGTGGGGGAGGCGACCCGCGACTTCATCGGCCAGTTTCGCATGGACTACGGCGTCATCGGCATCTCGGGCATCGACAGCGACGGCTCATTGCTCGATTTCGACTACCACGAGGTGAAGATTGCCCAGGCCATCATCGCCCACTCCCGCCAGGTGTTCCTGGCCGCCGACCACACCAAGTTTGGTCGCAACGCCATGGTCAACCTCGGCAACCTCAGCCAGATCCACGCCCTGTTCACCGATCAGGAGCCGCCGGAGAAGCTGATGCGGCTGATGTCCCAGCACCAGATCGAGTGCCACATCTGCTGAGTTGCCGTTAACCCGTTCCAGCACCAGGCCGCCATCGGGCGGCCGCTTCGTTTTCAGCCTCCCCGCACTTCTGCTCGACTTCATTCCACCGCCAATGTCGTGCTGATGTCCCCAAAAGCGCGATCTCGCTCACAGCCTTGCCCCCGTTTTCCCCAGGTTGCGCCGCTTTATCACCGACCGGCAGCATTTTTAGCATTGCCAAAACAATCGCGATCACATTTTCTCCATAAAATGTTCGTTTATCATTTTTTCATGCTCTAATATGAGCGAAATCAAACATTGCGACGGTTTCGCAAGGTCAAAATAAGAAAGTAGGTGAACATGAGCGAACATTATGATCTGGTCGTCGTCGGCGGCGGCATCAACGGGGTAGGCATTGCGGCTGATGCAGCGGGGCGGGGTCTGAAGGTTGCCCTGTTCGAGGCGCGCGATCTCGCCTCTGCCACCTCTTCCAACTCCAGCAAGCTGATCCACGGCGGCCTGCGCTACCTCGAACACTACGAATTCCGGCTGGTGAAAGAGGCGCTGGCGGAGCGGGAGGTGCTGCTCGGCATGGCCCCCCATATCGCCCGTCCCATGCGTTTTCGGCTGCCCCATCGCCCGCACCTGCGCCCGGCCTGGATGATCCGCGCCGGCCTGTTCCTCTATGACAACCTGGCCAAGCGCGACAAGCTCAAGGGCAGCTGCGGCGTGCGCTTCCTGCCGCAGGACGGCCTCACCGCCGGCATCAGCAAGGGGTTCGAGTATTCGGACGCCTGGGTCGACGACGCCCGGCTGGTGGTGCTCAACGCGATGATGGCGCGCGACAAGGGCGCCGACGTGCAGACCCGCACCCGCTGCGTCAAGGCGGTGCGCGGCTCCAAACACTGGACCCTGACTCTGGAGCGGGAAGGGGGCGAGCAGTTCAACGTCACCTGCCGCGGTCTGGTCAATGCGGCCGGCCCCTGGGTCAAGACCTTCTATGACGAGAGCTTGCACGAGAAATCCCCGCGCGGCATTCGCCTCATCAAGGGCAGCCACATGATAGTGCCGCGCATCCATGAGCGCGAAGAGGCCTATATCCTGCAAAACGAGGACAACCGCATCGTCTTCGTCATCCCTTATCAACAGGACTACTCGCTGATCGGCACTACGGACGTGGAGCACAAGGGCAGCCCGCGTGAAGCGAAGATCAGCGACGCCGAGATCAACTACCTGTGCAAAGTGGTCAACGCCCACTTCACCCGTCAGATCGCCCCTAAAGATGTGATCTGGACCTACGCCGGGGTGCGCCCGCTGTGCGATGACGAGTCCGACTCGCCGCAGGCGGTGACCCGCGACTACACCCTCGAACTGTCCGGTGAATCCGACGGTGCGCCGCTGTTGTCGGTATTTGGCGGCAAGCTCACCACCTACCGCAAGCTGGCGCAGGCCGCCTGCAACAAGCTCAAGCCCTGGTTCAGCCAGATGGGGGATGACTGGACCGCCAACAGCCGGCTGCCCGGTGGCGAGTTCGACTGCTCGGTTCGCGAGCTGGCGCGCGCCTTTGCGCTGGAATTCGACTGGCTCGATGATCGCAGTGCCCTGCGCATTGCCGAGGCCTATGGCGCCCATGCCCGCCTCTGGCTGCACCAGGATCGTGGTCAGCACTTTGGTGCCGGACTATACGAATCTGAGGTGCGCTACCTTATCGAGCGGGAGTGGGCCTGCAGCCTGGAAGACATTCTGTGGCGCCGCAGCAAGCTGGGGCTGCGTCTGTCCGAAGCCGAGCAGCAGCAACTGGCTGCCTGGCTCAGCGAACACCACCACGCCCTGCCCGAAGCCTGCTGATCACCCCCTGCGGGCGGCCCTGGCCGCCCGCCGTAAAAATGCAATAAACCTCTGTTATAACAATAACCTACATCCCATAAACAATAACAAAGAGCACCGCGCATGAAAAAACACACTCTCTCCCTGCTTGCCCTTGGTCTGGGGGCCGCCCTGGCATTGCCCGCACTGGCAGCCGATGAAGGCAAGATAGTGATCGCTCACCGGGGGGCCTCCGGCTACCTGCCCGAGCACACCCTGGAGTCCAAGGCATTGGCCTATGGCATGGGGGCCGACTATCTGGAGCAGGATCTGGTGATGACCAAGGATGACCAGCTGGTGGTGATGCACGATCACTTCCTCGATGGCATCACCGATGTGGCTGAGCGCTTCCCCGGCCGGGCCCGCCCGGATGGTCGCTACTATGTGGTGGATTTCACCCTGGACGAGGTGCGCTCCCTGCGCATGACCGAGCCGTTCCAGCTGGTGGACGGCAAGCAGGTGCCGGTCTACCCGGCCCGCTTCCCGCTGTGGAAGTCGAGCTTCAAGATCCATACCTTCCAGGAAGAGATCGAGATGATCCAGGGGCTCAACAAGAGCACCGGCAAGAACATCGGTATCTACCCGGAGATAAAGGCCCCCTGGCTGTTCCGCCACGAGGGCAAGGACATCTCCAAGGCGGTACTCAAGGTACTGAAGGAGTACGGCTACACCAGCAAGAACGACAAGGTCTATCTGCAGTGTTTCGATACCAACGAGCTCAAGCGCATCAACAGTGAACTGATGCCTGCCATGGGCATGGACTTGAAACTGGTGCAGCTGATGGCCGAGACCGACTGGAACGAGACCATGGTCTATGACGCCAAGGGCAAGGCGACCCCCTACAGCTATGACTGGATGTTCAAGCCGGGCGCCATGAAGGAGATCGCCGGCTATGCCGAGGGGATCGGCCCCTGGAAGCCGATGATAGTGCCGGAGCCGGGTACCTTGGGCAAACCGACCTTCACCGGCATGGTGAAAGAGGCCCATGCGGCCGGCCTCAAGGTGCATCCTTATACCTTCCGTCAGGATGAGGGCCAGATCCCGGCCTATGCGAAAGACTTCACCGACCTGCTCAACATCTTCCTCTATCAGGCCGATGTGGACGGGGTATTCAGCGACTTCCCCGACAAGGCGGTCGAGGTGATCAAGGCTCACGGCAAATAATAAAAGAAGAGCAACACGGGAATGCAAGCGGGGCCAGGTGCCCCGCTTTTTTATGCCTGTTGGCAAGAGAAAATAGAAGGGGTGTAATTATATGTTTACGATTTTGGTGTGTGGAGCATGTGCGGATCGCTACTTTCTGGCCGAAAGGGTCCCTTTTGTGGTCATTTATCCATCTGTCAGCGAATAAATCCACTGGTTTCACTTGATTGTTTGTTTTTAATTGGTAAGGTGAGGGCGGTTGCGTAACAAAGTGCTGACTTGTGTAAATAAAAGTGAACGGTCGGCGCAATTGGCTTGAAACAGTAGAGAGAATGAGAAGATGCAAAGAGATCCCCTGAACAACATCCATATCCAGTCCGAACAAGTGATGATCACGCCTGCCCAGCTCAAGGAGAAACTGCCCATCTCCGATCGCGCGCTGGCATTCGTGCAAGGGGCCCGCAATACCATCGCCGACATCATCCACCGTCGCGATCACCGCCTGCTGGTGATCTGTGGACCCTGTTCCATCCACGACATGGACGCCGCCAAAGAGTACGCAACCAGACTCAAAGCGCTGCATGACGCCTATCAGGACTCTCTCTACATTGTCATGCGGGTCTACTTTGAGAAGCCGCGCACCACGGTCGGCTGGAAGGGCTTTATCAACGATCCGAACCTGGATGGCACCTTCGACGTGGAACTGGGGCTGCACCGCGCCCGCGAGCTGCTCTGCTGGCTGGCCGAGCTGGAGTTGCCGCTGGCCACCGAGGCGCTCGACCCCATCAGCCCGCAATACCTGGCGGAGCTCTTCTCCTGGTCGGCCATCGGTGCCCGCACCACTGAATCCCAGACCCACAGGGAGATGGCCTCCGGCCTCTCCATGCCGGTTGGCTTCAAGAACGGCACCGACGGCAACCTGGGTACCGCCATCAATGCGCTGCAGGCGGCCTCCAGCCCCCACGCCTTCATGGGGATCAACCAGCAGGGCCAGGTCGCGTTGCTGCAGACCCAGGGCAACCCGGATGGTCACGTGATCCTGCGCGGCGGCAAGCACCCGAACTACGACTCGGTCAATGTGTCGTTGGCAGAAGAGGCGCTGGAGAAGGCGGGCCTGCTGCCCAGTTTGGTGGTGGATTGCAGCCACGGTAACTCCAGCAAGGATCACCGCTTGCAGCCCAAGGTGGCTGACAACGTGATCCACCAGATCCAGGAGGGTAACCGCTCCATCATCGGGGTGATGCTCGAATCCAACCTGTTCGAAGGCAATCAGTCCAGCGAGCAGCCCAAGTGTGAGATGCGCTACGGCGTCTCCATCACCGATGCCTGCATCGACTGGGAGACCACGGATGCGCTGCTGGCCCGCTGCCACAGCCAGCTGGCGGCACCACTTTTGGCCAGAACCAAGGCATAAGCCGTGGTATCTTGTCAGCACTGATTGAACAATCGAGGTGTCACCGGCCGAGGCGGTGACACCTCGTTGCCTCTTGAATCACAGGGCGTCGCTGCGGGCGGCGCCGCAGGGACCGGATATGGCTGAAGAGTTGAATGCCCTCAGGGACAAAATCGATGCGGTGGACAAGCAGCTGATTGATCTGCTGGCTGCCCGTCTCGCTCTGGTGGGGGAAGTGGGGGAAGTGAAGAGCCGGCACGGCCTGCCCATCTATGCACCGGATCGGGAGGCGAGCATGCTGGCCCGCCGCCGCGCCGAGGCCGAGGCACTGGGAGTGCCGGGGGACCTTATCGAGGATGTGCTGCGCCGGGTGATGCGCGAATCCTATATTCTGGAGTCCGCCAGCGACAAGGAGCACCACTTCAAGTGCATGAAGCCTGAACTCGGCAAGGTGGTGATCATCGGTGGTGAGGGGCAGCTTGGCCGCCTGTTCGGCAACCTGTTCAGCCTCTCGGGCTACCGGGTCGAAACTCTGGGTCAGGCCGACTGGCCGCGCGCCGACGAGATCCTGCACGGTGCCGGACTGGTGATGGTGGCGGTGCCCATCGACGTCACCTGCGAGGTGATCGATCGGCTCGGCAATCTGCCGGCGGACTGCCTGCTGGTGGACGTGACCAGCGTCAAGAGTGAACCGCTTGCCCATATGCTGGCGGTACACCAGGGGCCGGTGCTGGGGCTGCACCCCATGTTCGGGCCGGATGTGGCGAGCCTCGCCAAGCAGGTGATCGTCTGCTGTCAGGGGCGCGACGGCGCCGCCAGCCAGTGGCTGCTGGAGCAGATGACCATCTGGGGGGCGCGTTTGCAGCAGGTGGAGGCCAAGGCCCACGACGAGGCGATGACCTTTATCCAGGCGCTGCGCCACTTTGCCACTTTCGCCTACGGCTGGCACCTCTCCCGCGAGCAGGCCAACATCGATCGCCTGCTGGCGTTGAGCTCCCCCATCTACCGGCTGGAGCTGGCCATGGTGGGACGGCTGTTCGCCCAGGATCCCCACCTCTACGCCGACATCATACTGTCGTCGCCGCAAAATCTGGCGATGATCCGCCGCTACTACCAGAACTTCGGCGAGGCGCTGGGCCTGTTGGAGCGGGGGGACCGGGAGGGCTTCATCGAGGCCTTCAGCCAGGTCTCCGGCTTCTTCGGCGAGCGGGCGGACGAGTTCCTGCGCGAAAGCCGCACCCTGCTGGCGCAGGCCAACGATCGCCGCCATCACGGCTGACGATAACGAAAAGCAAAAGGGGCCTGTCGGCCCCTTTTGCTTTTGCACTCCCGCTTGTGCGCTGCGGCGTTTTTATTCTGGCTGCGGCAAGCGCAGATCGGCGCCATCCCAGCCCAGCGGCAGGGTCAGTAACTGATCGATCAGCTCCCGCCGATCGGATTTTTCCAGATAGGCAAGGTAGAGCGGACGGCTCAAGGCCTGGGCGCCTTCCACCAGATGCAGGCGCTCCTGCTCTAGGAAGGGGCTCACCATGCGCCTTGGCAGGTAGGCGGCACCACCGTTGGCCAGCACGAACTGCAGCGCCATGTTGGCAGAGCTCGAGTGCAGCACCGGGGTCTTTTGCAGGCTCTGCAGCCGGCTGGGTTGTGGCTCGAAGCTGGTGCCCCAATCCAGATGAATGTGCGGCATCTGCATCAGGCTGTCGGCGTTGGCGGCGGCATCCCGGCTCACCAGCTCGAACACCAGCTCGCCGATGGGGTGCAGGGCAATCTCGTCGATCTTGGTCGGCTCGGAGAGCAGGGCGAGATCGAGGGAACGCTCCAGCAACTGGCGGCACAGGTGCTCGCGGGAGGCGGTTTCGAGCCGCACCGCGAGGCCAGGGGCCAGCGCATAGACATGGTTGAGCCAGTCGTTGAAGTCGAGCTCCCAGAACACCGCAGGGGCGCCGATGGCGAGCTGCTGGCTGAAACCGGGGGAGAGGGCCACATCCTGCTTGGCGCGGCCCAGGGTATGCAAGATGGCGTCTGCATAGGGCAGCAGACGCTCACCGGAGGCGGTCAGGCGGATGTTGTTGCGATGGCGGGCAAACAGACTGACCCCGAGTTGCTGTTCGAGCTGGCGGATCCGAAAGCTTACCGCCGACTGGGTCAGGTAGAGATTTTCAGCTGCCCGGCCGAAGTGCCGGGTCTTGCTGACCTCGATAAACGTCCGAAGCAGTTCGGTATCCATTAATCGATGGACTCGTCGCTGCCACCACCGCTGCCACCTTCAAAGCCGCCACCGCCGGTCTCCTCGTTGGCACCGCCGGCGACGGTGCACAGCCGGTGCACGCGCTTGGGACCGATCACCTTCAGATACTTGAACCACACCTTGGCGTGTGGGTTGCTGCCGGCGGCGCCGGATTTGACCTGTTCGATAAAGGCGCTTTCTACGTCATCGCGCGGGGCCAGGTTGCCCTGATAGAGCGCGAGCATGGCGGTACCGTATTTTTCCAGACTGTCCGCTTCGGCCACAGTGAATTCGCCACTGCGACGCAGGCCACGGGGAAAATGTTTGAAGTCGTTGAAACGCTTGTCTGATTCGAAGCTCATAGTGCTCTTTTTCTGGTTAGTTTGACCTTTGCGGGCAAGTATCATCAGGCCGTCGCAGAGTGCAAAATCAATTTTTTCACTATATGGATAAATATCTCTAATCGAAAGCGGTTTAGCCATGATCCAGTGGGTCTGAGCCGGGGGGAAGGGCAAAAAAGTGAGAAAAAAAGCGGAGTTATGTCAGGTTCTGTAAAGGTTGGAGCCTCTGGTCGGACGACATTTGGCTAAAAATAAAGCGCCATTCGGCGCTCTATTTTGTTGTATTCATGAACCAAAGCGGGAGGTTTGGTCTCGATGGAGACTTACTCTATCATGGCTGGCTGAGCCAGGGTGTCGGCACGCCACAGACGGTAGCGCACTTCATACTCCTGCGGTACGTAGAGCACGAACGGCAGCTTGGAGTTGTAGTTCACGAAGAAGCCCTGACCGTAGATCTGGACGAAGGTCTCTTTCTTCTGGCCATCCGGGCAGGCCATCAGGGTGCTGATGGGATCGGACACCTTGCCGAGCATCAGGTAGTTGTAGCCCCAGCCTTTGACGCTGTGCTGTTCCAGGTTGCCGGCAAAGCGCGGCACATTGCAATCGACCATCATTTTCTTGCCGACCTGCAGCTCGACCATCATGTCGGCTTCGTTCTCGACTTCCGGCAGGCGGATCACCACACGTTCCTGGTTCACTTCGGCGGCCGGGAACATGCTGATATCAAATTTTTTCGGTTCGGCGGCGAAGGCATGGCCGCCCAGCAACAAGGCGCCCAGCAGGCTAAAACGCAATACGGTTTTCATCTGTACCTCATGGGGTTGGTTCAACGCCGCTAGACTAACCGCTCTGCCCGTTTCATGCCAGCGATCTGCTACGTAAAAACTGCGTAAAATGACGCAGATCCGGCACACAATGACGTGTTCTGGCTATTTTCTGACAGGACGGACGTTAGGCTGAACAACAGGCCGGGTGCCAAACATGGGTGGCCAGCCGGGATCCTGTGCTCATCGGGATCCCTTGGCCACCCGGCTTCATCAGCGCACCAGCAACACCTGCTTGGCCCAGGCGCCGGGCGCTCGCATGCCGACGGCGCCGCTGGTGATATCCAGATAGGCGACCCCCTTGCTGGCCGGTACCGGGGTCGAGGACCAGAGATAGACGTAACCGTCGTTCACCTCTTTTCCTTCGCCGGCCATGGCGCGGGGGAAGATGGTTTCGTTGAGCGCTGGCTTGTAGCAGGCGGACTCCAGCACGCTGGCCAGCTCCTTGATGGTGGGCAGGCGCCAGCCGCCGTGGCCGCCGAAGTTGTAGAGGGCATGGCTCGGCTCGGTGCGGATCCGCTCGGCGGTCAGTAGGGCCTGCTGCCAGTAAAGCCGGGTCGGTTCGCCTTGACAGCTCTGGTTGCGCCAGGTCTGGCCGAGCTGGCAGCGCATCCAGGTCAGGCCGGTGGAGCGATCCGTGACGGTGCCGTTGCCGTGGTCGATGAAGCGGGCGGTGGGGCTGGTTCTGGGCATGTTGTCATCACAGATGGCGGTGGCCAGGGCGAGGGGGCTGCCAAGGGTCAGCAGCAGGGTCAACATCAAGCGGTTCATCGGGTTACCTCCGCCACCAGTCGCAATTGCAGACCGTTGGCATCATCGCTGTTTTGAACTGTGGTGGCGTAGTCGGTGCCGGCATCATCGCCAAGGAAGATGTGGGCGATGGCGCTGATGGGGGCGCTCTCCAGCCGGCGCGAGGGGGTCAGGGTCTGGCTCCAGTAGTAGCCGCTGAAATCCTTGCTGGTGGTGCCGACATCGGGGAAGTAGCGTACATCCATGCTCACCGGCTGGCCGTCCTGGCGGGCGAGGGAGCCGTAGTGCTGCAGGCTCATCAGCTCGCGCGAGTGGGGCATGCGCCAGCTGGTGATGCCGCACAGCTGTTGGGCGTTGAGCCACTGGCGGTACTGCTCCGTGGTGCAGATGGCCTCGCCCTCGGGGCAGGCGTAGTCACGTTCCTGCTGGGTGGGGTGATAGTCGCCAAGCTCCCAGGCGAAGGTGCGGTGCAGATCGCGCGGGCTGACGGGATCATCGAGCTTCTTCTCCCAGACCAGGCCGGTGTTGAGATCTTCCACGCACTGCCAGGCGGGGGCGTCATCGGCCAGCGGCCGACCCTGGCCGTCGAGCTTGCGATAGCGCAGCGGCGCCTTGTTGAGGCTGGCTTCCTGCCCCGGGTGATCGGCGGGCTCCTGGGTGAGCAGGTAATCGACCCCGTCCGTGTAGGTGGTGACGCCACTGCCGGTGATCAGTGGATGGGAGTGCTGTTGCAGCAGCCGGGCGCTGACGCGCTCCTGCTGGCTGGCCAGCTCGCCGTGCAGGGCAAAGTGGCTGGCCAGCTCGGGCAGCAGGCTGCCGATGGCCGGCCACACCAGCACATGCAGGGTGGCGGTCGAGAAGCCCTCCTGCGCCTGTAGATCGGTCTCGACGAGCGCCTGCAGCAGCTGGCTCAGCGCCAGGTTGAAGTCGCTCAGCTGCGACAGGGCGGCCAGATCCTGGCCGGGTTGCAGCGGCGCCAGCGCACTCAGCAGCTGGTCGAGGGCTTGCCTCGGGGGCTGCCCCTCGGCGATGCGGTATTGCAGCAGGGTGCTGAGCGGGCTGGGGGTCAGATGCTGGTCATCGAGCCGGGCGGCGGGATGCAGCAGCACGGGGGCGGCCGGGTTGCTTGGCAAGAACAGCAAGGTACTGGTCAACAGCGCCGGGGCGCTGCCGCTCAACCGGTGAGTACCGGCCGCGCCGCTGACACTGGGCTCCCCCGCATCACAAGATGCATTCTGGTTGAGGTTGACGCAGAGGGTGCCGGCTTCGGGCAGGGTCACGGTCAGGCTGTAGTCGGGGACCGCCAGCGGCGCCTCGTCCGAGCCGCCACCGCCACAGGCGGTGAGCAGGGGGGCCAGCAGGCAGGCCAGGCGGGAGTAATGTGGTGTCATCTCTTGTCCTTGGGCAAGGGGGCCTTGGCCCCCTCTTCTTATATATGGGATGGGGTGGATTCAGGTGCGCTGGCGCAGGCGGCGCCAGAGTGCCAGCGGCAGCAACCAGAGCAGGTTGGCTGCCCCGCCGCCGCTGCCGTCGTCCACCTGGAAGTGGATGATGCCGTCATCGGGCGGAGTGATCGGCTTGCTGCACTGGGCGCCGGTGCGCTGGCTGATGCTCCAGCCGTTGATGCGGCCCCGATTGCCGGGCTTGCTGTCCACTATCTCCAGGGTCCAGCGGCCAGCCAGCGGCTCCCCTTCCAGCGCGCTGAAGGGCTGCAGGGGCAGCAGCTCGGTAGGGAACACCCCCTTGAGGCGCGGCAACGGGCTGTAGCCCTTGTTCCAGATCTGGATGCGGGTGCCGGAGGGGGAGTTGAGCCAGATCTCCAGCTCATCGAGCGCCGGGTGTTGCAGATCCAGGTTCAGCTGCAGCCGATCGCTCACCCTGGCCTCGCTGCTCTCTATCAGCAGGCTGGTTTCACTGAGGCCACGCACCTCGTCGCTCATGGCATCGCTCAAGGTCAGCGGCTGGCCGCTGGCACGGCTGACGATGGGGGCGCCGATGGGCAGGGTCAGCGACTGCTGCCACTGGCGCTCGGTCGGACTGGTGCCGCTCATGGCGAGGCTCACCGGCAGTGCCACCTCGTCGCCACAGGCGAGCGGGCTCTGGGCCAGCAGGCGCAGGGTGGTGGTCATGCTGGCACCCGCCGCGAGGGTCGCCGGTTGCCAGCTGTAAGGATCGGCCTGCAACCCGGTTGGCAGGGTGAGGGCCAGCTCATTGAGGGTCACCGGCGTCTTGCCCTGGTTGGTGAGGGTCAGCTGCACCGACTGGCGCTGCCCCAGCTCGATGACGCTGCCATCACTGAGGCCCACATTGACCGGTGCCTGCAACAGGCCGTGCTGGCGAAACGCCTGTTCCAGCAATCTGGCATAGGGGCGCGCCGGGTAGAGCCGGGCGGCGGTATCCACCGTGATGCGGGCCAGCTGCGGCATGCGGATGGCCGGGCCGAGACCGAAGTGGGACTCGATGATCAGGCGATCAAACTCGTCCCGCGCCCCTTCGCCCTGCTCGGCGACCGCGGCCAGCAGCGCCTGGAACAGCGGGGTGCCCCACAGCTGATCGCCATTGCTGCCGTTGATGGTGCGGTGGGCCGGGTAGTTGTAATCCGGGTGGTAGCGGGCACGCAGATCGTCCAGCTGACGCGGGGTGCGGTCGGTGAAGCGGGCATCCCAGTTGAACACCATGGCGGGTTCGAACTGCCGACCGGCTTCGCTGCGCTGGCGGTGGCTGGCGGCCAGGTAGTCGCTGAAGCCTTCGCCGATGGCGCCCCAGTCCGCCTCGTCCCCGAGATCCGGCACTATGTGGTGTTGCACCGCGTGGCCGAACTCGTGCCAGATCACCATGGGATCCTCGGCATCGGGCACGCCGCTGCGACCCAGTTCCAGCCTGCGTTCGAACGGATCGTAGAGGGAGTTGTCCTGATAGCCGGCCTCGGTGTCGATGTCGAGCGCCCCCGGGATGAGGTCACTAAAGCCGAGGCGCTTGAGGTGGCGCTGGGCCAGATCCAGGTGGTAGTAGGCGTTGATGTCGGCAAAGCCACGATCATCGCGAGTGAGGCGAAACGCCTGCGGGCTGTCGGCGCTGAAGGGGGCGGTGTTCGGTTCCATGGCATCCACCACCCGGGCGTGGGGGCCGCTCAGCAGATAGCGTCCGCCCGCCAGGGTGACCGGCAACGGCACCTTGTCTTGATAGGCGGCGTCCGCCAGTTGCAGGGCTTCGTGCCAGACCAGGCTGGCGTCGCGCAACTGGGTACGGGGATCCGGATCGAATACCCGAGCCTCCAGCTGGGTGTCGCCGGCGTCGGCGACGCGGCTGGCCTGGGTGGTGGCGGCATCCATCCAGCGGCCGAGCTCGCGGCTGCCGTCACAGCTGGCGAAGAGCTGCACATAGCTGGCCTTGGCGTTGCCCGCCTGATGCTCGCGCACCCGTTGGCGCAGGGCCGGCACCAGGGTGTCGCCGTCGCGCCAGTACCAGGCTTCGACCGGACCAAGGGTGTCGATGTCGCTGCCGCCATCGCGCAGCTGCTCCAGCAGGGGATCCAGATTGCCGGCGGCGTCGCAGCCGGGTTCGCTGCTCTGCAGCGGCCGGCTGTTGTGATAGATGCGCCAGGGCTTGCCTGTTTGATCGACGCTGACGGCGGCCTGGATGGTGGCCACCGGCAGGCCGTTGACCAGCTGGCGGAAGCTGTAGTGATGGCCGAGTAGACTGGCCCGCTCGTAGTCGGGGGCCAGGCTCACGCCAAGGCGCTGTTCGAGCCAGAGCTTTGGCGTAGTGGTCAGCGGTTGTTCATCGACAAACTGCAGCTCGGCCGCCAGCAGCGGCTGGGAGAGCAGGGTTGCCGCCAGCCAGAGGGCCAGGGAAGAGGGTTTCATGGTTTACTCCAACACAAAAATGAGAAAAGGGATCACCGGCGGGCGCCCGCCAGGGTGAGCAGGAAGGCGTACTCGCGGGCCGCCTGCTGGCGCGCGTTGCCCGGGCTGGTGCGGTGGCCGCCGTCGAGGGCTGTGCTCAGCAGATAGGGGCCCGCTCCCGTGCTGTGTTCCCGCAGGCGGGCCACCCACTTGAGCGGCTCCCAGTAGGGCACCTGACTGTCGTGCAGCCCGGCCGTCACATAGACGGGGGGATAGGGGGCCGCGTGCAGGTTGTCGTAAGGGCTCAAACGGCGCATGGCGGCGTAATCGGCGGCAATGGCCGGGTTGCCCCACTCGGCGTACTCCTGACGGGTGAGCGGCAGTTCGGGATCGCTCATGGTGCCGATGAGATCGACGAAGGGCACCTGCAGCACGGCCCCGGCGAAGCGGGTCGGCGCCTGGTTGAGGGCCGCCGCCACCAGCAGGCCGCCAGCGCTGCCGCCCATGGCAAATAGCCGGGTGGGGTCGATGGCGGGATCCCGGGCCAGCGCAGCGGCCACGGTCAGGAAGTCGTCCACGCTGTGCTGCTTGTGGCGGCCGCGTCCCGCCAGATACCACTCATCCCCCAGCATGCCGCCGCCGCGCACGTGGGCGATGGCGTAGACGAAGCCGCGATCCAGCAGGCTCAGCACCTGCGGCTGGTAGTAGGGGCGCATGGGGGTGCCATAGGCGCCATAGCCGTAGAGCAGCAGTGCCTTGGGCTTGATGATGTCCTTGCGCCACACCAGGGAGACCGGCACCTTGACGCCATCCTGGCCCACCACCCAGCGGCGCTCGCTCCGGTAGGGGGAGGGGAGGGCGGTCCGGGAATCCGGCAGCCAGCGGCCGCTGGCGAGATCGAGCAGGCGCTGGTGCGGCGGCTCGGCCATGCCCTGGCGGCGGATCAGGATCTGCCCGCTGGCGGGGTCGTGGGCGCCCTGGATCCAGGCCGTGCCGGCCCCCTCGGTCAGCAGCAGGCGATGGCTGAGCCGGCCGCGGCCATCCAGCACGTCGAGCCAGTCATCCCCGTGATGGCGATACTGCAGCACCGTGTAGTCGGCAAACAGGCGCCACTTCTCGAGGCTCCTCTGCTCGCCAGACCAGAGCAGTTGCCACTCTCCCTTGGCCACCAGGCTAAGGTTGGCTACCTGATAGAGGCCGAGGGCACCGTCCCGGTTGCTCTTGAGCAGCACCCGCTCCCCCTGGGTATCTAGGTAATACTCGAGGCCGGCCTGACGGGCCTTGAGCAGAGCCGGTGTGCCCGCGTCCAGCAGGTACTGCTCCGAGCTGTCGTGGTTGTTGCTCTGCAGCAGCAGGTGGCGTCGATCCGTGGTGCGATAGAGGCTCAGCAGCCAGGCGGGATCCGCCTCCTGGTGGATTTGCTGCTCCTTGCCACCCTGCCAGGCCCACAGCTGCCAGGGGCGCAAGGTGCGGGGTTCGTTGGCGATGGTGTAGAGGGTCTTGCCATCCAGGCTCCAGAGCAGATCGCTGGCCCGGTGGGTCAGGATGGCCAGGGGCTTGCCGTCGACCAGATCGAGCAGGGTGGTGCGGTAATCCCGATCGCCCTGCAGATCTTCGGCCAGGGCCAGCCAGCGCCCGTTTGGGTGCAGGGCCCAGCTGGCGAGCTCGTAGTAGCCGCTGGCCGGTTGGCGGGCTGCCAGCCGTTGGCGGGGCTCAGCCTGCTCGCCGTCTCGCTGCCACAGGCTGCCGTCGGCTTCCATCCGCCACTGGCTGCCCGCCTCGCTCAGCCACTCTTGCGGCATGGGTTCACCGCGGGCTTGCGCCTGCCACTCGGCCTGCAGAGCCTGCTCCAGCGGCCGCTGCGCGGCGAGCTGCTGCTCGGTCCAGCGGTTCTGCTCGCCCAGCAGGGCCAGCAGGGCGGGATCCTGGCGGCTGTCGTCGCGCCAGCCGCCATAGGGATCGAGCCGGGCCCGCTCCCCCGGCATAGGCAGCGGGCGGTGAGGGATAAGCGGGGCCACGAGCGGCGCCGAGGTGGCGACGGCCTGGCTCTGGGTATCGGCAGGTGCAAGGGCGACAGGCTGGGCGGGCGCCGGATTGGCCAGCAGGCTGGCCAGCATCAGGAGTGCGTGCATCAGAGCCCCACGAAGGTGTAGCGCAGGCTGGCGCTCAGGGAGCGGCCCGTCTGGGTGTAGAGGCCCGCATCCGAGCCCGCTTCCAGCCCGGCCACATCCTGATAGCGGGTGTAACGGGTGTCGAGCAGGTTGTCGAGCTTGAGGTTGGCCTTGAGGGCGTCGGTGATCTGCCAGTCGGCGGTCAGGGCGAAGCTGAGCCAGCCTGCGGTTTTCAGGCACTCGCCCTGTTGCTGGGTCAGGCTGTTGCCACAGGTAGGCACCCGGCTCATGGCGGCGGCGTAGTCTGCCTGCAGCCCCAGGCTCCAGTCGTTGGCCTGATAGCTGAGGCGGGTGTTGCCCTCGAGCGGCGTGAGGTTGCGCGGCGATTCGCCCTGGCTGGTCTTGCCGTCGACCCAGCCCAGCTTGGTGGCCAGCTCCCACTGCTGGGTCAGCCAGTAGCTGGCGGCGATCTCGGCGCCCCAGGTTTCAGACTTGGCGACGTTGCGGTATTGACGGAGCATGACCCCGTCGCTGAGGCGAAAGCCCACCTGACGCCAGTCGACGAAGTTGTAGTAGCGGTTGTAAAAGAGGGCCGGCTTGATGCTCCACTCATCCCCTTCGCCGCTCACCCCCCACTCGAAGCTGTGGCTGGTCTCCTCCTTGAGGTTAGGGTTGGCGATGATCTCGAACGGCGGCAGGGCAAAGTAGTGGGGGATGTTGCCGTACACCTTGTCGTAGGAGGGGGCGCTGAAGCCGTTGGCGTAGCTCAGCCAGCTGCGCCACTGCTCGTTGAAGCGGTAGCTGGTGGCCAGGCTCGGCGAGATATGCCAGCTGTGGTTGCTCTCGCCCCGGCCATCCTGCGGGCTCAGCCACTGCTGATCCATGCGCAGGGTCGGGGTGAACTGCCACTGGCCCAGGGTTGCCACGTCTCCCAGCCAGATGCCGGCCCGATCGGTGCGGGCGCTGCTGAAGGGGGCGGACTGGGTGGGCTGGGGAATGCCGGCTTCCAGCATCAGCTTCTCCACCGGTCGCTCGTGCCGGGTGCGCGCCAGCTCGATGCCGTAGCTCAGCTTGTGCGCGATGGGGCCGGTGACCAGATCGCGGCGGATATCCAGCTCGCTGCCGATCAGCTGTTCGGTAAAGGTGGCCAGCTCCCGCTCGCTGCGATAGCGGGGGTAGCCGCTCAGCTCGTCATTTTGCAGCAGGCTGCGCTTGTTGGCGGTGTTCTTGGCGTAGTTGCCGTGCAGGTTCCAGGTAAAACGGTCGGCCAGCGGGTGGCCGAGATCCTGCGCCTCCCAGCTCAGCTTGCCGCCCTGGGAGCGCTGGGTGCCGTTCTCGCGATACTGGCGCACCTGCCACTTGCCGTCGGGCTGGGGTATTTCGCGCGGCCCCTGATCCCGCTTGGCGTTGTCTTCGAAGTAGTCGAGCTCGAGGCGCAGCAGATGCTGTTCGTTGAGGGTCAGGCTGGAGCTGGAGGAGGCGCTGAGGCCATCGAGATCCGCCGGGATGCGGCTCTGGTCGTAGTTGGCGGTCTCGTGTCCCTGCCAGCCGGAGAGGCGCAGCAGGTGGGCGCTCTCGCCCCAGCGGGCGGCGCCGGTGGCGCTCAGTTTCTGCTTGTCGCTGCTGCCGTCGTGCAGCACCTTGCTGCTGAGGTAGGCATCCTGCCCCTGCAGGTAATCTTCCGGCTGCTTGGTGGTGATGACCACGGTGCCGCCGATGGCGTCCGAGCCGTGCAGGGCGGAGCCGGCCCCCTTGGCCACTTCGATCTGCTTGACGTCATCGAGATCGAAGCTGAAACGGCCCACCTTGTCGTTGAGATCGTCGGCGCCGAAGCCGTCGCTGACCCGGACCCCGTCCTTGATGATCAGCACCCGGTTGCCACCGATGCCGCGGATGCTGATGTTTTGCGGCCGACCCGCCGAGCCGGTCACCGAGACGCCGGGTTCGTTCTTGAACACGTCGGTGAGCTCGGTGGCTATCTGGCGCTCCAGATCCTCTTCGGTGATGACGGTGATGGAGCCCGAGATGTCGGACAGTTTCTGTTCGACCCGCTGACCCTTGACGACAATGGTCTCGCGTGCCTTGGGCGGGGTGGTGCCGGAGGTGTCTATGCCGGCGGGATCGCCGGCGGCCAGCGCTGTACCGGACAGCAGCATGGGCCAGTAGTGAAGCAGTGTTTTCATGTTGAGAATAATTATTATTTGAGCCTGGAGGCCGCGGATTATTGCAGAGAGGTCCAGTCAGATCAACGATTGATAATCATTATCATTTTGTTTTTATGATCCTGATCAGACTGCATTTTTTGATGAAGGCATCAGTAGCAACGCGGGCCAACGTTTGCGCCCGCAGGGCACTGGGCGGGCAGACAGAGGATGAAACGGGGGAAGGTGGCAAGGTGTTGGCTGCTCATGCCAAGGTGCAGGCGGCAATAAAAAAACCCGCTGCAGGAGCGGGTTTTCAAGGGGCAGGAGGCGGCTATCAGGGGGCGCGATAGAAGCGGTTCAGCTCGTTCATCACCTGGATCATGACGCCCATGTCGGGGGTGCCATGCTTGATGGGACGGTAGCTGTTTCGCTCCAGCAGCTCGAAGTCACCCTGCTTGTTGAAGTGGGTGATGGTGTTGCCCTGATAGATGGCAAAGTCGCGCTGATCCCCCGCCAGCAGCCAGTTGCGCGGGCTGGTGTCGAACAGGTTGCGGCCGATGCTGTAGTCCCGTGGCGCATTGCGTACCCCCAGCATGCTCTGCATCAGGGTCGGTACCAGATCCAGGTGGCTGCTCACCGGGCTCGTCGGCAGGGTATCGTTGCCCGGCCAGGCCAGCACGAACGGCACCTGCACCTGATAGGGCGAGTAGTTGGTGCCATAGCCCCAGCTGTTGTTCTGGGTCTCGTTGAACTCCTGACCATGGTTGGCGGTGACCACGACGATGGTCTGCTCGCCAAGCCCCTGCTGTTGCAGCTGGGCCAGCATCTGTTCCAGCAACTGGTCGGTATAGAAGACCGCATTCTTGTAGCGGTTCTCCAGCTTCACCAGGTTCTCGGCCTGATAGGCGGTGGCCGGGTTGAACTTGGTGAGCTCCGGCTGGAAGGGCCCCTTCACGTTGGCCGGCAGCTGGTAGTCACCCGGGCTCGACAGATAGACCAGCGAGAACCAGGGCCTGTCTGGCGAGCGCTTGGCGAGCCACTGCTGCCAGTCGCCGATGAGCTGGGTGTCGTCGGTCTGCTCGGAGACGAACACCTGCTTGCGCAGGCCGGAGAGAATGCTCTGACGGTACTTCTGGGCATCCTCCAGCGCGCCGAACAGGCCGAACTGGTAGTCCTGGCGAAGCATCTCGTCGAACAGCACCGGCGGCGTCTTGTCGTTGCGAATGTCGTCGTAGTAGTGACCCGGCAGGCCGTAGAACAGGCTGAACATCCCCATCACATCGTCGTTGCCACCGCTCATGTGGTTGGCAAAGTTGAGGTGCTGATCCGCATAGCGCTGCAGATTGGGCATGTTGATGTTGTTGAGCATGTCGGCCCGCAGGGAGTCGACCACCACGATCAGCAGGTTCTTGTGGGTGAGCGGGGCGTTGACGCTGAGCGGGCGCAGCGGGTAGCGCAAGCGGCTCGCATTGTCACCATCCTGTGATTCGGCCTTCTTCTCGTACTGATCCAGATCCAGCCAGCCATGCTTGGCGAGGAAGCTCTTGGCGGTCATCGGGTAGGAGAGCGGGAAGTTGGCACGCTGCATGGTGATGGGCTGATACAGGGTGGCATCGGCCCAGCTGTTGACCACGTGGGTCAGGATGAAGCAGACCAGCAGGGCCAGTCCCACCTGATTGCCGTACTGACGGCGCTTGCGCTTGTTGATCTTGCGCCAGACATAGGCAGACAGCAGCAGCTGCACCAGGAAGATGGTGGGTACCGCCACGAAGATGATGCTCCAGATCGAGCCCTCCTCGGTCTGGGCCTGATCCAGCAGCAATTGCCACACCTGGCCGTTGAGGTGGAACTTGAACAGCTGGAACACCTGGGTGTCGATGAGCAGCAGCACCAGCGCCAGGGTGGCGATGATGGCCGAGATGAAGCGCAGCGGCTTCTCTTTGGGCAGCACGAAACTCAGGGGGAAGATCGTCAACAGATAGGTGACAAAGCTCAGAAACGAGAAGTGACCGATCCAGCTGATGATGAGATAGGTCACGCCGAGCGTGGTCGACGGCCAGCTGATCGCCCCCAGATAGCGGGTGGCAATCAGCATGGCCAGAATGATGTTGAAGAAGGAGAACCAATGCCCCCAGGTGATCAGGCGAGAAACATTATCACGATAGGGGTTGCCGGTTTCGACCATAGTGATCCATCTGCTTGAAAAACATCAAAGAATGCGAAGAGACTCAGTGAGCATCGTGGCGATGATCCACCGAGGCGGTGAGCGCCTGGATGTATTTTTCGGTGATCGCCTGACGCTGGGCCGGGGCCATGCCATTGATGATATTGGTGGTCAGGTTGCCGAGCACCATCAGACTCAGATCCACCGGCGCCTTGTGCTTCTCCAGGGCGGTGATCAGGTCGTTCATCAGGGCGTCAAACTGCTCGTTATTGTACTTTGATACGATGGGCATAATCTTGGGTTCATCTCGGTTCAAAGCGCCTTATAATACTTCACCCTTTCGGCTAACACTATGGCTTTGTGACATGAGTCTCGATATCGACAAGATCATTCTTCACTCCCTGCGCCAGGGCGGCGATGGTCAACCTCACGCCGACACCCGCAGCCAGCTTCTGCCTGCCGATGAGGCGGTACAGGGGCTGATGGCGGAGCTGCATCGCATTTACAACGGCAAGGGAGGCAAGGGCTTCGGCTTCTTTGCCGACCCCGAGGCCGCCGTCGCCGAGCTGGCGGAGGGTGAGAGCGCCCCCAAACAGCCTTCTCCGCTCTTTCGCATCGCCCTCGAACGGCTGCTCGGCGAACAGACCGACTTTGTCCCCTTCTCGGTCGAGATGACCCAGCTGCTGGTCAAGCAGCTGGTGGAGCACGCCCTCGACGAGCAGGGGGTGCTGCTGTTTGCCAAATACAACTACGTGGGGGTGGATTATCTGATGATCGCCCTGCTGGAGGGCAAGGAGAGCGTCACCGTCAGCGAGGCGCTGGAGCTGCGTCACATCCAGTATCTGGATATCGGCAAATTGAATCTGGTGGCCCGCATCGATCTGACCGAATGGAAAACCCAGCCGGATTCACGCCGTTATATCACCTTCAGCAAGGGTCGGGTCGGTCGCAAGCTGGGTGACTTTTTCATGGATCTGCTGGGTGCCCGCGAGGGGATGGATGCCAAGATCCAGAATAAGGGGCTGTTGCAGGCGGTGGACGATTATTGCGACAGCCGCCAGCTAGAGCCGGCCGAGCGCAACGACTACAAGAAACAGGTCTTCAAATATTGCACCGAGCAGGCCAGCGCCGGTGAAGAGATCGAGATCAAGGAGCTGTCGGCGGAATTGCCGGGCGATGGCGATCTCGATTTTTACAGCTTCATCGGTCAGGAGTACGAGCTGGAAGATCGCTTCCCGGCCGACCGTTCGACCCTGCGCGGCCTGACCAAGTTTGTCGGCTCTGGTGGCGGGCTGACTTTGAGCTTCGAGCAGAAGCTGCTCAACAGCCGGGTGTTCTACGATCCCCAGACCGATACCCTGACCATCAAGGGGGTCCCGCCCAACCTCAAGGATCAGCTGCTGCGCCAGTCGTAATGTGATCTGCTTTCCAGTTTTGGCAAAAAGACACCGCACTTTGCTGCGGTGTCTTTTTATTTAACGGGGTAGGCAGCAGCGAAACCAACTCGGTGCTTTGTTAACAAATTAAACAGAATAATCCCCGTGAAAGGGTTTTCAGTGAGGTGAAAACCCTTTCATTCATGTTTTTTTATTTCTCTTTGGTAATTTAATTTCTTGATTTGGCGATAAATATGCCAATAAATGGCGATAACCCCCTGAAATAAGAAAATGTTTTCAGAACTTTCTGGAAGAAAATACGTAATTGCGTTTCAAAAATGCGAGTTGCGTCATGTGAGGCGGTAACGGCTTGGGATAATATTCATCTCGCACACAATGCTCTTACAGCGCGGAACTAATACAAGGAAAGGCTCATGAAAAAGAAATTGCTGTCATCCCTGATCGGTCTGGCTACTCTGGGCGTGGCTTGCTCTGCCACTGCCGCCATTGACGAAGGTCAACTGACCATCTGGATTAACGGTGACAAGGGATACAATGGTCTGGCCGAAGTAGGTAAGAAGTTTGAAGCCGAAACCGGCATCAAGGTGACGGTTGCGCACCCTGATCAGGTGGAAGTGAAATTCCAGCAAGCCGCTGCCACCGGCAACGGTCCGGACATCTTCTTCTGGGCTCACGACCGTTACGGTGAGTGGGTCAAGGCCGGTCTGCTGGTCCCCGTGACCCCGAATGCAGCCACCAAAGCCAAGTTTGAACAGTTCGCCTGGGATGCCATGACCGTCGATGGCAAGACCTACGGCTACCCGGTTGCCGTGGAAGCGGTCAGCCTGATTTACAACAAGGATCTGCTGCCGGAGCCGCCGAAGACCTTCGAAGAGATCGCCAAGATTGACGAGACCCTGAAGAAGAACGGCAAGCGCGCCATCATGTGGGCCTATGACACCCCCTATTTCAGCTACCCGCTGGTGGCTGCCAACGGTGGTTATGCCTTCAAGAAAACCGCTACCGGTTATGACGTGAAAGACACCGGCGTGGCCAACGCGGGTGCCAAGGCCGGTGTCGGCTACATCTCCGAGATGATCAAGTCCGGTCACCTGGAAAAAGGCATCGACTACGGTGTGATGGACGCCAAGTTCAACAAGGGCGAAGTGGCCATGATGATCAACGGTCCCTGGGCCTGGAGCAACCTGGACAAGAGCGGCATCAAGTACGGCGTAGCGCCGCTGCCGACCCTGAAGGGTAAACCGGCCAAGGCCTTCGTCGGCGTGCTGGGTGCCACCATCAACGCCGCCAGCCCGAACAAGGATCTGGCCATCGAGTTCCTGGAAAACTACCTGCTGACCGACGCCGGTCTGGCACCGGTCAACGCCGACAAGCCGCTGGGCGCCGTGGCGCTGAAGTCCTTCCAGAAGACCCTGGAATCCGATCCGCACATCAAGGCAACCATGCAAAACGCCCAGAATGGCGAGCCGATGCCGTCCGTGCCTGAGATGAGCCGTTTCTGGTCCTCCTTCGAAACTGCCCTCAAGAACGTAACCTCCGGCCGTCAGAGCGTTGACGAAGCCCTGGATACCGCTGCCAAGCGTATCGTTCAGTAAGCACGCACTACCCGGGAGGCCGCAACGGCCTCCCACTCTCTCAAATCTCTCTTGGCGTTATAAAGGTTAATTGGCATGGAAGTAGTACCTTCTATTGAATCCTATGCCGGTCCGAAGGATAAGCACACTTGGCTTAAGTGGACCATTGCTGCTCTGGTAGCCATCCTCAACGGTTATGCAGCCGTGATGATGTACGCCAGCGGTGAGTGGGTATTCGCTCTGCTGGATCTGGTGGTGGTCTCCGTCGGTCTGTATGTCTTCATGAACAAGAAGACCTATGCCCACCGCTATATCTTCCCCGGTGTGGCCGGCATGGTTGTTTTTATCATCTTCCCTCTTGCCTACACGATCGGCATCGCCTTCACCAACTATTCGGGATCCAACCTGCTCTCCATCGAGCAGGCGCGGGATTACCATCTGAAAAAAACCTACAAGGTGGCGGGCGGTGAATTCGATTTCACCCTCTTGGGTGGTGAGAACAATCAGTTTCAGCTGCTGCTGAAACAGGACGACCAATCCTTTATCAGTCAACCCGTTACCCTGATGAGCAACAAGGCCCGTGAACTGGCTGTCCGCGAGGGTAGAGTCCATGAACCGGTGCAGGTTGTTCAGCTGCAACCCCTGGCAGGGGAGGCCGTGGACAAGGTGGCACCCATCCGGGCCATCGTCGACCATCGCACCCACCTGAGCGCACTCGATCTGGTGCTGCCGGATGGCGGAACCCACCTGACCCTGAGCAGCCTGCGCAAGTTCGCCGCCCAGAAGCAGCAGTACACCCGTCTGCTGGACGGTGCCGTGCTCAAGTCCGGGGTGGTGATCAAAGACAGCAACCTGCTGCGTGACAACCAGAGCGGCGAGCTGATGCTGCCCAACGGCGACACCGGCTTCTATCAATACATCGACGAGCAGGGCCAGTTTGTCGGCAAGAGCGTGGCGCCGGGCTTCGTGGTGAGCGTGGGCTGGAAGAACTTCGCCCGCATCGTCACCGATCCGGGTATCCAGGCACCGTTCCTGCAGATCTTCATCTGGACCGTGATCTTCTCCGCCTGTTCGGTGGGCTTCACCCTGGCCATCGGCATGGTGCTGGCCTGTCTGGTGCAGTGGGAGTCCCTCAAGGGGCGCGGCTTCTACCGGGTCATGCTGATCCTGCCCTATGCCATCCCGGCGTTCATCTCCATCCTGGTGTTCAAGGGCTTGTTCAACCAGAACTTCGGTGAGATCAACCTGTTCCTGGAAGCGGCGTTCGGCATCAAGCCGGACTGGTATACCAACCCCTTCCTGGCCAAGGTGATGATCCTCATCGTCAATACCTGGCTTGGCTACCCCTACATGATGATCCTCTGCATGGGCCTGCTCAAAGCCATTCCGGAAGATCTCTATGAAGCGTCCGCCATGGACGGTGCCGGTCCGGTGCAGAACTTCTTCAAGATCACAGTGCCGCTCTTGATGAAGCCGCTGACGCCGCTGTTGATTGCCTCGTTCGCGTTCAACTTCAACAACTTCGTGCTCATCCAGTTGTTGACCAACGGCGCGCCGGACATCATAGGCGCCAGCACCCCGGCCGGTACCACCGACCTGCTGGTGAGCTACACCTACCGGATCGCGTTCCAGGGCTCGGGTGGTCAGGACTACGGTCTGGCCAGTGCCATCGCCACCGCCATCTTCCTCATCGTGGGTGCGCTGGCCTTGCTCAACCTGAAATTGTCCAAAGCCGACAAGCAACTGTAAGGAGGCTTCAACATGGCAATCGTACAACCCAAATCAGTCAAATACCGGGTGTGGGCAACCCACCTGGTGATGTGGGGCTTCCTGGCACTGATCATCTTCCCGCTGATCATGGTCATCGCCATCTCGTTTAGAAACGGCAACTTCGCGGTAGGGGAGATCATCCCCTCCAACCCGACCCTGGATCACTGGAAGCTGGCGCTGGGCATGTCCATCACCAACGCCGACGGCAGCATCACGCCGCCGCCGTTCCCGGTGCTGACCTGGTTGTGGAACTCCATCAAGATCGCGGGCATCACCGCCCTGATGATCGTGGTGCTCTCCACCACCTGTGCCTACGCCTTCGCCCGCCTGCGTTTTCGTGGCAAGTCCACCATCCTGCAGGGCATGCTGATTTTCCAGATGTTCCCGGCGGTGCTGGCACTGGTGGCCATCTATGCGCTCTTCAACAAGATTGGTGACTACATCCCCTGGCTGGGTCTCAACACCCACGGTGGCCTGATCCTGGCCTACATGGGTGGCATCGCCCTGCACGTCTGGACCATCAAGGGTTACTTCGAGACCATCGACTCCTCCCTGGAGGAGGCGGCGGCCATCGACGGTGCCACCCCGTGGCAGGCATTCCGCCTGATCCTGTTGCCCCTGTCGGTGCCCATCCTGGCGGTGGTGTTCATCCTGGCCTTCATCGGTTCCATTACCGAGGTGCCCATGGCCTCCATCCTGCTGCAGGATGTGAACAATCTGACCCTGGCGGTCGGGGCTCAGCAGTACCTCTATCCGCAGAACTACCTGTGGGGCGACTTTGCCGCGGCGGCCGTGCTGTCCGGCTTCCCCATCACAGTGGTGTTCCTGCTCGCCCAGCGCTGGTTGGTAGGTGGTCTCACTGCCGGCGGCGTGAAAGGTTAAGGTTCATGGCCGGGGGAGCCGACTCCCCCCGCCATCACGATTTGCAAAGATTCAAGAGCGGAGCTCGACATGGCTGAAGTAGTACTCAACAACGTTCGCAAAAATTACGACCCGGCTGTTCACAAGGACACCCTGCGCAATATCAACCTGGCCATCAAGGAAGGGGAGTTCATCGTCTTCGTCGGTCCGTCCGGTTGCGGCAAGTCCACCCTGCTACGGATGATCGCGGGTCTGGAAGACATCACCAGCGGCGAGCTGACCATCGGTGGTCGTTACATGAATGACGTGCCGCCGGTAGAGCGCAACGTGGGCATGGTGTTCCAGTCCTACGCCCTCTACCCGCACATGAACATCTACGAGAACATGGCCTTTGGTCTGAAGCTCAAGAAGATGGACAAGGAGAACATCCACAAGCGGGTGATGCGCGCCGCCGAGATCCTGGGTCTCGAGCCGCTGCTGGACCGCAAGCCCAAGGCACTCTCCGGCGGTCAGCGCCAGCGGGTCGCCATCGGTCGCTCCATCGTCCAGCAGCCGCAGGTGTTCCTGTTTGACGAGCCGCTGTCGAACCTCGACGCCGCCTTGCGGGTCAAGATGCGCATCGAGATCGCCAAGCTGCACAAGGAGCTCAACTCCACCATCATCTACGTGACCCACGACCAGGTGGAGGCCATGACCCTGGCCGACCGCATCGTGGTGCTGAGCCCGCTCAAGGCGGACGCGACCACCAACCTGGAACAGTTCGGCACCCCGCTCGAGCTCTACCACAACCCGGACAACAAGTTCGTGGCGGGCTTCATCGGCTCCCCCAAGATGAACTTCCTGGCCGGCGAGCTGGTGGAAATTGGCGAGCAGGAGTGCCTGGTCAAGCTGACCACAGGCGACAGCGTGCGGGTGCGGGTCGATGCGCGCCGCGGCGCGGTTGGCGACAAGGTGGAGCTGGGCATTCGCCCCGAGCACCTGGTGCCGCTCGATCACGCCCATGCCGACAGCCGCGTGAGTGGGGTGGTGCAGGTGGCCGAACACCTGGGGGCCGAATCCTTCGTCTACATGGACGTGGCGGGCCACGACTTCACCGTCAAGGCGAGCTCCGACGTGGACGTGGCCACCGGCCAGCAGTACAGTGTCGGCATTCCGGCCGAGGCCTGCTACCTGTTCGATGCCAAGGAGCAAGCCTTCCCGCGCACGGCCAAATACATCCGCACCTGACAAGGGGCGGCTGCCGAGGTTTCCTTTTCTTTATATTCAATGCCTTTTTGCCGGTCGCAAGACCGGCTTTTTATTGCCTGCCGTTTGGTGAGCACGGCAGGCGAGGTAGCAGAGATCAGGCCTCGAGCGCGGCTGTGATGTCCGGCACGAAGTGCTGGCTGGTGAGCGGCGGGCGCTCGTAACCTTCGGTGTTGATGGGGGGCAGGGTGATGGGCTCGTAGTGGATCGCCTCGTAGGGCACCTTGCCTAGCAGGTGTGAGATGCAGTTGAGGCGGGCGCGGCGCTTGTCGTCCGCCTCCACCACGAACCAGGGGCAGTCCTCGGTGTCGGTGTAGGTGAACATGTCGTCCTTGGCGCGTGAGTACTCCACCCAGCGCGAGCGGGACTGCAGATCCATCGGGCTGAACTTCCAGCGCTTGATGGGGGTGTTGATCCGCTCCTTGAAGCGCTTCTCCTGCTCCTCGTCGCTGACCGAGAACCAGTACTTGATGAGGGTTATCCCTGAGCGAGTCAGCATCCGCTCGAACTCGGGGCAGGCGCGCAGGAACTCGCGATACTCGTTGTCGCTGCAAAAGCCCATCACCCGCTCGACCCCGGCCCGGTTGTACCAGGAGCGGTCGAACAGCACCATCTCGCCGGCGGCGGGCAGGTGGGTCACGTAGCGCTGAAAGTACCACTGGGAGCGCTCCCGGTCAGAGGGTGCTGGCAGGGCGGTGACCCGGCAGACCCGGGGGTTGAGGGGCTCGGTGATCGCCTTGATGACGCCCCCCTTGCCGGCGGCGTCGCGCCCCTCGAACAGCACCACCACCTTCAGCCCCTCCTGCTTGACCCACTCCTGCAGTTTGACCAGCTCCTCCTGCAGATGGGCCAGGTGGTGCTCGTAGGTCTTCTTGTCCAGGCGCGGGCGCTTCTTGCTCTTGTCCTTCGGCATGATTGTCTCCTTATTGAGTCCTTTCCAGATTGCACCAGGCGGGCGTCACTGCCAAGGGGGTCGTGTTACACTGCCGCCTCACGAGCCGCCGGCGGGCAATAAAAAACATGACGCCAGTGATGGCGATTTGCACTGCCGTCTCATCACCGGCTGTTGGCAACAGGAGAAAACATGAAGCAAGTTATGGAGATAGCGGGCCGCCAGATGGCCTATCTGGACGAGGGGCAGGGCCCGGTCGTGCTGTTTGGTCACAGCTACTTGTGGGACAGAGCCATGTGGGCGCCGCAAATCGAGGCCCTCAAGGGACAGTATCGCTGCATCGTGCCCGAGCTGTGGGGCCACGGCGATTCCGACGCGCTGCCCGAGGGGGCCTGCACCCTGGCAACCCTGGCGCGCGATCATCTGGCGCTGCTCGATGCGCTCGGCATCGATGAGTTCGTGCTGGTGGGTCTCTCCATCGGCGGCATGTGGGGCGTCGAACTGGCACGCATGGCACCCGCGCGTCTCAAAGGCCTGGTGCTGATGGACAGCTTCGTCGGCCTCGAGCCGCAGATCACCTGCGAGCGCTACCTCGGCATGCTGGCGATGATCGAGCAGCTTGGCACCATCCCGGCCCCCATCGTCGAGCAGGTGGCGCCGCTGTTTTTTGCCGACCAGCCGGATGCCGACCTGATGAGCGGTTTCAAGGCGCGCCTCGCCGCCTGGCCGGCCGACAAGGTGGCCGCCATGGTGGCGGTGGGCCGCAGCTTCGTGACCCGCGAGGATCGCATCGAGTGGCTTGAAGAGATGGCCGTGCCTGCGCTGGTGATGACCGGCAGTCAGGACAAGGCGCGGCCGGTGCTGGAAGGCTATCTGATGGCCGAGGTGCTGGGTTGCCCGTTCAGGGAGATCCCAGCGGCTGGCCATATCGCCTCGCTGGAAAATCCGGCCTTCGTCAATCAGCAGCTGACCAAGTTTCTGGCTGCGCTCTAAGGCGTGCGCCGCAGATGAAAAAGGGAGCCGATGGCTCCCTTTTTGTTGTGCGAGTGTGTGGCCTAATCGTTGCCTGTGGTGCCGGCTACCAGATCTCGTCGATCCCCATGCGGGCAGCATAGTGAGATGACAATGGTACTACTTGGTGGCGGCGGGCAGCTCTTCGCGCTTGGGCCAGGCGTTGAGCACCGCCTTGACCAGGGTGGCGAGGGGAATGGCGAAGAAGACCCCCCAGAATCCCCACAGGCCGCCGAACACCAGCACGGCGATGATGATGGCCACCGGATGGAGGTTGAGCGCCTCGGAGAAGAGGATGGGCTCCAGCACGTTGCCGGTGAGCACCTGAATAACGGTGTAGACCACCATCAGCCAGGTGAACTCCGGGGTCAGTCCCCACTGGAACAGGGCCACCATGGCCACCGGTACCGTCACCGCCGCGGCGCCTATGTAGGGGATCAGCACCGAGAAGCCGACTGCCACCGCCAGCAGCACCGAGTAGCGCAGCCCCAGCATGGCGAAGGCCACATAGCTGATCACCCCGACGATCAGGATCTCGATGACCTTGCCGCGGATGTAGTTGAGGATCTGCTCGTTCATCTCCACCCAGACCCGGTTGACCAGGGTGCGGTTGCGCGGCAGGAAGCGGCGCAGCCCGCCCATCAATATCTGCTTGTCCTTGAGCATGAAGAACACCATCAGCGGCACCAGGATGGCGTAGATGAGGATGGCCACCACGTTGATGAGGGAGCTGAGGGAGGCGCTCACCAGCTGCTCGCCCCCGGTCAGGATGCGCTGGCGGATGTTGTCGATGATGGTCTCCACCAGGGTGACGTTGATGAGCTCGGGGTACTGCTCCGGCAGGGTGCGCACATAGTCCTGGGCATGGGAGAGCATGGCCGGCGACTCCTTGGCCAGGTTCAGCCCCTGGCTCGCCAGGGTCGGGATGAGCCCGAGGAACGCCATGGCGGTGAGGGCGATGAACAACAGCAGGATGAGACTGGTGGCCAGGGTACGGGAAAGCCCGGCCCGCTGCAGCCGGCTCACCGGCCACTCCAGCAGGTAGGCCATCACCAGCGCCACCAGCAGCGGCGCCAAGAGATCACCGAACAGCCAGAGCACGGCGAAACAGGCCACCAGCAGCAGGAACAGGGTGACGGCATCGGGATCGGAGAAACGGGTCTGATACCAGCGCTTGATGACTTCTAACATGGCGACATCCTTAGGTTACTGGGGCTTGCCGTGGTGCTTGGCCCCGACCACCAACTGCAAAGAGAGGGTATTGTCTGGCGCCTCCTGCAACGTGAAGGCATGACCCTGGCGTTGCAGATAGGCGGGAATGTCCTGCCGGGAGCCGGCATCGGCCAGCCGGATGGACAGGGATTGACCGGCGTTGGCCTGACGCAGCCAGAGCTTGAGCCGGATCAGCGGCTCGGGGCAGCGCCAGGGGGTCAGGTCGAGGTATTCCATGGAGGCTCCATCGCGCGTGAGGCGGCTATTATGGCCGTGATGAGAGCGCGAAACAACGCTTGTAGCCCTTGATGGGCAAGGGTATTCTGCCGGTGTCCCGGTAGGGTCTGATTGGAGATAGAGATAACGTGGCACGCTTTTCCCCCCTGATGGCATCGCTCCCCCTGCTGGCTTCCCTGATGGGTGCCACTTTCCATGCCCAGGCCAACAACCAGCTTCCCGACATCGGCACCGCCGGGGTGGCCGCCCTGCCTATCGAGCAGGAGGTGCGCTACGGCAATGCCTTCATGCGCTTTGCCCGGGCCGGCTTGCCGATCATCGATGATCCCGTCTTGAGCCAGTACATCGACGATCTGGGCCAGCGGCTGCTCTCCAACGCCGACGGCGTGCGTTTCCCGTTCACCTTCTTCCTGATCAACGACCCCAGCATCAACGCGGCCGCCTTCCTCGGCGGGCGGGTCAAGGTGCACACCGGCCTGTTTCTCTATGCCGACAGCGAGAGCGAACTCGCCTCGGTACTGGCGCACGAAATCACCCACGTGACCCAGCGCCACATCGCCCGCTACATGGAAGCGCAGGCGAGCAGCTCCGCCATGACCCTGGCCGGGCTGGTGGGCTCCATCGCGCTGGCGGTGATCAACCCCACCGCGGGCATCGCCGCGCTGCAGACCACGCTCGGTCTCTCCATGCAGTCGGCCATCAACTACACCCGCGACAACGAATACGAAGCGGACCGGATCGGCATGAAGACCCTCTACGACGCCGGCTTCGATCCCATGGGCATGGCCAACTTCTTCCAGAAGCTGGCGGCCGAATATCGCTACGCCAGCAAGCCGCCTGAGATGCTGCTGACGCACCCGCTGCCGGAGACCCGGATCAGCGAGGCGCGTGCCCGGGCGGGCAGCTATGGCCGCCGGGATCTGCCGCCGAGCCTCGACTTCTGGCTGGCCAAGGTGCGCATCCAGGTGCGTTTCGGCACCGAGAGCCCGCAGGCCCTGCTCACCTATTTTGACAACCGCCTGCAGAAGGGGGACTACCCGCTCAAGGATGCGGCCACCTACGGCAAGGCGCTGGCGCTGCTGCAGCTCAAGCGCACCGACGAGGCCGACGCCCTGATGCAGGAGTTGGCGACCCGTCATCCCGAAGATCTGTTCGTGGTGGATGCCCTCACCGACATCGACTTGGCCAAGGGGCGCAGCGCCCAGGCCATCGCCCGGCTCGAGAAGTTCCGCACCCGCATGCCGGACAACGAGGTGGTGGTGGTGAACCTCGGCAACGCCTATCTGGAAGGGGGCAACTACAAGAAGTCCATCGCCATTCTGGATCCCTATGCCCGCGAGCACGAAGAGAACAACCTGGCCTGGAGCCTGCTCTCCGATGCCTATCGCAAGGCGGGCAGGATGACCGATCTGCACATGGCTCGAGCCGAGATGCTCTCCCTGCGCGGCGACTATCAGGCGGCCATCGACGAGCTGATCGTGGCGCGCGGTACCACCAACGACAAGTTGACCCTGGCAAGGCTGGAGGCGCGCATCACCGAGCTGGAGCGGGCCAAGAAGGATCTCGACAGCCTCAAGGGCTGACGGGCCAGCGGCTCTCACTCACAACAAGGGCGCACCTCGGTGCGCCCTTGTTGTTTTATGATGACGAAGAGAATGGCGGGAACGCCAGCCGGCTGGCTTTTTCGCAAGGGTTTGGGCGCTCAGTGGCCAACCGGTTTGACGGATGCCCTGAGGGCCTCGACCCGCGATGGGTTGAGCTCGCCCACCAGGGTCTGCCGGAGCTTGCCCTCGCCATCGAGCAGATAGCTGGTGGGCAGCCCGGCGGGGCGGGGGAAGGGGAGGCTCGCCTCCTGCCGGGCGATGAGCAGCGGCACCTTGATACGGTACTGCCCGGCCAGTTTGGCGAGCTCGGCCGGCGTGGCCGGGTCATAGTTGACCATCACCACGGTGATCTGCCCCTCATGAGCCAGTGCCTCCAGCAGCGGTATCTCCCGCAGGCAGGGGGCACACCAGGGGGCGAAGTAGTTGACCAACAGCGGCTTGCCAGCAAAGTTGGCCAGGGCCACCGGCTGGTTCTGGCTGTCGGTGAACTGGGGGGGCGGGCTGCAGGCCGTCAGCAGGCCGGCCACAATCAGCCAACAAATTCGTTTCAATTCCTGCACTCTCGCGCTTACCCTGACCATCAGTTTCCCCTACAATAGCGCCGTTTCTTGTCCCATCTTGCGATTAATCAGGGAGTTATCATGAGCGAGACCCAAATCTACCACAATCCGCGCTGCTCCAAGAGCCGTGAAACCCTGGCCTTGCTGGAACAACACGGGATCGCCCCGGATGTGGTGCTCTATCTGGAGCAGGCCCCGAGCGAGGCAGAGATCCGCACCCTGCTGAGCCAGCTGGGGTTCAGCGATCCGCGTCAGCTGATGCGCACCAAGGAAGATCTCTACAAGGAGCTGGGGCTGGGCGAGGTGAGCGGCGACGCCCTCATTCGCGCCATGCACCAGTATCCCAAGCTCATCGAGCGGCCCATCGTGATCAAGAACGGTCAGGCCCGCATCGGCCGTCCGCCCGAGCAGGTGCTGGAGATCCTCAAGTGAGCACCCGCTTCGCCCGCCTGCTGACCCTGGTCGGCTTCTTTGGCCTGCTGGGCTGGGTCATCCTCTGGCATCTGTGGCTCTCGCCCCACCCGGACCTCAACCCCTGGCTGCTGCCGGTGATCTGGACGGTGCCGCTGCTGTTCCCGTTCAAGGGGATCGTGCAGGGCAACCCCTACACTCACGCCTGGGGCAACTTCGTGCTGATGCCCTACTTCCTGCATGCCCTGACCCTGATCACCACGGATGAGGGGGAGCGTTGGCTGGCGGTGGTGGAGCTGGTGTTCACCGTGCTCGCCTTCATCGGCACCATCTATTACGCCCGCCTGCGCGGCCGCGAGCTGGGCCTGAGCATTCGCAAGAAGAAGGGTGAGCCTTCGGCGCAAGACCACTGAGGCCCGCGTCAGCGCACCTGCTCTGTGCAAACCGGACCTGGAGTCCGGTTTTTTATGGATGCGTTGCTTCGACATGACACGACCGGGGTTGACGTGGCAGCGGGCGGGCTAAAATCTTGCTGGCAACGCAGATGTCCGCTGTATCTCGCTGATCTTGCAGCAACTATGTCGACATGATCACATCTTGGCCGCCGCGAGGTGGGAGGGGGGCGGGCGGCTGACTATCCTCATTAAGCTCCCATACAGCGGCAGCCGTTAGCCTGTCCTTTTCACCAGCCTGAGTGATACACCCTATGAAACGCCAATCCAGCTCCCTGTTCCAGAAAACCCTGTTGGCCTTGACCATGGCCCTGTCGGTCAGCTCGCTGGCCGATGCCTGCACCCGCGCCGTTTATCAGGGCGATGGCGGTCTGGTGGTGACCGGCCGCACCATGGACTGGCGCGCCGCCATGCCGACCAACCTCTGGGCCTTGCCGCGTGGCATCGATCGGAGCGGTGCGGCCGGGCCGCACTCCATGACGTGGAACGCGCGCTATGGCTCCCTGGTCGCAGCGGGGTTTGACGCGGGTACCGCCGATGGCATGAACGAAAAGGGGCTGGTGGCCAACCTGCTCTACCTGACCGAGTCCGAGTATGTGACTCCGAGTGACAAGGATCCGCGCAAGACGCTCTCCATCTCCCTCTGGGCTCAATATGTGCTGGACAATTTTGCCACCGTCAGCGAGGCGGTCGCCGCCCTATCGAAGGACGAGTTCTATGTGGTGACCACCCTGACGCCGGATGGCAAGCCGGGCCAGCTGCACCTCTCCATTTCGGATGCCAGCGGTGACTCGGCCATTTTCCAGTACGTGGATGGCAAGTTGCAGATCCACCACGACCGCAGCTATCAGGTGATGACCAACTCCCCCGTGTTCGACAAGCAGTTGGCACTCAACGAGTACTGGGAGGAGATAGGCGGGCTCACCATGCTGCCGGGCACCAACCGGTCGGCGGATCGTTTCGCCCGGGCCTCTTTTTATATCAAGACCCTGCCCAAGACGGAGCAGGCCAATGAAGCCGTGGCCGGTGTGATGAGCGTGATGCGCAACGTCTCGGTGCCCATGGGGATCAGTACACCGGATCAACCCAACATCTCCACCACCCTTTGGCGCAGCGTGTCGGATCAACAGCATCGCCGCTACTTCTTCGAGCTGACCCATCTGCCCAACACCTTCTGGGTGAGCATGGACCAGCTGGACTTGAGTGTGGGCGCCCCGGTCAAGAAACTCCCGCTGACCGAGCGTCAGCTCTATGCGGGGGAAACGGCGGACAAGTTTGTGTCGGCCAAGGCGTTCACCTTCCTGCCGGCCACGCCAGGGGCCTGATGAAGCGTTGGTAGAAGGCCCCTCGCGGGGCCTTTTTTATGGCCGCAAGCCGGCGTGGCCGCCAGTCTCGCGATAGTGGGCCAGCTGCTGCACGCTGTGGCTCATCAGCTGGGGGTAGAAGCGCAGAAAGCCCGCCTCGCACCCTTGCCATTGCGCCTCCTTGAGGGTGAGCAGCGCATCGCCGAGCGGCAGGGGGCGGCGCAGCCGGCGGCCGATGCCGTTGAGGGCCTGCGCCAGCCCCTCTTTGTGCTGATAGGAGGCGATCCAGTCCTGCTCCGCCATCCGTCTGAGGGGCAGCGGCAGTCCATCCGGCAGGCGGTCCGCATCCACCAGCAGGTGCCGGTAACTCTGCTGCAGGAAACGGGGCAGGGCTTCGTCATGAAACTGCGGCCAGTGCAGGCTGAGCCAATGGTCGTAGAGCATGTCCACCAGGATGCCGCCAAAGCGGCGCCAGGGGGCCTCGAAGCAGGCCACTGCCGCCCTGTGTTCGGGGTGACTGTCGGTGAAGGCATCTATTTTGCGGTGCAGCCAGATCCCCTCGTCGAGTTCGGTGCCGAGCGCGCTCGGCAGGGCGCCCTTGACGAAATCCCCCAGCAGGTTGCCGGTGAGGGAGCTGTGGGTATGGGCTGCCAGATGCAGGTGAGCGAGATAGTTCATGAAGGATGAAATCAGCCAGGGGGATTGTCGCTGAGCCTAGCGGATCCGGCGGCCCTTGCCTACGGGAACGGGCGCTCAGCCGTGAGGAAGTGCTTCCCACCATGACCGCCGGCTGGGTAGAGTACAACATGGCTGGCGCTTTGTGGCGCACATCATCTTCATGAGGAGCATGCACATGTTGACCCTGATCGAGGGCGCCGAACTCTACGGCCCGACTGCGCTGGGCCGCCAGGATCTGCTGGTGGCCGATGGCCGCATCGCCTGGCTCGGCCGGGGCTTGTCACTCCCCGCCGACTGGCCGCTGACGCGGGTGGACGGCCGCGGCCGCTATCTGGTGCCCGGGCTGGTGGATCCGCTGGCCCACATCACCGGCGGTGGTGGCGAGGGGGGCTTTGGTTTTCGCACGCCGGAGCTGGCGGCAAGGGAGGCGCTGAGCGCAGGGGTCACTACCCTGGTGGCGGCGCTCGGTACCGACAGCCTGACCCGCAGCCCGGCCCAGGTGCTCGGCAAGGTGCGCGAGTTTCGCGCCGCCGGGGTGAGCGCCTTCATGTATACCGGCTCCTACCATCTGCCGGTCAAGACCCTCACCGGCACGGTGGAGTCCGACATCATGCTGATTCCCGAGGTACTGGGGGTGGGGGAGGTGGCCATCAGCGATCACAGGTCCAGCGCACCGACCCACGACGAGCTGGCCCGCCTGGTGAGCGAGGCGCGGGTGGCCGGGCTGCTCGCGGGCAAGAGCGGGGTCAGCTTCTTTCATCTGGGGGACGGGCGCGGGGCGCTGGCACCGCTGCGGGCTCTGCGTGATGGTACCGACATCCCGCTGCGTCAGCTCTATCCCACCCACTGCAACCGCAACCCCTGGCTGTTTGCCGAGGCCATCGAGTGGAGCCGGGCCGGCGGCTGGGTCGATCTCACCACCTCGAGCTTCCCGGATCTGCTGGACGATGGTGAGTTGCTGGCGGCCGACGCCCTGGTGGCGCTGCTGGCGGCCGGGGTACCCGCCGATCGTATCAGCTTCAGCTCGGACGCCAACGCCAGCTTGCCGCGCTTCGATGGCGAGGGGCGTCTCATCGAGCTGCGCTGCGGCCAGATAGGCAGTCTGTGGCAGGAGGTGGTGGCGGCCTGCAGCAAGGGGGTTGCACTGGAGGTGGTGCTGGCGGTGGTGACGGCCAATCCGGCCAGGGCGCTGGGGCTGGCGACCAAGGGCACGCTGGCGGTGGGGCAGGATGCGGATCTGCTGCTGATCGACCCCGATACGCTTACCATCGAGCGGGTGATGAGCGGCGGCCGCTGGCGCACCTGAAGGCCGTTAGTTGAAGGTGGGGCTGTCACGTCCGCTCCCCTCTTTTAAACGACAAGCCCGGCAGCAGTGCCGGGCTTGTCGTTGTTGACGGTGGGTGGTTCAGGGGCAATCAGATGGCCAGGAAGCCCAGGATCAGGATGGGGCCGAGCAGGCTCAGGATAAAGCCGGAGACGATGGCCACCGGCACCACCTGGATGCCGCCGGATTTCTGGATGACCGGCAGGGTGAAGTCGAGGGCGGTGGCGCCGCCATAGCCGATGGCGGCGGAGGGGTGGCGGCGCATCAGTATCGGAATGATCAGGATGGCGATGAGCTCGCGGCCCAGATCGTTGATGAAGGCGGCGGAGCCCAGTACCGGCCCCAGCTTGTCGGCCACCAGGATGCCGGAGAGCGAATACCAGCCGAAGCTGGAGCTGAGGGCCAGGCCGTGGGTCAGCGGCATGCCGAGCAACTGGGCGGCCAGCAGGCTGCCCAGCCAGCTGCTGAGAATGACGGTGACGGCGATCTTCATGCCCCAGGGGTTGAGCAGGATCTGGCGCAGCCGCATGCCGGAGTTGCGCATCTGCACCCCGATGAGAAACAGCAGCAGCATCAGTGCCCACTCACTCCACTTGTCGATGGGCAGGGTGCGCAGGTCGACCAGCAGCCCCAGCAAGACGCCGCCCAGCACCACGAAACAGAGCTGCAGCGACTCCCACAGCAGGTGCAGCTTGCTCGGCATCTGGCCGTCGCTGGCCTCATGGGTGGGAGGGGAGCGCCTGTCCAGCCACCAGAGGGCCAGCAGGTTGCACAGGGTAATGGCGGCGAGCATCACCCCGGCCACCTTGAAGATCACCGCCAGATTGCTGCCTAGGTTCTCTACGTAGGCGAGCCCCAGCCCCATCAGGAACAAAATGAGATAGACCATCTTGCCCAGCGATTGATTGACCAGCTTGATCAAACGGGCAGAGGAGAGGGGTACCAGATAGCCGATTACCAGCGGCAGCAGGATCAGCAACACATTGAGCAACATCGGGGCCTCGATCACAAAAACTGACAAAAATGACACCTTATCATCACTTATTGGGCCTGTGTCACATATTTGTGTGTTTGCCTGCTCCATCCGGAGCTTTTTTATCAATATGTTATGTTTTTGGTGCGAAATGAGGCCCGCTGTTGGGGCGCCGGCCTATTCTGGTGCAGCCAGAACGGGGTCTGACAGGCCCATTTTTCAACAGGATGCGCGTACTGCATGGTTGAATAAAGTCAATCTGGGTGGCTTGCGGCCAAAACGTAGGAATCTTCTTGCCAGCCTTGCGCTGCGGGTATAAAAAGGCGGTGTCGTCAGGCAGGGTGGATTAGCGTTTTATGCAGACAAAGTGCTGAAAAATACCTGTTTGACCAATAAAAATACAGACAAAACACCAAAGACCTCGGTTCTGTATTGTTTTTTAACTATCCGAGTGATATTTTCGCTGAAGGTTGCCATCGGTTAACTTTTTGTTAAATAAGCGATGGCGTGAGTCACGCCCCAGCGGCGTCTAGGGACAGACAAGGTTGTAATGGATGAGCGACGTTGCCGCACTGGAAGTTCGTGATCTGCACAAGTATTTCGGCACCCACGAAGTGCTCAAGGGCATCGATATGACCGCCCACAAGGGGGATGTCATCTCCCTTATCGGCTCCTCCGGTTCGGGGAAGTCGACCTTTCTGCGCTGTATAAATCTGCTGGAAACACCCTCTTCCGGCACGGTTTCCCTCCATGGCGAACTTATTCGCATGAAAACCAACCGGGCCGGTGAACGGTTGCCGGAGGACGTGCGCCAGGTGGAGCGTATTCGCAGCCGCTTGGCCATGGTGTTTCAAAGCTTCAATCTCTGGTCCCACATGACCATCATGCAGAACATCATCGAGGTACCGATCCAGGTGCTCAAGGTGCCCCGCGCCGAGGCGATGGCCAAGGCGGAACACCTGCTCAACCGGGTGGGACTGTGGGAGCGGCGCGACTACTACCCAGGTCACCTCTCCGGCGGCCAGCAGCAGCGGGCGGCCATCGCCCGGGCGCTGGCGGTGGAGCCCGAGGTAATGCTGTTTGACGAACCCACCTCGGCGCTCGATCCCGAGCTGGTGGGGGAAGTGCTCGGCCTGATGCGCGAGCTGGCCGAAGAGGGGCGCACCATGCTGGTGGTGACCCATGAGATGTCGTTTGCCCGCGATGTGTCGAACAAGGTAATGTTTTTGCATCAGGGCCGCGTGGAGGAGGAGGGCAATCCCAAGGAGATCTTCGCCCATCCCAAGTCCGAACGGTTCAAGCAATTCATCTCCTCCATCTATTGATGGCCGGGGCTGATCCCCAATAATCTGCAATTGCAACAGTCGATGATTTTATCAAGGAGAGATACATGAACAAGCTGATGCTGGCGACCGCCATAGTCACTGCCCTGTCTTCCGGCAGCCTGATGGCCAAGGAGTGGAAAGAGGTGCGGATCGGGGTGGAAGGTGCCTATCCCCCCTTCTCCTGGACCGAGCCGAGCGGCGAGGTGAAAGGTTTCGACATCGACATCGCCAACGCCCTGTGCGAGGAGATGAAGGTGAAGTGTACCCTGATCAAACAGGACTGGGACGGTATCATTCCGGCGCTGCTGTCGCGCAAGTATGACGCCATCATCGCCACCATGGACATCACCGAAGAGCGCAAGAAGAAGGTGGACTTCACCCAGAAGTACCAGCACATTCCGGCTCGCTTCGCCGCCAAGAAGGGCACCGAGATCAAGCTCGACAAGGAGTTCATGAGTGGCAAGACGGTGGCCGTGCAGCGCGCGACCTCCATGGACACCTACATCACCGACAACTTCCCCAACGCCACCATCAAGCGTTATGGCACCGCGGACGAAGCCTATCTCGATCTGAAATCCGGCCGGGTTGACTACGTGATGGCCGACTCCGCCGCCATCAGCGACGGCCTGCTCAAGAAAGAGGGTGGCGATGCGTTCGAGTTCATCGGCCCGAAACTGACCGATCCCAAGTGGTTTGGCGAGGGTGCCGGCATCGCGGTGCGCAAGGCCGACAAGGATCTGAAAGAGAAATTCAACGCCGCCATCCTGGCGCTGCGTGCCAACGGCAAGTACAAGGCGATAAACGACAAGTACTTCGACTTCGACGTGTACGGCGAGTAACCCCGAAGGCGCGCTACCCCGGTAGCCGCCGGCGCAATTGCGGCGAATCATCACGACAGGTTGACCCTAGTCTGTAGTCATCGGGCCCGTTGTCTCTCGCAAGGGAGCGATGGGCCCGCTTAGTTGCAATGGAGCTGCATGTGTTTGGTTTGAAAGGATATTGGGACGGGAGATCCCGCTCAATGAGTTGCAATGGAGCCGCATATGTTTGATTTGAAAGGATACGAAACCTCCCTGCTGGAGGGGGCCTGGGTCACCCTGGAAGTGGCGCTGGCCTCCCTGCTGCTGGCGCTGGTGCTCGGCATGCTGGGGGCGCTGGCCAAGCTCTCCCCCTACAAGTGGGCCCGCGGTTTTGCCACCGCCTACACCACCGTCATTCGCGGCATCCCCGATCTGGTGCTGATGATGCTGCTGTTCTTCGGCGGCCAGGTGCTCATCAACAACCTCTGTACCTGGGTCAACGAGAGCTACAACAACTACCTGCTGGCGAGCAATCCCAACCAGGAGTGGGTCTCCCTGCTGCCCGATTACATCGACATCAGCCCGTTTGCGGCCGGGGTGGCCACCATCGGCTTCATCTTCGGCGCCTATATGACCGAGACCTTCCGCGGCGCCATCCTAGCGGTGGACAAGGGCGAGCTGGAAGCGGCCCGCGCCTTTGGCATGCGGGCTACCCAGGTGTTTGTGCGGATCCTGTTTCCCCAGATGATGCGCCACGCCCTGCCGGGATTTGGCAACAACTGGCTTGTCTTGCTGAAAACCACGGCACTGGTCTCCATCATCGGGCTCGATGACATGGTGCGCAAAGCGTCCCTGGCGGCGGGCTCGACCCAACTGCCCTTCACCTTCTACATGGCGGTGGCCCTGATCTTCCTGATCTTCACTGCGGTCTCCACCTCGGCACTGAAATGGGCCGAGCGTCACTATGCGATAAAGACGAGGTAAGCCATGGATTTCTCAATCATTCTCACCGAATGGCCCACCTACTGGCAGGGCCTCTACACCACGGTGCTGCTGGTGGCGGCGTCCCTGATCCTCGGGCTGATGCTAGCGGTGCCGCTCGGCATCCTGCGCAACAGCCGCAACTGGCTGATCAAGGGACCGATCTGGGCTTATATCTACTTCTTTCGCGGCACCCCGCTGCTGGTGCAGCTGTTCATCATCTACTACGGCGCCGCCCAGTGGGAGTGGCTGAAAAACAGCATCGCCTGGGATCTGTTTGCCGAAGCCTGGTTCTGCGCCCTGCTGGCGTTCACCCTGAACACCGGGGCCTACACCGCCGAGATCGTGCGCGGCGCCGTGCTGAACATGCCCAAGGGGCAGATTGAAGCGGCCAACGCCTTCGGCATGACCCGCTGGCAGACCCTGACCCGGATCATTTTGCCCAACTCGTTTCGCCGGGCACTGCCGGCCTACAGCAACGAGGTGATCTTCATGCTGCAGGGCTCGGCGGTGGCAGGTATCATCACCATCGTCGATCTGACCGGCGCCGCGCGGATCATCAACTCCCGCTACTACAGCCCGTTCGAAGCGTTCTTGACCGCCGGTCTGCTCTACATGCTGCTGACCTTCGTCATCGTCTGGCTGTTCAAGAAGTGGGAAGCCCGCTGGCACGCCCACTTGCGCCCCCGCACCGTGTAAACATCATAAAAAAAGCCCGCAATCGCGGGCTTTTTTGTCGCTGCGTGTTGCTCAGCGGCCCAGGTATTCTCGGTCGAAGAAGGTGTTGACCCAGTGGGGGCGGTAGATGGCGAGCAGGGTCATGGTCATGCCGTTGAGCAATGCTTCGGGGAAGAGCAGCAGTGGCCAGATGGAAAGGTAGTCGGCGCTGATGGTGTACCAGGGGTAAGTGTCGCTAAGGCCCATCAGAAGGGCGCTGGCCACCACCTTGACCGTGATGGAGAGGGCGCCGCCAAGAAAGGCCACCACGAACAGGTAGACGAACAGATGGCGCGGCAGCCAGGCCCAGCTGGCCAGAAACAGCAGCCAGGTGGTGGCGACCGGCAGGGCCACGCCGATGAGGGCCTGCCAACCGATCTCGGCCAGCGGGATGACGCCAAAATAGCTGAGCACCAGCAGGGTGAGGCAGGGAGCGAGCAGGGCGAGGCGCCAGCCCAGCAGCAGGGTCAGGCTGGTGAGGCCGAGAAAGTGCACGTCCAGCCCCTCGTGCAGGCCGGCCCGCAGGGTCCAGAGCGGCACCAGCACGATGGCGCCGCCGAGGCAGAGATGTTGATAGAGCGGATTGTGGTAGAGGGTGCGCAGCAAGGTGCCGCGCAGGCTGAATATGAGCAGCAGTACCCAGAGCAGCAGGGCGGCGGCTTGTCCTTCACTCATGGCAGATCCTTGTCCGGTGACGGCATGCAGATGGGCGAAGCCCGATGTGAAAGGGGCCGGCGTTTTCCCGGCCAGCCCCTGAGCTATCAGTATTTGACGTTGTTGTGGTACTTGGCGAGGATGCCCTGGACGCGGTCCATGGTCTCCTTGCTGGGCGGCTTGATCCCGTTGAGATCATAGGTGTCGCCCAGTACGTCCCACTTGTGCTTGCCAAGCTCATGGTAGGGCAACAGCTCCACCTTCTCGACGCACTCTCCCAGTTCGGCGATGAACTGGCCGAGCCCTTCGGCGCTCTCGTCATCATCCGACCAGGTCGGTACCACCACGTAGCGGATCCACATGGTCTTGCCCTTGGCGGCCAGATAGCGGGCAAACTCCAGGGTGTACTTGTTGCTGACGTGGGTCAGCGGAATGTGCTTGTCGTCGTTGATCTGCTTGATGTCGAGCAGCACCAGATCGGTATTGTCGAGCACCTTGTCGAGCTGCTCGTCGTAGTGGCGCACGAAGCCGTTGGTGTCGAGGCAGGTGTGGATGCCCTTCTCCTTGCAGGCGGCGAACAGTTCGGCGATGAAATTTTGCTGCAACATGGCTTCGCCACCGGAGGCGGTGACGCCGCCGCCCGAGGCATTCATGAAGTGACGATAGCTGGTGATGTCGCTCATCAACTCCGGCACTGTCACCTCGCGGCCGCCCTGGGTGTCCCAGGTGTCGCGGTTGTGGCAGTACTTGCAGCGCATCAGGCAGCCCTGCATGAACACGATGAAGCGTATTCCGGGGCCATCGACGGTGCCGCAGGTTTCAACGGAATGGATCCGGCCAATGACCCCGGATGCATCGGCGGTCACACTGGTTTCAGCGGCGGTGGCGCTGACTTCGACAGCGGGGATCCGATTAATGACAGACATAGACGACTCCAATGATTCGAGCAGGCCGTTATTTTATTACATAAAGCCCTATAAATCCTACATGTTTAGCCCGGTACCGCGGCACCCAGCAGGCTCTCGAGGGCTTTGGCGGTGAGCGGCCGGCTGGTCAGGAAGCCTTGATAATGCTGGCATCCGAGGGATTTGAGGATGGCAAGCTGCTCTTCATCCTCCACCCCTTCGGCGGTGACGGTAAAACGAAAAACCTTGGCCAGTTCCAGGATTGCCTTGACGATGGCCTTGTCCTGTTCGCTGTGTACCAGGGTCTGGATGAAGCTTCTGTCGAGCTTCACCTCGTCCGCTGGCAGGTCGCGCAGATAGGCGAGCGACGAGTAGCCGGTGCCGAAATCATCGATGGAGAGCAGGATGCCGAGCTCCTTGAGCTGGCGCATTCTGGCGATGCTCTCCAGCCGGTTCTCCAGCACCACGGATTCGGTCACCTCCAGCAGCAGGCGGGAGGGGGGTACCCCGGTATCGCGCAGTATGTATTCCACCTGTTGCACGAAGCCGACGGTGTGGAACTGGCGGGCGCTGACGTTGACCGACAGATGGGGAATGGCCAGCCCGCGGTTGAGCCAGAAGCTGTACTGGGCGCAGGCGGTCTTCATCACCCAGTAGCCGATGTCCTGGATGAGGCTGGTCTCTTCGGCAATGGGAATGAACTCCGCCGGCGGCACCATGCTGCCGTCGCTGCGCTGCCAGCGCAGCAGCGCCTCGATGCCGGACAACGCGCCGTTGTCGACCCGGTATTGCGGCTGATAGTGCAGTTGCAGCTCGTGGTGGCGCAGGGCGTCGCGCAGCTGGTTGTTGAGCGCCAGCTTGCTCTTCTCCTTCTCCGCCATCGCCTCGCTGAAGAACACATAGTTGCCCTGGCCGGATCGCTTGGCCATGTGGGTGGCGGTGTCGGCCTGCTGCATCAGCACCAGGTGATCCTTGTCCTCGCTGGAGAAGAGGCTGATCCCCACCGAGGCGCTGCAGTGCAGCTTGTGATCCTCGATGTCGAAGGGAATGCGAAACAGCCCCATCAGCTCGCGGGCGAAGTGCTCGGCCAGAATCTTGGCGGTGACATAGCCCTGGCCCAGGGCGGTGAACAGCAGGGCGAATTCGTCCCCCGAGATGCGGGCCAGCACCAGGTTGTCCTGCGGCAGCCCCTTGAGCCGCTCCACCACCGCCTGCAGCAGCAGATCGCCACAGGCATGACCGAGGGAGTCGTTGATCGACTTGAAGTTGTCCAGATCCACCAGCAGCAGGGCGCCCCACTGGCCGCTGGCCTCCTGCAGAGTGCGCTGCATGATGTCGTTGAGGCTGCGGCGGTTGTAGAGGCCACACAGATCGTCGTAATAGGCGAGCTGCTCGATGTGGCGCGCCGCCTCCTTCTCCTTGCTGATGTCATAGAAGCTGCAGACGTAGTGGCTGATCTCGCCGTGCTCGTCCTGCACCCCGCTCACCATCAAGCGCACCGGGAACAGGTGGCCATCCTTGTGCAGGCAGCGCTCTTCCCCCATCCAGAATTCCTGGGCCGCCACGGCCTGGCGCACGTCCTGCTTCAGGTGATCGCCATAGTAGGTGGGCCTGAGCCGGACGATGTGCTGGCCGATCATCTCATCGTCGGCAAAGCCGGTGATGCGGGTAAAGGAGTTGTTGACCTTGAGGATGATCCCCTTGTGATCCATCACCAGCAGGCCGTCGTGGGTATTGAAAGCCACCTCGGCCAGCCGCAAGGCTTCGTCGGCGGCCAGCCGTTGCAGTTCGACGGCGGCCCGCTCGTGCTGGCTGCTGAGGGCGTCGAGCAGCGGCATGGGGTCGGCCAGCGGTGTGTCGAGCAGCAGGGTGAGCTGGCCGATGGGGGCACCGTGCTGACCGTGCAGCGGAATGCCGACATAGACGGGGGCATTGAGGGCCAGCAGCTGGCTGGCCTGGGGATAGCGCAGGGGCAGGTCTTCCACATAGACTGCCTGGCCGTGCTGGAACAGCTCCTGGCCGGGGCCCGGGTCCATCTGGATGGGTTTGAGCACCGAGAAGGTCTCTCCCTCCAGCACGCAGCGCGGGATCATCCACAGCTCCTGGCCGCGGGGCTGGTACTCGCCGATCCAGCCGATGCGGGCGCCACTGACGCTCATGCCCCAACGCACCAGCGCGCGGCAATAGGCGATGCCGGTCAGCAGGGTGAGCTCGGCCGGCAGGGCCAGCACAGGGTTGTGCACAGGTTCGGGGAGCGGTTGCCAGTGGCCGAGCAACTGGGCGCTGTGCCGCACCAGTTGCAACATCTCCTCGCTGAGCGGGGTGGCGTTGAGGTATTCAAGGCTCAGCACGCCGATCAGTTTTTCCTGCTCAAGCAAGGCGCCGTCGAGGCGCGAGCTCACCCCCGCATTGGCCAGGTAGTAGTGCTGGCTCAGCATGGGCTGGTGCGCCGCCTCCGAAAAGCTCAGGGACTTGCGGGTGCGCAGGGCGCGGATGTAGCGACTATCGCCGCGAATGGCGGCCACTTCGTCGGCCCCCAGGGTGAAGACCGGGGTCAGCTGCTCGCTGCCGAGGGGGCCATTGGCCTGATAGTGCCAGAGGATGAGGCGATCGGCCCCCAGACTCTCCTTGAGGGTCTCCAGCATGGCGGCAAACTGCTGCTGGCTCGCCATCTGGCTCAGGCGCGGCAAGTGCAGCGCCAGATCGGCCACCGGCTCCTGGCGCAGGGTCTGCAGGCAGATGAGCCAGAAGGCGTCCTGTTCGTGGGAGAGGGCAACGTGCCACTGCTGGCCGGCAAAGCGCAGCACCAGCTTGCCGCCCTGGCCGCTGGTGAGCGCCTGCTCGATGGGCAGGCGCAGCGCATCCGGCAACTGGGCCGGCCAGGGGCCTCTGGGCTCATCGAGCCAGTAGAGCGGGGTTTGCATCACATCGGTCAGGGCGACCAGCCGCTGGCTGCGCACGTCCAGACGAAAGAACAGCGGTGTCTGGCTGGCAGAAGAAAGGTGACTGAGCGCGGTTGACGACATGAACTGATAACATCCTGTTGAACGACTGTCGGGTGGCAAGAATACTGCAAAATCGGTACAAACAAAATTTCATTGAATTCTAAATTAGAAAATACTAATTTAATGGCAATCTGTCGTTGACTGGAGTCTTGCTGATGAAACGGATCCTGATTGTAGGCGGTGTGGCCGGTGGTGCCTCTGCGGCGGCCAGAGCCCGCCGTCTGAGCGAAGAAGCGGAAATTGTGATGTTCGAGCGGGGCGAGTTCGTCAGCTTCGCCAACTGCGGGCTGCCTTATCACATCGGGGGCGATATCCCGAACCGGGATGCCCTGCTGTTGCAGACCCCCCAGAGCTTCAAACGCCGCTTCAACGTGGATGTGCGGGTCTTTCACGACGTCATCGAGATAGACAAGGCCGGCAAGAGTCTGCTGGTGCGCAACCTGCTGACCGGCGAAGAGCGGCGCGAAGGTTACGACGTGCTGCTGCTGAGCCCGGGCGCGGCCCCCATCCGGCCTCCGTTCCCCGGTATCGACAGCCCGGGTGTGCACACCTTGCGCAATATTCCCGACATGGATCGCATTCTGGCGGCGCTGGCGCACGATCAGCCGCGCCATGTCACCGTGGTGGGGGGCGGTTTCATCGGGCTGGAGATGATGGAGGCGCTGCACCAGCGCAAGCTGGCGGTCACCCTGCTGGAGCTCTCCGATCAGGTGATGGCGCCGGTGGATAAAGAGATGGCCAACATGCTCCATGCCCGCATCCGGGAGGAGGGGATCGATCTGCGCCTGCGTACCGGCCTCTCGGCCGTCGAGAGCCTGAATGTGTTGGCGGAAAAAACCGCTGCCGTGGCCACTGAACAACGGGGTGGATTACGGCTGACCCTGAGCGATGGCTCCCGGCTCGATACCGGCCTGCTGATCCTTGCCATCGGCGTCAAGCCCGAGACCCTGCTCGCCGCCAAGGCGGGGCTGGAGCTGGGGCCCCGTGGCGGCATCAAGGTGGACGCCGGCATGCGCAGCTCGGATCCCTTCATCTATGCGGTGGGGGATGCGGTGGAGGAGACCGACTTCGTCACCGGCGAATCTGTGCTGATCCCGCTGGCGGGCCCCGCCAACCGGCAGGGGCGCATCGCCGCCGACAACATGCTGGGGCGCAGCGAAACCTACAAGAAGACCCAGGGCACCGCCATCTGCAAGCTGTTCGATCTGGCTGTGGCCAGCACCGGGCTCAACGAAAAACGGCTGCTGCAGTTGGGGCTGCCGTTCGAGAAGGCTTATGTCCACCCGGGCAGCCACGCCGGTTATTACCCCGGCGCCCACCCGGTCAGCCTCAAGCTGCTGTTTGCCCCCGATGGCAAGATTTACGGCGCCCAGGCCATCGGCAAGGACGGGGTCGACAAGCGCATCGACGTGCTGGCGGTAGCCCAGCGCGCTGGTCTCACCGTGTTTGATCTGCAGGATCTGGAGCTCACCTATGCACCGCCCTTCGGCTCGGCCAAGGATGTGATCAACATGGCCGGCTTCGTGGCCAGCAACCACTTGAAGGGGGATACCCTGCTCTGCCACGCCGCTGAGGTAGAGGCCCGTCACCCCCATCAGCAGGTGCTGGACGTGCGCAATGGCCCCGAACTCGACAAGCTGGGTCGCATCCCGGGTGCCCTGCATATCCCCCTCGATGAGCTGCGTGGCCGCCTTCATGAGCTGCCCAGGGATAAAGAGCTGCTCATCAGCTGCCAGGTGGGCTTGCGCGGTCACGTGGCCTGTCGCCTGCTGAGCCAGCACGGCTTCAAGGTGAAGAACCTCTCCGGCGGCTTCAAGACCTGGCAGATGGCGGTGATGGAGTAACTCGCCACAGCCGCAAGCGAGCGCCGACCCCAGGGTCGGCGCTGTTGCATCTGGCGTTTTAAATGCAATGAGTTTTGTGTCAAGCGAGCCTGATCCCTTATCCTGTTGGCTATTGCGCTGCACTGGCAGCGAGCCAATCAGGGATGACATTTATGCGTCGCGTCGACTCTCACCCTCGCTTCTCTTGTTCCTCACCGCAACAGACGGCCGTCCCCGGGCGCCGCTGGTCGGCCCTGCTGCTGGCGGGATTCACGGCGCTGCTGCTGAGTGGCTGCGGCCCTGACAAGCCTGTTGCCAATGGGCCTACCACGCAAACTGATGCCCAGCAGGAGGCCGGTGCGCCGAGTTCAGTCGTACAAGCCAATGCCCGTCAATATCGCGATGCCCCGGCACTGGCGCTGGTCTTCTCCGGCCCCTTGGCGCCCAAGGCAAACTGGCAGAGCTGGCTTTCGGTCAGTGAGGGGGGCAAACAGGTGCAGGGGGAGTGGATCCTGGCCGACGATGGTCGCACCCTCTATTTCCCGAACGTTCAGCCCGACAAGAGCTACGAGGTGAGCCTCAAGGCGGGGCTGGGCCCATCCCCCCAGAGTTGGACCCTCAAGACCCGGCCACTGGAGGCGGGGGCTTCCTTTACCGCGAGCGGCATGGTATTGCCGCTGCGCGACGAGCTGCGCCTGCCCATCAGTGCGGTCAATGTAGACGAGGTCAATATCGATTTCTTCCGGGTCGATGCGGAGTATCTGCCCCGTTTCCTGGCCGAGTATCGCCCCGGTGCCGGCATGGGCAACTGGGAGCTTGAGCAGATCACTAAGCGGGCCAAGCGGGTGTTTAGCGGCCGCTATGCGCTGGAACTCGATGCCAACCGGCGCGAGACCCGCCTCATCAATGTGAAGGAGCCGCAGCTGGCGGAGGCTGGCGTCTACTTTGCGGTGATGTCGCCCCTTGGCAATTACGACTGGCGCAAGGAGACTACCTATTTTGCGGTGAGCGACATGGGGCTCAGTGCCCGCCGTTACCGCGATCAGCTGGAGGTGTTCGTGAGCTCCCTGGCCAGCGCCGACCCGCTCAAGGATGTGCAGCTCTCCCTGCTCGACGAGAAGGGCAACCGGCTGCAGGTGCAAACCACGGATCCGCAGGGCCATCGTCGCTTCGATCAGGTGCAGGGGGCCCGCCTGCTGCTGGCCGAACAGGGCAATCATCTGGCGGTGCTGCGCCTCGATGGGGCTGCGCTCGATCTCTCCACCTTCGATCTCGGCACCCAGCCCTGGCAGGCCCAGCAGCTCTATCTGTTCAGTGGGCGCGATCTCTATCGCCCCGGCGAGCGGCTCGACAGCGAGATCCTGCTCAAGGGGCAGGATGGCCAGTTGCTGCCGGGGATGGCGGTGGAGCTGGAGGTGAAACAGCCGGACGGCCAGCTGCTCGAACAGAAGCGGCTGCTGCCGGATAGCCTTGGCGCCGCTCACTACGGCCTGCGCCTGCCGGACGATGCGCCGCTGGGGCGCTGGACCATCAACCTCAAGACCGCCGCCGGCAGCCGCTTCGAGTGGCCTTTCCTAGTGGAGGAGTTTTTGCCTGAGCGGCTGAAACTGCAGCTTGGCAAGGGGCCGGATGGGGAAGTGACGGATCTTGACGCCGCCCTCAGCCTGCCGCTGCAAGGGGACTATCTCTACGGTGCGCCAGCGAATGCCACCAAGGCGAAGGCGGAGGTGAAGTTAAGCCGCGCCACCATGCCCTTTACCCAGTGGCAGGAGTTCACCCTGGGGGACGTGCTGCTCGCTGAGCAAGCCAGGGATCTCGAGCCGCTGAATCTCACCCTCGATGCGCAGGGACAGGGGGCTTTTTCGCTTGCTGATGAGCTCGATGGGGTGCGCGCCCTCGGGCCGCTGGAGGTGGCCTATCGGGTGTCGCTCGCCGAGCCCGGTGGCCGCGCCGTCAATCGCAGCCGCACCCAGTATGGCTGGCCCGCGGGCAGCCAGTGGCCTGCGCTCAAGACCGACTTTGTGGCGGAGCGGGTAGAGGGGGGCAAGCCGCTGCCCTTCCAGATCCTCAACCTCGATGACAAAGGGCAGCCGGTGGCAGGGGCGGTGAAAGTGCGCCTTATCAACGAGTACCGCGACTACTACTGGCACTACGCCGATGGGGAGGGGTGGAAGTACGAGTTCAACAGCCAGCCCTATCTGGAGCAGGAGCAGACCCTGCAGCTGGATGGCAAGGGGCCGACCCCGCTCACGCTGCAACTGGCGGCGGGCTGGTATCGATTGGAGGTGGAGAACAGTCAGGGCCATCAATCGAGCCTGCGGGTGGAAATCGGCAGTTACGCCTGGGGCGGTGGTGGCGAGCAGGCGCGCCCTGACAAGATTGCCATCACCCTCGACAAGCGCGCCTATCAGGCCGGGGAGAAGGCCAAAGTGACCCTGGTGGCCCCGCGCCCCGGCAAGGGGTTGCTGCTGGTGGAGGATGGCGACGGCCTGCGCTGGTGGCAGCGTATCGAGCTCAAGGGGGCCGGTGGCGATGCCAAGGATGCCCGAGGCGAGTTCGAGATCCCGGTCAGCCCCGAGTGGCAGCGCCATGACTTGCATATTTCTGCCCAGATCGCCGCGCCAGACAGCGCCTCCAAACCGGTCAGCAGTCAGCAGGGGCAGAGCCTGCGCTCGGTCGGTCTGGTGCCGCTCACCCTGGATCGGGAAGCGCGCCGTCTTCCGCTTACCCTGAGCGCACCTGATAAAGCGGTGCCGCTCACTCGACTGGAAGTGACCGCCACCTCCACCCCCAACAGTCAGGGCCGCGTGGTGCTGGCTGCGGTGGATCGGGGCGTGCTCAATATCAGCGACTACCAGCCTCTCGACCCGTTCGAGATCTTCTTTGGTCGCAAGCGCTTCGCCCAAGATTTGTTCGACAACTATGGCCAGGTGATCCCGCCGCAAGATGGCAAGCTGGCTCGCCTCAACTATGGGGGGGACCGGGCGCCGCTGAAAAAGGGCGGCGCGCTGGAGAGTCGGGTCGAAATAGCAGCGCTGTGGAGCGGCGAGGTGAGTTTTGATGAGAGCGGCAAGGCGGTGATCCCGCTCGATCTGCCCAACTTCAATGGCGAGCTGGCACTGATGGCGCTGGCCTGGAACGAACAGCAAGTGGGTGAGGCCGAGCGCGCCGTCAAGGTAGTAGCGCCCTTGGTGGCCGAGATCGGCTGGCCGCGCTTTGGCGCCAGAGGCGATGAGACCCGGGCGCTGGTGCAGTTGCGCAACATGAGTGGCGAGGATCAGACCCTCTCCCTTGCCTGGACCCTGAACGGTGGGCTCAAGGCAAATGGCGAGCTGCCCGGCACCCTGTTCCTTAAAAATGGCGAAGAGCAGTGGCTGACCCTGCCGCTCACCGTGACCGGGGCGAGCGGCGTGGCGAGCCTGCAGTTAGCGGCCAGTGGCAAGGGTTTTGCGATAAGTCGCGACTGGTCGCTACCGCTGCGCTCCCCCTGGCCGGCCGAGACTCGCCAGCGTTACCAGATGCTGGCCCCCGGCCAGCAGATGAGCTTTGCGCCAGCTGAGCTGGCCGGGCTGGATCGCGCCAATCTGCAGGGGCTGCTCAGCCTCTCCGGCACCCCGCCCTGGGATCCGGCAGCCCAGTGGCAGGCGCTGGCCGACTACCCCTACGCCTGTCTGGAGCAGACCTTGTCGCGGGCCTGGCCTTACTTGCTGACCACGGCGGATGAGCGCATCGCCTGGAGCAAACCTGCAGAGGGCAAGCAAGCGGCGAGCGAGGCGGATGTGCAACGCGCCCTGCTGCAACGGCTGCAGCGGTTGCAACTGCCAAGCGGCGGCTTTGGCCTCTGGGATGGTCGCTCCGACGAGGAGCAGTGGCTCACCGCCTATGCTGCCGACTACCTGCTGGCGCGCAAGGAGGCGGGCGATGCCGTGCCGGAGGCGATGCTCAATCAGGCGCTGAACCGGTTGCAAAGCTATCTCACCGACAGCCAGTATGGCGAGCGCTGGAGCCGTGCCCCCGAGCACAGCCGGTTGGCCTATCAGGCCTACAGCGCCTATGTGCTGGCCCGGGTGGGCAAGGCGCCGCTTGCTACCCTGCGCCTTGTCTGGGAGCAGCAGGCCGACCACGCCCGCTCCGGCTTGCCGCTCTTGCACCTCTCGCTGGCCCTCTCGGCCATGGGGGATGAGCAGAACGCCGCCAAGGCCCTCAGCCGGGCGCAGACGATCGAGCGCGGTGACGATTATCTGGGGGATTACGGCTCGCCACTGCGCGATGAAGCCCTTGAGCTCTCCCTGCTGCGCCAGCACAAGCTGGCTGCGGAGCGCTGGCCTGATCTCAGTGCCAAGGTGGCCGATACCCTGGCCCATCGTCAGTGGCTCAGCACCCAGGAGCGGCTCGCCCTGTTGCGACTCGCCCGTTTCGATCCGGCCGTCGACTGGCAGGCCAAGGTAACTTCCTCTCTTGGCAGTGGATCCCAGAGCGGTTCGGCTCCGCTGCAGCTGAGCGCCCCCGAGGCACTGGCGGCCAGCGCCGTCACCAACGAGGGCAAGGGTTCCCTCTATGTGCAGCGCACTCTGGTCGGTTATCCCGAACAGGCACCGGCACGGATCAGCAAGGGAATGAGCGTGACCCGCAGCTGGTTCAACAGCGATGGGCAGCGTTTTGATCCCACCAAGGTGAAGGTGGGCGATCTGGTGGTGGTGCGGCTCAACGTCAGCAGCGAATCGGCGGTGCCCGATGCCCTGCTGGTGGAGATGGTGCCCGCTGGCTTCGAGCTGGAGAACCCGGCCCTTGGCAACAGCATCAAGCTCGAAGAGCTCTCCATCGAGGGGAAACCGGCGTGGCAGAGCGAGTGGAACGACTATCTCAAGCATCAGGAGTTTCGCGATGACCGCTACACGGCGGCGCTGGATCTGAGCGAGGGGAGCAACCAGCAGTTGGTTTACCTGATGCGGGCGGTGACGCCGGGTCGCTATCAGGTGCCGCCGACCCAGGTGGAGGATATGTACCGCCCCGAGCTGCGGGCTGTGGGTGAGGATATCCACGAGGTGCTTATCTCTGAGTAACAAACCCTCCCTTGAGCGGGTTCGCCCGCTCACCCGTTGGCAGCGTTGCTGGCTGAATTTGGGTCGCAGTGGCCGCGCTGGCTGGTGCTGGCTTGGTCGTTTGCCACGCTGGCTGCGTTTCTCGGTGCTGGGCGTTGTAGCACTGCTCCTGTCATTGCTGGCGCTGGATCGTATGTTCCCGCCGCCACCGCTCGACCCTGCCTATGCGCGGGTGGTGCTCGACATGAAGGGGCGGCCGCTGCGGGCCTTTGCCGACACCAGCGGGGTGTGGCGCTACCCCGTGACCCTGGAGCAGGTCTCCCCCCGCTATATCGAGGCGCTGCTCGGCTACGAGGATCGCTACTTCTGGCGTCATCCGGGGGTCAATCCGGTGGCCATGGTGCGCGGCATCGGTCAGTGGCTGCGCTACGGGCGCGCCGTGTCGGGCGGCTCGACCCTCACCATGCAGGTGGCGCGCCTTATCGAGCCCTACCACCGGAGCGTGCCCGGCAAGCTGCGCCAGATGGCGCGCGCACTGCAACTGGAGTGGCACTATGACAAGCGCACCCTGCTCACCGTCTACCTCAACCGAGCACCGTTTGGCGGCAACCTGGAAGGGGTGCAGGCGGCAAGTTTTGCCTATCTCGGCAAGAGTGCGGCCAAGCTGACCTATGCCGAGGCTGCACTGTTGGCGGTGTTGCCGCAGGCCCCCAGCCGTAACCGGCCGGACCGGCATCCCGAACGGGCTCGCACCGCCCGCGACAAGGTGATGGAGCGGCTGGTAGCGCAGGGTGTCTGGCCCGAGCCGGTGTGGTTGGAGGGGCGTATCGAGCCGGTGCTGGCCCGCGGTCACTTCACGCCGATGGAGGCGCCGCTGTTTGCCCGCCTCGCCGCCGACAATCAGGCCGGGGCGCTGGTGCACACCACCATCGACGGCGATCTGCAGCGCTGGCTGGAGGGGCGGGTGGCGAGCTATATCCGCCGCTTCCCCGAGCAAACTTCTGCCGCTCTGCTGCTGGTAGACAACAAAACCATGGCGGTGCGCGCCTATGTGGGCAGCGCCGAGTATGGCAATTTGCGTCGCCACGGTTACCTCGATATGGTGCAGGCGATCCGCTCCCCAGGCTCTACGCTGAAGCCCTTTATCTATGGTCTGGCGATGGACGAGGGGTTGGTGCACTCGGCCTCCCTGCTCTCCGATGCGCCGAGACTCCGGTCTGACTATCGCCCCGCCAACTTTTCCGGTGCCTTTCAGGGGCCGGTGACCCTCGCTCAGGCGCTGCAGCAATCCCTCAACGTGCCGGCGGTGCAGGTGCTGGAGGCGCTCGGGCCCGATAAGCTGGTCAGCCGCCTCGACAACGCCGGGGTGCGGCTGGCGCTCTCCGACAAACCCAATCCGGCCATCGCGCTGGGGGCGGCGGGCATTCGGCTTGAGCAGCTTGTGGCGCTATACAGCGCGCTGACCCGGGAGGGGCAGGTGGCGATGCCGGTCTGGCTGGCGGGGCAGCAGGCGGTGTCACGCCCCTTGCTGAGCCCGGGGGCGGCCTGGATCATCTGGCAGATCCTGAGTGCGCAGGGGCGGGCCGATCAGCCCTTTGCCAGTGAGGCCACCGGCCGGATCAACCGACTGGCCTGGAAGACCGGCACCAGCTATGGCTATCGCGACAGCTGGGCGATGGGGGTCTCCGGTCGCTGGACCATCGGCGTCTGGCTGGGGCGTCCAGACGGCACCCCCATGCCCGGTTTTTACGGCCAGAGCGCGGCGGTGCCGCTGTTGCTGTCGGTTTACTCGCGATTGGCTGACAACAGCCCCTTGCCGGCACAACCCAACACGGTGAGCGAGGCCGAAGTTTGCTGGCCGCTGGGGCGCAAGGCGAGCGCAACCCTGCCTGAAGCCTGTCTGCAGCGCCAGAGCGCCTGGTTGCTGGAAGGGCGCGATCCCCCCACCTTGCCAGATCCCATGGACTGGCCCTCGCCGCTGCGCCAGGTCGCATTGACCGCCGCGGGCAAGCCGACGCTGACCCGTTGCCAGAATGCGGCGCAATCCGGTTTTAGGGCGCTCTGGCCATTGTCGCTGGAGCCTTGGCGGGTGCCCGGTGAGCGGCGGCAGGCGCTGCTCGCCAGCGGTTGTGCAGGGGAAGGGCAGAGCGCCGAGCTGCAGACCCCCATTCGCATCGTGGCGCTGGGGGAGGGGAATCTTATCCGCAGCCAGCGTTACCGGCTGCAGCCCAGAGTGCTGGGCGGTGTCGGCAAGCCGGCCTGGTTTCTCAACGGCCAGCGGCTGCGCTGGGACGGGGATCAGGTGCTGAGCGAGGCAGGTCGATACCAGCTGGTGGTGGTGGACGAGGCGGGCAACAGCGATCGTATCGAGTTTCGGCTGGAGAATCCCTCCTGAGGGGGGGCTGTCTTTGGGGGGGGCAGGATATTGACGACATCGGGGGATGGCTCCGATGTCGTCAGCGGATTGTCGATCTCCCCGCAGGGCGCCGCGGAGTCAGGGCTTGACCTGACCCAAGCGGGTGAAGAAGTGCTGACTCTTGCGCTGGTGGAAGTGGCTCTTCTTGATGGAGTGAAACACCAGCTTGCTGTCCGGATGGCTCGCCTTGAGGCGATGGATCATCGCCATGGCAGGCAGGCCGGTACTCACCAGGGTAGTGAGCGGCAGACTCTGGGTCTGTGGCCCCAGCAGCTGGTTGAGCCCCTGCTGGGCCTGCTCGAAGCGGGTCAGCGCGGCGGGCTCGGCGTAGCCGCTGCCCAGCATGGCGAGCAGGGCATCGAGCGCCTGATTAAATTCGGCCAGCTGCTGGCGAAAGCCGCTGCGGCTGCGCAGGGCGATCAGCTCTGCAAACGGGATATCGCTCAAGTGAGTGGGCACTAGCAGCGGGATTTCGAGGTGGAAGCAATCCTGGCCACCCCGGTTGTGATAGCGGGATTCAAGCAGGTGGAGCAGTCGGTCGAGATAGTCGTGATCGGTGATGAGCGCCCCCTCATTGGCGAGCGCCCACTCGCGGGCGAGCCGCATGGAGAGCAGGTTGGCAAAGCGGCGCGCCATCCTGAACCCGCCCTCTTCCCGGCTGGCAAAACCGTGCGCCAGGCAAAAGCCGTGCAGCCGCTCCAGCCCTGCCTGGGCCGGGCAGAAGCAGTCGTGGTTGGCCGGTGTGCGCCAGCGACCGATCAGCTCCTTGTTGCCAAACACCTTGTGACGCACGAAGTCGGGGGCGAGCAGGCTGCTCAGCTGGCTCTCCAGCTGGGGGGTGATGGCGGCAAAGAAGGTGGCATCCGGCCGTTCGGCCAGCAGGTCCGTCTCCTGTTCGAGCGTCTGCAGCAGGGCGGTGAGGCCGCTCTTCTCACTGACGGTGAAGACGAAGGCGAGCCGCTCCAGATAGAGCAGGGCAAACTTGAGCCACAGCTCGTCGCGCACTTCCATGCCTGGGTAGTAGATATAGGTCTTCATCGAATGGGTCTGTGGTCAGGAATGTTGCCGGGACGCAGGTTCGGGAATATACGCAAGATTGCCTCGGTGCGGCAAACATTGCGTGGGGGAATGTGAGCAAACGCTCATCCAGTAGGCGCTGGCCACAAAGTTCTGATATAATTCGCGCCCTTAAATCAAGGTCACCCGAGTCATTACCATGAAGTTCATTATCTTTTGACTCCATGCGTAACGCATTGAATTTATAGCTAATCAACAACTTACAGCACAAAGATGGAAACATTGGCGGTAACTTTTGTGGTAAGACTAGCATAAGTGAGGTGTGTATGAGAAGGCGTGAGACTTGGGCCTTACAGCAGAAGGCAAATGGCTGGTACTTGGTGTGGAATGTCCCCAAGGCTATCCGTGGATTGCCGATGTTTGGCGGTCGGAGGCTCTACACAAAGACGTTACAAACAGGCGACCTCAAAGAAGCCCAGAGGAAGCGTGACCTCATCATTGCCAACTTTGACCGTTTGGTAGCACAGGCTGAAGAAGCCCCCAAGCGTCTGCGATTTAACGCTTACATCGAAGAGATTCAGCAGGCCATCAGGGAAGCAGAGCAGCGCATTGAAGCGGTCGTGTTGCCTGATGGACAAGAGGTTGTCGTTGAACCTGAAGGGCTCCATCATGCCTATGACGTTGAGGCTGCAATAGCTCGGGGAGATGAAGAGCTGGCAGATGCCATAAAGTTGGCCATCCACGGGGAGCAGGATGTCATCGACAAGTACGCCATTACGTTAAAAGAGGCGTCTACGGCGTTCATCGAGAGTGAGAAGGGCAAGGCCGCGAAGGGTCTTAAAGCCGCAGCTCCGGCAACGTTGAGTCGCGCCAAACACGCAGCAGAAAGCCTTGGATCCTTCCTTGGTGGTCAAGCGGTTCTGCTGAAGGATGTGGAGCGGAGGGACGTGACTTTGTGGCTAGATTCCCTGGCTGGCAGCAAGAGCGATAGCACACGGGTTGGTTACTTGTCGGCTTTGTCCCTTGTGTGGGAAAACTGCTATCTCACTCGGAGCGTGGAAGGGGATAACCCATTCAAGAGCGCAGGAATCAAGAGCACAGGCGACTCCCAGTCATACGCCCCTTTCACACTTGAAGAGATGGCCCAAATCGTCGAGAAAGCACCGCATGATCTTCGTATGTTGACGAAGTTCGGACTTATCACTGGTTGCCGCTTAAGCGAGATTATTGGTCTTCAGGCTGATTCTTTTGAGGTTAGCCAAGGCGTCCCGCTGGTGCGTATCAAGGCAGGCAAGACGGCAAACTCCATCCGTGCCTTCCCACTTCCGCTCGGTCTCTGGGAAGAACTCAGGCAATGCGTTGTCGGTAACGTGTGGCCTGTCCCTAAGTCGAAGAACCCCCACGGGTGGTCCAGCAAGTTTGGCAAGTTGAAAGAGGCTGCCACAGGCGTCAGAGATCGCACCAAGGGTTTCCACAGCTTGCGTGGCATGGCTATCACAGCCTACCAACGTGCAGGCATCCCAGAGGATGTGACAGCGCCGATAGTTGGGCACGGGACCAAAGGGCTAACGATGTCTTATGGTCTCTATTCATCCGGCCATGACTATTCACGCCAGCTCGAAGCCGTTGAGACCATGCTTGCGTCCGCCTACATGTCCCAGTTCCTCAAGTTGTTCAACAAGTAATCAACACAAACAAAAAGCCCCCTCGGTGAACATCAGGTAGTCCTGAAGTCCGCCAAGGGGGCTTTGTCGTTTGGTTGTCAGATAGTCTTCTGAATTTCAGAGGCATAGTTACCAAGAGCTGGAGGCTGGCTCGTAGCTCATAAAGATGGTCTCCATGACTGAATCATCAAATGCAAAGAGATTCATGAATGCGCTAAGAGGTGCATTTCTAAATCCAAGATCGAAAAGCTCGTGAACAGCCTCTTCCGCAGAGATTTCTCCTAAGCGAACACGCGCCACTAAATTAGCGACAATTACGAGAGTAGTTACAGAAGGATCATCATCAGGAAGAGAGGGATTTCTCATGACAAACTCCAGAGCATTTTGGGGTAGCTTTACCGTACCAGCATCTGACCCGACTGGAAATCCATAGCAAGGTCTGCAATTATGACTAGCTCAGGCTCCTAACAGCCCACCATTCTGTGAGGTCTCCACGTTGAGCATGGCGGCGACCTTGTGATAATCCAGCCCTACCTTCAGTCCCCTTGTGATCGTCTCCATGCAAGCGATCAGAGCGTTCATACAGGGGGCGTTGGATACCTGCTTGATGTACTCCTTGGCTGACCCATTCTTGCCAGTCAGGACAGAGGGGACATAACCAGTGGCAGCCTTGCAGGCCAGCCGGTAGAAGTTGCCGTAGGCTTTCCCGAACATGTCGATCCCCTTGGCCTTGATTGCATCGTTCATGGCCTTGCGGGTGGCGTCATGCTTCTCCAGCAGTTCAGGGGACACAGCGACAGACTCAGCGATAGCGGCTGCCTGCATGGTGTTGCCCTTGGTCAGCTCGTCGAAGGCGTCAAAGACAGCATCCTCGAACTCGCTGGAGCAGTACGCAGCGAAGGACAGCAGACCCCGCTTGTTTACCCAAGTGCCGCCTCCACGGTCAGCACGGGCTTTGCTGGTACATACGGAAAATTTACGGATGTAGATTTCATCCAGTGATCGCGCCCAGCCATCCAGAGCATTTACCTGGCCGCCAGTAGCAGCCCAAGCCTGACTCAGAGCAGTCGCATGGTATTGCCCTTGTTCGTTGGTGGGGATAGTGAAGGTGTTACCGTTGAAAGTGATCTGCATAAATGGGTTCCTTATGTTGTGCCTCTCATGCCGTCCTCTCTCCAGCAGGCCCCCACTGCTTACCCATAGGCAAGCTGGAGCAGCAGAAGAAGCACGACATAAAGACGCAGTGATTGATTGAAAGTGACCAGAGGAAGGTCTGTTGCTTAGGTCAGGGAGAATCGACTAAAGGAGTTGACGGGACAGTCAATCGAGACCGTGTTAGGCTCTTTATTCCTTTTAAAGCAGAGGGCAATCAGCATGGTTTGGGATGAACTGGGACTCACTCAAGAGGAGTATGAAGAGCTTGAGCAAGCAGGGATCGTGTGGGAGCTAGATGAAGGCAGTAGCGGCGAATCGCCTAACAGTTACTACGCATACGTCCCTGAAGGCGTAAGTCCTGAGATTCTGAAAGCGAAAGGCTGGAAAGTCGGTGACTCACTAAGAGTTTCACTCTGGGCTTTCGACGGTGAAGACGATTCGGCATTCGCTCCCGAAGACTAATAACCGATTACTTCTACGTGAAATCTTGGGGACAATCGCCCTGTGACTCTTCAGGATTTCACGTAGGCTCACCAGTAGTTGACTTGTTCACTTGGCTTTTCACTGCCCGTAGCGATTCATACCGGCTACTGCTAGTTGATCCGCTCGTTCGTTCATCGGGTGGCCGCTGTGTCCCTTCACTTTCTTGAAGGTCACTTGGCGGGTGTTCAGCAGGCCATCCAACTGTTCCCAGCGGTCCCTGTTCTGGACTGGCTTGTTGTCGGCCCTCTTCCAGCCCTTCGCCTTCCATCCGGCTAACCACTGGGTCGCCCCATTGATCACATAGGCGGAGTCTGTCAGGACCTCGACCACAGAGCCAGGTTTAAGGAGTGACAGCCCTTGAATGACTGCTTCCAGTTCTCCGGTCTGGTTGGACTCCCCAGCGCCCACGCAGTAGCCGCAGCGTTCAACTTTGCGGCCATCGCTACGGACGGCAAGGAAGCCCCAGCCAGCCACACGGACTGACGCTTTGGTGTGGTTGGTGTTGCAAGCGCCATCAGTGGCGAGTGTGTAGGTGTACGGTTGGGTCATTTGGTGTTGTCTCCGGTGGTCTTGATGTAATGCCTTGCGAGAAGACGCAGGCGGTCATAATCGCGCTTCAGACGTTTTGCCGTAGTCCGGCAGGCTTTCTGCCAGCCGCCCCCTTGGAGAACCCGATAGGCCACGCAGAAGAGGGCGTGACGGACTTTGGCTTTGCGTATGTGGTTCCAGTCCTTGATGGTGATCTTGCGCTTGGTGGTCATCAGGCGGCCTCCTGTTCGGCTGTCGGGAACAGCTCACGGACAAGCGCAAGCATCGACTCTTGGTCTGTCCCGTGGGACTGCATGACATACCGGTTGATTGCGTTCTGCACCTGACCAGTAGACGGACGGCGGCCAAGGCTCAGAGTGGCGAAGGCTTGAAGGCGCTTCACGAAGTCGCTGGGATGGACAAGAAAGGTTTCATTAGCGGTCATGTTGATAGGTTCCTTGGGTAGAGCAGGGGAGACGCTGGGCCTCCCCTGTGGGTTGCATTAAGCGGTCAGCAGGGCGGCCAGCTTGGCCTTGACCTTCGGAAGGGTCCGCTGGGCATGTTCGCGGCGGTCCTTGTTGTGTTCTTCAGTCGCACGACTCCACCGCCCCAGATCCTTCAGGGCTTCCAGCAGTTCGTCTTGGGTCGGCTCGTGGTACTTAAAGGTGTGATCACGGCCATGCTCGGAGCCGCTACGGTCACAGATAACCAGCCACTCGGTCGCTGCTGCTTTGCCCCATTCCTTCGCATTGTTGAAGTCGAAGCGGGTGGCGTAGACCCAAGCTGCCATCTGGCGGGAGTCTTCTTCGTAGGCTTCACGGTTGGCCTTGGCCTTTGCTGCTGCCACTTTGGCTCGCTGGTGTCGTTGGGAGGCGTCCATCTGAATCGTTTGGACTTGCGCAGAGGTCAGCCCTGCACGTTCGGCCAGTTCGTTGATAAGGGCGCGTTGGCCGTTGATTACGTCCAGCAGTTCTTCGGACAGGTCAGCAATGGTGATTTTGTTCATGTCGGTTTCCTTATGTGTGTGTTGAGACGGGCACAGTGGCCCCTCCAGAAGGCCGCAGAGGCTTTCCGGATGGCTGTGGTATGGGGTAACTAGGGGTTAGAGAAAGTGGGTTATTTGACGGATTGCAGGGCGCGACGCAGGCGATCCCATTTGGTCATCGCGGAGTCGTATTCCCCAGCGATACCGTCAGCGATAGCCTCTCGCAGCAGCTTCAAGCCAGACTGGGAGTTAAACGAGCGGACGCGGTTGATGTCGTTCTGAAGCTCGTTCATCAGGTAGTCGCTGGGCATTCCTACCTGTGCGGCCATGTCGATCATTACCGCTGTTGCATGGGACTGGATTTCCTCCCGACTCATACCGGAAGAAGAGACCACAGAGTCCATTCGGCTTTCGCCTAGACCCAGCAGCTCGTCAGCGTAGAACTCAGCGACTCCACCGCCTCCCAGCGCGTCATTCACAGCGTTCAAGCCTGAAAGAATGGCGTCCGGTAGGGACTCGGTGTCGTTGTCCTGGGAGAGCGCGTGATCGTCCTCGTCGTCGAAGAAGTAGTCCTTGAAGTCCTCGGCCTGTGCCTTGGTCATTTCGATCCCATCCAGTTCATAGAGGGCTTCCCCTTGGTCGTTCACGCCGCTGGAGTAGGAGGGCAGGTCGCAGGTCTCCACGCTGAAGCTGTAGTCGGCGGTCTGGTAGTCCATCACTGCACCTCCCCAGCCAGTTCACCTTGAGAGCGCAGCTTGTCGAACTCGCGGTTAACCAGTGCGTTGAGCATCTGGGTGCGGGTCAGGGCAAAGCCTGCCTGTTTGGAGAAGTGGAGGGTCAGAGCGTCAGCCTTCGGGATAACGTCTTCCCACAGGATTGCAGTGGTACGGGCTTGCGGCTTCTTTCGTTGCAGATTCGGGTGTTGAGTTTGAGTAGACATAAGGTCTCCTTGAAGTTGGGAAGTAATAGGTCAGAGTAACGTTATTCAAAAAAGAACCCCCAAGGGCAGCCCCCGTGAAGAACACAGGAGCTACGCATGGGGGTCTAAGGAAACACAACCATGACCATCGGTTTCGAGTAAGGCAGCAGAGGAAGAGAGGACCCTGACAGGAACCTCTCTCCATCCTTTGGTCAGGGAAATCCCCTTACGCTTCCAGCAGAGCGACCGCACAGGCCGGACGCAGGATGTTGTGACCGACGAACATCTTAGCCAGCACGGTGTTACCGACGCGCAGGGGCTCGGGGACCCACTTGGTCGCAATGTCGCGTACCTTCACGGTAGCCGCGCAGTCCTTCGTGTAGACCAAGCCCAGCAGCTTGGAGAAGTTCCCACGGTACGCAGCGGTACGGCCAGAGCCACCTTCTTCCACGCTCAGGGGTTCCGGTGAGCCGATCAGTCCGTTGCTTTCGTCTTGGTCCGGCAGGTTGTTGGACTCGAAGATCTTCATACCGGCAATGCGAAGGCCGGTGTCAGCGTTACCGTTGGACTTGTCCTCGCCAGTCTGACCCAAGAAGCGTTTATCCAGCCATGCCATGTTGCCAAGGTCGCCTGCTGCATTGGTCAGGGCCTCGTAGTCGTCCGGCTTCAGGACACACACAGGGATACCTGGGACGCTTGCCTTACGGAACTCGGTACGGGCACGGAAGATGGCGTCCACGATTTGCTGACCACGGGTCATCGGACGGCCTGCCGCATCGGTTGCTCGCAGGGTAATGTTGTCGGTGAAGGTCTCGTCCTCCAGTACGCCGTTCTCACCGAAGCGAGCGATAGCCAGCTCTTTGTTGGTAATGAAGGCAGCGTTTGCGATGGTCCGGAAGACGTTCTTGTCGATCATGTTCGACAGCTCATAGGCCAGCTCACGGGCATAGTGAGATCGAACCTCAAAGCTGCTCAGGTCTTCGTCTTGTTCTGCCACGAACACAGCAGCCACGGCGGCGTCATCGACGGTGACAGTGCGCAGGACGTTCTTGATGCCGCCAGCTCGGATCAGTTCGCCGGGCTTGTGGTACTTCGCATTGTGGCTCATGCCAAGTACAGGGAAATCGAATGCTTTGCCGCCCTTCAGGGTCATCACTCGGGTGGTGCCCAAGGAGACGCATTGATTGCGGAACATCGTCAGGACTTCACCAGCGAACAGCTTCATGAAGAGGGCTCGGGTATCGCCTTGACCGTTGTTCTGACCTAGATGGGTTACGTTTTGAAAAGTCGGGAAAGTGCCGTAAGCAGACATAGTTGTTTTTCCTTGTTGATAGGTGGATGGCCCTTCGGCCAAAGAGAAAAAGGGAAAGGGAGTCAGGACGTAGAAAAAGGGAGCCCGCAGGTTTCCCCACGGGCTGGTCCTTGAATTGCGCACTTTTGAGCGTCTTCCTACGTTCTTAGGTCAGGGAAATCCGGAGGGAGGCGAGAGGGGATCGAGAGGGTGTACGATTCTGCGGATTCCGCATTTCCTTACAGGGGGACGCTGGGGGCGGGGCTACCGGATTTCGGGATTCCCGATTTACGGACAGGGGGAGAGAGAGGGTGCCCGATTTTACGGAATCCGCATTTTCGGGCTGGGGATGCAGAGGGTGCCGATTTTTGCCCCGAGGGCATTTTCGGCTGGGTGGCACTGGGTACTCCATTTCTCGGGAATCCCGATTTTTGGAGTAGTTAGCAAGGACATCCTCGGGTCTGACGCTGGTGGTCCCCAAAAGACAAGCTCTCTTTTCGGGCCCCTCTGTTAATCACTCGGTCGCCCAGGAATGAATGATCGCTTCCCGCTGCTGCATCACACGGGCGCTATAGACTGCCCAGCGACGGGCGTCCCAGGCCATCACACGGCCTTCTGGTAGGTCGTGGTAGCTGATCACCTTGTTCTTCTTCAGGGTGTCGAAGAATGGCTGCCAAGCGCCACGGGCTGCCTGCTCCACCAAGTCATAGATGCCGCTGATTTCCATGGCGATCAACAGCCCTAGAAGATCGACGCGACGGTGGAAGGCATTTGCTGCGAGTGTGAAGAGCGACGGCTTGTTAAACGACACGATGAACCAGCGGCCAGAATCGCTTCGTGCCTTTTTCAGCGTCTTGAATACCGCTGAAGGGTTCTTTTCGTCGAAGGCTTTCCGGATTGCCGCCACGAAATCAAGGTTACTTACGACGGCACCACCTGGGGCCTTGCTCTCGGGCCTGAAGCTTTCTTCTACCTCTTCATGTACTACAAAGCTCCCGTCGTCGCTGACCTCAATGGCGTGGTAAATCTCCGTCGATCCTTTCGCACCTTGCACTGTCAGCAACACTCCTTTTTCCTCAAGGGCTTTCACTGTACGGTATACGTTCTGGCGTGGCGTCCCGTGTACTCGGCGCATGAAATCGAGCAAGTCTTTCATCGAGGGCTGCCAGTTATCGGATAGGAACCACACGATGTCGCGCTGGAGCTTTCCGGTCAGGATCTTGTCTTTCCCCTCGGTGGTGAGCACAGTGCCAGCGGGCAGAAGACGTGATTGCTTTTTGGTCATTTGATGACTTCTCCTTATGGTTGTGACATCTATTTTTTTAAATTAAACCAAAGTGGCATGTGCGACGCAATACTTGATGACACCCATAAAGGCAGTGTCATCAACTCTTGGTGTGCGCAGATTTGTCCTTGGGCCATTTTCGCGCAGACATACGCTGGGGTGAGCGGTTTTGCCCTCGGGCCATTTTCGCTCAGGGTCACATGGGGCTACCGGATTTGTTGCGCTAACATTTTCGGTAAGGCAAACGCAGGGCCATCCTCGGGACAACAGAGGGACTGACCTCGGGGGTGGTTGATTTTACGGAATCCGCATTTTCAACCAGTGCATCTTCAGGCCGTCCTCGGGTCTGACTTAGAAATTTGTCCCAAGGGCATTTTTCTAAGTGGTGCGTCTTCAGGTCGTCCTCGAGGGTGGTCGGTTTTCGGGATTCCCGATTTCCGACCAGAGCATCTTCAGGAACGGGCGTCCTCGCGGGTTTCGGAGCGGTCTTCAGTGGATGCCATCGGGACGGCGGAGATGGAGGACTCGGGGGTGGTAATTTTTCCTGATTCAGGATTTTTTACCAGTACGGCTTCAGGTCGTCCTCGGGCACCGCCAAATGCCGTTGGGACATTTCGCGGTCGTCCTCGGGTCCTCTTCCTTTTTTGCCGCGAGGGCATTTCCGGAAACGCAAGGATGGACCTCGGGACCTCTTCCGGTTTTGGGCTGATCCCATTTCCGGAAACGCAAGGATAGACCTCGGGACTACGCCGGATTTGCCCCAAGGGCATTTTCGGCGTATCGCAAGGCGGACCTCGGGGTACTGGCGGATTTGTTACGCCACCATTTTCGCCACTCACCAAGACAGACCTCGGGGGGCACATTTCCCCAAATTGGGATTTTGAGCCCCCTCCAGACCCCCTTCCGGATTTCCCTGTGCATAGGGGCTACAGGATAAGTACCTACAGATTACTTATAGATAACTCCCTCTCCTGCCCTTGCTTGGATGGACAGTGTTGATAGGCAATAAAGGGGAGAGTGGAGGGAGACGCTGGGGAGGTGTCCAGATTTGCCCTCGGGGCATTTTCGGACAGTCCCAAGGTCAGTCGCTGGGTGTGGTCCAGATTTGCTATGGGAACATTTCTGGACCCCTCGGGTCAGTCGCTGGGTGTTGCATTCTCCTGATTCAGGGTTTTGCAACAGGTCATCCCTTAGAGCTTCATAAGGAACTCACTATGTTCAACCTACGGATACTGTCGATTGATCATCCTTACTAGCTATCTGTCCTGAAGTCGTCACTCGGTTGTCCTAGGGATGGTCAGGGGGGAAGCCTTGAGGAAGCGACAACAGGACAGCCATTGAGGCGTCCTCGGGTAGTCGGTGGGTAGTCTTAAAGATACCTGTAGTTAGTAATGTATAGAGAGATAGTATCTAGGGTATCTAGTAGATGTCTTGTAGATATGTAGTGGTCAACTAAATCCGGACACTCGGTTAGGCCGATGTTCGGCTTTTGCTGGCGGTATCCCGTCATTGTGTTGATGTGGACGCCGCCAGTTGTAGTAATCCATCAGGTAATAACTGATATCCCGTTTCGCCTCCCGCAGGCTCAGGTATCCCGTTACCGGGAGCCACTCTGACTTCAGGCTCCTGAACAACCGCTCCATCGGGGCGTTATCCCAGCAGTTACCACGACGACTCATGCTCTGGGTCATGCGATAGCGCCACAGTCGTTGCCGAAATGCCCGGCTGCCATATTGGCTGCCCTGGTCAGAGTGAAACAGTACGCCGAACGGGCAACCTCGTTGTTGATAGGCCATCTCCAGTGCGTTGATGGCCAGCTCTGCATCTGGTTTATCTGACATCGCCCACCCCACAACCCGCCGGGTGTACAGGTCAAGCACCGCTGCCAGGTAATGCCAACGACCACCTGCCCAGACGTAGGTGATATCGCCACACCACACCTGATTGGGTTGCTGGACATCAAATTCGCGGGCCAGCAAATTGGGAATGTCCGGTCGTTCAGACTGTGCCACCTTATAACGGTGTGCGCCCGGCTGCTTGGATGCCAGCCCGGCTTCCTTCATCAGGTTACGTACTTTGAACCGGCCAATCTGATACCCCAGCTCCCGCATCATCGACATCAAGGCACGGCTGCCTGCCGAGTTCCGGCTCGCTTTGAACAACCGGCGCAACTCGCAGCGCTGCTGCATGCGCTCACGGTTAATCGTCCGCCTGCGAGCCAGATAATCGTAAAAACAGGAGGTGGGAACATCGAAAGCGCAGCAGACCAAGGTGATGGGGGCTTGCTCCCTTAATCGGTCTATCAGCGCGTACGTGTGAACTCGTCCGCCATCAAGAGAGCAGTAGCCTTTTTTAGAATGTCCTTTTCACGTTCGAGCCGGTTGATACGGGCTTCCAGCTCCTGGATTTTCTGCTGCTCCGGAGTCAGCGCTTTGCTGATTGGGGTAGTGCCACTGCGTTCGGATTGAAGCTGCTGAACCCAGCGGCGAAGCACGGTTTCACCGACATCCAGCGAACGGCTGGCTTCGGGGACTGAATACCCCTGATCAAGCACCAGGGATGCAGCTTCCAGTTTGAATTCGGCAGTAAACGAGCGACGCAATCTTGTCATTGAACACCTCAGGTCATGGTGGCGACTGTACCACCTAAAATGGTGTCCGGGATGATTAGACCACTACAATAGTCTTAGAGACGGGCGGAGGGAAGGAGAGAGAGGGGACCGGTCTTTCATTTCATTCAATGGTCAGGGAAAATTCAGATAGCCTCATTTGTCCCTGATCTGGAGGTCCCTGGAAGGTGTCTCGGTGGTGTCTCCGGGATACTCGTCGGGGTGCTCTTTCGGTTTTTCGAGATTCCCGATTTTCCGAAAACACCATGATGGTCGTCGGGACAGACTCACGGATAACAAACAGGGGCACTCAGACGAACAAGCCCAGAGTCGGCCCCAGCGCCTCCCAAACGACAAACCCCCAAGGTGTCGCAGTGAACAGCCTCGGGGGTCGATTGAAAGATCCGATCAAAGTGGGTTACTCGATCAGTTCTTTCTATTGGTCAGGGTAAATTAGCTTTCTCTAATGTTCTTTGGGACAGTCCCAGTGATCGGTCCTTTTGATGGTCCCAGGGTCAACCGATAGACACACTCGATCAACTCAGCTCCCCATCCTCTCGCATCCTTGTTGATAGGCGATGGACAGTCGCTCGGCTGACGCCATGAAGCGTAGCAATTTCCCGCAGAGACTTACCGCCTTCCAACAGGGTCGCCTTGATTGCATCCTCGTCGATACTCTTGGGCCTGCCTGTGTACTTCCCCGCAGCCTTAGCTTTGGCGATCCCTTCCATCTGACGCTCCTTGCGTAGAGCCGTCTCGAACTCAGCAAAGGCGCCCAGCATGGTGAACATCAGCTTCCCTTGGGCAGTCGTCGTCTCTAGGTTCTGGTCCAGTACACGCAGGGTCACGCCCTTGGCTTCCAGTTGTTCCGTAATGTCCAGCAGGTCAGCGAGAGAACGGCCCAGACGGTCCAGCTTGGTGATCACCACATCGTCCCCCTCTCGGACATACCGCAGGAGTTCGGCTAGTTGCTCACGGCCATCTGTGCTGGTCCCTGATACCTTCTCTTGGTACACACGCTCACAACCGGCTTTTGTCAGCTTATCCAGTTGAACATCCAGCGACTGACCGACAGAAGACACACGCGCATAACCGATAACCTGTCCCATCACTCTCTCCAACTCAATCCACCAATGCCCAAGCTGTCATAGGGACTTTCCCCGCATCGTAATGCTTTCCAGCAGCTATCTCTGCTTGCCGGTGGTCAATCGCTGCGATGACCTTCAGTTCCTCTTGGAGGCCCGTAGCCGCAGCCTTATCAAGCATCCTTGGGGCGACTCTATCCAGTGACTTCCTGTCCTTGAATCGGCGAAGCCTGATAACCAAGTCATTCATGCGGAAATCTCCTTCATCTTCTTCCTATTGCTTCAACGTGTGTCCTTGTCGGTATCACGCTGTCACATTAAGGTCTTAACCCGATGGGACTTAGATTATGAAACATAAATGAGACAGTCAATAGCCCCGTGTGAAAGAAGTTCATTAGGGTATACCCTACGTGGACAGCTATGATACGGTTATCCCGGCCTTGCGGTTCCCTTGGCCTTGTCCTGCATTAGAGAGTTATGGTGATCGCTTGCCCGTGGCTAGGCATGGATGCAAGCAGCGGTGATCCTGTGCCTGCTCGATGGGGGGGACGGGGGGGAAACGGCGCGGCTTCATTACTCAAGATGCCCCACAGATTTTTTGCAGAATTTACCGAGGGGTGACAATTACAAACATCGTTGTGAAAATAAACCATCAAACGAAAATCTTCATAATAAAATAACTGCGTTTACTAGCTGAGTTCATCAAGAACATTAATTGTCGACACAGTGCGCAACTATTTAACCTCGTGGCTGAGGTCGAGACAATTATAGCAAGTTCAAAGGAGATGGGACACTGCTTTAATTTTCTCCCCGACTATGGACGTATACATGCGAGGTTTAGTAGCATACTCATACAGCATCTAACCTTGGCACTATAAACATGTCATCAATCGCTAAAGTCACAGTAAAACACAGTGGTATTAAACTGAACGTATCAGAGCAAAAAGGCGTGATTTACTTTACTGATGAATCACATTCAATTTCGCTGTGCGCTCCAATAGGAAAAATTAGATTTGATAGTGAAGGGAGTATCTATTATCAGCAGTCAAGGCGTGAAAAATGGGCTATAGAATTGGTTGAAAATGACTACTCGCTACTTTCTACTTATGTTAGTAAACGAAAGAAAGAAATTAAAGAGAATAATAAGAAAATGGATTTACTGTTGAATTCAGGAATAGGTATGTCCGTTGTAAATACCATAGAGGATGAAGAATGAAACGTGACCTTGACATGATGAAAACCCTCCTTATTGCAATTGAAAGTAAGGGGTTCGATAAACCATACCTATCTCTTCGTGATTTTCAGTGTAAGACCCCAGAAGAACAATACGAAATTTCTGGCCACATGAGACTATTAATTGAAGATGGTCTTGTTGAAGGGAAAATAGATACATTTCTCGGAATGAAGATAGCCGATTTTCGTGCAATGAGACTGCGTTCGTCTGGACACGAATTCCTAAACTTAATTCGCAATGATACCGTTTGGAATAAAACCAAAGATACCATTTTGCAAAAAGGGCTGGAAGTGAGCGTTGAAACAATCAAAGCCGTGGCTGCTGCTGCAATTACTTCAATGCTTGGCCTATCTGCATAACCCCCCCCCTCTAACCGCGCTCCTGCTTGAAATCTTGGCCCTATGGTACACGTAGACCTGAAGATTTCACGTAGGAGCGCATTATGATGCCAGATTATCGGAGGGTTAAGGCTCGACCTGCTCAAGGTGTTCTACGGGGTTTATGCGTAGTAGATTGCGATCATTCAGGAGGCTATAGAAGAGACTCCTGTGCTTCTCACTCAGAGAATCAAGATACTGCCTGACGATAATCGCCCTGTTCTTTACCTCTTCTGCAATCTCTCTATCTTCCTGTTCCAGAAATTCTTGCTCATCAATCGTCAGCGGTTCTTCAAGGGATTCTATGTGCCTGATCGCTTCCATCCCCAGCGTGTAATAGTTGGCCTTGCTCTTGTAGCCTTCCCCGCCTTGATCAACGTAGTGCTCGATCTCAATTAACTTGCGCTCAGTGAGTTGGAGCATTGCTTGCCGAAGTGCATGGTTACTCATACCCAAATCTTCAGCTATTTCGCTCCTGTATGGTCTCACTGTGATGGAACCAATTTCATCCATCAGGCTTGCCAGATACAGAGCAACATTTTTTGCGTTGAAGGAACCAAAGGATCTTTCTGGGATTAGTGAGAACACATCGTAAATTGGAGCCATGTTAACCTTCTAGCCGCACACCTACATTAAATCTTGGCCTATGGTACACACAGGCCTGAAAATTTCACATAAGAGAGAGTTGTGATCCACGAGGTTTATTTGCTTCAAGCCTCGGGCCACTCTACCTGTCCGGTATACGGCAGGAGGCCACGGGATGATGTTGGGGCTCGTCTATGTATGAGCTTGGATCAGGGAGAAGGTGAGGAACAGGCCGGTGCTCAGATGGTGAGAGAAAGAGGGCGGCAGGGCTGCTTAGTGGTTGATTTTTTTTGGGGGGATACTGGGGGAAATCTCTGGCGTTAAATCACAGATGAGGCCGTTCAGATTTTTTCCAAAATTTGCCAAAGCTCTCTCTTTTGCATAGAGGCTCATCAAACACGGCGAAGTTGGCAAGCCCCCGTTGAGATCATCCGGATGTTCAGAGATAGTGGACCGCACCTCCTTCCTCTACAGAGAGTCCAGTACCATGCCTTTAAACGATTTCAGGTCTATTTATTTTCCCTATTGCCTCAAAAAGCAGACTGACGGTGCTTGGGTCGTTCTTAACCGTGAGTACAAGCCTGTCGGATTTAATACCCACGACTTCGTTAAGTATGAGAATTATCCCGTTGCGACCAAGTTTAAGGGGCTTGGACCTGCTACATTGGATAAGTTGGATTACAAAGGGTGTGCGTCAGGTGACACCGTTTTTCTTTACAATGATGGGTGTGTTCCTACCCACAATGCCGAGAACATGAAGGCGTACATGAAGAAGTTGCAGCTTCTTGCAAAGCTCCAGGTTGACACCAAGAGATAGCGTGTGAGCGAACACAAACACACCCAGAGTTGACGCTCTTGCCCTGGGGAGACTCAGGCTCGAACTTCGGGCCTGTCCTCCAGCCCTGCACATGACCAGACCTCTTGCATACCTTCCGCTACTCACCTCCTAGAAGCATCTCCCCGAAGACGTGTAGGCTGTCATAGAGATGAAACGGTTGGCCGACCCGCAGGCTTGAGAAAAACGGCGTCTTCTTCATTGCAATCACTCAAATTTGAAACATCTTTAAGACCAGTATGATAACCATACAATGGCGCCAAAACCTTCAGAGAGTAACCTGCCGCTATAGCAGAAACAGGCCTCAATTTTGCGCATTAACTCCTCCTGATTTGCTGTGATTAGCTCTTTGGGGCCAATACTCTCAATAGTTACTGTGTCTCCTTTGACGATGGCCCGTAGCTGAAAGCCTTCTATCTCGTTCTCAATGCGACGAATAGCTGTATCAAGGGCTATCTCGAAGGTTTCTTGGTCTACATTGTTTTTTTTGATTACTTTGAGTTGGTACATTTTAGTTACTCCACATGGACTCGTGTGCCTAAAAATAACTATGTATTGATGTCGGTTCAATTGGGACAAATCTGTTTTGTAATCAGGCTCTTACTCAGGGCTGTTGTTCACCCTGCTAGGTCAAATCGTGGGCTTGTCCTCCAGCCCTGCACACGGCCAGACCGCTTGTTCACCTTCCGGTACTCCCCGCCCAGCAGTATCTCCCACACGCTCCCATTCTCTCCCAGCACAGGGAATTCCTGGCCTTCAGCTACTCCTAGCTCAGCCTCTACGCACACCAGCATTTTTCGCTCGGTCATCATCTCCGCTTACTCCGCTTACTCCGCTTACTCCGCTTACTCCGCTTACTCCGCTTACTCCGCTTACTCCGCTTACTCCGCTTACTCCGCTTGATACGACTCGGCCTTGGCTTCCGCTTCTTCTTCGGTGCCCGTGTGTCGTCAATGAGTACGCATTGGTTTGAGCCCCCTGCCAGCTCTAGGCAAGTGGATAGCACGGCCAAATCAACGTCATTCAGTCCGGATTGCTCGGGGTTCGCTAGGGCTTCCTGTATGCGCTCAACGTCGAACGTGATCTTCATGACTGCCCCCTCACGAACAGAGCCTTCAGCTTCTCAAGGGCACTCCTGTTGTGCTCTTGGCTGGCCTTCTGGCTTGCTTCCCATTCCTCTGGTGTCCTGTTGACCCTCTTCCGGTCGAACATGGCGAACTTACCCACAGACGAAGAAACGGGAGCGTGATCCTTGTTACTTTGTTTCTGTTTAAAAGAAGTCGAAGACTTAGCCGGACGTTTGGTGCTGGGGGTACGGAAAAGGACTAGGAGTGCTGACCCGATGCGGTACACAGAGGCCAGATTCCAGTTGGCTATCTGGGCGTGTTTCCGGAACTCGGTCTTGAAGAAGCCGATGGCTTCCAGACGACGCAGAGAGTTGCGTACAGTGCGGGTGGTGCAACCGATACCATCAGCGATGGTCCGTAGGTAAAGACTCGCAGCCCAGCCGTGGGCCTTGTTCAGGTGTCGTGCGATGAAGAGGGCGGCTTCCTTGGTGTAGTGGGTCCCGAAGGTGGACACCGGCTGCTTGGCAAGGGTGGCAACCAGTTGGTCGCTGTGAGATAATGTGTAGCTGTTCACGGGAACTCCCATTCTAACATTCGTTCCCACATCTACTTGTAAGTCATTGATTTACCTTAAAATTTAAAGAGCCCCCATGAAGTTCATTATCAAGCTGTTCCCGGAAATCACCATCAAGAGCAAGTCGGTTCGCCAGCGTTTCATCAAGATCCTGCAGGGCAATATCCGCAATGTCCTGCGCCGCTTTGACGACGATGCCCGGGTGCGGATGGATTGGGACAAGCTGATCGTGAGCTCCCGCAATGACCAGTTCCGCGAGCAGGCCATCGAAGCCCTGGCCTGTATCCCCGGCATTCAGGCCTTCCTCGAGGTGCAGGCCAGCAAGTTTACCGACCTGCACGACATCTTCGAACAGGTGAAAGCCGTGTGGGGTGACCAGCTCGAGGGGAAAACCTTCTGCGTGCGCGCCAAGCGCCACGGCAAGCACGAGTTCTCCTCCCTCGAAGTAGAGCGCTACGTGGGTGGTGGCCTGAATCAGCATTGCGTCAGCAACGGCGTGCGCCTCAAGAACCCGGATGTGAAGATCAACCTCGAGATCGACGGCGAAGAGCTCTTCATCGTCAGCGCCATCCATCAGGGCCTGAGCGGCATGCCCATCGCCACCCAGGAAGATGTGCTGAGCCTCATCTCCGGCGGTTTTGACTCCGGTGTGGCCTCCTTCCAGTTCATCAAACGCGGCTGCCGGGTGCACTACTGCTTCTTCAATCTGGGTGGTGCCGCTCACGAGGTCGGCGTCAAGCAGGTTGCTTATCACCTGTGGAACCGCTTCGGCTCTTCCCACCGGGTGCGTTTCACCGCGGTGGACTTCGAGCCGGTGGTGGCCGAGATCCTCGAGAAGATCGACAACGGCCAGATGGGCGTGGTGCTCAAGCGGATGATGATGCGCGCCGCCGCCAAGGTGGCCGACGAGTTCCAGATCCCGGCCCTGGTGACCGGTGAGTGCGTGGGTCAGGTCTCCAGCCAGACTCTCACCAACCTGAACGTCATCGACCGGGTGACCGACAAGGTGATCCTGCGCCCGCTCATCACCTGGGACAAGCCGGACATCATCAGCGAAGCCCGTCGCATCGGCACCCTGGAGTTTGCCGAGACCATGCCGGAGTATTGCGGTGTCATCTCCAAGAAGCCGACCGTGAAGGCCGAGCTCTCCCGCATCGAGGCGGAAGAGGAGAACTTCGACTTCGCCATTCTGGACAAGGTGGTGGCCGAGGCCCGTTACCTCGACATTCGTCGCATCGGTGAAGAGACCGCCGCCGAGGTGCAGGAAGTGGAGACTACCGCCGAGAGCGGCGACAACGAGGTGATCCTCGATATCCGCTCCATGGACGAGCACGACGAGAAGCCGTTGCAGGTGGAAGGGCGTGAGGTCATGCATATCCCCTTCTTCAAGCTGGCCACCGCCTTTGGCGATCTGCCCAAGGAGAAGACCTACCTGCTCTACTGCGATCGCGGCGTGATGAGCAAGCTGCAGGCGCTCTATCTGAAAGAGAAGGGCTTTGCCAACGTCAAGGTGTACCGTCCGTAGTATGACGTTCACGCATGCATAAAAAAATCCGGCCATGAGCCGGATTTTTTTATTTCACTCGGGGGAGATGATTTTCGTTAAGGGCAGGGCACCGGGGTAAAGGTGGATTGCCCCTGACAGCGCCACCCCATCTCCGCCTGGCGCATCTGCCACAGGTTGTTGCTGCGAAACAGGGTCAGGATGTAGATCATGTCGCTCTTGGTGCCGTCGAGGGCAACGGAGAGCACCAGATCGTTGTCCAGCTGTTGTGCCTGGATGCGACTGGGGATGTCGCTGTGGCCGACAAAACGCAATGCCACTTCACGATAGTCATTGACCCAGCTCTGCTGGGCAGTGCTTGCCTGTCGGATCTGCTGGTTGAACTGCTGCACCGGGGTGGAAGCGAGCCGACCAAATAGTACCTGCGCTTCGGCCTGCGCCGTTGCCACATTCATCAATAGCAGTGATGTGATGAGTCCAAGTTTTTGCATGAGGGATTCCGGCTTACAACACTGGACCTTATGACAACAGAAAAGCCTGCTTGGTTCAACGCAACCTGGCCAGGAGTGCGACTCTCCCCCTGGCCACGGCATCAATTGCGCTGCAGGGAGAAGGTGGGCAGTGACAGATGCCAATAGATGGCCGCCACCCGCAAACCGAACACCGCCGTCATGCAGATGAGCATGGCGGTCACCCGATCCACGTTTATCTCCAGCGCCAGGGTATAGAGGATGCCCCCCAGGATGCAGGCGGTGGCATAGATCTCTTTTTGCAAGACCATGGGCACCTCACGGGCCAGCACGTCCCTGATCATGCCGCCAGCCACCCCTGTCATGGTGCCCATCAATACGGCTATCAGCCCCGATGTACCAAAGTTGAGGGCTTTTTGTGCCCCGATCACGGTAAAGAGTGCCAGCCCGAAGGCGTCGGCGACCGGCAGCACGTACCAGGGCATGCGGCGGGGCAGCTTGACCATCCACATCCCGATGAGTGCCGTTGCTATCACCACCCAGATGTAGAGAGGGTCGCGTACCCAGAAGACGGGGGTGGCCCCCAGGATCATGTCGCGGATGGTTCCGCCCCCGATGGCGGTGACTGCCGCCAATACCATGACGCCAAAACCGTCCATCCTGAGACGACCCGCCACCAAAACCCCCGAAAACGCGAATACCGCAGTACCAAACATGTCGCTGATGTAAACAATCTGCTCAACCAGTGTCTGCATGGAGAACAACTCACGTCCAATTGTTGATGGGGCCGCGATTTTAGGGGGGATCGCGACGTCTGACCAATGGCTGCCTGCCAGAAGTGGGAGCCAGACCAAGTTTTTGTCGACAGTGATGGCGCCGGCCATCGTCATGGTATCTGAACGGTACCAGATGGCCGGCAAGGCTCACGCTGCCTTGCCCATCGCCCTCTGTTGTTTGCATCATGAACCTTGCAGGAAAAACAGGGTATTTTTTTCCTCAAGTTCAACGAGAACATGCCGATAAATAGGGTAAGCGGCGTTAATGCGATGAAGCGTTGAAAATAATGCTAAAGACATCGAAAAAGAGGCCGTTAAATAAGACGCATCGAACAGGAAAGACAATAAAGTTCGAGCAAATTAGATAGCAAATTTAATAGCTTAGGAGAATGGTCATGGGTCTTTATATCAATACGAACGTTTCATCGCTTAACGCTCAGCGTAACCTGATGAACACCAACAAATCTCTGGATACATCCTACACCCGTCTGGCATCTGGTCTGCGCATCAACAGCGCCAAAGACGATGCCGCCGGCCTGCAGATTTCCAACCGTTTGACCTCCCAGATCAATGGTCTGGATCAGGGTAACCGCAACGCCAACGACGGTATCTCCGTCGCCCAGACTGCCGAAGGCGCCATGGATGAAATCACCTCCATGCTGCAACGAATGCGTACCCTGTCTCAGCAGTCCGCCAACGGCTCTAATAACACGGACGACCGTGCCGCGTTGCAGCAAGAGTACACCCAGCTGATTACCGAGATTGACCGAGTAGCAAAAGATACTACTTTTGGTGGTACAAATATATTAAACGGCAATTATTTTGGAACCTTCCAAGTTGGTGCTGATGCTGGCCAGACAATTACTTTTAAACTGACATCAGCCTTTACCTTGAATGGTATAGCATCAGCGTCTAAAGGTAGCGCAACGGTTCAATCTGTTGCTACAGCCGATAAATACACAGTCACAAAGCTGGCGACAGCAGCAACAACGACTAGTGTGGGCAGTATCAAAACGGCAAGCGCAGCCCAACTAGCCATGGCTAACTTGGATTTTATGATTAAGGTGGTTGATAGCAAGCGCGCGGAACTGGGTGCGGTGCAGAACCGGTTCGATTCGACCATTCGCAACCAGGCGAATGTTTCTGAAAACGTCAGTGCCGCGCGCTCACGGATCCGCGATGCCGATTTCGCGACAGAGACCGCCAACCTGACCAAGCAGAACATTCTGCAACAGGCAGCCTCGACCATACTGTCCCAGGCAAACCAGCGTCCGCAGTCAGCACTCTCCCTGCTGCAAGGCTGATAAAAGAAAACAGGGCGGTTGTTCAGGCCGCCCTGGTCAAGAGATGGAACAAAGGGGTGTTCGGTTCGCACTCTGTTCTATCGGGAGAGAATCTATTCTCTACTAGTAAAGCCAAGTGTTGTACAGCTGTTCAGTTCTGTCACGCTTGGTCATATTCTCCTGAGCGTATGCTCGTTTTAGGCCGGATTTTCCGGCCTCTTTTTATTGTGCCGTCAAATTGACGCCACTCCCCCATAGCAAAGCACAAACTGTGCCAAATATGTTCATTCATCTCTCCAAGCTGGTCTCAGGTCTGCTGCCGCGTCCAAGGACATAGGGTGCCTGCCGTTTGCCGTTTGCCGGACAAAACTTGCCACCTTCGGCAATTATTTTCCTAAAGCTTGTCGCTGTGCTGCCGTTAAATAAAGTGAAGCAATCGAGGGGTGTTCGGAATCCAACGTTTGCACTACTGCGGGTGGCCTGTCCGTTCAAACAGACACCCGCCAGAAGAATCAGGATCGTTCAACCTGTTCTTCTAACGGTGGGACGCCGCTTTGGCGGCGCAACCCGCAGTCGCATGTTCTTCGGGAGAATATTTTATGGCCATGTATATCAACACGAATACTTCATCACTGAACGCCCAGCGTAACCTGATGAACACCAACAAGTCCCTGGATACGTCCTACACCAGACTGGCTTCCGGTCTGCGTATCAACACCGCCAAGGACGATGCTGCCGGTCTGCAGATCTCCAACCGTTTGACCTCTCAGATCAACGGCCTGGATCAAGGTAACCGCAACGCCAACGATGGTATCTCTGTTGCCCAAACGGCAGAAGGGGCCATGGATGAAGTAACTTCCATGTTACAGCGGATGCGTACATTAGCTCAGCAGTCCTCAAATGGTTCCAATAACACAGACGACCGTGTCGCACTGCAGCAGGAATATGATCAGCTAATAACTGAGATAGACCGTATTTCTGAAGACACTACCTTTGGTGGGCAGAAGCTGCTTGATGGCAAGTACAAAGGGACTTTCCAAGTCGGTGCTGATGCCGGTCAAACCATTTCTTTTAAGATGACATCTGCCTTTAGTATCAAAGGTATCGCCTCAGCAACAAAGGGAAGTGCAACGGTCGCGTCTACTGCGACAGCAGATAAGTATACTGTGACAAAAGCAACCACTGCTGCCACAACAACAAGCGTTAACAGTATTAAAACAGCAAGTGGAGCTCAGCTGGCCATGGCCAACCTTGATTTCATGATCAAGGCAGTTGACAGCAAACGGGCAGAGCTAGGTGCGGTGCAAAACCGCTTCGATTCGACCATTCGCAACCAGTCTAACGTTTCCGAGAACCTGAGCGCTGCACGCTCTCGTATCCGTGACGCAGACTTTGCGACCGAGACTGCCAACCTGACCAAGCAGAACATTCTGCAACAGGCGGCGTCCAGCATCCTGGCGCAAGCCAACCAAAGACCGCAATCTGCGCTGTCCCTGCTGGGTTAACAGAAACGCAGTGATGAGATAGAAAGAGGAGCGACGATATGGCCAATGAAATTGGGATCCCGTCATCGGTCACTCCTTCTTCTCTTCAGTCAAGTAGCAAGAGCGGCCAATCGGCCGCTCAAGTGCTATCTGGCACGACGGAAGAGCAGCGGGTGACGGCACAGGATGTGAAAAAACAGCAAGAGGGACAGTCTGGTGAAAAAAACGCCAAACAGGATGTGCCTCAGGCAGACATTGAAAATGAGGTCCAAAAGTTGCAAGAGTTCAGTAAGTTGCAAGGCTGGACCGTCAATTTCAGTGTTGAAAAGGATCTGGATCAAGTGGTGATCAAGGTGGTAGACGCCGAGACCAAGTCAATGATCCGGCAAATCCCGAGCGAAGAGTTGCTGGCCATCAGCAAACGAATTAAAGATCTGCGTGAGAGTGATGCGACCGGAGGAGGTTCACGCGCCGGGTTGCTGCTCGATAACGAGATCTGATATGAAAACTTAAGAGGAGAGTGAGTATGCCCACCATTACTTCTGCAGGTGCCGGCTCCGGACTCGATTTGGAGTCAGTGATTGCTGCCAGCGTCGATGCCAAAAAAGCACAGCTGATGCAGCCCATCACCACCAAGAAGACCAACACTCAAATCACTCTCTCCGGTGTGGGGCAGCTGAAATCTGCCATTGCCTCTTTCGTGACTACCTTGCAGGCGATGGCGAAAGATGACGCGTTCAACAAACGCTCCATCAACATTACCCAGGACAAGGACAAGCCTGTGCTCAAGGTGGAGAGCAAGGCAGGGGCCTCCAATGGGCAATATGACATCAGCGTCGAACAGCTGGCAAAAACCAGCAAATTTGACGGTACCTTCGACTCGTCGACTACCCCTCTTATCACCCAAGACGGAAAATTGACGTTCAAGGCTGGCGACAAGACCTTTGATGTCGATGTCAAAGCTGGCGATTCGCTGCAATCCATTCGAAAGCGCATCAACAATGACGCAGACAACTTTGGTTTGAGCGTCAACATCATGAATACCTCCGATGGTAAATCCAAGCTGATGATCGATTCCGGGGTCAGCGGCAGTGGCAAGGATCTGCAGATCACCGGCAGCACCACCGAGTTGACCGACAACCTGGTATCCAAATTGACCAAGAGTCAGAGTGCTCAGGATGCCAAGATCAAGGTGGATGGCAACACGCTGACCAGCGCGACCAATACCTTTGATGGCACCATTGTCGGACTCAAGCTGACTGTGCTCAAAGAGTCGGACAGTACGACCTCGACCGATGCAGATGGCAATCCCGTCAAGACCTACAGCTCGAACAAGGTTGATGTAAGCACCGACAAGGCCGGCATTAAAGACATGGTCAAAAGCTTTGTCGACGGCTACAACGCGCTGGTGAAGAAGAGCAATGAGCTGGGCAAACGCAACTCCATCGTGGCCGGAAAAAGCCAGAATGATGGCGGAGCCTTGGCTGGTGATGCGACGACACGCGCCGTGATCAACATGATGAACGGTGCCATTACCGAACCCTCACAAAAATCCTCAACCTACTCAACGATTTTCCAGATGGGTGTGAAGATGGACAACAAAGGGGTTCTCTCCATTGATGACACCAAGTTCAGCGAGGCCATCGACAAAAACTTTGACCAGGTGGTGGCGGTTTTTGGCGGCAAGGATGGGGTGGCAGGCAAGCTAGCCAGTCAGCTAGAAACCTACTCCAAAACCGGTGGCTTGCTGGCCAAGCGGGAAGATACGCTGAATTCGGATCTGCGTGAGGTAAGCCGCAAGGAGTCGGATGTTGCTTCCCAGCTGATCAAGTATCAGGAGACCCTGCGTGCCCGTTATGGCAGCCTTGACACCATGTTGGCCAAGATGAACAAGTCGGCCTCTTATCTCAACCTGCTCAATACCAAAACGAATTAATACGTAGTCAGGAGCCGTGTCTCGTATGTATCGGAAAAATATCAAGGCCTATACCACCCAGAATCTGCAGTCTGAGCTTGCGGTGGCCGATCCCTACCGGGTGATCCAGTTGTTGATGCAGGGCTGTCTAGAGCGGCTTGCCCAGACCCGTGGCGCCATCGAGCGTCGTGATTTCGAGGGCAAATCCCAGTCTGTGTCCAAAACTATGGCCATCATCAATGGTTTGCAGGACTCGCTGGATCTCTCTTACGGAAAGGTGCCGGAGGATCTTTTTGCTCTGTATGACTATATGAAGGTGCGGATGATGGATGCCAGCCGCGACATGGACATCGCTGCCATTGATGAGGTAATGACCCTGATGCTGACCGTCAAAAGCGGCTGGGATGCCATTCCGGTCGAAGAGCGCGACAAGGCCATTGCCCAGCAAAAAGCGGGCAGGACGGAATGAGCGACGCCATTTTGTCCGGGTTGATGGCTCACGGCAGCCAGCTGTTGCTGCTGCTGGAGAGAAATGAGTTGTCGGCAGCGGAGGCACAAATGGATCACTATCTTGATGCTTTCGATGGTGTGTTTCGGGAGTTCCCCGTGGAAAGCCACCTTGATATGAAACAGCAACAGGCTCTGTTGCAGTTTCAAATGATCCATGAGCGAATCGCTAGCGCCAGGAGTCTGGCAGAAGATGAATTGCGCCAATTCTCGAAGGCTGGGCGAGCAACAAGCCTTTACAAGTCGAATGCGGGTTAAATATCGAATGGACTTTAATAAAAACATTGAAAGTGCAGAGGAAGAGCTTTCCCGTCTTGCAGTTCAAAAAGAACAGGAGGCCGCCATGCTGGCGGTGTTGCCTGTTCGCCATCAGCTTAATATGGCTGCCTTTGCAAAATACATGCCAGGGATCCATGCATTTTTCAAAGAGTATCAGCCGACTAGAGCCTTCCGGTTTTTCTGTAATGAAAATGGCATTCCAAATATTCTGTGGCTTGATGACAAGGTTTCCCTGTATGGAGACGATCCATTTGCCGAAGCACAAGCCCAGATTGCCGAGGTGATTGAGCATAGCGTACTTGAATGTATCGACTTCGTTCCTCAGTGGTATTTGGAGGGCCAAATCCATATCGCCTACAACAATGCCATTTCCAAACTAAAAGATAATGTATCGCTGGAAGGCTTGCCGCTTCGCAAGGCGCTGGATGCCGACATTCCCTTGTCATTCATGTACGGGATCGGCCTGGGTTATCAGCTGGGCTACCTGTATGAGCGGTGCCGGGTTCGAAATCTGTTTGCTTTCGAACCGGATATCGATATGTTCTATGCCTCGCTTTATTGTTTTGACTGGCACCAACTGCTCGAATATATGGAGCAGGAGTCGCTGAGCCTGCATCTTTTTATCGGTGTGGATGAGCAACTGCTGGTGGCCGACATGATGGAAGCGATGCATCGCAAAGGGGCATTCTGGTCGGCGAGTTATTTCTCATTTTGTACTTACCACTCCCCCAAGCTGCATGACTTGATCGACAAGGCTGAGGGTGAGCTTTATCTGCTCAAGACGGGTTGGGGTTTCTTTGATGACAATATTTATGCACTGGCTCACAGTCACACCCATCTACAGGATGGCACGCCGTTCTTGAAAAGGGAGCGGGATACCTCGTTGGCCGAGCAGGTACCGGTATTCGTGGTCGGTAACGGACCGTCGCTGGATCAGAACATCGACTTTATCCGGCAGCATCAGGGACAAGCCATCATCATCGCCTGCGGTACCGCCGTCAGTGCCCTGTACAAGGCAGGTATCAAGCCTGACATATACGTGGCGGTGGAGCGGACCAAGAGCTCGGCAGATTTTCTGCGCATTCTCGATGCTGATGACTTTCTCAAGGATGCGGTGTTCCTCAGCGTCGATGTGATCCACCCCGAGTGCAAGACTTTTTTCCGCAAAACAGGTCTGACTTTCAAACCTAATGAACCCATGTTTGCCATGCTGGTCAGCCGGTTTGGTCAGGCTTTCGAGTATGAGTCCATTGAATTTTCCAACCCCTTCGTTGGCAATACCGGTCTCAACTATGCTGCCCTGCTCGGTTTCAAGCAGGTATACCTGTTCGGGATAGACAATGGTTACAAGTATGCAGACAAGCATCACTCCAGTTTGAGCCTCTATTACAACGAGAAGAAAGAAGCCAAGTACAATGAAAGTCTAAAAGATACTTTCCCGGCTCCAGGCAATTTTGGCGGGGAAGTGCGGATCAATCACCTGTTTGGTCTGGCCATCCATAATATGACGCGCGTGCTGACTGGCCATCCGGATATACGCTGCCTGAATTGCAGTGATGGTGCTTACATTGACGGTGCCATCCCTCAACGAGTTGATGCTCTGCAAATAAACAGCTCTGAGCTGGATAAAATCGCTCTGCTTGATGAGCTGATGGCGCGCAGTTTCCAGCCGTTCGACATGACCAGTATCGACTTCAATGCCGCGCTCAACGTACCGCTGTTTGACGATTTGCTGGAGAAGTTGCGTACCGACTGGCAAGCGGTCAAATACGAACACAATGAAATATTGGCCATGATGCAGCGTCATCACGATTATCTGCTTTATTTGCTGATGAGCCGTGATTGCCATCTTTATCGCATTTTGATTGGCTCGATGAACTATTTCTACGCCAACATCATTGGTTTGATGATGACCCTGCTTGACGCTGCTCCTGACAAGTTCGAAGCCAAGATAAAAGAGGCCGAGACCATCCTCGAGCGATTCTTTGATGATGCGAAGCCGATTTATGCCGATGCCTTCCAGCGTCACGATTCCGTTTATTTCGTGGGGCTGGATATCTTCAAGCAGAAGTAACGGCTATCCCTCATCACATGTCTGCTGAATAAAAAAACACCGGCTATGGCCGGTGTTTTTTTATTGCGAAAATGACCAAGCTGCGCGCTTTACAGGCTTGGCAATTGTGCCTCTTCAATGGCAAGGCATATCTGCTCCACGGCGTTGAGGGCTCTTGGGGTGAAACGATGCAGTTCGTCCGAATTGATGAGATGAAGGCGCTGATGGTGGACGGCGTCTAGATTGGGCCATTGTTGCCAGTGGCGCAGAGCGTCGGGATCTTGACTCCCTGCCAGGATCAGCGCCGGATTGGCCTTGATCACCTGCTCCAGGCTGACCTGGGGGTAGGGCGTGCGGGCCGCTGCCATCACGTTTTCCCCACCGCACAACTCGATGGCTTGGGCGGGCCAGGCATTGCCGCTAACGCTGGTGAGCGGTGGATACCAGAGCTGATAAAACACCTTGATATGTTTTGGCTTGCCGTAGCGCTGCCCAAGTGCGGCCAGGCGGGCGAGATAGGCATCGGCCTCGACATTGGCGGTTTGTTCCACCCCCAATGTTTTTCCCAGCGCCCGCATCTCGGTGGCGAGGGAGGCAAAGTCGGTCGGTTCTGAATAGAACACCGGGATCCCCAGCTGCTCGACAGGGGCCAGCATACGGGATTGGGCGGATCGCCAGGCGACGATCAAGTCGGGCTTTTGGGCCAGCAGGGCTTCCAGATTGATGCTGCGGTAATTGGCCACCTGGGGCAGGCGTTTGACCCCGGGCGGATAATCGGAGGCATCGTCGGTGGCGACGATGCGATCGCCAGCACCGATGGCAAACAGCAGTTCGGTCAGATGAGGAGTGAGGCTGACGATGCGTGCAGGCGTCCCGGCCTGCAGGGCAGGCGACACGCACAACAGGCAGAGCAGGGTGAGCCATCTAGCCATGCAGGTGCTCCAGTACAGTGAGCAGCAATGCCAGTGCCAGCCAGCCCCAACCGGCTTGTTGCAGACGGTTGAGCAGGTGCAGGGCTGTACCGGCCTCCGGCTCGGCGGCGGCATCAAACACGGGGAAGCGGATCAAGCTGCCCTGATAGTAGCGGGGACCACCGAGCTTGCAGCCCAGCGAGCCGGACAGCAGCGCCAGCAGTATTCCCATGGCGGGGTAGGGCCAGCGCATCGCCGTGCGCAGCCGGCTTGCCAGCTGGCGTAGCTGGGTCAGGCACAAGGGCAGTGCCAGCAACAAGATGGCAGGGGTGCACAGGGCCTGATAGAGCACGGCGGCGGCTCGGCCAAAGTGGGCAAAGGCTGGCAGTTTCGGACTCCAGCCCTGATTCATCAACTGGGCGAGGCGCCACAGCAGGGCGCCTTGCACCCCCGCCAGGGCAAATCCCAGCAGAGGGCCGGCCCACTGTCCAATCAGACGTAGGGTGCAGCTTTCGCTGACCGCCTTGGCAAGCCCAATCAGAGATAGCTTGCCGGTATCGCGCCTGAGCCAGGGGGCGGCCTGCAACCTGGCCACCACCAAGGTATCCTGGTCTGTCAGCGAGCGAGTCGCACGGGCCAGCTCCCGCAGCGGACGCGATTCCAGCATCAGCAGCAGAAACAGCAGATCGAACAGCGGCTCCGAGAGCGAGAGGTTGCGCACCGCCCAGAGTCCGGCGGCGCAAGGCAGCCAGACAATCAGCATGGCCAGCAGACCGGCCTGCAATTGCTGACCGGGGGCACCATCGGGGCGACACACCTTGTGACCCAGCCGGGTCAACAGCGGCACGACGGCGGAGAGCCGATAGTGGGCTGGCCAGGGTACGATGGCCTCCAGCAGGGCGGCCCCGAGCAAGATGGCCGCCGGAGTGGCGGCCATCTGTTCCAGCGTGGTGAGTTGGATCACAGCTTGCCGAGCATCTTGATGATCACCTCGGCGGAGTGCTTGCCGGCCACCTCGATGAAGGCATCGAAGGATTCAACCTGTTCCTTGCCGGCGATGTCGGACATGGCACGCACCACCAGATAGGGCACCTTGAACATGTGGCACACCTGACCGATGGCCGCCCCTTCCATTTCGACTGCCAGCATCTGCGGGAAGTCGGCACGGGCTTTGGCGATGGCGTCCGGCTTGCACATGAACTGATCGCCGGTGCAGATGAGGCCGACTTTGGTCTGATGCTTGCCCTGCTCGGCGATGCAATCCTGGGCGACAGCGATGAGCGTCTCGTCGCAGGGGAAGGCGGCCGGTTGCTGTGCCATCTGGCCCATCTCGTAGCCAAAGGCGGTGACATCCACATCGTGGAAGCGCATCTCGCTGGCGATCACCACGTCACCGATGTGCAGGTCCTGGGCAAAGCCGCCTGCAGAGCCGGTATTGATGACATAGTCGGGGGCGAATTTTTCCAGCAGCAGGCTGGTGGCGACGCTGGCGGCGACTTTACCGATGCCGGAGCGGGTCAGGATCACTTCTTTGCCTGCCAGGGTGCCCTGATAGAACTCGCAGCCGCCCAGTTGCAGGGTGGTCGGGTTGCTCATCTGGCTGCGCAGCAGGGCCACTTCCTGTTCCATGGCGCCGATAATACCTACTTTCATCACTCACCTCGTCTTGATGGCCATGCGGCCGAATAAGTTGTTGTGGATCATAACAAAAGTTGGCGATGGCGCCGAGCATTCCGATACTGTGCGATGTGAAGGGGGGGCTTAAGGGTAGCGCTTGGCCAGATCAGCCAGATCAGCCAGCTCGCCGCTGTCCGCCAGCCGTTGCAGGGCATTGGCGAACAGGGCCAGCCGGGCAGGGGAGGTGCGCTGGTAAAACAGGATATAGAAGGGAATGGTCTCCATGGCGGTGGGGAGGATGCGAATTTGGCCGCTCAGATGGTGGCGCAGCAGGTCGGCCTCGAAGCCGGGTGAGCGGTAGTAGACGAAGCGCCCTCGTTTCATCAGCAGCTTGTCGTAATTGGCGGCACTGCTGATCCCGCCGCTGTCGATGATGAGCCCCGGCAGGGCCTGCAGTCGTTCGATGGCGCCGCTGCCGTGATTGATGAGGATGATGCCCTCTTCGCCAAGGGCCCTGACATCGTCCCACTGGCGGATCTCGACCGGATCATCGCTGCGCACTGCCAGGTGGTAGCGCACGGTGAAGATGGGGGGCTGCAGATAGAGGAAGTGGTTGCGACGGTCCGGGTTGTCGCCCACGCCGCAGATGAAGTCGAGCTGGCCGAAACGCACCTGTTTCTCCAGTCGCTTGAGGGGCACAAAGCGCTGATCCCCCTGGATGCGCAGGGCGGGCTCCTGGCGCTCCAGCAGTCGAAACAGCTCGACGCAGAATCCCCCGATGCGGCCATCCGCCATCTGGGTGTATTTGGGGGCGGATTCGGGCTGCGCGGCCGTGCGATAGATTTCGGTGGCAGAGACGGCCCGGTGAGCGACTGCCAGCAGACAACCCAGCATCATCACTCGGAATATCATGTCATGCTGGCCCTCAATGCGTGGGGAAATGCGACGTTGCCCGCCGATGTTACGGCGCTAGTGCTGAAACATTACGCCATATATCAGAACCTTATCAACCAAGCGCCGTATCGAGGGTCATCATCAAGGCAAACCCGGCCATCAGGCCCAGGGTGGCGTGGGTCTGGTGGCCGTTGCGGTGAGTCTCGGGGATCACCTCGTGGGAGACCACGAACAGCATGGCGCCGGCGGCCAGTCCGAGGCCGATGGGATAGGCGATGGCCAGCCCGCTGGAGAGGCCGACGCCGAGCAGGGCCCCGAGCGGCTCAAGCAGGCCGCTGCCGATGGCGACCAGCACGGCTTTGCCTGGGTGAAAACCGGCGGCGCACATGGCGAGCGCCACCGCCAGCCCTTCCGGTATGTCCTGCAACGCGATGGCGGTGGTGAGCGGCAGACCCACCGACATGTCGCCCTGCGAGAAGCTCACCCCGATGGCCATCCCTTCCGGCAGGTTGTGCAGGGCGATGGCAAACACGAACAACCAGACCCGGGAGCAACTCTCGTGGCCGGGACCACAGGGGCCGGTCTTGTCATGCTCATGGGGGGTGAATTGATCGAGCCCCAGCATCAGCAGCACCCCGAGGGTCATGCCTGCCACCACCACGGCGGCGGCGAGAAAGCCGTCGCCGGTGATCCCCTCTGCCGCCTCGAGTCCCGGCAGCAGCAGGGAGAAGGCGCTGGCCGCCAGCATCATGCCGGCGGCAAAGCCCAGCATGCTGTCTTCTACACGCTGGGGGACCGAACGCAGAAAGAGGGCAGGCAAGGCGCCGAGCGCGGTGGCGGCAAAGCCGGCCAGGCCGCCGAGCAGGCCGTAGCGAACGCCGGGGCTGATGTCGCCGGCGGCCAGCATCACCAGACTCTGCAGCAGCAACAGCACGACGGCCGCCAGTGCAACGAGCAGGCCGATGGCGATCACCGGGCGTGCCCGCAGTTGCTCGCGCAGCTGGGCAGACCAGGAGGAAAGGGGCAGGGCCGACGCGTTATCCATGAAGATCACCTCTCTTGCTTGATGGCGGGGACGGCGAGGCGCCCTCCGGGGACTCTTGCATTACAGCGAGCCGGGCCTGACTTGTCCATGCCGGTGCATCGATTGCATTCATCGGCTAACTATTTGAAATGATTTGGTCGCCTTGAATAGTTTGTGATGAAGATCTGGTTGTACGGAAAAACAACTTGCTTTGTTGCGGCTAAAGCTGGTGAAGGAGTAGGCAGGTTTGTGGTAAAGTGCCGCCCTCGCGAAACCCACCCTTCCCTTGGTCTTTCGCAACGTCCCATCTCCCGCCAGGAAAGCCCGGGTTACCAGTTCATACGGATGTGATCGCCACTGTGCACCTGCTTGTCAGCAGTCGAGGATCACCAGCCACCATGTTTTACAAAAATCTGTCTATCGGCAAAAAGATTGCCGTGGTCTTTGCGGTCATTGCCGCCGTCAACGTGATATTCGGTATTTTTCTCTCCAGCGAGCTGCGCGGCGTGCGCGATCGCGTGCTGAATTTCACCGATTCCACCCTGCCGAGCGTACTCTCGGTCGAGAACCTGCTCTACGACGTATCCTACGTGCGCCGTGCCCAGTTTGCCCTGCTGATGGTGGATGACGCCACCGATCTGCAGGCGCGTCGCGGCCGGATCCAGGCCAGCGTCCAGAAAGTCGAGCAGGCCTTTCGTGCCTATGAGGCCACGGTCGGTGCCGACCATGAGCGCCAGGTGTTCAACCGCGCCAAGCAGGAGTGGCAGCGCTACCTGAACTCGGTCAATCTGGTGGATCAACTGCTGGTGCAGGGTCAGCTTGCCCAGGCCAGGGATCAGCTGTTCCAGTCCAACCCCATTTATGGCGAGCTGGAGCTGGCGGTCAACGGCCTGGTGGAAGTGAACCTTGGCTTCGTGAAAGAGAACCGTGGCAGCCTGCTTGGCAGCGTCAACATGGTGACCAGTTTTGCCATGGTGAGCATCGGCAGCCTGCTGCTGTTCATGGTGGCCATGACCTGGTTCCTGACCCGCCAGATCTGCCTGCCGCTGCAGGCCGTGGTGGCGCAGGCCAACGCCATCGCCGCCGGCGATCTGACCCATCAGCTGGATCGCCAGCACATTGGTCGCGACGAGCTGGGCATGCTGGCCAAGGCCTCCCTCAAGATGCAGGACAACCTGCGTGGCCTGATTGAAGAAGTTGTGGCCGCCGTGACTCAGCTGGGTGCCGCCATTGAAGAGGTGAGCGCCGTCTCCGAGCAGTCGGCACAGGGGATCCAGAGCCAGCAGCAGGAGATCTCGCTGGTCGCCACCGCCATGGCCCAGATGAAGGCCACCGTGGCCGATGTGGCAGGCAACACCGAGACCGCATCCGAGTCGGCCAGCTCCGCCAATGCCTTGGCACGCCGTGGCAATCAGGATGTGCAGAGCTCGCTGATGTCCATCACCCGGGTTGCCGAAGAGATTGAACAGGCGGGTACCCTGGTCACCGAACTGGAGCGCGAATCCGCCCAGATCAACGTGGTAGTTGACGTGATCCGCGGCATCGCCGATCAGACCAACCTGCTGGCACTCAACGCCGCCATCGAGGCTGCCCGCGCCGGTGAGCAGGGTCGCGGCTTTGCAGTGGTTGCCGACGAGGTGCGTACCCTGGCGGGTCGCACCCAGGCTTCCACCGGCGAGATCGTTGCCATCATCGAAACCCTGCAGGCACGTGCCAACCAGGCCAAAGAGGTGACCGGCCAGAGCTGCGAGATGATCCGCCAGTGCGTGGAGCAGAGCGAGCAGACCAGCAACGGCATCCAGCAGATTGAAGAGGCGGTGGCCCAGATCGCCGACATGGCCATTCAGATCGCCAGCGCCTGCGGCGAGCAGGATGCGGTCTCCGATGAGCTGGGTCGCAACGTGGAGCGGATCAACGAATCCTCCAACGAGGTCGCCGTTGGGGCCGATCACACCGCCCGTGCCTGCCTGGAACTGAGCCAGCTGGCCGCCGGTCTGCGTCAGACCATCGGCCGTTTCCGCCTGGCGTAAGGCTGCTGCGCGCCAGGGAGGGCGACGCAACCGCTGTCTGCATTGGCAGGCACCCAAACAACCCGGCTCTGGCCGGGTTGTTTGTTATTGGCTGGCGGCTACTGGATTAGTCATATGGTTTGCCAGGAGGGGTGAAGGAAGGGGCTGAGAACAGCGTGGCAAGCCCGCGACGGCAGCCGGGTCGGCCTAAGAGCAGCCTAGGTCAGGCCGGGTGGTGGCGCAGTGCAGGCTTAGTAAAGATGCGTATCTTTTTGCCGTGTTGAAGAGAGAGCTAGCAAAGGGCCACCTTGCCTGGGCAACGAATGCAGTCACTCCGATGGGGTAGGTAGGGCAATGACGTGTGGGGATATGACGCAGAAAGGCACACTTTCCTTGCTGACGGCCATAAAAAAACCCGGCCTTGGCCGGGTTTGTGGTACGTGTGCTGCGCGAGGCTGGCTTATTTGGCCAGGGACTCCGGCAGGTTCTCACGGATCTTGCCGAGCATCTCTTTCAGAACGCGCGGGTTGGCAACCACGATGTTGCCGGAGTTTTCGTAGTTGTGACCACCGACGAAGTCGGTGACGATGGCGCCGGCCTCTTTGGCCAGCAGCTCACCGGCTGCGGTATCCCAGGGCTTCAAGCCGATTTCCCAGAAACCGTCGACGCGACCGGCAGCCACGTAAGCCAGGTCCAGCGCGGCAGAGCCGGCACGACGGATGTCGGCACACTCGATGAACATGCTCTGGAACATCTTCAGGTACGGCTCGATGTGGTGCTTCTGCTTGAACGGGAAACCGGTGGCCAGGATGGTGCCGGCCAGCTCTTTGGCCTTGCCGACACGGATGCGATAACCGTTCAGCTGGGCACCACTACCACGGGTAGCAGTAAACAGCTCGTCACGGATCGGATCGTAAACAACGGCTTGTTCAGTCTTGCCCTTCACGCGCAGGGCGATGGAGACGGCAAAGTGCGGAATGCCTTTGACCAGGTTGGTCGTGCCATCCAGTGGGTCAATGATCCATTGGTAGTCCGGATTGGTACCGGTAATCTCACCAGACTCTTCAGCCACGATGCTGTGTTCCGGGTAAGATTTTTTGATGGTGTGAATGATGGCCGCTTCGGCTTCACGGTCAACGTTGGTCACGAAGTCATTGCTGCCTTTCTGGATAACCTCGATGTTCTCGGGTTGAGAGAAGGCTTTTACTACTACTTGACCGGCGTTGCGCGCAGCGCGCACGGCGATATTCAGCATCGGATGCATAGGTTCACCACTGGATGTTAAAGAACGGGGAATAAAAGGACGCGGTATCATACCAGTCTTCGCGAGAATGGCAACCGTTATACGCTATCCCCCCAGCCTTGGCGACTGCCAGATCTGACGGCTCCAATATAGGCTCCTTTTGGTCTAGTCTTATGGGCAGCAGCCGAATAACAGGCTGCATTGAGCATAGGGACGTGGATCATGAATTTGTCATTAGTCAGTCAAAAACCGTCGGCAATCACTACCCAGGGGCTGCTGGCTGCCTTGCGCGCATCGACCGGATATGGCGACTACTTCAACGAGGTGAGCATTGCCCAGCCTTGCCAATGGCAGCCAGGCAAGGAAGAGGCGGCGATCTTGCTGCTCGATGGCGATGCGGCCTGGCCGGAATTTGCCTGGCAGCGCAACAGCGATACGTTCGGCTTGCCGGTGTTGCCGCTGCTGATGCGCAAAGGCGATGCGACTCTCACCATTCAGGGGCCGGACGTGCGGGACCCGCGCTTCTACTTCGTCTCAAACGGTATCGTGCTGGAAGAGTCGGAACTCGCCGATCCCGCCTGCAGCCGGGTGCTGCTGAGCAAACTGGAGTCCTACTTTCCACTCTTGTCCCGCCTGATCCTGCTGCGCCAGCGCCAACCCATGGGGCTGTGCAACTAGTCGCGTTCTTCCCTGCGTCCGGGCTGTTCAAGCGGCACAATATTTGTCATAACTGACCAGTATTGTGCCGCTTTGCCATGCAGGCATCGGAGCAAATGCCGGTGCGGCATCCACTCTGTGTTCGTTGTCGTCCCGCATGCGCGAGGCTGTGGCCGTCTTTGCACCAATGTGTGAATCACAAGGAGTTCATGATGATCGACTTTTATACCGCCGCTACGCCCAACGGCTTCAAGGTGGCGATTGCCCTGGAAGAGCTGGGCTTGCCCTATCGGGTGATCCCGCTCGATCTGTCGGCGCTGGATCAGAAGAAGCCCGAGTTTCTGGCCATCAACCCCAACGGCCGTATCCCGGCCATCGTCGATCGGGATAACGGTGATTTCGCCGTGTTCGAGTCCGGCGCCATCCTGCTTTATCTGGCGGAGAAGGCGGGCAAGCTGCTGCCGGCAGATCCCAAGCGCCGCTCCCAGGCTATCCAGTGGCTGATGTTCCAGATGGGCGGGGTCGGTCCCATGATGGGGCAGGCCAACGTCTTCTATCGCTACTTCCCGGAGAAGATCCCGGCCGCCATCGAGCGCTACCAGAAGGAGGGGCGCCGTCTGTTCGAGGTGCTCGACAGCCACCTGGCTCATCACGAATATCTGGCCGACGAGTACAGCATCGCCGACATCGCCACCTGGCCCTGGGTGCGAATTTATGACTGGAGCGGCATCTCCATCGAGGGGTTGCCCCACCTGCAAGCCTGGATGGACCGGATGGCAGAGAAGCCCGCCTGCCAGAAGGGGATCATCATACCGCCGCGCAACGAGAAGCCGGAGGATCTGGTCAAACAGGCCCAGCAGATGGTAACACGTTGATTTTTATTGCTGACGGGGCTAAAAACCCCGTCACATTAGAAAAACTAGGGAAAGCTGATTATAAAGATTCGTTCGTTTTTCGTGATCTGAATCACTAAGATCACCGCAAGCCTAGGGAGTGTCCTGCTCCCGGCCGGTGCGGGTTCTCCGCCTTGTATTTTCACCTTTGATTGACTCTGTGTTTTTGGATCCCCTCTGCAGGTTTCTGCCAGGGGTGCGGCAGCTTTTTGATGATTTTCGGGACTGAGATATGTATCGGCACAGTTTTTATCCGCTGTTTTTTCTGACCATTCTGATGGTCGCTGTGGGCCAGATGACCCAGACCCTGTATGTGCCCTCCATTCCCATGATGGCGGGGGACTTCAACGTGGCCTCCGGTCAGTTGCAGGCGGTGATGGCCTGTTACCTGATCCCGTACGGGCTCTCTCAGTTTGTTTACGGCCCGCTGTCGGATCGCATCGGCCGTCGCCCCATCCTGCTGATCGGCATGATGGTGTTTCTGGTGGGCACCCTGACCATTCAGTTGATCCCAAGCTTCATGGCGCTGCTGGTGGGCAGCTTCATTCAGGGGCTGGGCACCGGGGCGGGCGGCGCCATGAGCCGGACCGTGATGCGCGATCGCTACAGCGGCGCCGAGCTCAACCGGGCCAACAGCCTAGTGAGTATGGGGGTGATCTTCTCCCCGCTGCTGGCGCCGGTGCTGGGCGGCTGGTTAACAGAGCTGTTCAACTGGCGTGCCGGGTACTGGTTCCTGTTCGGCTTCGGTGCGGTGACGACTCTGGCGCTGCTGGCCTGGTTCGCTGAAACGCTGCCGGCGACCGCACGCCAACAGCCGCTGCGAGTCGGTGCCGCCTATCGCCACGTACTCGGCAATCCGCGCTTTCAGGGCAACCTGCTCTGCCTGATGGCGACCTTTGCCGGTCTGGCGGTGTTCGAGGCGGCGGCCGGCGTGCTGCTCGGCGATGTGCTCAAGCTGAGTGCCCGTACCGTCAGCGTGCTGTTCGTGCTGCCGCTGCCCGGTTATCTGTTCGGTGCCTGGCTCTCTGCCAAGCTCAGTTTTCGCCTGAGTCAGGGCAAGCTGATGCGCCTTGGCATCGTCTTCCTGGCGCTGGGGTCGCTGATCATCCTGCTGCCGGGTCTGTTCGGGGTCGTGAGTGCGGCCTCCCTGGTTGGCGGCGCCGCCGTCTACTTCATCGGCAGCGGCATTCTCTATCCGACCGCTACCTCCTGCGCCATCGAACCCTTCCCGGGTCAGGCGGGCACTGCCGGTGCCATTCTCGGCGGCATGCAGAACCTGGGGGCCGGTATCGTGACGCTGCTGGCAGCCTGCTTCCCAATGGAAGGGCAAGTGACTCTGGGGGCCATCATGACACTGATGGTGCTGATCGTGGCGCTGAGTTTCCTCTGGCTGCGCCACCACGGCTCACCCCATCAACAGATGGCTGTCTGAGCCGAGCGCATAGAAAAGACCCGCCCAAGCCGGCGGGTTTTTTATGGGCCGCTTCTGGTGTGACTGGCGCCGCGACAGGGGAGAGGGATAGTGCAGGAGATAAAGAAAAAGCCCGTCACACTGGTGACGGGCTTTTTGCTGTTGGTACCCCGGAGATGCCGTTGCCGGTTTGGGCCCTTGAACCGTCGGTTCAAGGCGGGGATCGGATCTGACCGCAGGCTTCTCGGTCGTGCCGAGCATGCGCAATAGCCAGAAGGCAGATCCCCTGTTTGGTATGAATATCGGCTCGGGGACTTGAACCGGCTGACAAACACCCCAGGGAATTTTAAAACGGTGGACGATTAGGGCTGCAGGCCTTCGTCGCTGGATTCGCCATATTGTCCGTGCTCGATCAAGGCCGCTTCGATGGTGCGTTGCAGCATCTTGATCCGCTTGTCCATGGTCTCAGAGTATTGGTGATTTTTCTCTTTTTCAAGGCAGAGCTCATGGCAAAAATTGAGCGCTGCCATCACCGCCAGCTGTTCGTTGCTGGAGACCTTGGAGCGTTGACGCAGCTCGATGAGTTTATCAGTCAGCTGGTCGGCGGCCTGGCGCAGGGCATCCTGCTGTCCCAGGGGACAGGATACCTTGTAGGGACGTCCCAAAATGACGATTTCTACGGCCTCTGTGCTCATGCCTTCCTCAATACGGCGGAGCTGATTTCCGCCTTTATCCACGTGGACAACTGGGCGGGACTATATAGCGCAGATGCAGAAGTTTCAAGGCCTTGCTGGCTCTGGAAGGGGGAGAATGCTAGGATCCTGACCATTAATTCTGCATATTTGCCTGAACTTTGAGCGGATCTTCGATGAGCAAAACGAACCCCCTGAAATACGCGGTCGTGGCCGACCTGATGGAGCAGCATGAGCTGATGGCGACGGCTGTAGAGGCCCATGGCGTGATCTGCGGTCTGGTGTGCGGTGGTGTGGCACTGGACGACAAGAGCTGGCTGCCCCATTTCAATGATCTGGTCAACGACGGTTTCGGTCTGCCGGCCCCGGTGCGCCAGGTGATGACCGATCTCTATCACCAGGTGATCGAGAGCCTGATGGCCCAGAAAGGGGTCGAGCTGCTGCTGCCAAGCGACGAAGCGCCGCTCGACGAGCGCATCGACTCGCTGGTGGATTGGTCCCAGGCCTTCCTGGCCGGTTTCGGTGTGGTGCAGCAGGAGCTCTCCAAGGCTTCCGAAGAGCTGCAGGAGATGATCCAGGATATCGCCAGCATCACCCAGGTCTCCGCCGAGTTCGATCAGGAAGATGAAGAGAACGAAGCTTCCTTCCTGGTGCTCTACGAGCATGTGCGCCTCGGGGTGATGATGAGCTTCGAGGAGTTCGGCAAGCGGCCGGATGCCCCGAGCACGCCGCCGACCCTGCACTGAGTCGGTCGGCCCCTAAAAAGAGCGCCTGGTGGCGCTCTTTTTACATCGGGATGTTGCCTGCGCCGGCCCGCCGTGATGAGGCAAGTGACGACAGAGACTGCGCTTTTTTGCCCGTGGCTTCGCATCCCGACCCCACGCTTTGTGTTAGCATGACTCCACGTTTTCAGTCTTTCCCCTCATCTCATGTCTCAATCTGATTTGAACCACGTCGATGTGGCCATCGTCGGTGGTGGAATGAGCGGCGCCGTGCTGGCGCTCTCCCTCGCGGCCCTGCCAGGGCCCAAGCCCCTGCAGATCCTGCTGCTGGAGGCGAGCGCCCCCGAGCTCAATGCGCACCCCGGTTTCGATGCCCGCGCCATCGCGCTCTCTGCCGGCACCTGCGAGGCGCTGGCCCGGCACGGGCTCTGGTCCCGTTTTGCACCCCATTGCAGCCCCATCAGCCAGATTCATGTGTCGGATCGGGGCCACTTCGGCCAGGCCGGCTTGACGGCGGCGGAGTATGGCCTGCCAGCCCTCGGCCGGGTGATCGAGCTGTCGGCGGCGGGCATTGCGCTGCAGCAGGGGATTGCCGCCTGCCCGCAGATCCGCATGCTGTGTCCGGCCCAGCTCGAGCGCGTGGAGCCATTGACGGAAGGGGTGAACCTGACCCTGGCCAGCGGCGAGCGTTACCAGACTCGCCTGCTGATGGCGGCCGATGGTGGCAACTCCTTCGTGCGCCAGCAGTGCAAGCTGGCGGTGAGCCGCCACGACTACGGTCAGAGCGCCATCATCGCCACCGTCAAGACCGCCGAAGATCCGGCCGGACGGGCTTTCGAGCGTTTCACCCAAGGGGGGCCGCTGGCCCTGCTGCCGATGCAGGGCGGGCTCTCCTCCCTGGTCTGGAGCGTGGCGCGGGATGAGGCGCCAGCCTTGATGGCGCTCGATGACGCCGCGTTTCTGGCCCGTCTGCAACAGGCTTTCGGCTGGCGCCTCGGCCGCTTCCTGCAAACCGGTCAGCGCCACGTCTATCCGCTGGTGCTGACGGTGGCCGACTACCCGCTGGCCCAGCGCACCGTACTGGTGGGCAACGCCGCCCATCTGCTGCATCCCATCGCCGGTCAGGGCTTCAACCTCGGCATGCGCGATCTGGATCTGCTCACCCGAGCGGTGGGCCGGGCGCTGACGGCGGGGGAGGATATCGGCAGCTTTGCGGTGCTAAGCGGCTACTGGCAGCAGCGCAAGGGGGATCAGGCCCAGACGGTCTGGCTCACCTCCTCGCTGGCCCAGCTCTTCTCCAATGATCATGCCCCTCTGGTGGCGGGCCGCAACCTGGCGCTCTCCCTGATGGGGCGGCTGAGCTGTCTCAAGGCGCCGCTGGCCTCCCGCACTTTGGGGTTTGTCGCCGATGTGTGCCGCCCCTGAGGCGAGGTGACGTCATGGGTATTGAACGGGTGCGCCTTCGGGCGTGCCCTCGCTGATCCCGGCGATCAGCCCTGAAAGGATATAAACGATGCAGATGCAAAACGTGGATGTGGTGATTGTGGGGGGCGGCATGGTGGGCCTGGGGCTCGCCGCCGCGCTCAAGGGAAGTGCACTCAAGGTCGCCGTGGTCGAGGGCCAGCTGCCGGAGCCCGCGCTTGACGAGGCGCCGGACAACCGGGTCAGCGCTTTGAGTCTGGCCAGTCAGCGCATCCTGCAGCAGGTGGGCGCCTGGCGCGGGATCGAGGCCCGTCGCCTGCAGCCCTACGGGCAGATGGAGGTGTGGGAGCAGGACAGCTTTGGCCGGATCGCGTTTGATGCCGCCAGCCTGCGCCAGCCCGAGCTCGGCCACATCGTCGAGAACCGGGTCATCCAGCTGGCGCTGCTGGAAGCGGTTCTTGATGGCGACAACATCCAGCTGCTGAGCCCGGCCCGGGCGAGCAGCCTGCAAAGCGGCGAGGCGGGCTCCCTGCTGCTGCTGGAAGATGGCCGCGCGCTGTCGGCCAAGCTGGTGGTGGCGGCCGATGGCGCTCACTCCTGGGTGCGCCGGCAGGCCGACATCCCGCTCACCAGCTGGGATTACGGTCATCACGCGCTGGTGGCGACGGTGCGTTGTGCCGAGCCCCACGAGGCGGTGGCGCGTCAGATCTTCACCCCCGAGGGGCCGCTCGCCTTCCTGCCCCTGTGGCAACCGGATCTCTGCTCCATCGTCTGGTCGGTGCCAGCGGCCCGTGCCGAGGCGCTCTGTCAGTGCGATGAAGAGCAGTTCAACCGCCAGCTCACCACCGCGTTCGACGGCCGATTGGGGCTGTGCAAGGTGGAAGGGGCGCGCAGCGCCATCCCGCTCACCGCCCGCTATGCCCGCGACTTTGCCCGCGAGCGGCTGGTGCTGGTGGGGGATGCCGCTCACACCATCCACCCGCTGGCGGGGCAGGGGGTCAACCTGGGGCTGCTGGATGCCGCCGCGCTGGCCGAGCAGATCCTGCGCAATCAGGCGGCGGGCAAGGACATCGGCCGGCTCGCCAATCTGCGCGGCTATGAGCGCTGGCGCAAGAGCGAGGCGGCCAGCATGCTGGCGGCGATGGAGGGGCTCAAGCGGCTGTTTGCCGGCAGCAACCCGCTCAAGAAGCTGGTGCGTGGGGCCGGGCTGTGCGCCTTCGATCTGCTGACGCCGCTCAAGCAAAGCGTGATCCGGGCTGCCATGGGGTTAGAGGGTGAGTTGCCGGCCTTGGCCAAGGGGAACAATTTGCCGACCCGGCCGAAGTAAGAGGGTGATCCGGGCCGCCATGGGGCTGGAAGGCGAGCTGCCTGCCCTGGCCAAGGGTGAAAAAATCTAATAATACCCGGCTGTTTTCACAACAAAACTAATGTGATGAGGCTGATGACCCGGTTTGGGCATCAGCCTTTAATCTGGGCGCTTGGCGAAACGTTTTTCTCCAAATTGTGACGAAACGGTAAAAATCAAAATTTAATATCGCCATTACCGGGTTTGGTCTGTTTTTATCACTGTTTTTACCTTAGTGTCTGGGGTCTGTTTACTGGCGGTGGATTAGTTTTTTTTGAGCGGCATGCGCGTCCGCTTGGCTTATAATCCGCTGCGTTCAAGGAATCACTCTTGCCCTGCAGGGCCGGAACGAGCACAGACTCAGGCACGTCGCTTGCTGCCACCCAGGTAGACAACCGGATGGTGGCTGCCGGGCGAGCGATGCGTGAGTGTTGTCGCGAACGCTTAAGGAAACACAGCGATGATCCAGACTACAGTATTGCATCCCAAGCACCTGGAAGCCGGCGCCAAGATGGTGGACTTCCACGGTTGGGAAATGCCCATCAACTACGGCTCACAGCTGGAAGAGCACCACCAGGTGCGCACCGATGCCGGCATGTTCGACGTCTCCCACATGACCATCGTCGATTTGACCGGCGAGCGGGTCAAAGCCTTCCTGCAACACCTGCTGGCCAACGATGTGGCCAAGCTCACCGTCTTCGGCAAGGCCCTCTACAGCGGCATGCTGACCCCGGAAGGCGGTGTCATCGATGACCTCATCACCTATTACCTTGGCGAGACCTTCTACCGCTTGGTGGTCAACTCCGCCACCCGCGAGAAGGATCTGGCCTGGATCCGCCACCACGCCCAGGACTTCGGGGTGACCGTGACCGAGCGCCCCGAGCTCGCCATGATCGCGGTGCAGGGCCCCAACGCCAAGGCCAAGGCGGCCAAGGTGTTCAGCGCCGAGCAAAATGCCGCAGTGGAAGGCATGAAGCCCTTCTTCGGCGTGCAGGCCGGCGAGCTCTTCATCGCCACCACCGGCTACACCGGTGAAGATGGCTACGAGATCGTGGTGCCGCAAGAGCAGGCGTGCGATCTGTGGCAGGCGCTGCTGGACAACGGCGTGGCCCCTTGCGGCCTGGGTGCCCGTGACACCCTGCGCCTCGAGGCCGGCATGAACCTCTACGGCCAGGACATGGACGAAACCGTCTCTCCCCTTGCCGCCAACATGGCCTGGACCATCGCCTGGGAACCGAGCGATCGCCAGTTCATCGGCCGCGCCGCGCTGGAAGCCCAGAAAGCCGCCGGCAGCCAGCCCAAGCTGGTGGGTCTGGTGATGGAAGAGAAGGGCGTGCTGCGCAGCGGCATGCCGGTCACCTTCACCACCGCCGCTGGAGAAGAGCGGGAAGGTGTGATCACCTCCGGCTCTTTCTCGCCCACCCTGGGGTACAGTATTGCCCTGGCGCGGGTGCCCCGTGATATCGGCGAACAGGCCTCGGTGGAGATCCGCAAGAAGCTGGTCACCGTCAAAGTGACCAAGCCGGCTTTCGTGCGCAACGGCCAGAAGCTGGTGTAACGACCCATTGCGGCGAAGGGGCTGCCCTTCGCCAGACCCCCTTGCCCCGGCAACGTCTGTCGAACGCGCCGGGACAAGTGATCCAAGTGAATAAAGGAAGCACAAATGAGCCATATCCCGAGCGAACTGAAATATGCCACCTCCCACGAGTGGATCCGTGTCGAAGCCAGCGGCGAGGCAGTGGTCGGTATCACCGAGCACGCCCAGGAGCTGCTGGGTGACATGGTGTTCGTCGATCTGCCGGAAGTGGGCAAACAGGTCGGTGCCGGTGATGACTGCGCCGTGGCCGAGTCGGTCAAGGCCGCCTCTGACATCTACAGCCCGGTGAGCGGCGAGATCCTGGCCGTCAACGAAGAGCTGGAAGGCAGCCCCGAGCTGGTCAACTCCGACCCCTACGGTGCCGGCTGGCTGTTCCGCATCAAGCTGGACGACGCGGGCGAGCTCGCCAACCTGCTGGATGCCGAAGGCTACCAGAACGTGGTGGACGAAGAGTAATGCCCCCGGGCCCTGCCAATGCGCAGGGCCCGTTTGTATAGGTGCCCGTCGGCCTGGAGGCCGACCGGCGAGGGTGAAGTCGTCCGCACCGGTTTGCCCGCGGCAACCCGGTCAGCCGCAAGACGCCCCCCTGTCGCTATGAGCGACATCCGGTGCCGGCAGGGGCCACCCTGCCAGCCGAACATGAGTGACGCCGGTCGAGGCCGGCTGTCAGGCACTTAGTTATCAGGACTTTTTATCAGGAATAGGGAAATGACCCAGTCACTGTTTGAACTCGAGCAAAAAACCGATTTCATCCGCCGTCACATCGGGCCGGGTGAGGAAGATCTGCGCGCCCTGCTGGCCGTGGTGGGCGCCGAGAGCCTGGATGATCTGATTGAGCAGACCGTCCCCGCCGCCATTCGCCGGCCGGGTCCGCTCGGCATCGGCGCCTCCATGACCGAGGTGGAAGCGCTGGCCAAGCTCAAGGGCTATGCCGCCCAGAACAAGGTAGCCAAGAGCTACATCGGCATGGGCTATCACGATACCCACGTGCCCCACGTCATCTTGCGCAACGTGCTGGAAAATCCGGGCTGGTATACCGCCTACACCCCGTACCAGCCCGAGCTGGCGCAGGGCCGTCTCGAAGCCCTGCTCAACTTCCAGCAGTTGACTCTGGACTTGACCGGCATGGATCTGGCCAGTGCCTCCCTGCTGGATGAGGCGACCGCCGCCGCCGAGGCGATGGCGCTGGCCAAGCGGATGGCCAAGTCCAAGTCCAACCTCTTCTTCGTGGCCGACGACGTGCACCCGCAGGTGATCGACGTGGTCAAGGAGCGGGCGGTCCACTTCGGTTTTGACGTGGCCGTCGGCCCGGCCGCACAGGCCTGCGCCGAAGAGGTGTTCGGTGCCCTGTTCCAGTACCCCACCACCACAGGGGAAGTGAAAGACCTGCGGGCCCTCATTGCTGCCGTGCAGGCCCAGAAAGGGCTGGCCTGTGTCAGCGCCGACCTGCTCTCCCTGTTGCTGCTCAAATCCCCGGGCGAGCTGGGGGCCGACGTGGTGCTGGGCTCGGCCCAGCGCTTTGGCGTGCCCATGGGCTACGGTGGCCCGCACGCCGCCTTCTTTGCCACTCGCGATGCCTACAAGCGCTCCATGCCGGGCCGCATCATCGGTGTCTCCAAGGATGCCCGTGGCAAGGCCGCCCTGCGCATGGCGATGCAGACCCGCGAGCAGCACATCCGCCGCGAGAAGGCCAATTCCAACATCTGTACCGCTCAGGTGCTGCTGGCCAACATGGCGAGCTTCTACGCCGTCTACCACGGCCCGGTGGGACTTAAAACCATCGCCTCCCGCGTGCACCGTCTGACCACCATTCTGGCGCTCGGCCTCAAGGCCAAGGGCGTGGCCCTCAAGCATGCCAGCTGGTTCGATACCCTGACCGTGCAGACTGCCGACAAGGCCGCGCTCATTGCCAAGGCCGAGGGGCTCGGCATCAACCTGCGTGCGGATCTCGATGGCGCGGTAGGGGTGTCGCTCTCTGAAACCACTACCCGTGGCGATGTGGCCGAGCTGTTCGAGCTGTTCCTGGGCGCAGGCCACGGCCTGGACATCGAGGCCCTCGACCAGGCGGCGCAGACCCATCACGCCATCCCGCAGGATCTGCTGCGCACCGATGCCGTGCTGACCCACGAGGTGTTCAACAAGTACCACTCCGAGACCGAGATGCTGCGTTACATCCACCGTCTCGAAGCCAAAGATCTGGCCCTCAACTACGCCATGATTTCCTTGGGCTCCTGCACCATGAAACTCAACGCTACCGCCGAGATGATCCCGGTGACCTGGCCCGAGTTTGGCAAGCTGCACCCGTTCGCCCCGCTGGCCCAGGCCAAGGGTTATCAGCTGCTGCTGGCTGATCTTGAAAACTGGCTGGTGAAGGTGACCGGTTACGATGCGGTCTGCATGCAGCCCAACTCCGGTGCCCAGGGCGAATACGCCGGCCTGCTCGCCATCAAGAAGTACCACGAGTCCCGCGGCGAGGGGCATCGTGACATCTGCCTCATTCCGGCGTCCGCGCACGGTACCAACCCGGCCTCCGCCCAGATGGCGGGCCTGCGGGTCATCGTCACCGCCTGTGACAAGTCGGGCAACGTGGATCTGGACGATCTGCGCGCCAAGGCCGCCGAGGCGGGGGAGAAGCTTAGCTGTCTGATGGTGACCTACCCCTCCACCCACGGGGTGTACGAGGAGACCATCAAGGAGGTGTGCGACATCGTTCACCAGCACGGTGGTCAGGTCTATCTGGACGGCGCCAACATGAACGCCCAGGTGGGCCTCACTGCGCCGGGCTTTATCGGGGCGGACGTGTCCCACCTCAACCTGCACAAGACCTTCGCCATTCCTCATGGCGGTGGCGGCCCGGGCATGGGCCCCATCGGCGTGAAGAAACACCTGGCGCCGTTCGTGGCCGGTCACGCCGTGGTCAAGACCGACAAGGAGAGCCGCAACAACGGCGCCGTGTCGGCGGCGCCGTTCGGCTCGGCCAGCATCCTGCCCATCAGCTGGATGTACATCGCCATGCTGGGGGACGAGGGGCTGAAGAAATCCACTCAGGTGGCCATCCTCAACGCCAACTACCTGGCCAAGAAGCTGGGTGAATCCTTCCCGGTGCTCTACTCCGGCCGTAACGGTCGGGTGGCCCACGAGTGCATCCTGGATATCCGCCCGCTCAAAGAAGCCTCTGGCATCAGCGAGATGGACGTGGCCAAGCGGCTGATGGACTACGGCTTCCACGCGCCGACCATGAGCTTCCCGGTAGCGGGTACCCTGATGGTCGAGCCGACCGAGTCGGAATCCAAGCGCGAGCTGGACCGCTTCGTCGAGGCCATGACCGCCATTCGTGCCGAGATTGCCAAGGTGCAGGACGGGCAGTGGAGTCTCACCGACAACCCGCTGGTCCATGCGCCGCACACCCAGGATGACGTGATGGACGCTGAGTGGTCCCGTGGCTACAGCCGCGCCGAGGCGGTGTTCCCGTCGGAGGCCGTGCGCGCCGCCAAGCTGTGGCCGTCGGTCAACCGCATCGACGACGTCTACGGCGATCGCAACCTGTTCTGCTCCTGCATCCCGACCGAGGATTACGCCAAGTAAGGGCAGCGTCGCTTCGACCCGAACAGAGAGACCAAGGGCCTTGCATGCGCAAGGCCCTTTTTATTGGCGGGGACGATGGCGCTGAAATGGCGGGGGAACTTGATCATTTCAATGTTTCTTGTATAGTTGAATTCATGCGGAGATAGACGGAGGTTTGCATGAACAAAGTGATCGCTACCAAGGTGTTTGAGTCCCTCGCATCCGGCATTCGTCTCGATGTGTGGCGCTTGCTGGTCAAGTCGGGTCTGGAAGGCATGGTGGCCGGCCAGCTTGCCAGCGAGCTCGACATCGCCCCAAATACCCTCTCGTTTCACCTCAAGGCCATGTTGCACGCGGGCCTGCTCTCGGTGGAGCAGGAGGGGCGTTTCTTGCGCTATCGCGCCAACATTCCCCTGATGCTCGATTTGATCGGTTATCTCACCGAAGAGTGCTGCGCCGGTCATCCGGAAGCCTGCGGGGTGGGAGGTGTCGAGCCCCTCTGTGCGCCTGCCTGTTGTGATAAAGAGTAAGGGCACTCTCTGCCCGCCATTCGTTACCCTTCTGGGAGTCTTTTTATGAGTACCAATGCCTGCTGCGATCTGCCCGTCAGCAAAAAAATGCGTTTTCTAGACCGCAATCTGACCCTCTGGATCTTCATCGCTATGGGCATCGGGGTTGGGATTGGCTATCTGTTCCCTCAAGTTGCCCAGTGGAACGAGGCCATGTCGGTCGGGACCACCAATATACCTTTGGCCATCGGCCTGATCCTGATGATGTATCCACCGCTGGCCAAGGTGAATTACGGCTCCATGGGGGCCATGACCCGGGATCGCCGCGCCATCACCCTATCATTGGTGATGAACTGGCTGGTGGGCCCCATCTTGATGTTCGTCATCGCGCTGGTGTTTTTGCACGATCAGCCGGGCTATATGGTGGGGCTCATCTTGATAGGCCTGGCGCGCTGCATCGCCATGGTGCTGGTGTGGAACGATCTCGGCGGCGGCAGCAAGGAGTACGGCGCCGGCCTGGTGGCGCTCAACAGCGCGTTCCAGATCCTCACCTACAGCCTGATGGCCTGGTTGTTTATTACCGTGCTGCCGCCGCTGTTTGGCCTGCAGGGCTTTGCGGTGGATATCACCATGCTGGATATCGCGCAAAGCGTGCTGATCTATCTGGGCATTCCCTTTCTGGCAGGCTTCCTGAGCCGTCACTATCTGGTCAAGGCTAAAGGGGAGAAGTGGTACACCGAGCGTTTTATTCCGGCAATTTCCCCCATCACGCTTATCGCGCTGCTGCTCACTATCGTGCTGATGTTCAGCCTCAAGGGGGGGATGATCGTCGAACTGCCCATGGATGTGCTGCGGGTCGCGGTGCCCTTGGTGGTCTACTTCGTGCTGATGTTCTTCACCAGCTTCTTGGTGGGCAAGAAACTGGGCATCCCCTATGACAAGAACGCCTCCATCGCCTTTACCGCCACTGGCAACAACTTCGAGCTGGCCATCGCCGTCGCTATCGCGGTGTTCGGGCTGAGCTCGGATCAGGCCTTTGCCGGGGTGATCGGCCCGCTGGTGGAGGTTCCCGTACTGATCGCCCTGGTCAATGTCGCCCTGCGCATGAAGCACTCTTATACCAACCCAGAGAACCCATCATGAATGACGCCCAAATCACCATCTACCACAACCCTGCCTGCGGCACCTCCCGCAATACGCTGGCGCTTATCCGCAACTCAGGCGTTGAGCCGACCGTCATCCACTATCTGGAGACACCGCCCAGTCGCGACACCCTGCAGGCCTTGATTGCCGCCATGGGCATGCCGGTTCGCGACCTGCTGCGCCAGAACGTGCCCCCCTATGAGGCGTTGGGACTGGCCGAGAACAAGTTCAGCGACGATGAACTGGTCGATGCCATGCTGGCTCATCCTATTCTGATCAACCGTCCCATCGTGGTGACACCGCTTGGCACCAAGCTGTGCCGCCCGTCAGAAGTGGTGCTGGATATTCTGCCGAGCCCCCAGCAAGGGGCCTTCAGCAAGGAAGATGGGGAGCAGGTGGTGGATGCACAAGGCAGGCGCATCGGCTGACTCTGGCCGTGGCGTGAATGGCGATGATGCCGGCAGCCATGACGGGGTGGTTGCCTTGCTGGTTGCGTTCGGGGCAGGATGAGGGGCGGGGCGATTGATTCGGCCCTGATCCCGCACAGATCCAGCACAAGGAGTGGCAATGGACAGTACCCAGCGATTCTCGACCCGGGTCGAGGCCTATGTGAAATATCGGCCAAGTTATCCTGCCGCCATGCTCGATTTTCTGGCCAGCGAGTTGGCCATGGGGCCGGCTGCCTGGGTGGCCGATATCGGGGCTGGCACCGGCATCCTGACCGCGCTGCTGGCCCCCCGGGTGGCGCAAGTCTGGGCGGTTGAGCCAAATGCGGAGATGCGCGGGGCGGCCCGGCAGCAGCTGCAGGCAGTGGCCAATGTCGAGTGGCAGGATGGCAGTGCCGAAGCCACCGGTCTGGCGGACGGGTCAGTGGATCTGGTGACGGTGGCGCAGGCGTTTCACTGGTTTGATCGCGCCGCCTTCAAGCAGGAGTGCCGGCGGCTGCTCAGACCCGGTGGCCGGGTTGCCCTCATCTGGAACGACCGGCTGACCGACACCCCATTTCTCAAGGCTTATGAGGCGGGGCTGCGTACCTATTCGGGCGATTACGAAGAGGTCAATCATCGCAATCTGGGTGAAGGGGATTTTCAGGCCTTCTTCGAGGGGGAGTACCGGCTCGATCGTTTCGCCAACCGCCAGCTGTTCGATCTCGACGGGGTGCTGGGGCGGCTCAACTCCTCTTCCTATGCCCCGGTGGCCGGTTCGCAAGCCCATGCCGAGCTGACGGCGCTGATCGCGCGGGAATTTGCCCGCCATGCGGTCGATGGCGTGATTGCCTTCAACTACGACACCCTGCTCTACAGCGGCCGGGTGTAGCAGGGGCCCAGATAAACAGCGGGCCCTTGCCACCGATGGCGAGGGCCCGCAAGGGCATGGCTGATCCTGTTCGCAGCGGTGGGCTGTGGTTCCTGCGCTAACTCTTGTTCAACCCCAGCATGGCCATCGCCTTGGCCAGGGTATCGACGGACTCCTGATGCTTGCCCGCCTTGTGCAGGACTTCCCCCTCGGCTCGCAACTTCTTCACCTCGGCCAGCTTGTCGGCGCTGAGGGCGGGTTTGGCGGCGAGGGCATCATCGATCTTCTTCATGTCGGCGGGGCAGTGAAAGGCGAGGGCGCTGCCGGTGAAGAGCAGGGTTAACAGAAACAGGGCTGGTTTCATCTTGATTACCTCGTTGGTGGACATCAGCAAGGATAGACCTCACCGCCGCCCTTGTGTTGGCCGGCATCGCAACTCGGTTCGCCCTGCGAGAGGGGGCTGTAGCCTACCCCTCAGACGCGGCCAGGGGCGTTACGGGGAAAGGAGAGGGTAAAGCAGCTGCCTTTGCCCGGCGCCGAGCGAGCCGTCAGGCCGCCACCCAGCACCGAGGTGGCGATGCGGCGGCAGATGGAGAGCCCCAGCCCGGAGCCCCCCTTGCCCAGGGTAGTGGTAAAGAAGGGATCGAAGATGTGGGCTAGTACGTTGGGCGCCATGCCGCGACCGTTGTCCAGCACCTCCAGGTGGACGGATTGTTGGTCCTGATGGGCCCGGATCTCGATGCGTCCATCCTGGCGATCCCCGATGCCATGGAGGAGGGCGTTGTGGATCAGGTTGAGCAGCACCTGGCCAAGGGGTCCCGGGTAGCTGTCGCAGAGCAGCTCCTCGTCGATGAGATTGTGCAGCACGACTTGATCAAACCCGGAGCCGGCTTTGAGGTTGGCCAGGTTGTCGTCGATGAGACGCCTGAGATCGAAGCTGCGCCGGCTCTCCGAGGTCTGCTCTATGGCCACCTGCTTGAAGCTGCTGATCAGCTTGGCCGACTGGGTGATGGCCTGCAGGGCCAGCTCGCTCATCTCCTGGCTGGCGTGCACAAACTCCTCCAGCGTGGTGCGACGGATAGTCTGAGCCCCCAACTGGGCGGCCAGCTGCCGGGTTTGCTCCTGCATGGCCGTGGTGGCGATCAGGGCGTTGCCGATGGGGGTGTTCAGTTCATGGGAGATGCCGGCCACCATGGCTCCCAGTGCCGCCAGGGTTTCGGTGTGGATGAGCTCCTCCTGGGTTTTTTTCAGACTGTCGAGGGTGTGGGTCAACTGCAACTTGTGCTGCTCGAGCTCTTCTTGCGTCTCCTGCAGACGAATATTGTCGTAGAGGGTGTGCATGCCCTGCTGCACCGAATCACGAAACTGCAAGAGTAATTGCCGGTAGAGGCCGCCGTAGTCGTTCTCCTCCCGGCTCAGCACGCAGATGGTGCCGAAGAGTCTGCCATCGGGCCAGCAGAGCGGCAGACCGCAATAGGAGATCATGCCGACTTTGATGTCCGGATTGTGCTGCCATTCGGGATTCTTGAGGGCATTGGGCACCAGGAGCTCCTGGCGGGTATCCATGACCCGTTCGCAATAAAGGCCGGAGTCGAGGTGTTCGCGGGCCCCGGCCGGATAGCAGTTGTCTGGCGTCTGGCTGGTGATGAACACTTCTATCTCGCGAGGGTGTACCCGCATGATGAGCCCGGCCGGCACGTGAAACAGCTCAGCCATCAGGTTGACGGTCTTCTGCCAGGAGAGACGCAGGGAGTCCGGGATCTCGAACTCGGGGGCAATCGGGTATTTGGATAGGCTCGCAGACATGAAGGCGTTCCTGTTTGCTGGGGCTGGGGTGAGTGGACTTTATTCCCATTCTAGTTGTCCGGCGCGGGCCCTGCGTGTCATGAGTTGACTGATCCCGAGAGGTTGAAGCGGGCAGGAAGCAGACGCTACCATGGTTGTTTTGCTCACGATTGAGCCAATCAGGGAGACCCCATGACACTCGCAAGGTTCCTCTCACCCCTGACCAGTCTGGTGATCTTCATTCTGGGCCACGGCATGTTCAACACCCTGCTGACGGTGCGCCTGTCTGCCGAGCAGGTATCGGCCCAGGCCATCGGCCTGGTATCGGCAGCCTACTTCGGCGGTCTGGTGCTGGGGGCCTTTGTCAACGCCCGCCTCATCATCCGGGTGGGTCACATCCGGGCTTATGCGGCCTATGCCTCCCTGCTCTGCTTTCTGTTTCTGCTGCACGGCATGGTGGTGGAGCCGCTGAGCTGGGCGGCGCTGCGGCTGGTGGGGGGCTTTGCCACCGGCGGCCTGTTCGTGGTGCTGGAGTCCTGGATGCTGGTCTCCAGCACGCCGGCCAACCGGGGCCGGTTGATGTCCCTCTACATGATCCTGCTCTACGGCTCTCTGGCTATGGGGCAACTGCTGCTCAAGTGGGTGGATCCCATGGTGCTGACCCCGTTTGCCCTGTGCGCCATGGCGGCGACCCTGTCGGTGATCCCGCTGGCGGTTTCCCGGGTAGCGACCCCGGCCATGGTGGCACCCCAGCCGGTCGGCGTGCTGGAGCTGGTGCGCCTCACCCCGGCGGGGATGGGCAGCAGCTTTACCTCTGGCCTCATCCTCGGGGCCATCTACGGCCTGCTGCCGCTCTATTTTACCGACAGCGGTTCGTCGCTCTCCAAGGTGGCGGACATGATGGCATTGGTGATCCTGGGGGGCATGTGCCTGCAGTACCCCATCGGTCGCCTCTCCGATCGCTACGACAGGCGGCTGGTGATCCTGCTGCTCGGCGCCGTGCTGGCGCTGCTGGCCCTGTTGATGGTGCTGCTGCCCGCCGGCTGGCGCGAACCGCTGATGGGGGGCCTGGTGTTCCTGCTGGGCGGCATGGCGTTCTCCATCTACCCCTTGAGCCTCAGCCACGCCTGCGACGAGCTGCGCCCGGATCAGGTGCTGGGGGCCAATCAGGGGTTGCTGCTCGCCTACAGCCTGGGCGCCATGACCGGGCCGCTGCTGGCGCCTTTTGTCATGGCGCAGTTCGGGTCAGAGGGGCTGTTCGTCTACTTCGCCCTCTGTGGCCTGCTGCTGGCGGGGTATCTCGGCTGGCGCAAGCGGCAGCGGGCCCCCATTCCGCTGGCCGATCATCAGGTGTTCATCCCGGTGCCGCCCAATACCCCGATGACGGCGGAGCTGGAGCCGAGAACGGATCTGGCTGGGGAGGCGGTACCCGCCAGCTATGCTACCCCCGGATCGGATGAGGGTCAGCAGTCAAAAGAAGGCTGAGTAGCGGGTGCGTAGCAACAAAAAAAGCCGACTCACTGAGTCGGCTTTTTGTCCATCTGGTCGCTATCAGGCGGTGACGGCGTCAGCTTTGGTCGCTTCCGGCGCCGGATTGCGAATGAGGTAATCAAACGCCCCCAGTGCGGCGGTCGCCCCTGCCCCCATGGAGATGATGATCTGCTTGAACGGCACCGTGGTGGCGTCCCCTGCGGCGTAGACGCCGGGCAGGGAGGTGGCGCCCTTGGTGTCGATCTCGATCTCGCCAAAGCGGGTCAGGGCCACGTCGCTCCCCTTGAGGAACTCGGTGTTCGGCACCAGACCGATCTGGACGAAGATGCCGGCCACCGCCAGATGCTTGATCTCGCCGGTGGTGCGATCTTCGTAATCCATGCCCACCACCTTGCTGCCATCACCGATCACTTCGGTGGTGCGGGCGCTCATGATGATGTCGATGTTGCCCATGGAGCGGGCCTTCTTCTGCAGCACCTCGTCGGCACGCAGAGTATCGGCGAACTCCACCACGGTGACGTGCTCGACGATGCCAGCCAGATCGATGGCCGCCTCGATGCCGGAGTTGCCGCCTCCGATCACCGCGACTCGCTTGCCCTTGAAGAAGGGGCCGTCACAGTGCGGGCAGTAGGCCACGCCCTTGGTGCGGTACTCGAGCTCGCCCGGCACGTTCAGGTCACGCCAGCGGGCACCGGTCGCCAGGATCACGGCGCGGCTCTTCAAGGTGGCGCCAGAGGCGAGATCCACGTTGACGTAGCCATCCTTGCTGATGGCGGCGGCGCGCTGCTCGGTGATCACTTCCACGCCGTACTGCTTGACGTGCTGCTCCAGGCTTGCGGCCAGTTTGGGGCCTTCGGTGTAGGGCACGGAGATGAAGTTCTCGATGCCGACGGTGTCCATCACCTGGCCACCGAAACGCTCGGCGACGATGGCGGTGCGAATGCCTTTGCGAGCGGCATAGATGGCGGCGGCGGCGCCAGCCGGGCCACCACCGACGACCAGTACGTCGTAAGGCGCTTTTTCGTTGAGCTCCTCAGCCTTGCGTTCGGCGGCGCCGGTGTCGAGCTTGGCGACGATCTCTTCCAGCGAAATGCGGCCCTGGCTGAACGGCTGACCGTTCAGGTAGACATTCGGTACCGCCATGATCTGACGCTCGTTGACCTCGTCCTGGAACAGGGCACCGTCGATCATGGTGTGGGTGATGCCGGGGTTCAGGGTCGCCATCAGGTTGAGGGCCTGCACCACGTCCGGGCAGTTGTGGCAGGAGAGCGAAATATAAGTCTCGAAGTGGAACTCGCCCTTGAGGTTGCGGATCTGCTCCTGCACGGCCGCATCGGCCTTGGAGGGGTGACCGCCGCTTTGCAGCAGGGCAAGGACCAGGGAGGTAAATTCATGACCCATGGGGATGCCGGCAAAATGAACGCGCGGGGCCTGGCCCTTCGGCGCAACGCTCATGGAAGGCTTGCGGGCGGCAGTGCCATCTGTCATGGCAATCTTGGGTGACATCTCGCTGATCTCTGTGGCCAATGCCAGCAGTTCTGCGGATTTGTCGCTGTCGTTGCCGGACACGCTGATCTCGATGGGATTGACGATGTACTGCAGATAGGTGTTCAGCTGTTGTTTGAGGTTGGTATCCAACATCTTCGAATTCCTTCTTGTGATTGCGGGTCGGCGTTTTGTCAGGCCAGAAAGCAGACCGGCCCTTGAACGGGCCGGTCTTCAGAGCGGGGAGGCTTAGATTTTGCCTACCAGATCCAGGGACGGGGCCAGGGTGGCGTCGCCTTCTTTCCACTTGGCCGGGCACACTTCACCCGGGTGAGCGGCAACGTACTGGGCAGCCTTGACCTTGCGCAGCAGCTCCAGGGCGTCACGGCCGATGCCGCCGGCGTTGATTTCAACGATCTGGATGATGCCTTGCGGGTCGATGACGAAGGTACCGCGGTCAGCCAGACCGGCTTCTTCGATCATCACGCCGAAGTTGCGGGTGATGGTGCCGGTCGGGTCGCCGATCATCGGGTACTGGATCTTCTGGATGGTGTCAGAAGTGTCGTGCCAGGCCTTGTGGGTGAAGTGGGTGTCGGTGGAGACGGAGTAGATCTCGACGCCCAGCTTCTGGAATTCGGCGTAGTTGTCGGCCAGGTCACCCAGCTCGGTCGGGCAGACGAAGGTGAAGTCAGCCGGGTAGAAGAACACCACGGACCACTTGCCTTTCAGGTCAGCGTCAGACACCTGAACGAATTTGCCATTGTGGTAGGCGGTGGCGTTGAACGGCTTGATTTCAGTGTTGATGTAGGTAGACATGTATTTGCTCCTTGGTGATGTACATATGCCCGTCTGGATTTGAAGAGTCGTGCCGGACGAGGCGTTTAACTTTCGATGGATTCATCATAGGGACTTTTCCTAATCGATCAAAGCCGCAATTTTGAATCACTTAAATCTACTTATTAGATAAACCATGGCTGCTGTACCTAACATGAATATCGCCGGCATGCCGGGATAACTCCTTGTCGAGATTCAACATCTGTGCGCGGCTTCGGCTTTTCAAGGGGGCGGGTGGCAGTCTGCCAACCGCAGAGAGGTGGGGTCTGCCGTCTTGCGACTCACAGGCGCCGGCACGCATGGGGGCGAGGGGAGGGGAAACGTGCAGATAAAAAAATCCCGGCGTCGTCGCAAGGACAAGGCCGGGTCATCAAACAAGGAATGGCTATATAAACAAAAGCTTTACAGCAAAGACTAACTACGGGGTGTGCAAACTTGCAGACATATGAGAGGAAGAGGACGGGTGCACAATCCCTCGTCTTCCGCTCGGCAACTATTGCATGACGGTCATGATAGTGTGATGCAGATCACAAAGCAAGGTTGTGGTGTAATTTTTCAATCAAAATGAAAGGGTTTCAGCTTTATTGCCGATCAAGTACGCTGAAAACGCTTTTGTTGTAATTTTATTACATGAAATTGAGATCAAAAGTCGCCAGGCGGCTCCTGCTCCTCCATCAGTTCCAGCAGGTTGATGGCGACGGCAATGAAGTCCGACTCGGTAACGATGCCGATCAACTTGCGTCCTTTGAGTACCGGCAGGCAGCCGTATCTGTGTCGTTGCAGGTAGAGCGCCGCCTCCTTGATGCCGGCATGGGGATCCACGCTCGCCACCTGGCGGGTCATGATCTCGTCGAGCTGCACGCTGTCGGTGAACTCCGCCTCCCGCTCTGGATTGATCAGCAGGAGTTTGGACTCGCGGGTGGCCAGGATGTCGGAGAGGGTGACCAGGCCCAGCAGATGATGCTGCTCGTCAACGATGGGGATGTGGCGGATCCGCTCCTGCTGCATCAGATCCATCGCCTGTTTGACGCTGTTTTCCGGACCCAGGGTGAAGGGGTGTTCAGTCATGATCTCGGATAGGGTCATCATGGTGGGCCTCCTTGTGTATCTGCTTTCACCCTAGCCCAGCCCCCCTCGGCAAAACATGATCAGGGTCAATACAAAACCTTAAAGGTTTTTTAACTGGCTCTGCTTCACATAATTGCTCGCTATCCCTTGTCTCCCTTGGGTTTTTGGTCTTTTGGGTTGCCTTGGAAGAAGGGGATAACTAGACTAGCCGCCGATTCCCCCCGAGGTGAAAGATGCAAGTATCCGATTTTCATTTTGATCTGCCAGACGAGCTGATTGCCCGCTATCCCATGACGGAACGTACCGCCAGTCGTCTGTTGCAGCTCGATGGTCAAACTGGCGCACTGCGCCACGGTCAATTTGTGGATGTGCTGGACCAGCTCAACCCCGGCGATCTGCTGGTATTCAACAACACCCGTGTCATTCCGGCGCGCATGTTTGGCCAGAAGGCCAGCGGCGGCAAGCTGGAGGTGCTGGTGGAGCGGATGCTGGACGAGCACAGCGTGCTGGCCCATGTGCGCTCTTCCAAATCGCCCAAGCCCGGTACCCGGCTCATTCTGGATGGCGGGGCCGACGGCGAGAAAGTCGAAGCCGAGATGCGCGCCCGTCACGATGCCCTGTTCGAGATCCATTTCCTCGACCCCCGCCCTGTGCTGGAGATCCTGGAAGCCATCGGCCACATGCCGCTGCCCCCTTACATCGACCGTCCCGACGAGGATGCCGACAAGGAGCGCTACCAGACCGTCTACAACCAGAAGCCGGGTGCCGTGGCGGCGCCGACTGCCGGCCTGCACTTCGACGAGCCCCTGCTCGAGAAAATTCGTGCCAAGGGGGTGGAAACGGCTTTCGTCACCCTGCACGTGGGGGCGGGCACCTTCCAGCCGGTGCGGGTGGACAAGATTGAAGATCACCACATGCACTCGGAGTATGCCGAGGTGCCGCAGGAGGTGGTGGATGCCATCGCCGCAACTCGCGCCCGCGGTGGCCGGGTGATTGCGGTGGGAACCACCTCGGTGCGATCGCTCGAGAGCGCGGCCAAGGTAACCCTGGCTCAGGGCAAGCCGCTGGCGCCGTTCTTCAGCGACACCGACATCTTCATCTTCCCTGGTTACCAGTTCCAGGTGGTCGATGCCATGGTCACCAACTTCCATCTGCCGGAGTCGACCCTGATCATGCTGGTCAGTGCCTTTGCCGGCTACGACAACGTGATGGCGGCCTACCAGGCGGCCGTGGCCGAGCAGTACCGTTTCTTCAGCTACGGGGACGCCATGTTCGTCACCCGTCGCCGGGCGCAGGCATAAGCCGCGCCCTTTATACCGGGTCCTCGGGCCCCCTACTGTCAGACTGTTTCTCTGACGCAACGAGGTAGCAATGAAATTTGAACTGAAAACCACTGACGGCCGTGCCCGTCGCGGCCAGCTGGTATTCGAGCGCGGCACCGTGCAGACCCCGGCCTTCATGCCGGTCGGCACCTACGGCACCGTCAAGGGGATGACCCCGGAAGAGGTGCGTGAGACCGGTGCCCAGATCCTGCTCGGCAACACCTTCCACCTCTGGCTGCGGCCGGGGCAGGAAGTGATGCGCGCCCACGGCGATCTGCATGACTTCATGAACTGGCAGGGCCCGATCCTGACCGACTCCGGCGGTTTCCAGGTGTTCAGCCTGGGGCACATCCGCAAGATCACCGAGGCGGGCGTGCACTTCCGTCACCCCATCAACGGCGAGAAGATCTTCCTCGACCCCGAGAAATCCATGGAGATCCAGTACGATCTGGGTTCCGACATCGTGATGATCTTCGATGAGTGCACGCCGTACCCGGCCACTTACGAAGAGGCGCGCAAGTCCATGGAGATGTCCCTGCGCTGGGGCAAGCGTTCGCGCGACAAGTTCGATGCGCTCGGCAACAAGAACGCCCTGTTCGGCATCATCCAGGGTTCCGTGTACGAAGATCTGCGGGATGTGTCGCTGGAAGGCCTCTTGGAGATCGGCTTCGACGGCTACGCGGTCGGTGGTCTGGCGGTGGGTGAGCCGAAAGAGGACATGCATCGCATCCTCGAGCACGTCTGCCCGAAAATCCCGGCCGACAAGCCGCGCTACCTGATGGGCGTGGGCAAGCCGGAAGATCTGGTGGAAGGGGTGCGCCGCGGTATCGACATGTTCGACTGCGTGATGCCGACCCGCAACGCCCGCAACGGCCACCTGTTCACCACCGACGGGGTGGTCAAGATCCGCAACGCCAAGTATCGCGAGGACACCAGCACCCTGGATGCCGACTGCGATTGCTACACCTGCAAGAACTACACCCGCAGTTATTTGTACCATCTGGACAAGTGCAACGAGATCCTCGGTGCCCGTCTGAACACCATTCACAACCTGCGTTATTACCAGCGTGTGATGCAGGGTTTGCGGGACGCGATCGAGCAGGGTAAATTAGACGACTTTGTAACTGAGTTTTACCGTCGGCAAGGGAAGCCCGTGCCTCCGTTAGCTGAAAATGACGTGAAATAACAACGATATATAAGCTAGTTTTCAAATCTACATCAATAAGAGGTTGTTAAATGAGCATTATCTCCAAGGCGTATGCAGAAGGCGCAGTTCCGGGTGCACAGGGTGGTGGCATGGAAATGATCATCATGCTGGCCGTATTCGGCCTCATCTTCTACTTCATGATCTATCGCCCCCAGGCCAAGCGCGCCAAAGATCACCGCAACCTGATGAGCTCCCTCTCCAAGGGTGACGAAGTCCTCACTTCCGGTGGCCTGGTTGGCAAGATCGCCAAAGTATCCGCCGACAGCGAATACCTCGTGCTGGCCCTAAACGATCAGACCCAGGTCACCATCAAACGTGACTTCGTCTCTGCCGTTCTGCCCAAGGGTTCTATCCAGTCCCTCTAATCTCCCGAGGAGCACAGCGTGTTAAATCGCTATCCGCTGTGGAAATACCTGATGGTGGTCGTGGTGATCGCCATCGGTTTTCTATATGCAGCCCCCAATCTTTACGGCGAAGACCCGGCCTTGCAGATCTCTGCCAGCCGGGGGGCCGAAGTCAAGCTGGACACCCTTGACCTGGTGAAGGAGACGCTCGATGCGGCTCAGATCCCGGTCAAGCATGCGGCGTTCGAGCACGGCTTCATCCTGGTTCGTTTCAAAAATACTGAAGAGCAGCTCAAGGCGCGCGACATCGTCGCCAACAAGCTGGGCGACAACTTCATTACCGCTCTCAACCTGGCCCCTTCCACGCCTGCCTGGCTTGAAGCCATCGGTGCCAACCCGCTCAAGCTGGGTCTGGACCTGCGCGGCGGTGTGCACTTCCTGATGGAAGTGGACATGGCCGAGGCGCTGACCAAGCAGCAAGAGCAGATGGTGCAGGATTTCCGCTCCGAGCTGCGTACCCAGAAGATCCGTTATTCCGGCGTGCGCCGGGCAGGTGATCAGGTACAGGTGCTGTTCCGTGACGAGGCCGACCAGGCCAAGGCCATCTCTCACCTGCGTCGTCAGAACCCGGATCTCACCTTCACCACCGAGCAGAAGGGGGATGAGTTCGTCCTGCTGGCCGGTTTGAGTGAAGCCAAGATCAAGGAAGTGAAGAAGTACGCCCTCGAGCAGAACATCACCATCATCCGCAACCGGGTGAACGAGCTGGGCGTGGCCGAGCCGCTGGTACAACAGCAGGGTGCCGAGCGCATCGTGGTGGAACTGCCCGGTATTCAGGACACCGCCCGTGCCAAGGAGATCCTGGGCGCGACCGCGACCCTGGAATTCCACATGGTCGATGAGACCGCCGACATCCAGGCCGCGGCCGACGGCCGGGTGCCGCCGAGCTCCAAGGTCTACAACGATCGCAACGGACGTCCGGTGGTGCTGCAAAAGCGCATCATCCTGACCGGTGACCACATCGTGGGTGCCCAGTCCGGTTTCGACGAATACAGCCGTCCCCAGGTCAACATCAAGCTTGATGGCCAGGGTGGCAACAAGATGGCCAACTTTACCAAGGACAACGTTGGTAAGGGCATGGCTACCGTGTTCATCGAATACAAGCCGGTCGGTCAGCCTGGTCCGGACGGTAAGCGCAAGTTCCGCAAGCAGGAGGAGGTGATCAACGTCGCCACCATCCAGTCGCGTCTTGGCAGCCAGTTCCGCATCACCGGCATCGACAACGCCAACGAAGCCCACAACCTGGCGCTGCTGCTGCGTGCCGGCGCGCTGATCGCCCCGATCCAGATCGTGGAAGAGCGCACCATAGGCCCGAGCCTGGGTCAGCAGAACATCGACAGCGGTATGGAAGCCATCGGCTGGGCCATGCTGGTGATCGTGCTGTTCATGGGGATCTACTACCGTGCGTTCGGCTGGGTGGCCAACATCGCCCTCACCATGAACCTGGTGCTGATCGTCGGTATCATGTCGATGATCCCGGGGGCCACCATGACCCTGCCGGGCATTGCCGGTATCGTCTTGACGCTGGGTATGGCGGTGGATGCCAACGTGCTGATCTACGAGCGTATTCGTGAAGAGATCCGCAACGGTCGTGGGGTGCAGCAGGCCATCCATCTGGGCTTTGATCGGGCATTCTCGACCATCGCCGACTCCAACGTCACCTCGCTCATCACCTGTGTGATCCTGTTCGGTATCGGTACCGGCGCCATCAAGGGCTTCGCCCTGACGCTGGGGATTGGTCTGAGTGCTTCCATGTTTACCGCCATCACGGTCTCCCGCGCCATCATCAACCTGGCCTGGGGTGGACGGCGCCTCGACAAGCTGCCGATCTAAGGAAGAGACATGTTTCAGATTCTACATTTTGAAAAGCCCATTCCCTTCATGCGCTATGCCAAGCCGGGTGTGGTCTTCTCTACCCTGCTGATGGTGATCTCCCTGTTCTTCCTGTTCGATCGGGGCCTGAACTGGGGGCTGGACTTCACCGGTGGTACCACCATCGAGGTGGGCTTCCAGCAGTCGGTGAGCCTGGACAAGGTGCATCAGGTGCTGGACGAGCAGAAGATTGAAGGGGCGACCCTGCAACACTTCGGCTCCAGCCGTGACGTCCTGTTCCGCCTGACCCCGAAAGAGGGGGTCAAGGTGGAGCAGCAGGGTAACGAGGTGCTGGCGGCGGCCAAGCTGATCGATCCTGCGGCCGTGCTCAAGCGCGTCGAGTTCGTCGGCCCCTCCGTGGGCGACGAGCTGGCGACCGACGGTGCGCTGGCCATGCTGGCCTCCATCCTCTGTATCCTGATCTACGTGGCGGTGCGCTTCGAATGGCGTCTGGCCATGGGGGGCATTCTCTCCCTGGTGCACGACGTGGTGATCACCCTCGGCGTCTTTGCCTACTTCCAGTACGAGTTCGACCTGACCGTGCTGGCGGCCTTGATGACCCTGGTGGGTTACTCCCTGAACGACACCATCGTGGTGTTCGACCGGTTGCGGGAGAACTTTCGCAAGGTGCGCAAGGGGGATACCGAGTACATCCTGGATCTCTCCATGACCGAGACCCTGAGCCGGACCATCATCACCTCGGGGTTGACCTTCGTGGTGGTGCTGGCACTGCTGCTCAAGGGCGGTCCGCTGATCCACGGTTTCTCGGTGGCCATGGTGATCGGTGTCGCCTTCGGTACCTACTCCTCCATCTATGTGGCGAGCTCGTTCGCCATGTTCTTCGGGGTCAAGCGGGAGCACATGCTGCCGACCCAGGTGGAAAAAGAGGGCGCGGATCAGCAAGAGATCCTGCCGTAAATGACAAGGGCGCCGCGAGGCGCCCTTTCTCTTATCGTCCGGGTGAGTCATTATGACGGTTTCACCCACGGCTGTTGGCCAACAGGCAAGGAGCAAGCCATGCAACACAATCCCCGTTTTCTGGCACTGGTAGAGGCCATTCGTCCCCATGTGCGGGAGACCGACGTGCACCAGATCAAACGCTGGCAGGATGAGGGGCGCACCTTTCACCTGGTCGACGTGCGGGAAGAGAGCGAGTGGGCCAGGGGCCATCTGCCGGGGGCGACCTACCTCGGTCGCGGGGTGATCGAGCGGGACATCGAGACCCGTTACCCGGATCCCGACACCGAGCTCTACCTCTATTGTGGTGGGGGATTTCGCTCCATTCTGGTGGCGGAGAACCTGCAGAAGATGGGCTATGGCCGGGTGGTCAGCGTCGATGGTGGCTTTCGGGGCTGGTGTGATGCCGGATACCCTGTCGAATCCTGATTTATTTGAGGGAGATAGGCTCAGCCACATGACAAAGTGTCGGCTGACCTTTACCATATGCCGGGTCAAGCGTAAGCGTCGGAGTGTTCATTGAACGTCAGGAAAGGGATTGGATACCTCCTTGGTATCCTGTTGCTGCTCCCCATGTGGGGTTGCAGCAGTAGCAGTCAGGTTGAAGCGCCTCAAGTTCCCAAGCCGCAACCCGCTTCACTGGTATTGGCGACCCCCCTGCAGGTCTCTTACCAGAGCGAGTTGGCGTTGGCGCGACTCGGGCAGATGCTCAGCGAGATGGAATTGACCACTGAGCAACGGGCTGAACTGTTTTATGAGCGTGCTGTCGTGTTTGACCGGGTAGGCTTGCGCTCTCTGGCGCGGCTGGATTTCAACCGCGCCTTGCGGGAGAAGCCGGATTTTGCCGAAGCCTACAACTTCATCGGCGTCTATCTGGTGCAGCAGCAGAATTATGACGAGGCCTACGAGGCATTTGATTCCGCCCTCGAGCTGGCTCCCGATTATGACTATGCCTACCTGAACCGTGGCATTGCGCTCTATTACGGCAATCGTCCCGAGCTGGCCGCGGCCGATATGAAGCGCTTCTACGAGGCGCAGCCGGAAGATCCCTACCGGGTGATCTGGCTCTATCTGGCCGAACAGAAGCTCAATGCACCGGCCGCCATGAGCCGGATGCGCGAGCGGCTCAACAAGTACGATGACGATGCCTGGAACTGGGATCTGGTGCGCCTCTATACCGGCGAACTCAATGCCACCCAGTTGATGGGCAATGTGGTGAAAGGGGTGAAGGACAACCGGGAGCTCGCCGAGCGCCTGTGCGAAACCTACTTCTACCTCGGCAAGTTTGAACTGGCCAAGGGCAACCGCAAGGAAGCCATCAGCTACTTCAAGCTGGCGCTCGCCAACAACGTGTATGACTTCATCGAGCACAGATATGCCCTGCTCGAACTGGAGCTGATGGCGCGCAAACCCCTGCCGCCCGGTGCCCAGAGTGCCCAGGGCAAGAGCAGCAAGCAGGCATCCTGAGCTTGCCCTGTTGCCGGTTTGAATGATGTAGAAAAGGCCTCACTGCGAGGCCTTTTTGCTGTCCGGGTGTCAGACGTGGCGATATGAGTCACCCCCGTCAGATGGCACACCGCCGGCTCATTGGGCCAGCATCATGCCGGGGATCTGGCGCCAGTAGCCGTTGCAGTCGCGCTCCTGCTGCAGGGGCAGGGGAGCCTGCCCTTGTTCATTGGCCTTGAAGCGGTCCAGCATCGTCAGGGTGTCCAGCCCCTCGGGGGAGAGGCGCACCACATCTACCAGCCCCTCCATCCCGGCCAGATCGTTGCCCAGGTTGTAGCAGTAACCGGACTGGGTCTGGATGCCGTTGAGGTTGAACACCTTCTGCCCCTCGCGGCTGCTGGCGAGCCGGCCGGTGGGGTAGTCGATGCAGGCCAGTTCGCAATTGTCCTTGGGCCGGTCGAGGGAGCGGGCGGTAAAGCAGCGCGCCGAGTAGGCGAGTGGCAGGTGGCCGTAGGCGAACACCTCCACCTCGAACTGCTGGCGGGCAGTGCCCAGATCCTGATTGAGCTGCACCAGCCAGTCGCGGGAGAGCTCCACCGGCATCACCCAGCGCTGCATCCCCTGTTTGAGCAGCATGCGCAGCACGTCGGCGTTGTAGGCGTTGATGGCGGGGCCGCAGACGAACGGCAGCCCGGCTTCGCTGGCGAGCTGGACTGCCCCCAGATCGTTGGCCTCGATCATCAGCTCGCCGTTGTCGACCAGCCGCTTGACCTCCTTGAGCTCGGAGGGGGCGGAGATGAGCGCCAGCGTGGAGAGCACCGCCTGCTTGCCCGAGCCGGCTACCTGACGGGCGAGGGCAATCCAGTCATCCACTTTCAGTTCGCGGCGCTTGCTGCAGACGGTTTCCCCCAGATAGACGATGTCGGCCTGGCTGGCGGCCGCCGCCTGATAGAAGCCCTGGGTGTCGGCCTTGGGCCAGTAGAAGAGCAGGGGGCCGAGAGAGAATTTCATGAACAGGGCTCCTTATTGCCACTGGCGATGGTAGGCACCGAGGGTGGTCTGACTCCCCTCGGAGACGCGGGCGAGCTGGGCATCCCACTCGGCCTTGACCTGATAGGCTTCCGGATTGGCCTGATAGGCGTCGATGGCGGCGCGCCAGACCCGGGTGACCTGCTCCACGTAGGCGGGGCTGCGTTGGCGCCCCTCGATCTTGACCGACTGGATACCGGTCTGGAACAGCTCGGGCAACAGGCCGAGGGTGTTGAGGCTGGTGGGCTCCTCCAGCGCGTGGTAGGTCTGGCCATCCACCTCGAAGCGGCCCTTGCACAGGGTCGGGTAGCCGGCGTTTTCCCCCGGGCCGTAACGGTCGATCAGCACCTCGTTGAGGCGAGATTCGAGGCCGCTCGGTGTCTCCTCCCAGCGCACGAACTTGGCCGGTGAGCAGGCGCCGACGGTATTGGGGCTCTCGCCGGTCATGTAGGAGGAGAGGTAGCAGCGCCCCTCCGCCATGATGCAGAGGCTGCCGAAGGCGAACACCTCGAGACCGACGTCGGTCTCGCGGGCCAGCTGCCTCACCTGGTGCATGGAGAGGACGCGGGGCAACACCACCCGACCGACGTTGAAGTGTTGCTGGTAGAAGCGGATGGCGGCGGCGTTGGTGGCACTGGCCTGCACCGAGACGTGCAGCTCCAGATCCGGGTAGCGGCGGCTGGCATAGTCGAGCACGGCGAGGTCGGCGATGATCAGGGCATCGGCACCCAGTGCGGCGCCCTTGTCCACCGCTTGCTGCCAACGTGCATCGGAGCCCGGGTGGGCGAAGGTGTTGATGGCGATGTGCAGTTTGCGGCCATGCTGGTGCACATAGTCGACCGCTTTCTCCAGCTTGCTGTCGGTGAAGTTGAGCCCGGCGAAATGGCGGGCGTTGGTGTCATCCTTGAAGCCGATATAGACCGCATCGGCCCCGTTATCCACGGCTGTTTTCAGTGCCGGCAAACTGCCTGCCGGACAGAGTAATTCCATCGGGTACGCTCCGAGAGGGCAAAAAATGCAAAAGTGGCCCGATTGTATTCACCGGCGTCCTTCCACTTTTTGACCTGAGGCAGCTTTGTGTGGCTTTACCCTTCTTGAGGTAAGTGGGCACAAGTTTGATTTCCAACAGGATCATGGCTGCGGCCCTGTGCTTGAATGCGCAAAAAACTGGGAGTTTATCGTGTTTCAACAACTGCAACGTCGCCTGGTCGAACAGGCTCCCCGCATTCTGCGCCATCCTCTCAAACTGGTGCCATTTTCCTTGCAGCAGAACCTGATGGAGCGCCTGCTGGCCAGCGTGTTCAAAGAGGCCATCGCAGATGGTGACTTTGAATTTCTGGCGGGCAAGTGGCTCAAGGTCGAAGTCTCGGATCTGGAGCTCTGCTGGTTCATCAGCGAGCAGGATGGCAAGCTGGTGGTGGCTCGCCACTGCGAGCAGGCCGATGTCTGTTTCAGCGGCACCACCAACGACCTCATTCTGATTGCCGGGCGCAAGGAAGATCCCGACTCTCTCTTTTTCCAGCGCAAGCTGAAGATTGAAGGGAACACCGAGTTGGGTCTGGAGGTGAAAAACCTGATGGACAGCCTGGATCTGGACGGTTTGCCAAGCCTGGTGCGTTATCCCTTGCTGGATCTCGCCACCTTCATCGAGCGGGCGAAGGCGGGATCAGCGCAAGAGGCGCACTCTGCGCCGGCGGGTGGGGTTGCGCCTCAGCTGTGAGACCAGCCCATCGGCATGGTGGCGGTAGTGATTGCGAGCCCACAGGCAGCGACAGGCCCACAGACAGGGCAGCAGAGCCAGCAGGGCGCCGGCGTTGGGAAGGCGCGAGAGCAGCAAACCCAGCGCCAGCCAGATGAACGGCTGGGCCTCGTAGAGCCACTCCGGCTGAAACCAGCGCTTGGTCGGGAAGATGACCAGATCGGTACGTCGATAGCTGGATCGCATCATCCAGACGGTGGCGCCGGCGACAAACAGCAAGGTGCCCGCCAGCCAGAGCAGCGGGGAGTGGCTGAGCAGGATGATGCCGACCGCCACCAGCAGATAGCAGACGGGCAACCTCTCATAAAGCCAGCGTGGGCACATGTTGCCTCCACTTTTCACCTTCCCATCCTTCAAGTCTAGCCAGTCAGCGCACCTGTCTCATACCGCTTTGTTCTGCAAAACGGCGTCATTGTTGTGAATTGGCGCGCCATTTACGGTGCCAAAATAGCGATTGGCTATGTTACAATTGCGCGCCATTTTTGACTGAAGATTGACTGGGCATGTTGGATCAGATTCGTATCGTGTTGGTAAACACTTCTCACACCGGCAACATGGGCTCTGCGGCGCGCGCCATGAAGACCATGGGCTTGAGCCAGATGGTACTGGTTGATCCGCAAGCACAGCCCGATGACAACGCCTATGCGCTGGCCGCCGGTGCCAGCGATCTGCTGGCCAATGCCCGTATCGTGTCGACCCTGGATGAAGCCATTGCGGATTGTGGTCTGGTCATCGGTACCAGTGCCCGTTCTCGTACCCTGAGCTGGCCCATGCTGGACCCCCGCGAAGCGGGCGAGAAGCTGGTAACCGAGGGGATGCAGCATCCGGTGGCGCTGGTATTTGGCCGTGAACGCACCGGCCTGACCAACGACGAGCTGCAAAAGTGCCACTACCACGTGGCCATTGCGGCCAATCCGGAGTACAGCTCCCTCAACCTGGCCATGGCGGTGCAGACCCTCTGCTATGAGGTGCGAATGCACTGGCTGCAGCAGGAACAGGTCGGCGAGACCGACATGGCGGTGGATTATCCCAGCGCCGAGCAGCTGGAAGGCTTCTATCAGCATCTGGAGCAGACGCTGCTCAAGACCGGCTTCATCGCCGATGACCATCCGGGACAGGTGATGAGCAAACTGCGCCGTCTGTTCAACCGGGCTCGTCCAGAGGCGGTGGAACTCAACATCCTGCGCGGCATTTTGACCTCGGTGCAAAAACCGAGACCGCAGGATTAAACCCGACTGGATTACTCAACCATATACTTGACTAATTTAGTCGGGTATGTGACCATATGCCCATATTGATTGGTTCGCAAAACGGTAAGGCATATGAGACTGACCTCAAAAGGACGTTACGCTGTGACTGCCATGCTCGACGTGGCGTTGCATGCAGAGCAGGGGCCCGTGCCCCTGGCTGATATTTCGGAGCGCCAGGGCATCTCCTTGTCCTATCTGGAGCAGCTGTTTGCCCGCCTGCGCAAGCATGGCCTGGTGAGCAGCGTGCGTGGCCCGGGCGGCGGTTATCGCCTCGGTCTGGCGCCGAATGCCATCTCGGTCGGTCAGGTGATCACCGCGGTCGACGAATCGGTGGATGCCACCAAGTGCCTCGGCAAGGGTGGCTGCCACGGCGGCACCCAGTGCCTCACTCACTCCCTGTGGCGTGACCTGAGCGAGCGGATCTCCAGCTTCCTGGGGGACATCACCCTGGCCGAGCTGGTTGATCAGGCCGATGTGCGCCGGATTGCCGGCAAGCAAGATGAACAAATGAAAACCGTGTTGTCCCTGGTAGATCGGGCAGAACGCGGCGATGTGAGCTTGAAAGTCCAACTATAAACAAACGTGCTTTCCACAGCTGGTCGATGTATGACCCTGGCTGTAACGGAGAAAAACATGAAACTGCCTATTTACCTTGATTATTCGGCAACCTGTCCGGTGGACCCGCGTGTCGCAGAAAAAATGATGCAGTGTCTCACCATGGATGGCCTGTTCGGCAATCCAGCTTCCCGTTCCCACCGCTTTGGCTGGCAAGCCGAAGAGGCGGTCGATCTGGCCCGTAATCAAGTGGCAGAGCTGATCGGTGCCGACCCGCGCGAGATCGTCTTCACCTCCGGTGCGACTGAATCCAACAACCTCGCCATCAAGGGCGTCGCCCATTTCTACGCCGGCAAGGGCAAGCACATCGTTACCTCCAAGACCGAGCACAAGGCGGTACTGGATACCTGTCGCCAGCTGGAGCGCGAAGGCTATGAGGTAACCTACCTCGAGCCGATGCCCAATGGCCTGTTCACCCTGGAACAGATCGAAGGCGCCCTGCGTGATGACACCATCCTGGTCAGCATCATGCACGTCAACAACGAGATCGGCGTGGTGCAGAACATCGCCGCCATCGGCGAGCTGTGCCGCTCCCGCAAGATTCTGCTGCACGTGGATGCGGTACAGAGCGTGGGCAAAATCCCGGTCGACGTGGAAGCGCTCAAGGTTGACCTGCTCTCCATGTCCGCCCACAAGGTATACGGCCCCAAAGGCATTGGTGCCCTCTACGTGCGTCGCAAGCCGCGTGTGCGCCTGGAAGCCCAGATGCACGGTGGAGGTCACGAGCGCGGCATGCGTTCCGGCACCCTGCCGACTCACCAGATCGTCGGCATGGGCGAAGCCTTCCGCATCGCCAAGGAAGAGATGGTGAGCGAAGGTCAGCGCATCATGGCCCTGCGTCAGCGCCTGTGGGACGGCATCAAGGATATCGAAGAGGTCTACATCAACGGTGACCTGGAACAGCGGGTGCCGGGCAACCTCAACGTCAGCTTCGCCTATGTGGAAGGGGAATCCCTCATCATGGCGCTGAAGGATCTGGCGGTCTCTTCTGGTTCTGCCTGTACCTCGGCCAGCCTGGAGCCCTCCTACGTGCTGCGCGCACTGGGCCTGAACGACGAGCTGGCGCACAGCTCCATCCGTTTCAGCATGGGTCGCTTCACCACCGAGGAAGAGATTGATTACGCAATCAAGCTTATCCGTGACTCCATCGGTCGTCTGCGCGAGATGTCTCCCCTGTGGGAGATGTACAAGGACGGCGTCGATCTGAACACGGTCGAATGGGCTCATCACTGATCCGCGGGATCGGTGTTCAACGGAATTAGCAGGAGTTAGATATGGCTTACAGTGAAAAAGTAATCGACCACTACGAGAACCCCCGTAACGTAGGTGGCTTCGACAAGAACGATCCCAGCATCGCTACCGGCATGGTCGGTGCACCGGCCTGTGGTGACGTGATGAAGCTGCAACTGAAGATCAGCGACGACGGCATCATCGAAGATGCCAAGTTCAAGACCTACGGTTGTGGTTCCGCCATCGCCTCCAGCTCCCTGGTGACCGAGTGGGTCAAGGGCAAGACCCTGGATGAAGCGGCCGGTATCAAGAACACCGACATCGCCGAAGAGCTGGCGCTGCCACCGGTGAAGATCCACTGCTCCATTCTGGCCGAGGATGCCATCAAGGCCGCCATCGCCGATTACAAGCAGAAGAAAGGTCTCTAAGGTCAGGAGCGCAGTATGGCCATTACCATGACAGATGCCGCAGCGGCACGGGTTTCCTCGTTTCTGACCAACCGGGGCAAGGGCATCGGCCTGCGCCTCGGCGTCAAGACCACCGGCTGCTCGGGTCTTGCTTATGTGCTCGAGTTCGTCGATGAGCTGGCAGATGAAGATCAGGTATTCGAGCAGGACGGGGTCAGGATCATCGTCGATGCCAAGAGTCTGATCCACCTGGATGGCACCGAACTGGATTTCGTCAAGGAGGGCCTCAACGAGGGCTTCCAGTTCAACAACCCCAACGCCAAGGGCGAGTGTGGTTGCGGCGAAAGCTTCAGTGTCTGAGATGTGTGCAACACATGATCGCTTGTCCGTTGAACTGGTCGGCCACGGCCGGTTCAACCATGCCGCTTCGCCCACCTGAGCGCGAGCGGCATGGGGGCAGCATCAGTGTCTAAGAGGTCTGCATGAATTATTTCGAGCTGTTTGGGCTGGTTGAAGGCTTCGAGCTCGATACCCGTCAGCTGGCAGAGACCTACCGCCAGTTGCAAACCCAGTTTCATCCCGATCGTTTTGCCACCGCCCCCGAGCGGGAGCAGCTGGCTGCGGTGCAACGTGCCGCCCAGATCAACGATGCCTTCACTACCCTCAAGGCGCCCCTGCGCCGAGCCGAGTACCTGCTCTCCCTGCGTGGCACCGAACTTCGTGGCGAGCAACAGACGTTGCAAGATACCGCGTTTCTGATGCAGCAACTGGAGTGGCGCGAGCGGCTGGCCGACCTGAAAGGGGAGACTGACCCTGAGCGTGCCATCAAGGATTTTCGCCAGGAGATCAGGCATGATCACCAGTTGTTGATGCAGCAGCTGACCCAGGCTCTCGCCACCGGCGAGGATCCGCGAGCGGCTGATTGTGTTCGCAAACTCAAGTTTGTCGACAAGCTCCTCGAGGAGCTGGAACGATTCGAAGACTCGCTGTTCGAGTCTTGATCCTTTAACGCTGGAAGTTTGATTACCCATGGCATTACTGCAAATCGCCGAGCCCGGCCAGAGCGCCGCACCTCATCAGCACAAACGTGCCGTTGGCATCGATCTTGGCACCACCAACTCGCTGGTCGCCGCCGTGCGCAGCGGTCAGGCCGATACCCTCTGCGACGAGCAGGGGCGTGATCTGCTGCCCTCCGTCGTGCATTACCAGGCTGACACCATCCGGGTCGGCGTCGATGCCAAGCGCGAGGCCGCCCTCGACCCGCACAACACCATCGTTTCCGCCAAGCGGATGATGGGCAAGGCGCTGGCCGACATCGATACCCGCCAGCAACCCTATCAATTCGTGGCGGCCGACAACGGCATGCCGCAACTGCAGACCCGTCAGGGGCTGGTCAACCCGGTTCAGGTCTCGGCCGAGATCCTCAAGAAACTGGCCGAGCGTGGCGCTGCCGCCCTCGGTGGTGATCTCGATGGCGTGGTCATCACAGTGCCCGCTTATTTCGATGACGCCCAGCGCCAGGGCACCAAGGATGCAGCCCGCCTGGCCGGCCTGCACGTGCTGCGCCTGCTCAACGAACCGACCGCCGCCGCCATCGCCTATGGCCTCGATTCCGGCCAGGAAGGGGTGATCGCCGTCTACGACCTGGGTGGCGGTACCTTCGATATCTCCATCCTGCGCCTGCATCGCGGGGTGTTTGAAGTGATGGCCACCGGCGGCGATTCGGCCCTGGGCGGTGATGACTTCGATCACCTGCTGGCAGACTGGTTGAAAGAACAAGCCGGTTTGACTGGCGAGCTGGATGCCCGTCTGCAGCGCGAGCTGCTGGATGTGGCTGCCGCCGTCAAGCATGGTCTGACCGACGCCGACGCCGTTCCCTGCACCTTTGCCGGCTGGCAGGGCTCTGTCACCCGCAACCAGTTTGACGAGCTGATCCAGCCGCTGGTCAAGCGCACCTTGCTGGCCTGCCGCCGCGCCCTGCGCGATGCGGGGCTCGAGCAGGAGGAGGTGCTGGAAGTGGTGATGGTCGGCGGTTCGACTCGGGTGCCGCTGGTGCGCGAGCTGGTGGGCGAGTTCTTCCAGCGTCCGCCCTTGACCAGCATCGATCCGGACAAGGTGGTGGCCATCGGTGCCGCCATCCAGGCCGACATCCTGGTGGGCAACAAGCCTGACGCCGAGATGCTGCTGCTGGACGTCATCCCGCTCTCCCTGGGTCTTGAGACCATGGGCGGCCTCGCCGAGAAGGTGATCCCGCGCAATACCACCATTCCGGTGGCCCGCGCCCAGGAGTTCACCACCTTCAAGGATGGCCAGACCGCGATGGCGATCCACGTGGTGCAGGGCGAGCGCGAGCTGGTGGCCGATTGCCGATCCTTGGCCCGCTTCACCCTGACCGGCATTCCGCCCATGGCGGCGGGGGCGGCCCACATTCGCGTCACCTTCCAGGTGGATGCGGACGGTCTGCTGTCGGTCAGCGCCATGGAAAAATCCTCCGGCGTGCAGGCCGAGATCCAGGTCAAGCCCTCCTATGGACTGGGTGAGGATGACATCCTCAACATGCTGAGTGCCTCCATCGCCAATGCCCAGCAGGACATGGACGCTCGCATGCTGGCGGAGCAGCAGGTCGAGGCCGACCGGGTGGTCGAGAGCCTCAACGCCGCCCTGGCCGCCGATGGCGAGGCTTTATTGAGCCCCTCCGAGCGGGCCGAGCTGGATGCCGCCATCGCCCATCTGCTGACCATGCGCAGCACGGGCACCACCAACCAGATCAAAGAGGCCATCGAGGCGGCGGACGCTGCCAGTGGCGAATTTGCAGCCCGCCGGATGGATGCCTCTATCCGCAAGGTGCTGACCGGACAAAACGTCAACAAGGTGTAATATGCCAAAACTGATTATTCTGCCCCATCCCGAGCTCTGTCCGGACGGCGCGGCCCTCGAAGGTGCGACCGGTGAAACCATTCTGGACATCGCGCTGCGCAACGGCATCGAGATCGAGCACGCCTGCGAGAAGTCTTGCGCCTGCACCACCTGCCACTGCGTGGTGCGGGAAGGCTTCGACTCCCTCGAGCCGAGCGACGAGCTGGAAGACGACATGCTGGACAAGGCGTGGGGGCTGGAGCCGGAATCCCGTCTCAGCTGCCAGGCCAGACTGGCGGACGAGGATCTGGTGGTGGAACTGCCCAAGTACACCCTGAATCTGGCGTCTGAGCGCCACTGATGACCCCTTAATTACACATGAGTGAATTGCACGTGCAGCATCTCGTGGTGCAGTAATGATATGGTGAAGGCCGTGACCCTTGAGGGAGCGGCCTTTTTTGTGCCCGTGATTTCCCTATTCGTTGATGAAAGTGCCAATAAAAAGGAAGCAAGAGAACATGGCTGACATGATGAACGTACGGTTGTCTTCCCAGGCTGCCGCCGCCCACTGGGGCGAGGGTGCCCTGCTCAGTTTCAACGGCGACGAAGCCCATCTCCATCTGGGCAGCGGCCAGGAGAAGGAGGCGCTGCGCGCCATCCAGCGCGCTGCCAGACGCCTCGAGTCGAGCGGCATCAAGCGCGTCAAGCTGGTGGGTGAGGGCTGGAACGGGGAGCGTCGCTACGCCTTTGCCCAGGGCTTCTATGCCGCCAAGGGGGTTCGCGAGCTCGATTTCGGCGAGCAGAGCGACCAGGAGGCTGCCGAGCTGGCTGCCTTGCTCAAAGCGACCCGCTGGGTGCGCGAGGTGACCAACGGCTGCCCGCAGGAGATCTACCCCATGAGCCTGGCGGAATCCGCCCTGCTGCTCATCCGCAGTCTCGCCGGTGACAAGGTGACCGCCCGCATTACCGCCGGGGAGGCGTTGCAGGAGGCCGGTCACATCGGGATCTGGTCGGTGGGCCGCGGCAGCGAGCGCGAGCCGGTGCTGCTGGAGCTCGACTACAACCCGACCGGGGATGCCAATGCCCCCGTGCTGGCGGCGCTGGTGGGCAAGGGGATCACTTTCGATTCCGGCGGCTACTCCATGAAGTCCTCCGACAACATGCTGCCGATGAAGTCCGACATGGGCGGCGCCGCCATGGTGACCGGCGCGCTGGCGCTGGCCATCAGCCGCGGCCTGAACAAGCGGGTGAAACTCATCCTCTGCTGCGCCGAGAACCTGGTCTCCGGCCATGCCTTCAAGCTCGGCGACATCCTCACCTATCGCAACGGCATCTCGGTCGAGATCCAGAACACCGATGCGGAAGGTCGCCTGGTGCTGGCTGACGGCCTGCTGGCCGCGAGCGAAAGCGGGGCTGCCTATATCCTCGACGCCGCTACCCTGACCGGCGCAGCCAAGACCGCGCTGGGTCGCGACTACAACGCCGTGTTTGCCCTCGATGAGGCGGAGCAGGCACGTGCGCTGGCTGCCGCCAGAGCCGAAAACGAGCAGGCCTGGGCGCTGCCGCTGGAGCCCTGGCATGCGGGCCAGCTCACCTCCGCCTTTGCCGAGCTGGGCAATGTGGCGTCCGCCGAAGGCACCGCCGGTGCCACCACCGCGGCGGCCTTTCTGTCGCGCTTCGTGCGTGACGAAGGCAAGGGCTGGGTGCACCTGGACCTGGCCGCCTCCTATCAAAAATCGGGCAATGATCTGTGGGCGACCGGTGCCAAGGGCCACGGCCTGCGCACGATTGCTCGCTGGCTGCAGGAGGTGAGTGCATGAACATCTGGTTGAGCCGAGAATTTGCCGCTCCCGAGTGGGGTGAAGGGGCGCTGCTCTCCCACCGCGCCGACGGCATGGTGATCCATCTGGTGACCGCCAGCCCCTTGCTGGATATCCAGCAGGCGGCACGGCGTCTGTGCAGTCAGGGGATCCAACAGGTGGTGCTGGCCGGTCACTGGGAGCGCGAGCAGCAGTGGGCCTTTGCCCAAGGGCTGCAGACCCCCAAGGTGGAGGTCGAGCTGCAGTGGGCTACCTCGTCCGAGGAGGATCGGGAGGAGCTGGAGGCACGCTGGCTGTGCGGGCGCTGGGTGCGGGAGATGACGAATGCCACGCCGGAACAGCTGGGGCCGCTGGAGCTGGCGGTTGAAGCCGCCGCCTTCATCACCGAGCTGGCGCCGGACCGGATCAGTCATCGCATCCTCAAGGGCGAAGCCTTGCAGCAGGCGGGCTGGGTCGGTCTCTACCAGGTCGGCCGTGGCAGCGAGCGCGAGCCCGTGCTGCTGGAGCTGGACTTCAACCCGAGCAAGGATCCCAAAGCCCCGGTGGCGGCAGCGCTGGTGGGCAAGGGCATAACCTTCGACTCTGGCGGCTACTCCATGAAGACCTCTCAGGGCATGCTGACCATGAAGCACGACATGGGCGGTGCCGCCATCGTCACCGGCGCCCTGGCGCTGGCCATCCTGCGTGGCCTCGACAAGCGGGTGAAGCTCATCCTCTGCTGCGCCGAGAACCTGGTCTCGGGTCATGCTTACAAGCTGGGTGACATCCTCACCTACAAGAACGGCACCACGGTGGAGATCGTCAACACCGACGCCGAGGGGCGACTGGTGCTGGCCGATGGCCTGCAGCTGGCCGGGGATTCCGGCGCCCCGCTGGTCATCGACGCTGCGACCCTCACCGGGGCGGCGGTGATGGCGCTGGGGGGACGTTACAACGCCCTGTTCGGGCTGGACAAGGGGCTGGTGAGCCGTGCCATGGGTTATGCGGATGCCGAGCAGGAACCCGCCTGGCCACTGCCGCTGGAACCCTGGCATCGCCAGCAGTGCCCGTCCCACTATGCCGACACCGCCAACAGCCGGCCCGTGCCGGGCGGCGGTCCGGGTGGTGCCTCCAACGCGGCGGGCTTCCTCTCCCGCTTCGTCGCCAATGAGGGGCAGGGCTGGCTGCACGTCGATCTCGCCGCCTGTTTCAGCGAGAACGGAGACAACCTGTGGGCACCGGGGGCCAACACCCTGGGGATGCGCACCATCGCCCACACCCTGCTGGCGGAGGTCCGCTGACCGGCAATGACAAGGGCACCTGCGGGTGCCCTTTCGACAGGGGAGGGTGAGCAATAGCCTGGGTTTCAGGGGGTTAACATGACTATCGTGCACAAGCGCACATTTTTTCCTGCCAGCCTGGGCCAAGATGAGTGGTGATGTTGTTTTAGGGAAGAATTTGTTTAATAAAAAGTTGCTTTTCTGTGTGTTATTTCGCTTTTTGTTTACGTATAATCGCCGCCGAACATGGATTCTAACAATAAATCTCTGTAGTTAAGGAAAGATCTCAATGGCCATCGAACGTACCTTCTCCATCATCAAGCCGGATGCCGTCAGCAAGAATCTGATCGGTGCCATCTACAACCGTTTCGAGAGCGCTGGCCTGAAAGTCATCGCCGCCAAGATGCTGCACATGAGCAGCGAGCAAGCCGCCGGTTTCTATGCCGAGCATCAGGGCAAGCCGTTCTATGACGGCCTGGTCAGCTTCATGACCTCCGGCCCCGTCATGATCCAGGTGCTGGAAGGCGAAGAGGCCATCCGTCGCCACCGTGAAATCATGGGCGCGACCAACCCGAAAGAGGCCCTGGCCGGCACTCTGCGCGCCTGCTTCGCCGAGAGCATCGACCGCAACGCCGTGCACGGCTCCGATGCACCGGCCTCCGCTGCCCGTGAAATCGCCTACTTCTTCTCCGACGCCGAGATCTGCCCGCGCGGCTGATTTCTGTTGGAAGAACCTCAAGGGAGCCTCGGCTCCCTTTTGTTTTTTGGTCATTCGGTCAATATCCACTTATTCTCCAGGTGGAAAGCCGGACCCATAATTTGTACAATGCCGCCCCCTGACGTAGGTCAGCCGATAATTTATGAAGTGTGTGAGCTGAGGCCCTTGATGAGCGAAACAAAAACCAACCTGCTGGATCTTGATCGGGATGCCATGCGCGCCTTCTTCGTCGAACTGGGCGAGAAGCCGTTTCGGGCAGATCAGGTGATGAAGTGGATCTATCACTTTGGTTGTGATGATTTCGATCAGATGAACAACGTCAACAAGGTGCTGCGCGAGCGCCTCAAGGCGATTGCCGAGATCCGGGCGCCGGAAGTGAGCCGTGAACAGCGCTCCTCCGACGGCACCATCAAGTGGGCGCTGCAGGTCGGCGGCCAGGAGGTGGAGACCGTCTACATTCCGGAAGAGGATCGGGCGACCCTGTGCGTCTCCTCCCAGGTCGGCTGCGCCCTGGAGTGCAAGTTCTGCTCTACCGCCCAGCAAGGCTTCAACCGCAACCTGAAAGTTTCCGAGATCATCGGCCAGGTATGGCGCGCCGCCAAGATCGTCGGCGGCAAGCGTCCCATCACCAACGTGGTGATGATGGGGATGGGCGAGCCGCTGCTCAACCTCGCCAACGTGGTACCGGCCATGCGGTTGATGATGGACGACTTCGGCTACGGCATCTCCAAGCGCCGGGTGACCATCTCTACCTCCGGCGTGGTGCCGGCGCTGGACATGCTGGGCGACCAGATTGACGTGGCTCTGGCCATCTCCCTGCACGCACCCAACGACAAGCTGCGCTCCGAGATCATGCCGATCAACGACAAGTACAACATCGAGGAGTTCCTCGCCGGTGTCCGTCGCTACCTCGGCAAGTCCAACGCCAACGGCGGCCGGGTGACGGTGGAATATGTGCTGCTCGATCATATCAATGACGACATGCAGCATGCCCACGAGCTGGCCAAGGTGCTCAAGGATACCCCGAGCAAGATCAACCTGATCCCGTTCAACCCCTTCCCGGGCAACCCCTACGGCAAGCCGAGCAACAGCCGTATCGACCGTTTTTCCAAGGTATTGATGGAATACGGCTTCACCGTCATTGTCCGCAAGACCCGTGGCGACGACATCGATGCGGCCTGCGGCCAGCTGGTGGGGGAGGTGATCGATCGCACCAAGCGCACCATGAAAAATCGGATGCAACAGGATGGGATTTCCGTCAAAATGGTTTAACTTGCTAAGCCATTGTATAGTCAGGGAATGGATACACGAACATTGATCGTAGTGGCAGCGCTCTGCGCGCTGCCAGGCTGTGTTACCGAGACCACTTACGCTGGCCAGAATTCCACCCAGCGTGAAGTGGGTCCCGATCTCAAGGCGGCAGCCCAGACCCGTCTGGATTTGGGTATTCAATATCTGCAACAGGGCAACGCCGAGCAGGCCAAGTTCAACCTTGACCGCGCGCTGCAGTATGACCCTGCCAACCCTCAGGTTTACGTCGGTTTTGCCTACTTCTACCAGCAGGTGGAGGATTTCAAGGCGGCCGAAGAGAGCTACAAGAAAGCCCTTGCCATGGATCCGTCCAATGCTGACGCGATGAACAACTATGGCGCCTTCCTTTGCAATCGTGGTCGCTTCGACGAGGCGGAAAAGGCCTTCCTGCAGGCCGTCAGCCAGCCCAACTACATCAAGATTGCCGATACCTATGAAAACGCGGCACTTTGCGCCGCGCAAAATCGCAGAAATGATAAAGCAAGCGAGTATTATCGCTTGGCCTTGGGGTATAATCCCCGCAATCCAAGGTTATTGCTGGACATGGCGGAGCTTTCCATGAAAGATGGCAAGCTGCCTGATGTGCAGGCCTATCTCGCCCGTTTTGCCGATGTGTCAGACGAGAACGAGAACAGTCTCTGGTTGAGATTGCGGCTGGCGCAGGCTATGGACAAACCGGCACTACTTCACCAATTCGGGACTGAGCTGGTAAGGCAATATCCCACTTCGCAACAAGCCAAGCGTTACTTAGCCAATGACTACTGAACAGCCACACGATTTTCAAGACGACTCCCAGGCAGTTGGCCCAGGCCAGCTGCTGCGCAACGCCCGTGAACAGCTCGGCTGGACACGAGAACAGGTTGCGTCTCGCATTCACCTTCGTCTGACCCTGATTGCCGCGATCGAATCGGATACGTATGACAAGCATACGTCCCATACCTTCATTCGCGGCTATCTGCGTACTTATGCCAAGCTGGTCGGTATCCCGGAAGAGACCATCCTCGCGGCTTATGACAAGCTGGGGCTGACGCCCCCCGACAACATCGACATGCAGAGCTTCTCCCGTCGCTCCCGTCAGCAGGCCAACGACAGCCGCCTCAAGGTCGTCACCTGGCTGGTGATCCTGGTGCTGATCGCACTCTCCGTCGCCTGGTGGTGGCAGAGCACGGCGCGTCGCTCCGCCGGTGACGAGGCCCTGGCCGCGACTGAAATGGGCGCAACCAGCAACACCCCGAGCGCCACCGTGCCGCCGGCGGTGGACGTGGCTGACCCTGTGGTTGCACCGGCAACTTCCGCTGCGGCCGCGACCCCGGCTGATCCCGTAGTGAGCGCCGCCGCGACCACGCTGCCGGTCGATGCCAGCAGCGCCGTGACGACCACGGCTGTTGCGAGCTCTGCCGCCACTGCCACGCAACCGGCTGCCGACACCGCCGCGAGCGAGCCGGCCAAGGTGCCCCAGCTCAAGATGAGCTTCACCGCCGACTGCTGGCTGGATGTCAAGGATGCCAAGGGCAAGACCCTGTTCAGCGGCCTCAAGAAGGCCAATGACGAACTGGTACTGGAAGGACCCGAGCCGCTCAAATTCATCATTGGTGCGCCCATGGCCGTCAATATCGAATATCAGGGCAAGTCCATCGACATGAGCCGTTACAACAACGGCCGGACTGCTCGCCTCTCACTGCCGCAGGAGTAATCTGTCCGCCATGTCCGCTCACGAATCTCCCATCATTCGTCGTAAATCCAGGCAGATCATGGTCGGTAATGTACCGGTTGGGGGCGATGCCCCCATCACGGTGCAGACCATGACCAACACCAAGACCACGGACGTGGCCGCCACCGTCGAGCAGATCCAGCGGATCGAGCGGGTTGGCGCCGACATAGTTCGGGTCTCGGTGCCCACCATGGAAGCGGCGGAAGCCTTCAAGCTCATCAAGCAGCAGACCCGCATTCCCATCGTCGCCGATATCCACTTCGACTACCGCATCGCCCTGAAAGTGGCCGAATACGGTGCCGATTGCCTGCGCATCAACCCGGGCAACATCGGCAATGAGGAGCGGGTCCGCGCCGTGGTCGACTGCGCCCGTCACTACAACATCCCGATCCGCATCGGTGTCAACGGCGGCTCGCTGGAGAAAGACATTCAGGAGAAGTACGGCGAGCCGACCCCGGAGGCGCTGCTCGAGTCAGCCATGCGCCACGTGGACTATCTGGATCGTCTGAACTTCGACAACTTCAAGGTGAGCGTCAAGGCGTCCGACGTCTTCCTGGCGGTCGGCGCCTATCGCCTGCTGGCCAAGCAGATTGAACAGCCGCTACACCTTGGCATCACCGAAGCGGGCGGTTTTCGCGCCGGCGCGGTGAAGTCCGCCATCGGTCTTGGCATGCTGCTGAGCGAAGGCATCGGCGACACCCTGCGCATCTCGCTGGCCGCCGATCCGGTGGAAGAGATCAAGGTGGGTTTCGACATCCTGAAATCCCTGCGCATCCGTTCCCGCGGCATCAACTTCATCGCCTGTCCCTCCTGCTCCCGCCAGGAGTTCGACGTCATCGGTACGGTCAACGCCCTGGAAGAGCGGCTGGAAGACATCATCACCCCGATGGATGTCTCCATCATCGGTTGCGTGGTGAATGGCCCTGGCGAGGCGCTGGTCTCGGATCTGGGTCTGGCGGGGGCGGCCAACAAGAGCGCCTTCTACGAGGGGGGTCAGCGGGTGGACCGGCTCGACAACAAGGATCTCATCCCGACCCTGGAGCGCCGCATTCGCGCCCGGGCCGCCATGCTGGATCCGGCCAACCAGATCCAGGTGGACGAGGGTTGAGCAACCAAGGGCCACTCAGGGTGGCCCTGTCTTTAGGTTGCTGATTTTACATCCCGCATTGGAATACCCTGATTTTACCTCGGGGTCGAAAATCCCTATAATGCGGCCAAATTTTACCTCTTTTTCTCGAGTATCAACGTGGCAAAACAGATCCAAGCTATTCGCGGTATGAATGATTGCCTGCCGGAGCAGAGCCCGGTATGGCAGAAAGTAGAACAGATCCTGCGCCAGGTCGTGGCCAGCTATGGCTACAGCGAAGTGCGCATGCCGATTGTCGAGCAGACCCATCTGTTCAAGCGCGCCATCGGTGAAGTGACCGACGTGGTCGAAAAAGAGATGTACACCTTTGAAGACCGCAACGGCGACAGCCTCAGCCTGCGCCCGGAAGGCACCGCCAGCTGCGTGCGGGCCGGCATCGAGCACGGTCTGCTTTACAATCAGGAACGCCGGATGTGGTACATGGGCCCCATGTTCCGTCACGAGCGTCCTCAGAAGGGCCGTTATCGCCAGTTCCACCAGTTCGGGGTCGAGCTGTTCGGCATCAACGGGCCGGACATCGATGCCGAGCTCATCATGCTGACTCACCGCCTGTGGCGTCTGTTCGGTATCAGCGAACACGTGACCCTGCAGCTCAACACCCTCGGTCAGAGCAGCGAGCGCGCCGCCTACCGCGATGCGCTGGTGGCCTACCTGGAGCAGTACAAGGATCAGCTGGACGAAGAGAGCCAGCGCCGTATGTACAGCAACCCGCTGCGGGTGCTCGACTCCAAGGACGAGAAGGTTCAAGCCATTCTGGTGGGCGCCCCGCGTCTGTTCGATCACCTGGGCGAAGAGAGCCTTGCCCACTTCGAGGGGCTCAAGCGCCTGCTCGAATCCGCCGGCATCCAGTACGAAGTGAACGAGCGGCTGGTACGCGGCCTCGACTACTACAACCTCACCGTGTTCGAGTGGGTCACCAACAGTCTGGGGGCTCAGGGCACCGTCTGTGCCGGTGGTCGCTACGACGGTCTGGTGGAGCAGCTGGGTGGTCAACCGACGCCGGCTGTGGGTTTCGCCATGGGCATGGAGCGACTGGTGCTGATGCTGGAGACCCTCGAACTCAACGGCGATATCTGCCCGGCGGTGGATGTCTACCTGGCCATGGTGGGCGAGGGCACTGAACAGGCCGGTTTCCAGCTGGCCGAGCTGCTGCGCGATGCCCTGCCTGACTTGCGCCTGATGAGCCACTGCGGCGGCGGCAACTTCAAGAAACAACTCAAGCGTGCCGACAAGAGCGGCGCGGCCATTGCCCTGATCCTTGGCGAGACCGAGGTGCAAAACGGGGAGATCACCATCAAATATCTGCGTGGCCAGGCCGAGCAACAGACCGTCACGGTCGACGCCGCCATTGCCCTGCTGGCAGCCAAAGGAGAGTAAGCTGTGGAAGTTTATACCACCGAAGAACAACAGGTTGAGGTCATCAAGAGCTGGTGGAAAGAGAACGGAACCTCGGTGATCGCAGGAACTGTCATCGGTCTGGTTGGACTCTTTGGCTGGCGCTACTACAACGAGCATCAGCAGACCAGCCAGGAGGCCGCCTCCCAGGCTTACAACGAGATGGCCGCCCAGCTGGCCAAGGGCGATGCCGCCGGCTTCGAGCAGGCGCAAAGCTTCATCAGCGCCCACAAGGGTGACTCCTATGCCGAACTGGCTGCCCTGCAGCTGGCCGCCGCCGCCGTCAAGGCTGGCAAGCTGGATCTGGCCGTCGAGCAGCTGACCCAGGTGGCCACCAGTGGTGACGAGAGCATCCGTCCCATCGCCGCCCTGCGTCTGGCCCGGGTTCTGAACGATCAGGGCAAGGCTGACGAGGCGCTGGCTCAGCTTGGCAAAATCAACAACGATGCCTTCAAGGCCCAGGTCGCGGAAGTACGCGGCGACGTGCTGCTCAAGCAGGGCAAGGCCGAAGAGGCGCGCGATGCCTATCAGGCGGCGGCCGATGCCGGCGGCCTGCAGGGCAGCGCCGAGCTCAAGCTGAAAATGGACGATCTGGCGTTGCCAGCGGTGACCACGGGTGAGGCTCCGGATGCGTAATCTGTTCAAGATGGTGGTGTTGGGGGCTGCGGTCTCCTTCGCCCTGCAGGGGTGCTCCCTGTTCAGTTCGGAAGAGGATCTCAACCCGATGGCGCCGCTGCCCAAGGTCGAGTCCGCCTTCACGGCCGATACCAGCTGGTCCTCCTCGGTGGGTGACGGCATCGGCGACTTCTACTCCCAGCTCAAGCCGGTGGTGGAAGAGGAGCGCATCTATGCCGCCGCTCGCGATGGCGACGTGACCGCTTTTGACCGCGAAAGCGGCAAGGAGCTGTGGAGCGTGGATCTGGCTGACTTGCCGATCAACGCCGACAAGCGCAGCGCCCGCCTCTCCGGTGGCCTGGTATCCCGTTACGGCAAGCTGTTCCTGGGTTCCGAGAATGGGGTGGTCTACGCCCTGAACCAGGAGAACGGTGAAGTGCTGTGGCAGACCTCGGTGCCGGGTGAAGTGGTGGCGAGCCCTGCCGTTGAGGATGGCCGGGTGGTGGTGCTGACCACCTCGGGCCGTCTGGTGGCGCTCGATACCGATGAAGGCAAGCTGCAGTGGACCCTGGCGGAAGAACAGCCGCCGTTGACCCTGCGCAGCGCCGGTGCCCCCATCATCACCAACGGCGCCGTGCTGTACGGCCGCGCCGATGGCAAGGTGGGCATCGCCCTGCTCAGCAACGGTCAGCCGGTGCGCCAGTCCAAGGTCGCCGACCCGCGCGGTGCTACCGAACTGGATCGGATGGTCGACGTGGACGCCACCCCGCTGATCGCCGGTGATGAGCTCTATGCCATCGCCTATAATGGCCAGCTGATGGCGCGCAAGCTGATGACCGGTGACGAGGTGTGGAAGCGCAAGTATTCCGGCTACCGCGACATGGCGGTGACCGGCAATGCCATCGTGCTGACCGACAGCCGCAGCCACCTGTTTGCGGTCGACCGTCGCAATGGTCTCGAGCTGTGGTCCAACACCCAGCTGGAAAACCGCACCGTGACCGCCCCCGTCATCCTGGGTGACTATGTGGTGGTTGGCGATGTGGAAGGTTACCTGTATTGGCTGGATCGTACCGACGGTACCATCAAGGCCATGCAGCAGCTCGACAGCAGTGGTCTGTACGCCGCCCCCCTGGTGGACGGTGACACCCTGTATGTGCAGAGCCGTGGCGGCAAGTTGTACGCTATCAAGCGTCTCTGATCGCCCGTCAATCTGAATATCCGGCTCCTGGTCTTCGGACCCGGAGCCTTTGTCGTCTTGAGAATGAGGCTTTTATGACTCCTGTAGTAGCCCTGGTGGGCCGCCCCAACGTGGGGAAATCCACCCTGTTTAACCGCCTGACCCGTACCCGGGATGCCCTGGTGGCTGACTTCCCCGGTCTGACCCGGGACCGCAAGTACGGCCAGGCGAAGTTGGGCGAGCTGGAATTTATCGTGGTGGATACCGGCGGTATCGATGGCACCGAAGAGGGGATCGAGCTGAAGATGGCCGAACAGTCCCTGCTGGCCATCGAAGAAGCCGACGTGGTGCTGTTCATGGTGGATGCCCGTGCCGGTTTGACCGCGGCGGATCAGGCCATCGCCGAGCACCTGCGCAAGACCCACAAGAAGGTGTTTCTGGTGGCCAACAAGACCGACGGCATCGACGGTGACTCCGCCGTGTCCGAGTTCTACGGCCTGGCCCTGGGCGAGGTCTACCAGATGGCGGCCGCCCACGGTCGTGGCGTACTGAGCCTGCTGGAGCTGGCGCTGGCCCCCCATCTGGAGACCCTGGTCGACGCCGCCACACAAGAAACCGCGCAGGATGAGGAAGAAGAGGACTTCGACGAAGAAGCCCTGCTGCGCATGGTGGCTGCCGGTGAACTCGACACCAAGGAAGACACCAAGGAGACGCCGTTCGCCGATCTGCCCATCAAGTTTGCCATCGTCGGTCGCCCCAACGTCGGCAAATCCACCCTGACCAACCGCATGCTGGGTGAAGATCGGGTCATCGTCTATGACATGCCGGGCACTACCCGCGACTCTGTCTACATCCCGATGGAGCGTGACGAGCAGAAGTACGTCATCATCGACACCGCCGGCGTGCGTCGTCGCGGCAAGGTGCACGAGACGGTGGAGAAGTTCTCCGTCATTAAGACCCTCAAGGCGATTGAAGATGCCAACGTCTGCCTGCTGGTGATCGACGCCCAGGAGACCATCACCGATCAGGACTTGAGCATCCTCGGTTTCGTGCTCAACACCGGCCGCTCCGTGGTACTGGTGGTGAACAAGTGGGACGGTCTGGATCAGAAGGTGAAAGAGGACGTCAAGAACGAGCTCGATCGTCGTCTGGGCTTCATCGACTTTGCCCGCGTGCACTTCATCTCCGCCCTGCACGGCAGCGGCGTCGGCCACCTGTTCGAATCCATTCAGGAGGCCTACCAGTCCGCCACCCGCCGTACCAGCACCGCCATGCTGACCCGCATCATGCAGATGGCGCAGGAAGACCACCAGCCGCCGATGGTGAACGGTCGCCGGGTCAAGCTCAAATATGCCCACGCCGGTGGCTACAACCCGCCGCGCATCGTGATCCACGGCAACCAGCTCAACGACTTGCCGGATTCCTACAAGCGCTACCTCATCAACTACTTCCGCAAGTCGCTGAAGATCATGGGGACGCCGGTCCGGGTCGAGTTCCAGGAGTCGGCCAACCCGTTCGAGGGCAAGAAAAACACCCTGACCCTGAGCCAGGAGCGTCAACGCAAGCGCCTGCTCAAGGCCAAAGCCAAGAAATAAGGCCCAGCGGCTGCCCTCACCGGCAGCCGTTTTTTCTAGGACAAGGGGAGGGGAATGTGCAGTGGGTGGGCCCACTGCACATTCACTTTGCAAGGAGCCAACCATGAGCCACCTTCACTGCCCTGCCTGTCAGGGCGAACTGGACAGTCGCAGCCGCGAGACCGCCTGCAGCCAGTGCCAGGCCCGTTTCCAGATCCGGGCCCTCTGCCCGACCTGCCGGCAGGAGCTGGAGCGGCTCAAGGCCTGCGGTGCGGTGGATTACTTCTGCAACCACTGCAACAGCCTGGTATCGAAGCGGGCAGTGGTCTTTGAGGTGAGCCCGCTGGCGGGGAATTGAGGCGATAAAAAACCCGGCAATTGCCGGGTTTATGCTGTGTGTTCTGCTATAAGCAAGGTGAAGGAGCGGTTTCGGCGCCATATCTTGCGTTTGATGTCATTGAGCTTGAGTTTGCGTCTGGGGCTCCAGCCGCACTTTGCTTTTCTGACCAGTGTCGTTCTTCTGCGAGCTCGCATCTTGGTCTCCTCCCATTGGGTGGCCATCCCGGCCTTGGGTGATGATGGGAGCCTATCTGAAAGTGCTGTCATCCCGAGTGCAAGTGGATGAAATAGCGCGATAAAAACAATTTCGGATAGGCTCCGGTATGGTCGGATGGTAACAGAGAAACCACCCGAAAAACAAACCTGTCAACAAGGGATCAGCGCAGGGTGATCTGCTTGACCACTTCGGCGATGACGGTGGGACGCTCGGCACTGGGCGGCTCGCTGCTGTCGTCATCGTCCAGCTCTTCGCGGCGGTGGGCTTTCTGCTGCTCGTTGTCGAGCCAGAGCAGGCTCTGGTAGTACTGGCGCACGTTGTTGACGTAGTTGCGCGCCTCGCCGCCACGGGCATAGCCGTAGCGTACCTTGCGATGCCAGCGCGACTGTTGCAGCAGCGGCAGCACCTCTTTCACGTCGCTCCAGGCATCGGGATTCTTGCCGAGCTCCTTGGTCAGGCGGCGGGCATCCATCATGTGGCCGTAACCGATGTTGTAGGCGGTGAGGGCAAACCACACCTTTTCGTCATCGGGCACCGAGGCGGGCACCTTCTCCATCATCTGCTCCAGATAACGGGCGCCGCCCTTGATGCTCTCCTCCGGGTGCAGCCGGTTGTTGACCCCCATCGCCTTGGCGGTGGGCTCGGTCAGCATCATCATGCCGCGTACCCCGGTGTAGGAGCGCGCCTCTGGATCCCAGTGGGATTCCTGATAGCTGATGGCGGCCAACAGGCGCCAGTCCACCACGTTGGCGTGGGTCTTGAACAGATCCTGATACTTGGGCAGCAGGCTCTTGGCCCGCTGCAGGAAGGTGCGGGTGTCGACGAAGTCGAAATTCTGCACGTGGCCGAAGTACTTCTCGTCGAGCTTGGCGATGGCGCCGTCCATGAAGCGCTGGCCGAAGAAGTCGATGATGCTGGCGTAGAGGCTGTCGTCTGGCAGCTTGGTCATGGCCCAGGCCACGGTCTGGTTCTTGGCCAGGGTCATCCCCTCGGTGAGCTCGGGGTAGTAGCGCTGGGTGCGGGCCAGCACGGTATCCTGCACCACCGTGTAGTCAATCTTGCCGTCGGCCACCTGCTTGAGCAGCTCCTCCACGTCGGCATCCCGATTGGTGCTCCACTTCAGGTTGGGGTACTGCTTGGCGAGCTCCTTGAGCAGATCTTCGCCGGTGGAACCGGCCGGCACCACTATGTTGCCCTTGAGATCGCCGATGTCCTTGGGCTTGGGAGAACCGTTGCGATAGACCAGCTTGGGGGAGACCTGGTAGAAGCCGGGGCCGAAGCGAAACAACTGACGCCGCTCCGGGGTGACCACGATGGCGGCGGCAGCCAGATCCAGCTTGCCCTTTCTCAGCAGTTCCACCAGTTCGGCGGTGGAGTAGACCGGCACTATGGTCAGCTTGACCCCCAGCCAGTCGGCATAGCTCTGCGCCAGCTCGTAATCGAACCCCTGGGCGGTGTCGTCACGCTGGTAATAAGAGGTGGGGCCGTAGATGGTGCCAACCCGGATCTCGCCTCGCTGGCGGATCTGCTCCAGCTGGCTGGAGGGGGTGTAGAAGTCGCAACCGACCAGGGTCAGCAGCAACGTCAGCCCGATAAACAGTCGAAAAATGCAGCGCAAGTAGGTGAGTACCCTTGTTGAAAAAATCGGCATTTGTCAAAAAAGAGGCACCTTTATACCAGAGAGTGTGCACCGAGTCACACTGGGCAAAACAAGAAAAACGTTTGTCCGGCATGGGCCTGATCCCTATAATACGCGCGTCTCAATTCCCCCCCACTTCAACACTTGGTGAGAAAGGTCATATGGATATCTTGCGTGGTGCCCCCGCACTGTCTGAGTTTCGTGTCCAAAAACTGCTGCAACGCTTCGCGCAGATGAAACAGGAGAGAGGAGTAGAGATAGAGGATGTCTATGCCGAATACGTGCACTTTGCCGAGCTCTCGAGCCCGCTGTCGCCCCCGGAGCGAGCGACCTTGGGCCAGCTCCTGCGCTACGGCCCGACCATCCCCGAACACACCCCCAGCGGTCAGCTGTTTCTCGTTACCCCCCGCCCCGGCACTATCTCCCCCTGGTCTTCCAAAGCAACCGACATCGCCCACAACTGCGGCCTGAATCAGGTCAAGCGGCTCGAACGCGGCATCGCCTATTACGTGCAGGCCAAGGGTGAGCTGAGCGCCGCCCAGCGTGCCGACGTGGCCGCCGTGCTGCACGACCGCATGATGGAGACGGTGTTTGGCGAGATGAACGAGGCCGCCGCCCTGTTTGCCCATCACGAGCCGCGCCCCTTCACCCAGGTGGATGTGCTGGGCGGTGGTCGCGCAGCCTTGGCCGAGGCCAACGTGGCGCTCGGTCTGGCACTGGCCGATGACGAGATAGACTATCTGGTGGAGAACTTCCAGCGTCTGGGCCGCAACCCCAACGACATCGAGCTCTACATGTTTGCCCAGGCAAACTCCGAGCACTGCCGCCACAAGATCTTCAACGCCGACTGGACCATCGACGGTGAGCAGCAGCCCAAGTCGCTGTTCAAGATGATCAAGAACACCTTCGAGCAGACGCCGGATCATGTCCTGTCTGCCTATAAAGACAACGCCGCGGTGATGGAAGGGAGCCAGGGTGGCCGCTTCTTCCCGAGCCCCGCCAGCGGCGAGTATCACTATCATCAGGAACGCGTCGACATTCTGATGAAGGTGGAGACCCACAACCACCCGACTGCCATCTCCCCGTTCCCGGGCGCCGCCACCGGCTCCGGCGGCGAAATTCGCGATGAGGGTGCCACCGGTCGCGGTGCCAAGCCCAAGGCGGGTCTGGTGGGCTTCTCGGTCTCCAACCTGCGCATCCCCGGCTTCGAGCAGCCCTGGGAGCAGGATTTCGGCAAGCCGAGCCGCATCGTCAGCGCGTTTGACATCATGCAGGAGGGGCCGCTCGGCGGCGCCGCCTTCAACAACGAGTTCGGCCGTCCGGCCATTCTCGGCTACTTCCGTACCTTCGAAGAGCAGGTGCCGAGCCACAACGGCGTCGAGGTGCGCGGCTACCACAAGCCCATCATGCTGGCAGGCGGTATCGGCAACATCCGCAGCGAGCACGTCCAGAAAGGGGAGATCCCGGTGGGGGCTGCCCTCATCGTGCTGGGCGGCCCGGCCATGAACATCGGTCTGGGCGGCGGCGCCGCCTCCTCCATGGCCTCCGGCCAGTCGGCAGAAGATCTCGACTTTGCCTCGGTGCAGCGCGACAACCCCGAGATGGAGCGTCGTTGCCAGGAGGTGATCGACCGCTGCTGGCAGCTGGGGGATGACAACCCCATCGTCTTCATCCACGACGTGGGGGCCGGTGGCCTCTCCAATGCCATGCCGGAGCTGGTGAGCGACGGCGATCGCGGCGGTCGTTTCTCTTTGCGTGCCATTCCGAACGACGAGCCGGGCATGAGCCCGCTCGAGATCTGGTGCAACGAATCCCAGGAGCGCTACGTACTGGCGGTGGCCAAGGAGAAGCTGCCGCTGTTCAAGGCGCTGTGCGAGCGCGAGCGCGCGCCTTATGCCGTCATCGGCAGCGCCACCGAAGAGAAGCATCTCACCCTCTCGGATGAGCACTTTGACAACAATCCCATCGACCTGCCGCTGGACGTGCTGCTGGGCAAGACCCCCAAGATGCACCGCGAGGTTGCAAGCCTGCCGGCGCAGGGCAAGCCGCTGGTGCTCGATGGCATCACCCTGGGCGAGGCTGCCGAGCGGGTGCTGCGTCTGCCCACCGTGGCGGAGAAGTCCTTCCTCATCACCATCGGCGATCGCAGCGTGACCGGTCTGGTCAACCGCGACCAGATGGTCGGCCCCTGGCAGATCCCGGTGGCCGACTGCGCCGTCACCGCCGCCACCTACGACAGCTACCATGGCGAAGCCATGTCGATGGGCGAGCGCACCCCGGTGGCGCTGCTCTCCCACGCCGCCTCCGCTCGCATGGCGGTGGCGGAAGCGCTCACCAACCTGGCGCCGGCCCACATCGGCTCGCTCAAGCGGGTCAAGCTCTCTGCCAACTGGATGGCCGCCGCCGGTCACCCGGGCGAAGATGCCGGCCTCTACGAGGCTGTCAAAGCGGTGGGTGAGGAGCTCTGCCCGGCCCTTGGCATCACCATCCCGGTGGGCAAGGACTCCATGTCCATGAAGACCCGCTGGCAGCAGGATGGCAAGGAGCACAGCGTCACCTCGCCGCTCTCCCTGCTCATCTCCGCCTTTGCCCGGGTCGAGGACGTGCGCAACACCGTCACGCCGCAACTGCGTACCGATCTCGGTGAGACCGACCTTATCCTTATCGACCTTGGCAACGGCAAGCAGCGTCTCGGCGCCTCTGCCCTGGCGCAGGTCTATCGCCAGCTGGGTGACAAGGCACCGGATCTGGACAACCCGGTCCAGCTCAAGGGCTTCTTCAACGCCATCCAGGCGCTGGTGAGCGATCGCAAACTCGTCGCCTACCACGACCGCTCCGATGGCGGCCTGTTTGTCACCCTGGTGGAGATGGCCTTCGCCGGTCACTGCGGTCTCGACCTGCAGCTGGATCGCATCGGCGGCGAGCTGTTGCCGGCCCTGTTCAACGAAGAGCTGGGCGCCGTCATCCAGGTGCGCCGTGAAGATAAAGAAGCGGTGATGACTCTGCTGGCCGGTCACGGCCTGGCCGCTTGCTCCCATGTGCTCGGCACGGTGCGCGAGGGGGATCTCATCACCCTGCAGCGGGCCGGTCAGGAGGTTTACCGCGCCAGCCGTACCGCTCTGCGTACCATCTGGGGCGAGACCAGCTGGCAGATGCAGCGCCTGCGCGACAACCCGGAGTGCGCGGATCAGGAGCATGCCGCCCGTCAGGACGCAACCGATCCTGGCCTGCAGGCCAAGCTCAGCTACCACCCGGCCGAGGACGTGGCCGCACCTTACATTGCCCGCGGGGTCTCCCCCCGTCTGGCGGTGCTGCGCGAGCAGGGGGTCAACTCCCACGTGGAGATGGCGGCGGCATTTGACCGTGCCGGCTTTGCGGCGGTGGACGTGCACATGAGCGACATCCTCGAGGGGCGCATCAAGCTGGAGCAGTTCCAGAGCCTGGTGGCCTGTGGCGGCTTCTCCTACGGCGATGTGCTGGGGGCGGGCGAAGGCTGGGCCAAGTCCATCCTGTTCAACGACGGTGCCCGCGAGCAGTTCCAGCGCTTCTTCGAGCGCGGCGACACCCTCTCCCTGGGTGTGTGCAACGGTTGCCAGATGATGTCCAACCTGCGCGAGCTGATCCCGGGTGCCGATCTGTGGCCGCGCTTCGTGCGCAACCGCTCCGAGCGCTTCGAGGCCCGCTTCAGCCTGGTGGAAGTGCAGGACTCCCCGTCGGCCTTCTTCGCTGGCATGGCGGGCTCGGTGATGCCGATTGCCGTCTCCCACGGGGAAGGGCGAGTGGAGGTGCGTGATGCCGCTCACCTGGCCGCGCTGCAACAGAGCGGGCTGGTGGGGCTGCGTTTCGTCGACAACCGTGGTCAGGTGACCGAGCTGTACCCGGCCAACCCGAACGGCGCACCGGCGGGTATCACTGCAGTGACCACCACCGACGGTCGCGCCACCATCATGATGCCGCACCCGGAGCGGGTGTTCCGCACCGTGGCCAACTCCTGGCACCCGGACAACTGGGGCGAGGACGGCGCCTGGATGCGGATGTTCCGCAACGCCCGGGTACGTCTGGGTTAAGCGCGCATCGCAAACAAAAAACCGGCCCCTGTGGCCGGTTTTTTTATGGCGGCTTGCCCGCTAGAACTGGCCGTGGCCCAGCTCATGGGGGGTGAAATCCCCGCGATCGAGGATGCGCAGGCAGGCATCCACTACCGCTGCATCCAGCTTGCAGCCCCGCAGTTCGATGATGTGAGCCCTGGCCTGGGGGATGCCGAGGGCGGCGCGGTAGGGACGATCGGAGGACATGGACTCGACGATGTCGGCCACCGTGAGGATGCGGGCCTCCAGCAGGATCTGCTCGCCCTTGAGCCCCGCCGGGTAGCCGGAGCCGTCGATGAACTCGTGGTGCTGGTGGATCATCTGGGCGACGGGCCAGGGCAGGGCGATGTCCTTGAGCACCTGATAGCCGGCGCCCGGGTGCTCCTTGACCAGGTTGAACTCTTGGGGAGTCAGCCGACCCGGTTTGGTGAGGATGTCGAGCGGCACCTGGATCTTGCCGATGTCGTGCACCATGGCCCCCAGATAGAGCCCCCGCAGCCGCTTGTCGTCCAGCTTCAGCTCGCGGCCGATGGCCAGCGCCAGGGTGGCGACATGCTTCTGGTGGCCGGCGGTGTAGGGATCGCGCTGCTCCAGCACGGCGGCAATGGCGCCGAGGGCATCTTCCAGCGCCAGCTCCAGCTGGCGGGCATGCAGCACCTTGTCGCGCTGGGCGGTGAGATAGGCCTGCTGGGTCGCGCGGGCCTGCAGGCCGTAGGCAAGGTAGTCCGCCAGCTGGCTGAAGAGGTGCACCTCCTCGCCGGTGAAGGGGCGGGCCTGCTCACTGTGAATGAGCAGGCCGCCATGCCCGCCGGCGTGCCACTGCAACGGCAGCAGCAGACGGGCGCGCAGGGTGGCCGAGTGGTGCACCAGTGCGCTGGCCAAGGCTTCGTTGCACGGCGCCCCGGTGCCGATGGCCTGATGCAGGGCGGGATCCCGGGTCAGCCAGTCGTCGCTGGCAAACCAGACCGCGTTGCCCGCCTGCGCCAGCACCTGCAGGGTGTGCGAGTCACTGTTTTCCTGCAGCACGGTGACGAGGGGAAAGCGGCCGTCGAAGGTGATGGCGTCGCAAATCTCCTGCAACAGGGTCTGCTCATCATCCTGCTTGAGCATGGCGTGCTGGGCGCGGCCGATGGCCTCCAGGGTCCAGGTGTATTGCTGCAACCGCTCCTGCTGCTGTTTCTTCTCGGTGATGTCGTCGAAGAAGACGCCGACCCCGACCACCTGGCCCAGCTCGTCGTACAGAGGAAACTTGGTGGTGCTGAGCCAGCGGGCCTCGCCCCCCTTCAGATAGGGCTCTTCATGGCGCTGGGTGGTGCCGCTGGCCATGACCCTCAGATCGTCATCCCGATAGCGCTTGGCCAGCTCGGCCGGGAAGAAGTCGGCATCGCACTTGCCGACCAGTTCGGCCGGAGTGAGGGCGAGATCGCCTGCCAGCAGCCGGTTGCAGGCGATGAAGACGGAGCGGGTGTCTTTGAGCAGCACCCGATAGGGAAGCTGATCCATCACCTGGCCAAGCAGGGCGGCCGTGGGCTGCGGGGGAAAGGGCGGTGCGGGTCTTGAACTCATTTCATCCAGCCTCGGTCAAAGGGGGGCAAAGCGATAGCCCGCCTGCCACACGGCGAAGCAGGCGCTGACCACCTGCTCGTCGTAGTGGACGCCGGCATAGCGGGTCAGTTCGGCAAAGGCATCGGTGAGGGACATGGCTCGCCGGAACGGGCGGTGGGCCGTCATGGCGGCGAGAGAGTCGGCGACCCGGATGATGCGTGCCTCCAGCGAGATGGCATCCCCCTGCAGCCCCTGCGGATAACCGCTGCCGTCCAGGTTCTCATGGTGCTGCTGCACGATGGCGGTGATGGGCCAGGGGAAGTCTATCTGCTGCAGGATTTCACACCCCGCCTGCGGGTGCTGTTTGATGAGCTCGAACTCCACCTCCCTCAGTGCGCGGGGGCGGGTGAGGATCTCCGCCGGGATCTGCAACAGGCCGATGTTGTGCACCATGGCGGCGAGGCCCAGCCCGTCGAGGCGTTCTTGGGAAAGTTGCAGATGCTGGCCGATGGCCAGTGCGAGATCGTGCACACGCCGCTCGTGGCCCGCGGTGCCGGGATCCTTGTGGGCGATGGCGGAGGAGAGTGCCGCTATGGTCTGGAACAGCAGGGTGCGTTGTTGCTGCTCGCTCTCCTTGATATGGGTGATGTCGACCAGGGCGCCGATGATGCCGGCCACCTCACCCTGATGGTCGTAGAAGAGATCCTTGAAGTTGAGCACCTGATAGCGGTGGCCGCTGCGATCAAACAGGGTGTGCTCGAAATATTGCGGCTGCCTGCTGCGCAGTACCTCCAGGTCGCGCTGGGTGTATTCGTCGGCTATCTCGGGGGGGAGGATCTCGTCCACCCGCTTGCCCTGCAGCTCGGCCTTGCTGATGCCGGTGATCTGGGTGAAGGTCGGGTTGCAGCTGATGAAGCGTCCCTCGACATCCTTGTAGAACACCGGTATGGGGATAGCCTTGAGCAGGGACTCGTTGAAGCGCTGCATGTCGACCAGCTCCGCCTGCTGGCGCAGGGCCAGCTGCTCGCTGTCCCGGCACAGCTGGATGGCGCGGGCCAGGTTGCCGAGGATGGGGCTGAACAGGTGGCAGAGCTGCTCTCCCTGCTGCTCCGCATTGGGGGAGAGCAGCAGCATCAGATAGCCCCCCTCGATCCGCAGCCGATAGGCAAACGGGTAGGGGCGCGAGCCTGGCAGCGGCAGCGCTGCCCGCAGGATGCACTGCTCGCCGTCGCTGACCCAGTGGGGCAGTGGGAGCGGCTCTCCCTGATGGCGAAGCAGCTGCTCGTCGCCGATCGCCTTGATGATCTTGTACTCCCCCTGCGGCAACTGCTGCAGCACCAGCCCGACCGGGCAGGCGCAGTGAAACAGAAAGCGCTGCAGCACCTTGGTCAGCAGGGCATCCAGCGTGACCTCGCGGCCGATGCAGAGGGAGAGATCGCAGACGATGGCCATGGCGTGGTCGTTGTTCATCGCAATCCCTCCCCATTGCAGAGAATGGCGCCGTTGTGAAACAGCGGATAGTCCCTCGGCCGCAGGCTGCCAATCTCGCCAAGGGAGAGGGCGCCCACCAGCTGGTGGGCGCCGCTGTGGCTGAAGAGGGTCTCCAGCTCCAGGGTGCTCTGTTCGCCGAAGTGTTGCTGGCGGCCGGCACAGTAGTAGATCTCGAGGCGCTCCGGTGCCCCGTGCCGGCTCAGCTTTTCGGCCAGCTCGATGGCGTGGGCGGTCGGGCTGTGCGGCGCCTTGAGCAGGGTGAGGATGCTGTGATCCGGCACTTCCCCGACGCAGAGCAGCGCCCCCTCGTCGGTGACGGCGACCGGGATGCGCACGATGACGTCGCCGTTGGCCCGCAGCAGCCCAAGCGGCAGGTGGACGCCGTACTGGTAGAACTGCTCCGGAGTCAGGCGCTGCTGGAACTGTTGCTGGACCAGAGACTGGTAGCGGCTGAAGGCGGGCTGCCAGTCGATGAAGGAGATCTTGTTGCCCTCGCTGCTGGTGGCCAGCATGGGCTGGGCGGTGAGCTGATAACCGTGCTCGAGCAGAGGGTAGCTGCGATGGGGCAGCAGGGCGCAGCAGACCGCCTGTGCCAGCAGCCTGTGGTTGTCGAACAGGCAGGGCATGGGGCGGAACTGGCCACTGCCGGCATTGACGCCGGCATAGTGGACCCTGTCCGCGAGATGCAGATAGATCCCCTCGAGGAGGGAGGCGATGTTGGGGATCATGGCATCGAAGGTCAGAAAGAGGGTTGGTATGCCTTCGGCTGGTGGCCACTGTGCAAGACGAGGGGCCAGCGCGTTGCAGAGCAGGCGGGCCTGCTCATCAGCGCTGGCGACGGGATCGAGCGGAATGAGCAGCGGGGCGTGGGAGGCCGGGCGCGGCAGCAGCCAGGCGCCGCGCTCATGAAAGCCGTGACGGCTGAGGAGGCAGGGAAAGAGGGCGCCGCTGAGTTGAATGTCGAGGTGGCTACATTGCTGCTGCAGGTCGGCTACGTGCGCTGCATCCTGCTCGGCCAGCAAGACGTCGAGCCGCTGGCCGCGATAGGGGCGCAGTGCCTCGGCCAGTGGCTGCGCATCGAATGAATGAAACGCGGGCTGCATCATCGCTCGGAACTCCTTTCCTGCCAATCATCAATATATCAGCAAGGGGGGCACGGTGGATACCCGGCCGTGTCCGTCAAGTGAGCATAAGCTATTATAAAGGAAGATAAATTTGAGATGGCTGAACAGGCATCCAGCGCTGTGGAGATAAAAAAACCGGCCACTTGGGCCGGTTTTTTGGGGGGCGTGAAATCAGTGCAGCACCACGTTCTGGAAGCCCTGCACCAGGCTGATGACCGGCTGGGGATAGAGACCCAGCGCCACCACCAATGCGGCGGAGAGCAGCACCACCAGACCACCGGAGGTGATGGCCCAGTCCCCCTTGGCGTCGCGCAGCTGCATGCCGGGCTCGCGCAGGTAGAGGGTGACCATGACCCGCAGGTAGTAGTAGAGACCCAGCGCACTGCCGAGCACGATGGCGCCGGAAAGCCACCACAGCTTCGCATCGACGGTCACCCCGATCAGGTAGAACTTGCCGATGAAGCCGAGCGTCATGGGGATACCGGCCAGCGAGAGCATCATCACGGTCAGCACGGCGGTCAGGTAGGGGCGACGCCAGAACAGGCCGCGGTAGCTGTGCAGGGAGTCCGCATCCTTGCCGCGATAGGGGCTGGACATCATGCTGATGACGCCGAAGGCCCCCAGGCTGGTGAACAGATACATCAGCAGATAGACGCCGGCCGCTTCCACCGGCATCTGGCCGAGACGGCTCGCCACGATCACCGCCAGCAGGTAGCCGAAGTGGGAGATGGAGGAGTAACCCATCATCCGCTTGATGTTGGTCTGCAGCAGAGCCAGCAGGTTGCCGATGACGATGGAGACCACCGCCATGGCGGCCAGCAGCCAGTGGATCATGGGATCCGCGGCGGCGGGCACTGCCAGGTAGAAGCGCAGCAGCACGCAGAACACCGCGATCTTGCTGACGGTGGCGAGGAAGGTGGCCACCGGGGCCGGCGCCCCTTCGTACACGTCCGGGGTCCAGAGGTGGAACGGTGCCAGGGAGAGCTTGAAGGCAAAGCCGACCAGCATCAGACCCAGACCGCCCATCAGCAACGGGTGGTGAGCCGGGGTGGTGGCCAGGGTCAGCCCCAGATCGCTGAAGCTCAGGCTGCCGGCCTGGGCATAGAGCAGCGCCATGCCGAACAGCAGGAAGGCGGTGGCGGCGGCGGAGAGCACCATGTACTTGATGCTGGCCTCCAGCGAGTGGCGCTCGCGATAGGCGTAGCCCACCAGACCGAACATCGGCAGGGTCAGCATCTCGATCCCGATGAACAGGGAGGCGAGGTGACGGGAGCCGGCCAGCACCAGGCCACCGGCGGTGGCGATCAGCAGCAGCAGGTAGAACTCTTCCCGGTTGTCGGGATAGCCCTTGAGCCAGGATCGGCCGAAGGTACAGGTCGCCAAGGCGCCGATGAGCACCAGCCCCATGTAGAAGACGGCGTAGCCATCGATCTGCAGCAGCGGGGTGACCCCCTGATCGCCTTGCGCCATCACGATGGGCAGGGAGAAGAGCGCCAGGTTGAGGCCGGCGATGGTGACCACGAAGGCGGTGTCATCGCACCGTTTCCAGGCGATGGCCAGCATCAGGGCCACCATGGCCCCGGTTGTCAGCAACAGGGGCAGCAGGGCCAGCAGTTGCGAAGCGGTGAAGGTCATTGCAGTGCTCCTGTAATGGACAAGGAAGGCAACAGGGCCAGCGGTTTAACAGCGGTCACTCTCATTGCAATGCTCCTGCGAAGGGCAGGGCGTACCAGTGCAGCACGCTCAGCAGGCTGTTGCCCGCGGTGTCGAGCACAGGTTGGGGATAGACACCGAGCAGCACCAAAAGACCGGCAATGGTCATCATCATCACCAGCTCGCGGCTGTCGAGCCCCTTGAGGACGCTCTCGTCCTTGGGGGTACCGAAGCAGGCGCGTTGCAGCATGATGAGGGAGTAGACCGAGGCCAGTACCAGCCCGAAGGTGGCGATGATGGTGAGTACGGGAGCAACCTGGAAGCTGCCGATGAGGATCAGGAACTCGCCGACGAAGTTGCCGGTGCCCGGCATCCCCAGAGAGGCGACCGAGAAGAACAGCATCACGCCGGGCAGGTAGCGCAGACGGCCCCACAGCCCGCCCATCAGACGCAGGTCCCGGGTGTGCAGCCGCTCGTAGAGCTGACCGCACAGGATGAAGAGGCCGGCGGCGGAGAGGCCGTGGGCGATCATCTGTACCACGGCGCCCTGCAGGGCCAGCTCGCTGCCGGAGTAGATGGCGATCATCACGAAGCCCATGTGGGAGATGCTGGTGTAGGCCACCAGCCGCTTGATGTCGGTCTGGGCGAACGCCACGATGGCGCCGTAGACGATGCCGATGAGACCCAGCACCATGGCGTAGGGGGCAAATTCAGCGGACGCCTCGGGGAACAGCGGCAGGGCGAAGCGCAGCAGACCGTAGGCGGCGGTTTTCAGCAGGATCCCCGCCAAGTCCACGGAACCCGCGGTCGGTGCCTGGCTGTGGGCATCCGGCAGCCAGCCGTGCAGCGGTACCAGCGGCATCTTGACCGCGAAGGCGATGAAGAAGCCCAGCATCAGCAGCCACTGCACGCCCTTGCTCATCGGGGTGTTCAGCAAGTCTTGATAGTCAAAGGTGAATACGCCGGTGGCGGCATGGTGAGTCAGCACCAGGCCCAGGATGGCGACCAGCATGATGAGGCCGCTGACCTGGGTGTAGATGAAGAACTTGGTGGCGGCGTTGATCCGGGATTTGCCGTCGGTGACCGAGTGGCCCCACAGCGCAATCAGGAAGTACATCGGTACCAGCATCATCTCCCAGAAGAAGAAGAACAGGAACAGGTCCAGCGCCATGAAGACGCCGAGCACGCCACCCAGGATCCACAACAGGTTGAGGTGGAAGAAGCCGATGCGCTGCACGATTTCCTTCCAGGAACAGAGGATGGCCAGCACGCCGATGAAGCAGGTGAGGATCACCATCAACAGCGACAAGCCATCCACCGCCAGGTGCAATGAGATGCCGAAGCGAGGGATCCAGGGCAGTTGCAGTTCGGCGGCCCAGACGGGCACGCCGCCCTGGGCAGCCAGGGTGAAGTCACCGCTCCACCAGACGGCGCAGGAGAGCAGCAGGCAGGCGCTCATCGACAGCAGGGCGACCCAGCGTACGAAGTACTCGCCGAATCGCTCGGTCTGCCAACAGAGCAGACCGCCGATGAAGGGTATTAACAAGATCCAGAGTAAGGTCACGATATCAGCTCTCGTCTATGTTCTAGTCACTGTGCAGGCCCGTGGGCTTGCTGCGAGTTCAGGGGCTGCATCACGGGATCAGCCGAGCAGCAGCAGGGCCAGGATCAGGGCGGCGCCCATCCCCATGGAGGCTGCATACCAGCGCAACTTGCCGGAAACGGTCCAGGCCAACAGCTGGTGGCCACTCTGTGCCAGCCAGGCCGGCAGGTTCATCATCCAGTCCAGCGGATCCTTGCCGAGCAGCCGGGTCGCCAGCAGATACGGCTTGACCCACAGCTGATCGTAAAGCCAGTCAAAGCCCCAGGCGTTGAACCAGAGAGTGCTGAGCAACTTGCCCGGCGCGCTGTTGGCCACGCTGCTGGCCAGACGGCGCTCGCCCAGGAACAGGAAGGCGGCCAGGGCAATGCCGGCGATGGCGATGACGGCAGAGGTGATCTCCAGCCCATGGCGCCCCTCTTCGATGTGATCCCCCGGACCTGCCGGCAGTACCCCCGCCAGCGGCGGCACGATCAGGGCGCCGATACCGGTGGAGAGCACCAGCAGGACCAGCAGCGGCAGCTGATGGGCCAGACCGTGGCCGGCGTGAGCCTGGGTCTGCTCCTTGCCGTGGAAGGCGATGAAGATCAGGCGGAAGGTGTAGAGGGAGGTGAGGAAGGCACCACCCAGACCGGCCCACAGCAGGGCGCTCTGGCCGCTGGCCTGCACCTGCCACAAGATGGCGTCTTTACTGTAGAAACCGGCGGTCACCAGCGGCAGCGCGGCCAAGGCCGAGCCCCCTACCAGGAAGCAGGCATAGACCAGCGGCAGGCTCTTGCGCAGGCCTCCCATCTTGAAGATGTTCTGCTCGTGGTGGGTCGCGACGATCACGGCACCGGCGGAGAGGAACAGCAGCGCCTTGAAGAAGGCGTGGGTCATCAGGTGGAAGATGGCCCCTTCCCAGGCGCCAACACCGAGGGCCAGGAACATGTAGCCGATCTGGCTCATGGTGGAGTAAGCCAAGATCCGCTTGATGTCGGTTTGCACTAGGGCCGCAAAGCCTGCCAGCACCAGGGTGATGGCACCGACCAGCGCCACCAGATGCAGGATCTCGGGGGCCAGCAGGAACAGGCCGTGGGTACGGGCGATGAGATAGACACCGGCGGTCACCATGGTGGCCGCGTGGATCAGCGCCGAGACCGGGGTCGGGCCCGCCATCGCATCCGCCAGCCAGGTTTGCAGCGGCAGCTGGGCCGATTTGCCGACGGCGCCGCCAAGCAGCATCAGACAGGCAAACGACAGGGCAGGGGAGCCCTCGGTAAACATCAGCGGTGCGCGTACCAGCAACTCGTGAATGTTGAGGGTACCCAGCTCGCGGTAGAGGACAAACAGACCGATGGCGAGAAACACGTCGCCGACCCGGGTCACCACGAACGCTTTGAGGGCGGCAGCGCCGTTGGCCGGGTTGCGGTAGTAGAAGCCGATCAGCAGGTAGCTGCACAGCCCCACCCCTTCCCAGCCGAGGTAGACGAACAGCAGGTCATCAGCCAGCACCAGAAACACCATGCTGGCGATGAACAGGTTGGTGTAGGTGAAGAAGCGCGAATAGCCCTCTTCTCCGCGCATGTACCAAGAGGCGAACAGGTGGATGAAGAAACCCACCCCGGTGACCACGCCGAGCATGGTCAGCGACAGGCCGTCCAGCGCCAGGCGGAAGGTCGGGGTGAAGTTACCCATCGTTATCCACTGCCACAGGGTCTGGGTATAGACGCCGCCCGTTGGCATGGTGTTGAGGAAATCGATGCCGACCCACAGGGTAGTGAGGGCCGACAGCCCTATGCTGCCGACGCCGATGAGCGCAGCAGTGCGCTCGCCGAAACGACCGATGGAGAAGGCCAGCACCAGCCATCCCAGCAGCGGAAACAGAAAAGTCAGGTATAGGAGGCTCATCCGCGCATCTCGCTCACAGTGTCCACGTTGAGGGTGTGGTAACGACGATAGAGCAGCAGTAACAGGGCGAGGCCGATACTGGCCTCCGCTGCCGCCAGAGAAATCACCAGTATGTACATGATCTGGCCATCAGCCTGGGCCCAGCGGCTGCCAGCCACCACGAATGCCAGTGCCGACGCGTTCATCATGATCTCGATACTCATGAGGATAAACAGCAAGTTGCGACGTATCAGCAGGCCGCACAGGCCGATACAGAACAGCACGGCAGCCAGCAGCAGGCCGTGTTCCATCGGGATTCCGTTCATCATTGACCTCCTTCTTGAGACGGATGTGCCGAGGCTTTTGGCACGGAGAGCACTTCCCCGCTCTTGTCTTCACGGCCCAGGTGATAGGCGGTGACCAGGCCTGCCAGTAGCAGGATGGAGGCAAGCTCCACCGCCAGCACGTAAGGACCGAACAGGGCAATGCCGACCGCTTTGGCACTGACGTCGGTCAGACCGAGTTCACCGCCGGTGACCCCGAGAATGCCGTAGGCCAGAAAACCCAGCAGAATGAGCGAAAGCAGGCCGGGGCCCACCCAGGTGGTGGGGGTGAGCCAGTTCTTTTCCTGATCCTGGGCCGAGCCCAGGTTCAGCATCATCACCACGAACACGAACAGCACCATGATGGCGCCCGCATAGACGATCACTTGCAGGGCGCCCGCGAAGGAGGCGCCCAGGCAGAAGAAGATCATGGCCACGGCGATGAGGGAGATAATGAGATTGAGCAGCGCGTGCATCGGATTGCTGGTGCTGATCACCCGCAGCGTGCTGTAAATGGCGACCAGGGCCGCGGCATAGAATGCCAGTTCCATGATTGACTCCTCAGGGCAGCAGGCTCTTGACATCGATGGGCTTGGCTTCGTTCTCGGCATCCCCTTTCGGCTTGCCGTCGATGGCCATCCCGCTCATGCGGTAGAAGTTGTAATCCGGATACTTGCCGGGGCCGCTTATCAGCAGATCTTCCTTCTCGTACACCAGATCCTGGCGGCGGTACTCGCCCATCTCGAAATCCGGCGTCAGCTGGATGGCGGTGGTGGGGCAGGCCTCTTCGCACAGGCCGCAGAAGATGCAGCGGGAGAAGTTGATGCGAAAGAACTCCGGGTACCAGCGACCATCTTCCCGCTCGGATTTCTGCAGCGAGATGCAGCCGACCGGGCAGGCCACCGCACACAGGTTGCAGGCCACGCAGCGCTCGTCGCCATCCGGATCGCGAGTCAGCACGATGCGGCCGCGATAGCGGGGCGCAGCATAGACGGCCTGTTCCGGATAGTTGAGGGTCTCGCGGGGGCTCCAGGCATGGGAGAACACCATGCCCAGGCTGCGCAATTGGGTGCCGACACCCTTGATGATGTTAATAATTTTCATAGTCGTGCCTCACTGCACATTCATCAGCACCACAGCCCGTACCGGCTGCATCCCGAGCGGGATGCAGGGCGGCGGGCAAGCAGACGTTCCAGCCAAACGGCATCACAATTTTTCTGTCCATTGCGGCCTCACTGCGCATTCATCAGCACCACTGCGCCGGTGACCAGCATGTTGAGCAGGGTCAGCGGCAGGCAGACTTTCCAGCCAAACGACATCACCTGGTCAAAGCGCGGGCGGGGCAGGGAGGCCCGCAGCAGGATGAAGAACACCATGAAACAGGCGGTCTTCAGGGCAAACCAGATGAAGGGCGGCAGCCAGGGGCCGTGCCAGCCACCGAAGAACAGGGTCACGATGAGCGAAGAGATCAGCACGATGCCAATGTACTCGCCCACGAAGAACAGACCCCATTTCATGCCCGCATACTCGATGTGATAACCGTCGGCGAGCTCCTGCTCGGCTTCCGGCTGGTCAAACGGATGGCGGTGGGTGACGGCGACGCCGGCAAACAGGAAGGTGATGAAGCCCAGGATCTGGGGGATCACGTTCCACAGTCCTGCCTGGGCTTCCACGATATCCCGCAGGTTGAAGCTGCCGGTCTGGATGACGATGCCCATCAAGGAGAGGCCCAGGAACACCTCGTAGGAGAGGGTCTGAGCCGAGGCGCGCAGGCTGCCGAGCAATGAATACTTGTTGTTGCTCGACCAGCCGGCGAACAGCACGGCGTAGACCGCCAGTCCCGCGATGGCCAGGATGTAGAGCAGCCCCACGTTGAGGTCCGCCACGCCCCAGGTGGGGGTGATCGGCACCACCGCAAACGCCAGAATGAAGGCGGTGAAGGCGATGATGGGGGCCAGCACGAAGATCCGGCGATCGGCGAACGGCGGGATCCAGTCCTCCTTGAAGAACATCTTGATCATGTCGGCCGCCAGCTGCAGCAGGCCGAAGGGGCCTACCCGGTTGGGGCCGTAACGATCCTGCCACAGCGCCAGCAGACGGCGCTCGATGAAGCTCATGAAGGCGCCGGCCCCCACGATCCCCACCAGCACGATCAATGCCTTGCCGATTTCCAGCAACAGATCGATCAGAGAGTCACTCATGCGATGGCCTCCTGCAGGTTAGCGAGATATTGCTGGTGCAGGGCGGTCGGCAGACCGTTGACACCAAGCGGCAGGCCCACCAGACCCGCAGTCAGATGCTCGCTCAGACGCAGGGCCAGTCGCCAGTGGTGGCCACCCCAGGAGAAGGCGACCTGGCTGCCGGCACTGAGGGCGAGACGGTTGGCGTCGGCCGGGTTCAGTACCAGCACGGGCTCGCTCATGCGGGCCTGGATGACGGGGCTTCTGGCAGACAGCTCTTCGCCGCCAAACAGCTGGTCATAGCTCACTACCTGCAGCGCCTCTTTGGCGCTGAACGGGGCGGGGACGGTGTCGAACCAGCCGAGGCTGTCCTCGCCCGCTTCCAGCAGACGGCGACCGGGATCCCCAGCGCGCAGGTTGCCACCCACTTCATCCTGGAACTTGTTCCAGGCGGACGGGGAGTTCCAGCCCGGTGCCCAGGCGAACGGCACCTGTTGCAGCGGCTGGCGGGCACCGGCGTAGCCTTCCATGGAGAAGTTGAAGGGCGAGTCGGGATCCTGGGCGACTCTGGGTTCGCTCACGTTCTGATCCGCCAGCATGGAGGTGCGGCCACTGTAGCGGTGCGGCTCGCGAGCGAGCTTCATGCCACGGATGCGCAGACCCGCGTTGGGAGCGGCTTCGCGCATGCTGGTCAGCAGTGGGGCGCTGGCGGCGCAGGCACTGCTCACCTCGTCGAAAGTGTTCCAGCGCAGCGGTTTGCGATCCAGCACGCCTTGCAGGGCGGCCAGCCAGCGCCAGCTCTCGCGCACCTGAATGTCGGCGTCGTAGAAGGCTGGGGCATAAACCTGGAAGAAGCGCTGGGCGCGGCCTTCCATGTTGATGAGGGTGCCGTCGGCCTCGGCGAAGCTGGCGGCAGGCAGCACCAGGTTCGCCTTCTGGGCTGTGCCGGTGTCCTGATGGTCGACTACCAGCAGGTGCTGCAGACGGTCGATGGCGGCATCGACACGGCTGCACGGTGCGCGGCGGTAGAGATCGTTCTCGAGCATCACCAGCGCGAGCTTCTCCTCTCTTTCGATACGCTCGAGGGCGGCTTCCAGCGGGGCGGCATTGCCGGCCAGCATGGCCAGCCCCAGGCTGTTGGTCTCCTGAGCGACCAGTGCGAGCTCCACGGCCTGGCCACGGCCCTTGAGGGCGCGGGCGATGTTGCTGGCCGCCTCGAGCAGCGCCTGGCTGCGGGCACCGGTGCCGGCGATGATGAGCGGCTTCTTGGCGTTGCCGAGCAGCGCGGCCCAGCTGGCGGCCAGGGCCTGCTGCTCGGGGGCGAGATCGGTCAGGGCAGGGGCGCTGCCATCGAGCAGATGGGCGATGGCGAAGCCCAGGCGCGCCTGATCCGCGTGGGGGGCGTGCAGGGTGCCGCTCGCCACGTCATCCAGTCGGGTGCTGTCCAGGCTGGTGATCAGCAGCGGGTAGCGCTCGTTCTGGGCCAGGGTCTGCACCGCGGCGACCTGCCACAGGTCCACCTTCAGCTTGCGGGCGATTTCGCGGCCCTTGCCCTTGACGGCCTGACGCAGGGCCAGGGCGATGCGGGCGGCGGTCTGGGTGACATCCTCGCCGAGCACCAGCACGGCGTCGGCCTCTTCCATGTCGCGCAGGCTGGGGGTGCGCACGCCACCGTGCTGCAGGATCTGCAGCATCTTCTGCAGGCATTCCCATTCGCTTTGCTCGACACCGCTGTAGAAGTTGGCGGCTCCCACCAGTTCGCGCAGGGCGAAGTTGCTCTCAAGCGACGCGCGGGGCGAGCCGATGCCGATGACGCCGGCGGCGGTGCGCAGGGCATCGGCGGCCCGGTTCAGGGCACCGTCTACCGTGATGGCCAGCTTGTCACTGCCATCCTGCAGCAGGGGCTGGCGCGGGCGGTCGGTCAGATTGACGTGGCCGTAGCCGAAGCGGCCGCGGTCGCACAGGAAGTAGTGGTTGAGGGCACCGTGATAGCGGTTCTCGATGCGGCGCAGCTCGCCATAACGCTCACCCGGGCTGATGTTGCAGCCAACCGAGCACCCTTGGCAGATGCTGGGGGCGAACTGCATGTCCCACTTGCGGTTGTAACGCTCGGAGTGGGTCTTGTCGGTGAACACACCGGTGGGGCAGACCTCCACCAGGTTGCCGGAGAACTCGCTCTCCAGGGTGCCATCCTCGACCCGGCCGAAGTAGACGTTGTCGTGGGCGCCGTAGACCCCGAGATCCTCGCCGCCGGCGTAGTCCTTGTAGTAACGGACGCAGCGATAGCAGGCGATGCAGCGGTTCATCTCGTGGTTGATGAAGGGGCCCAGATCCTGATTCTGGTGGGTGCGTTTGGTGAAACGGTAGCGACGGCTGTTGTGGCCGGTCATCACCGTCATGTCCTGCAGGTGGCAGGAGCCACCCTCTTCACACACCGGGCAGTCGTGGGGGTGGTTGGTCATCTGCCACTCCACCACCGTCTTGCGGAACTCCTTCGCCTCTTCATCCTCGATGGAAATATAGGTGCCATCGGTGGAGGGGGTCATACAGGACATGACCAGGCGGCCGCGCTTGTCGTCGGCATTCTGATACTGTTTCACCGCACACTGGCGGCAGGCGCCGACGCTACCGAGCGCCGGGTGCCAGCAAAAATAGGGGACGTCCAGACCAAGGGACAGACAGGCTTGCAGCAGGTTATCTGCCCCGTCTACCTCGTACTCTTTACCGTCTACATGAATGGTGGCCATACAACTTCCCTGACTTCAATGAGATAAATTCTTTGGCTCGCGCCGGTTCAGCGGGCCCGCGGCGGGCACTCTGCATGCCTTACCAGCGCTCGCCCAGCAGGTTGGGCTGGATACCCTTGAGCTGCTTGCGATTATCCTGCGGCGCCTTGACGCCGGCCTCGAATTCCGACCGGAAATACTTCATCGCACTGCCCAGCGGCTCAATGGCGCCAGGGGCATGGGCGCAGAAGGTCTTGCCTGGGCCGAGGAAGCTGACCAGCTGCTCCAGGGTGGCGAGATCTCCTGGCTGACCCTCGCCCCGCTCCAGCGCGCGCAGCAGTTTGACGCTCCAGGGCAGGCCGTCGCGGCAGGGAGTACACCAGCCGCAGGACTCGCGGGCGAAGAACTCTTCCATGTTGCGCAGCAGGGAGACCATGTTGATGCTGTCATCCACCGCCATGGCAAGGCCCGTGCCCATCCGGGTGCCGACCTTGCCGATGCCGCCGGCGTACATCTGGGCATCCAGGTGCTCGGGCAGCAGGAAGCCGGTACCGGCACCGCCCGGTTGCCAGGCTTTCAGGCGATAGCCGGGCTTCATGCCGCCGGCATAGTTTTCGAACAGCTCGCGGGCGGTGATGCCAAACGGCAGCTCCCACAGGCCGGGGTTGTTGACCTTGCCGGAGAAGCCCATCAGCTTGGTGCCGTGATCTTCCGACCCCGGCAGCGCCAGCCCCTGATACCAGGCCACACCGTTGCCGATGATGGCGGGCACGTTGCACAGGGTCTCGACGTTGTTGACGCAGGTGGGCTTTCCCCAGACGCCGGAAACGGCGGGGAAGGGGGGTTTGGCGCGCGGGTTGGCGCGGCGCCCTTCCAGGGAGTTGATGAGCGCCGTCTCTTCGCCGCAGATGTAACGACCCGCGCCGGTATGGATGAACAGCTCGAAGTCAAAGCCCGAGCCCAGGATATTCTTGCCGAGCAGACCGGCAGCCTTGGCCTCTTCGACCGCACGGCGCAGGTTGGCCGCGGCATCGACGTACTCGCCGCGCAAAAAGATGTAGCCACGGTAGGCCTTGAGGGCCTTGGCCGAGATGATCATCCCCTCGATCAGCAGGTGGGGCAGCTGCTCCATCAACAGCCGATCCTTGTAGGTGTTCGGCTCCATCTCGTCGGCGTTGCAGAGCAGGTAACGGATGTTCATGCTCTCGTCTTTGGGCATCAGGCCCCACTTCACGCCGGTGGAGAAACCGGCGCCGCCGCGACCCTTGAGACCGGCATCCTTGACGGTGCCGACGATCTCGTCCGGGCTCATCTGGCCCAGTGCCTTGCGGGCCGCATCGTAACCCTGCTTGCTCTGGTATTCATCCAGCCAGACCGGCTGGCCGTCGTCGCGCAGCCGCCAGGTGAGGGGATGGGTCTCGGCCGCGCGGGCGATGCGATTGGCGGTACCAAGGGATGCCAGACTCATGGGTAAGCCTCCAGGGTCTTGAGCAGGCTGACGGCGTCGAGCCCACCGTAGGTGTCATCGTCGATCATCAGCGCCGGCCCCTTGTCGCAGTTGCCGAGGCAGCAGACCGGCAGCAGGGTAAAACGGCCGTCGGCGGAGGTCTGGCCGGGGGCCAGATCCATCACCTCTTTCAGGCCGGCCAGCAGTTGTTCGTGGCCATTGATGTAGCACACCATGCTGTCGCAGACGCGGATGATGTGGCGACCGACCGGCTGGCGGAAGATCTGGCTGTAGAAAGTGGCGACCCCCTCCACGTCGCTGGCGGGGATGCCAAGCTCGGCGGCGATGGCGTGGATGGCACCGTCAGGTACCCAGCCGCGGGCCTGCTGCACTATCTTGAGCGCTTCAATGCTGGCGGCACGGGGATCTTCGTAGTGGTGTTTCTCATGCTCGATGGCATCGCGTTCTGCCTGGCTCAGGACGAAATCGTTCCCCTTGCCCTGGCATGAACTCTGTCCCTGCGGGGACTGATTGTGTTGGCACTGACATTGCTGGCTCATGGCTTAACCTTTTGTGGCTTGTCCTTTTTGTCGTGTAACGGGTCTTGGTAACAGCCGTTACTCAACGGTCCACATCCGACATAACGAAATCGATACTGCCCAGATAGACGATGAGGTCCGACACCATCTGGCCACGGATCACCGAGGGGATCTGTTGCAGGTGAGCAAAGCTCGGGGTGCGGATCCGGGTCCGGTAGCTCATGGTGGAGCCATCGCTGGTCAGGTAATAACTGTTGATCCCCTTGGTCGCCTCGATCATCTGGAAGGACTCGGCGGCCGGCATGACCGGGCCCCACGACACTTGCAGGAAGTGGGTGATCAGGGTCTCGATGTCCTGCAGGGTGCGCTCTTTGGGTGGCGGCGTGGTGAGCGGGTGATCCGCCTTGAACGGCCCTTCCGGCATGTTCTTCATGCACTGTTCGATGATGCGCATGCTCTGGCGCACCTCCTCGATGCGCACCAGGGCGCGATCGTAGGCATCGCCGTTGGCGCCGACCGGCACTTCGAACTCGAACTGATCGTAGCCGGAGTAGGGGCGCCACTTGCGCACGTCGAAGTTGAGGCCGGTGGCGCGCAGACCGCCGCCCGTGGTGCCCCAGGCCAGTGCTTGCTCTGTGTTGTAGGCGGCGACGCCGATGGTGCGGCCACGCAGTATGCTGTTGCGCATGGCGGCCTTCTCATAGTCCATCAGTCGCTTGGGCAGCCAGCTCAGCAGGTTGTCTTGCACCAGCCGCTGCCAGCCGACGGGCAGATCATGGGCCACGCCGCCGATGCGGAACCAGGCCGGATGCATACGGGCGCCGGTGATGGCCTCGATGATGGTGTAAATCCGCTGCCGGTCGGTGAAGGTGAAGAAGACCGGGGTCATGGCACCCACGTCCTGAATATAGGTACCGATGAACAGCAGGTGACTCTGGATGCGGAACAGCTCAGCCAGCATCACCCGGATCATGTCGACCCGCTGTGGCACCTTGATGCCGGCCAGCTTCTCGACTGCCAGCACGTAGGGCAGGTTGTTCATGACGCCCCCTAAGTACTCGACCCGGTCGGTGTAGGGGATGTAGCTGTGCCAGGACTGGCGCTCGCCCATCTTCTCGGCCCCGCGGTGGTGATAGCCGATGTCGGGCACGCAGTCGCGGATCTCCTCGCCATCGAGTTGCAGCACCAGACGGAAGGCACCGTGTGCGGAGGGGTGGTTGGGGCCGAGGTTCAAGAACATGTAGTCCTCATTCTCGTTGCCGCGACTCATGCCCCACTCTTCCGGTTTGAACAGCAGGTTGTCCTGCTCCTGATCCTGTTTGACCGCATCGAGCATGAAGGGATCGAATTCGGTGGCGCGCGCCGGATAATCCTTGCGCAGCGGGTGACCCTGCCAGCTCTTGGGCATCATGATGCGGGTCAAGTGGGGGTGACCATCGAAATTGATGCCCATCAGATCCCACACTTCCCGTTCATACCAGTTGGCGTTGGGGAAGTGGCGGCTGACGGTGGGTAGCGTCAGGTCACCCTCCTTGAGCGGCACCTTCAACATCAGGTCGGCGTTGCGATCGATGGAAATGAGGTGATAGAAGACGGTGAAGTCGCTGTCGGGCAGGTCGTGGCGATGGCTGCGCATCCGCTCGTCGGTGGCGCTGAGATCGAACAGCATCACGAACGGGGAGGGGAGCTTGCGCAGGAAGCCCATGACATCCAGCAGCAGCTCGCGGGAGAGCCAGACCACCGGCACGCCGGTGCGGGTATTCTGGATGGTGAAACGTTCGGCACCGAAATGGGCGAACAGCTCGCCGATCACCTGAGCGTCTTTGTGATCACTCGGTTGCCACTGGGCCATGGCGTAGTTGCTGGGGAATTCTCGAGTCAGTTTCATGGTCAGATCTCATCCGGCGTGCGCAGGTTGGTGACGTTGATCCGCTCGCCACGCTTGCGGTCCTTCTCGGCAGGCATTTGGGGGCGATAGATACCCTGATCGCCAACCACCCAGGAGAGCGGACGGCGCTCCTTGCCGATGGAGTCCTGCAGCAGCATCAGCGCCTGCAGGAATGCCTCGGGACGGGGCGGACAACCCGGAATATAGACGTCGACCGGCAGGAATTTGTCGACGCCCTGAACGACCGAGTAGATGTCGTACATGCCGCCGGAGTTGGCGCAGGCACCCATGGAGATGACCCACTTGGGTTCGAGCAGCTGTTCATACAGACGCTGGATGACGGGGGCCATCTTGATGAAGGGGGTACCGGCGATCACCATGAAATCGGCCTGGCGCGGTGAGGCACGAATGACTTCGGCACCGAAACGGGCCACATCATGGGGGGAGGTGAAGGCGGTACACATCTCTACGTAGCAGCAGGAGATGCCGAAGTTGTAAGGCCAGAGGGAGTTCTTGCGGCCCCAGTTGACAGTGTCTTGCAGCACCTCTTCGAGGCGCCCGATCATGATGCCGCGTGAGGCCTCTTGAGCCAGGGGATCCTCGACGGTCTGGCGCTGTTCCTGGGGGTAGCGCTCAACGGGCGCATCTGGGTCGATCCGGGTCAGGGTGTACTTCATGGTGCAACCTCAAAGGGATAATCAGTAATTCAGTCTGGCTTCTTGTCGGTCAGGACGCGCTTTTTCGGTGCCCAGTCGAGGGCGCCAATGCGCCACAGGTAGACGAGTCCTACCAGCAGCAGGGAGATAAAGATGGTGGCTTCGATGAAGCCGACCCAGCCGCTTTCCCGAACGGAGACGGACCAGGCGAAGAGGTAGAGTGCCTCGACGTCGAAGATGACGAAGAACATGGCAACCAGATAAAACTTGGCGGAGAAGCGTAGACGGGCATTGCCCACCGAATCGACGCCAGATTCGAAGGGTTTGTTCTTGGCACGACCATAGGCTCGACCACCCAGCAGGGCGGCAAGGCCGATCATGGTCAGGCAGATGCAGATGGCCCCAACTACATAGACAGCAAAAGCCCAATGCTGGACAGCAATATCAGCAAACATAGGAGTTTTCCCTAACCGAATTAATCACGCGACTTAACAAGGATGTTACGTATTATGCCACTTTCGTACTGATTTACATGTCATTTCAAAGGATTAATTATTAATCAGCGGGAGGAAAATCGTATTTTGCTAGCGGAGTCAATGTTCCTATTTGAGAATCATTTTCAATCGCTTTTAGGGTGAGGCGGAAATGGCGGGATCGTGTGAAAAATAAACTAATCGTGAAATGAGAGACCCCGCCAGGCGGGGTCTGCTCGATCAGGGTTTGAGGATGGGTAGCGCCTGTTCGGCCGCCTTGCCCTGGGAGAGGGTGATCTCGACCCGGCGGTTAGCCTGACGATGCTCGGCTGTGTCATTGGGATAGCGGGGCTGGGCATCCGCGACCCCCTGGGCGATGACCCGGGTGGCATCGAGTTTGGGGTTGGTCAGCAAGGTGTGCACGATGGAAGCGGAGCGCAATACCGACAGTTCCCAGTTGCTGCGATAGAGCTCTACCGGGGCCTGGGAATTGTCGGTGTGGCCGGTGACCACCACCTTGCCCGGAATGTCAGCCAGAATGCCGGAGATCTTGTTGACCAGCGGGATGAACTGGGGCTGCAGGAAGGCGGAGTCAGCCGGGAACAGCGCCTTTTCACCGATGCGGATCACCAACTGGCTGCCCAGTTGTTCCACCTCCAGATCCTTGGATTCAATCTGTGCCTTGAGCTGCTGCTCGAGTTTCTTTTTGGTGACCTGCACCCACTCCTGCTCCTTGGTCTTGTGAGGCCATGACTCCGTTGCACTCGGCTTTTCCGCGGCGCCTATGGTCTCGTTGAAGGGATCCGAGGCGGCCATGGGGGCATCCTTCTCCAATACCGTCTCTTTCTTCGGGCTGCTGGGGGTGGTCTTGGACTCGGGTTCCAGGATCCCGGTACCGCCCTGCATCACGGGGGAGCCCGCGGCAGGGGAGATGAGGCCAATTTTGCCCAGCGATTCGATGAAGCCCTGGATCAGCACCCGGGTTTCAGACTGCTTGGCCATGGCAAAGGAGTAGAGCACCACGAACAGGGCGAACAGCAGTGTCATGAAGTCGGCATAGGAGACCAGCCAGCGTTCGTGGTTCTCCGGTGCTTCAGCCTTTTTCTTTTTTGCCACCGTGGCCTCCGAGGTAGGGTTCGAGGGTGACTTGCAGGCGTTGCTGGGATTCGCCATCGACGATGCAGAGGATACCAGTCAGGGTCATCTCCTTGTAGTGACGAATATCATGGGCAAAGCCCTTGTAGCGGTTGCCGAAGGGCAGGAAGATCAGGTTGGCGGCACCCACCCCGTAGATGGTGGCGATAAAGGCCACCGCGATGGCGCCACCCAGCTTGTCAGGGGCATCCAGCAGGCCCATGGCGTGGATCAGACCAAACACCGCCCCCACGATCCCCATGGTCGGGCAGTAGCCGCCCATGGCTTCATAGAATTTGACGCTTTGCTCGAGATCTTCTTGCTCGAACTCTATCTCGTTCTCCAGCACCTCGTGGATCTTGGTCTTCTCGTAGCCATCGACCATCATCTGCACCCCTTTTTGCAGGAAGGGATCCTTGATCTCGTCGATCATGCCTTCGAGGGCCAGCATGCCACTGCGTCTGGCATTGCCGGCCAGGTTTTCCAGCAGTTCAGCCTGCTGCTGCATGTCGAGTTTGGGGGGCGCCAGCAGCCACTTGAAGCGTTTGAAGGTTTTACCGACGACAGAGAAAGGAAACTGGGTCAAGGCGGCACCTATGGTACCTCCGATCACGATGAGGAAGGCGGGCAGATCGAGCAGAGCGCTGGGATGGCCCCCCTCGATGATGTTACCGCCAAGGATACAAATTATTGCCAAAACAAGGCCAATCAAGCTCATTTTTTGGACGTCCCTGAATATTGATAATGGCTAGTGTAGCTATTTAAGTATCAGTTTTTCAAAATGATATCCAATCGATGAGCAATAAAGTCAGTGTCTTGACCTCGATGGACAGATCTCTTTCCCGGGTGGCAAGCAGCCGGGCCATGCAGGGAGTTTTACCGAAAAGAGGAGGGGGCTGTCGCGGGACTTTGACGGGAAGGGAGACCCGGCAGATCAGATTGCAAATGTTGGAAGACAAAAAACCGGCCACTGGACCGGTTTTTTTAGATTGGGTTGGGACGCTTTACCCCATGTGGTTTTTCCTTGTGGGCTGCGTTCAGTCGTTGATCACCGCAGGCAGCGTTGCTCGTACCCAACGAGGATGTTGCTTTCTTTCACGGGAGTCGCGCTTCTGAAAACCCCAAAAGCAAAAAACCGACCATCAGGTCGGTTCTTTAAAATTTGGCGGTGAGAGAGGGATGATTCACCACTGCGTGGCTCACCCCTTCGGGGTGGCCTGCGGCCGTTCATCGCAGCAAGCTGCTCTGCTCGAATCTGGCGAGGGTTCTCACCCTCCCTCTGTGGGCATCAGATTTGCTGTGCTCCCAGAAGCAAAAAACCGACCATCAGGTCGGTTCTTTAAATTTGGCGGTGAGGGAGGGATTCGAACCCTCGATACGTTGCCGTATACACACTTTCCAGGCGTGCTCCTTCAGCCACTCGGACACCTCACCAAATTTTCGCTCACAGCGCCGTTGCGCTGGAACGGGGCGTAATTTAGGGGAAAGGGCTGCCTGGGTCAACCACTTTTCCCCTTATTTTTCATAATCTTTATCGAACGCCTATCCCTTGAACAGAATGCCGGTTTTTTAAACCCGCTCAGGGCTTGGGGAGGATGATCAGGCTGTCCGGCAGCTCGTTCTGGTCGCGGGTGGCGGGGAAGGCGTCGGTCAGAATGGCGCTGGTCCGCTCGATGCACTCGAGGAAACCCTGTTCCACCTCTTTGTTGCGGACCCGGCGGGTGAAGTCATCGATGATCTCCTGCCACTGACCGTTGTCGATGTGCTGGGCGATGCCGTCATCCACCAGGATCTCCACGTAGTGCTCGGCCACCGAGACGAAGATCAGCACCCCCAGCCGATCCCGGGTACGATGCAACCCCTGTTCGACGAACTGCAGGCGTGCCATCAGGGCGGCCCTGTGCTGGCGAACCTGTTTGGGGATCAGGTACATCTTGATGGGGGTCCAGTGGAACAGGATGCTCAGCACCAGCCAGACCGACCACTGCACCAGCAGGATCTCGTACCAGCCGAGCCAGAAACCGAGCTCGAATACCAGCAGCGGGGTGAGCATGGCCAGCAGCGCTGCCCACAGGGTGGGGATGTAGCGATAGCCGTCGCTGGCGGGGGCCAGAACGGTCACCAGCTCGGCATCGGTTGCCTGCTCCGCCTGCTTGACCCTGGCCTGCAGCGTGTGAAAGAACTGTTTCGAAATCATGTGTCGTCTCTTAATCCCTGTTACCAACCACCGGAGGCACCGCCGCCGCCGAAACTGCCGCCCCCTCCGCTGAAACCGCCGCCACCACCAAAACCGCCACCGGAGCGACCGGCACCGAAGCCACCGGCGAGGTAAGCGGCGCGGCGCCGGCCACCTCTGCCGCCGCCACCACCACCACGCAGGTTGTGCAGCACGATCATCACTATCACCATCAGGATGAACAGCCAGGGCCCGCCCAGCTTATCCTTGCTGGCGTTGTCTACCGGTTTGTACTCGCCCGCCAAGGCCTGCATGATCGCCTGGCTGCCGGCGACCACCCCGGCCACCATGTCGCCGCGCTTGAACACGGGCAGGATCCGGGTCTGGATGATGTTAGCGGCGATGGCATCGGGCAGGGCGCCTTCCAGCCCGTAACCCACTTCGATGCGCACCTTGCGTTCATCCTGGGCGATCAGCAGCAGCACCCCGTTGTCCTTGCCCTTCTGGCCGATGCCCCAGTGACGGCCGAGCTGATAGCCGTACTCCTCGATGGTGTCGCCCGCCAGCGTGTCGATAGAGACCACCACCAGCTGAATGCCGCTGCGCTTCTCGAACGCCGCCAGCTGCTGGGTGAGCTGGTGGGCCTGCTTGCGGGACATCAGGTTGGCCTCGTCCACCACTCGCCCGCTCAAGGCGGGGAAGGTGGGGGCGGCGGATACCACAGTCGTCCACAACAGCAGGCAGGACAACAGGGCACGGATCACGCGCTTCATTGGAAGCTGACCTTGGGCGCCTCATCGGCACCGGGCTTGGCGCTGAACGTGGGTTTGGCCTCCAGATCCGAGTAGAGCAGCTTGGACCAGATGACGCCGGGGAAGGTACGGATCTCGGTATTGAACTGGCGTACCGCTTCTATGTAGTCGCGCCGGGCCACCGAGATACGGTTTTCGGTGCCTTCCAGCTGGGCCTGCAGGGTGAGGAATTGCTGATCCGCTTTGAGCTCCGGATAGCGCTCGACCACCACCATCAGCCGGGAGAGGGCGCCGGAGAGCTGGTTCTGGGCCGCTTCAAACTCCTTGAGCTGGGCGGGATCACTGACCTGCAGGCTGCCTACGCGGGCTCTGGCATCGGTCACCGCCTTGAGGGTCTCCTGCTCGTGGCTGGCGTAGCCCTTGACGGTGGCCACCAGATTGGGGACCAGATCGGCGCGGCGTTGATACTGGTTCTCGACCTGGCCCCAGCTCGCCTTGACCTGCTCATCCAGGGTCGGAATATTGTTCATGCCGCAACCGGTCAGGCCCAGCAGCAGGGTCATAACCAACAGGGACTGGGTCGCCCTCTGCCAGAGTGAAGTGGCCATCTTGTTGTTCTCCATTGACATTTTTTGCAGATAACAGCTCACCATACCAGCTTGTGGTCAACCGCCACAACGGGCGGGCAGCCTGGGTTTGTGGTAAGCCATCGAAACCTTGGGCAGTTGCGGCTTGTCTTTGAGCCAGGAGGCCAGCTCGGCGCCGCAGCCGTTGCCGGGCGGGATCGGCGCCTGAGGCTGGCAATCCGGGCTGCCGGCCGGGCAGCGCAGACGCACATGAAAGTGGCTGAAGTGGCCGACCCAGGGGCGCAATTTGGCGACCCAGGGTTCATCAGGCGCCCGTTTGCATACCTCGGCCTTGAGCACCGGGTTGATGAAGATGCGGGCGACCTCGGGCTTGCTGGCTGCCAGGCGCAGCAGGTTTAGCTGCTGGGGGCCGAAGCGCCCGGGCAGCACCCGGTAGCTGGGCTCATCGATCAGCGCCCACTCCTTGGGGGCATCCTGCTCCCATGTTGAGATGGGCTGGTTGGCCATGCGAAACCAGATGTCGGCGTCGAGGCCGGTCTGGTGGCTGCGGTGACCGGAGGTGAAGGGGCCACCGTGGGCCATGGCGAGATCGGCGATATAGAGATCCGGCATGCCGGCCATGCGGGTCTGGTTGGCCAGGGTGGTCAGGTAGGCGATGAGCTCGGGATGGCCGTAGTAGCGCAGTCGCTTGGTGCGGATCACCTGATAGCCGGGGCCGGTCAGCGGCAGTGCTACTCCATTTTTGAGGCAGCCGGCGGAGTAGCCGCCAATCGCTTCAGCCTGGTGGGGATGAGGTTCGGCAAGAAAGGCACTGGCCATGAAGAGCAGGGTGGTGGCAAGCATGAGACTCCCGACAAGCATGCGAATGGGCTCAGATGAAGAGAATGATACCAAGAGTCCGGTGAGGCCGTCACCCGATGAGCGAGCCCGGTTGCATCCCGGTGTCGGGCTCGCGCACAATGCGCGACAAAATTGGCGCATCCAGGGCGTGTAAACCCACAGGCAAGAGGAGAAGAGAATGAAGGTCAGTGAGCTGGTGAACAAAGAGGGACTGGTCTGGCTGATGCCCCCTGCTCGTCGTTTCTATCCAGTGATGGTGGTGCTGTTGCTGGCGAGCCTGGTCACCGTGCTGGCCGCCGTTGGCCTGGGTTATCCGCATATGGGCTTGCTGCCCTGGGTAGGGCTGGTGTTTGGCGGCATAGTGCTGCTGATGATGATACTGCCTCGCAGCTGGCAGCGTTGGCGGCTGGCGGAGTTGGCCTGGGACGAGACGCACCTTTACCTGCTCAGTGGCAGCAGTGATCGGGCACAGGCCCTGCCAAGATCGGTACTGGTCGGGGTCGAGCGGGATCGCAAGGTGGGCCACGATGGTCAGTGGCTGGCCTTCAGCCTGGATCTGGCGCTGAACGATGAGCAGCTGGCGGCCGCCACCGGGCTGATGGGGTTGAGTCGGGAAGGTACCCATGTCGTGGCGCCCGGCATCTATCGCTTTGGCTTTAAGCGAGCCTGGCATGGTCGACGCACGCTGCAGGGGCTGCTGGATACCCTGCTCCCCATATGAGCTGACTATTTTCTCGACAATCTTCCCCAAAGCTCAGATACTGCCAGTGACTCGAATTGATCTTGCCCGTTCTGTTCACCCAAGAGATCAATGACTTGAATGAACCGTACGGGGGAGTGCCCAGGCATGTGCCCTGGCAGGTCCGGCATGGGGGTTGTGCCCTTACCTTTGTGTTGGTGATTGGATAGAGAAGGCACCTTGAATCGAGAGTGGATGGCATGAAGATTTACGTAGGTAATCTGTCGTACCGGATGACGGCCGACGAACTGACAACCGTGTTCAGCCAATTTGGGCAGGTAGACAAGGTCGATATCATCATCGATCGCGATACCGGTCAGTCCAAGGGGTTTGGCTTCATTGAAATGCCTGTCAATGGCGAGGCTGAAAAGGCCATCGCCGGTTTGCATGGCACCGAAATCGGTGGCCGTACCATCACAGTCAACCAGGCCAAGCCGAAGACAGATGCACCACGTGGTCGCCCCCAGCGTCATCGCTGAGCTGCCTCGATAACGCAAAACGGCATGGGTTTCCCCCATGCCGTTTTTGTTTCTGGCGTTTGCCGGATGAATCAGGGCACGTCGTAGCCGAGCGCCGCCTTGCGGATGCGGAACCACTGCTGACGATTGAGGACGATGGATTCAGCGGCCACGGCGGCGGTGATGCGCTCCCGTTTGCCGGAGCCTATCAGCGGCAGCGGCTGGCTTGGCAGCATCATGACCCAGGCGTAGACCACCTGTTCGATCTGTTCAGCACCCACTTCCTGGCGGATCTGCTCGAGCTCGGCGCGCAGCGGGGCATATTCGGGGGCCTGGAACAGGCGCCCGCCACCGAGGCAGGACCAGGCCATCGGCTTGATGCGCAGTTGCTGGCATTGGTCCAGGGTACCGTCCAGGGTGGTGCTCTGGTTGAGCGGCGAGATCTCCAGCTGATTGGTCACCAGCGGGAAGGGCAGACGCGACTGCAGCAGCTCGAACTGGCGAGGGGTGAAGTTGGAGACCCCGGCATGCTTGATCTTGCCCGCCTGCTTGAGGGTAATGAAGGCATCGGCCACTTCGTCGGCATCCATCAGGGGATCCGGGCGGTGGATCAGCAGCAGATCCAGGTGGTCGGTGGCGAGCTTTTGCAAGGAGGCCTCGGCACTGGTGATGATGTGCGCCTTGCCGGTGTTGTAGTGATTCAGCGCGTGTTCCGGCTTGGCGGTGAGGGCGATGCCGCACTTGCTGACGATCTCCATCCGGCTGCGCAGAGAGGGTTCAAGGCGCAGGGCGTTGCCGAAGGCCTCTTCGCACTGGTAGCCACCATAGATATCGGCGTGATCGATGGTGGTGACCCCCAGCTCCAGGTGGTACTTCATCAGATCCAGCAGGGCGCTCGGGGAGAGTTGCCACTCCATCAGGCGCCAGTAACCCATGATGAGGCGAGAGAAGGTCGGGCCCTGTGGATGCAGGGAGAGGCGGGATACGGACATGGTGGCTCCTTGGCGGATAAGGGAAAAATGCTGCCAGCATCTTGGTCTCTTCTGGCTGGCAAGGCAATAATGCGGCTTTTGTTAATTCGAACTTTGGTTCTGAAGGGGAAGGAAATGAACGGTTTTGCCGAGCGCTTGCAGAGCCTGATCGGGACGGGCAGCATCAGTGCCTTTGCCCGCAAGGTGGGGTTGAGCGAGGCCCTGATCCGTAAATATCTGAAAGGGGCCGAACCCGGCCTTGGCAAGGCCAACCAGATTGCCATGGCCGCCAACTGCTCGCTGGAGTGGCTCGCCACCGGCTGCGGCTACCTTTATCGGCAGGCGGAAGTGGTGGACAGAGAAGCGCTGAGCGCCGCCGGCACTCTGTTGCAAGAACAGTTGCCGCAGCAGCGTCTGCCCGCAGAAGACGAGCTGGTTACCCTGCTCGCCTATTACCAGTTCTTGCGCAGTCACAAGCAGGCTGACGGATTTCTGGATCTGGCGCGGGCACGCGAGTTTGGCAAACACCTGCATGAGGCGTGAGCCTGAATGGGGATGGCCGGGCAACGGCCGGGGATTATTCTGATACCCTCTAAAGCAGATGAGGGCAGCGGGGAGAGGGTGATGGGCTATCTGATCTTGGGCAGCGGCGGATTGGGCACGGCGCTGGCACATGAGCTATCCGCCCGTGGCGAGGAGCTGGTGCTGGCCGGCAGGCAGCTGCCCAAGGGCGTGGATCCCGCCTGCTATTTCCCGTTGCAGGAGGTGGATGTGCTCTCCTTCGATGCCCTGTTCACCCTCTATGACACGGCGCCGTTGCCGAGCGTGGTGATCAACACCATCGGCCTGCTGCACGACATCAACTTCATGCCGGAGCGGCGGGTGGAGGAGGTCAACCCCAGGTGGTTGTGCGACAGCCTGCTGGCCAACGCCTGGCCGCAGCTGGCTCTGGCCGCCTGCCTGAGCCGCCGAATGACGGTGGATGCCTGCCTCTGGCTCTGCACTCTCTCCGATCTGGCCGGCAGTCTTGGCGCCAACGAGACGGGCAGTCGTTACAGCTACCGGATGAGCAAGGCGGCACTGAACATGGGGGCAAGAACGCTGGCCCACGAGTGGCGAGAACGCTTCCCCGCCGCCGGGGTTGTCACCGTGCATCCGGGGCTGATGGCCACCCCCATGAATCAACCCTTCCTCGATGAACTGGCGGCCGAGACCTTGCAGGATCCGGCGCTGGTGGCGCCGCGTCTGCTTGATCTCATCAACCAATTGTCGCCGGCCCAGTCCGGCGGCTTCCTCGACCTGCAGGGCCAGCCGCTGCCCTGGTAAGCCGTCACCGGCTTCACATTCCGGAAACGGCCCGCTTGCCAAGCCAGCTCCTGCTGGCTAACGTCATCCTCCTGCTTCAGGAGGGATGTCATGCGCTATATCGATTTACGAAGTGATACGGTCACCCAGCCCACGGATGCAATGCGTCAGAGCATGTTGCATGCCGAGGTGGGGGATGATGTCTACGGGGAAGATCCCGGCGTCAATGCACTGGAGGCCCGCGGGGCCGAGCTGCTTGGCAAGGAGGCCGCACTGTTTGTCCCCTCGGGCACCATGTCCAACCTGCTGGCGGTGATGAGCCATTGTCAGCGGGGGGAGGGCGCAATCGTCGGCCAAGGGGCCCACATCTATCGCTATGAGGCACAGGGGAGCGCCGTGCTGGGCTCGGTCGCGCTGCAGGCGGTGCCCATGCAGGCCGACGGTTCGCTGGCAGTGGCCGATGTCGCCGCGGCGATCGCCCCTGATGATGCCCATTTTGTGCAGACCCGGCTGGTCTGCCTTGAAAACACCCATAACGGCAAGGTGCTGCCTCTTCATTACCTGCAGGCGATGCGCAAGTTCGTCGACGAACGCGGGCTGCAACTGCATCTGGATGGTGCCCGTTTGTTCAACGCCGCCGTGGCGAGCGGCCATGGGGTAGACGAGCTGGCCGAACCCTTTGACAGCATTTCCATCTGCCTCTCCAAGGGGCTGGGAGCACCGGTAGGGTCGCTGCTGGTGGGCTCTCGCGTCTTCATCGACCGCGCCAGACGGCTGCGCAAGATGCTGGGTGGTGGCATGCGCCAGGCGGGGATCCTGGCTCAGGCCGGTCTGTTTGCCCTTGATCAGCATGTGGCCCGGTTGGCGGACGATCACCGCCGTGCCAGACGGCTGGCCGAAGGGTTGGCCGTATTGCCCGGCATCGAGCTGGATCTCGCGCTGGTGCAGACCAACATGGTATTTCTGCGGCTGGTGAAAGGGGACGGCGAGGCGCTGCTCGCGTTCATAAAGGAGCGGGGGATCCTCTTCTCCGGTTACGGTGAGATGCGGCTGGTGACCCATCTGCAGATCACCGATGACGACATCGACGAGGTGATCGATGCCTTCACCGAGTACCTTGCCGCACGTTAAGGTTCACTCAATAAAACAGGGCGCCAAGGCGCCCTGTTTTATTGTTGAGAAGAAAGCGGGTCACGCCTGGCGCTGGCCGCTCATCAGCATGGCCTCGTCGGTGGCGTCGTAGATCATTACCGCGATGTGAGTCACCTGACCGCCAAAGTCGGCCAGCGGCACCAGCGTCAGGTTCTGGAACATGTGGGGGGCTGAGCCGGTGATCGGGCGGTAGTTGGAGAAGCGCAGCAGATAGGGTTTCTGCTCCCAGGTGCTGAAGGCGCGGTTGTTGAGCTTGAACACCATGTTGGCCTTGCGCTCGAACCAGGCCCGATCCACATCGGGGAAGAGTTCGAACAGCACGCCATCGCGCACCTCGCCGGCCAATCGGCCGCTGTGGCTCTCCATGAAGCCGTTCCACACCTGCACCTTGTACTCCTTGTCGAGCACCACCAGCCCCACGTCCAGGTTCTGGACTATGTTCATCAGCCAATGAAATTCACGGATTTCCATGGTCACTCCTAGAGCATGTGCATGATTTTGTTGTTCATGGTGGCGATGGAATCTTCGGTAAACAGCAGCAGCAGATCGCACTGCACCGCGTAATCCTGGACCCGGTAGTTGATCTCGATGGCCAGGGTACGGCGCCAGCGGCTCTTGTTGGTGTTGATGAGCTCGTTGATGGGCCTGTGCTGGCCGAGTACCACAGGGTGGCCCTGACTGAAGGGGGTATCGAGCTGGCTGGCATAACCGCGCAAAAAGGCGCCGATCAGCACGTTGGCAGTATCCATCAAGAGTTCCAGTTCGGCGTTGCGATCGAGCACGCCCTGATGGTTCATCAGCCGGGCCAGATCCTTGAAACTGGAATCGTGGAACAGGATCAGCGCCTCGCCGGCGATGCCGGCGCCGATGAAGCCCTGGCAGACGGCGGAGAGGGTATCCGAGTCGGCGGCGGCCGAGAGGGCCATGTGCAGCTCGGACACTTCCAGCACGTTGACGTTGGGAATGGGCAGCACCACGAAGGCGTTGAGCAGGCGGGCCAGCAGGTCGGCGGCCTGGCCCATGGAGACGTTGGCGAGCTCCTGATAGACGTCGCGCACTTCAGGGCTGATCTTGATGCCAGTATCCAGACTGCCGACATCACTGACACTCTGGCCAGCGGGCCGGATGTCATGTGCAGTGGCGGCACCTTTGGCCTGCCACAGCTCATGCTGTTTCAGCAGGGCGCTGAGGGTTTCCGGTGCGGCGGGTTTCTTGATGAAATCAAGTGCTCCCAGCCCCATCACCCGCTGATAGGCTTCCGGCTGGATATCGCCGGAGACCACGAAGACCTTGTTGCGCAGCCCCTCCCGCTGGAGGGTCTCCAGCACGCCGTAGCCATCCATTTCCGGCATGGTCAGGTCGAGAAAGATCAGATCCCCATGACCCATCAGCACCTGCTCTATCCCTTCCAGCCCGTTGGCGGCGTAATGCAGCGTCACGTCCCAGTCGGCGGGAAGGGCGCGGGCCAGCTGTTTACGGGCGAATCCTGAGTCATCACATATCAATACATTCATAGTGTTAGGCTGGCCTGGTCAACGAGGATTGCTATAAGTGTGGCCCGCCAACGGTCAGATGCAATGGGACAGGCTGGTCGCCGGTGAAAATTGATTGTCCCATTGGCGATTCCGGTAGCGCGCTGAATATTTTTCAACAAATTCAGCGAACATCTTAACACGCAGCGGGGCAAACTGAGGCTGGCAGCGCAACATATAGAAGGGTCGGTTGCCGGTTTTCCAGTCGGGCAGTACCGGGACCAGCTGCTCATCCTGCAGGAAGGGATGCACGTAGTGGAGCGGGGCATTGACGATCCCCAGGTGGCGCCTGGCTGCCCGGACGGCAGCCTGGGTCTGGTTGACGGTCAGTTTGGCGGTGCGCTTGATCTGTACCGTCTGCTCGTCCCGATCGGTCAACTGCCAGTGCTGGTGTGGCCAGCAGTAGATCAGCGCGTGCTCTTCCAGCTGGGCGGGATGTGCCGGAGTACCCATCTTCTCCAGATAGAGCGGGGAGGCAAACAGGCCGTATTCGATGTGGCCAAGGCAGAGTGCATTGGGCAAGGACTGCGGCAGCTCGCCGTTGAAGAACACCAGATCCCGATCGTTGTCGAACAGATGCTGGTGGTCGTTGGTCTGGGTAATGTCGAACTGCACCTCGGGGTAGTGCAGGCCAAAGTCCGCCAGCATGTCGACCAGAATGGTGTTGGAGAGGGCGATGGGGGCCGCCAGACGGATCACCCCGTTGATGTCGGCCTCTTTGCCCTGGATCTCGCCGGTGGCCTGCTCGATCGCAGCCAGCGGGGTACACAGGCGCTCGTAGTAGCGCAGCCCTTCGTCGGTGAGGCGGAGTTTGCGGGTGGATCTGTGTAGCAAGGAGCAGCCGAGCTGCTCTTCCAGCTGAGAAATACGTCGACTGATGGTGCCGGTTGGCATGCCCAGTGCGGCAGCCGCGTGGGAGAAGCCTCCCTCTTGCACCACCTTGACGAACAGATAGAACTCTTCGATGTACTTCATAAGCGGTGTTCTGGGTGTAACAAGCCAGTGACCTTAAGAAGAGGCGCCCGCCTTGGCAAGCTCAATCCGGCGTTTAATTGATCTGGATTAGATTCGACTCCCGCTGGTACTGGTGCAACAGCCGGACAAATTCGACCGGATCCCGGTCAAGGCTGTTGTCCGGCACCAGCAGATCGTAGCCGAGCAGCTCGCGCAGTCGGGTCATGCGGTTGGCCAGCATGGCGATCACCCCCTCATAGCGCTGACCGGAGGGAGAGCGAAAATGGCTCTCTTCCAGCAATCCCTCGCCCTGAAAGGCATAGGCACAACCCCCGCCGCTGCAGGCTGGTTGTTCGCTACGCAGGGCCTGCAGCAAGACGCTGCGTTGCTCGGTCAGCAGGCGTACTGCCAATCTGGGTGTGATCAATGTCAAAAAATCGTCGTAATCTTTTATTTTCAAACCGATATAGGGCAGGGGGACCAGATCCCAGCCCAGATGAATGCGCGGCTGGTCTATTCGCTGAATATTTCTCCATTTCAGGATCCAACCGCCGTATTTATGGTGATATTGCAGACAATCGTGACAGAGCGAGAGACTGAAGTGAGGCTCAATCAGCTTCAATGAGCCGATAAATATCATCATCAGCCCCGCCAGCAGGCCGGAGACGAGGGGGATTAGTGGTTGTTCACCGAATAAAAAAAGTATAAAAATCATAGCAATGGTTACTATGATGCCCAACAATACCAACGTGAGTCCGTTTTTTCTGACCATGGGTTTCACATGTAGCGTTTTCATATGAAGTCAGCCCTTTGCGCATGCTTGTTTCACATTATGGGCTGGATCCGATTTTGTACCAGCACCGGGTGCCCGGGAGGGCCCTCCGTCGCTGGGTTTCCCTGTGATCACACATCATGAATCACCATATTAGATGAATACGCTAGACGAACGGTTATTGAACGGGATGGATGTGCTGCATACCCCAATCTGGGTTTATGACATCCGGCATCACCACATCTACTGGGCCAATCGCGCCGCCTTGAGCGTGTGGGAAGCGAGCTCGCTGGGCGAGCTGCAATCGCGCGATTTCTCGGCCGACATGGCACAGGCCATCGATCTGCTACTGCAGCGCTACCTCGGGGATTTCCAGCAGGGGCGCAGCTACAGCGAGTGGTGGACGCTTTCCCCCAAGGGCGTGAAAAAGCAGATCTATCTGCGCCTCTCCGGCATCCAGCTGGCGGGTCGGCTGATGATGATGACCGAAGCGGTGATCGACGCCGATACCCTCTATCAGGAGTCCTCGCTCGCCACCGGCGATACCCTGGCCTGTCTGTTTGACAATCAGGGCCAGCTGGAGAGCGGCAACCACCATTTCGACATGTGTTTCGGCAACCAGATCCGCTACCTCTCCCAGCTCTTTTCCGGCAATGACGAGGCTTTCTACCAGAAGCTCTCCCGCCTCGATGAAGTGGTGGCCGAGGGGGAGTGCCGCACCCTCAAGGGAATGCGCTGGTTTCAGTACCAGTTTCGCCACATTCAGCAGGGGGCCCAGATCCTGCTCACCATGCGCGACATCACCGACCGCAAACTGGAAGAGCTCGAACACCGCCACCTGGCCTGGCACGACTCGCTGACCGGCCTACTCAATCGCTATGGCTTGATGAAATCGCTGGAGGCCTATTGCGGGCTGGGCGGGCGTTTTGCGCTGGTGTTCATGGACTTGGACAACTTCAAGCTGGTCAACGACAACTACGGCCACAAGGCCGGTGATCGGCTGCTGGAGCGGGTTGCCGGCCGGCTCAAGCAGATCTGTCCGCGCGATGTGGAGCTGGCCCGGCTCGGTGGCGACGAATTCACCGCCCTGGTGCCGCTCAGCCACTCGAGCGATCGGGCGCAGGAGGTGGCCGACCTCATGCTCTCCCAGATGACCAAGCCGCTGCAGCTGAGCGGCGTGCCCGAGGTGACCATCGGCGGCAGCATCGGCATCGCCATCTATCCGGACGATGCGGACGACGGCGACAACCTCATCACCCGCGCCGACATGGCCATGTACCAGGCCAAGCAGATGGGCCGGCTGCGCTGGCAGCGCTTCACCCCCAGCATGCAGCAGACTCTGCATCGCAAGCTGACCCTGAAGCAGTTCCTGGCCAAGGCCATCGGGCGGGGGGAGCTGAGCCTCTGCTACCAGCCTCAGGTGGATGTGGCACAGGGCAAGCTGCTCGGCTACGAGGCGCTGCTGCGCTGGCACAATCCCGTGCTGGGCCAGGTTTCGCCGGTGGAGTTCATCCCGCTGGCGGAAGAGATGGGGCTGATCCGCGAGATAGGCAGCTGGGTGTTGTCGACGGCGCTGGCCCAGATGGCCCACTGGCAACGGGAGTGGCGGGTGAACGTGCCGGTGTCGGTCAATCTCTCCGGCTTCCAGCTCTCTTCCGCCCTGCCTGAACTGGTGGCCCAGCAGCTCAAGGAGTTCGGGGTGGCGGCCAGCCTGCTGACGCTGGAGCTGACCGAGACGGTGTTGATGCTGGACATGAAGGGGTGCATCGAGATCCTCGATGCCCTGAGCGCGCAGGGGATCAAGATTGCCATCGACGATTTCGGTACCGGCTACTCGTCGCTGGCCTATCTCAACCGGCTGCCCATCGATACCATCAAGCTGGATCGCTCCTTCGTGGTGGGCCTCAACCTGCCGGTGATCCGCGCCACCGTCGCCATGGCCACCAGCCTGGGTCTCGGCATCATGGCCGAAGGGGTGGAGGATGAGCACGAGCTTGCCGCCCTGCGCACCCAGGGCTGCCACGTGTTTCAGGGGTTCCTGTTCAGCAAGCCGATGACGGTGGCACAGGTGGAAGAGAGCCGTTTCATGGTCAGCTGCAAGGCCGGCCGCTATCCGCTGGCAGGCTAACGGATGACTCTGTGGCGCTGCTAATGCGAGGGGCCTTGGGCCCCTCGCTGTTTTTGGGTAGAGTGTGGGCTTCGTCTCTGGAGGCATCATGAACCCGACTCTCGACCTTATTCTCGCCCATCGCTCCATTCGTCAATTTACCGCCGAGCCCATCACCGACATTCAGCTCGACCAGATCCTGAGTGCGGCCCAGGCCGCTTCCAGCTCCAGCTTCCTGCAGGCCAACAGCATCATCCGGGTGACCGACAAGGCACTGCGCAGCCGCCTGGCCGAACTGGCGGGGCATCAGGCCTACGTGGCCCAGGCCGCCGAGTTCCTGCTCTTTTGCGCCGACTACCATCGCCACTGCGAAGTGGTGCCGGATGCCCAGACCGGCTTTGTGGAGCAGCTGCTGATCGGCGCCATCGACGGCGCCCTGATGGCCCAGAACGCCCTGCTGGCAGCCCAATCCATGGGTCTTGGCGGCGTCTATATCGGCGGGATCCGCAACAATCCGGCTGCCGTGAGCGAGGCGGTGGGGCTGCCATATCAGGTGATCCCGCTGTTTGGTCTCTGCCTCGGCCACCCCGCCCAGGCGCCCGAACAGAAACCCCGTCTGCCCCGCGCTCTGGTGGTGCATGAAAACCACTATCAGACCGAACTGGATCGGGATCTGCTTGCCGGCTACGACCAGCAGATCGAGGCTTACTACCAGTCCCGCAGCAGCAACAACAAGCAGCAGAGCTGGAGCGGCCAGATCCGGGGCATCCTGGGCAAGGAGGCGCGCCCCTTCATGCAGGATTTCCTGCGTTCCAGGGGGTTCAACCTCAAGTAATGGGCCCGATGGGCGATACTAAGGGGTAATGGCGGTGTCGCCAGCGCCGCGTGATCCTGGCTTTCCCTTGTGTTCCTGCCCGTCTGGGCACAACAAATCGGGGGCAAGCTCCGCGCTGCGGACTACCTTAACTAGGTAAGCTGTTGTAGGATCACGCAATTGGATTGGGACAGGAGTTTGGACTTCCTATGATTTTAACCCTGGTATTGCTGTCTATTGGCGCACTCCTGTTTCTGGTCATCGCCTATAACGTGGTGCAGCAATATAAGCAGAAGGCAGAGGCCGACAAGCGTCACGCCATCGCCCGCCACAAGTCGGTGGTGGATGAAACCGAAGAGATGCTGCTCAACGTCAACCTGGTGCCCTTCTCCAAGAACATAGTGTTGTTGCTGCAGCACCGGATCCTCGATGCCTATCGCGCGATCGCTCTGGTGATGCCGAGCGGCCAGATCAAGCAGCGCATTGCCGACGTGCAGACCCAGATCAAGAACGTGCAGGAGAACTACAGCAGCCAGGATGAGGGGCACTTCAAGACCCCGGAGTCGGATCGTCAGGCCATCCAGATGCTGCAGTTGGTCAAGAAGATGCGGGCCGTGCTGCGGGTCGAACACAACAAGGGCAAGATAGATCCGCAGGGTTTTGCCCAGGAGGATCGCCGCCTCGAGCTGATGCAGCTCAAGATCAACATTGCCAACCTGGTGAAACGGGCCATGGATGCCCAGATCCAGGGGCAGTTCGGCACCTGCCGGCAGCTCTACACCAAGGGGCTTTCGGCCCTGGCCAGCGTCACCGAAAAGGATCCCTACCTGATGGCCCGTGAAGAGGACATGCGGCAGGGTCTGGCCGGACTCGATGCCCATCTGCAGGAGCACAGTGAGAAAGAGCTGCAAAGCATCAAGGACAAAGAGGCGGACGAGCTGGACGTCCTGTTCCAACCCAAGAAGAAATGGTGATTATGTCGCACTCACTCGATACCACACTGGGGCCGATGGCCCCATTTGTTTGCCAGCTGTTGACCGAGCTGGAGGCCCTCGCCATCCATCCTGCCGCCATCGAGGTCGACCACCTCTGCTACCGGGCCGCTACCTTGCCTGAGTACCAGGCCCTGAAGGCACTGCTGGCAAGCCATGGTGACCTGCTGGTGGAGGGGATGATCGGCGGACGGCCCATCGCCACCTACCGCCTGCACCAACCGGTGCCCCACGCCCACGGCATCGTGCCCTGCATCGAGCTGGCGGCGCCCAAACCGGGTCGCAACCACCAGGCTGGGCTGGAACATATCGAACTGGTGGTGCCTTCGCTGGACGCCTTGCTGGCGGCCCATCCCGAGGTGTCCTTCAAAACCGGCAACCTGCGCGATGAGCGCAATCCTGACGTGGCGGTGATGCTGGCCTCTGGGCAGATCAAATTTCATCTGCGCACCTTGGCCGAGGTGATCGAGGAAGAGCTGGTGAGCGGCGCCGTGGTGCCGGTGCCTGCCGGCTACTACGACCAGCCTTGATGAAACGGGGCCGCTTGACCGGCCCCGTTTCATAGCCGAGATAGCATCAGGGATGGCAGATGCGGGGGTGGGCGGGGCGTCCCTTCAAGTGGCCGAGCCAGAGGCTCAACCCCGCCGTGATGACCAGTACCAGCTCGATGCCGAGCACCAATCCCCCGAGTTCCCCTTGCTCCCAGAAAGGGTGCAGATAGAGCCCTCCCAGACTGGCTCCCAGATAGTAACCCACTAGATAGAGCGACGAGGCGAGCGCCCGGTTGTGCTCCACGTGCTGGCCGACCCAGGCGCTGGCGCAGGCGTGGGCAAGGAAAAAGCCGAAACTCGAGATGAGCAGGCCTGAGAGGATGGCGCCGAGCGAGCCGCCCAGCAGCAGGGCGCTGCCGAGCGCCATCAGGGCTATGCCGACCAGCAGCAGGCGCTGCGCGCCCCAGCGATGGGCACAGCGGCCGCTGAGGGAGGAGGCCACAGTCCCAGACAGATAGGTCAGAAACAGCATGCCGAGCCACTGGGTCGGCAAGGAGAAAGGAGGGCTGGCCAGCAGAAAGGTGAGGTAGCTGTATTGGTTCAGAAACACCATGAAGTTGAGGCCGCCGATGAGGTAGGCCCCCACCAGCAGCGGGTTGCCGAGGTGGCTGGCGATGGCTTGACGAAATTGGCCCGGCTTGGCGATGACGGGCACGAAACGGGTCTGGGCTGGCAGCAGCCAGATGACGAGAGGAAGCAGCGCCAGGCTGATGAGCCCGATGCCGAGAAAGGTGTGCTGCCAGTCGCCAAACCAGCCGGCCAGCAGACCGCCGACCACTCGCCCGGCGATGCCCCCCAGCGAGTTGGCGGCGATGTAGACCCCGACGGCAGAGAGCAGGGCCCGCTTACTGAACTCTTCCCCCATGTAGGCGATGGCGGTGGCGGGCAGCCCCGCCAGCAGGGCCCCCTGCAGGATCCGTAGCAGCAGCAGTTGTTCAAATTGACTGACCAGGCTGATGAGCAGGGAGAGCAGGATGGCGCCGGTCAGACTCCACAGCATGATCCGGCGCCGGCCGAAGCGATCCGCCAGTCGGGCGCAGACGAGCAGCGAGGCGGCGAGCCCAGCGGTGCAACCGGCCAGGGTCCAGCCGGCCGACAGCGAGCTGACGGAGAACACCTCGGCCAGCAGCGGCAGCAGCGGGTGGGTTTGATAGAGATTGAGAAACACCAGGAAGGAGCCCAGGCTGAGGGCCAGGGTGGCGCGGATCCATTCACGACTACCGACTTCGATCATATGCAATTGTCCTGACAGCTTTGTTGCAGGTTAGTGCGCGCCAGAACATAAATATAATATATTTAAGTTATCCATCTGATAAACCAAATTGATATGGACCTGAAACAGCTCACCTATCTGCTGGCAGTGCGGGATGCCGGCTCCTTTACCAAGGCGGCCAACGGGTTGCACGTGGCGCAGCCCGCCATCAGCATGGCCATCGCCAAGCTGGAGCAGCAGCTCGAGCTGCGCTTGTTCGACCGTCAGGATCGCAACGTGCGGCTCACCCCGGAAGGGGAGGTGCTCTGCCGCCATGCCGAGCGCCTGCTGCGGCAGATGCATCAGGCCGAGGCCGAGATGGCCGAGCTCAAGGGGCTGGAGCGCGGAGAGGTGCGCATCGGCATCCCCTATATGATGGGCTCCTATTACTTTCCGCCGATCCTGATGGCCTTCAAGCATCGTTACCCCGGCCTCAAAATCCGGGTGGAGGAGGCGGGCACCCGCGAGCTGTTGAGCCGCATGGTGGACGGCTCGCTCGATCTCGCCATCCTCATCACCAGCGATCTGCCGCCGGCGTTGGAAGGGGCCCAGCTGCTGCGTGAAGAGATGTTGATGGTGGTGGGGGAGGAGCATCCGCTGCGCCAGGCCCGGAGTGTGTCGCTGAGCGAGTTCTTCAGCCAGGAGCTGGCGATGTTTCGCCGCGGCTTCTATCACCGCGAACACATGGAAGCGCTGGCCCAGGGGCTGGGCTGTGAGCCCGACATCGCCTTTGAGAGCAACCTCATCCCGCTGCTCAAGGCGGTGGTGAAGCAGGGCTTTGCGGTGACCACCTTCTTGCGGATGGCGCTGGACGAAGAGCCTGCCCTGACCGGGATCCCGTTTGCCCCCCCGATCTTTCTCGATCTGTGCGTGGCGTGGCGGCGAGGGGATCCGCTCTCCATGGCCAACCGCGCCTTGCGGGATTTTTTGCTGGCACAGGCACAGCCATAAATGGCCAAGAAGGAAGGGCTATCAGGCAAAAGTTTGTTAGTATTAGTTCAAGTCGCCTTTAGAGCCTAACATCATGAAACTCCAACAATTGCGTTATATCGTTGAGGTTGCCAACCACAGACTGAACGTGTCGGCAACGGCAGAGAGCCTCTACACCTCTCAGCCAGGGATCAGCAAACAGGTGCGCATGCTGGAAGATGAGCTGGGGATCCAGATTTTCGAGCGCAGCGGCAAACATCTGACCCAGATCACCCCGGCTGGCCGGGACGTGATCAAGATTGCCAACGAGATCCTGGGCAAGGTGGAGAGCATCAAGTCGGTGGCGAGTCAGCACACTCACCCCGAGCAGGGCACGCTCCACATTGCGACCACCCACACCCAGGCCCGTTATGCGCTGCCTGACGTGATCAAGGGCTTCATCAAGCGCTTTCCCAAGGTCTCCTTGCACATGCACCAGGGCACGCCGACCCAGATCAGCGAAGCCGTGGTCAAGGGCCAGGCCGACTTTGCCATCGCCACCGAGGCGCTGCACCTGTATGAAGATCTCATCATGCTGCCCTGCTACCACTGGAACCGCAGCGTGATCGTGCCCAAGGGCCATCCGCTGACCCAGGTCGGCAAGCTCTCCATCGCCGACATCGCCCGCTTCCCGCTGGTGACCTATGTGTTCGGCTTTACCGGCCGCTCCGAACTCGATACCGCCTTCAACCGGGCCGGTTTTGAGCCCAACATCGTCTTTACCGCCACCGATGCGGACGTGATCAAGACCTATGTCCGGCTGGGGGTGGGGATCGGCGTGATGGCGACCATGGCGCTGGATCCCCAGGTCGATACTGATCTGGTGGCGCTCGATGCCAGCCACCTGTTTGCCCACAGCACCACCAAGATCGGCTTTCGCAAGGGCTCTTTCCTGCGTACCTACATGTATGACTTCATGACCCGTTTTGCCCCGCATCTGACCCGGGACGTGGTGGAGCGTGCCATAGCACTGCGCTCCAGCGACGACGTGGATGCCATGTTTGCCGATATCGAGCTGCCTATCCGCTAGCGTCGCGGCGATACGAGAGCAACAAAAAACGCCTCCCGATGGGAGGCGTTTTTCATGGCGACGAGCGGCAAGGCGGGATCACTTCTTGAACATGTGATCCAGCTTGTTGGCCTTGGTCGAGAGGTAGAACTCGTTGTGGGGATTGCGCCCTTCCTGCAAGGGCACCCGCTCCGCCACCGGAATGCCGAAGGATTCCATCGCCTTCATCTTGCGCGGGTTGTTGGTCATCAACTTGAGGGATTTCACCTCCAGTTGCTTGAGCATGTCGGCGCAGATGGTGTAGTCGCGCATGTCGGCGGCAAAGCCGAGCGCCACGTTGGCCTCGACGGTGTCGGCGCCTTGATCCTGCAGATGATAGGCCCGGATCTTGTTGAGCAGGCCGATGCCGCGCCCTTCCTGACGCACGTACAGCAAGACGCCACGGCCGGCCTTGGCGATGTTTTCCAATGCAGCCTGCAGCTGGAAGCCACAGTCGCAACGCAGACTGAACAGGGCATCGCCGGTCAGGCACTCGGAGTGAATGCGGCCCAGCACCGGCTCATCACCCGTGATATCGCCCATCACCAGTGCGGCGTGATCCTTGCCGGTGCCGGTTTCCTGAAAGCCTACCAGCGTGAAAGTGCCCCAGGGGGTCGGCAACTTGGATTTGGCCACGAGGGTAACGCTGCTCATAGGTTGCTCCTTACTACAGCTGCTTAAAAAAGGGCGGCCAGTTTAGCGCGCCTTGTGCGGAACAACCATAAGAACAAAACCTTGCACAACTTAATGGTTTGCCTGGCGGTACACAAAGAGGACAGTTGCGACTGGTTTTGCGCAAATGTGTGCCACGACGACTGCCAGGCTCGGCACATTTGGGTATAATCGGCGCCCATTACCCCATCCCTCCCGGGATGTGTGCAACAAGTGTGCAGGAGAGACGTTATGCCGCAGATGGCCCCCGTGATGACAATTGATGGCCCGAGTGGTGCAGGCAAGGGCACCCTGTGTCAGTTGCTGGCTGAAAAACTGGGTTGGCACCTGCTCGATTCTGGCGCCATCTATCGGGTGCTGGCCCTGGCCGCCCTGCATCACGATGTAGAGCTCGATGCCGAAGCTGCGCTGGTTCCCCTGGCCGCCAATCTGGATGTGCAGTTCCAGGTCGATGCCGAGCAGGTTAAAGCCGTGCTGGAAGGGGAGGATGTCTCCCGTACCATCCGTACCGAGGAAGTGGGCAATGCCGCCAGTAAAATCGCCGCCTTCCCGCGGGTACGCGAAGCCCTGCTGCGTCGTCAGCGGGCATTCCGCCAAGCCCCCGGCCTCATCGCCGACGGTCGTGACATGGGAACCGTGGTTTTCCCGGAAGCCGAGGTGAAGATTTTTCTCGATGCCAGCGCCGAAGAACGGGCTGCTCGCCGCTATAAGCAGTTGCAAGATAAGGGCTTTGATGTTAACTTTGAGCGTCTTTTAACCGAGATTCGGGAACGTGACGATCGCGACAGAAATCGCGCCGTTGCCCCCCTTAAACCGGCAGAAGATGCTCTCGTGGTGGATTCAACCGCCATGTCCATAGAGGAAGTGCTGGTAACGGTGCTTGCCTATGCAGAGCAACAACTTGGTGATGTCAGTACAAACTGATGTCAGTCGTCTGCACCATGGATGGCGCAGATAATTTAAAACAACCCCGCTTGTGCCGGATTGCAAGTGGATGTTTCATTTGTGACATAAACAATGATCGAATCTTTTGCTCAACTCTTTGAAGAGTCCCTGAACGCCGTTGAAACCCGTCAAGGTTCCATCGTCAAGGGTACTGTCGTTGCTATCGAAAATGGTTTCGTACTGGTTGACGCCGGTCTGAAATCCGAGTCCGCTATCCCGGCTGAAGAATTCAAGAACGCCATGGGCGAGCTGGAAATCAACGTAGGCGACTCCGTTGACGTGGCTCTGGACTCTATCGAAGATGGTTTCGGCGAAACCAAGCTGTCCCGCGAAAAAGCCAAGCGCCACGAAGCCTGGCTGCAGCTTGAAAAAGCTTACGAAGAGCAAGCTACCGTTATCGGTATCATCAACGGCAAGGTCAAGGGTGGTTTCACCGTTGAACTGAACGGCATTCGTGCCTTCCTGCCGGGTTCTCTGGTTGACGTGCGTCCGATCCGTGACACCGCTCACCTGGAAAACAAAGAACTCGAGTTCAAAGTCATCAAGCTGGACCAGAAGCGCAACAACGTTGTTGTTTCCCGTCGTGCCGTGATCGAGACCGAGAACACCTCCGAGCGCGAAAGCCTGCTGGCTAACCTGCAAGAAGGTCAAGAAGTTAAGGGTATCGTCAAGAACCTGACCGACTACGGTGCATTCGTAGATCTGGGCGGTGTTGACGGCCTGCTGCACATCACCGACATGGCGTGGAAGCGCGTTAAGCATCCTTCCGAAATCGTCAACGTTGGCGACGAGATCGCAGTCAAGGTTCTGAAGTTCGACCGCGAGCGTACCCGTGTATCCCTGGGTCTGAAGCAGCTGGGCGAAGATCCCTGGGTTGCTATCGCCAAGCGTTACCCGGAGACCACCCGTCTGTCTGGCCGCGTGACCAACCTGACCGACTACGGCTGCTTCGTTGAAATCGAAGAAGGCGTGGAAGGCCTGGTACACGTATCCGAGATGGATTGGACCAACAAGAACATCCACCCGTCCAAGGTTGTTAACGTTGGCGACGTGGTTGATGTGATGGTTCTGGACATCGACGAAGAACGTCGTCGTATCTCCCTGGGTCTGAAGCAGTGCAAATCCAACCCGTGGCAGCTGTTTGCCGAAACTCACGCCAAGGGCGACCGTGTTTCCGGCAAGATCAAGTCCATCACTGACTTCGGTATCTTCATCGGTCTGGATGGCGGCATCGACGGCCTGGTTCACCTGTCTGACATCTCCTGGAACAACCAGGGCGAAGAAGCCGTACGTGAATTCAAGAAGGGCGACGAGATCGAAGCCGTTGTTCTGCAAGTGGACCCGGAGCGCGAGCGCATCTCCCTGGGCGTCAAGCAGATCGAAGAAGACCCGTTCAATAAGTACCTGTCTGACAACAAGAAAGGTGCTATTGTGAAGGGTAAGGTTACCGAGGTTGATGCCAAAGGTGCCGTGATCGAACTGGCTGACGGCGTAGAAGGCTACCTGCGTGCCTCCGACGCTGCTCGTGACCGCGTAGAAGACGCCACTCTGGTGCTGTCTGTTGGTGACGAAGTTGAAGCCAAGTTCATGGGCGTTGATCGCAAGAACCGCACTGTAAGCCTGTCTGTCCGCGCTAAGGACGAGGCTGATGAGCGTGTTGCTATCGACAGCCTGAACCAACAAGAAGAAGTTGTGTTCAGCAATGCCATGGCTGAAGCGTTCAAAGCCGCCAAGGGTGAATAATCCTTGATGCAAGAAAAGGGCGGCGTGTCACGCCGCCCTTTTTTATCATTGGCGTAATGAATATTGCATGTGATCGGGGAAGGAGATTTAACGTTATGACCAAATCAGATCTCATCGAACAATTGGCTGCCAGCCGCATGCATATGCCGGCCAAGGATGTCGAAGCTGCCATCAAGGAGATCCTTGAGCAGATGGCATCGACTTTGCAAAACGGCGACCGGATTGAAATCCGCGGATTTGGAAGTTTTTCACTGCACTATCGTGCCCCCCGCGTGGGCCGCAACCCCAAAACCGGGGACAAGGTTGAATTGACCGGGAAATATGTTCCCCATTTCAAACCTGGCAAAGAGTTACGCGAGCGAGTGAACATCGCTGAATAATGCAGAAAATGGCATACTTGGGTATGCCTTTTTTGTTTTTATGGTTTGCCTTGTGGCAATTGTCCGGTTTCTCCAAGTCTTTTCCCATTCGCTCTAGAGTCTGCCGGTGATTTTAAGGATAATCAGCCTTTCATTAGATACTGACAGGGAGCTCCTATGAAGCGTATCTTGGCCCTCATTCCACTGGCGCTGGTGTTTATTCTGACCCTGGCCGTCGGTTCACAAAATGGTCAGCCGGTGCAGTTCAACTATTTGATTGCCCAAGGCGAGTTTTCACTCTCCATGTTGCTGGGATTCTTTTTTGGTGGTGGCTTCCTGCTGGGTTGGCTGGTATTCGGTCTCTTGTTCCTGCGTCTGAAGATGCAGAATCGCACCCTCAATCGCACCATGCGCCGTCAATCCCGCGAGTTGGAGCTGGCTCGGTCGGCTGCCAAGGAATAATGTCCCTCGATGCTTGAACTGCTTTTCCTGCTGTTGCCCATTGCTGCCGGCTACGGCTGGTACATGGGGCGCAGGAGTGTTCGCCAGGACACCCAGAAACAGAGTAACCAGTTTTCCCGCCAGTACGTGGCGGGCCTCAATTATTTGTTGTCCGATGAATCAGACAAGGCGGTGGATCTCTTTATCCAGCTGCTGGAAGTGGACAGCGAAACCATCGAAACTCACCTATCCCTTGGCAACCTGTTTCGTCAGCGTGGCGAGGTTGATCGTGCCATCAAGATCCACCAGAACCTGGTGACCCGCCAGCTGACCCGGGAACAGCGCCAGCTGGCGTTGCAGGAGCTGGCGCGCGACTTTCTTGCTGCCGGTCTGCTGGACAGGGCCGAGGCGCTCTGGAACGAGCTGTGCGATGACAGCGACTATGAAGAGACGGCGCTGGCCCAGCTGTTGATCATTCATCAGCAACTGCGGGATTGGGACAAGGCCATCGAGGTGGCTATTCGCCTGCAGAAATTCCAGGGCAAGAAGCTGGCCGAGCCCATTTCCCATTTTTACTGCGAGCAGGCAGAGAGCGCCTTGCGTGAAGGGGACAAACCCGCCGGGCTTGCCAAGCTCAAGCGGGCGCTCAGCGTCAACCCCGCCTGTGCCCGTGCCAGCCTGCGTCTGGCGGAACTGGCCATGGCGGCAGGGGAGTACGAGCAGGCCAGCAAGGATCTCTTGCGGGTGTTCGAGCAGGATATCGACTTTGCCTCCGAAGCCATTCCCTCCCTCAATGAGTGCTATCAGCGGCTGGGCCGTGCCCACGATCTCATTCCTCTGCTGGAGCAGGCGGTGGAGGATCATGCCGGTGTCAGCGTGACCCTGGCACTGGCCAAGCTGGTAGAAGAGCGCGATGGTCTGAGTCAGGCCCGTGCGCTGGTGCTGCGCCAATTGCGCCGTCATCCCTCCATGAAGGGCTTCTATCAGCTGGTGGGCTTCCAGCTGGCAAGTGCTGAGGAGGGCCCTGCCAAGGAGAGCCTTGAGCTCTTGCAGCAGCTGGTTGGCGAGCAGATCAAGATCAAATCCACCCACAAGTGCCGGCAGTGCGGTTTTGCCACCCACTCCCTGTTCTGGCAGTGTCCCTCCTGCCGCCAGTGGGGGTCCATCAAGCCGATCCGCGGCCTGGACGGGGAGTAAGAGCCACCACAAGATCATGAGCCAGGCCCCTGCGGCCTGGTGTTTTCAGGTCGAGCCGGGGCCAAGCTCCGGGCGGCGAATAACCATCGATAGGAAGTGAGATGCTAGATCCCAAAGTACTGGTTGCGCTGGATTATCAGCACGAGGCCGATGCCTTCGCCTTCATTGAACGTATCTCCCCGGCCCAGTGCCGTCTCAAGGTAGGCAAGGAGATGTTTACCCTGTTTGGCCCCCAGTTCGTGCGTCAGCTGGTTGCCAAGGGATTTGATGTCTTTCTGGATCTGAAGTTTCACGACATTCCCAACACCGTCGCCAAGGCGGTAGCCGCCAGTGCCGAGCTCGGCGTCTGGATGGTGAACGTTCATGCCAGCGGTGGCGAGCGGATGATGCGGGCCGCCAAGGAGGCGTTGCTGCCTTATGGCGACAAGGCGCCGTTGCTTATCGGGGTGACCGTGCTGACCAGCATGGAGCAGGCCGACATGGCGCCGCTGGGGCTCACTGTCGGCCCGGCCGAGCAGGTGATCCGGCTGGCCAAATTGACCAAGGAGGCGGGGCTCGATGGGGTGGTCTGTTCCGCCGAAGAGGCGCGTGAATTGAAGGCGCTGCTCGGTGCCGACTTCAAGCTGGTGACGCCGGGGATCCGTCCCGCTGGCTCGGCAGCCGGGGATCAACGCCGAGTCATGACACCGCTGGCGGCAGTGGAGGCGGGGGCAGACTATCTGGTGATTGGCCGCCCCATCACCCAGGCGACCGATCCTGCCGCCATGCTGGCAGGCATCAATGCAGAGCTGGCAAATCGATAATGGACAGGATGCCGGCCCGATGGGGCCGGCATTGCATCAAAGGCGGCTCACTCCTTAGGAGCGGGCTCGCGCAGGGTGATCGGGAGCAGGCCGAGCAGCAGGCCGGCGCCCGAGCCAATCAGATGTGATTCAATGTGTACCCTGGCGCCGATGAGAGCGGACACCGGGCTCTCTCCTGCACTGTAGAAGTCCACCCCGAGCTTGATCGCCACCCCTGCCAGCATCAGCCAGCCGGAGTAGCGGCGATAGCGGATATCCTGCAGCGCCCCCCAGACGAACAGGCCGTGCAGCGCGCCCGACAATCCCATGTACCACTGGGTCTGCGGACACCACCACCAGATACCGAGCCCGACGGCGGAGCCGAGCAACAGCAACAGCAGCGGCAGCCGACAACCGGTCAGGTATTCGCGAAACAGGCTGTAAAGTACCCACAACCCGCTCAGATTGAGCAGCAGGTGCCACAGATTGGTGTGGGCCAGATTGCCTGTTATGATGCGCCACCCTTCACCCTGGGCTATCAGGGTGCGATCGAAGGAGAGCTGGTGATTCGGCACGATGAAAAAGAGCAGCAAACTGGCGAGTGAAAGCGTGATGACCCAGAGCAATCCTGATTTTTCTGACAACATGAAACAGTCCGACGACAACAAGAGCCGCTACTGTACACGTTGCACCAGAGCCCTCAAAGCCTGTCTGTGTGATTATATTCGGCAGGTGCCGCATCTCGCCCCTCTTCATATTTTGCAGCATCCGAGCGAAGTCGGGCATCCCAAGGGAACCGCCATCCTGCTGGCCGCCTCGCTGGCGCAGGCCCGTCTGCATGTGGGTGAACAGGTGGCCGACGTCCCCGAGCTGGCGGCCTTGCTGGCCGATCCCGCGCTGCAGTGTTATCTGCTGTGGCCGGATGAAGAGGCCATCTCGCTTGCCAGGGTGCGGGAGAGGGAGGCGGCCGAGCCGGCTCGCCGGGTCTGTTTTTTGCTGCTTGATGGCACCTGGCGCAAGGCCTACCGGATGCTGCACAGCAACCCCGAGTTGCAGCAGCTGCCGCGGATAAAGCTGGACGCCGTCGCGGGGCAATATTCCATTCGCAAGAAGCCGTTTGCAGAGGCGCTGTCGACCCTGGAAGCGGGCTACCATCTGTTGTCGCAGTGGGAGAGGGCGCCCGATCGCTTCGCCCCGCTGATGACCCTTTTTACCCATTTGAACCGGCAGTGGCACGATTTTGCCCAGGGCCGGCGCAGGTGAACTGCCCAGAGGAGAGTTATTCGTGAAAAAAGCCGTCGTGGTATTCAGTGGTGGTCAAGACAGCACCACCTGCCTGGTCCAGGCCTTGTCCCGTTATGACGAGGTGCACGCCATTACCTTCGATTACGGCCAGCGTCATCGGGAAGAGATCGAGACGGCGCGCCGTCTGGCCAGTGGGCTCGGCATCGCCGCCCACAAGGTGATGGACGTGACCATGCTGGGCGAGCTGGCCATCTCGGCCCTGACCCGGGACGAGATCCCGGTGAGCTTCGAGCTGCAGGACAACGGCCTGCCCAATACCTTCGTACCGGGCCGCAACATCCTGTTCCTCACCTTGGCTGCCATCTACGCCTATCAGGTGGGCGCCGAGGCGGTGATCACCGGGGTGTGCGAGACCGATTTCTCCGGTTACCCCGATTGCCGTGACGAGTTCGTCAAGGCGCTCAATCAGGCAGTCTCCTTGGGGCTGGATCGCGCCATTCGCTTCGAGACCCCGCTGATGTGGCTCGACAAGGCCGAGACCTGGGCACTGGCGGATCACTACGGCCACCTCGACACCGTGCGCCAGCAGACGCTCACCTGCTACAACGGCATTGCCGGCGATGGCTGCGGTGCCTGTCCGGCTTGCGATCTGCGCAGCCGCGGCTTGCAGCAGTACCTGGCCGACAAGGCGGGCGTGACGGCACGCTTGCACCAAAAAACCGGGCTGGGCGAGAAAAGCGGATGCTGAACCTGCGTCTCGGCCATGCTTGGGGTATAATCCGCGACTTTTGCAACCAGCCGTGACCAAGATGCACTACCCAATCAACGAGATATTCCAGACCATCCAGGGGGAGGGGGTCTTCACCGGCCTGCCCGCCATCTTCGTTCGCCTGCAGGGCTGCCCGGTGGGGTGCCCCTGGTGCGATACCCGCCATACCTGGGTGGTCGATCCTGCTCGTGAAGTGGGGGTACAGGCGGTGCTTGACTGCTCCAACGAATCCGATGGCTGGAGCAAGATGAGCACGGAGCAGATCCTGGCCAGCTTCCAGCAGCTCGGTTATCAGGCGCGCCACGTGGTGATCACGGGTGGGGAACCCTGCCTCTATGATCTGCAGGATCTCTCTGCCGCTCTGATTGAGGCGGGTTATCAGGTGCAGATCGAAACCAGCGGTACCAGCGAGATCCAGACCCATGAGCAGACCTGGGTCACCGTATCCCCCAAGATCAATATGAAGGGAGGGTTGCCGGTGCTGGTATCTGCCCTCGAGCGGGCCAACGAGATTAAGCATCCGGTGGCCACCGATCGCCATGTGGAGGAGCTCGATGCGTTGCTGGCCACCGCCAGCTTGCGTGAAAACGTGGTGATCGCGCTGCAACCCATCAGCCAGAAACCCAGGGCCACTCAATTGGCGATGGCAACCTGCATTGCTCGCAATTGGCGGCTCTCCATCCAGACCCATAAATATCTGGATATCGATTGAGATGGAGTGGTTGTCCGACGAGCGGGTATTGTTGTCCCTGGCCAACAAGATGCCTTACGGCAAATATCGGGGACGTCGCATCATCGATATTCCGGAGCCTTATCTGGTGTGGCTGGCCCGCACCGGTTTTCCCGCCGGTTCACTCGGTCAAACGCTGGCGCTGGCCTATGAAATCAAGCTCAACGGGCTGGAATCCATGATTGTTCCCATTATTAACAGGATGTCGGTATGAGGATATATACGAGGCAGGGTGACAAGGGCATGACTCGCCTGGCCGATGGGCTGCAACTGGCCAAAGACGATATGCGGGTAGAAACCTATGGTTATATTGATGAATTAAATTCTCATATAGGTCTTCTTATTGCCGAGGTGCCTGCGGCCGAAACCGGATTATTGGCTGACTTGTTATTATTGCAACAGGAATTGTTCGATCTGGGCGGGGAGCTGGCATTTTCCAGCGCAGCTCAGGAAGCGGCCATCTGGCAGGTGAATAATGAGTGGACCGTGCGGCTGGAGCAACAAATTGATGCCTACAGCGCCAATTTACCTGTGCTGCGCAATTTTATTTTGCCCAGTGGTTCCCGTGCGACGGCACAAGCCCATGTGGTGCGAACCCTCACCCGGCGCTGCGAGCGTCTGCTGCTGACCCTGAGCCGCAGCGAGCAGCTCAATCCGGCCATTCTGCCCTACATGAACCGGCTGAGTGACTGGTTCTTCACCATTGCCCGTTACCTGCTGGCCTGTACGGCGACCCCCGAAGTGCTCTGGGTCAAGGCGGCGGAGCGGGGCTGATAGCCAGGCTACAGACAATAAAAAACCTCGCGATGCGAGGTTTTTTATTGCGCCTGTGTGGCTTTATCAGATGGCAAATTCTTCGACGGATTTACCTTCGGCAACGGCCTTGGCAATCACGGAAGGCATGCGGCCCTGGCCGGTCCAGGTTTTTTCCACGCCGTTGTCCATATAACGGTATTTGGCCGGGCGGGGAGCACGTTTGCCCTTGCTGGCCTTGGCGGGTTCAACGGCCACGGTGCCAACCAATTCGGCCGGATCGATGCCGGCAGCTTTCAGCATTTCGGCATATTCGTTAATTTTACGCAGATGTTCTTCGCGAGCCTGACGCTCGGCGGCTTCATCCTGCTGGCGCTCGCTGACAATAGCGGAGAGCTTTTCCAGACCTTCTTCCAATTGTTCCAGCGTCAGCTCACGGCAAGCGGCACGCAGGCTACGGACATTCAGCAGGACTTTCAAAAATTCGTTCATAGTGTTCACCACGCGAGCAAAAGAGTGAATTAAATAGATATAGTAATTTTGGCTAATTTATACGGCCATTTATGATCAAGTCAAGTCAGCTGAATTAATAAATTCATAATGGAAATTAAGTGATCTATTTTGGATTCAGCCCCGATTCAGCAATATTGGCAATGCACATACTCGACTGAGTTCTTGATAGATGAAAATAGCGACAAAATCATAATGTTTGCACCATTTGACTACCACTATGCCATTTTAAGCCACGCCATTTGGTGATTTAATCAAAAAACTTGCTATAACGTGCCGGCACGATAAAATGTGCCTCGAATACCTTTAAGTAGAGGCGCGCTGCCTATGACTACTTGTGCGGAGGGTGATGCCTGTGATGCACGAGGAAAGGAGTCAGCGCCGAAGTGGCCAGGCCATCATACCGGGCTGCTGGTTCTGCATCTAATAGGTGCAGGACTGCCATAGTCATCCACTATGGAGCGCTACCTGAAGGGGCTGAGGAGTATTACCTCCCCATGGGTTTTGTTTCTTTATCCTCTCGGTAGATCTCCACCTGCTGTCTTTAGGTGCAAAGAGATCATGGACATCATTCACTACGCCGACTCCGGTTGGTCAATCATTCCGCCCCTGCTGGCCGTCGCCCTGGCAATCCTGACCCGCCGCGTCCTGCTGTCGCTGGGGGTGGGTATCGTCACTGGCAGTCTGCTGCTGAACCAGTTTTCTCCCCTCGATTCCCTGCATTACATGTTGAACACTGTGCTCAAGATCTTCTGGGTCGACGGTGCACTCAACCGTGACAACATCAACATGCTGCTGTTCATGCTGCTGCTGGGCGGCCTCATCAGCCTGATGAGCGTTTCAGGTGCGACCCGGGCCTTCGCCGAGTGGGCCGCCAAGCGCGCCAAGACCCGCAAGGGGGCCAAGACGCTGACCGGCATGATGGTCTTTGCCTTCTTCATCGATGACTTCTTCCACAGCCTGTCGGTGGGGGCCATCTGCCGTCCGGTGACCGACCGCTTCCAGATCTCCCGCGCCAAGCTGGCTTACTTGCTGGACTCCACCGCCGCACCGGTCTGCGTGCTGATGCCCATCTCCTCCTGGGGTGCTTATATCATCGCCCTGGTAGGCGGCATCATGGCGGCTCACGGTATCACCGGGCAGAGCCCCATCTCCGCCTTCGTCGAGATGATCCCGATGAACCTCTATGCGGTGTTCACTCTGATCATGGTGCTGGTGGTGATCGCGTTCCAGCTCGACATCGGTCCGATGCGTCAGCACGAGCAGTGGGCGCTGGAAGGCAAGCTGTGGGATGAGTCCAAGGGGCGCCCCATCGGCCTGGACATGGAGAGCCCGGAGGAGAGCAACGGCGGCATGATCGACATGGTACTGCCGATCCTGACCCTGACTGCGGCCACCGTCTATTTCATGATCGACTCCGGCGCCGCCGTGCTGGCCGCCAATGGCGAGCCGTTCAGCGTGCTCGGCTCGTTCGAGAATACCAACGTCGGCTCGTCCCTGGTGTATGGCGCCCTGTGCAGCCTGGTGGTCTCCATCGGTCTGGCCATGCGTCTCAAGCTCGGCGCCAAGAACTGGATCAAGGCTGCGCCGCAAGGGGTCATGGCCATGTTGCCGGCCATCAACATCCTGCTGTTTGCCTGGACCATCGGCGCCGTGGTGCGTGACGTCGAGACCGGCAAGTACCTGGCATCGCTTGCCAACGGCAACCTGCCCATCGAAGTGCTGCCTGCCGTGGTCTTTATCCTCTCCTGTGCCATGGCGTTTGCCACCGGTACCAGCTGGGGCACCTTCGGCATCATGCTGCCATTGGCCGGTGACATGGCGGCGGCCAGTGACATCACGCTGATGTTGCCGATGCTGGCCGCCGTCCTGGCCGGTTCCGTGTTCGGTGATCACAGCTCGCCCATCTCCAGCACCAGTATCCTGTCGGCCACCGGTGCCGGCTGCCACCACATCGACCACGTGATGACCCAGCTGCCCTATGCCCTGGCCATCGCCTTCGGTGCCGCCCTCGGTTATCTGGTGATGGGGCTGATGCACTCGGTGCTGGCAGGCTTCAGCGTCAGTGCGCTCTGGTTCGTCATCTTCTCCAGCTACCATTTGCGCAAGGCAAGGTCCCAAGCGGACCTGGCCATCGCATAAAAAGAACAAGGGGCCGCCAGGCCCCTTGGTTTTGTTGGGGGCTTTGGTTAGCATGCGCCCCATAAATTCAGTTTCGGAACAGTACCATGGCTTCACTGCACTACAAGTTTGCCACCATGAATTCAGGCAAATCGACCCAGCTCATTCAGGCGCACTTCAATTATCTGGAGCGGGGCATGCATCCCTTGGCCATGACACCCGCCATCGACGACCGCTTCGGGGTCGGGGTGATCAGTGCCCGGGTGGGGCTGGAGCTGAGAGTCGAGGTGTTCAGCGATAGCTGCGATCTGTTCGAGATGGTAAAAGCCCGTCATGCCGAGCGGCATATCGACGTGTTCATCGTCGATGAAGCCCAGTTCCTGACCAAGGAGCAGGTCTATCAGCTGGCCCGCATCGTCGATGAGCAGGACATTCCGGTGATCGCCTACGGCCTCAAGACCGATTTTCGCGGTGAGCTGTTTCCCGGCTCCTACCACCTGCTCTGCCTGGCCGACAAGTTCGAGGAGCTGAAAAGCATCTGCTGGTGCGGCAACAAGGCGCACATGAACTCCCGGGTCAATGAAGCCGGCCAGGTGATGCGCGATGGCGAACAGGTGGAGATCGGCGGTAATGATCGTTATGTCTCTCTGTGCCGCAAACACTATCTGGAAGGACGGGCCTTCAAATAACCTCCTCTTCATCGCGATGAGTGGATAGAAAAAGGCGCCAATCTGGCGCCTTTTTTGTTGCTGGCGGTTCAGTCAATCTCGATGTCGACGGGGGCTATGATGGGATCGGCCACCGGCAGGCGGTGGAACAGCTGGCGAAAGTGCTGCTGTACCCGGCCGATATCCACCAGCGACATGCCGGAGGCGAAGCCGAACCAGACGTAGAGGCCGGTGAGATCGCGAAACATGGGTGGCAGATAACGGGGCGCGCTGATGAGCCCCTCCAGATAGTGCTGATAGAGCACCGGGATGTCGTCCAGGGTCACTTTGCCGACAAACAGCATGGGCAGGATCTCGGGCACCCCCTCCAGCACGGCGCTGCGGATGAAGTTGACCGTCTCCACATAGCCCTTCACATAGGAGAGATCCTTGGTGAAGCAGGCGCCCCCCTCGACCATGCCGCCGCGAAACACCCGCTGGGTGATCTTGTAGGCGTCGTGTTCGCTGGTGCCCTGGCCGACGAAGTGCTGAAACACCTCGATGAAGTCGGCGCCGCGCTCGGCCATGTCGATGGCCATCACCCGATCCGAGATGCGCTTGGCCCGGTCCGGGAAGGAGCTGAAAGTGAGGGTTTCTATCAGCACCGCCAACCCCTCCTGACAGGCAGTGATGCGCGGCGAACCGGCACTGAGCCAGGTGGCATAGGGTTGCTGACGTCCGTTGAGGGTGGTGCCCACGTGCACCCAGCCCTCGTGGACCTCCAGCACTTGCAGATCCAGCTCGGAGAAACGGGCGTGGGAGTTGAGCTTGATGTAATCGCCGCCGGCCGCCGCGTCGGAGACGATGCCATCGCTCAGCTTGACCTGCACGGTGCCGTCACTGAAATAGCTCGACAGCTTGCCCTGCAACTTGGCCACTGCGGCTTCACCTTCGAACTCTTTGGGGTAGGGGCGGATCAGGTGGCGGGCGCCGGGCAGGGAGAAGATATCGCACAGCCTCGCGCCCAGCTCCTTGAGGGTCTTGCGATCGCCGCGCAGGTGATCGCCGGCCGAACCGTACAGCAGCTGGCTGTAGCGCAGAAAATCCGGTTGGCCGCGCTGGCGCAGCATCTCGATGACCACCATGTATTGATCCACCGTCTCTTGCAGGATGCGGCCAAGCTCGTCCTGGGGGCCGAGCCGGCGGCGGATCCGGTCCCGCAGCTCCTTGAGCTCCAGATACTTGTTGCGGGGATCGAAGCCGAGGGGGAGGCCATCATAGAAGACCTTGTCGACGGCCGGCAGCGTGCGTCCGCCACTGGCCAGAAAGTCGGCCTGCAGGTGACGGGGCCACTTGATGGCATCCAGAATGCGGATGGGCTTTTGCAGGATCAAGAGTTCATCCGAGAGGGATTTCAGATGCAGGCGGTACTTTTCTTGGATGGTCATTTAGCCCCCTGTGGGGCGAGTGTGGCGCTGGAATGGGCTGAGTATATGCAGGCGGCTTGCCAAAAAGAAGCGAGGCGTGTGCTTATCCGGCCAGTGCGCTTTTGGTTGCCGGAAAATTGGTTTAGACTGCGCCCCTTGATCCCAATTGTGTCGTGGAAATGATGAATATCCCCAGCTCCGAAATGATAATGCGTTGGTTGCAGCAGGCTCGTATCGAGCACTACGTCTGTGATCAGTGCCACGGTATCCACATTGTCTCTCTGCAGTCCGTCGAAGGTATTCAGGAGAGCCGGATCTTCGTCGAAGAGGAAGGGCTGCTGTTTTCATCCGAGCTGGAGGTGCGTCCCTCCGCCTTGCTGCCTCTGGTGGCCGAACTGGGTCGTCTCAACATGCAGTACCCGTCGCTCAAGGTGTTCCTCGACATCATCGATGACAACCTGCCGCGTCTGGTGGTGGGCCACACCGTCTTCACCAAGGCCGGTCTGTCGGTCGAGCAGTTCCTGCTGTTCGTTGAAAGCACCATCGCCACCACGCATGAAGTGGTTTCCGAATGCGAGCGGTTGGGTTTCCTGAATCTGCCGGAAATCCAGGTTGCACCGGAGTCTGTGCACTGATTTGTGCGTTAAATGTGCGAACGGTTCGCCTGATGCAAAAAGCCGTTGACGCCGGCGGGGCTTTCCCCTAAATTACGCCCCGTTCCAGCGCAACGGCGCAGCGAACACCGTGCTGGCTGAGCACGTTAAACAACAGACCAAAATTTGGTGAGGTGTCCGAGTGGCTGAAGGAGCACGCCTGGAAAGTGTGTATACGGCAACGTATCGAGGGTTCGAATCCCTCCCTCACCGCCAAATAAAGTAAAAGGGCCTGTCGCAAGACAGGCCCTTTTACTTTATCCGGTGACGGGCGGCGCGGTTCGGGCCCTGGTTCGACAGGCGGGCAGGATAGTCCGCCTGGACGGCCAGAGGCCGCCCGCAGGGCGAGCGCCATGGATGGCGCGAGTCAATCCCGACCCAGCGTACAGATTGAAAAACCGACCTGATGGTCGGTTTTTACTTTGGGGGGAAGAATTATCCGCCCATGTCGAAGAGGGAGGGTGAGAATCCTCACCGGGTTCGAGCAGAGCAGCTTGCAGTGATGAACGGCCGCAGGCCCCCCGAAGGGGTGAGCCAAGCAGTGGCGAATCATTCTTCCTTCATCGCCAAATAAAGTAAAAGGGCTTGTCGAAAGACAGGCCCTTTTACTTTATGGGCTGAAGACAGCCCGGTTCTGACCCAGGCTCGACCTGCTGGTCGGGCTTTTGCGTTTCTGGCCGGTGATTATCTGCCGATGCCGATGCCGATGCCGATGCCGATGCCGATGCCGATGCCGATGCCGATGCCGATGCCGATGCTGGGGATGTTTTGCATGGCATCTTGGCTTTATGCTGGGGAAGCTTGCCAAGCAGCGCGCTCGCTACGTTGTCTCTCTTCAGTAAGTGATCGCCGGACAATAGGTGAGGGGTAGAGATAAGTTCTGCTTTGCGCAATACATTGCCATTTATTCAGTGATTGGTGCTGGTTGTGCAAGAACTGGTAGTTTTATGTGCCAACTACGCAACTTGTTGCGCCGCATGGCGGTTGTGCAAGTGAGGGGCTGATTTAATTGTTTGTTTTTTAACGAAAAAACTGTTTGGCATGGTCACTGCTAACGGATTCGGTCGAGTGTCATTACCGTTCAACCAATCAGGAGCATACCCATGCCAACTCCATGTTATATCAGCATCGAAGGTAAAACCCAGGGCAACATCACCGCCGGTGCCTTCACTTCCGATTCCGTCGGCAACATCTTTGTACAAGGCCACGAAGACGAGATGCTGGTACAAGAGTTCCAACACGTTGTGACTGTCCCGACTGACCCGCAATCTGGTCAGCCTGCTGGTCAGCGTGTCCACAAGCCGTTCAAGTTCACCGTTGCGCTGAACAAAGCCGTGCCGCTGATGTACAACTCCCTGGCCTCCGGCGAAATGCTGCCGAAAGTGACCCTGAAGTGGTACCGCACCTCCGTAGAGGGCAAGCAGGAGCACTTCTTCTCTACCGTGCTGACCGATGCCACCATCGTTGACATCGACTGCCAGATGCCACACTGCCAGGATCCGGCGAAGTCTGACTTCACCCAGCTGATCCAGGTCTCTCTGGCCTACCGCAAAATCGATTGGGAACACACCGTTGCCGGCACTTCCGGTGCGGACGACTGGCGTGCGCCGATCGAGGCCTAAGCTTCGCTTTGTTATCTTGCTATTCCTTGTAAGTAATCTCGTATGTTGTGGCCGGTCTACACCGGCCTTTTATCCCGTATTTCTCCGGACAGTCTTGGGCTGCCGGAGTCTTTATGTTTTGCCATCCCTCTGCCTAATAAGTCGACTAAGTCGACGTCCAGTTGGTGAATGCGGAGTGATGGCAAAGCAATAAGGGGTGTTCTGTTATGCAGACACAAACAACGTATTACCCGTCATGTTACTTATCTTTGGCGACCGCTTGTGTACCAGAGAGGGCGGTAGCGTGGTGTTTTGACAGGTTTCTGGCGCAGTTTCGAAAGGTGATAGGGAGATATCATGGCTAATCAGACCGGATTGCAATTCACCGTTAAGGTGGGCGCGCTGCCTGCCACCACGTTTGTTGTGGCAAGTTTTACGTTGCATGAGGCATTAAGCGATCCGTTCACCCTTTCATTACAACTGGCGAGTAGTCAGCCGGATATCGACTTTGGTGCGGTACTGGATCAACCTTGTGAGTTGCTGGTGTGGTACGAGGGTGAGTTGCAGCGGCGTGTGAACGGTGTGGTGAGTCAGTTCGAACAGGGTGACAGCGGTTTTCGCCGAACGCGCTACAGCATGGAAGTCAGCCCTGCGTTGTGGCGATTGGGTTTGCGTCATAATGCCCGTATTCTCCAGGCCCAAAAGCCGGAAGAGATCATCGGCACCCTGCTACAAGAGCACGGCATTACCGACTACGCCTTTGCACTCAAGCATGCTCATGTGCAGCGGGAGTACTGCGTACAGTACCGGGAATCTGACCTTGAATTCATTAATCGTCTCGCCGCAGAAGAGGGGATGTTCTACTTTCATGAGTTTGAAGCTGGCAAGCATCGTCTCGTATTCGCAGATGATGCTGCTGCGCTCACCGATGGGCCTGCACTCTTCTTCAATTTGGGCAACCGCTCATTAGAGCAAGGGCCTTACATTCGTCAGTTCCACTATCGAGAAGCAGTGCGTCAGGCTGAGGTTGAGCTCAAGGATTACAGCTTCAAGACCCCAGCCTATGCCTTGTCCCACAAGAAGATGGGGGCCGAGCTGGAACATCAGCGCGATACCTACCAGCACTTCGACTACCCTGGGCGCTTCAAGCAAGACCCCAGTGGCAAATCGTTTACCCAGTATCGGCTTGATGCACTGCGCAGGGATGCCATGGCAAGCCGAGGCCAATCAAACTGTGCGGCGCTGTTGCCGGGCCAGACTTTTGCATTGAGTGAGCACCCAAATGCAGCGTTGAATACCGATTGGCAAATCGTCAGCATTGTCCATACCGGCAAGCAGCCTCAAGCACTGGAAGAAGAAGGTGGCGATGGTGCGACAACGGTGACCAATGAGTTCTCGGTTGTTAAAGCGCTGCAAACTTGGCGACCGCTCTTACCACATAAACCGATGGTTGATGGGCCTCAAATTGCCACTGTCGTGGGACCTTCTGGCGAAGAGATTTATTGCGACAAATATGGCCGGATCAAGCTGCAGTTCCCATGGGATCGCTATGGTGCCAGCAACGACCAGAGCTCCTGTTGGGTACGTGTCAGCCAAGGTTGGGCGGGTGGCCAATATGGCATGATGGCGGTACCGCGTATCGGTCACGAAGTGATTGTGAGCTTCCTCGAGGGGGATCCGGATCAGCCCATCGTGACAGGTCGTACTTATCACGCCACCAACCAAACCCCCTATGTATTGCCCGAACATAAAACACGGACACTGCTGCGAACCGACACACATAAGGGCCAAGGCTTCAACGAGCTGCGTTTTGAAGATGAAGCATCGAGAGAGCAGATTTACATTCATGCCCAAAAAGACATGGATGTGGTCATCAACCATATCCATCGCCAAAGTGTGGGGCTGGATCAGCATTTGACGGTCAATCAGGATCAGTTCCAGCGAGTGGACCGCCATAGTCATCGCACGGTAGCTCAAGATGATGTTGAACAAATTGGGCAGGACCATCACCAACTGATCGGTCGCCACTTTGTGCAAAAAGTGATGGCCTCATTCAAACGATTCATCGGTGGGGGCGAGATCACTCATCTGGATGGTAGCCGCCAGACCTCTATTTCTGGTGGAGAAGAGCTGGTCGTGGGAGCACATCAACGTGTGGTGGTGGGTACAGACAGCTACCTCAAAGCCACCGACATTGTGCTGGAGGCGGGGCAAGCGCTGACCATCAAGGGGCCAGGTGGTTTTATCAAGCTTGATGGCTCGGGAGTGACCATCTCGGGCAATGTGGTCAAGATCAACGATGGCGGTTCACCAGGTGCCGGTACAGCTCCTGTCGCAATAGAACCGGAGGCACCGAACAAGCCCACCCTGCCGGATGCACCGGATCGTCGTTAAGGAGTCATTATGCCAAGTGCTGCCCGATTAGGTGATAGTTGTTCCGGTCATGGCTGTTTTCCGGCGACCCCCATCATTGCTGGTAGCGGGGATGTCATCATCAATGGCAAGCCTGCAGCACGTAAAGGGGATGCCGTGCTGCTCCATGCTTGCCCCTGTCCCAACATGCCGCATGGCATTCATAGTCGCGCCATCTCCGGTGGTTCCAGCAATGTGTTTATCAATGGCAAGGCGGCAGCAAGGGTGGGGGATGCCATTGGTTGTGGCGGCTCCGTTGCAGCAGGCAGTGGCAATGTGATCATCGGGGATAGCCCCTATCAATCTCCAGCCAAGAGCTGTGCTGAGCAGACGGCCAAAAAACGGCTGCCCTTGTTGGCGCTCTCGCCCATGTTGGTGCCATGGCAAACATTGCTGGAATGGGCTGCTCCCGTCGCCTTGCCAGAGGCGGAGAAAACCTTGACAGAGGCACAGCGTAAGCTGCGCTATCAGGCGCGTAAACAATTATCCGAGCGTGCTGCCAAGGTGCCGGGATTGGCGGATGCAGGTAAACGTCTGGGCTTTAACAATGACAATATTTTGCGAGCTGAGGCTGCTAGATATGTCTATGAGGTCGATGAGTTCAATCGTGGTTTAAAGGATAAACTATCAACCTCTCCGGTGGGACTTCAACTAGTTGATGCTAAAAGAATACCTGGCCTAGAAAAGGCCGTCTTTACCAGTAAAGAGAGCGGATTTGGGGCGGCTTTGTTTAAGTCGTCCATTAACAACGAGACCATGCTTACCTATCGTGGCACGAATAATAAAGTGACCGGTAAAATGGATTGGATGACAAACATTGCTCAGGGGGGAGGGGCTGAAACGGCTCAATATAATCAGGCTATGTATTTAGCACAAAGAGTCAAACGTGCAGTCAATTCTCCTTCTTCACCATTGGTTTTGGTGGGGCATTCACTGGCCGGTGGAGAAGCTTCTGCGGGAGTCGGTGTTACCGGCTTGCCTGGTTATACCTTCAATGCTGCTGGATTACATGCCAACACCGTCAGCCGAAAAGGGGGACTACCACTTGATAAGATCAGTGAGTTAATCACAACTCAAGCGGTTGACGGTGAAATACTCACAATGTTGCAGGGGACGGGAAAATTGGCGGTCCCTACCCTGTTTGCCGGAATTGGCGGTGCGGTTGGAGGGACAACTGGAGCGGCGATTGGTGGTGCCTTGGGAGGCATGCTACTGGCTGGGGGAGCGCTCCCCCCTGCCGCTGGTAAGATGCTTTCTTTGCCCTCGCAAGGGGGGCATCCCGTCACTCGACATGGTATGGATCAAGTGATTGCCGGTATTGAAGCACAGAAGAGTGAGGATATCGGTACCATTACCAGCAAACTGGGAGGAGTAAAATGATATGGTTATCTCGTTTGAAGGTGCTCTGTGTCGGAGTGCTGGGCTTGTTATCGGCATGCCAAGTAGGAGGAAACAGTATGCAGGCCAGTGAATTTTTTCCTGCCCCGGTGGTCAGCGTGCTGGATGCCATTCAGCGTGGTGATGAAACGACGGCGCGGCGGTTAATGGAACAAGGTGTTGATCTCAATATTAGAGATACGGAGCCACCGGGAGCAACCCCATTGCTTTGGTTGATCAACACTAAAGATGAAAAAGCCATTCAGCTGGCGTTGAAATTGGGTGCAGACCCAAATTTCAAATTTGGTACTGGGGGCAATTGTGTGGCTATGGTCGCCGGCTCTAAATACCCCAACTTACTAAGAATGTTGCTGGATGCCGGTGGCGACCCTAACTCACTCAATGGTGATCATGAACCTGCCATCTTCAATGCCATCGGAGAGGCGCGTTGGGCTGATATCAAGCTATTGGTAGAGCGTGGTGCAGATCTTAACCTGACCGATGGTCCAGGCAGTAATAGCGCATTGTATGGAGCCTATATCAATCAATATGAAGTTGTTTACTGGCTGCTACAGCATGGAGCTGATTACCGGATGAGAGACAGCGGGGGCTCTGATTTGGCTTTCTCGGTGGAAGACAGTCTGTCACTTATGGACAAGTCATCTCCTCAGTATCCTTGGGCGCTTAAGGTAAAACAGTTCTTGGTAGATAAAGGTATTAAATTTCCCCCGTTGACACCTGCTGAAGTACGCGAACACTGGGCCAAGGGTGAGAAGGTCTAACTTGAGGTCGAGATACTGTCTGATGAGTATCTGGGGCGCCATACTGAGCATGTTATTTGCGTGTCAGGTAGGAGGGAAAAGTATGCAAGCCGGTGAGTTTTTCCCGGCCCCAGTTGTGAAAGTTCTGGAAGCGATTCAGCGTGGTGATGAAGCCGCAGCCCGTCGTCAGATTGAGCAGGGGGTTGACCTCAATATTCAAGATGAAGAGGGCATTACCCCGTTATTATGGTTAATCCTTGAGACCAAAGACTACAAAGCGGTTGAACTTGCCCTGAAAGTGGGGGCCGACCCCAACTATAAAGATGGATTTGGTGATAATGCGGTTTGTTCTGTTGCCGGTTCTAAATATCCTGAATTGCTTCAGGTTGTCTTAGATGCGGGAGGTGATCCTAATTCTCTGGATAGAAATGGTGAACCTGCCATTTTCAATGCTATCGGTGAAGCTCGTTGGGCTGATATCAAGCTATTGGCTGAGCGTGGTGCAGATCTTAACCTTACCGATGGTCCTGGGCGTAATAGTGCGCTATATGGTGCATATATTGATAAGTATGAAGTAGTCTATTGGTTGTTACAGAATGGTGCCGATTATAATGTGAGGGACAGCGGGGGGGCTGATTTAGCTTTCTCAGTAGAAGATAGCTTGTCACTGATGGATAAGTCCTCTCCTCAGTATCCTTGGGCGCTCAAGGTAAAACAGTTCTTGGTAGATAAAGGTATTAAATTTCCCCCGTTGACACCTGCTGAAGTACGCGAACACTGGGCCAAGGGTGAGAAGGTCTAACTTGAGGTCGAGATACTGTCTGACGAGTTTCTGGGGCACCATACTGAGCATGTTATTTGCGTGCCAAGTAGGAGGGAAAAGTATGCAAGCCGATGAGTTTTTCCCTGCTCCAGTAGTGAAAGTTCTGGAAGCGATTCAGCGTGGTGATGAAACGACGGCGCGCCGGTTAATTGAACAAGGTGTTGATCTCAATATTAGAGATACAGAGCCTCCGGGAGCAACGCCATTGCTTTGGTTGGTCAACACTAAAGATGAAAAAACTATTCAGCTGGCGTTGAAACTGGGGGCAGATCCTAATTTCAAATTTGGTACTGGTGGCAATTGTGTTGCTATGGTCGCCGGCTCTAAATACCCCAACTTACTAAGAATGATGCTGGATGCTGGGGGTGACCCTAACTCACTTAGTGGTACTAAGGAGCCAGCCATTTTCAATGCGATCGGTGAGGCGCGTTGGGCTGATATCAAGTTATTGGTGGAACGTGGTGCAGATCTTAATTTGACTGATGGTCCTGGCCGTAATAGTGCGTTATATGGTGCATTTATCAATCAATATGAAGTTGTCTACTGGTTGTTACAGCATGGCGCCGATTTTAGGATACGAGCTGCTGTAGGCGCCGATCTGGCCTACATCGTAGAAGATAGCTTGTCACTGATGGATAAGTCCTCGCCTCAGTACCCTTGGGCGCTCAAGGTGAAACAGTTTTTGATTGACAAAGGCGTAAAATTTCCCCCGTTGACACCTGCCGAAGTACGCGAACACTGGGCCCGAGGAGAGAAGATATAATGATGTGAGACAAATGGGGCAGGAAAGACTGCCCTATAACCTCGACATTGAAGGTAATATTTTCTGTGACTTCACCGACACCATACACCCACTCTCATTATCGCTCTTCTCATCACTAAGTTATTTGTCATGTTTAGATGTGATAAATACCTCCAATTAATTTAATAACTAGGCAATCGGTTCTAATGTCATTACCTATATTCGACATAGTCAGGAATGAGGCTGCCAATGTATATGCCATTATTGATGTCAGTAGGTTCGATGGCTGCATGGCTTATTGGAAAACTCTGTATCGACAATGCCAAGAAGAGTGGCGGCTATTGCCCAATGACTATGGTGTGCAGTGCTATCCGGTTACTGAATTACTATTGATCTCTATAAAAGAAGGTTCAGCAACAGAAAGCCTGTTGTTATGGCTTTTATCCCATCAACACTACCCTGGTACGGGGGTTGTGTTGTTCACGGCAACAGCCGAAATAGACGACATACAGCAAGCTTGCTTACATCGTCATACTTGTGTTTATCCCGATGGTCGGCATTTCTTCTTCCCCTTTCATGAACCGACTATGCTAAAAACTTGGCTGTCAATGGCAGATGTGTCAACGAGGCAGCAGTTTGAATTTCCTTTTGGAGGAGTATATCTTCCCGAGGTGGTTGATACATGTTATTCAACCTCACAGTTTGAGTGTGTCAGTACGTCAGTCTCGCCCAGAAATATATCGTCACAAGTATATGAAAATAGGTTGAGTGCCGAGGTTTATCGCGTACTGACCAATCAGTCACGTTACCAGTATTTGACCAAGGCGTTATTCGTCAGAGCCAGCGAATACTATCCATTTTTACTGGATATAACATGGCTGGAGCAGCGTTTCATAAGCGGTATTCTCTTGGCAAGTGAGTTGTATCCTGCTGCATCGGAGGATGAGTGGGAGGCCTGGTCCGCACACCGCTGGATTATCGGTTCAGATTATTATCAGCACCCTCAGTTTATTAAATTGGTTTCTCACTATTCGTTATCGATGGCCATTAAAAAATTCAAGATGGATGCTGCGCTGGTTAGTGATTCACGGGCCCATTTCCATCGACGTGAATGGATGTTTGGCCTGGTAGACGATAAAGGAGCGTAAGGCGTGAACGCAAGCAAGGTGATGATATCTGGCAAGTATCAGGATTATGAGTGGCTGCAGTTGCTTGATGGGCAAGGTTTGTTCATGTTTGCTGAAGCGGCCATCAACGAGGCTGTGCCTGGCCTGGCAGAAAAATGGGGCGGCAGCCTTGAGCAGACCAGGCTGTATTGGGGAGAGACGGGAAAGCTGCATAGCACTATCTCCCCCTATCTTATCCCCGTTCATCGGCAGAATTGGCCAGAGCTCCAGCGCCTTGTCATCCATCAACCAGGCTGGGGCCTGCTGCTCCAACTCGACTGGTTCATGCTGGCCTATACGCCGCTACAACAGTTGCAAGCATTGCTGGCACATCTGCGCCAGTGGTCCTGGATAACAACCCCTGAAGATGAAACCGCCATCTTGCGGCTTAGTGACTGGCAGGTGGTCAAGCCCCTCTTGATGGCAAGCTCTCCTGCCGAAGCCACTGCGCTGTTTGGCCCTGTCACCAAGATTATCGATGTGTCATCGGAGGGGGGGGGTGATTATCTCCAGCTCATTGAACGGGTCGAACATGACCTTGCAGGGCATGCACCGCAACAGTTATCACCCGCACAGTGGACTGCATTGAACTCGCTGTCAGACAGCGTTGCGCGCGATGAGTATGTCGCGCATATCCAGGCGCATCATCCGGTGGTTAAGGGGTGGCAATCAGAGCAGTTGTTCTCTTTCGTCAAAGAGGGTGAGCGAGAGGCACTCTCCCATGGATTCAAAAATCAGCAGGATGTCATTCGCTTCTTGAGTTTAAAACTGGAAATGCCAGCAGGGTTTATGGCGCTTCCCTGGGTAAAAAAAATCATGGCAGAACCAGCAGAATTAATTGGGCCACAAAGCCGCATGGACAGGCTATTTGAACAAGCACTTTGCGAGTTGGATAAGGGATAGGTTTAGAAAATCATGAATAAAAATAAAACGGCTAGTTTGCTGTCCAGCGATGAAGCTGCCAAACAGAATTTTTCGACAGATAACATCATCTCTGGTGGTTGCGTAAAATGTGGTTGCGAAGTCACCATTCATTATCACTATGATGATGGTAAACCCGTTCCTAATGCGCCATTTGTCCTGACCGACAGTAATGGCACTGTTATTAAAGGCAAAACCGATAGCAAGGGATTATGCCGAATTTATGATATGGGCTGCGAAACCTTTGAGTTGTTACTTGACGAAGGTAGCGATGATTTCAAACCTCAGGAAACTGTGCAAAATAACCCGGTGTTTCAATCCAACCCCGCTTATGCTGCGTTGGCTGGGGAATACTTCACACTGTTTCTCATTTTGCGTCAGCAAGGATTGATTGAGTATGACGCCTCTGACAGTGATGCAGATGAGGTAGATGTCGATAACGTCGGCATGCTCGGTGGAATTTTCAATAGTGTCCCGGATAAGTACAACCAGGCTTACAAGCGCTTTTGGGCGCTGGATAAAAAAATTAACAAAGGCAGCCGCGAGCTCAAAGTGGCGGTCAACAAGATACACCATAGTCTTGCCGCTGAATTGGGTGACAAGGCCAGTAGCAATGAAGCTGTGCTCCTGGTGTGTGAGGTTTTACTCGGGTTTGTACCTGTGGTCGGTCAGGTCATCGACCTCTATTCCATCGGTGAGTGGGGTTATGTCTCCTACAAGGAGCCGGCAAAGCTCGATGATAATATGCATCTCGCAGAAGGCGCGCTGTGCCTGATTGGCATTATTCCAGGCTTTGGGGATGCCATCAAAATCAGTGGACGAGCCATTATCAGGGCATTGGCGGATGTGAAAGAAATCCAGAAGGCGATACGAATCATTCGTAGTCTTTCCAATGGCAACCTGATTAAAGGATTGATGGAGCTGCGTGCCGAGATAGCGACATATGGTCAACAAGCCAAAGCTATTTTGCAGCAGGTGATTGCAGCATTGAAGAAAATGCTGATAGACCCGGCCAGCAACCGCTGGCTAATTGCCATGATGAAGGAGCAAATCACCGGAATTATCCATGCCCTGGAAAATCTCTCGGCAAAGTTTGACGCATCACTTGCTTATATCGCTGCGAAATTTAACGAATTTATTGGCAAGGTGGTGACTCGCGTGACGGGCTCGCCTAAAAGCAAACTGGTCGATGCGCCACCCAATAGCGTCAACGCCGGTCGTAACACAGGTGACAGGCATGCTGATAAACCACCCGTCGAAACAACCCAAACCGGGCAGGCTGATGGTAATAACTGTGCCGTGTCAAAAAATACACAATGCGCTAGTGACCCGGTCGATATGGCCACCGGTTTCGTGTTTGAACAGCGCGAAGATTGGCGCCTGGCCAGCTTGTTGCCGGTCGGATTGGCCCGTTACTACCGCTCTGGCGGGCAACGTCGTCCGGGTATTTTGGGGACTCTCTGGCGCACAGAATGGGACATGTCGCTCGAGCTGCAAGAGGGCATGGTCATCTTCACCGATGGCGAGTTCAACCAGGCCTTCTTTACCCTGCCTGACGAAGGTGAGTGGGCACACAGCCCCTCCAACCCCGAGTGGCGGCTGACCCGTATCAACGGTCTGCTGCAACTGCACCATCTGGATGGTCGTCGTTATGGCTTCGAGCATGCCCGTGGCCCCCACCTTTATCTCACATCCATGAGTGATGCCAGTGGCAACCGGGTGCGTTGGGTGTGGGAGCGGGGCCGCCTGGTGCGCGTCTTGTTGGCCGATGGTCGCCATATTCGGGTCAGCCATCAGGGGCGCAATGTATCTGCGCTTACCCTGGTGGTGTCAGAGTTTGACCCACCTCGCGAGCTGTCCCGTTATGAATATGACGACAGCGGCGCCTTGTTGCGGGTCAGAGCCGGTGCCGGGCGCAGCTTTGATTACCAATACTCACCGCAAGGGTGGCTCACCCGTTGGAGTGACCTGGCCCAAACCTGGGTCGAACACGACTATGACTCGCAAGGCCGTTGTCTGGCCAACCGCTGTGCAGGCGACTATTGGAAAGATCATTTCAGTTATGACGATGCCAATCTCACCAGCTATTACCACAGCGCTTTTGGTGGCGTCACCGCCTATGTGCGCGATGAGCGCAACAATATCCTGCTGCGCCGTGAGCCGGATGGCGGCGAGACCCGCTTTGAATGGTTGAACAATCAGTTGGCGGCACTGGTCAACCCCCTGGGCCAACGCACCGAGTTTGAACGCAACGCGTGGGGTCAAGTGACGTGCGTGACCTTGCCCGATGGCAGTGCCCACCGTTATGGCTACGATGACGCGGGCAGGCTGCTGGCCTATATCGACCCGAACGGTCAGCCTTGGCAATACAGCTATAACCCTCAGGGGCTCGTTGAGGAGGTGACTAACCCGCTGGGTCAGTGCTGGCGTCATGAATATACTCCTCAGGGGTTGCTAGCTGCGGTGACCGACCCGGTCGGTCAACGCAGCCAGTGGCATTATGGGGAGCAAGGTTTGCCGGTTCGTTACGAGCCAGCTAACGGTGCTCCCTGGCGGTTTGTCTATGACCAGCAAGACCGTCTGGTCGCCCGTTATCAGGAGGGCGAACAAGGCGCTCTGGTACGTCGCTGGGAGTATCGTCACCACGCCCGGCAACCCAGCAAGGTCATCTATGAAGATGGTACCGAGAGTCGCTTTGATTACGACATCGAAGGCAATCTGGTTCGGCTGACCGATGCGCTGGGCCATCACCACCAATTGACCTATGGCGCCTTTGACAACCTTCAGAGCGTAACCGACCCGCTGGGTGCCACCACCCGCTATCACTACAACGCCGAGAGCGAGTTTGCCGGTGTCACCAACAGTCAGGGGCATCACTGGCGTTATGACTTTGATGCCTGCGGCCGGGTCGCAACGGAAGTGCACTATGACGGGCGTCGCTATGACTACCGTTACGATGTGGCGGGGCAGTTGGTACTGCGCCGGGCACCGGATAATCGCGAGCTGCACTATCACTATGATGTGTTGGGGCGACTGGCTCGAATTGAAGCCTGGCGTGCCCAGGGCGAGCATAGTGACCCGACGGCGAGGGCAAAAGAGAGTGAAACCCACTTTTCCTATGATGCCGCCGGTCGTCTGCTGCAGGCCAGCAACGCCGATGCGGTGGTGGAATACGAGTGGGATGCATTGGGCCGGATGGTCTGTGAGCGCGTCAATGGCGAGACGATAGAGAGCCATTATGGCGAGGCTGGCCAGCGTGAGGTCATTACCGGCTTGCTGGCGCCGCTGGGGCTGGTTTGGCAACAAGGGCGACTGACCCAGCTCACAGTGGGCAGCCGCCAGCCCCTGCAGTTTGCCCACGACCGGCAAGGGCGCGAGCAGGTGCGCCAGAGCGAGGCCGGTTTTGCCCTCAATCAGGGGTGGAGCGCCACCGGGCTTTTGCTCTCTCAGTCCCTGGTGCCGGCGAGTGGCGCTGTGCCCGACACCCTGTCGCGTCACTACCAGTATGATGCCCTCGACCGCCTGGTTGGGATTAACGACAGCCACTGGGGCGAACAGGGCTGGAAGCTCAATGGTAACGGTCAAGTGGTGGCAGAGCGCAGCAAGCGCGGCCACGAGCGTCAGGCCCGGCTGTTTGGCTATGACAGCGAGCTGAACCTCTGCGAGCTCTCCCATATTCTGTCCAGCGATGGGCAACCGCTGTCCAGCCAGCAGGCGCAGGCCGAGCCCTTGCGTCGTTATGACGCAGCGGGCCGGGTCAGTCAGATAGGGCCCAATCAATACCGCTACGACAAGTGCGGGCGGCTCAGTGAGAAGGTGGTATCACACCCCGGTTTCCGGCCTCAGACCACCCAATTTGAGTGGGATGGCTTTGACCGCCTGCAACGGGTCATTTTGCCCGATGGCAGCCGCTGGCGTTACCGCTACGACCCCTTTGGTCGGCGTATCGGCAAGGAGCGGGAGGGGCAGGTGAGCCAACTTACCGCAATAACCCGCGTCCACTATCGCTGGGACGGTGACCAGCTGGTGCAGCAACAAAGCTACCGGGCCGATGGTAACGCCGCCCGTCAGGTGCAGTGGGTCTATGAGCCGGGCAGTTTCAGGCCGCTTGCCCAGTGGGAAGCTGGTGAGCAGGACGAGCGTCTGCACTATATCGTGACGGACGTGGCGGGCACCGCCCGCGAGCTGTGCAGCGAAGCCGGTGACATTATCTGGCGTGGTGAACAGCGGCTGTGGGGCAACTATCGCGCCGATGTTATCCCGCAACTGCTCAGGCGCTTCCTTGGGGATGCGGCCAACGAAGAGACCTACTGTGAGTTGCGCTATCAGGGTCAGATTTATGACCAGGAGACGGGGCTGTATTACAACCGGCACCGTTACTTTGACCCGGAGTTGGGGCAATATATCTCGCCAGACCCGATAGGTTTTGCGGGAGGGCTGAGGCCACAGGGGTATGTGCATAATCCGTTAGAGTGGGTAGATCCGCTGGGGTTGGCGGGATGTGAGGTGGATGCTTCGGGACGACCACTGAAGAGTACGCACTATTCTGTTGCTTATGAAGTTAAAATGGATAAAGGGGAGTTTTATCCAGGAGTATCAGATAAAAAACATTTCCAAGAAGCAAACAGACAGCTTCATGAAGCGATGCAAAAAGATTCTAGTTTTGCTAACGCACTTGAAAAACAATATCCCGGTATTATGGATGGGGTTAAACCTGGGCCTAGAGGTGCTTATCCTAGAAGAGCTCCAGTCGCAGAGTTAACATGGCATCATCATCCAGAGAGGGAAGGTGTCATGCAACTTATCCCAATGGCACAACATCAATCTCCGGGAGTCGTGCAGAGCTCTTTACATCCCAATGGTAAAGGCGGTATGCAAAACTGGGGAGGAGGCAGAAATTGAAAACATGTGAATTAATAAATTTTATTAAAACTAGCCATAGTTATCCTTGGGCTTACGCAGTATATGTCCCACAGAATGAGGCTTTGACACCAAATTTACCCACAATCGCGCTAGATCCTGATGATATTGAGGATGATGATGTGGATGAACCTGCTTTTGCTATTGAAAATGGATATAAATATTTGCTTTCAGTGCAAACAGTTCAATCCATTTGTAGAAACATTGAGATGCAGATGAAGGGAAAGGTGCCAGACGATATGTATATGAAAGCGTTTCTCTTTTATATGGAGAATGATGCATATATCACACTATAAAATGTACAGTCATAGTTATCACCTTACACCGGCATAGTGCCGGTGTTTTTTTACAAGCAACGGGTACGAGTGAGGTCAGAAACTCAATGGCAACGGTCAGGTGGTGGCCGAGCGCAGCAAGCGCGGCCACGAGCGTCAGGCCCGGCTGTTTGGCTATGGCAGCGAGCTGAACCTCTGCGAGCTCTCCCATATCCTGCCCAGCGATGGGCAACCGCTGTCCAACCAGCAGGCTCAGGCTGAGCCCCTGCGCCGTTATGACGCTGCGGGCCGGGTCAGCCAGATAGGGCCCAATCAATACCGCTACATCTAAGACGCTTCCTTGGGGATGCGGCAAACGAAGAGACTTACTGCGAGCTGCGCTATCAGGGGCAGATTTATGACCAGGAGACGGGGCTTTACTACAACCGACACCGTTACTTTGACCCGGAATTGGGGCAGTATATCTCGCCAGACCCGATAGGTTTTGCGGGGGGGCTGAGGCCCCAAGGATATGTACATAACCCGCTGGAGTGGGTGGATCCACTTGGCTTGAATAGTACGCTGCTAAATAAAAATATGGGCGGTGTAGCGGGAGACCAGCTATCTGCTCACCATGTAATACCTGTTAAAGTATGGGAAAGTAACAAGAGCTTTTCCAAGGAAATAGGCCTTGGTGGTAGGCGTGATAGTATTGAGAACGGGATTTTTATTCCTGGTAGTGAATCGGCGTTTAAAAACGATGTAGGCAAGGGGATGCCTGTTTTCCACAGCTCAAAGCATGATACATATAGTAAGGACGTAAATAATAGAATAACGACGATTAGAGATGAATATAAAGCTGGAGTCTTGTCTAAAGATGAAGCTAGAATAGCCGTCAGAAAAGAGCAAATGCAATTGAAATGAGATATATGGTCTGGGAATGTGTCTAAGAATTGCATGGGGAGGCTCGATTAATGAAAGAAAAATATTTCTTCTTGATGAATGATTATACTGAGACCAAGTTTTTACCCGGCGTCCTTGATGTCATGCCTGGGAGAAACATTCCTTTCGAGTCATCAGGTACAGTGTCCTTCCCGCATGATACGGATAAAATCATTAACAGCAAGGTTTATCTAAATTTTGATGAACATGAGGATTTATTTTTCGACTATAGAGAACATGACGGTCATTTATTCTCTGAAAGATTCGCATCTGTCATGCAGACTTTTAGATCGTCTCCCTCTATCGTCAAGCCATTGTCGATTTGGATGGCGGGCATAGAACAGCCTCTAAAATTTAACTATATTGCATTTTTCAGAGGAAGATGGGATAAAGGAAATCAATTGGATAATAACTTCTCATTTTATGATAAGGACAAGTCTGTTCATGCAGAGGGCAGAAGAAAAGAATTGGTGCCACTAGGTGAAATAATATTAACTGATGCTGTCGCACAGTATGACTATTTTCAATTCCTAGATACAAGCTATTTAGGTCGTTTTATCATTATCAATGAGAGAGTTAAGATTGCTCTTGAAGACGCAGCATTAAAAGGATTTAAAATAATCCCATTGCAAAATGGTTTCTCTGAATATTGTAAAGCATACGGAAGAACCATAGAGGAACTATTGCCGAAAATAAAAAGGAGGATGCCGTAAATAATCCTTCTGCACACATGCGTAGTTGAATATGTTTATGGTTGAGTCTTAAATGAACATAAAACATGATTTTTATTAAATCCAACGCCAATATCACGCTGGCGTTTTTTTACAAGTAACCGGTATGAGTAAGGCTGGAAGCTCAATGGTAACGGTCAAGTGGTGGCCGAGCGCAGCAAGCGCGGCCACGAGCGTCAGGCCCGGCTGTTTGGCTATGACAGCGAGCTGAACCTCTGCGAGCTCTCCCATATTCTGTCCAGCGATGGGCAACCGCTGTCCAGCCAGCAGGCGCAGGCCGAGCCCTTGCGTCGTTATGACGCAGCGGGCCGGGTCAGTCAGATAGGGCCCAATCAATACCGCTACGACAAGTGCGGGCGGCTCAGTGAGAAGGTGGTATCACGCCCCGGTTTCCGGCCTCAGACCACCCAATTTGAGTGGGATGGCTTTGACCGCCTGCAACGGGTCATTTTGCCCGATGGCAGCCGCTGGCGTTACCGCTACGACCCCTTTGGTCGGCGTATCGGCAAGGAGCGGGAGGGGCAGGTGAGCCAACTTACCGCAATAACCCGCGTCCACTATCGCTGGGACGGTGACCAGCTGGTGCAGCAACAAAGCTACCGGGCCGATGGTAACGCCGCCCGTCAGGTGCAGTGGGTCTATGAGCCGGGCAGTTTCAGGCCGCTTGCCCAGTGGGAAGCTGGTGAGCAGGACGAGCGTCTGCACTATATCGTGACGGACGTGGCGGGCACCGCCCGCGAGCTGTGCAGCGAAGCCGGTGACATTATCTGGCGTGGTGAACAGCGGCTGTGGGGCAACTATCGCGCCGATGTTATCCCGCAACTGCTCAGGCGCTTCCTTGGGGATGCAGCTAACGAAGAAACCTACTGCGAATTGCGCTATCAGGGGGCAGGTTTATGACCAGGAGACGGGGCTGCACTAGGCTGTGTTCTCAAAATGCTGGTTTTCTGTCCACCAATAGTTCCCGTAAGTAACGAAGGCAGAAAGCCAGCTTGATAAAAGCAGCAAAACTTCCCGCCAGCTTTCATACCTCGTTGAGAATCGGCGAAACTTCTTCAGCCATCCGAAGCACCGTTCGACCACATTTCTCCTACGGTAACGAGCTTTGTCTAACACCAGTGGACGTCCCTTATGTTGCTGTTGCTGTTGCTGTTGCTGGTCGCTGCGTTGCGGGATGACCGCTTTTATCTTTCTGCGCCGGAGTTCTGCCCGCAAAGCCCTGCTGCTATAGGCCTTATCTGCGGCAAGATGTGTTGGCCGAGTGCGATAACGGCCTGATGAAGTCGGGATCCTTGCCATGGCCAACGCACTTGTCGCATATCTGATTTCCGCTGATTGCCCCGGCGAAAGGCAGAACCCCAGCGGTAAACCATTACCATCAGTGACCAAGTGAATTTTGCTGCCAAAACCACCACGAGAGCGATCAAGAGCTTGATTCACCGGAGTGTTTTTTTACGCGCTCCGGCAGCATCTTTGGATGCCCAGACATTGGAGCCGTCAATGCACCACAGGTCGAAGTCGATAAGCCCTTCTTTATTGAGATGCAGTTGCAGCGCAGCAAGGATGGCATCGATACGGCCTGCCCTCAGCCAACGTCGAAAGGTGTTGTAGACCGAGCTCCATGGGCCGAAACGTTCTGGCAGATCTCGCCAAGGTGCGCTGGTGTGAAGTATCCAGAGAATTCCATCAAGCACTTGGCGTGGCTCACGAGTAGGGCGTCCGCTTATGCGGCGGCATAGAAACAGGAGCTCGATAAGCCCCCATTGTGCATCGGTCAACTGGTAACGACAGGGCACTGCATAGGTCTTAAGCTGTTGAGAAGAATTGAGATTATATATTCATCACTTTAAGAACATAGCCTAGGTGGATTAGATGGAACATCAAACAACACACTGTAGGTCCAAACAACCCTAGAAGGGATGAGTATTTACGTAAGGCGGATGAGCACAACAACAAACCACCTAAAAAGGGTGTTAAGAGGGGAGGCTAATATGATCGTTAGGAAAAAAGATTTACAAGTTGATACTGTTTTCTCTATTGAAGTGCCGGAATATGGATACGTTTTGGCTCAACTTAGAGACGATCATTGTATGGATGTCTTCGACAACCTGAGAAAAAATAACTCATGGGAAGGTGAAGATCTCAGCGCGGCCCCCATCTTATTCACCATTGTGGTTGCGGCACATAGGCTATTAAAGCTATTCTCAATGCATGTGACAAATATAGTTAAAGTCAACGATAGACCACAGCCTTCAATGAGTTTAGCATTCAGTTTAGAGGTAAGGCCATCTACAGGGCTACCTGGCCTAAGGCTGGAGAAACATGATAAAATATATGATCCAAATAATGTGGATATTATAGTGCCTTTATTGAGCGCTGAAAAACATCGTGATATCCTCTACTCATTTGAGCATCATGGGATGGTTGGGAAGCCAGACATTTTATTAGAGCGCATTAGCAACTACTATAAAACTGGAATCAACTGGGATAAGCAAAAAACAATATTGTACCCTGAACTGCCACCACCTCCTAAGGGATACATCAAAGTTACGAGTGATAATCTTGTTGGAGTATGATTCCAGCTGGTTTTTAGTTGATGTGATTGACCCTAAGAAGGGGGGGCGTGAAAGCTGGCGATGTATACTCAATTCCGTTGTTTTTAACGGGTGTTAGTGGGCTGGAAAGTTTTTATCGTTATGATTTTACTAAGGAAGGAATGACATTCTGTTTTGCTAGGGGAATTGAGGATAGAGGGGGGAGCGGCCTTATCATCGAAGTGTTTAATACTCAAGGTGGCATAGATATGTCCCTTTCTGAAATTATTAATTCTTCTCGCCTTTTCAATCTCGTTGCTGTCGCTGGTGAAGCTATTAAAAAGAAAAGATGGAGGCTAATGATTACGAAAAGGAAAGAGATTCACATTATAGTGAAATCACTTTTCTTATTGGTCCTCGAGATAATCGCTCGATTTGGAAAGGAGGAGTAGAGATACCTATAGATGACTCCAATTGCCATGATTTTGAAGAGTATATTATTTGGCCAGCAGTGCAAATTGAACAAAGGATAGTCCACAAACTTGAAAAATCGATAAGAATTAAAAAAATAAGAGATGACTATATAGCCATGTATTCATGCCGGCATTATGCTGGTTTTCAAGGAATGATTCAATTATAGTCATGAGGAAGTAATGCAGATGACGATTGTGGGAAAATCTCTATTGCATATCTGCCATTTAAGCCAGTTGAGAGATATGCACAAATATATAAGATAAGACTTTTCTAAAAAATTAAAAATATATAGTTAGTGATTTGTGGAGGTATTCATGGGGGCAGTAGGTTTTTATGAGGATGATGAGGGAGTTTGTTGCTATCTACTTTTGAGGGCTTTTGGTAGCAAATCAATTCAAGTCATCAACCTTGAACACTACGAACTATATGAGAAGTTCAAAGAAGATGTGCGTTTTATTTATAAAAACCAAATAGAAATTCATCAAACCGTGATCGCCAGTATAGATGAATATGTGCGCCAAAAGTATCAGTCTGATGATCATAGTTTAGAGTTGATGAAAATTTACACATTTCACAATGTAGAGAGAGAGTTTGGGCTGTTATTCGATTGCCGGGAAGACCCTGAACATGGTATTGGTGTAAGGATAAATAAAGACGGTGTGGTTATTAAAGTTGGTTCTGCCGAAACAGCATTCTTATGATTCACGGATATCTAATGGGAACGTTTTTGTGTTTCGTTTTCAAGTTTAGATGTTGCCGTAATATCAAGATGTTTATTTGGTAGTAATGTGTTGTGAGTATGGCTATGTTTTATAGCCAACCATTTAAATCGCCAACCTTACAAACAGCGTCTTTCATTCTTTATTAAATAGCGAAGTGTTAATTCAAACACCTGATGAAAAAGGCTAATGGCTCGGGAGGGCGCCATATCATTTTTGCACTCAGCAAAGAAATTTCTCCATGAAATATAGAGCTATATGGCTGATGTTGTTAGCCGGTCCATCGGGCTCAGTATCAACTGAACTTGCAGCAGGTAGATCAGCGGCAGTCGATTGAGTCGTTAACTCGGGTTACCGAGAATGTTGATACCCAAGTGTGGTTTGAGCTGATGGAGTTATAGCATAAGCAAGGTGAAGGTATGGTTCAATACCGGATGGGAACATTACGTGATGAAGGCCTGTGAGCTCTGCGTAACCTAGAACACATGCTTGGCATCTTACTGGATGCACGTTGACTTAGTTACTTCTCTTGATACCACATTGACACAATAATTAATGGATAGAACGATGATGAATATTGATGATTCAAATGTAAGCAAAAAGTGGAAGGCTCGCTTTCAGTTTTATCGTGAATTAGGGGCTGATGACTTAGGTAGAGATGAGATAATTAAAGCGGAGAGATTTAAAAAGCTAAGCTTTAGGGATAAGTGCCGTATCACTGGTGGTAATATATGGGCCTTTTGGGGAGGTTGTTTTATTACTTTGTCAAGGAGATGTGTGGTGGTCAAATAAATCCGGACACACAGTTAAGCCGATGCTCGGCCTCTGTTGGCGGTATCCCATCATTGTGTTGATGTGGTTGCTGCCGGTTGTAATAATCCATCAGGTAGTTGCTGATATTCCGTTTTGCTTCTCGCAGGCTCATATAACCCGTCGCTCGAAGCCACCCCGTCTTCAAGCTTCCTGAACAACTGCTCCATCGGCGCATTGTCCCAGTAGTTGTCACCCTGGCTCATGCTCTGGGCCATGGAGAGCACCACAACAGTTGCCGAAATGCCCGACTGCCGTATTGGTTGCCCTGGTCGGAGTGAAACAGCACGCCAGATGGACAACCCCGTTGCTGATAGGCCATCTCCAGTGCTTTGATTGCCAGCTCTGCATCAGGCTTATCAGACGTCGCCCAGCCCACGATCCGCAAGAACCGCGGTCAGGTAATGTCGGTGGCCACCAGCCCATACGTATGTAATATCGCCGCACCGTACCTGATTGGGTTGTTGGACGTCACATTCACGCACCAGAAGATTGTGAATATCCTGTCGTTAAGACCGTGTACCTGATAGTGGTGGGTTCCCGGTTGTTTGGAGACCAAACAGGTCTCCTTCATCAAGCGATGCACTTTGAATCGGCCAAGCAGATGCCCGAATACCCGTATCATCGACGTCAAAGCCCCGCTACCAGCGGAGCACCGAGGCGTCATAGTTCGCTTCGTTGCTGCACCCCTCACGGTTAATTGTGCGCTTGCGAGCGAGATAGTCGTATGGGTATGTCGAAAGCGCAGCAGACCAGGGGGAGCTTGCTCTCTTAATCGGTCTATCAGCGTGTACGTTCGAGCTCGTCCACCATCAAGAGAGCAGTAGCCTTTTGTAGAGTGGTCGTTTCGCGTTCAAGCCGGTAGATGCGGGCTTCCAGCTCCTGGATTTTCTGTTGCCCTGTAGCCAGAGTCTTGCTGATAGGGGTTGTACCCGTTCGCTCGGATTGAAGTTACTGAACCCATCGGTGAAGCACTGTTCCACAGACATTCTTCTTGGGGACTGAGTAGACGTGGTCGAACACCAGGGATGCGGCTTTCTGCTTGAACTCGGCAGTGAATGAGCGACGCAAGCTTGTCATTGAACACCTTTGGTCATGGTGGCGACTGTACCACCTAAAACGGTGTCCAGGATGATATCGCCCAATTTGCAAACCCAACAGGATGGTCTGGCTTTTACGTTTCTGGCCAGTGATATATCTGTCGATGTCGATGTCGATGTCAATGTCAATGTCAATGTCGATGCGAAGGGCAGGGGACATAGAGCCCAAGCCATGAGTTCAGTGGCAGATTGCCCTGCTACGCATCTTCCTAGCTAGCCATATCACGCTATCCAAGCAATCGGCCCGATGGTCGATTGTTTATTTGCGTATGTAGTCAGTTCGATACCGGATGATGTTGTGCATGGGGTCTTAGCTTAATGCTGGGGAAGATTGCCAAGCAGCCCTATTTTTTACAGCTCTGTCCCAGTTATGTTTCTGTTTATCATCTGCCAAAGATGAAAGTCTGTGGTCGCCCACGCTTTGATTGGCCAAGTGCCTATCTTCAGTAAGTGATCGCCGGATAATAGGTGAGAGGTAGGGATAAACTCTGCTCTGCGCAATGGATTGCCATTTACTCAGTGATTGGTGCTGGTTATGCAAAGACTGGTGGGTTTATATGTTAAATGCGCAACTTATTGCGCCGTATGGCGATGGTGCAAGTTAGGAGTTGTTTTAATTGTTTGTTTTTTAACAAAAAATTAGTTTGGCATGGTCACTGCTAACGGATTCGGTCGAGTGTCATTACCGTTCAACCAATCAGGAGCATACCTATGCCAACTCCATGTTATATCAGCATCGAAGGTAAAACCCAGGGCAACATTACCGCCGGTGCCTTCACTTCCGATTCCGTCGGCAACATCTTCGTGCAGGGTCACGAAGACGAGATGCTGGTACAAGAGTTCCAGCACGTCGTGACCGTGCCGACTGACCCGCAATCCGGTCAGCCTGCTGGTCAGCGTGTCCACAAGCCGTTCAAGTTCACCGTTGCGCTGAACAAAGCTGTACCGTTGATGTACAACTCGCTGGCCTCCGGCGAAATGCTGCCGAAAGTGACCCTGAAGTGGTACCGCACCTCCGTCGAGGGCAAGCAGGAGCACTTCTTCTCTACCGTGCTGACCGATGCCACCATCGTTGACATCGACTGCCAGATGCCGCACTGCCAGGATCCGGCGAAGTCTGACTTCACCCAGCTGATCCAGGTCTCTCTGGCCTACCGCAAAATCGATTGGGAACACACAGTTGCCGGCACTTCCGGTGCGGACGACTGGCGTGCGCCGATCGAGGCGTAACTTGCCCATCAGGGGGCTCTGCGTGCGGTGCCCCTTGTTTTCTTAACGCATAGCCCGTTGCTTTCAACCGAGTCAGCTTGTTTCCCCCTCATTTTTCTTATGTCCGTTTGCCTGGTGTGAGCGGGTACAAGAAAAAATCCGGGTTTACGTCTTGCCGCACGCCGTCAAGGGCGTGCGGTAGCCATGGTGTCAGAAAAACCGGGGCGATGGCGGATCTCTCACCCGGCTTGCAGTGCCCCGCCTGATGGGGCTACATGACATCTCAGAGGCGCTCAGCGATGGCAGACAGCACAGGATTACAATTTACCGTCAAGGTGGGGGCCCTGCCCGAGAGCACCTTCGTGGTGGCCGAGTTTGCGCTGGATGAAGGGCTCAACCGGCCGTTCAACCTGCGTCTGGAGCTGGCAAGCAGCCAACCCGACATCGACTTTGGTGCCGTGCTGGACCAGCCGTGCGAGCTGCTGGTGTGGTACAACGGTGAGCTGCAGCGGCGGGTGTGCGGGGTGGTCAGTGACTTCGCGCAGGGTGACAGCGGTTTTCGCCGCACCCGCTATCAGCTGCTGGTGCAGCCGACATTGTGGCGGCTGTCACTTCGCCAGAACTCCCGCATCTTCCAGGCGCAGAAGCCCGATGAAATTCTCTCCATCCTGTTGCAAGAGCACGGCATCACCGACTATGCGTTTGCCCTGAAAAATGAGCATGCCAAGCGGGAGTACTGCGTGCAGTATCGCGAGACCGACCTCGATTTCGTAAATCGCCTCGCCGCCGAAGAGGGGATGTTCTACTTCCACGAGTTTGATGCGGGCAAGCACCGCATTGTGTTTGCCGACGACGCAGCCGCCTTGACCGCCGGCCCCGAGCTGTTCTTCAACCTCGGTAACCGTTCCCTCGAGCAAGGCCCCTATGTGCGCCAGTTCCACTACCGGGAGGCGGTGCGCCCGAGCGATGTGGAGCTCAAAGACTACAGCTTCAAGACCCCGGCCTACGGTCTCTCCCACAAGAAGGTGGGGGCGGAGCTCGAGCACCAGCGCGACACCTACCAGCACTTCGACTTCCCGGGCCGTTACAAGCAGGACCCGAGCGGCAAGGCGTTTGCCCAGCACCGACTGGATGCGCTGCGCAATGACGCCGTGGCGGGCCAGGCTAAGTCCAACTGTGCCGCCTTGCTGCCAGGGCAAAGCTTCTCGCTGACCGAACACCCCAACGGCAGCCTCAACACCGACTGGCAAATCGTGCGTATCCGTCACACCGGTGAACAACCCCAGGCCTTGGAAGAAGAAGGCGGCAGCGGCCCGACCGTCTACCACAACGAATTCGGGGTGGTGAAAGCGAGCACCACTTGGCGGGCGCGCATTGGCAGCCCGGAAGCCCCTCACAAGCCGATGGTGGATGGCCCGCAAATCGCCATGGTGGTGGGCCCCGAAGGGGAGGAGATTTACTGTGACGAGCACGGCCGGGTCAAGCTGCAGTTTCCATGGGATAGATATGGCAGCGCCAACGACCAGAGCTCCTGCTGGGTACGAGTCTCGCAAGGCTGGGCCGGCGGTCAGCACGGCATGATGGCCATCCCGCGCATCGGCCACGAGGTCATCGTGTCATTCCTGGAGGGGGACCCGGACCAGCCCATCGTGACCGGTCGCACCTATCACGCCACCAACCGGCCGCCGTACGAGTTGCCGGCCAACAAGACCCGCACCGTGCTGCGTACCGAGACTCATCAGGGGGAGGGTTTCAACGAGCTGCGCTTTGAAGACCAGGCGGGGCAGGAAGAGATTTACATCCACGGTCAGAAAGACCTGAACGTGCTTATCGAGAACGATGCTGCCTGGCACATCAAACACGACCAGCACACCGATATCGACAACGAGCGGGTGACCCGTGTCAGGAAGGTGCCGGGTGAGGAGGGGACCCCGCCCAGTCTTGGCAACGATCATCTGACCGTTGAAGGAGAGAAGCGGGACCATATCAAGGCCGACTACTCGTTGACCGTGGATACCTCCATGCATCAAAAGCTGGGTCAGAGCTGGCTCACCCAGGCGGGACAGGAAGTGCACGTCAAAGCCGGTGCCAAGGTGGTGCTGGAAGCGGGTTCTGAGATTACCGTCAAAGTTGGCGGCTGCTTTATCAAGGTTGATGGCGGCGGTGTCACCCTGGTCGGCCCCACCATCAAGATGAACTCGGGTGGCAATGCAGGCTCTGGATCCGGTTGGGCTGGCAAGGTACCCAAGAGCATCGAGGGTATGCTGGACAGCCCTCACACACGCTGGATGAAGTTTTATCACCTCGACTCCGAGCTGATGCCGCTGGCGGGCACCCTCTACAAGGCCGTATTGAGCGATGGTTCGGTGCGGGAAGGCACGCTGGATGGTGAGGGCATGGCGCTGCTCGAGGATGTGCCTGCTGGCACCGCCTCAGTGACCTATGACCTGCAGGACACTTTTGCCGATCTGCCCCGTGAACCCATCTCGGCCCTCACCGGCCATCTCGACAGTCTGAGCGACGAGGGCTGATATGTTCGGTAACGATCTGTTTGAACAGCTCTATGACCACCTGGATAAGGCGGTGTCTGGTGGCGCGGCCTATGTCAAACAAAGTGCAGAGGCGGTAAAAAAGGGGGTTGCTTCCAGCCTGCAGTGGATTTGGGAGGCCCTGCAGGGTGACTTCAACCCCAATCAAAGCGCAGGACAAATCGCCGCCAATGCGGTGCTGGGTCTTATTCCCGTGGTCGATCAGGTGCTGGATTGTCGCGATCTGATTGCCAATGCCCGGGATATTTCCCGTGATCCCAAGCAGCCGGATAAGTGGGTTTTTCTGAGCTTTACCCTGATAGGTCTGATCCCGTCACTGGGTTCTGCGCTCAAGGGGGTGTTGAAAATCATCTTCCTGTTTGTCCGCAAGGCGGGTGGGGATGCCAGCAAGGCGATCAGACCCGCAATGGCGCCCGTGCTGACGTTTCTCAGTGATCCCAAGGTCAAGAAAGTGCTGGGTATTTCGCGCCTCGACAAGGTGCTGAAAGGATTTGCCGGCCAGATCCGTGGGCTGAGAGGACAGATTGCCGTCAGCGTGCTGCTGGGTTATCTGAATGATGCAGTCAAGTCACTGACCAGTTTGATCGGCAAGATCAAGGGATTGGCTCCTGCTTCAGTCAGGATCTGGCTTGAGCAATCCCAGCGTTTGGTGTTGCAGATGCAGTCACAGGCGGGTCAGATGCTGCCTGTCGCCATGGGGCCCGTGCTCAAGTCCCTCGATGAGATAGCCGCGGGATTGGAGAAAGAGGCGGTCAAGCATGCCCCTGGTTACAAGGCCGTGCCCGGTGGTACCGTTATCCACCCGCTGCCGGACGATGTGGTCAAAGTGAACCTCAAGATCTTGAGCCGCTCGAAGAAAGGGATTTATGGTGAGATCATCAGCGACAACTGGATGGCAAACCACAAGTTCGAGAACCTGTTGCCAGAACATCGCCGGGTACGTAGCCTGAATGACAAGCCCAGAGGGCGGGGTATCGATGGTATCTACAAGAATACCAATCCTCCTCCTCCCTACGTGGTGACCGAGACCAAGTTTCGGACGGCAGGGGGGGAGTATATCGACGGGGATGGCACCAAGAGCACCCAGTTGTTGTCGATGACCAAGGGGTCGGGCAAGCAGATGAGCGGCCAGTGGATAGACAAGCGATTGCCCGATGAGATCACGGACAAGAAAATATTAAAAGATCTTAAAAATGAAGGTTATGAGGCTTGGCTAATGATTGTCGATGAATCTGGTAAAGTGATACAGATAACCAAGCTGGATAAGTCAGCCAATGCCGTAGGTACGATTTCGATCAAGTAGGAGCAGTGAATGAGTTCGTTTATTGAGCAGCGTCGAGATCCACTATTATCTGAGCCATTTTTTTTAGAGCAGATAGAGGATTATAAAGAGTCATCATATTTTGACCAAAGTTGGTGGGCTAAAATAAACGATCCCTTACATGAACGTTGGAGTGATCCACATCGACGTCCTACCCGCTCCATGGCCAGCGAAAGTATGTTCATGGACAACTTGGAACATGCAATTCTTCTTTATTCTGGTGGCGTATCCCACGAAGAGATCAATGCATGCCTCTCGATAGTAAAAAAAGAACTGCTGCGCCATAAAAAAGAGTTTCCAGATGAACATTTTTATTACTGGGAGCAAGATGCTTATCAATATCTGCTCTGGATGTTCTCATTAAGCATCCTCTATGGTCAGGATGAGATATTGCCCGAGTTGGTGCGTTATATCAGTAAGAATCCGGAAGGGGACGACGACCCGCTGTGGAGCGTACTGTTGGCCCGCCTGGGTTATCCTGGCTTCCCTCGAGGTCCAGAATCCTATATTCCAGAGGTGTACCGCCCGCTATTTGATGCCATCAAGGGAGATGGTGTGAATCCCACCAAGGTTGAGCGTCAGGCGAGCATCAAGCAATATCTCAAAGGATGGTACAAAGGGTGTAAAGAGTGCTATTGGCACGACAGGCACAAGGCAAAGCATGCCATCTACTTTGGCTATTGGGCTTTTGAAGCGGCGCTGGTCACCCTGCTTTATGAGCTGGATGACAGCAGCTATCGAGATATGCGCTATTACCCCAAGGATCTGGTCGATTATGCCAGAGCCAATGGTATTGCAGAGAAATGGCAGGCATTGCGAGTAGCCCAACATCCTATTGCCATGCCGGGTTCCGTGGTGGAGCAGGATGGCAACTGGCGCTGCAACCTGACCGATGAGCAGTGGCAGCTTCGCAAAGGGCAGCGCTTACCTTCCCAAACCCATGTCAACAAGGATGACATGTTGTTCTGGGTACAGGAGTAGTCCGCAGTGTATCGATCATGCATTGTCTGCGTGATCGATACATCGCGAACCGAACATCGTTTTGGTGCTGCCGTGGTATTGCTTGGCCCCTTTGGCTCTGTATGAAAAAATCGAGAAAGAAAGGTGAAGGCGATAAAAAAACTATTTCTGCTCCTCTCCGTCATTATCTTGTCACCCCTGTTGATTCCCATGGTCTATGTCGAAAGACGAAGAAAGAAATGGCTTCTATCAATTTTACTATCTCCTCTGCCTGAAGAGATCAGAGTCGGCAGATTGAACGCGCTGATGAATACCCATACCGATGATCTACAGGGTGGCATTGTGTCAGCACTTGTTGAATTCAACTCTGATGAGCATTGGGTGTGTCTCAATATTGACTGGCGAGACGTCGAGGAAGTTGAGTTGCAGGGAAACGCATTGGCGGATATCCACGGCATCAAGGAACATTTTATTTTCTCCGAACCGGGTGAGGATACATCGGTTTGGCACATGTTGGTGCTTTATGACATATGGCTGCAAGCGCGAGGATATGAAGTCGTGCTTTGGGATATAGATGCAGATCAATATACAGGGTTTATTTGTCGAACGGATGTTCTCGATAAACTGTTAAACGAGGGGCGCAAGCTGGGTTTGGCTATGGTCAAGCTGGATCATGTGAACGAGCAATAAGATTATTGGGCGCCATGGGAATGTCCAGAATAAGGTCTGTTTAAAAGTTGATAAGCAATAGAAAGTCTATCTGGTTGTAAGCAAGAATTATGTACACAGCCACCCTTCCATCTTCATTATTTGCAGATACAAACGATGACATACCGCACATTATGTTTGGTACTGGCGAGCCATTGGCTAGCCGCTTGTTCCACTACGACACCACAGACTGAATCCGACCTCTTTCAAGCCGCTCAGCAGGGCCAGGGCAAGGCGCAATATGAGCTGGCCAATCGTTTGGCGGCCAAGCCGGATTATCCCGAGGCGATGCGCTGGATGAAACAGGCGGCCGAGCAGGCGGGCCCCCTGGCGGCAGATGCTGACATGCGGGGCAAAGCTGCACTGCAGGTGGGGAACTGGTATCAGGCTGGTCTGGGGGAGCCCAAGAGCCCCAAGCAGGCCAGTGGCTGGTGGCAGCGCTCGGCCAAGTTGGGGAATCCGGATGCCAGTTATCGGCTGGGGATGGAGTGTCGGCAACAGCACAAGGGCAAGCTGGCCAATGAGTGTCTCGACTGGTTCGAGCAGGCGGCCAAGCGCGATCATGCGAGTGCCCAGTTGATACTTGGACAATGGTATGCAGGTCAGGCGGGATCCGATGAGGAAGCCGTCAAATGGCTGGAGAAAGCCGCCGAACAAGGCAATCGGGATGCCCAATTCCAGCTTGGAGCTCGCTATGAGCAGGGAAAAGGGGTGAGCAAGCGCCCCGATCTTGCCCTGCGCTGGTATGAGAAAGCCGCCGCTCAGCAGCAGCCGGAAGCCTTGTTGGTGTTGGCACGCAAGGCACCACCTGAAGAGGCTCTCAGCCTCTATCAGCGAGCAGCCAATGCCGGTGCTGCGCCGGCCCAGTTGTGGTTGGGACAAGCCTATCTGGTTGGTGATCTGGTTGCCCAGGATCTTGCGCTTGGCCGCTATTGGTTGGAGCTGGCCGCAGGCAGTGGTTCCCATGAGGCCGAATATCAATTGAGCCTGCAACAGAGCGATAGCGCCGCGCGGGAACATTGGTTGACACGTGCCGCAGAAGGGGGATTGAGCCAGGCTCAGCTGGCATTGGCGCAATGGCAGCAAGAACAAGGGGATCTTGTCACAGCGCGCCAGTATTTTGCTCTGGCAGCAGCGCAGGGTAACGTCGATGCTCGTTATGCCTATGGCGAGATGTTACGGCTGGGATTGGGCGGCAAGGAAGACTACCCGCAGGCGCTTAAACAATATCGACTGGCCGCCAATGCCCAGCACCGAACAGCCCAATACCGCATGGGCATGATGCGAGAGCAGGGGTTGGGGGCGCCACGCAATAGACTGCATGCTTATGCGTGGTATCTGCTTGCTGCCACGGATGGAAATAGTGAGGCTTCTGAAGCACGTGACGAGCTTGAAAAAGGTATGACTGAAAAAGAGAAGAGCGCAGGTCAGAAACTTGCACAGCATTGGTTTGTAGCGCTTGCCCAAGGGAAGACATTGAACAGTTAGTTTGTTTCTTGTCAACAGTGATGAGTATACAAGCTACCTGAACAGTCGATGACCCAGAGTGCTTGATATAAGCCGGCTTATCCTGGTGACATCATCGTGCATATTATGTTCTTCAGTCCCTTCATTGTTTTGCATGATGAAGGGATTTTTTGTTCTTGAATTGTCATTTTTTGTTACATATTTTTGTCTGGTTGCGACCATTTTTGTCGCATTGGTTCATGGTGAGATGCATGAATCACTAACATTCAAATTTAATGACTCTGGAATCTATTTTTCTGGGAGTGAGGCCTATTTTCAATAATCACATGAAACTGTCTTAATTTGATTGTAACTGTCTGTTTTTACTTTGCTTTTGTATTTCACTGTCTCTTCGTTGATAAATAATCAATTGACTATCGGTGTTACACGCATATACCATGCGGCGCAAATGGCTCTTAGGCCAATATGACCTCTAACAAAGAGTAGAGGCAAAATCGGATTGTATAGATAACAAGATGCATACTGCGTTTTTGATTATTAGAGCTTTTGCTTTTGTATATCGGAGACGCATCGTCAGCTGATGAACTTCTCACTGAATCCATCGGTGGTTCAGTCAACTGTCATTTTTGACAGTTGTTGGCAAGGGCGTTGGCTATAAGCTTTAGGGTCTTGGTTGACCCTTAACTTGGTATTTAGAGCATGGGAAAAGGAATTGACGGCGGCACTGTTGCGCCCAAAGAACGTATCAACATCAAATATGTACCGGCAACCGGTGGTCAGCAGGCGGAAATAGAGCTTCCGTTGACCATGATGGTGGTCGGCAATATGAAGGGCCGTACTGAAGACACTCCGATCGAGGAGCGTCAGACCGTCTCCATCGACAAGAATAACTTCTCGTCTGTCATGAAAGAATCCGCGCTGGAACTGAAGTTTTCCGTTCCCAATCGTCTGGAAGAGAATAGCCAGGATGAGCTGCCGGTTTCGATCAAGATCCAGTCTCTGGAAGACTTCACCCCTGACAGCGTGGCGCAGCAAGTGCCCGAGCTGCGCAAGCTGCTGGAACTGCGCGAGGCCTTGGTTGCCCTGAAGGGGCCACTGGGTAATATCCCCGCCTTCCGCAATCGTTTGCAGGATCTGCTGTCCAGTGATGACGCTCGTGAGCAGTTGCTCAAGGAGCTGGATTTGATTAAGCCTGCCGAGTGATCGCCGGGTTGGATTGACTGAACGAGAAAGGAATAAACATGTCTTTGGTCGAAGAACAGGTTCAAGCGGGGGCGAGTGCCGCCTCCTCGTCCTTGCTGGACGAAATCATGGCGCAGGCTCGTATTACCCCGGTGGATGAAGGTTACAGCGTTGCCAAGCAGGGGGTTGCAGCACTGATCGCCAACATTTTGGACAGTGGTACCACCAGCGAGCCAGTCAACAAGGCATTGGTGGACAGCATGATTGTTGAGCTCGACAAGAAGCTCAGCAAGCAGATGGACGTCATCCTGCACGCCAAAGAGCTGCAGGAGATGGAGTCCTCCTGGCGCTCCCTCAAACTGCTGGTGGATCGCACCGATTTTCGCGAGAACATCAAGATCCAGGTGTTGCATGCCACCAAGGAAGAGCTGCTGGAAGATTTTGAGTTCTCACCCGAAATCACCCAGTCCGGTCTCTACAAGCATGTCTACTCAACTGGCTACGGTCAGTTCGGTGGCCAGCCCGTCGGTGCCGTGATCGGTGATTACGCCTTCACTCACAGCTCACCCGACATCAAGCTGATGCAGTATGTCAGTGCGGTGGGTGCCATGGCCCATGCGCCGTTTATCTCTTCCGTCGCACCAGCCTTCTTCGGCGTCGACAGCTTTACCGATCTGCCTTCCATCAAGGATCTGAAATCGGTATTCGAAGGGCCGGCCTACACCAAGTGGCGTTCCCTGCGTGAATCGGAAGATGCCCGTTATCTTGGTCTGACTGCACCGCGCTTCCTGGCGCGTCTGCCCTACGATCCGACCGAAAACCCCATCAAGGGTTTCAACTATCAGGAAGATATCAGCTCGGATCACGACCACTATCTGTGGGGCAACACCGCCTACCTGATGGGGACTTCCCTGACCGACAGTTTCGCCAAGTATCGCTGGTGCCCGAACATCATCGGTCCGCAGAGCGGTGGTGCCATCCATGACCTGCCGGTGCACGTCTACGAGGCCATGGGTCAGCTGCAGGCGAAGATCCCGACCGAGGTGCTGATCACCGACCGTCGCGAATACGAGCTGTCGGAAGAGGGTTTCATCACCCTGACCATGCGCAAGGACAGCGACAACGCCGCCTTCTTCTCCGCCAACTCGGTACAAAAACCCAAGGTGTTCCCGAACACCAAGGAAGGCAAAGAAGCGGAAACCAACTACAAGCTGGGTACCCAGCTGCCCTACATGTTCATCATCAACCGCTTGGCGCACTACATCAAAGTGCTGCAGCGCGAGCAGATCGGCTCCTGGAAGGAGCGTCAGGATCTGGAACGCGAGCTGAATGGCTGGATCAAGCAGTACGTTGCCGATCAGGAGAATCCGCCGGCAGACGTACGTAGCCGTCGTCCGCTGCGCGCCGCGCAGATCAAGGTGCTGGATGTGGAAGGGGAGCCGGGCTGGTACCAGGTTGCCATGGCCGTGCGCCCGCACTTCAAGTACATGGGGGCGAGCTTCGAGCTCTCTCTGGTAGGTCGACTGGACAAGGAATAAGGCCCGATGCCGCATCTCTCTTCCTGGGATAGAGGAAATGCGGCCAGCCTGTTTGATCGCATCCGGGGGGAGGGGCTTGGCTCCTCCCCTCGTTCGGAAGTTGATGAACTGGTCGACTCTGTCAAACGGCAGCTCGACCAGATCCTCAACACCCGTCCCGGCAATTGCCGCAGTGCACCCGATCTGGGGGTCATTGATCTCAATGACGCCACTCAGGGCAGTGCGGATATCAAGGGGCGGATCCGGGAGGCGATCCGGCAATGCATCCGTCGTTATGAACCGCGGATCGTGCATGTGGATGTACGTTCACCCGACTATCAGGCGAGCCCGCTTGAGATGTCGTTTCAGGTGACGGCCCACGTGCGGCTGGAGCATATCGAGCAAGTTACCTCGTTCAACGTCCATATGGACAGTCACCGTCACTACCGCATGGTCTGATCAATGTCGCTGGAACATTACTTCAGGGATGAACTGGCATTTTTGCGCCTGCAAGGGCGCGAATTTGCTGACGCCTATCCCGAGCTCACCCGCTTTCTGTCGGAGCAGAACACCGATCCGGACGTGGAGCGCCTGCTGGAGGGGTTCGCCTTCCTCACGGGCAACCTGCGCGCCAAGATTGAGGATGAGTTTCCCGAGCTGACTCACGGTCTGCTCAACATGCTCTGGCCCAACTACCTGCGTCCCGTGCCCAGCATGACCATCATGCAGTTTTCGGTCATTCCGGGGGCTATCGCCCAGCCGGCGCTGGTCAGGCAAGGTTGTCAGCTCGACAGTCTGCCCCTGGACGAGGTGACCTGTCATTTCCAGACCTGTCACGATACCTGGGTCTATCCGGCCGATATCCGTCATATCGCTGCCCAGAGCGGCAACGATCTCTCCACCATCTCGCTGGATATCGCCCTGCATGCCCCTTTGCCGCTCAGCGAGCTGCAACTAGACAAGCTGCGCTTTTTCCTTGGTGGCGACAGCTACACCGCCTATGAGCTCTACTTCTGGCTCTCCAACCAGCTCTCCCATATCGAGCTGGAGATCGACGGCAAGCGCTTTCGCCAAGAGGCCAAGGCCCTCAAGTCGGTCGGCTTCGAGCGCGATGACGCACTCTTGCCCTATCCGAACAACGTCTATTCCGGCTACCGGATCTTGCAGGAGTACTTCTGCTTCCCGGAAAGCTTCCTCTTCTTCGAACTCTCCGGTGGCGAGTGGCCCAAACAGCCGCTGCCGGTGAGCGAATTCAAGGTGCACTTCTGCTTCGATCGGCCGCTGCCGGCGGAGCTCAAGATCCGTCCCGACTCCTTCATGCTCAACTGCGTACCGGCCATCAACCTGTTCCAGCACGACAGCGAGCCGGTCAACCTCAACGGTCGTCAGGCGGAGTATCCCCTCAAGGCGAGTTATCGCCATGCCGACAGCTTCGAGATCTTCTCGGTGGATCAGGTGGAGGGCTGGGTCGAGGGGAACCTCGGCCGCTCCCGCGGTACGCCGCGCATCTATCAGCCGTTCGAGAGCTTCCAGCACCAGATTGAGCGGGCCAAGCAGCGGCTGGCGCTCTACTACCGGGTGCGGGTCAAGGAGGCGGTGAGCGGGGATGGTTTCGAACACAGTCTCTCGTTCGTGCGCGGGGATGAAACCACCACGGTCGAACTGGATGAATCCATCTCGGTGACGCTCACCTGCACCAACCGCTCCCGTGCCGCCCGTCTCAAGGTGGGCAGCGTCTGCGTGCCGACCGGCAGCTCGCCCTCGTTTGCCACCTTCCGCAACCTGATCCGGCCGACCCGGCCGCTGCGCCCGGCACTGGACGGCAGTCTGCACTGGACGCTGATATCCAACCTGTCGCTCAACTATGTCTCCCTGCTGCGCCGCGATGCCTTGGTGCAGGTGCTGCGCACCTACGATTTTCCGGCGCTGCACGACAAGCAGGCCGAGCAGGCCTCGCGCAAGCGGCTGGCGGGGATCGAGGAGATAGAGACCAAGCCGGTGGATCGGCTGGTGCGCGGCATGCCGGTGCGGGGGCTCAAGTCGGTGCTCTCCATCCGCCAGTCCGCCTTTGGCAGCGAAGGGGAGCTCTATCTGTTTAGTACCGTGCTGGCCCATTTCTTCTCGCTCTATGCCAGCGTCAACGCCTTCCACCTGCTTGAGGTGGTCAATCTCGACAACAAGGAGCGCTACCAATGGCCAGTCCAGATCGGTCAGCACTCCCTGATGTGAACGCCGCCCGGGAGGCGCCCCGTTTCAACTTTTTCCAGCTTGTTGAGCTGCTCAACCGGCTGGATGGTGCCGATCAGGAGCGGGGGCTCGACTACCTGCCCGGTGACGAGAACATCCGCTTCAAGGCGACCGCTTCCTTGGGGTTCCCCACTAGCGACGTGCTGCAGATTGGTCGGGACGGGCAGGGGCGCCACGAGCTGGAGGTGGCCTTCCTCGGCCTGCACGGCAGTCAGTCGCCGATGCCCGGCTATTACCTCGATTCGCTGGCGTGGGAGTACGCCCAGGGGGTGCAGAAGCTCGGCCTGTTCCTGGACTTTTTCCACCACCGTCTGCTGACCCTGCTGCACCGGATCTGGCGCAAGTATCGCTACCACGTGCGGTTCCAGGACAACGGCGAGGATGGCTTCTCCCGCCTGATGTTTGCCCTGGTAGGGCTTGGTAATGAGGCAGTCTGTCAGAGCCTGCCGGTCAACCGGGCCAAGATGCTCTCCTATGCGGGCATGCTGGCCAGTCCCAGCCGCTCCCCCGAGGTGGTGGCGGGGCTGGTGGCCCACTGCTTCGATCTGGCCGACGTGCAGGTGAGCGCCTGGCAGTGGCGCAAGGTGCCTATTCATCAGGATCAGCAAAACCGCCTCGGCGGCGCTTGCGCCACGTTGGGGAGCGATTTTGTCATCGGCGACAAGGTGAACGACTGTGCCGGCAAGTTCTTGTTGAAGATCAACAACCTGAGCTTTGGCCAGTTTCTCGGCTTTCTGCCGAACGGGGAGCACTTTCACGCCCTGGTGACCTTTGTCTCCTTCATCCTGCGCGATCAACTGGCCTGGGATCTGCGCCTGGGTTTCGGCCAGGAGCAGGCGAGGGGGCTGAGGTTGGGGGAAGAGCAGAGTGCCCGCCTGGGGTGGAGTACCTTTCTCGGCCAGCCGCCGAGCGACCCGTTCGTGACCATCTGCGTGCAGGAATAAGTGCAGACATCAGCAGCGCAGAAAATTTAACTACAGGAATCAGTGCAGGAGTAACTGTGGACGATTTTAACCAGCAACTTTCCCTGGTGGTGCTCAACAGCGAACAGCTCGACGGCAGCCAGCAGGTGCAGTACCGCTTCGACGAGATGGGGGGGACCCTGGGGGCCTCCGAACAGGATGACTGGCAACTGCGCGACAGGCTGGGGGCCGTCATGCCCGCCCACGCCCGCATCGAGCTCAACGACGGTCGCTTCTGCCTGTGCGATCTGAGCGGCCAGACCTATATCAACGGGGCCACTTCGCCCATTGGGCGGGCCCGCAAGGTGCATCTGGAACAGGGGGACGAGCTCGTGGTCGGCCCGTTCCGGCTGCGCGCCTATCTGGGGGCCATCACCCCCGAGCAGAGCCTGCAACAGGTGCTGGGCAATCGCCCCACCGAGCAGCTCGACGAGTGGCTGACCAGCGATGAGCCCGCTGCGCCCGCAGACGATCCGCGCACCCTGGCGGCCGATCCCTTGCTGGCATTGCAGCAGGAGCGCAGGGCGCCCAATCCGTTGATGGATGGCCCGTTGGCGGACGGTCGTCTGCAGGCCTCATTGCGTTCACAACCGGATGTGGACGTTCCCCCTCTTGCCCCTTTTTCTGCTGTCGAGAACACCATGAACCAAGAATTTCTGGATATGCCCGCCATCGAGAACCACCCCGATTATCAGCTGTCGCTGGACGGCGTCGATCACGTGGCCCTGACCCCGCTGATGCGCGGCCTGGGTCAACCCTTGCAACTGCAGGACACCCAGCAGGCCCACGACATGCTCGAAGAGATGGGCAAGACGGTGCGAGCCATGGTGGAGGGGTTGCTGCAGCTGCAAAACGAACAGGCCGCGCTGGCGGACAAGCACCTGCGCCCCATCGAGGACAACCCGCTGCGCCTGGGCCTCGATTATGACGAGACCCTGGCGGTGCTGTTTGCCGAGCAGAAGAGCCCGGTCCACCTGAGCGCGCCGGCGGCGGTGGCCGAGAGCCTGCACAACGTGCGCATCCATCACGTGGCGAATCAGCAGGCCATCGGCGCGGCGCTCGACAGCATCCTGCAGGCGTTTTCGCCGCAGGCCCTGCTGGGTCGGTTCGAGCAATACCGCCGCAGCGGTGCACCGGGCACGGCCGACGAAGGCTGGGCCTGGGACATGTATCAGCACTACTACCGCGAGCTCACCTCCGCCCGTCAGCAGGGGTTCGACAAGCTGTTCCACCAGGTGTATGCCCAGGCCTATGACCAGGCCGTGCGTCAGCAACAGGGACTGATTTGATGATACGTGCGCTGATGCTGGGCGCCGCGCTGCTGGCCCTGGCAGGTTGTACCACCATGGGCAAGATGGCCGACGTGGCCATGAACCCGGATATCCAGGTGGGCAGCAATGACAGTCAACCGACGACCCTGGGGCTGAGCCTGCTGGCGGAGCCTGACGTCAACCCCAACGAGAGCGGGGAGGCGGCGCCCATCGAGTTTCAGGTGGTGTTGCTGGCGGAGGATTCCAAGTTGCTTGCCACCGACTACGACCAGGTGACCGTGGACGTGGAGAAGGCCCTTGGCAAGAACTACCTGGATCATCAGGACTACACCCTGCTGCCGGGCCAGTTCAAATACCTGCCCCCCATCAAGCTCGACGAGAAGACCCGTTACATCGGGGTGATCGCACGCTACGCCGACCCCGACAGCGCCGAGTGGCGCAAGGTCATCAAGATCAAGAGCAAGGGAACGGCTTATCAAATCCTGGTGCACCTGCGCCTGGATGAAGTGGAACTGCAAAAAGAAGAAGAATAACCATGTCGAGTCGAAATCGGGTTATCTGGCGTGAGGGGCTGTTCATCAAGCCCCAGCACTTCCAGCAACAACAAAGACATTCGGATTACGCGCTGCACGCTCGCCTGAGCGCGCTGTCCGATTATTTCTATGGCTTGCAGTCGCTCGCCATCAACGAGGATTACCTGGGTTTTGGTCGCATCGCCCTGGTGGGGGCCACCGGCATCCTGCCGGACGGTACCGTGTTCAACATCCCCAATGACGATGTGCTGCCGACCCCGCTGGAAGTCACCGATGCCTCGGTGGCCAACCAGAAGGTCTATCTGGCGCTGCCGCTCTCGGTGAGCGGCGTCAACGAGGTCAATCAGGGCGGCCAGGTGGCCACCCGGTTGCAGGCCCATCGCCACGACGTGCGCGATCTGCACAGCGAAGGGGGGGACGTGGTCTCCCTTGAAGTGGGGCGGGTCAGCCTGCGGCTGATGCTGGAGCGCGAGGATCGCAGTGCTTATGCATCATTGGCCATCGCCCGCATTCTGGACAAGCGTCCGGACGGCGGCCTGGTGCTGGATCCCAACTTTATGCCCTGCAGCATCAGCGTCTCCGCCATCCCGACCCTCAAGCGCTTCCTCGGCGAGTCGGCCGGGTTGGTCGCCGAGCGGGCCCGCAGTCTCTCCCAGCGCATCGCCGCGCCGGGTCAGCAGGGGGTGGCCGACGTGGCCGAGTTCATGATGCTGCAACTGCTCAACCGGGCCCAGCCCCAGCTCTCCCATCTGGCGCGCCTTGGCACCCTGCACCCCGAGCGGCTGCACGAGGCGCTGGTGCAGCTCTGCGGCGAGCTGATGACCTTTACCGACGAGTCCCGCCTGCCGCCCGAGTTCCCCGCCTATCGCCACGACGATCAGCAGGTGAGCTTCGAGCCGGTGATGCTGGCCCTGCGCCAGGCGCTCAGCACAGTGCTGTCGCCGCGCGCCGTCTCCATCCAGCTGCGCAAGCACCAGTACGGCATCATGGTGGCCATGGTCAACGAGAGCGAGCTGATGACCAGCGCCGACTTCGTGCTGGCGGTGCGTGCTCGCATGCCGCAGGAGCAGCTGCGCAAGCAGTTGCTCCAGCAGACCAAGGTGGCCTCCAGCGACAAGATCCGCGAGCTTATCAGCCTGCAGCTGCCCGGCATTCCGCTGCTGCCGCTGCCGGTGGCGCCGCGCCAGCTGCCCTATCACGCCGGTTACAGCTACTTCCAGCTCGACCGGCAGAGCCCGGCCTGGAAGATGCTGGCGGTGGGCAACACCCTCGCCTTCCACATCGCCGGCGACTTCCCCGAGCTCGACATGCAGCTCTGGGCCATTCGCAGCCAGTGATCGCACCAAGGAATAAGCAGAGATGACCACGGACATTATCAAGAACGAGCAACTCAGCGACCTGCTGTTCGATCATGCCGAGCAGCTGGACATGGATTCGGACTACTGGTTCCGCCTGCGTGGCCAGAGCATCAACCCGATGATCGATGCGGTGACCCCCTTGCTGGGATTGGTGCAGCGGGTGCGCCTGCTGTCGCGCTACGACCGGGTGCCCGAGCTCTACCAGCGGGTGGTGACCGAGATCCAGGCCATCGAACAGGAGCTGATGGCTCAGGGCTACGAGAACGGGGTGGTGCTGTCGTTTCGCTACATCCTCTGCACCTTCATCGACGAGGCCGTGATGGGCCGCGACTGGGGCAGTCAAAGCGAATGGTCCGAGCACTCCCTGCTGACCCGCTTTCACAACGAGACCTGGGGCGGCGAGAAGGTGTTCGTGCTGCTGGCCCGTCTGCAGGAAGACCCGGTGCGTTATCGCGACATTCTGGAGTTCATCTACCTCTGTCTGTGCCTCGGTTTCGAGGGGCGTTACAAGGTGATGAGCAAGGGACAAGGCGAGTTCGAGCGCATCGTGCGCCAGCTGCACAAGCAGTTGGCCCCCGAGGCCGGCGGCGAGGCGCCCAGCGTGTTTCACCTCGATCTGGGCCAGCAGGCCTCCCGCTATCAGCTGCGCAAGCAGGTATCCCTGCGCAGCCTGTTCATGGGCGGTGCGCTGATCCTGGCGCTGATCTTTGGCCTCTATCACCACCAACTCAATAACCAGACCCAGGACGTGCTGCGTCAACTGGGCGAATTATTAAAATAAATACTTAAGGAGAGCACGCCTTGATTCGTATAGAGCTACCGGTACTGGTGGAAAGACTCAACCCCATCTGCCGTCACATGCTGGAGGAGGCTGCGGCCCTCTGCGTCAATCACCAGGGAGCCGAGATCCGCATCGAGCATCTGCTGCTGAAGATGCTGGAGACCCCGCTGAGCGACGTGCGCCAGATCCTGAAGGTGGCCGAGGTGGAGGTGGAAGAGCTCAAGACCCTGCTGCAACCTTCCGCTGCCGACGGCAGCTATGGCCAGGGTTACCCCTCCTTCTCGCCCATGCTGGTGGAGTGGCTGCAAGACAGCTGGCTGCTCGCCTCCGCCGAGCTGCAACATGCCCAGCTGCGCAGCGGCGTCATGCTGCTGGTGCTGCTGATGACCCCGCAGCGCTACCTGCCGGGCTCGGTGACCCGCCTGCTTGCCAAGGTCAATCGCGAGCTGCTGCGCCAGCAGTTCGACGAGTGGGTCAAGGAGTCTGCCGAGACGCAAGTGACCACCGCCCCCGGCGGCAAGACGGCCCAGGCCGCTCTGCCGGCCGATGCCAGCCTGCTGGCCCGCTTTACCGTCAACGTGACCGAACAGGCCCGCCAGGGCAGCCTGGATCCCGTGCTCTGCCGGGATCACGAAATCGACCTGATGATCGACATCCTCTCCCGTCGTCGCAAGAACAACCCCATCGTGGTGGGGGAGGCCGGTGTCGGCAAGAGCGCCCTCATCGAGGGGCTGGCCCTGCGCATGGTGGCGGGTCAGGTGCCCGAGAAGCTGCGCGGGGTCGAGCTGATGACCCTGGATCTCGGTGCCATGCAGGCCGGCGCCTCGGTCAAGGGGGAGTTCGAGAAACGCTTCAAGGGGGTGATGCAGGAGGTCAAGGACGCCGTGCAGCCGGTCATCCTGTTCATCGACGAGGCGCACACCCTGATCGGGGCCGGCAACCAGGCCGGCGGGCTGGATGTTTCCAACCTCATCAAGCCGGCGCTGGCCCGGGGCGAGCTGCGCACCATCGCCGCCACCACCTGGGGCGAGTACAAGAAATACGTGGAAAAAGACGCGGCCCTGTCGCGCCGCTTCCAGCTGGTGAAGGTCGGTGAACCCAATGCCGACGAGGCCACCGTGATCCTGCGCGGCCTGCGCAGCATCTACGAGAAGGCCCACGGGGTGCTGATCGACGAGGAGGCGCTGCAGGCGGCCGCCCAGCTCTCCGCCCGTTACATCTCCGGCCGTCAGCTGCCGGACAAGGCTATTGACGTGCTCGATACCGCCTGTGCCCGGGTGGCCATCAACCTCACCACCCCGCCGCGCGCGGTCAGCCACCTGCAAAATGCGCTGCGCCAGCGCGAGCTGGAGATCCGCCAGCTGGAGCGCCAGAGCCTGATCGGTCTCGGTGACAACGCAGAACGCCTGGCCGAGTTGCAGGGGGCCCAGCAGGCTTGCCGTGAAGAACTGACCGAGCAGGAGGCCCGGTGGCAGCAACAGCAGGGGTTGGTACACCAGATTGTCGAGCTGCGCGCGGCGCTGCTGGCCGACCAGCAGGATGAGATGCTGGCCAGAGAGGCGCTGGATCTCGCCGATGCGCCGCTCGATCCGCAAGCCGCTGCCGAGCAGCTGGCCACCCTCGAGCGCGAGTTGGCCGAGCTGCAGCAAGGAGAAGTGCTGGTCTCCGCCCACGTCGACAAGACCCAGATTGCCGCCGTCATCGCCGAGTGGACCGGGGTGCCCCTCAATCGCATCTCCCAGGGGGAGCTGGACGTGGTGACCCGCTTGCCGGAGTACCTCGGCGAGCTTATCAAGGGGCAGGATGTGGCGGTGGCCCACCTGCACAAGCACCTGCTGACCGCTCGCGCCGACCTGCGTCGTCCCGGCCGCCCGCTCGGCGCCTTCCTGCTGGTGGGGCCGAGCGGGGTCGGCAAGACCGAAACCGTGCTGCAGATTGCCGAGCTGATGTTCGGTGGCCGCCAGTATCTGACCACCATCAACATGTCCGAGTATCAGGAGAAACACACCGTCTCGCGCCTGATCGGCTCGCCGCCCGGCTACGTCGGTTTCGGTGAAGGGGGCGTGCTGACCGAGGCGATTCGGCAGAAGCCTTACTCCGTGGTGCTGCTGGACGAGGTGGAGAAGGCCCACCCGGACGTGCTCAATCTCTTCTATCAGGCGTTCGACAAGGGCGAGCTGGCGGACGGGGAAGGGCGCATCATCGACTGCAAGAACGTGGTCTTCTTCCTCACCTCCAACCTCGGTTTCCAGACCATCGTCGATCATGCCGAGCAGCCTGACGTGCTGCTGGATGCCCTCTATCCGGAGCTCGCCGCTTTCTTCAAACCGGCGTTGCTGGCGCGCATGGAGGTGATCCCCTATCTGCCGCTGGGCCACGATACCCTGGTACAGATCGTGGGCGGCAAGCTCAACCGGCTGGTCAAGCTGCTCAAGGAGCGCTTCGGCGCCGAGGTGGTGCTGGACGACGAGGTGGCCGAGGAGATCCTGCTGCGGGCCAATCGCAGCGAGAACGGTGCCCGCATGCTCGAATCCGTCATCGACGGTGCCCTGTTGCCGCCGGTCTCCCTGCAGCTGCTACAGCGCCTCTCGGCCGGTGAACCCATCAAGCGCGTCCACTTTTCCGTGGCCGATCACCAGTTCGTGGCCGAGGTGGGGGCTTGAGTATGGAGCAAGCCCTCGCATTTGCCCTGGCCCTCACCGCCCAGCGCGATGAGCCGCACCTGTGCCACTGGTGGAGCTCGACCGTCCATGCCAGCTTCCAGCCCAGAGGGCTGCTGCTCGGCATGCTGGATGTGAGTGGCCGCCAGCTGGAGTGCCAAGGCTGGGTCAGGGGGAAGGAAGTGGCGCTGGGGCTGGCGGTGGACGATTTTTCCCACCCGCTTGCCTATGTGCTGCACAAGGCCCAGTCCCGCACCTGGGACTCCCTCTACGGTGGTGCCCGCATCGAGCACGCCGGTTTTCGCGCACTGCTGGCCAACCTTGGCCAGCAGTGCGGGCTGCATGCGTATCCGCTGCTGGATGGCAACGGCAAGCCGTTTGCCGTGCTGGCCCTGATGGATGAAGGGGAGGTGCTGCGGGCCTGGGCCGACGGCCCCGAGCTGGCCCAGCTCTCCCAGGTCTTTTGCAACCAGCTCACCCTCATTCGCGATCTCGGTCGCAGCCGGCGGGATCAGGGGGTACTGCGCGACTCCCTGCGCCAGATGAAGGGGGAGGGGGAGCGGCTGCGCCAGCACGAGAAACTGCTCGGCGATCAGCTGGTCGGCCAGTCGGCGGTGATCCGCGGGCTGCGCGAGCAGATCAATCAGGCTGGCCAGCACAAGCTGACCGTGCTGATCCAGGGGGAGACCGGCAGCGGCAAGGAGGTGGTGGCTAGGCTGGTGCACCAGTGTTCCGATCGCGCCAACAAGCCGTTTGTCGCCATCAACTGCGCCGCCATCCCGGAGAACCTCATCGAGAGCGAGCTGTTCGGTTACCAGAAGGGGGCCTTCTCCGGCGCCCTTGCCAACAAGACCGGGCTGGTGGCCCAGGCCAATGGCGGCACCCTGTTTCTGGACGAGGTGGGTGACATGCCCGCCGCCATGCAGGCCAAGCTGCTGCGGGTGCTGGAAACCCGCAGTTACCGGCCGCTCGGGGCCGAGCAGGAGTATCACTCCGATTTTCGCCTCATCGCCGCCACCCATCAGCCGCTCACCCGCCATGTGGAGGAGGGGCAGTTTCGGGCCGACCTCTACCACCGCCTCTGCCAGTGCCTGCTGCTGATCGCCCCCCTGCGCGAACACATGGATGACGTGCCGCTGCTGTGCCAGCACTTCATGGCCCAGTTTGCCGCCCAGGATGGCAAGACCCTGGTGGGGCTGCAGCGCAAGTTCTTGAAACAGCTGCAGACCTATGACTTCCCCGGCAACGTGCGCGAGCTGCGCAACCTGCTGGAGGTGGCCTGTGCCCATACCCGTCACGGGGAGGAGGTGGGGCTGGAGGCGCTGCCGCCGGAGCTGCGCGAGCGGGTCAGCGCCCTGCTGCCCGGCACCATGGACGACTACAACCACATCCGCGATCTGCGCCGGGCCATGCAGCAGTACGAGGCCTCGGTCATCGAGGCGCGGCTGCGCCACTTCCAGGGCAATCGGATGCTGGTGGCTGAGAGCCTCAACATTCCCAAGCGCACCCTGGATCACAAGTGCCAGAAACTGGAGGTGAACTGATGAGCATCCTCGGCTTGTTACCGCTGCTGCTGGCCACCAGTGCGGCCGAGGTCCCGCTGGACATGGCGCGCTGGCAGGCCTGCCGGCAGGAGCCCTCGCCGCTGGTACGGCTCGCCTGCTACGACGCCATCGGCAATGGCGCGGCCAGTGCCGCCGAGGGGGCAGCCCCCAAGTCGGCGGCCTGGCAGGCCATCTGGGCCCAGGAGCAGGCCCGCACGCCAGCGAGCGCCCCCTTCCTGCTGCAGAGCGACGCCGGCCGTGGCAGTGAAACCCTGACTCGCCCGGCACTGCGTGGGGCGACCCTGGCCATCGGCTGCGTCGACAGCATCACCCATATCCGGCTGCGGTTGGATCAGCCTTGGAGCGGCGAGAAAGTGCAGGTCGAGCTGGATGGTCAACCGAGTGCCGGCTCCCAGAGCTGGTTTATCCGGGATCAGGGGTTGTTGCTGGAATATGGCCGCGGTCTGCCCGCCATCGAGGAGCTCAAGCGCTGGCAGGGCCATCGCGAGCTGCAGGTGCGGGCCGACAACGGCGCCCTTTTGCGGGTCGATTTGAGCGGCCTGAAAGAGGCGCTGGCACCGCTGCGTCAGCAGTGCCGCTGGTAGGAGGGGCGATGAGCTATCAACACCCCTGGTGTGCACGCCTGCTCACCAGCCTGCCGGATGAACAGATAAGAGGCGCTGTGCTGGCCGATGAGCCGCGCTGGGACTATGTGGAGACCGAGCTGGTCAAGCTGGGATCCCTCGCTCACAGCCAGGTGGATCTCAATGCGGTGGCCGAGGCGTGCCTCGGCTTGCTGGAGAGCCGCACCAAGGACATGCGGGTGCTGGCCCAGCTGCTGCGCTGCCTGCAGCATCCGGCCAAGGCAACTCCCCTGGGGGCGGCGATCAGTCTGCTGGAGGCCTGGATCCAGGCTTACTGGTTGCTGGCCTGGCCCGGCAATGCCAGCCAGAAGCAGCGGCTGATGGTGCAGATCGTCAAGCGCTTCGAAGGGGCCCTGCCGCGTGCTTGCGAGAGCGCTTCGGCGGCCGAGCTGGCCCAACTGCTGGCCCAGGCCGAGCAGCTGGAGCGGGTCTGGCTGGCGCAGTGTCCCGACAAGGGGGAGCTGCTCGCCCCGCTGGTGATGGGTCTGAAGCGGGCCCAGCGCCAGCAGGTGGCACAGGCCGAGGCCAATGCGGCAGGGCAGCTCCAGAGCAGCGGCGCTGCGGCAGCGGGCTCCCCGGCCTCGGTGGCGTCGACCGCCAGCAGCGCCGGCGCCATGGTGCTCAGCGGCGGTGGCGGCAGTGCCGCCGTCGACGTCGACAGTTCCAACGATCGCGCTTGGCGCCAGACCCAGCTCAAGGTGGCGGAACTCCTGATCGAGCGTCAGCCGGAGGCTGCAGTGGGCTATCGGCTGCGCCGTCACGCCGTCTGGGCCGGGATCACGGCGGTTCCCATGAGTGGGGCGGGCAATAAAACCCCGTTGGCGCCCATGTCGGCAGACATGGTGGATGAGTACCGCGCTGCCATGAACGCCCCCGATCAGGGGCTCTGGCAGCGCATCGAGCAGAGTCTGACTCTGGCGCCCTACTGGTTCGAAGGGCACAGGCTCTCGGCCGAGGTGGCCCAGAAGCTCGGCTTTGGGGCGGTAGCCCAGGCGATCGCCGAGGAGCTCGGGACTTTTCTGCAGCGCCTGCCGGCCCTGCGGGAGCTTGCCTTTAGCGACGGTACGCCGTTTCTCTCCCCCGAGTGCAGCCGCTGGCTGCAACCGGCCAAGGGGAGCAGTGCGGGCAGTGGCGAGGCAGGGCTGGCCGAGGAGGTCGCCCAGCGCCACGGCGAGCAGGGGGTCGCGGCGGCGCTCGCCCTGCTCGATGAGCGGATTGCGCAGTTGAAAGAGCCAAGAGATCGCTTCCACGCCTTGCTGGTGCAGGCGGAGCTGTTGGCGCAGGAAGGCATGGAGGCGCTTGCGCGCCAGCACTATCAACACTTGTGGCAAGAGGCCAGTCGCCTCGGGTTGTCGCACTGGGAGCCCGGGCTGGTCAACCGCCTGGAGAGCCTGGCGGCGCCGTTGTCGAAATGAATGCCGAAATGAGTCATTGAGTCGGAGTTGGATCACATTTTATGTTCAAAACCATTTTTACTTTTCTGCGGCAACAGCTGCCGAAATTGAAACCCTCCTGGCCCCTGCTCGGTGCTGTACTCTGGGTGCTGGCTCTCATCCTGGTGTGGTGGCTGGGCCCTCGTCTCGAGGTGCGCGGCGCCAAACCGTTCGAGCCGCTGTGGGGGCGGGTGGTGTTCACCCTGCTCTGGCTCTGGTTGCTGCTGGGAGTGGTCTCCTGGCGAGTGTGGCGCAAGATGCAGCAGCTCAAGGCCGAGCGCCAGCACGAGGTGGTGCTGGAGCAGGACCCGGTCAAGGGGCTCATCGACAGGCAGGCGCTGTTCCTCGATCGCTGGCTGCAGGCGTTGAATACCCATCTGGGCAAGGGGGCGCTCTACGCCATGCCCTGGTATCTGGTGCTGGGGCTGCCCGGCAGCGGCAAGAGCAGCCTGATCCACCGCGCCAACCCGGCCAACAAGCTCAACCCGAGACTCGATACCGAACTGCGCGACGTGGCACAGGATCAGCTGGTGGATTGCTGGCTGGGGGAACAGGCGGTGATGCTGGATCCCGCCGGGGTGCTGCTCTCCCAAAGCGAGGCCGAATTGGATCTGCAGGCCCGCAAGCATGAGCGGCTCTGGCTGCACCTGCTTGGCTGGCTCAATGAACACCGTCGTCGCCAGCCCCTCAACGGCCTGGTGCTGACCGTGGATCTGGCCTGGCTCTCCCACGCCAGCGTGGCCGAACGCAAGGCCTATGCCCAGCTGATGCGCTCGCGCCTGCAGGAGGTGTCGGCCACCATGAATACCCGGTTGCCGCTCTATGTCACCTTCACCAAGCTCGATCTGCTGCGCGGCTTTGACGTGATCTACCAGCAGCTCGACAAGGAGGCCCGTGAGGCCGTGCTGGGGGTGACCTTCAAGCCGGGTGCCGACTGGCAACAGGATCTGGCCCTGTTCTGGGATCAGTGGGTGGACAACCTCAACCAGAATCTGCCCGAACTGATGCTGAGCCGGCTCGATGCCGCCCAGCGCAACGCGCTGTTCTCGTTCGTGCGCCAGCTGGCGGGCCTCAAGGATTACGTGACCAGCCTGCTGGCCGAGACCCTGGCCATCGAGGAGAGCAAGCCGCTGCTGGTGCGCGGGGTCTATGTCAGCTCCGTCTATCAGCAAGGGGTGCCGTTCGATGCGTTTGCCCAGGCGGCCTCCCGTCGCTACAACCTGCCAGAGCCCATCCACTCGGCCCTGCGTGGGGAGTCCAACACCTATTTCGTGCGCCAGCTGTTCTCCTCCATCATCTTCCCGGAGGCCCATCTGGCGGGTGAAAACCGGCTGCATACCCTCTATCGCCGGCGCCGCATGGCCATCGGCCTCAGCTGCCTGTCGCTCTTCTCGGCCGCCCTCATCGGTGGCTGGCACTACTTCTACCGGGTCAACGAGGAGGCGGGCCGCAACGTATTGACCAAGGCTCAGGCCTTCATGGAGACCAACGAGGTGGCCGACGCCCACGCCTTCGGCGTGAGTCAGCTGCCGCGCCTCAATCTTATTCGCGAGGCGACCCTCTCCTTTGGCAACTACCGTGAGCGGATGCCTCTGGTGGCCGACCTCGGCCTCTATCAGGGGGACGAGATCGGTCCTTATGTGGAGGGCTCCTACCTGCAACTGTTGAGCCTGCGCTTCCTGCCGGCTCAGATGCAGGGGTTGCTTGCCGATCTCAACCAGGCGCCTGCCGGCAGTGAGGAGAAGCTTGCCATCCTGCGGGTGATGCGGATGCTGGACGATGCGTCCGGTCGCAACAAGGAGCTGGTGGCGCAGTACATGGCGAGCCGCTGGCAGAAGGCCTTCCCAGGGCAGGGGGCGGTGCAGGAGCAACTGATGGGGCACCTGGACTATGCCCTCGATCACACCAACTGGTATGGCGCCAGGGCCGAGCGGGATCAGGCCGCCATCACCGCCTTCGTGCCGTTCAAGGAGCCGGTCTACGGTGCCCAGCGCGAGCTCGGCAAGCTGCCCATGTATCAGCGGGTCTACCAGAATCTGGTGGTGAAGGCCGGTGATGTGTTGCCGCCGGATCTCAACGTGCGTGACGAGGTGGGCCCCACTTTCGACACCGTGTTTGCCCTGCGCAGCGACAACGCCGGCCAGGTGCCGCGCCTGCTCACCTGGCCCGGTTTCAACGACTTCTTCCTCAAGCAAGACAAGGCGCTTATCGATCTCACCGCGATGGATGCCTGGGTACTGGGCCAGCGCAAGCTGAGTCAGTTGAGCGAGGCGGATCGCAAGGAGATCACCCGTCAGGTCAACGACCGTTACGTCACCGATTACGTCAACCAGTGGCAAAAACTGCTGACCAACCTGGACGTGCAGACCCTGGAGAGCCCGGAGCAGGCGCTGGACGTGCTCGCCGCCATCACCGGCAACGATCAGCCGTTCCAGCGGGTACTGGCCTCGCTGGATGACAACACCCGCATTCGCAAGATCTCCGACGTGGAAGGGGACCCGGCCCAGGCCATCAGCGCCCGCATCGGTCGCCCCTTTATGGCCACTAATGGAGTATTGGCTGGACGTGGTGAGCAGGGACCGCTCATTCAAGAGGTCAACCAGAAGCTGGTGGAGCTGCAGCACTACCTGGAGCTCATCGTCAACGCCACCGAACCGGGTCAGTCCGCCTTGAAAGCGGTGCAGCTGCGCATGACCAACAAGTACGCGGATCCGGTGTTCGCGTTGCAGCAATATGCCCGCAGTCTGCCGGCCCCGCTCGATCGCTGGGTGGGTCAACTCTCCGAGCAGAGCTCGCGACTGGTGATTGACCTGGCCATGTCCTCCCTCAATCAGGAGTGGCAGGACAAGGTGCTGGCCCCCTTCAACAGCCAGCTGGCTGGTCGTTATCCGTTTGATCCGAGCTCGAACAAGGACGTGCCCCTCTCCGAGATGGAGCGCTTCTTCGCACCCAATGGGACGCTGGACAGCTTCTATCAGGTCAACCTCAAGCCCATGGTGGAGAGCGGCCTGATGGAAGGGGAGTTCAGCTCGCCCATCCAGGCCGAGCTGGTCAAGCAGCTGGACCGTGCGGCCCGCATCCGTCAGATCTTCTTCAGCCAGCAGGGCAACCTGGAGGTGCAGTTCGCCCTCGAGCCCATCGAACTCACCGCCAACAAGCGGCGCAGCGTGCTGAACCTGGATGGCCAGCTGCTGGAATACGCCCACGGCCGTCGTACCAAGATCCCGCTGGTGTGGCCCAACACCATGCGCGACGGGGCCGAGAGCAAGATCACCCTGGTGCCGGCCGCCCGCGAGCGTTCACCGCGCAGCGAAGGCTTCGTCGGCCCCTGGGCCATGTTCCGCCTGATGGACAAGGGGGAGCTGACCCAGGTCAATGACGCCACTTTCGATGTGCGCTTCCCGGTGGATCAGGGGGCCATGACCTATCGCGTCTACACCGACAGCGCGCAAAACCCCTTCACCGGCGGCCTGTTCAGCCAGTTCAGACTGCCCGAATCCCTCTATTGATCGCGTCGGGGGCACGCTGTGCCCCCTTCCTGCGTTGGAAGTCCATATGTCACAGAATCAACAAGGTCAGCAGGCCCTGAAAGTGGGGCGCGACCCCAGGATGTTGCCGGAGTACGAGGCGCTGCGGGCCGAGATCAACAAGCTCAGCCACGCTTCGCGCCCCGAAGTGGACTGGCAGCGGATCCATCAGCTCGCCAGCCTTATCTTCGAAAAACACGGGGTGGATCTGCAGACCGCCATCTACTTCACCCTGGCCCGTTCGCGTCTGCAGGGGCTGAGCGGTTTTACCGAAGGGTGCGAGTTTCTCGCCAACCTCATCGTCACCCAGTGGGAGAGCTTCTGGCCGCCGGTCCATCAGGAGCGGGCCCGCATCGAGATGCTTGACTGGTTCATCGCCCGTATCAGCGACGTCATTCGCCAGTACCAGATCAGCCACGAGGACAAGCGGCTGATCTATCGCTGCGAGCGGGCGCTGCAGCTCATCAGCGAGAAGCTGCACAACGCGGATCTGAGCCGCATTCCCCGGGTCGAGAATCTGGTGCACTTCATAGAGGGGTATACCCACCTCTTTGACGAGACCGAGATCGTCATCGTCTCCGACGAGCCGGGCCTCAAGGAGGATCTGCAGATCCCGCCCATGGTGTTCTTCAAGTCCGACCTGGAGAGTGACCATGGCGGCACGGTCTCGACGTCGACCCCGCACCTGCCCCAGGGCAGCATTCTGGTGGGGCGCGAGAAGGGGCAGGTCAAGCCCACCGTGCTGAAGATTGAGCAGCACCGCCGGCAGCGTCCGGCCTGGTTCTGGTTTGGCTGCGGCCTGCTCAGCTGCGCCCTGCCGGTGATGGGCTGGCTCGGCTGGCAGCAGCATCAGCAGGAGAAAACCGTGGCGGCCCAGCGTCTGGTGCAGCCGGCCGCCGAGCTGCCCCGAGCCCTCAGCTATGACGACATTCGCCAGGCCCGCATCGTATTGGGGGAGCAGACCCTGCAGAACATGGAAAGCGATCTGGTGGCTCGCTACCAGAACCAGTTGACCCGGCTCGAGCAGACGTCGCCGCTCTACTGGTATCGCTACGGCGAGGGGCTGCGCAACTCGCTTTTGATGCTCTATCCCGACTCGCTGGCGGTCAAGGCGCTGGACAAGCAGTGGCAGACGCAGCTTGGCGGTCAGCAGGGGGATGTCATCAGCGTGCCCACCTACCTGGATGCCCGCGCCGGGGTGGATGCCCTGCTCGATCAGCTGCTGGAGCTGGAGCGCCAGCGCAAGACGGTGACCATCTCCTACCTCAAGTCCCAGCTCTATGAAGTACAGAAGAACCTGATGCAGAACATCCCGTTCAGTCTGCGCCTCGGCGAGCTGGAGGCGAGAAAAGCCTCCCAGGAGCCCATCACGGCTGCCGAGCTCAAAAGCCTGGAAAATGATCTGAAAGCGCTCAACATCCGCCTCTATCAGCTGCAACAGGGCGTTTCCGGTAGCTGAACGTGCTGCCATGAGCAAGAAGTTGCGCAGGCTGTAGTTAGTTTGACTGGCAAGGCAAGGTTTGCCGGGAAACTTGCCCTGTCTTGCGCAATGGATTGCAGCAGATTTGTCAGGCTCAACGAGATTTAATCGTAATTAGCTGATTTTTAATGTGATTGTTTGCGACTTTACCATGGCATGGAGGCTGCTGGGTCGCCGTTCCAACTGTCTCTGCACCAGGCTGCGCTTGCACCATGGTTGCCCCACGGAGAATCCAGATGTGTCCTTCTATTGCATTGCTCGGTGACATCGGCACCGACCACGATGGTTTCCACCCATCCCCCGTGATTGCCGCCAGCCCGGATGTGTTCCTCGATGGCAAGCCGGTGGCCCGCCAGGGTGATCCGCTGGCCCCTCACGACAAACCCAACAATCCACCGCATCCGCGCAGCATCTCGGGCGGGGTCGGCTCTGTGCTGGTCAACGGCAAGCCCATCGCCGTGACCGGTACCGCCGTCGGCTGCGGCGGCGTGGTGATTGGCTCAGGCAGCGGACAGGCAGGTTAAGGAGCGCTTCATGGCAGACAGCACAGGATTACAATTTTCCGTCAAGGTGGGGGCCCTGCCCGAGAGCACCTTCGTGGTGGCCGAGTTTGCACTGGATGAAGCGCTCAACCGCCCGTTCAACCTGCGCCTTGAGCTGGCAAGCAGCCAGCCCGACATCGACTTTGGCGCCGTGCTGGACCAGCCGTGCGAGCTGCTGGTGTGGTACCACGGCGAGCTGCAGCGCCGGGTGTGCGGAGTGGTCAGTGACTTCGCGCAGGGTGACAGCGGCTTTCGCCGCACCCTCTATCAGCTGCTGGTACAGCCGGCCCTGTGGCGTCTGTCGCTTCGCCAGAACTCCCGCATCTTCCAGGCGCAGAAGCCCGATGAAATCCTCTCCATCCTGTTGCAAGAGCACGGTATCACCGATTACGCCTTCGCCCTGAAAAACGAGCACGCCAAGCGGGAGTACTGCGTTCAGTATCGGGAAACCGACCTCGATTTCGTGAACCGCCTCGCCGCCGAAGAGGGGCTGTTCTACTTCCACGAGTTTGAAGCTGGCAAGCACCGCATCGTGTTTGCCGACGATGCGGCGGCTCTGACCGCTGGCCCCGAACTGTTCTTCAACCTCGGCAACCGTTCGCTGGAACAGGGACCTTATGTGCGCCAGTTCCACTACCGGGAGGCGGTGCGCCCCTCGGATGTGGAGCTCAAAGACTACAGCTTCAAGACCCCGGCTTATGGCCTTTCCCACAAGAAGGTGGGAGCAGAGCTGACCCACCAGCGCGATACCTACCAGCACTTCGACTATCCGGGTCGCTACAAAGAGGACCCGAGCGGCAAGGCGTTTGCCCAACATAGGCTGGATGCGCTGCGCAATGACGCGGTGGCGGGTCAGGCTAAGTCCAACTGCGCCGCCTTGCTGCCGGGCCAGACGTTTTCTCTCACTGAACATCCCAACGGCAGCCTCAACACCGACTGGCAAATCGTGCGCATCCAGCACACCGGCTTGCAGCCACAGGCGCTGGAAGAGGAGGGGGGCAGCGGCCCGACCGTTTATCACAACGAATTCGGCGTGGTGAAAGCGAATACCACCTGGCGGGCGCGTATCGGCAGCCCCGAGGCTCCTCACAAACCGATGGTGGACGGCCCGCAAATCGCCATGGTGGTGGGTCCCGACGGTGAGGAGATTTACTGCGACGAACATGGCCGGGTGAAACTGCAGTTCCCGTGGGACCGCTACGGCAGCTCCAACGACCAGAGCTCCTGCTGGGTGCGGGTCTCGCAAGGCTGGGCCGGCGGTCAGTACGGCATGATGGCCATCCCGCGCATCGGCCACGAGGTCATCGTGAGCTTTTTGGAAGGTGACCCCGACCAACCCATCGTGACCGGTCGCACCTATCATGCCACCAACCGGCCGCCGTATGAGTTACCGGCCAACAAGACCAGGACTGTGCTGCGTACCGAGACCCACCAGGGCGAGGGTTTCAACGAGCTGCGCTTTGAAGACCAGGCGGGGCAGGAAGAGATTTACATCCACGGTCAGAAAGACCTGAACGTGCTCATCGAAAATGATGCCGCTTGGCACATCAAGCACGACGAGCATCGGGATATCGACAACGAGCGGGTTACCCGCATCAAGGCCAACGACCACCTGACGGTGGAGGGCGAGAAGCGCGACCAGATAAAGGCCGACTACTCGCTGATGGTGGATGCCAGCCTGCATCAGAAGCTGGGTCAGTCGCTGCTGGTGGAAGCCGGGCAGGAAGTGCATATCAAGGTGGGCGACAAGATGGTGCTGGAGGCGGGTTCTGAAATAACCCTCAAGGGAGGCGGCAGCTTTGTGAAAGTTGACCCGAGCGGCATCAAGCTGGTGGGCCCCGCCATCAAACTCAACGCCGGCGGCAGCCCGGGAGCCGGCTCTGGCTGGGGTGGCAAGGCCCCCGTGGTGCCCAAGGGAGTAGAAGTGGTGAAAGCTCCTGAACTGGTTGAACTCATCAAGGCCATTCCCACCGAGAAGGCGATGGAGGTGCTCTTGAAAGAAGAGAAGCCTGGCGCGTTTTACCTCTTTTCTGAATAAGGAAACAGCATGAAGTTTGCATTTCCCATCCTCACTGCCACAGGGGAAGAGTTCAAGGACGTCAAGGCGCTGATCAATGGCGAGCAATCGGGTCACTATCTTCTTGGCAACCATAACAAATGGCACGGTGGCATTCATATCAGCGACAAGAGTGCTCCTTGGTGCAAGGATAAGTATCCTGTCAGAGCCATGGCCGATGGCAAGGTGGTGGCATTCCGGATGATGAAGGATTACCTGACCTCTGAATTTCAGGGGGAGTCCTTGCGTTATTCCAACTGTTTCTGCCTGGTACAGCACGAATATTGTGAAATCAATGCAGAGACCAAGGCGAAAAACGAGTTCACTTTCTACTCGCTCTATATGCATCTGCTGCCTTGGGATCAGTACCAAAGTACCGAGAAGCTGGTACTGAAGAAGGGGTGGAATGCGCGCAATTCCGTTCCCCATGCCAATCCCGATGCCGAGCAGCAGCGTGTTGATGCCACCTTGCCGCGCTTCACGCTACCTAAAGATAGCGAACTGGAAATGGACAGTAACATGCCTCCTCAAAAAGGGAGCGTTGGGGGCAAGGAGTATGATTTCATCAGGGTGACGATCAAGAGTCAGCTGTCCAATACCCAGATGAAAGAGGCTGAGAAGGCCGGTGTTGTGGTCAGCCAAGGGAGTTCGGTCTGGATCGCCAATAGCCCGGAAGCTGTGACCTTTATCAAGCCTAATTTGCCAACCTGGCTATTTGACCAAATAGACGCCGAGTTGCTGACGAATATGGTTGGCCGTGCGGATCCTGTTCTCAATGGGCCTACAGGCCGTCTGATGGCGGGAGACCGAAGCGTTGCTCTGCCTGCAGGAACAAAAGTGAAGTATGATGCCCACCGACTCGAATTCCATTGGGTGGGTGACAAGGCGCGCAAGATGGCCAGATGCGAATATGTGACACCGAATGCAGATGGTGCTGCGGGTAGTTGCGGCATGGCCTGGGTGTGCGTCGAAGATGAATTTATCAAGGTAAATGTGCGTACACCTTCCCATCTCGGTGAGTTATATGTGTTGCCATCTCCCGTGGCCATTGCCGCAGGTGAGACAATAGGCTATCTCGGCCTGGTGGAAACGCCTGGCTCTCTGATTGGAGGCAAAAAGAGCAAGTATCAAGTCCATCTTGAAGTCTTCACCCAGGATCCTCGTCTTGACGATGTGTTGGCCAACAAGGCGGGAACAAGAGGCGGTGCTACCTATGCCAAGGTCCCGGCGGGACTCGTCTTGCACGAAAAGAAAAAGCAGGAAGATAAAGATCTTTGGGTGGCAACCGGTGACAAGAGTCTGGAAGAGTTGGTTGAGTCACCAAAGTTTGAAAAAGATGCCGCCAAACAGGAGTGGGTTTGTGTTTCGTCAGGAAAGTATGTCAAGAAAGAGCAAGTCGAACTGTTGAGCCAGCATGACTGGCTGAAGATTGGTTTTAAAAAGGTCGATGGTTCAGGCTCCGATGGCTATCTGGATCCCGATGCACCATCCAGCTTCTTTACCGAATTGGTCAAGAGTTTCGATACTGATAAGAGTGGTGAGCTTAGCAGTGAAGAAATACAGGCGGCCTTGCAAAACAGCAGCAATGCAGAAAAACTGCACAAACTAATCGTCAAGCATCCCAGTGAGTGGTATGAAAAATCATCAGTCAGCAGTTATCTGTGGCTAGATAAATTGATGACCAAGATTGGTTTGCCTGATTTTGACCTCTTGGTGGATCACGAGAAACAGCGTATCGATAAGCTGGAGTGGATGCAGAGTGCTGCGAAGCTAAAGCTTAGTAAGGATATTTGGCATATATCTCCAATGGCTATATATGGAAAGAAAAAAGATAGATTTGTTGTGCATTATACAAAATATGACTATGTCATTGGGAAAGCATTAGATAAACAGATGGCAATACCTTCTAAGTACGCACCTAAAGTGGGAAATAATAAACTGGCAAGTCGAGATGAGGTATTGCTCCATCTAACGCCAGACGATGACCTGACTAAAGATACTATCTATCAATTTCTTGATCTATCAAAATACTCAGAAGTTTCAGAGGATGAGATTAATAAATTTCTGTTAGGGCAAGGAGTCTTAGAGGGTAAAGGTTCTATTTTTATCTCTGCAGCTAAAAAGTATAATGTCAGTGAAGTGTATCTAGTTTCCCATGCATCACTAGAAACTGGTCGGGGGACATCAAGTTTTGCACGTGGAAAAGATTTTAATGGGGTTAAGGTTTATAATATGTATGGTATTAATGTTAGAGATGACAAGCCTTCATTAGGTACTGAATATGCATATAAAAATGGATGGAATTCAATTGATAAAGCAATAGATGGTGGGGCTAAGTGGATATCAGATAACTTTATCAACCACCATAAATATAAACAAAATACGCTTTATAAAATGCGTTGGAATCCAGCTTCACCGGGCGAGCATCAGTATGCCAGTGATGTTCTTTGGGCTAAGCATCAAATACCTAACATGAAGAAAAGATTTGATGCTTTCCCTAGTGCTATTTTACATGTCGATATTCCGGCTTATGAGGAATGATTAATGAAAAATGTTATCTATGTCTTCGCTTTCTTTTTTTCTTTTAGTCTTCAGGCGGCATGTGAGAGTGTAAGCTTCAATGAAGTACAGAAGAATAGTGGGATTTTTTACGATGTATCTAACATTATCGTGACATCGAAAGGTCGCACTTTTTTTTATGACATGCCTCTTGATGAGTGTAAGTCAAAAAAATTCATTATTAATGGCGACAAGGCAATTTCATATGCATCGTATAATGGATTTCAATATGTTGGTTATTTAGACCGGAAAGGTGAGGTTCATACAGGTTGGGTTGATTCAACCCGTATCACCAAAAAAGAAAAATCACCTGAGGATTTAAATGTTAAAAAAAACGATTTTGCTATATACTTTAATGGTTATGATATAAAAGTTGGTGGTGATTACAGTGAAGTTATCGGAGCTTTTAATGGATTCACCGAAATGTATAGTGGAAATGGTTTTGCCGATGTATTTAAAAATATTGATGGCGTAGATTATAAATTTTATCCTCATGACTTTGGTTTCATATATATAGAGTCATCAAACCTTGACTATAATAAATTAAAAAGAGACTTTGATGATTATAGGATAACTAAAGTCATTCTTAAGAAAGATGTGGGGTTTAGTAGTAGAGGGATCTATGTGGGAAGCAAAATGCTTGATGTCATAAAAGTATATGGTGTACCTGCGTCTAAGAAAGATGATGCTTTTACATATATACGTGATAACTACATGATGAAGTTTTTTGGTTCTGAAGTAGTCAATGAAATAGAGATATCTATCAATCCAATGTAAAAATTTTTAATTAGAATTTATATTCAGCTCTACTTATTACCAGACACCGGTCTCAAACCGGTGTCTTGTTTACTCAACTTTAGAGCGCACTTCCTTCGGTATCAATTTCAGGCCCTTTTTGAACATGCTGTAGGGGGGGGGCTGACCCTCCATCATCCTGCCCTGATGCGGCCGCTGTTCCAAATAGCTGTCCAGGTTTGACTACATCAGCCCCACCGACTTATGCCAAATTGTTCCCTCTGTGATACCCACAAGGTCCGAGACGGGTTGCTGGCAACCGCCAGCACCAATGCAGATGCATTTTAGAGTGTCGCTTGTGCGACCCGTTACGGGCATTTTTTCAGGAACGGGCAGGGCATTGGAGGGGCGGTTTATGTCTACCGGATTTAAATAGATAAAACTGGATGTCTTCTGAAAAGAGATAATGGGGTGGCTGATGGGGCTCGAACCCACGACAACCGGAATCACAATCCGGGACTCTACCAACTGAGCTACAGCCACCACTGAAAATATCCATCAATGCCCTGCATCGGAGAGATGCATGTCATCAATGGCGCGCCCTGCAGGATTCGAACCTGCGACCCACGGCTTAGAAGGCCGTTGCTCTATCCGACTGAGCTAAGGGCGCATTGCCTCGACAAGCCTGGCGGCATGCCGAAAAACCTGGTCGGTGATAAAGGATTCGAACCTTTGACCCTCTGGTCCCAAACCAGATGCGCTACCGGGCTGCGCTAATCACCGAAAATCTAGTCTCCAGCATAGCGACAGCGGCTGTACTGGACAACGGGCCGGCATCATACCCAAGCGGGAAAGCAAGCGTCAACGAATTTTTCCGCCAATGAATTCAAATGCCTACTTATTGCCCTCCATGCGAGAGCCGCTAACACCCGTGGCAAAAAAATGCGACAATGCGCGGCAGTTGAACACATGGTGAGTGAAGAACGATGTCTGCCAAAATCATTGATGGAAAACAGGTTGCGCAAACGATTCGCAATCAGGTCGCAGCGCAAGTCCAACAGCGGTTGGCACAAGGAAAACGGGCGCCGGGCTTGGCGGTGATCCTGGTCGGGGTGGATCCTGCCTCGCAGGTCTATGTCGGCAGCAAACGGCGCGCCTGTGAAGAGGTGGGTTTTATCTCCCGCTCTTACGATCTGGATGCGACGGCGAGCCAGGAAGAGTTGCTGGCACTGATCGATAAGCTGAATGAAGACGCAGACGTTGACGGTATTCTGGTGCAGCTCCCCTTGCCAGCTCACTGCGATACGACCCAGGTATTGGAGCGTATTCGCCCCGACAAGGATGTGGATGGTTTCCATCCCTACAACGTGGGTCGGCTGGCACAGCGTATCCCGGCACTGCGCCCCTGTACGCCCAAAGGCATCATGACGCTGATTGAAGCGACCGGTGTTAAAACGCACGGTTTGCATGCGGTAGTAGTCGGGGCATCCAACATCGTCGGCCGGCCGATGACGCTGGAGCTGCTGCTGGCAGGTTGTACTACCACCACCTGTCACCGTTTCACCCAGGATCTGGAAGATCAGGTTCGCCGTGCCGACCTGCTGGTGGTGGCGGTTGGCAAACCCAACTTCATTCCGGGTGAGTGGGTCAAACCAGGGGCACTGGTGATCGACGTGGGCATCAATCGGCTGGCAGACGGCTCTCTGGTCGGTGACGTTGAGTTTGAGACCGCGCGCAATCATGCCTCTTTCATCACGCCTGTGCCGGGCGGGGTTGGCCCCATGACGGTTGCCAGCCTGATGGAAAATACCCTGAGCGCCTGTCAGGACTATCACGACAACGCGCAATGATTTCCTTGTAGTCTGCTCGGGGGAACGAATTTCTCCTGTAAATTGCAGCAATAAAAAAACCGGCAACCTTGCGGCTTGCCGGTTTTTTTATTTATCCAGTTCGACTCTTACATGTTCTGTGCTTCGTTTGGCACAATGACAGAGGCGTGATTGCCTTTCGGCCCCTGCTGCAGTTCAAAGTTGACTGCTTGACCTGCTTTCAACGTCTTGTAGCCTTCCATTTGTATCGTGGAGTAGTGGGCGAAGATATCTTCACCACCTCCTTCCGGACAGATAAACCCAAATCCTTTTGCGTTGTTAAACCACTTGACTGTTCCGGTTGCCATACATCTACATCCTTTTATTGATTACCTTGAAGTCGTTGAGTAACCTGCGCCAGCCCTTTATAACTAGTAACATAGCCCATAGCAGACGGGCGCCGATTAGCAAGTAACCAATCTAGTCTAACTTTTGAGCGAGTCAAGGAGTTGTTAACAACTGATGTGATCTGGTTAACAAGTCTATTGACAATCTTGTGTTAGGCGGTAGTAATCTAGAGGTACCAAAGCGCGATTATGAGCAAGCAGAAAGAACTCTTTGCTAATGAAGAGATTGCAGAAGCAGAGAAAACCAAGCTGCAACCGCCACCCATGTACAAGGTCGTCTTGAACAACGACGACTACACACCGATGGAGTTCGTGGTGGAGGTGCTGCAAAAGTTCTTTGGTATGGATTTGGACAAGGCCACTCAGGTGATGCTGAGCGTGCATTATAGTGGTAAGGGAGTCTGTGGCACGTTCACCGCCGAGATTGCCGAAACCAAAGTGGTCCAGGTCAACACCTATGCACGTAACAACGAACATCCACTGCTGTGTACCATGGAAAAGGCTTGAATCTGATGACTTGATGGCGATGACGACACCACATTGTTGCTGTACTAGGGGAGGTGCCTATGTTGAATAAAGATCTAGAAAAGACGCTGAACGAGGCTTTCAAACTGGCCCGTGACGAGCGCCACGAATTCATGACTGTCGAGCACCTGTTGTTAGCCCTGCTGGATAACAGCTCAGCCCATGAGGCGCTGAGTTCTTGTGGTGCTGACGTGGAGCTGATGCGCAAAGAGATCAGCGCATTCATCAGTCAAACAACCCCGCTTATTCCCCGTGACGATGAAGATCGTGAAACCCAGCCCACACTGGGCTTCCAGCGGGTGCTGCAACGCGCCGTGTTCCATGTCCAATCATCGGGCAACACGGAAGTCAGTGGTGCCAATGTGCTGGTTGCCATTTTCAGCGAGCAGGAGTCCCAGGCCGCTTACTTCCTGAAAAAGGCCGAGATCAGCCGACTGGATGTGGTCAATTTCCTCTCCCATGGCGTGCGCAAAGACAGCAAGCCGGACAACAGCAGCAACAATGCCGAGTCCGACGACGATGTGTCTGCCGCCCAGATAGAAAGCTTTGCCACCAACCTCAATCAGCTGGTGCTGGAAGGGCGTATCGATCCGCTTATCGGGCGGGATCAGGAGCTCAACCGTACCATCCAGGTGCTTTGCCGCCGTCGCAAGAACAACCCCTTGCTGGTCGGTGAGGCCGGGGTTGGCAAGACTGCCATTGCCGAAGGGCTGGCCTATCGTATCGTCAAGGGCGATGTGCCCGAGGTGATTGCGGGCAGCACCATTTATTCCCTGGACATGGGCTCGCTGCTGGCGGGGACCAAATATCGCGGTGATTTCGAGAAGCGCCTCAAGGTGCTGCTCAAGCAGATCGAGCGCCAGGAAGGGGCGATCCTCTTCATCGACGAGATCCACACCATCATAGGGGCAGGGGCGGCCTCCGGTGGTCAGCTGGATGCGGCCAACCTAATCAAGCCGCTGCTCTCCAATGGCTTGCTGCGTTGTGTCGGCTCCACCACTTATCAGGAATACTCCCAGATCTTTGAGAAGGACCGTGCTCTGGCGCGTCGCTTCCAGAAGATCGATATCGTCGAGCCCAGCGTGGACGACACCACCCGCATCCTCATGGGTCTCAAGAGCCGCTATGAGGCTCACCACGGGGTGCGTTATACCGTCAAGGCCATCCGCGCAGCGGTGGAGCTCTCGGCCAAGTACATCAATGATCGCCATCTGCCTGACAAGGCGATCGACGTGATCGACGAGGCCGGTGCCGGGCAACGGCTGCTGCCGGCGAGCAAGCGCAAGAAAGTGATCAATGTGCAGGAGATCGAAGCCATTGTGGCCAAGATTGCTCGCATCCCGGAGAAATCAGTCTCGTCTTCCGACAAGGAAGTGCTGAAGAATCTGGAGCGAAACCTCAAGATGGTGGTATTTGGTCAGGACAAGGCCATCGAGGTGCTGACCGATTCCATTCGCTTGTCACGTTCGGGCTTGGGTAATGAGCGTCGCCCGGTGGGTTGCTTCCTGTTTGCCGGCCCGACCGGGGTGGGCAAGACCGAGGTTACTCAGCAGTTGGGCAAGGCGCTCGGCGTCGAGGTGCTGCGCTTTGACATGTCGGAGTACATGGAACGCCACACTGTCTCCCGCCTGATCGGGGCACCTCCCGGCTATGTGGGCTTTGAGCAGGGTGGACTCCTGACCGATTCTGTACTCAAGCACCCGCACTCAGTGGTGTTGCTGGACGAGATCGAAAAAGCGCACCCGGATGTGTTCAACCTGCTGCTACAGGTGATGGACAACGGCACCCTGACTGACAACAACGGGCGCAAGGCGGATTTTCGCAATGTGATCCTGGTGATGACCACCAACGCCGGCGTGCAGGAGACCCAGCGCAAGTCCATCGGCTTCCAGCAGCAGGATATGAGCCACGATGCCATGGCGGTGATCAACAAGACGTTCAGCCCGGAGTTTCGCAACCGGCTCGATCACACCATCTGGTTCAACCATCTGGACATGCAGGTGATACATCAGGTGGTCGACAAGTTCATCGTTGAGTTGCAGGTACAACTGGATGCCAAGGGCGTGTCTCTTGAAGTGTCCGAGGGTGTCCGCCACTGGTTGGCCGAGAAGGGATATGACAGGGCCATGGGAGCGAGACCCATGGGGCGGGTCATCCAGGAACACCTCAAGAAACCCCTTGCCAATGAGATCCTGTTCGGATCCTTGGTCGATGGGGGGGTAGTGAAGGTTGAGTTGATAAATGACAGCCTCAGCTTTGACTATCAGGTCAATGTTGAAGCTGTTTCCCACTAAGCTTAACGTTGTTGGAAAACCACAAAAAACCCCAACCGGAAGGTTGGGGTTTTTTGCTGAATTCCTGGCTTAGCGAGAGCGGAAAACAATACGTCCCTTGGAGAGATCGTACGGAGTCAGAGCTACCGTTACTTTGTCCCCAGTCAGGATACGGATGTAGTTTTTGCGCATCTTGCCGGAAATATGAGCGATAACCACGTGACCATTCTCCAGTTCCACACGGAACATGGTATTGGGCAGGGTTTCGAGAATAGTGCCCTGCATCTCAATACTGTCTTCTTTAGCCATTGAATCCTCTTGATAAGCCACAACAAAAAATCCGCTGGATCATGCCGGATTTAAGGCTATGTGTAAAGTTTACTCGGGCTTGCTGTCGATATTTTTCCATTCCCCCTGTATCAACCGTTCATGGGGCAGATACTGGCGCTTGTAATTCATCTTGCGGCACTCCTCCACCAGATAGCCCAGATATAGCCAGCTACGACCGGTTCTTCTAGCCAGTTCCAACTGGCTCAGAATGGCGAAGGTACCGAGGGAACGATCGGCATGGGCCGGGTCGAAAAAGGTGTACATGGCGCTGAGGGAATGGGGCAGCAGATCCGTGGTAGCGACCCCGATCAACCGGTTATCCTTGCGCATTTCCAGATAGAGGGGCGGCATCCAGTCGCAGTGCAGGAAGCCCTTGTACTGGGTACGGCTGGGGGGATACATGCTGCCGTCATGATGGCGTTCGCGAATGTAGCGCTCATAGAGCTGGTAGTACTCGGGCTTGTCGTCGTAGCTGAGCACCAGCTCGATATCCTGATTGAGCTGGCGGATCCGCTTCTGGCTGCGGCTCGGCACGAAGCGCTCACTGTGGATGCGCAGGGACTGGCAGGCATTGCATGCCGGGCAGTGGGGACGATAGATGTCGTTGCCGCTGCGCCGAAAGCCGGCCGTCAGTAGCCGTTCGTAGCCGCTGGCATTGAGCAGGCTGTGATCCATCAACACCAGCAATTGCTCCTGCTCATGACCCAGATAGCTGCATTGGTGCTTCGGGGTCAGCCCTACCTTGAGGATCACTTCTTCGGTCATAAGTGGATGCTCCCCGTTTGCCAGCAATTGGCCGCCAGCGGTTGTTGGCTCAGTTGTGCCAGCGTCGTCAAAAATTGGCGTCTCGGCCACTCTTCTATGCCCAGGGTGGCCAAAAAATCGTTCTGCATCTGGCAATCGATCAAGGCGCCATCATGGCGGGCGAAGTGTCGGCAGAGGGCCACCATGGCCAGTTTGGCACCGTTGTCGATACGACTGAACATGGACTCGCCGCAGAACACCCGGCCGAGGGAGAGGCCATAGAGGCCGGCTTGTAACTGGCCCTCCTGCCAGATCTCGATGGAGTGGGCATGGCCAAGGCGGTGCAATTGTCGATAGGCGTCGATCATGGGTGTGCTAATCCAGGTTCCACTGGCACTGCGACGGGGCGCGGCGCAGGCCGCTATAACCTCATTAAAGGCGCGATCGATGGAAATATCGAATGAGGTACCACGGATAAATTTGCGCAGGGTGCGACCGATGTGCAGCTGTTCCGGCCGGATGACGCCTCTGGGATCCGGTGACCACCACAGCAGCGGCTGGTGGGGTTCATTCCACGGGAAGATCCCCTTGTGGTAAGCTGCCAGCAAGCGGGCAGGGGAGAGATCCCCTCCGATCGCCAGCAGGCCGTTGGGTTCCTCCAGGGCATGCTCGGGGTCGGGAAACCAGCACAGCTCATCATCCAATTGGGTAAGATAGCGAGACATAAGGTAACGAGGTTCATAGATGAAGGCCATTATCCTGATAGTATCCAGCTTGTTTTGCTTTGTCACTGCGCCCGCCTGGGCGCAGGTCTACGAGCGCAATACGGCAAGACCCGTAAATCAGGTGGTGTTTGGCCAGGTCGAGACGGTGCGCAACATCACCCAGCGCCAAATTCTGGAGTCAGAACACTCCGGCTGGAAAACCTTGGGCGGCGCCGTCCTGGGCGGTCTGCTTGGCAACCAGTTTGGTGGCGGTCATGGCCGTGAAATCGCTACTGCGGTCGGCGCATTGGCGGGGGCGGCTGCGGCGCAGCAGTATCAATCGGGCGGCAGCGTGGTGGAAAACAAGCTGGTGGAGCTGCTTATTCGCAACGAGCAAAACGGGCTGGTCAACGTCATTCAGGATTACGATCCGGCCATGGTGTTCATGAATGGCGACAAGGTGCGCATCCTCTATTTCGACGATGGCGTGCGGGTGGACAAGACCTATTGAAGCAGGCGCTGGCTCAAGCGGTCATCAAGGGGGGAGAAGTGACCCGACACGCTGCCGGCTGGGCAAGCTGTCGGGCGGGTACTACACGGAGAACATCTGGCGAGGTAACGTCAGGCCGATGAGTCCTGCGACACTATCTTGTCACGGCCGGTGTTCTTTGCCTGATAGAGCAGGCGATCCGCCTCGCTCAGTGCCTCGTCCATGGAACCACGCCCGACCTTGATCACCCCGAAACTGGCGCGAACAAACAGCGGCGTTTCCCTGGACAGCGGTTGCTGGCGCATCTGCTGGCGCAGCCCCTCCAACCGTTTGAGCAGCACCGGCACGGTGCAGTGAGGCACCATCAGGGCAAACTCCTCGCCACCAAAACGGGCGATCATGGCATCGGGGAAGAACTGGGTGAGCAGCCGGGTGAGGTGGCAGAGCAGCTGATCGCCGATGGCATGGCCCCAGTGATCGTTGACTTGCTTGAAGTGATCCACATCGAGCACGCACAGCGCAAGAGGCGTCTCCTGACGCTGGTGTTCCTCGAACCATTTCTGTCCTTCATTGAACCAGTAGCGCCGGTTGTAGAGCCCGGTCAGGTAGTCGCGATTGGCCGACTCCTGGATGCTGTTGAACTGCTCCAGCGCTTCCAGGTTGTGGCTGACCCGGCATTGCAGCTCTTCCGGTTCGAACGGCTGGTTGAGGAAGTCGTTGGCGCCCTGCTTGAGATAGCGGGCGGAGAGGCCGCGCTTGTCCGACACCGAGATGCCGATGATGGCCAGCTGCTGCTTGCTGTAACGCTCGCGCAGCATGCGCACCAGGCTGATCCCGTCAATTTCTGGCATATAGTAGTCGACCAGTACCAGCCGAATGGCCGGGTTCTGTTCGAGCTGGGTCAGGGCCTCGCGGGCGTGGCTTGCCTCATGCACCTGCAGCAGCTGCTTGCGCAGCTGGGCCATGGTGCGGTGGCGGGAGGTGCGTGAATCATCGACCACCAGGACTTCGATGCGCTGGTTGAGGTAGAGGCGATGAACCAGGCTGACGGCGTATTGCAGGGAGTGGCGTGAATCCTTCATCACATAGTCCAGCACCCCAGCCTCCAGCCAGGCTGCACGCTTCTCCTCGCTGATATCGGCAGTGAGGATCACCACCGGCAAGCCCCGTTCCAGCAATACCTTGACCGCTTCCCCGCTGGGGGCATCCGGCAGGGTCAGATCCACCAAGGCGACCACGTACTCTTCTCCCCGACAATGGCGGGCCCCTTCCAGGGTATCGAATGCATCGATCTCCAGCCCGGTTTGCTGGGCAATGGCCTGGATCAGCATGCGTCGAATGGTCAGACTGTCCTCGACTATCAATATTTTCTGTTTCATCCGGCTCCTTAAAGTAAAAAGGCATGCCTCGCGGCATGCCTTTTATATCCCTTGTGCTTATTGCGCGTCCAGATAGCGCTCGGCATCGAGGGCGGCCATACAGCCGGTACCGGCCGAGGTGATGGCCTGGCGGTAGGTGTGGTCAGCCACGTCACCGGCGGCAAATACCCCTTCGATGCTGGTCTGGGTGGCGAAGCCGTCGAGGCCGCCACGCACCTTCAGATAGCCGCTCTGCATATCCAGCTGGTCGGCGAAGATCTGGGTGTTGGGCTGGTGACCGATGGCGATGAAGACGCCCATCAGTGGCAGGTCGGTGGTGGTGTCGTTCTGGGTGTTGCGCAGACGCACGCCGGTCACCCCCATGTCGTCGCCCAGCACTTCGTCCAGAGTCTGGTGGGTGTGCAGCACGATATTGCCGCTGGCCACTTTGTCGTGCAGACGCTTGATCAGGATCTTCTCGGCGCGGAACTCGTCGCGACGGTGAATGAGGTGCACCTTCTTGGCGATGTTGGCCAGATAGAGCGCCTCTTCCACGGCGGTGTTGCCGCCGCCGACCACGGCCACTTCCTGATTGCGATAGAAGAAGCCGTCACAGGTGGCGCAGGCGGAGACGCCGCGGCCCTTGAAGGCCTCTTCGGAAGGCAGGCCCAGATACTTGGCGGAGGCGCCGGTGGCGATGATCAGTGCATCACAGGTGTATTCACCGTTGTCGCCCTTGAGACGGAACGGACGCTGGGTCAGCTGCACTTCATTGATGTGATCGAACAGGATGCGGGTGTCGAACTTTTCCGCATGCTCTTTCATGCGCTCCATCAGGGCCGGACCGGTCAGACCCTCGGGGTCACCGGGCCAGTTCTCCACTTCGGTGGTGGTAGTCAGCTGACCGCCTTGCTGCATGCCGGTGATGAGCAGCGGATTGAGGTTGGCACGGGCGGCATAGACGGCGGCAGTGTAACCCGCCGGGCCTGACCCTAAGATCAGCAGTTTGCTATGAGTGACTTGGCTCATGATGTGATTTCCGAGACGTGATGAGTTTGCGCGATTGTAGGTAATTCGTGATAAGGGGTCAAAGGCCAGTGAGTCGATTGCATCAATCGGCTGGCGGGGTGGGAGCGGGGGGCAAAGGGGGTGAAAACATGCCCTGTCGCGGAAGGCTCCTCAACCGGGCCCGGCGCGCCTTGATAAGGAGCGCAATGGCTCTCTCGCCATGGTGATGTGAGAGGTGGCGCTTGGTATCCGCTGGCGCTTGCCGGGCGAGGCGCGCATTTCTATTGATGAGGTGCGGAAGGGCGCTTGCAGCCGCGGTTGCCAGCGGGCGCTGCCCACCAGGCTGATCCTGTCCGCTGGTGTGGCGGCGATCTAGGCGCGATTGACAAGTTTTGGCGCAGTGGCCCTCGCTGCCGGTGTTTTGTAATACAGCGCCTTAGGCCATGGCTGCCTCGTTAGTACGGGGGCACCTAATCAGGCTGCGCACTGACACGAGGTGGAAGCGCGTGTTGGCCGCTCTCCCGATGGGCACATTCACGATGGCGAACCCCCGTTATCCTGCAGGGCGAATGTCAAATCATTGCCGGGCAGTTGCGACGAAGACGCAGGGAGGGGGGAGGCGTTATGTTTTGAGTCTGATGGATACGCTGGCCGCGGTGAAAATTGCTGCAATGCAGGACAAAATAGCGACAGTGGCAGCGCGATAATCTGCACCACCTGAATCAATGCCGCTTCCTGCGCCGCTTTGGGCGAAAACAGTATGGTTTCGTGCTGTCAGTTCACGTACACTGGCCACAGCCATGCCTACGCGGTATTCATGGTTTTTTATTTCTTTAGGTACACCGATAATCATGCTATCCCTCGACTATCGATTGGTGGTTTATGTTGCAAGCTAGTTTTGCAACATTTGCGCCTTGCATATTCAGGTATTGACAGGATTTGTGACCATAATTATAAAATGACTGGTGATTCTTACCAAAAAATAGCCAAAGGATGGAATAAATGATGGAAGCTAAGAGTCGGCTAAAGGATTTGGACAGGATTGACCGCAACATTCTGAATGAGCTGCAAAAGGATGGCAGAATTTCGAACGTTGAGTTGTCCAAACGAGTTGGCCTGAGTCCTACACCGTGTCTGGAACGGGTTCGTCGCCTCGAGCGACAAGGGTATATCGAAGGGTATGCCGCCATTCTGAACCCTCATTATCTGGACGCGTCTCTGCTGGTATTCGTGGAAATTACCCTCAATCGCGGTGCCCCCGATGTGTTTGAACAGTTCAACAAGGCTGTTCAGGTGCTCGAGGAGATCCAGGAGTGCCATCTGGTCTCCGGCGATTTCGACTATCTGCTCAAGACCCGAGTCAGCGACATGTCGGCCTATCGCCGTCTGCTGGGGGAAACCCTGCTGCGTCTGCCCGGTGTCAACGACACTCGCACCTATGTGGTGATGGAAGAGGTCAAACAGAGCAGTCGTCTGGTGATCAGCACCCGTTGAGTCGGGTTATGCTGTGGCTTGCCAGCCTTGCGACAAGTCACGACATTCAGAAACGAGCGGCCGGTCCGCTCGTTTCTTCTTATCGAGTCGGTTGTGAATATGGCCGCCACGCCAGGCACTGGCTGACAACCGGTGGGCTTTTCAGGGATACTAGGCCCCCTTATCCCCCTGCATTACATGTTTTCAGAAAGGAGCCGGAGTTTGGCCGATAAAAAGCTGTTTACTCCTTTATCAGGTACACAACGGATCTTCGAAGCCGTCTTGATCGCCATCACTCTGATGGCTGCCTATCTCTTGCTTGCCCTGTTGTCCTACCACCCCGCCGATCCCGGTTGGTCCCAGACCTCCTGGCAAGGGGAGGTGAAAAACCTCGCCGGCAGCGCGGGGGCCTGGCTCGCCGACATCACCATGTTTACCTTCGGGGCGTTTTCCTATCTGGTTCCTCCCCTGGTCGTGCTGCTGGGCTGGAGCCTGTTCTGGCGCCCAAGCCGCCTGCTCGATGTGGATTACCTCACCCTGTCGGTGCGCATCGTCGGCTTCGTGCTGACCGTGCTCGGCATGTCCGCCATCGCCAGCATGAACTTCAATGATCTGCAGAATTTTTCCGCCGGCGGCTTGGTGGGGGACGTGATCTCCTCCGCCGTGGTGCCGCTGTTTGGCGGGGTCGGTGCCAACCTGATGCTGCTCTGCTTTGTGGCCACCGGCATCACCCTGTTCACCGGCTGGTCCTGGCTGACCATCGTCGAGCGGATCGGCGCCGCCTGCACCGGTTCGGTCAGCGCCGTTTACCATTTTCCCACCACCCTCGGCCGCTGGTTGACCGGTGGTTGGCGCCAGCCTCGGGTTGAGGGACCGGATCCCTTGCTGGAAGGGGGCGTGGGTGCCATCGAGCTCGATGATGAGGAAGATGAGCCGCACTCCAGCTGGACCCGTCGTCCCAAGGAGAAGGCCAGCGCCAAGAGCCAGAAGGCCAAGTCCGATGAGTGGCTGCCCGAACTTGATGAGGATACCTTCCAGTTCGACCCGCAGTTTGACGATGAAGATGACGAGCCGGCCCCCGTGGCCAAGGCCAAGCGAGCAGCCACCAACGGCGCTCGTCGTCAGCCTGCCCTGGTCACGGCCGATGACGAGGACGATGATCTCGACCTGCCCTGGGCGGAAGGGGATGAGGAGGCGCCTGCGCCGGCGGCTCCGACGCCCAGCAAGCCCAAGCGCCGTCTGCAACCTGGGCTGCCCCCCTTGCCCAGCATCGAGCTGCTGGACCGTCCGCCCGCCAAGACCCAGATGATGAGCAAGGACGAGCTGGAGCGCATGGGCCGGCTGGTGGAGGCGAAACTGGCCGATTACAACGTGCAGGCCAAGGTGGTGGGCGTCTATCCGGGCCCCGTCATCACCCGTTTCGAGCTGGATCTGGCGCCTGGCATGAAGGCGAGCAAGATCACCAACCTCTCCCGCGATCTGGCCCGCTCTCTGTCGGCCAGCAGCGTGCGGGTGGTGGAAGTGATCCCGGGCAAGACGTTCGTCGGGATCGAGCTGCCCAACCGGGTGCGTCAGACCGTCTACCTGCGCGAGACCCTCGACTGCGAGGCGTTCTCGGGCAGCCGCAACCCGCTCACCATGGGGCTGGGTCAGGACATCGCCGGCGAACCCGTGGTGGTTAACCTCGCCAAGATGCCCCACCTGCTGGTGGCCGGTACCACCGGCTCCGGTAAGTCGGTGGGGGTGAACACCATGATCATCTCCATGCTCTACAAGTCGACGCCGGACGATCTGCGCTTCATCATGATCGACCCCAAGATGCTGGAGCTGTCGGTCTACGAGGGGATCCCCCATCTGCTGACCGAGGTGGTGACCGACATGAAGGACGCCGCCAACGCCCTGCGCTGGTGCGTGGGCGAGATGGAGCGTCGCTACAAGCTGATGTCGGCGGTGGGGGTGCGCAACCTCAAGGGCTACAACGACAAGGTGCTGGCGGCCATCGAGGAGGGGGAACCCCTGCTGGATCCGCTGTGGCGTCCGGGCGACTCCATGGATCAGATGCCGCCTGAGCTGGAAAAACTGCCCCACATAGTCGTGGTGGTGGACGAGTTTGCCGACATGATGATGATCGTCGGTAAGAAGGTGGAGGAGCTGATCGCCCGTATCGCCCAGAAGGCGCGGGCGGCCGGTATCCACCTGATCCTCGCGACCCAGCGTCCGTCGGTGGATGTCATTACCGGTCTCATCAAGGCCAACATCCCGACCCGTATCTCGTTCCAGGTGTCGAGCAAGATCGACTCCCGTACCATCATCGATCAGGGCGGCGCCGAATCCCTGCTTGGCATGGGCGACATGCTCTACATGCCGGCCGGTACCTCCAATCCGACCCGGGTGCACGGCGCCTTTGTCGATGACCACGAGGTGCACAAGGTGGTGGCGGACTGGAAACTGCGCGGCGAGCCGAACTACATCGAGGAGATCCTCTCCGGTGAATCCGGCGGCGAGGGCGGCAGCGGCGAATATGGCGGTGGTGACGACGAAGAGCTCGACCCCCTGTTCGACGAGGCGGTGGCCTTCGTGGTGGAATCGCGCCGCGGCTCGACCTCCAGCGTGCAGCGCAAGTTCAAGATTGGTTACAACCGGGCGGCCCGTCTCATCGAGCAGATGGAAAACCAGGGCATCGTCAGCGCCCCGGGCGGCAATGGTCAGCGCGATGTGCTGGCCCCGCCACCGGTACGGGACTAAGCCTCACCCCTCTATCATCCTGGCCATGCCCCCTGTGGGCGTGGCCTTTTATCGAGATAGCCGTTATGAAAAGCGTGATGAAAAAACAACTGTTGATGGGCACTGTGCTGCTGGTTGCCAGCAGCCAGGTGTGGGCCGACGCGGCCAGCGATCTCAAGCAGAAGCTGGCGGGGGTGAGCCTCTTCTCCGCCAAGTTTGCCCAGACCGTCTATGACAGCAAGGGCAAGGAGCTGCAGCGCGCCGGTGGCGATCTGCTGGTGCAGCGCCCCAATCGCTTCAACTGGCACACCACCTCGCCGGACGAGAGCCTGATCGTGGCCGATGGCAAGGATGTCTGGGTCTATGATCCCTTCGTCGAGCAGGTGACTGCCCTCAAGATGAAGGATGCGGTGCTCAACACCCCCTTCGTGCTGATCGCCGGCAACGACAACAGCCTCTGGAAGAACTATGACGTGACCCAGGAAGGGGATGTCTACACCGTCACCAGTCGCAACCAGGACGAGCTGATCGCCTCTTTCCGCATCACCTTCGACAGGCAGAACAACATCAGCCGCTTCGACGTGAAAGAGGCCCAGGGCCAGTGGAGCGAGTTCACCCTGAGCAACTTCAACCGCAAGCCGGTGCTCAAGGGCAACGAATTTGTCTTCAAAATCCCCAAGGGGGTCGCGCTGGACGATCAGCGCTGATGAGCAGGCGGTCGCTGGATTTCTGGTCGGTCCGTCTGTCAATGGCGACGGACATGACGCTGGGGGTCAACACAGATGAGTAACCTCTTGTTGGATGTCTGGTCGGGCCGTTTTTCCATGGCGGTCTGCGTGATACGGAACGGTCAATACAGATGAGCAACTTGTCGCTGGATTTCTCGTCGGACTTTCGTCCGCTGGCGGCCCGGATGCGGCCGCAAACCCTCGAGCAGTATATCGGTCAGCAACATATCCTGGGGCCTGACAAGCCCCTGCGCAAAGCGATCCTGGCCGGCCACTGCCACTCCATGATCCTGTGGGGGCCTCCCGGCACCGGCAAGACCACGCTGGCCGAGTTGATGGCCCACTACTGCCAGGCCGAGGTCGAGCGGCTCTCGGCGGTCACCTCCGGCATCAAGGAGATCCGCGCCGCCATCGACAAGGCCAAGGAGAACAGCTGGCGCGGGGTGCGCACCATCCTGTTCGTGGACGAGGTGCACCGTTTCAACAAGAGCCAGCAGGACGTGTTCCTGCCTCACATCGAAGACGGCACCATCACCTTCATCGGCGCCACCACCGAAAACCCCTCGTTCGAACTCAACAACGCGCTGCTCTCCCGAGCCAGGGTCTATCTGCTCAAGCGACTGGAGGAGGAGGACATCCTCACCCTGATCGATCAGGCGATGCAGGACGCTCGCGGGCTCAATGATCCGGCGCTGACCTTCGCCCCCGGGGTGAAGGAAGCGCTGGCCAAGGCGGTGGATGGGGATGGGCGCAAGTCTCTCAACTACCTGGAGCTGCTGGCCGACATGGCCGAGCCCGACGGCAGCGGCCAGAAGCTTATCGACAGCACCCTGCTGGCCGCCGTGGTGGGGGAGCACGTGGCGCGCTTCGACAAGGGGGGCGATCACTTCTACGACCTCATCTCGGCGGTGCACAAGTCCATTCGTGGCTCGGCGCCGGATGCGGCGCTCTACTGGTATGCCCGCATGGTGAGCGCCGGTTGCGATCCGCTCTATATTGCGCGCCGGCTGCTGGCGATTGCCTCCGAGGATGTGGGCAATGCTGACCCCCGTGCCATGCAGGTGGCGCTCTCGGCCTGGGATTGTTTCCACCGCATCGGACCGGCGGAAGGGGAGCGGGCCATCGCCCAGGCGATCGTCTATCTCGCCTGCGCGCCCAAGAGCAATGCGGTCTACACCGCCTGGAAGGCGGCGCTTCACGATGCCAAGAACCTGCCGGACTTCGAGGTGCCGCCGCACCTGCGCAACGCACCGACCAAGCTGATGAGCGAGCTGGGCTATGGCGCCGAGTACCGTTACGCCCACGACGAGCCAGGTGCCTATGCCGCCGGCGAGCAGTACTTCCCGCCCGAGCTGGCCGGCAAGCAGTACTATCAGCCCACCGATCGCGGTCTTGAGAAGCAGATTGGCCAGAAGCTCGACTATCTGCATGAGCTGGATCGGCAGAGCCCGCGGCAACGGGACAAATAGTGATGCAATGGTGGCTGGTAGCGAGCCTCTCCCGGGTCTGTGTTGCCGGGTTGCGCGTTAATTGGTCAGCTGATTTGATCCAGGTCGTCATCCCCCGGAAAACAGGGCAAAACGGGCGCAATAGTCCCTGTTCGGGCGGGGGGGCGGTCTGATACACTGGCCCTCTGACCCCGCTTGTCTTGGCCTGGTGCCATCTTCTTGATTTCGAAGGCCTGCTCACCATAGGCCCGATTCTGAAAGACGACAGGGGTGCGCCAACCGATGTTAACTTCCGGATCTGTTTTCCAGCCCGTCATGATGACTCAGGCCCAGATCCCATTTTAAAAAAGTAGGTAAACCATGCTGGATCCCAAATATCTGCGCAGCGATATCGCCGAAGCTGCCGCTCGTCTGGCGACACGTGGCTACGTTCTGGACGTAGCGGCTGTCAATGCTCTGGAAGAGAAACGCAAGGATCTGCAGTCCCGTACTCAGGAGCTGCAGGCCGAGCGCAACGCCCGCTCCAAATCCATCGGTGAGGCTGCCCGTCGCGGCGAAGATGTTGCCCCGCTCAAGGCCGAGGTCACCAAGATCAACGAAGAGCTCGAGGCCAGCAAGGTCGAGCTGGATGCCTTGCTGGCCGAGCTGAAGGTCATCGCGGACGCCATCCCCAACCTGCCGAGCGACACCACCCCGGTCGGTCGTGACGAGAACGACAACGTGGAAGTGCGCCGCTGGGGCACCCCGCGCGAGTTCAGCTTCCCGGTGCGCGATCACATCGATCTGGGTGAAGCGGCCAAGGGCGTTGACTTCAAGAACGGCGTCAAGCTCTCCGGCTCCCGCTTCGTGGTGATGAAGGGCCAGATTGCCCGTCTGCACCGTGCCCTGGCCCAGTTCATGCTGGACCTGCACACCCTGCAGCACGGTTACACCGAGTGCTACGTGCCCTATCTGGTCAACCCGGACAGCCTGTACGGTACCGGCCAGCTGCCGAAGTTCTCCCAGGACCTGTTCAATACCGGCATCGACGGCGAAGGGGAAGAAGAGGGCAAGGTACGCAAGTTCTCCCTGATCCCGACCTCCGAAGTGCCGCTCACCAACATGGCCCGCGACGAGATCTTCGACGAGCAGGAACTGCCCATCAAGATGACCGCCCACAGCCCCTGCTTCCGTTCCGAAGCCGGCTCCTACGGTCGTGACACCCGTGGCCTCATCCGCATGCACCAGTTCGACAAGGTCGAGATGGTCCAGCTGGTGCACCCGGAGAAATCCTGGGAAGCGCTGGAAGAGATGGCGGGTCACGCCGAGAAGGTGCTGCAACTGCTGGAGCTGCCGTATCGCGTGATGGCGCTCTCCACCGGTGACATGGGCTTCTGCGCCGCCAAGACCTACGATCTGGAAGTGTGGCTGCCGGCCCAGAACACCTACCGCGAGATCTCCTCCGTCTCCAACTGCACCGACTTCCAGGCGCGCCGCATGCAGGCTCGCGTGCGCATCGATGGCAAGCCGCAGCTGCTGCACACCCTGAATGGCTCCGGTCTGGCAGTGGGTCGCACCCTGGTGGCGGTGATCGAGAACTACCAGCAGGAAGACGGCCGCATCGCCATCCCGGCGGCGCTGCAATCCTACATGGGTGGCCTGACCCACATCGGGTAAGCGTTCATTGCAGACGACAACGCCATGGCATGCCATGGCGTTGTGCATTCTGGCGTCGGTCAACCGTTTCAATGGGCCGTGAATGCGCTGGTTCGCCGCCTGTTTGAACCGTTAACACATTTTTATCAAGCATTGCGCAATCGTTTTTGTTAGACTGCGCCGCAATTTCGCAGGACATCTTTTTCTATGGTCTGGATTGATTACGCCATCATCGGCATCGTCGGTTTCTCTGCTCTCATCAGCCTGGTGCGCGGCTTCGTCAAGGAGGCCATGTCCCTTGTCACCTGGTTCGTCGCCTTCTTCATCGCCAGCCATTTCTATTCGGATCTCGCCATCTACTTCACCTCGTTCAGCGACCCGCTGGTGCGCAACGGCCTGGCCATCGCCGCCCTGTTCGTGGCGACCCTGATCCTCGGCAGCGTGGTGAACTACGTGGTGGGGCTGCTGGTGGACAAGACGGGGCTGTCCGGCACCGATCGGGTGCTTGGCATCTGTTTTGGCGCTATTCGCGGGGTACTGATCGTCAGTGCCCTGCTTTTTTTCATGGATACCTTCACCAACCTCTCCCAGAGTGACTGGTGGACGGCGTCCAAGCTGGTGCCCGAGTTCAAGCCGGTCATCCAGTGGTTTTTCGGGTTCATGCTGAACTCATCGAGTTTTCTTAAACAGGTATAGTGACTTCGAGGTAGCAAAGACATGTGTGGTATTGTCGGTATAGTTGGCACCACCCCCGTCAATCAGGCCCTCTACGACGCCTTGACGGTGTTGCAGCACAGGGGACAGGATGCCGCCGGGATCGTGACCATTGACAGTGGAAACTTCCGGCAACGCAAGGCCAACGGCCTGGTGAAGGACGTGTTTGAAGTGCGTCACATGCAGCGCTTGAAAGGGCATATCGGCATAGGACATGTCAGATATCCCACCGCAGGCAGCTCCAGTGCCGCTGAAGCCCAACCTTTTTACGTGAACTCCCCCTACGGCATGGTGCTGGCCCACAACGGCAACCTCACCAACGCCAAGGAGCTCAAGGAGCAGCAGTTCAAGGTGGCCCGTCGCCACATCAACACCACCTCGGACTCCGAGGTGCTGCTGAACGTGCTGGCGCACGAGCTGGATCTCTGCGACAAGATGGCGCTGCGCCCGGAAGACATCTTCTCGGCGGTACGCAAGGTGCACCAGCAGATCCGCGGCGCCTATGCCGTGGTCTCCCTGGTGATCGGCCACGGTCTCATCGGTTTTCGCGACCCCAACGGCATTCGCCCGCTGATCCTGGGCCGCCGGGTCGACGAGCAGGGGCAGGTGGAGTACATGCTCGCCTCCGAGAGCGTGGCGCTTGACGCCATCGGTTTCGAGACGGTGCGCGACGTCGCGCCGGGGGAGGCCATCTACATCACCGAGCAGGGCCAGCTCTTCTCCGAGCAGTGTGCGGAGAACCCGCAGATGAGCTCCTGTATCTTCGAATACGTCTACTTCGCTCGTCCTGACTCCTGTATCGACAAGGTGTCGGTCTATGCCGCCCGCCTCAACATGGGTCGCAAGCTGGGTCAGAAGATTGCCCGCGAGTGGGAAGATCTCGACGTGGACGTGGTCATCCCCATCCCCGAGACCTCCTGCGACGTGGCGCTGGAGATCGCCCACACCCTGGATCTGCCGTACCGGCAGGGCTTCGTGAAGAACCGTTACATCGGCCGTACCTTCATCATGCCGGGCCAGACCCAGCGCAAGAAGTCGGTGCGCCGCAAGCTCAATGCCATCAGCTCCGAGTTCAAGGGCAAGAAGGTGTTGCTGGTGGACGACTCAATCGTGCGCGGGACCACTTCCGAGCAGATCATCCAGATGGCCCGTGAAGCGGGGGCAGCCAAGGTCTACTTTGCCTCGGCGGCGCCGGAAATTCGCTTCCCCAACGTCTACGGCATCGACATGCCCACCGCCAACGAGCTGATCGCCCATGGCCGGGAAGTGGAAGAGGTGTGCAAGCTGATTGGCGCCGACGGCCTCATTTTCCAGGATCTGGAAGATCTGGAAGCGGCGGTGCGGGAGATCAACCCCGAGCTGCGCCACTTCGAGACCTCGGTGTTCAACGGTCACTACGTCACCTCCGACGTGGATCAATCCTACCTCGACCACCTCAACGCCATGCGCAGCGATGACAACAAGGCGGTGCGCGAGTGGCAGGAAGGTACCAGCAACCTGGAAATTTTTAACGAAGGAAGTTAAACGTTTTCCACGCTGACGTGTTGCAACGAGATGGGGGCCTTGGCCCCCATTGTTGTTTCCGCTCGCTGAAAAGGGCTCGCATCTGCTTGAAAAAGCAGCGTTTGTATCCGCAGCTATGGGCAGTGGCGGCGGGATCCGCTAGCATGGGCCGCCGCCGTATCAACCCGAACAGACGAGAATTCAGATGGATGACCTGCTAGCCCCCGTGCGCCAGTTTTTGCACTGCGAGACCCCGGATGCGTGGATCGAGATGGCGCGGGATCCCGCCTGGTTGCCGACCCTGCTCATCGATCACGCCAACTGCGAGAACAAGGCCGCGCTCACCGCCCACAGCCTGGTGCGCCGCTACTGCCTGCCCAAGGGCAAGCGTCATCTGTTGCCCAAGCTGGAGTTCTATCGGGAGCTGGACGCGATTCCGGAGAAAGCCGAGATCCTGGGCAAGCGCAGCATGGGGGAGTCTGATCGCACCGTGTTCGAGGAGCTCTCCCGCAATCCGCTGCTGTTTCCCATGGTGCGGCTCATTCAGGAGGAGCTGCACCACTTCGAGCAGGTGCTGGAGATCATGCAGGCCCGCGACATTCCTTACGGCCCGGTGACCGCCTCCCGCTATGCCCGCAACCTGATGCAGCATGTGCGTACCCACGAGCCCGCCACCATCGTCGACAAGCTGATCATCGGCGCCTATATCGAGGCGCGCTCCTGCGAGCGGTTTGCCAAGCTGGCGCCCCATCTGGACGAGGAGCTGGGCCGTTTCTACGTCTCCCTGCTGCGCTCCGAGGCGCGCCACTACCAGGACTATCTGGCACTGGCCGAGCAATATGCGGGGGAGGACATCAGTGAACGGGTGGCCTTCTTCGGCCAGGTGGAGGCGGAGCTGATCCGCTCGCCGGATCCGCAGTTCCGGTTCCATAGCGGTCTTCCTGTCAGATCTGACAGTTGTTGACGGGCAGGGCGCTGCCTACCATTGCAGCGTTCCTACTACGAGCGACGCATTCATTTTTGAGCGCAATTCCCGGCCCCTGAGCCGGGATTTTTTTGTCTCTTTTTCAGGCGCGACAACGGCGGGCAAGGGCCGGCGGCGAGCCGCCGGGCGCGGATCAGCGGCGGTATTCGTTGTTGTAGTTCTGAATGAGGCGCCGGGTCACCTCGTGCTGGGGATCGGCGAACACCTTGAGGGTCTTGCCGCGCTCCACCACCCGCCCTTCGTGCATCACCAGCACCTCGTCGCTGATGTGGCTCACCACCCCCAGATCGTTGGCCACCAGCACATAGCTCAGCCCCATGGTCTCCTGCATCTCCAGCAGCAGGTTGATGATCTGCGAGCGCACCGAGATATCCAGGGTAGAGAGCGCCTCGTCGGCCACCACGATCTTGGGGTTGAGGATCAGCGCCCGGGCCAGCGCCACTCGCTGCTGCTGACCGGCGGAGAGCATCTGCGGATAGAAGAGGGCGTGGTCCGCCAGCATGCCCACCATGCGCAGGGTCTGCACCACCTTGTCGCGGCGCTCCTCCTCGGTCATCTCGGTGTTGAGGCGCAGCGGCGTCTCCAGGATCTGGCCGACCCGGATCTTGCGGTTGAGGGAGGAGTTGGGGTCCTGGAAGATCATCCGCAGCAGCTTGCAGCGGGTCTGATAGTCACCGTGGATCATCGGCTGCCCCTCGATGGCGATCTCGCCACCGCTCGGCTCTATCATGCCCGCCAGAATGCGAGCCAGGGTGCTCTTGCCGGAGCCGGCCTCGCCAACGATGGCCAGGGTCTGGCCCACCTCGAGATCAAAGGAGAGCGGCTTGATGGCTTCCACCGCCCGGCGTCGAAACAGGCCGGTGCGGTTCTGATAGGTCTTGCACAGGCCCCTGACCTGCAACAGGGAGGGTTCGATCACTGTCCTGGCTCCTTGGTGAGAGGGCATGCTGCCACGCTCTGATACGGGATTGAATTCACTTTTTGGGCTCTTCCATGTTCAACGGGAAGTGGCAGCTGAACTGGTGCCCCTTGATCTTGCTCATCAGCGGGGTCTGCACGCACTGCTTCTGGGCATAAGGGCAGCGGGGGCCGAGCCGGCAACCGATGGGCAGGTGCTGCAGCGGCGGAATGACGCCGGGCAGGGTTTCGAGGCGCGACTTGTGGCGCACCAGCTTGTCAAAGTCGGGGATCGACTTGAGCAGCGCATCGGTATAGGGGTGGTGTGGCGTCTCCAGGATCTGCTCCCGGGTGCCCACCTCCACCATCTGGCCGCAATACATCACGTTGATGGTGTCGGTCAGGTTGGCGATGGCGGCGATGTCGTTGCTGATGATGAGGATGGTGGTGTTGCCCAGCTTGTTCATCTTGTCGAGCAGCCGCAGGATCTGCGAATGGGTGGTGGACTCCATGGCACTGGTAGGCTCGTCCGCCACCAGCAGGCGCGGCTGGTTGGCGATGGCCATGGCGATCATCACCTTCTGGCACATGCCGTCCGACAGCTCGTGAGGGTAGGCTCGCATCACCTTGCGGTGATCCTTGACGCCGACCCGGTGCAGCAAGGCGATGGCCTTCTTCTTGCGCCACTGGAAGCGCTGCCAGAACTGCCCCTCGAAGGAGTCGGTCGGGATCGCCTCTTCCAGCTGGGTGCCGATCTCCTCGGAGGGGTCGAGACAGCTGATGGGGTCCTGGAAGATCATGGCGATCTCGCGGCCCATGATGCGGCGCCGCTCGCGGGGCGCCATGGTCAGCAAGTCCATGTCGTTGAAGCGCATTCGGTCGGCGCGCACAGTCCAGTTGTCCTTCTGGATGCCGACGATCACCTTGGCCACCAGGCTCTTGCCGGAGCCGGATTCGCCCACCAGGCCGCGGATCTCCCCCTCGGCCAGGGTCAGGCTCACCTTGTCTACCGCCTTGACCTTGCCCTGCGGGGTGTCGATCTCGATGGTGAGGTTGCGTATGTCGAGCAGAGGCATCAGTCGTTCCCCTCTTTGAGTGCTTCGCGAATGCCTTCGCCAACCAGCGATGGGTTGACCTGCACGCAGTACAGGAATTGGCGGGGGACAAGGGTGAGCATGCCTATCTTGGGCACAGAGCATTGCATCAGTCATTCCCTTCTTTGAGTGCTTCGCGAATGCCTTCACCCACCAGATTGGTGACCAGCACGCTGAACAGGATGGCCATGCCCGGCAGGGTCACGGTCCAGGGGGCGAGATAGATGAGATCGCTCGAGTCGGCCAGCATGGCGCCCCATTCCGGTTGTGGTGACTGGGCGCCGAGGCCGAGAAAGCCCACCGCCGAGATGTCGAGGATGGCTGCCGACAGGGTGCGGGTGGTCTGGGCCACCAGGGTTTCGACGATGTTTGGCAAAATGGCCAGCCGCATGATCCGCAAGGGGGGTGAGCCGTCGAGCCGGCTGGCGATGATGTACTCCTTCTGCATCTCGGTGTGGACCGCGTTGTAGGTGGCCCGGATGAAGGGAGGGATCAGCGCCAGGGTGATGGCGATCAGGGTGTTGAACAGACCCGGCCCCAGGATAGCCACCATGATGATGGCCAGCAGCAGGGAGGGGATGGAGAGCAGGGTATCGAGCAGGTGGTGCAGCACGCTCGACTTGAGCCCCTTGCTCATGCCGCCGAGGATGCCGATGGCGGTACCCGCCACCATGGCGATCACCACCACCAGCAGGGCGTTGCCAAAGGTGAACCTGGCGCCCACCACCAGCCGGGAGAGGATGTCGCGGCCCAGATCGTCGGTACCGAGGAAATAATCGATGTTGCCGCTGTTGGCCCAGGAGGGGGCCAGCAGCAAGCGGGCGCTGTGCTGCTCGTCGATGCCGTAGGGCACCACCAGCGGGCCGAACAGGGTGATGAGCAGCAGGATCACGAAGCACCAGAGCCCTGCCATCGCCAGCGGATTGCGGCGATAGGAGGCCCAGGTCTGCTCCAGCGGCGAGAGGATCTTGAGCTCGGGGTAGAGGCTAGTCTTGTCTTGCATAGGATTCCTGGCTCCGGGTCATGCCATGAGCACGTTCAGTCTTGTTTTGCATAGAGTTCTTTGCGCCGCGCCGGGTAGATAATGGTGGTGAGCAGCTCGGTGCTGACGCTGATGAAGATGACGAAGCTGGCCACCACCAGGGTGGCACCGCGGATGGCGGCGTAATCCTGCAGGGCGATGCTGTTGATGAGCCAGCGGCCGATGCCGTGCCACTCGAACACCACCTCGGTGATCATGGCGGAGGTGAGCACGCTGCCCAGCTGCAGGCCCAGCAGCGGCAGCACCGGCGGCAGGGCGTTCTTGAGGCCGTGACGCCAGACGATCTGGCGACGGGAGAGGCCGCGGCTGGCCGCTGCCTTGATGTAGTTCTGCTTCATCACGTCGATGAGGGAGCTGCGCACGTGGCGGATCACCTCGGTGGTGGGCACCACCGCCAGCACCAGCGAGGGCAGGATCAGGTGGCGCAGGGCGTCGTGCAGGGCGGCCTGGCGCCAGGGCTCGTGACTCATCAGCACGTCGATGAGGGCGATGCCGGTGATGGAGGGCACGTCATAGAGCAGGCTGATCTGGCCGGAGGCGGGCAGCCAGCCCAGATCCAGCGAGAAGAACATCACCACCAGCAGTGCCAGCCAGAACACCGGCACCGCGTAGCCGATGAGGCCGGCGGTCATGATGGTGAGATCGAGCGGCTTGCCCTGGGAGAGGGCCGCCAGGGTGCCGAGCGGAATGCCCACCAGCAGCGAGATGGCGAAAGCCGCCACGCAGAGGATCAGGGTGGCGGGGAAGTAGTGACGGATCTCGTCCAATACCGGCAGGCCGGAGACGCTGGAGAGCCCCAGATCCCCGTCCAGAATGCGACGCAGGAAGTCGGGGTAGCCGCTCCAGAAGCTGGCCTGCTGGCCGATGAGGCGCACGTCCAGCAGGTAGGCGACGAAGGTCAGCGCCAGCAGGGTGATGAGCAGCAGATTGATGCGACGCAGGATATAGAGAAACATGCTTACTCCCGATAGGCCTGGTTGAAGACGGTGCCGCCAAAGGGCATCAGGGAGAGCCCCTCGATGTCGCTGCGGCTGACCTGGGTGCGCAGGGCATGGGCCAGCGGGATCAGCGGCATCTGCTCATTGAGCAGGGTCTGGGCGTAGTAATAGTTGCGCAGCCTGAATGCCAGCTGGGGCGTGGTCACCGCGTCGTCCAGCAGCTGATCAAACGCCGGGCTGCACCAGCGGCTGTAGTTGTTGCCGCGCTCGACGGCGGCGCAGCTCAGCAGCTGGCGAAAGAAGTTGTCCGGGTCGGCGTTGTCGGCAATCCAGCCGCTGAGCAGACTGTCGTACTGGCCCTGGGCGAGGCGGGCCTCGATGACCGGCCACTCCTGCTGCACGATTTTGAGCTTGATGCCGATCTTGGCCAGATCGCTTCGCATCAGCTGGGCGGTTTTGAGGGCATCCGGGTTGTAGGCACGGGAGCCCGGCTGCACCAGCACCTGCATCTCGAACCCTTGCTCCAGCCCTGCCTCCTTGAGCAGCTGGCGCGCCCGCTTGAGGTCCGGCTGGCGCATCGGCAGGGAGGGGTTGTAACCCCAGGAGAGCGGCGGCAGCAGGCTGTTGGCGGGCTGGCCCGTCTCGAAATAGACCGCCTGCAGCAGGTTGTCGATGTTGATGGCGCTGGCGATGGCCTGGCGTACCTGCACCTTGTTGAACGGCGCCTTGCGGGTATTGAGGGCGAGGAAGGCGACGTTCATGCCGGACTGTACCGCCAGGCTGAGGTCGGGATCCTGGTCGATCACCGACAGCTGGCTGGCGGAGGGGGTGCTCATCACGTCGCACTCGCCGGTCAGCAGCTTGGCCAGCCGCTTGGACGATTTGGGGGTGATGTCGTAGATGAGCTGTTCAATCTTGGCCTCGCCGCCCCAGTAACCGGGGTGGCGCAGGTAGCGCACGTATTCGTTGTGGCGATACTCCTTGAAGCTGAACGGCCCGGTGCCCACCGGGCGGCTGTCGATGAGCCCCGGGGTACCGGCCTTTTGCAGCTGCCCGGCATATTCGGCGGAGAGCACGATGGCGTAGTCGCTGGCCAGGGTGGCGAGGAAGGAGGCATCCGGCCGGTTCAGCTCGAATACCACCTGATCGGTGCCCTTCTTGTAGACCCGCTTGATCAGCTGATCCAGCCCCAGGCTGTAGAAGTAGGGGTATTCGCCACCGGAGATGTCGTGATAAGGGTGCTGCTTGTCGAGCAGCCGCTGCCAGGTGAACACCACGTCGTCGGCGTTGAGGGGACGAGAGGGGTTGAACCAGGGCGTGTGGTGAAAGGTGACTCCCTTGCGCAGGGTCAGGGTATAGAAGAGGCCGTCTTCGCTGGTGCTCCAACGGGTGGCAAGCCCTCCCTCCAGCGCCAGGGTGTTGGGATTCACCTCCAGCAGACGGTCGTAGAGCGGGCGCGAGCTGGCATCCAGGGTCACCCCGGAATTGGAGACCTGGGGATTGAAGGTCTGGGGGGAGCCTTCGGCACAATAGATGAGTCCCGTCCTGGACGCGTCGTCTTGTTTCTGACAACCGGTGAGCAGCACCAGCATTCCAAGCAGCAAGGGTTTGAGCATTCTCATTGTCGAACCATGTTTTTATACGAAGTTGCCGGCGACGGGGCCGGCAAGGGGTGGGTGCCGCTCTGGGGCAGGCTGCCCGGGTGATTAATCCGCATCGTTGTCACTGTCCAGCAGCTGGTATTTGCGCAGCATGCCGCGGAACTGGTGATAGCTCAGGGCCAGCAGTTGGGCGGCTTTGCGCTGATTATACTGGGATTGCTGCAGCGCTTGCTTGAGTAAATTAATCTCGTAGCCCGTCACCGCCTGTTTGAGATCCAGCGGCAGGGCGGGGGAGTCCGGTGCCACCGCCGGCGCCTGCTCCAGCTGGAGGGGGGGCGTGACCGTCGCCTGGGCCCGGGGGCGCCAGGGGGAATCGAACGGGTTGAGCACCAGCTCGGCCAGCGGCAACTGGGGGTTGCCCTGGCGGTAGATGCTGCGCTCCACCACGTTTTTCAGCTCCCGCACGTTGCCGGGCCAGGGGTAATCCAGCAGCAACTGGGTCGCCTTGCGCGAGAAACCGGCAAACAGCGGATAGCCGAGCTCCCGGGTCATGCCGTGGGCGAAGTGCTCCGCCAGCATCAGAATATCTTCGCGCCGCTCCCGCAGGGGGGGCAGGGTGATGACGTCGAAGGCGAGCCGGTCGAGCAGGTCGTGGCGAAACTGCCCCTTGTCGGCTAGCGCCGGCAGATCCTCGTTGGTGGCGCACACCAGCCGCACATCTACCTTGAGAGCCTTGGCGCCGCCCACCCGCTCGAACTCGCCGTACTCGATGACCCGCAGCAGTTTTTCCTGCACCCGCGCACTGGTGGTGGCCAGCTCGTCAAGGAAGAGGGTGCCGCCGTCGGCTCGTTCGAAGCGGCCCTGGTGGCGCTTGGCGGCGCCGGTGAAAGAGCCCGCCTCGTGGCCGAACAGCTCGGTCTCCAGCAGACTCTCGCTCAAGGTGGCACAGTTGACGGTGACAAAGCTTTGATCCCAGCGCGCCGAGAGATAATGTAGGCGGTGGGCGATGAGCTCCTTGCCGGTCCCCCGTTCGCCGATGATCAGCACGGGCTTGCGCAGCGGCGCCAGGCGGGAGGCCTGCTCAATGATCTCGAGAAATGCGTTGGATTCTCCCAACAGGCTTTCCGTGGCCGTGGTCATAGTCATCCCCGTGAATCGTTGAAAGCTGGTCAATCTTACCAAAAGTTGGTGATTCTAATCATTACTTGTGTGATGCATCTTGAAACTAGACTTATCTGCCCCATATAAATCAACAAGTTAAATTCTGTTCCAGATTGGCACACAAGTTGCCATTGTCAATGGAGAAACAACGTATGCCAACCACAGGAGTACAATCATGAGTATTTTTTCCCGCCTGGCCGACATCATCAATTCCAACCTGACGGCCCTGCTCGACAAGGCAGAAGATCCCCAGAAGATGGTGCGCCTGATCATCCAGGAGATGGAAGACGAGCTGGTGAAGGAGCGCTCCAATCTGGCCCGCTTCCTCGCTAACCAGAAAGAGATTGGCCGCCAGGTCAGCCGCCATCAGGAGCGGGTCGCCGAGTGGCAGGGCAAGGCCGAGCTGGCCCTGAGCAAGGGACGGGAAGACTTGGCCCGCGCCGCCCTTATCGAGAAGAAAAAGCAGGCCGAGCTGGCCGACGGCCTCGAGCGTGAGCAGCAGGCGGTGGACAGCGGTATCGCCAAGCTGGGGGAGGAGATCCGTCAGCTGGAAGCCAAACTGGAAGACGCCCGTGCTCGCCAGAAGGCGATGGCCATTCGCAGCGAAGCGGCCAGCAGCCGTCTCAACGTGCAGAGCCAGGTCGCCCGTGGCGACAGCCAGGCGGTGGTGAGCAAGTTCGAGCGCATGGAGCGTCGCATCGACGAGATGGAGGCCCGCGCCGATCTGGGACAGTCCGACAAGGCGCTGGCCCAGCAGTTTGCCGAACTGGAAGCCGACGATCAGATCAGCAAAGAGCTCGAGGCCATGCGCCAGAAGCTGGGCCAAGGCGATACCACGCCGAAACTGGGGGAGTAACAGATGGAAGATCTGCTGGGTGTATTGATGGTTCCCATGGTGGTCTTCATGGTGGTGGTGGCCCCCATCTGGCTGGTGCTGCACTACCGCGCGAAGGGACGCATTGGCGCCGGTCTTGCCGATGGCGAGCGTGAACAGCTGCAGGGGCTGCTGGTGCGTGCCGAGAAGATGCAGGAGCGGGTGGGCGCCCTGGAGTCGATTCTGGATGCGGAAGTGCCGGGCTGGAGGAACAAGGTATGAGCAGCATCAGTCGTGAAGGGCGCAACCTCTATCGTGACCCCCAGCGCGGCAAGATAGCCGGGGTCTGTGCCGGTCTGGCAGAGTACTTCGGGGTGGAGACTTGGATTGTGCGGCTGCTTGCCATCAGCGGCCTCATCTTCGCCGGCTTCATCACCTTCACCGCCTACGTCGCCGCCTGGTTTCTGCTCGACAAGAAGCCAGTCACCCTCTACGCCCAGGAGGATGCCGACTTTGCCGAGGTGCGGATGAAGGCGCGCAGCTGGCAGGCGGGCGTCACGCCTCATCAGGCCCTTGCCCGCATCGGCCAGGAGCTGGATGGGCTGGAGCCCAGATTGCAGCGCATCGAGAAGCTGGTGACCTCCAAGGAATTTACCCTGCAGCGGGAGTTTCGCAACTTGTAACCCTGAGCGGCGCGATGGCCCCGCCGGCGCGGGCTGGCCTTTGATGGCGGGCACCGCGCCAGGGGGCCATGGCGCGGGGGTGGCAGCGGCCATCCCCCCTTCGCTCTGGATGGACGGGAGAACAGGACAAGCCTTGATACTCAATAAACTGGAACAGCAGTTCAATCGCCTGCAGCACAAGGCAAGCGACGTGGTCAACCGGGTACGGGATCGCCACATCCGGCTGGCGGTCACCGGCCTCTCTCGCAGCGGCAAGACGGCCTTCATCACGGCGCTGGTCAACCAGCTGGAACACGCGGCCATCGACGGCCGCCTGCCCCTGTGGGATGCCCTGCGCCAAGGGCGCATCCTCGGTGCCCGCCGGGTGCCCCAGCAAAATGCCCACATTCCCACCTTTGCCTACGAGCGCGGCCTCGATGCCCTGTTTGGCGATCCGCCGGCCTGGCCCGAGCCCACTCGCGGGGTGGCCGAGGTGCGCCTCGAAATTCGCTATCGCACCCGCCATCCGCTGCGCAAGCACCTGGGGGAGATCTCCACCCTCTACGTGGATCTGGTGGACTACCCCGGGGAGTGGCTGCTCGACTTGCCGCTGCTGGAGATGAGCTACGAGCAGTGGAGCGAGCAGGTGCGCGAGCAGCTGCGCCGCCCCGAGCTGCAGGCCCTTGCCGCCGGCTGGCTGGCGCCCGGATGGCAGGCCGATCAGGGCTTCGAGGAGCGGCCGGTGGCCCAGCTCGCCGAGCGCTACACCGACTACCTGCATGCCTGCAAACAAGAGTTGGGATTGCATCTGATCCAGCCCGGCCGCTTCGTGCTGCCGGGGGAGTATGCCGGTGCCCCCATGTTGCAGTTCGTACCCTGGGTGTGGGATATGCCTGTTGGCGAGCCCGCCGAAGGCACCCTCTACGCCACCCTCAAGCAGCGCTTCGAGCAGTACAAGCAGCACCTGGTGCAGGGTTTTTATGAGCAGCACTTTGCCGGTTTCGATCGCCAGATCGTGCTGGTGGATTGCCTGCAGCCGCTCAACGCCGGGGCGGCCAGCTTTGGCGACATGCAGCAGGCCATCGCCCGCATCATGGAGAGCTTTGCCTACGGCAAGAGCAACTGGTGGCGCCGGCTCTTCTCGCCCCGTATCGACAAGCTGCTGTTTGTGGCGAGCAAGGCCGATCACGTCACCCCGGAGCAGCACGGCCCCATGGTTTCCCTGCTGCAGCATCTGGTGCGCAGCGGCCGCGGTCAGGCCCGTTTTGAGGGGATTGCCACCGAGTGTCTGGCGCTGGCCGCCATCAAGGCGACCGAGGTGGGCAAGGGGGTGGCCGATGGCCGCGAGTTCCCCGCCATCCGTGGCACCAGCCTGAGCGGTGAATCGCTGCTGCTGTTTCCGGGCGAGGTGCCGTCCCATATTCCGCCAGCCCAGTGGTGGAACAATCAGGGCTTTGATTTTCAGGCGTTTCGCCCGCTGCCCATGAGCGCCCATCAGGCGCTGCCCCATATCCGGCTCGATGCGGCGCTGGAGTTTCTGCTCGGGGATCACCTCGAATAACCGGTGTGCGGCACGGGTTTGTTGCCTGCGCCGTACCCGGGAGACCGTTTTCAGGAGAACAAGGCGATGAACGATCAGATAAAAGAGCGGCCACCGCTGCAGGGCAAGGTGATCCTGGAGCCCGCGTTGACGGCAGCCGAGAAGGAGCGAGCGCCGGCGCCGGCCCAGCGACTGGAGGAGGCGAGCTTCGAGCGCCTCGATGAGCTGGAAGATCTCACCGAGGTGGAGAGCGCCCTGGTCATCAAGCAGCGTCGCCGTCATCGGCTGCTGGCTTGGGGGCTGGGAGCGGTTGGTGTGCTCTCGCTGGGCCAGTACGGCGCCTTCCTTTACGATCAATTTCTTACCACCCCGCTCTGGGGCGGCGCCTGGCTGGCGGCCTCGGCGCTGGTGGCGGCGGGCACCGCCGGCGTGGTGGGGCGCGAGTGGCTGCGGCTGCGCACCCTCAAACGGCGCCAGGATGTGCGCTCGCGGGCCGAAGATCTGCTGGCCCATCAGGGGGTCGGCCAGGGCCAGGCGTTCTGCGAAGGGCTGGCCGAGCGTAGCGGTGACAAGGGGCGCGAAGGGTATCAGACCTGGCTGGCCCAGCTCGACGAGAGCCACAGCGATCGAGAAGTGCTGACCCTCTACAGCCAGCTGGTGCTCGGCGAGCGCGACAAGCTGGCGCAGGCGCGGGTGGCCAAATGGTCGGGGGAGGCCGCCGTGCTGGTGGCGCTGAGCCCACTCGCCACCGTCGACATGATGCTGATGCTGTGGCGCAACCTGCGGATGATCGAGGATATCGCCGACGTCTACGCCATTGAGCTCGGCTATTGGAGCCGCATTCGCCTGATTCGTCAGGTGTTTCGCAACATGCTCTACGCCGGCGCCACCGAGCTGGTGACCGAGGTGGGGATGGACTTGCTGGGGGCAGAGCTCACCGCCAAGCTCTCCGCCCGCGCCGCCCAAGGGGTAGGGGCCGGCCTGCTCACCGCCCGCCTCGGCCTGCGCACCATAGAGGCGTGCCGCCCGCTGCCCTGGTGCGCGGACGAGAAACCCAGGCTCGGCGAGCTGCGCAAGCGGCTGATCGGTCAGCTGGCGGGCTACCTCAACAAGGGGTGAACGGCCGGCCAGGGCTCGATTGTGGTTGTCACAAATTATTTACAATTGTCAGCGGCAGCCGACCCTTGGGTCGGCTGCTTTTTTGGGGGGCAAACCGTTACAGTGATCCCATCGCGCAATGGCGCCTGACCGCCCGGATGGCGGGTCGCAACCCAGAGGATGGAGTCACCCATGGCAAGTCTCTACACCGCCCACCAGCCGGATGAAGCGGGCACGATCCACTACTCGGACGAGGAGCACGGCACTTGGCAGATCCTGATCGCACGCCAGCTGGCGGCGCTCGAGGGCAAGGCCTGTGACGAGTACCAGGCCGGGCTGGCGCGGCTCGACCTGCCCCGGGATCGGATCCCCCAGCTGGCCCAGATCAACGCCGTGCTGCAACCGGCCACCGGCTGGTCGGTGGCGGCGGTGCCGGCGCTTATCTCCTTTGACCGCTTCTTTGCCCTGCTGGCCAACCGCCAGTTTCCGGTGGCCACCTTCATTCGCCGCCGGGACGAGCTCGACTACCTGCAAGAGCCCGACATCTTTCACGAGATCTTCGGCCACTGCGCCATGCTGACCAACCCCGCCTTTGCCCACTTCACCCATGTCTACGGCCAGCTTGGCCTGCGGGCCGGCAAGGAGGAGCGGGTCTTTCTGGCACGGCTCTACTGGTTCACGGTGGAGTTTGGCCTGCTGGCCACGGCGGACGGGCTGCGCATCTATGGCGGCGGCATTCTCTCCTCCATCGGCGAGACCGCCTATGCCCTTGGCGGCCAACCCGTGCTGCAACCCTTTGATCCCATCGAGGTGCTGCGCACCCCGTATCGCATCGACATCATGCAGCCCACCTATTTCGTGCTGCCCGAGCTTGGCGAGCTCTATCGTCTGGCGGAGCAGGACATCATGGCCATGGTGGCCGAGGCGCGCCGTCTGGGGCTGCGTCCCCCCCGCTTTGCACCGGCCGGCGGCAAGCAGGCGAGCTGAGCCGCCCGCCGGTGTTTGATTATCCCCTTTTCATCGATACACAAGGAGAGTCCCATGTCCGAACTGGCCAGCCAGCAGTGTGAAGCGTGCCGCGCCGATGCCCCCAAGGTGAGCGAGCAGGAGCTGAACGAACTGATGCACCTCATCCCCGACTGGCAGCCGCTGGTGGTGAAAGGTGAGCTGCAGCTGCGGCGCGAATTCACCTTTCGCAACTTCAAGGAGGCGCTCGCCTTCACCAACCGGCTGGGTGAACTGGCAGAGGCGGAGTTTCATCATCCGGCAATCCTGACCGAATGGGGCAAGGTGACCGTCAGCTGGTGGACCCACAAGATAGGCGGTTTGCACCGCAACGACTTCATCATGGCGGCGCGTACGGATGAGCTGCTGAAGTGAAGACGCCCTCACTCACCGAGTGGGCGATATGGTGACCGTCAGCTGGTGGACCCGCAAGATAGGCGGCTTGTATCGTAACGACGTCATCATGGCGGCACGCACCGACCAGCTGCTCAAATAAACGCCACTTTATGACGCGGGCCTGCCCGGTGAAAACGGGGCGGGCCCGCATTTTTATGGGCTGGCGCTCGCACTGGCGGGATCGAGTCTGTATTATCCGGTCATTCATAGAGTTAGCTAGGAAGTGTGTCCCGAATGCGTCTTGAAGTCAGCTGTGAAGACCGCCTGGGCCTGACCCGGGAACTGCTCGACCGTCTGGTGGAGCACAACATCGATCTGCGCGGCATCGAAATCGATACCTCAGGCATCATCTATCTCAACTTTCCCGAGCTGGAGTTTCGTGATTTCCAGCACCTGATGCCGGAGATCCGCCGCATTCCCGGGGTCTATGACGTCAAGACCATCCCCTACATGCCCTCCGAGCGCGAACATCACGAGATTGAGGCGCTGCTCAAGGCGCTGCCGGATCTGGTCTTCTCCCTCGATGCCAAGGGCAAGGTGACCCAGGCCAACCAGTCCGCCCTCACCACGCTCGCGCTGCCGGTGGAGGAGGTGCGCGGCGCGGCGCTCGGCTCCCTGGTCAAGGGCTTCTCCTTCAGCCGCTGGCTGGAAGCGAGCGAGATCCGGCCGCAGACCTGCAAGCTCAGCATCAATGGCGAAGAGTATCTGGCGGATCTGATGCCGCTGTTCGTGGCCGAAGAGAAGGGCAGACAGGCCCTGGCCGGCGCCGTGGTGGTGCTCAAATCCGCCCGTCGGGTCGGCATGCACTTCAGCGCGCTGCACGCAGTGGAAGTGGGGGGCTTTGAACACCTGCAGGCCGAGAGCCAGAAGATGAAACAGGTGCTGGCCCAGGCGAGCAAGCTGGCGATGCAGGATGCGCCGCTGCTCATCGTCGGTGAGACCGGCACCGGCAAGGAGCTGCTGGCCCGCGCCTGTCACGGTGCCAGCCTGCGCTCCAGCCACCCCTTCATGGCGCTGAACTGTGCGGCCATGCCGGACAACGTGGCCGAGAGCGAGCTGTTCGGTTATGCCCCCGGTGCCTTTGGCAACAACACCGAGGGCAAGCGCGGGGTACTGGAGCTGGCGAGCGGCGGCACCCTGATGCTGGACGAAATCGGCGACATGTCCCCCCATCTGCAGACCAAGTTCCTGCGGGTGCTGCAGGATGGCGTGTTCCGCCGGGTCGGTGACGAACAGGAGGTGAAGGTCAACGTGCGCTTCATCTGCACCACCCAGAAACAGCTGCTGGATCTGGTGCACGAGGGCAAGTTCCGGGAAGACCTCTACTATCGCCTCAACGTGCTGAGCCTGGCGCTGCCGCCGCTGCGCGAACGCAAGGCGGACATCATGGCGCTGGCCCAGCAGTTCGTCTCCCGCTTTGCCAGCGAACTGCAGCGTCCGCGCCCGCGCTTTACCCGCAACATGGCCGAGTACCTGACCGCTTACCGCTGGCCGGGCAACGTGCGCCAGCTGCGCAACTGCCTCTATCGCGCCATGACATTGCTGGAAGGGGACGAGATCGGCCCTGAGCACGTGGATCTGCCGGTGGCGGCCGACGCCATGCCGCTCATCGACGAGTGGTTCGAAGGGGGACTGGACGAGGCGGTGAAGCGCTTCGAGAGTCGGCTGCTGGAGCGGCTCTACCCGGCGTTCCCCTCCACCCGCCAGCTGGCCAAACGGCTGGGCGTGTCGCACACCGCCATCGCCAACAAGTTGCGGGAATACGGGATCAACAAGAAGTAACCCCATGAATGCACTTTATTGCAGGGCTCACGCACGGGTGGGCCCTCGTCATTATTGTGATGCCGGCCCGGTCAGCCCCTTGCTCTGTCGGCTGCGCCTTGTCATGCTGCTGACAAGTTCAATACTATTTCCATCCGGCTCACCCCTCGCGGGCAACCGCCCTTCATGGGTGCTGATGTGGGCTTAAGCGCAGGCACGATGCACTCTTTTTCACTGATCCGGATCCTGGCGTGGTTGGCGCCGCTAGTCTGCACGCTGGCCCTCTCCACCGAGCCGCCCCCCCTGACCTCGGCCGAGCTGCGAGCCGAGCAGGTGCGCCAGACCGTGCTCGACATTCTCAGCTACACCCGCTGGCCGACCGAACCGAGCGAGCTGCGTTTGTGCATTGCTGCACCGACGGAGTACGCCACCGCACTCTTCTCCATCAAGCAGCAGGCCAACGGCCGGCCGGTCAGCGTCCATCGCTACGACGTCGATGACAAGGCGATCGGCCCCCAGTGTGACGTGCTCTATCTGGGGGTATTGTCCCCCGAGCGGCGGCTGCCGTTGTTCGAGCGGCTGCGCGGCTACCCCATTCTCAGCATCAGCGAACACAGCACCGAGTGCGTGGCCGACTCCGTCTTCTGCCTGCAGATCGGCAAGGAGCGGATCCGTTTTCGGGTCAATCTGGATGCCCTGGCCAGGAGCGGAGTGCGGGTGCATCCCGCCGTGCTCAAGCTGGCCAAGGCCGATGAGGGGGGCTCATGATCGGCTTGTTCCGCCCTCCCAACCAGCGCCTCACCTTGCGACAGAGTCTGGGACGCACCCACCTGGTGACGTCCCTGACGGCGGTCTGCATGGCCGGTGTGCTGTTGACCGGCATCGCCCTGCTGGCGCTGCGGCTCTATGCGGATCACAACCTGGAACTGGTGGCGCGGGCCATCAGCTACACCAGCGAAGCGGCCGTGGTGTTCCACGACGAAGAGGCGGCCCGCGAGGCGTTGCAGGCCATCACCACCCACGAGGATGTGGCGCGGGCCAGCATCTATCTGCCGAGCGGCCAGCTGCTGGCGAGCTGGAGCCGGGCCATGAGCACCCCCTGGTCCGGTCTTGAGCAATACTTAGCGCGGCTCATTCTGCCGGGGCCGGTGGATCAGCCCATGCTGCGGGGCGGGGTGGAGATCGCCCGCATTCATCTGGTGGGGCACGGCCAATACCTGCTGCTGTTCCTGTTGCAGACCCTGCTGGCCATGCTGCTCTGCCTGGTGCTCAGCACCCTGGGGGCGCTTTACGTGGCGCGCAGGATGCAAAACTCCCTCACGGCGCCGCTCAAGGATCTGGCCCAGGTGGCCCACAGCGTCAGCCGCCAGCGGATCCTCGCCATGCGGGTGCCCGAGGCCAACATCGCCGAGCTGCACGCGCTCGGCCAAGATTTCAACTCCCTGCTCGATGAACTGGAGGCCTGGCAGGCTCACCAGCGGCGGGAGAATGCCAGCCTGCTGCACCAGGCCACCCATGATGCCTTGACCGGTTTGCCCAATCGCGCTCTGTTTGAGGCTCGTCTGGATCAGGCGGTGACCACCGGCCGGCTGCATGATGAGCGCTTTGCACTGCTCTACCTCGATTGTGATCGCTTCAAGCAGATTAACGACACCCTGGGCCATGCCGCCGGGGATGACGTGCTGATCGCCCTGGCCAGACGGGTACAACATCAGCTGCGGCCGATGGATCTGGTATGCCGTCTGGGGGGCGACGAGTTTGCCATCCTGCTGACCCCCTTGTCCCAGGTGGGCGAGGCGGAAGATGTGGTTACCCGCATCCAGCAGGCCATGGCAGACCCCGTGGTACTGGGGGATGGCAGCCAGCTGCTGGCTGCCGTCAGCATCGGGATCGCGCTGTATCCGGATCAGGGGCTGACCGCCGCCGATCTGCTGCAGCAGGCGGACCATGCCATGTACCAAGCCAAACGGCTGCGTCGGGAGCTTGCACTCCATGACCAGCTGGAATTCGATGTCTCTGCTGAGGAAAAATAACAATGAAGATCCATGTCCTGATGAAAACCGGCTTGATCGGTCTGCTGTTGAGCGTGCTGGCGGGGTGCCAAAGCGCCCCCCACGGCCTGACCGCAGAGCAGATCGCCGTACTCAAGGAGCAAGGCTTTCGCCTGACCGACGAGGGTTGGACTCTGGACTTCTCCAACCGTGTGCTGTTTGCCAACAACGCCGGTGCCCTGACCTCCAAGACCCGTGTGGTGGTGGAAAAACTGGGCAAGACCCTGCAGGAGGTAGGCTTGAACCGGGCGCGGATCGATGGTCATACCGACTCCAACGGGGCGGCGGACTATAACGATCAGCTCTCGTACAAGCGGGCGCAGTCGGTGGCCGACGTGCTGGTATCGGTGGGTATGCCACAGGCCAACCTGGACATTCGGGGCCGTGGTGAACGCGATCCGATCGCCGACAACAAGACGGCTGCCGGTCGGGCCGAGAACCGCCGCGTGGCGATTGTCATCAGCAATGAATGACATGGTTGTGTAGATAAAAAAAGAGCGCCTGATGGCGCTCTTTTTTGTGGCTCGCAGTTATTGCTGCTTGAGCTTTTCGCGGTCGTGGTGACTGCGCAGGCGGATGTTGATCATCTCCACCGTCAGCGAGAAGGCCATGGCGAAGTAGATGTAGCCCTTCGGAATGTGCAGATCCATCCCCTCGGCCATCAGCGCGAAACCGACCAGGGTGAGGAAGGAGAGGGCCAGCATCTTGATGGTGGGGTGGTTGTCGACGAAGTCACCGATGGCCTTGGCGGCGAACATCATGATGAAGACGGCGATCATGATGGCCAGCACCATGACCGGCACGTGATCCGCCATGCCCACGGCGGTGATGACCGAATCCAGGCTGAAGACGATGTCGAGGATGGCGATCTGGATCAGGGTGCTGACGAAGCCGGAAGCTGCCGCGATTGTGCCTTCCGGCTCGGCGGCCCCCTCCAGGGTGGCGTGGATCTCGTGGGCACTCTTGCCGATGAGGAACAGACCCCCCAACAGCAGGATGAGATCGCGGCCCGAGATGGCCTCGCTCAGCACGGTGAACAGCGGCTCGGTGAGACGCATCACCCAGGCCAGGGAGAGCAGCAGCAGGATGCGGGTGCCCATGGCGAGACCCAGCCCCAGGATCCGCGCCTTCTGGCGCTGTGCCTCCGGCAGGCGGCCGACCAGGATGGAGATAAAGATGATGTTGTCGATGCCCAGTACGATCTCGAGCAGGGTCAGGGTGGCGAGCGCGACCCAGGCGGAGGGGTCTGCAATCCATTCCAGCATGATTGAACCTTGGTTGAACTTTGGTTGAGGGTTGAAGTCGCGCATTCTAGCAGGGGGTTATGGCTTGTCCCAGTGGCAGGAAAAGATAAAAATGGCGGCCATCCAACGGGAGGGACATATGTTTCGTTTAGGACTCATCATCAATCCGGTCGCCGGCATCGGCGGCGCGGTCGGCCTCAAGGGCAGTGACGGCATGGTGGCCGAGGCGCTAGCCCGTGGCGCCGTCCCCAAGGCCCGCGAGCGGACCCGTCAGGCGCTGTTGCCGCTGTGTGAACTGGCAGACCGCTTCGAGCTGCTGACGGTGGCGGGCGAGATGGGGGCCGAGCTTGCCGGCGAGCTCGGCCTGCCTTGCCGCATCGTCCATCAGCCCGCGGCAGCAGCTACCACGGCGGCCGATACCCGCATCGCCGCCGAACGGATGCGCGAGGCGGGCGTCGATCTGCTGCTGTTTGCCGGCGGTGACGGCACCGCGCGGGACATCTGCGCGGCGGTGGGGGAGGCGTGCCACGTGCTCGGCATTCCGGCCGGCTGCAAGATCCACTCCGGGGTCTATGGGGTGACCCCCGCCGCCAGCGGCCGGGTGGCGGCCAGGATGATCGCCGGCGAGCTGCTGAGTCTGGTGGATGCCGAGGTGATGGACATCGACGAGGAGGCGTTTCGCGCCGGCAAGGTGCGCGCCCGCCATTACGGCCAGCTGCAGGTGCCCGGCGATCTGCGCTATGTGCAGGCGGTCAAGCAGGGGGGGCGCGAGTCTGAAGAGCTGGTGCTGGCAGACATTGCCGCCGGCGTGGTCGAGCAGATGGAGCCCGATACCCTCTATCTGATGGGCTCCGGCAGCACGGTAGCGGCCTGCATGGCGGAGCTCGGCCTCGAAAATACCCTGCTCGGTGTGGATCTGGTGGAAAATGGCCGGCTTATCGGGCAGGATCTGTCCGCCGCCGAGATCCTGACCCGGATCCGTGGCCGTCGCTGCCGGCTGATCATTACCTTGATCGGCGGTCAGGGACATCTGTTCGGGCGCGGAAATCAGCAACTGAGTCCAGAGGTGTTGCGGGCCGTCGGGCGGGACCAGATCCAGGTCCTGGCCACCAAAGCCAAGCTGGCGGCCCTTGCGGGCAGGCCCTTGCTGGTGGATACCGATGACCCGGCGCTGAACCGGTCGTTAAGTGGTTATCTGCGGATCACCACGGGATACAAGGATCAGGTCATCTACCCGGTGGCCAACCCGGAATAGGACATCAAGGATGCGGCTGGCCTGGCGCCAGAGAGCCGTGATCAACCGGATCGCGGTTCCACTCCCCCGAATTATTTTGCCGGCAACCCCGGAAAATGAGGCTGCGTTAAATGACGATTCATGATTTTGAGCACAAGTTGTTGGGACTGATAGACGGCATGGTGGCCACGGCGACCGACGATGAGCTGTTTGCCGGGGGTTATCTGCGCGGCCATATCTCGCTGGCGGTGGCGCGGGCCGAGCTGGAAGGCAAGACCCTGGTGCGGGATGTAAAGAGTTATGTGCTGCGCAGCCTGAACGAGGCCATCCTGCAGGGTGAACTCTCCGAGCAGGATGAGAAGCTGGTGCAGGCAATGTGGATTCGTTTGCAACAACAAGCAGAAGCTTGATCGGTTACACAGTTCAAACAGAAGTTTGAGTTTATTCTTCCCTGAAGTTAGTGAAAGGTTAATAATAGGTTTCGCCTTTTGTTTCAGGGATTAAACTATGGCTTCCTCCTCGCGTATTGCCAATAAACTGCCGCTCGAAATGCTCTACCAATGGGAGCGGCAGTGTCCTGACCGGGTCTATCTGCGTCAAACCATCCACCGCGAATACCTGGACTTCACCTGGGGTGAGGTCGCTGATGAGGCCCGCCGCATGGTGACGGCACTGCGTCAGCTGGGGCTGGTGGCCGGCGACAAGGTGGCGCTGCTCTCCAAGAACTGCGCCCAGTGGTTCATCGCCGATCTCGCCATGCAGATGGGGCAGTACGTGAGCGTGCCCATCTATCCCACCGCCAACGTCGACACCATCGAATACGTGCTGCGCCACAGCGAGGCCAAGGCGATTTTCGTCGGCAAGCTCGATGACTGGAAGAGCCAGGAGGCGGGGGTACCCGCCGAATTGCTGCGCATCGCCTTTCCCTATGACACCATGCCGGCGGCCCATCAGTGGGACGATCTGCTGGAGCAGCATGAACCCATTCCGGACAGCCCGGTGCAGGCCCCGGACTCCCTGCTGAGCCTGGTCTACACCTCCGGCAGCACCGGCAAGCCGAAAGGGGCTATGCTGAGCGTCGAGCGCTACGCCTGGTCGTGCGAGAAGCTGGTGGAGGCAGTCGGGCTGTGCGAGCAGGATCGCGGCTTCTCCTACCTGCCGCTGGCCCACATCACCGAGCGGGTCTATGTCTATGGCGGCAGCCTCTATGGCCGCGCCGAGATCGCCTTCCCCGAATCCCTCGATACCTTCATCGAGGACGTCAAGCGCTGCCGTCCCACCGTGTTCATCTCGGTGCCACGGCTGTGGGCCATGTTCCGCATCAAGATCCACGAGAAACTGCCCCAGAAGAAACTCGAGCTGCTGCTCAAGATCCCGTTCGTGTCGGGCCTCATCAAGCGCAAGCTGCAAAAGGGGCTGGGGCTGGATCAGGCGCGGGTGCTGGGCTGTGGTTCGGCGCCGGTGGCACCGGCCCTGCTCGAGTGGTACCACAGCATCGGCATCGAGATCACCGAAGCCTGGGGCATGACCGAGAACCACGCCTTCTCCACTCTCAACTACCCGTTTAGGGCCGACAAGATTGGCACGGTCGGCAAGGCGGGGCCGGGGGTCACCATCAAGATCTCCGACGAAGGGGAGATCCTCTGTCGCTGCGAGGGGATGATGCTGGGTTACTACAAGGATCCCGAGCACAGCCGTGAAGCCATCGACGAGGAGGGCTGGCTGCACACCGGCGACATGGGCAAGCTGGATCGGGAGGGTTACCTCACCATCACTGGCCGCATGAAGGACGTGTTCAAGACCGCCAAGGGCAAGTATGTGGCGCCGGTGCCCATCGAGGGGCTGCTCGGCCAGGAGCCCATCATCGAGCAGCTGTGCGTGATTGGCTACGGCATGCCGCAGCCGGTGGCCTTGGTGCAGTTGGCAGAAAGTGCCATGAAGGGGGATCGCTCCAAGATCAACGCCCAGCTGGAGGCGGCCCGCAACCGGGTCAACGAGCAGCTGGAGTCTCACGCCAAAATTCGTGGCATCCTGGTGGTGAAGAGCCCCTGGAACATCGAGAACGGGGTGCTCACCCCGACCATGAAGATCCGTCGTCACCTGCTGGAACAGAAATATGCGGATCTCGGCGACGCCTGGTCCTCTTCCCAGAGCATCATCTGGGAGTCCTGATGGGGCCCGGCAGGCTTGCTGCCGATCACCACAAAATAACAAGGGGAGCCACTGGCTCCCCTTGTTGTTTCAGGCAACGGCAGGTCAGACCGCCTGATACTCCAGCTCGACCGAACCGAGCGCCTTGAGGGTGGCGCGGGCGGAGTCCTGCTGGCTGATCTGGCCATCCTTGCTCTCCAGCAGCACGGCGCGGCGGATGGTGGCGAGATCTTCGCCGCCCAGCACCGCGTGGGCACAGGCCATCTGCATCGGCGGCAGGCTGGGGTTGAAGGCGGCGTTTTCGGCGTAGCGACCGCAGAAGATGCGACCGTCGGCGAACTGCAGCGCCACCGCGGCATAGCCCTGGCTGTAGGGGGCGTAGCTCTGGCGGGCGGCGGCCAGCGCGGCTTGCCACAGCGGATCGTCGCTCTCAAGGGTGAGCTCGTCGTGGGCCTGCGGGCTCATCAGTGCATCCGTGATGTCCAGATCCGCCGGGCCGAACGAGTGGGGCAGGAAGGATTGCAGCGCGCTCAAGTCATCCGGCAGGGAAACCTTGAGGGTCTTGGCGGTGCTCAGCTCGTTCATGAACTGGCGGCAGTGACCGCAAGGGGTGTAGTTGACGGTGATTTCAGAGATGCCGGTCTCGCCGCCCAGCCAGGCGTTGGAGATGGCAGACTGCTCGGCATGGACCGAGTGGAACAGACCCTGACCGGCAAACTCCATGTTGGCGCCGAAATACCAGTTGCCGCTCAGGCCGCAGGCGATGGCACCGACGAAGAACTTGGAGATGGGGGCCACCGAACAGGCGGCGGCCAGCGGCAGCAGGGCCAGGCGCAGGGCGCGATCGTCAAGACCGGTGGCGGCCTTCAGCGTGGCGACCTGATCCGGGGTGAAGCGAGCCTGGAAATCATCGCCCAGCATGGGCAGCAGCGCCGCCTTGAGCGGGGCGGACAGGGTATCGAGTGGCTTGGCAAAACGGGGATGCATAGTGTGTCCTCAAAGGCCAATTGGGGGGCCATTGTAGGGAGCAAGCTCGGGCAAATGTGTGAGCGTGCTCACGCCCTGACGGGCAAACGGAGGGGGATGGTAATGGAAACGTTTGTCTTGTGCAAATTGTGCGGCAGGTCGCACATCGGCGGGCCCGCAGGCCCGCCATCGCGGAAAAGGGTGCTCTTCAGCTCAACCAGTGGTAAATGGCAAACAGCAGGGGGGCGACGGCGGCGGTGAGGATGCCGCACACCACCATGGCCAGCGAGGCAAAGGCCCCCTGGGTGATGCCCTGCTCGGCAGAGGTGGCGGTGCCGATTGCGTGGGCGCAGGCCCCCATGGCCAGCCCCTGGGCTTCGGGGTCGGTGACCCGCATCAGTTTGAGCAGGGGGAAGCCGATCAGGGCGCCGACGATCCCCACCACCACCACCACGGCGGCGGCGATGGCGGGAATGCCGCCCAGGGACTGGCTGACGCTCATGGCGAGCGGCGTGGTGATGGATTTGGTGGCGAGCGAGGCCAGCAATGCCGGATCGGCGCCCATAAAATGACCGACAGCCAGGGTAGTGCAGACCGAGATCAAGACCGAGCTCAGGGTACAGATTAGGATGGGCTTGAGCCTGGCCTGGATCTGGCGGGCCTGCTGATAAAGGGGCAGTGCCAGCGCCACCACCGCCGGCTCCAGCAGTGCCGTGATGGGGCGGGTGCCGCTCTCATACTGCTCCAGTGGCAGATCGAACCAGAGCAGCAGACCGATGATGACGGCGGTGGGCACCAGCACCGGGTTGATGATGGGCCAGGGCAGCTTGCGATAGAGGGCCCGGGTGGCGAAATAGAGCGCCAGGGTCAAGGGAATGGCCAGCCAGAAGATCATTTGTTCATCCTCTGGTAGAGGCGGCCGACGGTGCCGAGGATCAGCACGATCCCGAGCACGATGCAGAGCATGATGAGGCCGAAGGATTGGCGCAGGGGCTCCAGCCAAGCCACCAGCCCGACCGCCACCGGCACGAACAAGACCCCCATGTGGCGCAGCAGCAGGCCGGCGCCCTGCTCAACCCAGTGCAGTTTCACCAGTTGCAGGGAGAGCAGCACGAACAGCAGCAGCATGCCGATGATGCTGCCGGGGAAGGCGAACGGCAGGATGGCTGCCAGGGTTTTGCCCGCCAGCAGGCAGGCGACGATGACCAGAAAGTCACGAAGGTACAGCAAGGCACGTTGCGCGATCACAGGAGCCCCATCTTGGTAACGGTGAACTAAGGAATACGCCAGTCTACCAGAGAGGCCGGGTCGCGGCATTAAAACAATAACAGCTGAAATCAGTTCGTTTGAGGCTGATTTAATTGAAGATTTTCAGATAGAACCCTTTTCGAACCACAAGGAGTCGCCATGACATCTCTCTTGTCCCGCCTGCGCCAGCTGGCGGACGACCACCATCTGCCCCCTTCGTTGCTGCAAACCCGCCAGTGGGAGGGCCCCCTGTGCCGGGTACGGCTCGACAACACCGGCAGCAGCGAGGCCCGGGTCGGGCACTGGACGCTGTTTGACGGCAAACTCGGCCTCTCGCCTGCGTGCGCCATCTACGGCGAAGGCTTCCAGATGCTGGCCCAGACCATGGGCAGCTGGCAAGCGCCGCAGCCGGTCGGTCGTTGCCCCGATGCCGGTGTCTATCGGATCACCGATGATCAGGGTTATCACACGGTGCACAACCTGCTGCTGGTGGAGCATGACAAGGGCTGGCTGCTGCTCGCCTTTGCCAGTTGTCAGCGCTTTGGCGGGGAGTTTAGGCTCTACCCCGATGGTCGGCTGCAGATCCTGATGAATTGTGAGGGGCGTGCACTCCCTGCTGGCCAGTTCTGGCAGAGCGAGGCGCTGCTCTGCCTCGAAGGAAAAGATCGGGAGGCACTGCTGGCCGAACTGGCACAGCGGATCGAGGCCGAGCATGGCTCACTGATCGGCCAGGTTGGCGAGCGCCCCAGCGGCTGGTGCTCCTGGTATCACTACTACGCGGACGTGAGCGCCGCCGACATTCGCGAGAACCTGCAGGTGCGTGCCGAGCGCTTCCCGGCCCTGCGCTACGTGCAGATTGACGACGGTTATCAGGCCAGGATGGGGGACTGGCTCACCCCGTCGGCCAAGTTCGAGCAGGGGGTGGCGTCCCTGGCTGCCGAGATCAAAGGCGCCGGCTGCGAGCCTGCGCTTTGGGTGGCCCCCTTTATCGCCGAGCCCGGCTCCCAGGTGTTTCAGGATCACCCCGACTGGTTCGTGAAGGGGGATGACGGGCTGCCGCTGCCCTCCGAGCGGGTTACCTACGGCGGCTGGCGCTGTACCCCCTGGTATGTGCTGGATGGCACCCATCCTGAAGTGCAGGCTCACCTCGAGCGGGTGTTTCGTACCCTGCGCGAGCAGTGGGGCATCCACTACTTCAAGCTCGACGCCAACTTCTGGGGGGCCATCCACGGCGGTCGCTTCCACGACCCGGCCGCCACCCGGGTCGAGGCCTACCGACGCGGCATGGCCGCCATCCTGCGCGGGGCGGGTGAGGGGGCCTTCCTGCTCGGCTGCAACGCGCCCATCTGGCCAAGCCTCGGCCTGGTGCACGGCATGCGGGTGAGCGATGACGTGGAGCGCAACGGTCATCGCTATCGCCAGATCGCTCGCGAGGCCTTCTGTCGCGCCTGGCAGAACGACCGACTGTGGGCCCTCGACCCTGACTGCATCTGCCTGCGGGATCTGCCGAGCCAGCAGGCGAGCCCTGCCGAGTACCGTTTCCATCTGGCGGCGCTGGTGGCAAGCGGCGGCATGATGCTGGCCGGGGACAGGCTGCAGGATCTCGACGAGGTACAGGCGGCGCAACTGCGCAAGCTGCTCGAGCTTTGCGCGGCGCGAGCCCCTGGCGCCCGTTTCGAGTCGATGGACTTTGCCTGCGGCGAGGTGAGCCTGCCCGGGGGAGTCACCCTGCTCTGCCTCTTCAACTGGGAGGCGCAGCCTCAGGAGTTCCTGTTGCCGGCAGGGGGCGAAGATTTCTGGGATGAGGGGACAGTCGGTACCGCGCTCACCCTGCAGGGGGGCGAGGGGCGGGTGATCCGCTACCGCTGAGCAGGCTGGCAATCATGATTCAGGCTCCCACGGGAGCCTGAATGTATTGCGAAAGGCGCTGCTATGCCGGAGTCAGTAACGCCACTCGAAGCCGATGGCGTAATTGGCGGCGCCATAGCCCGGGATCTCGTTGCTGGAGAGCAGGGCCTTGAAGGTGAGCTGCGCAGTGAGCGGAATGCCGAGCCCCATGCCGAGGGCTACCTCGTCGTTGGTGTTGCCCATCATGTCGGCCCGGATCATCCGATAGAGCGACATGTCCTGGCTCATGTGCACATAGCTCTGGGAGGCGCGGTTGTAGAGTTGGCCGAACACTTCCAGCTGGAAACCTGCCTGGGGGGTGATGGCCAGCGGCACGCCGACGAAGTTGTAGAGATCGGAACGGTTGAAATAGCTGTTGGTGATCTGGGGGGTAAAGTCGGTCTGCTGATAGAGGCGGCTGAAGTTGCTCTCGATCAACTGATAGGTCTGCTGCGGCAACTGCAACAGGTAGTCGGGGACATCAAAACGCACACCCGCCATGCTGGCCGATGGCAGCAGGGCGCAGATGAGCAAACCAAAACCGGATAATCCTGAACGCATCGGATGAGGCATCCCCAAGGGTCGATAGGCCAACCGGCCGTTAGTGAAATGTTAGCGCACAAATAATTGAAACATCAGGAGTCTTTGCTCCCCTTCCCATTATGTCGCGGGGCGGGGGAGCGTACAGTCATTTAACCGTGAGGCAGGTCACATCTCACAGATTTTCGAGGTAGTGATAGAGGCTCTTGAGGATGGCAAAGTTCCGTTCGTTACCCTGATTCTGTTCGGCCAGCGCCTCGAGGCGCGGCACATAGTCCGGCAGACGGCGGCTGAAGTAGTCGCTGCAGTGCAGTCGCCAGCGCTTTTGCTCCGCTTCGCTCAAGGTGTGCGGCCAGTTGCGGGCACGGTAGCGGAACAGCATCTCCGGCAGCCGTGAGTCGGTGAAGGCAAACTCCCGCTCACCCAGCAGATCCGCCGGGGTGGCGCGCACCAGATCCATGGTGGACTTGTCGCCGTGACCGAAGAAGCCGGCGTAGAGCTGGGTATCCGGATCGCCGTCATTGTTGCCGGCAAACTCCTGATTGAACACTTCCACCAGTTTTTCCCGCACTTCGGGGTGGGCGCGCAGCAGATCCAGGCTCTTGCGGCACTGCTCCCGGTCGATGCCAAGCTGGTCGGCACGCTCCGCCGTCAGGGTGGCGGCCGGCGCCAGCACCGGGCACTTGTTGATGTGTACCAGCTTCACCGGAATACCGGCCAGATCCCCCAGCTCCTCTTTCTTGGTGTAGAGGCGCTCTCTGATCTCCTCGCTGGTGAGCTCGATGAGCGGGGTGGGGTCGCGGGTCAGGTCCACCATGATCACCGCGTTCTGGTTGCTGGGGTGCCAGGCGAGCGGCGAGACCCAGCTTGCACACCCCTGCCAGGGGGAGAACATGCCGGAGACGTGCACCAGCGGCTTCATGGTCACCACGTCGATGAGGGCCTTCACCTTGTTCTTGTTGCGAAGGTCAAACAGGTAGCTGAACAGCTTGGGCTGGGCCTTTTTCACCAGCTTGGCCATCTCGATGGTGGCCAGCACGTCGGAGAGCGCATCGTGGGCGTTGGCGTGGGCCACGCCGTTGGCTACTGTCAGCTTCTCCAGCTTGAAGCTCGGCTTGCCCTCTTCGTCAAACGCCCACTCGATCCCCTCCGGGCGCAGGGCGTAGCAGGCGCGCAGCATGTCGAGGATATCCCAGCGGGAGTTGCCGTTCTGCCAGGCGTAGGCATAGGGGTCATAGAAGTTGCGATAGAGGGTGTAGCGGGTCACCTCGTCATCGAAGCGGATGCTGTTGTAGCCCAGCACGCAGGTACCCGGGGTGGCGAACTGTTCGTGGATCTGACGGATGAAATCCGCCTCGCACAGCCCGTCCTTCATCGCTTTTTGCGGCGTGATGCCGGTGATCAGGCACGCCTCCGGCTCCGGCAGATAGTCAGCGGGCGGCTTGCAATAAATGACCAGCGGCTCGCCGATGAGGTTGAAATCCCCGTCGGTACGAATGCCGGCAAACTGCGCCGGTCTGTCCTTGGCCGGGCTGATGCCGAAGGTCTCGTAGTCGTGGAAGTAGAAGGTCGGCTCGCTGCCGGCGTGTGCTGTTTTGCTCATGTTGCTCGAGAGGGATATCCGATGACGGTGGCGCCTGGCGCCAGGGTGGGGGTGCCATGCACCTCGGTTGCCTGCATGGTAAACCATAGCGCAGGCAGAACGAAGGGCAGACCAGCCGGCTGCCGCTTTATTGGGCAGACCACAGTGGTGTTATTTGGCGATGTCTCTTACTTTTTGCTCCACCTGATAGGCAATGGCTTGAATATGCGCCAGCTCCAGTGTGCCCACTCTCAACTGGGGCAAGACTTTGGGCAGTGCGGCCGCACTGACGACATAGGGGGCGGTCGCCTTCTGGCACAGTTCGATATACCAGCCGGGTAGCACCAGGATCCCGCCCACCGGCACATCTGTCCCCGTGGCGCTGTTGAGCCAGTTACGCACCGAGGTGACGCTGCGCCTGACCTGTTCCAGCGGTTCAGTTTCTACATGATTTGGGAAGTGCAGCGCATTGTTTTCCACCCTCACCTTGAACTGCTTGGTACCGTCATTGATGGGTTTAGATCGTCCCTTGGTCTCGACAACGAAGACGCCATTGGGGGAGATGATTAGGTGGTCGATGTTGAACCCATCGAACGGGACATCGTGATAGACCCGATAGGGATGATCCTTGGGCCTGACTAGGTATTCGAGCTCCTGACCGACGGCCAGCTCACAGGCATAACCGAGTTTCAGATGTTGAAGGCGTCTGATGACCTGATAGGTGCGATAGGAGAAGTAGCTGAAGGCGCCTGCTGCCATTACCCCGAAAATGGCTAGCTGGTTGAGTGATACCCGAGTGCCGTCGAGGGTGTTTTGCAGTAGCGACGTGAGGGCAAACATGAGCAGTATCAAGGGGGTCATCAACATGAGGCCGAAGAGATCGATCCTTTGATCATCGATTTGCTCTTGCAGGGTATGACCAGCCGGCCTGAGCAGATCCCGGGTCAAGGGGCTGGTGTGATGCCGTTTGTACCTCTTCATGATGAGCGTTATGGCGCCAATCAGTAAAAATATGGGGCCCAAAAAGAGCAGGGCAATAGCCAGAATCGAGGTGACCACTGAGGGGAGTTCCATTCCATCTCCTTGAAATACGACAGACAACGAAATTATTACCGAACAATCCCTGTGTGGAAGTCTCTTTTTCCGCCCGAACAGAGGGTTGCAAGGGAAGGAGATAGGTCTGAAGGCAGGTAGAGCCTGTCGCCATGGGTATCAGGCAGGGCTCCACTTCTGATGCATGACGTTCTGCTCAGATCAGGAAACGGGAAAGAGTGGCATCAGGGTATGCAGGTCCAGCAGGGTGAAGAAGCCGCCTTCGTCGGGATACCAGCCGCTCGTGTCTATGTAGTACACATTGCCAAGGCGTGCTGGGCGGCCCACCGGGGTGTGCCCCACCACCAGGGCGACAAGATCCTCGACTCCACTCTCGTCCAGTCGCTCGATGCGGCGCCTTGACCAGAGGCAGACGTTCTTGATGGCTCGAAGCCTCCCACCGCTCACCCCCGCATCCAGTTTGTCCAGCAGGCCCTGCCAGGAGGAGAAGGGGCAATCGGCGTGGAGCAGCCCGGCCGGGCCGGCCGGGGTGGCCACCTCGATGGCGATGGGCAGGGTGCGGTAGTGGGCAGCGAACTTCTCCTGCTCGCCTGAAGTCAGCAGCTGAAACCAGCCGCCGCCGTTCTGGATCCAGTTCTGCAGCTCTCGTAACGGCAGACGTAGTCGTCGTGATTGCCGCAGACAGGGTGGAACCAGGGCCTGGCCAGCCACTCGAGCACCTGAGGGCAGTCGGGGCCGCGATCCGTCAGATCGCCCACGGAGAAGAGGCGATCCCGAACTGGATCGAATCCCGCCTGATCCAGAGCCTGTTCCAACTGCGAAAAATAGCCGTGGATATCGCCGACGGCAAGATCCCGCCCCAGAGGGTTGCGGGCGAAGCGTCTGATCAGCGGTGACGGGTTCATGGCTTGCCTCCTTGTCTGGTGTGACCGGCTCGCGCCGCCGGATGGCCGATGGGATGATCGGGGGCCCGTGGACAAGTGCAGCATGGCATGCTCTGCCTCGCCATTGTAGAGGCAGATGGGGGCTCTTTTGCGTCGAGGTGACAGGCGGCCTGCATAAAGGAGGGCGGTTTGCCACACGCCGTCAGAGCCTCGTCTGGCGGGGTGACATCTGTCCGCGCAATCAAAGAAACAGCCCCGCTGGCGGGGCTGTTGTCATGCTGGTGGCCACTGGCCTAAGAAGGCGTTAGTGGCAGAGCTTGTAGTAGACCTCGTTCCACTGCAGGGTCTGCTTGAGCTCGGGGATGCGGGTGTGCTCGTCGATGACCACAAACTCGATGCCCATGAGGTCGGCGAAGGTATGCAGCTGCTCGATATCCACCGACTGGGTGAACACCGAGTGGTGGGCGGCTCCGGCCAGGATCCAAGCCTCGGCGCTGGTCTGCAGGTCCGGCATGGGCTGCCACAGGGCGCTGGCCACCGGCAGTTTCGGCATGGCCTCTGGCAAGTCCACCACTTCCAGCTGATTGACCACCAGCCGGAAGCGGTTGCCCAGATCGATCAGGCTGGCATTGACCGCCTTGCCGGCGGGGGCCGCAAACAGCAGGCGGGCCGGGTCTGCCTTCTTGCCTATCCCTAAATGCTGGGCATCCAGCACGGGTTTATCGGCGGCGATGGAGGGGCAGACTTCCAGCATGTGAGCCCCCAGCACCAGGTTGTTGCCCGCCTCCAGGTGGTAGGTGTAGTCCTCCATGAAGGAGGTGCCGCCCGCAAGCCCGGCCCCCATTACCTTGAGGGTGCGCAGCAGGGCGGCGGTCTTCCAGTCCCCTTCCGCGCCAAAGCCGAAGCCTTGCTGCATCAGGCGCTGACAGGCGAGCCCCGGCAGCTGGTGCAGGCCGTGAAGGTCTTCAAAGGTGGTGGTGAAGGCGCCAAAGCCGCCGTCGGTGAGGAATTTCTTCATCCCCAGCTCCTGGCGCGCCGCCTCATAGAGGGAGGCGCGAAGCTCCCCGCCCGCCTGCACCGCCTCGGTCAGGGTGTAGCTCTCTTCGTATTCGGCCAGCAGCGCCTCGATGTCGCTTGCGGGCACGGCGTCGATCACCTTCACCAGGTCGCCGACCGGGTGGTAGTTCACCTGATAGCCGAACTGGATCTGGGCCTCAATCTTGTCGCCCTCGGTGACCGCCACGTTGCGCATGTTGTCGCCAAAGCGGGCGATCTTCAGGTGGCGGCTGTCGTGAATGGCGGCAGCGACCCGCATCCAGTTGCCCAGTTTGCGGTGGGCCTCTTCATCCTGCCAGTGACCGACCACCACGGTGCGCGGCAGCCGCAGGCGGGCCCCCATGAAGCCGAACTCACGGCCGCCGTGGGCGGTCTGGTTCAGGTTCATGAAGTCCATGTCGATCTCGCTCCACGGCAGATCCCGGTTGAACTGGGTGTGGAACTGCAGCAGGGGTTTTTGCAACTGACTCAGCGCCGGGATCCACATCTTGGCGGGGGAGAAGGTGTGCATCCACACCATGAGAGCGATGCAGCGCTCATCGTGATTGGCATCGCGGGCTACTGCACTGATCTCGTCGAGGGTGGTGCCGGTGGGTTTGAGCACGATCTTGACCGGCAGGCCGGCGCGCTCGTTGAGCTGGCTGGTGATGGTGTGGGCGTGATCGGCCACCTGCTTCAGGGTGGCGGCGCCATACAGGTGCTGGCTGCCGACCAGGAACCACACTTCCAGCTGTTTCATCAATTCCATCTTGGTGTCCTCTTTATGCTTTTGTCTGGCCGTAATAGGCGTGTTTGCCATGTTTGCGCTGGTAGTGCTTCTCCAGCAGGTAATCGGGCAGGGGGCGGGCTGCGGGGTTGATCTGGCCGGTGAGCCAGGCCATGCGCGCCACCTCTTCCAGCACCACGGCGTTGTGTACCGCGTCCTCGGCGTTCCTGCCCCAGCTGAAGGGGCCGTGGTTGGCCACCAGCACCCCCGGCATGGTGAGGATGGGGGTCTGCTTGAGGGTCTCGACGATGAGATGACCGGTCAGCCCCTCGTAATCCTCCTCCACCTCACCCGGGGTGAGCAGGCGCGAGCAGGGGATCTCGCCGTGGAAGTAGTCGGCCTGGGTGGTGCCGAAAATGGGGATGGGGCGCCCCGCCTGGGCCCAGGCGGTGGCGTGGGTGGAGTGGGTGTGCACCACGCCGCCAAGCTCCGGATAGGCGCGATAAAGCACCAGGTGGGTGGCGGTGTCGGAGGAGGGGCGCAAGGCGCCTTCCACCTGCTTGCCCGCCAGATCCAGCACCACCATGTCTTCCAGCAGCATCCGCTCGTAACTGACGCCGCTCGGCTTTATCACCACCAGGTTGCGCTCTCGGTCGATGCCGCTCACGTTGCCCCAGGTGAAGGTCACCAGCTCGTGGCGCGGCAGATCCAGGTTGGCGACGAGCACCTGCTCCTTGAGCATCTTGAGGTTCATGCCGGTACCCCCCGGTTGTAGAGCGGCTCGGCGGCAGCGCCCCAGGCGAGGTAGCGCTGGTAGAGACGCTCGTATTCGGCGACCCGCTCAGGGTCAGGCTGGTGGGTGCGCTCCACGGCGCTCGCCATGTGGTGCTGGGCCTTGGCCACATCGGCGTGGATGCCGGCCGCCACGGCGGCAAAGATGGCCGCCCCCAGGGCGCAGCACTGATCCGAGGCCACCACCTGGATGGGTCTGTTCATCACGTCGGCGCAGGTCTGCATCACGGTGGCCGACTTGCGGGCGATGCCGCCAAGGGCGATCACCTGCTCCACCGGCACCTGTTGATGGGTCATGCACTCCATGATGCTGCGGGCCCCGAAGGCGGTGGAGGCCACCAGGGCACCGAACAGGTCTGGTGCATCGGTGCCGAGGTTGAGCCCGGTGACGGTGCCCTGCAGGCGCTGGTTGGCGTATGGGGTGCGGCGACCGTTGAACCAGTCGAGCACCACCGGCAGGTGGGCCAGATCGCGCTGCTGCTCCCAGGCGGCGGCGAGGCTTGGCAGCAGCTCCCGCTTGTGGGCCTCGATGGCGGTGCGCAGCTCCGGATACTGGGCGGCGAGGCTCTCCAGCGGCCAGCCGAGCTGGCGCTGATACCAGGCATAGATGTCGCCGAACGCCGATTGTCCCGCCTCCAGCCCCACCATGCCCGGCACCACGCTGCCGTCCACCTGGCCGCAGATCCCGGCAATGGCGCGATCACCGATGGTGGCCTCGTCGGCGATCAGGATGTCGCAGGTGGAGGTGCCTATTACCTTGACCAGCGCATTGTTGCCGGCCCCGGCCCCCACCGCGCCCATGTGGCAGTCAAAGGCGCCACCGGAGATCACCACTTCGCAGGAGAGATGCAGCCGCTCCGCCCACTCGGGGGTCAGGGTGCCGACCGGCAGATCGGCGGTCCAGCTGTCGGTAAAGAGCGGGTAGTCGAGATCCTCGGTCAACAGCGGATCCAGCGCGTTGAGAAACTCGGCGGGGGGCAGGCCGCCCCAGCTCGGGTGCCAGAGGGACTTGTGGCCGGCGGAGCAGCGCCCGCGCCGGATGTCGGCCGGGGCCTGGGTGCCGCTCAGGATGGCGGGGACCCAGTCGCACAGCTCGACCCAGTTGCAGGCGGCGGCGCGCACCGCCGCGTCAGCGCGGGAGACGTGCAGGATCTTGGCCCAGAACCACTCGGAGGAGTAGACCCCGCCGATGTAGCGGCTGTAGTCGGGGAACTGGCCGCCGTGGCACAGGGCGGTGATGGCCTCGGCCTCCTCGATGGCGGTGTGATCCTTCCACAGCACGAACATGGCGTTGGGGTTGTCGGCAAACTCCGGACGCAGGGCCAGCACACGGCCCTCCTCGTCGATGGGGGCTGGCGTCGAGCCTGTGCTGTCCACCCCGATGCCGCGCACGGCGGTGCGCTGACGCGGGGTGAGCTGGCTCACCACCGCCACCACCGCCTGCTCCATGGATTCCAGATAGTCGAGGGGGTGGTGGCGGAACTGGTTGTTGACCGGCTGACAGTAACGACCGGCCTGCCAGCGCGGGTAATAGACGACCTGGGTTGCCAGCTCGGCGCCGTCGTGGCAGCGCACGGCGAGTGCCCTGACCGAATCGCTGCCGAAATCGAGTCCGATGGTGATCTGCTCGGACCTGGGGTGCTCAGACATAAGTGCTCCTGACCATCAATGAGGGGTGACTGGTGAGGAACCATAGGAGATGGACCGGACGGGCGGTTAGCCATTGGCTGCTGGAAATATGGATTTAAACGCTATGCCGGCAAGAGAGTGACGGCCATCGAAGATCCACTATGTGATTATTTTGCTGAAAACATAGACAAAACGGCTGCAATTTCATGGCGTGATCCTGCTCTCCATTTTTCCATGTGAAAACGATTACAACTTGGTTCGCTCAACTAGCAATAACAATAACGTCCTGTTTAAGCATGTTTTTATATGGCTGCGACTTGATTGACGCAACGAGCAGCACGGCGTGGATACATGGATTGATAGAACACCTGGAGACACTCGCATGAACAAAATCGTTAACAGCATGATCGCAATGGGGTTTGCCCTTGGTATGGCAAATTCTGCTTTCTCGGCCGAGGCATTGAAGCTGGGCTACCTGGTCAAACAGCCGGAGGAGCCCTGGTTCCAGACCGAATGGAACTTCGCCGACAAGGCGGGCAAGGATCTCGGCTTCGAGGTGATCAAGATCGCCGTCCCCGATGGCGAGAAGACCCTCAATGCCATCGACAGCCTGGCAGCCAACGGCGCCAAGGGCTTCGTCATCTGCACCCCTGATCCCAAGCTCGGGGCTGCCATCATGGCCAAGGCCAACAGCATGGATCTGAAGGTCATCACGGTGGACGACCAGTTCGTCAACGCCAAGGGCCAGCCCATGGAGCAGGTGCCGCTGGTGATGATGGCCGCCACCAAGATTGGTGAACGCCAGGGCCAGGAGCTCTACAAGGAGATGCAAAAACGTCAGTGGGACGTGAAGGCGACCGGGGTGCTCGCCATCACCGCCGACGAGCTCGACACCGCCCGCCGCCGGGTCGAAGGCTCCCTGAGCGCGCTCAAGGCCGCCGGTTTCCCCGAGGGGCAGATCTACCGCTCACCGACCAAGGCCAACGACATTCCGGGGGCACTGGATGCCGCCAACTCCATGCTGGTGCAGCACCCCGAGGTGAAGAACTGGCTCATCGTCGGCATGAATGACAACACAGTGCTGGGCGGCGTGCGCGCCACCGAAGGGCAGGGCTTCAAGGCCGAGAACGTCATCGGCATCGGCATCAACGGGGTGGATGCGGTGAACGAACTCTCCAAGTCCAGCGCCACCGGCTTCCTCGGCTCCCTGCTGCCAAGCCCGGACGTGCACGGCTACAAGAGCATCCAGATGCTCCATGACTGGGTGGTCAACGGCGCAGAACCTGCCAAGTTCACCGAGGTGACCGACGTGGTGCTCATTACCCGCGACAACTTCAAGGTCGAGCTGCAGAAAAAAGGTCTGTGATTGACGACATCTAAACCCTGATACCGAGACCGGCATGGCGGAGTACGCCATGCCGGTCGGCTGGAGTGAAACATGAATCAGTCAGTTCCTTATCTGGAGTTTTGCGGCATCAGCAAGGAGTTTCCCGGCGTCAAGGCGCTGAAGAATGTCTCCTTCTGCTGCCAGCAGGGCACGGTGCACGCGCTGATGGGGGAAAACGGCGCGGGCAAGTCCACCCTGCTCAAGATCCTGAGCGGTTTTCAGTCGCCCACCACCGGGGTGGTGAAGCTGGCCGGCCAGGAGCGGGTCTTTCAGAGCACGGTCGATGCGCTGGAGAGCGGGATCGCCATCATCTATCAGGAGTTGCATCTGGTGCCCGAGATGACGGTGGCCGAGAACATCTACCTCGGTCAGCTGCCGACCCGGCGCGGGGTCATCGATCGGGAGAAGCTCTATCAGGATGCGGCCAGGCAGCTGGCGCGCCTCGGCATGGACGTCTCCCCCGAGACGCCGCTCAAGTACCTGTCGCTCGGGCAGTGGCAGATGGTGGAGATCGCCAAGGCGCTGACCCGGGATGCCAGCGTCATCGCCTTCGACGAGCCGACCAGCAGCCTGTCGTCGCGCGAGATCGAGCAGCTGTTTCGGGTCATCCGCCAGCTGCGTGACGAGGGCAAGGTCATTCTCTACGTCTCCCACCGGATGGACGAGATCTTCGCCCTGTGCGACGCCATCACGGTATTCAAGGATGGCCAGTTTGTGCGCACTTTCGCCTCCATGGCCGAGGTGGACCGGGATCTGCTGGTCAAGACCATGGTGGGGCGCGAGCTGACCGACATCTATGGCTACAGCCCAAGGCCGCTCGGCGAGGCGGGCCTCAAGGTAGATAACCTGATGGGGCCTGGGCTCAAGGCGCCGGTATCGTTCGAGGTCAAACGTGGGGAGATCCTCGGCATCTTCGGGCTGGTGGGGGCCGGGCGCAGCGAGCTGATGAAGCTCATCTTCGGCGCCGACAAGATGCACAGCGGCGAGATCGCGGTGTTCGGCAAGCCGGTGGTCATCGGCAGCCCCATCGACGCCATTCGCAGCGGCATCATGCTCTGCACCGAAGACAGGAAGGCGCTCGGCATCATCCCCATTCACTCGGTGCAGGAGAACATCAACATCAGTGCCCGCCGTCACCACGCGTGGGGGGGCTTCTGGATCAACCAGCAGTGGGAGGACGAGAACGCGAGGCTGCGGATCCGCGACATGCGGGTCAAGACCCCGTCTCCCCAGCAGGCCATCATGAACCTCTCCGGTGGCAACCAGCAGAAGGCCATTCTGGGGCGCTGGCTCTCCGAGGACATGAAGGTCATCTTGCTCGACGAGCCGACCCGCGGCATCGACGTCGGGGCAAAGAACGAGATTTACAACGTGATTTACGATCTGGCCAAGGTGGGCATCGCCGTGGTGGTGGTATCCAGCGAGCTGCCGGAAGTGCTGGGCATCGCGGACCGGATCATGGTCATGCGGGAGGGGGAGATCGCCGGCGAGCTTTCCCACGACGAGGCCAACGAGGTCAAGGCGCTCAATCTGGCCATGCCGGCCCGTTGATCTGCTGACCGCAACGAGATAGCACCCGGAATTTTCAGGAGAAATACCATGACAACTACTACCTCAGTCGGCCAGGCCGCCAGCGCCGCGACGGCCAGCGGCTCCCGCCTGCAACTGGCCCGCGTCTGGGATCAATACGGCATGCTGGTGATCTTCGCCATCCTGTTCCTGCTAGCCTGCGTGCTGGTGCCCAACTTCGCCAGCCTGATCAACATGCGCGGGCTCGGGCTCGCCGTCTCCATGTCGGGCATGGTGGCCTGCGGCATGCTGTTCTGCCTCGCCTCCGGCGAGTTCGACATGTCGGTGGGCTCCGTGGTGGCCTGCTCCGGCGTCGCCTGCGCGGTGGGCATCAACGCCACCGAGAGCATCACGGTCGGCATCCTGGCCGGCATGTCGGTGGGAGTGCTGTTTGGCCTCATCAACGGCATCGTCGTGGCCAAATTCAAGATCAACGCCCTCATCACCACCCTCGCCACCATGCAGATGGCGCGCGGGGTGGGCTACATCATCTCCGACGGCAAAGCGGTGGGCATCGTCGAGGAACGTTTCTTCGAGCTCGGCAACTCCGCCCTGCTCGGCATCCCGACCCCGGTCTGGCTGACCGCCGTCTGCTTCGTGCTGTTCGGCCTGCTGCTTAACAAGACCACCTTCGGTCGCAACACCCTGGCCATGGGGGGCAATGAGGAGGCGGCGCGTCTGGCCGGGGTCAACGTGGTGCGCACCAAGATCATCATCTTCACCATGACCGGGCTGATTGCCTCCATCGCCGGCATCATACTCGCCTCGCGCATGACCTCGGGCCAGCCGATGACCTCCATCGGCTTCGAGCTGGTGGTGATCTCCGCCTGCGTACTGGGGGGCGTCTCCATGAAGGGGGGGATTGGCAAGATCTCCTACATCATCGCCGGGGTGCTGATCCTGGGGCTGATGGAGAACGCCATGAACCTGCTCAACATCTCCCCGTTTGCCCAGTACGTGGTGCGTGGCCTCATCCTGCTCGCCGCCGTGCTGTTCGACCGCTACAAGCAGGTGCGCAAGGCGCGCATCTGATCCTGTCCAACCGGTGCAGGCCCGCGTGCTGCGGGCCTGCCGAGGGTTACCCCATGGCGCACGACACATCCCGTTGTGAGCCAGTTCACCAATTTCACACGGCGCCGCGCGCCGGATAGCGCGTTCCCAAGGTGAGTCTTTACAATGGCCCAAGCCGATTTTTTTACCCAAGCGCTGTTTTCCGCCATGTCCTCGATACAAAAAGAGAAGCCGAAACAACTCAACCCCCTGCTGCCGGGCTACGCCTTCGACGTCTTCCTGGTCTCGGGCATGACCCCCATCGAGCAGGGGAGTGCGCTCGACTTCATCATCGACCGGCCCCAGGGGATGAAGGGCTTCATCGTCAATCTGACCATCAGGGGCAAGGGGCAGATCTTTCAGGGGGAGCAGGCCTTCACCGTGGAGCCCGGCGACCTGCTGTTGTTTCCGCCGGCGGCGGTGCACCATTACGGTCGGGCGCCAGATGCGCAAGCGTGGTACCACCGCTGGGTCTATTTCCGGCCGCGGGCCTATTGGGCCGACTGGCTCAAGTGGCCGCAGGTGACGGAGCGGGTGGGGCGATTGCAACTGGCGGACGCCGCCTTGCTCGCCGAGTTCGATGCCCTGTTCCTCGACATCGAGGAGACCCACCAGCAGCTGCGACCCATGTCGGAGCAGCTGGCGATGAACCTGCTGGAGCGGCTGCTCATTCGCTGCTACGAAGCCTCCTCCCTGGATGCCTATCCCGCCATCGACCATAGAGTTCACCAGGCGTGCCAGATCTTAAGCGAGTCGCTCTGCGCCGAGATCTCGGTGGAGGCGCTGGCCGAGCAGGTGTTCTTGTCCCCGTCACGGCTGGCCCACCTGTTTCGCGAGCAGGTGGGGGTGAGCATAGTGCGCTGGCGCGAGGATCAGCGGATCATGCGGGCCAAGCTGCTGCTGCAGACCACACCGCTGTCGGTGGCCACCATCGGCCAGCAGGTGGGCTATGACGATCAGCTCTACTTCTCGCGGGTGTTTCGAAAGCGGGTGGGGGTGAGCCCCACCGAATACCGCAAGTGCGCCACCCCACTGTGATCCTTCTTGCCTGAGGCCGCGGCCCATCCTGTTCCATCAGTGGTCACCCCATGATGGGGTGGTTGCCTGGGGCAGGGGCCGCTGCTTACTTCATCACTCCTCGTCGATAGCGGCGAAACGCTCCACCAGATAGTCGATGAGGGCTCGCACCGAGGGGAGCAGGCCGCGCCGGGAGGGGAACACGGCGTGGATGAGTTCGGGCTTCGGCTCCCAGGCAGGCACTACCTTGACCAGGGTGGCGGCGGTCAGCTGCTCCTGCACCATCAACAGCGGCAACTGCACCACCCCGACCCCGGCAAGCGCCGCACTGCGCAGCGCCACCATGTCGGTGGTGACGAAGCGGGGCTGGTGGGTGAGGTCGGCATGCGCCCCCTGCGGCCCGAACAGCGACCAGAGGTAGTGCTGCCGCGGCGCCCCCAGCCCCATGCTGGGCCAGCCGTGCAGATCCGCCGGCGCGGTGGGCAAGCCCTGCTGTGCGACGAGTGCCGGGCTGGCCACCAGGCACTGGCGACGCTGCGCCAGTATCCGGATCACCAGCTCGCTGTCCTGCAGCGGCGCTGGCCTGACCCGGATGGCCACATCGACCCCTTCGGCGATGGGGTCGACCCGCCGATTGGTCCCTTCCAGCTCGACCCTGATCTGCGGGTGACGGGCCATGAAATCCGCCAGCATGGGGCCGATATGGGTGTGCAGCAGGGCGATGGGGCAGCTCATGCGGATCAGCCCGCAGGGCTCGGCCCGGATCATCTCGATGGCGGCCTGCGCCGCCTCGGCCTCAACCAGCATCGCCTTGCAGTGTTCGTAGTAGGTGCGGCCCAGCTCGGTCACCGCAAACTGACGGGTCGAGCGCTGGAGCAGCCGCACGCCGAGCCGCTCTTCGAGCTGCGCTATCCGGCGGCTGAGGCGGGATTTGGGCATGCCAATGGCGCGCCCAGCGGGGGCAAAGCCGCCGTGATCCACCACTTGGACGAAATAGTAGAGATCGTTCAGATCCTGCATAGGGTGCTCTCATCGTTCCGAAAATAGGACGCTGATGCCCAATTTAGCAGTCTACCCACCTGTTCGTCTCGAAACTATGCTGTCTCCAGTGTTCAATTCCACCGGATATGTCAGGAGCGACAGATGAAAAAGATCCTCGGCGTTTACAGCGCCCCCCGTCCTCACTGGGTAGGCGACGGCTTTCCCGTCCGCTCTCTCTTCTCCTACAACAGCCACGGCAAGCAGCTGAGCCCCTTCCTGCTGCTCGACTATGCCGGCCCGGCCAACTTTTCGCCGACCAGCCGGCCGCGCGGGGTGGGTGAACATCCCCATCGCGGTTTCGAGACGGTGACCATCGTCTACAAGGGCGAAGTGGCGCACCGGGATTCGACCGGTCAGGGCGGCGTGATAGGCCCGGGCGATGTGCAGTGGATGACCGCCGGTGCCGGTATCCTGCACGAGGAATTTCATGCCCCGGCCTTCAGCGAGTCGGGCGGTGAGCTCGAGATGGTGCAGCTGTGGGTGAATCTGCCGAGCCGGCACAAGATGACGCCACCCGGTTACCAGCCCATCCTGGCGGGCGACATTCCGACGGTGGCACTGGCCAGCGACGCGGGGTCGGTGCGGGTCATCGCCGGCGAGTTTGAGGGGATCCGTGGCCCGGCCCATACCTTCAGCCCGCTGCATGTCTGGGATCTGCGTCTGGTGCAGGGCAGTGTCAGCACACTCGAGTTGCCCGAAGGCTGGACCGGTGCGCTCATCGTGCTCAAGGGGATCGTGCAGGTCAACGGCAGTGCCATCGCCCGGGAGGCGCAGATGGTGGTGCTGGACCGGGCAGGGCGGCAGGTGCTGATCGAGGCAAACAGCGACGCCACTGTGCTGCTGCTGAGCGGCGAGCCCATCGAGGAGCCCATCGTGGGTCACGGGCCCTTCGTGATGAACAGCCATGAGGAGATAGTGCAGGCCATCGATGACTTCAACAGCGGCAGATTCGGCATGATGCCGGAGTGATAAATGGACAAGGCCCTCCCATGAGGGCCTTGTTTTTATGAGGCTGCGGATCAGCGCTGACGGGCCTTGAACCTGGGGTTGCTCTTGCAGATCACGAACAGCTTGCCGCGGCGGCGGACAATCTGGCAATCGGGGTGGCGTGACTTGGCGGATTTGAGGGAAGAGAGGACTTTCATGACTGCGCTTTTCCTTTGTTGAAGAACTGACCGAAACGCTGGCCGAAACGGGCGACCTGACCTTCCTTGCTCACCTGCTTCTGCTTGCCGGTATAGAAAGGGTGTGACGCACTGGAGACATCCAGCGTCACATAGGGGTAGGTGTTGCCGTCTTCCCACAGCTTGGAGCGATCGGTCTTGAGGGTGGAGCCCACCAGAAAATAGGTGTTGGCGGTCAGGTCGTGGAACAGAACCTGACGGTACTCGGGGTGAATGTCGGGACGCATGATGCTGGCCTCATAATTTGATTGTTATAACATAACAAATAAATCATGCCTTTGTTGAGAATAGATATCAACAATTTTTTGTCTTGTGTGGTGATGGGGTGATACGCCGAACGAGGTTCTGCCTCCCCGGCAAGCAGAGTAACCGGCGGGGTTTGGTGATGTTGCAGCAGGGTTGGCAACAAGAGGTTGATGATGGGCTTTACTTTTGATTTTTACTGTATAAAAATACAGTTATAAATCATGGAGAAGTATCCTATGCGTCTGGAAATCATCATCGACAAAAAACATCAGGTGCCCACCTCGACCATGGAGGCGCTGCGTCAGGAGCTGCTCAAGCAACTGGGCGAGAAGTTTCCCGACCTGCATGTGCGGGTCGCCCCCGGTAGCGCCATGGCACTGACGGTCAGCCGCGCCAGCAAGGAGGACAAGGAGCTGGCTGAAGCCATGGTGCAGGAGGTATGGGAGAATGCCGACAGCTGGATGCCGGAGAGTGTTGCCTCCTGAGCCTGGTGGCCGGGATTTTATCTAGCGCCTCTCTTGCCGAACAAAAAACGCAGCCCACGGCTGCGTTTTTTGTTGCTGCTGGGATGAGCTCCCGAGCTGATCGTGCGTCAGCACTCAGCCTTTACTCCTCAATCGTCAAAGCCCGGCCCAGCGTTTGAGGCTGTTGACCTGTACCCGCTGATCGGCCTGGGCAATGTCGCCGCTGGCGCGCAGAGCCTTGAGGGCGACGGGCAGGGCGGCCCGCACTTCGCTGGCCGTCATGCCGGCCTGCAGGGCCGGGTGATAGGCAAGCTTGAGCAGAACGTAATCGAGCCCGGTCGGGAAGCTGTCGATGCTGTTGTCGTTGAAGATGGAGGGGAACACCTTGTCCGAATCGTTGGGCAACCCCATCACCTGGGTGAGCTCCTCCACCACGCAGTCGAGAAAGCGCCCCTTGGCCCGGCTGTAATCCACCGGAATGATGATGGTGGCGCGGGCCATCTCGCGGCGGGTATTGGTGGTGAAGTTGGCCATGCAGAGCCCCTCCTTGAGCGCGGTCTTGACGGAGGCATCCTGCCCCATGGTGCGCTTGGCCCAGCTCGCCATCTTGGCGCGTTCGGTCATGATCAGGGTGATGTTGGGCCGCTCGCTGACCAGGACGATGGGGCGACCTATGATGCCGGCCAGATGCTGGCTCTGTACTCTGACCACCTCGCTTTGCAGCGCCTTGTCGCCAAATTCGTTGACCAGCTTGAGCCGGATGGGCTGTTCCCAGCGGGAGAAGTGCACGTTCTGTTCGTGGCCGTACTCCCGCTTCATGGCGACTTCGAAGAAACTCTCGGTGAGATAGGCATCGCTCTGCCAACGCTCGGCGGCCTGCAGCCAGGGGCTCAGCAACAGGAGCGCCACCAGCCAGCGGCCGAGCGGTCGGCAGCGGCCTGAATGGCACACGGCAAGGTAACGGCGCAATGAAGTCATGTCTCCTCCTTGAAACAGTCGGGATCAGCGCGTGGCCCGTTCGAGATCGCGCCAGGTGAGCCAGAGCCGCAGATCAAACTCCAGTTGATGATAGTCGGGCTCCATATGCTGACAGAGCTGATAAAAGCCCTTGTTGTGATCCTTCTCCTTCAGGTGGGCCAGCTCGTGCACCACGATCATCTTCAGGAAGGCCGGGTGGGCCTCCTTGAACAGGGCGGCGATGCGGATCTCGTTCTTGGCCTTGAGCTTGCTGCCCTGCACCCGGCTCACATAGGTGTGCAGGCCGAGGGCATCCTTGATCACGTTGATCTTGCCGTCGAAGATCACCTTGGAAAGCGGTGCTGAGCTTTTCAGGTAGCGGTTCTTCAGCTCCATGGTGTAGGCGAGCAGCGCCTTGTCACTCTGGATGAGGTGGGTCTCTGGATAACGCTTGGCCAGCACGTCCCCCAGCTTGCCCGCCGCGATCAGCTGTTGCACCTGGGCCTTGAGGGGCTCGGGGTAGCCACCGAGGTAGGTCAGTTCCGCCATGTCTGCATTACTCGTCATATCAAAAGAGCGCCATTGTAGTCAGCGCGTCGCCGCTTGCCTACCGTTTCGGGCCTTGCCTGCGTTGGCGCAACGAAAAGGGCCGTCATCGCGGGATGACGGCCCTGTTCGCTCAAGGGGGCTCAGCGTCTGCGATAGAGGCCAGGATCCACCTCTTCATACTGGCTCACCAGATATTGGTAGAAGGCGAGGCTGGAGGGGGAGCTGGGCTTTTTGAGCTCATCGGCCACCCGATCCGGCTTGGCGATGATGAACTTGGGACTCTGGCGCTTGAGGTCGGCCAGCACCCGTTCACGCACGTCGTAGGGTGGGTTGACGTTGGCAAAGAACAGGTAGGCGGAGGCCGGCTGGCGGTCGGTCCACAGGTAATACTGCGGCTGGATGCCGTCCACCCAGATCTTGTCGGTGGGGCTGGTCTCGGCCTTGATCCGATCGACCCGTACCTGGGCCGGCGGGTTGAACGGTGTGCCCTTCAGGGTGCCTTCCCAGGCGTTGTTGAGCAGCAGGGCCAGCATGGCGAGCGAGGCGAGCCAGGGGGTGGCGCTGCGCACATCCCAGGCGCGCCACAGGGGCACCAGGATGAGCACCGGCAGGGCCCACAACAGGCTATTGCCGAGTACTTCACGTACCCGTTCCAACGACCACTCCTTGGTGCTCCAGCCGTAACCGAGCTGCTGGGCCAGCAGCCAGCTGGCGGTCAGCACCACCAGCGAGATGCAGAGCAGGCCGAGGCCATCGGCCTGCTGTTCGCTGCGATCCAGCAGGCAGGCGAGCGGCAGCAGGGCCAGCGGCAGATAGAGCACATCGTAGTGATCGAACACGTGGCCGGAGACCGAGTTGGCGATCAGGGTGAAGATGACCCCAAACAGGGTGGCGCACAGGGCCGGCAGATACCACTCCTGGCGGCGTCCCATCATCAGCACGATGAAGGCGGGCAACAGCATGATGAGGCCGGTGCGCAGCAGGCCGACGCTGCCCACATCCGGCGAGAAGCCGTTGCCGTAGCTCCCCTCGAAGAAGATGTCGAAGGCGTAGTATTTGAATTCGGCCAGCAGGTTGTGATGCTGGAAGTAGGCCAGCAGCGGGCCGCCAACCAGTGCCAGTCCCAGCAGGCTGGAGCAGAGCAGGGAGAGGGCGCAGCGCCACTGCTCGCGCAGGCACCAGTGGCAGAACAGCACCAGATACCAGGCACCCCAGAAGGCGCCGTTGTTGGTGCGCATCCAGGCGACGATGGCAAAGGTGAGCGCGGCCACCAGCGCCGGTCCCCAGCTGCAGCGCTTGTCCAGCAGCATGGTGATGAAGGCCCACTGGGCGATGAGGGCCAGATGGAACGTCCAGTCCTCGGTCATGTTGCCGTAGTAGTAGCGGGTGCCGTAGAGCGCCAGCACCGCCAGCATGCTGCCGAGCCGGGCCCGCAGCGAGAGGCCGAGCTGGCCGAACGCCTGCCAGCTGGCCAGCAGCCCCAGCCAGCAGAGTGCCCACTCCAGCAGCCAGATCCCGAAGAAGCCGCCGAGGCTGTAGCCGAGGGCGTCGAGGGCGAAGATCATGGGGCCCTTGATGTCGATCATGTCCCGGTAAAGCACGCCCCCTTCGCTCCACATCTTGCCCATCACCGCAAACAGCGAGGCGTCAAAGCCTGGCGCCATGCCGTGGAACAGCGGGTTGCGCAGACAGAACAGCAAGGCCAGCAAGCCGGTGAGCAGGATCACCAGCGGCCGCAGGCCCGGGTTGACGCGAGGAGGGGTAAAACGGATGGCATGATTCATGGGTGACCTGTTCTTGCTGGGAAGTCTCGAAAGCGGGCCTATCTTGCCGAGCCTGACAGCACGATGCAATGGGCGAGGGGAATGTGCTTGAAATAATTTGTAAAAGTGCCGCTTTACGGCATGAAAGCGGCACGTTTTCTGACAAAACCGGCTAAAGCGACCTGGCGGGCCACCGCCAAGGGGCCCGGCAGATCCTTACCGGGTGGATGGCCCCTGATACGCCACCAGTGCCGGCGCAGCGGCGAGCTCGGGCAGATAGCGGGCCCAACGGATGAAGGCATCCGCCAGGGTGATGCCGAGCTCCTGGTTGTGCTGGGTTAGGGTGCGGGCCAGCGCGGTGTAGCCCTCCTTGCCGGAGGCGGTGTAGGCGCTGGAAACCCCCCGATAGATGGCGTCGGCCTCGACCGGCTGCCACTGGCCGGGGGCGCGCTCCCACTCCAGCCGGGTGATCCGGTGCCCCTTGGGCTGGTCCGCCTGATAACAGAAGCGCACGCCGGCGGTATAGGGGAAGCTGCCGCTGCCATTGCCCGTCACGCCGTTGTTGGTGGCATTGTCGATGGCCCCCTCCAGCGCCTCGGCCAGCTCATGGCCGTGCACCCGATAGAGGGTGAGCGGGATGGCGAAGGGCAGCAGACGGCCGGCGATGTCCGCTTCGCTGAGCGGCCCGGGCTCGAGGGAACAGCGCACTCCGCCGGCATTGTGCAGGGCGAAGTCCACCTGACCGACCTGCTCGCGGGCCCCGGCCAGCATGGCGCTGGCCACCAGGGGTGCCACCTGGCTGCCGGCCGGCAGGCTGGCGTCGGGCAGTCGTTGGTGGTGCAGCGGCCCGCCAAGGCGGGTCACGATGCGCTGGGTCATGGTCTCGAGCTCGGGCCGGTAGCGTTTGGCCAGCAGTTGCTCGAGTGCGGGCGCCGGCTCGCAAAAGTGCAGCCCGGCCGGCGGTGTCGAGGCAAACGGCCAGGGCTGCCAGGGCAGCCACTCCAGCTGGCCACGGCTGCGCGCAACCCGGCCGTGCTGGTCAAACGTCAGCTCGCACACCCCGAGGCAGAGGGCGCTGTGGGCGGCATGCAGGATGGCGACGCTGTTTCGCATCAGCGGATAGCGGCCCTCGCTCGCCAGACCGAGCGGCGCCAGATCCCCCAGCTGGCTGTGGGTGTGGCCACCGATGATGAGGCTGAGCTCGGGGAAATGCTCGGCCAGCAGTTTGTCCTGCTCCAACCCCAGGTGGCTGAGCAGTATGATGTGGCGGATGCCGGCGGCCTTGATCTCTGCCAGCGCGGCCTTCAGGGTCTGCTCGATGCCGTGAAAGCGGGTATGGGGATCGGGGCTGGCGATGGCCGCCATCTGCGGCAGCGTGATGCCGAGCAGGGCGAAGGGCACGCCGTCGATGTTGCGCCGGTGCCAGGGACGGCTAGCGTCATACAACTGGGGCAGGCCGCGCAGCCGCAGCGGGGCATCGGCGGGCTCCTGGCTGCTGTCGAGGTTGGCGGCCAGCACCGGAAAGTCGAGCTGGCGCAAAAATTCCACCAGCGGCCCGTTGCCCAGATCGAACTCGTGATTGCCGATCACCATGGCGTCCGGTCGCAGCAGGCTCAGCAGGTCGGCGTTGGCCCGCCCCTTGAAGCGGTTGAAATAGAGCGAGCCCTGGAAGGTGTCACCGCCGTGCAGGAACAGGCAGGTCTGGCCCACCGCGTCGGCTTGTCGGCGCAAGGCGTTGAGCCGGGTCAGGATGCGGGCGTAGCCACCACACTGGGTGCGCCACTCGGACTCGCCTGCGGGGGCGAAGCGCATGGGGGCGCCATCGAAATGGGAGTGGCAGTCACTGAAGTGGGCAAGTTGAACCGTAATACTCATCTCGGTCCTCCTTAGAGAAAAAAGAGCACCGAGTCTACTCCAATGGCGGGGGGAGATACTAGCCCGGCGGCAGGCCGGGCTGGTAGAGCGGGGGAGAGGCGGGGCAGCCGCTCAGGGAGCCCCGGCCAATTTAGGCGGGCACCATGATCTGGGTGGCGAGGATCACCACCAGCAGGCCGACCGCGACCGGCACCGAGGTGCGCTTGACCACTTCAAACGGAGAGAGGTTGCCCATCCCCGCACAGGCGACCACCACCCCGGAAACCGGCGAGATGGTGCGGCCCAAGTTGGAGGCCTGCAGCATGGGGATCACCAGGTAGGCGGGGTTGACGCCGAGGCTGGTGGCGAGATGGGGAATAAGCTCCACGAAGGCATAGAAGGGGGCGTTGCCGGAACCCGTGGTGAAGGCGGCCAGGGTGGTGATGACCACCAGCATCAGCATGATGACGATGCCGCCGGTACCAAAGCTCTGGGCCAGATCCAGGAGGTTTGCGATGAAGCCGAGCCCCATCAGGCCCTGGGCAAACACCCCGGCACCCACCAGCAGCATCACTACGCCGGCGAAGGCATCGGCCATGCTGCGCCAGCATACCTGCAGCCCGTCCAGCAGCTCTTTGCCGTTGCGTTTGCGGGCCAGCTCCAGCAGGGCGGCCAACACCAGGCAGATGACGATGATGGTGACGATGTCGAGCTTGGGCCCGAGTTTGCCGTCAAACAGCAGCACCCCGATGATGGGGGTAAAGGGCAGGATGGCGTAGAAGCCGGGGGCATCGGTGATGAGATCGCTCGGGGCGACCGCCTCGTTGTGCTCGCCGGCCTTCTGATCCAGATAACGCTGCCAGAAGAAGTGGGTCACCGCCATGGCGGCGATGGCCACCAGCGAGATGGGCAGGGTCAGCTTGAAGGCAAAATCGAGCAGCTCCATGTTGGCGGCCTGGGCGGCCATCACTACGTCCCCGGAGGTGGGGGCCAGGATGATGGCGGCCGGCGAGGCACATACCGCCGCCGCGGCGCCACGGGAGATCCCCATGTTGACCATCAGCGGGAACAGGGTGGCCATCAAGAGTACGCCGAGGCCGGTGGCGGAGCTCACCGCCAGCGACATGGCGCAGGCCACTAGATAGGCGGCAACCAGCAGGATGTAGGGAGACTTGATGATGCCAAGAGGCTTGCTGGCCAGCTTCACCAAAATGGTGTTGGCGCCGATGTGGCTCATGTAGCCGGCGAAGCCGCACAGCACCATGATCAGCATGCCGAGGCCACCGCCCCGATCCACCAGCAGGAAGCGCACGTATTCAAAGATGTCGGTGGCCACGTGGCCGGTGGAGGTGACGCTGGTGGGCAGCACCGCTTTGCCCATCAGGGCGGTGATCGCCAGCAGCAGCAAGCCGCCGCTGAGCAGCACCCCGGTGGCCGAGTAGCCCTTGAAGATGTAGCGACCCACAGCCAGGGTGACCAGGGTGCCGATAAGGAGTTCCATCATAGAGTGAGTTCCTGAGTACGAATGAAGGTGGATGCATTCCTGGCGTCAACTTGGAGGTTAATCTGGCCAATCCCGAAATGTATCGACATAAAACTCGGCGATTATTATCCAATAAGGGGTATCTCACCATGATGTTGCGCATCACTTGTGATCTTGCTTGCAAATCAATGGCGGTGCGGGGTTGCGACTTGTCAACCTGACACTTAGGCTTTGTGACGGGAGTAGGTGACAGTCGCGGGGATCGCGGTTAATCTCCTGCTTCGAGTATTAATGCGTTGATTATTAATTAAAATAACAACCCCGCCAGCAACGAGGTCAAGGCAGCAGAGATGGGAATGGTCAGCAAAGTTTTCATGGTGGCATTGATGTTGTTCGCCGCCACGGCCGGGGCCGAGAGTTCCCATTACACCGGTATCAAGGCGGTGCCTGACATCAAGGTCGACTTTCAGTTTTATCGGGTTTCCGGGCCGGACGTGGCGAGCCTGGCGCGCCAGATGACCAACGCGGGTACAGCCCGGGCCAACGGCCACATCGGCATGGCCAGTTACCAACTCTCCTGGCAGTTGCAGACCCGTCCCGAGGCGCAGCGCTGCGAGCTGGAGCAGGTCAGGGTCACCACCCGGATCAAGGTGATGGTGCCAAACTGGATGGACAAGGCCAGGGCCTCCGCCGCCGAGCGCCAGAAGTGGGACAAGCTGGTGGCTGCCATGTTCGATTACGAGAGCCGCCACAAGGATATCTTGCTGGAGAGCGTCAGCCAGCTCGGCATCCAGCTGGCACAGCTGCCGGTGGAGCGCGACTGCGCCGCGCTGGAATATCAGGCCTGGCAGCGGGGGCAGGGGGTGTTGGCCAGCTCGCGCCAGCGTTTCAGCCAGTTGCAGCAGCAGACCGATCACGGCCGCAAGCTGGGGCTTAACTGGCCAAAGGGCATCTGAGCCCGACAGGATTTGAGCGAACAAAAAGGGCTCCCGCTGGGGAGCCCTTTTTGTTGTTGCGCCTTGCCGAGCACTTGGGCGCTCACTGGAGCGGTTTGCCCTTGAGCAGCTTGCGCACCCAGTAGCGGGCCGGGTGGAGCGCCTCCAGCAGATCGGCCGCCAGCGGCAGCGGATCGCCGCAGATCTCGCTGGCCAGCAGCTCGCCGCAAAGGGGCGCCGAGCAGAGTCCCCGCGAGCCGAGCGCCCCCAGCACATAGAGGCCGGGATGCAGCGGCAACGGCGCCGCATTCTGCTGATAGCCCTGCAGTCCGGCGTAGTGATCTGCCAGGTTGGCCAAGCTGGCGACTGGCCCCACCACCGGCAGGTGATCCCGGCTGGCACTGCGCACGCCGACCCGGGCCTGATTGCCACTCACATCCACCTCGGCGGGCCAGCTCTGCTGTGGCAGGCAGGCTTGCAGTCGCGCCTGGTTCTGGGCCTGCTCGTCGGCGCGAAACCCGGGGTCGGTCTGATTGCGACCATAGCTGGCCCCGATGCAGTGGTGATCGTGGTGGGCCGGGGTGAGGTAGCCATCGTAACAGAGCACGGTGTTGAGCTTGCTCAAGCTCGCCGAGGTCGGTACATGGCTCACCTGGCCGCGCACCGGGTAGAGCGGCAGCTCGGCAAAGGGAATGAGCGCAGGCAACTGATGGCCGGCAGCCACCACCAGATTGGGGGCTTGCCAGCGGCGCCCGTCACGACTCTCGACCTGCCAGCCATCGGTCTGTTCGGCCATGGCGACAACCTCGGTATTGAACGCCACCTCAAGCAACCCGCGGGCCTGCGCCTCCTTGATGGCGGCGCGGGTGAGATCCGCCGGGCAGAGCCAGCCCCCCTGCGGATAGCTGACGCCACCGTGACCGCAGGGCAGGCCGACCACTTGCTCAACCTCCGGCTCGGAAAGTACCTGCATCAGTTCGGGCGGGAAGGGGCCTTGTGCCATCTTGGCCAGCTTGGCGGCGGATTTGTCGTCATAGCCGAGCTGGGTGACGCCGCACAGCGAGAAGGCGACGGGGTGGCGCTCGGCCAGGGACAGCAGTCGGCTTCTGGCAAAGCCGAAGGCCAGGGAATAGAAGCGCGACAGGGCATCGTGCTCGCCGTTGAGCAGCGGGTAGAGGGCTCCCTGCCGATTGCCGGAGGCGCCGGTCGCCGGCTCGCCATCCTGGCACAAGAGCGTCACCCTGCGGCCCCGCTCCACCAAGGAGAGCGCGGTCATGGCCGAGGCGATGCCGCCACCGATGATCAGCACCTCTCCCGCGCGGCCAGCAGGTCTGGCATACCAGGGGGCGATGGTCTGCTGTGGCTGTTTCTCTGCGCGCTCCCCGGCCAGCATCTCCCGCTTGCTGCCGTGTCCTTTCACCTTCTGCATGGCAAAACCGGCGGCAATCAGGCCACGGCGCACGAAGCCGGCACAGGTAAAGGTGGCGATGGTGGCGTGGGGACGCGCGAGGCGGGCCAGGCCGTCGAACAACTCTTGCGTCCACATCTCGGGATTTTTGGCAGGGGAGAAGCCATCCAGATACCAGGTGTCCACCAGCCCGTCTGCCGGGTGGGGCACCTGGGGCAGCATCTCCTTGATGTCGCCAAACCAGAGGTCGAGCCGGATCCGGCCGCCGGCAAAGAGCAGCCGATGACAGCCTGCGACGGGCAGCGGCCACTGCTCGATGAGGGGCTGGCTGAAGGTGGCAAGCTCGGGCCAGGCGGCCAGCGCCTTGCGCAGATCCTCCCGGGTCAGCGGGTATTTTTCGAAACTGATGAAGTGGAGGCGGGCACCGTTGCCGGATTGGGGCGCCTGTTCCAGAAAGGCGGCCATTGTCGCCAGAAAGTTAAGACCTGTGCCGAAACCTGTCTCACCTATCACGAAAATGTCACTATCGTGATGCGAAAATCGCGCTGGCAGCCGATTTTGCTGCAAAAAGACGTAGCGGGTTTCACTTAGACCGTTATCATTGGAAAAGTACACATCCCCGAACTCACTGGAGACTGGAGTTCCCGCTTCATTCCAGTCCAATCGGGCATGATGTAAGGATGTTTGACTCACGTTTTCCTCTGCTCGCGTCACAAAATCGCGGGCATTCTACGTGAAAGCAGACCAGTTTGGCAGCCGAAAGCGGGTAGACTTGGCGCCAGTTTTTCCAGACGAGATGAATTAATGAGAAGAGCAGTGATCACCGGTATCGGCGTCATCTCCAGTATCGGCAACAACAAGGAAGAAGTGCTGGCCTCCCTGAAAGCAGGCAAATCTGGCATCACCTATTCCGAGCAGTTCGAACAGTACAACCTGCGCAGCCGTGTCTGGGGTAACATCAAACTCGACCCGTCTGAACTGATCGACCGTAAAGTCATGCGTTTCATGGGCGATGCGGCGGCTTATGCCTATCTCTCCATGCAACAGGCCATCGAAGACGCCGGTTTGCCGGAAGAGATGGTGTCCAACGAGCGTTCCGGTATCGTGACCGGCTCCGGTGGCGCCTCCGGCAAGAACACCTCCGAGTCTGCGGATATCGCCCGTGAGAAGGGGGTCAAGCGTGTGGGCCCCTACATGGTGCCGCGCACCATGTCCTCCACCACCTCCGCCTGCCTGGCCACCCCGTTCAAGATCAAGGGTGTCAACTACACCATCAGCTCCGCCTGCGCCACCTCTGCCCACTGCATCGGTCACGCTCTGGAACTGATCCAGCTCGGCAAGCAGGACATCGTCTTCGCCGGCGGCGGCGAGGAGCTGGACTGGTCTTCCACCATCCAGTTCGATGCCATGGGCGCCCTGTCCACCAAGTACAACGACACCCCGGAAAAAGCCTCTCGTACCTATGATGCGGATCGCGACGGTTTCGTCATCTCCGGTGGCGGCGGCATCCTGGTGGTCGAGGAGCTGGAACACGCCCTGGCCCGTGGTGCCCACATTTATGCCGAGATCACCGGTTACGGTGCCACCTCCGATGGCTATGACATGGTCGCGCCGAGCGGTGAAGGCGCGGTGCGTTGCATGAAGATGGCGATGCAGGGGGTCGGCAAGGTGGATTACATCAACACCCACGGTACCTCCACCCCGGTCGGTGACACCAAGGAGCTGGAAGCGATCCAGACGCTGTTTGGCAGCAATGCGCCCAAGCTCTCCGCCACCAAGGCCATGACCGGTCATGCCCTGGGTGCTGCCGGCGTGCACGAGGCCGTCTACTCCCTGCTGATGATGGAACACGGCTTCATCGCCCCCAGCATCAACATCGAGACCCTGGACGAGAAGGCCGAAGGCCTGCCCATCGTGCGCGCGTACGAAGAGGCGGATCTCAATACCGTCATGTCCAACAGCTTCGGCTTTGGCGGGACCAACGCCTCCTTGGTGTTCAGCAAGTTCAAGGCTTGATGAGCCCACCATGAGTCGAAAAAAAAGGCGCCGCAAGGCGCCTTTTTCATTGGGTGCTCGTCAGCCCCGTTGCGGCAGTGGCAGTCGCATGTAGGTCGCACCCTCGCCATATTCGGTGAGGGACTTGCGGGTACTGGCCGGCTGGAAGCCCTGCTTGCGCCAGAAGGCCGGCGCATCCTGCACCGCCACCAGACCGGCGTGCTCAAACCCTTCGTCTGCGGCAAACGCAAGGGCGGTGGCGAGCAGCTGCTGCCCTATGCCCTTGCCGCGGGCCTGCCGTGAGACGGCAAGATCGTGCAGATAGAACTCGTCGTTGCCGGCCAGGCGCTGAATGGGGACGGAGAGAGGCGGTGGCTGGTGGGCGCGCCAGGGGTGGCAGAGCAGGTAGCCCAGCACCTGGCCCTGATGTTCGGCCACCCAGCAGCAGGCGGGGGCCAGTTCGGCCTTGTTGCTCATGACTTCGATGGGCTCAGGATCCAGCTGGTGATAACACTCGTCCTGAATGGCCATGATGGCGGGCCAGTCGTTGGCCCGGGTCGTGCGGATCTTGATCATAGTGGTAGGGCATGGCTGCCCGAAAACGCTGATTAAACAATGGATTCGTCAACCAGCGTACCAGAACCGGGTCATGAACTGAACAAACATCTCCAAATGATGCCTTTTTTGATCAGCGCGCCGCCTGTTTGCTGACGACCTTGATGAGCTGGTAGCGCAGGGAAGGGGCATCTGCTGGCACATCGGTGAGCTGCTGCTTGCTGACGGTCAGCTGATAGCGGTAGCCGGGCTCAAATTGAAAGCCTTCAATTTGCTGATAAAACAGGGTCCAGGGTTGCTGCTCGTCACTGCGCACCTGCATGCACTGCATGGGGCCGACGCCGACGCAGTGTACCAGCTGGCTGTTGACGTAGAGGGTCTCGCCTGCGGTTGGCGTGGGAGCGCTTTGACAGGCGCTGAGCAGCAGGGCGGCACCGGCGCTGAGGAACAGTGGTCTCATGATGAACTCCTTCGATGGAAAGGGGGGCATTAGAGCGGCAAATAAAAAGGCGGTCAATGACCGCCTTTGTAACAAAAAATCCGAAACCCGTGACTCAACGCTGGTCGAGCGGGGTGAACTCGCGCTGCGGCTGACCGGTATAGAGCTGACGCGGACGGCCGATCTTCTGATCCGGATCCGAGTGCATTTCGTTCCAGTGGGCAATCCAGCCGATGGTACGGGAGATGGCGAAGATCACGGTGAACATGGACATGGGGATGCCGATGGCCTTCATGATGATGCCGGAGTAGAAGTCCACGTTCGGGTAGAGCTTCTTCTCGATGAAGTAGGGGTCGGAGAGCGCGATGCGCTCCAGCTCCATGGCCACGTCCAGCAGCGGATCCTTGATCTGCAGCTCGGTCAGTACCTCGTGACAGGTTTCGCGCATCACGGTGGCACGGGGGTCGTGGTTCTTGTAGACCCGGTGGCCGAAGCCCATCAGACGGAACGGATCGTTCTTGTCCTTGGCCTTGGCGATGTACTCAGGGATGCGGTCAACGGAGCCGATCTCCTCAAGCATCTTGAGGCAGGCTTCGTTGGCACCGCCGTGGGCCGGTCCCCATAGGGAGGCGATCCCCGCGGCGATACAGGCAAACGGGTTGGCGCCGGAGGAGCCGGCCAGACGCACGGTGGAGGTGGAGGCGTTCTGCTCGTGGTCCGCATGCAGGGTGAAGATGCGGTCCATGGCGCGTTCGACGATGGGGTTGACCTTGTACTCTTCGGTTGGCACGCCAAACATCATGTGCAGGAAGTTGCCGGCATAGGAGAGGGCGTTACGCGGCTGCATGAACGGCTGACCGATGGAGTACTTGTAGCACATGGCGGCCAGGGTCGGCATCTTGGAGAGCAGACGGAAGGCGCAGATCTCACGGTGCTCTTCGTTGTTGATGTCGAGGGCATCGTGATAGAAGGCGGAGAGCGCACTGACCACGCCGCACATGACGGCCATGGGGTGAGCGTCGCGACGGAAGCCGCGGAAGAAGAAGGCAATCTGCTCGTGCACCATGGTGTGGCGGGTGACCAGACGTTCGAATTCCGTGTACTGCGCCTTGGTGGGCGCCTCGCCGTACAGCAGGATGTAGCAGACTTCCAGATAGCTGGCCTGGGTGGCCAACTGGGCGATGGGGTAACCACGGTGCAGCAAGACACCTTGATCGCCATCTATGTACGTAATGGATGATTTGCAAGAACCGGTTGCCATAAAACCGGGGTCGAAGGTGAAGTACCCTTGCGCGCCCAGTTTTCTGACATCGATCACGTCGGGTCCGACAGTTCCTGACAGGATCGGGAGTTCTACCGGGTCTTTACCGGGCAGATGTAGGGTGGCTATCTTATCAGCCATAGCACGTCTCCTTTGCTCTTTTATAATTTGATTCCAGCTCTACTTTATTACGAGTTTGATGACGCTGGCAAAGGTTCTGACCCGTACCAGGGCGGCTGGAGCGCCTTATTTGAAACAGAGTTCAGGGCTGTTGTCAATTTTGCTGGATGATCATTAATGATTTGTTAAATGAGTTGTGAGATCTGGTTTACGGTTTTGGGTTTTCTTTGTAGCTAATTGATTGTCATTGGTTAAGCCCGCCGATATACTGCGCCTCGTGGGTGATGGCTGTCGGTGTTTGAAACGCTTTCGCAAAGCTAGATGTGATATTGAAAATGTTATTTTTGGCTTTCCTGAGTTGTTTTGGTAACAAAAACCTAACAAATGCCACTCCATGCCCTCATAAGCGTGTAAAAACAATAACTAACGTGCTCAATGGAGCTGAGTGGGCAAAGCCGTGAAAAATAAACAGAGACCTGTAAACCTCGACCTACAGACGATCAGCTTTCCTGTCACCGCCATCGCTTCCATCTTGCATCGTGTCTCAGGGGTCATCACCTTTGTGGCGCTCTCAATCTTGCTGTGGATGCTTGGTACTTCACTCGCCTCTCCCGAAGGATTTGAGACCGTGGTGTCCATCATGGACAACTTCCTGGTCAAATTCGTGCTGTGGGGGATCCTGACTGCGCTGGCGTACCACATTGTGGGCGGACTGCGTCACCTGGTCATGGACATGGGCTATTGGGAAGAGCTGGAATCCGGTAATCAGAGTGCCCGCGTGGCCTTCGTGATCACCGCGGTTTTGGCGGTATTGGCGGGGGTACTGGTATGGTAACCAATTCTGCAACCTTCGGGCGCAGCGGCGTTCACGATTACATCCTGATCCGCGCCACCGCCCTCATCATGACTTGTTATGTCCTCTACCTGGTGGGCTTTGTCGCGTTCAACGACATCAGCTACGAGGTGTGGACCGGCTTCTTCGCCAAAACCTTCACCAAGGTGTTCACCCTGTTGGCGCTGCTGTGCGTACTGATCCACGCCTGGATCGGTCTGTGGCAGGTGCTGACCGACTATATCAAGCCGGTGGGGTTGCGCGGTGCGCTGCAATTTGCCCTGGTAGTGGTGCTGTTCGTCTACCTGATGACCGGCTTCGTTGTACTGTGGGGGGTGTAAGGTGACTATTCCAACTCGTGAGTTTGATGCGGTCGTGATCGGTGCCGGTGGCGCCGGTATGCGCGCCGCGCTGCAGATTGCCCAATCCGGCAAGAGCTGCGCTCTGTTATCCAAGGTATTCCCGACCCGTTCTCACACGGTTTCTGCCCAGGGCGGGATCACGGTTGCGCTGGGCAATGCCCACGACGACAACTGGCAGTGGCACATGTACGACACCGTCAAGGGCTCAGATTACATAGGTGATCAGGAAGCCATTGAATACATGTGCAAGACCGGCCCCGAGGCCGTCTATGAACTGGAGAACATGGGCCTACCCTTCTCCCGCTTCGACAACGGTACCGTCTATCAGCGTCCGTTTGGCGGCCAGTCCAAGAATTTCGGTGGCGAGCAGGCGGCCCGTACCGCGGCGGCAGCCGACCGTACCGGTCACGCCCTGCTGCACACCCTCTATCAGCAGAACGTCAAGAACAAGACCACCGTCTTCTCCGAGTGGTATGCGCTGGATCTGGTGAAGAACCAGGACGGCCACGTGGTCGGCTGTACCGCTATCGACATGGAGAGCGGTGAAGTCGTCTACTTCAAGGCCAAGGCCACCGTACTAGCTACCGGCGGCGCCGGTCGCATCTACCAGTCCACCACCAACGCCCACATCAACACCGGTGATGGCGTCGGCATGGCGCTGCGCGCCGGGGTCGGCGTGCAGGACATGGAGTTCTGGCAGTTCCACCCGACCGGCATCGCCGGGGCAGGGGTGCTGGTGACCGAAGGGTGCCGCGGTGAAGGCGGCTACCTGCTCAATAAAGACGGCGAGCGCTTCATGGAGCGTTATGCGCCGAACGCCAAGGATCTGGCTGGTCGTGACGTGGTGGCCCGTTCCATCATGATCGAGATCCGCGAAGGTCGTGGCTGCGACGGTCCCTGGGGCCCGCACATCAAGCTCAAGCTGGATCACCTCGGCAAAGAGGTGCTGGAATCCCGTCTGCCGGGCATCTGCGAGCTCTCTCGCACCTTCGCCCACGTGGATCCGGTCAAGGAACCCATCCCCATCATCCCGACCTGCCACTACATGATGGGCGGCGTGCCGACCAACGTGAATGGCCAGTGCCTGACCCAGGACAAGGACGGCAACGACGTGCCGGTGGTCGGCCTGTTTGCGGTGGGCGAAATCGCCTGCGTCTCGGTGCACGGTGCCAACCGTCTGGGCGGCAACTCGCTGCTGGACCTGGTGGTATTTGGCCGCGCCGCCGGCATGCACCTGGTCAACACTCTGAGCGAGATGGAGCACGGCCGCGCCGCCTCCGACGCCGATATCGACGCCGCGCTGTCCCGCTTCAACCGCTGGGAAAATTGCCGTGACGGTGAAGATCCGGTGCAGATCCGCAAGGACCTGCAGCGCTGCATGCAGAACAACTTCTCCGTATTCCGGGAAGGCGATGCCATGGCCGAAGGGCTGGCCGAGCTGAAACTCATCCGCGAGCGCCTCAAGAACGCCCGTCTGGACGACACCTCCAAGGAGTTCAACACCCAGCGCATCGAGTGCCTGGAGCTGGACAACTTGATGGAGACGGCCTATGCCACCGCGGTGGCTGCCAACTTCCGTACCGAGAGCCGGGGCGCCCACAGCCGCTTCGATTTCCCGGAGCGTGACGATGAGAGCTGGCTGTGCCACAGCCTCTATCATCCGGACACCGAGTCCATGACCCGTCGCGCTGTCAACATGTCACCCAAGACCCGTGAGGCGTTCCCGCCCAAGGTCCGGACTTACTGATTGCGGAGCTAGCCCTATGAACGTCACATTCTCTGTCTACAGATACAATCCGGATGTTGATAACGTCCCCCATATGAAGGAATATCGTCTTGATATTCCTGAAGGTTCCGACATGATGGTGCTCGACGCACTGATCCAGCTCAAAGAGCTGGATCCCACGCTCGCCTTCCGCCGCTCTTGCCGCGAAGGGGTCTGTGGATCTGACGGTCTCAACATGAATGGCAAGAACGGTCTTGCCTGCATCACCCCGCTCTCCGATCTGCTGAAGAAGGGCAATAACGTCGTTATCCGCCCCTTGCCAGGCCTGCCGGTGATCCGTGATCTGGTGATCGACATGACCCAGTTCTACACCCAGTGGGAGAAGGTCAAACCCTTCCTCATCAACGACGAAAAATTGCCGCCCGTGCGTGAGCACCTGCAATCCCCCGAAGAGCGCGCCAAGCTGGATGGCCTGTACGAGTGTATTCTCTGTGCCTGCTGCTCCACCTCTTGCCCCTCCTTCTGGTGGAACCCGGACAAGTTCATCGGCCCGGCCGGTCTGCTCGCCGCCTATCGCTGGCTGGCGGACAGCCGCGATACCGCTGCTACCGATCGACTGGGTAATCTGGATGACGCCTTCAGCGTGTTCCGTTGCCACGGCATCATGAACTGCGTGAACGTCTGTCCCAAGGGCTTGAACCCGACCAAGGCCATCGGTCAGATCAAGTCGATGCTGCTCAATCGGGCTGTTTAGTATCAGGGCCAGGGCGTCACGCGCCAGGCCCGACCTCTGGATAGCCATCCGTCACCATGGCTGGATGGCTATTTAAACCCTACAAGCTGCGCTGCAGTGAACAAGATGTACAAGGGATAGAAATGCATAACGGCGTGATGAAGGCCTGGTTGGAGTCATCTCACCTGGCTGGTGCGAATGCAAGCTATATTGAGGATTTGTACGAATCCTTCCTGGAAGACCCCGAGTCCGTAGCCGAAGAGTGGCGCAGCCTGTTTAGCTCGCTGCCCCAGGTCAATGGCCATGCGATAGAACAACCTCACTCCCGAGTCCGCGATTATTTCCGTCGCCTGGCCAAGGATCCCTCCCGCTACAGTGCCCCCGTCTCCGATCCGCAAGTGGATGCCAAGCAGGTGCGCGTACTGCAGCTGATCAATGCCTTCCGCTTCCGTGGCCATCAAAACGCCAATCTGGATCCGCTCGGCCTCTGGGCGCGTGAAACCGTTGCCGAACTGGATCCCGCGTTTCACAACCTGCAGGGCGCAGACATGGAGGCCACCTTCAACGTGGGCTCCTACGCCATCGGTCGCGAGACCATGGTGCTCTCCGATCTGTATGCCTCGCTGAAGAAAACCTACTGCGGCAGCATCGGCGCCGACTACATGCACCTCACCTCCACCGAGGAGAAGCGCTGGCTGCAACAGCGTCTCGAATCCATCGAAGGGACGGGCAGCTACACCCAGGAAGAGAAGACTCGCTTCCTCGAGAGCCTGACCGCCGCCGAAGGGCTGGAAAAATACCTGGGCGCCAAATTCCCGGGAGCCAAGCGTTTCTCCCTGGAAGGGGGCGATGCCATGGTGCCCATGCTCAAAGAGCTTATCCGTCGCGCCGGTGAGCAGGGCTGCAAAGAGGCCGTCATCGGCATGGCCCACCGCGGCCGTCTCAACGTGCTGATCAACGTGCTGGGCAAACGCGCTCAGGACCTGTTCGACGAATTTGCCGGTAAACACGGCGAATCCTGGGGCACGGGTGACGTGAAGTACCACATGGGCTTCTCGTCCGACTTCGCCACCCCGGGCGGCAATGTCCACCTGGCGCTCGCCTTCAACCCGTCTCACCTCGAGATCGTCAACCCGGTGGTCATCGGCTCGGTCCGTGCCCGCATGGACCGTCGTGGTGACAAGGATGGCTCGACCGTACTGCCCATCACCATTCACGGTGACTCGGCCATGTCCGGTCAGGGCGTGGTGGCCGAGACCTTCAACATGTCCCAGACCCGTGCCTATGGCGTGGGCGGGACAGTGCGCATCGTCATCAACAACCAGGTGGGTTTCACCACCTCTTACCATCGTGATCTGCGCTCCACCGAATATTGCACCGACATCGCCAAGGCGGTACAGGCGCCGGTGCTGCACGTCAACGGGGATGATCCGGAAGCCGTGGTGCTGGTGACCCAGATTGCACTGGATTACCGCAACACCTTCAAACGCGACGTGGTGATCGAGCTGGTCTGCTACCGTCGTCACGGTCACAACGAGGCCGACGAGCCGAGTGCGACCCAGCCGCTGATGTACCAGAAGATCAAACAGCACCCGACCCCACGCAAGATCTACGCCGACCAGCTGGTGGCGGAAGGCAGCATCAGTCAGGAGCTGGCCACTACCCTGGTCAACGAATATCGCGAGACCCTGGATCGCGGTGAGCGGGTGAGCAAGGAGTGGCGTCCGATGGAGCTGCACTCCGTCGACTGGACCCCTTATCTGGGCCACGACTGGGCCATGGCCTATGACAGCACAGTGCCGATGGATCATCTGAAGTCCCTCGGCGAGCGCATCAGCCAGTACCCGGCCACTCACGTGCTGCAGCGCCAGGTCGAGAAGATCTACGAAGACCGTCGCCTGATGGCCGCCGGCGAGAAGCTGCTGGACTGGGGCTTTGCCGAGACCCTGGCCTACGCCACCTTGGTGGACAAAGGCTCGCGCATCCGCTTTACCGGGGAAGACTCCGGCCGTGGCACCTTCTTCCACCGCCACGCCGTGCTGCACAGCCAGACCGATGCCAGCACCTACACCCCGCTGTGCAATCTGCACGACGAGCAGGGCCCGTTCGAGGTGTACGACTCCGTGCTGACCGAAAACGCGGTACTGGCCTTCGAATATGGCTACGCCAGCGCCGAGCCGGCCGGCCTCACCATCTGGGAAGCCCAGTTCGGCGACTTCGCCAACTGTGCCCAGGTGGTGGTGGATCAGTTCCTCTCCTCCGGCGAGCAGAAGTGGGGCCGGATGTGCGGCCTGACCATGCTGCTGCCGCACGGCTACGAAGGGCAGGGCCCGGAGCACTCCTCCGCCCGTCTGGAGCGCTATCTGCAGATGTGCGCCCAGCACAACATGCAGGTGTGCGTACCGTCCACCCCGGCGCAGGTGTTCCACATGCTGCGTCGCCAGGTGGTACGCCCGATGCGCCGTCCGCTGATCGTGATGACGCCCAAATCCCTGCTGCGCCACCCGCTGGCGGTGAGCAAGCTCGAAGAGCTGGCCGAAGGCACCTTCCAGAACGCCATCGGCGAGATCGATGCGCTGGATCCGAAGGGCGTCAAGCGCGTGGTGTTCTGCTCCGGCAAGGTCTACTACGACCTGCTCGATGCCCGTCGCAAGGCCGAGCAGCAAGATGTGGCGCTGGTGCGAATTGAGCAGCTCTACCCCTTCCCGGAAGAGGAAGTGCGCGCCATCCTGGCCGACTACGCCCATGTCACCGACTTCGTCTGGTGTCAGGAAGAGCCTCAGAACCAGGGCGCCTGGTACTGCACCCGTCATCACTACGACAGCGTGCTGCCAAGCCATGCCCGTCTGCGTTATGCCGGTCGCCCGGCGTCGGCTTCACCGGCCGTCGGTTACATGTCAGTCCACGCCAAGCAGCAAAAAGCCCTGGTGGAAGACGCGCTGACCCTGGAATAAACCCGTTGCGAAGGAGAGGGCACGCCGCTGCGCCGACCCTCTCCGACTCTGGAACAAGCCTGCTGGCCAAGAAGTAACAAGGAACTGATTAGATGACTATCGAGATCAAAGTACCGGACCTGCCGGAATCAGTGGCGGATGCCACCATCGCCACCTGGCACAAGAAACCGGGTGATCTGGTTGCCCGTGATGAAGTGCTGGTCGACATCGAGACCGACAAGGTCGTGCTGGAAGTGCCGGCGCCGGAAGCCGGCGTGCTGGGCGACATCCTGCAAAGCGAAGGGGCCACCGTGCTCTCCCGCCAGCTGATCGCCATGCTCAAACCTGCCCCGGTGGCCGGTGAAGAGACCAAGGAGAAGCCGGTCGAAGCGGTGGCCGATGACGCTGCCGATGGCCTGAGCCCCTCCGTGCGCCGCCTGGTGGCCGAGCATGACATCGATGTTGCCAAGCTGACCGGTACCGGCAAGGGTGGTCGCGTCACCAAGGAAGACGTGGAAGCCTTCATCAAGGGTGGCAACAAGCCTGCCGCCGCCCCGGTTGCCGCTGCAGCCCCGGCTGCGCCGGTCGCCCCGCTGGCCGGTCGCACCGAAAAACGTGTGCCCATGACCCGTCTGCGCAAGCGCATCGCCGAGCGTCTGCTGGAGGCCAAGAACACCACCGCCATGCTGACCACCTTCAACGAGATCAACATGGCGCCCATCATGAAGCTGCGCAAGCAGTACGGCGAGATCTTCGAGAAGAAGCACGGCATCAAGCTCGGCTTCATGTCCTTCTACGTGAAGGCGGTGGTGGAATCCCTCAAGCGCTACCCGGAAGTGAACGCGGCGCTGGACGGTGACGACATCGTCTACCACAACTACTTCGACGTCAGCATCGCCGTCTCCACCCCCCGTGGTCTGGTGACCCCGGTGCTGCGTGACTGCGACAACATGAGTCTGGCCGACATCGAGAAGGCCATCAAAGACCTGGCCGGCAAGGGCCGTGACGGCAAGCTGACCGTGGATGAACTGACCGGCGGCAACTTCACCATCACCAATGGTGGCGTGTTCGGCTCCCTGATGTCCACCCCGATCATCAACCCGCCCCAGAGCGCCATTCTGGGCATGCACAAGATCCAGGACCGCCCCATGGCCGTCGACGGCAAGGTCGAGATCCTGCCGATGATGTACCTGGCGCTCTCCTACGATCACCGCATCATCGACGGCCGCGAGTCGGTGGGCTTCTTGGTCTCCATCAAGGAGCTCTTGGAAGATCCGACCCGTCTGCTGCTGGACGTCTAAAGAAATCGGCCGGACCGGCAAGTCCTCGGCTTGACGGCTCGCGCCACAAGCTTGCCGCCGGACTTCCCGTTCGGCGGCAAGCGGGGGCCAACCCGGCCCCGACGGAACGTCTGAGTGAAAGTGAAATTAGAAAGATAACGAGGGGTCGTCTTGACCCCTTTCACAGGGGATTGAGAAACACGAGCCCCGGACGGAAATACCTACAACACGGATAGAGCATCTATGAATCTGCATGAATATCAGGCAAAACAGCTGTTTGCCGAGTATGGCCTGCCGGTCTCCGAAGGTTATGCCTGTGCCACCCCGCAGGAAGCGGCCGAAGCGGCCGACAAGATTGGCGGTAACACCTGGGTCGTCAAGTGCCAGGTCCACGCCGGTGGCCGCGGTAAAGCGGGCGGCGTCAAGCTGGCCAAGAGCAAGGACGAGATCCGTGCCTTCGCCCAGAACTGGCTCGGCAAGAACCTGGTGACCTATCAGACTGACGCCAACGGTCAGCCGGTCACCAAGATCCTGGTGGAATCTTGCACCGACATCGCCAAGGAGCTCTATCTGGGCGCCGTGGTTGACCGTGGTTCGCGTCGCGTGGTCTTCATGGCCTCTACCGAAGGTGGTGTGGAGATTGAGAAAGTCGCCCACGAAACCCCGGAACTGATTCACAAAGCCGCCATCGATCCGCTGGTCGGCCCGCAGCCTTATCAGGCCCGCGAGCTGGCCTTCAAACTGGGTCTGGTCGGCGAGCAGATCAAGCAGTTCACCAAGATCTTCATGGGTCTGGGCCAGATGTTCCTGGACTGCGACTTTGCCCTGCTGGAAATCAACCCGCTGGTGATCACCGCCCAGGGCAACCTGCACTGCCTGGACGGCAAGATCAACATCGATGCCAATGCCCTGTACCGTCAGCCCAAGCTGCGCCAGATGCACGATCCGTCCCAGGATGACCCCCGTGAAGCGCACGCCGCCCAGTGGGAGCTGAACTATGTGGCGCTCGATGGCAACATCGGCTGCATGGTCAACGGCGCGGGCCTGGCCATGGGTACCATGGACATCGTCAACCTGCACGGCGGTTCACCGGCCAACTTCCTGGACGTCGGCGGCGGCGCCACCAAGGAGCGGGTGACCGAGGCCTTCAAGATCATCCTCTCCGACAGCAAGGTACAAGCCGTGCTGGTCAACATCTTCGGCGGCATCGTGCGCTGCGACATGATCGCGGAAGGCATCATCGGCGCCGTCAAGGAAGTGGGGGTGAAAGTGCCCGTGGTGGTGCGTCTGGAAGGCAACAACGCCGAACTGGGTGCCCGTAAACTGGCCGACAGCGGCCTCAATATCATCGCCGCAACGAGTCTGACTGACGCAGCTCAGCAAGTGGTAAAAGCAGCGGAGGCCAAATAATGAGCGTTCTGATCAACAAAGACACCAAGGTGATCTGCCAGGGCTTTACAGGCGGTCAGGGCACTTTCCACTCCGAACAGGCGATTGCCTACGGTACCCAGATGGTCGGCGGCGTGTCCCCGGGCAAGGGCGGCACCACCCACCTGGGCCTGCCGGTGTTCAACACCGTCCGTGACGCCGTGGAAGCCACCGGCGCCACCGCCTCCGTCATCTATGTACCGGCCCCGTTCTGCAAGGACGCCATCCTGGAAGCCATTGATGCCGGCATCAAGCTCATCGTCACCATCACCGAAGGCATCCCGACCCTGGACATGCTGGACGTCAAGGTGAAGCTGCAGGAGACCGGTGTGCGGATGATCGGGCCGAACTGCCCGGGCGTCATCACCCCGGGTGAGTGCAAGATCGGCATCATGCCGGGCCACATCCACAAGCCGGGCAAGGTGGGCATCGTCTCCCGCTCCGGCACCCTGACCTACGAAGCGGTCAAGCAGACCACGGACGAGGGCTTCGGCCAGTCCACCTGCGTCGGTATCGGTGGCGACCCCATCCCGGGCTCCAACTTCATCGACATCCTGGAGATGTTCCAGAATGACCCGCAGACCGAAGCCATCGTGATGATCGGCGAGATCGGCGGCAACGCCGAGGAAGACGCGGCGGCCTACATCAAGGCTCACGTCACCAAGCCGGTGGTCTCCTACATCGCGGGTGTGACCGCCCCTGCTGGCAAGCGCATGGGTCATGCGGGCGCCATCATCGCCGGTGGTAAAGGCACCGCGGCCGAGAAATTTGCCGCCCTGGAAGATGCCGGCGTGAAAACCGTGCGCTCCCTGGCCGATATCGGCAAGGCCCTGCGTGAAGTGACCGGCTGGTAAGTTCTTTCGGTCTGTTATCTCTGATAAAAATGCCGCCCGATGGGCGGCATTTTCTATGGCTATCAGCTGACGAATTTTATACTCATCGATATCCATTAAATTTTGCATGACGCTTAAAATCGCATCTTATTAAATGGTAGCTACCTTAATTTTTTAAAAGACTTAGTTAGATTGGACTCTAGCTCTTTGACTATTTCATCTACATAATTTTTGGCAATGTCAAAAGCCTTTGTTTTTGCGGCTATTAGCAACGATGTAACATCGTTTTCTCTTCCACAGTTAGCACAAACAACAAAGCTATGACTTGGTGGTGTGTAATTTTCATAAGGTAAAGCAAACTGTCCAGAGCGACAAAAGGTACATCGCAAATGAATAGTTTTTTTGAGTTCATCCATAACTACAGTAGTCCCGGGAACGATCCAGCAACGCCTCCGACAATAGAGCCGACAAGAGGGTGCTCCAGGAATCTAGCAAGGCGTGTTTTGGCTTCTTTTTTTTCTTCGTTTGAAGCCGGGGACTCATCAATCTTGTGAATTAATTGATTGAATGCGTCCTGTATATTCTGAATGTTACCATTGCCAATTTGGGTAGGGCCATTAACATTCAATGTTGCGATTTGCATGGAGGCACCTAATTCATATGAACGATTCTTTCCATGTTTGATAGAGATAGCTCGACTTTGACCTTCTTCGGTCAATCTAATGTGTGAGAAGTATCTTGATGTTTTCTTTACTAGTCCGCGTGAATTACAAATATTGATGACTTTGAACAGATGCTCCTCTGGCCAGTTAAATAGTTTGTCAACAGCAACGCGGTCAGGCTCATCATCTCTGAACCCAAACTCAACAGTATTAATTGTTTCTCCTAGACTCTCCATATCATCGTTCATATAGGTTAACAGAGTATCAATGTCTGACTGTATTTTATCTGCGTCCATGATTTACCTTTGCCGTTAAGTATAAGGTGATAAGAAGAAGTACAATGAAAACTAACTTACCTCACTCTATCATGGGGATAGTCATATCGAAACATGTATGCAAAAGAAGGATAAGTATAATTATATTGACATATATATTCCGCACCTTTTAGATCTAGTATATTGGACCGACTGGTTAAGACTTCTGAAAGTACCCCTCCTCATTTATTATCGATAGTTTTTAACCTTGAAAAATTGGGCCATAGGGCGTATAACCACGCGCTTGTCAGTGTATTGAGTGAGCCAACTTTTATGCAGCAGAGTGAACCCGTGCAGAACGCCCCCTTTTGGCAGGTAAAAAGCCTGCAACAGATGACCATGACGGAGTGGGAGTCCCTGTGCGACGGCTGCGGCAAGTGCTGCCTGAACAAGCTGATCGACGAGGACACCGAGGAGCTGGTGTTCACCAACGTGGCCTGCAACCTGCTCAATACCAAGACCTGCCAGTGCTCCGACTACGGCAACCGCTTTAAAAAAGAGCCGGACTGCCTGCAGATCACCCACGACAAGATTGCCGAATATGACTGGCTGCCGTCGACCTGTGCCTACCGCCTGCTGGCGGAGGGGCAGAGTTTGCCAGAGTGGCATCCGCTTATCACCGGCAGCCGCAGCGCCATGCACCAGGCCGGTCAGTCGGTGCGCGGCAAGGTGGTGCACGAAGTGGATGCCGGCGATTGGATCGATCACATCATTACCTGGGCCAGCTAACGCCAGGCCTGTCTATCAGGCCAGCCGTCGAGCCGCATAAACTGCGAAGGGGCAGGGGAGTCATCACTCTCCTGCCCCTTCGGTTTTCTGGCCCCTTTTTAAGCGCTGCGAAGGCGCCTACTTGTCAGCCTTGCCCGCCGCATCGGCAAGTTTGGCCAACTGTTTGTCATACCAGGCCACCGGGCGGTTCTCATCTTCCGCCCGCTCCTTGCGCCGGATGGCGTTGCGCACCACCATGGCGCCCAGCCAGCGAAACGGCTCTGGCGGAAAATAGCCGCGCGGGCCGCTTACCAGCGCGCAGTCACGCCACGGCTTGTCCGCTTCCCGCACTTCATCGCGCACCAGGGCCGCCAGGATCTGGCCGCCCATCCAGCTCTGCGCCACCCCGTTGCCGGAATAACCGAGGCCATAGACGATATTGGGCTGCCCTCGCCAGTGGCCGAAGAAGGGGAGGCCATCTACCGAGCGGTCGGAGGCGCCGCACCAGCTGGCAGCGATGGGCACCTCCTTGAGCGCCGGAAAGAAGCGGCGCAGGGTGCGGGTGAGGGGGGCAAGATAATGGCTGGGGGCATCGAACTCGGCCAGATGGCGGTTGGCAAAGGCGAAGGTGTTGCCCCCCTTGCCCAGCATCAGCCGCCCTTGCGGGGTGGATCGGTAGTAGTGGACAAAGGTGCGGCCATCCACCACGGAGCGGCCGTGCGCAAGCTGCTGGGCGGCCAGTGCATCTGGCGCGGGGTCGGTTATCACCATGTCGGAGGAGACCAGCACTATACTGCGGCGAAACTCGCGAAAGTGCGCCGTCATGGCGCTGTTGAGGGCCAGCACCACCTTGCGGGCACGCACCTCACCCTGTGGCGTTTGCACCCGCGCAGGCTGACCCGCCTCAAGGCGCTGCATGGGGGAGTGTTCATAAACCTCGACCCCCAGCTTCCGCGCCACCCGCAGCAGGCCGCGCACCAGCAGTGCCGGTTGCACCGAACCGGCGTGGGGGCTGTAGAGCCCTTCCAGATGAACGTGGGAGCCGCTCTGGCTCGCCAGTTCATCCTCTTCAATCGTCTGCCACTGGTTAAGGTCGGCTTGCTCTAGTGCCCGCAATACCGGCTCCATCAGGCCGCGCTGCGCCTCGCTGGTGGCGGTGTAGCAGGTGCCCTCGACCCTCAGCTGTGCCTCTATGTTGTGCATTTCGCAGAAGCGGGCGATCTCGTGCACCGCCTGCTCGGATCTTTGTACCAGCCAGGCGGCCTGCTGCTCGCCAAAGAGGCGCTTTAAGGTCAGGTATTTGGCCGACCAGGTGAGCAGGCAGCCGCCGTTGCGCCCGGAGGCGCCGCTGCCGCACAGGTCCTTTTCCAGCACCAGGATGCGCAAGTGTGGCTCGGCCTGTTTCAGGGCGATGGCGCTCCACAGCCCGGTAAAGCCGCCACCGACGATGCAGACATCGACCTCGTGGTGGCCGACCAGGGGCGTGGGCGGCGCGGGCTGTTCGGCGGCGAGCGCTTCGGCCAGCCAGAAGGGGAGAGTGGACATGATGACTCCTCGACAAGGTTATGGGTGGCGCCAGCGCTGGGTGCGATCCAGCAGGGCGCGGCTCAAAAAGAGCTGGAGCAGCTTGACGGTGGCGGCGGCCAGCAGGATCAGGGTGGCCATGGCGGCGGCCGCGGCGGTATCGCCGGAATCCTCCATATTGAGCACGGCGATGGAGGCGAGCACGCTGTCGCTCGAGTAGAGGAAGATCACCGCCGAGGTGGTGGTCATGGCGTTGACGAACAGATAGATGAAGATCTCCAGCAGTGCAGGCAGGGAGGCGGGCAGGGTGACTCGCCAGAACGCCTTCCAGAGCGGAATGCGCAATGAGATGGCTACCAGCTCCAGCTCCTTGGGCAACTGCTTGAGGCTGGTCAGCGCCGTCATATGACCCACGGTGTAGTAGTGGATGATGCAGGAGAGCACCATCAGCGGCAGAGTGCCGTATAGGCCGCCAAAGAGCGGGTTGCCGTTGAAAAAGAAGATGTAACCCAGCCCCAGCACCATGCCGGGCACCGCCAGCGACAGCATGGCGAGCAGATGCAGCAGCTGGCGCAGCGGCGCGAAGTGGCGCCCCTTCTCCTGTACCCAGGCCAGCACCATCACCAGCACGGTGCCGATAAGCGCGGTATAGAGGCCCAGCTGCAAGGTGTTGGTAAAGGGCTGCCAGCCATAGACGCTGTTGCTGTCAAAGGCGTAGTGATCCAGCGTCAGAGCGAGGTTATAGGGCCAGAACTGCACCAGGGAGCCGTAAACGGCCATGCCCACCAGCGCCAGAAACAGCAGGGCCCACAGAATGCACCAGCCGAGTGCCAGCAGATCACGCAGGCGATGGGGTTTGGGCTGATAGGGCACCGCCTTGGTGCTGCTCTGCTCCTGCATCTTGCTGCGCACCCTGTGCTCCAGCGCAAAGCTCAACAGCGCCGGCAGCAGCAGGGTGACGCTGGCCACTGCGCCGAGGGAGAAGTTCTGCATCCCGATCACCTGCCGGTAGATGTCGGTGGACAGCACGCTGTATTGGCCGCCAATCACCTTGGCCACCCCGAAGTCGCAGATGGTGAGGGTGAAGACGGCGATGGCGGCGCTGAGTAGGCCATAACGGGCGGTAGGCAGGGTGACGGTGACAAAGGTGCGCCAGCCGCTGCTGCCGAGCACCCGGGAGGCTTCATAGAGGCGGGCATCGCTCTGACCGAGCGCCGTGATAAGGATCATCAGGGCGTGGGGGAAGCACCAGAAGCCAAGGCCAATGACGATACCGATGGGGCCGTAGATGCTCTCGCCGCCGAGCAGCCCCTTGGCGATCCCCTGATTGCCAAACCAGTAGACCAGACTGATGGCGGGCAGCAGGGAGGGCATCAGGAGCGGAATAAGACCGATGAGGCGAAACAGGCTCTTGCCCGGCATGCAGGTGCGGGTGAGGGCATAGGCGTAACCAAAGGCGATGGTCACCACCAGCGCGGTGATCAGCACCCCGAGCCAGAGGGTGTTGCCGATGGTGCGCCCCAGATGAGGGGAGTCGAAGTAGGCGCTGAAGTTGGCAAGCCCCACCCAGAGGCCGTTCTCATCCTGCAGGCTCTTTTGCAGCATGGTGAGCAGCGGCAGCAAGAGGCCCCCCACCAGCAGAGCGATGCCGAGCACCAGCAGGATCAGTTGCAGCAGCTGATCCCGGCTCCAACCGCGACAAATGCGCTGCCAGCGGGCGTCTTGGCGGGCTGTCGCTGGCGGCAGCAGGGAGGAGGTCGCAAGAGGGGCTGTCATGGGTGCTCTCCTTCAAACAGCTGCATCGCCCCGGCGGGCCAGTGCAGCGAGCAGCGCATGCCGCTGCGCCAGCCCCCTTGTTCGTGGCGGGGCAGCTCGTGGGTCGGGCGCTCCACCAGGATCTGCTGCGGGCCCAGATAGGTGTCGGCGGTACAGATAAGGCGCTGAGCGGCGCCGAGAAACTCCACCTGATCGATGGTTGCTTCAATGCCATGTTGGCCAAGATACGGTTCGCTCGGCGCACTCAGGGTGATCGCCTCGGGGCGGATCGCCACCTGCAATTTGCTGCCGGCAGCGGCCTGATTGGCGAGTTGCAGCGGTTGTTCGTTGAGGCGCACCTGAGTGGGGCTCAGCACCAGGGTCTCGAGGAAGTTCATGGTGCCGACAAAGCTTGCCACGAAACGGCTGGCAGGCTGGTGGTAGATCTCCTGCGGGGTGCCCACCTGCACGATGCGGCCGCCCTCCATCACCACGATGCGATCGGCCATGGTCAGCGCCTCTTCCTGATCGTGGGTCACCATGATGGTGGTGATGCCAAGGCGCTGCTGCAGGGCGCGGATCTCGCTGCGAAGATGGGTGCGCACCAGTGCATCCAGCGCGCTGAGCGGTTCGTCCAGCAGCAGCAGGCCGGGGGAGAGGGCCAGCGCCCGGGCCAGCGCCACCCGCTGCTGCTGGCCGCCGGAGATCTGACTCGGGTATTTGTGAGACTGGGCCGTGAGATCCACCAGCCCCAGCCAGTGATCGACCCGCTCCTTGATGAGATCCCGCGCCAGCCCCTGATTCTCAAGGCCGAAGGCGATGTTCTGGGCCACTGTCAGGTTGGGGAAGAGGGCGTAGGACTGAAACACGATGCCAAAATCGCGCTCCTGGGGCGGCAGGCGGGAGATATTGCGCCCCCCTTGCCAGATCTCGCCGCTGTCTGGCAGATCCAGCCCGGCGATGGCTCTGAGCAGGGTGGTTTTGCCGCAGCCGGAGGGGCCGAGAAAGCAGATAAACTCCCCCGGCTCAATGGTCAGAGAGATTTCTTTAAGGGCCTGAAAAGCACCGAACTGCTTGTTGAGATGTTGAATGTCCAGATAGGGCTGGGTCATGGTTCGACTCGCTACTGATTTGGTATATACCAGTTTGCGGGTGAAGTGTGACGGTCAGGTGATCGGGGGATGACAGCTTGATGACAGTCAAATGAGATCGGGTCGCCAGCAAGTGGCTGGGCACTGTGCGAATGGACTAAGCATCGCTAATTGAAGGCAATGCAAACTCGGGAAGTTAAAACCAAAAAGCGAAGGCCAACAGCTGTTGGCCTTCGACTGGCAGTTTATTGGCAGCGGTGTGTCTGGCGTGAACAAACCGCCGCCCTTCACGCTTACTGTTTGGCTTCGGTCTTGTCGTCGAAGCTGGCGCTCCACTGGGCCAGGATGGCGTTACGCTCGCGGGCTGCCCAGCTAAAGTCGTTGTCGATCATCTGGCCTTTGATATCCGCTGGATAGCCCGCTCTCGGTTGGGCCACATCGGGAATGGCGACCACGGCGAACGACTTGTTGTAGAGGGTGTTGGCCTGTTCGGTGGCGGCAAAGTCGAGCAGCTGTTTGGCGGCATCCAGCTTGGGAGTGCCCTTGATGATGGCGGCAGCTTCCATATCCCAGCCCGATCCCTCTTTCGGGAACACCACCTCGATGGGGGCTCCCTTGGCCTTGAGGCTGGTAGCCGGGAAGTCGAAGGAGATACCGATCACCGTCTCGCCGCTGGCGGCCAGCTTGCAGGGTGCGGAGCCCGAGTGAGTGTAACGGTCGATGTTCTGGTGCAGGCCGTTCATAAATTGCCAGCCCTGCTGCTCGCCCATGGTCTGCAGCCAGCCCGCAACGCTCAGGTAACCGGTGCCGGAGGAGCTGGGGTTGGGCATGATCACCTTGCCCTTGTAGATGGGCTTGGTGAGGTCGGCCCAGCTGGTCGGCTCCGGTATCCCCTGCTTTTCCGCCTCTACCTTGTTGAAGCAGATGGCGCTGAAGAAGGCGTCCAGACCGATCCAGTGCGGCTCGGCCTTGCTGTCGCGAAAGCGGCTGTCGAGCTTATCCAGCCCTTTCGGTGCATAGGCATTGAGCATCTGCTGCTGATCGAGCTGCATCAGGCTGGTGGCGGCCAGTCCCCACACCACATCCGCCTTGGGCTGGGCTTTTTCTGCCAGCAAGCGGGCAGTGACCACGCCGGTGGAGTCACGCACCCACTTGATGTTGATATCCGGATGCTGGCGTTCGAACGCGGTTTTCAGCTCGTTGAGCTGCTCCGGTTCGAAGGCGGTGTAGACGGTGAGATCGGTGGCGGCCAGTGCCGGAGCTGTCATGGCGGCCAGCACGGCGGCGGCCAGCAGATGGGTTCCCTGTTTCATCCTCTTCTCCATATAAGTTGGCTTGGTATAAACCAGATTGGTCGAGAGAGAGGCTAGGGGATCTTTATGACGTGACCGTGACGGCCCCGTGACGTTTTGCCGTTCCTGATTTGGCCGTGACTAATCCTGGGTATCCACCTCGATCTCCAGACTGTCGTGGCGCCAGTACTCCAGATCGAAGTCGAGCACCCGGCCGTGCTGATCGAAGTTGAGTCGCTCGAGGCGCAGGGCGGGCAGACCGGCGGTGGCCCCGAGCGCCTTGGCCACTTCGTCCGGCAGGGCGGTGGGGAAGAAACGCACCTGCATGCGGGCGTAGTGGAGATCGTAATGGGCCTGATAGATCTCGGTCAGGCTGCCGTTGAGATTCAGCTCCAGCAGGCCTGGTACCCGCTCGGGCAGGCAGTGGTTTTCGCAGTAGCAGATGGCACGCCCGTTGGCATAGCGCAGCCGTTTGAGCAGAAACAGGCTGTCGAACGGCTTGAGTTGCAACTGCGCCATCAACGCGGGTGGCACTGCCTGGCGGCTTTTTTCCAGCAGCTCGGTGCGCGGCTCGCCCCCTTGCTCCCGCACTATCTGGTGAAAGTTGGAGGTGCGTCTGGGGTTGAGGCTGAAACGCGGCGGGGTGACGAACCAGCCGCGGCGATCCTCCCGATAGATAAGGCCGTTTGCCTCCAGCTGAACCAGTGCCTCGCGAATGGTGACCCTTGTGGTGCCATAGAGCTCTCCCAGCAGCCGCTCGGAGGGGAGCTTGTCGTTGGGGGCCAGGCCCCCCGCCAGGATCTGGTTGGCGAGGGCATCCTTGATCTGAAGATATTGGGGTTTGCTCATGAAAATCCCTGGTTTTGCAATAAGTTGTGCAATGCGTTGTGCAATGGGCTGGGCACAGGGCTGGTCATCTGCCCGGTCGTTAAACGGCGGCGTCAAAAATGTTGGTAGATACCAGTGTTGGCCCTGTGGTTCAGGCTATCTAGATTATCGCGATCCCGACGCTGAAAATGAATTTTTTGTTGCACGTAGCGCCACCCCTTTGACCTTGGCGGGGCAGTTACCCACAATGCGCTCATTCTGGTATATACCAAAAAGGAGCGAAGTCATGACCCATATTCCTGCGGCCCCCGCCGCCGTCGATTACCTGCTGCTGACCCCGGGCCCCCTCTCGACCACAGCCACGGTGCGCGCCGCCATGCTGCAAGACAGCTGCACCTGGGATGCGGACTACAACCAGGGGGTGGTCGAGCCCATCCGCCGCGAGCTGGTGCGCCTCGCCACTGGTCCTGAATATGAGAGCGACTACAGCGCCGTGCTGCTGCAGGGGAGCGGCAGCTATGTGGTTGAGAGCGTGCTGGGCTCGGCGATCGGCGCCGATGAGAGTCTGCTGATCATCAACAACGGCGCCTACGGTGCCCGCATGGGGGAGATGGCCCGCTGCCTTGGCCTGCGCCACCATGAGCTCGACTGCGGCGAGACCACCCGCCCGGAACCCGCCGCCATCGAGGCGATGCTGGTACGCCACCCCGAGATCACCCATCTGGCCATGGTGCATTGCGAGACCACTACCGGCATGCTCAACCCCCTTGAGGAGGTGGCTGAGCTCTGCCAGCGCCGCGGCATTCGCCTGATCGTCGATGCCATGAGCAGCTTTGGCGGTATCCCCATCGACATGGGGCGCCTTGGCATCGAGTTTCTCATCAGCTCGGCCAACAAGTGCATTCAGGGGGTGCCGGGCTTTGGCTTCGTCATCGCTCGCCGCGCCGCGCTGGCGGCCTGCGCCGGTCGTGCCCGCTCGGTCTCCCTCGACCTGCATGCCCAGTGGCAGACCATGGAGCAGCAGGGGGGCAAGTGGCGCTTTACCTCGCCCACCCATACCGTACTCGCCTTTGCCCAGGCCCTGCGCGAGCTGGATGAAGAGGGGGGCATCGCCGCCCGCCATCGGCGCTACCGCGAAAATCAGCGCACCCTGGTGGCGGGGATGGCCGCCCTCGGCTTTGCGCCGCTGCTGCCAGAACAGTGGCAATCCCCCATCATCACCGCCTTCTACTCTCCGGCCCATCCTGATTACCGCTTCGCCGACTTCTACCAGCGGCTCAAGGCACAGGGCTTTGTCATCTATCCGGGCAAGGTCTCGCAGGCCGACTGCTTTCGTATCGGCAATATCGGTGATGTGACCCCTGAGCGGGTGCGCTGCTTGCTCGCCGCCATGGCCAGCGCCTGCTACTGGCAAGGGGACGCGCGATGACCAGCATGCTGGCTCAGGGTCGTGATCTGCGTGGCCACGATTTGCATGACCATAAGCTGCACGGCAGCGGCCGCGCCGACAGCGAAGGGGATATCAACCTTGGCGAGGGGCGCTCACGTTGGTGGGCGGGGCAGAGTGAAGATGTACAGGCCGGATTGGCGGAGGATAGCCGCTACTTTCTCCATCAGGCCCTCTCCACCCCCTGTCTCGATCTGCTTGAGCGCGCGCAGGGGAGCTGGCTGACCAGCGTATCGGGCGCGCGTTACCTCGATTTCCATGGCAACAGCGTCCATCAGCTGGGTCACGGTCACCCCAGGGTGGTGGCCGCGGTGCAGCAGCAACTCGCCGATCTGCCGTTTGCGCCTCGCCGCTACACCCATCAGGTTGCCATCGACTGTGCCCGCACTCTGGCCGAACTGGCCCCCGGCGATCTCAACCGGGTGCTGTTCGCCCCCGGCGGCAGCGAGGTGGTGGGGATTGCCCTGAAGCTCGCCCGTTTCATCACCGGCAACAGCAAGGTGGTGTCCCTGTGGGATGCTTTTCACGGCGCCTCTCTCGATGCCATCTCGGTCGGCGGCGAGGCCTGCTTTCGCGCCGGTATGGGCCCGCTGATGGCCGGAGTGGAGCGCATCCCGCCGCCCACCCGTTATCGCGGTGTCTGGTATCGCGGGGAGGGGGATGACCTGCACTATGCCGATTATCTGGAGTACGTCATCGAGAAGGAGGGAGGGATCGGCGCCTTTATCGCCGAGCCCATCCGCAATACCGATGTACAGGTGCCCTCGAAGGCCTACTGGCAGCGGGTGCGGGAGATCTGTGATCGCCACAAGGTGCTGCTGATCGTCGACGAGATCCCCAATGCCTTGGGTCGCACCGGCCACTGGTTCAGCTTTGAAGAGTTCGGTATCGAGCCCGACATCATCTGTCTGGGCAAGGGGTTGGGGGGCGGGGTGGTGCCGTTTGCCGCGCTCATCACCCGCGACCGTTTCAATCAGGCCGCAGCTATTTCACTTGGCCACTACACCCACGAGAAGAGCCCTATCGGCTGCGCGGCGGCCCTCGCCACGATAGAGACAATCCGCGAAGCGGGATTGTTGGCAAAAGCGCAGGAGGATGGCCGTTTTATGGCGGCCGAGCTCGGCAAGTTGGCCGAGCGTCACCCGCTGATCGGGCAGGTACGCGGCATAGGTCTCTTGTGGGCACTCGATCTGGTGGTCGATCACCAGAGTCGCACCCGCAATAACCAGGCCGCCGAGCGGCTGCTCTACCGCTGTCTGGAGCTTGGGCTCAGCTTCAAGGTCTCTCAGGGCAATGTCATCCAGCTCTCGCCGCCGCTCAACATCGCTCGCGCCGATCTGGTGCGTGCCATCACCATTCTCGATCGCGCCTTGAGTGAGGTCGCGCTTTCACCGAAACAGGAACATCACCATGACTGACTTGCAAATTGCCATCCAGCCGACCACCGACGTGGAGGCGCTGATCCTCGACTGGGCCGGCACCGTCGTCGATTTTGGCTCCTTCGCCCCCACCTCCATCTTCGTCGAGGCCTTCGCCCGTGCCTATGACTTTCCGGTGACCCTGGATGAGGCGCGCCAGCCCATGGGCCTTGGCAAGTGGGATCATATCGCCGCGCTGGGCCGTCTGCCCTCGGTGGATGCGCGCTGGCAGGCCCGCTTTGGTCACCCCATGAGCCACGCCGAGGTGGACCACCTCTATCACACCTTTATGCCGCTGCAGATTGCTGCGGTGACCCGCTTCGCAGACCCCATCCCCGGTGTGCTGCCGGTGCTGGATGCTCTGCGGGGGCAGGGGATGAAAATCGGTTCCTGCTCCGGTTACCCCCGCCCGGTGATGGAGACGCTGGTACCTGCGGCGGCCGATCACGGCTATCGCCCGGATCACTGGGTCGCCACCGACGATCTCAAGGCAGGTGGTCGCCCCGGTCCCTGGATGGCGCTGGCCAACGTGATTGAGCTGGGAGTGAGCGCGGTGCATCGCTGCATCAAGGTGGATGATGCCGTACCCGGCATTAGCGAAGGGTTGAATGCCGGTATGTGGACGGTGGGATTGTCGGTCTCCGGCAACGAATTTGGCGCCACCTGGGAAGCGTTTGCCGCCATGAGCGAGGCGGAGATCGCCGCCCGGCGCGCACCGGCGGAGGTCAAACTGCGGGCTGCGGGGGCGCACTATGTGATCGACACTCTGGCCGACATCGCCCCGGTTATCGCCGACATCAACCGCCGTCTGGCGGCAGGGGAGCGGCCCTGAACAAGGCGGGATGAGAGGAGGGGAGTGCCGGCCTTGCCGGCAGGTTTTCAGGCCTATTCTCCCTGACTATCAGGCATAAAAAAACCGGCGCCTTGGCGCCGGTTTTTGTTCACCGAGACTCTTATTACAGAGAAGCGGTGAAGGTACGGGTGATGACGTCTTGCTGTTGCTCTTTGGTCAAAGAGTTGAAGCGAACGGCATAACCGGATACGCGGATGGTCAACTGCGGATATTTTTCCGGGTTTTCCATGGCGTCCAGCAGCATTTCACGGTTCATCACGTTGACGTTCAGGTGCTGACCGCCTTCCAGGTTGGACTCATGGTGGAAGTAACCATCCATCAGACCGGCCAGGTTGGCTTTCTGGGCTTCCATGTCTTTACCCAGCGCGTTCGGCACGATGGAGAAGGTATAGGAGATACCATCTTTGGCGTAAGCGAACGGCAGCTTGGCAACGGAAGTCAGGGAAGCAACGGCACCCTTCTGGTCACGACCGTGCATCGGGTTGGCACCCGGGCCGAACGGCGCACCAGCGCGACGGCCATCCGGGGTGTTACCGGTCTTCTTGCCGTACACCACGTTGGAGGTGATGGTCAGCACGGACTGGGTAGCAACAGCACCACGGTAGGTGTTCAGCTTCTGAATTTTCTTCATGAAGCGCTCAACCAGGTCGCAGGCGATGTCATCGACGCGAGCGTCGTTGTTACCGAACTGCGGGTACTCGCCTTCGATTTCGAAGTCGATGGCAACGCCATCTTCGTCACGAACCGGCTTGACCTTGGCGAACTTGATGGCAGACAGGGAGTCAGCGGCTACGGACAGACCGGCGATACCACACGCCATGGTGCGATATACGTCACGGTCGTGCAGCGCCATCAGAGAGGCTTCGTAGCTGTACTTGTCGTGCATGTAGTGGATGATGTTCAGCGCGGCAACGTATTGCTTGGCCAGCCAGTCCATGAAGTGATCCAGACGATCCATCACGTCGTTGTAGTCGAGGTACTCGGACTTGACCATTTCGGTCTTCGGACCGACCTGGATCTTGAGCTTCTCGTCCATACCGCCGTTGATTGCATACAGCATGGTCTTGGCCAGGTTGGCACGGGCACCGAAGAACTGCATCTGTTTGCCGACGATCATCGGGGACACACAGCAAGCGATGGCGTAGTCATCGTTGTTGAAGTCCGGACGCATCAGGTCGTCGTTCTCGTACTGAACAGAAGAGGTCTCGATGGATACCTTGGCGCAGTACTTCTTGAAACCGACCGGCAGCTTCTCGGACCACAGGATGGTCAGGTTCGGCTCAGGGGACGGGCCCATGGTGTACAGGGTGTTCAGCATACGGAAGCTGTTCTTGGTGACCAGGGTACGGCCGTCAACGCCCATACCAGCCAGGGTCTCGGTAGCCCACATCGGGTCGCCGGAGAACAGTGAATCGTATTCCGGGGTACGCAGGAAGCGAACCATACGCAGCTTCATGACCATGTGGTCCATCAGCTCCTGGGCTTCTTGCTCGGTGATCAGGCCTTTCTTCAGGTCACGCTCGATGTACACGTCCAGGAAGCTGGAGGTACGACCGAAGGACATGGCGGCACCGTTCTGGGACTTGACTGCCGCCAGGTAGGCGAAGTAGGTCCACTGGACGGCTTCTTTGGCGTTCTTGGCCGGTACGGAGATATCGCAACCGTACTTGGCAGCCATCACCTTCATCTGTGCCAGGGCACGGTGCTGCTCGGAGATCTCTTCGCGCAGACGGATGGTGGCTTCCAGGTTGACACCGTTTTCCAGGTCAGCCTGCAGGGACTTGAACTGGGCCAGTTTGTCGGCCATCAGGAAGTCGATACCGTACAGGGCAACACGACGGTAGTCACCGATGATACGGCCACGGCCGTAGGCATCCGGCAGACCGGTGATGACGCCGGACTTGCGGCAGTTCAGGATGTCTTTGGTGTAAACGTCAAACACGCCCTGGTTGTGAGTCTTGCGGTACTCGGTGAAGATCTTCTCGACCATCGGGTCCAGCTGACGACCGTACACTTCGCAAGAGGTCTTGACCATCTTGATACCGCCGTTGGCGATGATGGCGCGCTTGAGCGGCTTGTCGGTCTGCAGACCAACGATTTGCTCCAGGCTCTGATCGATATAGCCGGCATCGTGAGCGGTAATGGTGGAGGGCAGGTCGGTATCAAAATCGACCGGCGCGTGGGTGCGGTTCTCGATCTTGATGCCTTCCATGACCTTGTCCCACAGCTTGGTGGTAGCTTCGGTCGCGCCAGCCAGGAAGGACTCGTCACCTTCATACGGGGTGTAGTTCTTCTGGATGAAGTCACGGGTGTTGACAGAGGTCTGCCATTCACCGGCCGCGAAGCCTTCCCATGCTTTTTGGAACTGTTCGTTAAGTTCTGCCATTTTCATTACCTCACACGGTATTGATGTAGTATCCCGCAATCATCCTTAATGATGACGACGGAAGATAAACCAGTAAGTCAGACCAACCATGACGCCACCACCAATGATATTACCTATGGTGACGGGAATGAGGTTGTGTAGGACGAAGTTGGATACGGTCAGGTCGGCAAAGGTCGCCGGGTCCTGGCCGATGGCCTGCCAAAATTCCGGGCCTGCTACCGCATGGATAGCGATACCGACCGGGATCATAAACATGTTTGCGATGCTGTGCTCAAAACCGGAGGCCACGAACATGGCGACGGGGAGCAGCATGACCATCACCTTGTCGGTCGCACTGCGGGCGCCGAACGCCATCCACACGGCGAGACACACCATGAGGTTGCAGAGGATACCGAGGGCAAGGGCCTCGAAGAAGGTATGGTGGATCTTGTGCTGGGCCACCTTGAGGGCGTTCAGACCCCACTGACCATCTGCCGCCATGTACTCGGCCGACATGATGATGAGGCCGACGATGATGAGACCGCCGATGAGGTTGCCGAAGTAGACCAGTCCCCAGTTCTTGAACAGCTGGGCCCAGGTGATGCGGTTGGCCGCCTTGGCCACCAGAGTCAAGGTGGTGGAGGTGAACAGCTCGGCACCGAGCAGCACGCAGAGGATCAGACCCAGTGCGAAACAGAGACCGCCGACCAGCTTGCTGAGGCCCCAGGCCACATTGCCGGCACCGGTAGTCACCGTGATGAAGAAGACGAAAGCAATGGCGATGAAAGCGCCTGCGGTGATGGCCAGGGGGATGACCTTGTATGCAGGCTTGGTGGCCTTGGCATAAGTGATATCTTCTGCCAGTGCAGCGATGGCTTCTGGCTTGAGACAATCAAAGGGAGATTCTGCTTTCAATTCTCATGTACCTGATGTTTTGCCTGTGGAAATCATAACAAAGGGCCAGATCGTCAAAATTGACTCCGATCAAGAATTGCAGATTGTGAATGTAATTTTACTACAAAAATTTGAGTCCTCCGGCAGCGTTGCTTTACACCAGGTTTCAGCTGAAACATAAATGCTGATTTTTTAATGCAATGATTTTAAACAATTTATTTTTCATTGCCGAAAAATGGTACTGGCAAGGCATCTTTGCATCTCCCCAGCATTCTCTGCCCCGGCTTGGCAACCCCCTAAGAGGTATTTTTTGTTTTTTATTTCATCTTTGAATAACAAATCGCCTCTCTGGCGACCATAAAGCAAAAGGGGCCATCAGGGCCCCTTCACATACTACCACATCAGCCCCATGAATGGGCTCGTTTGGCCTTCTGCAGCTTCTCATAGGCTGCCAGCAGCTTCTGATGCAGCGGGAACTGGCTGAGGGACAGGTCGGCAGCTGCCAACCCGTGGAAGCGCGCTTCGCCGCTGGCGTGGGCCCAGGCCTGTGCCAGCGTCTCTTCACCATACATGCGGGTGAACACGGCACGGTACTGCTCGGGGTCGCGATCCTCATCCAGGAACAGTTCGACGCAGGCGCGCAGGGCGCGGTAGTAGTTGGCACGATCGGCCGGGAACACCGACTGGTTGAACTCCATGGTCCAGTCGATGAGATCGAGCGCCGTGTCGAGTTCGCCGGCGGCCAGTGCCAGCATGGCTTTGAGCTCGCCCACCCGCAGGGTGTGCAGGGCGGTGCCCTTGGCGGCGGCGATGCCGAGCAGCTCGCGCACCCGGGTGCGCTCGTCGTGACCCTCTTCATCCAGCTGGTCGAACAGCGCCATGTACTGCTCCGCGTCCCACTCCAGCGCCGGCAGCGCCAGGATGGTCTCTCGCAGGTGGGCACCCATGGTGTTGTTGGCCAGCAGCAGGTCTTCGGCCGGATAGATGTCGGACATGCCGGGCACCAGGATGCGGCAGGCGTAGACACCCAGGTGCTCGTAGTCGGCGATGTAGACCGGCTGCTCCAGCTCGTGGAAGATGCCTATCAGGTGGTCGAACTCCTCCTGCGAGGTGCCGCGGAAGTCCCAGTCGGCAAACTCGAAGTCCGCATCCTGCTTGAACAGATCCCAGCTGATGAGGCCGGAGGAGTCGATGAAGTGGGTTTCCAGGTTGTGGTGATCCGCCACCTGCTCGTTGTCGAACGAGGGCGGCACGAACACGTCCAGATCCTTGAGGCTGCGGCCCTGCAGCAGCTCGGTGACGGTACGCTCGAACGCCACTTCGAAGCGCGGGTGGGCGCCGAAGGAGGCAAAGCAGGTGCCGTTGCTCGGGTTGAGCAGCACCACGCAGATGACCGGGTAGCGACCGCCGAGCGACGCGTCGAAGCTGTAGATGGGGAAACCTTCGGCTTCCAGCGCATCGATGGAGGCCTTGATGCCGGGGTAACGGGCGATCACCTCATTCGGGATCCGCGGCAGGCTGAGGGCCTCGGCGATGATCTTGTTCTTCACGTGGCGTTCGAACACCTCCGACAGCCCCTGGGTGCGGGCCTCGGTGCGGGTGTTGCCGGCGCTCATGCCGTTGGAGACATACAGGTTGCCGATGATGTTCATCGGGATGTAGACGGTCTGGTGATCAGACTGGCGCTCGAAGGGCAGGGCGACTATGCCGCGCTCTTCGTTGCCGGATTGCAGGTCCACCAGCATGTCGGCGGTCACTTCACCGTCCGGGTTGTAGAACTTGCGGGTGAAGCTGTCGAGCAGACCGGCGGGCAGCTGATCCCCCTCGATGGGGAACCACTTCTCGTTCGGATAGTGTACGAAGTCGCCATTGGCGACCTGCTCGCCCAAATAGAAGTCGGCGAAGAAGTAGTTGGTGGAGAGACGCTCGAAATATTCGCCCAAAGCGGAGGCGAGCGCCGCCTTCTTGCTGGCACCCTTGCCGTTGGTGAAACAGAGGGAGCACTCCTTGTCCCGGATGTGCACGGACCAGACATTGGGCACGGGGTTGAGCCAGGAGGCCTCTTCAATATCAAACCCCAGGGCTTGCAGCTTGGTCTGGAAGCGTTCGATGGAGTCTTCCAGCGCCGCGTCCTTGCCGGGAATAAAAGTGTGGTCGGTCATCACGATATCCTGATTTTTATTGGCTCATGTTTGGCCGCAGATAATAGCAGGGGTCGGCGCGTTTGGCAGGCAAAAAACGGGGCCCATGCCCCGTTTTGCTCTCCATCCAACCGAGCTCGGTCACCGCTCAGCCGATGAATTTCAGACCCAGGATCCCGCCGATGATCAGCAGCAGGCAGAGCACCCGGGCGAGGGTGGCCGGTTCGTTGAACAGCCAGATCCCCATCAGCACGGTGCCGACCGCGCCGATGCCGGTCCATACCGCGTAGGCGGTGCCAAGGGGCAACTGTTTGACCGCCATGGCGAGCAGCAGCACGCTCACCCCCATGGCGATCAGGGTCAGCAGGGTGGGCAGGGGACGGCTGAAACCGTCGGTGTATTTGAGGCCGATGGCCCAGGCGACCTCGAACAGGCCGGCCAACAGCAGGAGCAACCAGGACATAAGGCAGATTCCGCAGGCAGCAGGGTCGTCCCTGCGTATCAGGAGGCCTCGAGGTCGTCCTCGAGGGGCAGCGGGGCTGCCGGTCGGTCTCAATGATGCCCCAAGTGGGGGTGGGATGCCAACCGGCTGCCCGTAGGTCGGCCAGGCTGACGGATATTGCAGCGAACGGCACAGAATATTGCGCAATTCGACTTGCGCCCGCCGTCACAATCCGTAATGTGGACAGACGCATTTTTCGCAACCCATATTTTGTGAACCGCTTGTAAACGGCCCGCGCCGGACAAGGGATCACGGGTATTACACTCGGTTTCTATAAGCAGCTATCCAGGGTAGGACATTATGAAAAAAGTAGGTTTGGTCGGTTGGCGTGGCATGGTGGGTTCGGTGTTGATGAGCCGGATGCAGGAAGAGAAGGATTTTTCCCGCATTCAGCCCACCTTCTTCACCACCTCCCAGGCCGGTGAGGCCGCCCCCAATTTCGGCGTCGATGCCGGCACCCTGCAGGATGCCTTCGACATCGAGGCGCTGGCCGCACAGGACGTCATCATCACCGCCCAGGGCGGCGACTACACCAAGGATGTCTATCCACGGCTGAAAGCCGCCGGCTGGCAGGGCTACTGGATTGATGCCGCCTCCTCCCTGCGCATGGAGAAGGATGCGGTCATCATCCTGGATCCGGTCAACGGCGACGTCATCGAACATGCCTTGAACAACGGCATCAAGACCTTCGTCGGCGGCAACTGCACCGTCAGCCTGATGCTGCTGGCCCTGGGTGGCCTGTTCAAGGCCGATCTGGTGGAGTGGGTGAGCGTGGCCACCTATCAGGCAGCCTCCGGTGGTGGTGCGCGCCACATGCGCGAGCTGGTCACCCAGATGGGCCTGCTGCGCGATGAAGTGGCGGTGGAGCTGGCGGATCCCGCCTCCGCCATCCTCGACATCGAGCGCAAGATCACCGAGAAGACCCGCTCCGGCACCCTGCCGGTGGACAACTTCGGCGTACCGCTGGCCGGTGGCCTCATCCCCTGGATCGATACCAAGCTCGACAACGGCCAGAGCCGCGAAGAGTGGAAGGGCCAGGCCGAGACCAACAAGATCCTGGGCATCGAACACGCCGCCATTCCGGTGGATGGTCTGTGCGTGCGCATCGGCGCCCTGCGCTGCCACAGCCAGGCCTTCACCATCAAGCTGAAAAAAGACGTGCCGCTGGCGGAAATAGAAGCCCTGCTGGCCGCCCACAACGACTGGGTCAAGGTGATCCCCAACGATCGCGACATCACCGCCCGTGAGCTGACTCCGGCTGCCGTTACCGGTACCCTCAGCATCCCGGTCGGTCGTCTGCGCAAGCTCAACATGGGTCCGGAGTACCTGGCCGCCTTTACCGTGGGTGACCAGCTGCTGTGGGGCGCCGCCGAGCCGCTGCGCCGCATGCTCAACATCCTGCTGGATCGCGGTTGATCCGGTTGCACCCAGTATGAACAGGGGGCCACGGCCCCCTGTTTTTTGTGCCGCTGCCAACCCTGCCGGTTGGCAGCGAGTGCAAAAGAGATGGGCTGGCGAGTAGAGACAGCAAGGCGCCTGCCATCCGTTTGTTATTAATGGCATCAATATTGACTTCCCATCGGGCTTATTTTGGCATGACTCAATAACGGCAGACTTATTTCCCAGCAGTGGGCGCAACGTCAGGTCCACTATATTTTTCGGCACGGTTAACACGGTTAAGTTAACACGGTTAACACGGTTAAGTTAACACGGTTAAATAGTACCGTTCAGGCTATTCAAGGGCGCTGACGGATGGGCCAGATATATACCTTGTTACAAAAGCACGTCTGTTGCTGATATCCCTTCGGGGCTTGATTGATTACACTGACGACCACGGCCGGGGTGCAGGCTGCCAGCCTTTGGCTGCTGCATTGACTGGCTCGGGGCAGACGTTGCTGCCGGCAAAATATTATTCATGTCATCAATAATGCGAGGCACCTGTTGAGTGTTGTCGCCTTTTTTCCGTTGTTGCGCGCTGGATATGAACGACGCGCAGTGACCGCCAATAATAATGTTCAGGTTTGAAAATTGGGAAATAACATGAGAGTCGTGTGGAGTTTGCTCTATTTCTTCAGTGTCTTGGCCTTGGCCGGCCCGGTGCTGGTCAAGGAGCAGAAAAAAGTGGCCGATCCGCTGATCGTCCCCTATCAGCAATATCGGCTCGACAATGGCCTGACGGTGATCCTGACCCAGGATCACTCCGATCCCCTGGTGCACGTGGCGGTCCACTACCGGGTTGGACTGCCGGAAGAGGCCCCCGGCCAGTCCGGGCTGGCCCATCTGTTTGAACACATGATGTTTCAGGGCTCGGCCCACGTGGGGGAGGAGGGCTACATCCGGTTGCTGCAACAGGTGGGCGGGCGCAACATCAACGGCTTGACCTCCCGGGATCAGACCCGCTATTACCAGACGCTGCCAGCCAATCAGCTGGAGAAGGTGCTCTGGCTGGAGGCGGATCGCATGGGGTTTCTGCTCGATACCCTCTACCAGCAGAAATTGGAGGCCAAGCGCGACATCGCCAAGAACGAGCGAGCCACCCTGGTGGATGCTGCCCCCTACGGCCGGGTGCTGGAAGTGCTCAACCGCACTCTCTACCCCCCCAATCACCCCTATTTCAACACGCCGTTTGGCCGGGTGGCGGACCTGGATCGCCTCACCCTGGAGGACGTGCGCCAGTTTTTCCTGCGCTGGTATGGGCCCAACAACGCCACCCTGGTGATCGGTGGCGACATTCAGCCGGCCCAGACCCTGGCCTGGGTTGAGCGCTATTTTGCCGCACTGCCTCCGTCACCAACCCAGACAAGCCCGGTGGTGCGTCCGGTGACGCTGAAGAAGAGCCGCTATCGCACCCTGGTGGATCGGGTCAGCGAGCCCATGCTGGTGCTGGCCTATCCGACTGTCTCCGCCCGCGAGCCCGACTTCGAGGCCCTCGATCTGCTGGCGGACCAGCTGGGGGGCTCGGCCAGCAGCCTGTTGCAGCGACAACTGCAGCAAAGTGGCCGGCTGGTCTCGGTGACGGCCAGGCAGGAGTGCGGTGTGCTGGCCTGCATGCTGGTGATTGAGGCGGTGCCCAATCTGGCCAAAGGGGGCGAGCTGGGCCCCATCAAGGCGGAGATCGACCGGATCGTCGGCCAGCTCGCCAGCGAGGGTGTCTCCCGCGAGCAACTGACCCACTCGGTCAATGCCCAGCGGGCCCAGCGGATCTGGCCGCTGGACAGCGTGGCCGGCAAGGTGGAGCAGCTGGCCACCGGTCACACCCTGTTTGCTGACCCCAACTTCCAGTACCGCAACCTCCAGCGCATCGCCCGGGTGACGCCGGCCGACCTGCAACGGGTATTGACGCGCTATGTGTTGAACAAGCCCAGGGTGGTGCTGAGCGTGGTGCCGGCCGAGCACCCTGAATGGCAGGCGGGCAGCCCCAACTTTGTCGAGCCGCCCCCCTTGCCGCTGGCCCGGCCGACCCCCTCTTTGCTGCCGCATGTCATCAAGGAGACCCTGGACCGGCGCCAGGAGCCGGCCAGCGGTGGCGCCTTGCCGGTGCCCATGCCGACCCTGTGGCAGGCCAAGCTGGGTGAGCGGATCTCCCTGCTCGGCCACTACAGCGACGAGGTGCCGGCTTTTGCCATGAGCATCAGCTGGCCGGGCGGTGAGCGGGCCGAACCCGAGGGCAAGGACGGGGTCGCCACCCTGACCGACGCCATGCTCTTCCTTGGCAGCGAGCAGTTGCAGGCGGCCAGCATCGAGGAGCGGGCCCGTCAGCTGGGGGCCAGCATTCGCTTCAATCATGGGGAGGGGCGCAGCTACGTCGAGATCGAGGGGCTCACCTCCCATTTTGACGAGACGCTGGCACTGGTGCGGGAGCTGGTGCAGCAGCCTGCCATGCGCCTAAGCGATTTTGAGCGCAGCCGCTTTGATCATGTCCAGTGGCTGCAACAGCTGATGCAAGATCCCCAGTGGCAGGCGGACTGGCAGTTCGGCGCCCTGCTCGAGGGGCGCAAGCGGCCGGATCTGCTGGCCAGCGTGCGCGCGTTGACGCTCGACGATGTGCGCAACTTTTATCAGTCGGTCTATCGCAGCGGGGAAGCCCAGGTGGTGGTGAGCGGGGATCTGGCCCAGGAGCGGGTGATGAAGGCCCTCGGCTTTCTGGTCGAGCCTGCCGGTCAGACGCCGGCCCTGCACTCCCTCGGCTGGCGCGGCCAGCAGGCGAAGCGGGCCATCTATCTGCTGGACAATCCCGGGGCGGCGCTCAGCCAGATCCGGGTGGGACGGCGGGCCATGGCGGAGGATGCCTTCGGCGAGCACTACCTGACCCGGCTGATGAATGTGTCCCTCGCCGAGCGGCTGCACATCCGGCTGCGCGAGGAGCTGGGTTACACCTACTTTATCGACGCCGCCTTCGACGGCAACGCCGATGCGGGCCACTTCCTGCTGCAAAGCAGCGTACGCAGCGGGGTGACCGGGGCAGCCCTGCGGCAGATCCTGCAGGAGCTCGACAAGTATCAGCGGCTGGGGCCGACCCGGCTGGAGGTGCGTACCCTGCGGGATCGGGTGCTCAATGGTCAGGCGCTCGATTACGAAACGTTGCCGCAGGAAATGGAGTACATGCTGCCCATCCTGCTCAAGGGGTGGCCGGAGGATTATGTGGAGCAGCGGGTGCAGCAGGTGAGCCGGCTCTCTCCCTTTACCCTGCGTGAGCTGGCTCGCCGCTGGCTCGATCCCGACGACATGGTGATCCTGGTGGTGGGGGATGCCAAGACGCTGGCTCCCGAGCTGGCCGCGTTGGGCTGGCCGGTGCAGCGCCTCTCTGCCACGCCTTAAGCAGGGTTGCCCCTATCGGGCGATTGCCGCAAGCAAAACAGCCCGCCCCTGGCAGGGGGCGGGCTGTTTTTTTGCGCTCAAAAGAGGCAAACGGTCAGATAAGGGCCAGGGCGGCGGCCAGATCGGCAATCAGATCGTCGGCGTCTTCCACCCCGATGCTGAAGCGGATGAGATCGTCATTGACCCCGGCGGCGAGGCGGCTTGCCTCGTCCATGGCGGCGTGGGTGGTGCTGGCCGGATGGCAGGCCAGACTCTCGAGATCGCCGAGGCTCACTGCCTGCACGAACAGCTGCAGGTTGTCGAGGAGGGTGGCGCAACGGGCAAAGCCGCCTTCCAGCTCGATGCTCACCATGCCGCCAAAGCCGCTGGCGAAGGCGCCGAGGGTATCGTGGCCCGGATGGCTGGCCAGCCCCGGGTAGATCACCTTCTTCACCGCCGGATGGGCGGCCAGGAAGTCGGCCACCTTCTGGGCGTTGTGCAGGTGGGCATCCATGCGCAGGGGCAGGGTCTTGACCCCGCGCTGCAGCAGGTAGGCCTCCTGCGGGCCGATGGGGGAGCCGATGTGCTTGAGGGCCACGGTGCGAATCGACTTCATCAGCGCGTGCGAGCCCGCCACCACCCCGGCGATGATGTCGCCGTGGCCGCCCAGGTACTTGGTGCCGCTGTGCATGACGATGTCGATGCCAAGCTCGAGCGGGCGCAGCAGATAAGGGGTGAGGAAGGTGTTGTCACACACAGTAATGGCGCCCACCTTGCGGGCCGCTTCCACCACCAGCCGCGGATCCACCACCTTGAGGGTGGGGTTGGTCAGGGTTTCGAACAGTACCACCTTGGTGGCGGGGCGGATGTTGGCCAGCAGATCCTGATCGCTCTCGTAGGCGGTGACCTTGATGCCGGCGCGGCTGAAGGTCTGCTTGAGAAACGCATCGGTACCGCCGTAGAGCGGGCCGATATAGGCCACTTCATCGCCGCTGTCGGCCATGGCATACATGATGGCGCTCACCGCCGCCATGCCGCTCGCCACCACCAGCGCCTCGTCGGCCCCTTCCAGCGCCGCGAGTTTTTGCTCCAGCTCGGCGGTGGTGGGGTTGCCAAAGCGGCTGTAGATAAAGCCGGGGGCTTGACCTGCAAAGCGCTCCTTGCCCGCCTGGGCGTTGAAGTAGCTGAAGGTGCTGCTCTGGTAGAGCGGGGTGGTGAGGGCGCCGGTCTGGGGATCGATCCGCTGGCCGCTGTGCACGCTCATGGTTTTGAATTTCATTGTATTGCTCCGTCATTGCCAGGCTGTGGCCCAACTGTTTGTGTCATCTGCTTGTGTCATCTGAAGGGGGGCGCCGTGGCGCCCCCGTCTATTAGGTATGGCAGCGTCAGGCGAGTTGTGGCTCGCGCCGATCGCGCTTTGCGGTCTGTTCGCTGCTTGTCTGCGGATTGGCGGACGCCGGGGCGACGCCATAGTGGCGGGTCGCCACATCCGGGTGGGAGCGCAGCCTCCCTTTGAGCACGTTCTCCCCCACCTGATAAAAGAGCGGGTTGGTCGGGTCGCTCTCGGGCCCCTGTGCCTGTGCGGCCAGCGCGGGGGAGAGGCTGAGCAGCGGCACGGTCGCATCCAGTCGCGCCGCCATGAAGAAGGCGCAGGAGAGGCGCGATACCCCGGGCGGCGGGCTCTGCACCCGGTGCAGGGTGGCCTTGAGGTAGCCGTTGGAGGCGAGCTCCAGCAGCTCGCCGATGTTGACCACCAGGGCGCCCGGCAGGGGCGGCGCCGAGATCCAGCCGTCGGCCGTCTCCACCTCGAGCCCGGAGTGGTGGTCCTGCATCACCAGGGTCAGGTAGCCGGGATCCTTGTGGGCGCCTACCCCCTGACCGCTGCCCCCTGCGGCTTGCCCCGGGTAGTGGATCAGCTTCATATGCTGATGGGGCGCCCCGCGAATGCTCTCGTCAAACACCCCGGCCGGCTGCTCCAGCACCTCGGCGAAGGCGGCGAGCAGGGTGAGGGTGATGGCGCTCAACCTATCCTGCCACGCCAGTAGCTGCGCCTGCATGCCGGGTAGGGCGGCGGGCCACTGGTTGGGGCCGATGAGCCGCTGCCAGGGATGCTGCAGGCTGGCGGCATCGAGGGCGACCTCTTCGTTCATGATGTCGAACTGCTCGCGCAGATCCGGCCGCGCCCGGGTGAGCTCAGCCCCCACCTGGTTGTAACCGCGAAAGTGGGGGGAGTGCACCATCTGTACCGCCAGCTTCTCCTGCTGCGGCAGGGCGAAGAAGCGGGCCGCCAGCGCCAGGGTTGCCAGCTGTTCTTGCTCGCTCAGGCCATGGCCGATCAGATAGAAAAAGCCCACCTCGCGGGCCGCCCGGCCAAGGGTGGCCAACATCTGGCGACGGGTCTCGGGGGCGCCGTCGAGCGCGGCGAGATCGATGATCGGCAGTGGTGAATGTTCCATGTGCACCTCCTCACTGGCCAGGGGCGGGATGCTACCCGCACACCTGACATGAAAACGACGACGCCCTGACCGATGAATCGGCCGCAACCCTGTTGCCAGGGATGGCGCCATTTGGATTGAGGGAGATGCTACTGTTCGGAGTTATAAGACGGAAACAACAAATTATTCTTAGTTATATACAAAAATCGAAATAGAATTCGCCACCCATCCGGGTGGCTGCCGATTGAGCGGCGATAATGGCAATATACCGGCATACCGGCATACCGGCATACCGGCATACCGGCATACCGGCATACCGGCATACCGGCATACCGGCGCACTTGGCACCCATGTTGGCCTGACCCGGCATATACCGGCTTGAGTGCAATATGAGCGCGAGTTGGGCAAGTTGGGCAAATAGAGAGGCGAGCATCGCTGGCAGCGCAGAGATGCCCAAATACAGAGATGCAAAAAGGGAGGCTGATGCCTCCTTTTGTGTAACGGGCGCTGCGGCCCTGTGTGGTACCGAGGTCAGGCTCAGTAACCCAGGGTGAAGCGCTGGCGCAGGTGGGCCGGTTTTTCCGCTTCGTTGAGCACGCCGTCGGCCAGATCGCCGACCGTGATCCCGGCCGGTTGTTCACCGCTGAACAGCACCTGATCGGCACCGAGCCGGTAGCCACCGCGCTTCTCGCCGGGTTCCAGGAACACGGGCGGGGAGACGAAACGCCAGTCGAGGGTGGTTTCACGGCGCAGGGCGGTGAGGCCGTCGCGGGCGGCCAGGGCCCCCTGTTTCCACTCGGCCGGGAATTCCGGGGTATCCACCAGTTGCACGCCGGGGGCAATTTCCAGACTGCCGGCACCGCCGACCACCAGCAGCCAGCTGTTGGCCGCGATGGCGGCGGCCACGATGGCGCTGGCCCCCTTGAGGTACTGGTCGTAGATGTCCGGGGCGGTCCAGCCCGGGTTGTAGGCGCTGATCACCCGATCGTGCCCCTTGAGCACCTTGGCCAGCGCCTGGCTGTCCTGGGCATCCACCGCCACGGCGGTGACCTGCGGGTGGGCGGCAACCTTGCTCACGTCACGCACGATGGCGGTGACGTGATGGCCGCGGCTGACGGCTTCGTTGAGGATGGCTGTACCGACAAAACCGCTGGCACCGATCAGGGCAATTTTCATGGGAGATTCTCCTTCACTGTTGGAATGGGGCTATCCTACGCCCCCGAATGTGATTTAATAATCCGTTGTAAATTGCATTCACTTATAAGCTGGATTTAACAATGGAACAGCTCAAGCGTTACGCCATCTTCGCCGCCGTGGTCGAGGCGGGCAGCATGACCGGTGCCGCCAAGGCCCTCGGCATGACACCCTCCGCCGTCAGTCAGCATATCAGCCAGCTGGAGAGCCTGCTCGGCCTCACCCTGCTGCACCGCTCCACCCGCCGCCTCAACCTGACCGAGGCGGGGGAGGTGGTGTGGCAGGGGTGCCAGTCCCTGCAGCAGACCCTCAACCAGACCGAGCTGCGCCTCTCGGAGGTGCGTGACAGCCTGCTGGGGGAGCTGCACTAAACACTGCTACGCGTAGTACAGTACAATCCTCGCTAAACATAAACAACCCATTTGGAACCCATTTAAGGCGCGCATAACGCGCTGTCCGTGCGTATAGCAGTACATAGGGCACAGCTATAGCAGTGCATTAGCAACGCTACGCAAAGCAGGACAGCGCAGGAGGCAGCGCGAGAGGCACATATGTTACCAGCGTACATTTACAGCAGGATTTCCAGTAAGCAACAGACCTCAGGCGTTGGCTTAGACAGGCAGCTAGAGAACGCCAAGGCATACTGCCAAGCCAACAATCTCGAAATCGTGGACATACAAGCTGACGTTGCATCAGCATTTCACAGCAAGCACATAGACGGCAACTTAGGCGCATTCTTGGATGCTATAAAAGGCAACTTGATACCTGTACCCAGTGCGCTGGTGGTCGAGTCACTGGACCGCTTAGGGCGCGAACACGAACTAACTGCACTTTCCCGTTTCATTGACATTGTGAAAGCAGGCGTTGAGATTCACGAAATCAGTACTGGCATTGTATACAACATCGCCGACACTCATTTATTGCACGTTGCATTGTCCATAATGACCCGCGCTTATAATGAGTCCTCGATAAAAAGTAAACGCGCAACAGATGCCATTCAACGCAAGATAGAAGACGCACGAAAAACCAACAAAGTCATTGGTGCTAACATCCCTGCATGGATTGATAATATCGATGGTAAGTTTCATTTAAACAAACACGCAGAAACAGTAAAGCGGATTTACGACTTGTACATATCAGGCATGACAATCCGGCCAATTGTACGTTACTTAATCGAGCAAAACGTTGAATATCCTGTCCCTAAGATAGCCAAGAAAGGAGTAAATGCTGGCACTTACCAATGGCACTCGGGAAGGATAATGACTATCTTAAGTTCATCGTGTGTGTACGGGACATACACACCAAAAAACGGCGAACCAATAGAAGATTATTATCCTGCTGTTGTTGACTTGGCTACTTTTATGAAAGTGAAAGACATAAGAGAAGGCAGAGCACGTAAAGCAGTTAAAGTAAATGCTCTGTTGAGCATCTTTGGATCTTGCTGTCAGTGCAACTCATGCAAGCACACCTACATAAGTAACCAGCGCATTTTACGAAACAGAACAGGTGAAGTAAAAACGGTAGCTATGCGCTGTAATGGTAGACTTGCTGGGCTAGACTGCGATGGTGTAAACGTACCAAATGAAGACCTCGAAGCATACGTGTTGCCATTGTTGCCTGAGATTGATATTAGCAAGTTAAACCGCAACAAGATGCGTACCTTGGACACGCTAAAAGCCCGCCTTGCACTTAATACTGAACAGCAAGACAACTTGCTTGATATTGTGCAAATGGGTAACGCCAAAGCAAAAGAACGCTTTATGGCTTTGAGTGCAGACATTGAGAAGCTACAAGAAAAGATTGCCAAAATGGAGACTAGGATAGTCCCAGCCGTTGACTTGGACATCCAAGATGCACTGAACCAAGAGAACATTGAACTCCGTAGAAAGCTCAACACTCAGCTTTGCATGATGGGGCTTAAAATCATCATTGACTGTAAGCAAACAGGGAAGGCAGAAGTACAAGTGTATCTAAAAAGTTCACACATACATACTGGTGTAATGCAGTGGACAAGAAAGAATAGGGTAGGGGTAAAGAACACAACCGAAGTAGAAGACTAACAAACGGGTTGCGTAAATGGCATGGAAGCCATAACATCATCGCGTAACAACAAAAACCAGTTTCAATTTTAAGGGGCCTGTCATGTCCGAAGTTATCAAAACCATTACTAACATCCGTTCCATCCGTGTGCTTGCTCGCGAACTCGGCTTTGAAGCATTTAGCGATATCATTGAAAAGTTCAACGCTGTACAAGACGAAATGCGTGAAGAGTTTGAAAAAGAAGCCAAGCGCAAAGAAGCACTGGATGCAGCAGTTGAAGCCGCACTTGCTAACATCCCTGCTGAACTGCGTGACGAAGTACTGGCGCGTATCGCTGGCACTGTAGCACCTGCTGATGGCACTAAAGAGAAAAAGCCACGTAAAGAGCGCGTATCTGAAACCGTAAAAGTCAAAGTAAAGGATCAGATCATTGAAGTTAAGATGGCTGGCAAAGTCAACGATGAACTGAAAGCAATCATGGAAGATGCGGGTTTCACCACCAAAGAGCGCAAGCAGTTCGTTGAGAAATTCCGTGTAGAATAAAACATAAACGGTGAGTCAATAAAAAGGGGCCTATGGCCCCTTTTTTGTTTCTCTTATTCGCGATCAATGATTGTCCGCATTCGGCTTTGTAGTGAACGGGTCAATGCCGCTAGCCCTTCGGAGTTATTCAAGTACTTGATATAACGAAGATGACGAAGATCAAACGGAATGTCATATTCGCTTTGAGTGATCAATATCACTTCACGGCCTAACGTATGTGCAATGCCTGCCTCGTAAAACACGTTAGGGTTTCGACCGGAGCAATCACAGATAACAACCTTTGATTGATCAATTAATGATACTACATCCTGAATAATGGATGCATGTTCCCATATATCATCTGCTCGCTTACAGTCAAATCCTACATTATTGGCTGCTTGTTTAATGCTAGCATATACAGCGGTAAAACTAGCATCAAACGGCATCATTGCAGAGGCAAGTGACTCATTGATGCTTTCATGTTGTGGTATCTCAAAAACAGTTGGGAGGGACCGAGTAGGTCTAAGATTACGAAGCAAGAATCGGTAGAGATCGACGTCTTTAACTGACCAGTGATTTCTGGAAAACGCAAGCGTGCCAAGCATGTTAAGTTCAGTACGATTTTCATACAGAAGGCTGTTTCTTATCGGAGGTATGTCCTGATCGAAACTGATCTGTAATGTTATCTCTTTACCTGAGAATCTGGCGTCCGTAATGCGTCCAACGTATGCCAACTCATCCTGATAGCCTTCGTTGCAGAACAGACACGGAAGGGCCTTGAGCTTGTCTAAGTAGGGCTGCCCGCCTTGATCAATGAACTGTTCGGCAATGTAGTCATCGGTGTACTCAAAGACTCGTTGCTTTGAGATACCGATGGATCCGACTTCATTCCAATCTACAGACAGCATCAATAAGTTAAACATCTTAGCTCCAATCTCTCCCAGAAATTTGCCTATTATTACTCATTATTAGGCAACTGAATACCCTTGCAATCAACAATTTTATTAAGATGGGGTACTAATTGGAGCAGTTAACTGAACTTAACTTGGCATACTTTGCCGACATTCGCTAAGAATAGATCTGACATTGTATTTGGAATTGGCTTTGCTGATCTTGCATCATTACTTGAGACGGGATAAGTGAATGTCTGTCCTGCTAAAGTAAAGGTAATATTGAAATCATCTACTCGGCCTGAATTGGTAGTGATTATGATCTTATTGTCATACTGTGACCACCGTAGGATATACAGTTGCAACACAGTACCATAATCGGATCCTTGTGGATTTAATGCACCACACACACCATTCTTGTAACCCAAGTGCAAACGGCCTGAATCATTAAATTGGCCTATGGTCATTTGCAAGCCATTTGATTTACCCCAAAAGTCACTAAACCAAACAGGCCCACTTGGCTTGCCTGCTAGCTGTCTAACTCTAGGATCATTCAGTGTGAGCCCAGTAGCATCGATACCAAGCTCCGCCGCTATTTGGGACATATAAATTGCGCCACCCGTTGGAAGGGCCATAATTAGGCCCTCCCTTCTAGCTTCGCGATACGTGCTTCCAGTGTTTGGATAGCACCTGCCATATAAGCAACGAGTTTTGCATAGTCAACAGTCAGTGTGCCCATTTCATCTTCTTGCGTTTGCACTACTTCTGGAATGACTTCCTGTAGTTCTTGCGCGATAAAACCGCACTCCAGTCGATCTGTATCTTCACCAATACGCTTGTACTGGACTGGACGTAGCTGCATTACGCTCTCTAAAGCGTTATCTAGCGTTTTGACGTCTTTCTTTAGTCTACGGTCGGAGTACGAACCGATGTTGCCAGAGAACACGACATCACCGTTTGCAAGGTTCAGTGTCATTGGGTGACGGCCATTAGGGCCACCGTCCCACGAACCATTGTTTGCAGATGGTGAACGCAGCACATAGAACAAGTTACTATTGTTGTGCAGAATAGCGCCCATGTGATCAGTATCTTGCATTACGATAGTAGGGCTTGCATTGTTGATGTTGATATTACCAGTTGTTGCAACACCACTAGCACCTAATTGAACACCCGCTGCTTTGACTAAACTTGGAGCAGTGAAGTTACCAGTAATACCAAATGTGAAAGCTGATAGTGTTCCTTTAGAAGCCGCCTCAGCTGAACCTACGCGAATAACACCTGCGCCCCAATCACCACCACCTGAACGTATCACACCGAAATCTACGTCTGTAGTATATCCAAATCCGGTAGCAGCAGTACGGCCTTGAACAATAGGATAATAATCACTACTACCTGATACATTACCAAAGTTCACGCTATACGGAGCCCATGACGCATATTGTTCAGCGTATGCATGTGAATTACCAGAAGCCCACGCTGCACCATTCATTAACTGGAAATTAGAGCCTACTGAAACGATACGCTGTGATTCAGTAAATGCACCATTTGAAATAGAGGTGTGCAATAGGCCAGAACTAGCCTCAAGCCATTGAATACGACCGTGCTTACCTGGGCAATGATATTCCATTACGGCGTTAGCGTTAGCTTTTGCTGTCATTTGAATATTACCAGTGAACCACGACTTATCATTGGCGTCTGTTTTGAACAGTACAGTCTGACTAGTATCATTACCTGTTGCTATATTGAAACAGCCATCTGCTGCATAGGTATGGAACCAAGAGGTGCTGCCTGTATCTTGGCAATAACGAATAGACGCTGCTTTATTCAGGACAATTGAGCTTTTGCCATCCGGCGATATCAAGCTGCCGTTACCGGACAAGTTAATACCAGCTGGAGCGTTGATAATGCCTGTTACAGTACCACCAGTGAGCGGCAGTGCGTTCTTAGCACCATCTTCACCCTTAGCGCCTGTTGCACCAGTATCCCCTTTGTCGCCTTTATCACCTTTTGGCCCTTGGATGCCTTGATCACCCTTCGGCCCCATTGGGCCAGTTGCACCAGTATCACCTTTGGGGCCGATTGCACCAGTTGCGCCTGTTGCACCCTTAGCGCCAGTGTCGCCCTTGTCACCTTTCTCACCAGCTGTAACGCCGTTGATAGTCAGCTTGCCTTTGATGTTCAAGTTACCTGCAACCTCACCACCAGTAACAGCAAGTGCGCCAACGTCATCGGCAGTAGGCATATCAGCAGTACTGAATACACGTTGCCATGCGTTCCAGGTGCCATTTACGCTTCTACGTGTCCAGATCTTGCCGTTGTGTGCATAGAAGGTCTGTTGCAACCAGATACCCACTGCTGGGGCGGATCCACTAGAGGTTACTTGCAGATGCCCAAACGTAGCTTCTGGCAGGTTTGATGCAGTGTTGTTTACGTGGTAATGGCCGGGCAATGTGGCAGTGTTAAGATCGCCCAATGCACCTCTGTACTTAAACAGTAATTTTTCATCATTCAAATAAGACGTATCTAGCGGAGTGTTTTCAGTTAAGACCTCTTTCCATGCGTTCCACGGACCGTCTTTACCATTCCAAGCAGCGTTCAAGCCACGCGCATACTTACGACCAGTATTGAATGTAGTGTATTCTTGTGAGCAACCATAAGCGGAAGGAGTAACAAACAGAGAGCCAGCTTCACGGAATGGATAATTATTTGCTTCTGTAGCAGTTGCGTTTGCAGGATTATAATAAACACCTGCTGCCGACATTGAACCTAAGGTATTCAAGTTCTGCGTCGCGCTCAATGCAGTTTTGTAATAAGCGAAGTTCTTATCATCAACTTCTTTAAACTTTGCATCTACGTAATCTTTTCTAGTACTAGCATTCGGCAAGTTTGTTTGCGGGGTGTTTTGCAAGTAGTCGCGAGCAGAGCAAGTACCATTAGGATCAATTGACAGAATATCATTTTCACCGTTGTTACCATGCTTGAGCTTGAAAGTGTTGCCTTCGGAATTTAAGTGGAAGCGAGTGCCTGTTGCATCTTGAAAAGAAATAGAACCTTGGTTATTCACTAAGATTGCATTCTTGATAGGTGCAGCAGTTAAAGCACCAGACATAGTATCGCCTGCTTTGCTTAGGTTCTTCTGGTCTACGGAAGTTGAGAAATTACGTTCGGCTTGCGCTTTATCATCTACATATTTCTTGTTTACAAGTTGATTAGGGTCGTTATAAACAGACTGTTTGTGAATTAAGTAGCCAAACAGTTCACCACCTTTATTTGTAATTTGAATGCTGTTGTTGAAGTTGATGATCTCATTCAAGCTAGCGGCTAGCTGAGTTTCAGTACCCTTATAGCCGTACAGTTTCAACCATTCCAAACCAGTCTTAATGGTAGGCAGCAGCTTATTAACTTCGTTGGTAATACGCGCATCCAGGTCATCAAACTGTTTCTGTACAGCGTCAGGCACAACAGACGTAACGTCATACCAAGTTTTGCCATCCGAAGTAACCCATTCCTTAGTATCAGTCAAGAAATAGAAATCACCATTTGATGTTGTTGCGGTAGGCAGTGCTTTGCGTGATGCAATCACCTTAACATCGGTAATGTTGATCTTCTTGATTTCATCTTGTACATACGATTTTGTGGCAAAGTTTGTTTCGATATTAACTAGACGTTTATCTTGCGCGTCATTAGTTTGAATTAACTTTGCATCTACTGCTGTTAGCTTGTTTTCAAGAGCTGTTTGCGTTTCGAGAAAATTAGTACCAGAATCCAAGATGGACTGGTTCAAAATAACAAACTGGCCTTCAACTTTCTGTTGAGCTGCATCAGCTAGTGATTTATTTGTGTTTACTGTTTTGGTCAGATTAGTAATTGCATCAGCTCTAGTTTTTGCTTCTGCGGCATCAGCAGCTTTAAGAGCAGTTACTTCACTGTCTTTTTGTTTTTGCAGTGCGTCTACACGGTCATTAAGTGCGTCAACATCAGCTTTGCGTTCTGTTGTTTCGGTGGTAGCTTTAGCGCGAACATCGGCGATGTCAGCATCGGTTGATTTAATCTCAGTATCCAACGCCGCTTTAAACGCTGTATCTGCGTCTGTTGAGGCTTTTGCGTTGGCCTTGATAGCAGCATCAAGGGCGTTGTCCTTCGCTTGGAGACGTTGTTCTGCTGCTTTAATCTCACCGCGCAAATCGACAAACTCAGGAGCTGTACCTGCTGCGTTGACGCCCAGGAATTTACCCTTATTGTCGGTGTATTTGCCGACGTCCTCTAAGTCTTGCAGCCGTTTAGCAGTACTCTGTGGAGCAATACCAGAAGTCTCAAATTCCTGTTGATCAATCACATAGCCGTCGCCGTTAAGGAGTTCTAGCCGTAGCGAGATAGTTCTTATAATCATTATATTTCCTTTTTTATTATTATTTTTGGAAGTGCAAAACTATTAGAGAGTATTATCTTGGTCGAAATTGATAGTTCCTTTGCAAAATGTTTGCGTCCATTTATTGGCGTCTACGGATTGCAAGTCGAATTGGAATTTACGAGGGCGATTATCTGCTCTGAATTGAGCGGTGAGGTTGTGCGAGAGGACGATATAGAAAGCGCCACGTTCTTTAACTTGGTCAGCTTTAGTGAGTGGTAAGTTGAATGAATCAGCATCTGTGTTAAATGCTGTTCTAGCTGTACCAGTAATTGCGATATTAGTGAGATCAACGGGGGTAATTGATATTACCTCGCCTGTTTCGGAATCAGTTAACTTTTCTTCATACCAGAAGCGACCACGGAGATCGTCGCCAGTATCCATATAAAAATCATACCCGCGAGTGGTTTTTTTTGCATCGATCATATTATGTCCTTTTTTGTTATAGGATCTTATTGTTATTTTCTATTATGTATTTAAGGGAGGCGAACTCCCTTAATTTTTAGATATAGCGATTAAGCATATTTTCATCGAGTATAGGCTTAATAGTTACGCCTTCACTTTCTACCATAGTTACTTCGTGGCTTAACTCGGCGTTAATGCCATAGGTATCAATTTGCTGCCGCCAATTATCACGCTGTTCTTTTAACGCCGTACCTTCTGCATTAAGTAGCCCTGCGGCTGCTAGGCTATCAACTAAGTGTTTAAGCATTAGCCAATTTGTTTCTTGAAGCTTTTCAATTGGCGGGATTGACCCTTTAGCTTCTTGTGAAGTAAAACAAAACACATAATCAGCTTGCACTTTACTTGTATCATTGTCGATAACAAATGCCATTCGCGTATGGTTATTGGCGTTAATACTAATACTGTACAAATCTAGTGTGTTTGATTTTTGTATTCTTTTATATAGGATGCTTGCGATATCAACATCACCAACGATGTTGATTGTTCTTTTGCCAGTAATGTCGGCGAATACGTAATCATATTCGCTGATATTGAATGGTGCCTCCTTTGAAAACTCAGATACGCAAAACATAAACTCTCCTTGTTTAGTATCTAATGTTGCTGTCACTCATTGAGAGCTGTGTAATAACATGCTTAGGCGGCTTATCTCTGGGATTATCAGGGAATGACCATGTAGCTCCTACTTTATCGGTAGTGCATGTACAACGTAAGTAACAACCAGAGTAGTTACCGCTGTATGGTAATTGCGGTGCACCGGCTTTAGTAAGCTGTACTGAAATTGAAGTAAGCATTACTGCACTGTAGGTATTACAAGTTTCTTGGTGATCACCTGCGTTGGATCCACTGCATTGCTCCCAACTTGGATTAGCCCACGTTAAGCTAGCTACACCGTTATATCCACCCGCGCTAAAGCGTATCTCTTGCGGTCTGCCTGTACTTGATATGCTGCCTCGTGTCTGTATATACGTCCAATCAAAGTTAAGCGTAAACGGTACAGCTGCTATTTGATTACCTGAAGCATCAACTAGTTGAATGTTGAAGTTATACGCATTTGTGTTAGACGCATTTATTACTTGAACTTTCAAATTAACATCGGGTTGAACATTTGCACGTTTAGCTCTTTCATAATTACGTACTACCGTTTCACCATTTACGTTTTCAACGCCTGCTGCATCGTAGTTATACGGAACAACAGCGCAGAAATCTGTCTGTGCAATAGACCCGTTAGTCGGTGCTGGTAAGCTGCCATTTAAGCCTGCGGCTTCACGACACCAGTAGCGCTTGCCGCCCCAGCCATCTGCATCAGTAACAGTTAAGACTTTGTTTATACCGCCTTGAATGATCATGTTACCAGTTTCAATCAAGCAACCCTTCAAAACTGCACCTTGCAAAATACCAGATGCATAAAGGTTAGCTGCGTATATGTTGCCGCCTTTCTGGATACTCCATCCACTCTTTGGCGGCATATTAGCACCGCCAGAAATGAAGTTATGCGACTGGATAACATCACCAATCATTGCGTTAGTGATCCATGCATTTTCAGCTTTTAGTCTATCAGTAGTAATTGAGCCTGCTTTGATGTGCTTAGCTTCAATGCTTTCACCTTGAATATGATCGGCACCAATAGCACCTGCTATAATCTGCCCAGCTCCGATATCATCGATATAGGCATTAACCATCCTTAGTTTACCTTCACGGTATTCCATGAATGGCTTGTTATTCTTTGCTTCAGGATCCCAAAACAACATTTGGTTAGCCGCAAACGCAAGTGAAGTTGTTGTCACTGTCCCACTCTTACCAATTAGGCTGATGCCAGCAAATTGATTACCAGCTTGCAAAGAGATGGAATATTGAGACTGGATATTCGTAATGTCACCGGTCATTTCAGTAATCACTTTGGACTGCTGAGTAACTGTGCCTTTTACACCATTCAATGATGCTTCAAGCTTTGTTGCATCTTCAACGATCGCATTAGTTTTATCAGTAAAGGTACTCTTTACTTCTTCGATTTTTGCAGTGTTATCTTTAGTCGATGATTCGATTTTAACAAAACGTTCAGTGTACGCTTTATCCTTAGCTGTAAGTGTACTGTTGGTTTCCTTGATATCAGCTGTGTTGTCATCTAACTGTGTTTTAAGTTCTTTGACATCATTAGCAACTTTAGTTTTTAGATCGCTTATAGTTGTTTTTACTTCCTGAACAACAACGCCACGCTCTTTAATCTCTGCGTCTAGCTTTTCTTGCTGCGCTTTAGCTGATGCGCTTAAAGTAGAATTAAGTTCTTTCTTGGTGTTTTGGATTTTAGTATCAGTTTCTACTGTTACGCCTTTAATAGCGTCAGCGTGCTCTTTACCTATATCCTCTTTCATTGAAGTCATTTCATCAACGATATTGCTTGGTGAAATGCGGATCTCTGGGCTAAATTGCAGTTCATCAACACCAAATACATCGTAATGTGCAACATGCACATACCATACTTGACGTTTGATATCTGATTTTTGGAAGTAGCTACACGGTTCATCGCAAATTAAATCAGCATCCGTTGGTACGAAACCTTTATTAGCGTTTACGTAGATTCTAGTACCTTTGTAATCAAACTCTTGGCACGGTATCCATTCAGCTGTTAATCCATATACGTGACCTTTTACGTCTAAGCCAGTTGGTGCTTTACACTGTTCATTCTTTGCCTTTAGGACAGCAGGGCTATGTGATTTTGCACCGCCTTTAGACAGGATACGAACTTTGAATTGCACGTAGCGATTTAAGCCGTTCATCGCGTTTTGCTCAAAGGTATAAGTGAATTTTGGTTCAAGCGTTACAACAGTCTGTTTATATTCTCCATTTGCGCCGTGTGATATCTCAACCTCATAACCGCGTTTGACAGATTTTACAGTTTGATGGCCAGTTGCGTTTGGCATCATTTGCAAGTCAGCTTTTACCTCAACATCATCCATTGAATCCCACACAAGTGTGAAGTCTTTGGAATCGGTGATTGTTTTGTCTTTGTTGGTAGTGACTAACTTTAAGCCAGTTACTTGAGGCAGAATAGTGTCGTCATTTACATCAACTTTATAAAGAAACTCAAAAGCAGAATGTTGCATGAACTTAGTGCGAGTGAATACTCGGAAGTCATACATTGCACCGTGCAAATTGGTAATGTAAAGCTCGTTATTCTGTGTGCGGTTGTAATGCTGCCATTCTGTTTCTGGCTGGCTTGAGAGTTTATATTCAACAACGTATTCCAAGAAGTCAAAGCAACTCACACGATCCCACGTCAGCAAACCTGTAAATGTATCTGATACTTTAGCAACTTCAAACTTTAAGTTATGCGGTGCTGGGATCACTCTAGGCTGCTCAACAACATCAGTACCTTGGTTTGATACATGCTTCTTATCAAATGCTTCAACGTTGTGCTCGGACAGTGTAATTTGTGCCACACCTGTGTTATCAGTTGTAGTGCTACGCTTGATTTTCATCACACGGAACAGCTTCTTATTGAATTGATATTTTGAGTGGTTGACTTCGACAATATCACCAACTTCGCAGTTATAGGCTTTCTCATTACCTTTAAAAGTAAGGATACCGACTTTACGCATGGTTTCGTAATAGATAGAAGCAAAGTCATCGATTTGTTCTTTTGAAGTACAAAACGTAACCTTTACGTTCTTGGGTGATATGTTGCCATCGCGCGCAATTAGTTCATCATTAGTCAAAGTCGGATAAACTAACACATCACGTTGATAGTTCTTTTTAGCGTCTGCGTATTCAACTCGCAGTTGGTTAAATGCAGCTTTAGATGATGCCCATTTATAGTTGATATCTTCATCTAAAATATCATCCTCGGTAAACGACTCTTGGATAACATCAGGTGCCCATGAAATGAGTTTCCATTTGTTGGCTGGCTTAATCCATGTAAGGAAAAAGTCACTCTGCATTGCATCAATGTTAGCTTTTACTGTTTGTTTTTGATCCACTACACCGTTTATATAATGTGTAGCTTTATCAAATCGGTTGGCTTCTTGAATAACACTGTATTCATCTACATCGGCTGGGTCTACGTTTGCGCCAAATGGCGATGTAAAGTAGTCATACACGCACAAAGCAGGGTTAGTCCCAGGAGTACCTGCGGTGCTACGATAGGTCAGCGATGCACTTTCAAAGCGAATATCACGGATTAGGCGGCCTTCTACTTCCACCTCAACAGATGGAGTGGTTTGGATTTCGCCTTTATATGGATCGCGTAAAATACGCAGTGCAATAGAGGCAATACCATCGCCTACACAAGTAGCGTCCCATTCGGGGTGCAAGTCATTAACCATTTGATAGAAGAATGGCTTTTGACCCATGTTGAATTGAATTTGCAGGTGGTCGCGGAAGCGTTGATCAATCATGTCCTTGCCAATAGTGCCGCAAGTAACATCCTTGAACCCGTTTGCATTATTCTGCCATGCATCAACTAGTGCAGGATTGCCGTTGATGTAGATTTGTTTAAGGGCATTAAATGGGCCTTGACCAGCGGAAAGCACTACTGTTAACCAGTCGCCTTCCTTTACATCATTTTCAACGGGTTGAACATAGTTACTACCCATTAAGTTATTTTTATTAGATTGCCACCAAGCAGTACCTTTAGACTTGCCTACTTTCTCAAATACCTTATTGCATTGTACTCTTGAGCGACCATACACAAAGTCCAAACTCTTATTAGCGCCAGCGTCTGGAATATCAGCACCAACGTCATCCATGTCCATGCCTTTACCAGCTTGCGCCATAGCAACAACTGACATTGCCACCGAGGCACACATCATGACGGCAAAAAATATCTCAAAACCAGTCATTGTATCTCCTTATTATTGTTATTATTGGAGTCTTATATTATTCAGTTAGCCTGTAAGCTAACATCTCCACTTCGTAATCACGCACTGAAAAGCGATCATGTCTTAGTAAGTCAGCATCATCAAAATACAACCACTGCTTGCCTGCACAGAACGCGATGTCATCGTGTTCGTCCAAGACGAGTACAATGTCACCTAAAGCTGCTAACTCTGGCTCTATGCGCGATAGACGCTTGCTCTCTATGTATTCGTACAAGGAGCTAACACCAAAGGCTTTCTTTAGGTTTGTTTTTGCTCCTCGCAGTGTTTTGTATGTTAGCTTTTCTAGGTCATTAGTGCCGTATACAGCATCCATTACAAATGCAGTTGCTCGGTATTGATCAAACTGCATTGCCTTTAGTTGGGATAATGCAGCTAGATATCTTGTTAGCTGTGATGTTTGTTCTGTAATATTTGCACTCATAGCATCTTCCATATTTGCTTTTTACTGTCCTGTGTTGAGTTGCTGAACTTAAAGAAGTTATCACCTGGCTTGTATAATTGATGCAGCGCGTGAGCTGTTCTATTACCAGTTGAGTTGTTTAACTTTTCAAGTAACGCTGTTGTGGTTATCTTGAACTCCGCTTTTCCTTTTATCGCGTTCCACGTAAATTCCGGTTGATCGATAAAGCCACGTTCAAATTCCACAACAAAAAATGGAACTTCTGGATTTGGTTTTTGCCCAGTAACGTCCATGTATGCGTGATAACCTCTGATTGGGACCTTTAAGTATTTGGACTCGTTGAATAGCTGAATAAGCGTATCGCTTGAGTCACTTAACTTAACAGTCATTCCGCGCTGTATAAGCTCAGATGTTTCTTCGGAGTCGTCAAATGCTAGCAAAGAACCGTCTGATATAAAGCGCTTCGAATCAGCGTAAATGTCGCCTTGCGGGTCGTTGCATAATCTAAGTGTGAGATTGGGGAACTCTATCTCTAGTAAGTGGCGCGGGGTGCCGCAATATCTAAAAATATCTGGATATTGCACTTCACGGCGAATGCCTAGATCACGTTCAATTGCAGCTTGCACTTGTGTTTTGACATACGGGGCATTTAATGCACTGTTGAAGTTGATATAGTTGGAGTCTTTTGGTTTTTTCTTTGATCCGAATATGCCCATTAGAAAGCCTCCTTTACTTCAATTTCAAAGGTGGCTACCCAATCAACGTCATCGATTGTTGCTTTGTAATCCGAAGTGCAGCGCACAAGAATATTCACATCTTGAAGAATGACAGCTTCGCCTGCGTTAACATCGGCACGTAATGGAGGGAATATTTCAAGAACGCCGGATCCACGCACTGTATTCAATGCGCGATAAAGCTTAGCGTGGTTTAGGAAGGTAAGAGCATCACCAACTTGTATAGCGCCTCGGTGGCCTGATACTTGGATTTTATTAGTTCTAGCAAGTGCTTTAGTTGAAACAATAGAGTTGCTTAACGCAGATGATTGGAAAAGGGGGAGGGTAATATAGAAAGGCGTATCTGTATGTGACATAAAGAAAGCTTCAAGCTCGCGGATAGCTTCATGTCCAAATGCTTCGATGGTTAGCTTAAAGTCCCAACGTTGAACACCTGTCCATCTAGTTGAGACTCTGCCTGTTTGGGATACGTTGACTTGTTTTGGCATGACGTTGTCAGGTGCATAGCCCGAAATGAAGATACGCCCTTCCTTTTCTGGAAGGGTGTCGTACATAGTGTTTCCTTATTTGTTAGTGACGAAATGTCTGGTAATGCAGCTATTAACCGGCAACTTATACCATTCATCTTTTATCTTTACTGTAATAAAGCTAGAATTATGTGTTGTACGGTCTTCTAAGAAGAAAACGTCATATAATTTTAGCTCTCCGTCTTTGTCTGTCATAACCGTAAGTGGCTGGCCTAACGCTGAATAGCACGTTATATAACCAGCCATAGATATTGTGTCTGCATAAGCAGAGTGTAGTGGTCAACTAAATCCGGACACTCGGTTAGGCCGATGTTCGGCTTTTGCTGGCGGTATCCCGTCATTGTGTTGATGTGGACGCCGCCAGTTGTAGTAATCCATCAGGTAATAACTGATATCCCGTTTCGCCTCCCGCAGGCTCAGGTATCCCGTTACCGGGAGCCACTCTGACTTCAGGCTCCTGAACAACCGCTCCATCGGGGCGTTATCCCAGCAGTTACCACGACGACTCATGCTCTGGGTCATGCGATAGCGCCACAGTCGTTGCCGAAATGCCCGGCTGCCATATTGGCTGCCCTGGTCAGAGTGAAACAGTACGCCGAACGGGCAACCTCGTTGTTGATAGGCCATCTCCAGTGCGTTGATGGCCAGCTCTGCATCTGGTTTATCTGACATCGCCCACCCCACAACCCGCCGGGTGTACAGGTCAAGCACCGCTGCCAGGTAATGCCAACGACCACCTGCCCAGACGTAGGTGATATCGCCACACCACACCTGATTGGGTTGCTGGACATCAAATTCGCGGGCCAGCAAATTGGGAATGTCCGGTCGTTCAGACTGTGCCACCTTATAACGGTGTGCGCCCGGCTGCTTGGATGCCAGCCCGGCTTCCTTCATCAGGTTACGTACTTTGAACCGGCCAATCTGATACCCCAGCTCCCGCATCATCGACATCAAGGCACGGCTGCCTGCCGAGTTCCGGCTCGCTTTGAACAACCGGCGCAACTCGCAGCGCTGCTGCATGCGCTCACGGTTAATCGTCCGCCTGCGAGCCAGATAATCGTAAAAACAGGAGGTGGGAACATCGAAAGCGCAGCAGACCAAGGTGATGGGGGCTTGCTCCCTTAATCGGTCTATCAGCGCGTACGTGTGAACTCGTCCGCCATCAAGAGAGCAGTAGCCTTTTTTAGAATGTCCTTTTCACGTTCGAGCCGGTTGATACGGGCTTCCAGCTCCTGGATTTTCTGCTGCTCCGGAGTCAGCGCTTTGCTGATTGGGGTAGTGCCACTGCGTTCGGATTGAAGCTGCTGAACCCAGCGGCGAAGCACGGTTTCACCGACATCCAGCGAACGGCTGGCTTCGGGGACTGAATACCCCTGATCAAGCACCAGGGATGCAGCTTCCAGTTTGAATTCGGCAGTAAACGAGCGACGCAATCTTGTCATTGAACACCTCAGGTCATGGTGGCGACTGTACCACCTAAAATGGTGTCCGGGATGATTAGACCACTACAGAGCTTGACATAAAAGCAAAAAGTGCAAACAGAATTTTTTTCATATAAGATCCTTGTTATCTTTGTTGTATTTATTAGTCCATAGAGTAAGGAATACACCAGCCTTTAGGTGGAGCCATCATCTGAAGTTGTTCTTCCAAGTAATCAATAGCTGCTTTGTATTCGCGGGGGCTAAGCAAATAACACTCGGTTGATCCGCTAAACGTGTGCTCTGGTTCGTGCCAACATCCCGAGTTGCGCATTGCGTTGTGTAGTAGCTCTTCCCAGTACGATGCTCTAGGGGTGCCTTCTGCGTGCTCATACATCCAGTCCATCATGGGGATAATATTACGAAAGCGAATGCGAACTTCATCTAATTCAAATTCTGAGACGTCATACAAGAAGCGTCTATTTGGATTTTGGCTATATCCTACTTTCGTGAATGTCTCTCCATTCAACGTAATATCAGCAAAATAGATATATCCTTTGTCTGCTTTTGGCAGTTGCACTTCTTCAACCAGAACCATACATCCTCCTGATGTTTATTATTTTTACGTGTCATCACACGGGCAAAATACACATGCACAAAAACAAGCAAAAAACGCTTGTTTTTACTTGTTTTCTTTATGTTTCGTGTGCTTTTTTGGCTTGTTTGGTGTGTGTTTTAAATTAATATAAGCCTGCTAGTACTAAGTCCAAATCAACAAAGTTACCGCCATTATTAGCTAAATCCTCAAGCCACTCATTCATTGTTGCTTGAGCTTCTTCTTTCGTTTTGTATACTCGCCAGCCTAAGCCGTATTCAATGCGCTCTAGTTCACGCACAGTGCCTGTTATACAACTAAGCTTAACTAATCGTTGTACCGTGTTGTATGTGCGGGTTTCTGCGAAGGGCTTTAAATCATCCTGCATAATGCACAGCGCATCAAATGCAGCCTTTAGTTGCTGTAGTTCAATTTGTTGTAGTGAGGTAAGTTGTGCCATTAGTGCCTCCTTGGCTTATGTAGCGTATAACGCGCTGTAACGCTGCGTGCTGCATTCCTTGCAGCATAGCTAGTGCTTGTATTGCTTATGCTAGGAACGCCTTTAAAGCGCTCCTATGCTGTTATGTGTTACTGTATTTATGTGGGGAATAACGTGGCTTACATAAAGCCCTTGAGTAATATATCAAACTCATGCATCCCGCTATTGGGATGCGTGGTGAAGTAATCATCTAGTGCGGTTGATGCTGCTGTCCGTGCTGTGCGTGATATAGCACTTACTACTCTGTCCAGTTCATCGCCCCACAAGAACACACCGTTGTAGATGATTCTGGCGCGCTGGAGTTGCCCTGCTGCAACTTTACCATCACGTACTTTAGCGTCCTTTTCAATGAGTGTTTCATAATCGTATTTCCCATTTTTATACGAGTTGGGTACTCTGCGTTGGTACGTGATACTCAAATCGCGGCGGATAAATGTTACTGCGTGTTTCGCGCATAGGTCAGTCCACGCTCGTATCAGTTCATCCCTAGTTTTCCCAATATGCTTGTTTATATAGCTATGCACTAGTTTGTCTGAAAGTTCTGTTGCAAAGAAGAACCCATTATAGGCTTTAGTTTTTTCAATTATGTCCTGCGCGGCTTTGTGTTGTTTTGCTTGATAGTTTTGGTTGTTTACTTCACGCTGGGTTTGCTGCTTGTCGTCATGCCATGTGTCAAATATGATGTAATCGTTCATTGTATTCCTCCTTGAATTTCTGTTACTGATATAGGTTGTATGCTATCCAATCACAAGCGCCATCAATGTGGCCATCGTGATAATCATGCGGTGAGTCTAAAGTCAGGACGCATTCAAACACTCGTTGTTTGTCAGTAAGCTCTGGGTATTGTGATACGATGGCGTAAACTGCTTGTTGGAATGCAGTCAGTGTAGGTTGTTTTTGCATGTTCAATTCCTTGTGCTGTACAAATATTAAGCGATTTCCTTACGCTTATTGCTTGAAAATACACTATAATCCTTTACTTTCATGCAATAAGCGTAAGGAATTTTTGATTTCAATAATCACATAGCAGCGCGTTTAGCTGCTAGTTGACTAAATCCATTTACTTGCTTTGCTTTCACACAAGCAGCAAGTTGGCGTTGTGAATGTGATGTTTGTTTGGTGATTGTGTAGCCTGAAGTAGTTGTGCCTTCAACGGTACTCAAGCGTACAGTATTACCATTCACGTATGTTGGTTTGGTATTACTTAGTTTCAAATATTGACGCAGAATAACAGTAGCAGACTTCTGTTCAAGTACGCCGTTGTCATATTTTGCTTTCTTGTTCAAATCAACGTCAGCTGCTTGAATTGATTTGTCATTGCGCCAGATATTCATAATAGCTTCTGCATGGTGAGCTTTGCTGACAGCATCAAGTACGTCACCTACATTGATATTAGCATTGATGTAGTTGATGATCTTGTTCTCACGCTTCACTCGCTCAATATCAACAAGTACTGCTTTATAGGTGTTGCGAGTGAGCATATCAACTACATCAGTAGCGTTGATGTAGTTGTGTACTCGCAGTACTTTCACCAGCAGGTCACGTTCAAGGGTTTCTTCGCGCCGCTGCACCATATCGTTATATGCATCTTCCACGGTATCACGGAGCACCATATCAATTACGTTCTTCAATGCGTCTGCTTGACGTTGTGCTTTATTTTCTTCAGCGGCTTCATCAATAGCTTCCTGCTCTGCTTTACTTAAACGCGCTACGTGACTAAACATCATAACAACGTGGTGGTTTAGCTTACTCAAGCGCTCCTTGTATGACTCAAAGTTATATGAATCAAACGTTGCTTTGCTGTTAGATACACGGCCATCAATACCAACGTAGTTCGGTACAAACTTGTACAAACCATCTTCGCCTTTAGCAATGCGGATCAGTGTGTGGGGGCTAGTCTGATCATTTACGTCCTTGATCGCGTGCAGCTGATTCCTGGCAGCTGTATAACGCAGAGCATTATCAGTAACGGCACAATCAAGTACAATGTTGAGTGCGTTAGTGATCGTATTTGCGGTCGCCGTAACATCACTGCGCTTTAGAATGCTATAAGTAAGGTCAGGAGAAGTTTTTGATACTACATTGTATACTCGCACTGTTTTCGCTTTGCGATAACGGTTTGATACTTGCTCAATACGTTCAACTGGCTCATTACCTACAACAAACACATCAACAGTATCAACTTCATTCTTGATATTCATACCTTCAACAATACTGTTTGTGCCTATGATACCTTCGTACCCTTCACCTAAGCATTCTGTGGTTTTGAGAGCAATAACATCTGGGTGGTTCTTCACGCCAGTATCAGCTGTGACTGTGAGTAACTTTTTCTCTGTACCAATGAGAGCCGTCAATTTATCAATTTGTTTACAGTCATTCCAGTAAACTACAATACCGTCCGCTGTTGAGTTCAGTACTGAATATGCAACGTGACTGAAAACATCTTCAGCAATTACCCTAGTGGTAACTTTGGGTTCTGCTTCCTTACCTACACGTATTACCTTGTCAAACTTCACATGGTAATCGTCTGCGCTTGATGTACCTGACATGAATATTACTTGCTTGAATAGTTTAGCGGCGATGATTTCATATATTGTACTCATCATTTCACCCTTGAATGTATAGTCCAGATACAAGCCATGACTTTCATCAATGAACAAGGTAACGTTCTTGAGTTTTTCAACTTCAGCTATGTGAGCTGCCTTCTGTTGTGCTGTTTTGTCATTGTCATTGAGGACGTTGTACATAGTGACCAGCATATTCCACGTACACAGTGCGCGATTTGGCACAGTAAATTCATAAGTCAATGGGCCATTGTCAATCCCACCACTTGTATCGCGCTCCTTTGATTTCTTGCTAATAACGGATACGTTTTCAGTGACTTGATCCAGTACAGTAGCAACATCTGTATTGTCTGCATTTGCAGAAGTTGTGTTTTGGGACACAATAATACGAAGTGGGGAAACAACCCATGCATTAGGCGTGCGCGAGGATGTATAGTTTTTCCCTACACCACAATCAGCAATAACTAGGTTCAAATAACCAAGTTCAAACTTCCCAATAACATCGCCTAAACGTTGATCATCAGTTAAATAGAACTCTTGATCATACGCACTCACTTTTGTTTGTTTGGTTGTATTGAGCGCGTTTGCTTTTGCTTGTTCAGCTAGCTTTGAGCACTTAGTCTTGATGCCAATCTTCTCAAGAAACCAACGTACACTTGCATACTTGGTGTTGGCTTTATTGAAAGTAGTTGTCCAGTAACCGTGCGCTTTATTTGTACCTGACATTTGTAGGATAGTCTCTACTGTATTAGCATCAAACCCAAGCGCCTTCATTGTAGTACATGCTTTCAATCGTTCATCGTGACTAGCAAATGCGCGCGCGTTTATGTACGCCGCATGTTGGTATTGTGCAGTGTCATCTGCACTGAATGACATAACAGGCGCGGGTGCTAGTGGCTTAGTGTAGTACGGTGCGTAGTCATAAGCATCAAACAAGCGATTGCCTTTATGTTCACGCACAAAGTGATGCTTTTGATTTACAGGGCTCAGTACTGGCATCTTCATGAACTGAGAAATTTTGAAGCTATTAGGGTCTACTTGAGGGTATGCTTTGATGAATGTCTTACGGCGCACATCCCAATCTTCAAATGCCATAGGCTTAGCAAGTGGTAGGATTAAGCGGAATTTCTCAATGCCTGCATCAGGATCGTGGCTGTATGTTGAGTAAATCAAGTAAGTATAATCCTTCATCAACTCTTCAATCTCAGCAATAGTCACACCGTCATCAACGTCTAAGTAGAACAACTCACGTGCGATTACGTTGTCATTACAGCGCCAATTCTTGAGCATACTGCAACCAACAATGCCAGGCACTTTTGGTTTCTCTGATACGTAGTTGAATCCTTCTGTCTTGAACAGATCAACAATCTCACTCCACGTGAGAGCAAACATTTCAAGTTTTGGTTTGTCGTCTTGTTCAGTGTATCCAAAATTATAAATACTATTACTCATGTAGACCTCCTTGGTCATGTTTTAAAATCCAAATCTGTCATGTATTTAAAAAAGGTAAATGTTCACGCATTTACCTTTTTTTATTTTTCAAAGCCGCCATCGCGTAGCTTCTTAATACTCAGTGATATGCAAGCGTTACTTACGTTGTACTGCTTTGCAATGCTATCCATTGAGTACCCTCTAAAGTGCAAGTCCTTAAATGTTTGCGCTTGCTCTTTTGTAATCTTTGGCTTGCGGCCAGCTTTCTTTCGCATCTCTAACATAATGCCTCCTAGTGTATTTATATTATTTATGAAATTTTTTATGAAAAAGACCATTAAAAAGACCCCATTCCTGGAGTCTCTTTAACTGCTATATAAGTAAAAATGATAGGTTCACGGAGGGGCAAGTTTCCTTGCTTACTATATTATAACAATTTATTTTCGGAACGTTTAAACCACTTCTTACTTTTTCATTAGAACGTAATCAGTGATTTCTTGAATGTCTTGTTTTGCTGTTGTTGGGCGCGGTTGGACTTCACCTAAGCAGAGCGTTCTGCCTTGTTGGCTACTCTGGTACACTTCGGTGGCAGCAGCTAGACCCATACCAGCACCCATTACTAGAACGCCATACACTACATAAGCAACAACATCATTTAGTTTCATAACAGTCTCCTTGTTTATCTTCTGACATATGTATTTATAAATCAGCACAAGAAAACGTGTGTAATAACGTGGTTTTTCTGAAATATTTTATCCTAGCAGTTTGTCATGTCGTTGCTCTAGAGTTAGACCCAGCAGTTTGTCAAATTCAAGATGTGGGTGTTCGGCGTATAATTCTTTTAGCTTGTTCTCTAGAACTAGTTTAGCTATATAAACTGCATCCTTGCGGGTGATTTTAGTGAAATCAACTTTAGTATAAAAACCAAAACGCCCGCTGGTGATTTTTATATACGGGTGTAGTGAACCTAAGATCATCACTGCACCTATTGCGTCAGCTGTTTCTGGTTCAACTAGACCGCCTAGATACACGCAGTCACTTCCATATCGAACGTTGGTTTGTGCGCACAAATCCTCGCAATAAAACACCAACCACTCAATGACCTTTTTCATATCAATCTCAATCTCCAGAGTGCGCTTGATCAAAATCCACGGGGCAGTATTCAGACCTATGCCACGAATGAAGTTTGTATACCGGTCGATGTATTCAAAATCCACACCAAAGTATTGTTTAGCTAGATCGTTCAAGGTGAATACAGTAGTTGATGCAGTAATAGCAGTGGTCATTATTGATCCTATTTTACAAACGTTGAATGATTATCTTGATTAGGTCTGCTTTAGTGCAGCCTTCGTAAAGTTCGTTATTCAGTTCAGGATGTTCATTTAGTATTTCAGTTTTAGTGCATCTATTAAGACGCTTCTCTTCATCTTTTGGTCTATTTGGGTGATAGGGGTCTGAGCTGTAATCAGCCGAGTAATACTTGCCTAAGTTCACTAGATATTGCACTGCTCCATTTATACCTAGCTTGTTTACTGTTCCTGATCTAACAAGCACTTTCCATACTTGACCTGCTGTAGTGTTGCACTGTGAGCAGAGCACACCTCTTAAGTGGTGTTCGTGTGGTTCGTTCAAGTGGGCGTGATCAGCGACAGGCTTTACTACTACTTGATTGCAGAGAGGGCAAAGTCCCTTTTGCTCTGCAAGTTTCTGTACTCTATACCCGGCAAGATCCTTTTGCCGGAATTGCATTTGTTCTCCTTTTTACATTTCAAAAAGCTCAGGATTCCAGCGTACCTTTGTTGATTTTGGCTTCTTCGGCTTTACTGGGGCGGGCATTGCAAGCTGTGTCTTCATATACAGGTGCTCGTCAAACATACTTGATGGTGAAGCAGCTACGCGGTGGCGTTGCACAGCATTGGTACACTTTTTGGTCTTCTTGAGTTTCTTGCGGATTGCGGTCATTGCTTTGGCCTTATGGTTCAGTTGCAGAAATGCAGTACTGATATAAGCCGTTTGCACAGTTTTTTAAAAAATGAAGCCTAAAAATCTCGTAAGCGCCTGTTTCTATGAGAAATTTAGTTTCAGTGCAAGCAGCTAGCGAAGTTACCGCCAGTGTTTTTGCTGGAGGAAGTGGCCTAGCACTCTGTATTCCTGGATAGTCTCCGTTTCAGGCCGTGCCTTGTGTAGCTTCCTGAGTAAGCCAAGCAGCTCAGTCTTGTGGTACGTGTTGCGCTTCAACTCAACAGCCTCAACGTGATCCAGTCCAGTGCCTAAGACGATGTATTGGCGTTCGTTTACCTCGATGACTTCATTCACGTAAGCGTTTGAATCCACGTTGTACACGAACAGGGTATTACCCTCGAAACACGCAACAAGCCCACGTATAAACATAGCTGCGATGTCGTCTATAACGTGCGCTCCCTTAACGCTGTACAGCACGGGTACTAGGGTACTGTGCTTGCGCAACGTGCCAAGATAAACGCTCTCCTTGCGAATCTCTGTACAGTTATCTTTGCCGAAGTAATGGAACAGCGCGTTAGGATCACGCACTGCATAAATGGTTTGTCCTTGCAGTTCAGCTAAGACGCTTTTGGGTAGCTTGAATGTTCTCATAATGTCCTCCATATCTACTGACATTTGTATTTATAAAAGGACACGAAATACCACACGTAATGAGGTGATTATTCTAAAAATATTTTCTGTTGTTGTGTTTGTTGTCCAAATAGTAAGCGATTTCCTTACGCTTATTGCATGAAAATACACTATAATCCTTTACTTTAATGCAATAAGCGTAAGGAAAGCACAACAAAAAAATCACATAGCAGCAAGTAGTACAGTGCAGTGTTGCCTTACTCGATTAGGTGTTTGCTTATACCAGCTGGAATTTTTTAGTTCATCTGCTGCGGTGTCATAGTCCATTGCATCCAGCGCCGCTTTGAATTTCTTGAATCCGCTTGCTTTGCGCTCACCTAACTGGAACACCATTTCGATCAGCACATCCTGAACCTCAACGGAGTGCCTGTTCATTTCAAACAAGCGCCGTGCGCCTTGCTCTGCTTCAACTATATCTTGCAGTACAAGAATGCCTGCTTGCGTTTCGGAAATGCCACCCTTGAACTTTTTAACCTCGTTATCAGTACACAAGTGCCCATACCCAATTGTCCAGTAACCCAAGCTGTCCTTGTATAAATAGAATTTGCCATCCTTATACATGCCGTTCTTTCTTTGATACGCAATACTACCTTCGTTAGTTTTGATTCGTTGTACTAAATTATCACTAGCCATTTTATATCCTTATTATTATTCGCAATGTCCTGCGCTCTCTCGTTGTTTTGTAGCAATGCACAGCTATGCATTAGCTAACGCAGCAAATGCGCTATACGCTGCTGTACGTTGTTTAAATACGTTGTTTAACTGCTGTAATTACTTGCTGTTTAGTGTCCGGCGAATAGTCTCTGTAGATACACCTGTTGCTTCTGCAAGTTGGCGATGTGTGTATTCACCTGTTGCGTACTGCTCAACTACGAGTTTTTGTAGTTCAGGGGAGAGCTTTTTCTTGCGACCTGGTTGAGTTTTTTTCTTGGTACTAGCCAAGGACCTAAAGAAATTCTCAATAGCAACCTCGTCTTTTTTGCTGATACCAATAGACTTGTTTTCATAATTGTCCATCATCTTATTTTCGTATTCGTTGATCATAAATCTCTCCATTGTGTGTATTATTTATTGTTCTATTACGTGTATTTATGGCAGAGGATTTATAAATATTAGAGATAGAAGAACAGGAGACTATTATGAGACATTCATTCAACGCGCCTATTTGGTACGACCATAGAAACAAGTGTTATCGCAGAGGCCAGGTAATCATTAAAGGCCCATATAAGAAGCCACGCAAAAAAGATGATCTGTTAGGGGAGGGGATTCTTGAAGCTAGGTACAATGAAACATTAAATGACAGTACTGCACTAAACCACGATCTAGTAAGACAGTTTGAACTGGCAAGAACATCATTTACTTACTTAAACCCATTAAAAGAAGTCAAACAGCTTTTACCATAAATACATTGTGCTCATATCGACTGACATCGCTAAAATCCTTTAGAGCACATTGGCTCACTAGAAATAGTGGGCCTTTTTTATATCTGAAAGAAAGTGATACAGAATGCAGAGCTGTCTTAGAGTTGTTCTTGTTTACTTGGTCTAAAAAGGTCAGAAATATTTCTGAAAGATTTTTTAAAAGGTGTACAGGTGCGTGATATTAAGTGCGTAACACAAAGAGGAAGTATATGAAAAGCCTAATCACCATTTCCGCACTGCAATGTTTCCCTGCACTCATTTCAACTGAGCGCCAGATCCAGAAACGCCGTTACGGAGTCAAGACTAGAAACATACAAGTCATCTACAGCGACAAATTAAAGCTCGCATATGTAACAGCTAATGATAACTTACGCTCCCTGGATACGTGCATACAGCGCTTCCAAGCGTCTCTCGCAACGGCTAAACGTCGCTTAAAGCCGTTGGCACAAGCTAAGGATTTACGCTGCGAGACAGCAGGACAGGCGCGTATAGGCATAGAGCTTAATAATGCCAAGGCAAAGATTACATTAATGTATATCGAAAAGGGCTACACGGTCTTGAGCAACATACCACGCCCGAAGAATAAAAAGTTATACAAACAACTTGAATCTATAGCCTAGAAAAAAGAAGAGGGTGCATCTACGAATAGAGCACCCTCATTTAAAATCTGCTTGTGTTATTGTTGTGGTTGACTGAGTGAGATAAATTTGCGTACAGGAAAAATATCTCAGTTGAGCAAGGGGTAATTCGCCTAGCGTAGTCATGTTTCCGTATTCACATCAGCGTTACTTTCTACTTTCCTTAATATCCGCTCTAATAGCTGCCATATTAGCCGCCATATCAGCTTTGATATCCTGCCCCATTGTGCGAATCTCATCTCTAATCTCAGCTCGCAAATCTAGCTGGTTCTTCTCCAAATTAGCAATTTTCGCTTGCATGTTCTCGCGTTCAACCTCGGATCGCACTTTAAACTCACTGAGCATTTTTATTTCATTTCTGTAAGACCACATTAATGCACCTGCTGCTGGTATTACAACAGCAGTAATCCACTGCCAAATAGCAGCTATAGTAATAGATTCCATAAAGACCTCTGTTTATTATTGTTATTATTCAAGGAGGCCCCGAAGGGCCTAATCACTTATTAGTTATTTACACCTCTATCATCATTGTATTTTGCAACACATTCAGCAATGCGATCATAATGTTCGTCCAGCTTACCGCTAAACCATCCATTATCAACGACATCGCCTTGGATAGTCATAGGCATTGTAATGGAGATATTGCCTTTACCTGTGTTGTAATTACCAGTGTTGATCTTCTCAACTGCTTGGTCTAAACGAACGTTCAGCCGGTTATCAACTATACGTTCACCTTTCTGCAAGTTCCAAGTACCATCTGCCGGAATATAATCAATACCATCGTGTGCTTGACCTTGAATAAAGGTAGTTGCTAAGACTTGAGCAGCTTGCGCAGCACCTAATGCGTAGAACATAGGCACCATAGGTAAACCTTCCGGCCCAAGTTTCATTGCTTGCGATGCACCCATCATAGTGTTCATCGCGATCATGGCTAACGTAATAGCTTTCTGTGCAATAAACAGAGCCTTGTTATTCTTAGCTCCCATAGCTGTGATTTGTGACATGCCATCTGCCATAAACATTATTCTGGCATTTTGCGCATCCGCGTCCATTTGCTTACGCTGTGCAATTGCATCTGCATCATTACCAATAACTTCATCACTGTGCGATTTCATCATGCCGATTTCGGCATTGGTATAACCTTCAACAACTGATTGGCGTTCGCTGAATGCTTCTTCCATTCCACCCTTACCAAAGGCAGAAGTGTACAAGCGCCGCAAGTCATGACCGATACCTTCACCGTGCGCAGCTATCAACGCAGCTTCTTTAGCTTGCTGTGCTTTTAGAGCCTCAGTTTTCTTATCAAGCATTTCTTGGTACAAGGCATTCTGCTTGCCATATTCAGCCTCAAGTACATCAAGCTGGTTTTGGTATGCCTTTTCAAGCTGCCTTGTTTCTTCACGAATTTGATTTTGCTGGCCTACAGTCCCGCCTTGAATACCACCTACACCACGCTTACCCAACTTCTTCATTACTTCTTCATGCTGCTCACGCATATCTTTCATTAGCTTTGAGCTTTCATAAACATAACGCTTCTGTTGGTCTTCTTGGAGTTGTTTTTCTGCTTCTGCTTGGATAAGCGCAAGATCCATCTTCTTGTCATTCAGTTCACGCTGGATCTTTAATTCCTCCGCTGAACCTTGCTTGACTGTCTTTAAGCGTTCAGAGTAGTGATCATTTATGATTTGCTCAGCATCAACAAATGAATCTAAAAGTTCCTGCTTTTCAGCGTTAACAGTCTTATCCCAGTTTGCTTGCTGATCGTGTTTAAACTTGTCACGAATGGCTTGAATCTTCTTCATCTGCGATTCAAGTTTGGCTTCAAGTGCTGCCGTGCTTTTCTCTAAATCAGCTTCTGCTTTTGCGTTAGCTTCACTTTGTGAGTTGATATATGCAGCTTCACTAATGCTCTTGCCCTTTGGTGCATTGGGTGCGTCCTTTGGCTTAGGCTTATTCTTACTTTCTTCGTGTGCATGTTTCAGTTCATACAAAGCACCATCTTTTTTAGATGAATCTACAATTTCATTTGGATTGCGCTGCGCTTGATATTCTGCGTTTAGAATTTGACGCTGTGCAGCTAGTGGCTGAATAGCTTTTGTATTTGCGTCTATGCTAGAGAGCAATTTAGCGTAAGCTGGGTCATCTTTTAGTTGTTTACCAACGCCTATGTTACGTAGAACAACGTTATCATTTGGATTTGCTTTCATGTATTCCAAATGTTTTTTCTGTTCATACGCTATACGCTCTTGATCTAATCGATCACGCTGCTTGTAATGCTCGTCTAAGCGTTTCTCGCTTTGCGCTTGAGCACTAGTGAGCTTGTAATCATCGCTGTATACTTTGGATACTGAGCCACCCATTGCGCCTTTAGCTGAATTAGCAGCGTTAAGCAGAGCGATTTTTACGTTATTCAATGAGTCCATAAAGGACATTACACTTTCAATAGTGTCATACAAGAAGTTGAATATCTTGTCTGCCCATTCATCTACATAACTTTCAAAGCCTTCTTTAAACCCGCCTTTCGATTCGAACGCCGATGTTAGTTTCTTCGTCCAATCATCACAAATCATAGAGAACATTGGCGCGAAGCGAGCAACGATAGCAGTCAAGAAGTCATTACCTACTTGAGTAAGATAACCAAACTTGGAGATTAACGTTTGAATAGCTTCGGTGTTCATTGCGTTTGAAGTTGCTTCGCCAGTCTTTCTAAGCATTTCGAATTCAGCATTAGTCAGCTTCAACGTTGAAATAAGTTTAAGACCAGCATCACCCATTTCATCAGCCACACGCACTTGATCCGCTAAGCTCAGTTGTTGATATGCTTCACGCAACGCATATAACTTCTTAATAGGGTCATTTTCACCGACCCACTTCTTAGCTCCACCCATTTTGTCAAACAGAACGCCCATTGTATCGGCCATCTTCTCGCCGCTTTCAACTGCATCGCCTGCTTTAATGGAAAGCTCTTTCAGCGCATCAGCAAAGTCTTCTGTTTCTTGGCCTGCGTACTTTGCCATATACGCTAAGGAGTTCATTTGCTCTGATGATAGGTTGAACTGTTTAGCTAGCTTCTCTTGTTCGAGTCTGTTTGCCACGATAGCGCCGGTATAAACAGACAGACCTGCAACAGCCCAACTTGTGCTTTTAGCAACCATCCCAGCAGCGTTAGCGATATGTGGCCCCATACTCATAGCTGCATTGCCAACAGCACTAAATGCGCCTGCTAGCTTCTGTAGGTTGGTTGTACTGTGTTGAGCAAAGCCTTGCACTACTGCTTTTGCTTTATCAATAGCAGCAGATAGCTGAGCACTATTGGCACCGATATTGATATTAAGTGCGGCGGCGGTAAATCCATTTCCTCTTGCCATACTGTTTCCTTATTATTGTTATTATTTGGATGGTGCATCTTGCTCCATCTTGGAAAATAGATACAAAAAAAGACGGTCAAGCCGTCTTAATTTGTTTGGATATTTGTATTCAACTTGTGGAACTTCTCGCGGGTCAGTTTATTTCGGCTTTTTGCCCGTTCACGTTCTAAGTATTCTTCTTTAGTGAGCAGCCGAGCAGGGATTTCGTATGGTGCTTTTAAGTCCTTGAAGAAGTCTTTATCCAACTCATTACCTGATGTTCTAAGTTGGTATCCTTGTACACGGCGCAACTCAATCGCGATACTGTGTAAGTTGTCTGGGTATTGATTTACTCTTGCGAGCAGCATTTCATATTCCACTTGCCCCATGTCTTCAAAATCACAGAGCTTGTATTGTGGGAAGTGCTCCATTATTCGGAATCGGTCTTGGATTCCTGGGTCGGTGTAGACTGCTCGCTCAATTCGTTTTTTTCCTGCTCACCCAAACACATCCGCAAGACGGATTCTTCAAGTAGCTTGATAAGCTCAACGTCTGCTTTAGCGATGAACTTCTTGTAACCTTCTTTGGTAAAGAACGGATCACCATTCTTGTTAACTACACCGCCCATTAGTACTGCTTTGGTACTTTCATTCATTGCGTTTTCGCGTTCCGCATCGTTCTTTGCGTTGGCGAATTTAAATTGGTTAGTGGTATATGCGTACAGTGCGCCAGAAGTAAGCATACGTGTATAAAAGCGATTGCCATTATAAATTACTTCATCACCTCTAGTTTGCACTTCATCCAGCATATCCAAGCTAAAGTCTTTGATTTGTTCCATGTTCTGTTCCTCTTGTTATTTTTATTGTTTATTTTCTATACACTTCGCAACATCTAGTGGTTGGTGTTTACTGACAGTTACTAGATCTTGTATTTGCGCTTTGCCCTAAGGAAGCATCCAAATCGTCTGTAAAAATGGCCTCGCATCTAGCTAGGAATTGAGGCCAACAGAGGAAATATTACTTAGTAGTGGTGATAGCGATCTTGCCACTCGGGGACAGAGAGATAGTTACATCTACAATCTCAGGGTTGTCAGTTGCGGCTGGACGGCCTACTTTGGCGATGGCGTAGTTACCTACAACAGTTTCGCCCCATGGATACAGAACTTTCAGAGAAACAATGTTCTTCTTAGGGTCGTTGATATTAGCAACAAATGTATCCCAGATGACTTTGGTATCGGAGTTAAGCAGGAATTTAACTTCGATATCAGAGTTAGTCAGCTTGCCGCCGATAGAGTACTCATCACCGCCGACAGTTCCTTTCTTTTTAATCTCGCGGCTTTGCTCAATAGCGCCTACTTCGGATACATCGACGATCTCAGTAACGATTTCAGCAGCAGTTTTGCCTTGGTCAAAGTTCACAAACACTTGAGTGTCTTCGGTAGTTTGTACCTTAAAAGTATTAGTAGTGGCCATTTTTGGCTCCTTATTATTATGTTATTGGGTGCTCATAGTAATGAACACTAATGTCTAGTTGTGAAAACTTATCTTGCCCGATAAACATATCGTTTAAGTTTTGGACTTTAATTATCATCTCGTACCAATACCCTGGCGCTTCAACGTTCATTTTTACACTATCGAATAAGCGGAGAAGTTTATGTTGAAGTTCTTTAGCCTCAGTAATATGAGCCCCAAAGATTTTTATGTTTATAATAGCTTCACGTTCGCGTACATCTGAACGTTTAAGCGAGGGTATAGTTCTGGTACTAATTGTCGAAACAACTATTCCAGTTGTTTCGGCCTCCGGCAAATAACCTAAGTACACTTTACTAGATATGGACTTTATTGTTTTTGTTATTGCATCTTCTAGCATAGGTCTCCTTGTTATTTTTACGGTTTTAACTTGGCAGAACGCCGTGCCATCTTATTAATATAAGAGTTGGCTGTTTTAGTTCTGGAGTTCCAAAGTCTTTGCAATTCTGCTTGGGTAAGATCAATGAATTGTTGTGCGGCTTGATGTGCGTGTCTATAGAACGCAGTGCGCATGAAGGGGTTTGCTTGAACAGGTGCTATATCTACTTTGTACGGGCTTGTGTGATGCCCAAACAGCTGGTCCCGCTGCGCTGTATATCCATTACGGCCAAATTCGACCATTGTGGCATATGCGTTTGCGGCTCCTACAGTGTAGATATATCCTCTAATGAAAGTATCACTTCCCGATTTACGCATTGCGTTATTTCGTTTAGTGACCTTGATTTTGAATGATTCTGATAAGTGAACACCGTCCACTACAACATTATTTATCGGCGCCGATTGTATGATATCTTGCAGTATAGGCTTCAGTACCTGCCGCATTGCTTTAGCTGTTGCTTTAGTTGAAAGTACCGTACCCATTGCAAGCATACCCGCTTCAATTTGCGGGCCACCAGTGATAGCGAAATTCATATTCATCAACGCACCTTAATGCACTTGATCTCAAGTTCCCCATCATTGAATGGCATTTGCTGTAATTCAATCTTGTACATTGCACTGTCATAAAAGTCTACCGTCTCAACGTGCGTACAAGTCTTAATAACTGGGTGCCAAGGCACCTTAATTACACACGTTGATACTTCTTGTTCCTTTACGTTGTACTCTTGTGCTTTAGCAAAAATAACTTTACCTAGAGCTTCGTGCGCTTTGGTAAGTTCCTCGCCAGTTGAATGCCCAGTGTATTCACTCACTTTTTGCACACTACTATAGAAACACAAGTACGTTGTGTATTTGCTGTAGTCCATATCACATCCTTAACCTATAAGGTGTAAGCAAGTTCTCGGAGCAAATAGCAGCACGCTTTAGTGATTCAGATGTTAAGTCAGTCTTAGTTTGATGCAGTGCGCCAGCAAACATTAAGATGCCTTGAATAACTTCATCGGGTATTTGATGCAAGCCACGTGCTGTACTAAACCCGCAACTGTACTGAATTGTGATAACTCGATCACATTGGGCAGGTTCAATTTGGATTTTATTACGCTGCACTTTGTAGTCTTTTATATGTTCAAGACGTTCAGAGCCTACGGTAATGTATTCTAGAACACAGTTACCCCAGCGCATGTACATAGTGCCATCTGTATAAGCAGGCAAATGCACTTGAACTTGAATAGTGTGGCGTTGCAGCTTCCTTTGCATAAACTTTTCGGCGTAGCTAAAAGCTGCTTTAAGTGACCTAATTAAATCTTCGTCCGTAAGCGCATGTACGATCTGTACTTTATTCTTCAACTCATCGATGTTAGTGCATTGTTCAGTTTCTAACTTTTGAATACTTTCGGAAATAATATACATAGGTTCTCCTATTATAATGGGGCGCTAAGCCCCATCTGATTTACGGAGATTACTTAGCAGCAGGAACACGCAGACCTTTCAGAGCAAAGGAGTGCTCCATACGCATACCGAATTCTACTGAGTCGTAGATGTGGGTGTTGCCACGGAAGATAGCCAGCTCGTCAACCTTGTGTACGCCGTTGATGCGGAAGAATTGAACAGCGCGTTGCAGATCACCAAACATGACAGCAATCTTGCCAGCATCACCTAGGCCCGGCATGGTCGGATCGATGATTACTGGGTAGCCCAGCAGTTGGCCATCAAAGCCAGCAGTCAGGATGTCTTTGATCAGCGGACGGCCAGCACCATCAGTCAGCGAAGCCAGAGTGTCATAGGTCTCTTCGTTCATGTACCAAACAGCACCATTACGGTAAGCCATCGCCAGTGCGCGTTTAACGGCTTGCAGTTGTTTCAGAGAAACGCTGTAGCTCTTATCACCACCAAAGCCAGCAACCATGTCCAGAGCTTGGTACTTGTCGAACGCACGTTCTGCGTCAGCCTTGTTGTCGCCAAAGTAAGCGAACAAGCCAGGCATTTGCTCACAACCAAACAGAGCATTACGAGCAGCAGCTACAGCCAGGGTCTCTTGTACGTCAGCAGCCAAGCCAACCATATCGAAGTCGCCTTCACGCTTAGCCTCGTTAGTGATGATTTGGAATGACTCGATGCAGGTGAAGCCAGCCGGATACCATTCAAACTTTGCACCGCCAGTATCAGTCAGCATGGTGTTGGCTACGTTTTCGTGACCTACGCGGCAGCCAGTCTTGGATACTTGGACGCGCTTACGCAGACCACGAGTGCTATCAACATCACGAATACCAACTTTGGTCAGGATCGGGGAAAAGTCTTTCATCGGCTTGATGATTTCAGCTTCCCAACCTTGAACATACAGCGGAGCCATATCAGCGTTAGTAGAGGCAAATACAGATTTAGTTTCACCCATTTGGCCGGCAACGATACCGCTCTTATAAGCAGCACATACATCAGCAAATTTAACTTCAGGGGTGTTTTGAATAGTAGACATAGAATAGGTTCCTTTTGCTTGAGCATCTTGCAGTTGCTCGATTTGTTCTTGGAGGGAGGTGATGGTTTCTTGATTTGAAGCCAGAGCGGTATTAACAGCGGATTTGGTTTCGGCGAGTTCTTGGATTTGTGATTTGATTTCCTGAACATCGGAGGTAATAGCAGTTACAGCAGTTGCGTTTTTCTCGATAAATTCAGCTTGCTTAGTAGCTACTTGGGTAATGGTTTCTTGAATATCCATTTGTTTGTTATCCTTCTTATAAATGGAATAAATTTGACTAACTCAACATCCCGTTGAATTAAGGTGAAAGGTTTTGTTATTTGCTGAACATCCCGTTAGCAAATAGAAAGAAAGTTTTATGTGATAGATTTAGCTGGCCAGCTAAGGAGTAATTACTTTTAGAAGAGAGTTAAGAGGTGGCTTAATGCGCTCTTAACTTCTACGCTCTCGATTGGAGCGGGGAGGGGTGTTTCATTTAACGATTCGGAATTAGTTTCTTGTTCCACTTCGTCATTTGTATTTATATTTTGTGGCAATGCGGGTTCTTCAACAGGAGACAGCGTCTCCGCGCTTGTCTCTGCTTCCTCGGCAGTTGTAGTGTCCACGCTAAGGCCCTTATAGCCCTGTGCGAGAAACGCTTTTGCGCGCTTTTGCGACATACCTACGTCACGCAAGACTTTTTCCATTTCGCGTTCAGTTGGGACTTGTCCTTCTTCAAACATACTCTTTACAGAGTCGATTCGACTTTGAGCATTACAAGGGAAGGTAACGATAGATGTTTCTAGCAGTTCTACTTCAAGCAGTAGATTAGCTTTTTGCTTACTGTCGTATTTGCTATCAATGGTGACATAGCCGATAGACAAACCATCCAGTGCGCCCGCTGACAGTAACAGCAACGCTTCATCAGCTAGCTGTACGCCTTTTGTTAGACGCCCCTTCAAGTAAAGACCTTTGCTGTCTTCGTATGCTTCTTCCCATACTCCGATTACTTTGGTTGTGTCGTGCTGCCAAAGCATTTTAATTTTTGTGCCTGCTTCAACGTGTCGTTTTAAGCTGGCAGTAAACGCGCCTGGCATTGTGATATCTTGCGCATAGTCTTTGAAATTAAAAGTATTTGCGTACCCTGAAATCTCACCAGTCTCTGCGTTAAACTCACTCAGCTTGAAGCGGTAACTTTTCTTCTGACTCATTATTTATACCCTCGTTGTTATTGTTATTTTCGGGTTCTTCTGGCTCAGCTTGTGCTGGCTCTTTTTCTGCATTTACAGCAGCTCGTTGCAGATCTTGGATTTCATCCCAAGTACCCACAAACTCATTGTTGCGTTGGATCTTGAAGCGGTCGCCTTGGTCATTCCTAATGCGATTTAATTCAGCTCTAGCTTCGTTCCAAGTAATAAGCCCAGAGTCCCATAGTTGAGTGATGTTGTTACGCTGCTGGTCTACGTCACCACGTTTTAGCTCTGCTTCATCCAACGCAAAACAAATGCCATATTCATCTAAGTGGTCATTAAACGCTGCTTGGATTCTCGCGATATAAGGAGAGATGGTTTCAGTATAAAAACTCAACATTGATTGGCCGTAGTTGCTGTATTTAACATTGCCTGACCCTGTTAGTAGGTGTTCAGGGATTCGGAAAATAGAGCGAATCTCAGCTTGACCAAATTGACGGCTTTCGAGGAATTGTGCATCTGCGTTGGAAACAGTAATAGGGGTATAAGTTGATTTGCCTTGCAGAATTGCAAGTTTGCCAGTTGCTTTTGAACCACCGGAGAAAGTAGCTTGTAGTACGTCAATATTCTCGTGTACTGCGTCTTCTTCACCTGCTTGCACACCATCTACGTTAACGGAGACAATACCAGCAGGGATAGACGCGGTTTCAGCGAACTTGATACTGTGCTCGCGTTGCAACGTACTTAGCTCAATTGCCTGCCGTGCTTGCGCGATACAGCCTAGCCCCTTCAACAAGTTGCCCGATGCCATCCGAATGTGGAGCACTTCATCTTTGCTGTATTCAGTTTTGTATCCTTGAATACCCATTTGTGGGTTTAGAGAGAGTGAGTAAATTAGCTCACCATTTCGGAGCTGAGGTGTAACACAGGAGGGATGTTCAACGGGGAAGATAGATACAATGCGCTTGCCTGAGCGGTTGATAACTGCGTAGAAATTGCCATCAGTACACAAGTGGTAGATGACCATTTCTAGGAATGCTTGCATTGTTTGGAAGTCATTAGGTTTCTTGGTGAGCACTTTCAGCATTTTGTCTGCGTGAATGCGCTCGTCACCTGTCTCAGTTTCGCGATACAAATAAGCTGATAGTTTGCCTACTGTTTCCGCGATGATCTTGATACAGGCAAGTACAGTTGGGTCAGCTACTGGCGCTACATTCTGACCGCCGCTTCTATAATAGCTAGCGATGTCAGTTGCACTCAGTCCTTTGACCTCAACTTTGCGGTTGAAGTGATTCATTGTTTGCCCTTATTGTTATTATTTGTTGGGGTGTTGCTGTATTTATTGCTTGAGCTTTTAGGTGGGGTAGGTGCTTATTGGCGGTTGTGCTGTACAAATATTAAGCGATTTCCTTACGCTTATTGCTTGAAAATACACTATAATCCTTTACTTTCATGCAATAAGCGTAAGGAATTTCAAGCACAAGCAACTACAAATCCAGTACGCGAGCAACGCCCTTTTTGTACCTAGGTGTTTTCTCTTCGCGATGCACAAATCCAGCAAGTGCAGTGATGATTGCTTTTACGCAGTCAATTTTAAACTCTGAGTGATCGTTCTCTTTCACAACAGACACCAAGTTATACTTATCTACTTCAATACAAGAATTAACCATACACCATTCAAGCACTGCACTTCCTGAGTGACGGAGTTCATGATCCAATACTAGGCGTTCGAACAATTTAGTTGGTTCGTTCAAATCTTTCTTGCCTTGGCCTGTTAGCTTGGCGGGTAGTCTACGCTTCTCTAAATTTCGCTGTAGTTGATAGGCGTTATACTTATCTAGTTCTATGCTTTTTACATTGAACATCCTGCAAGCATCTACTAGTTCATCCTCAATCAAATCAAAGTCACAAGTACATCCACTAGTCAACGTAAAGCTACCGTCCTTCATATTATGCCATTTGGTATAATTCGATTTAGCTGTATCGGTTGCTTCGCTTAGGTTGTCATGCGGGAAGAATGCTTTAGTGAAGCAAGTAATGTTTTCATCCTTATCAATAAACACATACCCGATAGCAGTCAAGTCATCTACTAAACCAATATCCACACCAATATAACAGTCCAAATCATCACGCCCAGCAAAGTCCTCTAGCTTTAAGCTATTATCTGCGGTTGCTCTGATATCATCATACTGGAGCCATTTATCTGAACCCTGCACAAACACATTTAAGTACTTGGTGATAAATTCGGGCCTAGCTGATGGCCGTTTAGCAGCATCGTTTGCTTCATCTTGTAGTTCGTCTAATGGTCGTGCGCCGGAACGTAAAGAAGGATTTGATTTGTGCCACGCAGTTATACTATTAAAGCTATCACCTGCATCAATGGTATAAAGCGCACAGAACAGTGTTTCTGACAGAGTAGGGTCACTGATACCCTTTAGCATTTGCTCGTCTGACTGGAAGCGTTCGTGCCCGATACAGCCAATATATTTTCCTGCGGTACTAATAACGAAAAACATAGGGTTTTCACGAGCCGCCATACTGTGTTTCATAACGTCATACACTTCTGGCGATTTAAATGAATGGATTTCATCAAGTACAATAAGGTGCCCATTCATCCCGTCTAGGTTGTCAGGCTTGCTGTTCTTGTATTCCATCATTGCATTTAAGCCATCAACATAGATGGCATTATTGATTATTCGAGGATTGAACACATCTTTTAGGACGCTTTGTCTAAGCATCTTCCTAGTATCATCGAATACGATCCTGGCTTGTCTACCTGTTGGGCCCGAAGTGAAAACATCAGCACCAACTTCACCATCCATAAGCAGCATATAAAGCGCGATGCCGCACGCTAACGTACTCTTGCCGTTCTTACGTGCCACGAATACGTCTGCATATCTAAAACGCCGCAATACGCGACCTTCTGCTGTTGGCTGCTTACGCACCCAGCCAAATAGACTACCAACAATAAACTGTTGCCACGGTAATAATTTAAATGCGCCTGCTTTACCCTTTACGTGGCTTAGGTATTTGTAAAAATCAATTATCTTGAAAGCATAATTGTTGCTGAACTTGTAATTGAAACCTTCTGTCTTTGCGCGTTGCATATCGATGATATGGCGCACAGCGGCTAGCTTAATGTTCAAGCAAGTTTCATCTTTGTATTTGGTAAGCGCCTCATAACAGTACTGATGTACCCATCTAGGGTTTTGCTCTTCGTCCTTTAAATTGAAGTTGTATTTCTCTATATCAATGCCATAGGTCTTGAACAGGTTTATGTCATTTACAAAGTCCTCATAATGCAAAGCGTTCCAATCTTCGTATGTCATTTCCATTACAGATCATCCTCGCCAATTTGTGGCTGGGACTGCATGGCTTTTAACAGTTCTTCACGCTTTAGTTTTGCTTCATTGTTTTCAAGTTGGAGGGCTGCTTTTGATTTAGGTGTTAGGCCAAGTTCCTTTAGCCCTTCAAAGATATCTTTGTATGCTTTATCTCTCGCGTGACAACTAGGGTTGATAACTTTGCGTACTTGTCCTTTGTCGCCTACTTGATCAATGCATTCTCCGTTTACATCTACATCATCTTGCGCGGTTTTGTATGATACAAAGCGAGCAGCCAACAGGGTAATAAGCACATTGAATTCATCTGGTGAGTCTCCTCTTGCTTCTAGGGCGTCACAAATCAACTTATGGAAGCGTGTACCTAGTGCGTTTTTTGAGGTTATATTGAGGGGTTTCGTCATGTTTGCTCCTTTTATTATTTTTATAATTCGTAGAAAACAAGCGAAATAACGCCGTTTTCTTTTAAGAAAGTGACGTTTTCTTTAAGAAAAATGCAGAAATATGGCCATTTTCGACCATGTGTGGTTTTTCCGTGTCAATGCACGGAGAAAATTGCAAATATCAGGAATTTGCGGAGGGGGTGTTTAATGCTGTTATAGCGTGGTGGAATCTGCGGGCTATTGCGTGGCTGGGGGAAATGATTTTGAAAAATCGAGTTGGTCTAAGAAACACTGCGCGTTCGCTGTATGTGCAACGTGCAAAATTATTTTCGAGGTAGCCCCCTATGTTCGGTTGCAGTGTCACGTGGTATCATCCAACTGTTTAACTATTGGGTATCCTTATGCTGCTTTATAGAATGAGTCGCGCCATTAGAGGTGTATTTGGTTTAACGTCTACAGCACTTACAGTGTCGGCTATCCTGTGCGTCGTCGTCATCGCGATCAATGCGCTTGTGTGGAATCACCTAGTAGAGCCATTCAACGGAGCTGCCGCACTTGCATCGGCAGGTATAGATCTGCTGCTTGCGTATGTAGCTGGTTACATCTTCTATGTCATCACATCAGTGTATCCAGAGTACAAGAAGCAGCAGCTAATATACTGTACAGTAATGCGCGATGCTTTTATGGATATAGCTAAAGCATACGCTGATCTAATAAGTGACTTCGCATTCAACAGCAAGCATATAGAGCCGTTAGATGTGTTTATAAAGTATGGCTCAAAAGAAGGTCAGCAGTTATTGGTTGATGCAGCAAAACCATTAATGCTTACTGGTGGTGATGGTATCCACATTTATAAGTCATGGCTTACATATATGACAGCAATGAACAACATTGAGAAGAAATGCATCGAGAAGATGCTACGGTTCGATAACGATATAGAGCTAAACATTCGTGTATTGCTTGTCGATTTGCTTCATACAGATTACGTACATGCTATTGGAATCTTAAACATGCTACATGATAAGGAGTCTCCAAGACCGTGCATGGACATTATATATAAACTACACATTCACTTGCGTATGTTGATGGCACTGCAAAATCATATACTGTCTGTTGTATTGGGTAGAAAGTTATAATGCTTCTTTATTATTTCTTGTAAAGCGCATAGTGCCTTTCTTTGAGCGGCCAAGGTAAGTGCAGTTGAGTTGTCTTTCTATATCCTGTGGAGTTAAAAATGGAACAACATAAACGCACTTACCATCTATCTCAATTCTCATTGTTATTCTCCATCATCCCAGAAAAGGCCAAACATACCATATGATATAAATTGCAGCGGGTAAGCCAGCAACAACTGATAATGTAATATTCATTCTGGATATCCTGCAACTAACATATAAGTGAACTGGTCTTCTTCTGACAGATCATCAAGCGCAAGATTAAGCACATTAGGTATAGCATTATAATCTCTTATTGCTTCCGCTATTGAGAGTTGTTTTGGTAAGCCTAGCTCGGTCCAGTACTTATATAGTAACTGTTCAAGTACATCGAAGCCTGCCCGTAAGTAATAACACGGGTGCATAGATGGGTGTATTGCGTGTTGAAATGCAAGTACTGCTTTGTATTCATTTAGTGTCACGTTTACCTCCGCATACGACTTCCTTAAACCATTTGATCTGTTCCTCTTTAGTTAGGCCCTTTGGCATAACGTAGTGTGGGCCTTTTGCTGCTCTATCTAGGTCTCTTCTAATCCAACGCTGTCTGGTCTCTAGTGTTGGTGTTACTTTGTAGATCATTCTTGCCTCTTTAAATGCTCCAGCCAAGACACATTAAGCAGCGTTTCAAATTGCACAACATCTAGTTGGTTAGCTTTGCATTTGAGTTTTTGTAATTTATTTAAGACATTTGCACAGGCTGCTTTGATATGGTCTTTGTTTGTATCTTTGTTCATATTGATATGCAAACATTCAGTGAGGTACTTTGTATCATCACCTAAGTCTCTATTAAATGCATAAACAACAATTGAGCCGTTATACATTTCACTATGCACAGTGCAGCCTAGAATAGCGCTAAGCGCCTCAGTATATTTCTTTATGTTCTTGTGCAACGCATCGGTGAAATGGTTAGCTTGTATATTCATTAAGCAAATCGCACTTACAGTAAACACGCCAGCTTTGGTAATACGTGTCATTGAAACTGGCGTTAGTGTAATGTTTGCTGTTGTCATTAACTCAGCGGTGTTCATTGTGCCTCTTCTTTGTTTAGTTTCTTAGCTCCACGATATTCAGCTATTTCAGTAGAAATGCAGTACAGATAAAAAAACGCAAGCAACACTAACTGACGTGGTGTATCTGGTGTACTTTCGACTGCATAATGAGAAGCCCCAAGAGCACCAACAAGAACGGTAATAAGCGAACAGAACCAAACTGTTTGCTTTTTAGTTTGTCTGTACTCTGGTTTGTATCGTTCCTGTCTCTCATATGAACCATCGTACCCAATGTATAGCCAAAAAATCATAGCAAAGCCATACAAGTAAGTGGTGTAATCAGTAAAATCTATCATTGTTCCATATTCCTTTTTAACATATCTAATTTGGTTTTTTCTCCAGTAAGCTCTAGTTGCACTTTGCCTGTTTCATCTAGTATTGAGAGTTTATGGAAATATATAAATCTGCCGTGTTGATACGACTTTATTTGTTCAACGTCACAGGTGTAAGTATCAGGCAGCTTATAGGTTTCTAGGTACTTCATTGTTTTTTCATCTTTCAAACAACAATAAGTGAAGCACACAGCAAGCAAAATAAAAATCATAAGCATAGTAACAACAATGCCCATACCTGGGCCTAGAAAGTAGCCAGGCACGATTATCATTGCAAAGAAAGGCACGTAATACACTGAGTACTTGATTAACGCCTTTGGCATTGTAATAAACACTGCTTGCAGAATAACAACTGCGGTTTGTTTTAGAATTTCAAAATCTATCATTTGTTATCCTTCTTCGGTAGCCAAGTATCCTTGAACTGCTGTTTGTTTTCTTCTGGAGTGAAATACCAAAACAGGTCGATCATCATAAAAAAGCCAATCGGCCCGATGATCCAGCGTGTTGCTTCAAAAGACATACCATAATACATCATCACACTTTGAAATAGTTTCAGTGCAGTTATTTGACCCAGAAGGGCCATAGTAATGATTGAAAATGTTTTCATTCTTCTCTCTTTATTATTGTTATTGTACTAATGTAGTTATTGTTTTTTAAGTTCGTGTAGCCAACGGTGGTAAAAGCGTCCTGCTGGGCCTGTCCTGCGTTCTCCGTTGACGTAATAGCTACATGTAGGCACTGTAGCAGCTTGCCCACACTTGCCCTCCAAAGCGCAGAGAGCGCGTTTGTCGCGCTCCTCTATAACTTGCTTATTCATTACTGCTCCTTATTGATGCCGTAACAGCACACCACCTTCAACGCCGTAGCAGGCTTCTTTGTGCTCTTGGAATTGGATGGGTAATGAGTTTGCGTTTAGGCAAATAATTTCTTGTTGTGCTTGTACTATTTCTTCCAGTACTGTTATGCGCTTTGTTTGTTGGTTATCTATGTAACCCATACAAATAGCACTCGCGATAATTACGATCGCGGTTATAACGTTGGCTATTTTGTTCTTCATATCCCATCTCCATTTGTACAAAAATCATTTGTGACGTTTTATTTCGTCCTTTAAGTGGTCCTCTATATAGTCCACTGCTACCTTTTCAGCTGCATCCTTTGCAGCACTAGCGGCCAATTTTACTGCCTCATCTTGTATTACGCGACCTAGGAATTTCTTGATTGAGTTCCAGATATTCATAATTAGCTCCGTTGATACTCAGCGTCTAGTTGTACACGTTTAGCGTACCATTCAAGTGATTGTGCTTGCTGCTCTGCCTCTGGGCACTCGAAGCCATATGAGCCGCTTACTTCGGTATAATCGCCATCTTCACCGCGCAACAGGAACATTACTTCGCCGTTAGCTTTGACAAATTGAATTACGGTAGTGTCGTAGATTGGGGCTTTAAATCCTTCCATTTTTATTTTCCTTATTTGTTGTTATTGATATGGGAGCATTGAATTGAACCAGCTTCTACCATCGTAGCTTTCAATACGCCTAGCTTTTCTGGATCAGTGATTACACGGTCATTGCAGTTGATTGTGTGCGCTGTATCGTTGATAACAGGGTGACATTTAGTAAGTCGCGGACTTACCAGCTTAGTTTCATCAGCTAGCGGCACTTGTGTATTGATACGTTGGCCTGGAGCAAGCAGCCAACAGTCGAACCGCACTCCGAGTTGTTGTGCTTCATAAAGTGCTTTGTATTGTTCTTTTGTAAATTGTTGGGTTACGATATTCATTTATTTTCCTCTTCATCTAAATTTATGCCGTACATTGCGGCGGTAAAGCCTGTCTTGTCATCTAATATTGTGCGGATGGTATCTTGGTCTTTTGAAATATCACTGTCCATTGTGATTATTTCTTTGACACTTTCAGGAACTACGTATCCCTCTTTTTCTAATTCAAACGTAGCTACGCTTCGGCGCACCTGTAAGGTTGAACGTATAATAAGTTTTTCTAACTTATCTAGATTACCCGCCATCCTTTGGGTAACTGTGCTCAGCTCCTCGTCCATCTCAACCCCTCATCATCGCTTTTAGCATTTCGATATTTGCTTGTTCCATCTGTTGTTGTTTGTACCACTCTTCACGCATAAGCATTAAAGTAAGCTCAATCGTCTTCTCTGACATATCTTTATCCTTTTGCAAATTATTGCTCCTACTTTATTTATTATAACAATTACACGCTTTCTCCCACGGAATCGCTTGTGGTATCACTTCCTATCTTTGAACGATGCCCAACCAAATGCACGAACAGCCAAGTACATTAGTTGTGCTTGCGAACTTTCTACGCCTGCTTTGTGCATTTGTTCTTTGAATAGTGCATCGGCTTCTTTACGGGTCACTCGCATTTGCTTTGTACGGTACAAGTAATCGTGTGCAACGGCTGCGCCAGTATATAGACCAAATGGAGGATAAATGTTCCAGATGCAGCGGGGCACTGATGCTAAGTCTGTCACAAATCCTTTAGGGATGGTGAAACTCATGTGCTCGCTCAAGACGTAGTATTCTTCGTGCAGCTGCCAATTCAAATCATCCAGTGGCATTAGAATAGGTTGGGCGTAGCACGACCCAATAGGTTGCTTATATTGGAGGTTGTTATTCATTGATACCCCCAGCAAATGGATCATACATTAGCTCTAAGAGAAGTTGTCTTGCATCGGCATCAGTAAGCGCAATGTCTTCATCAGTGAATGGATCGATAAAATCAAACGCCAAGCTGCCGTTATTATTTGCTCCGATAGAGATAAGAATAAGTTCATTGTTGAACAGAACAAGCCGTCCATTTAAATCATTTACGTGTACACTTTTCATAAAAGTCCTTTTATTATTATTGTTTTTTCTTGATTGCCCAGTTGATGATGTCTGACGGGCTCAGTACCTTTCCGTTCAAGCGCTCTTTGCGAGCTTTTGCGGTCTTTCTGTTGTGGCAGGATTTACATAGGGCTTGGAAGTTTGACTTGGTGTATCTAAGATCCCAGTTGTCTTCCAGTTCAATAATGTGGTCAACATCAGTTGCTGGGTGCCAGATGCCCTTTGCTTTGCAATGCACACACATTGTATTTTTGATCAAATAGCGAGTTGCTATACCGCGCCATTTTTTTGAGTTGTAGAATGGGTCGTTTTGGCCTTGACCTAATGGGCCTTGTTGTTCAGTCATTGTTGCTCTCCTTTTTGGTATTTATGGATCGCTGGTATTTCGTATAATGCTGTACATTTATTAAGCAATTTCCTTACGCTTATTGCATGAAAATACACTATAATCCTTTACTTTAATGCAATAAGCGTAAGGAATTACACACAACAAAAAAGGCCCCGAAGGGCCTCAGTTACTTGTTTACTTGCTTGCGTTATGACCTAAGCAACTGCATTAGCTGCTTCTCAGTAAAGCCACCAAAGTTAGTCCCGTCATCATGTACAAGCAGAACTGGCCCAGTGCAAACAGGTGCCCCATTGATGTAAGTGTGTTCAGGCATGAACTTAAACAGTTTGCTGTCCCGTGGCACACGCCAAGAAGGGTAAACACCTAAAGCGTTATCTCCCATGAGCAGTGCCCAGCCATCGCCATAGTGCAGCACAGCGATCAAGTCATCCACTGCGCTCTGTAGCTGTGAGAGCCGATCACGCTTACTGTCCATCAGCACCATGTCTTCCATCAGTACAGGCACATCGAGGCTTTGAACGCTGAACTTCATAAACAGTCTCATACAAACTCCACTTGAATCATTTGTAGTGTTTTAGTCCGTGTAGTACTGTGTTGTGCAGCGAGGTGCGGATCACCGCCCCGGTGGGGATGGCCGGCCAGCCGCTGGCGCGGGCGCTCTCGCCGTTGCTGCAGGCCCACCCCGGACTGTGCATCCAGATCATCGCCGACGACGAGAAGCGGGATCTCATTGCCGAGCGCATCGACGTGGCGCTGCGGGTCGGTACGCTCTCGGACTCCACTTTGGTGGCGCGCAAGCTGGGCCAGACCCGGATGTTGCTGTGCGCCTCGCCCGCCTATCTGGCGCGCAAGGGCACCCCGCGCAGCCCGGAGGCGCTGCTGGAGCACGACTGGCTGGCCGCCGATATGCTGAGCGGCGGCCTGACCTTCTTCGACGAGAAGGGGCAGGGGCACAGGGTCAAGCCCAAGCCGCGGGTGGTCTGCAACAACGTGCTGCCGCTGCGCCAGTTCACTCTGGCGGGGCAGGGGGTGTCGCTGCAGCCGGAGGGGGAGATCGCCGACGATCTCGCCTCGGGTCGCCTGCTGGAACTGCTGCCGGGCTTTCGGGTGCCACCCATGGAGATCCACGCCATCACCCCGCAGCGGGAGATCCCGGAGAAGGTGCGCCGGGTGATCGCCGCCCTGCGCAGCCACTTCGCCGAACCGGTGGGGGCCGCGGCGACACGTCCGTAGTCCGGGCAAGGAAGAAGGCCGTTCCGGTTGGCCGGATCAAAAAAGAGGGCAGCCCGCGGGCTGCCCTCTGTCGATGCAAGGCCGGTGAGAACAGGCCCGGCGGCCTCACTTCATGTAGAGGCCGCCGTTGATGGCCAGGGTCTCGCCGGTGATATAGGCACCCGCCTCGCTGGCAAGAAACACCACGGCGGCGGCGATCTCCTCCGGCTTGGCCAGTCGGCGCATGGGGATGTCGGCCTTGATGCTGTCGAGGATGTCGGTGCGGATCGCCTCCACCATGGGGGTGGCGGTATAACCGGGGGCGATGGCGTTGACCGTCACTCCGAAGCGGGCTCCTTCCGCCGCCAGCGCCTTGGTGAAGCCCAGCATGCCCGCCTTGGCGGCCGAGTAGTTGACCTGACCGAACTGTCCCTTCTGACCATTGACCGAGGAGATGTTGATGATGCGGGCATCGCGCTGCTCGCACATGGCGTCGAACAGCGGCTGGGTCACGTTGTAGAGACTGCACAGGTTGGTGTGGATCACCTCGAACCACTGCTCCGGGGTCATCCGCTTGAAGGCCCCGTCCCGGGTGATGCCGGCATTGTTGACCAGCACGTCCACCCGCCCTTCATCCTGCAGCAATCGGCCCAGAGTGTCGCGGCACATGGCGGTGTCGGCGACGTCCAGCGCCAGCAGCCGCACCTGATCCGGCCGAAAACCCTGCTCCCCGTACCAGTCGTGCGCCGCCGCCCCGTTGGGGCTGGAGTGGGTGGCGATAATGCGATACCCCTGGGCCAGCAAGGCGGTGGTGATGGCGGATCCGATGCCGCCACGGGCTCCGGTGATCAAGGCAACTTTCTTCATCTTGGCTCTCCCTGCATAAAAGATTCGAACGAGGACTTTATGGGCTTTTTGAGGTAATTGATATATTTGTTTTCAAACAATCTGACAGGCAAACGCGTCACTTTTGTGACAGTCTGCCAAGCTGGCTTGACGCGCCGGCGCGAAGGGGCGGGCAAGGCCCTGGACAAGGGGGCCGGGGTGAGCGCAGCGGCCAGCGCTTGCCGCCAAGGTCGCGGCCATGTTTAATGGGGCCCTTGCGCGCAGCGCCTTGCCGACAGCCAGATCCGATCTCGTCATGACCAGCTTATCTACCATCCCCGACGCAGTGCCCCAACCGCACAGCCAGCTGACCCGCATCGAGCGGGTGCTCGACTACATCCACGCCAACCTGGATCAGCCGCTGGCGCTGGCCAAGCTGGCGGAGCAGAGCTGCTGGTCGCGCTGGCAGTTGCAGCGGGTGTTCCTCCATGAGACGGGGCTGACGGTGGCCCACTATGTGCGCGAGCTCAAGCTGAGCCAGGCGGCAGAAGCGCTGCTCTCTGGTCGCCAGCGGGTGCTGGATCTGGCGCTCTGTTACGGTTTTGGCTCCGAGGTGAGTTTCAGCCGCGCCTTCAAGCAGCAGTTCGGCTGCTCGCCGCTGGCCTATCGCAAGCGGGGTCTGCGGTTGGGGCTGCGTACCCCCCTGGTGCGGGCCGCGCTGCCGCAACCCATGCCTGCCAGGCTGGTACAGGTGCGGATCGAGAGTCAGGCGGGCTTTATCCTGCACGGGGTGAAGGGGCAGATCCGCGGGCTGTTTGCCGCCGCCCCCGACTTTCAGCAAACGGTGCCCGCCATCTGGCGCGCCCTGCGCACGGCGGGCGGTTTGCCACCCGGGCAGGAGCGGGTGGGGGTGGTGGATGTCCGTGGCGCCGGCGAGTTGCTCCCTTACTGGGCGGGCAGCATGATGGAGGAGGGGGCCAGCTTGTCCGTCGGTCTGGCGCGCCTCCCGGTACCGGCCCAGACCTACGCGGTGCTAAGTCACGTGGGCCCGGTCAGCCAGCTGGGGCAGACCCTCAACTGGTTCATCCTGCACTGGCTGCCGAGCTCCGGCTATCGCGGGGTGGACGGTTTCGAGCTGGAGCGTTATGCCCCCGATTTTGACGGCAACCAGCCGGATGCCCGCATGGAGTACTGGCTGCCCGTCGCCCCTCTCTGAGCTGACCACCTCTTGCCCGGCGGATGCCGGGCGCTGCTATCCCTCTTTCCTTTTTGCTGCGCCAGGCTTTGCTACCCATTCGACATCGCCTGCGTGTCTGCCGTCAATTGAGGTTGCCGGATGGGGCCAGGCTGGCCGCATTTTCTCTCTCTTCAGCGCCAACATGCCCCAAATTGTTAATTCAAGGGCAAAATGACCTAATAAAATGCAAATGAGATTTGTTACTATTCAATCATTGCATTCGAGGATCAGATGTACGCCACTCACCCCCCTTTGACCCTGGTCGCCGCGACTATCTCCGCCCTGTTGGCTGGCCCTGTGCAGGCAGCCGCCACCGAGCGCCCGACACAGACCCGGGCCGACGAGACCCTGACCGTGCTCGGCGAGACCTATCGCAACACCGCGACCAAGACCCGGCTCGACCCCCTGGAGACGCCCCAGGCCATCTCGGTGGTGGAGGGGGACACCCTGGAACAGCGCGGCGTCAGCTCGGTGAGCGAGGCGCTGCGCTACGTGCCTGGCGTCAACACCGAGCTGCGGGGCGGGGCGGTCAACCGGCTGGATCTGTTCAACATCCGCGGCTTTGACAACTACCAGAACTTCTACGACGGCCTGCTGCTGCAGTACAACGACTGGAACCTGCAGCCCCAGATCGATCCGGTGGCCATCGAGCAGCTGGAAGTGTTCAAGGGGCCCACCTCCGTGCTCTACGGCAGCATGCCACCCGGCGGCATGGTCAACCTCATCGCCAAGCGCCCCCAGCGGGAGAGCAGGCACAGCGTCAGCGTGGCGAGCGGGACGGGCACCCTCAAGGAGCTGACCCTCGACAGCACCGGTGCCCTCAACGACCAGTTTGCCTATCGGCTGGTGGGGCTGGCCCGTCAGAAAGAGGGCCAGGCGGTGACCTCAGAGGAGGAGCGCTACGTGCTGGCACCCTCTCTCGACTGGCAGTTGAGTGAGCGCACCCTGCTGAACCTCAACCTCTATTACCAGAAAGACCCGCAAGCCGGCATCTACACCACGGTGCCCGCCAGCGGCTCGGTCAAATCCAACCCGCTGGGCCAGCTGGGCAGCGATACCTTCCTTGGCGATGAAAACTGGAACCACTACAGCCGGGAGGTGACCCTGCTCGGCTACAAGCTGAGCCACGACTTCAACGCCAACTGGCAGTTGCTGCAAAACGCCCGCTATATGGATGCCTCGGCCAATCAGCAGAACACCTACAACGCGGCGCTGGCGGCCGATAACCGCACCCTGGCCCGCAACGCCTACCTGACCGATGAAGAGTCCCGCGGCTTTGTCATCGACAACCAGCTGGCGGGCAAGGTGCAGACCGGCAAGGCCCAGCACAACCTGCTGCTGGGGGTCGATTACCAGTATCTGGATGCACGCATTCTCTACCGGGATACCCTCGACTATGCCGCCCCCGTCATCGACATCTTCAACCCGAACCACCAGCAGATAGTGCCGGCAGACCTGGTCTTCAACTATCAAGACAACCGAACCATCCGTCAGTACCAGAGCGGCCTCTACCTGCAGGATCAGGTGCGCCTCGATCGGCTGGTGGCCATCGGCGGCGCCCGCTACGACCGCTACCGGATGGACACCGACAGCCGGACCCTCTATCAGGGGGCGGCGAGCAACACCCTGGCCCAGATTGATCAGGACAACCTCTCGCTGCGCCTCGGCGCCCTCTACGAGCTGGATCACGGTCTCTCGCCCTATGTGAGCTATGCCGAGAGTTTCGAGCCGGTGGCGGGAGCGGATAAGCAAGGCCAGGCGTTCAAACCGGCTACCGGCCGGCAGTGGGAGGGGGGGCTCAAGTTCCTCTCCGAGGACATGAGCAAGACCGCCACTCTCTCGGCGTTCCACATCACCAAGCAAAATGCCCTGGTGACGGATCCGGACAATGTCTACGGGCCCAAGCTGCAGACCGGCGAGATGGTCTCCAAGGGGGTCGAGCTGGAGGGGCGCGTCGACCTCACCAGCCGCTGGGATCTGGCGCTGAGCTATACCCGTCAGGATATGGAGATCACCCGCGACACCACCAGCCTGCAGGGCAAGACCCCGGTCTGGGTGCCCAAGCAAATGGCATCGCTGTGGAGCAACTACCTGCCAGCCGGTCCGCTGGCAGGGGCGCGCCTGGGGGCTGGCTTGCGCTACGTGGGGGAGGCCCAGCTTGATGCCGCCAACACCGACACAGTGCCGGATTACCTGCTGATGGACATGGCTGCCTCCTACGATCTGGCTCAGCTCAGCCAGCGCCTGCAAGGGGCGGAGGTGTCACTCAGCGCCAGCAACCTGTTCAACAAGACCTACTACTCCTGCTACGACCAGAACAACTGCTGGTTCGGCGCAGAACGCAGCGTGGAGGCGCGACTCAAATACGTATTCTGACCCTGCGTCCCGGGCCGCGCCCGGGACTCTCTCACCCCATGACTGGCGCCGGCCGCCGTGCCCGCACCCCGGGGGCGCGGCGCGAGCCGGATCTGCAGGCGCTGGCGGATCACGGCGCCCTGTTCGCGGCCGCCGCCGGGCTTATCCCGTCCCTCAAGGGACGGCTGGTGGCCGCCGGCGAGGCTGCGGCGCAGTTGACGGCGACCAAACAGGCCACGCCGGCCGAGGTGGCGGCAGTGCTGCACGAGTATTGGCGGCTGGCCCATCCGGAGGCGGGCCCCGCCTACTGGCTCACCCGCAGCTGGGGCATGCTCTGCTGGCAATCCATCTATCTTGCCATGGTGGCCGTCTATCGGCTGCGGGCCGTGCCGGCGCTGGAGAGGCTGGGCCAGGGCTATCAGGATGGGCTGGTATCGGGCTTTACCCTGCCGGCCGAGCCCATGATCAAGGGGGAGCTGGAGCTTTTGATCAAGGCGGCGGGCGAGCGGCTGCAGGCCCATTGGCAGGCACTGTTCGCAGCGCTGGGGCAGGCGCAGCGGCTGCGGCCGGGCTTCGTGCGCCCGCTCTTGGCGGACGATCTGCTGGCGGCGCTGGTGCGGGTACCCGAGTTTTTTGACGAGATAGGCCCCGCCGAGGTGGCGGCCCATGCGCCGCACTGGCTTGCCGCCTGCGGCCTGCCGGCCGAGCATCTGGCGGGCTGGCAGCCGGCGCCCTGGCCGCCAGCGGCCGGCTTGGTCGGTTATGTGCGCCAGCGCTGCTGCCTGCACTACAAGCGCCGCGATGGTGAGCTCTGCGCCAACTGCCCGCGGCGGCAGGGGGCGGTGAGCTGTGAAGAGAGTGCTTGAATAGAAGAAAGCCTGCGTGATGACAAGCCGCCCCAAGGCGGCTTTTTACTGCGCCTTTACGTCGCCCATCTTGCTGCGAATGCGCTCGAACAGGCTCTGCAAACAGGCTTGATCCCGGTCGGCGGCCCGCACCGCGCCATACATGTGGCGGCGCACCCCCTCGGCGAGCGGGCGCGCCTCGAGCAGCCCCTGACGGACAAACTCCTCGCAGGCCCAGCGCGGCAGGGCGGCGACGCCCAGGCCGGCGGCGGCCATTTGCTGCATCACGGAGGTGTTGTCCACCGGCTTGCAGCGGGCGGGCTCGATGCCGGCCGGCTGCAGGAAGCGGCTGAACACGTCCATCCGCGCCCGCTCCACCGGGTAGACCAGCAGCACCTCGGGGCGCAGATCCTCAGGCTTGATGGTCTGCTGCCCACAGAGGGGGTGATCCGGCGCCATCACCAGCACCAGCTCGAAGGCGAACAGCGGCTCGAAGTGGAGATCGCCGCGGGCCTGCACGTCCGAGGTGAGCAGCAGGTCGAGTTGGCCGCCGAGCAGGGCGCTGATGGCATCAAAGCCCGGCACCGACTCCACCTCCAGATCCACTCCCGGCCACTGGCGGCGAAAATCGGGCAACAGCGGCAGCAGCCACTGGATGCAGCTGTGGCAATCGAGTGCCAGGTGAAGGCGACCGGCCTCACCGCTGTGCAGGGCCTGCAGCTGTTTCTCGGTCTGTGCCAGCGCCGGCAGTACCTGGCGGGCCAGCCCCAGCAGCTGGTTGCCGGCCGCGGTCAGCACCAGCGGCCGGCTCTTGCGCAGATAGAGCTCCAGGTTGAGGCGGGTCTCCAGCTCCTTGAGCTGGTGGGAGAGGGCGGACTGGGTAAGGTTGAGGGTCAGCGCCGCCCCGGCCAGCGAGCCCTGCTCGGCCAGCGCGCTCACCGTTTTCAGGTGCTTGATGTCGATCCCCGGGTTGCTTGACACCGCCATGGTATCCCTCCTTGTTGTGCCTGGGCGGCGGTTTGGCGCCCGCCTTGAGAATTTCTTGAGAGCCAGTTGAAAAGGATTCAATAGCCAAGGCCACCTTATCTTGTCATTTTGGATGTGTAAACATCTGGATGGCTAAATCATCCAGTTCACCATCAGATGAACGAGCATAAGGAATGGAACCTATGACCTGCGCACACACCCTGGGCTTTCCCCGTATCGGCGCCAAGCGCGAGCTGAAATTTGCCCTCGAATCCTACTGGCGCGGCGAGACCAGCCAGGCCGAACTCATCGCCACCGGCAAGAGCCTGCGTGAGCGTCACTGGCAGGCCCAGCAACAGGCCGGTGTGACCCTGCTGCCGGTGGGTGACTTCGCTTGGTACGATCAGGTGCTCGGCACCAGCCTGCTGGTGGATGCCATCCCCGCCCGCCACCGTCATGGCGACACCGATCTCGATACCCTGTTCCGGGTCGCCCGTGGCCGTGCGCCGACCGGCCCGGCCGCTGCCGCCGCCGAGATGACCAAGTGGTTCAACACCAACTACCACTACCTGGTGCCCGAGTTCAGCCGCGACCAGCACTTCAAACTGGGCTGGAGCCAGCTGTTTGACGAAGTGGAAGAGGCCAAGGCGCTGGGGCTGCCGGTCAAGGCGGTGCTGCTGGGGCCCGTCTCCTACCTCTGGCTTGGCAAGGAGAAAGAGAGCGGCTTCTCTCGCCTCGAGCTGCTCGATCGCCTGCTCATCGTCTATCAGGAGATCCTGGCGAAACTGGCCGCCCAGGGGGTGGAGTGGGTGCAGATCGACGAGCCGGCGCTGACGCTGGACTTGCCGGACGAGTGGCGTCTCGCCTATCTCAACGCTTACGAGCGTCTGGCCGGCCCCTGCAAGCTGCTGCTCACCACCTATTTTGGCTCTGTTGCCCATCAGCGCGACATCATCACCAGCCTGAAGGTGGATGGCCTGCACCTGGATCTGGTGGCGGCGCCCGAGCAGCTGGAGACGCTAGTCCCGCACCTGCCGGCCCAGTGGGTCATCTCGGCTGGGGTCATCAACGGTCGCAACGTCTGGCGTGCCAACCTGGCCAAGCTGGTACCGACTCTAAAATCGCTGAAGGATAAGCTTGGCGAGCGGCTCTGGGTGGCCTCCTCCTGCTCCTTGCTGCACAGCCCGGTGGACTTGACCCTTGAGTTGGAGCTGGATGCCCAGACCCGCAGCTGGTTCGCCTTTGCCCTGCAAAAATGCTACGAGCTGGGGCTGCTGGCTGACCATCTCAATGGCGGTGAGCTGGACAAGATCACTGCCTACAGCCAGCCCATCGTGGATCGGGAGTCCGACAGCCGGGTGCACAAGAAGGCGGTGCAGTCACGGCTCGCCAGCCTCACCAACAGCGATTTCGATCGTCACAGCGCCTACCCGGTGCGGGCCGAGGCGCAGCGCTCGGATCTCAAGCTGCCGCTGTTGCCGACCACCACCATCGGCTCCTTCCCGCAGACCTCGGAAATTCGGGTGCTGCGCCAGGACTGGCGAGCCGGTCGCATCGACGATGGCGCCTATGAGGCGGGCATTCAGGCCCAGATCAAGGATGCCATCCTGCGCCAGGAGGCCATCGGGCTGGACGTGCTGGTGCACGGTGAAGCCGAGCGCAACGACATGGTGGAGTATTTCGGTGAGCTGCTGGATGGCTTTGCCATCACCCGTTTCGGCTGGGTACAGAGCTATGGCTCGCGCTGCGTCAAGCCGCCGGTGATCACCCGTGACATCGACCGGCCGACCCCCATGACCCTGGCGTGGACGAAGTTTGCCCAGAGCCTGACCGACAAGCCGGTCAAGGGCATGCTGACCGGCCCGGTGACCATCCTCTGCTGGTCCTTCCCGCGCGAAGACGTGAGCCGCGAGCAGTCCGCCCTGCAGATTGGCCTGGCCATTCGCGACGAGGTGGCAGATCTCGAAGCCGCTGGCATCAAGATCATCCAGATCGACGAGCCGGCGATCCGTGAAGGCTTGCCCCTGCGCAAACAGGATCACCAGGCTTATCTCGACTGGGCGGTGCGAGCCTTCCGTCTGAGCGCAAGCCCGGTGGCGGACAGCACCCAGATCCACACCCACATGTGTTACAGCGACTTCAACCTCATCATCGAGGCGGTAGCGGCACTGGATGCTGACGTGATCACCATCGAGACCAGCCGCAGCCAGATGCAGCTGCTCGAAGCGTTCGAGCGCTTCAACTACCCCAACGAAATCGGCCCGGGCGTCTACGACATCCACTCGCCGAACGTACCGAGCCAGAGCTGGATTGAAGGCCTGCTGCGCAAGGCGGCCAAGCAGATCCCGGCCGAGCGGCTGTGGGTCAACCCGGATTGCGGCCTCAAGACCCGCGGCTGGGAAGAGACCGAGGCTGCCCTCAAGGTGATGGTCGATGCCACCAAGGCGCTGCGTGCCGAACTGGCCTGAAGAACATCAGCAAACAACAAGAGAGTACGGGCATAACGAACGAGGGAAGGCGCAAGCCTTCCCTCTTTTTTTGTGCGCTTGAAGCCCCTCAGAGGGTGACGACAAACGCGCCGCTGGCAAGCCCCGGGCTTGGGACGGGCGAGGGGGCGCTCGGCAGCTGCTGCGGCTGGGGCTCCCTTGCCAGCGCCTCGGCCAGCCAGTGGTGATCGAGGGGGATGGTATTGCGATCACCGATCACCAGATTGAGGTGCTGGGCGCCGAGGCAGCCGTAGCGGGCGGGATCGGTCTGGGTAAAGAGACCGAGGCAGGGCACGCCGCTGGCGGCGGCCAGGTGCAGCGGCCCGGTGTCGCCGCTGACGAAGAGGGAGAGGCCGCCGGCAAAGCGGGCCAGCTCGCTCAGGCTGGAGAGGGAGACCTGCACGTCCCCGAGCCGGGGCTGGGGATCGGCGGGATCCTCGAGCTGGATCAGCAGGGCGCTGGGGTAGTGGCGGCGCAGATCCCCGAGCAGTCGTTGCCACTGGGGCAGAGAGAGTCCCTTGCCCTTGCGGGCCCCGGTGAAAAAGCCGATGAGCGGCCGCGCCGGGTAGTCCTGCCTGAGTGCCACCAGCCGTGGGCTGGCGCTGTGCAGCAAGCTGCCGAGCTCAATCTGATCGGCGAGATGGCCGTGCATGCCGAGCAGTTGCAGCGGCTGGTGGGCGTAATGGCAGTGCTGGTTGGGGGTGAGGGGCTGGGGGAACAGGGCGTCGCCCTTGGCATCATCAAAGCCCAGTTTCTCGCGCGCCTTCACCCAGCCGGCGATCAGGTGATCGGTGCTGGAGGCAAAGGGCACGTAGACCCGATCGTAGTGCTGACGGCGCAGCCGCCACAGCACTGACAGGGAGGCCAGCAGCCGCTTGCCCTGCAGCTTGACCGGATGAATGCGTTGCAACTGCAGATCGGCCAGGAAGGGGAGCAGCTGGCCGCCGCTGCACACCAGCTCTATCTCGGCGTGGGGGTGAGCGCTGCGCACCTTCTGCAAAAAGGGCAGCAGAAACAGGTTGTTGCCGATGCGGCAGGTACTGCGAATGACCAGGATCCGCCGGGGAGGCTGGCTGCTCGCCGGCAGGCGGCCTTGACGCGCGAGCCAGGCGAGGGCGGCCCGCTCCAGCCCGGCGGTCCAGCAGCGGCGCTGACCGTCGAAGTGGCGAAGGGCATCTCTGATGGTGCTCATAAGTAGTGGCTCCGTGCATGAAGATGAGCTCAAGATGACACTGCGATTCTTAAGGGCGTGTTAAGAGAAGAGGGAAAGGGGGCCGTCAGCAGCTTTTTTGTAAGAATTTGTTGCTGCATCACAGTTTTGTGACGAGCGCGGGGAGCAGAGGGATGGCGGTGTGACTCCCATGAGGCCGCGCGTCACCAAAATAAGAGGGGCCTGGCTGCATCTGGCGGTGGTATTGGGCGAGGGGATGCCGTTAAAATTGCGCATTTGAAATAAATGTTATCCGCGCAGGAGCCCCATGCAGTTCAGGGATTTTTTTCCGGTATCCACCAATACCAGTATCAAAGAGAGTTGTTACGGCGCCCTGGGCGCTTTCGTCGGGCTGTTGGGGACCGCCCTCTTGTGTCAGTGGGGGCTGGGGCTCGAGGTTCATTGGCTGATTGCCCCCATGGGGGCCTCCGCCGTGCTGCTGTTTGCCGCGCCCGCCAGCCCGCTGGCCCAGCCCTGGTCCATCGTGGTGGGCAACGGGGTCTCGGCGCTGATGGGGGTGCTGAGTGCCAGCCTGGTGGCGGATCCGGCGCTGGCTGCGGCCCTTGCCGTGATGCTGGCCATCGCCGCCATGTTTCTCACCCGCAGCCTGCATCCGCCCGGCGGCGCCGTGGCCTTGACCGCGGTCATCGGTGGCGAGGGGATCCGCCAGCTCGGGGTCGGCTATGTGCTGCTGCCGGTGCTGCTCAATTCGCTCTTGTTGCTGCTACTGGCGCTCTGCTACAACCGGCTGCTGGGGCGCCGTTACCCCAACAGCGGTCAGGCCCAGCCCAACCGCCACCAGACCGCCGATCCCCAGCCGAGCGAGCGGGTGGCGACCCAGGCGGCGGACATCGACTTTGCACTGGAAAAGCACGGCGAGCTGCTCGACATCAGCCGCCAGGATCTGCAGGCGCTGTTGCAGGAGGCCCAGCTGCACGCCCTGCGGGCCAGGGTGGGTACGGTGCGGGTGCAGGACGTGATGTCGCGGGATCTGATCCTGATAGAGGCGCCGCAGCCGGCCATGGCGGCCTGGCAACTGCTCTCCCACCATCAGGTGAAGGCGCTGCCGGTGGTGGACGAGGCCGGCCGGCTGACCGGCATCATCACCCTGCACGACCTGATGATCGACCGGGCGCTGCAACAGCCGCGAGGCGCCGCGGATTTGGCCGAGCTGCGGGTCGCGGATCTGATGACCCGCAACGTGTCGACCGCCCGCCGCTATCAGCCGCTCTACGATCTGGTGGGCGCCTTCTCCGATGGCGGCCTGCACCACATGCCGGTGGTGGATGGCGAGCAGTTGGTGGGGATCCTGACCCAGTCGGACATGGTGGCAGCGCTGTTCAACCTGGCGCTGCATCCGGCGCAGGGTGAAACCGGCGCGCCGGCCAGTCCATAAGAAAGGCCCCTCGCGGGGCCTTTTTGTTGTCAGCGGTTTGGCTCAGGGGGTCGGGTAGATGGTGTTGCCCAGAAACACGGTCTGCTCGACCCGGGTGTCGGCAATCTGCTCCGGGGTGCCGGCCTCGACCAGGGCGAACAGATCCCGGTCGAGCACGATGAAGTCGGCGGATTTGCCTGCCTCGATGGAGCCGGTGATTTCCCCCTGGCGCACCGCCCTGGCACCGTTGATGGTGTAGGCGGCCAGCATCTCGGTCAGCGAGATGCGCTGGCTGGCGCGAAATGCATCGTCGCTGCCGGCCGCTCGCACAATGCCGGCGGCCATGTTTTCAAACGGGCGGGGATCTCGGCTGTCGACCGGCGCGTCGCTGCCCGCCACCAGGATGGCGCCCGCCTTGCGGCTGCTCTCGACCGGATAGAGGGCCTGCTGCAGATAACCCAGCGGATCGTAGAGCGCCTCGCTCAGGGACTGGCCGGCCCTGGTGGGCTGGATGAAGGGGGTGACCAGCATGTCGTAGGCGAGCTGGGGCGTGGTCCAGGCGTAGGTGAAGGTGAGGTAGAGCCCGAGCTCGCCGAGGCGGCGCTGATCGTCCGGGTGCACCACCTGCAGGTGGGCCAGGGTGTGGGGGATGCCCCGATCGCCGTTACTGGCGCGGGCGGCAGCCAGCGCATCGAGCCCGACCCGGGTGCTGCGATCACCGATGCTGTGCATGTGAATGCCAAAACCCGCCCCGTCCAGCGCGGTGACGTAGCGCTTCAGATCCGCCTCCCGGTAGTTGACGATGCCGTTGCTGCCGGCGTCTTCGCTGTCGGTGGTGATGGTGACCCGGCCGCTGTCCGGATCCAGCGCCAGATGGGGGTTCTGGTAGTTCTCCAGCATGCCGGCGTTGGGCAGGAAAGGCGGCGTGGTGAAGGGATCCCCCTCCAGCACTCCGTCGAGGAAGATCTTGACCGCATCGGCCTTGATCAGCGGGTTGCCGGCAAAGGCGCTTCTGACCCGAGTGGCCTTGGCCAGGTGCCCCTCGATGTCCAGCTTGCCGCTGTAGTCATCCTCGTGAAAACAGGTGGCGGCGGTGATGCGCATCTGCAGCAGTCCCCGTGCCTGCATGCTGAGCAGGCGCTGGCGGATGAAGTCGGTGGCGCAGGCATCCTGCACACCGGTGATGCCGCGCGAGGCCATCAGGGTGGCGATGGCCGGCAGGATCTGCTCGTACTGGGCGGCGGCCCGCTCGTCGCTGGCGCTCAGCACCCCGCTGTCTGGCACCGGAATGGCGCTGCGGGCCCCCTCCCGGATGACGCCGCTGGTCAAGTCCACATAGGGGATGAACCGCTCGAACACCCCGCCCGGCGCCAATGTGGCGGGGTTGAAGCCCACCTGATTGCCATCCTGATCTTCGGCGCTGGCCAGTGCCTGCGAGTTGTATGCACTGGCGTGACCGTCCGCCCCGAGCAGTACCACCGGGTTGTCCGGCGCCACGGCATCCAGGGCGGCCAGCAGGGTGGCATGGCTCGCGGTCGGGGTATTGCCGTCGTAAGGGGACCACTGATTGACCACCAGCCACTCGCCCGGCTGCCCGGCGTAGCGGGGCAGGCACGCCTTGACCTTGGCAGCCAGCTGATCGAGATCGACGGCCTGGCCATCCAGATCGCACATGGGCAGGGCCACGGTGCCGAGCAGGTGGATGTGGTTGTCGTGCAGCCCCGGCAGCACCATGCGCCCCTGCAGATCCACCTGGCGGGTGGCGTTGGTCATGAAAGATTCGGCCCCCTGGCGCGAGCCGACGTAGCGGAACTTGCCATCCTCGACCACCATGGCCTCGGCCAGGCTGCGCTGGCCGTCCTGGGTGTAAATCTTGCCGTTGAAGTAGAGGGTGCTGGTCGGTTCCTGCGAGCGGTTGTCCTGCTGGCAGCCGCCGAGCAGGACTGTCATCAGCAGGGCGACAAGCCCCCGCCGGTGGTTGTGTTGTTTGCCATCCATTGCGTGCTCTCCTTGTATGATTGCAGTGATTACTGCAAATATGAGCACAGTTGTTTATTGCAGCTGCGCCGAAAAATGCCAGTGATTGCTGCACTTTTTTTGACTTGTGTTGAGTCTGTCTCATCATGTAGTGATGAGACTCGGTGACCATGGAGGGAGAGACGCAATGGCGGAACACGCATTGCCAGAGGGGCTCTGCATGCGGCGTCAGCCGCGGCAGCAGCGCAGTCAGGAGGTGGCGACCCGCATCGAGCAGGCCACCCTGGCGTTGCTGCGGGAGCAGGGGTTCGCGGCGCTCAACACCAATGCCATCGCCGCCCGCGCCGGGGTGGGCATCAAGTCGCTCTATCACCTCTATCCCAACAAGGAGGCGATCATCTGCCGGCTGGCGATGGACTGGCTGGCGGCGGTGTGCGAGGCGCAGGCAGAGATCCGCCAGCAGGCCGACAACTGGCCGCAGACCCTGGCCATGCTGGATCAGGCGCTGGACGCGCTGGATGAGCGCTTCGTCGGTTACGGGGCCCTGTGGCAGGCGATGGATCTCATCCCGGCCCTGCATGGGGTCGAGCAGGAGCACGAGCGCGGCCAGCTGGCATTTTGGCACGAGCGGCTGCGCCATTTTGGCTGCCGCTGGCCCGAACCCGAGCTCACCACCCTGATCCGCTACTTCTACCGGACGGCGGATGTGGTCAAGCAGTGCGCCAAGGAGCAGGGGCGCCTGGGGGATCCCATCTGGCTGCTGCATCGCCACTGGCTGCAGCAACTGGTGGCGAGCGCCATCGCCGAGCCGGATCCCGCCCGGGTGTGGCAGGCGCAGCCCGCCCTGATGCCGGGCGGTGCGGCGGCAGAGGCTGAATAAACCGCACTGGGGTCACAACAAACTGCGGTCAAAACAAACTGGGGTCAAAACAAGAGGGAGTGCCAGGCACTCCCTCTTTGGGATGAAACGGGAAGAGACGCAGGACAAGTCTCAGCCGTAGCGGGCCAGGGTGAGCCCTTCATCGCTGATGGCGGTGTCGCTGCCACTGATGAGATCGCACAGCAGCTGACCCGAGCCTGCCGCCATGGTCCAGCCCAGGGTGCCGTGGCCGGTGTTGAGCCAGAGGCCGGGGATGGGGCTTGGGCCCACCAGCGGGGTGCCATCCGGCGTCATGGGGCGCAGCCCGGTCCAGAAGTCGGCGCGGCTGATGTCGCCCCCCTCGGGGAAGAGATCGCCGACCACCATGGCCAGGGTGTCGTGCCGTTTCGGGTTGAGAGCCAGGTTGTAGCCCGACAGCTCCGCCATGCCGCCGACCCGGATCCGCTCATCGAAACGGGTGATGGCCACCTTGTAGGTTTCGTCCAGCACGGTGCTGCGCGGCGAGGCATCGGCGTTGATCATCGGCAGGGTGAGGGAGTAGCCCTTGACCGGGTAGACGGGCAGATCGAGCCCGAGCGGGCGCAGGAACCCAGTGGCATAGCTGCCGAGGGCACAGACGATGGCGTCGGCCTTGAAGCGCTGCTCACCGGCTCGCACCGCCACGGCGCGTCCCTGCGCCAGCTCGATCTCGTCGATGGCGCAGTTGAACACGAACTTGACCCCCAGTCGCTGCGCTTCTGCTGCCATGGCCTTGGTGAAGCGGAAGCAGTCGCCGGTCTCATCGCCCGGCAGGCGCAGGCCGCCCACTATCTTGCCGCGTACCCGGGCCAGCGCCGGCTCTGCCCCTTCACAGCCAGCGGCATCGAGGGACTGGTAGGGCACGCCGTACTCTTCCAGCACCTCGATGTCGCGCTTGCTGGCATCGAGCTGGGCCTGACTGCGAAACAGCTGCAGGGTGCCGAGCTGGCGCCCTTCATAATCGATGCTCAGCTCGTCGCGCAGCAGCTTCATGCAGTCGCGACTGTATTCGGCTAGCCGCACCATGCGCCCCTTGTTGACCGCATAGGCCGCCGGGGTGCAGTTGGCAAACATCTTCAGCATCCAGCGCAGCTGGAAGGGATCCGAGGTCGGTCGCACCGTGAAGGGGGCATGCTTTTGCAGCAGCCACTTGGCGGCCTTGAGGGGAATACCGGGGGCCGCCCAGGGGGCCGCGTAACCGGGGGAGATCTGGCCGGCATTGGCGTGGCTGGTTTCAAGGGCCACCCCGTCACGCCGCTCCAGCAGCGTCACCTTGTGACCTGCCTTGGCCAGATACCAGGCGCTGGTCACGCCGACCACGCCACCACCGAGTACCACTATGTCCATCTTGTCTCTCCTTGACTGGGGCCCTCACCTTAATCAGCCGCCACAGGATATTCAACTAGTGTAGATATAATTGGGATATATATCTATTTACATTTATTTAACTGGTTTTCGATGTTGAAAAGTGTGGACTTGTTGGTATTAGCTGTGGCAGTCAGAGCTGCTCCAGCCGGATCAGGTACTGCTCCGCCGTCGTCATGCCCGCCTACCGCCGGCCGGCCGTTCCAGTTGGCACTGGACCGGGTCAGGGTTGCCGTATTGTCTGCACAGATGCAGTAGCAGAAATTCATCCCGTGGTAGGTCATCACAAGGGGTGATAGATACTCGCTCTCTCCTTGCAGATCGGGCAGCGCCTGCTCCACCGCCCTCCGGTTCTGTCTTCACTTGCGCCGCCAGCCGAAGGAGTACAGACAGAGGGTGTTTGCGATGCATGGGATTGGCGGCCGCTGGCTGATGCGTGGAGAAACAGGATCTTGGCAGCGAAATAAACCGAGGGGCGGGCGGAGCACCAATGCCCGCGTCGGACCGGGTGAATGGGCGCTTTGTGAGCAGGCGCACAGCCCGGCGGTGCGCCTCTTGTCTGCCAATTAACCTGCCGTTAACGTGGCGAGGCTGCCCGCTGGCAGCACCCATCAATGGATCTTATTGGCCACCGACTGTTTACAACCGACATGGAGGGGAGTGATGCCAATCGTGACAGCTACGCCCCGGGCAGCCTGCCTGCTCGCCCACTGGTACACCCGGGATCCCATTCTGACCCTCGACTTTCCTCACCGCTGATTGGCGGCACCCGCCGTTTGAATTTGTCAGCCGGACGACCCTGATCGCCCCGGTCTCTTTGCCAATTCCAATTTCAAACACACTGGCCTTGCGCCGGTGAGGAGTCTTTTATGCGTCGTATACCCGAGCCGTTTCGTATCAAGATGGTCGAGCCCATCAAACAGACCACTGGCGCCGAGCGCCGCGCCGCCCTCGAAGCCGCTGGCTGGAACCCCTTCCTGCTGCTGGCCGAGGATGTCTATATCGATCTGCTGACCGACAGCGGCACCGGCGCCATGTCCGACCGTCAGTGGGCCGGCATCATGATGGGGGACGAAGCCTATGCGGGCAGCCGCAACTTCGTCGAGCTGGAGCGCGCGGTGCGCGAGATCTTTGGCTACCAGCATGTGATGCCCACCCACCAGGGGCGCGGGGCGGAGCAGATCCTCTTCCCCGAGCTGGTCAAGCGCTGCCAGGGCAAGGCACCGGTCTTCATCTCCAACTACCACTTCGATACCACCAAGGCCCATGTGGAGTTGGCCGGCGCGCGGGCCATCAATCTGCTCACCCCGAAAGCCCTCGACACCACGGCCCCTTACGCCTGGAAGGGGGATTTTGATCTCCCTCGCCTGACCGACACCATCGAGACCCTGGGGGCCGCCAACGTGGCCGGCATCATCATCACGGTCACCTGCAACAGTGCCGGCGGTCAGCCGGTCTCCATGGCCAATATGGAGGCGGTCTCCGAGCTGGCCCGTCGCCACCATATTCCGGTGGTGATCGATGCTGCCCGCTTCGCCGAGAACGCCTGGTTTATCAAGGAGCGGGATCCGGCTTATGCCAAGTGCAGCATCAAGGAGATAGTGCGCCAGATGTTTGCGCTGGGGGATATCTTCACCATGTCCGCCAAGAAGGACGGGCTGGTCAATATCGGCGGGCTCTGCTGCTTCAAGGAGGATCTCGACCTGTTTCGTGCGGTGCAGGTGCGCTGCGTGGCGATGGAGGGGTTTGTCACCTACGGCGGCCTCGCCGGGCGGGATATGGCGGCGCTCGCCATCGGCCTGCGCGAGGGGATGGATGAGGAGTATCTCACCTATCGCATCAGTCAGGTGGCCTATCTCGGCGAGCGGCTGGCCGAGGCGGGCATCCCCATCCAGACCCCAACCGGCGGCCATGCGGTGTTTGTCGATGCCAAAAAGCTGCTGCCCCATATTCCGGCCGAGCAGTTCCCGGCCCATGCGCTTGCCTGCGAGCTCTATCTGGAAGGGGGCGTGCGCGGGGTGGAAATTGGCTCCCTGCTGCTGGGGCGCGATCCCGCCACCGGCAAGCAGGAGGCGGCGGATTTCGAGCTGCTGCGGCTCACCATTCCGCGCCGGGTCTATACCCGGGATCACATGGACTATGTGGCCGACTGCCTGATTGCGGTGAAAGCGCGGGCCAGCGACATTCGCGGGCTCACCTTTGACTACGAGCCGCCGCTGCTGCGCCACTTCACCGCGCGGCTCAAGCCGGTCTGATTGCCAGCACTTTGGCGTCGTAGCCAGCGGATTTGTTTACAAGGCTCAACAACAAAAGCCCCCGCACCTAGGTGCGGGGGCTTTTTTGACGATGATTGCCGGGCGCGTTACTGGCTGCTGAACAGCTTGGTCTGGGGAGTGGACTGGGCGGTCAGGCTCATGCGACCGGAAGTCTCCAGCCAGGATTTGATCCGTTTGGCATCGGCCACCCGGGCGTTGGGGGTATCGGCATTGAGCAGCACCATGATCACCGGCTCGCGGTTGATCTGGGTGGCCATCACCAGGCAGCGACCCGCCTCGCGGATGTAGCCGGTCTTGGAGAGGGAGATGGGCCAGCTCCCTTCGCGCACCAGCCGGTTGGAGTTGAGGTAGTGCAGCTGACGCTTACCGTTGCGCACCATGCGCTCCTCGGTGGAGGAGTATTGGCGAATGAGCGGATAGGTGGAGGCCGCCGCCACCAGCTTGGCGAGATCGTGGGCGCTGGAGACGTTGCGGGGGGTGAGGCCGGTACTGTCGGAGAACTGGGTGCTCCACATGCCGAGCATGCGGGCCTTGGCGTTCATAGCCTCGATGAAGGCGCGCTGGCCACCCGGGTAGTTTCTGGCCAGCGCCGACGCGGCGCGGTTTTCCGACGACATCAGGGCGATATGCAGCATGTCGGCCCGGCTCAGGCGCGAGCCCACCGCCAGCCGCGACCCGGTGCCTTTGAGGCGATCCACGTCGGCCATGGTAACGGTCAGCATCTCGGAGAGCCGCTGGTTGGCATCGAGCACCACCAGCGCCGTCATCAGCTTGGTGATGGAGGCTATCGGCATCACCCGGTTGGCGTTGCGCTCCGACAGCACTTCACCGGTGCGCGGGTTGGCCACCACGAAGGCGGCGGAGCTCAGCGCCAGATCGTTGCGCTGCTCCAGAAAGCTGTTGGGGGAGTGGGACTGGGCTGAAAACGGATTGGCCTGGGCGCTCTCCATGCTGACGGGAACAAGGAAGGCACCGAGCAACAGGGTAAGAAAAGGGCGAGTAATCATGATTTGACGCTACCGTACGGCTGACAGGGATATTTGGCTAAGTTATATGACGGTAATTGACGCTTCACAACGTCTAATGGCCCGATATTTCAATTTTATGGGATGGCGCACCTTGAAATAACGGTAATGGTGGCTATGGGTGGCTTCATACGAGTAATTATGGGGTGGGCCGGAATGGGGAACCTGGTCGCGGCGCGCTGCTGGCGGCGCTCCCTGGCCGCCAGATAGTCACTCTTTTACCTCTCTCTGCTGCTTGTTTCCTTCCTCTCACTCATTCTGGGTGATCATCTCTGCTGAAAACGGCCTGATCAGGGGCGGCAACATGTGCTGATGGCCGCCATGGCCGGATGTGGATCATCACAGGATCAAGGGGATAACGGCAGGGCTTTTGGCATGCACCCGCTATGGTGTCATGGCCACCCGCATCAGCGCCGAGGGGCTATTTTCGACAAAGTAGTGCCAGAGGTGATCATAGAGTGCCTGCTGGCCGGGGAAGCCCGCCAGTGCCTTGGCCTCGGCCAGGCTGCACCAGCGGTACGCGGTGTGCTCGTGATTGAGGGTCACCGCCTGCGTTGGCGGACAGTAGACCACGAACACCGGCACCAGACAGACGGTGTTGGTGGCGTCCTCGTAAAACTGCTCCAGATACTGGCCGTTGTAGAGTTCGTGCACGACGATGCCGGTCTCCTCGCGAAATTCGCGCACTATGGTCTGCCAACCGGTTTCCCCCGCCTCGACCGTGCCCGCCACATGACACCAGAAGCCGCCCTTGACCCGTTTCATCATCAGCAACCGGGTCTCGCCCTGGACGGTGGAGAGCGCGACGCCGGAGACGGTGTGACAGCGAATGGGGATCATGGGATAGGCTCCAGAAACAGGTTCAATGGACGCCTATTGTTCGGCCGCCGACGGGAGGTTGGCAAGTGATTTCCCTGCCGGTGGCGTTTGTGCGGGCCCAACGTGACAGGGGCATTCAGCCCCTGTCACGCGCGCGGTCAGCCTCCCATCATGCGGGCGGTCTGGATCGCCTCGATCAGCGCGCTCCGGTTGATGCGGGGGCGCTCCTCGTCCAGCAACTGCTGCCAGAGGGCGATGGCCTGGGAGTAGCGGCCGTGCAGGAAGTGATCGGAGGCGAGCAGCATCAGGGCGCTCACCTCGCCCTTGTCCTGCTTGAGCGCGCTATCGAGCAGGCGCTGCGCCTCCGGGGTGAGCTGCTGGCCCGCCTGGTAGTAGAGCACGGTGGCCTGGGCGGCCTGGGTCGCCGCGCTGGCGCCCCCTTCTTGCAGGGCGAGGCGCTGGTAGGCGAGCAGGGCGTTGGCGTACTCGTCCCGATAGAGATAGAGCTGACCGAGCGCCGCCCAGCCGTCGAGATCGGCGGGGTTGGCTTGCAGACGCTGGTGCAGGGCGCCCAGCTCCTTGTCCTGCAGATCCCGCGGACTCAATCCCGCCAGCGGATCGGGGCGCGACTGATAAGACTGCCACGCCTGATAGCGGCCGGTGCCGGCATAAATGCCGGCCATCAGCGCCAGCAGCAGGGCCCCAAGCAGTATCCATGAGCGCAGCCAGGGCTGCGGACGAGCGGTGCGGTCCTTGGCCAGCCGATCGCACAGGGCCTGCTCGGCAGGTGGGGTGGCGTTGGCGAGGCGGGCCAGCTCCAGCTCCCGGTAGAGGCGGCTGTGGGGGGCAAGCCCCGCCTGCTGCTCGGCCATGATCAGCCGGTTCAGCTCGGCTCTGGGGTCGTGGGCGAGCACCCTCTCGGCTCTGTCGCCGATAAGCGGCACCCGCGCCGGTTGCCGGCGATGCAGGCTCCTGCGCAGGCGATTGAGCGCCAGCAACAGCAAGAGGGCTGGCCCCCCCCACAGCAGCGCCGTGCTGCGCTTGAAGGGGGGATCGTAGCGCACGAAATCGCCGAAGCGCTCCGTCATGCGGGCGATCACCTGCTCATCAGACTGTCCCTCGTCCACCCAGCGATAGACCTCGAGCCGCAGATCCAGCGCGATGGGGGAGTTGGACTCCACCAGGTTCTGGTTCTGGCACTGGGGGCAGCGCAGGGCGCGGGCCAGCTCCTGAGCGCGGGTCTGCCGCTCGGGGTGGCGAAACTGATAGGTGTCGACCCCGCTGGCAAGGGCCCCGAGGCTCAAGGCCAGCAAGAGCGGCGCGATCAGGGCGTGGCCGAGACGGCTCATGGCTTGCTCTCCTGCACTTGTCTCTTTACTTCTCTCTCCACTTCTCTTTCCACTTCGGGCTGGCTGGCGGTGTTGCTGCGGGCCTTTGCAAGCAGGGGGGCAAACTGGCGTTGCCAAATCTTGCGGGTGAGCAGGCCGGTATGACGGGTCAGTAGGGTACCGTCGCCGGCGAAGAGATAGGTCTCCGGCGTGCCGTAGACGCCGAGCTCCAGTGCGAGTCGGCCATCGGGGTCCGCCAGCACGGCGCGATAGGGGTTGCCCGCCTCGGTGAGCCAGGCGCGAGCGGCATCCCCCTTGTCCCGATAGTTGAGGCCATAGAGGGGCACGGCGCTGGCCAGCTCACCCAGCAGCGGATGCTCGGCGCGGCAGTTGGGGCACCAGCTGGCCCAGACGTTGAGCACGAAGGGTTCCCCCTTGAGCGCCGCGGTGTGGATGGGAGCGCCACCAAGCAGATCGTCACTCTGCCAGGCAGGCAGGGTGCGCCCGGCGACGGCCTCATCCTGGCTGTAGGGGTTGTTGCCAAGGCCGAGCCAGAGCAGGGTACCGAGCCCCAGAGTGAGCACGAGCGGGACGAACAGGCGCAAACGGGCGTTCATAAGGACTCCTGTTCAAGCCTAGGGTAGGGAGCGGCAGCTGGGGCTGGATGGCTAGCCAGCAGCGGCCGGCGGGCGAGCAGGCGCAGGGCGCCGCCCGTCATCATCAACAGGCCACCGAGCCAGATCCAGCGCACCAGCGGTTTGTAGTGCAGTCGCATGGCGTAGGCGTCTGGCCCCATCTTTTCGCCAAGCACCACGTAGAGATCGCCAAACAGCCCCCACGCGATGCCGGGCTCGTTCATGTTCATGGTGCGCACGCTGTAGTGACGCCGCTCCGGCGTCAGCCGCGCCACCTCTTTATCGTCCTTATGCACGCTAAGCGTGATGCGCTCGGCGGTGTAGTTGGGGCCGATGATGGGCTCGCTCCCCTCATAGCGAAACTCGAAGGCGCCGAGTCGATAGGGCTTGTCGGCGGCGAGTACCGCGCCCCCCTCCTGACTGTGGTGACTCACCTGCGCAATGCCGAGGGCGCACACCGCCACCCCGAGGTGGGCCAGCAGGCTGCCGAACCGATTGAGGGTGAGCTCACGCAGCGATGTCGGTTGCAAGAGCGGGAGCAGCAGGCTGGCCATCAGCCAGAGGCTGAGCACGTTGGCCGCGAGCCCCAGCCAACCGCCTCGCAGCGGCTCGGGATAGGCGAGGCTCAGCAAGGCGCCCCCCAGCAGGCCGAACAGGCATGGGAGCAGCACCTTGATGCGGCGCTGGGTTGCCAGATGCTGCCAGCGCAGGCGCGGCAGCTGGGTCATCAGCGCCATCAGGCAGAGGGCCAGCGGCACGAAGATGGTATTGAAATAGGGGGCGCCCACCGAGAGAGAGCCCAGATGGAGCGACTGGAACACCATGGGGTAGAAGGTGCCGAGCAGCACGCTGGCGCAGGCCACGCTGAGCAGCAGGATGGCGGCGCCGAGCAGCCCCTCTTTTGACAGCAAGCCAAAGCGGGCATAGGGGGCGCGAATGTCCGCCCGCAGGGCAAACAGGGTGAGTGCGCAGGTCAATAACAAGCCGAGCAGCAACAAGAGGGTGAGGCCGCGGCTGGGGTCCACCGCAAAGGCGTGCACCGAGGTGAGCACGCCGGAGCGCACCACGAAAGTGCCGAGCAGGCTCAGTGAAAAGGTAAAGATGGAGAGCAGCAACACGGCGTGGCCGTAAGCGCCGCGCTTCTCGCACACCACCAGGGCGTGCAGCAGGGCGGTGCCAAGCAGCCAGGGCAAGAGGGAGGCATTTTCCACCGGATCCCAGAACCACCAGCCGCCCCAGCCGAGCTCGTAGTAGGCCCACCAGGAGCCCAGCACGATGCCGGCGGTGAGAAACACCCAGGATCCGAGCGCCCAGGGGCGGCTCCAGTGAGCCACGGCGCCATCGAGCCGACCCGAGTGCAGCGCCGCCATGGCGAAGGCGAAGTTGACCGCAAAGCCGACGTAACCGAGATAGAGCAGGGGGGGGTGGATGATGAGGCCGATGTCCTGCAGCATGGGGTTGAGATCGCGCCCCTCCAGCGGCCCCGGGAACTGGCGGTCAAACGGGCTGGAGAAGATCAGGGTATAGAGGCCGAACAGCCCGACGATCAGCCCCATGATGGCCAATACCCGGGTTGTGATCAGCGGATCGACCCGCTTGGAGCAAAGAGCTACCAGCGCGCCCCACAGCCCCAGCGCAAAGACGAAAAAGAGCATGGAGCCCTCGTGGCCGCCCCACACGGCCGCCAGCTTGAAGCCAAGGGGCAGGGCGCTGTTGGCGTGTTGGGCCACATAGACCAGGGTGAAGTCATCCAGGCCAAAACAGCTGGCGAGCAGCAGCAGGGCGGCCCCGAGCAGGAGCGCGACCAGGAGGGCCAGCGGTGTTGCGCAGCCGAGCAGCGGGCGTGAGGCGAGCCGCAGCCCCAGCCAGGGCAGGGTGCCTTGCAGCAGGGCGAGCCCGGTCGCCAGCAACAGTGAGAGATAGCCGAGCTCCGCCAGCACACAACCTCCAGTCAATCATTCGTCTATGTTATGCCGCAGCGTCTGCACCGTACCGGCGCTGGGGGATAACAGCCACATTTCTGGCAACAGCTCATCGCAACAAATAAGCGCCAGTCACCCGAGGGTGGCTGGCGCTGGTGAGCATACCGTTATACGACAGTCATTTGACCGGCATAAAGCACGAAGTAGCGCAGCAGCAGGATCCCCATCAGGGTCAGGCTGCAGACCAGCACCAGGTAGCCGTTTTTGGCCCGCAGCGGTGCGGGGGCCAGCAGGGCCAGCAACTGGGGCAGCAGCATACCGATGCCCACCACCCCGAGCCAGAACACCTGAGCCCAGAAGCCGCTGCCGATGGCGGCCCACATGGCTGCCTCCTTCTGGCCGCCACCGAAGTAGAGGCCGGTAAAGAAGCAGACCAGCAGCAGCACCTCCACCACCAGTACCGGCCGCTCGAAGCGATGTACGAAGCTCACCCCCTGGCTGTGATGGTTCTCCTTGAACAGGGTGACCGCCAGCAAGATGGTGGAGGCAATGCCGGAGCTGACGCCGGAGATAAGGAACAGCACCGGCAGTACCGGGTTGTTCAACAGCGGATAGGTCTTGAGCGCGGAGAGCAGAAAGCCGGTGTAGGCCCCCAAGAGCACGGCAAGCAGCAGCAAGAGCGGCGCCAGCAGCCGCTCAAAGCGTGCCAACAGGGCGATCAGCCCATCCACAAAGGCGAACTTCTCTTGCAGCAGGTGACGGCGCAAGGTCTCGATCTCGGAGCGAAACACCACCGCCAGCCAGGCAAACAGCACAGCCATATAGACCTGAAACAGCATGACCCCCATCGACATCACGGAGTCGAACTGATAGTGGAACATCAGCTTCCAGAAGGTCCAGGGGCGGGCCAGGTGGAAGATGAGGATCAGTAACCCCAGCACCACGCTCACCGGCGCCAGAATGGCGGTCGCCTTGATGATGCCGCTCTCGCTGCCGGCCCCCTTGCGGCGCAGCAGCACCGAGAGGGTGGTGGCCCCGGCGGAGATGCCGAGCAGGAACAGATAGATGGCGATGGGCCAGTCCCATACCAGCGAGGAGAAGTGAAATGCGTCATGCAACATGATCCATTCCTCCTTCTGTTACTACGGTAGATGGCGATCGGACAAATCCCCACACGAGGGAAGGGAAGTGAAACGCCTCTTGCATGGTCATGACTTTATCTCCCCTTTGGGCACACGGTACATCTTGGGCGAGGTGCCGAGTGCCTGCTTGTAGCGATAGGTGGTCTCCTTCACCAGCCGTTTGGCGATGGGGCTGTCCGGGTCATCCAGATTGCCGAATACCAGCGCCTTGGTGGGGCAGGATTCCACGCACGCCGGCTCTTTGCCCGCCGCCAGATTGGTCTTGCGGCAAAAGTCGCACTTGTCGGCAACCTTGGTCACAGGGTTGATAAAGCGCACCTGATAGGGGCAGGCGGCCAGACAGTACATGCAGCCGACGCAGAGATCCGGGTTGACGTCGACGATGCCATCTTCTTTGCGGATATGGGAGGCACCGGTCGGGCAGACGTGCACGCAGGGGGCGTTGTCGCAGTGCTGGCAGGACTTGCGAAAGAAGTGGTACTCGGCATCGGGGAAGGTGCCGATGGGGCCGGAGCGGATGATCTCGAGGCGCGAGACCCCCTCTGGCACCTGATTCACCTCCCGGCAGGCATCCATGCAGGCGGTACAGCCGATGCAGGCCGTCTCGTCGTGGATCATGCCGTAGCGGACCCCGTCGATGGTCTGGCTGTGGGCGAGGGTGGTGGCAAGGGAGCGGGGAGCAGCCCCCGTCATCATGATGAGGGCCCCCGCGCTCATCCCCGCCATGAAGTGACGGCGAGAGCAGCTCATTGTGCCTCCTTGCCCGAGGTGGTGTTCGCCTTGGCCGCCTTGACGGCCTCATGCTGCTTGCTGTGGCAGTCGACGCAGAGCTTGATGCGGGACTTCTCCGGAATAGCCACCATGGGCTCCTTGGCCGGGTGCAGCTGGTGGCAGCTGGTGCAGGTGAGCTTGGTGGCGTGCACGTCGTGGGCCCAGAGCGCCTCGCGCAGCGGTTTGGGTTCGTGACAGCTCATACAGACCCCGTTCTGCTCGGCGATGGGGTAGCTCTCGGTACTCTGTTTGTCCTTGAAGCTGTCGCTAAAGCGCATCACATCCTTGACCCCTTCCCTGTGTTTGGGGGAGGGCTGACCATGGCAGTTGGTGCAGGTGACCGGCGCCAGGTTGTTGGGGTTGGTCGCCTGGCCGTGCTTGCCGTGCATGCCGTATGCCTGCTCCTTGTGGCAGTCGGTACAGGCGGCATCGGGATTGCGCAAAAATTCCACCTCATGTGTGGCAGAGACAGGTGTGGCGGGGAGGGCCGCAGGCGCGCCGGCCGCATCGGCGGCCTGGCCCTGCAGGCTGGTCAGCAGCATGGCTGCCATCAGCATCAGTCGTAAGAAATCCATCGTTAAATCACCCATAGGAAGCCTCCATCCGGCTGCGGGCCCGACACTGCGGGCCCGCATGCCTCGTCATTGTGCGAGCCGTCCGGCCGCTTTGGCCTCGGCATCCCAGGCGGGGACTGTGGTCTTGAGGAACTGGGCCTTGTCGCTGTTCATCTGCTTCATGTCCATGCCAAGAGCGGCCTGGGCCTTCTCCTTGCTGGAGATGTCAGGAATGGCGATCTCGTGGCTGATCCCCTTGGCAGCCAGCAGACGTGCCAGCTTGGTGCGGGCATCGGCGGCCTTGTCCAGAGCGGTTCCCAGCATGCGCAGCGCCACTTCCGGGGCGTGCATCTGCACCCCGTGGGAGGCGATGGAGAAGTCCCAGCGCCATTGGGCGTGACGGATGTCCTGCAGAATGTCCTTCATTTCGGCCTCGGTGGCGCCGGCATCCCAGGCGGCCTTGGCTTCAAAGTGGGCGTGCACCAGTTGCTTCTCGACTTTGAGCTTGATCTCGGTGACGGCATCCTTGCGCTGCTTGACCACCCCTTGCAGCATCTCCTTGCTCTGGGTGTGGCAGTTGCGGCAGGTCTGGTCGAAGCGATCGAAGGGGTTGCCTACCTTGTGATCGGTGTAGACCTTGCCTTGCTCGTTCTGCACCTTGGGCATGTGGCAGTCGACGCAGGCGACGTTGTTCTGGCCGTGAATGCCGGCGCGCCAGGTCTCGTACTCGGGATGCTGGGCTTTGAGCATGGGGGTCTTGGAGAGGGCATGGGTCCAGTCAGCAAAGCCTATTTCATCGTAATACTGCTCCATCTGCTCAACTGTGGTGCCCTTGTCCCAGGGGAATTTCACCGCCTTGGTCGGGCCGCTGAAGTAGTACTCCACGTGGCACTGGCCGCACACCTGGGACTGCTGATCGAAGCGCCCCTGCTCCTTGAACGGCTTGCCGATGGCGGTCATGGCCCGGTCAGCATAGGGGCGGGAGAGGTGCAGGGCGGGTTTGCCCTCCTTGAACTCTTTCGAGGCGGTGTCGTGGCAGTCGGCGCAGCCGATGGTGTTGACGATCTCGGGGCCGCCTTTTGCCCACATCCCCTTGAAGTAGCCATCCTCACCCTTCTCGTCGATGACGCGGGCCACGTCCGGGCCTTTGCAGCTCCAGCAGGCCATGGGCAGCGGACCGTCTTCGGCGGTCTTGGGGGCGCCGGTACGCAGGGTTTCCCGCACGTCGGTCAGGGCATAGAAGTGGCCGCGCGGCTTGTTGTAATCCTTGGAGAAGGGGTAGCCGGCCCAGAGCACCACCATCTGCGGATCGTCCGCCAGGGCGTCGGTGCGTTCCTTGCTCTCGCTGGTGCCTTTCCAGCTGGTGAACTGATCGGCGTGATCCTTGGCGAACAGCTCGCTGCGCGCCTCGATCTTGCCCTTGGGTTGTGCCTCGTCGGCCGCCTGTGTCCAGCCGCTGGTGCCAAGGCAGGTGGTAAGCAGCAGGGCGGCGAGGCCCAGCCTGGTCTGTCTGTTGTGTGAACTCACGATCATCACTCCCAAATCGATCTCATTGCCAAGCCTGACCGTTCCATCCTGGATGTGGGCATCAGCCCCCGCACTAGGCAGGAGCAGGCAGGCCGATTAATTGTTATTAGTGAATAAAACCCATGTATTTATGCGATTGCTCGAGCTGGATATTACCAAATGGGTAAAATGAATGATGATTTATCGGGAGCGGGATTGCGCTAGATCAATTGTCGGAGCAGGCAACGAGCGGAAATGAGATCCCGGTTAAATTATGAGGAAACTCAACTTATTGCATCATTGTTAACGCTGTGCACCACACACCGTGGCGGCCATGGCCCGCCAGCCCGCGTCCCACAAGGAAATGTACGTCAAATGGCGCGAGCTGTATTCATTTAGGGATAGAAAATTTTCTGTGAATAGATATGCATTATTAAATTCAGGGAAGGGAGCCATGATGATCCCCTGATTGCCGGATTCAATCAGAGGACTGTCCATGGATACCATGGTCTATTCGAACGATACTCCAGTAAAAAGAGCCGGCAATTGCCGGCTCTTTTTCTATCTGGTGCTTGCTTCTCGGCCCCTTTGCCAGGGCGATCTGGCCCGATATTGCAAGGGGATTACGCCAGGGCCCGGGCCAGCAGGTGGATGGGGTGTTCACAAGGGAACGGCGTGCTCATCTCGATCTGCCATTTGCAGGTTTCGCAGTCGGTGATGACCAGATCGGGCTTGAGCCGGTTTATCTGATCAAACAGCCCTTCGCCGATGGCCTGACTGGTCTGGTAGTTCTCCGACTTGAAGCCGTAGGTGCCGGCGATGCCGCAGCACTGAGAGTCCAGCACTGTCACCTTGACACCGGGGATGGCGCGCAGCAGCTCGAGGGTATAGATGACGCCGCCCATCTTCTCCATGTGGCAGGGGGTGTGGTAGGCGATGTGCAGATTGAGCGGCTTCATCGCCGGCTTGTTGCCTTTGTAGAACTCGTTCCACAGGAAGCGGGTCACCAGCGAGATGCGATCGCGCACCTTGTGGTTGTCCTGCTCCAGCAGGTGGGGATATTCGTCGCGCAGGGTGAAGCCGCAGGTGGAGGAGGTGGCCAGCAGCGGTATCTCATTGCCAAGCAGGGTGTTCTCCAGCTGTTTGATGTTGAAGGCCGCCTGCTGCTTGGCCTTGTCCATGAAGCCGTTGGCAATCAGCGGCACGCCGCAGCACTTCTCCCGCTCCAGCAGCTGGACGCCGATGTTCATGGCGTTGAGCACCTGCACCAGCTCCTTGCCGAGCTGCGGGTGGTTGTAGTTGACGTAGCAGCCGTGGAAGTAGGCTATCTGGCGCTCGAAGCGGGCCTGACTCGCTTTCTGTTTCTTGTACCAGCCGCGGAAGGTGCCCTGGGAGTATTTGGGCAGGTCGCGGTGGGAGGAGACCCCCAGCGCCTTGTCCAGCACCAGCTTCATCGGCTTGAGGCCGGTGGTGAAGTTGACCACCGGGGCCATCAGGGTGGACATGCTGCCCATCAGATCGGTGTGGGAGAGCACAAACTCGCGGATCCCCGGCTTGAAGCCGCTGTACTGGTGCTTGGCCTTGGCGATGATGTCGCCGATGCGCACCCCGCTCGGGCAGGCCACTTCGCAGCGCTTGCAGTTGGTGCAGTACTTGAGGGCGCTGTCAAAGAGCTCGGGGCTCTTGATGCGCAGCCGCTCCCCATCCGGGCCCGCCTGCTTGGGGCCGGGGTAGGCCGGGTTGGCCTTGGCCACCGGGCAGTAAGCGGTACAGACGGTGCATTTGATGCACTGATCGAAAGTTTGGTTGGCATGATCCAGTAACATGTCAGTTCTCCTCCCGTTGGGTGTGAAGGCACGGGATATGGGACAAAATCATCATTGGGCTGAACTCAAAATATGACCGGCAGCCTGCCAGCCGGTGGCGACGGCAACACCTGACCCTGACCCTTCCTTGATGGGGTCATAATGGGCCAATACACTGCCAGCCCCATAGAGGTTGACCAGAGGTTTACCGCCGCGCAGTACCCGTAGCTTGTCGTCGGTCTTGACGCCGAAGCCCATGAAGGGGTGGTGATCGAACAGGCGACGACCGGCCCAGGCGTCCCGCTCGGGCAGGCTCAGCACATCGGCGTTGAAGATAGGCTCGCGAATGCCGCGCAGGCGGGACTCCAGCCCGCGGCTGAAGAAGCTGCCGGAGGCGAGCACGAAGTGGTCCGCCTCGAACAGCTGATCGTCGCCATTCTGGCTGTGCACACCGATCACCCGATCGCCCTCGTAACGGGCGCCCAACACCCGCTCGCTGGTGAGGAAGGTGCCGCCAAGAGCCATGAAGCGGCGCTTGAGCGCCTCCTGCATCCGCATGCCGATCAGTGACGGCGGCATGGTGGCCACCTCCTTGATGATGCAGCCGGTGCGCTGCTCCAGCTCCGCCAGGCGCGGGCCGACCAGCCCCAGCGACAGGCAGGCGGGCAGCACCAGGTGGTGGCAGCGCGGCTCACCGCTCTCTTGCACCAGGCGGCTGATCTCGCGGGCCAGATCCGTCAGCAGGTCACGCTGGCCATTGCCCTGCTTGTCGAACAGGCGGGCGATGTCGGCGGAGCGAAACTCGTGGGGATTGCGGCTGAACTCGGCCAGCTGGGGCAGGCGGAGCTCCCCGGTCAGGATGCGGCAGTGGGCGAAGCGCGTGTGGGTCGCCAGGTTGGCGGCCGCGAGCTCGGGATGAAAGTCGCGAAATCCCTCCAGGGTGGCCAGCAGGATGGCGTCGGGGGCCGGTGCATCGGTCACGCAGGCGCAGGTGTCGGGGGAGAGCCAGGTGGCTTTGAGGGTGCCGATGGGGGTCAGCCGCTGGTGGTTGCGCTCCTGGCGAAACAGCGGCAATCCCTGCGCGGCGCAGTGGCGCTGTAGATCATCGAGGCTCGCCGCGATATGGGTCAGCCCCACCTTGTTGTAGGGATGCTCGGGGTTGGCGGCCATGAAGGCGGGCAGGGCGGCGCGGGGATCCCCTTCGCTCTCCAGCAGATCGACCGAGCCGGAGGAGAAGTGCAGGGCGCTCTGGCCGGAGGCCATCAGCAGGGTCTTCTGGCCGGCCTCGGCCAGACGCAGGGCCGCCGAGAGGCCCGCCATGCCGCCGCCGATAACGATGCTGTCAAATTTCATGGCTGCGCTCCTTGGTGGGGGTTGCGGTGCTGGCGTCGAGCGGGAAGGGCGGCTCGGCCACCAGGTGGGGGGCCGTCCACTCGCCAAGGCCGAACAGCCCCTCGTAGATCCAGTAGGTAAATTCGGCTTCGCGCAGGGCATCGCCCCACAGCACCGGCCGGGTGCCCTTGTAGCGCTCCTCCAGGAACTGGCGCAGCATGACGCAGGCCTGACGGCCGTCGGCCTTGCCATACTCCTGCATCAGGCCGGCGGCGCGATAGGCGCACAGCTCCCCCTGACAGGGGCCCATGCCCAGACGGGTGCGGCGGCGCAGATCCACCAGGTTGTCCACATCCAGCTCGCGCAGGGCGTATTCGATTTCACCTGCGGTGACCATCTCGCACTCGCAGATGAGGGCGTTGGCCTTGGGATTGTCGCGGAAAAAGGCGATGACCCGCTCGCCGTGGCGGTACTGGGCCGAGCCTTCGGCTGGCACCGAGAGGCCGGGGGCGGAGACCTTCTCCGGATCCCGTGAGCCGGGCAGGCTCAGTTCGGCGGTGCGGCAGGGCTTGCTGTTGCCAAGCTTCTTGGCCAGCAGATCGGTAGCCCATTCAGCCATCAGCCGGTAGGTCATCAGCTTGCCGCCGGTGATGGTGTTGAACCCCTTGAGACCATCACGTTCGGCGTGATCCAGCAGCACTATGCCGCGGCTGATGTTGCGGCCCGACTCGTCGCCATCCACCGCCACCAGCGGGCGCACGCCGGCGTAGGCGCGCAGCAGACGGGTGCGGGCCATGATGGGGGCGAGCTTGATCCCCTCGCGCAGCAGCACCTCCACCTCTTCAGGCTCGACGGTGAGCTGGTCAATCTTGTGGTAATCGATGCGACTCGACGTGGTGCCGATGAGGGAGATGGTATCGCCCGGCACCAGGATGTCCGCGTCCGCCGGTTTGCGGGCGCGGTTGAGCACCAGCTGGTTGATGCGGTAATCCATGATGAGCAGGGAACCCTTGGCCGGGAACATGCGGATGCCGAGATCGGCGTATTCGCAGATCTGCTGGCCCCAGATGCCGGCGGCGTTGATCACCTCCTGGCACTCCACCTCGAACGCTTCGCCGGTGCGGGTGTTGATGGCCTTGACCCCGTGCACCCGATCCTGGGTGCGCAAAAGCCCCAGCACCTTGCTGTGGGTGAAGATACGGGCGCCGTGCTCCTTGGCATCCAGCACGTTGGCGGCGGCCAGGCGGAACGGATCGACCGTGCCGTCCGGCACCTGGATGGCGCCGATCAGTGCCGGGTTGACGTTGGGTTCGAGGCGCAGCGCATCGGCGGGATCCAGCTGGCGGGCGTCGATGCCCGCCAGGGCGCAGGCGTCCATGAAGGTATTTTGAAAATTGATGTCATCTTCCGGCAGGGTGATGAAGAGGCCGCCGGTGTCCTCGACGCAGTGGCTGGCGATCCGCTTGAGGATGCGGTTCTCCTGAATGCACTCGCGGGCGGACTCCTGATCCGTCACCGCGTAGCGGGCGCCGGAGTGGAGCAGACCGTGGTTGCGACCCGTGGTACCGGCGGCGATATCGTCCCGCTCAAGCAGGATGCAGTCGATGCCGCGCAGTGCGCAATCGCGCATGATGCCGGCTCCGGTGGCGCCACCCCCTATGATGACGACTTGTGTGGTTATTCTTTTCATTCTTGCCCGTCTCATCTCTTCCAGATGGTGCCAGTGTGGCCTGTCTCTGGGCGAAAATGTTTGATATGGGCCAAGTTAATGTTCGCAAACGCTCAAGTTGAGGGGTGTTAATGAGCAAATCGTGATTGTTGTCACACTCCAGCAACAGCAGAGGGGGCCGCTGGGCCCCCTCTGTCGACACGAGTCGCGGCGCTCAGCCGCAGCACTTCTTGAACTTCTTGCCGCTGCCGCAGGGGCAGGGGTCATTGCGCCCCACTCGCAGCGGTGCCGGATCCAGCTCGCCGTCGGTGTAGACCCAGCGCCCCTGATGGCGTACGAAGCGGGAGCGCTCATGCAGGCAGTGGCGCGCTTCACCTTCCATGAACCAGGCCTTGAACTCCACCATGCCGAGGGTGTCATCGGGGCCGCCCTGGCTGGCGATGATCTCGAGCCCGTCCCATTGGGTGTCGGTCTGGGAGAGCGGCTCCGCAGTCAGATCCCCTAGATAGTCAGGGTGCCAGCTGTGCACCAGGTACTCCCCCAATCCCAGCACGAAGGCGCTGTAGCGTGAGCGCATCAGTTGCTCCGGGGTCTGGGCGGCGGCGCCCCGATGCAGTGATCCACAGCACAATTCGAGAGAAAGAGTTGAACCGCAAGGACATTTGTTCATGTGTCTGGCCATCAGCGTCGATAGATATGGAGGGCGGGGATTGTAGCGAAAGCGGGTCCCCGTCGACCAGCATTCTATACTGGTCTGGTAGGAACGGAACGCCCATAAAAATAGCTGCAAGGATGTGAAAGATGACGCTAAAGCAGAAAATTCTGTTGTTGGGAGCCGTCCCCGTGCTCCTGATGGCCCTGGTGGTCAACCTCAGCAACTACATGATTTCAAAGAGTGACCTGGAAGCCGATCTGGTGGTGGCGCGAGAAAATGCGATCAAGGAGCGCAAGGCGTTGCTCAGCAGCTACCTGATGCTCGCCAAGACGGCCGTCGACACGGCCTACAACCAGCCAGACAGCCCGGAAGCGCGCAAGCAGGTCACCGAGATCCTGCGGCCATTGCGCTACAGCAGTGACGGCTACTTCTTCGTCTACGACTTCCAGGGCAACACCATACTGCTGCCCACCCGCCCCGAGATGGAAGGCAAGAACCGCTGGCAGGACAAGGATGCCAAGGGCAAGCTGCTGATCCAGGAGATCGTCAAGGCGGCGCGCCAGGGGGATGGCTTCTCCGAGTACTGGACCGCCAAGCCCTCCATCGGCCGGGATGCCCCCAAGCTCTCCTTCAACCTGGTGCTCGACAAGTACCAGTGGGTCATCGGCACCGGTTTTTATATCGACGACATCGACAACGAGCTGGCGGTGCTGCGCACCGAGCGCGAGAGCAACATGCGCGACTCGCTGCAGAGCAGCGTGCTGCTGATCCTGGTGATCCTGGGGGTGACCCTGGCCGCCACCGTGGTGATCGGCAACCGGGTCACCCGGCCGCTGGCGGACGCGGTCTCGGCCCTCAACGACATTGCCGACGGGGAGGGGGATCTGACCCAGCGCCTCAAGGTGCAGAGCCATGACGAGATTGGTCAGCTGGCTACCGCCTTCAATCGCTTCGTGACGCGGATCCAGTCGGTGGTGAGCCAGGTGGGGGAGACCAGCAATCACCTGTTCAGCGCGGTGGAGAAGCTGCACCACCTGAGCGAGCACTATGACCATCAGATGCACGGCCACAGCCGGGAGACCGATCAGGTGGTCACCGCGGTGACCGAGATGAGCTCCACCGCCCAGGAAGTGGCGGCCAGCGCCTCCAACGCAGCCACCGCCACCAGCGACGCGGCGCGCGAATCCGATGCCGCACGCGGGGTGGTGGGCACCGCCATCAACAGCATCAACCGGCTGGTGGGGGAGGTGCACACCGCCTCCGGCGTCATCGAGCAGCTGGCGCAGGAGACCGCCAAGATAGGATCCGTGGTGGAGGTCATTCGCGGCATTGCCGAGCAGACCAACCTGCTGGCGCTCAACGCCGCCATCGAGGCGGCCCGGGCCGGCGAGCAGGGGCGCGGCTTTGCGGTGGTGGCGGACGAAGTCCGCTCGCTCGCCGGTCGCACCCAGCAGAGCACCAAGGAGATCAACGAGATGCTGCAGCGCCTGCAGGGCGGGGTGAAACAGGCGGTGGACGTGATGCAGGCGAGCGAAGAGCGCAGCCAGGAGACGGTGCAGGAGGCGAGCCACATCGCCACCTCCCTCGACAGCATGGTGATGGCGGTCAGCACCATCAACGACATGAACATCCAGATAGCCACTGCCGCCGAGGAGCAGCACGCGGTCTCCGAGGAGATCAACAAGAACCTGGTGGCCATTCAGCAGATCGTCAGCGAGCTGACCGACGCGGCGGTCGAGTCCAACAGCACCACCCGCGATCTCGCCAGCACCGGCGACAAACTGCGCAAGCTGGTCTCCCAGTTCCGCTACTGATGGGGTGACAAGAGGGGATGTCCCTCACAAGATGCGGCCTGAACCCCGGTTCAGGCCGCACTTAATTTGGGGATTGACCAATAATATGTGAAAATTGCCCCCTCTGTGTCAGCCCTTGCCCCGTACCCTATGAATGAGATCGTGAAAGGCAGTATCGATTTGATCCGTCAGCTCAACTATGGCCTGGTCTACGCCAGCCTGGAGGAGCACAAGGAGCTGTCCCGTACCGATCTCTCCCGCTTGACCGGCCTTTCGCCTGCCAGCATCACCAAGATCACCCGCGAGCTGCTCGACGGCGGCCTGGTGGTCACCTGTGGCGAGAGCTCGGTGGGACGCGGTCGCCGCCAGACCCTGCTGCGCATCAACGAGCGCCGCTTCCAGTTTCTCTCCATGCGCCTTGGTCGCGGTTATGTGGACATGGCGCTGTTCGATCTGGCCGGCCGCTCGCTCGCCCGTCATCGCCATGTCTTCAGCGAAGGGGAGCGCGCCGACCTGCTGGCCAGCCTGGTGCGGGCCATCGAGGGCTTCTTGCCCAAGAAGGCGCTGCGCCTCGCCTGCATCGCCCTCTGTCTGCCGGGCCAGGTGGAGCGCCACTCCGGCATGGTCAAGCACTTCCCCTTCTACGATCTGCGCAACTGGCCGCTCGGTCCCACCCTGCAGGAGGCCTTCGCGGTCCCCGTGCTGGTGAGTGGCGACGTGCGCACCTGGATCCAGGCCGAGCGTGAGTGGGGCGCCGCCAAGAACTGCGCCGATGCGGTGCTGGTGTTCGTGCACAACGACATCGGGGTCGGCATGGTGGTCAACGGTCAGCTGATCGAGAGCGAGTCGGCCCTGCTCGGCGATCTCAGCCACCTGCAGCTCGAACCCTACGGTCAGCGCTGCTACTGCGGCGGCTTTGGCTGTGCCTGCACGCTGGTGACCAATCAGGCGCTGGAAGCCCAGTACCGGGATCTGCGCGAGCGGATGCAGGAGTACGATCTGCCCGAGAGCGTCACCATCCGCGAGCTGTGCGAGCTGGCGCTGGCGGGCAACAGCCTCTGTCAGGATATCCTCCATCAGGCGGCGGGGCGGCTCTCCCGGGTGCTCTCCAACCTCATCTGCCTGCTCAATCCGGGCAAGCTGCTGTTGGGGGGGGAAATCACCCGTGCCGATCGGCTGCTGTTCCCCATGCTGCACCAGTCGCTGGCAAGCCAGCTGCCGGCCGAATACCTGGTGCGGCTGCAGATTGAATCCACCCACTTCTACGAAGATCCCACCAAGCCCACCTCGGTGCAGGTGCACAAGGCCCTGCGCGACGGCAGCCTGCTGCTCGACTTGTTGCGAGGCGACAAGGAGGCATGAAGCTGGGGTTGCAAGGACGCATCCTCCTCATGCTCTGTCTGGTCAGTCTGCTGCAGCTGGTGTTGCTGAGCGGGGCCAGTTACTACTATGTGTCCGAGCAGCGCTACCGCGAGGTAGGGGATCAGGCCCTCGACGTGGCGCGGCTGGTGGCCCGCGAGCCTGGCGTGCTGGCCGGGGTGAAGCGGGCCGACACCGCCCGCCTCAACGTGCTGGTGGAGCGGATCCGCGCCGAGGTCGGCGCCAGCTATATCGTCATCGGCGATAAGGACGCGCGCCGGCTGGTGCACCCCAATGCGGATCGCATCGGCCAGCCCATGATGGGGGATGATCCGAAGCGGGCGCTGCAGGGGGAGGCCTACATCTCCCGTGCTCAAGGGTCCCTCGGGGTCTCGGTGCGTGGCAAGAGCCCCATCCGCGATGAGCTCGGCCAGATCATCGGGGTGGTCTCGGTCGGTTATCTGGTGCGGGATATCGAGGCGGATCTGCAGGGGTTCCTGCGCTTCGGTCTCGCCATGACCCTGCTCATCGTGCTGCTCAACAGCCTGGCCGCCGCCTGGCTGGCCCGCCGTTACAAACGTGCCATCCTTGGCTTTGAGCCCGAGCAGATCGGCCGCCTCTATGCCGAACTCGACTGCACCCTGCGCAGCGTGCGCGAGGGGATCCTCACCATCGACGAGCAGGGCCGGCTCACCTCCCTCAATCCCAATGGCATCCGCTTGCTGCGCCTCGACGAGCAGACGGCCCGGGCCGCCATCGGCCAGCCTGTCACCCGGCTGCTGCCGGAGAGTCGCATGCTCTCCCTCATTCAGGATCCGCGCCCGCAGTTTGACGAGGAGATAGTGCTCAACGGCCAGTCCCTCATCGTCAACCGGCTGCCGCTGGTGCGCGATGGCAAGCTGATCGGCGCGGTGTCGAGCTTTCGGCGCAAGGACGAACTGGCCGAACTGAGCGCCCATCTCTCCCAGGTACAGGCCTACAGCGATCTGCTGCGGGTGCAGACCCACGAACACCACAACCAGCTCGGCACCATCGCCGGGCTCATCGAGCTCGGGGCCACCCGCGAGGCGCTTGCCTTCATCGGGCGAGAAGCGGCCACTGAGCAGAGCCTGCTCAGCTTTCTGCTGAGCGCCATCGCCAAGCCCAAGGTGGCCGGCCTGCTGCTCGGCAAATACCACAGGGCTCACGAGCTGGGGCTGGTGCTGGAGGTGGACCCGGATTCCCGCCTGCACGACATTCCCCTTCGCGTCAGCGGCTCCCAGCTGGTGACGGTACTGGGCAATCTCATCGACAATGCCTTCGAGGCGACCCGTCGCCACGGCGCCCCCTACCAGCCGGTACGGGTGGCGCTGAGCGATCTCGGCCAGGATCTGATCCTGGAGGTGGAAGACGGGGCGGGGGGGATCGATCCCGCGCTGGCGGATCGCCTGTTCGAGCGGGGAGTCAGCAGCAAGGCGGAGCCGGATCACGGCATCGGCCTCGCGCTGGTACGCAAGACCCTGGATGCCCTGCAGGGGCAGATCACCATCGAAGCCACGACGCAGGGGAGTTGCGTCGTCTGTTACATTCCCAAGGAGGTGTGAGTGATCAAGATCCTGATCGTCGAGGATGACCCGGCCATTGCCGAGATCCACCGCCGCTTCGTGCAGCGGCTGGCGGGGTTCGAGGTGCTGGGGGTGGCGCTCACCCTGTTCGATGCCAGGGAGCAGATAGAGATCCTCAAGCCCGATCTGGTGCTGCTGGACGTCTGGCTGCCCGATGGCGAGGGCTTTGCCCTGCTGCGTGAGCTGCGCCAGGCGGGAGCTTCCCTCGACGTGATACTGCTCACCGCGGCGCGGGAGGCCGGCGCCCTGCAGGAAGCAATGCGGCTCGGGGTGGTGGATTTCATCCTCAAACCCGTGGTGTTCGAGCGGCTGCGCGATACCCTCGACAAATATTGCCAGAGCCGCGCTGCCCTGGCGGCGCTGGCCGACATCGATCAGCAGGCGGTGGACGCCCTGCTGGGGACGCCGTTGCAGCAGGTGGCGGCGGGCGGCCTGCCCAAGGGGATCGACGGGCTCACCCTGCAGCGGGTGCTGGCGGCGCTGGGATCGCAGGGAGCCAGCGCCGAGGAGATTGGCGGCCGGGTCGGGGTGAGCCGTACCACGGCGCGCCGCTATCTGGAGTTTCTGGTGGGCCAGCAGCTGGCGAGCCCGGAGCTGGAGTACGGCACCGTGGGCCGGCCGGAGCGACGTTATCGCCAGCCCTGAATGGAATAACCCCCCATCTCGTCTTGCCAATAAAAAGAGCGCCTGTCGGCGCTCTTTTGCTGCGTGGGATCCGCCAACTCAGCTCGGTTCGGATTGCAGTGTGGCGGCCGGTGCGCGGCGCGCCTGCCACCACTGCCACACCGGCAACAGCAGCATTACCAGGGTGACCAGGGTGAAGGCGAGGGTGATGGGGCGCTCCCACAGGAAGCTCAGGGAGCCGTCGTTGATCACCAGGGCCCGGCGCAGGTTGTCCTCCAGCATGCCCCCCAGAATGAAGCCGAGCAGCATGGGCGCCATGGGGAAGTCCAGCAGGCGCAGGCCGATGGCGATCAGCGCCACCAGCGCCATCACATAGATGTCCATGGTGTTGAAGGAGACCAGATAGACCCCGATCAGCGAAAACAGCAGCACCATGGGGATGAGCACCGGGCGCGGCACCTGCAGGATCTTGGCCAGATAGGGAATGAGCGGCAGGTTGAGGATCAACAGCACCACGTTGCCCAGATACATGGAGATGATCACCGACCAGAACACGTCCGGGTGCTCCATGAACAGGCGCGGGCCCGGCTGGATGCCGTAGGCGATGAGGGCCCCCAGCATCAGCGCCGTGGTGCCGGAGCCCGGGATCCCCAGGGTCAGCAGCGGCACGAAGGCCCCGCTGGAGGCGGCGTTGTTGGCCGCTTCCGGCGCGGCGATGCCGGTCAGGCTGCCCTTGCCGAACTCCTCCTGCCTGCGCTTGCTGGCGAAGTTGCGCTCGGCGCCATAGGCCATGAAGGAGGCGATGGTGGCGCCAGCCCCCGGCAGCACGCCGATGAGGAAACCCATCACCGAGGAGCGGGCGATGGGGGGCGCTATCTCTTTGACCTCGTCCCTGCTCAGCTTGAGAGAGCCGAGCTGCTGGATTTTGCGCGCCTCCTCCTTGCTGGTGTCCTTGCCCGGGCGCAGCACCGTCATCAGGATCTCCGCCAGGGCGAAGGTGGCCATGGCTAGCAGCAGGAAGGAGAAGCCGTCGCGCAAGTCCGGCAGGCCGAAGGTGAACCTGTCCACCCCGACGCTGCGGTCGATGCCGACGGTGGAGAGCATGATGCCGAACAGCGCCATGATCAGCGCCTTGAGCACCTGGCCCTTGCCGGCAAAGGCCGCCACCGCCGAGAGCCCCAGCACCATGAGGGCGAAGTAGTCCGCCGACTGGAACGAGAGGGAGACCTTGGCCAGCAGCGGCGCCGCCACCATCAGGAAGATGGCGGACAGGGTGCCGCCGGTGAAGGAGGCGTAGGCAGCGATAGCCAGCGCCTTGCCCGCCTGCCCCTTGCAGGCCAGCGGATAGCCGTCGATGGCGGTGATCATGCTGGCGGAGCAGCCCGGGGTGTTGATCAGGATGGAGGAGGTGGAGCCGCCAAACATGGAGCCGTAATAGACCCCGGCCATCAAAATGATGCCGGAGGCAGGATCCAGCCCGTAGGTGATGGGGATCATCAGGGCGATGGCGGTGACGGGCCCAAGGCCCGGCAGCATGCCGATGAAGGTGCCGACGAAACAGCCGACGATCACCATGAAGATGTTGATGGGCAGCATGGCGGTGCCCAGTCCTTGCAAAATGCCGTCTAACATGGGTTCTCCTTATCCCAGCAACTGGGTGAACAGCCGGCCCGGCTCGAGGTAGACGTTGAGCCCCTTGGTGAGCAGGGCCCAGAAGATGAGGGTGAACGGCAGGCTCACCTTGCAGGCAAAGGCGAGGCTCTGCTCGCCCATCAGCCGGATCCCGCCGATGAGAAACAGGGTGGTGGCGACCAGAAAGCCGAGCCAGCCAAGGGCCAGGCCGTAGGCCAGCATCAGCAGCAGCAGGGCAAACACCAGCCGCCAGTTGCCGGTTTCGCGCTGCAGTCGCTCGCCGCCCGGAAAGCAGATCAGCAGCAGGGAGAGCAGGGCGCCGGTACCGGCCAGGGCATAGGGCAGGGTGCTGGCGGTGAAGGGTTCATATTCGTCCCCGGGGTAGCCGGGGATCTGGGTGGCGTGATAGCCGTAGGCGAGGGAGAGCAGCAAAAACAGCAGCCCCCCGAGTCGCTCCTTGGTCAGGTACATGGGATGACTCCGATGGGCGGGCCAGGCCCGCCGACAGTGGGATTACTTGATGAAGCCGAGTTCACGCATCAGGCCGCCGATCTGCTGCTCCTGCTGGATCAGAAAGGCGGTGAACTCGGGGCCGGCCTGATAGAGATTGGTCCAGTTGTTGCGGGCGCGGACCGTTTCCCACTCCGGCTTGTCATACATCTGCTTGAGCAGGGCGGCGAATTCGGCCGACTTGTCGGCGCTGACGGCGGGGGAGGCGAAATAGCCGCGCCAGTTGGCAAAGACAGTGGGGTTGCCCTGCTCGCTGAAGGTGGGCACCTCGCTCGCATCCGGCATCCGGGTCGGTGCCGTCATGCCGAGGATCCGCATCTGGCCCGACTTGACCGCCTCCATCGCCTCGCCAAAGCCGGTGGAGAGCACCTGGGTTTCTCCTGCCAGCACCGCCGCCATGGCGCTGCCGCCGGCATCATAGGCCACGTAGCGCAGCTTGCCGGCATCGGCTCCGGCATTCTTGAAGGTCATGGCGGCTACCAGATGATCCAGGCTGCCACGGGCGGAGCCGCCGGCAATCTTCACCTTGGCGGGGTTCTCCTGATAGGCGGCCAGCAGCTGGGGCCAGCTCTGGTAGGGGGAGTCCAGCGGCACGGCCAGCGCCTGGTAGTCGGCGATGATGGCGGCCACCGGGGTGAGATCCCGGAATGATTGCGGCAGCTCCTTGGAGAGGGATTTGACGATGATGGGGGTGGAGTTGACCATCAGGGTCTTGTCGGACTGGGCCGAGGTCTCGATCAGGTGAGCGATGGCCTTGGCACCGCCACCGGCCGAGATGTTCTGGTAGGAGGCGGTGGTGATGAGGCCGGATTTGGTCAGCGCCTCGCCGGTGCCGCGGGCGGTGTTGTCCCAGCCGCCGCCGGCGCCGCCCGGAATGAGGAAGTGGATTTCGTCGATCTTGGCCTGGGCGCCGAGGCTGGCGCCCAGCAGGCAGCAGAGCAACGTGCGTTTGAGGGTTCCTTGCAACATGGTGTTCTCCTTGTGATTGTTGCAAGAAGGTTAATTAATCGTGATTGGTCGGCAAACAATCTGACCGTAATGGCTATTAAGGCTGTTGTGGTCATTGTGTTCATTTTGGTCACGATGGGGTTAGGCTGGGCCATGACGGGACTGAAGGGGGCCGGAATACTGCGGTGACGGCTAAAAAGGCGCGAGGCTCCCCGTCAGACGGGGGACCTCGCGGATGACGGATTGGCTTATCCCTGTGATGCGGGTGCGGCGGAGACCTTGTCGCCGCCGGTGCCCTGCTGCTTGATGGCATCGGTCGCCTGCTGCCTGCGCTGCAACTGCTCCATCACCAGCTTGTAGGCGATGTAGTACTTATAGATGTTGCCGACGTAGGTGACCGTCTCCGGCCCAATCTTCTCCGCCGCCACGTACTCGACGTTGTGAAACCAGACGTTGGGATCCAGCCCCCGTTTCTTGGCCTCGGTGCGCAGCCGTGCCACCCGGGCGGGGCCGGCGTTGTAGGAGGCGAACGAGAAGAGTGCCTTGTCGAGGGCCGTCATGGGCTCGTCTGCATAGTAGTGGTCGATCATCCAGCGCATATATTTGACGCCGCCGTGAATGTTGGGCTCGAGCTGGCGGATGTCGCCCACTTTGAGCCCCTTGCCGGTGGCGGGCATGATCTGCATGATGCCGATGGCGCCGACGTGGCTGCGCGCCTTGTGATTGAGGGCCGACTCCTGATAGCCCTGGGCCGCCATCAGCAGCCAGTCCACCTCGTATTTCTCGCCATATTCGCGAAACAGATCCACCACCTGCAGAAACTTCTGGCGCTCGGCATCGGCGGCGGCGCTCTTGACGAACTTGTTCTGCTTGAGATAGCGGGCCAGGATGGTGTCACCACTGTGTTTGCCGCGCAGGGCGGCTATCTGCTCGTTGAGCATGGCCAGCAGTTGCGGGCTCTCCTTGCGCACCGCCCAGGCGATGACCCCCCCTTGCCGGAACACCGGCTGCTCATGGATGCGGATGGCGGGGAAGATCTTCTGCCAGAACCGGGCCTTGTGTTCGTCCATGACGATGAAGGGCAGCAGGCCGGCATTGACCATCTCAACCAGATCTTCATCTTCCAGCGCCTCCGGGGCCGGCTGGATGTCGACAAGCGGCTCTCCCGCCGCCTTGCGCGCCTGGTTGTAGGCCGTGAGGCTCTCGAAGTAGCTGGAGGAGGGGCGCACATAGATCCGTTGGCCGGCCAGATCGGCGGCGCTCTCCACCTTGGGGGAGGCAGGCCCCGAGATGAGCAGTTCCCGCACGTTCTCCAGCAGAGGGTCGGTAAAGAGCACCCCCTGTAGTTTGCGCCGCTCGGTGATGGTGAGGTTGGCGGCGGCGATGTCGCCCTTGCCTGCGATGAGGGCTTCCAGCAGGGCCTCGCGCGCGACCGGGATGAAGACCAGATGCAGCTTGAGATGGCGCTTGAGGCTCTTTTGCTTGCGCAACTGCTCGTTGAGCCGCTTCTCCACCTCGATGAAGGCGTCGTAGGTGACGCCCCGCTGCACCCCCTTGTAGATGAAATAGCCGGTCTTGTTGTAGGTGGTGAGCACCCGGATGGTGCGCCGTGCCAGCATGGCATCGAGATCGCCGAGCAGGGGCTGGGCCAGCTGGTCACTGCTGAAGGCCAGGGCGGCCGGCTCGGAGTCGGCTTCCTCTGCGGGGGAGGTTTGCGCTGCCGTGGCGGCCTGCAGCGGGCCGCACAGCAGCCAGCCCAGAAGGATCCATAACCGTATCATGACGATGCCCTCGTGTGTTTCATTGAGTGTAAGCGGCATGGGGCGGGCGCTTTAGCTCATTGGGTTTGGTCGGTGAGGGGCGCATAGCACGATAGGCCCTATCCTGCGGGGCGAAGCGGTGGGGCTTAGGCGAAAAGGAGAGAGGCATGAACGAAAAGGGGAGCCATATCGGCTCCCCTTGAGTTGGTGTACTTGGTGCTAGACCGTCGGCGCTAGAACCAGAAGCCGATGATGAAGGAGCCCGCCAGGGTCAGCATGACGTTGGCCACCGCATAGGTGCCGGCATAGCCGAGCGCCGGGATGGAGCTGTTGGCCGCCTCGTTCACCACGTCCATGGCCGGGGCGCAGGTGCGGGCACCCGTGATGGCGCCGAGCAGCAGAGCCGGGTTCATCTTCAGCACCCAGACCCCGAACAGGTAGCCCACCAGCACCGGCAGGGTGGTCACCAGCATGCCGGAGAAGAGCACCACGGCACCGACCTGGCTCAGGTGATCCAGAATGCCGCCGCCGGCTTTGAGGCCGGTGCTCACCATGAACACCGCCAGGCCGAGATCCTTGGCCAGACGCAGGGCGCCCGGCGGCACGTAACCGACCGTGGGGTGGTTGGCGCGCAGGTAGCCCATCAGGATCCCCGCCAGCAGCAGGCCGACGGCGTTGCCCAGCCCAAACTCCAGCTGGCCGAACACCAGGGAGACGGAACCTATCAGCAGCCCCAGCACGAAGAAGGTGGTGAAGGCCACCAGATCCGTGGTCTGGCTGTGGATGCTGATGAAGCCGATCTTGTTGGCCAGCAGCTTGACCCGCTGCTTCTCGCCGCTGATCTGCAGCACGTCGCCCTTTTGCAGCATGATGTTGCGATCAAACGGCATCTCGATCTGGGAGCGCACCACCCGGTTGAGGAAGCAGCCCTTCTCGGTGAGGTTGAGCTCCACCAGATGGCGACCCACCACCGCATCGTTTTTCACCACTATCTCTTCGGTGACGATCTGCAGGTCAAGCAGGTTGCGGTCGAACACCTCCTTGCCGTTGCGGTAGTTGACGTCGAGCTTCTCGTGGCTCTCGGGGTAGCCCACCAGGGCGATCTCGTCCCCTTCCTGAATGACGGCGTCGCCATCCGGGCTCGCCAGGATGCCGTTGCGGCGGATCCGTTCCACGTAGCAGCCGGTGTGGGGGTAGATGCCGGTCTCGCGCAGGGTACGGCCACCGATCCAGGCCGCCAGCTCCGGGCCGACCCGGTAGGCACGGATGATGGGCAGGTAGGTCTTGCGGCTCTCGTTGTCGGAGAGGCCGCGCTCGCGGGCGATCTTCTGCGCCTCGGTGTTGAGGTCGAGCCGTGCCAGCGAAGGCAGGTAGCGCACCACCAGCATCAGGCCGACCAGCCCCACCAGATAGGTCAGTGCATAGCCGATGCCCATGTTGTCGAGCACCGACTGCATGTCGGTCTGATGGGGCAGGTTGAGCAGGCCGCTGCGCAGGGCATCCTGCGCGCCCACCAGCGCTGGGGTCGAGGTGAGCGAGCCGGCCAATATGCCGGCGGCCATGCCCGGCCCCAGGTTGAAGAACTTGGCCAGCCCCACGGTGAGGAAGAGGGCGGTCAGCAGGATCACCAGGGTGAGGGTGATGTAGTGGATGCCGTCACGCAGGAAGACGCTGAAGAAGTGCGGCCCCGCTTCGATCCCCACGCAGAAGATGAACAGCATGAAGCCGACGTTCTCCGTAGTGGCGGTGAATTCAAAACCCATCTGGCCGAACAGCAGGGCGGTAAACAGCACGCCGATGGTGTTGCCGATCTGGAAGTTGCCGAACCTGACTTTACCGAGCAGCAGGCCGAAGGCCAGTACCACGAACAGCAGCAGGGAGTCGCTTTGATGTAGCAGTGTCACAAAATCTATGGTCATGCCCGGAAAAACCGAGGAAAAAAGTGGGGCCGATATTGTGCCGGATCCCTCACCAATAAAGAAGCGTCAAAGGAGGATTAATCGGCACTAACCCGCCACGCTGCCCGCCTGTGTGAGGGAAACTGCGGGGCGGGTCTGGTGATGACCTCTATTTCCCTCTGCTAGCCCCGCTGTCAATTAGTGATTCCTGCTATCTGTGATCCTCGTCTTTCCGCTCTGCTTGAAAATTTATTCTCTGCTGTTTGGCTGGGCGGTTTCCTGGTTTTTCAGCACATCTGACTGAAGGGGGTGGCATGAGTCCGGGAGCTGATAGGTGTGTGTTGCCAGGGAGTGACCCATGTTGTGCGGGATGGCGAAAAGATATCTGCAAAAGGCATCTGTCGGCGGCGATGGCAACCCATTCAGGGGGGTGGCCAAAAACAGCAGAAAATCAGGTCGGCGGGGAAAAACATCGCCCGTTGCTGGCAATGGCCTGCCAGCCTAGGCCGTCATTGGCTTTGCTCTACTTACCCACAGAATCTGTGGATAACCCTGTTCATGAAACTTGGTGATCAGGCTGTATCCCGCGCCAATACTGGGCTGCAAGGACTGTTCAAAAAATACCTGAGATAAATTGTTTCTATAAAAATCAAATAGTTAGGCGCAGCAGAACAAAACGCTGCCGGGGCGGATGCGGAATCAAAAGGGAGGCGTGACCGCGGGAGGCGGCTTGTGCATTAAAATTGGCAGAGGAAAGCACTAAAGTGGATAACTTGCACCGAGATGGTGAGGAGATTGGCTCCCCCGACTGGACTTGAACCAGTGACATACGGATTAACAGTCCGCCGTTCTACCGACTGAACTACGGGGGAACATCAGGCAAGGAGGAGCATCATACAGAGGTCGTATTTCGAGGTCAATAGCCGCTTCTTCCGGCAGAGTGGATACCCAGCCCACCCCATCTCGGAGTACACTTCTGCTCTTGCGTTTTTTTGCCGGGAGTCGTCATGAGCAAGTTATTCCAGCTGGCCAGCCAGTTTCAACCCGCCGGGGATCAGCCAAGGGCCATCGCCCAGCTGCTCGATGGCATCGAATCCGGCCTTGCCCATCAGACCCTGCTCGGGGTGACCGGTTCGGGCAAGACCTTCACCATGGCCAACGTCATCGCCACCCTCAATCGCCCCACCATGATCCTGGCTCCCAACAAGACCCTGGCGGCCCAGCTCTATGGCGAGATGAAGGAGTTCTTTCCCGAGAACTCGGTGGAGTATTTCGTCTCCTACTACGACTACTACCAGCCGGAAGCCTACGTGCCGACCACCGACACCTTCATCGAGAAGGATGCTTCCATCAACGATCACATCGAGCAGATGCGGCTGTCGGCCACCAAGGCGCTGCTGGAGCGCCGCGACGTGGTGATCGTCGCCTCGGTGTCGGCCATCTACGGTCTGGGGGATCCGCAAGCCTACCTCAGCATGATGCTGCACCTGAAAGTAGGGGACCTGATCAACCAGCGGGATATCCTGCGCCGTCTCGCGGAGCTGCAGTACACCCGCAACGACATGGCCTTCCAGCGCGGCACCTTCCGGGTGCGGGGCGAAGTGATCGACATCTACCCCGCCGAATCCGACAAACTGGCCCTGCGGGTGGAGCTGTTTGACGAGGAGGTGGAGCGGCTCTCCCTGTTCGATCCGCTGACCGGTGCCATCGAGCAGACGGTGGTGCGCTACACCATCTATCCCAAAACCCACTATGCCACCCCGCGCGAGACCATCCTGGGGGCCATCGAGCACATCAAGGAGGAGCTCAAGAGCCGCCGTGAGCAGCTGTTGTCGCTGGGTAAGCTGGTGGAGGAGCAGCGCATCAGTCAGCGCACCCAGTTCGACATCGAGATGATGCAGGAGCTGGGCTATTGCTCGGGCATCGAGAACTACAGCCGTTACCTCTCCGGTCGTGCGCCCGGCGAGCCGCCGCCCACCCTGTTTGACTATCTGCCGGGAGACGGCCTGCTCATCATCGACGAATCCCACGTCACGGTGCCGCAGATCGGCGCCATGTTCAAAGGGGACAGATCCCGCAAGGAGACCCTGGTGGAGTACGGCTTCCGGCTCCCCTCGGCGCTCGACAACCGGCCGCTCAAGTTCGACGAGTTCGAGGCGCTGATGCCGCAGACGGTGTTTGTCTCGGCCACCCCCGGCCCCTACGAGCTGGAAAAGTCCGGCGGCGATGTGGTGCAGCAGGTGGTGCGCCCCACCGGCCTGCTCGACCCCGAGATCGAGGTGCGTCCGGTCACCACCCAGGTGGACGACCTGCTCTCCGAGATCCGCAAGCGGGTGGCGGTGGAGGAGCGGGTGCTCGTCACCACCCTCACCAAGCGGATGGCGGAGGATCTGACCGAATACCTGGCGGATCACGAGGTGCGGGTGCGTTATCTGCACTCGGACATCGACACCGTCGAGCGGGTGGAGATCATTCGCGATCTGCGCCTCGGCAAGTTCGACGTGCTGGTGGGGATCAACCTGCTGCGAGAGGGGCTCGATATGCCGGAGGTCTCGCTGGTGGCGATCCTGGATGCGGATAAAGAGGGTTTCCTGCGCTCCACCCGCTCCCTCATCCAGACCATTGGTCGGGCGGCGCGCAACCTCAACGGCAAGGTCATTCTCTACGGGGATACCATCACCAACTCCATGCAGGTGGCGATCGAAGAGACCGAGCGGCGCCGCACTCTGCAGCATGCTCACAACCAGGAGCATGGCATCACCCCGACGGGGCTCAACAAGTCGGTGGGAGATGTGATGGATATGGGAGGCAGTCGCAGTGCGGGCAAGAGCGGGCGGGGCAGCCGCAAGGCCGCCGAGCCGCAAGGGGAGTACCATGCCCGCTCCGCCAGCGAGATCAGCAAGGAGATCAAGCGGATGGAAGAGCAGATGTTCCAGCATGCACGGGATCTGGAGTTCGAGCAGGCGGCAGCGCTGCGGGACCAGATCCAGCGGCTGCGCAACGAGTTGATCGAGAGTTGAGTGCCTTGCCGGGCGCTCGACGCTGGCTGATCTGGCGGCGTCTGCGCCGCCTCTATCGGGGTTTTCGTCACCCTGATACCCCCTGGTGGGCCAGGGGGCTGGTGATCCTGGTCCTGCTCTACGGCATCAGCCCGCTGGATCTCATCCCCGATGTGGTGCCGTTCGTTGGCTGGCTCGACGATGCAACCCTGCTGCTGTTTTTGTTGTGGGGTTGGGAGTTATGCCTGCCAGGTGCCGTGAGGGCGGCGCTCGCCGAGCGGGAGTAGGCCGCCTTGGCCGTGCCCGCTGCATCGCCCGTTGATTTGATGAAAAGTGTCATGCCGGTTGTGTTTGGGCGTGATAAGAAAGAGCATGGTGGGGGAGATTGTGGCGCTCAATGCATTGGCGTAGACTCCACGCCGTTCACTTTATGGGTATGAGAAAATGGATCTGATCCTGTTTGCGATTGATTTTATCCTGCACGTCGACGTGCATTTGAAAGAGCTGTTTGAAAACTATGGGATCTGGGTTTACGCCATCCTGTTTCTGATCATCTTCTGCGAGACCGGACTGGTGGTAACCCCCTTCCTGCCGGGTGACTCCCTGCTGTTCGCCGCCGGTGCGCTCACCGTGGGCAGCGTGCTGGATGTGCATACCCTGGCCGCCGTGCTGATCATCGCCGCGGTGCTCGGCAACGTGGTGAACTACACCATTGGTCACTTCTTCGGCGAGCAGCTGTTTCGCAATCCGGACTCCAAGATCTTCCGGCGGGATTATCTGGACAAGACCCATGCCTTCTACGCCAAGCATGGCGGCAAGACCATCATCATCACCCGCTTCCTGCCCATCGTGCGCACCTTTGCGCCCTTCGTGGCGGGCATGGGCGCCATGACCTACCCGCGTTTCCTGGCGTTCAATCTGGTGGGCGGTCTGTTGTGGGTCCTTTCATTCGTCTATGCCGGCCACTTCTTCGGCAATCTGCCGGTGGTGCGTCAGAACTTTACCCTGCTCATCTTCGGCATCATCGGCATTTCGCTGCTGCCCATGGTGATCGGCATGGTGAAGGCCAGAATGAACGCCAGCAAGGCGGCTTCCTGAGCACCCTGCTGCCTGGCTGATGAAGCCGAATGACATAAAAAAGAAGGGAGCCACTGGCTCCCTTCTTTATTTGTACTGCTATCGGGCTTAGCTGCAGCAGCGACCCTTGACCAGATTGCCGATGGCCACCACAACGAACACCAGCAGGTAGGCGGCGAAGATGGCCACCAGCCACTGAGGCATGGAGAAGCTGAGGAACTGCCAGGTGACCTCGCTGCAATCACCATCCGGGTAGAACATCCAGGGGATCCATTGATCCAGCGGCGCCCAGCTCGGGAAGTCGACAAAGCCTTCACAGACGTTGAAGGGGGAGGGATTGACCTGATAATCCACATGCTTGAGCGCCAGTTTCAGGCCCCAGAAGGCACTGGAGCCCCATAGCAGCAGAGCACTCCAGCGCACGTACCATTTCTGCGGCGCCACCATGCCGAGCAGCCCTGCGGTGAGGACTCCCAGCGTGGCGATCCGCTCATAGACGCACATGACGCAGGGATGCAGGCCCAGCACATGCTGGAAGAAAAGGGCGCTCAACTCGAGGAACAGGGCAGAGGCTGCAAGCAGACTCCAGGCCAGGCGATGGGCGGCAATACGGCGCAGAAACTCTATCATCTGGTTGATCTCACAGAAAAAACAGTGGCTGAATTAGAGCAGAGCAGGGGCCAAAAGGAAAGGGCCCGCATGGGCCCTTATGGTATCAAGGCAGGGCGGGCAGCACCGCCGGCGTGACATTGTCGAGCACCAGCCAGCCGGCCTGATAGAACCAGTCGGTGAGCGGCCCGAGCAGTATCTCCACCGAGAAGAAACCCACCAGTCCCAGCACCAGGGTATAGGGCAGCGCCATCCACACCATGCGCCCGTAGGAGAGGCGCAGCAGCGGTGCCAGCGCCGAGGTCAGCATGAACAGGAAGGCGGCCTGACCGTTGGGGGTGGCCACCGACGGCAGGTTGGTCCCGGTGTTGATGGCCACGGCCAGCAGTTCGAACTGCTCGCGGCTGATGGCGTTGTTGAGCAGCGCCGTCTTCACCTCGTTGATGTAGACGGTGCCGACGAAGACGTTGTCACTGACCATGGAGAGCAGGCCGTTGGCCAGATAGAAGAGCGCGAGCTGGGCGTCCGGCTCGGCGGCCAGCACCCACTGGATCACCGGCTTGAACAGCTGCTGATCGATGATGACGGCGACCACGCTGAAGAAGACGGCCAGCAGGGCGGTAAAGGGCAGCGCCTCCTGGAATGCCTTGCCGAGGGAGTGCTCCTCTGTGATGCCGGTGAGCGAGGTAGCCAGCACGATGACCGACAGGCCGATGAGGCCCACTGCCGCCAGGTGCATGGCCAGCCCCAGGATCAGCCAGAGGGCGATCATGGCCTGCACGATCAGCTTGGCCTTGTCCTGGGCGGTACGTCCTGCCTCTTCATAGCGGTTGTAATCCTCCATGATGCGGCGTACTGCGTCCGGCAGCTTGGCGCCGTAGCCGAACCAGCGGCACTTCTCGACCAGAACACAGGTGAGCAGGCCGCAGATGAACACCGGTACCGTGACCGGAGACATGCGAATGGCAAACTCGCCAAAGTTCCAGCCCGCCTGTTCGCCGATGATCAGGTTCTGCGGTTCTCCTACCAGGGTGCAGACACCGCCGAGGGCAGTACCGATGGCGGCATGCATCATCAGGCTGCGCAGGAAGGCGCGAAAGTCGTCCAGATGTTGGCGATTGAGTTCGTTGACGGCGCCATCATCGGTGTGATCGTGCGGGTTGCCGAACTCCTTGCCGGAGGAGACCTTGTGATAGATGGCGTAGAAGCCGGTGGCGACGCTGATCACCACGGCGATCACGGTGAGGGCGTCGAGGAAGGCTGACAGGAAAGCGGAGACCAGACAAAATGCCAATGAAAGCAGGGTCTTGGAGTGGATCCGGATCAGCAGTTTGGTAAACACATAGAGCAGCAGCTGCTTCATGAAATAGATGCCGGCCACCATGAAGACCAGCAGCAGCAGTACCTCGATATTGGCCACCAGCTCATGTTTGACCTGCTCGGCCGAGGTCATGCCGATCAGCACGGCTTCGATGGCCAGCAGGCCGCCAGGTTGCAGCGGATAGCACTTGAGCGCCATGGCCAGCGTGAAGATGAACTCGACGACCAGCAGCCAGCCGGCGATGAAGGGATCGAGGTAAAAGGCGATCGGGTTGATCAGCAGGAATAGAAGAATAGCGGCCTTGTACCACTGGGGCGCATTGCCCAGAAAGTTCCTGGCAAAGGCTTGCCCTAAGCTGATTGGCATAATAATGGGTCTCTGTGTTGTGGTTGGTATCTGCGTCTATGCAGTCAAGACAGGCTCGACCAGAACATCCGGATGTTGTCCCTTATCAGATTGATTCCTCATGATTTTAATCAAAAAGAGCATTAACTATAAATAACATAGTCGGACTTGCCCACGAGATCGGCCGTTTTATCGCCAACCGACGGGGTTGGCTGGCACCCACTACGGATTTAAATACATATTTTTAACAAAATGACCTGCTTATGTGAGCAGAGGACCGACCTTCTGCTTGCCAGTCCTCCCTGCTTTGCTATTATTCGTGAGCCTTTTTACGTACTACAACAGAGTCACTACATGGTCATAAAAGCGCAGAGCCCTGCAGGGTTTGCCGAGGAATATATCATCGAGTCCATCTGGAACAATCGCTTTCCTCCAGGATCCATCTTGCCGGCCGAGCGTGAGCTGTCCGAGCTGATTGGCGTGACTCGAACCACCTTGCGTGAAGTGCTGCAGCGTCTGGCCCGTGATGGCTGGCTCACCATTCAGCATGGCAAACCGACCAAGGTGAACAACTTCTGGGAAACCTCGGGCCTCAACATTCTGGAGACCCTGGCCAGGCTGGATCAGGACAAGGTGCCGGACTTGGTAGCCCAGCTGCTGTCGGCGCGCACCAACATCTGCACCATCTTCATTCGTGGCGCGATCCGCAACAATCCGGAGCAAGCCGCCGAGATCCTGCGCGGTGCCGACGCGGTAGAGAACTCCCCGGAAGCGTATGCAGAGTTTGATTATCGCCTGCACCACCAGCTCTCCTTTGCTTCCGGCAACCCGATTTATGCCCTGATCCTCAATGGCTTCAAGGGGCTGTATAGCCGGGTAGGTCGTTACTACTTCTCCGACAAGCAGGCCCGTGAAGCAGCCGATGCCTATTACAAGACCTTGCTGAATCTGGCCGAGACCAAGAATCACGAGGCCGTGTTCATGACGGTACGTCAGTACGGCATCGAGTCAGGCAAGTTGTGGACCCGTCTGCGTCAGGACATGCCGAGCAATCTGTGCGACAACTGATGGTATTCTGATGCAAGAAAAACGCGCCGAATGGCGCGTTTTTTTATGGTGGATGAGCGGCTTGCTCAAGCCGGTTTTTTCTCCGGGCAACGCCCGATGATATCGGCAGGCAGTTCACCATTGTCCTGTTCCAGCACCACATCGAACCCCCACAACTGGTGCAGATGCTTGAGCACCTCGTGACGTGAGTCACCCAGCGGGATCCGGTTGTGCGGCACGTAGCGCAGCGTCAGCGAGCGATCGCCCTTCACCGCCACATTGAATACCTGGATGTTGGGCTCCAGGTTGCTCAGGTTGTATTGAGCCGACAAGGTATTGCGCACCTGGCGGTAGCCCTCGTCATTGTGGATGGCGGAGACCTTGAGGTAGTTCTTCAGGTCGTCGTCATCGATGGCGAACAGCTTCATGTCGCGCATCACCTTGGGGCTGAGGAACTGGCTGATGAAGCTCTCATCCTTGAAGTTCTGCATGGCGAAATGCAGGGTATCGACCCAGTTGCTGCCGGCGTAATCGGGGAACCAGTATCTGTCCTCCTCGGTCGGGTTCTCGCAAATACGGCGCAGGTCGGTAAACATGGCAAAGCCGAGGGCGTAGGGGTTGATCCCCGAGTAGTAGCGACTGTTGTAGGGGGGCTGGTAGACCACGTTGGTGTGGCTGTGCAGCACCTCAATCATGAAGCGATCGCTGATCTTGCCCTCGTCATAGAGGTGATTGAGGATGGTGTAGTGCCAGAAGGTGGCCCACCCTTCGTTCATCACCTGAGTCTGCTTTTGCGGATAGAAGTACTGGCTGATCTTTCGCACGATGCGCACTATCTCGCGCTGCCAAGGCTCCAGCAGAGGGGCATTCTTCTCGATGAAATAGAGAATGTTCTCCTGTGGTTCAGCCGGGTAGCGTCTGTCTTCCACCCCGGAGGCCTTGTGCTGCTTGGGCAGGGTGCGCCACAGCTCGTTGACCTGGGTCTGCAGATAGTCTTCCCGTGCCTTCTGGCGTCGCTTCTCTTCGGCCAACGAGATCTTCTGCGGCCGTTTGTAGCGATCCACCCCGAAGTTCATCAAGGCATGGCAGGAGTCGAGCAGCTTTTCCACCGCATCGATGCCGTGTTTCTCTTCACACTCGGTGATGTAGTTCTTGGCGAACAGCAGATAGTCGATGATGGAGGAGGCATCGGTCCAGGTCTTGAACAGATAGTTGTTCTTGAAGAAGGAGTTGTGGCCGTAGCAGGCGTGGGCCATCACCAATGCCTGCATCGGCATGGTGTTCTCCTCCATCAGGTAGGCGATGCAAGGGTCCGAGTTGATGACGATCTCGTAGGCCAGCCCCATCTGGCCACGTTTGTAGTTTCGCTCGGTGTGAATGAAGCGCTTGCCGAATGACCAGTGCTGATAACCGATGGGCATGCCGACGCTGGAGTAGGCATCCATCATCTGCTCTGCCGTGATCACCTCGATCTGGTTGGGGTAGGTATCCAGTCGATAGAACTTGGCGACCTGGGCTATCTCCTGATGGTAAATGTCCAGCAGGTCGAAGTTCCAGTCCGGGCCATCGTCCAGCGGTGCGACTTTTCTTGCGGTTTCTACCATATGACCTCCCTCACGCCGCTTGCTTCTTGAACAGCTCCCGGAATACCGGATAGATATCCTCTACCTTGCGAATGTGTTCCATCGCGAAGTGGGGGAACTCGCTGGCGACCGATTCATATTCGTGCCACAACGTCTGGTGGGCACGGGTGGTGATCTCGATATAGGAGTAGTACCGCACTCGCGGCATGATGTCCCGCGCCAGGATCTCCCGGCATTGTGGCGAGTCGTCGGCCCAGTTGTCGCCATCCGAGGCTTGCGCCGCATAGATGTTCCACTGATGGGCAGGATAACGTTCGTTGATGATGTCGTTCATCATCTTGAGGGCGCTGGAGACGATGGTGCCGCCGGTTTCCTGGGAGTAGAAGAACTCATGTTCGTCCACCTCCTTGGCCTGGGTATGGTGGCGGATATAGACCACCTCGACGTTTTTGTAGGTCCGGCTCAGGAACAGATAGAGCAGGATGTAGAAGCGCTTGGCCATCTCCTTGGTGGCCTGATCCATGGAGCCCGACACGTCCATCAGGCAGAACATCACCGCCTGGCTGGAGGGGACGGGCCGCTTGACGAAGTTGTTGAACTTGAGGTCGAAGGTGTCGATAAACGGCACCGCGTCGATCCGTCTTTTCAGCTCCCTGATCTCCTTCTCGAGCTGGGCTATTTCGGCAAAATGTTCGTTGGGATCGGCCGCCAGCAGGGCCAGCCTATCTTCCAGCTCATGCAGCTGGCGTTTCTTGCCGGCCTGCAGCGCCATCCGACGGGCCAGCGAATTTTGCAGTGAACGCACCACGTTGATGTTGGCGGGTACCCCGTTGGAGGTGTAGCCCGCCCGGTAGGTTTTGACTTCCATCAGCTGGTTGAGCTGGGTTTTCTGCAGCCTGGGCAGCTCGAGATCTTCAAACAGCAGATCGAGATACTCATCCTTGGAGATCTGGAAGACGAAGTCGTCCGCCCCTTCTCCCTGGTTGGAAGCCTGCCCTTCGCCAGAGCCTTGACCGCCGCCTCCTCCCTTGGGGCGGTCAATCTTGTCGCCGGAGACGAACTGGTCATTGCCGGGATGCACCATCTCCCGTTTGCCGCCTTGCCCCTGATGGAAATGGGGCTCGCCGATATCCTTGGTCGGGATGCTGATGCTCTCGCCCGTGTCTACGTCCTGGATGCTGCGCTTGGAGACAGCATCAGAGACCGCTTGTTTGATCTGCTTCTTGTAGCGGCGGATGAAGCGCTGCCGATTGACAGCGCTTTTGTTTTTGCCGTTGAGCCTGCGGTCGATAAAATGCGCCATAACTCCCCCTTGAACAGTCAGGGTCAGGATGACTTGCGTACCCTGAGATACCATTCGGAGAGCAGTCGCACCTGTTTGCGGGTGTAGCCTTTCTCCATCATCCGTTCGACAAAGTTATCGTGCTTCTTCTGCTCCTCGGCTGAGGTTTTGCTGTTGAAGGAGATAACCGGCAGCAGCTCTTCCGTGTTGGAGAACATCTTCTTCTCGATCACGGTGCGCAGCTTCTCGTAACTGGTCCAGTTGGGGTTACGGCCTGCATTGTTGGCCCGGGCACGCAGCACGAAGTTGACGATTTCGTTGCGGAAATCTTTCGGGTTGCTGATCCCGGCGGGTTTCTCAATCTTCTCCAGTTCGCTGTTGAGCGACGCGCGGTCAAACAGCTGGCCGGTCTCGGGGTCACGGTACTCCTGATCCTGGATCCAGAAATCGGCGTAGGTGACGTAGCGGTCGAAGATGTTCTGACCGTACTCGGAGTAGGACTCGAGGTAGGCGGTCTGGATCTCTTTGCCGATGAACTCCACATAGCGCGGGGTCAGATAGCCCTTGATGAACTCAAGGTAGCGATCATGCAGCTCTTGCGGGAACTGCTCGCGCTCGATCTGTTGCTCCAGCACATAGAAGAGGTGTACCGGGTTGGCGGCCACTTCCGCGTGGTCGAAGTTGAAGACGCGGGAGAGGATCTTGAACGCGAAGCGGGTCGACAGGCCATTCATCCCTTCGTCCACCCCGGCGTAGTCGCGATACTCCTGATAGCTCTTCGCCTTGGGATCCGTGTCTTTGAGGCTCTCGCCATCATAGACCCGCATCTTGGAGTAGAGGCTCGAGTTTTCCGGCTCCTTGAGGCGTGACAGCACGGAGAACTGGCCCAGCAGTTCAAGGGTGCCCGGGGCGCACTTGGCATCGGTCAGCTCGCTGTTGACCAGCAGCTTCTCGTAGATCTTCACTTCTTCCGACACGCGCAGGCAGTAAGGCACCTTGACGATGTAGACCCGGTCGAGGAAAGCCTCGTTGTTCTTGTTGTTGCGGAACTGCTGCCACTCGGATTCGTTGGAGTGGGCCAGCAGGATGCCGTCGAAGGGCAGGGCGGAGAGCCCCTCGGTCCCGTTGTAGTTGCCCTCCTGGGTGGCGGTCAGCAGCGGGTGCAGCACCTTGATGGGCGCCTTGAACATCTCGACGAACTCCATGATCCCCTGGTTCGCCTTGCACAGCGCGCCCGAGTAGGAGTAAGCGTCGGCATCATCCTGGGCAAAGTGTTCCAGCATGCGAATATCCACCTTGCCGACCAGCGAGGAGATGTCCTGGTTGTTGTCATCGCCCGGTTCGGTCTTGGCGATGGCGATCTGGTCGAGAATAGAGGGATTGACCTTCTCCACCTTGAACTTGGTGATGTCGCCACCAAACTCGTGCAGTCGTTTGGCGACCCAGGGGGACATGATGGGGCGCAGATAACGGCGCGGAATGCCGTACTCCTTCTCCAGAATTTCGCCATCTTCTTCGATGTCGAACAGGCAGAAGGGGTGGTCGTTGACCGGTGAACCCTTGATGCGATAGACAGGCACCTTTTGCATCAAGGATTTGAGCTTCTCTGCCAGCGAGGATTTACCACCGCCGACGGGTCCCAGCAGATAGAGGATCTGCTTCTTCTCTTCCAGGCCCTGAGCCGAGTGCTTGAGATAGGAGACAATCTGTTCGATGGCCTCTTCCATGCCGTAGAAATCTTTGAAGGCGGGATAGCGTGCCACGACGCGGTTGGAGAAAAGGCGACTGAGTCTGGGGTTGACCGAGGTGTCGATCATTTCCGGTTCGCCGATGGCGACCAGCAAACGCTCGGCGGCGGAGGCGTAGCAGGATTTGTCCTGCTTACACATATCCAGAAATTCCTGGATGGTGTATTCCTCTTCCCTGGCTTTCTCATATCGCTGTTGATAATGCTCGAAGATGCCCATAACTTTGCCCTCGTTATAGTCGCTTACCCTGAAAAGAGTGGATCACTACTTTTGTTCTGTTTACCTCATTAAGCCTAGTCAACAGCCCCCAGTAATCCATCACCAACTATTGGTTTAAATTTGCAAGGGTACTTCCCGACCCAATGCGGGAAGGCGCAATCAGTGACACACCTATGTTACTGACTGTTAAATTATTTTTGCCACGATAGTGAGGTAAATGTCAAAGACATAAAAAATAAATGTTTGTCAGAAAATGGAAATGACATCGCGTTTATCTGGGTGACTGGCTGCAGCACAGACGGGGCAAGGGGCCGGGCGTAGACGAGATGAAATGGCATTACGTTTACGTGCACGGAAAGTGTTTTGTTTGGTGTTTTAGCTCTAATTTTTACATTGACGCTACATTGCGACTGCTCTAGATTGGCCCTGTGTCAGGCAGTCAGCGCTTTAGCAAGAGAGTGGCTGGTTGCTGATACAAAGCTCTGTTTAAGCACGTTTCCGTTGGCTTGACCCTCGCAGATGCGAGGGTCTTATTTTTTTGGCTCCACCCGATGTTTAAGTCGCTTATTCCTGTTGGCGAGCGGCATAAATGTTGGATACTGCCGCCAGCACATCGGCAAAGGGGTGGGACGCCAGCTGGCCGAATCCAGCCAGGCTTCTGGCCTTGAGCCGGGTGGTGAGCGGGGTGGTGATGCCGCACAGGAAACGCGTCAGGATGCGGGGATCCCGACTGTGACACAGGGCTATAAGTGGATCGCACCAGGCTCTGAGCCCCTGTTCATTGGGGAGTGTCCGGCTGGGTAAGGAGGGAAGCTGCGCCACCTCTCCCCGACAGACCGAGCAGTGCCCGCAATGGGTGGGCGCGGCCTGATCGGCAAAGTAGCGGGCCAGCTCATGGCTCAGGCAACGGCTGGAGGTAAAGAAACCCAGCAATGCCTGCAGACGCGCCAGCTCGCTTTGTTCTTTCTTTTCAAACAGTCCGTGCAGCTGATCGGCCAGCGTTGCTATGCCCAGACCTTGTTGCAGCACCCGATAGACCTCGGTCATCTGCTTGCTCTCCAGCTCGATCCAGCCTTGCTGCTGCAGGTAATCCAGCGCGGCAGCGGCCCGCGACCGCTCCCCCTGATAACCCTGCCAGAGCGCCTCGAAGTCCATGGTGCACCAGCTGCGCGCCTGTGGAGCACTGGCGAACACTTGCTCCAGAAACTGGCGTCGCGCCGGATTGAACCGGGCCAGGATGTCGGCCTTGTCCAGCACGAACTTGAAGCGGTACTCGGCAAAATAGCTGTAGGCCGGCGCTATGATGCCTGCCATCTCCAGGTAGACCAGCAGGGTCTTGAGCGGCAGCTGGCGGATATTGGTGTCGTTGGAGAGGCGCAGCAAGCCAAATTCCCACTCACTGCCGCTTTGCTGCAGGATCTCGAGCAAGGTGACGATGGCCGTTCTGTCCGGGGTGTCGCCATAGACGAAGTTTTCCAGCACCGGCAACTGGCTGCGATTGGCCAGTACCATGCAGCGGGAAGGGAGTCCATCCCGGCCGGCGCGGCCTATCTCCTGACTGTAGTTTTCGATGGATTTGGGTAGATCGTAATGGATCACCCGGCGAATGTCGGCCTTGTCGATCCCCATGCCGAAGGCGATGGTCGCCACGATGCAGTCCAGCTTGCCGGCCATGAAGTCGTGCTGGATCTGGCTGCGCAGGGTGGCATCGAGCCCGGCGTGATAGGCGCGTGCCCTGATCCCGGCTTGTTGCAAGCGGGCGGCGCACTGCTCTGCGGTGTGCTGCAGGGTGACATAGATGATGGTCGGTGCGGCGGGGTCACGATCCAGCTCGGCATGCAGCCAACCATCGCGAGCCTCGTCAGGCAGCGGTACCACGGCCAAGTCCAGGTTGGCGCGATAAAAGCCGGTGACGACGAGCCCCTCATCCTCGATCTCGAATTTGGCCTGCATGTCGGCCATGACCGCCGGGGTGGCGGTGGCCGTCAGCAGCAACACCTGCGGGATCTGCAATTCACGGCGGTAATCCGGCAGCTTGAGATAATCGGGGCGAAAGTTGTGGCCCCACTCCGAAATGCAGTGGGCTTCGTCCACCACCAGCATCGACAGCGGCACCTGCTGGATGAAACGGCGAAAGCGTTCGTTTTTGAGCCGCTCTACCGAGATCATCAGGATCTTGAGCTGGCCATCGCTGGCCTGCTGCATCACCCGGCGGCTCTCTTCCGGGGTCAGGCTCGAGTCGAGGGTCGCGGCGGCGATCCCTTTGCTGCGAAGGAAGGCGAGCTGATCATGCATCAGCGCGATCAGCGGCGAGATCACCAGGGTCAGATGGGGCAGAGCAAGCGCCGGCAACTGATAACAGAGGGACTTGCCGGAGCCGGTGGGGAAGATGGCGGCGGCACTCTGGCCGGCCAGTAATCGGCTGATCACCGCCTCCTGTCCCGGTCTTAACCGATCGAAGCCGAAGTGACGGGTCAACAGGGATGAGATCATGGCAGGGCTCCAGCGCAAAAACCGTCATGATACCACCGCCGGGGAGTGTCTGGATGGCCAAGCGAGGGAAAACGGCATCCATTTGAATGCTGTTGATATTGTGTTATCGCATTGTTGTGGTTTTTTTGTGAGGTAAACCGGATATTTTTCAGTGATTATATGGAAAAAAGCGGTTGCAGATGGGATATTCCTTGTCCGCAATCCCGTGTGTTACCGGACAGGCTCAACAGAAGGCTTGCCGGGGCAGATGACGCCAGCCGTGACATGGGTGTCGCCTGGCGTAGCGGTTGCCAACAGGACTAATGATTCACGCACTTCGGTGCTCAGGGACTATTTGATGACACAACAACACCCCCTCATGAGACTGGTCAACAGTACCAGCCTGGTTAGCCAGATCCTGGTCGGTCTGGTCTTCGGTATCCTCCTTGCCATGTTCATGCCGGAATGGGCCAAAACGGCGGGTCTGCTCGGCAGCCTGTTCGTCGGCGCCCTGAAGGCGGTCGCCCCGCTGCTGGTCTTTGTACTGGTCATGGCGGCGATCATCGGCCACAAGCAGGGCCAGAAGACCAACATGAAACCGATCCTGCTGCTCTATCTGCTGGGGACCTTCCTGGCTGCTGCGGTCGCCGTCGTGGCCAGCTTCCTGTTCCCCTCCAACCTGCATCTGGTGGCCAACAGTGCCGAGATCACCCCGCCGGGCGGGATCACCGAGGTACTGCAGACCCTGTTGTTCAACGTGGTGACCAACCCGGTCAAGGCGCTGCTGGATGCCAACTACATCGGCATTCTGGCCTGGGCCATCGGCCTTGGCATCGCCATGCGCCACGCCAGCGAGGGGACCAAGGCGGTGATCACCGACCTGTCCCACGGAGTCTCCACCATCGTGAAAGCGGTGATCCGCTGCGCGCCGCTCGGTATTCTGGGCCTGGTTGCCTCCACCCTGGCGGAAACCGGTTTTGACGCCCTGTTCGGCTATGCCCAACTGCTGGTGGTGCTGATTGGCTGCATGCTGTTCATCGCCTTCGTGGTCAACCCGTTGATCGTGTTCTGGAAGATCAAGCGCAACCCCTATCCGCTGGTGCTGACCTGCCTGAAAGAGAGCGGCGTGACAGCCTTCTTTACCCGCAGCTCTGCCGCCAACATCCCGGTCAACATGGCACTGGCCGAGAAGCTGCGCCTGCCGGAAGACACCTATGCGGTCTCCATCCCGCTGGGTGCCACCATCAATATGGCCGGTGCCGCCATCACCATCACAGTGCTCTCCATGGCGGCGGTACACACCCTGGGGATGGAAGTGGATCTGGCCACCGCCATTCTGCTCTCCGTGGTTGCCACCATCAGCGCCTGTGGCGCGTCCGGTGTGGCCGGCGGCTCTCTTCTGCTGATCCCGCTGGCGTGCAGCCTGTTTGGCATCAGCAACGACATCGCCATGCAGGTGGTAGCCGTGGGCTTCATCATCGGGGTACTGCAGGATTCTGCAGAGACTGCCCTGAACAGCTCCACCGACGTGCTGTTCACCGCCGCGGCCTGCATGGCCGAAGATGAAACCCTGCTGGATGCCGCGCCGGTGCCCAACAGCGAAGCCTGATAGCACCGCCTTCACCGCACTGAAAACGCCCTCATTCGAGGGCGTTTTTTATTGTCTGGCGGTCTGGGGGCTGGTCCGGTCCGCATCTGCAGGAGATGAGGGGGCCGGATGAAGTTGATGCAGTGGGCGCATCAAGAGCCCGGATGAACGCATGGTCAGGCAGGCTGTGTAGCACCGGCTTGTATAAGGCTGCATGGGCCATGGGTCAGCCATTGTCGGTTGCCGTTGAAGGGAGGATGACGAGAGAAGACGGGGGAATCGTCGGGATGGGGAGCTTGGACGATGTTATGCGAGTGGCGCGTCGGCCAACATGCCTGTGCATGCTCGCCTGTCGGAGAGCCAGCATCCGCTGCTGTTGGCGCCATAAAAAAATGCCAGCCGGTTACCCGGCTGGCATTTTTGCTGGTATGGCCGAGTGTCAGCCGAGCAGTTGGTAGAGGATGGCGGAGATGGCCGTCATCCCCATCACAGCTACGAAGACGTTGCTGATATGGCCCTGATACTTTGCCATGGCCGGCACGCGCTTGATGGCGTACATCGGCATGATGAACAGGATGGTGGCGATGATGGGGCCGCCCATCGACTCGATCATGCCGAGGATGGAGGGGTTGATCACCGCGGTGCCCCACAGGGTCAGGATGAAGAAGGCGATGATGAACATCTCGACCTTCGTGTGGTTCGGCTCCTTGCCGGACTTGCGCAGGTTCTGGACGATCATCCCCTTCAGGCCTTCGCGGGCACCCAGGTAGTGGCCGAAGAAGGAGGAGACGATGGCCACGAACGCTACCAGCGGGCCGAAGTAGGAGATGATGGGGCTGGCGTGCTGGTTGGCCAGGTAGGAGAGCACGGCGATGTTCTGGGACTTGGCTTCTGCCAGCTGTGCCGGGGTCAGGCTCATCACGCAGGAGAAGACGAAGAACATCACGAAACCGAGCAGGATGGTGGCGGTGCGCTTGAGGATGGCGTCAGACTTCTCGACCGCGTGCTCGCCGTGATCGCGGCGCTGGGCCAGCGAGAAGCTGGAGATGGCCGGGCTGTGGTTGAAGGAGAACACCAGCACCGGAATGGTCAGCCACAGGGTGATGGCAAAGTCCTTGCCGGACGGCATCTGGGAGAGGGCCGCGCCGGTCCAGTCCGGGATCAGGTAGAAGGAGATCCCCACCAGGATGGCGATGAGCGGGTAGACCAGGAACTCGGTCACCTTCAGCATCAGTTTTTCACCGGCCAGCATCACCGACATCATGCCCATGATCAGCACGATGGAGAGGATCCAGCGCGGGGGGGCCGTCATCTGCAACTGGTTGACCATGAAGCTCTCAACCGTGTTGGTGATGCCCACCCCGTAGATCAGCACTATGGGGTAGATGGCGAAGAAGTAGAGCAGGGTGATTAATTTGCCGGCACCCACGCCGAAGTGCTCTTCCACCACTTCCGTGATGTCGGCGTCGGGTCTGCTGGAGGAGAGTACGAAGCGGGCGAGGCCGCGGTGGGCCAGGTAGGTCATGGGGCCGACCAGCAGCGCCATCACCACCAGTGGCCAGAAGCCACCCATGCCGGCGTTGATGGGCAAAAACAGAATGCCGGCGCCGACGGCGGTACCGAACAGGCTGATCACCCAGCTGGTGTCTTGCTTGGTCCAACCACGCGATTGGATGGAGCGGGTTCCTTGCTCCTGTGAGGTCGCAACGTCCTGTGCGCCGGTGACAGTATTAGACATGTGTCTCACCCCGAATTGTGGTTTTTATTGAATCGGCGCAAGGATACGGTTTTTTTAATCAAAAATGTTGATCAAATTCACCTTTATGGGGCTCAAACCCGCATTCTTTTGTGGAAATGTGATCGAAAGAAGAATTAATCAATTATTTTTTATAAAAGCCTACGTGAGTTTAATGTTAATGCGCGAATGTTGCACAACGTTTTGTAGGCGAAATGTTATATGGCAAGTTGCCGAGAGAGCTGGCGGATCATGCTGGCGGTGGCGCCCCAGATGAAGTGGTGCTGCCAGGGGATCCAGTAGATGGTGTGCAGGTGATCGGCTCTGGGAATGGTGAGCGCGATATGGTGGCGTGGATCCAGCAGGTGGTTGAGCGGCACCTCAAAAGCCTGGTCGACCTCGTCCCGGCTCAGGGTGAGCTGATAGTCGGCCGTGACCAGCCCCAGCACCGGCAGCACGTCGTATTGGGAGACGGTGTTGAGGGGCGTGAGGGTGCCCAGCACCTCTATCTGGGTAGGGACGATGCCGAGCTCTTCCTGGGTTTCCCGCAGCGCTGTGTGGATCAAGTCCCGGTCGTCTGGATCCTGCCTGCCGCCAGGGAAGCTTATCTGCCCTGCGTGGTGGCGCAGGTGCGGGCTGCGCCGGGTCAGCAGCAGTTGCAGGCCGTCGGCCCGCTCGACCAGCGGCAGCAGCACGGCGGCGGGCTTGAGCCCGGCCACCGTCAGCCGGTGGGCGGGGGCGGGGCGTTGCAATAAAAAGCGGGTCAGCAGTTCGGCACGTTCCATCTCGATTCTTCTTCGCTCCAGTTGCTGTGATCCATTTTGTCAGGTTTTCAACGCAGTGTGTCCAGCAGCGGCAGAATGCGGGCCACCTTGTCATAAGTTTCCTGATATTCGTCGTCCACGTCGGAGTCGGCAATGACGCCGCCACCGGCCCAGCAGTGGAGCTGTCCCTGTGCGGCGATCAGGGTGCGGATGCAGATGCTGGTATCCATCCGGCCATGCTGGCTCAGATAACCGATGCTGCCGCAGTAGGCGTTGCGCCGCTGGGGCTCCAGCTCTTCGATGATCTCCATGGCCCGGATCTTGGGGGCGCCGGTGATGGAGCCGCCGGGGAAACAGGCGCGCAGCAGGTCCACCGCCTGCCACCGGACGTCCAGCTCGCCGTGGATGGTGGATACCAGGTGATGCACTGCCGGAAAAGACTCTACCGCAAACAGGCTGGGCACGCTGACCGAGCCGGGCCGACTCACCCGGCCGATGTCGTTGCGCAGCAGATCCACGATCATCAAATTCTCCGATCTGTCTTTGTCGGCGCCAGCCAGCTCGAGGGCACTGGCCTGATCTTGCGCTGGGTCGGCCAGTCGCGGGCGGGTGCCCTTGATGGGCTTGGTCTCGATATGGCGCTGGTCGAGCAACAGGAAACGCTCGGGGGAGAGGCTCAAAATGGCCCCTTTCGGCAAGCGCAGGAAGGCCGAGAAGGGGGCTCGGTTGGCTTGTGACAGCGCCTGATAGGCCTGCCACTCGTCGCCCCGATAGGGCGCGCTGAAGCGCTGGGTCAGGTTGATCTGATAGCAGTCCCCGGCGGCCAGATAGGCCTGGACCTTGGCAAACTTGTCACCGTATTGCGCGCGGCTCATGTTGCTCTGCCATCGTCCCTGCAAAGCAAAGGGCTCAGTGGCGGTAGCCTGCTGCGCTTCAAGCCACTGCAGGCGGCGGGCAAGGCCGGCCTCATCGCCCCAGTGCACCAGCTGCCACTGACCCGTCGCCACGTCCCGCAGCAGGGCCCAGTCATAGATGCCGACCGCCATGTCCGGGATGGTCACGTCACGGGCGGCCAGGCTCGGCAGACGCTCGAAACGGCGGCCCAGATCATAGCCAAACAGGCCGAGTGCACCGCCGATGAAAGGCAGGGGCGTCGCTTGACTGATGACCTCTCCCAGCAGGGCGTGTTGGCGTTGGGCCAGCAGCGTCAACGGATCATCTTCACGGGATTCGTGCTGATCTCCCTGCGCGATGCGGGTCAGCGCTCCCTCGGTCTGCAAAGTGGCCAGCGGATCGGCGGTGATGATGTCAAAGCCGTTGTCCGCTCCCAGCGGGCCGGCGGATTCCAGCAACATGGCCCAGGGCAGATGATGAAGGCGTGCGAACAGGGCATGGAGCGCCGTCTGGTGATCAAAATGGTGGATATGCAGCGTTGGTTTCATTTTTTGTTACACAGGCAACAGTTTACAGCCTGCTCCCTAGCCGGTACGGGGGTGGCAAGCGTATCATAGCCGCCGGAATTTTTAGAAAAAACACGCCGTTGTCTTATCGGGCCGACAGGCAAGTCGCCTGGCACCACCCCACCGAAGCACGGCTCATATGGAAGCCCTTGCTCTGCATCGAGCCGGAGACAAGGACCAGTGAGGATGATATGAGCATCATTAAAAAACAGGATTTTATCGATTCCATTGCCGACGCCCTGCAGTACATCTCCTACTACCACCCCCTCGATTTCGTGCAGGCCGCCAAGGCTGCCTATGACCGCGAGATCAACCCGGCCGCCAAGGACGCTCTGGCCCAGATCCTGATCAACTCCCGCATGTCTGCCGAAGGGCATCGCCCCCTGTGTCAGGATACCGGCATCGTCACCTGCTTCGTCAAGATCGGCATGCAGGTGCAGTGGGACAGCGACATGACGGTGCAGGAGATGGTGGACGAGGGCACCCGCCGTGCCTACACCAATCCGGACAACCCGCTGCGCGCCTCCGTGCTGGCCGACCCCGCCGGCAGCCGCAAGAACACCAAGGACAACGCCCCGGCCGTGGTGCACATCGACATGATCCCGGGTGACAAGGTGGAAGTGAGCATTGCGGCCAAGGGCGGCGGCTCCGAGAACAAGTCCAAGATGGTGATGCTCAACCCCTCCGACGACGTGGTCGAGTGGGTGCTCAAAACCGTGCCGACCATGGGCGCCGGCTGGTGTCCACCGGGCATGCTGGGGATCGGCATCGGCGGTACCGCCGAGAAGGCGGCTGTACTGGCCAAAGAGGCCCTGATGGAGCATATCGACATCCAGGAGCTGATCGCCCGTGGTCCGGAGACCACCGAAGAGAAGCTGCGGGTCGAGCTCTACGACAAGGTCAACAAGCTGGGGATCGGTGCCCAGGGGCTCGGCGGTCTTACTACCGTGCTGGATGTGAAGGTGAAATCTGCGCCGACCCACGCGGCCTCCAAGCCGGTGGTGATGATCCCCAACTGCGCGGCGACCCGTCACGTGCACTTCGAACTGGATGGCTCCGGTCCGGCCGAGCTGACTCCGCCGAAGCTGGAAGATTGGCCGGAGATCACCCGCTCGGCCGGCGGCAATGTGCGCCGTGTCAATGTCGACGGCATCACCAAGGCAGAGCTTGCCAGCTGGAAGAGCGGGGATACCGTGTTGCTCTCCGGCAAGATCCTGACCGGTCGCGATGCCGCTCACAAACGCATTGCCGACATGCTGAAAAAAGGTGAGGGGCTGCCGGAAGGAGTCGACTTCACCAACCGCTTCATCTATTACGTCGGCCCGGTCGATGCCGTGCGTGACGAAGTGGTCGGCCCGGCCGGCCCGACCACCTCCACCCGGATGGACAAGTTCACCGACATGATGCTGGGAGAAACCGGCCTCATCGGCATGATCGGTAAATCCGAGCGAGGCCCCAAGACGGTCGAGAGCATCAAACAGCACCAGGCCGTCTATCTGATGGCCGTCGGCGGCGCCGCCTATCTGGTGGCCAAGGCCATCAAGAAGGCGCGGGTAGTGGCCTTTGCCGACCTGGGTATGGAAGCCATCTATGAGTTCGAGGTGGAAGACATGCCGGTGACCGTGGCGGTCGACTCTCAGGGCAACAATATCCATGAGACAGGCCCGGCTTACTGGTCTGCCAAGATTGCCGAGCTCGACGGCAAACTGGCGTGAGCGAAAGCAGTTTGATAGCTGTTCACTCACGATCTTGAGACTTGTCTCGAGGCTCAGCGTAAACAGAAGCTGCGCGTGACCGTCATGAATGTAGCCGTGATACCGCTGCCATCATAACAGACAGAACGAAGGCGACCTCAGGGTTGCCTTCTCTTTTGGCCTGCGTGCAGTTGCATGATTGCCAACTGCCAACTGCCAACTGCCAACTGCCAACTGCCAACTGCCAACTGCCAACTGCCAACTGCCAACTGCCAACTGCCAACTGTGCTCGGTGTGAGGAACTCTGCGCCTTGCTTTCAATGCCGGCTTCCACTTCCGTCTGTCGGCAGGCACTTGCCGCTGTTGTCTGATGGTTGCAAGGCTTTTGTCACTGAGTGATTGCTGGGCTGTTCAGTGCCCAACGAAAAGCCTGTTCAACTCAGTAGTCAATCCTGCAAGGCGTCTCCTCGCACTCTTGGCACCTGTCAGTGGTTGAGATAGACATCCTGCCCGCCATAGAACAGTGAACCACTGTGGACGGGAGAGGATGCGGCCGGTTCGAAGAAACGGGTCAGAACCCCGCAGCGTTGTCCCAACTTGCTCAACTTGGCGCGATCCAGCATGACCTGTTCCGGCAGCCAGGTCAGCACGGCGGCGCAGCGGCCGTTGCCCAGACTCTGTTCCAGCGTACGCTGCCAGTTTTTGATCTTGGGGCTGTGCAGCACCAATACTCTAGCGGGATTGATCCCTTGTGCCTGCAACTGTTTGGCTACTGGCAGGCCGGGTGGCGCAATCAACAGGATCCAGCCGGTATTGCCATGGCTCAGTCTCACCAGCTCATCAAGCAGCGGGGCTTCATGGGCAATCGTTGCGCTATAACGCTCATCATCCATGTTGCCTTGATGCCGGGTGGGCCAGGGATTGCTCATACCGGCTGAGGTGGTGATCGGGTACTGACTCATGGGCTGGCTCATATGTTTGTCCTGTATGAATAACCATGCTGTATGCGCATACAGTAGTTGCTGTTGATGCCAGTGACAAGCCATTTGTGCTCTAAAATGTGATCGAATTGGCAGTGGTTGAATCTATGGTATTGATTATAAAGATTATTTATTTGATGTTGGCGGTGGGTGTTTTTTAGCCTATGGACAAAGTAGGAGGGGGCGCCCATGGTTATACAGTATGTCTTGCACAGAGGAGAGATGAGATGGACGTCAGCACCTTGCAACGACTGGATGCCAATATCCTGCTCGGGATCATCAACGAGAAGCTGCGGCTGGAGTGTGACGGGCTGGAGGAGTTGTTGGCCTACTACGACATGACGGAAGATCAGCTGGCTACCCGCTTATTGCAGATAGGCTATCACTATGACCCCATGAGCAACCAGTTCAAGGCTCATGGCTGACCCGCAGAAATCAACCGCACAGTCTTGGCCTTTGTTTCTCATGAACAGCGCACATTGAAATCGTTTTCAATGTGCGCTGAATTTTCAGTTATTTTCAAGGATTTTCAGCGCTTGGCAATCATTGAAAACCTATTCACGTATTTATATTTTCATGCCGAGACTAACTGTATGATTTTTAATGAAATTAAAGATTCATAATGGCAGGTTTCAGGAAAGGGTTTTCAAGCTTGAACTGTCATTTTTATGCGTTAAAGTGTGACTTGCGTTAACTTTTAAACCAGCGGCTTTAGCTAGTATGCCCACGCCGGAACATATTCTGAGATAACAACAGCGCCGGTCCCTAATGGGATAACAATTTATTATTCTGTAACGAAGGAAATGGTTTATGGCTACCAAGAAGAAGACAGACCAGGATCTCCAACTGGATAAAGATCAGCTCAAGGCGAGTATCGTGCGTCACCTGCGTTCTACCTTGGGTACAAGCGAACAGAAAGCCTCGCCAGAAGCGTGGTGGAAAGCGACCGCAGCCGCCGTCAACGAACAGGTGTACGAGCGCCTGACCCGTACTCAGCAGACTCACTTCAAGAAAGATACTCGTGCGATTCACTATCTCTCTGCTGAATTCCTGATGGGGCGTTTGACCTCCAACAACCTGCACAACCTCTCTCTATACAAAGTTTGCGAAGAGGCGCTGGGTGAACTCGGTCTGGAGCTGACCGATCTGTGTGAACAAGAGCCCGACATGGCGCTCGGTAACGGCGGTCTGGGCCGTCTGGCCGCCTGCTTCATCGATTCCCTGGCGACCCTGAACTACCCGGCGGTCGGTTATGGTATCCACTACGAGCACGGCTTGTTCCGTCAGGAAATTCAGGATGGTCGCCAGATTGAGCGCCCCGACTCCTGGCGTGAATATGGCAACCCCTGGGAGATCTGCCGCCCGGAATCCGTGCAGGAGATCCCGCTCTACGGCTATGTCGAGACCGTCTTTGGTGACAACGGTGGCCTCAAGAAGGTGTGGCACGCCGGCCGCAAGATCAAAGGGGTGCCTTGGGATATCCCGGTGGTCGGTTTTGGTGGTCATACCGTCAACATCCTGCGCCTGTGGGAATCCCGCGCCTCCGAGTTCTTTGACTGGGACGTGTTCAACGCCGGTGGCTATATCGATTCCCAGGCGGAGAAAGCCCAGGCCGAGACCATCTCCAAGGTGCTCTATCCGAACGATGAGACCGATGCGGGCAAAGAGCTGCGCCTGATCCAGCAGTACTTCTTCTGTGCCTGCTCCATCAAGGACATCATGCGTCGCTACAAGCGGGTGCATGGCGCCGACTTCAGCAACTTTGCCGCCCAGATTGCCATCCAGCTCAACGATACCCACCCCACCGTGGCCATCCCTGAACTGATGCGGGTGCTGGTGGACGAAGAAGGGCTGACCTGGGACGCGGCCTGGGCCATCAGCTATCAGGTCTTCTCCTACACCAACCACACCCTGCTGCCGGAAGCGCTGGAGAAGTGGTCGGTCAGTCTGTTCGAGAAGGTGCTGCCCCGTCATCTTGAGGTGATCTACGAGATCAACGCCCGCTTCCTGAGCGAGCTGGTGGAGCCCAAGTGGCCGGGTAACGACGCCATCAAGGCCAAGCTCTCCATCATCGAAGAGGGGGATGTGCGCAAGGTGCGCATGGGCAACCTGTGCGTCATCGGCTCCTCCAAGGTCAACGGTGTGGCCGAGATCCACTCCAAGCTGGTGAAGGAAGATCTCTTCCCCGAGTATGCCGAGCTGTGGCCCCAGAAGATGTGCAACGTCACCAACGGGGTGACCCCGCGCCGCTGGCTGCTGGCTTGCAACCCGGAACTGGCCGAACTCTACAACGAGGTGGTGGGCAAAGAGTGGCCGCTGCAGCTCGACAAGCTGCGCAACGTGGTCAAGTTTGCCGACGACAAGGCGTTCCAGCAGCAGTTCATGACCATCAAGCGCCACAACAAGGAGAAGCTGGTCAAGGTGATCAAGGCCGAAACCGGCATCGAGGTGAGCTCGGAGGCGATCTTCGACGTCCAGATCAAGCGTCTGCACGAGTACAAGCGTCAACAGCTGAACCTCATCCATATCATGGCGCTCTACCGTCGCCTGCTGGCCAACCCTGACTATGACATGCACCCGCGGGTGTTCATCTTCGGCTCCAAGGCGGCGCCTGGTTACAAGTTGGCCAAAGACATCATCTACGCCATCAACAAGCTGGCGGAGCGGGTCAACAACGATGCTCGCATCCAGGGCAAGCTGAAAGTGGTGTTCATGCCGAACTACCGCGTCAGCCTGGCCGAGAAGCTGATCCCGGCGGCTGATGTCTCCGAACAGATCTCCACCGCCGGCTATGAGGCCTCCGGTACCGGCAACATGAAGATGGCGCTCAACGGTGCCATCACCATCGGCACGCTGGACGGCGCCAATATCGAGATCGCCGAAGAGGCGGGAGCCGAGAACTGCGCCATCTTCGGCCTGAACGTGGACGAGGTGAAGGCATTGAAGGGCCGCGGCTACAACCCGTACGACTTCTACTATGCCAACTCCGAGCTCAAGGCCGTGCTGGACTGGTTTGATACCGACTACTTCACGCCGGGTCGTCCGGGCGAGCTCTCCTCCATCAAGCGCTCCTTGCTGGAAGGGGGGGATCCCTACCTGACCCTGGCCGATTTCGCCTCCTACTCGGAAGCCCACAAACTGATCGATACCTGGTATCGGGATCCGGCCCTGTGGGCGAAGAAGGCCATCATCAACTCGGCCACTATGGGCAAGTTCAACTCCGATCGTTCCATCCAGGACTATGTGGATCGCATCTGGCAATTGAAACCCTGCAGCATCGGCTGACCAGACGGTAAACCAGCAAACCCCCGCCATGCGGGGGTTTTTTATTTTGCGTGGGCGTGTTGGTGGGAGGCTGCGCGGAAAAGAGAGCCCAGAGGGAAACGTCAAACCAGAACCATCACCATACGACTCTTTTAGCTGAGAACTGTGGTTGTTCACAGGTGGTGAACGGATGAGCAGGGGAGCCGTCTGGCCGAGACTGCATACAGAAGAGGCAATAAAAAGGCCCCGTCAGGGGCCTTGGTACTCGGCATATCAGTGCAGTATGTCACCCATGAAGTAGGCGAGCAGGGTCAGAATGACGGTGAAGACCAGGTTCAGCACCAGGCCGGCCCGCATCATCTCACGCTGTTTGATATGACCGCTGGCGAACACGATGGCGTTGGGCGGGGTGGCCACCGGCAGCATGAAGGCGCAGGAGGCACCAACGGCGATCAGCACGGAGACGACGATGGGTGATACCCCCAGCGCCTGGGCAACCCCGGCAAACAGCGGCACCAGCAGGGCGGCGGTGGCGGTGTTGGAGACCAGCTCGGTCAGGAACACCACGAACGCGGCCAGACAGAGCAGGATGATGAAGATCGGCATGGTGGCCAGACCGTTGGAGAGGTGCTCCGCCAGGAAGGCGTTGGCCCCGGTCTGTTTGAGGATGGCGCTTAAGGTGAGGCCACCACCAAACAGCATCAGCACACCCCAGTCGGTGTTCTGGTTGATGTCGTCCCAGCTGGCCACCCGGCTGATGGCAATAGCCACGATGGCGCCCATGGCGATCAGGGTATCGAACTGGGGAATGCCTCCCAGTGCCTTGGCGATGGGCTGGGAGCCGATCCACAGCAGTACTGTGGTCAGGAAGATGAGCAGGGTGATCTTGCGTTGACCGGTCCACTGGATGGTGACCTGCTCGGTGCTGACCTGATGGGAGAGATTGGGACGGGTCACCATATAAAGCAGGCCAATGCCCACTGGCATGAAGATGAGCACCACCGGGATGCCGAACTTCATCCAGTCGGTGAAACCCAGCCCCATCTGGGCGGCGGCGATGGCGTTGGGCGGGCTGCCGACCAGGGTGCCGATGCCGCCGATGCTGGCGCTGTAGGCGACCCCCAGCAGGACGAAGACCAGGGTACGGCGCTCCTTGTGGGCGTCGAGACCTTTCAGCATGCCGAGGGCCAGCGGCATCATCATGGCGGCAGTGGCGGTGTTGCTGATCCACATGGAGAGGGCGGCCGTGATGGTGAAGAGCACGATGGCGGCCCAGCCGAGGTGGCCTCTGGCAAGCTGCATCACCTTGGCGGCGATCTGGGTATCCAGCCCCTGTTTGGAGAGTGCGGCGGCCAGTGCAAAGCCGCCGAAGAACAGAAACAGCACCGGGTTGGCGAAGTCCGTCAGCGACTTGCTCATGTCAAAGACCCCGAGCAGGGTGGCAAGTACCGGGATGGAGAGGGCCGTGATGGTGATGTTGACTGCTTCAGTCAGCCAGAGGATGGCGATGAAGACCAGGATCCCCAGCCCCTTGTTGACGCTGGGGTCAAAGGGGAGCCAGGCCAGCATGGCACAGAGCAGCAACACATCCAGGATGACGATCCCGGATTTGATGTCCAGCCAGCGTGATGGGGTAGTGGAGGGTACTGCAGATGTGTGCATATTGTTCTCTCGGTTAATTTATGGTTGTTGTTGTGTTGCCGAGATTACATTCATCCCCCCGTTTGAAACAGGGGGAACTGGTCAAAGCATGCCGGGACTCACAGAGTCAAGGAAAGTGAAAACATTAAATAAACACAAATTAAACATATTGGTATCATTTGTGGCCTAGATGAAGCTGTACAACCACTCCTTGAACATGCTGGGAGGAAGGGAGCCACTGCGCTGTGCCACCATCTTGCCCTGCTTGAAGACCATCAGGGTGGGAATGCTGCGAATGGCGTAACGGGCCGCAATGGCGGCTTGTTGCTCGGTATCGACCTTGACGAAGCGGAGTCTTGGTTCAAGTTCACTGGCAACTTGTTGAAAAACAGGTGAAAATTGAAGGCATGGCCCGCACCAGCTGGCCCAGAAGTCGACCACGACCGGGATATCCGACTGGATCAGGGTATCGAACTGCTGCTCCTGGCCGTTGACCGGGGTGGTAACGAACAGCCCGCTCTTGCAGCGGCCGCATTTCGCATTTGAATCCATTTTTTCTTCAGGCAGGCGGTTCCTGGTGAAGCAATGGCTACAATAGGTAGTGATAAATGACATAATTGATTCCTGTATGCATAAGCCCTGCAACATCTTATTGCACTGACAGGGCAGAGTAACGGTAACATAGTAGTCAGTTATCTTTCACAGCCAGTTATCCTGTGTCGACATGATGTCGGTGGATGCGTGGCCATGACATGAGAATCGAGACGGGATGAATAATGTGACACGGGTCAATCGTGTTGTGCTTAGCCTGATCATCGTATCGCTGCTGGCGTTTTCCGGCTATTGCTGGCAGCTGCTCAGCCAGCAGCAGAAGGCCTCCGAGCTCAGCGTTGCCGCAGAGTTGATCCTCAACCGGGTCAATACCGACACTGTCTATCTGCTTGGCCGCGAGAAGGCCAACGACGGCAATGTACAGCAACGTCTCAACCAGTTGTCGAGCAACCTCGACAGTTTCGTGCGCCAGGTGCGCAACGATCCCGATTCTGCCGACAATCCCCACTCCCAATCCCTGTTGCACGACATCGACAGCTATTTACTCGACTTGGCCAAGCTTTATTCCATGGAGATGGCGATCGAGTACATAGAGCAGCCTTTTCAAAAGCAGCTCAACGGCTTGCTGGCCACCTTGCCGGCAGACTCTCCGCTTGCCATCGACCTGACCGAACTGGCCCAGCTCAGTCACTACCTCAAGCGCAGCTGGGACAAGGGCGAGCAGCTGCGGCTGCAGGCCCTGCAGCGCCGCCTCAAGACGGCCTATCCCGCCCATCCCGAAGTAGCAGGATTGGCCCAGCTGAGCGAGGATGTCAGCCATCAGGTGGTGGAGTACCACGTGCTGCGCAACCAGGTGATCGACATGCACGAACTGGAGGGGCTGTCACTCTGGAAGCAGAGCAAGATGGAGCAGGCTTCCTCCCTCAAGAGCCGCTTCTATCTGATGGTATTGGGGGGGGCCATGCTCTGTTTCGGGCTGGTGGCGGTGACCCTGTGGCGGCGCAACCAGAAGCTGAGCGAGTTGTCGCGCCAGACTGGCTTGCTGGCCCAGGCCAAGAGTGACTTTCTGGCCAACATGAGCCACGAGATCCGCACCCCTATGAACGCCATCATCGGGTTCAGCTCGCTGGCACTGCAGACCGAGCTGGATCAGCAGCAGCGGGACTACCTCAGCAAGATCAAATCCTCGTCGGACACCCTGCTGCTGCTCATCAACGACATTCTGGATCTGACCAAGGTGGAGTCCGGCAAGCTGACCCTGGAGGAGATCGACTTCGATCTGAGCGAGCAGATCGACTCGCTGGCCGGCATGTTTGCCGATCTGGCCGAGCGCAAGCAGGTCGAGGTCATCATCAACAAGTCTCCGGCCGTGCCGGATTTTCTGCGCGGCGATCCGCTGCGCCTCGGCCAGGTGCTGGTCAATCTGGTCAACAACGCCATCAAGTTTACCGAGCGGGGCGAGGTGGAGGTGGCCATCACCCTGGTCAACCAGCACCCCATGCAGGTGCGTTTCAGTGTGCGTGACACCGGCATCGGCATCGCCGAGGAGAAACAGGCCCAGTTGTTCCAGCCCTTCACCCAGCTGGAGGCAGGCAATACCCGCAAATACGGCGGCTCCGGGCTGGGTCTGAACATCTCCCAGCGTCTGGTCGAACTGATGGGGGGCCGGATCACGGTACAGAGCAAGCCGGGAACGGGCTCGGTCTTCCAGTTCGAGATCCCCATGACCAAGGCTGTCTATGGCGTCTCCGGGCGGCGGGTCTTCTTCGAACATCAGCCGCTGGTGCTGGTGATGGATGACAACGAGCTGGTGCTGGATCTGGCCAAGGATATCCTGGGTCGGGCCGGTGCCAGGGTGATGGCGGTCAACAGCCTTTCCCGGGCCCGCCAGGTGCTGCGGGAAGAGGGGCAGAATATCCGGCTGGCCATTCTGGACTGGCGTATGGGGCAGGAAGACGGTCTGGATCTGGCGCTCGAGATGTATCAGCACAGCCAGTGGCGCCGTCTGCCGATCCTGATGACCAGTGCCTGGGCCAAGGAGGGACTGCATGGGCGGATGGAGAGCATGGGATTGACCCACTTCCTGCCCAAGCCGATGACCGAAAATGCCCTGCTGGCCAAGGTGGACGAGCTGCTCAACGGCAGCTCCCACGATCAGCAGTTCCGTCAGGCCGAGGCGCAGGGGGATCAGCAGCATTTTCGCGAGCTGCTGCAAGGCATCCGGGTACTGCTGGCCGAGGACAACCGGGTCAACCAGCAGCTCATCATCGAATACCTGCGCCGGGTCGATGCCCTGGTGACCGTGGTGGGCAACGGCCGGGAGGCGGTCGAGCGGGTGGCCGAGCAGCCCTTCGACGTGATCCTGATGGACTTGCAGATGCCGGTACTCGACGGGCTGGATGCCACCCGCCAGATCCGCAAGATGGTCGACAAGCACGATGTACCCATCATCGCCCTGACCGCCAGCGCCATGCCGGGAGACAGGGAGCGTTGCCTCGGGGTCGGCATGAACGGCTATGTCACCAAGCCGGTTAGCAAGCTCGATCTCTACAACAACCTGCTGCAGTGGGTGAAGAGTGCCAGTGGCGAGCGGCGGGTGCCGCTCGAGGTGAAACCGCCCGATCTGATGGGGGTGCTGGATCTGGAGGATGCCCTCAGGCGGCTGGAGCAGGACAAGGAGGCGCTGCAGATCCTGTTCAAGCTGTTCATGTCGGAGCACAAGGACGACCTGTGGGAGATCCGCTCCGCCCTGCGTCGTCAGCAGCCCGATATCGCCTGTCGGTTGCTGCATACCCTCAAGGGGGTCTCCGCCAATATTTCCGCCTCCCGTCTGCAGATCATGGCCGGTGAGCTGGAGTGGCGGTTGCGCCAGCAGGAGGAGCTGACCGAGCAGGATCTGGAGCAGTTGCAACAGGTGTTCAGTCTGACCCGGGAGGAGGTGTCCCACTTCCTGCTCACCGGGGAGCAGCATGAAACACCGTACGCAGGCTTCGGACAGCGTGATGATCGCTTGTTGTAACAGGTGAAATAGCAATAATTCTCAAGCCGCTTGCTTCAGGCTATCATGACCCCTTCGTATCGCCCCCAGTCGGGGGCGATTGCATTGAGTTTCCCCGTGATGGGCGCCGGCCCTGGGCCGGTCGCGACAAAGGATATCTACGTGAGCGTATTTGCAAGGCTGGGCTGGTTCTTCAAGGAGCAGTGGCGGCGTTACCTGATCGCCATCTCCCTGTTGATGATGGTGGCCCTGTTGACCGTGATCCCGCCCAAGGTGGTGGGCTGGGTGGTGGATGGCATTGCCAAAGGGTCCCTTGATAGTGCAACCCTGACAGGCTATCTGGCCGGGCTGTTTGGTCTTGGCCTGCTCATCTATCTGCTGCGCTACGTGTGGCGGGTCATGCTGTTTGGCGCCTCCTATCGGCTCGCCTATGTGCTGCGCAACCGGCTGTTCAGCCACTTCACCCGCATGAGTCCGGACTTTTATCAGCGCCACCGTACCGGCGATCTGATGGCCCACGCCACCAACGACATCCAGGCGGTGGAGATGACCGCCGGGGAAGGGGTGCTGACCCTGGTGGACTCCATCATCGTCGGGGTGCTGGTGCTCTCCATCATGTGCAGCCAGTACTCCTGGCAGCTGACCCTGCTCTCCCTGTTGCCGTTGCCGGTGATGGCGTTTTTCATGAACCGCTTCGGTACCCAGATCTACAAGGAGTTCAAGGCGGCACAGGGAGCCTTCTCCCGGCTCAACAACAAGACCCAGGAGGCCCTCTCCGGCGTGCGGGTGCTCAAGTCCTATGCGGTGGAGTCGCTTGAAGATCACGGTTTTGCCGAGCTGACCCGGGAGGCGGGCGCCTGCAACATGGCGGTGGCCCGCATCGATGCCAAGTTCGATCCCGTGATCTACCTCTGCATCGGCTGCTCCTACTTTCTGGCGGTGGCCGGCGGCAGCGCCCTGGTGCTGCGTGACGAGTTGACCCTGGGGGAGCTCACCAGCTTCACCATGTACCTCGGCCAGCTGATCTGGCCCATGTTCGCCATCGCCTGGTTGTTCAACATCATCGAGCGTGGCAGCGCCGCCTATTCGCGGATCGAAAGCCTGCTCGGCGAGCGCAGCGACATTGAAGAGCCGGCCCATCCGGTGGCGCTGGCCTCGGCCTTTCCGCTGCGCGCCGTGGCGCTCAGCTACCAGCTCGAGCAGCGCACCCTGCTGCGCAATGTGGATTTCATCCTGCAAGCCGGCGGCATGCTGGGGATCGTCGGGCGCACCGGCGCGGGCAAGAGTTCCCTGCTCAAGCTGTTGATGCGACTGGCCAACCCCACCGCGGGGGAGATCCGCATGGGGGAGGTGCTCATCTCGCAGCTGGCGCTGGGTGAGCTGCGCGGTCAGTTTGCCTATGTGCCGCAGGAGCCGTTTCTCTTCTCCACCACCATTGCCGCCAACATCGCCCTCGGCCGCCCCGATGCCAGCCGGGAGGAGATTGAGCGGGTGGCGCGCATCGCCTGCGTGCACGACGACATCAGCCGTTTCCCCAAAGGCTATGAGACCGAAGTGGGGGAGAAGGGGGTGACCCTCTCCGGCGGTCAGAAACAGCGGCTCGCCATCGCCCGAGCCCTGCTGCTGGAGGCACCCATCCTGGTGCTCGACGATGCCCTCTCTGCGGTGGATGCCCACACCGAGCAGCAGATCCTGCACGCCCTCAAGGCCCACAAGCGTACCCTGATCCTGGTCAGCCACCGGATGACGGCGGTGGAGCAGGCCGACGAGATCCTGGTGCTGGATCAGGGCCATGTCAGTGAGCGGGGTCGCCACGGCGCCCTGATGGCCCACAACGGCTGGTATGCGGATATGGTGCGTTACCAGCGTCTCGAGCAAGACGTGGAGGAGAGCCTGTGAGCCCACTCATCAAGAGTACCTTCATTCTGTGTGGCGCTGAGCCTGAGTACTGGTATGTCGGCCTGGTGCCTCATCATCAGCGGCTGAAACAAGACGTGGAGGAGCGCCTGTGAACCCGACCATCAAACGACTGCTCGGGTACTGTGCCCGTTATCCGCGCTGGCTCATTCAGGCGGGGATCTGCCTGCTGCTGGCCACCGGCGCCGAAGTGGCCGGTCCCTTGCTCATCAAGCTGTTCATCGACGACTACCTGGCGCCGCGCCAGCTGGTGTGGCCCGCCATCGCGGCCATCGCCGCCGGCTATCTCGGCCTGCAGGTCTTGTCTGCGGCTGGTTTCTACCTGCAATCCCTGCGCTTCAACCGCATCGCCCAGGCGGTGGTGCAGCGGCTGCGCGAGCAGGTGTTCGCCACCGCCATCCGGCTGCCGGCCAGCTACTTTGACCAGCATCGCTCCGGCTCGCTCATCTCGCGCATCACCAACGACACCGAGGCGATCATGAACCTCTATGTGCAGGTGATTGGGCTGCTGGTGCAGAAGGTGGTGCTCTTGTGCGGCATCCTCATCTCCATGGCGCTGCTGGATCTGCGGCTGATGCTGGTGTGCGCCTGTCTGTTGCCGGCGGTGGGCGGCGTGATGTGGCTTTATCAGAAACTGAGCGTGCCAGTGGTGCGGGCGACCCGCAGCCTGCTCTCCGACATCAACAGCCGCCTCAACGAATCGCTGCAGGGGATGCCGGTCATTCAGGCCATGGTGCAGGAGCGCCATTTCGCCAACGCCTTTGCCGAGGTGAATCAGCAGCACTGGGCGGCGCGCCTCAAGAGCCTCAAGATCAACGGCATCCTGCTACGCCCGCTCATCGATCTCTTCTACATGATGGTGCTGATCGGCCTGTTGGCGCTGTTTGCCCGCGAGGGGCTGAGTGCGGAAGGCGCCATCCAGGTGGGGGTGCTCTACGCCTTCATCAGCTATCTGGGGCGGATGATCGAGCCGCTCATCGAGATGACCAACCAGCTCAACCAGTTGCAGCAGGCCATGGTGGCCGGGGAGCGGGTCTTTGCCCTGCTCGATGAAACCCGCGAGAGTACCGAGGGCGAGATGCGCCAGCTCAAGGGACAGGTGAGCTTCGAGCGGGTGAGCTTCTCCTATGATGGCGAGCAGCAGGTGCTGCGCGACGTGAGCTTTACCGCCAAACCGGGCCAGATGCTGGCGCTGGTGGGTCACACTGGCAGCGGCAAGTCCACCATCATCAGCCTGTTGATGGGCTTCTACCCGCTGGATCAGGGCCTCATCCGCTTCGATGATCATCCGATGGCGAGCCTGTCGCTCTCGGCGGTGCGTTGCAGCATCGGGCTGGTCCAGCAGGATCCCTTCATCTTCGTTGGGACGTTGGCGGAAAACCTGCGCCTTGGTCGCGACGGCATTGACGAGGCGCGCCTGTGGCAGGCGCTGACCGAGGTGCAACTGGCCGAGTTCGTGCTGAGCCTGCCGGAGGGTTTGAACACCCTGATGGAGGAGGGGGGCAAGAACCTCTCCGCCGGCCAGCGCCAGCTGCTCTCCTTTGCCCGTGCCCTGGTGGGGGATCCGCGCATCCTCATTCTGGATGAGGCGACTGCCAGCGTGGACTCCCAGACCGAGCTGGCCCTCTCTTCGGCGCTGGCGGCGGCGCGCCGCGGTCGCACCACCATCGCCATCGCCCACCGCCTCTCGACCATCGTCGATGCGGACGAGATCCTGCTGCTCTCTCGCGGTCAGGTGAACGAGCGGGGTACTCATGGCAAGCTGATGGCGCTGGGCGGCCATTATGCCCAGCTGTTCGAGATGCAGAGCCAGGGCGCCTGGCTTGAAGAGAAGCGGGCCTGACCAGTGCATCTGCTGTGAACCAGTAAGATGGAATAAAGAGGGAACCGGTGCGGTTCCCTCTTTTTTGATGAGAGGAAATGACGGCAAGCGTGATCCGCATCCTTGTCGAACGCCAGCCATGCTGGCAACATGTTGTTTACATCAACTCATCGGATCAGTTCGCATATGGATTTGCAACGTTTGAAGGCCAACCTGGCGCTGCGGCTTTTTGCCTGGCGCTATATCCCCGTCATCGGATTTTGTGCCCCCGTCATCGAAGAGATGAGTGCCAAGGCGCTGCGCATTCGCATCCCGCTCGGTTGGCGCACCCGCAACCACCTGGGCAGCATGTACTTCGGCGCGCTGGCGACCGGCGCCGATCTGGTGGGCGGTCTGCTGGTGATGGAGAAGGGGCGGCAGCGGCGCAAGAAGGTGCACTTCGCCTTCAAGGATGTGCAGGGGGAGTTTTTGAAACGGCCCGAGGGGGATGTGCAGTTTGACTGCGCGGCCGGGGAGGAGATCGACGCCATGATCGACGAGTCGCTGGCCAGCGGTCAGCGCATCAATCGCCCCATCCGGGTGGTGGCCACTTGTCCCTCACTGAACGGGGATGAGGCGATGGCGCGCTTCGTACTGACCCTGTCGATCAAGGCCAGCTGAATGCCAAAGGGCGCGTCGGCGCCCTTATTCAAGCGAGATCAGAGGATCTCGGGGCTGACGCCTTCTTTTACGACCACTTTCATGCCGTTGAAGTTGACCACTTGCTCGGCCACTGTGCTGGGTAGCATTTGCGTGGCAGAGCGTCGGGAGTCAGAGGATCTCGGGGTTGACGCCTTCTTTCACGACCACTTTCATGCCGTTGAAGTTGACTACTTGCTCGGCCACGATCTTGCAGCGCTTGCGGGTCTCGACCTGACCGTCCACCTCTACCAGCCCTTCGGCGACCAGCGCCTTGGCCGCACCGCCACAATCGGCCCAACCCTGATGTTTGATAAGGTCGCACAAGGCAACGAAGGGGTGGCCTTCGAGCAGAAACGTCTCCATGGGAAATCCTCTAGTGGATGAATGGCTGAAACAGCAGGGCGGTTATTCTAGGCAGTTCGGGCCGTCAAGGAAAGGGCAAGGGCGCCTGTCTGAAGGCAATTGTGGCTTGCAAGACCATTTTGGGGGCGCACACCATAGCAGTCAGCCCGGCAGTGGCCGGGCTGACTGAGATCATGGGGCAAACCCCTTTTCAGCCAAACTTCACCACGGCTTCACCGCTGACGGCGATGGCGCCGGTGGCCGTCAGGATACGGGTGGCCAGGGTGATGATGGGCTTGTCGCTGCGCATGGCGATGATCTCCACCTCTGCCGTCACCTCATCCCCCACAAACACCGGCTGCTTGAAGGCGAGGCTCTGACCGAGGTAGACGGTGCCCTTGCCCGGCAGTTGCTGGCCCAGCAGCCCCGAAAAGAGGCTTGCCAGCAGCATGCCGTGCACGATGGGGCGCTCGAACGGCGTGGTGGCGGCGAAGGCGGGATCCAGGTGCAGCGGATTGAAATCCTCCGACAACCCGGCAAACGCCTCGACCTCTGCCGCACCGAACCGGTTGGTCAGGCTGGCCTTTTGGCCCACCTCGAAGGGAAGCGTGCTCATGCTGGCTCCTCCTCGGGGGTCTGGGTAAAGACCGGGTTGAGCCGTACCTTGACGTAGCTGCCGGGGGCCGCTTCCAGCCCTTCACTCGGGATGCGGGCGGGAAGGGGGGCGGGATCCTCTTCCCGGCTCTGGATGAAGGCTGCCATCTGCGGCCACCAGGAGCCTGGGGTGTGGCTTGCGCCGGCGAGCCACGCCTCCGGGCTGGCGGCCTCGGCGTCGTTCTGCCAGAAGCCGTACTTGTTGGCGTCCGGCGGATTGACGATGCCGGCGATGTGGCCCGATTCAGCCAGGATGAAGCGCTGCTCGCCACCGAACAGCTTCATGCCCTGCCAGGTCCCTTGCCAGAGGGCGATGTGATCGTCCATGGCCGAGACCAGCAGCACCGGGGTCTTCACCTTGCCGAGATCGATGCGGGTGTGGCGGATCTTGAGCTCCCCCTTCACCAGCTGGTTCTCCAGATAGAGCCGGCGCAGCAGACTGCTGTGGGTCTTGCCCGCCACATTGGTGCTGTCGCTGTTCCAGTGCAGCAGATCGAACGCCACCGGGCTCTGCCCCTTGAGATAGCTGTCGATGTAGTAATTCCAGTAGAGGCTGTTCTCCCGCAGCAGGCTGAAGGAGACCGCCAGCTGGCGCCCGTCCATGATGCCCTTGGCCTCGTTCTGGGCTTCCAGCGCCGCAATGATGGGCTCGTGGATAAAGATGCCAAGCTCTCCCGGTTGGGAGAAGTCGAGCAGGGTGGTGAACAGGGTGGCGGAGCGAACCCGCTGCTTCTGGCGTCTGGCAGCCAGCCAGCCCATGGCCAGGGAGAGGGCGGTACCGCCGATGCAGTAGCCGATGCCGTGCACTTCCCGCTCGCCGGTGGCCGCCTCCACGCCATCCAGCGCGGCGATGACACCGTCCACTACGTAGTCGTCGAGATCGATGTCGGCCTGGGCTGGACCCGGGTTGCGCCAGGAGATCATGAACACCGTCTGGCCCTGGGCGACCAGCCAGGCCACCAGGGAGTTCTGGGGCCGCATGTCCAGGATGTAGTACTTGTTGATGAAGGGTGGCACGATCAGCACCGGCGTCCTGGCCACCGTTTCCGTGGTCGGGCTGTACTGAATGAGCTCATACAGCTCGGTGCGCTGCACCACCCGGCCCGGCGTTAGCGCCAGATCCCGCCCCAGCTCGAAGGCGGACTCGTCGGTCAGCCGGATGTTGAGCTGATCGGCGCTGCGCTCGAGATCTTCGGCCAGCAGCGCCAGCCCGCGCACCAGATTCTGGCCGTCAGACTCCAGGGTCAGCTTGAGCAGCTCAGGGTTGGTGGCCAGAAAGTTGCTGGGGGCCATGGCGTTGATGTACTGGCGGGTAAAGAAACGCAGCCGCTCCCGGCTCTTCTGGGGCACCCCCTCGAGGGCATCCACCGAAGCCAGCAGGTGCTTGGCGGTCAGCAGATAGGATTGCTTGAGGTAGTCATAAATGGGCTGCTCGCTCCAGGCGTCGGCCTTGAAGCGGCGATCGCTGCGCTCGGGGGCGATGAGCGGTTCGCTCTGCTGGCCTGCGCTTTTTAGCAGGGTGTGCTGCATCAGCTTGAGCTGATCCTGCCACCAGTTCATCTGGGCATTGATCAGTTGCCAGGGCTGCTGGCTACCCTGTTCCAGCACCTGGCCGAGATCGTCGAGATTGGTCTGCAGCAGGGCTTGGGCCGTGCGCTCGGTCTGCGCCTTGGCCATGTCCAGCAGCTTGTCGTTGTAGTGGGCCAGGGCCTCGAACAGCGGGCCGTAAGATGATTGGCTCATGTTCTCTCCTTCACCCATCCCCGGCGCAGGGCGAGCCTGTCGTGACGGAGCATGGGGAGATGTGGCTGCCCGTCGCGGGCAGCCAGGGGGATATCAGGCCTTGCCCGTGCTCTTTTTGATGCCGTCGGCAGCCAGGGCGTCGAGGTCGTCCTTGAACTGCTGGCCGAGGGTGTTGAGCTTCTGGATGTCGTCCAGCATCTGGCGGGAGAGCTGGCTGGCGGTCTCCAGCTGGACGGTGCCGAGGGCCGCCAGGCTCTGGGCATCCTGCACCTTGCCGGCGGCCTGCAGCTGGTTCAGTCCCAGCTCGGCATAGGCGTTGGCGGAGGCCAGCTGCAGCCGGGTCAGCTGTTCGATGTTGCTGGCCAGCAGCTGGTTATAACGGGTGAGGGGGGCGGCAAAGCCTTGCATCTGCTCGGTAAAGGTCTTGATTACGTCCATATTCATCGCGTGTCTCCGTGGTTGGCAGAAGGGTATTGCAAAAGGCCGATGGGCCCATTCTTCGGTTACATCCGTTCGACTACATCCTTAAGTCGTCACGTGTCGTTTGCTCTGTTCAAACGCACGTTTAGGCATTGTGTTATCAAATGAGGCTTGATGTAAATAATATAAATGTTAATTTTTGGCGAAATATTGATTCTGGTCTGTCCAGTTTGATTGGTCCGATTCAGACGAGGGGTGACGCAGCCACGTCCGTCGGGTCTCGTTCCCAGGTCGCGGGGCTGGTAGGCTGACGCCACTCCCTGAGTCTTGAGGAATGCATCGATGAAACCTGCTCGCCTGCTGCTTGCCCTGGGGGCTGCTGCCCTTGGTGGCGTTGCCCACGCCAGTACCCCTGTCCAGCTCTCCTTGCCCGGCGTCAATCTGCCCGCGTCCCATCAGGTCGAGGGGGCCAGAGCCTCTGTTCTCTATGGGCGCACCGGTCAGGTGAAGGGGATCGATCTGCCGGTCTTCGCCCTCTCCGACGTGGATCAATTCACCGGTCTGCAGCTTGGCATCTTCCTCGGTGCCGGCCGGGTACGCCACCAATTTGGCGGGGTGGCGATCAACGCGGTCAACTGGCACGAGGGTCAGGACAAGGGCGTCAACCTTGGCTTCGTCAACCTGACCAACAATGTGCAGGGCCTCAACTGGGGGGCCGTCAACATCGCCAAGGGCAATGCCCTGGCCAACGTCGGCTTCGTCAATTATGCCGAGCGCACCACCTTCCAGCTGGGCTTCATCAACGCCACCAAGCATTTGGACGGTCTGCAGATTGGCCTCGCCAACTACGCCGAGAACGGGATTTTCCCCATCTTGCCGCTGATCAATTTCAAGAAATCCTTCTAAGCCGCGCCGCCAACCTTGCTTTAGGGGCTCCAGCCATTACCCTGTGCTGCATTGATAGCGTGCAGAGGTGACACTGGCATGACAATGGAACACATAGATGCCATCGGCATCGGCTGGGACGTAAGAGGCTGGCAGGGCAGTGCCCAGGCGGTGGCCGTGGTGGGGTGGCAGGCGCGTGAACAGCGGCTGCACTGGTTTGGGGTATCGCCCCTGTTTCGACTGAGCTCACGGGTCGCGCCGGATCTGGATGCCTTGCTGCGCCCGGCACTGCACGACGAGATCCACCTGCTGCAGGTGCTGGCCTGCCCGCAGCTGGCGCTGGGGATCGACGCGCCGCTGGCGTTTCCTCGCGCCTTGGGCGAGCTGCTGGCGGGGAGGGCGACCGAGTGCGCCGTGCCCCAGCGCGAGATAGACAACCTTTATGCCTATCGGGACTGCGAGCGCTGGCTGCACCGGCAATATGGCAAGAAGCCGCTCTCGGCCACCTTCGACAGGCTCGGCAACAACGCGACCCTGGCGCTCGCCATGCTGCCCCGATTGGCCGACTTGCAGCTGGTGCCCAAGCAGCAACCACAGGCCGATCGCGCCGTGCTGGAGGTCTATCCCGCTCTTGCCAAGGTGGGGGGCAAGGCATCGGCAGTGCGTGCGGAGTTGCTGGCGCATCTGCCGGCCGATGTGACGGCAGGCACCGATCGGTACGATGCCGCCATCTGCGCCCTGATGGCGCTGCAATACGCCACCAAGGGGAGCGTCTCCCTGCTGCCGGCACTGGTGGCGCCGCCCGCGGAGATGGCTTTGGACGAGGGTTGGGTCTACCACTTCGCTCGTCCCTGATGAACCGGATCGGGCCGACCAGCCCGATCCGGCCTTTGGCTGTCTGGTGATACCTTCACTTGCACCGACGCCGTTGCCTCCTTCCACTACATTGCCTTGCTGCCTTGCTGCCTTGCTGCCTTGCTGCCTTGCTGCCTTGCTGCCTTGCTGCCTTGCTGCCTTGCTGCCTTGCTGCCTTGCTGCCTTGCTGCCTTGCTGCCTTGCTGGCCGAGGGCCAGGGCTGCCACAGGCACCCGCTTGTTTACTCGTCATCACATGGCTCTGCGCACCAAAAGCCCATTTATTAATCTCATATGCCATCAAGCAATAGCTTTGTTTCACTTTATCAGACCACGTCGGCCATGTTTGCGGTTGCAAGCTGCGGCATGTCAGTAAAGAGGGGGCCGGTGATGGCGATGGCAACCAGCGTCATCGAGGATTTTGCCGACCAAATAAGGGTTTGTGCTGATCAAGGGTGGAAGATCAATATCTTCATCCGATATATTGCGCCTTTCCCCTGACTCTTCTCTGCGGTGATGTCGATGAAACGCATTCTCTCTATCCAGTCCCACGTGGTGTTCGGCTGTGCCGGCAATAGCGCCGCCGTGTTTCCCATGCGCCGTCTCGGTATGGAGGTATGGCCCATCAACACGGTGCAGTTCTCCAACCACACCCAATATGCGGCCGGATGGCAAGGAATGGCGATGCCTGCAGGGCATATCAGCGCCCTGTGCGAGGGGCTCTCGAATATCGAGGTGCTGGCCCACTGCGACGCCGTGCTGAGCGGTTATCTGGGCTCGGCGGAGCAGGGGGACGAGATCCTGGCGGTGGTGGCCGCGGTCAAGGCAGCCAATCCTGCCGCCATCTATTTCTGCGATCCGGTGATGGGCCACCCGGAGAAAGGGTGCATCGTCGCCCCTGGCGTGACCCGTTTCTTGACCGAGCAGGCGCTGCCGGCGGCCGACATCATGGCCCCCAATCTGCTGGAGCTGGAGACCCTGTGCGACGTCCATCTGACCGATCTGGCGCAGACGCGGGCCGCCGCCCATCAGCTGCTGGCACGCGGTGTGAAGATGGTGCTGGTCAAGCATCTTGGACGTGCCGCTCGCGAGCCGGGTCGTTTCGAGATGCTGCTGGCCACCCCCGAGGGGGATTATCTGATCGACCGCCCGCTCTACGAGTTTGCCCGCCAGCCAGTGGGCGTGGGGGATCTCATCAGTGCGCTGATGCTGGCCAATCTGCAGGCGGGTTACGATGCCGTCAGCGCGTTCGAGCGCACCAATGCGGCGGTGGATGCGGTACTGCTGCACACCTGGCAGGCCGATGCCTATGAGTTGCAGCTGATCGCGGCCCAGGAGGCCTTTGCCACCCCCCTGATCAAGGCGCGGGCCGAACGGTTGGCCTGATCTGGCCATCAGGGGGAGGGCCTGGGCGCGGATGATCCGCGCCCAGCTTGGCCCCCTGATCACTCTTCCTCATCTATCAGTTACCAGCTCCCCGCTGCGCCACTTATCTGCTTGCACACCGAGCGAGGCAATGCCGCCTCAGCCGTCACCTTGGTCCTGACGCCGGGCATCCGGTTCAGATCTGGCCGTTGCCCTGTTCCCGCTGCTCTGCCTCATCGAATACTACCTGCTGGTAGTGCTCGACCGTGGGGAAGGGATCGTAGAAGTGATGGAGCAGGGCTTTCCACTGCTGGTACTGGGGTGAGCCACGAAAGCCCTGGGTGTGATCTTCGAGGCGCTGCCAGTGGACCAGCAGCAGATAGCGGTGGGGATCGGTCAGCGAGCGCTGGAGCTGGTGTCCGCCGTAGCCCGGCATGGTGCTGATGATGCGCTGGGCCTGGGAGAATGCCTGCTCGAAGGCGGCAGCCTGATCGGGGATGACCTGCAGATGGGCGACTTCCAATATCATGGTGACTCCTTGTCCCAAGGATAAAGGGGCCATTGCAGCAGGTTGGGCAGGGAATGACAAGGCCGGCCGCTGGGGCCGGCCTTGTCGCTGTGATCACGGCTTTGCTTGAGTGCTGATCAGGCGCGTGGGTGACGGGCCCGGTAGCGCTCGGCCATGGCGTTGGCCGCGATCATGGCGTGGTAGACATCCTGCTCGCTGACGCTCATAGGCATGTTGCCCATGGTGTCGAGGGGATCGCAGGCAAGTTTGGCCACCTGGCGCCACTCGCTCTCCACGAAACGGCTCAGCCCCATCTCCTGCAGGGTCATGGGCAGGCCGGCCAGCTGGATGATGCGCATCACCTCGTCCAGCTCGACCTGGGGCGCGCGCTCGAGTACCAGCTGGGTGAGCAGGCCAAACACCACCTTCTCGCCGTGCTGGGCCCGGTGCAGATCCGCCACCACCGACATGCCGTTGTTGACCGCATGAGCCGCCGCCAGGCCGCCCGCTTCGGCGCCCACGCCGCTCAGATAGATGGTGGCTTCGATGGTCTGCTCCAGCGCCGGGGTAGTGACATGGTGGCGCACCGCGTCCATCGCCAGCTCGATGTTCTCCCCCAGCAGCTCGTAGCAGAGCCGGGCCAGCCCGAGACCGGTGCGGGAGGGGCGCTTGCCCACGAGATTGATACCGTCCGCCCGGTAACAGGCACGGGCCTCGAAGTAGGTGGCGAGCGCATCGCCCACACCGGCGGCGAAGAAGCGGGCAGGGGCCGCCGCTATGATGGCGGTGTCGGCGATCACCACATCCGGGTTCTGGGGCAGGAACAGATAGCGCTCGAACTCGCCCGCCGGGTTGTAGATCACCGCGAGGGCAGTGCAGGGGGCATCGGTGGAGGCGATGGTGGGAAACAGCACCACCGGGCGGCGTAGGTAGAAGGCGACCGCCTTGGCGACGTCCAGGGTCTTGCCGCCGCCGATGCCGACGATGACATTGGCCCCCTGTTGTTCGGCCAGATCACACAGGCGGCGGATCTCGATGTCGGTGCATTCGTAGTTGAACTTCTCGACCGTCCCCTTCAGGCCTGCCTGTAGCAGGCCGGCGAGCGCCTCTTCCCGCACCCTCTCCAGAATGAATTCGTCGCTGACAAGCAGGGCGTTGTCGCCGAAATCTTTTACGTGATCATGGAGTTGGGGCAGTAGATCGTGGCCGATGATGAACTTTTTGGGGGAGGTGACGGTACGAGGCAGGATAGGCATGCAGTATTCCTCAAGGCAGTGAGCGGCATCCGATTGGTATGCAAACGGGTCTTTCTGCCACACCATACGCCTCGTCTGGCGTGAGGTGAAGGAACAATCATATACAAATGGGGCTATAGCAGATTCAAAATTAATCTTGATGCTATTTTGATTGTTTTTTTGCGGGCAGGAGGGTAACGCAACGCGCCCTCCATGGGGAGGGCGCACGGTGGCATACAGAGTAGAGGCATGCAGAGTAGAGGCGTGCGAAGCGAAGGCGGTGCGCGGCTCAGAGCTGCTTGTAGAAGAAGAGGGTGGCTGCCAGGGTGCCGTCGGCACTGCGGGCAAAGGCGGGGATCTGGCCCGCCTCCTGATAGCCGAGCTGGCGATAGAGGCGGGAGGCGGCATCGCCCACCCTGGTGTCGAGCACCAACAGGCTGCGGCCGGCTTCTTTGGCCCCTTGCTCCATGCTGGCCATCAGGGCACGGCCGACCCCCTTGCCACGGTGCAGACTGTGCACCATCAGTTTTTCCACCTCGGCGCGGTGACGGCCATTGGCCTTGGTGCACAGCGAGAGCTGGAGGGCACCGACCAGCTGGTGTTGCAGGAAAGCGACCCAGAGCCGGCGGCTGCCCGCGGCCAGCTCCGTCTCTATGCCCTGCCAATAGACGAGCCCCTGCTCTTCGGTCAGCGGCGGCAGGAAGCCCACCGAGGCGCCGCTGGCGACGCTGTCTTGCAGCAAAGTGATGAGGGCAGGTTTGATGCCCTGGGTGGTATCAACCTCAACTATGTCCATCAGGAGTCCTTGTCAACGAAGTTCACGCCGCCGGCCCGGTCTGCCGTGGCGCCTGCCGCCAACGGGACCGGCGGCAGGATGACTGGCTAGACTCGCCGTTTCTGCCGCCAATTTCAAGTCGTTGTCGCTCGCCGGGTGCGCCCGATCACGCCCTTCAGGCGGGTTCCCCTCAGCGGATGAGCTTCTGTTCGACCAGCCAGGCAAACAGCAGCCGGGAAACCGGCGAGAGCTCGGCCATATGGCGGCTGTCGAGCCAGCGCAGCTCGGCGATCTCCGCCGAGGCGACGGGAGTGCCGTCAGCCTCACCGGTGTAGCAGCGCAGCCTGACGTTGACCCCCTGCGGCTTGCCGTCGGCCTGGGCGCTGAACTCGCAGGCAAACGCCAGGGTATCGGGCTTGAGGGTCACGGCCAGCTCCTCCTCGATTTCGCGCATCAGCGCCGCCTCGTCGCTCTCTCCCGCTTCGCGCTTGCCGCCGGGAATGTAGTAGATGTGCTTGCCGTGGGAGCGGGCACAGAGCAGTTGCTGATCCTTGAAGGTCAGCCAGGCGAGTTTGTCGATCATGAACGTCTCTCTGGTGAGGGGGTGGTGGCTTGTTCACACAGGGTGCGATAGGAGCGGCTCTCCAGTCGTTCGGGGTCCAGCCCAAGCTGGGCGGCCAGGGACAGCAGTTGCTGGCGATAATCTGGCAGCAAGGATTCGTCATCGGTCATGATGGCCAGCTCGGCAAAATCGCCAAGCCCCGCCAGGTGATCCAAGGTGACGTGGAAGGGGCCGACGAAATAGATGCTGCGCACTTTGCGAAGGGTCAGTATCGGCTGGTAGCCCAGGGTGTGCAGCATGCTGATGGCCTTGTCGGCGTCGGTGATGTTGACCGCCTCGCAGCGATCGGGTTCGGGCCCCTTCACGATCCAGAGCCGGATGCCGGAGGGCTGCATGGCGCGGATCAGCAGGCTCTTGCCCGCTGCGCTCAGGCTGCGGTCCGGCGTGTCGAAGTAGGTGTCCTGCTCCTGGTTGCGCTCCAGCATCACCTCGGGATTGAGGGCGGCGAGGGCAGTGGTGAAGGCCTCGACATCGCCGAGCCTGTATTTGAACTCGACCTCGAAGCGGCCCTGAAAGTGCTGTGCTGACATCGACAGGCATCCTTGAGTGTGCAGATTGGCATGGCGGGCAGCCTAGCAAAGTTGGCGGGCGGGCCCAAGGGGCAAGGCGGCAGGATGTGGAAACGATCTGTTTCCGGGGCGCAGGGTTGATCAATGCGCAGCCTGTCGCCGTGATCAAGGGCAGCGGCGCACACGGTCGAGCCAGTTCGGGCATGACGGTTGTTCACAAGCTCGCCGAGCGGCCGGCAAAAGTTCGCGCTGGCGCACAGGATGGGGCGTGCAGGCTGGGCGAGGGCAGATCCCTGTGTTTTAATCCTCGCCACGTTTGTGGCAGCCGCCCTGTGCCGGGCCGCTGCCTTCGCTTTGGCATGAGGCAGGTGAGAAGATGCAAGTGACAGCAGAGAGCAAGTTTATCGGACTCGGGGTGGCGGGCAATTTCGCCGGTCATCTGGAGCAGGCCGGCGAGGCCTCGGATTTCGTGGCAGTGGTGGTGCGCGACACCAGCGCCCCCAAGGCGCTGTTCCCCTTCTACGTGCCAGGCCACCCCGGCGAGCTCGGCGTCTTCCCCTTGAGCGGAGATGCGATCTTCTTGCCGGAAGCAGCGGTGAGCGGCGATGAGAAGGTGCAGATAGAGCCGGAAGTGGCGCTCTGGTGCGAACTGGAGTACGCGGGGGAGCAGGTGGTGGCCATCCACCCGCGCGCCTTTGGTGCCTACAACGACTGCTCCATCCGCCGTCCCAACGCCAAAAAGATCAGCGAGAAGAAGAACTGGGGTGAAGAGAGCAAGGGGCTGGCCCCCGCGATGCTGCCTCTTTCCCATTTCGCCGCCGGCTGCGAGCTCGATGACTACCGTATCGCCTGCTATCTGGAGCGGGACGGCGAGCTGCACCCCTACGGGGTCGACAGCGCGGCGGTGGATTACAGCTACTTCCACGGCCAGCTGCTGACGTGGGCCATCGACAAGTTCAACCATCAGCAGGACGAGGGGCCGGCCGAGCACATCCAGGGGCTGCTGGCCCAGGCCGGGCGTCCGGCCCATGCCCTCATCAGCATCGGGGCCACTCGCTATACCCCGTTTGGCGAGACCCACTTCCTCAAGCCCGGCGACACCGCCTGCGTGCTGCTCTATCCGGCCAGCCGTTATAGCGAAAGTGATATCCGCGAGGCCATTCGCACCCGTCAGTTCGGGCCGGATCTGTCTGTCCTGCTGCAGGCGGTCAAGACCCGCTGATGACCTGGCCTTCCCCCGTGCTGGCGGGGGGAGGCCGGCCGCGCATTGCATCCGCTATCCTTCCCCCCTCGCGTTTGTTGCCTGATCCCGCTTACCCGACCCGGCCATTTGGCTTACCATTACTCTTTTTGCCGAACACGTTGTTGAATAATGGGGTATCCGATGGGCGAGTTGAAAACCATGGGGTTGTTTTTGGTGACGGCGCTGGCCGAGATCCTGGGCTGTTATCTGCCCTATCTCTGGCTGACCCAGGGGCGCAGCGTCTGGCTGCTGCTGCCGGCGGGGTTGAGCCTGATGCTGTTCGCCTGGCTCCTGTCGCTGCACCCGACCGCGGCCGGGCGCGTCTATGCCGCTTACGGCGGCGTCTACATCTTCGTGGCCATCCTCTGGCTCTGGCTGGTGGACGGCATCCGGCCCAGCCTGTGGGATCTGGTGGGGTCGCTGGTGGCCCTGTGCGGCATGGCCATCATCATGTTTGCCCCCCGCGAGGCGTGAAACCGCGCCGCTCGCAGCTCAAGGAGAAGAGGGATGACGCTCATCAGGGCCTGTACCCTGCAGGACATGGCCGGTCTGCTGGCACTCTATCGGGAATTGCGCCCCCATGACCCTGCGCTTGCGCCGGACGCTGCCCGCACGGCGCTGACGGCCTTGCTTGCGCAGCCTCATCTTCACCTGCTGGTGGCGGAGGTGGATGGCCAGCTGGCTGCCACCTGCCAGCTCGGCGTGGTAGCGACCCTGACCAACGGCGGCCGGCCGTTTGGCATGGTGGAGCACGTGGTGACGGCCTCTGCGTTTCGGCGCCGGGGCATCAGCCGGCAGTTGCTGACCCATGCCCTTGCGCTCGCCTGGCAGCAGGATTGCTACAAGGTGATGCTGCTGTCGGGGGAGGGGCGCGAGGCGGCCCACCGGCTCTATGCATCGCTCGGCTTCAAGGCCGGCATCGAGAAGGGGTTTGTCCTCAAGCAGGTCGACGCCATGGCGCCGGCCGGACAGGCTCCAAACAATCAATCTGTTGAGTGAGTACGATATGAGACTGGAACAGCCATCGCGCGGGGATTATCAGGCCCTGATCGCACTGTGGGAGGCGTCGGTGCGCGCTACCCATCATTTTCTGCCGGATGAGGAGATCGCCACCCTGCGCGAGCTCATTTTGGCACACTACTTTGACGCAGTGACCCTCACCTGCGCCCGCAACGACCAGGGTATCGCCGGCTTTTGCGGGGTGCACGAGGGCAACATCGAGATGCTGTTCATCGACCCGGCGCTGCGCGGGGGCGGGGTGGGTCGCCTGCTGGTGGCCGATGCCATCGCCCGGCTGGGGGCGACCCGGGTGGACGTCAACGAGCAGAATGAGCAGGCACTCGGCTTTTATCGCCACCTGGGCTTCGAGGTGGTGGGGCGCTCGCCACTGGACGGGCAGGGCAAGCCCTATCCGTTGCTGCATATGACACTGGCAGGCCAGTGACACCGGCCCAGTAAAAAACCGCCCTCGGGCGGTTTTTTGTTTATGACGTGATCAGGACGGCCTGTTACTCCTCGTTGGAGTTGTCCTGATAGTCGTCGCGCTGGGCCTTGGGCAGGCGGCGCATGGGGGTAAAGCCGATATCCTCGCCCACCACTTCCCGCTTGCGGGCTGGGGCAGGCTTCTTGCCGCCATCGCTCTTCGCCTTGCTCTTGCCTGCGGCGGATTTGCCGTTGCCACCTTTGGCATTGGCGGCGCCACGGGCACGCGGCGGATTTTGTACCGGCTTGCTGCCCGGCAGGGTCTGCCGGCTCGGCTTGCCGCTCGGCTCATACCCTTCCAGGATCTCCACCGAGAGGGATTGGCCGATCAGCGCCTCTATGCCCTTGAGCTGGCCCAGTTCGTCCTGGCTCACCAGCGAGATGGCCTCGCCGCCACGGCCGGCGCGGCCGGTGCGGCCGATGCGGTGGATGTAATCCTCCGCCATCTGGGGCAGTTCGAAGTTGATCACGTGGGGCAGCTGATCGATGTCGAGGCCGCGAGCGGCGATGTCGGTCGCCACCAGCACCCGCACCTTGCCTTCCCGAAAATCCGCCAGCGCCCGGTTGCGGGCACCCTGGCTCTTGTCGCCGTGGATGGCGACGGTATCGAGCCCGTCTTTTTGCATCTGCTGGGCCAGGCGATCGGCGATCTGCTTGGTGCGCACGAACACCAGCACCCGCTGCCAGTTGCCGCGACCGATCATGTGGGAGAGCAGCTCGCGGCGGCGTTCCCGGTCGACCTGGATGATGCGCTGGGTCACCTGCTCGGCGGCGGTGTTGCTGGGATCCACCTCGATCAAGGTGGGGTCGCTCAGCAGATCATCCGCCAGCGCCTTGATCTCGTTTGAGAAGGTGGCGGAGAACAGCAGGGTCTGCCGTTCGGCCGGCAGTGCCTTCATGATGCGGCGAATGTCGACGATGAAGCCCATGTCGAGCATACGATCCGCTTCGTCCAGCACCAGCACTTCCAGCTCGGACAGGGTCAGCGCCCCCTGGGTCAGCAGATCCAGCAGACGGCCAGGAGTGGCCACCAGGATGTCGATGCCGAGCTTGATGGCGTCCAGATTGGGTTTGATGCTGACGCCGCCGTAGGCGATCAGGGTGCGAAACGGCAGGTGGTGGGCATATTTGATGATGCTCTCACCCACCTGGGCAGCCAGTTCGCGGGTCGGGGTCAGCACCAGGGCCCGCACCTGACGGCGGCCACGGCCATGGTTGGCCAGCAGGCGCTGCAGCATGGGCAGGGTGAAACCGGCCGTTTTGCCTGTGCCTGTCTGGGCGCCGCCGAGCACATCCTGTCCGGCCAGAATGGCGGGGATGGCTTGTTGCTGGATGGGGGTTGGCTGTTCGTAACCCAGCTCCTTGACGGCCCGCAGGATGTGCGGAGACAGACCCAGTTCGTTGAATGACATGTTCGAGAGAGACTCCTCTGGTGAGCCTTGGGCTCAGCGGATGGCAGGTGCGCTGGCACCCGCCACAAGATGGAAATGATAACGGGGGCGTAATATAGCAGATGCGCGCCCTGCACGCAGCAGCCGTGTCGTGTTGTCCGGCCGCCGCGTGCCGCGGCCTCAGAGCAGGGCCAGGATATCGTCTCGAAGGCTCTCGGGTTTGGTGGTGGGGGCAAAGCGGTCAACCACCTTGCCGTCCCGGTCGATCAGAAACTTGGTGAAGTTCCACTTGACGTTCTCCAGCCCCAGCAGGCCCGGTTTCTCCTTCTTGAGCCACTGATAGAAGGGGTGGGCCTGTTCGCCGTTGACCTCGCACTTGGCCATGATGGGGAAGCTGACCGGATAGTCGAGGGAGCAGAAGCGGGCTATCTCTTCTGCATCCCCCGGCTCCTGATGGCCAAACTGATCGCAGGGGAAGCCCAGGATCACCAGCCCGCGTGGGCCCAGTTCGCGATAAAGCGTCTCCAGTCCGGTGTACTGGGGGGTAAAGCCGCAGCGGCTGGCGACGTTGACCACCAGCACGACCTGGCCTTGCAGGGTGGACAAGGGCAGTTCGGTACCGTCAAGGCGTTGCAGGATAAGGTCGGGCAATGACATGAAGCACTCCTGTTGCATGGGGCCCATTCAGGGCGTATCGCTCCACGGTAACGGGCGCGACGGCGTGGAGCAAGCGCCGCTTTCCCCTTTGCCATGAAAGATCTGGCCCGGTCTGAGGCCATTTGAGTGCGCCGGATCACAGGCTGGCGAGGGCGACCAGATAATGGGGGCCTTGTGCGCCCGGATAGCGTATTGATGGTGGGACTTCTGAGGATAAGCAAACCGGTTTGTGTCTTGCCCTGGAAGTCGCTAAAAAGCGCCCTCTCTCCACTTGTTGCGAGTCAATCTTGGACTATCAAGCCGTCATGGACGCCATTTACACCCGGGGATGGGTGATAGTGGATGATTTTTTAACCGCCGCCGAGGTGGATGCCCTCAAGGCGTGCCTGCCGGATGCGTGGCGGCCGGCAGGGATCGGTCGCGATGCCCTGCATCAGGACAATCGCGCCATTCGCCGGGATCAGATCCACTGGCTCGAACCCTCCCTCGGTGCGCCGGTGGCCGACTATCTGGCCCGCATGGAAGCACTGCGACTGGCCGCCAACCGGATGCTGATGCTGGGGCTGTTCGACTACGAGGCCCACTTTGCCCGCTATCGCAGCGGTGACTTCTATGCCACCCATCGCGATGCCTTCGCCGGGCGCTCCAACCGCCGTCTCACCTCGGTGTTCTACCTCAACAACGATTGGCAACCCCAGGCGGGTGGTGTGCTGCGGATGTACGATGACGACGAGCAGTTTTTGATGGATGTCTCGCCCCGGGGCGGGCGGCTGGTGCTGTTTTTATCCGAAGAGTTCCCCCACGAGGTCTTGCCCGCCAACCAGGAGCGCTACAGCATCGCCGGCTGGTTTCGGGTCAACGGCAGCGGCAATGGCCGGCTCGACCCGCCGCGCTGAGCTCTTTTCATCCAATTTCTGACACAGGCGGGAATTTTTATGGTCGTTGTCGGCGGATGGGGCTCCCATCGGCTGACAAGGCTTGATCTCCCTTGCTACACTGGCCCGCACTTATCTTCGTATCTGGCTTCGTCCGGTTTTAATGCGGTTGGGTTTTAAATGGTGATGGCGAAGCCGCTTTTCCCAAGGGATCACATCTAATGAAGAACATGCATGTCTTGCTGCTGTGCGGCGGCGGTGGCTCCGAGCACGAAGTCTCTCTGCGAAGCGCAAATTTTCTCGAGCAACAGCTCGGTCTTTTGCCTGGGGTCGACGTGACCCGGGTCGAGATGTTTGCCGACCGCTGGCTCAGCGCCGACGGCCGCGAATGCAAGCTGGGGCTGGACAAGCTGTTGTCGTTTGACAGCGTGGCCCGTCCGGTGGACTACGTGGTGCCCTGCATCCACGGCTACCCTGGCGAGACCGGCGACCTGCAATCCTTCCTCGAGCTGGCGGGCCTGCCTTATCTGGGCTGCGACGCCGAGGCGAGCAAGATCTGCTTCAACAAGATCAGCACCAAGCTGTGGCTCTCCGCCATCGGCATCCCCAACACCCCTTATCTGTTCCTGACCGAGCAGAACGACGCGGCGCTGAGCGAGGCGAAAGCCGCGCTGGCCAAGTGGGGCAAGGTCTTCATCAAGGCGGCCTCCCAGGGCTCTTCCGTCGGCTGCTACTCCGCCAGCAACGAAGCGGATCTGGTGAAGGGCATTGCCGATGCCTTCGGTTACTCCGAGCAGGTACTGATCGAAAAAGCGGTCAAGCCGCGCGAGCTGGAAGTGGCGGTTTACCAGTACGGTGACGAGCTGGTGGCCACCTACCCGGGTGAGATCTGCGTGCCGCAGGACAAGTTCTACACCTATGAAGAGAAGTACAGCAGCGCCAGTCACACCGAGACCGCGCTGCGTGCCGAGGGGCTGACCCAGGCGCAGGCTGATGCCATTCACGAGTACGCCCTCAAGGCGTTCCGTCAGCTCAAACTGACCCACCTGTCGCGCATCGACTTCTTCCTGACCGAAGAGGGCGAGATCCTGCTCAACGAAATCAACACCTTCCCGGGCATGACCTCGATCTCCATGTTCCCGAAACTGCTGGAGCATCACGGTCACCGCTTCGCCGACTACCTTGAGCAGATCCTGCGCAAGGCGGTCTGAGGCCGGCGCCCGAGCAGGGCGAGCTAAATGATGAAGAGGGGCCTGCGGGCCCCTCTGTCGTTGTTGCGGTAGGCGATGTCACAAGGGGTCAGGGGTGAACAGCCAGATGTGCGCCCCTTGTGGATCTGCGATCAGGGCCATGCGCCCGACCCCCGGGATATTCATGGCGGGCACCACCACGCTGCCGCCGTGCTGGTTGACCCTGAGTACCCTGGCATCGACGTCATCCACCGCGATATAGGTTGCCCAGTGGGGTGGTACGCCGGCCATCTCGGGATTGCCCCGGGTGGCCTGCACGCCGTCGATCGGCCTGCCATTGGCAACCAGCATGGGGTAGTCGCCGCCTTCCATCGCCATGGTCTGGCTCTCCCAGCCGAGCACCTCGGTGTAGAAACGGATCCCGGCCTCGGCATCGGGCAGATAGAGCTCGTGCCAGGTGAAGGTAGTGCCCTCGGCCAGGGCGTGCTCGCGGGCAATATCTTGTTCTGCCATCGTCGTCCTCCTGTGTCCCATGCGTGGGTGCATGGGTTGACGACCAAGTATAGAGAGACGTGGCCTCCCGGCTTGCCCCGGATGGGGGGCCTTGCTGCGCGGTGGACGGCTCGCTACAATCTGCCCCCCTTTTTGTCCTGCCACAGGCATCGCCAGAGCCGCGTTCCATGAAGCCAATTCCCGATCACGCCGTCAATCGCCTGCGCATCTGGCGCAAGAGCGTCTCGACCCGACCCTTTCTCGCCCGTGGCGGCAGCGTGCCGCGCTGCGAAGCCTGCCAGCTGCGCCACGACTGGTGTGCCTGCGAGTGGCGCCCCGAGCTCAAGGCCGAGGCCGGCTTCTGCCTGCTGATGTACGACAGCGAGCCGATGAAGCCCTCCAACACCGGCCGTCTCATCGCCGATGTGCTGCCGGATACCACCTGGGCGTTTCTCTGGTCGCGCACCAAGCCCCATCCCGAGCTGCTGGCCCTGCTGGCGGATCCCGTCTGGCAACCCTATGTGGTGTTTCCCGCCTGCGAGAAAGAGCCGGCTCGGCTCACCTCGGTGGTGACCCCGCTCCCTGGCAAGAAGCCGCTGTTCATCCTGCTGGATGGCACCTGGCCCGAGGCGCGCAAGATGTTCAACAAGAGCCCCTATCTGGACGGCTTGCCGGTGCTCTCCATCAAGCCCGACGCACTCTCCACCTATGGCATGCGGGTAGCGCACTGCGACGAGCACCTGTGCACCGCCGAGGTGGCGGCCTGCGTGCTGGAGGTGGCCGGCGAGCTGGCGGCGGGACAGGCACTGCAGCTCTGGTTCAATCTCTTCAGCAGCCGCTACATGGCGGGCCGGGTCAGCCGGGCCCCCGGTGAGGATGAAGCCCACCTGCAGCAGGCGCTGGCCGAGATCAAGGGCAATGAGGCGACCTGTGCGCCCGATGCTGCCTGAGCAGGGGGTGGTGAGGGGCTGGCATGCTTGCCAGCCTTTTCACCGGGATGATTTATTGATGAAAATCAGGAATCAATTGCCTGCCACTGTTTCGTTAGCTTCATGAGCCAAGCCCCATTAGGATAGCGACCAGCGTTGTTCATCAGGCTCATGGCGAGCCTGCGCCGTGCGGGCCCTTTCCGGCCCCGTCAATGTTGTGAGGCTATGGATGGAATTGGAACTGTTTACCCTGCTTGCCCTGTTCGGCGTGGCCCTGGTGGCCGGCTTTATCGATGCCATTGCCGGTGGGGGCGGCCTGCTGACGGTGCCCGCCCTGCTCGCCACCGGCATGCCGCCGGCGCTGGTGCTCGGCACCAACAAGCTGCAGAGCAGTTTCGGCTCCTTCTCTGCCACCTGGTTCTATGCCCGCAAGGGGCTGCTGGAGTGGCACATCATCTGGCCGGCGGTGATCTGCACCTTCATCGGCGCGGCACTCGGCACCCTGGCGGTGCAGACCATCGACGCCGCCATCCTGGAGCGGTTGCTGCCCTTCCTGCTGATGGCCTTCGCCTGTTACTTCTTCTTCTCTCCCCGGGTGAGCGATGCCGAGAGCTCCCGCCGCCTCGCTCCCATGGCGTTCGCCCTGCTGGTGGGCGGCGGGGTGGGCTTCTATGACGGCTTCTTCGGGCCGGGCACAGGATCGTTTTTTGCCATCGGTTTCGTGGCGCTGGCGGGCTTTGGCATGGCGCGGGCCACCGCCCACACCAAGCTGCTCAACTTCACCTCCAACATCGCCTCGCTGCTGTTTTTCGCGCTGGGGGGCAAGGTGGTGTGGAGCGTCGGCTTCTGCATGGCGCTGGGCCAGTTCATCGGTGCCCGTTTCGGCTCGAAAATGGTGCTCAAGCAAGGGGTCAAGCTGATCAAGCCGCTGCTGGTGACCGTCTCCCTGCTGATGTCCGCCAAGCTGGTGTGGAGCCAGTACCCCGAGCTGTTTGCCTGGCTGGGGTAAGCGCTTTTCGCCGACAGCGGCAGTCACGGCTGTCAACACTAAGGGGGCCTGATTCGCAAGATCGGGCCCCCTTGTGTTGTGGCGTTCAGCCGGCCAGCGGCTGGAAGTGGGCTTGCAGGGCCTGCACCAGCTGGGCGATGCGTGCACGCTTGAGGCTGTTTGGCCGATAGACCAGGTGCAGCGGACGGGCGAGCCCGGCGAGGGGGCGAGCCTGGGGCCCCTGTGCGCCGACCAGCGCCAGCAGGCCGGCCGGCAGCAGCACAGGGCCGATGCCGGCCTTGGCCAGCTCGATCAGCGCCAGGTAGGAGTCGAGCTCCATGGCGGGGATGAGGCCAAGGGCCGCCAGCGGTTCGCGCAGGTAGCGATTGGAGGGGTTGTCCAGGTCCATGGTGAGGATCTGGCGCAGCCCTTGATCGGCGTTTTCCCCCTCGCGCTGATCGCCCTCCACCAGATAGAAGGGCTCCTCCAGCAGCAGTCTGGCCTCCAGGCCATGGCCCGGTGGCAGGCGCCCGGCGCAGATGCCGAGCAGGGCATCGCCGCTGCGTACTCGCGCCAGAATGACCGGGGTATGGTGGGTGGAGAGGGCGAGGTGGGGATCCTGTCGCAGGTAGTCGTGCATGAAGCGGGCGAGGTAGCCCGCCAGCAGGGTCTCGGAGCAGGCGACGGGCAGGGGAGTCAGGTCGGTGAGGGTCTGGCTGTCGGCCAGCACCCCCTTCATCTCGGCGAGGCTGGGGGCGACCCGGGCCAGCAGCTCTTGTGCCTGGGGAGTGAGCCTTATCTGGCGCCCGTCCGGCTCGACCAGCTTCTTGCCGAGGCGCTGCTCCAGCTGGGCGATGCGCTTGCTCACCGCCGACTGGCTGATATAGAGCCGGCTGGCCACCTTGGCCATGGTGCCTTCGCTGGCCAGCAGGCAGAGTGTCTCCAGCCCTTCCAGTAACATATCGCCTCCCGTCATCTTCGTAGGAAGGCGTTACCTTAGGGGCTGACGGGGTTGGGATCAAGCATCCTTCGCCGTCCTGACGGGGCGCAGGCGCCACTCCCGCAGGGGCGGTGCGAAGATCACCAGGTTGCCAAGCAGGCTGATCATGACCCCCACCACCGATACTGGCTGCCAGACGAACCCCTCGTAGAAGGTGGAGAGCGTCAGCGCCACTAGGGGGAACAGCACGGTGGCGTAGGAGGCCTTGCTGGCGCCGATCCGCCCCACCAGGGTGAGATAAGCCGTGAAGGCGATGACCGAGCCGAACAGGGCGAGATAGACCATGGCCGCCAGGTAGTGACCGTCGGTCGGGATCACCAGCTGCTGGCCGAGCAGGGTGACCCAGCCCAGCAGCAACACCACCCCATAGACCATGCCCCAGGGCACCAGCTGCAGCACATGGTAGCCCTGGCGCTGGCCGCGGGCCGAGACCAGGTTGCCGAGCGAGAAACAGAGGGTGCCGCCGCAGGCGAGCAGCAACCCCTTCCAGCCGTTTGCACCCAGTTGCGCATCCGCCAGCACCGGCCAGAACAGCAAGAGGGTGCCGAGGAGCCCCAGCAAGGATCCTTGCAGCCAGCGCAGGCCGGGTCTTTTCCCCTCGAACAGCCAGAGGTTGAGGCCGTTGAAGATGCTGGCACTGGCGAAGATCACTGCCGACAGGCCGCTCGGAATGTAGAGGGTGGCGTGGTAGAAACAGAGGAAGTTGGTGGAAAAGAGCAGGCCGCCGAGCAGGGCGGCATAACGCTGGCCGGCCCAGGGCAGGCGCGGGAAGCGGCCGCTCGCGGTGAGCAGGGCAAACAGCGCCAGCGCCGCCAGGGCGAAGCGATAGAGCACCGAGACCTCGATGGGAATGGGGCCAAGCTGCCAGGCGATGGCGATCCAGGTGCTGCCCCAGATAAGGACGGTGGCAAGATAGAGCATTAGATTCATGGGGTATCCGGTGAGATGACAACGACATGGGATCAGCATGCAGCGGGCGCTGGCGGTGGGCTTACACCATCTTGCGGTTTTTTGCAGGCAGCCGCAGCCTTTGCCGCCGCGCCGCGTTAAGATGGCGCACAAGGGCCATCAGGCAAGCAACAAGAGGAACGGAGCGGGTGCTGCAGACTAAGCCGGCGGGAGTATTCGATGCACTGGTCAGCACGGGCGCGCGACTGGAGAACGCCTGCTGGCTGGAGCCTGGCCTTGGCGTTGCCAGCTGGCGCAACTGTTACGATCAGACCCGCTACCACAAGCCGGGCCACCATACCCTGAGCGTCTACCTGCAGGGGGGCGAGCAGACGGAGCGGCTGGACGGCCCGGGCGGCCATGGCGGCACCGGCAAGGTGTGCATCATGCCGGATCACCACAGATCCGAGTGGCTGGTGCGCGAGGAGTTTCGCTTCTTCCACCTCTACTTCACCCCGGCCCACCTGACCCGCATCGCCGAAGAGGTGTGTGACAAGGAGGGGCGCCACCTGCTGCTGGAAGACAAGACCTTCATCGACGATCCCAAGGCCGCCACCCTGGTGCAGGGCCAGCTGATGCAGCTGGACTGGCAGCACCAGGTGGATCGGATGGCGCTCTCCCACGGCGCCTGGATGCTGATGCTGCACGCCTATCGCCACCACACCCGGGAGGCGCCGCCTCTGCCCGAGGTGCGCGGCGGCCTGGCGCCGGTGGTGATCCGGCGGGTGCAGGAGTACCTGCTGGCCCATCTGGCCGAACCTGTCACCTTGGCCGAGCTGGCGCAGGAGGCGGGCTTGAGCGAATACCACTTCGCCCGCATGTTCGGCCAGAGCCTCGGCTGCCCGCCCCATCGCTACCTGCTGGGGCTGCGGCTCAAGCGGGCCAAGCAGCTGCTGGCCGGCGTCGACTCCCTGGCCAGCATCGCCATCCAGTGCGGCTTCTCGTCCCAGGCCCACCTTGGCAACCGCTTCCGGGAGGCATTCGGCCTGACGCCAGGCCAGTGGCGTAGCCAGCTGTCATCCTCCTGTCACAGATAGGCGGCAGATTGGTTGGCAACGAGGAGGAGCCTCGTTCCTTCAACCTGCACAGGAGTTGCCCTTGAATCATCGCAAACGTCAGACCCGTACCCGCCACCTCTGGTTCAGCCACTGGAATGCCCCTCAGGGCCGCCTTGGCATGCCGACCCCGCCCGAACCGCTCGTTCCTCACAGTTCCCGCTGAAAATCGCCACGACCCGATAGGATTTTCCCGACAACTTTGCCACTATTGCGCCATCAGGATGGACTGGATATGGCCGCATGTTTCTGGAACGCATTGAAGTCAAAGGTTTTCGCGGAATAAATCGCCTCTCGCTCGGGCTGGACAACACCACAGTGCTCATCGGCGAAAACGCCTGGGGCAAGTCCAGCCTGCTGCGCGCCCTCTGGTGTCTTCTGGGTCAGGATGCCGAGCCCTATCAGTTCAGCAGCGATGACTTTCACCAGCCCGAAGATCCCGAACTCGAGCCGGCCCGCCACCTGCAACTGGTGCTCACCTTCAGCGAGCACAGGCCCCAGATGTGCCTGCACTCCCGCCGGCTGGCTAGACTTGGCGCGGCCTGGGTCAAGCACAAGGACAAGTTTCACCGCATTCACTACCGCGCCAGCGCCGAACTGCAGAGCGATGGCAGCGTTACCACCACCCATGACTTTCTCGACGGCATCGGCAAGAGCCTGCCCATCGACGATGCCCATGAGCTGGTCTGTCTGCTCATCACCATGAACCCGGTGTTCCGGCTACGGGATGCCCGCACTGCCCGCAACGGGGTGGAGACCCTGCAGTGGGGGGATCTCTCCGAGCACCGGCTGAGCGAGCTGGCCGACAAGCTGATCGACGAGCCTCAGCGCATCGGCGAGCCCGAGCTCAAGGAGGCGTTGCAGGCGGTGCGCCAGCTGATGGATCACTACTTCAATGCGCTGGCCCCCATCAAGAACAAGCCGCGCAGCCAGCGGGAGATCGTCAATCGCCCCATGACCCTGCGCAACCCCGGCAATCTGCAGGCGTTGCTGCGCAATGCCGACAATCGGGCGCTGCAACTGGCGATGGCGGGCATGGCGGCTACCCTGTTGCAGGCGCGGGGCAACCGGGAGCTGGAGCAGGGGGCGCGCCCCATCATGATCCTGGAAGACCCGGAGAGCCGCCTGCACCCCACCATGCTGGCGCTGGCTTGGGGGCTGCTGGAGCAGCTGCCGGGGCAGAAGCTGCTCACCACCAACTCGGGGGACCTGCTCTCCTCGCTGCCCCTCAACCAGATCCGCCGGCTGGTGCGCCGCCAGCAGGACATCGTCTGCCATCAGCTGGGGGGCGAGCGCTACAGCAGCGACGATCTGCGCAAGATAGCCTTCCATGTGCGCATCAACCGCCCCATGTCGATGTTTGCCCGCTGCTGGTTGCTGGTGGAGGGGGAGACCGAGATCTGGCTGCTCTCCGAACTCGCCCAGATCTGCGGCTACAGCCTGCGGGCGGAGGGGGTGCGGATCATCGAGTTTGCCCAGTGCGGCCAGTCACCGCTTATCAAGGTGGCGCGGGATTTTGGCATCGAGTGGCATCTGCTCACCGACGGCGACGAGGCGGGGGTCAAGTACGCCACTTCGGCCCGCTCCCTGCTCAAGGGCGAGCGGGAGCGGGATCGCTTGACCCAGTTGCCGGCGGCGGACATAGAGCACTACCTCTATCACAACGGCTTCGAGGCGGTGTTCCGGCGTGAAGCCGGGGTGGGGGGGCGCTCGACCCTCAACGCCGGGCGCATCATCAACAAGGCGATTCACCACCGCAGCAAGCCGGGCATGGCGCTGGCAGTGGTGGAGGAGGCGGAGCGGCTCGGCGGCGAGCACATCCCGCCGGTGCTGCGCCAGATGTTCGCCCGGGTGGTGGCGCTGGCCCGCGGCCAGGGCTGAGCGCTGCCGGCCCTGTGCAGTGGATGGTGAGGGCGCTGCATTCTGGGCAGGCAAGGCGGCCGGCGCCCGTTGCCGGCGTCTGATCGCCAGTGGTCAATGGCGGATGCGCTCCCGGCAGGGATTGGGGATGGCGGCGGCTTTGGGTATACTCGGCCCCTTCATCCGGCGCCCATCGGCGCGTTCTGAATCCTTGCTGCTGGAGGCGTCATGTTCGTCCAACTCCCTTTTTGGCTCTTTCCCCTGACCGGCCTGATGGCGCTGGGGGCCCTCATCGCCCTGGGCCTGGTGCTCTGGCGCGGTGATCTCTGCCCGGGCCAGCGCTCGCGGATCACCACCCAGCTCTTCTCGGTCTGGGTGATCACCGGCCTCTCCCTGATGCTGGCGGTGGAGGCCAAGGCGGCCGACTGGCTGATCTGGAGCGGTGCTGCCGCCCTGATCCTGGGGGTGGTGCTGTCGCTGGCTCAATCTAGGCTGGAGGGCAAGCGCGCCATTCCCGCCACGCTGTTCTGGCTGCCGGCCATGCCGCTGCTGGTCTATGGCATCGGCTTGCTGCAGATCCAGGGCTGGCTCGGCGGTCTGCTGCAGATGGTGCTGCTGGGGGTGGCCTTCGCCCATCTGATGCTGCTGCGGGCCCGTCACCGCCTGCAGGCGTTCAATACCCTGCTGCCGCTGGCCGGGCTGGTGGCTGCCATCCTGAGCCTGCTCTGGCTGGCGGTGCTGGTGGGCTGGCAGGGAAGCAGCGCCAGCCTCGATGCGCTGATCCCTGGCGTGCTGACCCAGGCTGCCCTGCTGATCGCGGCCTTGCTGCTCTGGTTCAGCCCGCTCTATCGCCAGCAGGAGACCGCGCCGGTGGTGGTCTCCACCGCCCTGTGCGGCCTCATCATCGCCCAGCTGGCGGCGACCAGCGTGCTGCACCAGCTGGCCTGACAGACTGGCGTCATGAAAAAGCCCACCCCGGTTGCCCGGGGTGGGCTTTTTGCTGGCCGTGTGCGGCCCCTGGTTTGCGACCCCTAGTAGAAGTCGTCGGCGCCGCAGATGAAGAGGCAGCTGCTGCGCGGCTGGGCCAGGTACTCCCGGGTCAGCCCCGCCAGCGGCATGCCGAAGGTGCTGATGTCCTCGGGCGAGGGCAGGGCGGTATCCAGGATCCGGCGCCAGTAGCCACCGACTCCCTTGGGGGGGCTTGGCAGATTGAAGGTGAGCGGCTCCCAGTAGGCGTTGAACAGCACGTAGAGGGCCAGCCGGGTTTCGCTCGACAGGGCCGACATGGCGATGGCGTGGGAGTGGGGGCTGAAGTCCGGCTGGGCGGCGTTGACCCCGTGCCAGCAGATCTCGCTGTGGCGCAGGATCTCGGTCAGCGACAGCGGCATGCTCTCCTGCTCCGGGCGCTGGAACAGGTGCTTGCGATACTGGATCAGCTCCTTCATGAAACGGAACATCTCCTGGCCCATGGCGTCGGGCTGCCACTGCATCCAGCAGGTGTCGTTGTCCTGGCAGTAGCCGTTGTTGTTGCCGTGCTGGGTGCGCAGCACCTCGTCCCCCATCAGCAGCATGGGGGAGCCCACCGAGAGCAGGGTGGCCACCATCATGTTCTTGGCCTGCCGCAGGCGCAGGGCGTTGATCTGGGGATCCTCGCTCGGCCCCTCCTGGCCGTGGTTCCAGCTGAAGTTGTGATCGCAGCCGTCCCGGTTCTGCTCGCCGTTGGCGTCGTTGTGCTTGCCGTTGTAGCTGGCCCAGTCCCACAGGGTGAAGCCGTCGTGGCAGGTGACGAAGTTGATGCTCTTCTCCGGATCGGCGTGATGGTAGTGGTAGATGTCCGGGCTGCCGCACAGCCGCTCCACGAAGGGCATCACCGCATTGTCATCCCCGCGCAGAAAGCGGCGCACGTCATCCCTGAACTGGCCGTTCCACTCGCGCCAGCGGGCGCCGGCCAGGCTGCCCACCTGATAGAGGCCTCCCGCATCCCAGGCCTCGGCGATGAGCTTGATGTCGGCGATGCGAGGATCGGTATCGATGGTGCGCAGGGTCGGCGCATTGGCCTGGGGCTGGCCCGACTCGTCCCGCGACAGGATGGCCGCGAGATCGAAACGAAAGCCGTCCACGTGCATCTCCTGGCGCCAGAAGTGGAGGCTGTCCATGATCATGCGCAGCACCACCGGGTGGGCGCCGTTGAAGGTGTTGCCGCAGCCCGAATAGTTGGTGTCCTTCTGATTGGCGTCGAGGATGTAGTAGGCCTCGTTGTCAATGCCGCGAAACGAGAAGGTGGGGCCATCGTCGCCCCCCTCGGCGGTGTGGTTGTAGACCACGTCCAGGATCACCTCGATGTTGGCGCGGTGCAGCGCCTTGACCATGTCGCGAAACTCGGTGAGAGGATCCTCGCCGCTGGCGTACTGGGCGTGGGGGGCAAAGAACGACATGGGGCTGTAACCCCAGTAGTTGGAGAGCCCCTTGGGGGAGTCCTGGGGATCGAACTGGAACACCGGCAGCAGCTCGACCGCAGTGACGCCGAGGGATTGCAGGTAGGGGATCTTCTCGATGAGGCCGAGGTAGGTGCCGCGCAAGGCGGGGTCGACCCCTGAACTCGGCGACTTGGTAAAGCCCCCCAGGTGCAGCTCGTAGATCACCGAGCGGGAGAGGGAGTGGGCGGGCAGCTTGTCCCCCTCCCAGTCGTAGTGGCGGGTGTCCACCACCCGGTTCTTGGCACACTCCGCCAGGTTGCTGCCGGGGCGGGCCGCCGCCCAGCGATCGTAGTTGGCACCCAGCTCGATGCTGCGGCCATAGGGATCCAGCAGCACCTTGTCCGCATCGAAGCGGGTGCCGTAGTAGGGGCGCCAGGGACCCTGGATGCGATAGGCATAGCGTTGACCGAGTTCGATGCCCTCTATATGGATGTGCCAGTAGTAGGCGGTACGGTTGAGGCGAGGGGAGAGCGGGATCACTTCCGGCGTGGCGTCGTCGGCACTGGCGAACAGCAGCAGTTCGACCCGGCTGGCGAGGCGAGCCCAGATGGCGAAGTTGACGCCGTCGTGCTCGGGTGTGGCCCCCAATTGACGGCAATGACCGGCGGAGATGCGCATGATAAACCTACCCAAAACGAGGAGTTACAAACCATCTGAGTGTAGTGCGCCAAGCTGCCCCCAAACCTGCTTGTCTGAAAAATCGGCGCTCTGTTGCAAATTCCTGCGATTTGTGCCGGTTTAATCTTCGAATGAAGTTTTTTTAGGATATTTACTTGCAATCTGAGCGCCGGCGCCTATTATTGGCGACCTCAGACGCGGGGTGGAGCAGCCCGGTAGCTCGTCGGGCTCATAACCCGAAGGTCGTCAGTTCAAATCTGGCCCCCGCAACCATCTGAGTTCTTGTATCAGGATTGCCTTGCAATGGTTTGATAAACAAGAGAATTCGAACAGGCTACTGCTCAGCCTGAACGAAAAAATACGGACGCGGGGTGGAGCAGCTCGGTAGCTCGTCGGGCTCATAACCCGAAGGTCGTCGGTTCAAATCCGGCCCCCGCAACCAACTATTTGTATTCATGGCAAGCGCTAGCGCCTGCGGTGGAGACGAAGACAGCAAGGGGCAACTGCTCTGTCTCTTGTGGTGGCAGTACAATTCGGACGCGGGGTGGAGCAGCTCGGTAGCTCGTCGGGCTCATAACCCGAAGGTCGTCGGTTCAAATCCGGCCCCCGCAACCAACTTCCTATCTCTATTACCTCAATCTCACCGTTTTTCATCCAGCCGCCTTCGCGGTTTTTCTGCTTTGTGTCGCCTTCACGCTTGATATTGATTTTCAAGTGTAAATCTGGCTGTGACCCCGCTTTGTTGGGTATCATCACTGGTATCTCTTCATGGATGAGGGCCTTGCCCAATGATGCAACCATTTACCTATCTGCCGCCGCAGATCGACATTCACGACGCCGGCCTCGCTGCCGTTCTCACCAACGGCCTGGCCGCCAACCTGCTGATCTGCGCCGAAGATCGCCGCGAAAGCCTGCTGGCCCTGCCCGAGTTTGCCGCCGTCGGCGCCCAGATCGAGCTGGGGCAGAAAGCGCCCTACAGCCTGGTGCTGCACAACACCCTGCAACTGCTGATCTTCCTGCCGGCACACCCAGCGCGCGATCATGCCCTCTACAAGCAGGTGCGCAGTTGGGTTGCGCCGCTGGCCGGGCTCAAAATCGAGCGATTGGGGCTGCACCTGGAAGGTTTTGACGAGGTCGATACCACGCTGTTGGCCGAACTGGTGCTGGCCACCTTGCTGGCCGCCAACGTGCCGCTGCCCAGTCACAAGCATCGCAGCGAAGATCCCTGGCGTTATCAGCAGATTGCGGTGTCCCCCAATTGCGTGCTGGATCTGGCGCGGATCTATGCCGAGGCGGAGGGCAACGGTCTGGCGCGCCATCTGGCGGTGTCGCCGGCCTCCGATCTGACCGCCCGCAGCTACCGGGAGTGGGTGCGTCAGCTTGCACAGAGCGAGGGTTGGCAGTGGCATGAATACGATCAGGCCCAGCTCGCAGAGCGGGGGGCCGGCGCCTTCATCGCGGTGGCGCGTGGCTCGGAAGACAATCAGGCCGCCATGGTCAAGCTGAGCTACTGCCCGCCCAATGCGGTGCGGCGGCTGGCGCTGGTGGGAAAGGGGATCTGCCACGATTCGGGCGGCTACAACCTCAAGATCTCCGGCAGCATGTATGGCATGCACCTGGACATGGGGGGCAGTGCGGTGGCGTTGGGGACGCTCCATGCCATCAGTCGGGCCAGGTTGCCCTATGAGGTGCACTGCTGGCTCGCCATCGCCGAAAACCACATAGGCCCGCTCGCCTACCGGCCGGGGGAGGTGGTGACCGCCCTCAACGGCACCACCATCGAGGTGGTGGACACCGATGCCGAGGGGCGCATGGTGCTGGCGGATACCCTCTGCATGGCGGTGCAGGACAACCCGGATCTGCTGATCGACTACGCCACCCTGACCGGGGCCTGCAAGCGGGCACTCGGCAGCCGTTACAGCGGCGCCTTCACCAACCGCCCCCAGTGGCTGGGGGAGCTGATCAATCTTGGCCAGCGCAGCGGCGAGCGGATCTGGCCCTTCCCGCTGGATGAGGACTACGACGACAACCTCGATAGCGAGTGGGCCGATCTGTTACAGTGTGCGCCGGGTTCGTCGCCGGATCACATCGATGCGGCCCGCTTCCTCAGCCGCTTCGTACCCGCCCAGACCCCCTGGCTGCACCTCGACTTGAGCGGTTTTCGCAACAAGGGCGGCAATGGCGTGGTCAGCAGCGAGGTGACCGGATTCGGGGTCAGATTGACACTGGATCTGCTGGCCGGCCCGCTGGGGCGGCGCAATGAATTTGATCAACCAGAACAGTAAGGGATCCCGTGAAAGTACCAAGTTATGACTGGGTGTTGTTCGATCTGGACGAAACACTGCTCGATTTCCCGGTCGCCCAGGCGCTGGAACAGACGCTGCACATTTACGGCGTGACGCCGACCCCGCCCAAGATGGCGGAGTACCATGCCCTCAACCACCGGCTCTGGCAGCAGTACAACTCCGGCGAGATCGATGCCGCCCACCTGCAGCAGACTCGCTTCTCGCTGTTTGCCGAACAGGTGGACGTGGCGCCGATGGCGATGAACGATACCTTCCTGCAGCAGATCATCGCCCTGAGCATGCCGCTGGAGGGGGTGGTGGAGACTCTGCAGGCGTTGAAGAGCAAGGTGAAGATGGGGATCATCACCAACGGTTTCAGCCTGCCGCAGCGCGGTCGCCTCGACAAGCTGGGCTGGAACGCGTGGTTCGAGCCGTTGGTGATCTCGGACGAGGTACAGGTGACCAAGCCGGCGGCAGCCATTTTCCAGCATGCCCTCGAGCTGATGCAGCGCCCGGATCCGGCGCGGGTGTTGATGGTGGGGGACAACCCCAAGACCGATATCGCCGGCGCCGCGGCGCAGGGGCTGGCAACCTGCTGGTACAACCCGGCTCGCCAGGATGGCCCGTGCGAGGCGACCCACGAGATCCACCACTTCGCCCACCTCTCGGCCATCGTGCTGGGACAGTAGATGCAACAGACCCCCTTGCCAGACAAGGGGTGAAAAAAACAAGGCAGCCCACGGGCTGCCTTGTTTGTATCCGGCTGTTTGCTAGCGGCCGAGGCGAGCCAGCAACCAGGACTCCAGCAGTGCCACGCCGGGGGCCAGCACGGCCTCGTCGAAGTCGAACTCCGGGTGATGATGGGGCGCCGCCAGATTGGCCCCCAGGATCAGGTAGGCCGCCTCGCCACCGCTTCGTTGCACCCGTTCGATGAGAAAGCCCGCGTCCTCGCTGGCGCCGAAACGGCGGGTATGGATGGTCTCCAGCTTGAGCACCTGGGCGAGCGGGATGATCTCTTCGAGCAGAGACGGACTGTTGTCGATACCGATGGCTTCACCCTGCTTGCGAATGAGGTAGGTGGCGCCCTGCATGATGGCTGCCCCTTCCACCATCTGCTGCACCTGGCTGAACATGTAGTCGTTGAGGGCCGGCGTGGCGCCCCGGGTCTCTCCCTGCAACAGGGCATGACCCGGGATCACGTTGCGGCCGCTGCCGCCATGGAGCTGGCCCACGTTGATGCGGGTCATGCCATCGCGGTGGCGGGCGATGCCGAGCATGGCGGTGGTAGCCATGCAGGCCGCTGCCAGCGCATTGCTGCCGGCATTGGGCTCAAGCCCGGCGTGGGCGGCACGCCCCATGAATTCCACGTCGAACTTGGTGGAGCAGAGAAACTCGGTGGGATTGACCACCAGCTCGCCGCTGTTGGCATGAATGCCGATGTGCAGCGCCAGCAGGGCATCCACGTCGTCGAGCTGGCCGCCGGCGGCCAGCGCCTTGCCGCCGCGACAGCCCTCTTCGGCGGGCTGGAAGAACAGCTTGATGCGGCCGTTCAGCCGATCGGCGAGGGCGGCGATCCGCTCGGCCAGCACCAGCCCGATGGCGGTATGGCCGTCATGGGCACAGGCGTGCATCCAGCCGGCGTTGCGCGAGTGCCACCCCTCCTGGCTGGGGGGATGCAGCTCATCCTGGCTCTCTTCGACCTCCACCGCATCGATATCGAAGCGAAAGGCCAGGGTCGGGCCGGGACGGCCGCTGTCCCACAGCCCCATCACGCCCGTTATCTCTTCGATCCTGCCCAGCCAGTCCGGATGGGCACCCTGGCGCAGGGCTCGCTCCTTCTGGGCCTGCACGTCGATGTTGCGGCCCATGATGAGGTTGCTGGCCAGCAGCTTGTCGCCCAGCATGATGGAGAAACCGAGTTCACTGAGGTGGTGGGCGATGAGGGAGCTGGTACGAAATTCACACCAGGCCGCTTCGGGCAGACGATGAAGATCACGACGCCAATGGCTTAGCGCATCTTGTGTCATGGTAATTCCTGCATGGCGAATCCAGCGGACATTGTGACGGGGAGGGGGGCAAGAGTAAATCCCGCAGACACAACAGGGGGAGCCACTGGCTCCCCCTGTTGACAGGCTACCTCTGGCAGGCAGCTGTAATTATGTTCGCTTGGTCGTACTAATGACCGTATTTGTCGTTGTTTTCGATGAACCGCCAAAAAATGACATTAAGTGATGAATTAACCAGCGTGGCGATGCCTGTCGTTGCCCATCAGTATCATTGGGTGGGCAACTAACCGCCTCAAAGCTGTGACAGTGACGGCAGAGAGACGGCAACCAGAGTGAAAAACACAGTAAAAACTGCAGTAACCACAAACTCTTTCATATTTTGTCTCCCTTGGCTGACTGTTGATGGAACCAAGATACCACAATTGTGCGGTAAAACAATAGTAGATTGCATTTATTGGCTTGAATCTGTCTAGTGAGTATCGAAAGCTTCATTTTTGCATTTTTAAGCTCATTTTATCGTCTTGATGGTCATCTCATGCGGTGCAGAGAAGTGTTCTATTAAGTTATTTCAATTAAAACAGTGCATTAGGTCATTTCATTATGATGCTGGCGAGGGGTTTTATATGAGGCTTTTTTGTTTTTTTAAAATTATGTCGGCAAAAATTGACGGTTTTTAGGGGAGAGTTATGACCCCAGTATGGCTTGGGCTGCTGTCAGCGCCATTTCCCGTCTCCAACATGTTTTTGTCGCAGTCGAACGGTTTTTCCCTGTCGTGACGCCACCTTCTGACATGTCTCTTCCCGTCTTTTTGCAAAATCCCCTCTGCTGATGGTGCCCTGTCGGCTCTTTTTTCGTCTCTGTTCGGATCTTTTCCTGGCATGTTGGCGGCCCGATGGGGCGCCTGCTGTCGGCAACGCCAAGGGACAGTGCAAGAAGAGTGTGCAGAGAAGTTGTGCTGTTTGCTCTCGGCAGAAGCCGGACTGCAGAAGGTCGTGTACCGCGTTGTTGATGCGCAATGCCGGTTGAACCGGTTAACGGTGCAAGGGGCCCCGAAGCAGGAGGTGGGCAGGTGATAAACAGAGGAAGCGCTGCGAGGGGCGCAGGGATGGTTGCAACGAGATGGCGTCATGGCACCGGGTGTGGCGAGAAAGGTCCAATGAAAAAGCCCTCCAGTGGAGGGCTTTTGTCACAGCAACCTGAAAGCGGGGCTTAGAACAGGGTGGTGGAGAGATCGTAGAGCTCCTGATCGAACGGGCGCTTGAGGTTCTCGATGCAGTCGATGATGTCGTGGTGCACCATCTCGTTGCGCTGGATGCCGACGCAGCGGCCACCGTGGCCGGCCAGCAGCTGCTCGACGGCGTAGGCGCCCATACGGCTGGACATGATGCGGTCACGCGCGGTGGGGGTACCGCCACGCTGGATGTGGCCCAGGATGGTGGCGCGGGTTTCGCGGCCGGTCAGGGCTTCGATGTCCTTGGCCAGGGCGTTCACGTCAGTGACATGCTCACAGATAGTGATGATGGCGTGCTTCTTGCCCTTGGCTTCGCCTTCCTTGATCTGTTGCAGCAGCTTGTCCTTGTCGAACGCCACTTCCGGCACGATCACGTACTCGGCACCGCCGGCAACGGCGGCGGACATGGCCAGATCACCGCAGTGACGGCCCATGATCTCGACCACGGAGATGCGATGGTGGGAGCTGCAGGTATCGCGCAGACGGTCGATGGCGTCTACTACCACGTTCAGCGCGGTATCAAAGCCGATGGTGAAGTCGGTACCGGCGATGTCGTTGTCGATGGTGCCCGGCAGGCCGATGCAGGGGAAACCCTCTTCGGTCAGCTTCTTGGCGCCCATGTAGGAACCGTCACCACCGATCACCACCAGGGCGTCGATGCCGTGCTTTTTCAGATTTTCGATCGCTTCGGCGCGCACTTTCGGATCTTTGAAGGCGGGGAAACGGGCGGAGCCGAGGAAAGTACCACCACGGTTGACCACGTCGGAGACGCTGTGACGCTCCAGCTTGACGATACGGTCCTGGTGCAGACCGAGGTAGCCATCATAGATGCCGTAGACTTCCAGGCCATGATGCAGACCGGCGCGTACCACGGCGCGGATGGCTGCGTTCATACCCGGTGCGTCACCACCACTGGTCAAAACACCAATACGTTTGATTTGTTTGGTCATGAGTGCCTCTGGATCTGAGTTGTCGAATACGAAATGGTTGAATGAGACAAGCCACTTTTACTATATCGGCTTTCCTATGGGATGCGGCTGCCATAGGAAAAGCGATATGCAGGAGGGGGCAAGCGCCCCCTCCATGGCAGCCGATTACTTGGCCGCGCCAGCGATGATCTGGGAGAAGTCGTCCACTTTCAGGGACGCACCACCCACCAGGCCACCGTCGATGTCCGGCTGACCGAACAGGTCGGCAGCGGTGGCACCGGTGACGGAACCACCGTACAGGATCTGTACCTTGGCAGCCACGGCGGCGTCGAAGCCGGCCAGGTACTGACGGATGTGAGCGTGAACGGCCTGAGCGATTTCCGGGGTGGCAGTCTTGCCGGTACCGATGGCCCATACCGGCTCGTAAGCCACGACGGCGTTCTCGAAGGAGGCGATACCGCAACGGTCGATCACGGCTTTGAGCTGGGTTTCGACCACGGAGTTGGTGGTGCCGGCTTCGAACTGAGCCAGAGTCTCACCGATGCACAGCACGGGGATCAGGCCGCCTTTCTGGATGGCTTCGTACTTGGCAGCAACCACGTCGTCGGTCTCTGCGTGCAGGGTACGACGCTCGCTGTGGCCGACCAGGGAGTAGGTGCAACCGAAGGCTTTGAGCATGGACGGAGCGTTCTCGCCGGTGAAGGCGCCGGACTCGTGAACGTCGGCGTTCTGGGCACCGTAGGCAATCTTGCTGCCAGCGGTCAGTTGCTCAACCAGACCCAAAAAGATAACCGGCGGGCAGACGGCGACTTGCACAGAAGGATGAGCGGCAGCAGCCGGGGTCAGTCCTTTGATCAGAGCTTCGACGGAAGCTTTGGTGCCGTTCAGTTTCCAGTTACCCATTACCAGGTGCTGTCTCATCTTGTATATCTCCTAGGCATTTGATTGCGCGACATTATATGAATTGAACCGAGCCCAAGATAGCTGACCCGGCGGCAAATGACGTAATTTTTTTTCGCTTTCCTGATCCAAATCAGGAATGAAAGGCTCGATTGCTCAATCGTTAACCTGCCCTCGCAAACGGGCCCACCATACCCCAATCCATTCGTGAATGGCAGCTTCGGAATACATCAGATAGCGCCCTTTTGGCAGATAGCTGTAGAGGGGCTGGGCCACCTGACTCTGCTTGGCGGTGTAGTCGGTGGGGGCGGGCACGGCGTTCAGTCCCTGACCCTGATAGAGCGCCATGGCCCGTGGCAGATGGGTTGCCGAGCTCACCAGCGCCACCCGTTTGTTCTTGAGGTGATGGCTGATGCTGACCGCCTCGTCGTGGGTGTCTTTGTTGTTTTCAAACAACGTCATCCGCGAGCGGGGAATGCCGAGACTCACCGCCATGCGGGCGTTGACCTCGGCGTTCGACAGGGGATCTCCCGATACATAGCCTGAAAAAATCAGCTCCGCCTGCGGATAAGCCTGGGCCAGCCGTACCCCCTCGAGGGTGCGGGCCAGCGCAATATTGTTTTGCCAGGACCGCTCGGGCACCGCCGGGTCGCTGACATGGCCGTTGCCGAGCACCACGATGGCCTCGATGTCGGGATGCTGGCTCACTTCGAAGGGCGGGAAGGTCTGCTCCAGCTCGCGGGCCAGCTCGTAGCTTACCGGTCGCATCCCCATCAGGGTGACCAGCAGCAGCGAGAGGGTCGCCAGCAGCTTGCCGGTCTTTTGGAAACGGGTGAACCAGAGCAGCAAGAGCGCCAGCAGCAGCAGGCTGAGGGAGAAGGGGAGCGGCATCAGCAGCTGGCCCAGCCACTTTTTGAGGTCAAACAGGGCGTCCACTTGTTACTCCTTATATAACAATGCATTAAAAAATTATTAAGGATTTTGGCGCCCTTGTATAGGCGCCTCTTCCCAGGGCTGCATGGCGCCATCAAGGTGCACAGGTTGTGCAGTGACTGCCTGCACAACCCTGAAAAGCGCGAAACGAGGACAAAGTGGGCGCCAAACGATGTTTTTTCCATCACCTGGGGGAGGGAGCTGCGCCTTGAGTTTTCAGCAAATTCGGGATGTGACAGAATACCCTCTTTTTCGTCAGGCCCGTTTCCCGTGGCCACAGAGTTGAGTTCGTCTTGAAGCAAGATCAGAGTTTTGACGGGCGCGCCGACAAGTTCGCCCGCAACATTTATGACTCCACCAAGGGGCGCATCCGCACCACAGTGGTCTGGAGCGACATCGAAGCCTGCCTGGCCCGCCTTGGCAACCGGCCGCTGCGCATCCTGGATGCGGGGGGCGGCTTTGGCTATTTCGCTCAGAAGCTGGCGGCCATGGGCCATCAGGTGGAGCTGTGCGATCTGTCGGCGGAAATGCTGGCGCTGGCGCGCAGCCAGATCGCCGAGAAGGGGCTGGAAGACAAAATTCGTCTCATCCATTGCCCCATTCAGGATCTTAAAGCACACGTGACCGGCACCTTCGATCTGGTGCTCTGTCACGCGGTGCTGGAGTGGCTCGCCGAGCCGCGCCAGACCTTGCTCGGTCTGTTCCCTTTCGTCAATGCCGGGGGCATACTGTCGCTGCTTTTTTACAACCGTCACGGTCTGCTGTTTCAGAGCCTGGTGGTGGGCAATTTTGACTATGTGCGCCAGGGGCTCAACAAGAAGCGCCAGACTGCGCTGACCCCCACCAATCCCCAGCTGCCGGAGCAGGTCTACGACTGGATTGGCCGGGGCGGGCTCAAGATCATCGGCAAGACCGGGGTGCGGGTGATCCACGACTACATGCGCCACAAGCAGGATCAGCGAGAAAAGTTCGACGATCTGCTGGCCATGGAGCTGCAATATTGCCGGCAAGAGCCGTTTATCTCCCTGGGGCGCTATATCCACGTGATGGCGCAAAAACCCACCGGTTGAGGCCACCTTTTTTGATGCTACCGGATGTAGCCGCGCGCAAGACTTTGCGCCCTATACAACAACGAGATGACAACATCATGATGAGTACATCCCGTACCCTGCCCGAAATGGTGGGATGGGTCAGGCAGGAGGGGTTGGCGCTGAGCCTGCCCACCGATCGGCTGGCCTTTCTGATTGCAATCAAGACGCTGTCCGAAGATGAATCGGATCTGTCTGAAGCGGCGCTGCACGATGCCTTTGGCTACGTCAGCAACGCCTTCGGCCAGATGGACGAGACCCTCACCGGTCGCGCCAACAACGCCATCAACGATCTCATTCGCCAGCAACTGCTGTCGCGCTTCAACACCGACATGGTGGCGGGGGAGAGCCTCTATCGCCTGTCGCGCCTTGGCATGAGCATCGTCGATTTCTTCATGGATCAGCGCCAGGTTGACTCCATCAAGCTCTCCATCCTGCTCGAACACCTGGCGGCCGAGCTCGACACCGCCCGCAAGGCGGCGCTCGAGACCAATACCCGCGAGCAGTGGGATGCCGAGGTGCTGCCACGGCTCACCTTCTCGCTGGAAGAGACCCTGGGGCGCATCGATCTCACCCAGCGCGCCATGGACGAGCAGCAAAATCAGGTCAAAAACGAGATTGCGGCCCTGCTGACCCAGAACTGGGTCGATGCCATTCACAGCTGTGAAAAACTGCTGCACGAGACCGGCCAGACCCTGCGCGAACTGCAAGATACCCTGGACGCCGCCGGCCACCGCCTGCAGGCGGGGTTGCTCAATATTCAGGAAGCGGCGCAGGGGCGCGAGGATCTGTTCCACGTCGAGGAGCTGACTCATGCCCTGCAGGGGCGGCTGGACGTCATCACCAGCTGGGGCCAGCAGTGCATCGAGCTGTGGGCCCGCTATGACAGGCACGTCCACAAGTTCATCCGCAACGCCATCGACATGGACAAGAACCGCGCCTTCAGCCAGCGGCTGCGCGACTCCATCCGCAATTTCGAGCAGCACAACTGGTTGCTGCGGGTGGCCGAAGAGCCGCGCCTGCTGGAGCTGCGCGACGAGACCATCGCCATCCACGACGAGGAGGTGACCGGCGAGGTGCCCCTCGAGATGGAGTACATGGAGATGGTGGACATCAACCAGGAGCTGGCCGAGCGCATCGAGCGCTATCTGGCCCGCTACCCGGAGCAGGGCCAGCAACTGGATCTCGCCGACGTGCTGCGCGAATACCTGCTGGACTACCCGGCCCATGCCCATTTCGACGTGGCGCGTCTTCTGATCGACCAGGCCGTGCGCCTGGGCCATGCCAGCGGCGAGCACCAGCTGCATCGTCAGCCCGCATGGAAACCCATTAACCAAGCTGGATCCAAGGTTCAGGCCTATGTCATTGATCAATACTGAATTTCCCTTGCCGCTGCGGCTCGCAGAGGCGATTGCCAACCCCTTGTTTCCGCGCATCGACACCGCCTTGCGCTCCGGCCGCCACATCAGTGCCGACGAGTTCGAACAGCACTCGGCGCTGGTGGAGTACCACCAGGAGCTGGAGATCTTCTACGGCCGCTATCAGGTTGAACTGATCAAGGCGCCGGAAGGTTTCTTCTATCTGCGCCCGCGCCCGAGCGCCGACATCGGCACCACCGTCCTCTCCGAGCTCGACATGCTGGTGGGCAAGGTACTCTGTTACCTCTACCTGAGCCCGGATCGGCTCGCCTCGGAAGGGGTGTTCGCCATGGGCGAACTGCAAGAAGAGGTGCTGAGCCTGGCCGACGAGAAGCAGCTGCTGCGGATGGTCAACAGCCGCTCCGGCGGCACCGATCTCGACAAAAAGAAGCTCTTGGAGAAGATCCGTACCTCCATGCGCCGCCTGCGCCGCCTTGGCATGATCACCGCCCTTGGCAACAGCGACAAATTCCGGGTCAACGAATCGGTGTTCCGCTTTGCCGCCGACGTGCGCTCCGATGAGGATCCGCGCGCCGTCCAGCTGCGGATGATCCAGGAAGGGGACGCCATCTTCCACGACGACGAGATGCCGAGCAGCGACTCGCTGTTTGAGGATATCGAGGCGGATCTCGATGAAGAGCAGCTTGAACTGGAGGTGGAAGATGACCTGCAGCGTTAAACACAAGGCCCAGATGGAGGCAAAGTCGTGAGAGGCAAATTCAAATCCCTGACCATGGTCAACTGGAACGGCTTCTTCGCCCGCACCTTCGATCTCGACCAGCTGGTCACTACCCTGTCCGGCGGCAACGGCGCAGGCAAGTCCACCACCATGGCGGCCTTTATTGCGGCGCTCATTCCCGACCAGTCGCTGCTTCACTTCCGTAATACCACGGAGGCGGGATCCTCCAGCGCGTCCCGCGACAAGGGGCTCTACGGCAAGCTGCAGCGTGGCCACTGCTATTCGCTGCTGGAGGTGATGAACAGCCGCGAGCAGCGGATCTGGGTCGGCGTCCACCTGGAGCAGGTGGCCAACCGCGACAACAAGGTCAACATCACCCCGTTCGCGCTGGTAGATGTGCCGGAGCAGTTGCAACCCACCGATCTGCTGCTGGAGAAGCTCGATGATGGCAAGGGGCGGGTACGTGCCTTCGCCGATCTGAAAGGGGCCGCCGCCGAGCTGGGGGCGCTGAAAGTCGCCAAGTTCAATACGGTGACCGACTATCACAACTTCATGTTCGAGTTCGGCATCACCCCGAAGAAGCTGCGTGATCAAAAGGATCGCGGCAAATTCTATCGCCTGATCGAAGCCTCCCTCTACGGCGGTATCTCTTCGTCCATCAGCCGCTCCTTGCGCGAATACCTGCTGCCGGAGAACTCCGGCGTGCGCAAGGCCTTCCAGGACATGGAGGCGGCCATCTACGAGAACCGCCGCACCCTGGAAGCGATCAAGGAGACGCAAGGTCAACGGGATCTGTTCAAGAACCTCATTACCGAGACCACCCACTATGTGGCGGCCGACTATGTGCGCAACGCCGCCGAGAAGAATCGCCTCTCCGAGCTGGCCCTCAAGGCCCGGCAGGAGCTGGCAGGCAAGCGTCGCCTGCTGGCCGAGGAGAAGCAGCGCGCCATCTATCTGGCCGACGAGGTGGAGCAGCTCACCAACCGCGAGAAACTGCTCACCGACGAGCTGGAGTCTGCCGCCGAGCACCTGGCCAAGGTGATGGCCGCCGTCAGCTTGCAGAAGAAGATCGAGATGTACCGCGCCGATCTGGCGGAGCTGATGGACAAGCTGGAGCAGCAGCAGGCGATCGTGGAGGAGATCCACGGCCAGTTGCTGGAGGTGGAAGAGCGCAAGGAGCTGGCACAGGCAGAAGTCGATAGCCTCAAGACCCAGCTGGCCGACTACCAGCAGGCGCTCGATATTCAGCAGACCCGCGCCATCCAGTACCGTCAGGCGGTACAGGCGCTGGAGACTGCCCGCGAGCAGTGCGAGCTGCCGGGGCTGACCGCCGAACAGGCGAGCGACACCCTGCACCAGTTCCGCGCCGCCGAACAGAGCCTCACCAGCCGGGTGCTGGGGGCCGAGCAACAGCTGGCGCTGGCCAAGGCGGCGGTGGCCGAGCACGAAGCGGCGCTGGCGCTGCTTCTGAGCATCGCCCCCGAGACAGTGCGCGAGGCCGCCTGGCCTACCGCGCAGGCGCTGCTCAAGCGTCACATCGAAGACAAGGCCCGCATCGCCCAGGGGCAGGGGCTGCGCGCCGCGCTGGCTCGCCTCGAGAAAGAGAGCGAAAGCCAGCAGGCGCTGCTGCGCTTGCGTGACGAGCTGCAGCAGGCCTCTGGCCAGCTGATCGCGAGCCAGGACGAGCTGGAGATCTTCCTCGAAGCCCAGCGTACCCGTCAGGAGGAGCTGGCCGAGCAGCAGGCGGAAGTGAACCAGCGCCGCGCCAGCCTCGAGCATCAGGGCGCCCAGCTTGGTCGCGATGTTGCGGAGCTCACCAAGCTGGCTCCGCGCTGGCTGAAATCGTTCGAGAAGCTCGAGCAGCTGCGCGAGCAGAGCGGTCTGCCGCTCACCACCGCCGAAGAACTTTCTTCCGGCATGCAGAGCGTGCTCGACAAGGAGCGCGAGTTCGAGCAGGAGAGCAACCGCATCGCGGCGCAGAAACAGGCGCTGGAGCTGCAAATTCGCAACCTGCAGCTGGGGGCCGGCGAGGCGGATCCGCGTCTTGCCCGCATCGCCGAGCAGGTGGGGGGCGTGCTGCTCTCCGATGTCTATGACGACATCTCCATCGACGATGCCCCTTACTACTCGGCGCTCTACGGCCCGGCCCGCAGCGCCCTGGTGGTGCTGGACCTTGAGGGCGCCATCGAGCGGCTGAAAAAGCTGGAAGATTGCCCGGAAGATATCTACCTCATCCAGGGCAACCCCGACTCCTTTGACGAGGATCTGGTAGAGGCCGATGAGCTGGGGGACGCCGTGCTGGTGCGCACCAGCAAGCGTCAGGTGCGCTTCTCCCGCTACCCCGAGCTGCCGCTGTTTGGTCGCGCTGCCCGGGAAAAACGCATCGAGCAGCTCGACCTTGAGCGCGAAGGCCTCATCGAGGGTTACGCCAAGGCCGCCTTCGAGCAGCAGAAGTACCACCGTCTCTACGGTCACTTCCGCGACTTTATCGGCCAGCACTTGGATATCGCCTTCCGCCCCGACCCGGAAGCCGAAGTGCAGGCCAAACAGCACGAGCAGCGCAAACTGCAAGAAACCATCGCTGAGTGCAACAAGCAGCTGGCGGAGGCCAAAGCGGCTGCCGCTCAGCTGACCCGCCATATCCAGCTGGTGCAGGGGATGCTGCCCTTTGCTCACCTGTTTGCCGAGACAGATCTGGCGGCCCGCCTCGAGGCGGCTCATGCCGACGTGGAAGCGCTGAAACAGGCCGAAGCCTTTATCGCCAAACACGGCAAGTCGCTGGAGAAGCTGGAAACCATGGTGCAGGTGCTGCGCCAGGATCCGCAGGATCTGGCCGCGCTGCAGGCAGCTTACGATGAGGTGAGTGACCTGCTGGCCGAGCAGAAGCGCCGTTGCTACGCCCTCGATCAGCTGGTGGCCCGTCAGCCGCACTTTGCCTATCAGGATGCGCAAGACCTGCTGGGCAAGGCGTCGGAAATGAGCGAGCGACTCAAAGAGAAGCTCAAGGCGGCCGAGCTGGCGGCCCGCACCGCTGGCGAGCAGCACAAGCAGATTGCCCAGCGCCATACCGAGGCGTTGCAGCTGCGCACCGCCCTCAACTCCAGCGTCGAGGCCAAGCGCCAGACCCTGACCGAGTTCGAGCAGGAGCTGGCGGCCATGGGGCTGACGCTGTCTGACGATATGGAAGAGAAGGCGCGCGCCCACAAGAAAGAGATTGAAGAGCTGCTGATCCGCACCCGTTCCCGTCGCACCAGCGCCGAGGCCCAGCTGCAGGTAACCAAGCGCGAGATCGAATCCCTTGGCGGTCGTCTCAAGCTGGAAGGCAAGGATTACTACGGCGCCCGCAAATCACTGGTGGGCCACAAGGCGAGCTGGTCGCGGGTGGTGCGACTGGCGCGGGAGACCGACGTCGAGAAGCGCCTCAACAAGCGCGAGCTGGCGTACCTTGACAGCGACGAGCTGCGCTCCATGTCGGACAAGGCCCTCGGCGCCCTGCGGGTGGCGGTGGCCCACGACGAGGCCCTGCGCGATGCGCTGCGACTGTCGGAGGGCAACCGCAGCACCGAGCAGAAGGTGGCCTTCTACGTGCAGGTCTACCGCTACCTGAAAGATCGCATCCGCAACGACATCATCCGCTCCGATGATCCGGTGGAAGCGATCGAGGAGATGGAGATCGAGCTGGCCCGTCTGGCAGACGAGCTCAAGCAGCGGGAAACCCATCTGTCGCTCTCCTCCCACGAGGTGGCGGCCAAGATCACCAACATCATCCGCCGCGAGCAGAACCGTATCCGGGTGCTCAACCAGGGCTTGCAGAACATTGCCTTCGGTCTGGTGCGCGGGGTGCGCCTCAACGTCAATATCCGCGAGGCCCACACCCGTCTGCTGACGGCGCTGGCCGATCAAACCGCCATGCACAACGATCTGTTCGCCGACAAGGAGCTCAGCTTCTCCGAGGCGATGGCCAAGCTGTTCCAGCGCCTCAACCCGCAAGTAGAGCAGGGGGATCGCAGCTATCAGGTGATGGGCGATGTGCTGCTCGACTATCGCAACTACCTGGAGCTGGAGATCGAGGTGCAGCGCGGTGCCGATGGCTGGCTGCGGGCCGAGAGCGGCGCGCTCTCTACCGGCGAGGCGATCGGTACCGGTCAGGCCATCCTCTTGATGGTGCTGATCAGCTGGGAGGAGGAGTCCCGCCGTCTGCGCGGCAAGGACATCGCCCCCTGCCGTCTGCTGTTCCTCGACGAAGCGGCGCGTCTGGATGGCAAATCCATCGCCACCCTGTTCGAGCTGTGCGAGCGGCAGGATATGCAGCTGCTTATCGCCGCGCCCGAGAACATCAGCCCCGAGAAGGGCACCACCTACAAGCTCATCCGCAAGGTGCAGGGCAAGCACGAGCACGTGCATGTGGTGGGCCTGCGCGGCTTTGGCTTCGCCGATGACAAGCTCATCGCCTGACAGAGGCTGACGGACGAGGTATGAAAACGGGAGGCTTGGCCTCCCGTTTTACATGAGCAATGCATCTTTTTTTACAGTTAAAGCAACGGTAAACTGTCAAAATAATATTGACATCTATACTGGCCAGAATGACAAAAGGATTTGAAATGGCAATTTCACAGTATAAAAACCAAAAGAAACCACTTGAATATAGTAAAAATGAAATAGACCGTGCGGCTAGAGATATCAGGCATGGTATGGATGATACGGGGCGTTCTGAAGCTATAAGAAGGATTCAAGGATTTCGTGAGTATCATCTTTACCCATTAATGTTGATGAAAAATCACTTGGCAAGAATTGCATCTCAGGTTAGTAACAAAGTCTTAGTTGCGAGACGACTTAAACGGCTTTCAACCATCATTGATAAGTTGGAAAGACCGACGCTAGATGGGCACAATACTAATTCAATTAAATTGACGCGTATGCAAGACATTGCTGGCTGTCGAGCTATAGTAAAAAATATAAAACAGTTGAAACAGCTTCAAAAAAAATTAGAGAGTAGTCGCTCGGTTCATAAAATAGTGAGTATCAAAGACTATCTCACACCTAAAGAAAGTGGATATGGCGGTGTTCATTTGGTGTACAGTTGCTATGAAAATCAACTGGCTGATCACGAATGGAAAAAAGCAAAGGTTGAAGTTCAGCTAAGAACTGAGTTGCAGCATGCTTGGGCTACAAGTCTAGAGATTATTGATACTCTTGAGCAGATTAATCTTAAGACAAGGCATGATGGGCATGATGACTGGCGTAAGCTGTTTTCCATCGCTGGGCGATTGGTATCACATGAAGAAAAAGCATGTGTTATCGAAGATGCACAAACTCTTATAAGTCTTAGGCAGGAGCTTAGTGAACTTGCTGATAAGTTAGATGTTGTATTAAAACTTGCTAGGTATACATTAGCCATAACATTTACGACAGATCATAAAGCTGTCAAGCAAGGGCGGAATGGACAGGGATTGTTTCTGGTTTGCATGCACATACTCGAAGAACAGGAAAAGAAAATACAGGTGACAGTTAAACACTTCTCAATGAAAAACAGTGAAAAAGCTCTTGCTGAGTTAAATGAAGCTGATTTAAATGAAAAGATAATTATATCTGTTCTTGTCTCCGCCTCTGATGTCCGTGCTCTAAAACAGGCATACCCAAATTATTTTGGCTCCACACGAAAATTTAGTGACTTTCTCGAAAGGCAAAGGGGGGATTTGGGGTAGTATTGGTGGAGACTACATTTTGGTTGTTTTGTACAACTAGGCATATATCGATCAGCATATTGTTCCCCTGACAGGGGCTGACGGGTGAACACACAAACGGGAGGCTTGGGCCTCCCGTTTTCCATGGGAAATGTGAGAGAGTAGGCTCCTGCTCGCGGGCGCCCGTCTGGCCATGACAGCCGGACGGGGCGAACGCGACATCTCATAACGGGTCGAGGAAGTAGATGATGAGGATCATGGTGCAAAAAGGGCTGCTGGCCTCCCTGTGCCTGCTGCTGGCCGCCTGCAGTAGCCAGCCTGATGCAGGCAGTGCGGGCAACTGGAGAGGCTATACCCAGACAGGGCTCGCCTCCTACTACGCCGATCGCTATCACAACAAGCGCACCGCCAGCGGTGAGCCTTATCAGCGCCACGCCAACACCGCCGCCCATATGGAACTGCCCTTCGGCGCCATGGTGCGGGTCACCAACCTCGCCAACGGCAAGAGCGTGGTGGTCAGGGTCAACGACAGGGGTAATTTCCCGCGCGGGCGCATCATCGATCTCTCCAAAGCGGCCTTCAGCGCCATCGGCAATCCCCGCGCCGGGCTTATCAAGGTGAAGATAGAGGCGCTCTAGTCGTTGATTCGTTCAGTGGCTTGAACAGAGTGTCCATCCTGCCCGGCTATATCCCGCCAGGCCGCCCCTCTTACACTGCTGCTCGACGCGAAGGCCGCGCCCGGTTCAGGGCCCCTTTGCTTACCCTTGATAAAATGGAGCAGACCAAGATGAGTGAAGAGAAACGGGTGTCCATCGCCGTGCTGAAAGCCCGCGCCGGCATGAGAGAGGCGCTGCGCCGCGAGCTGCTCAAGCTCATTGCGCCGACGCGGCGTGAGCCGGGCAACCTGGATTACGTGCTGTTTGAATTGCAGGACGAGCCGGGCACCTTCTACATGCGCGAGGCGTTCATCAATCAGGCCGCGCTGGACAGTCACTGCCAGACTGACTATTTCCAGGCCTTTGTCGCAGAGGCTAAGGCGCTGCTGGCAGAGCCGCTGCGCCTGATTTTTATGAAGGAGGTGAGCCCCACTTAAACTCATCGGGCCCAAGGTTGGCCCGATTTCCATTCATGTTCAGGTACTGCCCTAGACGCGGTCCCACCCCGTCATCGCCCCCCTGGTGTGCGTCTCTGCATTCTCTACCAAGAGGTTGAACGGGGGCTTATTGCTCTTATCCCGCCTGTTTATGCCTGCCGTCTTTTCATCTCCAGATTGTCCGGTAATATACCCAAATGGAAATCAATATTGGGGTGGAGCGACATGACCGCCATGGCGGGTGGGTGCTCCGACGAGAGGCGGTCATCAGGTCGGCAAGGTGGTTAAGCCGAGGAGACGGGATGGAGATTGAACTGGCGGGGATAGCGCCAAGTGAGTTTGAACAGCGCTTTGCGGCCGTCAAGGAGGGGATCTTTCCCTATGTCGAGGCGGTCTTTGGCTGGGATGACGAGATGCAGCGTGAGCGGTTGATAAACGAATATGAGCCGCACTGGTTTTCGTGGATCCTGGCAGAGGGGGAGCGAGTCGGCCTGCTCTGCTGCAAGCCATACGACGATTCGCTGCACGTTCATCTGTTGATTATCTTCCCGCAGTATCAGGGGAAGCAGCTTGGCTCGGCCGTCATGGACCGGCTGCATCGCGAAGCGGCATTTGAGGGGAGACATCGGGTGACCCTGTCGAGCTTTAGCGCCAATCAGAGGGCGATAGAATTTTATCGGCGCCTCGGTTATCAGGTGGTAGCGGAAGAGCCGGCGTTCGTCTCCTTGTCCCGGCCGGTGACGAAAGAAGAGTCGTCGTTACTAATGGTTGACGGAGAGCCCTCATGGCAATGCTGAAGATTTTAACGGTTCCCGACCCGCGATTGGGCATCAAGGCCGAGCAGGTTGAGGATATTGAGGCCGTGCAAGGTCTGATTGATGACATGCTGGAGACCCTCTATGCCACCGACAATGGTATTGGTCTGGCGGCCACGCAAGTGGGGCGCAAGGAGGCCATCGTCATCATCGACCTGTCAGAAAAACGGGATCAGCCGCTGGTGTTGATCAATCCGCAAGTGACAAGCGGCACCGAACCGGCGTTTGGCCAAGAGGGGTGTCTCTCCGTGCCGGATTATTATGCCGATGTTGAGCGTTACAGCTCGGTGGTGGTGTCGGCACTGGATCGCCATGGTGTGCCTATCACGGTAAAGAGCTGCGATTTTCTGGCCATCGTGATGCAGCATGAGATCGATCACCTGCAGGGCAAGGTGTTTATCGATTATCTCTCACCGCTAAAGCGCAAGATGGCGTTGAAGAAGGTGAAAAAACAGCGAGGGCAGTGACGTGGATGGTCATGGTCTATGTGATGTCGAAAAGGCCTGCGCTGGGTCCTGTTTCTCGGAGATAATCAAGGCTGAGGCTGATATATGACAGTGCAATTCAAGCGTTTTGACGATGTGCTGGCTCCGGATTTTCTGCCGCTGCTCAACGACGCAACGATCAGAAAACACCTGATTGATCACCCATGTTTCGATCTGCAAGGGGTTGGGCGTTGGATGGACGACAAAATGCGGATCAACCAGCAGCCGGGGTGTCGTGTTCGAGCCGTGTTGATCCATGGACAGCTGGCAGGGTTGTGTTGTCGGTCAGCCGTCTCAACCCGCGGGCACTGCGTTTCTATCGGTGCTGCGGGTGGCAATATCGGGGGCCAAACCCCAAGCATGCCGAGACAGATTTTTATGAATACCGAGTGCCGGACCCGGCTTGAAACTGGGCAAGCGACATGAGCCGAAGACGGTGGGAGCGCATCCGCGCCCTGAATGATGATATGACAGGGCAGGCTGCAAGCCACTGAAGGAGATGAAATGAACAAGGTGCAGTGGGCTGTTTTTACGAAAGGGGAAGTGCCGAGAAAAAGGGCGTCCTGTTGGGTTAGTATGGTGCTGGTATCGCTGCTGACCACGGCGCCAGCTCATGCCGAGGAGCCGCAGCTCGGCGCCGAGTATCGCCCTCTGGTACAGAAGGTGATCGATGCCGCCAAGGCGCGGGATCCACAAGCCCTTGCCCGTCAGATGAAGTATCCCTTCAAGCAGGAGTATCCCATCCCGGTCATCAAGAGCCCGTCCGAGATGGTGGCCCGTTTCGACGAGGTGTTTGATGACGCCCTTTTAAACAGCATCGCCAGCTCCCGGGTCGGGCAGGATTGGCAGGCCATGGGCTGGCGCGGCATCATGCTGGGCAGTGGCGAGGTGTGGCTGGATTTTGATGGCAAGGTGATCGGCATCAATCATCAGACGGCGCAGGCTGCAAAACGCAAGGCCGAGCTTGTCGCCAAACAGAAAAGCGATCTTTATCCCGGTCTGCGGGAGTACCAGCGCCCCGAGCTGATGTGGCAGACCGAGAAATTTACCATTCGCATCGACGAGCTGGGTGACGGCCGTTATCGCTATGCCTCCTGGGCCAAGGACAAGGCGCTCAGCGACAAGCCGGACCTGGTGCTCAGCAATGGCACCGTCAGGGTGGAGGGGACGGGAGGCAACCACACCTATCTATTCACCAGCGGCCCTTACCGCTACGAGTGCGCCGTGACCGTTTTGGGTGAGCTGGGCACGCCGCCGGGTGAGCTGGTGGTCTATCAGAACGAGGTTGCCATCATGCACCAGCCGGTGATCAAGGTGCTCTGATATCCCTTGATCTGCCCGGAACGTTCAACGCGCGGCCAAGGGCCGCGCTTTTGTTGTCTGTAACGGTTATCTGCAATGGCTGACGGCTTCGCTAGCCCTGCGGTACTCGAACTCCCTTGTCGAGATAGAGGCTGCTGTAGTGGGCACGGTGGGTGACAAACATCACCTGATGACGGCTGCCATCGGAGAGGATGATGAAATCACCGGCCTGTGCGGGAGTGTGCAGGCTGATTTCATGTTCGGGGGCGGTCAGCTTGTCGACTTCCTCCTTGAAGGTGAGGGTGTAAGAATACATAGGGTGCTCCACAACAGGACCTTATACAGACACGCATCAAACGTAGCTGCTGTGGTCCGGATCTGCGGCGCCCAAGCGGCACCCGCGTACCATTTAATTTACCGGCCGCGGCGGGCTCGCTATCTTATGGAAAGCGGCCCGCGGCAAGTGCAGGCCAATCATGTCGGCGACAGTCAGGAGCGAGCGATGACAGAGCGTGAGTGGGAACCCGAGTTGGTGCGCATTGCCGCCTTCTCCACCGGTACCAAGGGAGGCAATCCGGCCGGGGTCTGGCTGGGGCCGCAACTGCCCGGTGTCGAAGAGATGCAGCGCATCGCCGCCGAGGTGGGCTTTTCGGAGACCGCGTTCGCCGCGCCCTTGCCCACGCCAGCAACGCCGGTGGATGAGCAGGCCGGGCCACGGCAGTGGCGGGTTCGCTATTTCTCTCCCGCCGCCGAGGTGCCGTTTTGTGGGCACGCCACCATTGCCCTCGGGGTGGTGCTGGCCCGCCGGGTTGGCGCCGGCGAGTATCAACTGCAACTCAATCAGGCCACCATCTCGGTCTCGAGCTGGCTGGATGGGGAAGGGGAGTGGCAGGCGGCGCTGCAATCGCCCCCCACCCGCAGCCAACCAGCCCCTGCCGAACTGGTAAGCGCCGCGCTGGCGCTGTTTGGTTATACCCAGGCAGATCTGGATCCTCGCATTCCGCCGGCCCTCATTCATGGCGGCGCCGATCATCTGGTGCTGGCGCTCAACAGTCGCGCCGCCCTGGCTGCCATGCACTACCAGATGGCCGAGGGACGAACCCTGATGCAGCAAGAGGGGCTGGTGACCATTTTGCTGGCGTATGCCGCCCGCGAGCAGCTGTTTCATACCCGCAACCCCTTTGCCTATGGTGGCGTGTATGAGGATCCCGCCACCGGTGCCGCCACCGCGGCCTTTGCCGGTTACCTGCGGGATCTGCACTGGCCTCACGGCGGCATCATCGACCTCTTTCAAGGGGAGGATATGGGGATGGCGTCGCACCTGCATGCCGAAATTCCCTCCGAACCCGGCAGCTCAATCCGGGTATTTGGCCGCGCCCGCCTGATGTGACTGCCAGACAATGAAAAAACCGCCGGCTGGCGGTTTTTTACTTTATGTCGGGGCAAACCGGCCGCTTTGGCATATTGCGGGTCGTGCTCCTCAGCCTAGCTCCGCTCCTGGTGATCACTCTTTAGCCAGTGCAGCAGTTGGCTAGCCACCTGCGGGCTGCCGAGCAGCGCCATGTGGCTGGTGCGATAGGCAATCATGGTATGGGCGGGGAGAAAGGCCAGCTGGTGGCGTGCCTCGTCATGCAGACCAAGGGCACTGCGCAGGGGCACCAGACCATCACCAATCAACCGATCTGCCAACACGCTGCGTTTGGCCGCCGTGGTGGCCGCAATGGCAAAACAGCGCACTCCGCTTGGTTGGGGCAAGGGGGCGCGAGGATCGGCCAAGGGGGAAGAAGGGGGATTCCGGGCAGGGGATGAGTCTATCACCTTGCCATGGCGCAGATCCTTGATGCCGGCGCTGCGCAGCTGTGCCAGCCTGACGAACGGTTCGCTGTAGGCCGTCGCCGGCAGCAGTTGCTCCAGCCAGTGGCCGGCGGATTCGAGCGGTGCGCCGTGATGGGGCGTGCCCAGAAACAGCAGATTTTTAAGGTGAGCCGGCCAGGTCTGGGCAGCCATGCCGGCGCTGTGACAGGCGCTGCGGATCACCAGCCCGCCCATGCTGTAGGCCAGCACGCTGATCTCGCCAAGGCCGCCGGGCCAGTGGGTTGCCAGTTGTTCCAGCTGACGGGCCAGTGCTTGACCGTTCTGCACGATGGAGAGGCCCGAGTTGTAGCGCACATATATGGGCAGGTAACCCAGCGCCTTGGCCAGCATCTCCCCGTGGTTGACCGGCGCATCCTGATGTCGGGTCTGCCACTGCAGATCGTTCATGCACAGCCCGTGCACCATCAGCAGCACCCGTGCGCGAGGGGGCAGTGGCGCTGGCAGGGCCGGCCAGCTCAGGGGCTTGCCGAGATAACGCAGGGTCATGGGGGTGGCCAGGGCATTGTGACTCTCGACCAGCTTGTCCCCCATCACGCCATTGAGGGTGGCGAGCAGGGCCGCGCGGCTAGGCGTGTCGGGAATTTGCTGCAAAGGCGGGGCTGGCGGCAGACGGGCAAGCAGGGCATGGAAACCGCTGCCCAGTGCGCTGGCCGCGCCATATACTCCCTTGTAGACCAGCCCGGTGATCCCCGCCGTCTTTCCTTCCTCCCGCCCTTGGAAGCCCATGCCGCTCAATACCGCCTGATGGACGGCCTCGGTGAGCTGTATCGTCGCAGGCAGGGCCTGAATGAACAGCCGGGTCAGCTCGCGAATATCCGCAAGATGCCAGGAGGAGGCGGGTTGCGGTGCTGTTGGTTGCGTCATGAAAAGCCCCTGTGAAGGTATCGCCGGCCAGCTCCCGCCCGGCAGCGGGGCGGCTGTATGACAACCAGCTTGCGCCGTTTGTCTCGGGTTTGCCAGTGACGCGCCGGCGGTTCTTGGCGAGAAGGCTAGTGGGTAGCCTCGGTGACCGACGGGCATGGCAATCCGCTGGCAGAGACGCTTATGCATCTGATCAGGCAGGGTTGGTGGCTGGAGCAGGAGGTATTGGTACTGGCGAGGGGCTGGCAAGCATGGCCATTGAACGTGACTTGCGACTGATGTCGCCACAAAAAAACCGCCATCAGGCGGTTTTTTTGTTCTGCCGGCCCTTATTTCAGGGCTTTTTTCAGCTTCTTGATCTTGCTCTCGTGCTTGGCAATTTTCTCAAGGCGGGCGGCAATCTTCTGCTTGATCTCTTTCTTGCTGACTTTGGCCATCTGGCGTGCTCCTTTTGCAGTGATGACACTCGCGGTGTCGGGGGTAGGTCAGTCCATGAAACGCCAGAGTGCCACAGGGTTGCTGATGACACCAACTTTTAGCTCAAAATAACGGCAGACAGCATGCCGGTGTAGGGCCTGGTGTCGCGATGGGTCGCGGCAAGAAGAGGGGTATGGCAGAGCAATCGGCAGGTACAAAAAAAGCGCCCCGTGGGGCGCTCTTGCTAGCAGGACTGAGGTCGATCAGGCCTTTTTCAGGTAGGCGGCGACCAGCACGATCTGCACGCCGTTGACCTTGCCTTCGATATGCAGCGGGTTGTTGGTGAGGCGGATGCCCTTCACCAGGGTGCCGCGTTTGGCGGTGAAGCCCGCGCCCTTGACGTCCAGATCCTTGATCAGGGTCACCGAGTCACCTTCGACCAATACGGCGCCGTTGGAGTCGACGGTGGGCACGCTGTCGTCATCGTCGCTGGCCATGCCCGCTTCGGCCCAGGCCTTGGTCTCGTCTTCCATGTACATCATGTCCAGCATGTCTTGGGCCCAGACCTCGCCTTGAGCGGAGAGGTTCTTCAATTGGCGCCACGCCATGACCTGTACCGCAGGTACCTGGCTCCACATGCTGTCGCCCAGGCAACGCCAGTGGTTGACCACTGTGGTTGCCGGCTGCTCCAGCTGGCCACGGCAGGTGTCGCACAGGGCAACGCTGTGATCATCATCGCTGGCCGGAGAGTGGGGGACCGCGAAGGCAGTCAGCGCCTGTTCGGCACCGCACAGTTCACACTTGGCGCCCGCGCGCGCTTGCAGGATGGCATTGATGGTCATGTTTTGGTTCCATTCACGTTGGTAAAATGGCCCGCGATGGGCAGGCCAAGATAATGAAGGGGCGGAATATACCACAAAACCCCGCTCTTTGTCAGGCTAAGCCCGGTCACGGGCCCGCTGCCGGCCAGCGGAGGCATCACCGGGACCTGTTGGCGCAGGAGGACTGCGGGGTAGCCATAACGGCGCAGCATAGATGAGAGTGCTTTTTGACGCGGGATCGCTAGAATGAGCCTCCATTTTGACGGCAGAACAGGGGCGCGCGTGCTGGCTCAACGTTTTCAACAACTGGATCGACTGCTGAGCGAAGCCCGGCACTGGTGGCAATACCAACCCTACCACCACCTTGACCTTGCCTTTGCCAAGGCGGCGCCGGCATTGGCTGAGCGGCTCAATGCCCTATCGCTGGCCGAGATTGAGCGGCTCGATGGCGACATGCCCGCCCTGTGCGAGCTGCTGGCCCCCTGGATCCCGCAGGGGTCAGCGCTGCATGCCCTGAGCGCGTTGCCGACCCTGACGGCTGAGCCCATCCCGTGCGAGCGGACCATGGCGATGTACATGCCGGGGCGCAAGCAGGCCCAGATTGAAGCCTTCACTGCCTGTCTGCCCGTGCACCGCGGCCCCTATCTGGAGTGGTGTGCGGGCAAGGGTCACCTGGGGCGGCTGGTCTCCCTGCACCGTCAAGCCGAGGTGCTGAGCCTGGAGCTGCAGGCGCCACTGTGCGAAGAGGGGCGCCAGCTGGCCGCTCGCGACGGCGCCCGGATGGCGTTTGTCTGTGCCGATGCCTTCGCCGATGAGACCGCCCAGCTGATCGCCCCGGCCCATCACGCCATGGCGCTGCACGCCTGCGGCGAGCTGCACACCCATCTGATTGAACAGGTGGCGGCGCGCGGTGCCGAGGGGGTGACCCTCTCCCCCTGCTGTTATCACCTGATCCGCACCAGCCACTACCGCGCGCTTTCCGGCCCGGCCAAGGCCAGTGTGCTGCAGCTTGCTAAGAGCGATCTGAAGTTGCCGCTGCAGGAGACGGTCACCGGCGGCGCCCGCATCGCCCGCCTGCGTGAGCAGGAGGTGGCCTGGCGGCTGGCCTTTGACTGCCTGCAGCGCCAGGTGCGCGGGGTGGACGAGTATCTGCCGGTGCCCAACATGCAAAAGAGCCTGCTGACTGGCACCTTCGAGGATTTCTGTGGCTGGGCCGCCGAACGAAAGGGGCTGGTGTTGCCGGCCGGCCTCGACTACGCCGGGTTTCTGGCAAAAGGGGAGGCGCGCTATGGCGATGTCGCCCGCATGGAGCTGGTGCGTCACCTGTTTCGTCGTCCGCTGGAACTCTGGCTGGTGCTGGATCGCGCCCTCTTCCTGCAAGAGCAGGGCTACCGGGTGGAGGTGGGCGAGTTTTGCGACAAGCCCATGACCCCCCGCAATATTCTGATCCGCGCGGTGCGAGCACGGCACGGATAAGTGGCGGGCCTCGTCGCGGCGGGGCCTGTTGCAGCGCTGTGCGGTTTGTCCTTTGATGCTTCCCGTTGAGGCGATCGTGTCGTTGAAAGAGCGGTGTGACCGCTCTTTTCTCATTTTTCTTCGGTTTATTTTCATATAGCCGAAAGGCTCGTCATCACATCGCGTCACAATGCATTTTATGCTTGCCAACCGGCAGAGTGAATTGGCTCACAGTTCCGGCAATATTCTTAATTCTCATCGTGAATTTAGTGGCCTGTAGGATTATTATCGAGGCGACTCTTATCCCGACGTTATTCTGACATAAGGACTGTCTGTTATGTTCAAGCCTACACATTGTGCCTGGCTGGTTGCGGCTGCCTGTGCATTGCCAAGTTATGCCATGAATATTCAACCCGACCCGCAAAATGCCGGTGGATATGTCATTGCCGCCCCGGATCTGGCAGCGGTTGAAAAAACCAAGACGGCCAATCCCATGTACGGGATTTGGGCAAAGGCGTTGGTGACACGTTCCAATACCATTGTCGATGCCATCAAGCCAAGGGCGGCCAGCAATCCGGATAACGTCAAACGGGTCGAGCGGGTATTCACCGAATCGGATTGGGATTATTTAACCCAGATGGCGGCGCCGGAATATACCTATGAGCGCTTCTTGCGGGCGGTCGGGAAATTCCCGGCTTTTTGCGGCGAATATACCGATGGCCGCGATGCCGATGCCATCTGCAAAAAATCCATCATCACCGCCTTTGCCCATTTCGCCCAGGAAACCGGCGGTCACATCGCCAAGGAGAATATCTCCGACAACCCGCTGGCGCTGGAGGAGTGGCAGCAGGCGCTGGTGCACGTGCGCGAGATGGGCTGGTCGGAGGGGCAGACCGGCTACACCACCGGCTGTGGCCAGAACGACTGGCAGAACAAGAAGTGGCCCTGCAGCACAGGCCAGGGTTATTTCGGCCGCGGCGCCAAGCAGCTCTCCTATCACTTCAACTACGGCGCCTTCTCCGAGGCGATGTTTGACGGCGATGCGTCCGTGTTGCTGAACAACCCCGGGTTGGTGGCGGACTCCTGGCTCAACCTCGCCTCCGCCATCTGGTTCTTCCTGACCCCGCAGGCACCCAAACCCGCCATGCTGCACGTGATTGATCGCACCTGGGTGCCCTCCCAGCGCGAGATCGCCGCCGGCATCGGCTACGGCTTTGGTACCACCATCAACGTCATCAATGGCGGCATCGAGTGCGGCGAGCAGAACAAGAACAAGGGCCAGCCGGTCAACCGCATCCGCTACTGGGAAGGGCTCGCCGAGCACTATCAGATCCCCGTCAAGGCCGACGAGAAGAACACCTGCTGGCAGCAGACCCCCTATGGCAGCCTCAACCTCAACGGTGCCACCGACGTGCTCTACACCAACTGGGACGGCAACTGGAAATACTATCCGGATCGGCCCGGCGGCTACTCGTTCGAATGTGAACTGGTGGGGTTCCAGACCGCCTACTCGGCACTGGTGCCGGGGGATTACGAGAAGTGCGCGACTAACTTCTACGGCTCCCACGCCAACTGGCCCAAGGTGCGGGTAGTGGCCAAGCTGGATCCCGCGCCGGTTGACCCGACCGAGCCCCCTGTGGGTGATGTGGCTGCTTGGAGTGCCAGCAAGGTCTATACGGCGGGCAACAAGGTGAGCTATAAGGGCGCCATCTATCAGGCCAAGTGGTGGACCCAGGGCAATGAACCGGGCAAGGGTGATCCCTGGGTGCTGGTGCCGGCGCAATAGCATAAAACGGCTGATGTCAATAAATTCGGCAATGGATAACACCTCTCTTGCCAAGTCGGGGGACATATTGTCCCCCTTTTCGATATCCTGCCTTGTTAAATAAAACCAGTGTCTAATTTTGCAGGATAGAGTGCGGTGCTGGATCTCTATCAGCGTATATGCGTACTCGGTGATAAAAATATCTTGCAACAATGGGTGAGGGTGGGCATGGTCAGTCGGTAATATCGAGTTGGCCCTGTTTTTAATCTGGGGAGTGTGCCATCAGACAGTATTTGTGAGGGCCGGAATTGGTGACTGCCAGGAGTTATTTCGCGGCCTCCTTTTTTTCATCAGGCACCCATCGCTAGAATATTCATTTTTATCGAAGCAGGCATATCCAGCGGTTAAAAAGCATTGGCCGTCACCCCGCAATGGGGTATCACTGTGCCGATGAGTGAAAATCAGAGGAGACTTCATGTTCAATATCGCCGTCCATTTTGAAATCCCGGTGACGGATATGGCGCGTGCCACGGCGTTTTACCGCCAGGTGTTTGGCATCGAGTTTGAACTAACGGAGATAGATGGCAACGAGATGGCGCTGTTCCCGCTCACTAAAGGGGGGGAGGGTTGCTCCGGCGCCTTGGCCAAAGGGGAGAGCTATGTGCCGAGTCTTGACGGCACGCGTATCTATCTCGCGATCAGCGAGATTGAGCGGGTGATGGCGACGGCCCTGCAGGCCGGAGCCGGCGAGCTCTATCCGGTGACCCGGGTGGGCGATGGCATCAAGGTAGCCGAATTTCAGGACCTGGAAGGCAACCGGATTGCGCTGCAGGAAACACGGCCACCTCAGGTCTGAAAACCGGCCGGACCGTGAGACCTGGTCACGAGCCGATCAACTATCAACGGGTGTGATGATGATTCGTATTGCGACCCCGGCAGATGTGCCGGGCATGTTTGAGGTTCGCACCAGTGTGCGGGAAAACCACCTTTCCCTGCAGGAACTTGCCGAGTATGGGATCACGCCCATGGCACTGCCCTCCATGCTCAGTGGCAGTGGGCGCGGCTGGGTCGCCTGTGCGGCGCAGAAGGTGGTGGCATTTGCCATGGTCGATGCAGATGAAGCCACGCTGTTTGCCCTGTTTGTGCATCCGGAGTACGAAGGGCTGGGCCTGGGTCGTCGCCTGATGGCGGTGGCGGAGGAGTGGTTGACCAGCCGGGGCTGCTGCGAGATCTGGTTGCTGACCGATGCGGACCCCAAGGTCAGAGCCAACGGTTTTTATCGTTATCTTGGCTGGCAGGCAGTGGGTATAGAGGAAGACGGGCAGATGCGGTTCGTCAAATGCCTGGGGGAGGGGACGCCCACACCCTGACAGGATGTGGTGGATTGCCGGAGAACGAACATATCGAGCCCGCTTTATGTAAGCCGCTCGATGGCAGCCCCGGGGCAAGACGGTGTTCGCCTTATATGAATATGGCTGTGGGGTGCCGTGGTAGGCCATCGACAACAAGACACAAGGAGGCGTGATGAAGGGACATTGTCTGTGCGGCGGGATTGAGGTCTCGGCCGGCGATCATAAGGAGGTGGGGCTGTGTCACTGCAGCACCTGTCGGCGCTGGTCAGGCGGCCCCCTGTTTGCGGTGCACTGTGGCAAGGAGGTGCGCTTTCACGGGCTCACTCCGGTGGCCTATCGCTCCTCGGAGTGGGCGGAGCGAGGATTTTGCCCCACCTGCGGTACCCACCTTTTCTATCACCTGTTGCCGACGGATGAGTACATAGTGCCGGCCGGCCTGTTTCAGAGCGAACCCTTCCAGCTGGCGAGCCAGATCTTCATCGACGAGAAGCCCGATTTCTACGAGCTGAAAAACGAGACACCGACCCTGACCGGTCAGCAGGTGTTCGAGCAGTTTGCCCCCAAGCCGTGAGAACGGGCAGCACGATCATCGGCCGCAATCAAAGGAACAGACAATGCAACTGGTGGTGATGCGCCACGGGCAAACTCCGGCCAATGCCGAGGATCGCTATCAGGGGGCGCTGGATATCGGTCTGAGCGAAACCGGTGTGGCCCAGATCAGAGCCCAGGCAAGGGCACTGGCCTTGGCGCAGGCCCCGTTTCAGCGGTTGCTGAGTTCCCCCTTGCTGCGGGCACGGCAAAGCGCGGCCCTGGTAGCGGACGAGCTGGCGCTGCCGGTGACGCTCGTCCCCGCTTTTCGTGAGCGCCATGTCGGGGTGTTCGAGGGACTGACCCAGCAAGAGGCGAGGGAGCGTTACCCTGCGCTGTGGGCACGCAACATCACCCGGCGCTGGGCCGAGGCCCCACCTAGGGGCGAGTCGCTGGACGAAGTCATTGCCCGGGTGGGGCAGGGACTGGCAGAACTGGCGCAGAGCGGCCGCCAGGAACGGGTCCTGCTGGTGGCGCACGGCGTGGTGGCCAAGGTGATCCGGGCGCTGACCGTGGCGGGATTTGACGACTTCTTCGAGTGGCAGCTGGCCAACGGGGCCGTGCTGGAGGTGTCGCTGGCATGTGGCGACGCTGGCAGGCCACTGGGTTTCTTTGCCCGGCCGGGCAGTGAACATGGCGTCGCAGCCTTGAATTGAGCCAAGCGCCAGGCCTGCTGAGCGTTTTCAGGCCTGACGTGTATTGCCTGTCAGGGGGTATCTGGCAGTGCTTTTCTTGAGCAGTTGCGCCCCTGTTTCTTGGCCAGATAGAGGGCGGTATCGGCCCGGCGCACCATGCGTTCCACCGTATCCTGCGGGCCCAGGCTGGCACTGATACCGAGGCTGATGGTGAGCGGCACCTCGGTGCCTGCGCCGAGTTGATGTAGCTGCGACTCGACGGCGAGGTGGATCCGCTCCGCACTGGCCCAGGCCAGCTCCAGCGAGGTTTCCGGCAGCAGCACGATGAACTCCTCGCCGCCCCAGCGGCCCAGCATGTCCACCTCCCGCAGCTGTTTGGCGACCCGTCTGACCAGGCTGAGAATGGCCTGATCCCCTTGCTGATGGCCATAGGTGTCGTTGATCTGCTTGAAGTGATCGATGTCGATCAACAGCAGGCTCATGGTGTGACCGAAGCGCTGACAGCGCTGCATCTCCAGCTTGACCAGCTCGTCGAAGCGGCGCCGGTTGGCGATCCCGGTGAGGGGATCCGTGGTGGCCGCCACCTTGAGCTCCTCCACCAGCCGGGCCCGCTCCGAGATATCCCGCAGGATGGCGGTCATCTCGGTGGTCTGGCCCAGGTTGATCTTGGCGATGGTCACCTCCAGCGGAAATTCGCTGCCGTCGCGGCGCAGCCCCATCACAGAGGCGCGGGCATGCATGGGGCGCGAGTTGATGGGGGAGTTGCTGAAGGCCTTGAAGTAGCCGTCGTGGTTGGCCCGAAAGCGCTGGGGCAGCAGGGTCTCCAGCCGTTTGCCGAGGTAGCTTTCGTCCACCCCGAACATCTCGCAGGCGGCGGTGTTGATAAGTTCGATGCGCGACTCGCTGCTGACGCTGATGATGCCGTCGTAGGCGGAGTTGACCACCGCCTCAAAGCGCTTGCGGCTCATCTTGAGCGCCTCCTCCAGCTGCTTTTTGGCGGTGATGTCGATGGCGGTGACCATGATGCGGGTGATGCGGGACTGCTCGGGAATGATGGGGGAGATGACAAAGCGCCACCAGCTGGTGCGCGACAGAGTGTCGATGGGCAGCTCGCTCTCGAGCCCCGTCTGCTGGCTCACGCACTCGTGCATCGGCTGCTCGATGCTGCCGGTGATGTAGCGGGGAAACATTTCGTTCAGGCGCTTGCCGATGCTGCCAAGCACGTCCAGCTCGAAGGCCTGGGCAAAGGTGTCGTTGGCGGAGACCAGGGTAAAGCGATCGTCATCGTCGAGGGAAAACACTGCAACGGCGGCACCGATGGCATCGAGAGACGACTTGATGTCGGCATGGGAACCCTGAGTGAACATGCAACCTCCACGGCAAATAACATATTGATATTCAGTATAGTGCGGCCGTTTTTCCCACCTGACATGCCATGCGTCAAGATCCGGCATGGCTGGATAAAGGCGGTGGTGGGGTGACTGGCTCAGGGGATTGTGCTGAGCTTTACTCTGTTGACCCAGCTGCTGCAAGCAGTGCTATTTGTACCCGGATACGACAGTCTCTGGTCGAGACCTGTATCTGGCAAGGGATGTCAATTAAGGAGGGGGTCATGAAGATCAGCATCGAGGCACATATCGAACAGGAGATAGAGGCCGTCTGGTGGGCCTGGAACGATCCGGACTGCATTGCCAGCTGGAATGCGGCCTCCAGCGACTGGCACACCACCGGCAGCCGGGTCGACTTGGTGGTGGGCGGGCGTTTCTGCCATCACATGGCCGCCAAGGATGGCAGCGCCGGTTTTGATTTCACCGGCACCTTTACCCGGGTGGAGGCGCCGACTCGTCTCTCGTTCATGATGGACGACGGGCGCGAGGTGGATGTGCAGTTTGCGAGCGAACCGGGCGGCACCTGGGTGCAGGAAACCTTCGATGCCGAGACGAGCCACCCCCCGGCCCAGCAGCAGGCGGGTTGGCAGGGGATCCTCGACAACTTCAAGCGTTATGTGGAAGCGGCAGGCTAGGGAGGCGCCTGCACCCATAAAAAAACCACTGCCAGGTCGCGGTGGTTTTTTTATGCTGCTCTGCTCGTCAGAGCATGTCAGAAGGCGGGAGCGTTACTCCTCGATATCCAGCAGCACCAGGATGGCGCTGTCGCCGCCCCACTCGCGGGGGGCTTGATGGAACGCCTGCACGTTGGGGTGCTGGGCCAGCCAGCTTGGAATGCGCTGCTTGAGGATGTGTTTGCCGATGCCATGCATCACGGAGGCGACGTGAATGTTCTCTTTTTGGCAGAGGGTCAGCAGGGCCGCCAGCTCCTGTTTGGCCTGCTGCTGGTTCATGCCGTGCAGGTCCAGGTAGATCTCCGGCGGATAGCTGCCGCGCTTGAGCTTTTTCAGCTCGAATTTTGACACATCTTCGCGCACGTAACGGGTCGGTCCATCGGCCTCGAGATGGGGCTGATACTCATCGCTGAAATAGTGGTCAACCCCAAGCTTTTCGCGGCTCTCACGCAGTTCGCGTTTCTGCTTGACCGGGCGCAGGTCGGCCCTTATGGTATCTTGCTTGATTTTCCGGGTACCTTTTATCGCATCGCGGAACAGCTTGGTTTCCTCGTCTGTCGGTGAGGGCGTTTTTTTCATCAGGTACTCGTCTTGCTCGCTGTATAGAATTCTCGGGCCGGATATTACTCGACTTGGAGGTGGATTTGGACAAGATATTTATCGATGAGGTGGTTGCCGAGATGCACACCATCCAGGACATGTTGCGCTGGGCCATGAGTCGTTTCAACGACGCCGGGATCTTCTACGGACATGGTACCGACAACGCCTGGGATGAAGCCGTGCAGCTGGTACTGCCCGCGCTACATCTGCCGCCGGACGTGGATCCGGGCATGCGCCACTCCCGTCTGACCACCAGCGAACGGCACCGCATCGCCGAGCTCATCATCCGCCGCGTGCAGGAGCGGGTTCCGGCCGCCTACCTGACCAACAAGGCCTGGTATGCCGGTTGGGAGTTTTACGTGGACGAACGGGTGCTCATTCCCCGTTCCCCCATCGCCGAGATGGTGGCCAACCGCTTCGCTCCCTTCCTCAAGCATGAACCGACCCGGATCATGGACTTGTGCACCGGCTCCGGCTGCATCGCCATCATCATGGCCCACGAGTTCCCACAAGCCGAAGTGGATGCCATCGACATCAGCGTCGATGCCCTCAACGTGGCTGAGCGCAACATCAACGATCACGGGCTGGAGCAGCAGGTCATTCCGATCCGCTCCGATCTGTTCCGCGATCTGCCGGTTGGCGACAAGTACGATCTTATCGTCTCCAACCCGCCTTACGTGGATTCCGAAGACATGTCGGATCTGCCGGACGAGTTTCGTCACGAACCCGAGCTGGCGCTGGCCTCCGGCTCCGATGGTCTCAAGCTCACCAAGCGCCTGCTGGCCAATGCCGCCGACTTCCTCAAAGAGGATGGCGTGCTGGTGGTCGAGGTGGGCAACAGCATGATCCATCTGGAAGCCCAGTTCCCGGACGTGCCCTTTACCTGGGTCGAGTTCGAGAATGGCGGTCACGGCGTGTTCGTGATGAGCCGTGCCGATCTGGTGCAATACCAGGACTATTTCGCGATTTACAAGAGCTAAGCAGGAGCACTCATGGCAGGGAACAGTTTCGGCCAACTCTTTCGTGTGACGACCTTCGGCGAGAGCCACGGCCTGGCGCTGGGCGCCGTGGTTGACGGCTGCCCGCCGGGACTGGAGATCAGCGAAGCGGATCTGCAGGGGGATCTGGACCGGCGCAAGCCCGGCACCTCCCGCTACACCACGCCGCGCCGCGAGCCGGACGAGGTGAAGATCCTCTCCGGGGTGTTCGAGGGCAAGACCACCGGCACCTCCATCGGGCTCTTGATCGAGAACACCGATCAGCGCTCCAAGGACTACTCCGACATCAAGGACTTGTTCCGTCCGGGCCACGCCGATTACACCTATCACCAGAAGTACGGCCAGCGCGACTATCGCGGCGGCGGTCGCTCCTCCGCCCGTGAAACCGCGATGCGGGTGGCGGCGGGGGCCATTGCCAAGAAGTACCTGAAACAGGTGCACGGCATCGAGATCACCGGCTTTCTCTCCCAGCTCGGCCCCATCAAGGCAGAAGCCTTCGATGCGGCGCAGATCGAGCAGAATCCCTTCTTCTTCCCCGATGCGGGCAAACTGGAAGCGCTCGATCAATACATGCGCGACCTGAAAAAAGAGGGCAACAGCATCGGTGCCAAGGTGCAGGTCATCGCCAGCAATGTGCCGGTGGGCCTCGGTGAGCCGGTGTTCGATCGCCTCGACGCCGACATCGCCCACGCCATGATGGGCATCAATGCGGTGAAAGGGGTGGAGATCGGCGATGGGTTCGCGGTGGTGGAGCAAAAAGGCTCCGAGCACCGCGACGAGATGACCCCGGCCGGGTTTGCCAGCAACCATGCGGGCGGCATTCTGGGCGGTATTTCATCCGGTCAGGATATCGTGGTGAGCTTAGGCTTAAAGCCCACCTCCAGCATCACGGTACCGGGCAAGACCATCACCACCGAGGGTGAGGCCACCGAGATGATCACCAAGGGGCGCCACGATCCTTGCGTCGGCATTCGTGCCGTGCCCATCGCCGAAGCGATGCTGGCCCTGGTGCTGATGGACCACCTGCTGCGCCACCGTGCCCAGAACCAGGGCGTGTTGACGCATACTCCGCAGCTGCGCTGATCGGCCTGTTCACTGCTCGGCTGATCGAGTGGTGCAGCCACAGTCACAGTCAAAAGGCGACCTCAGGGTCGCCTTTTTCATGGGCCTTCATCGCGCTGGATCACTGGTCGGGAGCCACCTGCTCAGCCGCCGGGTTGTCGAGCCGGCAGGGGGGGGGGGCCACGTCACGGCCGGGTGGGGGCAGGCCGGCAATCACCTCATTGACCCGGCTGAGCTGTGCATCGGTGACGGCCGAGTTGGCAAACATCAGGCTGACCGGTTGGTGATGAAGCAGCAACTGGCAGCGGATAAAGCCGTCGGCCCCCAGCTGTTGCAGCCGGTAACGGGCGTATTGCCACTCCATGATGACGCCGTCCAGCCGACGGGCCAGCAGTAGCTCGACCAGCCGGTCATCCGCGTTGTATTCGCTCGCATTCTTGAGGGCGGGGCACGCTTCCATCAGCTGGATGGGGCGGGTGCCGCGCAGCTTGCCAAGGTGCAGCTGGCTTTGCTGGCAAAGCTGCGGCAGGTCTGACACCGCCAGCCAGGGATCACGCTGGCCCGGGATGGGGTTGTTGCTCAGCAGCACGAAGGTACTGCGCCGATAGGGCACCGAGAAGCGGGCAAAGACGCGCCGCTCCGGCGTATCGAGCGCCCCCATGGCCACGTCCAGCTGTTGCTGCTCGAGCAGATGGATGGCCCTGGCCCAGGGCAGGTTGCGAAAGTGGGAGTCCAGCCCCGCCTGGTTCAGGATCTGGCGGGTCAGGGTGACATCCAACCCATCCAGCGTCCCCTGGGGATTGATGTAACTGAACGGGGGCCAGTGGCTCCAGGCCACCGACAGCCTGGGCTTGGCCTGCAGCGGCAGAGAGAGCCCAATCGCCAGCAGGGCGAGCAAGAGCCAGCCCGTGGCAGCCGACAGAAGATGAACACGCATGAACCTGAACCTCCTTGTACAGGACGGATGCGGCGGTATCGCCGCTATCTGGCATCAAGCATAGTCTGATTCGAATGAGTTCTTGAACGGCTTTTCCGGGCGGGAAGGTGACCTGCTTTTGGCAAACATGCTGGGAGGAACGTCACATTTTTCTCGTTTCTCCTCAATAACTCCGATAGACTGCGCCCCTATTCTTTCCCCTTTGCTCTGCTCCCCGGGGAAATCGTTGTGTTCTCAACAGGCCCGAGTCTGGCGAGATGGCATCGGCTCAGCAGAGGAGCCCCATCCCGGATTGTCGGCGCCCCTATCCCTAGCAGGTAACTATGAGTTTTACTTCCCTCGGTCTGGCCGAACCCTTGTTGCGTGCCGTTGCCGAGCAAGGCTATGACACCCCGTCTCCCATTCAGCAACAAGCGATCCCGGCGGTACTGGCTGGCCGTGATCTGATGGCCGCCGCCCAGACCGGGACCGGCAAGACCGCAGGTTTTACCCTGCCGATGCTGCAGCGTCTGACTGAAAGCAAGCGCAAGGTCTCCCCGAATCGCATCCGTGCCCTGGTGCTGACCCCGACTCGCGAGCTGGCCGCCCAGGTGGGCGAGAGCGTACGCAACTACGGAAAACACCTGCCGATCCGCAGCCACGTGGTATTTGGCGGCGTGAGCATCAACCCGCAGATGATGGCCACCCGCCGTGGTCTGGACGTGCTGGTGGCCTGCCCGGGCCGCCTGATGGATCTGTACAACCAGAACGCCGTCAAGTTCGACGAAGTGGAAATCCTAGTGCTGGACGAAGCGGATCGCATGCTCGACATGGGCTTTATCCGCGACATCCGCCGCATCCTGGCTCTGCTGCCGAAGAAGCGCCAGAACCTGCTGTTCTCCGCCACCTTCGCGGACGAGATCCGCGAGCTGGCCACCGGTCTGCTGGACAACCCGGCGGTGATCGAAGTGACCCCGCGCAACAGCACCGCCGAGCGTATCGAGCAGCTGGTACACCCCTGTGACAAGGCCAACAAGATTGCCCTGCTGAGCCACCTGGTCACCAGCAACAACTGGCAGCAGGTGCTGGTGTTCACCCGCACCAAGCACATGGCCAACCGCGTTGCCGAGACCCTCGACAAGAACGGCGTCAGCGCTGCCGCCATCCACGGCAACAAGAGCCAGGGTGCCCGTACCCGCGCCCTGGCCGGTTTTAAGGATGGCAGCGTCAAGGTGCTGGTGGCGACCGACATCGCCGCCCGTGGTCTGGACATCGGCAAGTTGCCGCAGGTAGTCAACTTCGAGCTGCCGAACGTGGCGGAAGATTACGTGCACCGTATCGGCCGTACCGGCCGTGCTGGCGCCGCCGGTCACGCCATCTCCCTGGTTGCGGCCGATGAAGGCAAGCTCATCAAGGCCATCGAGCGGCTGACCAAGCAGAACATTCCCTGCGAGCAGGTGGCTGGTTTTGAAGCCTCCCGCGAGACCCTCGACAACATCGCCCGTGGCATCGGCGCGCCGCTTCGCAAAGAGCCGCGCGATCCGAGCGAGCAGCGCCGTGCGCCGCGTCCGCAAGGTCAAGGCCAGCGTCAGGGTGCCGGTCGCTCTGCCAACGGTGGCAATGGCGGCGGTAACCGCTCCGGCAACGGTGGCAAGCCCAAGCCCCAGGGCGGCCAGCGCCCGGAAGGTGGCGCCGGCAAACCGGCTCAGGCTCGTCGTCCCCGTCGCGCTACCCACAACCAGTAAGCGGCCAGGGAGCCTGCTCCCTCGCTCGGTTGATGTAAAAAGCCCCGCCAGTCTGGCGGGGCTTTTCTATATCCGGGAGTTGGCCGAATGAGGCGGGCAGTGCCGGTCACTCGCCATAGAGGGTGATTTGCAGCACGTTGGCGATGGCGCTGCCGTTCCAGTGGTACTCCAGATGGCGGGGCTGATGGACGCGGCTGACCAGGCGCGGGCGATAGAGCAGGTAGCAGGCGTGGCCGCTGTGGCGCACCGAACGGTAACAGATGCCGTCGACATCCAGGGCTTTCTGCTTGCGAGCGAAGGCCTGGGAATATCCATAGTCGGTAGCATGGTAAAGCGGTGTGGCGAGAAAGGCTTCGCCGGTAATGTCGACCAGGCTGGCGCTGAACTCGGCATGGATCACCCGCATCTGCACCTTCTGGGCGGGTTCACGGGTGTAGCCGAAGACGCGCTCCTGGTGGTAGACCGTCTCCTTGATGGCGGTGTCGAGGCTGGGGGCGCAGTAATAACCGCCAAAATCACCGGTGGTGAAGCGGGCTCCCTCCGGATTGAGGTGGGTGAAGGCGGCCATCACATGGCTGCCGCCAGCCAAGCCCACCAGCCAGTCCGCTTTCGATACCCGCGTCAGCTCGCCGGCCTCTTCCCTCAGCCTGTCGTTGGTCAGCGCTTCGATGGCCCAGACCGCCTCCAGTTCGTCGGCGTTGGCCACATCCTCATAGAGGCAGATGGTGGGGTAGCGGCTCGGGATGATCCGGTAGGCTGACTCGTCCTTGAATACGCGCTGCGGGGGCGTCTGCATCAGGCCATGCCTCCGCGCCAGGCGTGCAGGCGGGTAGCGACCTCATAGAGATCGGCCACCCTGCCACCCTGCATCACTTCCATGGCGCTGCGGCCGGCGAAGAAGGGGTGGCTGTTGGACTTGCGCACCCAGCCATAGATGCTCTCGTCCGCGCTGAATAGCACCCGCAGGCTCTTGTGAATGTTGAGCAGGTAGCTCATTCGCTCCTGCAGATCCGCACTCAGTCTGATCCCGCCGTGGGACTCTTTGTATTTGTTCAAGGTTGAACGCGAAGAGATGCCGAGCAGTCGCAACTGTTCATCTGTGTTGCACTGCCATTTGTCCAGGATGCGAAACACCACCGGCAGCGCCTTGCTGGGATCAACGGCGCCATCTTGCCGTTGAAGGTGTGCGGTTGCGACCATGTCAGGCTCCTTGCTGGATTGAGCGTGTGTTCTGTTGCCAAAAAGGCGATCTGCTATCAGTGTACAAGAACTGTTCACATATATACAGAGCGTCGATGCATGGTGCATATATGAACGTTTGATGCATCAGGAGATGATCACCGTGCCGGCGGACCCCTTTATATCGATGGCATCTACCGATGACATAGAAAAAGCCCCGCCAACTGGGTTGGCGGGGCTTTTGTGCTTTCGCTATTGGGGCATGCAATACCGGCGCTGGCTTAGAGCGCGGGCAGCAGTCCCATGCTGACGCTTATCTGCACCCCGACGATCAGCACACCCATGGCGCCGGCAAGGCCCAGGGCCAGCACGCCGCCCGGGGCGCGGTAGTGGTGCGCCTCGGCCCGCTTGCGGCTCTGCCACACCAGGGTCACCGGCAGCAGCACCGCCAACACTGCCAGCGCGATGGCGGCGTAGCCGAGCGCCATGATGAAACCCTGCGGGAAGTAGAGGGCAAACAGCAGGGGCGGCACGAAGGTGATGAGGCCGGTCTGGGTGCGGCCCTGCCAGTTGTCCTTGCGACGGGTCACCTTGGCCATGAAGTCAAACAGTCCTAGCGTCACCCCGAGGAAGGAGGTGGCCAGCGCCAGATCGGCGAACAGATGCATCGCCTGGTTGAAGGCGGGCCAGCTCACCAGATTGCCGACGTTGGCCAGCAGGCTGTCCAGCGCCCCGCCGGTCTGGATCAGGGATTGCTGACCGAGCAGCCCCAGGATGGCGATTTGCCAAAGCACGTAGAGGATGAGCGGCAGGGCGGAGCCCCACACGAACACCCGGCGCAGCTGCTTGGGGCAGTCACCCAGGTAGAGCATCACGCTCGGGATGGAGCCGTGAAAACCGAACGAGGTGAAGATGACCGGCAGGCCCGCCAGCAACAAGCCCTGACCGAGCGGCATGGAGAGCAGGTGTTGCCCCTCGGCACGCGGCAGCAGCAGCCCGAGAACGGCCACCATGATCACCAGCTTGACGGTAAACATCAGTCGGTTGAGGTAATCCACCTGTTTGGTGCCGACACAGACCATGCCGCCAAACAGCAGGGTAAAGGCCCAGGCCGCCTGCTCCTGGCTGAGGGGCAGGCCGGCATCGGCCAGCGCCTGGGCCAGCAGGCTGCTGCCGCCGCTGATGTAGGCGGAGGCCAGCGAGTAGAACAGCATCAGGATGCAGAAGGAGGCAATGCGCTTGCCCCAGGGGCCGAGCAGGTGATCCGCCAGCTGGTGCAGGTACCACTTGCCGGTGTTGAGGCTGGCTTCCACCTGCAGCATGGCGGTAAAGGCCATCAGGCCCCAGAGGCCGATCATCAGCAGCAGGGTGGCGGGTCCGCCAAGGGAGGAGGAAGCCAGCGGCAGGGCCAGCATGCCGGCGCCTATGGTGGTGCCGGCAATCAACAGGGTACATCCCAGGGTTTTGGTATTCATGGTGTCCATCCGAATTGAGAAACTGCGCCGTGCGCAGCAGGCATATGAGGTGTTGGCAAGGTGCCTCCGGGGTCGAGACCGGAGGCTAGCAATATCGGAGTGAACCCATCGTTACGAAAAATCCGCTGGTTGTAAAAGATGGTTGCCAACTTAGCGAATTAAAATGTTGGATACAAGCGTGTAAAGGCGGATTTTGTACTGTGTGGGCAGAATAAGTGGAAATAAAAGATGACAGTAGTGCTCTATGGCTGGTGAAAAAACGCGCCGCTGCGAACTGGGTCGCAGCGGCGCGCGATGCAGAGAGGATTAGCGGCGGCGCTTGAGGGTACGGCTCACATAGTGCAACCCGCACTGGTATTCACCGCCAATCGCCTTGAGGGCCAGCTCCAGCGCCTGGCTGGCGAGGGCATCGTGCTGCTGGGGCAGGGAGTTGATGCCGAAGGGGAGAAAATCGAGCAGGCGGTCGTCGCCGAAGGTGGCCATGGCCAGCCGGCTCATGTCGGTCTCCTGTTCCAGCAGATAGTCGAGCACCCCCTCCATCAGGATGTAGGAGGTGGCCACCAGTGCCTGGGGCAGCTGGCCGAGCTGCTGATGCAGCGTCTTGATCAGGCGGTAGCCCTCGGCGCGGGAGAAGTGGGCCCCTTCACACAGATGACAAGCCGTGCTGTGGCTGGCGACGGCCTGCTCGAAGCCTGCCTTACGTTCACGACTGATCGTGAGTGCCGGCAGCGCGGTGATCAGGGCGATGTGCTTGATTGCCGGCGAGAGCAGGGAGGCGGTGAGATCGCAACTTGCTTTCTGGTTTTCGCTGGCCACGGTGACGAACTTGTCGGCCGCCATGGCCCGGTCGATGGCGAGCACCTGGATGCCGCGCGTCTGCAGGCCGAGGTAGAAGGGATCTTCGGGCGGCAGGCAACTGGCCACCAGCAAGGCATCCACGTGGCGGCTGGCCAGCATCTCGGCCAGCTCCTTCTCGGTGGCGGGGTCATCTTCCGAGCAGACGATCAGCAGCTGATAACCCTGAACCCGCGCCCCTTGCTCCAGCCGTTTGGCGAGCTTGGCGTAACTGGCGTTCTCCAGGTCGGGCAGGATGAAGCCCAGGGTCTTGGTCTGGCCACCGCGCAGGGAGGCGGCTCGGCTGTCCGGCTGGTAGTTGTGGGCGGTGACCACCGCCATCACCTTGTCGCGGGTGGCCTGGCTGATACGGTATTGGTCGGCCTTGCCATTGATCACATAGCTGGCCGTGGTGCGCGAGACACCGGCGAGGGCGGCGATTTCATCCAGTTTCATCATGTTGGCTCTGTTTGAGTTGCAAGGCCCACGGGCACTGCCTGGTGAGGGCACCGAAAAGTGTGCGCGGGATCATATCATTGAAAAGCACTCTTTGTGGGTACTTGATCAATTCGCTGAAACGATTCAGTCTGAGTGTAAGTGAAACGATTCAGCTTGTCAGCAGACAATCGATGGCCGGGCATAAAAACCGGGTATGACCCGCGAAGGGATGCAATCCGGTCTATTGTCAGCAGGCGAGTGGTACGAATGGTTATGTTTGATGAGCCGGTACGGTCAGGCCGCCCGGCACCTGATGGAGAATCTCTATGTTGAAGTTGGCGCGACAGCAGATCCTGCTGGGGCAGTCGGTGGCGACCAAGGCCGAAGCCATTGCCCTGTTGGCAGGCAAACTGACCGAAGCCGGTCTGGTGGAAGCGGGATATGTAGATGGCATGCTGGCGCGTGAAGCGCAGCACGCCACCTATCTTGGCAGCGGCATCGCCATTCCCCACGGCACCACCGACACCCGGCATCTGGTGAAGAACACCGGCGTCATGGTGGCCCAGTTCCCGCAGGGGATCGAGTGGGACGAGGGGCAGATCGCCTACGTCGCCATTGGCATCGCCGCCAAGTCCGACGAGCATCTGGGCATTCTGCGCCAGCTCACCCACGTGCTGGGTGACGAGCAGGCGGCGGCGCAATTGAAAGAGGCCACCGATGCCGACACCATCATCAATATCCTGACCGGTGCGACGGCGCCCAAAGAGGTGCAGTTCCTGGCACTGGCCGACTTCCCGGCGGACGATCGCGACCAGCTGCTGTTGGGCGCCGCCGCCCGCGCCAAATCCGCCGGCTGGGGCGATGCCGCCATGGTGAGCACCCTGTTGGCAAGTGAACCCGCCTACCTGGGCGAGGGCGTCTGGTTGGCGCGGGCACAAGCAGCCCAGACCGGCTGGGTGCTGGCAACGCCTAGCACTGCACTGAACGCAGGGGAACAACCGGTCAGCGCCCTGCTGCTGCTGTGCGCCGCAGATAGCGGCCATCTGCCGCAGCTCGACAACCTGGCCAAACTGGCCGCTGCCGGTCAGCTGGTTACGCTGGCAGGGGGCGAGGGGCTGGCCATGCTGCAAGCCGGGCCCGCCAGCGGTCTGTCCGACACCTTCACCATCATCAACCCCCACGGCCTGCACGCCCGCCCCGGCGCCATGCTGGTCAAGGTGGCCAAAGAGTATGAATCCGACATCCGTGTAGCGAATCTGGATGGCAGCGGCGAGGCGGTCTCCGCCAAGAGCCTGATGAAGGTCATCGGCCTTGGCGTCAAGTGCGGGCACCGTCTGGCGTTTCGCGTCGAAGGCCCGGATGCCGAAGCGGCGCTCAAGGGCATAGGCGCCGCCATTGCGGCCGGGCTGGGCGAGGGGGCGCACTGATGGACATAGTGACCATCACCCTCAATCCGGCGCTCGATCTCACCACCCGTCTCGCGGCGATGAGCCTGGGCGAGGTGAACCTGGTGAGCGAGGCCAACCTGCGTGCGGCGGGCAAGGGGATCAACGTCGCCATGGTGCTCAAGGACTTGGGCCGCGAGGTGGGCGTCACCGGCTGGCTTGGCGCCGATAACCAGCAGAGCTTCGTCTCCCTGTTTGCAGAGCGTGCGCTGAATGATCACTTCGTGCGCGTCGCGGGCAGCACCCGCATCAACGTCAAGATCTCCGAGCAATCCGGTCGGGTGACCGATCTCAATCTGCCGGGGCTCACCATCCACCAAGAGGAAGTGAGCGCCCTGGAGCAGGCCATCGACCAACTGGCAGCGCGCGCCGACTGGTTCGTGCTGGCGGGCAGCCTGCCCAAAGGGGTGGCCTCCGATTACTGCGCCCATCTGATCCGCCTGCTCAAGGCCAGAGGCAAGCAGGTGATCTTCGATTGCAGCGGCGCGGCCCTAAGCGAAGGGTTCAAGGCGGCGCCGACCCTGGTCAAACCCAATCTGGAAGAGCTGAGCCAGTGGGCGGGTCGCCCCATCAAGACCCTGAGCGAGCAGGCCGAATGTGCCCGCGCGCTGCAGGCAAGCGGGATCCCCAACGTGGTGATCTCCAATGGCGCCGATGGCCTCATCTGGTTTGCACCGGATGCCGTCTGGCAGGCGATTCCGCCGCGCATGCAGGTGGTCAGCACGGTCGGTGCCGGCGATTCCCTGGTGGCCGGTCTCGCCCATGGGCTCAGCCTTGGCTGGGCGCCGGAGCAGACCCTGCGGCTGGCCACTGCCGTCTCGGCGCTGGCGGTCAGCCAGGTGGCGGTCGGCTTTAGCAATATCAGTGTGCTCAACCCCTTGCTTGAACAGGTGCGCGTACAGCGTCTGGATACGCTGGCACCGGTTCAATGCCATACCCCCTCAATGGAAAACTCAGGAGATGCCCAATGAAAGCAATCTTGGTTACGGCTTGCCCGGCGGGCATTGCCACCAGCTTTCTCGCTGCAAAACGGATAGAACAGCAGGCCAAACTGGCTGGCTGGGAGCTCACCCTAGACGTCGGCTCCAGCGTGCAGCCTCGCCAGGTACCGAGCAAGGAGCAGATTGCCGCGGCCGACCTGGTGCTGGTTGTCGCCAGTGCCCCGGTGGATCTCGCCGCCTATGACGGCAAGCGGGTCTATCAGGGCAGCATGGATCTCGCCCTGCAGGATCCGGCCGCCTTGCTGGACGCCGCCGCCAGCGGCGCCAGCCTCTATCGTCACCAAGCCGCGCCTGCAGCTGCCAAACCGGCCGCCGCTGGCAAGCGCATCGTGGCAGTGACCGCCTGCCCGACCGGGGTGGCCCACACCTTTATGTCGGCAGAAGCGCTGGAGACCATGGCCAAACAGCTGGGTCATCAGATCCGCGTCGAGACTCAAGGCTCGGTCGGTGCCCAGAACGCCCTGACCGCCGAGGAGATTGCATCCGCCGATCTGGTGTTCCTCGCCACCGACATCGAGGTGGACATGGCCCGTTTCGACGGCAAGCCGGTCTATCGCACCAGCACGGGCGCGGCGCTCAAGAAAACCCGTGCCGAGCTCGACAAGGCCTGGACCGAGGCGAAAACCTATCGCCACAGCGGCGCCAGCCAACCCAAGAAAGAAGAGAAGGCAGGCCCCTACAAGCACCTGCTGACCGGGGTATCCTTCATGCTGCCCATGGTGGTGGCAGGCGGCCTCATCATCGCGCTCTCGTTCGTGTTCGGGATCGAGGCGTTCAAGGTGGAAGGCACCCTGGCTGCGGCCCTGATGAAGATCGGTGGCGGCTCCGCCTTTGCCCTGATGATCCCGGTGCTGGCCGGTTACATTGCCTACTCCATCGCTGACCGTCCGGGCCTCGCTCCCGGCATGATCGGCGGCATGCTGGCAAGCTCGCTGGGCGCCGGTTTCCTTGGCGGCATCGTGGCCGGTTTCCTGGCCGGTTACAGCGCCAAGTACCTGAGCGACAAGGTGCGCCTGCCGGTGACCCTGGAAGCGCTCAAGCCGATCCTGATCATTCCGCTGTTTGCCAGCCTGTTTACCGGCCTGGTGATGATCTACGTGGTGGGTGGCCCGGTGGCCGGCATCATGAATGCCATGACCACCTTCCTCAACAACATGGGCTCCGCCAACGCCGTGCTGCTGGGTGTCATCATCGGCGCCATGATGTGCTTCGACATGGGCGGCCCGGTCAACAAGGCAGCCTACGCTTTCGGTGTCGGCCTGCTGGCCTCCAAAACCTACGCCCCCATGGCCGCCGTGATGGCCGCCGGCATGGTGCCGGCACTGGGGATGGGGATCGCCACCTTCCTGGCCCGCACCAAGTTCATCAAGGCGGAGCAGGAAGCAGGCAAGGCCTCCTTCGTGCTGGGTCTGTGCTTCATCTCCGAGGGTGCCATTCCGTTTGCCGCCAAGGATCCGATGCGGGTCATCCCGGCCTGCATGGTGGGTGGCGCCCTGACCGGTGCGCTCTCCATGCTGTTCGGTTGCGAGCTGATGGCGCCCCACGGCGGTCTGTTCGTGCTGTTTATCCCGCACGCCATCAGCAACGTCATGATGTATATCGTGGCGATTGCGGCAGGCTCGCTGCTGACCGGTGTCTCCTACGCTATGCTCAAGCGCGGTGAAGAGCAGGCCAAGCTGGCCACGGCATAAGCCGCTAACCAGCAATACGCTATACAAGAGAGCGGCCTTTGGGCCGCTTTTTTATTGCCCACATTTATTGTTCAAAAAAGTGACGAGGGTAGGGCAACCTGGCTTGTGGTTAATGGATTAACCCTCTAGCGTGGGACCCCGAAGGGCGCCGCCGCGCCTGCCGATAACCCGATATTCAGGAGCAGATGATGACGCCCATGAGCCCCCCCATTCTCGATTTTGCGACCGGCAAGCTAGGTGGTGCCGAGCTGGTGGAAAAGAGCACCACCCTGGCCGACCTGCAGGGCCTGTTTGCTGATCCGCACGCCGCGGCGGCGCTTTCGCCTGATACCCGGCTCTATCGGGTCGCCATGTTGCCCGGCCATGGAGGCGAGGGGGATCTCAACATGGGGGTCACCTATCTGGAGGCGGGCCGGGTTGGCCGGGAATTCTTCATGACCCGCGGTCATCTCCATGCGCGGGCCGAACAGGCGGAATACTACTTCGGGTTGTGCGGGCAGGGGTTGTTGCTGCTGCAAGATATGGCCGGTGTCTGCCGGCTGGAGCAGGTCTTTGCCGGCAGCGTTCATCATATCCCTGGCCATGTGGCCCATCGACTCATCAACACCGGCGCGACGCAGCTCTCGGCGCTGGCGGTCTGGCCCGCCGTCGCCGGTCACGATTACGGTGCGCTGAGAGCGCACGGCTTTGGCCTGCGGGTGCTGGCCGGGGAGGATGGCATGCCCCGGATTGTCACTTCTGCTGGGCAAGCCACTTGAAACAGCGCGTGCGGCGGCCTGCTAGGGGCTGCCGCAGGATTGGCGCACCACCAGGGTGGGGGGCAGAATGATGCTCTTGGCCGGTTCGTCGTTGCCGGCCATCCGCTCGAGCAGCAGCTCGCCGGCTTTTCGGCCGATCTCCCGCGACGCCACCGAGACGGTGGTGAGGGGTGGGTCCACCAGCGCCGTCTCCGGCAGATCGTCAAAGCCCACCAGTGCAAAATCCTGACCGATGACTCGCCCCAGCTTGCGCAGCGCCAAAATGGCGCCGAGCGCCACCACGTCCTGATAGCAGACCGCCGCCGTCACCTCGGGGTGCTGTTCCAGCAGCGCCGTGATGGCGCGGGTGCCTTCCACCCGGCTGGCGCCGCAGCCGATGATCCACTCCGGCCTGGGAGAGATGCCGTGTTCGAGCAACTTGCTCATGTAGCCGCCGAGGCGCTGGGAGCGACTGATGGAGGCGGGGTTGCCCCCGACAAAGGCGATGCGGCGGTGGCCCAGCTTCAGCAGGTGTTCGGTCGCCAGCTGGCAGCCCAGGAAGTTGTCGGTGCCGACGAAGTCGATCGCCACGTCCGGCACCGGCCGCACGATCAGAATGGTGGGCATGCGGCGGCGCTGCAGGCTCTCGAAGAAGCTGCGGGGAGTGGTCTGGGTGGCGCAGATCACCATGCCGGCGGCGTTGTTGCGCTGCAGCGAGTCGGTGAACTGCTGCTGCCGGGTGGCCGACTCCTCGCTGTTGGCCAGAAACAGCATCAGATCGTGATGCTCCATCTCCCGGCTGAGGCCCGCCGTCATCTCCGCATAGAAGGGGTTGGTGATGTCGTGCAGCAACAGACCGACCTGGTTGCTGCTCTTGTTGCGCAGGTTGGCGGCGGTCTGGTTGTAGACATAGCCGAGCTCGTCGATGGCCCTGAGTACCCGCTGGCGGGTGTGCTCGGAGATGCGCCCCTTGTTGCGCAGGGTCATGGAGACGGTGGCAGTCGACACCCCCAGATGGCGGGCGATGTCGGCAACGGTCACATTGCTCATGGGATGGATCCTGTCAGGGAGTAGGTCTCAAAGGTATATCGATTAACCTTTAGTTGTTAACTTGCCATGATGAAATTGCCGTCATGATCACATATTTCGCCCATATTGGCGATCAAATACACCATTTTATGAGGTTAATCTTGTTTATCAGGTTGTGGTTAACAGGTTAATCGATTTATCTCTCTCCCGGGTGTCAACGAGAGAGCAAGCCATGATTCATTCGAGTTACGTCTCCAACTACGACAAATTCCCGGAAGTGGTGGTCGCCGGCCATGAGGGCGCCGCCTGCGCCGGCTGGCACGAGATAGCCCGGCGACTGCAGGCCGCGGCAGACGGGCAAGGTGGGGCAAGGGTGGTGCTGGTGATCGACTGCTATCACGGCGTGGATCAGGGCGAGCTCCATAGCCAGCTGCTGGCGAGGCTTGGGCCCCACACGCTCATCGAGGTGGAGCAGGCCCGTCTGCCCGAATCAAAAGTGTTGGCGATGCTGGAGCGCTTCATTACCGAGGACCGGGTGTTTGGCGTGCTGGCCCCCCACAAGATGGTGGAGTTTTTTGACCCGGCCGCGTTGGCGCGCCTGCAGCAGCAGGTCGCAGAGATAACTCGTGGCCTGGTGGTGGTGATAGGCAGCGGCGCCTCGCTGGTGGCGAGGGGGGATGTGCGGGTCTATGCCGATCTCGCCCGCTGGGAGATCCAGCAGCGACTGCGGTGCAAGGAGCTGGGCAACTGGGGGGCCGTCAACGAGGAGGAGGACATACTGCGCCGCTACAAGCGCGCCTTCTTCATCGAGTGGCGGGTGTTTGACCGCCATAAACTGGCCCAACTGCCCACCATCGATTTCCTGCTCGACACCAACACCCGAGGCAAGCCGACCCTGGTGACGGGGCCGGCGCTGCTGGCGGGGTTGCATCAGGCGGCGCACCAGCCGTTTCGGGTGGTGCCCTTCTTCGACCCGGGAGTCTGGGGCGGGCAGTGGATGAAGCAGGTGTGTGATCTGGACCCGGCCCAACCCAACTATGCCTGGTGCTTTGATTGCGTACCGGAAGAGAACAGCCTCTACCTGCGCATTGGCGAGGTGCGGGTGGAGATCCCGTCGCAAAACCTGGTGCTGTGCCAGCCCAGCGCCCTGCTTGGGGAGCGGGTACACGCTCGCTTTGGCGCCGAGTTCCCGATCCGGTTCGATTTTCTCGACACGGTGGGGGGGCAGCCGCTCAGCCTGCAGGTGCATCCGCTGACCGAATACATCCAGCAGGAGTTCGGCATGCACTACACCCAGGACGAGAGCTACTACTTGCTCGATGCCAAGCCGGACTCTTGCGTCTACCTCGGCACCCGCACCGGCATCGACCCGCGGGCGATGCTGGCGGATCTGGCCGCCGCCCAGCGCGGCGAGAAGCCCTTCGATGACGAGCGCTTCATCAACCGTTTTCCGGCCCGTAAACACGATCACTTCCTGATCCCGGCCGGAACCGTCCACTGCTCGGGAGAGGGGGCCATGGTGCTCGAGATCAGCGCCACCCCCTACATCTTCACCTTCAAGCTGTGGGACTGGGGCCGGGTCGGGCTCGACGGCATCCCGCGCCCCATCCATCTGGCGCATGGCAGCAAGGTGATCCAGTGGGAGCGCGACAGCGACTGGACCCGCAAGCACCTGGTCAATCGTATCAAGCCCATTGCCGAGGGGCCGGGCTGGCGCGAGGAGCGCACCGGGTTGCACGAGCGGGAATTCATCGAGACCCGTCGCCACTGGTTCAGCGTGCCGGTGGAGCACGACACCGGCGGTACCGTGCAGGTACTCAATCTGATCGAGGGACGGGAGGCGACGGTGGAGAGCCCCGACCATGCGTTCGCACCGTTTGTGGTGCACTACGCCGAGACCTTCATCGTCCCGGCCTCGGTGGGGCGCTATCGCATCCGCCCGAGCGGCGAGAGTGAAGGGGCGACCATCGCCACCATCAAGGCCTATGTGAGGGGGTAACCAAGATGCTGAGGATCCTTATCGCAACCCATGGTTCACTGGCGCCGGCCCTGCTGGCCAGCGCCAGCATGGTTTACGGCGAGCTGCCGGCGGTGGCGACCGTCTCCCTCACCGAAGAGGGGGGAATCGAGGCCTTTCGCACCGAGTTTGAACAGACCCTGCGCCGCCATGGCGCGGGGGCTGACGGGGTGCTGGTGCTGTGCGACATGGAGTGCGGCACCCCCTACAACGTGGCGTGCCGCTGTGCGTTTGACCCCGAATGGCCACAGCCTCTGGCGGTGGTGACCGGGGTCAACTTCCCCATGCTGCTGATGAGCGCCGAGCTGCTGGATGCCGTGGATGTGCACGAGGCGGCCCGCCAGTTGCTGGCCCAGGCGCTGGAATCCATGGTGATCGCGGCCCCGGCGGTTGCGCACCAGCAAGACGACAACTTCTAGGAGAGCGAGATGGCCATTTCATTTGTACGCATTGACGATCGGGTGATCCACGGTCAGCTGGTGACGTGCTGGGCCAGGGAGCTGCCTTGCGACGGCATCGTCGCGATCGATGACGAGGTGGCGGCCGATCCGCTGCTCTCCCAGGTGATGATCGGTGCCGTACCGGACACCCGGGTATGGCTGTTCGACGTGGCGACGGCGATTGCCAAGCTGCCCAAGGTGATCGCGAGCGACAAGCGCTACTTCGTGATCGGCAAGTCGCCGGTCACCCTGCAGCGGCTCTGCGCCGCCGGCATCTCCCTTGAGAACCACAACGGCAAGATCAACGTCGGGCCCATGAGTGCCCGCGAGCAGACCACCACCATAGGCCCCAACCAGTCGGTCACGGCGCAGGAGATCGCCGCCTTCCACTACCTGGCCGGTCTTGGCCACGACATTGACTTTCGGCTGGTGCCGGACGCCAGCCACTACAGCTGGGCGGATGCCCAGAAAAAGCTGAAATAGGGAGCAGACATCATGTTTCTGGAAGCAACTCTCATCGGGATACTCTGTTATCTCGGTGCCCTCAGCAGCCCTTGGCTGTTGGGATTGACCGGGGGCTGGTACACCATCACCCGTCCGCTGGTCTCGGGCATGCTGGTGGGGGCCATCCTCGGTGATATCCAGACCGGGATCCTCATCGGGGTGGCGGTGCAGGCGGTCTATATCGCCATGGTGACGCCGGGCGGTTCCATGCCGGCGGATCTCAACTTTGTCGCCTTTCCGGCCATTGCGCTGGGCATCCTGTCGGGCAAGGAGCCGTCGGTGGCGGTGGCCATTGCCGCCACCATCGGCATCGCCGGCACCATCCTCTTCAACTTCATGATGGTACTCAATTCCTACTGGAACCACAGGGCCGATGTGGCACTGGAGCAGGGGGATGAGCAGGGGGTCTACCTCAACAGCGCCATCTTCCCGCAGGCCAGCAACTTCGTGCTGCGCTTCGTGCCCACCTTCATCGCCGTCTATTTTGGCAACCAGTACATCGAAGGCTTCATGAACAGCCTGCCGGAGCTGGTGATCCGCACCATGACGGTGGTAGGCGGCATACTGCCGGCGGTCGGCATCGCGATTCTTCTCAAGCAGATCATCAAGCAGAGCAGCATGCTGATCTATTTTCTGGTGGGGTTTGTCGGCATCGTCTTTCTCAAGCTCAACATGGTGGGGCTGGTGATGATCGGTGCCCTGCTTGCGCTCATCCACTACAACTACAAGCCGGAGCCGCGCCCTGCACCGGCTGCCCGCGCAGCCACCCAAACCGACGATGAGGATGAATTCTGATGGACGCACAGCTGCAAGCGGGTCAGCCGGTGAACAAGGCGCCGGTGGCCCTCACTCTCAAGGATCTGCGTGCCTGCTGGCGCGCCTGGATGATGTACAACCTCTCCTCCATGAGCTTTGAGCGGCTCGAATCCTTCGGCTTCTGCCTTGGCATGATGCCGGCGCTGAAAAAACTCTATCCCGGCAAGGCGGAGCGGACGGAGGCGATGAAGCGCCATGCCTCCTTCTACAACACCGAGCCTCAGCTTGGCGCCATCATCAACGGGTTGGCGGTGGGGCTGGAGGAGAAGCGGGCCAACGGCGAGCGGATCGATGGCGAGACCATCAACACCCTGAAAGTGGGGTTGATGGGGCCCATCGCCGGGATCGGGGACTCCATGATCCCGGGCATGCTGGTGCCCATTCTGCTCAGCATCGGCATGGCGCTGGCCGCCGGCGGCAGCGTGTTGGGGCCGCTCTTTTACATCATCAGCTTCAACGCCATCGTCATCACCGGCTCCTACATGCTGTTCATGAAGGGCTACCGGATGGGAACCGGCTCGGTGGAGGCGCTGGTGAGCTCGGAGTCGGTCAAGCTGCGCGAGGCGCTCTCCCTGCTCGGGGTCTTCGTGATGGGCGGGGTGGCGGCCAGTTACGTCAATCTCTCCACCGGGCTCGATTTCGTCACCTCCGACGGGGTCAACATCCAGTTGCAGGCCATGCTGGACGGCATTTTTCCCAAGCTGATGCCGCTGCTGGTGGTGCTGGGCACATGGTATCTGATGGCCAGACGCAACGTCTCGCCGGTCAAGGCCATGCTGGGGCTGCTGGTCGTGGCCTTTGTCGGGGTCGCCGTCGGGCTCTTCTAGGCAGGTTGAGGGTGAGCACAGACAGGGGAGAGCAGGGCTCTCCCTTTTTATGGGCTGGATGATGGGTTGGCTGGAGAGGTGATGAGATGCATGACGAGATAAGAGAGGCCGCGCAGCGTTGCCGACGCTGGCTGGTGGAGGAGGCGCTGCCCCGCTGGGGAGCAAGCGGATTTGATTGGGAGCGGGGGCTGTTTGCCGAAGGGCTGGATGGCGCAGGCGAGCCCCTCTGGCAACCCACCCGATTTCGGGTGCAGAGCCGGCAGATCTATGTGTTCAGCCACGCAGCCCTGCTCGGCTGGTATGAGGGGGGCGAGCTGGCAGAGCGCTGCGCCAGGTTCGGCATGAGGCATTTTGATGATGGTGCCGGCAACCAGCTGTTTTCCCTTAATGCCGATGGTTCTCCAGCCGACAGTTCGGTGTGCTGCTACGAATACGCTTTTGCCCTGCTGGCCGAATGCTGGCTCTACCGTTTGAGCGGCGAGCCGTGCTGGCAGCAACAGGCCGAGTCGCGCTATCAGGCCATCGAACTGCTCTTTGCCGACTCCCTGTACGGCGGGTTTCACTCTCGCTTTCCAGCAAGCGCGCTGCGCAGTCAAAATCCCCATATGCATTTGTTCGAAGCGCTGCTGGTGGCAGCGGAGAGCTTTGATGAGCCGCGCTGGCAAGAGCGCGCCCATCTGCTCTACCAGCTGTTTCGCCAGCACTTTCTGGAGCCCGCCTTGCTGCGGGAGTTCTTCAATGAACGGCTTCTCCCGACCCATCCCGATTCGCACCTGATCGACCCGGGCCATCACTACGAGTGGTGCTGGCTGCTGGCCCGCTATCGGGCATTGTCACAAGGGTGGGAATATGGGCCGACTGAAAGCGAGATCGACGAGGGGATCGCCATTCTGAGCCGCTTTGCCACCGCTCACGGCCACGGGCCGACCGGGCTGGTGCTGGATGAGCTCACCGATGACGGGCGGCCCCATCGGGCGACCAGCCGGCTTTGGTGCCAGACCGAGCAGCTCAAGGCGCTGCTGGCAGCCTACGAGCGGCGAGGGGAGGCTGAGATTGCCCGCCGGATTGGCGTTGTGGTGGGGCGGATTTTTGACTATTACCTGATGCCGGCGCTGCCGGGTCAGTGGATAGATCAGGTGGATGTGACGGGGGCGCCGTTGGCCGGCCATGCACCGGCCAGCACCTTCTATCACCTGTTCGTGGCGTTCAGCGAGCTGGTGCGGGTGGCGCAAAGGAGGGGTAAAGAGGGATAAAAGAAGGGCTGGGTTTAAAAATCCCAGCCCGGTTGCTCCGGCTGCTCGGGTTGGGTCCCCTCCTGCGCCTTGCGGCGGGCGGCTTCCACCCGCGCCTTGCGACCCCGGCACAGGCGCATCACCTCTTGCTGCTGGGCATGGCTCATGGTGAGCCAGTTGAAACGCTCCTCGCGGCTGCGCAGGCACCCCTTGCAGTAGCCCTTGTTGTTCACTTCGCAGACCCCGATGCAGGGGCTCTGCAGCGGGAAGATTTCGAGCTGTTCCATCCATGGCCTCTCACACCCTGTTACCTTGTTATAACCCAGAAGATCCCCTTTGGAGAAATCCGCCGTCACAGGCCTGAAGGCGTTTGCTTTCCCCTTGCAAATTTGGCATCTTCCCCGCCGAACATAACCCTTGGTGTTATATGAGGACATATGAATAAACACGCTTACTGGCTGACCGCCGCAGTGCTGGGGTTGGCCGGTTGTGCGGGCAATTCTGAGCAAGCCCAGGTGCCCAAAAACAAACCCGATGCCAGATGTTTTCTCAACTGCGAGGTGCCGGAAAATCTGGGCAAGCAGTATCTGGACGGTCCCCTGCCTGATGATCTGGTGCGAGTGGAGCGGGTCAACAGCCGACAGCGCGCCGACTACAGCAAGTTCGGCCCCCAGAGCCGGCTGGTGCTGGAGCGCTCCGGCAAGATGACCCGTCGCTATGGCGAGCTTTACCATCAACTCTCCCGCTGGGTGGCCAATGGCGGCGATCCCGCTCAGATCACCCGTTACGGTATCAGCCTGGCCCAGCTGGGCGGCTCGGATCGGATGGGTAACGTGCTGTTCACCGGTTACTACTCGCCGGTGCTGGAGGTGCGTCACCGCCCGGATGCCAAGTACAAGTACCCCATCTATGCCATGCCCAAATGCGGCGGACGCTGCCCGAGCCGGGCCCAGATCCACCAGGGGGCTCTGGCCAACCGCGGGCTGGAGCTGGGCTACAGCAAGTCCCTCATCGACAACTTCCTGATGGACGTGCAGGGCTCGGGCTTCGTTCACTATGGCGACGACGATCGGCTGCAATATCTGGGTTACAGCGGCAAGAACGGTCACGGTTACGTCAGCATCGGCCGGGTGCTGATCGATCGCGGCGAAGTGCCCAAGGAGCAGATGTCCATGAAGGCCATCAAGGAGTGGGCCAACCGTCAGCCGGAGGAGAGCGTCAAGGAGCTGGTGGAGCAGAACCCTTCCTATGTCTTCTTCGAGCGTCGCCCCACCAACGACGTGATCGGGGCCGCCGGCATTCCGCTGCTGCCGATGGCGGCGGTGGCCGCCGACAAGACCCTGCTGCCGATGGGCACGCCGATCCTGGCGGAAGTACCGCTGCTGGACAAAGAGGGCAACTGGACCGGCAAGCACCAGCTGCGGCTGTTGATTGCGCTGGATGTGGGTGGTGCGGTGAAGAAGGGCCACCTCGACCTCTACCACGGCATGGGCGAGAAGGCCGGTGTCGCGGCCGGTCACTACAAGCACTTCGGCCGGGTCTGGAAGCTGGGTCTGCACCATGGGCCGACCGCCGCGCCCTGGCTGTAAGGCCCTGTGGGGGCGGGTGGTGTATCAGCCGCCCGCCCACCAGGCATAGAGATGGGTGTAAAAAAGCCGCCGGAGCAATCCGGCGGCTTTTTGTTTGCTGACGCGAACCTGAGGGTGGTCTCAGCGCTTCTTGATGTCCAGCCGGATGGCGCCCACCGGTTTGCAGCAGCAGGGCAGGCACTCACCCTGCGAGACAAAGGCGAGCGGCACGGCGGCATAGTGCACCTTGCCTGCCAGCAGCGGGGTACGGCAGGCGCCGCAATAGCCGCTGCGGCACTGGAACTCCACGTGATGACCGTGGCGCTCCAGGGTTTCCAGCACGCTCTCGCCGGGATGGGCGTGCAGCACGCCATCCTGAGTATGCACCCGTGGCGAGCCTGCGTCGCTCTGGGCGGGGGCCGCGTGCGGGGCAGGGGTCAGCGTGTCGGTGGCGTCACTCACAGCTCGAAATCACCCAACTCATTGGTATTCACTTCACTGTCGATCTGGCCGACATCAGGTAGCTGACTCACAGCTCGAAGTCACCCAAATCGTCGGCATTCACTTCGCTGTCGATCTGACCCACCAGATAGGAACTCACTTCCACTTCCTGCGGGGCGACCTGCACGTTGTCGGACGACAGCCAGGTGTTGATCCAGGGGATCGGGTTCTGCTTGGCCCCGGCAAAGGCTGGCTGCAGGCCCACCGCATTCATGCGCAGGTTGGTGATGTATTCCACGTACTGGCAGAGGATGTCCTTGTTCAGGCCGATCATGGAGCCGTCCTGGAACAGGTACTCGGCCCACTCTTTCTCCTGAATGGCCGCTTCCTTGAACAGCTCGAAGCAGGCCTGTTCGCAATCGGCGGCAATCTCGGCCATCTCGGGGTCGTCCTGGCCGCTGCGCATCAGGTTCAGCATGTGCTGGGTCCCGGTCAGGTGCAGCGCTTCGTCACGGGCGATCATCTTGATGATCTTGGCGTTGCCCTCCATTAGCTCGCGCTCGGCGAAGGCGAAGGAGCAGGCGAAGCTGACGTAGAAGCGGATCGCTTCCAGCGCGTTGACGCTCATCAGGCACAGATAGAGTTTCTTTTTCAGCTCGCGCAAGGTGATGGTCACGTCACGACCGGCCACCCGGTGGGTGCCTTCACCGTGCAGGTTGTAGAGCGCGGTCGCCTCGATCAGATCGTCGTAGAAGTGGCTGATGGAGCCGGCGCGTTTCAGGATCTGCTCGTTGGTGACGATGTCGTCGAACACCTGGGCGGGGGTGTTGACGATGTTGCGGATGATGTGGGTGTAGGAGCGAGAGTGGATGGTCTCCGAGAAGGCCCAGGTCTCGATCCAGGTTTCCAGCTCCGGAATGGAGACCAGCGGCAGCAGCGCCACGTTGGGGCTGCGACCCTGGATAGAATCCAGCAGGGTCTGGTACTTCAGGTTGGAGATGAAGATGTGCTGCTCGTGGGGCGGCAGGGCCTGGAAGTCGATGCGGTCGTGGGAGACGTCCACCTCTTCCGGGCGCCAGAAGAAGGAGAGCTGCTTTTCGATCAGCCGTTCGAACACTTCGTGTTTTTGCTGGTCATAACGGGCCACGTTGACCGATTGGCCGAAAAACATCGGCTCCTTGAGCTGGTCGTTTTGGGTCTGGCAGAACGTTGAATAGGCCATGGTGATTTGAATGTCTTGAATAAGGGGAAACAGGAGGGCGGGAGCTTCATGCTCCCGCCCGGTTCATCAGATCTTGCAGGCGCCGCCGGCACAACCGTCATCTTGCAGATCGGTCTGGGCATCGTCCGCACCATCACGGGTGTTGTGATAGTAGAGGGTCTTGAGGCCGTATTTGTAGGCGGTCAGCAAGTCCTTCAGCAGCTGCTTCATCGGTACCTTGTTGCCTTCGAAACGGGCGGGGTCATAGTTGGTGTTGGCGGAGATCGCCTGATCCACAAACTTCTGCATGATACCGACCAGCTGCAGGTAACCATCGACGCTCGGTTGCTTCCAGAGCAGTTCGTATTGATCCTTCAGGCGGTCATACTCGGGCACTACCTGCTTGAGGATGCCGTCCTTGGAGGCCTTGACCGACACCAGGCCGCGCGGCGGCTCGATGCCGTTGGTGGCGTTGGAGATCTGGCTGGAGGTCTCGCTCGGCATCAGAGCGGTCAGGGTGGAGTTGCGCAGACCCACGGTGCGGATCTCCTCGCGCAGCGCTTCCCAGTCCAGGTGCAGCGGCTCGTTGCACAGGTTGTCCAGATCCTTTTTATAGGTGTCGATGGGCAGGATCCCCTGGGCATAGGTGGTCTCGTTGAAGGCCGGGCAGGGGCCGAACTCGCGGGCCAGCTGCACGGAAGCTTTCAACAGATAGTACTGGATCGCCTCGAAGGTGCGGTGGGTCAGCGCCAGACCGGAACCGTCGGAGTAGCGGGCACCGTTCTTCGCCAGGTAGTAGGCGTAGTTGATGACACCAATGCCCAGGGTACGGCGGTTCATGCTGCCTTTCATCGCGGCCTTGAGCGGGTAGTCCTGATAGTCGAGCAGGGCATCCAGGGCGCGCACGGCGAGATCCGCCATCTCTTCCAGATCTTCCAGCTTCTCGATGGCACCCAGGTTGAAGGCGGACAGGGTACAGAGCGCGATCTCGCCCTCTTCGTCATCCACGTTGTTGAGCGGCTTGGTGGGCAGTGCAATCTCGAGGCAGAGGTTGGACTGGCGCACCGGCGCCACGCTCGGATCGAACGGGCTGTGGGTGTTGCAGTGGTCCACGTTCTGGATGTAGATGCGACCGGTACCGGCGCGCTCCTGCATCATCAGGGAGAAGAGATCGACCGCCTTGAGGGTCTTCTTGCGAATGCTCGGATCCTGCTCGTACTTGACGTAGAGCTCTTCAAACTTGTCCTGATCCGCGAAGAAGGCATCGTACAGGCCAGGTGCATCTGACGGGGAGAACAGGGTGATGTCGCCGCCCTTGATCAGGCGCTGGTACATCAGCTTGTTGATCTGCACGCCGTAGTCCATGTGACGGACCCGGTTCTCTTCCACGCCGCGGTTGTTCTTCAGTACCAGCAGGCTCTCCACTTCGGTGTGCCACAACGGGTAGAACAGGGTGGCCGCACCGCCGCGCACGCCGCCCTGGGAGCAGCACTTCACGGCAGTCTGGAAGTACTTGTAGAAGGGGATGCAGCCGGTGTGGAACGCTTCGCCGCCACGGATGGGGCTGCCCAGACCACGGATGCGGCCGGCGTTGATGCCGATGCCAGCGCGCTGGGACACGTAACGCACGATGGCGCTGGCGGTGGCATTGATGGAATCCAGGCTGTCGTCGCACTCGATCAGCACGCAGGAGCTGAACTGACGGGTCGGGGTGCGCACGCCGCTCATGATCGGGGTCGGCAGCGAGATCTTGAAGGTCGAGACCGCATCATAGAAGCGCTTGATGTAGTCCAGACGGGTATCTTTCGGATACTTGGAGAAGAGGCAGGCCGCTACCAGGATGTAGAGGAACTGCGGGCTCTCGTAAATTTCGCCGGTGACGCGGTTCTGGACCAGGTACTTGCCTTCCAGCTGCTTGACCGCCGCGTAGGAGAAGTCCATGTCACGCCAGTGATCCAGGTGCTGGTTCAGCTCCTCGAATTCGGCCTGGCTGTAGTCTTCCAGCAGGTGTTTGTCGTACTTGCCCATGTCCACCAGCTTGGCGACGTGCTGATAGAGGTGGGGCGGCTCGAACTGGCCGTAGGCCTTCTTGCGCAGGTGGAAGATGGCCAGGCGGGCGGCCATGTACTGGTAGTCCGGGCTTTGCTCGGAGATCAGGTCAGCAGCGGCCTTGATGACGGTTTCGTGGATATCGGCGGTACGGATGCCGTCATAGAACTGGATGTGGGACTTGAGTTCCACCTGGGAGACCGACACGTTGTCGAGACCCTCGGCAGCCCAGTCGAGCACGCGGTGAATTTTATCCAGATCGATGGGTTCTTTGTGGCCGTTACGCTTCGTCACAAACAAGTTCATTGGCTGATGACCTTTAGTTGATTCCCGAAAAACCATCGCACGGCATTCGCCTCCAGGCCTGTGAGAGGCGTGGGAGGTGGGGACCTATTGTGCGATGAATCACAAGATATAGTGTTATTTTGATTTCGAGCTACAAGATAGTGAGGTCGGCCCGGCTTTGCAATCTGTGGATAAGGGATTAGCTGTGGATAAATTGTGGGTGTTCCGCTCTGTGTTAGTGGACGCTCACAGCGAGTGGGTTTTCATCCGTCCGATCCGGTAAATGCAAGTCTGATGATCGAACATGGAAAATTTAAATAACTTTTTTTGCTTGCGAAAAGGGGGTGTTTTTACTAGCAAATTCAGCCTGATTATCCCTTGTGCAGCAAGGGTCAAAAGGTGTCCGATCTCGCCGCTTGCCTGCTTGTCAAACCGCCAAAACGGGGGATCGCCAGCGATCCCCCGTGGTCACTGCCAAGGCTCTGCCGCGATCAGTCAACAGTGCTCATCTGGCCACCCTTTGACGGCAAAGCTGCCTTTGTTATCCATCTCTGTTGTCTGCGTCCTGTACCAGAGTTGCCCGGCACGGGCTGGCAATCTCAGCCCAGCTCGTAGCGCAGCCAGTGGTGCAGGGCCTGCACGGTGTCAAAGTGCAGATCGGCGCCCCACTGGGCCGGATCCTCGTCGTCATTGAGATAACCCCAGCCGGCAACGGCAGTGCGCATGCCGGCGTTGCGGCCAGCCTCGATGTCGCGCACGTGATCCCCCACATATAGGCAGTGGCTCGCCTCGACGCCAAGCTGGTCGCAGGCAAAGTACATGGGAGCGGGGTCGGGCTTGCGTACCGGCAGGGTGTCGGCGCTGACGGTGACGCCGCAACTGGCGAGCTCGGGCAGGGCCGCCAGCAGCGGCTCGGTGAGAAAGCCTGGCTTGTTGGTGACGATGCCCCAGGGCAGCTGCTTCTCGTCGAGCCACTCGATGAGATCCACCATCCCTTCATAGGGACGGGTGCCAACGCAGAGGTTGGCGGCGTAGTAATCGAGCAGGGCGGTGCGAAGGCGGGTGGCGCCCAGCTCTTCCAGCAGTTCATCACCAAGACCGGCCCTGAGCAGTCCGAGCGCCCCGTGGGAGGTGGTCTGACGGATGATGTCGTCAGAGAGGGGGGCAAAGCCTTCGCTCACCAGCACATGGTTGACGGCGGCCCCCAGATCGGGCGCGGTGTCGAGCAGGGTGCCGTCCAGATCGAACAGCACGCAGCCAAGGGGCGCAGCGGAGTGAGTCGTCATCAGCCTTGCTCCGGGCGCTCGAACGCCACCATGTAGTTGACGTCGACGTTGCGACCGAGCTTGAAGCTGTTGGAGAGCGGCGCGTAGTGCACCCCGCTCATGTCCCGTACCAGCAGGCCTGCGGCCTCACCCATGCGACACAGTTCGGCGGGGGTGATGAACTTCTTGTGGTCGTGGGTACCCTTGGGCACCATCTTCATCAGGTACTCGGCGCCGAGGATCATCATCAGATAGGCTTTCGGGTTGCGGTTGATGGTGGAGACGAACACCTTGCCGCCCGGGCGTACCAAGGTGGCAATGGCGCGCAGCACGGAGGCGGGATCCGGCACGTGCTCCAGCATCTCCATGCAGGTGACCACATCATACTGGCCGGGGGCCTCATCGGCGTGGGCCTCGGCGGTGATCTGGCGATACTCGAGCTCTACCCCGGCTTCCAGGGCATGGAGGCGGGCGACCCCGAGGGGCTCCTTGCCCATGTCGATGCCGGTGACCTTGGCACCCCGGCGGGCCATGCTCTCGGCGAGAATGCCGCCGCCGCAGCCGATGTCGAGGATGCGCTTGCCGAACAGGCCGCCGCTCTTGTCGGTGATCCAGTCAAGGCGCACCGGGTTTATCTGGTGCAGCGGCTTGAACTCTCCCTCCATGTCCCACCAGCGGGAGGCGATGGCTTCGAATTTGGCAATTTCTGTCAGATCGACATTGGCATCACTGTGCATTTTTTGATGATCCTGTGGCAAGGGCGCGCAGGCTGGGTGGGGCGCGCGCAATCTGTTGTCCTGGCGGGCATTATAACGGACGGACTTTGTCACACCAGCCCGACTTGTTACCGGATTTGTGGCTTAAGGTATTTGGCTCAGTGTGTTACCATGTCGCGCTGTTTAAGCCAAAGAACAACTAATTAGGGATTAAGGCTTTCTATGAGCGATCTGGCCAGAGAGATCACGCCGGTCAACATCGAAGAAGAGCTCAAGAGTTCCTATCTTGATTACGCCATGAGCGTGATCGTAGGACGAGCTCTGCCGGATGTGCGTGATGGCTTGAAACCGGTTCACCGCCGCGTTCTGTATGCAATGAACGAGCTGGGGAACGACTGGAACAAGCCCTATAAAAAATCGGCCCGTGTGGTCGGTGACGTAATCGGTAAATATCACCCGCACGGCGACAGTGCCGTGTATGACACCATCGTTCGCATGGCGCAGGATTTCTCCATGCGTTACATGCTGGTCGATGGTCAGGGCAACTTCGGTTCGGTCGACGGCGACAGCGCCGCCGCCATGCGTTACACCGAAGTGCGGATGGCCCGCATCTCCCACGAGCTGCTGGCCGATCTGGACAAAGAGACCGTGGACTGGGTGCCGAACTATGACGGCACCGAGATGATCCCGGCTGTCATGCCCACCAAGGTTCCCAACCTGCTGGTCAACGGCTCCTCCGGTATTGCGGTGGGCATGGCGACCAACATTCCGCCTCACAACCTCACCGAGATAGTCAACGGCTGTCTGGCGTTGATCGAGAACGGCGACCTCACCATCGACGAGCTGATGACCTACATCACCGGCCCGGATTTCCCCACTGGTGGCATCATCAACGGTCGTTCCGGCATCGTGCAGGCGTACCGTACCGGTCGTGGCTCCGTCTATGTGCGTGCCAAGGCCGAAGTGGAGGTGGACGAGAAGACCAGTCGCGAGACCATCATCGTTCACGAGATCCCCTATCAGGTGAACAAGGCGCGGCTGATCGAGAAGATCGCCGAGCTGGTCAAAGAGAAGAAGATCGAGGGCATCAGTGCCCTGCGCGATGAGTCCGACAAGGACGGCATGCGCATCGTTATCGAGATCAAGCGCGGCGAGTCCGGCGAGATTGTGCTGAACAATCTCTACAAGCACACCCAGATGCAGACCACGTTCGGCATCAACATGGTGGCGCTCGATAACAACCAGCCCAAGGTGATGAACCTCAAAGAGATCCTGGATGCGTTCCTGCTGCACCGCCGTGAAGTGGTGACCCGCCGGACCGTGTTCGAACTGCGCAAGGCGCGGGATCGGGCTCACATCCTGGAAGGTCTGGCGGTGGCGCTGGCCAACATCGACCCGGTCATCGAACTCATTCGCCACAGCGCGACCCCGGCCGACGCGAAAGCGGGCCTGGTTGCCCGTGGCTGGGAGCTCGGCAACGTGGCCTCCATGCTGGAGAAAGCCGGTGACGACGCGGCCCGCCCCGAGTGGCTGGAACCCGAGTTCGGCATCCGCGAAGGTCACTACTACCTGACCGAGCAGCAGGCCCAGGCCATCCTTGACCTGCGTCTGCACAAGCTGACCGGCCTCGAGCACGAGAAGATCCTGGAAGAGTACCAATCTCTGCTGGATCTCATCGCCGAGCTGCTGTTCATCCTGGCGAGCCCGGTGCGGTTGATGGAAGTGATCCGTGATGAACTGCTGGCCGTGCGCGAGCAGTACGGCGACGAGCGTCGTACCGAGATCAGCATGTCCAGTGCCGAGATCAACATCGAAGATCTGATCACCCCGGAAGACGTGGTCGTGACCTTGTCTCACCAGGGTTACGTGAAGTATCAGCCGCTCTCCGACTACGAGGCCCAGCGCCGCGGTGGTCGTGGCAAGTCGGCCACCCGGATCAAGGAAGAGGACTTTGTGGAGCGTCTGCTGGTGGCCAACACCCACGACACCATTCTGTGCTTCTCCACCCGTGGCAAGGTCTACTGGCTCAAGGTGTATCAACTGCCGGAGGCGTCCCGTGGCGCCCGCGGTCGTCCGATCATCAACCTGCTGCCGCTGGATGAGGGTGAGCGCATCACCGCCATCCTGCCGGTCAAGGAATATGACGCCGACAAGTATGTGTTCTTCGCCACCGCCAACGGTACCGTGAAGAAGACCAGCCTGTTCGACTTCAGCCGTCCGCTCTCCTCCGGCATCCGCGCCATCAACCTCAAAGAGGGTGATGAGCTGATCGGGGTGGACATCACCGATGGCAGCAACGAGATCATGCTGTTCTCCGATGCGGGCAAGGTTGTTCGCTTCGCGGAAGGCAGCGGTCGCGCTGATGCCGATGCCACTGACGAAGTTGAAACCGACGACGACGCCGGCAACGACGATGATGGCAGCGACAACGGCGAAGGCACCGAAAGCAAGGGCACCTTCAAGGGCGTACGTCCCATGGGTCGTACCGCTGCCGGTGTGCGCGGCATCAAGCTGGGCGCCGGTGACAAGGTGGTTTCCCTCATCGTGCCGCGTGGCGACGGGGCCATCCTCACCGCTACCGAGAACGGTTACGGCAAGCGTACCGCGCTGGACGAGTACCCGACCAAGAGCCGTGGTACCCAGGGCGTTATCTCCATCAAGGTGGACGAGCGCAACGGCAAGGTGATCGATGCGATCCAGGTCGAGGATACCGACCAGATCATGCTGATCACCAACGGCGGTACCCTGGTACGTACCCGAGTGTCCGAGGTGAGCGTCATCGGCCGCAACACCGGCGGTGTGCGTCTGATCCGTACCGGTGAAGACGAGACCGTGGTCGGTCTACAGCGCGTTGCCGAGAGCGACGAAGACGAAAACGAAGTGCTGGCCGTTGAAGGGGAGGTGTCTGAAGGCACCGATACCGCAGCGGACACCGGTGCTGTCGATGCAGGTGAAGCGGGCGACGAATAATCGCTCCTCTTTACCCGATACCAAAGAGCGGCCTAATGGCCGCTCTTTTCATTGGTTCGCTTGTCGCTGGCGTCCCCCGTTATCCTCCTTCTCTCTCTTACTTTTTCCTCTGTCCAGTCTTGCCTGTCATGGCAGGAAGAACAGGCACTACCCGCGTGCCAGGGTTGCTCCCAAGGGAGCATGGCCTCGATACGGCTCCTTCATGTGAATGTCATCGCTCTGTCATGGCGGCCAGCCATGCTGCTCCCGTTGGAGAGAAACCACCATAGACGCAGGCAACGCCTGCCAGGAGCATGTCATGACCAGCTGGGTAATGTGGGAGATCTGGTGGAGCCGGGTATGGGGCGAGGCAGAGATGGATGCCCGCGCAGGCGAACATGAACCTGAGGTGGCACATGAGCCAGCCCGATTGCCCGCCGAGTTGATTGCCCACCGCAGCAAGGCCAGTGCGTCGCGACCAAGGGGCTGAGGCTTTTCCCGGGGCGGGCTTGACGGGCGCTTAGAACAGCCGCAACTGCTCGCCAGGGCGGATGAAGGCATCCTGGCGCAGTTGAAAATGGCGCTTGCCGAGCCCGAGCCGCTTGGCGATCAACCGAAAGCGCTGGGCCAGCAGATCGGCGAACTGGCCCTCTCCCCGCATCCGGCTGCCGAAGGCGGGACTGTTGAGGGCGCCGTCCCGGCTGGCCCGTAGCTGGTTGAGGATCGCCTCCTTCTGGCCGGGATAGTGTTGCTCCAACCAGTCACTGAACAGCGGTGCCAGCTCGTGGGGCAGTCGCAACAGGATATAGTCGGCGCAGTGGGCTCCGGCCTCGGCAGCGCCTTTGATGATCTGCTCGAGCTCGGGCTCGTTGAGCCGCGGGATCATGGGGGCCGCCAGCACCCCGACCGGCACACCGGCCCTGGCCAGTTTCTCCACCACCTTGAGCCGGCCGGCCCCGGTGCTGGCTCTTGGCTCCAGCTGTCGCCGCAGGGTTTCATTCAAGGTGGTGACCGACACCATCACCTGGCAGAGTCCCTCCCTGGCCAGTTCCGTCAGCAGATCGAGGTCGCGCAATATCATGGCGCTCTTGGTGATGATCCCGACCGGATGGCGGTGGGCCTGCATCACCTCGAGCAGCTGGCGGGTGAGGCGATAGTGATGCTCGATGGGTTGATAGGGGTCGGTATTGGCTCCCAGCACTATGGTCTGCGGCTGATAGGAGGGTCTGGCAAACTCCCGGCGCAGCAGCTCGGCGGCATTGAGCTTGGCGAACAAGCGGGTCTCGAAGTCGAGGCCGGGGGAGAGCTCGAGATAGGCGTGGCTCGGTCTGGCGTAGCAATAGATGCAGCCGTGCTCACAGCCCTGATAAGGATTGATGGAGCGGCTGAAAGGGACGTCGGGAGAGCTGTTGTAACTGATGATGCTGCGGGCGCTGATCTCCGTCACCTCGGTGCGGGGATCGCTGGCGGCAAATACCGCTTCCCACTCGGGTTGGGACCAGCCATCGTCGACCGCATCGACCCGCTGGCCGCTGAAACGGTGATCAACATTGTGGGAACTGCCTCGACCTGCCATCGCATCGCACCAATACTGTTTATATATACAGTTATCATGCTGACCCTCATTGTCGAATGCAAGCCCTGCCGACCCAGCCGGCCATAAAAAGCATGTCAAAGGGATCTCTTGCTTGATCGCGGCGCTACATTTCGTTTACATAGACGAAATGCGAACTGGATCACGGAAATCATCATGGCACCCATCACCTCTCGCTGGCTCTTCATCGCTGTCATTGCGCTGGTTATCTGGCGTCTGATCCCGCTCTCCACCGAGCAGGAGCTGGCCTCGGCCAATCGCGCCTGGCGCACCGGTCACTTCGATGAGGCGACCCGGATCTGGTCGCCGCTGGCCGAGCAGGGCCAGCCACGGGCCCAGGCGCTGATGGGCTGGAGCCATGAAGTGGGGCAGGGGAGCGAGCAGGATATCAGCCGGGCCATCACGCTCTATCGTCAGGCGGCGCAGGCGGGGGATGCCTTCGGCCAATACCGGCTGGGGGAGGTCTACCTGCGGGGGGCCGGGGTGAGGCGGGATCTGCGCGAGGCGTTTCACTGGATGGAGCTGGCGGCCAAGAACGGCGATGTCCCCGCCATGTTGAAGGTGGGCGTGCTGCATCTGATGGGGGTCAGCGGGCGGGTCGATCTGCCCCGTGCCAAGGAGTGGCTCTATCAGGCCGCCAAGCAGGGCAATCAGCTGGCGCTCAAGGTGCTGCAGGAGCTGGAACTGGCGCAGGAGGGGAGCTCCACATTCGATTTCAACTGGCAGTCCCTGCTGGGGGAATAGCTGCCAAGCACTTCATCTGACTGTAGAAAATCTCAGCAAACCCGATACAGCCCCGCCTACTTCTGGTAGCATGGTCCGGTTTTTGGTTTGTCTTGCGACGTTGAACGGGTTGTTTGCGTCGCGGGGCGCCTTCGCAAAGTGCTGTGGAGAGCCAGAACATCACCCATTTTTGAATGAATCTTTCCATCCCGCATGTGCCCTTTGGTAGGGGGCACCACTGTATAAGGAAACACACAATGCCAATCATTACTCTGCCTGATGGCAGCCAACGTCAATTTGCCCACGCCGTTTCCGTCATGGATGTGGCCGCGGACATCGGTCCCGGTCTCGCCAAGGCGTGCATTGCCGGTCGGGTAAACGGTGAACTGGTGGATGCCTGCGAGCTGATCGAAGCCGATGCCTCCTTGGCCATCATCACCGCCAAAGACGAAGAAGGTCTGGACATCCTGCGCCACTCCTGTGCTCACCTGCTGGGTCATGCCATCAAGCAACTCTGGCCCCAGACCAAGATGGCCATCGGTCCCGTCATCGACAACGGTTTCTACTACGACATCGATCTCGATCGCACCCTGACCGACGAAGATCTGGCGGCGCTGGAAGAGCGCATGCTGGCGCTGGCCGCCAAGGATTACGACGTCATCAAGAAGAAGGTCTCCTGGCAGGAAGCACGCGACGTGTTCGAAGCCCGTGGCGAGACCTACAAGGTCGAGATCCTGGATCAGAACATTGCCCGTGATGACCAGCCCGGTCTGTATCATCACGAAGAGTACATCGACATGTGTCGCGGCCCGCACGTGCCCAACATGCGTCACTGCCACCATTTCAAGTTGCAGAAGATGTCCGGCGCCTACTGGCGTGGCGACTCCAACAACAAGATGCTGCAGCGTATCTACGGCACTGCCTGGGCCGACAAGAAGCAGCTCAAATCTTACCTGCAGCGCCTCGAAGAGGCCGCCAAGCGTGACCACCGCAAGATCGGCAAGCAGCTCGATCTGTACCACATGCAGGAAGAAGCGCCCGGCATGGTGTTCTGGCACAACGATGGCTGGACCATCTTCCGTGAGCTGGAAACCTTCATCCGCGGCAAGCTCAAAGAGTACGACTATCAGGAGGTGAAAGGCCCCTTCATGATGGATCGCGTGCTGTGGGAGCGTTCGGGTCACTGGGAGAAATACGCCCAGGCCATGTTCACCACCCAGTCCGAGAACCGTGAGTACGCCATCAAGCCGATGAACTGCCCGGGTCACGTGCAGATCTTCAACCAGGGTCTGAAATCCTACCGCGATCTGCCGCTGCGCATGGCCGAGTTTGGCTCCTGCCACCGCAACGAGCCGTCAGGCTCCCTGCACGGTCTGATGCGGGTACGTGGCTTCACCCAGGATGATGCGCACATCTTCTGTACCGAAGAGCAGATCATGGAAGAGGTGTCGGCCTGTATCCGCATGGTCTACGACGTCTATGGCACCTTCGGCTTCGAGAACATCGTGGTCAAGCTCTCCACTCGTCCGGAACAGCGTATCGGCTCCGATGAAGCCTGGGATCGTGCCGAGGCCGCGCTGGCCGAAGCCCTGGTGCTGAACGGCCTGAAGTACGATCTGCAGCCGGGTGAGGGGGCCTTCTACGGTCCCAAGATCGAATTTACCCTGCACGATTGCCTTGATCGTGCGTGGCAATGTGGTACCGTGCAGCTCGATTTTGCCCTGCCGGGCCGTCTGGGCGCCACCTACGTGGGTGAAGACAACGAACGTCATGTTCCCGTGATGATCCACCGCGCCATTCTGGGCTCGCTGGAGCGTTTCATCGGGATCCTGACCGAAGAGTACGCCGGACTGTTCCCGACCTGGCTGGCACCGACTCAAGCCGTGGTCATGAATATCACCGACAATCAGGCCGATTATGCAGTGAAAGTAGCCAAAGCATTGAATGATGCGGGCCTTCGCGCAAAAGCGGACTTGAGAAATGAGAAGATTGGCTTTAAAATCCGCGAGCATACTTTGAAGCGAGTACCCTTCATGCTGGTCTGCGGCGATAAAGAAGTAGAAGCCGGCAAGATTGCAGTGCGTACTCGTAAAGGGGCTGACCTGGGCACTTATCCTGTTGAAGAGCTGATTGCTCTGTTGACCCAGGAAGTTCAGACCCGCGGACAAAAGAAAGTGGAGGAATAAGCTATAAAAGGCGGAAAAAAACTGGGCAAGCAACCGCAAGCCCGCGCTCACCGGATCAACGAAGAGATCCGTCTGAAAGAAGTTCGTCTGACTGGTTTGGATGGTGAAGCCATTGGCATCACCTCCATCCAGGATGCCCTGAACTTGGCCCTTGAGGCCGGAGTGGATCTGGTCGAGATCAGTCCGAACGCTGAGCCGCCCGTTTGCCGGATCATGGATTACGGCAAATTCCTCTACGAAAAGAGCAAAACCACCAAAGAACAGAAGAAAAAGCAGAAAGTCGTCCAGGTCAAGGAAATCAAATTCCGTCCTGGCACCGACGAAGGCGACTATCAGGTAAAACTACGCAACCTGGTTCGCTTTCTGGAAGACGGGGACAAGGCAAAGGTCACCCTGCGCTTCCGTGGTCGTGAAATGGCTCACCAAGAACTTGGTATCAAGGTTCTGGAGCGCGTCAAGAACGACTTGGAAGAGCTGGCCGTAGTCGAATCGTTCCCGAAAGTCGAAGGCCGTCAAGCTGTGATGGTCCTCGCACCTAAGAAGAAATCTTAAGGCCCACAAGAAATTGACTCATGGGGCCAGCCCCATGAGTCGGTTCGCCTTGCGATTTTGTTGTCACTCACAATGCGGAGTATGAAATGCCGAAGATGAAAACCAACCGGGGCGCCGCAAAGCGCTTCAAGAAGACTGGCTCAGGTCGCTTCAAGTGCAAGCACAACCACCTGCGTCACATCCTGACCAAGAAGAGCAGTAAGCGTAAGCGTCAGCTGGGACCGAAGTTCTTTGTTTCCGCTGCCGACCACAAACGTGTTGTCGCTTGTCTGCCGTACGCATAAGGGGGGATGTGAAAAATGCCAAGAGTTAAACGTGGTGTGACCGCTCGCGCTCGTCACAAGAAAGTAATGAAAGCCGCCAAGGGTTACTACGGCGCCCGTTCCCGTGTCTACCGCGTAGCGGTACAAGCGGTAACCAAAGCTGGTCAGTATGCCTACCGTGACCGTCGCCAGAAAAAGCGTCAGTTCCGTCAACTGTGGATTGCTCGTATCAACGCAGCAGCCCGTCAGAACGGTCTGTCCTACAGCCGTCTGATCAACGGTCTGAAGAAGGCTTCCATCGAGATCGATCGCAAGATCCTGTCCGATATCGCCGTTCACGACAAGCTGGCTTTCACCGCCCTGGTTGAAAAGGCCAAAGCAGCTCTGGTCTAATCCGGTTCTGTTATAAATGTTAAAAGGAGGCTCAGGCCTCCTTTTTTGTTATCTGTCATTTACCGTCTGCAGGCAGTGATGACTCGACCATCATGATAGCTAGGCGTATGGCTTCATATGCCATCAAACTAAAATTGTGTAGCCAATCGCAAAGAAAAAGCCGGTCCGGCTCGAAGCCCTACTTGATAACAAAATGATTTCTAGGGAGAAAAGGGCACCTTAACTATGGTCAGTGAAGGGGCTTTTTTTGTATTATTCCCCTCTTGACCTTATTTAGCCTAAAGGCTCCTGTACCGGGAGTGGTGACGAGGAAGACATGCAACAGCTTGAAGAAGTAGTCGGCCAAGCCAGGGCCGAAATTGAGGGCGTAAGCGACATCGCCGCCCTTGACGAAATCCGGGTCAAATATCTGGGTAAAAAGGGCTTTTTTACCGAGCAGATGAAGGGCCTGGGCGCCCTGTCCGCTGAAGAGCGTCCCGCCGCGGGCGCCGTGATCAACCAGGCCAAACAGCAGGTTCAGGATGCCCTGAACGAGCGTCGTGAAGCCCTCGAAGTCGCCGTGCTGAATCAGAAGCTGGCCGCCGAGACCATCGACGTCAGCCTGCCGGGCCGCCGTATCGAGAATGGCGGTCTGCACCCGGTGACCCGCACCATCGAGCGCATCGAACGCCTGTTTGGCGAGATGGGCTTCAAGGTTGCCCGTGGTCCCGAGATTGAAGATGGCTTCCACAACTTCGATGCGTTGAACATCCCGGCTCACCACCCGGCGCGTACCGATCACGATACCTTCTACTTCAATCCTGATTTGATGTTGCGTACCCACACCTCCGGTGTGCAGATCCGCACCATGGAACATCAGCAGCCGCCGATCCGCATCATCGCGCCGGGCCGCGTCTATCGTAACGACTATGACATGACCCACACCCCGATGTTCCACCAGGTCGAAGGCCTGCTGGTCGACGAGCATGCCAGCTTCACCGAGCTGAAAGGGATCCTGCACGACTTCCTGCGCAACTACTTCGAGGAAGACTTGACCATTCGCTTCCGTCCTTCCTACTTCCCGTTCACCGAGCCGAGCGCCGAAGTGGACGTGATGGGCAAGAACGGCAAGTGGTTGGAAGTGCTGGGCTGCGGCATGGTGCACCCGAACGTGCTGCGTTCGGTCGGCATCGATCCGGAGAAATACTCCGGCTTTGCCTTCGGCATGGGCGTTGAGCGCCTGACCATGCTGCGTTACGGGGTCAACGACCTGCGTGCCTTCTTCGAAAACGACCTGCGTTTCCTCAAGCAGTTCAAGTAAGGGCGAGAGAACATGAAATTCAGTAAATCCTGGGTGATGGAGTGGGTCCGCACCGAGTTGAGTGACAACGCACTGGCCGAGCAGATCACCATGGCCGGTCTGGAAGTGGACGCCGTGGAAGCGGTGGCCGGCCAGTTCAACAACGTGGTGGTGGGCGAAGTGGTCGAGTGCGCCCAGCATCCGGATGCCGACAAGCTGCGGGTGACCAAGGTCAACGTGGGCGAAGCCGAGCTGCTGGACATCGTCTGCGGCGCGCCGAACTGCCGCGCCGGCCTGAAAGTGTGCGTGGCCAAAGTAGGGGCGACCCTGCCGGGTGATTTCACCATCAAGAAAGCCAAGCTGCGCGGTCAGCCGTCTCACGGCATGCTCTGCTCCTTCAGCGAGCTGGGTATCGACGTCGACGCCGATGGCATCATCGAGCTGCCGCTGGATGCGCCCATCGGCACCGATATCCGCGAATACCTCGCGCTCAACGACGTCAGCATCGACGTGGATCTGACCCCGAACCGTGCCGATTGCCTCGGCATCGCGGGTCTGGCCCGTGAAATCGGCGTGCTCAACAGCGTCGACGTGGTCGAGCCGACCTGGGTGCCGGCTGTTGCCACCATCGACGCTAGCTTCCCGATCCGGGTTGAAGCGCCGGCCGATTGCCCCCGTTATCTGGGCCGCGTCATCAAGGGGCTGAACCTGCAGGCCCAGAGCCCGCTCTGGATGCAAGAGAAGCTGCGCCGTGGCGGTATCCGTTCCATCGACGCCATCGTCGACATCACCAACTACCTGCTGCTGGAATACGGTCAGCCGATGCACGCCTTCGATCTGGCGACGCTTGAAGGGGAACTGGTGGTGCGCCGCGCTCGTAGCGATGAGCCCATGACCCTGCTCGATGGCAATGAGGTGAAGCTCAAAGAGACGACTCTGGTGATTGCCGATGCCAAAGGTCCTGCCTGCATGGCCGGCATCTTCGGCGGCGATCGCACCGGTGTCTCCGAGACCACTACCGATATTCTGCTGGAGTGCGCCTTCTTCGCGCCGCTCTCCATCACCGGCCGTGCCCGTGCCTACGGTCTGCACACCGACTCCTCCCACCGCTTCGAGCGCGGGGTGGATCCGCAGCTGCAAGCCAAGGTGATGGACAGAGCCACCCGTCTGCTGCTGGACATTTGTGGCGGAGAGTGCGGCGGTGAAGCGGGTCCGGTCATCGAGGTCAAATCCGATGCCCATCTGCCCAAGGCCGCCCCGATCAAGCTGCGCCGCGCCAAGCTCGACAAGGTGATCGGCATCAGCGTGGCGGATGCGCAGGTGGTCGAGATCCTGACCCGTCTGGGTATGCAGGTAACCGTTGAAGCTGACGGTTGGACCGCGCTGGCCCCCTCCTGGCGTTTCGATATCGCCATCGAGGAAGACCTTATCGAGGAAGTGGCCCGTATCTACGGCTACAACAACATCCCGAACCTCAAACCCGCCGCCTCTCTGGCGATGGTGGAGCAGGCAGAAGGGCAGGTGACCTTGAAGCGCGTGCGCGACCTGCTGGTTGATCGCGGCTTCCAGGAAGCGATCACCTACAGCTTCGTCGATCCCAAGGCTCAGCAGACCCTGTTCCCGCAGAGCGATGCCATCGTGCTGCCGAACCCGATCTCGGTCGAGATGTCCGCCATGCGCGTCTCTCTGTTCCCGGGTCTGGTGCAGGCCGTGGTTTACAACCAGAACCGTCAGCAGCCGCGGGTGCGCCTGTTTGAGCAGGGCCTGCGCTTCATCAAGGACAAGGACGCCGAGAACGGCATCCGTCAGGAGCCCATGCTGGCCGGCATCATCACCGGCAACCAGAGCGATGAGCACTGGGATATCAAGAGCCGCGCTGCCGACTTCTTTGATTTGAAAGGGGATCTGGAAGCGGTGCTGGACCTGACTGCCGAAGGGGCCACCTTCACCTTCGAGCGTGCCGAGCACAGTGCCCTGCACCCGGGCCAGAGCGCGGTCATCCTGCGCAATGGCGTGGTCATCGGCCACATCGGCGTGATCCATCCGAGCCTCGAGAAGAAGCTGGGTCTGAAGAGCCGCGCCGTCATGTTCGAACTGGAGCTGGACAAGCTGACCCCGGCCAAGGTGCCGGTTGCTGCCGAGGTTTCCAAGTTCCCTGCCAACCGTCGTGACATCGCCGTGGTGGTTGATCGTCAAGTCCTGGCCGGTGATGTCCTGGCAGTAATTAAAAAAGTTGGCGGAAATCAGGTAGTTGGAATAAACTTGTTTGACGTATACCAGGGGGCTGGCATGGCAGAGGACAAGAAGAGCCTGGCCATCAGTCTTGTTCTGCAAGACACCCAGCGCACTCTGGAGGAGAAAGAGATTGCCGAGACCGTAGACAATGTCGTGCGGGCCCTTGGTGAAGAGTTGAATGCATCCTTGAGGGATTGATCTATGGCGCTTACCAAAGCCGACATTGCAGAGCACCTGTTCACCCAGCTCGGGATGAGCAAGCGTGAAGCCAAAGATATGGTGGAAGCCTTCTTTGAAGAGATCAGACAAGCGCTTGAGCGTGGTGAACAAGTCAAGATTTCAGGCTTCGGTAACTTTGATCTTCGTGAGAAGAACCAGCGTCCTGGACGTAACCCGAAAACCGGCGAAGATATTCCTATCAGCGCCCGGCGGGTGGTCACCTTCCGCCCTGGTCAGAAGCTCAAGGCCAGGGTCGAAAATGTTGAGCCCAACGAGTGACACAAAGCCAGGCAGCCGCCTGGCTTTTATTTTTTCATGAGAAAAACCAGCCTATTGCTAGGCCTGCTGCTGGTCACTCCGGTACAGGCGATGAGTCTACCCCTCTCCACGGCAGCCAAGGCGTATGCCGATGCCACCAAGTCGCTGACCATCTGTTATCCGGCGCTGATCCGGCCGCCTTATCTCGAGGAGTCGGGAGGCTTGCTGATCGATCAGATGGAGCGGTTGGCAGAGCAGCTCCCTTTTCCGCTCCTGCATGAAAAGCTGCCCAACTGGTCGGCAGTGCAGCGTGGCTTGCAGGAGGGGCGCTGCGATCTCATTCCCAATGTTGGTCCTTCATTGCAGGCCCTGCCGGGTATGGCGCTCAGTCGTGCCATGCTGGAGGCCGAATCCGCCATCCTCTATCGCGGCGATCTGGAGCGGGCGACCTTCCTGGTCTCCCCCATCTGGCAGGCGAACGAGGTGTTGCGGGCACTTTATCCCCGCTCAACCCAGTTGCCCCTGACCGAGGCGGACAACTGGTATGCGGCGCTGGCGGCGGGTAAGGGGACCGCCTATCTCGGTGACTATCTGCAACTGCGCTACCTGATGCGCGAATACCCGGATCAGGGGCTGCGGCTGCGCCGGCTGCGCAGCGATGAACTGGTGGTGAGCTACCGGCTGATGATGCGCGACCAGCCGGAACTGCGCGAGCTGATCGATACCGCCATCCGTTATCTGCCGCCCGGTGCCCTCTACAAGGATCTGGACCGTTATCTGGCACAGGGGGAGCAGGACATCAACCCGCTTCACTTCACCGACAAGGAGCAGGCCTGGCTGGTCGGCACCTCCCGTGCCATCAAGCTGGTCGTCAACCCGGATTTCATGCCCTACAGCGGTCTCGACGAGCAGGGGGAGCTCAAGGGGTGGAGCGCCGACGTACTGAGGCAGGTGAGCCAGCAGACCGGGCTCAACTTCCACGTGATCCCGACCGCCAGCAAGGAAGAGGCGCTGGCCAAGCTGCGCAGTGGTGAGGCGGACATGATGGCCGGCCTGCTGGAGACGCCGGCGCTGACCGCTGCCTTCGACTTCACCCGCATCATGGCGCTCAATCGCTATGCCCTGGTCAGTCGCAAGGTGGAGTCGCTCGACACGCTGGCGGCGGTGAAGGGCGACATAGTGGTGCCCGCCACCCTCTATGACGAAGCGATGCTGGCCAGGCTGGATGGCGAACATCATTGGCGCAAAAGCGACACCCTGGCACAAGGGCTTGCGGCGGTGCAAAGCGGTGAGGCCGACGCCATGCTGGCCGAGCTCTACCAGCTGCAATACCCGCTTCGCAACAACCAGCTGGACGGGCTGGATATCAGGGAGCTACCTCAACGCTTCGGACTGGGGTTTGCCATCAGCCATCACAGCCCGCGACTCGCCGGGGTGATGGAACAGAGCCTGATGGCCTTTACCAGCAGGCAGAACGACGATCTCAATCAGCGCTGGCGCCGGCTGGTGCTGACCCAGCAAGCCGGGGTTAGCTACGGGATCTGGCTGGGGTCGGTGTCGCTGGCGCTGTTGATCAGTGCTGGTGTCATCTGGCTGATCTGGCGCTCCCGCCAGCAGCTGGCCCGGGAAGTGAGCCAGCGCCAGGAGATGGAGCAGACCCTGGCGCTGGAGAGCCAATTCAGGGAGTCCCTGTTCCAGGCGCTGCCGGTGCCGGTGTTTCTGCGGGACAACCAGGGTGAGATCATCAAGCGCAACAAGCAGGCCAAACGGCTGGAGGCGCGCTATCTGACCGAGCTGCACCTGCCAGAGGCCCAGCTGCAGGGGGGCGAGGGCGAGATGGCCCTGGGCGATCAGGTCTACTCCTATGCCCAGATCCCGCTTCAGCTTGGCAAGCAGTCGCCGGCGGGGGATCTCATCGCGCTCTCCAACATCAGCGCCCTGCGCGAGCGCACCCGCTTGCTGCGCCAGGCCGAGCGCCGCCTGCGGGCATTGACCAATACGGTGCCCGGGGTGGTGATCCAGTTCCTGCTGCAGCGGGAAGGCATCGCCCAGGTAGAGTTCATCAGCCGTGGCAGCTACGAGCTGCTGGGGCTGGCCAGCCAGCAGATCCGCCGCAATCCCGGTCAGGCGCTGGGCCGACTGGATCAACATGACAGGCGCAAGATGAAGGCCCCCATGCTGGAGATGCTGCAGGCCGGTCAGCCTTTTTCCTACGCGCTGCGCTATGAGCACCCGGGCAAGGGCACCCGCTGGCTGCAGTTCTACGGCCGGGGGCGCAGCCAGTCCGAGCAGGGCTGGCGGGTGTACGGGGTGGTGCAGGATGTGACGACCCGGGTCGAGCAGGAGCAGGCGCTGCAGGCTTCCCACGAGCGGGCCGAGCAGGCGGTGCTGGCCAAGGGGCGTTTCCTCGCGGCGGTGAGCCACGAAATTCGCACCCCCATGAACGCCATTCTGGGGTTGCTGGAGTGGCTCAGCCACACCTCCCTCAATGCCGAGCAGCGCTCGGCACTGGCCCACGTCCGCCAGGCGGGGGACGAGCTGCTGGGCCTGCTCAACGACGTGCTGGACTTCAGCCGCAACGAGAACCGGCAGCTGGCGCTCTCGCTGCAGCCCACCGATCTGGTGGATTTGTGCGAGCACGTGGCGGCCGTGCACTGGTCCAAGGCCCGCTCCAAGCGGTTGCAACTGCGGCTGGATCTCGATCATCGACTGCCCGCCCAGGTGGAGCTGGATCCGCACCGGGTGCAGCAGGTGCTGCACAACCTGCTGGCCAATGCCATCAAGTTCAGCTCCCGTGGCGAGGTGGTGCTGTGGGCCCGCCGCGCTGGCTCTCAGCTGTTGTGCGGTGTGGACGACGAGGGGCCCGGTATCAGTGCCGAGCTGCTGCCGCGGCTGTTCCTGCCCTTTGAGCAGGGCGGGGAAGCGGGTCAGCCGCGGGCCCAGGGCACCGGGCTTGGACTTGCCATCTGTCGCCAGCTGATGGAGCAGATGGGGGGGGAGATCCGGGTCGAACCGCGGCCGACCGGCGGCAGCCGCTTCCTCTGTGCGCTGCCACTGGTGTTGCTGCAGGAGATGCCGCGCTGGCGGCCAAGGGTGGCCAGCGTGCATGTGCAACTCGGCGGGGCGGAGCGGGACTATCTGCTGCCCTGGCTGGGAGAACTGGATTTGCAAGACGATCCGGCCGGCCCGGTATTGAGCGTCCGGCTGGATGAGCAGGGGCTGCGCTACTGGGACTGGCAGGGGGAACCCTGGGTGCCGGGCTCGGTGGTCAGCCTGATGCAGCCAAGGCTGGTGCCCTCTAGTCAGGGCATGATCACGCTGCCGGGGCAGGGGATGCGGGTGCTGCTGGTCGAAGATCACGAGGTGAACCGTGTATTGATCAGCATGCAGCTGACCCAGCTGGGGGCCCGGGTGATCAGCGCGGCCAACGGCCAGCTGGCGCTCGACATCCTGCTGCATGAGACGGTCGATCTGGTGTTGACCGACCTGCAGATGCCGGTGATGGACGGGGCCGAGCTCTGCCGCCAGCTGCGTGACTCGCCGCGCTGGCAGCATCTGCCCACCTATGTCATCACCGCCGATCTCAGCGAGCAGGCGGCGGCGCAGCTGGCCAGCTGTGGTTGTCGCGGGCATCTGGACAAGCCGCTGCTGCTCAAAGACCTGGCCAATCTGCTGCGCAGCTTGGGCGAGCCCGATCAGGTGCCCGCACCCGAGCCGCCCCCTCAAAGCGACGTGTCGGCAGAAGGGGAGGTCTGGGCAGCGCGGGAAGTGTCGCTGCTGGCGCCGGAGCTTATTCCGCTCTATCTGGACGCGACCGGGCAGGATCTGGCCGACATTGAGCGCTGCGTCACACAAGGGGACGAGATGGCGCTTGAAGCCGCTTTACACAAGATGAAGGGGGCCGCCAAAATGGTGGGAGCCACCCCGCTTGTTCAGGTGATCGAGCAGTGGAAACGGGATCCACGGCAACCCCTGCTCCCCCCGCTGCGGCAAGCTCTGGATGAGGTGTGCCGGCGACTACGTGAGAGGCTCTGACATGATCATCACAGATGAAGAGTTACTGGCGTTGCTGAACTCGGAAGAGACGGACGAGCGCCTGTTCCACCCGGTGACCATCTACGCCCTGGATGGGGTCGCCTATCGGACGGCAAAGGCCGTCGAGCTGCCCGAGTTCGCCACCTTGCGCCGTACCCGCCCCGATGCCTGCTGGCAGTGGGAAGGGCTGTTTGCCGCCGGTGCCATCGCCCTGTTCGATCCCGACTCCCATGTGGGGGCTGATTATCTGCCGCAGCTGACGGCGCAGGCCGAGGGCGTCTATCGCCTCACCGACGACTGGCTGGCGGGGGTCAATGGCCGCTACCTGGCGTGGCAGGAGTGGCTGGCCCAGACCCAGGTGCTGCTGCTGGAGGATCACCCGTTTCAGGGGGCCCACATCCAGCAGGAGATCAAGGGTCTGGGGGTGCCCTGTCAGTGGGTGCAGGATGGCAACGCCTGCATCAAGGCGCTGGCCGGCGGCGAGGTCAAGCTGCTGGTGAGCGATCTCAGTCTGGTGGAGCAGGATGCCATCAGCCTGCTGATGAGCCAGCCCCAATACCAGCACAGTGGCTTGCCCATCGTGCTGCTCTCCGCCCACGATCAGACCCTGATCGACGGCGCCCGCCGCCTGCTGCACGACGCCGGCTTCAACGTGCTGGCCGCCCTGGCCAAGCCGCTGCTGGCCGACGATCTGCTGCGGCTGCTCAAGACGCTCTATCTGGGACCGCAGCGTCAGCGCCGCTTGAGTGGTCTGCGCCGCACCATCCGCACCTGGCAGGGGGAAGAGAAAGGGCTGCTCGGACTCTTGTCCGATCCCCCGTCGCCCTTGCCCATCTGGCTGGCGGTGACCGGCTTGCCTCCGCGCTGGGAGCGGGTACGCGAGTGGCTGGTCCAGCAGGGCCGGGAGCCTGGCGAGCTCACCCTGCTCATCCACCGGCGCGACCACCTGCTGAGCCAGGCGGAGCGTTTTGCCCTGGTGCTGCAGGCCAGTCTGGCGGGGGCCAAGCTGGCACTGCTGCTGGACAACGATCAGCACATTCCGTTCGACTTGCTGGAGCGGATGCCGCTACAGCACCTGCTGCTGGGACAGAGCCTGCTGCCCGGGCTGGAAGCCATGACCCCGGACTCCCTGCTGGGGCGCTTCATCAACCGGGCCAGGGAGCTCGGGATCGCCCTCTATCTGGACGATCCCTTTAACCTGTTGGACAGCAATCTGTGGCGCGATCAGGGCGTGGCGGGGCGCTGGTAGACGGTGGCCCGCTATCTCTGCTGGCCACCGGACGAGGCCCGCTTGCGACGCGCCCTGGCCGGCTGGCTGCATCCTCATTCGCGGGCAGCCCTGCCGCTGATGATGGAGGTGGGGGGCATTCCCTGCCGCTTGCAGGAGCTGGCGGGAGCCGATCCCGAGCGGATCAGGGCCGCCTATGGCGAGCTCAGTGAACAGAGTGTCTACCTGCGTTTCATGCGCGCCAAGCAGATCCCGAGTGACGAGCAGCTCGCCTTCTTCCTCGATTACCCCAAGGAGCAGCAGATTGGGCTGCTGCTGACCGACGGTCAGGGGCGACCGCTGGCCCAGGCCCAGTCCATCCGGCGGCGGCTGCACCCGGATCGGGCCGAGTTCTCCTGCATCGTCGCCGATCACTTCCAGCACCGGGGGGCGGGACGGCGCATCCTGCTGGCGCTGGCCCTGCTGGCGCGCTCTGAAGGCATTCGCGAGTGGACGGCGGAGGTGCTGCCCCAGAATCGCCCCATGCTGGCGCTGCTGCGCGGGCTGGGCTTGCCGCTCACCCTGGTGACGGGGCGGGAGCTGGTGTTTGTGCGACTCGATCTGAGCGTGCTCGACACCCTGTAACCGCGTCATAAGACCAAGGGCGAATAGGCCGGTTTTTCACCCTGTGCTAAGGTCAGCCAGAGAGGTCGTCAGAGGGAGTCAGTCATGGTGCAGTCAGCGAAACACATCGTCATTCTTACCGGTGCCGGGATATCTGCCGAGTCGGGCATCAAGACCTTTCGCGCCTGTGACGGTCTGTGGGAAGAGCACAGGGTCGAAGACGTGGCGACGCCGGAGGGCTACGCACGGGATCCCGCCCTGGTACAGGGTTTTTACAACTCCCGCCGCCACCAGCTGCAGCAACCCCATATCCACCCCAATCCGGCCCACTATGCGCTGGCCAGGCTCGAGCGCCTGCTGCCGGGCTGCGTCACCCTGGTGACCCAGAACATCGACAACCTGCACGAGAGCGCCGGCAGCAAGAACCTCATTCACATGCACGGGGAGCTGCTCAAGGCGCGCTGCCCGGGCTCGGGCCAGGTGATCGAGTGGCGCGGTGATCTGCAGCAGGAGGAGCTGTGCACCTGCTGCCAGTTCCCCCAGCCGCTGCGCCCGCACGTGGTCTGGTTCGGCGAGATGCCGCTCGGGCTGGATCGCATCTACAGCGCGCTGGCCCAGTGCGATCTGTTCATCTCCATCGGCACCTCGGGCGCCGTCTATCCGGCGGCCGGTTTCGTGCACGAGGCGGGATTGAACGGGGCCCACACCATCGAACTCAATCTCGAGCCGAGCGAAGTGGGCAGCCAGTTTGACGAGAAGCGCTACGGCCCGGCCTCGTTGCTGGTGCCGGCCTACGTGGATGAGCTGCTGCAAAGCTGCGGCGTGCACCAGCCGGCGCAGATCGAGGGCCACAACTGGATGGAGATGCGCGGTCCCTGAGCTATTGTGCGACTGGACAGTTGCAATGAACCGGTGAAATCGCCACACTGGCAGCCACAAAAAATGGGACGCAGTTGGCGCAAATTACCATGACCGCAGTAAAGCAATGGATCGCTTTTTTCCTCCTGATGCTGGCCAGTGCCGGCGCATCGGCCTCGATCCCCCTGATGACCCTGGTGCTGCCAAGCGGCCAGCCAGTGACTCTCGATGAGGCGGCCCTGTCCGCCCTGCCGCAGACCGAATTCACTACCACCACTCCCTGGACCCAGGGCGCCCACCACTATCGCGGGCCGACCCTGGCGGCCGTGCTGGCGGCGCACGGGATCCTGAATGCCCGCAAGATCGCCGTCTCGGCCCTCAACGGCTATCAGCAGGTGGTGGATCTGGCCCTGTTCGACGGCGTGCCGCTGACCCTGGTGCGCCAGGAGGACGGCAAACCGCTGACCCGGCGCAACAAGGGCCCGCTCTGGCTGCTCATTCCGTTCACCACCTATCCCAAGCTGGACGTGCCCGCCATCCACAACTGCATGGTGTGGCAGGTAACCCGCATCGAGATCCTTGATTGATGGGGCTATCCCGCCACAAACTGCTGTTGGTTGCGGTGTCGCTGCTGTTTCTGCTCTCCTCCGGCAGCAGCCTCTATCTGCAGCATCGCCAGGAGCAGCTGGTTGATACCTTCTACCGCAATATCCACTGGAACATCAGCCAGGTGATGCTGGAATCCCAGCGTTTCCTCTACGATCTGCAGCTCTACCGGGCCGGCCGGCTGGGGATGGAGACCCTGAGCCTGGATTACGATCTGCTGTGGAACCGGCTCGATATCTTTCTCATCAGCAGCGAAACTGCCGAGGCGCGCCAGCGGCACGGGCTCGGCAAGGCGCTGGCCGGACTGTTCGAGCAGATCAAGCAGCTCGAACCCCAGATGGAGGCCGGTGCGCTGCGCGAGGGGGCCGAGCTTGCCCGCTTGCAGGAGGCGATCGCCAGCCAGACCCGCCTCATCGAGCAGATTGGGGATCAGATCCTCTCTGGTCAGGAGCGGGAGCGTTCGGTCAGCCAGATCCGCAGCAGCCTGTTCTGGCTGCAGATCTGGCAACTGATCCTGCTGCTGACCGGCGGCGCCCTGGTGGCCGCCCTCATTCGCGCCAACCTGGCGAATCGCCGGCTCGCCCTGCTCGATCCCCTGACCCGGCTTGGCAACCGCCGCGCCCTGCAGGAGCAGCTCTCCCGCGCCCTGCATGCCAGCGAGGCGAGCGCCCTGGTGGTGCTCGATCTCAAGCGCTTCAAGCAGGTCAATGATCTGCTCGGTTATCAGGTCGGTGATCGGCTGTTGCAGACGGTGGCCGACAAGCTGCAGCAGGCCCACAATGGCCATGCCTACCGGCTCGGCGGCGACGAGTTCGCTGTGATGTTGACCAGCGCGGATGGCGCGCTGGAAACCCGCATTCATGAGCTGGTGAACCTGCTCAATTTCGAGTTCGTGACCCGGGAGTGCAGCTTCGAGCTGGCCTGTCGGCTCGGGGTGGCCAAGGCACAGCAGCAAGATGCCGGCCGGCTGCTGGATCAGGCCATCCTGGCCCTCAACCAGGCCAAACGCAGCCAGGAGGGGGACATCTGCTGGTTCGAACCGGCCATGCTGCAGCAGTTGCAGTTGAGCCAGCATCAGCTTCACCAGCTGCGCGACTGGCTGGCCGGGCGCGAGCCTGCGCCGCTGCGAGTGGCGTTGCAGGGATTGACGGATGGGCAGGGCAACGACCTGTGGCAAATGACGCTTTACTGGCGTGAGCAGGGGGCGCCCTGCCAGATGCGCTGGCTGCAGGAGTGCGGCGTGCTGGGGCCCGTGCTGGCCCGGTTGCTGCAAGCGCACGAGGCGCAGCATGCCGATGGGCGGGCGTTGTTGCTTCCGCTCGACAACCAGGCCCAGCTGGCCCATGCCGTGGCCTATCTGCCGGACGCCTCCCGCACGCCGCGGGTGCTGCTGGTGCCGGCGCTGCAGCCGGATGCAGCCTTGCTGGCGGGATTGCGGCAGCAGGGGGACATCCTGGCGCTCAGCGATATTGGCAGCGCCACCCCGGCCCAGTTGGCGGCCGGCTGGCCCGTCCGTTACTGGCTGCCAGATGACGCGGAGCACAGCGAGCTGTTGCAGCCGCTGGCCCGGCGACTGGGGCTGGTGCAACTGGAGGTGCTGGCGGGCAGTGAGGCAAGGCAGCTGGCTTGAGCACACAGAGCGGTATTGAACCGGCCAGAGACAACACGCAGCAAGGCGACCCCAGGGTCGCCTTGCGCTTTTATTGCAGGTATTGCAGGTGAATGTCAGGGGCGGGGGGCGCAGGAATCCCTGATCACCAGGTCGGGGTCGACGGTGATCAGATGATCCGCCACCGCCTCGCCATTGATGCGCGCCAGCAGCCGGGTGACGGCAAGGCGGCCCAGCTCCTCTTTCGGCTGATTGACCGTGGTGAGCGGCGGCGACATGAATTCGGCCAGCGCCACGTTGTCATAGCCGACGATCGAGAGATCGCGCGGGATCACCAGTCCCGCCTGATGAGCGGCGCTGATGGCTCCCATCGCCATCATATCGTTGCAGACGAACAGCGCGGTGGGGCGCTCGGGCAGGGACAGCAGGCGGGTCATCGCCTGATGACCGCTGGCGCAGTCGAAGTCACCCTCCTGAACCCACTCTGGGTTGACGGTGAGCCCGGCCTCCTGCATCGCCTGCTCGAAGCCCGCCTGACGCTGGTTGGCGGGGGCGCGGCTGTGGGGGCCTGTGATGCAGCCGATGGCGGTGTGACCCAGCTCCAGCAGGTGGCGGGTCGCCAGGTAGCCGCCGCGATGGGAGTTGTCGGCGATAAGATCCACGTCGGCGCTCTCCATCCCCCAGTCCATCACCACCACCGGCAGGCTCTTGAGCCAGTCGAGCTGGTTGAACACCTCCTGCTGCCCCTCGCTGCACATGATGAGCAGGCCGTCGACCCGTTTGCGCAGCATCATCTTGAGGTAGGAGAGGGCGGTCTCGGCCTGGCCCTCGGTGTTGCCCAGCATCAAGTTGTAGCCCTGCTCGAAGCAGTAGCGCTCCACCCCGCGTACCACCTCGGCGAAGAAGGGGTTGCTGGAGGTGGTGACCAGCATGCCGATACTGTTGGTCTCCTTCACCTTGAGGCTGCGGGCCACCAGGCTCGGGGCATAGTTGAGATCGCGCATGGCACTGAAGACCCGCTCGCGGGTCTCCTCGGCGACGAAACGGGTCTCGTTGATGACGTGGGAGACGGTGGTGGTCGACACCCCCGCCAGCGCCGCCACCTCCTTGATATTGGCCATCAGTGCCCCTGCGCAGTCTGCTCAAGCAGGAAGGTGTCTACCTCCTGCTTGCTCGGAATGGAGCTCTGGGCGCCAAACCGGGTGACGGAGAGCGCTGCGGCACCGTGGGCAAAGCGCACGGCAGCGTCAAAGTCGGCGCCGGCGAGCTCGGCCGCCAGCAGGGCGCCGTTGAAGGTATCGCCGGCCGCCGTGGTGTCTACTGCTTTGACCCGAAAGCCCGGGATGAGCGCTTGCTGCTGCCCCTTGCTGCAATAGACCCCTTGCGAGCCCAGGGTAATCATCACCTCTCCGATGCCCATCTGGTGGAAGCGGGCGGCCGCCTCGGCCGCGCTCGCCTCGTCGGTGACTTTTACGCCGGTCAGCAGCTCGGCTTCGGTCTGGTTGGGGGTGATGAGGTCGACCAGTGCCAGCAGTTCGCTTGAGAGCGAGCGAGCGGGGGCGGGGTTGAGCACCACCCGGGTGCCGTGGGCACGGGCCAGGCGGGCGGCTTCCAGCACGCTCTCCAGCGGCACTTCCAGCTGCAGCAGCAGGGTGTGGGCGGCGGCGATCATCGCCTGGTGGCTTTTCACCACGGCCGGGGTGAGGGCGCCGTTGGCTTCGGCGGAGATGCCGATGCTGTTCTCTCCCTCATCGCTCACATAGATGATGGCGATGCCTGTGGGGAGCTTGGGATCGAGTTCGACGGCGCTCACGTCGATGCCGTCTTTGGCAAAGCCGGTCTTCATCTGGTGGCCGATGGCGTCATCGCCGATGCGGGCGATAAAGGAGACTTCTGCACCTAACCGAGCGGCGGCCACCGCCTGGTTGGCGCCCTTGCCACCGGGCACCACTTGATAGCTGTGGCCGGTCAGGGTTTCACCCGGGCGAGGAAAGTGGGGGACGCGCAGCACGTGGTCTGCATTGACACTGCCCAGAACGACGAGACGATTCATGTTGAGTACTCCTGATGCATCTTGGCATGGACACGAAAGCCGGACCCAGGCCGGGAGGCACCGTAAACCTTGAGTGAAAAGGGGGAGGCGAACCTCCCCCCGTCAACTTACTTGCTGACAACTTGCAGCGGAACCGGGATGGATTTTTCCACCGGCTGGCCCTTGAGCACCTTGTCGGCGGTTTCCACGCCGATGGCGCCGATCAGCGCGGGCTGCTGGGCCACGGTGGCGGCCAGTTTACCCTTGGCCACGGCGGCCTTGCCATCGTCGGTGCCGTCGAAGCCGACGATCATCACCTCTTTGCCGGCGGCCTGCACGGCGCGGATGGCACCCAGCGCCATCTCGTCGTTCTGGGCGAACACCGCCTGCACGCTCGGGTGAGCGGCCAGCAGGTTCTCCATGACGTTCAGACCCTTGGTGCGGTCAAAGTCGGCGGGCTGGGAGGCCAGCACTTCCAGCTTGTTGGCGGCTACGGCCAGGGCAAAGCCTTCGCCACGGTCACGGGCGGCGGAGGTACCGGCGATCCCTTCCAGCTGGATCACCTTGGCACCGGCACCCAGCTTCTGGGTGATGAAATCGCCGGCCAGTTTGCCGCCCGCCACGTTGTCGGAGGCGATGTGGGCCTTGACGTCCCCCTGCGCCGCGCCGCGGTCCAGGGTCAGTACCGGGATGTTGGCCTTGTTGGCCAAGCGGATGGCATTGCCCACCGCTTCGGAATCGGTCGGGTTGATCAGGATGGCGTTGACCTTGCGCACGGTGAGATCTTCCATGTTGGAGAGCTCCTTGGCCGGGTCATTCTGGGAGTCCAGCACCACCAGCTCGTAGCCAAGCTCCTTGGCCTTGGCTTCTGCCCCTTCCTTCATGGTGACGAAGAAGGGGTTGTTGAGGGTGGAGACCACCATGGCCAGGGTGTGATCGGCGGCCTGGGCGGTGCCCAGCACGGACATGATGGCGGCAGCGAGCAGGGTATTGAGCTTTTTCATCATTTCATTCCTTGTGTGTGCTTACTTGCTTTTGTTATCGATCATCACGGCGAGCAAAATCACGCTGGCCTTGGCGATCATCTGGTAATAGGACGATACGTCGAGCAGGTTGAGGGCATTGTTGAGGAAGCCGATGATGAGCGCCCCGATCAGGGTACCCATGATGCGGCCCTTGCCCCCCATCAGGCTGGTGCCACCCAGCACCACTGCCGCGATGGCATCCAGCTCGTACCCCATGCCGGCGGTCGGCTGGGCGGAGGAGAGGCGGGAAGTGACGATGAGCCCGGCCAGTGCCGACAGCATGCCGCACAGACCATACACCGCGAGCTTCACCCGGTCCACATTGATGCCGGAGAGGCGGGTGGCCGATTCGTTGCCGCCGAGGGCATAGATGTAGCGGCCCAGGCGAGTGTGGTTGAGCATGAACCAGGCCAGCAGGAAGACGATGGCCATCAGCCAGATGGGCACTGGCAGACCGAACAGGTAACCGGTACCCAGCCAGGCGAAGTGATCGGCGCCGTCACTGAAACCGGTGGAGATGGGGCGCCCCTCGGTATAGACCATGGTGACGCCGCGCAGGGCGGTCATGGTGACCAGGGTGGCGATGAAGGCCTGTACCTTGCCCTTGGCAATGATGAGGCCGCTGATGCCGCCAAGCAGGGCGCCGGCCCCCAGGGTGAGGGGGATCACCAGGGCGATGGGCAGCTCCATGGCCACCATGGTGGCGGCCAGGGCGCCGCACAGGGCCAGTACCGAGCCGACCGACAGATCGATGCCGGCGGTGAGGATGACCAGGGTCATGCCGACCGCCATGATGGCGTTGACCGAGGTCTGACGCAGGATGTTGAGCAGGTTGTCGGCGGTGAAGAAGTTGGGGCTGAGGAAGGAGACCACGCCGATCAGCACCAGCAGCGCGACCAGGGATTTGTTCTCGATCCACCAGGCCTTGCTCATGACGCCGCGGCGGGAAAGGGTTTGGGTTGTCATTGTGCTGCCTCTTGCTCTGCTTGCCACTGTTTACCGACTGCCGCTGCCATCAGCTTCTCCTGATTGGCATCGCGGGTGTTGAATTCTGCGCTGATGCGCCCTTCGTGCATCACCATGATGCGATCACTCATGCCGAGCACTTCCGGCATTTCGGAGGAGACCAGGATGATGCTCATCCCCTCCTTCTTGAACTGGTTGATGAGCTGATAGATCTCCTTCTTGGCGCCGACATCGACGCCGCGGGTCGGCTCGTCCAGGATCAGCACCTTGGGCCTTGTCAGCAGCCCCTTGGCGATGGCCACCTTCTGCTGGTTGCCGCCGGAGAGCAGCTTGATCAGCTGATCCTGACTCGGGGTCTTGATGTTGAACAGGCGCACATAGTCGCCCACCGCCTGGCGCTCGGCCTGGCCGTCAATCTTGCCGTGGCTGATGAACTCGCCGAGGGCGCACAGGCTCATGTTTTCGCGCACCGACAGCTCCAGTACCAGGCCATCGCCCTTGCGATCCTCGGAGATGTAGGCGATGCCGGCGGCCAGGCCATCGGCTGGGCTCTTGGGGACCAGTGCGTGACCATCCACGGTAATGTCACCGGCGCTGATGGGGCTGGCACCGTAGATGAGCTTCATCAGCTCGGTACGCCCGGACCCCATCAGGCCGCTGAAGCCCAGAATTTCACCCTGACGCAGGGAGAAGCTGACCCCGCGCACACCGGGGCCGGCCAGCTCCTTGACCTGCAGGCTGACCGGGCCGAGCTCGCGGGCGAGGCGCGGGTACTGCTCTTCCAGCCGGCGGCCCACCATCATCTCGATGATCCTGTCTTCGTCGAGCTCGCTCACCGCCTGCTCGCCGATCCACTTGCCATCGCGCAGCACGGTGACCCGATCACAGATTTCGAAGATCTCCTTCAAGCGATGGGAGATGTAGACGATGCCGCAGCCCTGCTCACGCAGCTCGCGGATGACCACGAACAGCTGCTCGGTCTCAGTGTCGGTGAGGGCATCGGTGGGCTCGTCCATGATGATGACGCTGGCATCAAACGACAGCGCCTTGGCGATCTCCACCATCTGCTGTTCGCCGATGGAGAGATCCCCGAGCCGGGTATCCGGGCCGTGCTTGACGCCAAGCCGTGCCAGCAGGGTGCTTGCACGCTCGCGCAGTTGCTTGTGGTCGATGCTGCCAAAACGGGTACGCGGTTCGCGGCCGAGGAAGATATTGGCGGCAATCGACAATTCCGGCAGCAGGTTCAGCTCCTGGTGGATGATGCTGATCCCCTGATCCTGGGAGTCGCGGGGGCCCTTGAAGTGAACCGGCTGGCCGCGATAGCTGATGCTGCCCGCATCGGCCTGGTAGATGCCGGTCAGTACCTTCATCAGGGTCGATTTGCCGGCGCCGTTTTCGCCGAGCAGGGCCATCACCTGACCCGGATAGACCTTGAGGCCCGCCTCATCGAGGGCGCGCACCCCGGGGAAGGTCTTGACGATCCCGGAAAGCGCCAGAATGGGCGAGGGAAGCATATTGGCGTTCCCGGAGAGCCCGACAGGGGACGGGGGGAGCATATTGGCGTTGCTCATAGCTGCTTCCTTGGGAATTTAAAACGCCACGCCGGCGCAGAGAATGAGGTTGGCGTAGGGGGTCACCTCGCCGCTGCGCACGATGGCCTTGCTCTGGTGGGAGCGAGCCTTGAATGCTTCGTGCAGGCAGTACTCGATGGTGATGGGCTTGCCCTGGGCGGCGGCGTGCGCCGCCAGCTGATCCACCAGCGCCTGATGGGCGGCGGGGCTGATCTGCTTGATCTCGCTCGCCATGATCACCTTCTCCACCACCAGGTCGGTGAGCAGGGCGGTCAACACGGTTTCAAGGCTCGGCGTCCCCGCCATCAGCGCCAGATCGATGCGCTCCGGGCCGGCCGGAATGGGCAGGCCGGCATCGCAGACGGTGATCTCGTCGGTGTGACCCATCCGTGCCACCAGGGCACTCAGGGGAGCATTGAGCAGTACGCCTCGTTTCATACAGCACCTCGGCAGGCTATGCCCGCGTATCTGATGTTAGCTAGGCAACCGGTTACGCAACCGGTTGCGTCATGAGGTGGAAGATAGGCGCTCAGGCGGTTTTGATCCACCAAGAGATGGCAGAAATGTGAAAACGATCTCAATGGCGAGGGGAAAGCGGGGAAAAACAGGTGCCAGAAGAGCACTGGCACCCGTAACGAGAGGATTAAAGGGCTAGCCCTTGCTGCACGCCGGGGCGTGCCAGCATGCGCCGATAGTGATCCGCGACCTTGGGAAACTCGCTGATGGTCACCCTGTCGCCCTCGAGCCAGCTCGCCACCACGAACAGGTAGATGTCGGCTAGGCTGAACTGCTCCCCCAGCACCCAGGGACCGGCGAGATAGTTGTTTTCTATTTGGGAGAAGCCATCGCGCATGTTGCGCGGCACCTTGGCCTGCATGGCGGCGATGGCCTGCTCATCATCGGCCCAGCGGGCCGCACGCCGGCTATGGGCATGGGCGACGTGCACAGTAGAGGCGAGGAAGCTGTTGACCTCCTGCATGCGGGCCAGCAGGAAAGGATCATTGAGGGGGGCGAGTTTGGCATCCGGGAAGCGCTGCGCCACATAGAGCAGCAAGGCCGGGGTTTCGGTGAGCACGCCGCGCTCGGTCACCAGCGCCGGCACTCGGCCTTTGGGATTGATGGCGAGGTAGGCGGGGGAGCGCTGCTCGCCGCTGGCGAAGTCCACGCGCCTTATTTGGTGAGGTGCGCCAGCCTCCACCAGGGCGATACGAACCGCCATGGCACAGGTGCCGGGGGTGAGGTAGAGGGTCAGTTCTGACATGGTCGATATCCTTTATCGAACGAGGGGGCATGAAATCCGCCGCCCAATGAGCTAGCTAGCGGCGCTTTGGGCATCCTACCCCCATGCGTCAGGGGAACCAAGCGGGTATTGCGAGTCAGGTGGGCGAGTGGGCCGGGGAACCCGGCTTTGTCCGGAAAAATGCCACGGCTCCCTGTGAAATCAATGAGTTTCTGAACGGCAGATAACAGGAAAAACGGCTACGCATGCCGGGTCAAATCGCTATAATGTGCTCCCTGAATAGCAGTTTTTCGGATGTTGGATAGTCAATTGAGTAACAAAATGCGGATAGGTGGTTCCCTCGAACAGTCCCTGAGCCAGGGATATCGTCTCGACCTCAAGGGGGTATTGCAGGAGAGCTGGCAACAGACGCGGCGCACCGGATTCGGCCTGCTGCTGGCCATCGTCGGGGTGACGGCCATCTGGATGCTGCTGAGCAACACCCTGCTCGCCCCCTATGTCAATCAGGAAGGGGGGATGGACGTGGCCCTGGTGCTGAGCCTGCTCATCACCATCATCATGTCGCCGATGACCTCCTCCCTCGACATGCTGGGGTTGCAGCAGTCGGTGGGGGTCCGTGCCCGGCCGAGCCAGGTATTCGACTTCTTTCGCCACTTCCTGCGCCTTGGCAGCCTGAGCCTGCTCGGCAGCCTCATCACCAGCCTGTTTGGCCCGCTGTTCGAACTGCTGGGTCTGCCGGTGATGCTGGCCTTCATTCCGTCGGCCCTGATCGGCATGGGGCTGGTGTTTACCGTGCCGCTGGTGCTGGAACGCGGCCTGTCGCCAGTGCAGGCCATCCTGGTTTCCCTGCGCCTGTTTGCCCGCGGCTGGCCCAGCATAGTGCTGCTGCACGGGGTCATGATGGCGCTGTTCTTCCTGGCGCTGATCCCCATGGGGCTGGGGCTTATCTGGGTGGCTCCGCTCTATTTCAACTGCAAGGGGATCCTCTACCGGGATCTGTGCGGGGTGGCGGTCGAAGTGACCGAGGTGAGCCAGGGCCCCGATCATTTCAACGCCTGACGGCATGCAGGGCGTCAGACAACAGCAACAGATAGCGGCGCGTGCAGATGCGTGATGCAAAAGGATGGCATATGAACAATCGATACGGGATGGCGGCCGCGCTGCTGATGGCGCCCATGCTGGCAGTGGCGCAGCCTTCCCTTGAGCTGCAGTACGGCACCTTCTACAGCCAGATGAAGACCTTCGCCAAAGGGGAGTTTGGTCACGCCAGGCTGGGTTTTTATCTGACCGATCAGCAAAATGGCCGGCGCTGCCTGCTCACCTCGGCCCGGGTCTCGACCCTGGATCGGGACGTGGCGGCCGAGGTGACTGTCGACAGCGAATTGCGGCTGCCCTATGACGATGATTTGAATCTCGACAAGGCGACCGTGGTGGTAGGGCTCACCGAGCCTCACGAGGCCTGCGATCTGTCGGTACAGGTGATGGCGGATGTGCCGCCGCCGGCAGACAGTCGGTGGGAGCTCAAGGTGAGCGAGTTGACGGGGCGCCAGCACGACATGCAGAGCCTGCTGGAGAAGCTGGCCGGCATGGTCGGCAAATATTTCCTGCCCGAGATGACGGGGGTGAGGGTCAGCCTGGTGCAGCCAAGCGGCACCGCCTACCTCATCGACGGTGCTCGCCAGCTGCCGCTGCCCTGGCAGGAGGGACAACTGCTGCTGAGCAACACCCAGCTGGCGGAGTTTGCCGAGGGCAAGCTGCAGCTGCGGGGGGAGATCCTGCGGTTGACTCCCTGGCTGCACAAGGGCTAGCCCATCTTGAGCCGCCACTGAGGGTGGCCGGCATAGAAATGAAAAAGGAGCGCCAGGCGCTCCTTTTTTGTGGCTGAGGTGGGCTTAGCGCACCTCAATGACGTCCAGCATGTCCATCTCGTCGATATCCAGCAGCGGTGCCTTGGGCAGCTCGGGCGGATCAAACGCCTTGTCGCCGCCGTCGATGATGCCGGAGTCGCGGTTGATGCTCTTGAAGTCAAACAGCTTGTGATCGAGCAGGTGGCTCGGGATCACGTCCTGAATGGCGGTGAACATGGTCTCGAGACGACCCGGGAAGCGGCGATCCCACTCCTGCATCATCTGCTTGATGGCCTGGCGCTGCAGGTTCTCCTGCGAGCCGCACAGGTTGCACGGGATGATGGGGAAGGCCTTGACCTCGGCATAGCGCACCAGGTCCTTCTCCTTGCAGTAGGCGAGCGGGCGGATCACCACGTTCTTGCCATCGTCACTCACCAGCTTGGGTGGCATGGACTTGAGCTTGCCACCGTAGAACATGTTGAGGAACAGGGTCTCGAGGATGTCATCGCGGTGGTGGCCAAGGGCAATCTTGGTGCAGCCCAGCTCCTGGGCGGTGCGGTAGAGAATGCCGCGGCGCAGGCGGGAGCAGAGTGCGCAGGTGGTCTTGCCCTCCGGCACCTTCTCCTTGACGATGGCGTAGGTATCCTCTTCGACGATCTTGAAGTCGATGCCGAGGGTGGTCAGGTATTCGGGCAGCACGTGCTCGGGGAAACCGGGCTGCTTCTGATCCAGGTTGACCGCCACCAGATCGAAGTGGATGGGGGCGCTGGCCTTCAGGCTCATCAGAATGTCGAGCATGGCGAAGCTGTCCTTGCCGCCGGACAGGCACACCATGACCTTGTCACCCTCTTCAATCATGTTGAAGTCGGCGATGGCCTGACCTACGTTGCGCCGCAGGCGCTTCTGCAGTTTGTTGAAACTGTATTTTTCTTTGGCGTTAAGCTCTTCTAGCATGACCTGAAACCCGGGACAAAAATAAGCGGCTTATTATAGCCATGTCCCGGGGGAGGGCAAGAAAGGCTTATGCTGGACGGCGGCTATCGACCGGGCAGCTGTAATCGGCGGGCTTGAGGATCAGCATGTCGCAGGCGAGACGATCCACCACGTGTTCGGCGGTGTTGCCGAGCAGGGCGGCGGAGAGCCCGGTGCGACCGACGCACCCCATGATCATCAGGGTGGCCTGTAGCTCGCCGGCGAGATCGGGTAGCACTTCTTCGGGCAGGCCTTCCGCCACACGGGTCCAGAGATGGCCGATGCCGTATTTGTCGGCGTGGCTCAGCAGCAGGCTCTCGTGGTGTTTGCGAATGGCGTCGTTGTAGGCGTTGGGGTCAAACTCTGGCAGCTCGATGGCCACGTTGACCGGGGTGCCCGGATAGGTGTTGACCAGATAGAGGTTGGAGCCTAGCAGCTCGGCGATGGCGATCCCCTCTTCGGTGATCCGCTCGTTGAGCAGTTTCTGATCCTGATCGTCGCTGGAGCAATTGATGGCGGCGATGATGTTGCCGCCCCGCTGCCAATGACCCTCTTTCACCAGCAGCACGGGGCAGGGGCACTTGCGCAGCAGATGCCAGTCGGTGGGGGTGAAGATAAAGGTTTGCAGGAAGGAGTGGTGGTGGGTGGCCTTGACCACCAGATCGTGGCGCTGCTCCAGCACTTCCTGAATGATGCATTCGAAGGGACGGTTGTGCCAGACCACCTTGATCTCGCAATCCAGCCCTCGGGCGCGGTAGGGTTTGAGAATGTCGTCGAGCCATTCGCGGCGCTGGGCAATCACCCCGTGGCGCATCTCTTCCCGCTCATCCACCGACAGCATGGCGGTCATTTCATACGAGAAGTCGTAAATGGTGAGCAACAGGGTCAGTTGGGCGCCTTCATCCAGCTCGGCTACCTTGACCGCTCGTTCGAGGGCGATTTGCCGCTCTTCTTCCGGGTTGATGACCACCAGAATTTTTCGGTACTTGACCATGTTCTCCTCCTCCTTGGCAAAAATACCAATGATGGCAGACCTTTAGCCATTACAGCTTAGCTCAGGAGGAGAAGGGGGGACGTGTGCCGGATCAAATTTCGGGGTAAACCGATCCGGCACCAGAGAGAGGAAGCTTAACCGCAGGGGGGGCGGGTTGCACCGGCCATGACGCCGAGGGCGACGTGATCCAGTACGGTAATGTACTTGCCCTTGACGCTGATGAGACCGGACTTCTGGAAGCGGCCCAGCAGGCGGCTGATGGTTTCGACGGTGAGGCCGAGGTAGTTGCCGATGTCGCCGCGGGTCATGGAGAGGCGGAACTCCTTGGCGGAGAAACCACGCTCGGAGAAGCGCACCGACAGGTTGTGCAGGAAGGCGGCAAGGCGCTCTTCGGCATTCTTCTTGGAGAGCAGCAGGATCATCTCCTGGTCGCCCATGATCTCGTTGCTCATCAATCGCATGATCTGCTGGCGCAGCTTCGGCATCTTGCCGGAGAGATCGTCGAGCACGTCGAACGGGATCTCGCACACCATGGCGGTTTCCAGTGCCTGGGCGAAGGAGGGGTGTGCCTGCTTGTGGATGGCGTCAAAGCCGACCAGATCGCCAGCCAGGTGGAAGGCCGTGATCTGCTCGTCACCCTGTTCGGTGATGGTGTATGACTTGATGGTCCCGGAACGGATGGCGTAGAGCGATTTGAGCTCATCGCCGGCCTTGAACAACTCTTCACCTTTCTGGATCGGCTTCTTGCGCTCGATGATGCTGTCCAGCTGATCGAGCTCGTTGTCGTTCAGAGTGAAGGGAATGCAGAGCTGGCTGATGCTGCAATCCTGGCAATGAATTGCACAGCCACCGCTCTGAATACGTCTGCCAGGTTTCTTTTCCGGGATCATAGGCTCATACGAATAATTGATTTATATCAAACAAGTTTACCATCAACTCATCCGTTTTGGATAGGGTTTCAAAAGGACGCAATCCCGATCCAGAGGGTATGCAGCCCGTATACGATGAGCAGCAGGGCCCCACCAAGGCGTAAACTGCGCAGGGTCAGCCAGTAGCGCAGCCGATCCGCCAACCCTCCCAGCGCAAACAGGGTCGGCAGGGTGCCGAGGCCGAAAAAGAGCATGATCAGCGCTCCGCCGCCAGCGGATCCCGCTGCTGCGCTCCAGGTCAGCATGGAGTAGACCAGCCCGCAGGGGAGCCAGCCCCACACCATGCCAAACGGCAGTGCCTGCCAGGCCGAGGTGAAGGGGATGAACTTGCCCGCCAGCGGCTTGAGGCGGGGCCACAACCTGGCGCCAATGCGCTCGAGCAGCAGCACCCCCTGCCACCAGCCGGCGAGATAGAGCCCGAGGGCAATCATCAGGAAGGCCGCCACCAGCCGCAGGCTGGCGATGGCGTGCTTGCCCGCGCCGAGCTCACTGGTGGTGGCCAGCAGTCCCCCGACCAAGGCGCCGGCAATCACATAGCTGAGGATCCGGCCGAGGTTGTAGTTGAGCAGGTAACCGAGCCGACCCCAGAAGTGCTGCTTCTCGGCAGGAATGGCCATGGAGAGGGCGGCGGAAACACCGCCGCACATGCCGATGCAGTGGCCGGCGCCAGCCAGTCCCACCAGCAGGGCGCCCAGCAGATCAAGGGTGGCCGTCATCTTTGTGCTCGTGCTCGGCGTGTTTGGGGGCGGGTTGCTCTTCATCGAACAGGATATTGGAACCCTGGCGGTCGAGATCTTCAAACTGCTCGGAGCGAATGGCCCAGAAGAAGACGGCGCCGGCGATGATGACGAAGAGGATAGCGATGGGGATGAGGACGAAGATGATGTTCATGCAGCAAACCTTGCAATGAAAGGGGTCATGGTACACCACCTTGGTGGCCGCTGGCCCGTCGATTCGATTGTGAAAGGAGCCTGACCGGAGCCCGCCCCCTTCACCCTGTCTGTCCCTGTGGCCACGGCTCAGCGGTTGAGCCGCATGGAGTTGGTGACCACGATGAGGGAGCTCAATGACATGCCCGCCGCCGCCACATAGGGGGGCAGCCAGCCGCTCGCCGCCAGCGGCAGTACCAGCAGGTTGTAGCCGATGGACCAGGCGAAGTTCTCCTTGATGATCTTGCGGGTGCGCAGTGCCAGGGCGCGGGCATCCAGCAGGCGGGAGAGATCGTCGGCCAGCAAGATGGCATCGGCGCTGTTCTTGGCCAGGTCGGTGCCGCCGGCCATGGCGAAGGAGGCGTGGGCACCGGCCAGCACAGGGGCGTCGTTGATGCCATCTCCCACCATGATGCTGATGTCGCCGCGGGCTTCGTGCTCCTTGAGGTAGGCCAGCTTGCCATCCGGCGTGACGCCCTTGACCAGCTCGTCGACCCCCAGCTCGCGGGCAACCTCGTCGGCCTGGGCCGAGCTGTCGCCGGTGAGGATGGTGGTCTTGAGGCCAGCCGCCTTGAAGGCCTGGATCAGCGACTTCGCATCGGGGCGCAGGGTGTCGGTCAGCAGGAAACGGGCGAGCGCCCGATCCTCGTCGGCCAGATAGATGACCAGCCCGTCCGCTTGCGCTGCGTGGGCATCGCTGATGCCGAGCCAGCGGGCACTGCCGAGCCGATAGTGGCGACCGTCGATCACCCCTTCGATACCGTGTCCGATGACGGGGGTCACCTTGCTGGCCGCCAGCAGCACGGCGTCCTCTGCGGTATTGCAGCGAAAGGCGCGGGCGATGGGGTGCTCGGAATAGGCCTCCAGGGCGCGGGCGATGGCAAGACAGCGCGCCGCGTCGAGGTTACCCAGGGCCTCCGTGCTGGTGAGGCTGATGTTACCGGTGGTCAGGGTGCCGGTCTTGTCCATCACGATGCGGTTGGCCCGGGTCAGCACGTCCAGCACGTGGCCACGGCGTAGCAAGATGCCGGCACGGGTCAGGCGAGCGGTGGCCGAGGTGAGCGCGGTGGGGGTGGCCAGCGACAGGGCGCAGGGGCAGGTCGCCACCAGCACTGCCAAGGTGACCCAGAAGGCCTGCTCCGGCTGATGAAAGTGCCAGAAGGTCCAGACGCCAGCGGCGATGAACAGCAGCACCAGAATGAAGTGGCGGGAGAGCACATCCGCCATCTGGGCAATGGCCGGTTTGTCGTCCAGCGCGTGATCCTGCAGCCGCATGATCTGGGCCAGGCGCGACTCTTCGATGGGATGGCTGACCCGAATTTCGAGAGGGGCGTCGGTGTTGATGGTGCCGGCATAGACGGCATCCCCCGCCTGTTTGAGCAGCGGCAGCTGTTCGCCGGTCAGCATGGATTCGTTGAGGCTGGCCTGCCCAACCAGGATGATGCCATCCGCCGGCAGGGTGGCCCCCGCAAGCACTCGCACCCGGTCGCCAACCTGCAGCGTCTTGGCGGCCACCTCGTGATCGCCATCCTCATCGAGCCGGGTGGCCATGATGGGCACCAGCCGCGCCAGGTTGGAGCTGGACTCGGAGGCCTTGCGTCTGGCCCGCAGCTCGAGGAAGCGTCCCAGCAGCAGGAAGAAGACGAACATGGTTATGGAGTCGTAATAGACCTCACCGGTGTTGAACACGGTGGCCCACATGGAGGCGACGAAGGCGCCGATCAGCGCGAGCGACACCGACACGTCCATGGAGAGGTGTCCCTGCCTGAGGCTGCGCCAGGCGCCCACGTAGAAGGGCTGGGCCGAATAGATCATGATGGGGGTAGAGAGCAGCAGACTTATCCACTTGAAGTAGACCATGAACTCCTCTTCGACACTGATGAAGAGGTCCATGTAGAGCGCCACCGCACACATCATCACCTGCATGGAGCCGAGCCCCGCCAGTGCCAGCCGGAACATGTAGCTGCGCACCTCTTTGGCGTAGAGCGCTTCCTGCTGGTGAGTCTGGAAGGGGTAGGCGCGATAGCCGATCTTGGCAAAGCCCTTGAGGATGTCGCTCAACGAGAGCCGGTCCGGATCCCACTTGATGCGGGCCCGGTGGGTGGTGGTGTTGACGTTGATGTAGTGCAGCCCGGCCAGGTTGCCCAGATGGCGTTCGATGAGCCAGGCACAGGCGGCGCAGGTCAAGCCTTCCACCGTCAGCTGGATCTCGCGCACCTTGTGGCTGCCGGTGGCGCTGTCGGTGACAAAATCCTGCTGCACTTCGGCCAGATCGTAGTGGGTGAGGGCGGCGAGTTCTTCGGGTACCAGCTCGCCCTTGGTGCCGGGGGCGGTGCGGTGCTCGTAGTAGCTGGCCAGGCCGCACTCCAGAATGGTTTCCGCCACCGCCTGACAACCGGGGCAGCACATGGGCTGGACTATGCCTTTTATCTCGAGGGCATAGCGGCTGCCGGCGGGCACCGGCTCACCACAGTGAAAGCAGCCGCTCATGACAGCTGGCCGCAGGCCGCCCGGCCTGTCGGCAGAAACAGTGAAGCGCCGGTCGCTGCCAGCGTGTCATGGTGAACAGGACGGCTCATGACTCAGCGTCCTTTGGGATCGAGTTCGACGGGGGCCTTGGTGGGGAGCTGGACAGTCTCTTGCAGCCGCCATTCGTGGTTGAAGGCATCCACCCGCACGTGCCACTTGCCGGTGAGCGGCTTGTCGAGCAGCAGGCGATAGACGCCGTTGCCGTCGGCGGTCACCATGTGCTCGCTGTCCATGCCGGCGAGGGTAGGGTGAAATAGGGAGAGGTAGAGCGCCTGGCCGGCCGGGATATCGCCAGACAGCGGCTTGAGGGTCAGCTCGTTGCCGTTGACCTCCAGCGCGATGTGGATGTTGAGGGCTTCGGAGCGATCAAACTTGCTGAGATCCTGATTAATCTCTTTGCCTTGCTTGTAATAGTCTTCGGCCACCAGGTTGACGCCATCCTTGCTGGCGATGATCGCCGTGCTGATGCTGCCGATCACGGCTGCGGTCGGGAGGGCGATGATGAACCAGGGCCAGAATTGGCGATACCAGGGTTGGGACATAGTGCTACTACCGTGAAACCAGTGATTAACGAAACAGAGGAATTTCAGTCAACACAAGATAACAAAAAGCCTCGAAGAGTCGAGGCTTTTTGCTGAGTAATCACGTGTTTATCACATGTTACTGCTTATTTTGCTGGTCGTTGTGGGACAAGCTGTAAACGTAGGAGGCGAGCAGGTGCACCTTGTCTTCACCCAGAATATCCTTCCAGGCCGGCATCACGCCGTGACGACCGTGGGTGATGGTCTGCTCGACCACCTGACGGGAACCGCCGTAGAGCCAGGTGTTGTTGGTGAGATCCGGTGCCCCGAAGGCGATGCCGCCCTTGGCGTCCGGACCGTGACAAGCGGCGCAGATGGTGAAGCGCGCTTCACCTTTCTTGGCTTCCACCATGTCCACCTTGCGACCGGAGAGGCTCAGCACGTAGGAGGCCACTTCCTTGACCCCGTCCTTGCCGAGGATCTCGCCCCAGGCTGCCATCACGCCCTGACGACCACCCATGATGGTGGTCTTGATCTGGTCGGGCGCACCGCCCCATTGCCATTCGCTGTCGGTCAGGTTCGGGAAACCGCGACCACCGCGGGCGTCGGATCCGTGGCACTGGGAGCAGTTCTGCAGGAACAGACGCTGACCCACCTTGCGGGCTTCCGGATCGGCGGCGATCTCTTCGATGGCGCGATAGGTCTTGCCATCGGCCTGATAGGCCAGCTCGCGGAACTTGGCACCGTAGATTTCGTCGGCCTTGATGAGCTCGCGATCGTACTCCACCGCGCGCCCTTCAGCCTTGGCAGAGGCCGCCGCAGCCTTGGACTCGGCCAGCGAGCGTACGTCCTGGTTGGAGCTCTGCCAGCCCAGTACGCCCTTGAAGTTGCCAAGGCCCGGGAAGGCAATCAGATAGACCAGACCGGTGACGATGAAGAAGAGGAACATGTAGGTCCACCACTTCGGCAGCGGGTTGTTGATCTCTTCGATGCCGTCGAAGGCGTGTCCCATGGACTTGCCCTCTTCCACCCCCATCTTGTCGCGCAGGCACCAGACCAGCAGCAAGAAGCAGCCGAGGATGGTCCCCAGACTGATGACGGTGACAAAAATGCTAAACAAAGTGCTCATTATTGTTTCGCTCCTGCGTTCTTGTTATCAGCACTGGGTTGCTCGTCGTCGGCAAAAACCAGATTGGCAGCCTCGTCGAAGGAGGTCTTGCGGCGCTTGCTGTAGGCCCAGACGATGATGCCGATCATGATGGCCATCAACAGCAGGGTATACAGGCCGCGAAATGTGCCGTAATCCATATCCTGACTCCTTTATTTCAGGGCATGACCCAGTGATTGCAGATAGGCTACCAGCGCATCCAGCTCGGTCTTGCCCTTCACGGCCTCGCCGGCACCCTGAATGTCGGCATCCGTGTAGGGTACGCCGAAGTGATCGCGGAACAGGGCCAGCTTCTTGCCAGTCAGTTCACCGGTCAGCACGTTGGTGTCGAGCCAGGGGAAGGCGGGCATGTTGGACTCGGGCACCACGTCGCGCGGGTTGATCAGGTGAGCACGGTGCCAGTCGTCGGAATAACGACCGCCGACCCGGGCCAGATCCGGACCGGTACGCTTGGAGCCCCACAGGAAGGGGTGCTCCCACACGCTTTCGCCAGCGACCGAGTAGTGGCCGTAACGCTCGGTTTCGGCGCGGAACGGACGGATCATCTGGCTGTGGCAGACGGTGCAGCCTTCGCGGATGAAGATGTCGCGCCCTTCCATTTGCAGAGCGGTATAGGGCTTGAGGCCCTCGACCGGTTCAGTGGTCTGCTTCTGGAAGAACAGCGGGGTGATTTCGACCAGGCCCCCCAGGCTGATGGCAAATATGATGCCGACCACCAGCATGGGAACGCTCTTTTCAAAGATCTCGTGACGGTTATTGTTGCTCATGCTTTGACCTCTTCAATCATGCTGGCTGTGCGACAGGTTCCAGGGAACCTTTGGGCGCAGTGATGGTGCGATAGGCGTTGTAGGCCATCAGCAACATGCCGGTGACAAAGAAGCAGCCACCCAGGAAGCGCACGAAGTAGAAGGGATAAGAGGCCTGCAGCGCTTCTACGAAGCTGTAGGTCAGGGTGCCGTCGTCGTTGACCGCACGCCACATCAGACCCTGCATCACGCCGGAAATCCACATGGCGACGATGTAGAGCACGGTGCCCACGGTGGCCAGCCAGAAGTGGACGTTGATGAGCTTGATGCTGTACATGCGGCCCTGGCCGAACAGGTTCGGGATCAGGTGGTACACGGCACCGATGGAGACCATGGCAACCCAGCCCAGTGCGCCGGAGTGGACGTGACCTATGGTCCAGTCGGTGTAGTGGGAGAGGGCGTTGACGGTCTTGATCGCCATCATGGGGCCTTCGAAGGTGGACATGCCGTAGAACGACAGGGACACGATCAGGAAGCGCAGGATGGGGTCGTAACGCAGTTTGTGCCAGGCTCCGGAGAGGGTCATGATGCCGTTGATCATGCCGCCCCAGGAGGGCACGAACAGGATCAGGGACATCACCATGCCCAGCGACTGGGCCCAGTCAGGCAGCGCGGTATAGTGCAGGTGGTGCGGACCGGCCCAGATGTAGAGGGAGATCAGCGCCCAGAAGTGAACGATGGAGAGACGGTAGGAGTAGACCGGACGACCCGCCTGCTTGGGCACGAAGTAGTACATCATGCCGAGGAAGCCGGCGGTCAGCAGGAAGCCTACCGCGTTGTGGCCATACCACCACTGCACCATGGCATCCATGGCGCCGGAGTACATGGAGTAGGACTTCATGCCCGAAAGCGGCACTTCCATGTTGTTGACGATGTGCAGCACGGCCACCGTGATGATGAAGGCACCGAAGAACCAGTTCGCCACATAGATGTGGGAGGTGGTGCGCTTGACCAGGGTGCCGAAGAAGACCACGGCATAGGCGACCCAGACGATGGTGATGGCGATATCAATCGGCCATTCCAGCTCTGCGTACTCCTTGGAGGTGGTGTATCCCAGCGGCAGCGAAATGGCGGCCGAGAGGATGATCGCCTGCCAGCCCCAGAACACGAAGGAGGCAAGCTTGCCGCCGAACAGTCGGGTTTGACAGGTGCGTTGCACCACATAAAAGGAGGTCGCCATCAGGGCGCTACAGCCAAACGCGAAGATGACCGCGTTGGTGTGCAGAGGGCGAAGGCGACTGTAAGTCAGCCAGGGAGTATCAAAGTTGAGGGCAGGCCAGATCAACTGGGCTGCGATCAGTACGCCAACCGACATGCCGACAATTCCCCAGACAATCGTCATGATGGTGAACTGGCGAACAACGGTGTAGTTGTACTCAGGATGGTTAGTTGTATGGCTCATCGTTGTATTCCGCTTCCGATGCTGCTGTTGTTTGATTTTGTGTCCAGTGACGTGGACCGACTTCATTGGCTACTGCCTTTCCTCTTGTTAACAGCTGTTAATAAAAGGAAAAGCAAAAAGTAGCTAAATGAAAATTCAATGGGAATGATACTGAAGCGACAGGTAAAATAACAGTATAAACAGTGATATATTTGGCTCCGTTGGGTCTCGCCTGTTCAATTATTTACCTTGCGCGAGATCACGAAAATGTCATTTTTCAGACATCTTACAAGGCTGTTTTTTCATGAAAGAGAGACTCACTTCACGCAAAATTGTCCATTTGGCGATCGTCCTGGCCATTTTGCTCGGATTGGTTGCCTATCGAACCTGGTTCGGCAACGTGCAGACCGCGGTGGCGGGATCAGAAAAAGATCAGATTTGTGATCTGTCCCACACCAGCTGCGACACCCGGCTGGGCGACAAGCCGCTGACCGTGCGTCTTGCCTCGCTGCCGGTGCAGGCCGAACGTGACTTTGTGATACAGCTTCAGGGCGGCGATCCGGCCGTGACACCGGTGAAGGCGTGGCTGGAGGGGCGGGACATGTTCATGGGGACCATTCCGGTCAACTTTGAGGCCACCGAGCAGGGCTGGCAGGGGACTACCCTGGTGGGATCCTGCACCTCGCCGCTGATGGTCTGGCTGCTCAATATCGAGTGGAGCAATGGCCAGCGCCAGCAACTGGCGCTCTCCGTTGCCCGCTAAATACCTCGCCTGATTGAAGAAAGGATGGGGGGTGAGGTGAAAATTGATTTGAATTTTTCAGGCGGGGCGTTACCTTGCACTGATTATCAGGGAGTGAAGTTCATTTAATCATGATTGAAAAACAAGCATTTTATCGCACCCTCAACCAGCAGGCCCAGGCATTGCTGGAAGGGGAGCCGGATCTCATCGCCAACCTGGCCAACCTGTCTGCGCTGCTCAACCAGGAGCTGGCCGACATCAACTGGGTCGGCTTTTACCTGTTGCAGGGCGAGACCCTGGTGCTCGGCCCGTTCCAGGGCAAGCCGGCCTGCGTGCGCATTCCGGTCGGGCGCGGGGTATGTGGCACGGCGGTGGCCGAGGGCAAGACCCAGCTCATCGACGACGTGCACCAGTTTGAAGGTCACATCGCCTGTGACGGTGCCAGCAATGCCGAAATCGTGATCCCGCTGCGGCGTGGTGGCGAGATCATTGGCGTACTGGATATCGATAGCCCAATCTTTAACCGCTTTGATGTGCAAGACCGGATTGGACTGGAAGAAACGGTGCAAATTTTGGAAAGCATGCTCTAAGTCATTGCTTGATGGTTCGCAAAAGGCCCCAAGCTCTCTATAATGGGGCCTTTGTTGTGCTCGGGTGTGCCCGCGCGTTTATATGAAAGCCAAGGTTATACATGGAAAACACTGAGAAGCTGAAGAACAGTAAAGAGATCGTTGCCTACCTGGTCGAGAAATTCCCGGCCTGCTTCATTGCTGAAGGAGAGGCCAAGCCGCTCAAGATTGGCATCTTCCAGGATTTGGCCGAGCGTCTTGCTGACGACGCCAGAGTCTCCAAGACCATGCTGCGTTCTGCTCTGCGTCAATACACCTCCAGCTGGCGTTACCTGCATGGCCTCAAGGCCGGCCAGGCCCGTGTCGATCTGGACGGCAATCCGGGCGAGCTGCTCACCGAAGAGCACATCGAGCACGCCAAGCAAGCCCTTAAAGAGAGCAAAGAGCGTGTCTTTGCCAGCCGTCGTACCAACACCAAAGAAGAGAAGGCCAAGCAGCCACGTCGTCCTGCCCCGCGCAAGGCCGATGCTGCCGCCAAATCCGACAAGCCGAAAGCCGCTCCCAAGGCTGCTCCCGTCGCTGTCGAAGCACCGCTGGTCAAAGTGGATGCCGCTACCCTGAAAGTGGATCAGGGCGTCCGGGTTGTGCTGGGCAAGTCTCCGGTGCCGGCCACCATCAAGGAAGTGACCAAGGATGACGTTCAGGTTCAATTGCAGACCGGCATGATGCTGCGGGTCAAATTCGAGCACCTGGTTCTCTAAGGAGACAAATGTTGAAGCATGGCGTAATTCGTTTTTCCCTCGTTGCCTGTAGCCTGGCGCTTGCCGGGCTTGCACAGGCCATCGAGCCGGTGCTCAAGGAAAGTGATTTGCCTGTGTTGGCTCAGGAGAGCCAACATGCTACGGCTAGCAAGCGAATTGCCAATCTGTTTACCCGCTCGCATTACAAGCAGTTCAAGCTGGACGATGCCTTTTCCTCCGTGATCTTTGACAAGTATCTGGAGAATCTGGACTACAGCCGCAACCTGTTTCTGGCCTCTGATATCAGCCGCTTTGAAAAGTACCGTACCGGTTTTGACACCGACCTCGAGAGAGGGCGGCTGGCACCGGCTTACGAGATGTTCAATCTGAGTCAGCAGCGGCGTTATGAGCGGTTCGAATACGCCCTCAAACTGCTCGATACTCCTTTCGATTTTACCCAGCCCGACAACTATATCTTTGATCGGGAAGGGGCGGCCTGGCCGAAAGACGAAGCCGAACTCAACGAGTTGTGGCGCCAGCGGGTCAAGTTCGATGCCCTGAGCCTCAAGCTCAGCGGCAAGGAGTGGCCCGAGATCAAGGAACTGCTTGGCAAGCGTTACAACAACGCCATCAAGCGGATGTCCCAGACCGAGAGCGAGGACGTGTTCCAGCTCTTCATGAACTCCTTCGCCCGTGCCATCGAACCGCACACCAGCTATCTGTCTCCGCGCAGCGCCGATCGTTTCAACACCGAGATGAACCTCTCGCTGGAGGGAATTGGAGCCGTGCTGCAGGCCGAGGATGACTTCACCGTCATTCGCTCCCTGGTGCCCGGTGGTCCGGCTGCCAAGTCCAATCACCTCAAGCCTGATGACAAGATTGTCGGGGTAGGGCAGGACGACGGCAAGATTGTCGATGTGATCGGCTGGCGTCTCGATGACGTGGTCGAACTCATCAAGGGACCAAAAGGCAGCAAGGTGAAGCTGGAGATCCAGCGTGGCAAGGGTGCCGCCGCCAAGACCGAGCAGATCGAGCTGGTGCGTGACAAGGTGCGTCTGGAAGACCGAGCCGCCAAGTCCAAGGTGATCACCGCCGAAGGCAAGAAGATCGGGGTGCTCGAGATCCCGAGTTTCTACGTCAACCTGCACGATGACGTGATCAAGGAGCTCTCCAGCCTCAACAAGCAGAAGATCGATGGCCTCATCGTCGATCTGCGTGGCAACGGCGGCGGCGCGCTGACCGAAGCCTCTGCCCTGAGCGGCCTGTTCTTCGCCAGCGGTCCCGTGGTGCAGATCCGGGATCACATGGGCCGCATCACCGTCAACGGTGATGACGACGGCAACGTCTACTACGGCGGTCCCATGTCGGTGATGATCGACAGGTACAGTGCCTCGGCCTCCGAGATCTTCGCCGCCGCCATGCAGGATTACGGCCGCGCCCTGATCCTCGGTGAGAACTCGTTCGGCAAGGGTACGGTGCAGCAGCATCGCAGCCTCGCCAAGGTGTACGACTTCTACGAGCAGCCGCTCGGTCACGTGCAGTACACCATCGCCAAGTTCTACCGGATCAACGGTGGCAGCACCCAGAACAAGGGTGTCGCCCCGGACATCAGCTTCCCGACCGCGGTGGCACCGGAAGAGACAGGCGAGAGCCGCGAGTTCAATGCCTTGCCGTGGGACAAGATTGCATCGGCCAAGTACGACAAGCTCGGCAACTTCGCCAGCCTGCTGCCCAAGCTGCAGTCTGCCCACGAGGCGCGGATCAACAAGGATCCGGAGTTTGCCTACGTGATGCAGGACATTGCCGACTACAAGGAGGAGAAAGACAAGAAGTCGGTCTCCCTCAACGAGGCGGAGCGTCTGGCGGATCAGGCCAAGCAGGACGAGAAGGCTCTCAAGCGCACCAACGAGCGCCTTGCCCGTCTCGGCAAGCCGGCGGTGAAGAGTCTGGATGAACTGCCTGCCGATTTCGAGGCCCCCGACGAGTATCTGGTCGAGGCTGCCAACATCACGGCGGATCTGGCCAAACTCAGCAAGCGCAGCTGATCATTGGCGAGTCAATTAATCAACAAGGGCGACTGAGGTCGCCCTTTCTTTTGCCTGAATGCAAACTATTTGACCCTGCCAACCGGTTGTGACAGCCTCTGACACGTCAATTACAAGCGTGGAAGCAAACAATAATGACCGATCACTCCCAGGCCATGACGGCCAAATATCGCCAGGATTACCGGGCTCCGCTCTACTGGATCGACAGCATCGATCTCGACTTTCAACTGCAGGAGCCGCTGACCCAGGTGACAGCCATCTCCCGTCTGCGGCGCAATGGCGAGCACAATGAACCGCTGGTGCTGGATGGGGAGGGGCTCTCCCTGCACAGCGTCAGCGTGGACGGGGTGCCCTTCACCCAGTACGAGCAGGGCGAGAGCAGCCTGACCCTGTTCAACCTGCCGGCCGAGTGCGTGCTGACCATCGTGACCCTGCTGGATCCGGCCGCAAACACCGCGCTGGAAGGGCTCTACAAGTCCGGCGACGCCTACTGCACCCAGTGCGAGGCAGAAGGGTTCCGGCGCATCACCTATTACCTGGACCGGCCCGACATTCTGGCCCGTTACAGCACCCGCATCACCGCCGACAAATCCCAGTTCCCTTTCCTGCTCTCCAACGGCAACAAGGTCGATAGCGGCGATCTGGGTGACGGCCGCCACTTCGTGCAGTGGCAGGATCCCTTCCCCAAACCGAGCTACCTGTTTGCCTTGGTGGCCGGTGACTTCGACGTGGAGCGCAGCCACTACACCACCAAGAGCGGCCGCAAGGTAGCCCTCGAGATCTTCGTCGACAAGGGCAACCTGGATCGCGCCGGTTTCGCCATGGAGAGTCTCATCAACTCCATGCGCTGGGACGAGCAGCGCTTCGGCCTCGAGTACGACCTCGACATCTATATGATCGTGGCGGTGGACTTCTTCAACATGGGCGCCATGGAGAACAAGGGGCTCAACATCTTCAACTCCAAGTTCGTGCTGGCCAACCCGGCTACCGCCACCGACAGCGATTATCACGGCATCGAACGGGTGATCGGCCACGAATACTTCCACAACTGGACCGGCAACCGCGTCACCTGTCGTGACTGGTTCCAGCTCAGCCTGAAAGAGGGGCTGACCGTGTTCCGGGATCAGGAGTTCTCTTCCGATCTGGGCTCGCGCGGGGTCAATCGCATCAATAACGTGCGCACCGTGCGCGGCCCGCAGTTTGCCGAAGATGCCGGTCCCATGGCGCACCCCATCCGCCCGGATGTGGTGATCGAGATGAACAACTTCTACACCCTGACCGTCTACGAGAAGGGCTCGGAAGTGATCCGCATGCTGCACACCCTGCTGGGTGAGGCCGCCTTCCAGGCAGGCATGCGCCTCTATTTCGAGCGCTTTGACGGTCAGGCCGTCACCTGTGACGATTTCGTGCAGGCGATGGAAGATGCCTCCGGGGTGGATCTCGGCCGCTTCCGCCGCTGGTACAGCCAGTCCGGTACCCCCGAGCTCACCGTGACCGACGAGTACGATGCCGAAAGCGGCGTCTATCGTCTGCACGTGAGCCAGCACACCCCGCCGACCCAGGATCAGCCGCAAAAACTGCCGCTGCACATTCCGCTCGACATCGAACTCTATGATGAGCAAGGGGCCGTCATCCCGCTGCAGTATCAGGGCAAGGCCATCGGCAATGTGCTCGACGTACTGGAAGCGGAGCAGACCTTTGTGTTCGATCGGGTGGCGGTCAAGCCGGTGCCCTCCCTGCTGCGGGACTTCTCGGCACCGGTCAAGCTGCATTTTGACTACAGCGACGAAGCGCTGGCCTTCCTGATGCGCCATGCCCGCAACGAGTTTGCTCGCTGGGATGCGGCGCAGATGCTGATCAACAAGGCGGTCATCGACGGCGTGGCCCGAGTCCAGCACGGGCAGGGGGTTGAGCTCTCCCAGACCCTGCTGGCGGCCTTTGTCGCCATTCTGGACGACGGCGAGCTGGATCCGGCCCTCAAGGCGGAGATCCTGGCGCTGCCGGGTGAGGCGACCCTGGCCGAGCTGTTCGAGGTGGCCGACATCGATGCCATCCATCAGGTTCGCAACGAGATCCACACCTCGCTGGCCCACGCCTTCGGGGCCCGTCTGACAAGCAGCTACGAGGCGCTGCGCCTGCCGGCTTATCAGGTGGTGCACGCCGATATGGCCAAGCGGGCGCTCAAGGGGGTCGTGCTGGGCTATCTGGCGGCGCTCGACGCCGGCAGTGCCGATCTGCTGGTACGCCAGCAATATGCCACTGCCGACAACATGACCGATACCCTGGCGGCGCTGCAGGTGGCCAACAGCCATCTGCTGCCGTGCCGCTCCGAGCTGCTGGCCGATTTCGAAGGCAAATGGGCCAAGGACGGGCTGGTGCTGGACAACTGGTTGCGGCTGGTGGGTAGCAAGCCGGCGGAAGACGTACTGGAGGAGGTGAAGCAGGCGATGGCGCATCCCACCTTCAGCATCCGCAACCCGAACCGGCTGCGTGCGCTGATCGGTAGCTTTGCCATGAACAACCAGGTGCAGTTCCATGCGCGCGATGGTCGCGGCTACCGCTTCCTGACCGATCTCTTGATCGAGCTCAACGAGGTCAATCCGCAGGTGGCCTCCCGCCTCATCACCCCGCTCATTCAGTTCAAGCGGCTCGATGAGGGGCGCAAGGCGCTGATCCGCACCGAGCTGACCCGTCTGGCCAACCTTGAGGGGCTGGCACGGGATCTGTTCGAGAAAGTGAGCAAGGCACTGCAGCAGTAAACCCGACGGGGTGGGGGAGCCATCTCCCGCCCTTTCAACACCCGGGCCGTTTATCAGATCAGAGGAGTCATCGTGAAGCAGTTTACCTTTCGCCTGTCCCTGAGCCACGACGAGGTCATGCTGATGTATCAGGGCCATGCCAAACGGCTAGTGGTACGCAGCGAGCAGGGGCTGACCCTGGAGCTGGGCATTGAGAAAATCCGGCCTTTCGTCGCCATCAGCGGGGTACATGGCTATTTTCGCCTCAAAACCCAGGACGATTATCGCTTTATCAGCCTAGAACGCATAAATTAACAAAACTTGAACATATTTCCGCGCAATTCACTGCTTTAAGTCACTATCTATCCGGTAAATCCGTAACCATCCAGTGGGATTTTCTGTTTTTTGCCAGAACGGCAAAATATTTCACAGCTTAAGGCGTGATCTGACCCTTGTTTTTAACAACTCATTATCACCTTTGCTCGCCTTCCTTGATCCAAGACATTACACTTCGCAGCAACTCTGTACCGGTGGGCATCCAGGGTGGATGTCTCTGTGTCGGTGGTTAATGTCGTCCGATAAGGAATATAGAAATGGCATTGAAAGACGCCCCTACCTCAGTTCTGCTCGAAAACGTTCTCAGCCTGATCCATCAGAAGTTGCCCAAGAAGAGTGCCTCCCTGGTCGAGTGCTTCGTCGCCAAGTTCTACGGCAACATGGCGAGCACCGATCTGCACGATCGCAATGACAGCGATCTCTATGGCGCCGCGCTCAGCCTGTGGAATGCGCTCAACCAGCGCACCAGCACAGAGCCCTATATCCGGGTCTACAATCCCGAGCTGACCCGCCATGGCTGGCAGTCTCCCCATACCATCGTCGAGATCATCCTGCAGGACTCCCCCTTCCTGGTGGACTCCATCCGCATGGCGCTCAAGCGCCGGGGCATCACGGCGCACATGATGCTGCACCAGCCGTTGCACCTCATTCGTGGCAACGAGGGCAAGATCAGCGCCATTCTGGATCTCGACAACAGCGCCGAACAGACCTCCGTCGAGACCGCCTTCCTCATCGAAATCGATCACCTCACCAGCGAGGAGCAGATGGAAGGGCTGACCGCCGAGCTCAACTCCGTGGCCGGTGAAGTGGCCCTGGCGGTCGGTGACTGGCAGCCGATGCTGGCACGTTTGAACGAGATCATCGCCGAGCTGCCCAAGCGCAAGAACCCGGTCAGTCAGGCCGAAGTGGACTCCTGCGTTGCCTTCCTCAAGTGGGTAGCGGCCCATAACTTCACCCTGATGGGCTATCGTCGCTACGACGTCAAGGCGGTGGAGGGGGATCACGAGATCCTGCCCCAGGCCGACTCCAGCCTGGGTCTGATGAAGAACTCCATCAAGGAAGTAGGGCAGCGCCTTGGCAACATGCCGGCCAGTGCCCGTCACGCGGCGCTGAGTTCTGACTTGCTGATCCTCACCAAGTCCAACAGCAAGTCGCGGGTGCATCGCCCGGCTTATGTAGACTACATCGGCATCAAGCGCTTCGACGAGCACGGCAAGGTGGTGGGGGAGGATCGCTTCATCGGCCTGTATGCCTCCTCCATCTACAACACCAGCGCGACCCAGATCCCGCTCATCAGTCACCGTCTCGAGCACATCATGGCCGCTTCCGGTCACGAGAAGGGCTCCCATGCCTACAAGGCGCTGCTGAACGTGCTGGAAACCTACCCGCGCGACGAGCTGATCCAGGCCCGTGAAGAGGAGCTGCTGGCCACCGGTCTTGGCGTGCTGGAGATGCAGGAGCGCGACATGCTGCGCCTGTTCGTGCGCCGCGACGTGTACGGCCGCTTCTTCTCCTGCATGGTCTATGTCACCAAGGAGCGCTACAACACGGCGCTGCGGGTCAAGACCCAGCAGATCCTGCAGAAGTATTTTGGCAGCAGCGAAGAAGTGGAGTTCAACGTCTACTTCACCGAGGGCGTGCTGGCGCGGACCCACTACATAGTGCGGGTCAACAACAACAACGTGGATGTGGATGTGAACGAAGTACAGAACAACCTGATTGAAGCGGCCCGCAGCTGGGATGATCGCCTCGACTCCGTGCTGCTCTCTCACTACGGTGAAGCCCGCGGCAACGAACTACGCCGCCGTTTCAGCACCGCCTTCCCCCGCGCCTACAAGGAAGATGTGTTGCCGGGTTCCGCCGTGGCCGACATCATGGAGCTGGACAACCTGAGCGAAGCCAATCCGCTCGGCATGCTGTTCTACCGCGCCCAGGAGGAAGAGAACGATCGCCGGGTTCGCCTCAAACTGTTCCACCGCACCGAACCCATCCACCTCTCCGATGTGCTGCCCATGCTGGAAAACATGGGGCTGCGCGTCATCGGCGAAACCCCGTATCAGGTGCGAACCCCGGCGGGCGACATCTTCTGGATCCTCGACTTCTCCATGCTGCTGCATGGCGAGCAGCCGTTCGATCTGGAACAGAGCCAGCAGCGCTTCCAGCAGGCTTTCGCAGCCATCTGGAACAAACAGCTGGAAGATGACGGCTTCAACCGCCTGGTGCTGGGGGCCGGCCTCACCGGTCGTCAGGTCTCGGTACTGCGCGCCTATGCCAAATACATGCGTCAGACCGGCGTCTCTTTCAGCCAGTCCTATATCGAAGAGACCCTGACTCGCTACCCGGATATCGCCCAGCTGCTGTTCACCCTGTTCGAACAGCGCCTGGACCCGGCCGGCAAGCAGGACGCCAAGGTGCCATCGCAAGATGCCAAGGCATCCGCCAAGCTGCACGAGCAGCTCGCCGCCAAGCTGGATCAGGTCGCCAACCTGGACGACGATCGCATCATCCGCCGCTATGTGGAGATGATCGATGCCACCCTGCGCACCAACTACTACCAGCTGGACAAGGCGGGCAACATCAAGCCCTACATCTCCTTCAAGCTGGCCCCCTCCAGCATCACCGACATGCCGCTGCCGCTGCCCAAGTTCGAGATCTTCGTCTACTCGCCGCGGGTGGAAGGGGTACACCTGCGCTGGGGCAAGGTGGCCCGTGGCGGTCTGCGCTGGTCCGATCGCAAGGAGGACTTCCGTACCGAGGTGCTGGGTCTGGTAAAAGCCCAGCAGGTGAAGAACACCGTGATCGTGCCGGTCGGTGCCAAGGGCGGCTTCTACTGCAAACAGATGCCGGCAGGCGCCCCCCGTGCCGCCATTCAGGAAGAGGGCAAGGCTTGCTATCGCCTGTTTATCCGCGGCCTGCTCGATGTGACCGACAACATCATCGGCGGCGAGGTGATCCTGCCGAAATCCGTGGTGCGTCACGACGAGGATGACTACTACCTGGTAGTGGCCGCCGACAAGGGCACCGCCACCTTCTCCGACATTGCCAACGAAATAAGCCTCGAATACGGCCACTGGCTGGGCGACGCGTTCGCCTCCGGCGGCTCGGTTGGCTATGACCACAAGAAGATGGGCATCACAGCCCGCGGCGCCTGGGAATCGGTCAAGCGGCATTTTCGCGAGATCGGCGTCAACTGCCAGACCACCGACTTCACCTGCGTCGGCATCGGCGACATGGCGGGGGACGTGTTCGGCAACGGCATGCTGCTCTCCGAGCACACCCAGCTGGTGGGCGCCTTCAACCACATGCACATCTTCATCGACCCAACCCCCAATGCGGCCAAGAGCTTCGTCGAGCGCAAGCGGCTGTTCGAGCTGCCCGGCTCCAGCTGGGATGACTACAACCGGGAGCTGATATCACAAGGGGGCGGCATCTTCCTGCGCTCGGCCAAGTCCATCAAGCTGAGCCCCGAGATCCAGACCCTGCTCGGCACCGACAAGGCCAGCATGGCCCCGAACGAGCTGATCAAGGCGCTGCTCTGTCTGAACGTCGATCTGCTGTGGAACGGCGGCATCGGCACCTATGTGAAGAGTTCCCGCGAGAGCGACGCCGAAGTGGGCGATCGCAGCAACGACGTGCTGCGGGTCAATGGCCGCGATCTGCGGGCCCGCATCGTGGGTGAGGGCGGCAACCTCGGCTTTACCCAGCTGGGCCGGGTGGAGTACGCCAGCCAGGGCGGTCGCATCAACACCGACTTCACCGACAACGTGGGCGGGGTGGATTGCTCCGACAACGAGGTGAACATCAAGATCCTGCTGAACCAGCTGGTGGCGGCCGGTGACCTGACCCTCAAGCAGCGCAACCAGATGCTCTATGAGATGACCGACGACGTGGCGCAGATTGTCATCACCAACGCCTATCGCCAGTCCCAGTCCATCTCGGTGACCAGTTTCCGTGGCGCGGAGCAGCTCAAGGAGCAGCAGCGTTTCATCCAGGGGCTGGAGCGGGAAGGCAAGCTGGACCGCGCCCTGGAGTTCCTGCCCTCCGACGAGGAGCTCTCCGAGCGGATGGCGGCGGGGCAGGGGCTGACCCGACCCGAACTGGCGGTGCTGGTGGCCTACGGCAAGATGGTACTGAAAGAGCAGCTCAACTGCCCGGAAGTGACCGACGAACCCTTCCTCGCCAACATGCTGGTGACCAGCTTCCCGGCCAAGCTGCAGCAGCAGTTCGGGGCAGCACTGGCTCAGCATCCGCTGCGCGGCGAGATCATCGCGACCCGGGTTGCCAACATGCTGGTCAACGACATGGGGCTCAACTTCGCCAGCCGGATGAAGGACGAGACCGGTGCCTCGGTGGCGGAAGTGGCCTGCTGCTTCGCCATGGCTCGCGAGGTATTTGGCCTCAACCAGCTGTGGCGCGACATCGAAGGGTGCGACAACCTGGTAGGGGCAGAGACCCAGCTCGAGCTGATGTTCTACAGCCGCCGCATCGTGCGCCGCGCCACCCGCTGGTTCCTGCGCGCCCGCAATCGCAGCTGGAGCATCAGCGAGAACATCGCCTTCTTCCGCCCGGCCTTCGAGACGCTGGGTCAGCACCTCTACGAGGTGATGGACGAGAGCGAAGTGGCCGAGCACCAGCAGGCGGTCGCAGCGTTGGTGGCCAAGCAAGTGCCGGCAGCCATCGCCCGTCAGGTGGCCCACATGAGCAGCCTCTTCTCCAGCCTGGATCTGGCGCAGATCGCCGCGGAGCACAAGACCGACATCCTGCGTGCCGCCAACGTCTACTATCGCCTCGGCGCCAAGCTGGATCTGCACTGGTTCCTCGACCAGATCAACCATCAACCGGTGGGCAACCACTGGCAGGCGATGGCGCGGGCTTCCTTCCGCGAAGATCTGGACTGGCAGCAGCGCAGCCTCACTTCCGTGGTGCTGGAAGGGTGCAAAGATCAGGGAGAATGCGCTACCATACTGGCCGACTGGATTTCGGAGCATGAGCAACTCTTGTCCCGTTGGACCCACATGTTGGCCGACTTCAAGACCACCAGTACCCACGAGTTCGCCAAGTTCTCGGTGGCCTTGCGGGAGTTGAACCTGCTCCAGTTGAATTGCCGAGCACTGTAATTGCCAGCTAAGGCATAACAGCGGTATCACACCCAAAGCCCCGGCCAGTTGCCGGGGCTTTTTTTAAGGAGCAAACATGCTGTACCCTCTCGCCAGGCATTTCCTGTTCAAGCTCAACCCGGAACAGGCGCACGATCTCTCCATCAAATATTTGCCCCGCCTTCTCGGTACGCCGCTTGATTGTTTCTTCCGCCACTCCTTGCCCAAACGCCCCGTCACTGTCATGGGGCTTTCTTTTGCCAATCCGGTGGGTCTGGCGGCCGGTCTGGACAAGGATGGTGAGTGTATCGATGCCTTCGGGGCCATGGGATTCGGCTTTATCGAGGTCGGTACCGTCACCCCCAGACCCCAGAGCGGCAATGACAAGCCGCGTCTGTTCCGGGTGATTCCGGCAGAGGGGATCATCAATCGGATGGGCTTCAACAACAAGGGGGTCGACCATCTGGTTGCCCAGGTCAAGAAGGCCAAATATCAGGGGGTGATCGGCATCAATATCGGCAAGAACAAGGACACCCCCATCGAGCAGGGCAAGGATGATTACCTGATCTGCATGGACAAGGTGTATGACCATGCCGGTTATATTGCCGTCAATATCTCTTCCCCCAATACGCCGGGGTTGCGTTCACTGCAATATGGCGATGCGCTGGATGAACTGTTGGCTGCCCTCAAGGTTCGTCAGCAGGAGCTGGCCGCGCAATATAAGAAATATGTGCCACTGGCCGTTAAAATTGCGCCGGATTTGACTCCGGATGAAATTAATCAGGTGGCCGCATCCTTGATAAAAAATGGCATTGATGGGGTGATAGCCACCAATACCACCCTTGAGCGCGACATGATTTATGACATGCCCCATGCTGCTGAAGCGGGTGGCCTCAGCGGTCGTCCCTTGCAGCACAAGAGCACCGAAGTGATCCGCCTGCTGGCCAAGGCACTGGATGGTGCGCTGCCCATTATTGGCGTAGGTGGTATCGACAGTGCCATGGCGGCCCGCGAGAAGCTGGCGGCAGGTGCTAGTCTGGTCCAGATTTACAGCGGCTTTATTTACAAGGGGCCGGATCTGGTCAAAGAGATTGTGACCCATATATAAGAAATAAATCGGTGCCCTTTATTTAAAGTTGCTGAAATTCTCGACATGGAATAAAGTCGAGTAACGACTTTCAGTAAGGGCACCAGCATGTGTATCCAACCCAATGACAATTGGCAGTGGCATTATGATGCTCATGATGATCGTCTGATGCTGGATTTATCCGATCGCATGATCTTCGCCACCGAATATAAAGGGCGACAGCTTGTCCCATGTTCCTTCACCACCCAGCCTTTTTGCGTGGATGATGCGGCGCTCTATTATCAGCTGATGGACAGGGTTGCCGAACTGGAGTGGAGTGTACCGCACCAGGTTCAGCTGGTACTCAATGCCATCGCCGTCAGCCGCTTTTACAAACCCCTGATGCCACAAAGCTGGTTCTTTGGGGAAACCCACCCCGCCATTATTCCCGAAACCGGTGCGCTTGTGTGCATGGGCACTCCTCACGGCAAAGGGGAGTTTCTGGTGATCGAGGCAGGTGAACAGGCCAGCGTCTGTTTGAACCTGACTGACGATCTAATATTGACCACCAGCAAGACACTGCCCCGTTTTGGCGTTATCAAGGTGATGAACAATCGCATGAGCCCAAGGCCGGTGACACAGGCGCAATATCGCCAGGTGAGCTGAACCTCGGGTTATTTTATAGCAAGCCTTTATCCTCTCATTCAGTTCATCCTGATGAACACTCACTCGTCCCCATTCTGTTCCTATCATTAGCCTTGATTATGTCAGGCGACTGCTTTTGTGTAAAAAATGCCCTCCGATCAATTTGATAAGAGGGCGGCAAACACACACTACAGGAGGAATAAGCGGTTGTATCAACAACACGGGGTTATTCTAAATTCTATAGTTTCTCTTGAAACCTGATAGATGTGACAGTCGGACAATAGCGAGATGAACAGGGAGGGGAGGCAAAAAATAGCCCTCCCGTTTACAGACGATAACGGGAGGGCCAAACACGGGGTTTACAGAAAGGACTTGCTCTGTCGTGGGAGATAATAACGAGTTGAGTCTTGTTTGACGCCTGTCAGATATGGCAGCGGGATAGCTCACCTATTCTTGACCATGGCCATGTCATATATGGTTGCTACCTCAGCAAGGTCATGCCGTGCCAATGAGAGATGCCGGAGTACACCTGGTTATTGTTTGAACTTGTCGAGCGGCCGGTACGTTTTTTCTTCGTCAGATCCTTCCTGCGCGCATGCCTCGCCAGAGTGGCCAAAAGGTCTGAGGCGGCGCATGTCTTATGCCGTCACTGGCAAGCTTTTGCTGCTCCGGATCGCGGCTTAAGGTATAATGCGGCACTATTTTTATGGGTTCCCCGTGAGCGTGATGAAAGAATTTTTTGCAACCTGCCCCAAAGGGCTGGAAAACCTGTTGGCTGTCGAGCTGACCAACCTGGGCGCAGAGCAGGTCCGTGAGACCGTGGCTGGCGTGCATTTCAAAGGCGAACTGGCCATTGGCTACAAGGCCTGTCTGTGGAGCCGTTTCGCCTCCCGCATCGTGCTGGTGCTGTCCGAATTCCAGATGAATGACGACCTGGATCTCTATCTGGGTGCTCACACCATTCCCTGGGAAGAGCACTTCTCCGGTACCTCCACCATTGCCGTGGATTTTACCGGTACCAATCCGGCCATTCGCAACACCCAGTACGGTGCCCTTAAGATCAAGGATGCCATCGTCGATCGCTTCACCAAACGCGGTCATGTGCGTCCTGACGTGGACAAGAAGTCGCCGGATATTCGCATCATGGCGCACCTGGGCAAGGGCAAGGCCAATATCACGCTGGACTTGTCAGGCCCCGCGCTGCACCAGCGTTTCTACCGTCAGGGTACCGGCGAGGCGCCGCTCAAAGAGAACCTGGCCGCCGCCATGATTGCCCGTAGCGGCTGGGCCGGCGAGCCCATGATGGACCCCATGTGTGGCTCCGGTACGCTGCTGGTGGAAGCTGCCTTTATCGCCGCCGACATGGCACCGGCCCTGCGCCGCGAGCGTTTCGGGTTCGATCGCTGGCTGCAGCACGATAGCGAGCTGTGGCAGAGCCTGCTGATGGAGGCTCAGGTACGGGCCAAGCGCGGCATGCAACGCTGTGAAGTGAAGCTGTTTGGTTGCGATGCCGACAGCCGCGTGCTGCTCAAAGCCCGCGACAACGCCAAAGCCGCCGGCGTGGCTCATCTCATCACCTTCAAACAGGCCGATGTCACCGCGCTGGAAAACCCGCTGCCGATGCCGGCAGTGGAAGGGGAGGCCCGTCAGGTCGGCATGCTGATCTCAAACCCGCCCTATGGCGAGCGTCTTGGCGAGTTCCCGGCACTGCTGGAAGTGCATCAGGCCCTCGGCGATGCCCTGCGTCGCAGCTTCCAGGGCTGGAAAGTCTCCATTCTTTCCGCATCCCCCGAGCTCTTGAGCTGTCTGCGTCTGCGCGCCGACAAGCAGTATCGTCTGTTCAACGGCGCCCTCGAGTGTCAGCTGCGCAACTACCAGATTGCGCAGGACTCCGTCGCTTCCCAGAAAGAGGTGGCGCAGGACTTTGCCAACCGTCTGCGCAAGAATCTGAAGACCCTGGAGAAGTGGGCGCAGAAAGAGAACCTCGACTGCTATCGCCTCTACGACGCCGATCTGCCGGAGTACAACGCCGCCATTGACCGTTATCAGGACTATCTGGTGGTGCAGGAGTACGCGGCGCCCAAGGACATTCCCGCCCAGAAGACCCGTCAGCGCCTGCTCGACATGGTACAGGCCGCCATCAAGGTGACCGGCATGGACGGCGAGAAGGTGATCCTGAAAGTGCGCGAGCGTCAGGAAGGCAAACAGCAGTACCAGAAGCTCTCCGAAGAGCAGCACCGGATGGAAGTGCAGGAGTACGGCGCCCGTCTGTGGGTCAACCTCTATGACTATCTCGACACCGGTCTGTTCCTCGACCACCGTCAGACCCGCCGTATGCTGGGTCAGATGGCCAAGGGCAAGCGCTTCCTGAACCTCTTTGCCTACACCGGCAGTGCCACCGTGCACGCTGGGTTGGGCGGTGCCAGCGAAACCACCACGGTGGACATGTCGCGCACCTACCTCAACTGGGCACAAGACAACATGCGCCTCAACTCGCTGGTGGGCCGAGAGCACAAGTTCGTGCAGGCCGACTGCCTGAAGTGGCTCTCCGAGGCGGACGAGCAGTACGACCTCATCTTCATCGATCCGCCCACCTTCTCCAACTCCAAGCGGATGGACGAGAGCTTCGACGTGCAGCGTGATCACCTGCTGCTGATGCAGCACCTGAAGCGGCTGCTGGCTGCGGGTGGCACCCTGGTGTTTTCCAACAACAAGCGCCACTTCAAGATGGATCTGGCCGGCCTCGAGGCCATCGGCCTCAAGGCCCAGAACATCACCGGCAAGACTCGGCCCAAGGATTTCGAGCGCAACCAGCATATCCACAACTGCTGGATCATCACCCATGCGGAGGCCCAGGCCTGATGCTGACCCTGTTTCACACCGACGGCTGCCACCTGTGCGAACAGGCGTGGGCGCTAGTGGAACAGGCCGGTCTTGCGGCCGATACTCGCCCGTGCGACATCATGGATGATGCGCAGTGGCTGGCAACCTATCGGGTCCGCATTCCGGTACTGCGGGATGAAGCGGGGCGTGAACTGGGTTGGCCCTTCACCCTGGCTGAGCTGCAAGCGTGGCTTGCCAGGCAGGGGTGAGCGGACGATTTGACGATGAAACGGGGGGAGATCCAGTCTGCCACCCGTTTTTTCATTAGCAATAAGGAACAAGAATGGCTCTTTTGACATTGCACGGCGCGTCGTTGTCGTTCAGTGATTTTCCGCTGCTCGATCAGGCCGAGCTCACCATCGAGCGGGGCGAGCGCCTCTGCCTGGTGGGGCGCAACGGGGCGGGCAAGTCCACCCTGATGAAGGTTATCGCCGGCGAACTGCCGCTCGATGACGGCCGTCTGGTGCTGCAACAAGATTTGAAAGTGACCCGTCTCGAGCAGGATCCCCCCGCGTCGAGCGAACTCACCGTGTTTGACTACGCCGCCGAAGGGCTGGCCGGGGTAGGGGAGCTGCTCAAGCAGTATCACCATATCTCCATGGAACTGGCACACGATGCTTCCGATGCCAACATCCGCAAGATGAGCCAGCTGCAGGAGCAGCTTGACTACCAGAATGGCTGGCAGTTCGAGACTCGCATCAACCAGGTGCTGACCCTGCTGGGTCTGGATCCCGACGTGACCCTCGACAGCCTCTCCGGCGGCTGGCTGCGCAAGGTGGCACTGGCCCGCGCGCTGGCTTGCGATCCGGATCTGTTGCTGCTGGACGAGCCGACCAACCACCTGGACATCGATGCCATCAACTGGCTGGAAGAGTTCCTCAAGGATTTTCGCGGCGCCATCGTCTTCATCTCCCACGACCGGGAATTCATCCACAAGCTGGCAACCCGGATCATCGATTTGGACCGCGGCGTGATCACCTCCTGGCCCGGCAACTACGACGAGTACCTGCAGGGGAAAGAGGAGTGGTTGCGGGTCGAGGAGCTCAAGAATGCCGAATTCGATCGCAAGCTGGCCCAGGAAGAGGTGTGGGTACGCCAGGGGATCAAGGCCCGTCGTACCCGCAATGAGGGGCGAGTGCGCGCCCTCAAGGCGATGCGGATGGAGCGGACCCAGCGCCGTGAACTGCAGGGCAAGGCCAAGCTGCAGCTGGATGAGGCAAGCCGCTCCGGCAAGCTGGTATTTGAAAGTGAAGGACTGGGGCTGGACTTTGGTGATCGCACCCTGTTCCAGGGGCTGGATCTGCAGGTGCTGCGCGGCGACAAGATTGCGCTGGTCGGCCCCAACGGCTGCGGCAAGTCGACGCTCATCAAGCTGCTGCTCGGTCAGTTGAGCCCAAGTCGTGGCACGGTCAAAGGGGGCACCAATCTGGAAGTGGCCTACTTCGATCAGTACCGCGAGCAGCTCGACCCCGAGAAGACGGTGGTGGACAACGTCGGGGAGGGCAAGCAAGAAGTGATGGTGCGCGGCCGCTCCCGTCACATTCTCGGTTACCTGCAGGACTTCCTGTTTGAGCCAAAACGGGCACGCACCCCGGTGAAAGCCTTGTCAGGGGGCGAAAAAAACCGTTTACTGTTGGCCAAATTGTTCTTGAAGCCCAGTAATTTACTGATCCTCGATGAACCAACCAACGACCTGGATGTCGAAACGCTGGAATTGCTGGAAGAGCTGCTGGCGGACTACCCCGGTACCCTGCTGCTGGTGAGCCACGATCGTCGTTTCATCGACAATACCGTGACCGGTTGCTGGTTGTTTGAAGGGGACGGGCAGATCAGCGATTATGTGGGCGGTTACGCCGACATGATGGCCACCCGTGCTCAACAACAGGCACAGCAGTCTGCGCAGCAAATCGCCAAACCGGTGCAGAGCAAAACGCCAGAGCCTGTCGTGGCGCCAGCGCCTGCTGCCACAAAAGCCAAAAAGCTCTCTTACAAGTTGCAGCTGGAGCTGGATAATCTACCGGCTCGACTGGAACAGCTGGAGGCAGAGCTGGATGCCCTGCAGACCGAGATCAACCACCCCGGTTTCTTCTCCCTGCCGAGCGACCAGACTCAAGCCAAACTGGATGCCCTGAATGCAGCAGAGGCTGCATTGGAACAAGCCTTCTCCCGTTGGGAGGAGTTGGAAGCGTTGAAACATCAGGACTAAGGAAGTAGATGAAAAAGCAATTATCCATGCTGGCCATTCTGGTCAGCGCCAGCCTGCATGCCCAGGCGGCACAAAGTCCCTTTTTCACCATTGTCGATGGGTCCGACAAGGGTTACGCCAGCGGGATCAGCGGCGACGGCAACGGGCTCATCGGGATCAATACCAAGAACAACATGGCCGAGCACTTCTCGACCGTGCGTTTCGCCGACTTCCTGGTCGATCGTTTCCGTTTCGAGCAGGGCTGCATGCTCTCCAACTCGGTCTGCAACGCCTTCTGGAACGACAAGAGCAACTTCGCCTATCAGTGGCGTCGTGACTTCCTCGACGGGGTCGACCAGCGCAACAACGTAGGTTATGTACAGCTGGGTGAGACCGACGGTCTGGTGACTGCGCTGGGCGACGTGCCCGGCACCCGGACGGGCTACAAGATGAGTGGCAAGCTGCGCACAGCCTTCGCCGTGGTCGAGGAGGGCAACCCTGTCGAGCTGAAAGACGGCGCCGGCACTCACAGCCTGAGCGTGCCGACTAGCATCAAGATGCTGGACAACGGCCAGTATCTGGTGACCGGTACCGCCGCCACCGGCAAGAACATTGCCGTCAACTCCGAAACCTACAACTGGTGCTTTGCCGGCAACGATGGCCAGTACGGCGACTACCGCTACTGCCCGGGCCTCAACACCCAGGCCAGCTTCTGGCTGGTCAACAGTACCGGCACCTTCAACAAGCTGCTGCAGGCCAACGAGTACGCCCGTGCCCGCAACGAAGTGGTGCAGACCGCCTCCGCGCTCGGAGTGGGTAAATTCAACGGCACGTTGTATGGGGTAGGGTACTCCTCCACCGGCGAGATCGGCACCAACTACCTGGATGGTCGCAACCTGGCCGCTTACTGGACGCTGGATCTGGATGGCAGCAAGGTAGGCACTACCCAGATCATCCCGCTGGCCGAAGGCGAGCCCGGCAAGGATGATGCCAAGCTGCAACACAGCTGGGCCGTGGGGGTCAACGACAACGGTTATGTGATCGGCAACCAGCTCTATCGCATCAACAAGGGCCAGAACCGCCCGGTCGAGATGTTCGTGTTCAACCTGAACACGCCGACCACCAACGCCGTGGTCTCCCTGCAGGACAAGCCGCTCAGCGGCGCCGGCTCGGAAGCGGCCGCCATCAACAACCACAACATGGTGGTTGGCTGGCGTGATTCCCGCCATCAGACCCAGCCCGTGGTCAACGGCACCAACCGCATGCAGGAAGGCTTCCTGCTCAACGCGGCGACCGGCAACAACTGGTATCTGAACGATCTCATCTGCGGCCTGGATGATGCGGGTGCCAAGCAGTGTACCCAGAACGGTTACTACTACCACATCGCCTATGCCAGCGGCATCAGCAGCAACGGTACTGTCGCGGCCACGGCTTACCGCTACAACAGCGAGAGCGATCTGAACAACCGCACCAATGCTACCGTGGTCAGCGTCAAGCTGGCGCCGGTGGTAACCGACTACAAGAACAACGATCCGGCCGGTTATGTGGTCGCCAACGCACCGGTCAACAACCAGACCGGTCAGGATGGCGGCAGCGGTGGTGGCAGCCTGTTCTGGTTGACTCTGCTGGCCATGCCATTCGCCTGGCTGCGCCGTTTCCAGCGTTAAAAAGTTGTGTCACTAAAAATTAATGCGGTTCAGTGTCTTGTGTCACAATGACCGGATAGCATGAAATTTTTTGTTTGACCCTGCCGACCCCCTGGGGTAAAGATGAAAGCGACCGATGAAAAATTGGTCGCTTTTTTTGTTCCACGGAAGAGGGTCGTAGATGATGAAGAGACAAAAACGGGACCGTCTGGAAAGAGCTCGTGCTCGTGGTTATCAGGCTGGCGTGGTCGGCAAACAGAAAGAAGCGTGTCCGTATCAATGCCTGGATGCCCGTGGGCATTGGCTTGGTGGTTGGCGTGATGCCATGGAAGGGCGGGGCTCAGGCCTCTTCATGAAGTAGCCGGTACTTCATCACTCATTGCAAAAGGAAAGGGGCCATGATGGCCCCTTTACGTTGTTCAGTTCGACCTGAAGGTCAGACTTAGAATGCGGTGGTGTCCTTGAACAGACCCACTTTCAGATCGGTAGCGCTGTAGATCGGGCGACCATCCACTTCCACCACGCCATCGGCGATCCCCATCACCAGCTTGCGGTTGATGACGCGCTTGAAGGTGATCTTGTAGGTCACTTTCTTGGCGGTCGGCAGGATCTGGCCGGTGAATTTCACCTCGCCAACCCCCAGTGCACGACCCTTGCCGGGGCCGCCTTTCCAGCCTAGGAAGAAACCGACCAGTTGCCACATGGCATCCAGACCGAGACAGCCAGGCATGACCGGATCACCCGGGAAGTGGCAATCGAAGAACCAGAGATCCGGCGTGATATCGAGCTCTGCCAAGATTTCACCCTTGCCATGCTCACCACCGTTGTCATTGATCTTGACGATGCGATCCATCATCAACATGTTGGGGGCGGGCAGCTGACTGTTACCCTCACCAAACAGTTCGCCACGGCTGCAGGCGAGCAGCTCTTCACGGGTAAACGAGTCTTTGCCTTGTTCACACAGGGAAAGGCGGGCATCAATGGTGGTATTGTCTACGGTCACGCTGTTTATCCTTCAAATGGGTCAAAGCCGGGCCAATTTAGCGTACAGTTGTTCGCTAAACAACTCCGATCACTTCTTTTCTCACCGTCCGAACACTCGACCAAGCAGGCGGCGCAGCACGCCACCCTTGATCATGTCGGTGCCATTGAGCTCATCCAGCCGCTGCTGGATCCGGCCGAACAGGGTATCCGGCATATCCGGCTCACCAGCAACACAACCGGTCAGCAGCTCGATGGCCTCTTCCACATGATCCACCGGATGGATATGGAACTGGCCGGCTTCGACGGCTGCAATCACCTCATCGGACAGGTTGAGCTGCTGGGCATTGGTGCCGGGCAGCAGGATCCCCTGTTTGCCGGTGAGACCGTGGATCTTGCACACCCGGAAGAAGCCTTCGATCTTCTCGTTGACGCCGCCGACGGCCTGCACATTGCCGAACTGATCGACCGCGCCGGTCACCGCAAAGTGCTGGTAGATGGGCTGGCGGGCGAGGGCAGAGAGCAGGGCACACAGGCCGGTCAACGAGGCGCTGTCACCATCGATTTCATGGTAGGACTGCTCGAACACCAGGTTGGCCGACAGCGGGGAAGGGTTCTCGGCCCCAAACTTGTTGGAGAGATAGCCATGGATGATCATCATCGCCTTGGCGTGGATATGGCCGGCCAGCTCCGCTTTGCGCTCGATGTCCGCCACATCGCCATCACCCAGATGCACGGTGGCGGTGAGGCGCACCGGCTCGCCGAAATCATAGGGATGCCCTGAGACCTGGATGACGGAGAGGCCGTTGATCTGGCCCACTTCCTCACCATCGGTCTGCAGCAGGATCTGGCCGTCGATGACGCCCTGGTCGGACTGCTCGACCAGATAGTTGAGGCGATAATCCTGCTCTTCCAGCGCGCCGTGTATATGTTCGTCAGTGACGGCATCCGCTTCCAGCTCCCGTGCCAGACTGTCGGCCATCCGCATGATGGCACTGAGCTGGATCTCGGAGAGTGACAGCCACTCCTGGTGGTCGCACAGCCGGCTGGCGTGGCGGCAGATAGAGGCGAGGGCGGCAGGGGTGAAGTCCAGCAACTCCCAGCGTTCACGCAGCCAGGCCAGATACTGCAGGAATTCGGGCAAATCCTCTTCGATGTTCACTTCGGAGACCAGATCGGCGCGCAGGAAAATCCGCTCGGACATGTCGCGGTCCAGCATCTGGAACTCGGCTACATCGAGCCGATCGCCTACCAAGATCAGCTTGAGCTTGATGGGGGTGGCTTCCGGGGTGAAGAAGGGGGTCAGGGTTTTACCTTCCTGATAGGCGTTCCAGTCCAGTTCACCTTTTTGCATCGCATTCTTGAGCTTGAACCAGAGATGGGGCTGATCCAGCAGCTCATCAAGCTGCAAAATAAGATAGCCACCGTTGGCCTGACGCAGCAGGCCCGGCTCCAGCAGGTGCTGGTTGGCATAAACCGAACCTTGCTCGGTCTGATAGTTGATGGAGCCAAACAGGGTATCCCAGTTCAAATCCCGCCCATAGATGATAGGCGCTTCCTGCTCTTCATGGTGGATCAGCAGGTTGATGAGTACCGGATGCTGAAATTCGAGCCCTTGAGCCACGTGCGCCGCGAGATCGGAGAGGAAGTCATCGATCTTGGGATCATTGTTCTGTTTGCGCATGATGCGGGTGACCAGGCGCTCGGCATCCAGGTGATGGCTCATCAGCTTGAGCAATTCACCGACCATTTCACAGAACTCGAAGCCGGTGCCGGGTTGCAGGCGCAGCCAGATGGGCTTGAACGGGTTGTTCAGATTCTCGGTGTAGCAGAGATCGAACAGGTCGCCATCCTTGCCATTGGAAGCTGCGATCAGCGTCTGGCAAACGCCTTCATAATCCACCCCGGGAAAACCGTTGAGCAACATGACCGGGCAGTCGCCATCAAAACTGGCGAGACGCTTGATGCCGGAAATGGCTCTGGGTTGCAAGGCGGCAAAAGGAATGGGTTCGAGTTCGCTGAGGGCAGGAAACTGTTCAATCGAAAAAACAGGTTTTAATTGTTCTGATGTTAATTCAGCCACTTAAGACATCCGGTCGGAGATAGGATCAATTGTTGCCATTATACACAGTTCAATAGGTGGTGACAGGAAACAAGATAGTTAATTTAACATAATATACATTATGCGCGGTTAGGTCATGCCCGTGGCTAGGGGCCAGAAACACCGCTGCCGCAAGGGCTACAGCCGTGCCGGCTCCTTTGGTGTACTTCGCCAGGATGTCGTACCAGGCCTTTTTAATCTCGGGATCTGTCTCTCTGACGGCTGCCAGACTTAACAGCACTTCTTTGGCATCCAGGCCAATTTCCTCAGCCAGCTTTTTTGCAGTGGCATCAGTCAGTTGCGATTTACCATGCTTGATTGCAGAGATGTAAGAACTGGTAAATCCCAGGTCTGCGGCGACTTCCTGAAACTGGCTGTACTTTTTGGCCCTCATGTAGGCCTCAATCAGTGTTTTCGAGTCCATGTTTCTGTCTCCTGAGTAGTTCGACAATCGGCCCATCATACCCATTTTGGCGAAAATCGCCTCGTTTCTATTTAGGTAATTACATGATTGAATCTACTTAAGTAACTACTTGAATACATAACTTATGACCTACTGTAGCCCACAAAACCAGGATCTGCCGGCGCTCACCGAGCGCAAGGTCTACTGGCAAGCAGAGCCCACCGGCGATGTTTCCGCCTGTGTGGCCGGTCAGGTCGAGATGTTCCGCGACCTGCACGAGATGCGGGTCTATCTGTCCATGACGTACCCCGACACCGCCTTTGAGCTGGTCGAGGTGACCGAGGATACATGGCAAGGCTTCTATGACCAGGGAGTGTTTTTCGATGACTGGTCATAGCGCCGTGATGCCGATAAATAGCGTTATCGGCAACAAAACCCTGATCGACTATCTGTCGTTTACCTGGGCGCCGACCGAACTGCGCCAGATGACCGAGCTGGCCAAGCAAGGCGCTTTGCTCAAGGCCATCCCGCGCTTCGAGACCCAGAGCAAGGCCATTCAGGCTGCCTTTGCCGCCCAGCCGGTCGAGGGCCTGCGCTATCTGTGGAAGCGCCCTGTCGGGTTCGCTCCCCTCACCCGCTTCGACAAGGTGACTGAGCGCCTCTATGACAAAGCTGAGCGCCAGCAGTCTGCCGCCTCCCCTGCCCCTGCACGGGTCTTTGACAAGGCCACTGAGCGGTTGAGTCTCAAGGGGGTGGCCAAGGCCCCTGCCCCGGTGCTGACGCCTTCCATGACCGACATGATGGAACGTGCCCTGCACTCCGGCTACCAGTCCCGCGCCGACATGCGCCAGGAGCTCAAAGCCGTCTGCGCTGACCTGCTCAAGTTCTCCCAGTTCGAGGTGGTCGAGGGTGCCAAGTATTGGGAGGCCTATAACGACCTTATCGACTGCTACGGCGTCCAGTTCCTGGATGCCCTCTGCTGCAACGAGATCGAGCTGTGGCTGGAAGAACTCAATACCCGCATCGGTGTCCCTATCCCCGAGCCGCGCTTTACCATGCGCCCTCGCCGCTCCGGTCTGCACGGTTACGCCAACTCGGCTGACCTGCTGTGTGACGGGATGCCCTGCGGGCTGATTGGTTGGGGTGCAGCTAACCATGGCTGCATGGTGAGTTTTTCCGGTGTGGGTTGTGCGGCCCTCGATTTCCAGGCTTTGCATTCCGTTATCTCTCACGTGCCAGGTCTGCGCATCACTCGGGTCGACCTTGCCCTGGATGACTACAGCGGCAAACACATCACTTACCAGGGCGCGATAGCCGGCGCCGAAGCCGGCGAGTTTCACCCACAGCGTGGCCGTGCGCCTTCCTGGATGAAGATTGAATCGGGCGAGTTCGTGATCACCGAGGTGGCCAAGGGCATCGCCAAGCGTTTCGGCATGGTGCCGAGCAAGGGTTGCTCTTTCTACGTGGGCAGCCGTATCAACGGCAAATGTGCGCGGATATATGAGAAAGGCAAACAGATGCAATCGGCCGAGTTCCCAAACTGGGTACGCGCCGAAGGCGAATTACACAATAAAGACAGAGTCATTCCGCTAGATGTCCTGGTAAACCCTGACCCTTATTTTGCGGGGATGTATCCGCAATTTGCCAAATGGCTGGATGCGGTTTGCCAGGAAGAAATAACACCGGTACGTGTGACCACCTTTAAGAATAAATTCAAAACGTCCAGGGACAACGCCGTATTTAATATGTCCAGAATGGCCGGTCGCCTTGTCAATTGGTTAGCAAACATCGAGGGGCTATCCCCTGAGAAGATTGTTAACCAATTAACAGCGCACCTGGAAGAAACCGATATTCCTGCGCGGTTAAGAATGCCAGTTCCTCCTGACCTGGACGAACTGCCATTATTTTCGACCTAACAATGGTTCTTCAAAGGATAAATAATATGTCTCTGCTGACTGGTATTTTGGTTACCCGCGTTACTCACGGCTATGGCGTCTCCCGTAAATCTGGCTCGCCGGTTCCCTATGACTTTGCCCAGGTGGAATACCTGGCAGTGGCTAATAACGTGAACAAGCCGGAATGCAATATCACCTCCTGGGGCTATGAAGTGCGCCAATTAGCCCTGCGCAACGATGCGGCCACTATTAAAGAGCTGGCCGACTGCCCGAAATTGGTGGCAGTGGATCTTGTCCTGGAAGCGGATCCCCAGAATCCGACCCGCAACGTCGTTGTTGGTTTCCAGCCCACCAAAAAGCAGCCGGTATAACTACCGCGCCGCGAGGAGGAGGAGCGAGGGCGCGCAGCGAGCGACGACGAGGGCGCGATAATGCTTTGTCTAGATATTACCTCTGAAGGATATGCCCGCTTAGCTGAGGGGGATTCGTGTAATTACGTGCTCTTGACTGTCCAGGAGCACGCCAAATTAACGGATATATCGAGCTGGTTTGAATTTGATGTATCCACTGTGTCGATGGCCTTTGGCTTCGGATTATTAATCTGGATCACTGGCCTCAAACTGGGCGCAATTGCCCGTGTCATCGTAAGTGCAAAAAGAGGATAAACGAGTATGAAAAACTATTTCCGTAATGGCTGTATCGCTGCTGTGTGCTCCCTGTCTACCGGTGCGGCCTTTGCCGAAGGTACAGCCGCTGCTGATGCCGCTGCCAAGGCCCTGGACGCCACCCAGTCGGACGTGACCGCAACCTCTCCCAAGGTCATGCTGGTTGTGGCCACCTGTGTGGGCGTGGGCATCCTGATCAGCCTGATGCGCAAAGCCTAAGCATGTCTTTGCTCATCGGAACGCTGTGGTTCCTGTTCTTTGTTGAAGGCTACAGGTCATCGTTTTCGATATGACACAAAGGCGGCTCCGGTCGCCTTTTTTATTGGGGGTACTGTGCGCATCGCTTGGCTTTTATTGCTGTTTCCGCTGGGGGCTTCGGCGGGTTGTCCTGTCGGGCTCCGCCTTTCTAACGTGCCGATTTCTACTGTGCTGCCGTTCTGCGTGAAATGGGAAAGTTCCTCCCAGGGAGGCTGCTTTGTCGGGTGTCCAGGTATCTGCCTGCAGTTCCCAGACGCCGGCACCATGGGGCCGATTGAGAGTACCGGCCAGGAGTGCTCGGTGGGCGGTGGATCCGATGGGGATGGCGGCTCGGATGGCGATGGTAACGGTAGCAATGGCAATAACGGCAATAATGGCGATGTAATTCCCAATCTGCCGCCCAACGGGATTCGTGTCGGTGGTGATAAGCAGGAAATGACCACGGACGCCTTGCGTCAGGTGAATAATACCTTGATAACGGGTTTTACTAGCTTGATGTCGAGCTCAGCGGGTGCGAGTCGATCAGCTCAAAATATTGATGGCAAAATGGTAGATGTTCTTCGTTATATGAAGGCCACTAATAATGGTCAGGTTGGCATGGAGAACAGTATTCGGGAGCAGACGGCGTTAGGTCATAAGTTCTATGACGAGTTCCTTGGATTAAAGAATGCCATGATTAATCCGCAAGACGGATTTGGTCAAAGCACGGGTGAGTATCGTGTTTTGAAAGAGTTGCGGGATAATTTCTTTGGGCCTGATTTTGCTCAGAATTATGGTGGTAACACCATGTATGGGCTTATGCGGACAATGCAGTATGACATCGAGTCGATGAAAGGCCGAGTGCATGAATCCGCCAGCGACATGCACAACCTTTATTCCTACACCATGCAAGATATGCGAAATAATAGCATTGAAATGAACCGCAATATTAAGGCCATTGCTGAGGCCCTGCAAAATGGCGGTACAAATGGTGGTGATGGCACCGGCGGCACAGGTAATGGCAGCAATGGTAATGGCAATAATGGCCCAGGCATTGATTACTCACAAATGCCTGGCTCTGCAGAAAATCCGCTGCATGTAACAGGGTCTGAATATACATCCCAGCTCTGTAAAGGTGGTGCGCACTGTTTCTTTGACCTGGAAACCATTAATAAGCAGTTCCAGGAGCATAAGGAGCAACTCAAGAATACCCATAACGGTATTAAAGAAGATATGGTCGATATGTTCCGGTATAGCCTGAGCGGGTCGGCGGCGGTGCCCAAGTGTTTTGATATGTTCTCGATGTTTGGTCGCTCTTATTCCGTCTGCCCCGAGGTCGAGGGATATTGGGAAATGATAGCGGCCATCATGATGTTCATCTTCTATTTTCTGGCGCTGATGATTGTGGCTAAGAGGTGATATATGGAATGGATGAGTGATTTCTTTAACGGATTTTTCAACGATATATATCAACTGGCGGTGCAGTTTGCAGCCTGGATAACGGTTAAATTGGCTATTCAGTGGGTCGAGTTCAAAATATTCCTGCTCACTTTTTCCTGGGACGTTGCCAAGCAGATACTGATTAACCTGCAATTCAGCGACCTGATCTCCGCCTCTTTTAATAACCTGCCCTCTCAAATGAGGGGGATCTTGCTCTATTTGCACGTTGATAAAGGGCTGTCGATATTGACGCAAGCCTTTGTGACCCGCTTTTTACTGAACATGTTGGGGTGGTAAGCCATGTCTATCAAGATCCACCACGGCGCCCCAGGCTCCTATAAATCGTCAGGAGCGATTCATACCGATGTGATACCGGCCATCAAGGCGGGCCGTCATATCGTTACCAACGTGCGCGGCTTTACCGCGGAGCGGTGCAAAGAGGTATTGGGAAAGGAAGTGCCTGACGAGTTCCAGGTCACCTATATCGAGACAGAATCCCAGGAAGGACGCGATCACCTCGCCCGCTTTTATCATTGGGCGCCCAAGGGGGTTTTCTTCCTGGTCGATGAAGTGCAAAGAATATTCCCGCCTTCCTGGCGACAGAGTGATTTAGACCGGCTCGATTATCCTGGCGGGCCGGATGTGGCTAAAGAAGATGGCCGGCCAGAGACGATTGATGTGGCCTTTGATATGCACCGTCATCATAACTGGGACTTTGTATTTACGACTCCGAACATCAAAAAGGTGCACCAGGTAATTCGGGCTGCTGCCGAAACGGCCATTCGTCATACCAATATGGCGATATTGGGGATTGGTGGTCGATATAAGACGGTGCTTCATCTCTCTGATAACTCCGGTACGTCCATGAATGACGTACTGCAAGCCAAGCCATTTAATAAGGTGCCCAAGTATGTTTTCAAGCTTTATGACTCGACTACAACCGGTAAGGTCTCGGATACAATCGCGGGCAGCTCGATATTTCGAGACCCTAAAATTCTGTTTATTCTGGCGATTTGGGGACTCTGCGTATTCTTTGGCTTCATCAAGCCTGAATATATTGATGCTTCTGCTAAGGCCGCTGAGACCGCTTCTGCCACTGTTCCGGCTGCTGGGGCGGTGGGTGCTTCGCCCGTTGCTGATGTACGTCCTGGTGGCGCTCCTGCTGCGTCTGCTGCTGGCGTCCTTGCTATAGGGCCGTTTGCCGGCCATCAGCTCATTATCAGCTGTCACGTCCTGATAAAGGATCACCTGGGGGAATATCGGGTCGAGTATTGCTTCTCGCTGCGCAAGGGCGATGACGTGCAGCCGCTCGACAGGGACGATTGGCCGGAGGAACTCGCCAGGGTGGACCCAATGAGTGCATGCCATGCGGTGGTGAAGTACCAGGGGCAACCTGTGGACGTGTACTGCGACCCCGAGGGGGACGCCCTGCGCCGGAAATACAATGCCACCCTCTTTGCGGGTGGCAGCAACAAGCCAGCAAATACTGATGACCGGTCATAACTCCCCTCTCCTGCCGGTGGCCGCCTTTCTTCTGGTCGGCCACTGACCCCAGGGGCGTTAGCCCCTATAAGGCGACACTCTGAGGCCCATTGTCGGGAAGGTGGTAGGCTCGCCGAAACTTCTTTGGAATGCTCCTGTGGGGCGGTGGCACCCCCTTTCCTGCTAAACCTAATGACCACTCTACTCACTGTGTCAACGGATGTTACCTGTTCCCCAAGCACCCCCCGCAAGGGCCGTGGCGGCCCGATTCGTCGGGGGATATGTGCGCAGTGGGGACTGAGAAGTCACAAATTTATGTAATATTGCACGCTATGGAAAATTTTAAGATGAGTCACTATTGCTCTGATATTGTTGTAAGCCTATAGTCTTGATTTATTGATTGCTTTCGTTATGGGTGGAAAAATATATGGTAGATATAACTGGAGTTGAAAAGGAATTTAAATCCGTTCCAGGAAATATGGATAGACATCTTTGTGTATGTAGGGTGTGCGACAAAGATACATTTCATAATATTATATTTTCTTATAATGAACATGGTCGTCAAGATTGTGGGCGCGGAAACGAAGTTTCATGGCAAGAAAAGAACCAAATTATTCAGTGTCTTGGTTGTGACACCGTATCATTTCGCACAGTTCTGACTGATTCAGAGTCGGTGGACTATTTTTATGATGAAAATGGTAATACAGGTGTGTATCACTGTGAAACAATAAAATATTATCCTGCTAGGATGGAGGGATTAAATTCTATAGATGTGGATAAGCTGCCACTTAAAATATTGGATATATATAAGGAAACTCAATTCTCAATTGAGAATGAACAATATGTCCTAGCTGGCATAGGAATTAGAGCTATAGTGGAAACGGTATGTAAAGATTTGAAGGCAAGTGGTAAGGGGCTGAGTGAGCAAATAAATTCATTAAAAGCTATGTCAATAGTTACATCTGAGGGGGCTGAAACTTTACATAAATTAAGAATCTTGGGTAATAAAGCTGCACATGAAGTAAAGGCTCATGACTCCCAGCAGCTACGATTGGCGATGAAAATAATTGATCATATGCTTGATGGTACATACATTATTCCTCAGCAAGTCCTGGAAGTTTTTAAGAGTGATTCTCCAGAGCAGAAGTAAATCCACTATTGCACACCGTTTGCCTCTCAGCCCTCCCCCCCCCCCCGTGTAGTAATACGGGGGGAATTCTACCTCTACCCCTCCCCTCTCCTTGGGAGAGCTTTTCCTTGAACCCTCGATGGTGGGGCCATACGCGCAACCTCTTGGCCCAGGCCCACTCGGGCGAGTGTTTAAGAGCAGGGGCACCCTTACTAAAACGCGGGGCGCAGCCTCCAGCTTTCGCGGTGCAATATGGAGACTCTGCCCACATCGTATTCGGTATCTTGGTTTTATGGTATCCAGCCATGGCTAGGTTTGCTCCACTTTGAAAAATTGTTGGTTACTTCTTGAATCTCTTCATTCGAGTCACCATTTCATGGTTATGCCTGTTAGCCAGTAGATGGAGCTAGTTAGGCGCTTACAAAAAGGGAGTGTTATGTTTAGCCATAAAAGCAAGTTTTTCAGTGACTTAAAAAGCTCTGTTAATCGGAGAAAATTCGAAAAAATAGCTTTAGATAAGCTGAAAAAGGATTTTCTTGAAGATACGTTTAAACTACTCGAAACCATTAATTTGTGGTTTCAAGATTCGCTTGTAGCTTCGAGAGTTGATGGTTTTTTGCTCGATATTGACGGTGAGGAACATACAACCTCAATCCTAACGCTGTGTTGTGAGACGCGGTCTATTCGAATCGAGCCGCATAGCTTCGTGAATGATGATTATTCTACTGGAATCCTCCAAGTCACAGTCGATAACCCAGACAACTTTAAAGAGCCAGTTGTGTTTTATTTGCATTGGAAAACTAAGACATTCCCAAAAGTAGATTGGATGATCGTTCAAGCAGATAAAAAGAATAAGGTATTCAGCGAGGATGCTTTTTTTGAATTGATTTTACCATTTACCTTGTGATATATGCTTACAAGAAGGGGGCCGTGGCCCCCTTCTTTATCTGGTGCCTATTTTTTTCCTCCAGTAGAAAGCGGCCATCTGTCGCTCTGATCTCTCCGCTTGGATGATGGCTATGGCCTCCAGCCTTCGCCTGTCGTAGGTGACTCCTGCCGGTGAGACAAGGCAATCATTCTTCATCCGCCAGCCTTCCCATTCCTTCCAGATAGTGGGCAACTCCCTACCCGAAGCCATACGCATAAGCCGTTTATAAGCAGGCGGGATCTCTTTGCCCTTATCCCAATACGTGACCTGCCTCACAGAAACAAAACAAAGATTGGCCGTCTCTTCAATTGATAAACCGCACTCAAACCAACGAAAAATGAAGTTTTTGGTCAACTCTCGTTCCATCCAAGTAAATACCTGATAAACCAGCAAAATTGCGTGGGCTGGCTTATCGGCAGGTTTCAGATGGGCATTTAACTAAACACGGCATTATGCGCGGTATTGAGTCGTGGAAGAATCCGGAATGAGGCCGGTTAAAAAACGCCGGTCATCACAGCCGTGCTCCTGAACTTGTCTCTTCGTTATCTCTCATTTTTAAAGGCCTAGTCGTGCAACCGATCCAGCGGTTTATGATTGGCACTTTCATGGCGCTCGCTGTTGCCGGTGTGCAGGTACTTGGAGGTGGTGTCGATGCTGTCGTGGCCGGCATCGGCTTGCACATGTGATAACGGCCGCCCGTTGAGATTGATATCGTGAGTGATACCGGTATGACGAATGGAGTGCGGTGTCAGATTGCGCATCTCGGCGCCGTCCTGCACAAACCCATCTTTTTCTGCCAACTCGGCGGCGGTCTGGATGACGCTCATCACCAGGTCACGCAGCTGGCGGATCCCGAGGTTGGCGTTGAGCTCACCTTGTTCCCGGCCATGTGCCGCAGCCTTGTGGCGCACAAACAGTGGAGTCTGCTCATCGGGCGCCGGTAATTGTGAGAGACCGAGAAACGTCCGATAGCGTTTGAGGGCCTCGAGCAAGGCATGGGAGACCGCCACGGTGCGGCGCTTGCCACCTTTGCTGCGGGGAATGAAATAGCCCCAGACACCGGTTTTACCATCACGGCGGAACTGCCCCATGACGGGGGTAAACCCTGGCCTTGCCGCCACTTCCGAGATCCGCAGGTAACAGGCGTACATCAGGCTTATCAGGAAGCGGCTGCGCTCGTGCTGCTCTGGTGATTCGGCCGCCAGCAGGTCGGCCGCCTGCATCACATAGGACCACTGCAGCTCGCTGAAGGCCTGGCCATGGTCGTCCGGCTCCTGCTGCATTGAGCGCTTCACCCGTTGCAGTAACAGCGCCGGGTTGCGGTCCATGTACTCCTCCTGGATCAAGAACTGGAAGAAGGCAGACAGAATGGCGAGCTTGGTCTTCATAGCCTGTTCGCTGAGGCGGTACGGCAACTCGCGGCCCAGCTCCCGCTTGCCAAGGAAGGGTCGCCATTGGGGATTCGGCAGTCGTTCTCCCCACTCCTTGTCGAGCACGAACTGGGCTACGTTGCGATAGGCGATCAGGGCCGCCGGCGGCGTCTGGCAGTAATCGAGATAGCGCATCATGATGCGCCGGGTCAGATCCTTGGGACTGATGCGCATTTCGCCGAAGCACCAGTGCAAAAACGTGGTCAGCTCGCTGCGATAGGTTTTGTAGTTGTTCTCGCTGTTGCGCTGCTCCAGCAGCCAGTCGACGGCGAGTTCGTAGACCAACCCGGCATCGGGCACATCGTTGAGGCTGAGGTTGGCAAGATATTGATTGATCTGGGGGTTGCCCGCCTCCAGGTAGGCCAGACCATCGAACAGCGGCATGGCGGGTGGAAGTAACATAGTGGTCATGATGATGCTTGTGGATGAGAGACTCGGCTCGGGGCTTGCGTGATGGTGATGCCGATAAATGGGGTTATCGGCATCACGTGGGACTGGAACGTCGATGCTGTGTAGCGAACAGCACCGCTATCAACAGCTGATGCTGCATAGTGTGTTTATTCAATGGATATGCACCTTTGTTGGAAATTTCTCGGGGTAAATATCCATATAAATGCTTTAAAATTCTCATCAATGCATAAATTGAGGCTGTTTTCATCCTGTGATGGGCAGCCTCCCCCATATCGTCCTCACGCTACACGCTTGAGGGATTTGTCTTTTGGCTTGCCTGCGTCACTCTGCTCTTCCTGCGGCTCCGACTTGCCGCTCCCCTGCCCCTTGGCCCCGCGCAGCACGTTTTGCAGCAGATCGCGCTGCTCGGCCAGGTAGAAGGCCAGGCTCTCTTGCTGATCCGGTTCAAGGCGAACGGGCGCGCCCGCCAGCAAATGCATCAACTCATCGGCAGTGTCCAGCAGCTTGTCATAGGCATCGGCCTCTTTCTTGCTGGCAAAGGTCATCTTCTCCACTCCCCCACGCACCACAACATATTTGATCTCAACGGCCATAGCGGCGTCCTCCTTCTGATAGTGATTACAAGTATATGTATGGATATACAGTATTGCAAATAACCCCCATGCAGAAGTGTTTTATTGCCGCGCCGACGGGTGATTGCGCGCCTGTCATCACATTGATGAAAGGGTCATTTGACTTCCATGCCAAACTGGTCGGATGATTGGGCCATGACGATCACAAAGCAACTACTGATCCTGCTGCTGGTTGAGGTGACGCTCCTTGGGGGCATCGCCCATCTGGTCATCGGCCTCTCGCTACCGCTCTCCATCCTGTTTGTGGTGGTGGCCCTGTTGGGGCTGCGCACCCTGGTGGTGCTGCTGACCTGGGGCTTTTCCCGCTTCTACCCGGTGCCTGCCATCGGCTGGCGAGAATGGTTGCCCATGGTGGGACGGGAGATAGCCGCCTACCTGCTGACCTTCACCTGGTTGCTGCCGTTCGAGCGCTGGCTGATGGCGCCAGACAGGCTGACGCCCTCCCCCCTGCCCCTGCTGCTGATCCACGGCTATGGCTGCAGTCGCGGCATCTGGCGGGTGCAACGAGCCAGGCTGGAGGCAGCCGGCCACACGGTGGCGACCGTCACCCTGACCCCTCCCTTCGGCCATCTCGACGACATGGTGCCGCTGTTGGCCAATCGCATCGACGAGGTGTTGGTCGCCACCGGTGCGTCGCAGCTGGTGCTGATCGGCCACAGCATGGGTGGCCTGGTGTGCCGCGACTATCTAGCGGTGGCGGGTGGTGACAAGGTGGCGCAGCTCATCACCCTGGCCACCCCCCATCAGGGCAGCCAGCTGGCGACTCTGGGGCTGGGCGACAATGCCCGCGAGATGGAGCCCGGCTCCGGCTGGTTGCTGCGCTTTGCCACCGTGCCGCTCTGCGTGCCCGGGGTCTCGGTGCGCACCAGCCACGACAACTTCGTGCTGCCCCAGTCCCGCCAGCGACTGGATGGGATGGAGGACGTGGAGCTCGCCGCCCTTGGCCACCTCTCCCTGCTCTACTCCCGCCGTACCACGGCCTTGTTGTTAACCCTGCTCTCCCGCCCGCAGCCGCAAATGAAAAGGGCCTGATTGCTCAGGCCCTTTCCGTTTTTGCTACCTCAGTTCGCTGTCGTCCCCCTAGAAGTGGATCCCCTTGATCAGGGTGGAGACCGCCATCTGATCCGCCGAGGCCTTGGACTCGTTGCCCTCCTTGGGATCGGAGAAGGTGCGGAAGCTGGTGTTCATGATCACCTGGGCCACTCGCGGCGCCAGGGCATGGATCACCTGGCCGAACACCCCGAGCCGGGTAGCCAGTCGCACATGCTTGTTGATGATGGTGTCGCACACCAGGTCGGCGGCCTCTTCCGGTGTCATCATGGGCACCTGCTCATACACCTTGGTGGGCGCCACCATGGGGGTCTTCACCAGCGGCATGTTGATGATGGAGAAGTTGACCCCCTTGTCGGCAAACTCGGAGGCGGCGGTGCGCACCCAGGCATCGAGCGCCGATTTCGAGGCGACGTAGGCGGAGAAGCGCGGCGCATTGGTCAGCACCCCGATGGAGGAGATGTTGATGATGTGGCCCTTCTTCTTCTCGATCATGGTGGGCAGCAGTCCCATGATCACCTTGAGGGTGCCGAAGTAGTTGAGCTGCATGGTGCGTTCGAGATCGTGGAAGCGATCGAAAGAGTCCTCGATGGCGCGGCGGATGGAGCGACCGGCATTGTTGATGAGGATGTCCACCCCGCCATGCTCGGCCACGATCTGGCGGGTGATCGCCTCCCCTTGGGCGAGATCGGCCAGATCCCCCTGATAGACCTGCAGGGTCAATCCCAGCTCGGCAAACTCGGCCTGGGTCTCGGCAATCTTGTGCTCGTCCCGGGCGATGGTCAGTACCTTGGCCCCCGCCTCGGCCAGCTTTCTCGCCGTGGCCTTGCCGATGCCGGAGGTGGCGCCGGTGATCAGCACCACCTTGCCCTCGACCCGGCCGCGCAGGGTACGATCGATGAACAGCTCGGGATCGAGGTGGCGCTCCCAGTAATCCCACAGTCGCCAGGCATAGCTGTGCAGCGGCGGCACTTCGATGCCGGTCCCCTTCAGTACCCGCTGGGTTTCGCGGTTGTCGAAGCGGGTGGGATAGTTGATGAGCCGGAAGATGTCCTTGGGCAGCCCCAGATCGGCAATCGCCGCATCGCGAATGCGCCGCACCGGCGTCAGCGCCATCAGCATGGTCATCAGATGGCGGGGAATGAAGCTGAACAGGGCGGCATTGATGCGAATGGCCGGCTCGGGGGCATGGGCTGCGCGGGAGAAGGTACTCAGCATGTCGCCGACCCGCATGGGATGGGAATCGGTCAGGTGGAACGCCTTGTTGTCCTCCCCTTCCAGGTGGGCGATGTGATCGATGGCATCCACCACGAAGTTGACCGGCACCAGGTTGATGCGCCCCCCTTCGACCCCGATGGCGGGCATCCAGGGCGGCAGCATGCGGCGCAGCTTCTGGATGGTCTTGAAGAAGTAGTAGGGGCCGTCCACCTTGTCCATCTCGCCGGTGTTGGCATCACCGACCACGATACCGGGTCGATAGATGCGCCAGGGCAGCGTGCTCTCCTTGCGCACGATCCCTTCGGCCTCGTGTTTGGTCTGGAAATAGGGCATGTCGAGGTGTTCGGCTTCATCGAACATGTCTTCCCGAAACAGTCCGTCGAACAGACCGGCCACCGCGATGGAGCTGCAGTGATGGAAGCAGCGGGCCTGGAGTCGCTCGGCCAGTTGCAGGGCCTGACGGGTGCCTTCGGCATTGACCTGCTGCTGAATGCCCGCCTTGGCGTTGAGATCGTAGATGGCGGCGAGATGCAGGAAGTGGTCGACTTTGCCGATGAGAGGCTCCAGCTCGGCACTGCCCACTCCGAGCAGCGGGTGGGTCATGTCGCCGACCACGGGGATGGCGCGATCCGCCTCAACCCCCCAGTAGGCCAGCAGATCGGGTACCCGATCGAGATGGGCGGCACGCATCAAGAAATGCACCCGGCTATTCGGGCGCTGCAGCACTTTTTTAATCAGCCGGCGACCGATAAAGCCGCTGCCCCCCGTGATGAAATAGTCCATGGTATTTATATCCCTTACTGATTGGGCTGTTAGTTGCTGTTAGATATATCACGCTTTAACGCAAAATATTCATTCGAATATCATTCTTCGTGACCCAGACCAAAATTACCAGGGTTGCTTGTTCCGTTATTAGGTAGAACCCTCTATTTTTTCTCCATAGACTGAGGATGAAAGCCAAGTAATGCCACAACGAATATATCAAGGTTGTTGTCATTACCATCATCTATATCACGAGCAAGGAGATTGTCATGGCCAAAAAATTGAAAGCACTGGCAAGTTCGGTGACCGACAACCAACTCACCTCCACCATCAAGGAGTCCACCCAGCAGATCTGGTTGGCGGGTCTGGGTGCCTATGCCAAAGCCCAGGAAGAAGGCGGTAAAATCTTCGAAGCCCTGGTGCAGGAAGGGGAAGCCCTGCAAACCCGTACCCGCCAGAGCGCAGACGAGAAGATCGCTGCCATGACCGACAAGACTGCCGGTACCTGGGGACGTCTGGAGCAGGTGTTCGAGGATCGCGTGGCCCGCGCCGTCGCCAGCCTCGGCATCCCGACCCGCAAGGACATCGACAAGCTCTCCAAGCGCATGGCCGAGCTGACCGAGGTGGTACAGCAGCTGATCGATGCCCAGGATCTGGATGACGTTGCTCCGGCTGACGAGGCCAAGCCTGCCGCCGCCGCTGCCAAAAAACCGGTTGCAGCCAAAAAGCCGCCGGTCAAGAAAGCCGCCGCCCCCATCGCCAAGGTGAAGGAAGAGGTGAAAGCACTGGCAACGGAAGTGGAGAGCGTGGCCAAAGAGGTCAAGGAGAAGAGTGAAACCACGCTCTTCTGATCCACTGACCGGCTTGTTCTGATTGCGTAATGATCCACCGGCCCATGCCCTCTGCTGGGCCGGTTTTGCATGAGAAGGGAGGCAAATCATGAGCACGATTGCGGTTGCCCTCGCCGGAGGGGGACCTCTGGGGGGGATCTACGAGATCGGAGCCTGCGCCGCCCTGGCCGACAGCATCAAGGGGCTGCGTTTCGAGCAGGCCGATATCTATGTGGGGGTGAGCTCGGGGGCGGTGATCGCCTCGGCGCTGGCCAACGGCATCTCGCCGGACAAGCTGGTGCGGATCCTGTTAAGCGATGACACCGGCGAGTTCTTCGACCCCTCCACCCTGCTGCGTCCCGCCTTCGGGGAATATTTTGACCGGCTCACCTCGCTGCCGCCGCTGGTGCTGACCTGTCTGGCCGACTATCTCTCCTCTCCCTGGAACAAGAGCCTGCTCGGCTCGTTGCAGGGGTTGTCCCGAGCGATCCCGACCGGCATGTTCGACAGCCGCGGGGTGGATCGGATCCTCACCCAGTTTTTCTCCCGCCCCGGTCGCAGCAACGACTTTCGTGAGCTTGCCAGCCGGCTGTTCGTCATCGCCACCGAGCTCGATACCGGCCGCGCGGTGGCCTTCGGCAGCCCTGGGCTGGACCAGGTGCCCATCTCCGCCGCGGTGCAGGCCTCGGCCGCCCTGCCCGGCTTGTTCCCGCCCTCGCTCATCGATGGCCGCTACTACGTGGACGGGGCGCTGATCAAGACGCTGCACGCCTCGGTGGCGCTGCAGGAGGGGGCCGACCTGGTGTTTTGCATCAATCCGCTGGTGCCCTTTGATGCGGGACTGGCCAGCGAACACCCCGCCAAGCTGGTGGACCGCGGTCTGCCGGTGGTGCTGGCCCAGACGTTTCGCGCCATCATCCACTCGCGCATGCACGTGGGAATGGATCGCTACAAGCACCAATATCCGGAGGCGGATGCCCTGCTGTTCGAACCCTCGTCGGCCGACGGCGAGATGTTCTTTACCAATGTGTTCAGTTACCGGGATCGGCGCCATCTGTGCGAGCACGCCTTCCAGCATACCCGCCAGGATCTGTGGCAGCGACGGGCCGAGCTTGGCCCCATCCTCGCCAGACATGGGCTGGAACTGGATCTGGGCGCGCTGGCCGATGAACAGCGTTCCCTGCTGACCCCGGGCACCGGCTCGGTGGCGGCGCTGGATGCCTCTTTGACCCAGCTGCAGCACTGGCTGACCCGCCGCTATGGCGGCAAGGGTCGCCGGCAATCGAAGGAGTAGCATGGACTGCAAACCCAAGCGGCGCACGCGGGATCGCATCCTGGCCACCGCCCTCGCCCAGTTCAACCTGCTGGGCGAGCCGACCGTCACCACCTCCGCCATCGCGGCCGAGCTGGAGATGAGTCAGGGCAACCTCTATTACCACTTTCACAACAAGGAGGAGATCGTCAACGCCCTGTTTGGCGAGTTCGAACAGGATATGGCCCACCTGCTCGATACCATTACCCCGCCGTTGAACGAGGCGGAGGACATCTGGTTCTTCTTGCACCTGATGTTCGAACTCATCTGGAAGTACCGTTTTTTCTACTACGACATCAGCACCCTGATGAGCGGCAACCACAAGGTGGAGCTGCGCTTCTCGGCCCTGCTGCGGCGCAAGGAGCAGACCGCCGCCGCCATCTGTCACAGCCTCTGGCGCAGCGGCCTGCTGCAAGGCGACGAGACGCAGGTGACGGCGCTGGCCGCCAACATCGCGCTGGTCGGAACCTTCTGGATCTCCTACCAGCGGGCGCTGCATCCGCGGGCCGATGCCGACATCGCGCTCGGGGTGTTTCAGGTGATGCAGCTGGTGGCCCCCCGGCTGCGCGCCGATGCCCGCGCCGATCTGGATGCCATCGCCACCCATTATCAGCCCGCCACCACGGCGAGCTGACAGCATCGTGTATTTGATTGTGTTTTTAACAGGGAGAATCATATGACCACTTCACAGCCCAAATTGTCCGATTTCACCCCCTTCCCCTGGCCGGATGCGGCCTATGACTATGCCGGGGAGCGCCTTGCGCAGCATTGGGAGCGGCTACACCAGGGGGATGCCGAACCCTGGCCCGAAGATGAACAAGTGCAGGAAGCCTGGCGCGCTTATCACGCCGGTGATTTCGCCCGCGCCGTCACTCTGGGGCTGGGCGCCGGCGAGGAGGGCCTCAACGTGGCGAACAAGGCGCTGGTGATCCACGCCAGCTACCTGCTGGATGACAAGTATGCCAAGCGCGAAGCGTTCGAGCTGGCCGCCAGCAACGCCGAGAAGCTGCAAAAGCGCCAGCCTGGCAACGTCAACGCCTGGTACTTCCACGCCCTGGCGCTGGGTCGTTACAGCCAGGTGATCTCGGTCTCCAAGGCGCTCTCCATCGGCATCGGTGACAAGATCAAGAGCAGCCTGGAGCAGGCGCTGACCCTTGAACCTGACCACGCAGAGGCTCATATCGCCTTCGGTGCCTGGCATGCGGAGATCATCGACAAGCTGGGCGCCATGATCGGTGGCATCACCTACGGCGCCAAGAAGGATGAGTCCGAGCGTCACTTCAAGGCGGCGCTGGCCATCATCCCCCACTCCGCCATCGCCCGCATGGAGTACGCCAACGCCATGGTGATGATGCACGGCAAGAGCAAGATGGCGGCCGCCGAGTCGCTCTACGGCGAGGCCGCCGCGTGCGAGCCGCTGGATGCCATGGAGCGGCTCGACGTGGAAGCCGCCCGCGAGGAGCTGGCGGACGAGTAAGGTGCCATTGCCACAATGAAAGAGGCCAACCCCCTGGGTTGGCCTCTTCTCTTTTAGACTTCTTTTCTTGCCGGCTCCTCGTCTTGCAGGAGTGGCGCGGTCAGCCGTGCAGCAGTTGATCCAGCATGTCGGGATCGTAGATCAGGTCAGGTTCCATCAACACCAGCAGCAGCAACTGCTCAAACTCCACGGCGAAGCGCTCGACGATGAGATCCGGGTCCGGCACCCGCTTCTTGTCGGTGATGAGGCCAAGCTGCACCTTGTTGTCATAGGAGAGAATGGAGACGCCGACCGCGATGTCGCCGGCCTGGGGCACCCAGAACAGCGGCTGACGCAGGCGGGCGCCGGCCAGATAGAGGGTCTGCTGCGGGCCCGGCACGTTGGTGATGACCGCGCTGGCCTTGGCCGAGAGGATGTCGATGGCCTGCTGCTGCACCGCCTTGGGCGCCATGCCCATCACTTCCAGCAAGTTGAGCACCACCGCCGGCTGCAGGGAGGACTTGAGCGCCTGCATCCGATCCCGCACCGCATAGAGCCGTTGCAGCGGGTGCTCGATGTTGAGGGGCAGATCCAGCGCCACCAGCCCAAAGCGATTGCCCAGCGCCCCCTTGTCGTCCGGGGCGCGCATGTTGACCGGTACCAGCGCCCGGATGTCGATGTCGGTCTGGTCGCCCTGCTCCAGCAGGTAGTGGCGAAAGGCGCCGGCGGTGGCGGCGATCAGCAGATCGTTGACCGAGCAGCCGAGCACTCGCCCCACCGCCTTCACGTCCGGCAACGGGATCTGTTCTGACCAGGCTACCCGCTTGGTGCTGCCGGTCTCCCCTTTGAGCCGGGTATTGGCGTCGTCGGAGAGGGTGGCGATGGTGTAAAGCTCGGCGGTCACGTCCCGACTGGTCTTGAGGTAGTCCATCGCCTTGGTGGGATGGGTCAGCACCTCGACGTACTTGGACCAGAGGGCGCCGGTCAGCTTGAGGCCGGCCCGCAACAGGCGACTGCCCTGCTGATCGTGCTCCTCGTCGCCGTCGTCATTGGCCACCGGCTCGGGTTGTGGCCTGGGGGGCGCCACCGGGCTCTCGTCCATCATGGTCAGCATGGCCCGCACCAGGGAGAAGCCGTCCCCCATGGCGTGGTGAAAACGCACCACCAGCGCCTGGCCGCCCAGAGAAGTATCCATCAGGTGCATCTCCCACAGCGGGCGCTGGTGGTTGAGCGGAGTGGAGGCAAAATCGGCCACCAGCCGCTCCAACTCCGCCTTGCCGGCCTTGCCTGGCAGGATCACCCGCTTGAGGTGCAGGTCGAGGTCAAAGTCGGGATCGGTGCGCCAGTAGTATTCGCCCCCTTCCAGGCAGGCCTTCTGCCCGAAGCGCGGCTGTACCCGAACTGTGTGCAGCAGGCTCTCCCGCAAGATGGCTTCATCCAGCTGACCGTCGAACATCAGCACGCCGACGATCTGCATCAAGTTGTTGGGCCGGTCCATCCGCAGCCAGGCGGTATCGACACAGGAGATGAGTTCACACACAGACATGTATTATCCCTATCGTTTCGCGTTATTTGTCCCCTGCCGTTTCATGAATTGGCTTGATCAGGAATGAATGAACAAATAGCACTTATATGTTGGTGAAACTGCACGGCGATTAATTCAAGATGATGTTTCATGACAAAAATGGAGGCAATTTTCATGCCTCTTAAAATAAAAAACAAAGTGTGTTTGGCCCTTTTAATAATAAATGTCAGGCCGGGTAACGATAGTGGAATCGGTTATTTCATGATTGTTTATTGCGCTGGATCAGTATTTATTAGCCCCATCAGCGCCGAGTTGGGCAAGGCAGGCGCTGATCGACGTATTCGAGGATCTCCTGCTCCAGCACGCTGCGCACCGGCAACAGCATCAGGCCGAGGCGTACCTCCAGCGACAGGGTTTCGTCGGTGAGGAACAAAGAGCCGTTGACCCCGGCGCCACGAAACAGCAAGCGGGTCTCCTCCTCGTCTTCCCACTCGCAGTCGAGTTCGTACTCCTCGCTCATGTCCTGGGCGATGGCTTCGGCGGCCAGTCTGGCACCGGCGAGGCCCAGCGGGTGTTGGCGGCTGACCTGGATGGTCGACAGGCTGCTGCCGGCAAGGGGATCATATAGAAACATGCTAACTCTCTGAGCGATGACAACATTTATTGATATTAAACACATGAATCAAACAAGTGAAAGCCATTTGCAACATTTTTGGGACTCACTTAACAAAGCCTGTTGAGTAAAAGCTCCATTGATTCCGCCTGGGCTGCCGCCGCGTTACACTGGGCCGGCAACACGTGACGAGCCTCGGCAAGGCGCCGCCTGTCGTCATGTCTATCCGTGACAGGCCATTGGAAACAGGTCAAGAGAGCAGCAGATGACCCAACAGCAACAACCATTCGATGACCCGCAACCGGATGAAGAGAGTACCCTGGCGCGACTCTATCGCCAGCTCAACCGGGTAGCCGCGCTGCGCGAGCAGATGCGCACCCATCCGCAGGATCAGCAAGACAGGGACGCATTGCGCCAATGGCAGGCCGATCGGCTGGGGCGCACCCACCGCGATCTGCTGGAGAGCAAGCGCTATGGGCCGGCCGCGCAGTTCTTCCTGACCGATCTCTACGGGCCGGGAGATTGCGCCCGCCGGGACGCGGACGTGATGCGGGTGATGCCGACCGCCGAGCGGTTGTTGCCGGAATCCGGTCTCAAGGTGCTGGCGCAGGCCATTGAACTCGATGCCCTCTCCGAGGAGCTCGACTACCTGATGGTGGTGGCGCTGCGTCGCAGCGGCCGCATGGCGCGACTGAACGCCAAGGCCTATGCCCTCGCCTATCAGGAGGTCGGGGAAGAAGCGCGTCGCCGTCATCAGTTGCAATTGGTCAACGAACTGGGGATGACCCTGGATCGGCTGGCCAGAAAGCCGCTGCTCGGGGCGACCTTGAAGCTGATCTCCGGGCCGGCTCATCTGGCGGGACTGGGCGAGCTCTTTACCTTTGTCGAACGGGGTTACCGGGTGTGTCGCCACATGGGGCGGGCCAACGAGTTTCTCGAGACCATCGCCAACCGCGAGACGGCCATCATGCAGGCACTGCTGGCGGGCGACGACACAGTACTGGATTGACCCAGGGAGCCATGCGGGCAGACATGACAAAGCGGGCCGAGTGGCCCGCTTTTTGTTTATTGCTGTGTGCCGATAGGCGAGCGGTCAGATCACCAGCAGATCCATGAAGGCGTGCACCGGGGTGGCGGCCAGTTGCTTGCCATCCTGGCAGAGGGCCAGGATCGCCTCGGACCGTTTGGCCGGGAAGCGGGTGGCCAGGTTGTGGCGGAACTTCTCTACCAGCAGCGGGATCCCCTCTTCGCGGCGGCGACGATGACCGACCGGGTACTCCACCTCCACCTTGGCGGTGTGGGTGCCGTCCTTGAAGAAGACCTGGATGGCGTTGGCAATGGAGCGCTTGTCCGCTTCCAGATACTCGCGGCTGTAGCGCTTGTCCTCCTGCACCACCATCTTGGCTCGCAGCCCATCGATGCGGGGATCGGCGGACACGGCGTCCTCGTAATCCTCGGCGATGAGGCGCCCGAAGATGAGCGGCACCGCCACCATGTACTGCAGGCAGTGATCCCTATCGGCCGGGTTGTTGAGGGCGCCGACCTTGCTGATGATGCGAATGGCCGACTCATGGGTGGTGAGCTCGATGCGGTCAATCTCGTCAAGGCGTCCCTTCACCTGCTCGTGCAGCTTCATGGCGCACTCCACCGCGGTCTGGGCGTGGAACTCGGCGGGATAGGAGATCTTGAACAGCACGTTCTCCATCACATAGCTGCCGTACCCCTGATGCAGGGCGAACTGGTTGCCCTTGAACAGCACGTCATAGAAGCCCCACTTGGGGGCGCTCAGCACGCCGGGATAACCCATCTCGCCGCTCATGGTGATAAGGGCGAGGCGCACCGCCCGGGAGGTGGCATCCCCCGCCGCCCAGCTCTTGCGAGAACCCGCATTGGGCGCATGACGGTAGGTACGCAGGCTCTGGCCATCGACCCAGGCCTGGGAGACCGCATCGATCACCTGATCGCGGCTGCCACCCAGCATGTGGGTCACCACGGCGGTACTGGCAACCTTCACCAGCACCACGTGATCGAGACCGACCCGGTTGAAGGAGTTTTCGAGCGCCAGCACCCCCTGAATCTCATGGGCCTTCACCATGGCCGTCAGCACATCGTTCATGGTGAGCGGCGCCTTGCCTTCGGCCACCCGGGTACGGGAGAGCCAGTCGGCGGTGGCGAGGATGCCACCCAGGTTGTCGGAGGGGTGACCCCACTCGGCGGCCAGCCAGGTGTCGTTGTAATCGAGCCAGCGGATGATGGCACCGATATCCCAGGCCGCCTTGACCGGGTCGAGGCAGAGCTGGGTGCCGGGTACCCGGGCCCCGCAGGGCACGACGGTGCCCGGTACGATGGGACCAAGGTGCTTGGTGCACTCGGGAAAACGCAGGGCCAGCAGGCCACAGCCCAGGGTATCCATCAGGCAGTAACGGGCGGTATCGAGGGCGGCCTGGCTGGTGATGGGGTGATTGCAGACGTAATCGGCAATATCGACCAGCACCTGATCAGGGTCTGGTCTGTGGTTGACGTCGACGTTGGCGGACATCGTGACTTCCTTATCGTTGTTGTGAATGAAACAGGGTGATGAAACGGCGCCCTGCCCGCTCGTCTGCGTGCATCGACCCCGGTGCTGCCGGGGTCGGGTGAGGCAAGGGAGTGACAGGGCCGCCCATGTTTATCGCTGCTGCAGCGAGACGAAATGACGGGGCGCCGGGCCGACATAATCGGCGCTCGGGCGGATGATCCGGTTGTGTTCGCGCTGCTCCATCACGTGGGCGCACCAGCCGGTGACCCGCGAACAGACGAAGATGGGGGTGAACAGCTTGGTCGGGATCCCCATGTAGTGATAGGCGCTGGCGTGGAAGAAGTCGGCGTTGGGGAAGAGCTCTTTTTCTTCCCACATCACCTTCTCCGCCTCGCAGGAGACGCGGTAGAGCCGGTCATCGCCCACTGCCTCGGCCAGCTTGGCCGACCACCCCTTGATGATGACGTTGCGCGGATCCGAGGTGCGATAGACGGCGTGGCCAAAGCCCATGATCTTCTCCTTGGTCGCCAGCTTGGCCAGCAGCTCGCGCCGCGCCTGGGCCTCATCCTGCCAGGGTTCGATCATCGCCATGGCGGCCTCGTTGGCGCCGCCGTGCAGCGGGCCGCGCAGGGTGCCGATGGCCGCGGTGACGCAGGAGAACATGTCAGAGAGCGTCGAGGCGCAGACCCGCGCCGCGAAGGTGGAGGCGTTGAACTCATGCTCGGCGTAGAGAATGAGGGAGACGTGCATCACCCGGCGCTCCAGTTCGCTCGGCGCCTTCTGGTGCAGCAGCGCCAGGAAGTGGCCACCGATGCACTCCTCGTCGGTGTCGAGGGCGATGCGTACCCCGTCGTGGCTGAACTTGTACCAATAGAGGAGAATGCCCGGGAAGGCGGCCAGCAGCCGATCCGCCACCTCGTGCTCGTGCTCGAAGCCATCTTCCGGCTCCAGATCGCCGAGCATGGAGCAGCCGGTGCGCAGCACATCCATGGGATGGGCGTCGGCGGGAATGCGCTCGAGCACCTCCAGCAGGGCGGCAGGCAGGGTACGCAGGCCGCGCAGCGTCCGCTTGTAATCCTCGAGCTGCTGCTCGTCCGGCAGCTCGCCCTTGAGCAGCAGGTAGGCGACCTCTTCGAACTGGGCACCGTCGGCCAGCTCCTGGATGTCATAGCCGCGATAGGTAAGCCCGGTGCCGCTCTTGCCCACGGTGCAAATGCTGGTCTCCCCTGCGCTCTGGCCACGCAGGCCGGCGCCACCCAACGGTTTTTGCTGTCCCATTGCCTTTCCTCCTAGTCCCTGGATGTAAACAGACGGTCCAGCGTCTGCTCGTAGTGGTGATAACCGAGGAAGTCGTAGAGCGACTCCCGGGTCTGCATGGTGTCGACGACGGCCCGCTGATGGCCATCCTGGCGAAGGTGCTGATAGACGTTGAGGGCCGCCTGATTGGCCGCCCGGCTGGCACTCAAGGGATAGAGCACCATGTCGACGCCGTGGGCGGCGAGCGCCTCCTTGTCGAACAGCTCGGTTTTGCCGAATTCGGTCATGTTGGCGAGAATGGGCACCCCGGCCGCCTGCTTGAACAGGTCATACTGACCGAGCTCGGTCACCGCCTCGGCGAAGATCATGTCGGCCCCGGCGGCCACGTAGGCGGCGGCGCGCTCCAGCGCCGGCCCAATCCCCTCCACTGCCAGCGCGTCGGTGCGAGCCATGATGACGAACTCGCCATTCTCGCGGGCATCCACCGCCGCCTTGATGCGATCGCACATCTCCTCCTGCGAGACCACCGCCTTGTTGGGGCGGTGGCCACAGCGCTTCTGGGCCACCTGATCTTCCATGTGCACGGCGGCCACTCCGGCCCGCTCGAAGGCGCGCACGGTGCGGGCGATGTTGAACGCCCCGCCCCAGCCGGTGTCGATGTCGACCAGCAACGGCACACGGGTAGCGGCAGTGATGCGCTCGGCGTCGATCAGTACGTCGTTGAGGGAGGTCATACCGAGATCCGGCAGGCCATAGGAGGCGTTGGCAACGCCGGCGCCTGACAGATAAATGGCCTGAAAGCCGCTGCGCTCCGCCATCAGCGCCATGTAGGCATTGATGGTGCCGACGATCTGCAGGGGGCGTTCGTTGGCGAGGGCGGTGCGAAAACGCAGGCCTGCCGAGGGGGTAAGGCTGGACATCATGACTCCTTTCACTTGTCTGGTGAGACCATCTAATATCACGTTTACGTTAACGTCAATCATACTTTCGTGGCATGCCCCCGCCAGGCAAGACAGGACGCGGGTTTTAGGGTAAATTTCACCAATTCCTTCAACAGGTTGAATCGTAATGTCGGATCTCAATCCCGTGATCGTCTGCCCGGCTTGCGACTTGCTGATCGAACGCAAGTTATTGCCGCTGAGGCGCCACGCCCACTGCCCCCGCTGTCACCAGCATCTGTACGGGCGCTATGCATTTCGCCCTTCCCAATTGATGGCGCTGACTATCACCGGCTTCCTGTTGCTCCCATCCGCCTTCTTCGAACCGCTGATCTACCTGCGCCTGGCTGGCGTCAACTCGGACGCCAACCTGCTCAAGGGCATCATGGTGCTGCTGCTCGAGCACGAGATCTGGGTGGCGGGACTGGTGTTCTGGTGCGCCGTGCTGGCGCCGGTGGGCTTGCTGCTCGGGATCTTTGCGCTGGCCTCGGGCCTCGCCAAACGCTGGCACATACTGGCACCGACCCTGAAGGCGGTGGAGGTGTTTCGTCACTGGGCCATGCTGGAGGTCTACATCGTCAGCCTGCTGGTCGCCCTGTTCAAGCTGATTGACATCGCCGACGTGCGTCTCGGCGGCGGACTGTTGAGCCTGGGGATCCTGATGCTGCTCAACCTGACCCTGCTGATCCTGTTTGACCCTGCCCCCTACTGGGAGCGAGTACCGCTGGAGGAGCCGGACCATGTCCCAGACCAGCGCCCGTGAACTGGGGCTCTGCCGCTGCCACACCTGCGGCCTGCTGGTACGCTATCAGGCGGGCAGCGTCTGCCCTCGTTGTCACAGCCGGCTGCAGGTGCGCATTCCCCACTCCCTGGCCTGGTCCTGGGGCTTGCTGGCGCTGGCCAGCTTCATGCTGCTGCCCGCCAACCTGCTGCCCATCACCCATTTCTACAACAAGGGATTGTTGCAGTCCGACACCATCTTCAGCGGTATCATGATGCTCTATCGCAGCAAGATGTCGGGCATCGCCACCATCGTCCTCACCGCCAGCATCATAGTGCCGGTGGGCAAGATCCTGGGGCTGGGCTGGATCTGCTGGCAGTTGCAGCGAACCAAGCCGGTGCGGCGCAAACGCCAGCTCATCATGTATCGCATCATCGATTTCATCGGCCGCTGGTCCATGCTGGACTTGTTCGTCATCTCGCTGATGGTGGCCCTGGTGGATCGCGGGGTGCTGCTCAACGTGCGGGCCGGCCCCGGCGCCACCGCCTTTGCCGGCGTGGTGGTGCTGACCATGATGTCGGCCCGCATGCTGGATACGCGCCTGCTGTGGGACAAGGCGGCCCGCTAGGGGCGCCCATCACATATGTCTGAAACTGTTTGTTTTATCTGAACTGCTGTTTATCTCAGCCAATTAAGGAGTCGGTATGATCGGGGCTGAACCCGTCATTGAGAAGCGTCGCTGGTTGTCACCCGTCTGGTTGCTGCCCTTTATCGCCCTGTTGCTGGCGGGGGGCTTCATCTACCAGCAGTTTGCCAGCAGTGGCCAGCTGATCCGCATCAACTTCGCCCAGGGCAACGGTATCCTGCCGGGCAAGACCCAGGTGCGCTATCAGGGGGTCGCCATCGGGGTGGTGCAGGAGCTGGAGCTGGCCGAGGATGGCCGCAAGATAGCCGTGCTGGCCAAGATTGACAGCCGGGCCCGCCCGCTCATCCGCAAAGGCTCGGACTTCTGGCTGGTGAGCCCCAAGGCATCGCTAACCGAGATCTCCGGCCTCGATACCCTGGTCTCCGGCAACTACATCAACCTGCAGCCAGGCCGGGACAACAACCCGCTGCAGGAGGAGTTCGACGCACTGGACGGCCCTCCCCCCGGTTATCAGGCCCAGGGGCGGATGCTGCACCTGACTGCCGATTCGCTCGGCTCGGTCGGCATCGGCGCCAAACTCTATTTTCGCGGCATCGAGGTGGGCAGCGTCATCAACACCCGTCTTGGCGAAGAGAACCAGAACGTGATCCTGGATCTGGTGATCGAGCCGCGTTTTGAGCACCTCATCAAGACCGACACCCGCTTCTGGAATATCAGCGGCATCAAGGGCTCCTTCAGCCTGGCCGGGGTCAATGTGGAGGCCGGCAGCCTCACCTCCATTCTGAGCGGCGGCATCGCCTTCGACTCTCCCAAGGACTCCCCGGAGCCGGAGAAAGGCCAGGTCTTTACCCTCTACAAAGGGTTGGCCGAGGCGGCCCGCGGTGAGCGGATCGCCATCCAGGCGGGGGATCTGCCCATCAAGGAGGGGATGCCCATCCTGTTCGAAGGCATCGAGATCGGCCGCATCGACCCCATTCGCCTGACCGACAAGGGCCGGGTGGTGACCGCGCTGATCAACCCGGAGCAGGCGTTTCGGATCACTGGCAACAGCCGTCTGGTGTGGGAGAGCGTCTCCCTCGGCGCCGGTGGCATCAAGCATGCGGATCGCCTGCTGGCGGGCCCGGCCATTCGCCTCGACTATGTGGCGGGCGAGCGGGTCAAGGCCATGACCCTGAGCAGTAAAGAACAACCGGGCGGCATCAAGCTGGTGCTGCAGGCCGACGATCTGGCCGGCCTCAACGAGGGGGCGCCGCTCTGGTACAAGGGCTTGCAGGTGGGCCAGATCAGCCAGCTCACCCTGGATGGCGGCGGTAACGCCAGCGTGGCCCTGGTCGTGCAGAGCCAGTATCAGCATCTGCTCAACCGGGCCCGTTTCTATCGGGCAGCGCCGCTGCAGATCGATGCCGATCTGAGCGGCATCAAGGTGGAAACCAGCCCGGCCAGCGCCTGGATCGGTGGCGGCATCAAGCTGGTGCAGGCCCCCACCGGCGAGCGGGTCAACCGGCTCTATCCCAGCCAGGAACTGGCCCTGCTCGGTACCCGGGATGCCAAGCCCCGTCGCTGGATCTTGAAGGCGGAGCAGGCTGACGGCATCGGCATCGGCTCCCCGGTGCTCTATCTGGGGCTCGAGGCCGGCAAGGTCAACGCGCTGCGCGCCGCCAAGGAGGGGGTGGAGATCGAACTCGAGATCGCCGGTGTCTATGTCCCCCTGCTGGAGCAGCAGCCGCAATTCTGGAAAAAGCCGGCGCTGGATACCCGGGTGCGGGTGGATGGCGTGCAGGTCAAGGTGGGGAACCTCGCCACCCTGCTGCGCGGCGCCATCGAGTTCGATCGGCTCGGCACGGGTCGCAGCAGTCACCAGCTGTTTGACAGCAAGGAGCAGGCGAAGGCCAAGGTACGGACCCTCTCCCTGGTGGCCGATAGCAACCCGGGACTCGGGGTCGGTAGCCCGATCCGCTACCGCGGGGTCGATATCGGCAAGATTGAACAGATTGAGCTGGAGCCGACCCTGGGCCAGGTGCTCTTCAAGGCCGAGCTGGATGGTCAGTATGCCGCGCGCTTCCTGCAGTCTGGCGCCCGCTTCACTCTGGTGCAGGCCAAGCTGGGATTGGGCGGCGTGGCCCACCTCGATACCCTGATCAAGGGCGCCTTTGTGGAGGCGCAGCCCGGTCAGGGCGCGGGCAAGGATCGCTTCCCCCTCAGCCAAAGCGGCCCGGCCGGCCTGGCGCTTACCCTCAAGAGCGCATCGGTCAATGGCTTGAGCGTCGGCAGCCCATTGCTGTTTCGCAAGATGGTGGTGGGCAGCGTGACCAAGGTAGCGCTGGCCCGCGATGGCAGCGAGGTGCTGATCGACGTCAACGTGGAGCAGGAGTACGCCCATCTGGTGCGGGCCAACTCCCGCTTCTGGAATGTCTCCGGGGTCAAGGCGGATATCGGCCTGACCGGTGGCACCATCGAGGTGGAGACGGTGCAGAGCCTGCTCGCCGGCGGCATCGCCTTCAACACCCCGGAGAAAGAGATGGGGCCGACCGTCAAGGCCGGTCACAGCTACCCGCTGCATGCCAAGGCGGAGAAAGAGTGGCAGGAGTGGAGCCCCCGCATCCAGCCCTGATCTCTCCCCTCACCCACGTTCACCCAAGCCCGGCACTGTGCCGGGCTTGTTTTTACCCGCCGCGCTTTCAGAATATTCCTACCCTTGTGATAAGATGTCGCCCCTCTTTTTCGGTCAACGAGACTGCACCGTGCACGACAACACCTATCTTCCCGATCACTTCTTGCGCCATATCGCGGCCATCATGCCGGCGCACCTCTCCATGGATGAGTTCGTGGCCAGTTGTCGACGACCGCTGCGGCGCAGCATCCGGGTCAACACCCTGAAGATCTCGGTGGCGGAGTTTGTGGCGCGGATGCAGCCGCTCGGTTGGCAGCTCGATCCCGTGCCCTGGTGCGACACCGGCTTCTGGCTCAGCCGCGAAGACGAGAGCGTGCCTCTTGGCAACACTGCCGAGCATTTGAGCGGCCTCTTCTACATTCAGGAGGCGAGCTCCATGCTGCCGGTCACCGCCCTGTTTGCCTGCGAGCAGACCCGGCGCGACGGCATGCTGCTGGACGCGGCGGCGGCCCCCGGCTCCAAGACCACCCAGATCGCGGCCTTGATGAACAACCTGGGCATGCTGGTTGCCAACGAGTACTCCAGCAGCCGGCTCAAGGTGCTCAGCGCCAATCTGCAGCGCTGCGGCGTGACCAACGTGGGCATGACTCATTTCGATGCCAAGGTCTTCGGCCAGTGGTTGCCAGAAACCTTCGATGCCATCCTGCTCGATGCCCCCTGCTCCGGCGAGGGCACGGTGCGCAAGGATGAAGATGCCTTGCGCAACTGGAGCATCGAGAGCATCGACGAGATTGCGGCGGTGCAGCAGGGATTGCTGGAGAGTGCCTTTCATGCCCTCAAACCGGGCGGCGTACTGGTCTACTCCACCTGCACCTTGAGCCTGCAGGAGAACCAGGCCGTCTGTCAGTCACTGCTGGACAAGTTCGGCGATGCGTTCAGCTTTGACTCGCTGGCCGATCTCTTCCCCGCTGCAGAACAGGCATGCACACCAGAAGGATACCTGCACGTTTGGCCCCAAATCTTCGACAGTGAAGGCTTTTTCGTTGCCAGATTGCGCAAGCACCACTCCGTGCCCAACACCATGTTCAAACCGGGCAAGCTCGGCAAATTTCCCTTCTCGCCGCTGCCGGCCAAAGAGTCAGAGCCCATGCTGCGCGAGATTGAAGCCGCCTTCGGGGTCGTGCCGCAGGGAAATCTGTTTGGCCGCAGCGAGGAGATCTGGCTCTTCCCTCAACCGTTCGAACAGGTACAGGGCAAGCTGCGCTTCGATCGCATCGGGCTGAAACTGGCGGAGACCTTCAAGAAGGGTTATCGACTGACCCATGAGTGGGCGCTGGCCTATGGTGACGGTGCGAGCAAGGGATTCGTGGAGCTCGGCATAGCTGATGCGCGGGAGTTCATGATGGGGCGGGATGTGTGGCCGGAGCAAACCGCCGGCACTGGCGAGGTGATCGTCCGCTATCAGGGTCATACCCTGGGCATGGGGAAATGGGTGGGCAGCCGGGTCAAGAATGCCCTGCCCCGCGAGCTGGTGCGCGACAACAATCTGTTCGTGTAACGGGTGTCGTCGGAGCAGGAAAACCCACACTCCGGTTGAACTTTTGCGTGGATCTTGAAAAGCCTTGAGCCTTGTCTAAGCTTAAGGCTATCCGAACACCAGTTAGCGCACGGCTCTGCAAGGAGCCAATTCCCCTATGCCAGGTACAAGGAATTCGTACCTGGCTTTTTTTATGTTCGCCGTTCGCATCTAGCAATTAGGCATCATGCCGCCGATGCGTTTACGCGAGCACCTCTGCCGGTTCTGGCACTTCGACATGCGGCGCGGTTTGCTTCTGTTCCAGCTCATGTTGATAAAGCAGATCGATGGCCTGCTCGATGAGAGAGGCCTGGCTGTCTTCGAGTTGCGACCCCAACATGGCCAACCGTTCGGCGTGGCGATTGCTGATCCAGCATTGCAATCGGCTGTGAGTTTCCTGTTTGCGTTTCACGTGCTGGCGCTGGCGCTCGGCGTTGTCTTGCGCACTGCTCACTTTCATTTCCTGGCTCATATCCTTGCAACTTTGATTCTTATCACCTGTTATCTCTCATCGATTCTTCACCATTCGCTGACGAACGTGAGAAGCCTGACTCTCCCCCTCTTGATGGGGTGAGTGCAGTGCGCTGCAAATATATCATTGGCTCAACAAGATATCATTTAACATAAAAAAACGAGTGACGCGGTTATCTTACAGCAAGCCATCCAGGGCGTGATCCGAGAACTTGTGGGCATCGTCGAAATACTCCTGCAAGGTGCGGATGTCCTTGTGACGGGTGACCTCGATGATCTTGTTCATCGGTTTGCCGGCAGTGACCGCCGAGGTGATGAAGCCGCGGCGCAGGCTGTGGCCACTGACCTGGAGATCGTCGATGGCTTGACCGGTACGCCGCTTGATCATCAGATTGATACCCTGCGGACCGAGCGGCTCCTGCATGAGCTGACCCCAGCGATTCATGCGGCGAAACAGGGCGCCCTCGCTGATCCTGCTCTGTTTGAGCCAGCGCGCCAGTGCCGACACCGGACAATATTGTTTGCCGGGCACCAGGGCGATCTCCGTTTCATGCAGTTGATGTTTACTGGGTTTGAGCCGAAGACGGATCCCCTGCCCCACAAAGTCGAGATCATCCACTTCAATTCTTGCTGCCTCCGAGCGTCGCAAGGCGCCGCTGAACATCAGCAACAACAGGGTGTAATCCCGCAGCCCCGCCAGATTGCCGGTGTCGATTTCATCGAGCACACAAGCCAGTGGTTTCAGGGTCAGTGCACCCGTTTTTCGTTTGCGGTTGTCTCCGAGCCGCACTATGCCCCGCATCATCTCCTTTATCTCCGCGTGCTCGGTCGGCATGGGGTGGATCCCCTTCTGCTTGAAAGCATAACGAATACCGGCGAGCCGTCTTACCAGGGTGGCCGGCTTGCGGGGTTCACCGTTACGCAGCTCCCCCATCCCCTCTTCCTTGTCCAGCCAGATCCAGTCAGCTAGGATGCCATCGGCCTGATCCGCCAGGAAGTTCATGATGTCATGATGGGTGGTCTGCAGCGGATCGAGCCCATGCAGCTGACACCAGAACACGAAGATGCGGGTATCGGCCTGATAGGCATTGAGGGTGGAGTCGGCTTTGGCGCTGCGCAGGAAGCGTCTGGCCCGGCTGTTCAACTGAGGATCGAAGACACTCTGTAAAGCCTGTTGAGTTTGGGCATGGATGTGTGGGTAGTTCACTTAACTATATGATTTAATGCGGAGTTTCGTTGGATCTTACAGGATCTTGCAGATCTATCAAGTATCGATAATGAATATTATCGATACTTATGAAGAGTCCTTTTAACCTATTTCAGCCTCCTCATTTATTCCTCAGCTCCCTCTCATCAGTATCCACGATACCAAGTGAGAGATAACGACCTGCCGTGATCGTTTTTGGATGGGTCATCATAGCTGATTGTCATAGTAAAACGCCCCGCTATGCGGGGCGTTGTTTGTTATCGCTTTGCCAGCTTGAACAACTCGAAGAAGTTGTGACTGGTCGCTTGCGCCAATTCGGCCAGCGGTATTTGCCGCAGATCCGCGATGAACTGGGCCACGTCGCGCACGAAAGCCGGCTCGTTCTCCCTGCCCCGGTGCGGAACTGGCGCCAGATAAGGTGAGTCGGTTTCAACCAGCAGCCGCTCCAGCGGCAGCGCCTTGACCACCGCCTGCAGAGCTGCCGCATTCTTGAAAGTGGCAATGCCGGAGATGGAGATATAAAAACCCATCGCCATGGCCGCCTCGGCCATCTCGAGCGACTCGGTGAAGCAGTGCAACACCCCGCCGACCTGCTCGGCCCCCTCTTCGCGCATGATCTGCAGGGTATCCTGCTGGGCATCACGGGTATGGATGATGAGGGGTTTGTTCAGAGCGCGGGCCACCCGGATATGCTCGCGGAAGGAAGCCTGCTGTACTTCCTTGTTCTCCGGCGAATAGAAGTAGTCGAGCCCGGTCTCACCGATGGCCACCACCCTTTCATCTGCCGCCTGGGTCAGCAACAAGGCCGCATCGACCCCAGGCTCCTGATTGAGAGGGTGCACGCCACAGGAGGCAAATACCTGAGGATAAGGGGCGATCGCTTCCAGCATGGTCGGGAACTGTACCTGGGTAACGCTCACGCACAGAAAATATCCCACGTCCTGCTCGGCGGCCTTGGCCAGCACATCGGCCATATTGGTCTGTTTGCTGCCATAGCTCAGGCGATCGAGATGACAATGGGAATCAACGAGTAACATATAAAACCTTTGTAGCGAGATTTATAACCAGCGAGTCAGCCAGTTCATCAGATGGATGGTGGGATTGGAGAGCTGTCCCGGCTGGCAGGCCATCTTCAGCTCGACCAGCTGTTGCTCCGCCTCCAGCAGTTTCTCGCTGGAATGAAGCTCGGCCAGTTGCTGGCTGAGCGCCGTCAGGTCCGGCATCGCCAGCTGATGATGGCCACAACCGGCCTGCGTCTTGAGGGCATCGCACAAGAACAGCTGCAGCCAGTGCAGCCTGACCTGGGTATCGCTCGCCAGCAGACCGCACACGTGGTTGGCCCGGGTCGGCGTCTGGGCCAGCGCGAGAAAACTCTCCAGCAGATCCCGGCGGGCACTGTCTTGCTGCTCTTCGATATAGCGCAGCACCCGCAGCGGCGCCCCCTGGCAGATCCGGACCTGGGCCAGCGTGGCCTGATGACCCTGCTCGGCCAGCCAGCGCACTGTCTCACCCTCGGCAGGCAACTGGCAGACATGTTTGTGACAGCGACTGAGAATGGTCGGCAGCAGGCGGGAAACCTGGGAGGCGATCAGCAGCAGCAAGCTGTCGCCGGCAGGCTCTTCCAGGGTTTTGAGCAGGGCGTTGGCGGCCGACTCCGTCATGCGCTCCGCATCCGGGATAATCACCACCTTGCCACGGCCAAGTTGGGCCGAATTCTGCAAGCGCGAACAGATCTCGCGGATAGCCTCGACCCCGATGGTCTTGCTCTCCGTCGTTAGGCGGCCCAGATCCGGGTGATGGCCCTTCTCAAACAGCTGGCAGGAGTGACATTGACCACAGGGCTCACCCCGATCGGGCCGATGGCAGAGGTGCAAGCGCGCCAATTGTTCCGCAAGCTGCTCCTTGCCAAGACCGGGATCGCCAAGCAGCAACCAGGCGTGACCGAGTCGACCGGCCGCGGCGGTCTGACTCAAGGCATGCCAGTCCGGGATCAACCAGGAATACATGAGGGCTCATCTTTCAGATAGTGGGCCAGTGTAACCTCGATGGCCGCCTTGACCTGCTCCGGCACTTGGCCGGCATCGATCACCTTGATTGACTCATCGGCGGCAGCCAATTCCAGATAGCGCTGGCGGGTACGTTCGAAGAAGCTGAGCTGCTCGAGCTCGATCCGGTCCAGCTCACCGCGGTGGCGGGCCCGCTGCAGGCCGATGGCGGGATCGATGTCGAGATAGAGCGTCAGATCCGGTTTGAAGTCGCCGAGCACGGCCCGTTTGATGGCACCGATGAGATTGGCATCGATGCCGCGGCCACCGCCCTGATAGGCCTGGGACGAGAGATCGTGGCGATCGCCCACCACCCAGATGCCGTCGGCCAGGGCCGGCTTGATGCGGGTTTCGACCAGCTGGACCCGGGAGGCGTACATCAGCAACAGTTCGGCTTCGATGGTGAGGCGCTCGTCGTGCACCTCCTTGACGATGGCCCGCATCCGCTCGGCCAGCGGGGTACCACCCGGCTCACGGGTACACTCGATCCGCGCCACGCCGTGGCCATGCAGATAGTCGGTCACATAACGCACCGCGGAGCTCTTCCCTGCTCCTTCCAGTCCTTCAATCACGATAAATTTAGACATTAGGGTTTCTTCAATATGTATTCGCGGACCGCCCGATTGTGTTCATCGAGGGTCTTGGAGAAGTAGTGGGCACCGCCCCCTTTGGCGACAAAATAGAGGTAGTCGGTCGATTTGGGGTTGAGCGCCGCTTCGATGGAGGCCTTGCCCGGCATGGCGATGGGCGTGGGCGGCAAGCCGTCGATCACATAGGTGTTGTAAGGATTCACGTCGGTCAGGTCGCTGCGGCGGATGTTGCCATCATACCTGTCCTTCACCCCGTAGATGACGGTAGGATCGGTCTGCAGCTTCATACCAAGGCGCAGGCGATTGACGAATACCGAGGCAATCTGGGCCCGCTCTTCCGGCTGACCGGTCTCTTTCTCGATGATCGAGGCCATGATCAGCGCCTCGTAAGGGGTCTTGTAAGGCAGATTGGCCTGGCGCTTATCCCAGCTCTGTTGCAGGAAGGCTCGCATGTCCTGATAGGCGCGGCGCAGGATGGAAATATCGCTGGCATGGGTGGTATAGGCGTAAGTTTCCGGCAGGAACCACCCCTCCAGCTTGCCGTTGTCGATACCAAGCTCCTGGGCCAGATCCGCTTCGCTCTGCTCCACCGTCAGCCGTTCCAGATAAGGTGCACCAGCCAGCTGCTTCAGCCAATCCTCGAAACGGGACCCTTCGACGAAGGTCAGGCTGAAGTGAAACTCCTTGCCGGAGGCGAACAGGGAGAGGGTCTCCTTGAGCGGGGCTCCCTCCTTGATTTCATAGGTACCGGACTTGATAGCAACCAGCTCGGGGTGACCGCGCAGCCAGAGCCGTACCGCCCAGGGACTGCTCTCCCCCTCCCCCAGTTCGGCGATCAGGCGCGCCGCGTGGGCCCCTTTCTCGACGGTAAAGAGGCGAGTCGGCCCCTTGTTGGTGAGCGTCTCCACCTGCTGCCATTTGTAATGTACATAGCCCCCGGCCACGGCGACTGTCAGCGCCGCGCCCGCGAGCAGGGTGTAAAGCCGATTAAACTTCAATGACCAAACGCTCCTGTAAACGGCGGATCAATACCGGACTGGCATATTGGGTCTCCCCGATGCCGGTCACCGGCACTATGCCCATCAGGGTATTGGTCAGCCATACCTCTTCGGCCTGCCACAGTGACTCCAGCGGAGCCTCCACGACACGCAGTTCAATGCTCATCTGTTTTAGCATCGCCATCACCTGGCGCCGCATGATGCCGTCTATGCCGCAGTGGGTAAGATCCGGCGTAAACACCGTTCTGCCACGGCGCCAAAACAGATTGGCACTGACCCCTTCTACCAGAAATCCCCGGCTGTTCAAGACTATACCTTCGACTCCCGAACGCGCCGCAAGTTCGCTTTTCAGCAGCACCTGCTCCAGCCGATTGAGGGTCTTGAGGCCCGCCAGCATGGGAGCATCGCCCAGCCGTTGCTGGCATACCAGCAGGGGAATGCCGGTTTGCTGCCACACCGGGTAGTGAGCCGGGTAAGCAGCCAGCGACAGGATCCGGGTCGGTGAATGGCAAGCAGTGCCATCATACCCCCGGCCACCGCTGCCTCGGGTCAGCATCACCTTGATCACCGCCAGCGTCTGGTCGCGAGCCATCTCGGCGACCTCGTCACCAAGCTGTTGCCAGTCCAGCTCGGCAAGGCCGAGTCTGGCGCTCGCTTGCTGCAGCCGTGCCAGGTGAGCCGGCCACCAGACGGGGCGACCATCCTTGACCAGCAAGGTGGTGAAATGGCCATCGCCATAAGCTAGGCCACGATCCATGGCGGAAACGCTGTCTGTCGGTATTCCATTGATCAGCAAAAGGATCCCTCCGATAAAAAAGGCCCGATACTGTCGTATCGGGCCCATACTATCCGCCCAGGGCGAATTATACGCGTTTGAAGATCAGTGAGCCATTGGTGCCACCAAAACCGAAGGAATTGGAGAGGGCATATTCGAAGTTGCCAGCCTTGGCAACATGAGGCACCAGATCCAGATCGCACTCATCATCCGGGTTGTCCAGGTTGATGGTGGGCGGCGCCATCTGATCGCGCAGCGCCAGTACCGTGATGATCGCCTCGATGGCGCCGGCGGCACCCAGCAGGTGACCGGTCATCGACTTGGTGGAGCTGATCATCAGGGATTTGGCATGCTCGCCAAACACCGCTTTCATGCCGCGCAGTTCGGCCACGTCACCCAGGGGGGTGGACGTGCCGTGGGCGTTGATGTAGCCCACCTGCTCGGGGGCGATGCCGGCATCCTTGATGGCATTTTGCATGGCGCGAGCGCCACCGTTGCCATCAGCGGGAGGCGCCGTCATGTGGTAGGCATCGCCACTCATGCCAAAACCGACCAGCTCGGCGTAGATCTTGGCGCCGCGGGCCTTGGCGTGTTCGTACTCTTCCAGCACCAGCACCCCGGCGCCATCACCCAGCACGAAACCGTCGCGATCTTTATCCCACGGACGGCTGGCCTTGGTGGGCTCGTCGTTGCGGTTGGAGAGCGCCTTGGCCGCCGCAAAACCGCCCATCCCCATCGGGGTGGAGGCTTTCTCGGCGCCGCCGGCCACCATCACGTCCGCATCACCGTAGGCGATCATCCGGCCGGCCATGCCGATGGCATGGGTACCCGTGGTGCAGGCGGTGGTCACGGCGATGTTCGGCCCTTGCAGACCCTTCATGATGGAGAGATGACCGGACACCATATTGATGATGGTGGACGGTACGAAGAAGGGGCTCAGCTTGCGGGGGCCGCCGTTGACCAGGCTGCTGTGGTTCTGTTCAATCAGACCCAGGCCGCCGATACCGGAACCGATCGCCACACCGACGCGCTCGGCATTTGCCTCGTTGATGACGAGACCGGCATCATCCAGCGCCTGTATGCCTGCGGCGATACCGTACTGAATGAAGAGATCCATCTTGCGAGCTTCTTTGCGGTTGATACCGTACTGCTCGGGATCGAAATCCTTGACCTGGCCTGCGAAACGGGTCGCAAACTCGCTGGCATCAAAGTGTTCGATGGGAGAAATGCCGCTCTGCCCGTTGAGCAGGGCTTGCCAGCTGGATTCGGCAGTGTTGCCTACCGGGGAAAGCATCCCCAAGCCGGTCACCACGACTCTGCGTTTTGACACTGAGGTAGTCTCCGAGAGGTGTTTTGAAAAGGGGTAAACATAAAAGAAGCGGCCCTTGGGCCGCTTCTTTCAGAACAGGAACTTATTCCTGATTAGCGGTGATGTAGTCGATAGCCGCTTGAACAGTGGTGATCTTCTCGGCTTCTTCATCAGGAATTTCGGTATCGAATTCTTCTTCCAGCGCCATTACCAGTTCAACGGTATCCAAAGAGTCAGCGCCCAGGTCGTCGACGAAGGAGGCAGCGTTCTTAACGTCTTCTTCTTTAACACCCAGTTGTTCGATGATGATTTTCTTTACGCGTTCTTCGATGTTGCTCATGACCTGAATTTTCCTTTAAAAATACGCTATTGCGTCTGGTTGGGGTAGTTTATTCAATTGACGTGAGTTTGCAAGTGGCTTGCCGCTGGTCAAACCACGAAATTCGCCAAACTTCGGCGTACTATCGCAAATTTGAACAGATCTCACGACAAATTGATTACACCATGTACATCCCGCCATTAACATGCAGGGTTTCGCCAGTGATGTAGGCGGCATCATCCGATGCCAAGAATACCACAGCAGCGGCAATTTCTTTTGGATCGCCCAGACGAGCGGCAGGCACCTGGCTCATGATGCCGGCACGCTGCTCTTCATTGAGCGCCTTGGTCATATCGGTCTCGATGAAACCGGGGGCAACCGCGTTCACGGTAATACCGCGGGAGGCCACTTCACGGGCCAGCGACTTGGTAAAACCAACCAGGCCCGCCTTGGCGGCAGCATAGTTGACCTGACCGGCATTGCCCATGGTGCCCACCACGGAGCCGATGCTGATGATGCGGCCATTACGCTTCTTCATCATGGCGCGCAACACCGGTTTGCTCAATCGATACAGGGAAGTGAGGTTGGTGTCGATGATCTCGTTCCACTCATCGTCCTTCATCCGCATCAGCAGGTTGTCACGGGTGATACCGGCGTTGTTGATCAGGATGTCGATGTCGCCAAAACGCGCCTTGATGGCGGCGAAGACGGCTTCGATGGATTCCTGGCTGGTCACGTTCAGTGCCATGCCGCAACCCTGTTCACCCAGATAGGCGCTGATCGCCTCGGCGCCGCTCTCGCTGGTCGCCGTGCCGACTACCTTGGCGCCACGGGCCGCAAAAGTTTCGGCAATTGCACGGCCGATGCCACGACTGGCACCGGTCACCAACACAACCTTATCGGTAAAGCTCATTACTTGCTCCTGTTTACTTGATCTGGGCCAGCGCCTGCTCGAAAGAGGCGGCATCGTTGGCATGAATACCTTCCACGCGCTTGTCGATGCGCTTGGCGAGCCCGGTCAATACCTTGCCCGGTCCCATCTCGATCTCGAGGGTAACCCCCTCATTGGCCATCCGCTCGACAGTCTCGGTCCAACGAACCGGGCTGAACAGCTGACGCACCAGAGCCTGTTTGATGGCGGCCGGATCCTGTTCACAGGATACGTCGACATTATTGATGACAGCGATGGCAGGAACCTTGATCTCGATCCCGTCCAGCGCAGCTGCCAATTTTTCTGCGGCAGGTTTCATCAGGGCGCAGTGAGAAGGCACGGAGACCGGCAGCGGCAGTGCACGCTTGGCGCCGGACTCTTTCATCAGCACGTTGGCACGCTCGACGGCCTCTTTGTGGCCGGCGATGACCACCTGGCCCGGAGAGTTGAAGTTGACCGGGGAGACCACCTGTCCTTGCGCCGCTTTTTCGCAGTTGGCGGCGATGGCGTCATTGTCCAGCCCGATGATGGCGGCCATGGCGCCGGTGCCTTCCGGCACGGCTTCCTGCATGGCCAGACCACGCAGCTCGACCAGTTTGACCGCATCGGTAAAGGCCAGTGCACCGCTGCACACCAGGGCGGAGTACTCACCCAGGCTGTGGCCAGCCATCACGGCGGGGGTTGCCCCACCCTGCTGTTGCCACAGGCGCCACAGCGCGACAGAGGCTGTCAGCAAAGCGGGCTGGGTGCGCCAGGTCTTGTTCAGATCGTCGGCCGGACCATCCATCACCAGGGCAAACAGGTCATAACCCAGCACCTGGCTCGCCTCGGCGAAGGTCTCCTTGATCACGGCATGTTGTTCGGCCAGCTCGGCCAGCATGCCGACGGTTTGGGAGCCCTGTCCCGGGAAGGCAATGGCAAATTGGGTCATCATTGATTCCTTTAGATAAGACAAAAATGAGAGCGGCAGGATGAGAAATTACTCATCCCGACCACGATCAGAGGCGAACCAGCGCCGAACCCCAGGCAAAACCACCGCCGAAGGCCTCCAGCAATACCAGCTGGCCCGGTTTGATCCGGCCGTCACGTACCCCTTCATCGAAGGCGATGGGCACGGAGGCGGCAGAGGTGTTGCCGTGCTTGTCGAGGGTCAGCACCACCTTGTCCAGCCCCATGCCAAGCTTCTTGGCGGTGGCGCTGATGATGCGGAAGTTGGCCTGATGAGGCACCAGCCAGTCCAGCTCGCTCGGCGCGATGCCGGCGGCGGCCAGGGTTTCGGTGACGATCTCGCTCAAACGGGTGACCGCCACCTTGAACACATCATTGCCCTTCATGTACATGTAGGCTTCAAGTTCGGCCCCCGGCATACCGCGGCGCGGCTGCGGCAGCTTGAGCAGATCGCCGTAACGGCCATCCGCATGCAGATGGGTGGAGAGAATGCCCGGCGTTTCGCTGGCGCCGATCACCACGGCCCCTGCCCCGTCACCAAAGAGGATGATGGTGCCGCGATCTTCCGGATCGCACATGCGCGACAGCACATCGGCCCCGACCACCAGTACGTGGCGGGCGGCACCGGATTTGACGAACTGATCGGCGATGGAGAGCGCGTAGGTGAAGCCGGCACAGGCGGCGGCCACATCAAAAGCCGGGATCCCTTGCACCCCGAGCAGGCCCTGCAATTCACAGGCGGCGGCCGGAAAGGCGTTCTCGGCACTGGTGGTGGCCAGCACTATCATGTCGAGATCGGCGGCGGTCAGGCCCGCTGCGTCCAGGGCGCGCAGAGCGGCCTGGTGAGACAGGGTGGCGACGGTTTCATCGGCACCGGCAATGCGACGTTCACGGATCCCGGTACGCTCCACAATCCACTCGTCGCTGGTTTCCACCATCTGTTCGAGATCGGCATTGGTACGTACCGAGTTCGGCAGATAACTGCCAGTACCCAAAATTTTGCTATGCATAGAGTTCTTATAGATCCCTGTCGGAAAAGACAGATTCAAGGCGATCTGCTATTTGCAATGGAAGTTGATGCTTGGCCTCTTGCGCGGCCAGCAGGATCGCGTTACACAGGGCGCGCCGTTCGGCCCGCCCGTGGCTTTTTACCACAATGCCGCGCAATCCTAACAGACTTGCACCGTTATACTGGTCGGGGTTCAGGTAAGAAAAACGCCGTTTGAACATAAATCCGGCGATACGACCAAGAAAACTGCGTTTTTTGCGGGGATATCCGGCCAGTTGGGCCATCATCCGCACGACCCCTTCCGCCGTCTTGAGGGCCACGTTGCCGACAAAACCGTCGCAGACGATCACGTCGCACTCGCCGCTGAAGATCCGGTCCCCTTCGACAAAACCGACGAAGTTGAGCGCCTGGCACTGGCGCAGCAACTCGGCACTGTGGCGCACCAGATCGTTGCCCTTGATCTCTTCCTCCCCCACGTTGAGCAGGGCCACCCTGGGAGTGGCAATGCCCTCCACCTTTTCAGCCACCACGGCGCCCATCACCGCAAATTGCAGCAGGGTATCGGCATCGCAGCTGACGTTGGCGCCAAGATCCAGCATCACGGTACGTTTGCCGGAAAGAGTGGGCAGTGCCTTGATGAGGGCGGGTCGGTCGACCCCGGGCAGGGATTTGAGCACGCACTTGGCCATGGCCATCAGCGCACCGGTATTGCCGGCGCTGACGCAGGCATCGGCCTCGCCAGCTTTCACCAGATTGAGGACGACCCGCATGGAGGAGTCTTTCAGGGTGCGCAGCGCCACGATCGGTTTGTCGCCCATGCCAACCACCTGGGATGCATGCACGAAACGAACGCGGGGATGATTCAGCAAGCCATGTTGCTGCAAAAGAGGGGTGGTCTGGTGTTGGTCACCAACCAGGATCAGTTTTAACTGGGGTAAAAGAGACAGTGCCTGCACGGCGGCAGGCACTGTTTCCGAGGGGCCAATATCTCCCCCCATGATGTCTAGCGCGACAGTTTGCGTAGACAAAGGCAATCCTTAAGCGATTACCTTTTTACCGCGGTAGAAACCATCGGCAGTCACGTGGTGACGACGATGAATTTCGCCACTGGTCTGATCAACAGTCAGGGCAGCGGTGGTCAGCGCATCGTGGGAACGACGCATGCCACGCTTAGCACGGGTTTTACGGTTCTGTTGTACGGCCATTGTAGGCTAACTCCTAAATTCACTTACGTTTAAGCTCTTCAAGAACTGCAAAGGGATTCGGCCGCTCATCAGCAGGTTCGATTTCACCCCAGGTCATCTCCATGTTACCGCGCGGGCAAGCATCCATGGGATGCATGGCCACCTGCGGCAACGAGAGGATGAGTTCATCCTCCAGGATTTGATGAAGATCCATCTCGCCGTTTTCGTCCAACTCAATGGGCTCATAAGCTTCCGGCAGTTCTTCCTCGTTTGTTCTCTCGAACAGCGGAGTGTAGATAAATTCAGCTTCACAGAGATGCTCGAATGTTTCTCCACAACGCTGGCAAACCAGGTCAACCTTGGCATGGGCAGTGCCTTTCATAACGGTCAACTTCTGGACATCTTTGCCAAAGTGCAGCGATACATCGATATCACTCTGCAAGCCTGCGGTTGATTCCTCCAGCCTGGGCATCTGCGACTTTTCCACTATCCCGACATAATCGAGCAGCTTCGAGGCACTACGGACTGGATCAACCTTTACGGGCAACTTCACCTTTTGCATAGGGCGCGAATATTATAGGTCCAACAACTGATAGTCAAAGGAAAAAGTCCTTACCGCCGATGATTTTAACCTCACAACCCCCGCACATGGCGGAACTTGCGCTCACCGGTGGCTGATTATGCCATAAACCAACGGATCCGACACCGGATCCTGGCCGCATTTGCGTTGACAGCGGGGATCCGGCGCACTCCTTAACAGCAGCATTTCACAGCGCAGGTGACTCAACCACTCCCCTGCCCCGACAGGGTTCATGGATGGCTGCCGCACAGCACGACTTGGCGCCCCTGCCGCATATGGACGCAAGGGCAAGGTTCGGGCGGGATGGCCTCCATCAGGCGGCGGATGGCCCGAAAACTGTCCAGCGCGGCCTGGGCGGCGATGGGGTTGATGAGCCAGGCTGGCAGGTTATCACCCGGGTTGGTATAGGTTTCGAGGCGTATCAGGGTGGTGCCGTTGAGTTGCGGCACCGCCTCCCAGCGTCCTTCACTTGCCCGGATCCGCACCCGACCGGGGTAAGGCGGCAGAGCATCTGGGGCGGCCCATACCGTCAGCACCAGGCCACAATTGGGTTGACGTTGCAGGCGGGAGTGGGTGATAAGCTCCCGCTCCTGCACTGGCCAGGGCGCAGAGAGCCGGGTATACACCAGATCTTCATCGGGCGCCGGTTTGGCCAGCACCCTCACCTCCAGGCTCTGGGGCAGCCACTCCTGATGACGGGCGGTATCACGCAGCACGGCCAGCAGCGCCGAGGGCGGAGCGGCCACGTTCATCTCCAGGCGCAAAGCCAGAAAAGCGCCGGGCGGATGAGCCCGGCTCCAGAGCAATATGCCCGCCTCCCCCGCCTGCAGGTGCCAGCCCTGTGCCCAGGCCGGCACGCAGAGCAACCATAACAGCCATATCCCGACTCTCATCATCCATGACCCCGCCTTGCCCATTCCTATGCTTATAGCCGTTTTTCTGGCCCTGCGAGGTGCTGACCAGGGTTAACCCGCGCCCGTTGCCCCGATATGCTGGTGGTAAAGCCGTTTGATCTCGTCGCGCAGCCACAGCACCTTGGTGTTGTGGTTGTTGCGCTTGTGCCAGAGCAGGATGAAGGCGATGTCGAGTTGCCGGTAGAGGGCTTCATCCAGCGGCAGCGGCAAGGAGATCAGATTGTCATGGTGCTGGCGGGCATAGCTGGCGCAATAGGAGGGCACCACCGCGATCAGTTCGTGGTCTGACTGGGCTGCGATGTGCAGCGCCTGCTCGAAGCTGGAGACCCGGATCGGCACCTGCCGGCTGAGCCCCTCATCATCCAGCAGGCTGTCGAGCGCCCAGGCATCGCTCGCCTCCCACACCACGCTGACATGGGGGTAGGCCAGGAAGTTGTCGAGGTTCCAGGTGCGGGCCAGCAGCGGGTGATCCTTGCGCAAAAACACCATGGGCCTGTCTTCAAACAACACCTCGTGATCGATGTAATAGGGCAACCGGTTGACCCTGGCCAGCGAGCTGGGGTGGGTTTCCCTCGCACAGAAGCCGAGATCGGCATCGCCATTGATGATGTCGTTGAGGGAGTGATGGTCCCAGTTCATGATCCGGATGGTCGATTTGCGATAGGTTTCATAAATCACCATGGGTAGATCATTGAGAAAGCTGATGTAAAAGGGCGACTCCAGCACCAGCCTGAAGGCGGCCCCCGCCGGAATGGCATTGCCGCAGAGGGAGGCGATGTTTCCCGATAGCTGGAACCACTCCTTGAGCTCTTCCTCCAGGGTGAGCGACAGATTGGTGGGCTCCAACCCCCGCTGAGTACGAAGGAACAGCGGGTCGTCGAACCAGTCGCGCAGCCGCGCCAGCGCCTTGCTGACGGTGGGCGCCGTGACATTGAGTTTCTTGGCAGCCTTGGTGACACTGCGCTCTTGCAGCAACAGCCGAAATACCACCAACAAATTGAGATCGAGGTCGATCAAGGGACGCATGCTCAGGGATTCTCCACGACCGGGGCGCCGTGGGCGGGGCTGTCGAAGGCCGGTCCCAGGGCGCGAAAGAGCAGATAGAGTAACACGGCGCCGAGCAGGGCACAGGCAAGCAGCGTGCTGGGTGCAAAGCCAAGCCACCCCATCAGCCAGATATAGGCAGCGCTCACGGTTATCTGGGCAAGACAGAGAGTGGCGCTGGCGAGCGCTATCTGATGACGGCAACTGGCCAGCGCCTCGCCCATGGCGATGCCGAAGCTCGCGGAAAAACCGATGCAGGTGAAGGCAAAGCCCGCCAGCAGCAGCCACAGGCCCCAGGAGCTCTCAAGATGAGAGGCCAGGATCAGCAGCAGCGCCAACCCCAATCCACAGTGGGCCAGTGCGAGCAGGCTGTGCTTGTGGAGTCGACGCAGCAACCAAGGTGAGAAGAAGGAGGTGATCATGCTGATCATCGCCATGATCATCATGATGCGAGCATACTCTGCGGTTGCCAGCCCCCTCTGGGTCATCAGGATCATGGGTGAAGTGCTGACATAGGTCAGAATGCAGGTCATGCCGGCACTGCTCAACCCACACATCCAGAGGAACTGCGGCACTCGCAAGCAGGCAAAGCGGGCTGCTGACGTACTCGAGGATGGTTCAGGGTGCAGCGGCAGGCTCTCTTTCAGCCCCAGCAGGTTGATCAGCAGCACCACGCCGCCAAGCAGCGCCATGGCCTGAAAGATGGCAGGCCATGGGAAGCCGGTCAGGATGAGATAGCCGAGCAGCGGCGCCAGCACGGGGATCACGCAGATGACCCCATTGATGGCCGACAGCACGGCCGCCAACCGGGCCGGTGGCAACACGTCTCGCAGCACGGTAAAGGTCATGATGTAGAGCGCGCCGGCTCCTGCCCCCTGACCCACCCGTGCCAGCAGAAACTGCGCAGTGTCGTCGGCGCTGCCGGCCAGTAGCGACGCCAGCATAAACAAGCCGGCCCCGCTCAGGATCATCGGCCTGCGGCCGTGGCGATCCGCCAGCAGGCCGGCCAGCGGGACGGTCGCCGCCATGCCGAGCAGATAGAGGGAAAACGCGGTGTGCAGCTGAGCCTCGCTGGCCTGAAGGCTGGCGCCTATGTTGGGCAACGCCACCAGATAGAGATCGATCCCCACCGGGTAGAGCGTGATCATCAAAAAACAGCAGAGCATGTAACGGCCCATGGTGACTCCTCAGCGAATGGGTAGCATCGACGGGGCACTATAGCGTCAGGCCGGATGAATAAGCCGATAGCGGTGTTTTCCAATCTCGACATGTGAAAAAAAGAGAGTGGCGGCGACATTTGCCCTCGCCGCACGGGGGCGATACCATCGACGCCTGCCCGTTTCTGAACCTGGATACCTGATTGCCATGTCGCCTCCCCTGATCCTCGCCTCCACCTCCCGTTACCGCAAAGCCCTGCTGGAAAAGCTGGGCCTCCCCTTTGAGTGCGCCGCGCCGAATGTTGATGAATCGGTGCTGCCCGTTGAGGATGCACAAACGCTGGTGGCTCGCCTTGCCCATGCCAAGGCCCGTGCCATCGCCGACCAGCATGATCAGGGGCTGATCATCGGCTCGGATCAGGTGTGCGTCTGTGATGGTCAGATCCTGGGCAAGCCGGGAACGGTCGAGCGAGCGGTGGCCCAGCTGATGGCGGCCCAGGGGCGCAGCGTCACCTTTTATACCGGCCTGTGCGTGCTGGACGCCGCGTCTGGCCGCGCCGAGCAGCTGATAGAACCCTTCACCGTTCATTTTCGCCAGCTGGATGAGGCGGCCATCCGCCGCTATGTAGAAGCTGAACAGCCCCTCGACTGTGCCGGTAGCTTCAAGTGTGAAGGCATGGGGATCGTGCTGTTCAAGGCCCTGGAAGGGCGCGATCCCAATGCACTGATCGGCCTGCCGTTGATCGGCCTGATCGAGCTGCTGGCCCGCCACGGTATCGCCCTGCCCTGATGGGCACGATATGCCAACCACGAAAAACGGGAGCCAAGGCTCCCGTTTTTCGTTTATTCATCGGTTATATCGCAAGGCTAGCTCAGCAATCGCTGAAGCTCCGCCATGGTATCGACCACCGCCAGTGGATGGTGGGCCAGCAAGCGTGCACGGTCGTGCACGCCCCAGCTCACCCCGATCCGCGGCATGGCCAGCGCCTCGGCCATCGCCATGTCGTGGATGGAATCACCGATCATCACCGCCTGGTGCGGGGTAATGCCCAGCTCATCCAGAATTTGCGTCAGCATCAGGGGATCGGGCTTGGAGTTGGCCTCGTCCGCCCCGCGCGTGGCGGCAAACAGCGGCCGCAACCCTGTTTCATCCAGTACCCGGTCCAATCCACGCCGTGACTTGCCGGTAGCGACCGCCAGGGCCACCCCTTGTGCATGCCAATGCAGTAACAGTTCCCTCGCACCGGCGAACAACGGGCTGGGTGTGCTGTCATGGACGTAATGGTGGCGATAACGGGCGATCAGGGCGTTGGCTCGTTCACTCCCCTGCTCCAGAGAAAACAGCCGGGGGATACCGACCTCCAGGCTGAGACCGATGATCTGGTGCGTCTCGACGGCGGTGGGCACGGGCTCACCACAGTCGCCAGCCGCATGCGCCACACAGGCAACAATCCGGCCCACCGAATCCATCAGGGTACCGTCCCAGTCGAAGATGGCGAGCCGGATGGTCTGCATCAGCGGGCCAACTTGTTCAGGAAGTCGTCGAGTTCGGGGGCCAGCGGTGCTTCCACCTGCATCTCGTGGCCATCGGCCGGATGGATGAAGCTCAGCTTCCAGGCATGCAAAAACAGTCGTTTCAGCCCCTGGCTGCGCATTTTATCGTCAAATGCGGCTTCTCCATACTTGTCATCACAGGCGATGGGGTGACCCGCATGCTGGGTATGCACCCGGATCTGGTGGGTACGACCGGTGATCGGGCTGCACTCCACCAGGGTGGCCTCGGCAAACTGACGGGCAATCCGGAAACGCGTCTCAGAGGGCTTGCCATCGCTGCTGACCCGCACTACCCGCTCACCGGATTGCAGGTCATTTTTACGCAGCGGTGCATTGACCACCTTGACGTGAGGCTGCCACTGGCCACGCACCAGCGCCAGGTACTGCTTGCGCATGGTCTTGACCCGCAGCTGCTCATGCAGGCTGCGCAGGGCGCTGCGCTTCTTGGCAACCAGCAGTACACCGGAGGTGTCGCGATCGAGCCGATGCACCAGTTCGAGGAAACGGGCTTCCGGGCGCAGGGCGCGCAGCCCTTCAATCACGCCAAAGCTCAGGCCGCTGCCGCCGTGTACCGCCATGCCGGACGGCTTGTTCAGCACGATCATGGCGTCATCTTCAAACAGGATCTGGCTCTCCAGACGCTGGATGCTGCCGAGATTGGCCGAGGGCAGTTCGTTCTTTTCGGCAACCCGCACGGGGGGGACCCGTACCTCGTCGCCAGTGCAGAGTTTGTATTCCGGTTTGATGCGCTTTTTGTTGACGCGCACTTCCCCTTTGCGAAGGATGCGATAGATCAGGCTCTTGGGGACGCCCTTTAGCTGAGTCTTGAGAAAATTGTCGATGCGCTGCCCTTCATGCTCAGCTTCGATGGTGAGCAGCTGCACTTGTTGATGTATCTGTGTCATGGCGCGGATTTTAACACTGCCGGCGGCCCTTGGCTGCATGCTTTGTTGAAAAATGGCGCCTTGCTATAAAAGTGGTTTAAATGGGATAATAAACAAGGTTTTGTCATTGTGTTCAAGCCTTGTACTAAGTGGCCAAAATTTATGCCACCCAATCCCGAAACACCGTGTATACAAGAACATGACGGTTCCCGGGTGCGAGGTACAGCGCATGGAGAACGCAAACAGAACCGCTAATTTGTCTCCACACCGGTATCCTTTTCATGCCTTCTCGAGAAGGCATGACCAGAGTGCCCTTAGTTTGCGCCTCATGCATACCCCAACCGGGAGGTTGCCCCAGTATGCTGAAGACCCGAGGCCGGCGCCGGCAGGATCCTGTGGAGGAAATCAAAATGACAAAATAACGAGAACTCAATGAAAAGAATGCTAATCAACGCGACTCAGGAAGAAGAGTTGCGCGTAGCGCTGGTTGACGGACAACAGCTCTACGATCTGGATATTGAAAGTCCGGGACACGAGCAGAAAAAAGCGAACATTTACAAGGGCAAAATCACCCGCGTAGAACCCAGTCTTGAAGCTGCTTTTGTCGACTATGGCGCCGAGCGCCACGGTTTCCTGCCGTTAAAGGAAATCGCCCGTAATTACTTCCCCTCCGGTTACTCCTATCAGGGTCGTCCCAACATCAAAGAAGTGGTCCGCGAAGGCCAGGAAGTGATCGTCCAGATCGACAAGGAAGAGCGTGGCACCAAGGGTGCAGCCCTCACCACCTTTATCAGTCTGGCCGGCAGCTACCTGGTACTGATGCCGAACAATCCTCGCGCCGGTGGTATCTCCCGCCGTATCGAAGGTGATGAACGGACTGAACTGAAAGAAGCCCTGAGCGGCCTGACCGTGCCGGACGGCATGGGCCTCATCGTGCGTACCGCCGGTGTGGGTAAATCCCCGGAAGAGCTGGAATGGGATCTGAACGTTCTGCTCAACCACTGGGATTCCATCCACAAGGCGTCACAGAGCCGCTCTGCACCGGTGCTGATCCATCAGGAAAGCAACGTCATCGTGCGTGCCATCCGTGACTATCTGCGTCGCGATGTCGGCGAGATCCTGATCGACAACCCGGTCATCTTCGAGCGTGCCAAGGCGCATATCGAGCTGGTTCGTCCCGATTTCCTCAATCGCGTGAAGCTGTACAAGGGTGAAGTTGCCCTGTTCAACCACTTCCAGATCGAGAGCCAGATCGAGTCGGCCTTCCAGCGTGAAGTGCGTCTGCCCTCCGGCGGCAGCATCGTCATCGATCCGACCGAAGCACTGACCTCCATCGATATCAACTCCTCCCGCGCCACCAAGGGCGGCGATATCGAAGAGACTGCACTGCAAACCAACCTAGAAGCGGCCGACGAAATTGCCCGTCAATTGCGTCTGCGCGACCTGGGTGGCCTGATCGTCATCGACTTCATCGACATGACCCCGGTTCGTCATCAGCGCGAAGTGGAAAACCGTCTGCGTGAAGCGGTGCATCAGGATCGTGCTCGCATCCAGCTGGGCCGGATCTCCCGTTTCGGTCTGCTGGAGATGTCTCGCCAGCGTCTGCGCCCCTCCCTCAACGAGTCCAGCAGCCATATCTGCCCTCGTTGCCAGGGTCAGGGTGTGATCCGTGACAACGAATCACTGGCGCTGTCCATTCTGCGTCTCATCGAAGAAGAGGCCATGAAGGACAACACCGAGCAGGTTCACGGTCAGGTGCCGGTCGATGTTGCCGCCTATCTGCTCAACGAGAAGCGTGCCTCCATCGCCAGCCTGGAACAGCGCAATGATGTGCGTGTCTACATCATTCCAAACCAGCATCTGGAAACCCCGCACTACGAAGTGACCCGCATCCGTCAGAACGAAATCCCGGAAGCGGCCAGCTACGAGCTGAAAACCGAGATTGCCAAGCCGGTCTACCAGCCGAAACAGGCTCAGGTGATCGAGCGCGAACAACCGCTGCTGCAAGGTTTTGTCCAGGCGCCCCAGCCGGCTCCCGCCGCACCGGCCCCGGTCGTGGCTCCCGCCGCACCAGCCGCCCCCGAAGCCGGTCTGTTTGGCAAACTGTTCAAGGCCATCTCCGGCTTGTTCGGTTCCGACACCGCCCCTGCCGACGTGAAGGCTCCTGCCGACAAACCGGCAGCCCAGCGCGAAGCACGCAAGGATGAGGGGCATCGTCATCAACGCGATGAAACCCGCAGCCGTGGTCAGCGTGGTCGTCGTGATGACAACCGTGGTAACCGCAGCCCTGCCGATACCGCAGAGAAGCGGGAAGCGGGTGCCAACCGTGAAGGTGGTGAAAGCCGCAACCGTCGTCCCCGCAAAGAGCGTGAGCCGCGTCAGGAGCGTGAAGCCCGTGGCGAAGTGCGTGAACAGCGCATGGAACGTGAACCTCGCGAGGCTCGTGAGCCGCGTCAGGAACGCGAACCCCGCGCACCGCGCCCTGCTCGTGAGCCCCGTGCTCCGCGTGAACCTCGTGCCGAAGTGGTCGTTGAAGCGGTAGAAACCGTCGATACCACCACCATGGTCAACGACGAGCCGCGTCTGGAAAAAGAGCAGAAAGTGGCTGAGCGCCGCGAACGCCGTCAACTGCGCAAGCAGATCCGGGTCGATGCCCCGGCCAGCGACGTTGCCGCCCTGCCCGCCGATGCTCCGGTTGTTGCCGAAGAGGCCTCCGATGCAGTAGAGCAGCACGATGAGCAGGCCGAAGGCCAGCGTCGTTCCCGCCGTACGCCGCGCAATCAGCGTATCGAAGGCCAGCGTCGCAAGCGCATCAATGAAGATGCCCGCAGCCAGCGTGAAGATGAAGAGCAGTCTGCCGAAGGCGCTACCCCTACCCTGACTGCAGCTGCCCAGGCAGATGCCGCCCAAGTGAAAGTGGAAGAACCGGCTGTTCCTGTCATCACCATTCCCAGTGCTGAAGCGGTTGCCGCCGCCCTGCAGGCCTCTGCTGCGCTGACCGAGCATGTCGTGCCTGAAGCCGTTGTGGCCGAGGCTCACGAGCAGGCTGAAGTCGTGGCTGCAGAGCCAGTGGTAACCGAAGCGGTAGTTGCTGAAGAAGCCCAGGTAGCGGTTGTCAACGAGCCAGTGGTTGCAGAAGTTGCTGCCCCGGTCGCAGTGGAAGCCATTGCTGTCGAGGCTCCGGCCATCGAGACTGCCGTGGTTGAAGCTGCACCTGCTGCACCGGCAGTTGAAGAAGCGGCTCCGGTAGTGGTTGTAGCCGAGGTTGCCCCTCTGGTAGTTGAACAGCCAGCTCCGGTCGCTGAGCCTGTCATCGCTGACGAGGCTCCGGTAGCCACTGCCGTAGCAGCCCCTGTGGCCAAGCAAGTCAAACGTGGTGGTGGCCTGCTGGCCGGTGCCCGCAAGGCCTCTGCGCCGATGGCCACACCGGCTGCGGCCCCTGCCCTGCCAGTACGTGAGCCGGTTGCTCATGCTCCGCTGGTTCGCAGCGAAGTGGCAAGCTCAGGTCGCCATGGCGGCAGTACCGCTGCCGTCAACGTTGCAACCAGCCCGGCCGGTCGTCCTTGATGACTCGCTAGTCTGACAAAATGAGCCACACATTGTGTGGCTCTTTTTTTATGTGCGGCATAGCACCGTCAGCTCGTCTCGATTACCCGTCCCTTTACTGCGCCACGACCTCTACCTACCTATTAGCACTTAGTACCCCAAGTCTTCCTCATCATATTGAATAACCACAGCCATTGGCTCGCTGCGGCTCAATCCACACTCCTTGTTTTGTCTTCCTGCTGCCGCGACTGCATGGCTCCTGGTTTAGGCTGGCTGGATAAGATAAGAGCCGGCACAGATACAAATATCGCGTAGTGTGTATACATCCTTGACGACATTGATGCGCATGGACTGCATGGCCAAGCCTGCCATCCATCTCGAAATCGGTTTGAAGTGCGTATGCTCTCTATCAACCGGCATCGGTTGCCCATTCGACCTTCCATCCTCTCGGCAGTCCAGACGTACTGCCGACCAATGCAGGCTTCCACAGCCGCCAACACAAGTAATCCCATCTGCTAATTTAGGCAGTCATGTGTCATGGGATAACAGGCGCCGACCTTAGACGAGCTAACTCCATGGCTCTCGCTGCACTCTAGGCAAGCGGTATACCGCAAAAGACGCCCAATCTGCCAACCCTCCTATCTTGAATGCCTGTTGATGGGTGGGGATGAGCTTAGTGGGTGAGAGAAGTAATTGATTGAATGGAATAATTAGTTTGATGGCATATCAAGGATGGTCAGGCTGGAAACCCGGCAGGTAGGAGCCTGACATCACACGCACGTTTTTAAGGCCATGAAAAAAGGGCCGCAAGGGCCCTTTCTCAACATGCTTTTTGTATCTGCAATCAGCTAAACAGATGATGGCTGATCAGGAACAGACCACCAGAGAGCAGCATGGTCAGCGGCAGGGTCAGCATCCAGGCCATCAGGATGGTCTTGATGGTCTGGCTCTGCAGGCCCGACTTGTTGGCCACCATGGTTCCCGCTACCGCAGAGGAGAGGATGTGAGTGGTCGACACTGGCATCCCGGTCAAACTGGCCACGCCGATGGAGGCGGCAGCGGTGATCTGGGCGGCAATCCCCTGGCTGTAGGTCATGCCGGAGGAACCAATCTTCTCGCCTACGGTGTAGACGATACGACGCCAGCCCACCATGGTGCCACAGCCCAGCGCCAGCGCGATGGAGACGATGACCCAGGTCGGTGCATATTCGGCAGTGGCCGTCAGATCCTTGCGCCATTTGGCAAGGTCAGTCAGCTCTTTGGCCGGCAGCGGCAGCTTGGACACCTTGCGAGCGGTATCGTCGATACACAGCAGCAGACGGCGCACTTCACGGCGGTCGGTCAGGTCCATCTCTTCATAGGTCCGCACCTGGGCAAGACGATTGTCCAGCGTGGCCATGGCCTGCAGGGCACCATCGGCAGCACAGTGGGTCATCAACTCTTCCTGGGCCTGGGCAGGCACACTGAAGTTCACTACCTTGGAAACCTGCTCATGGTTGCGCTGATAGATCTCCATGATGCGCTGATTGGCATCCTGGGTACGATCCAGGTCATAGGAGCGGCTGTTCATGTCCAGTGCGAAATAGGCAGGAGCCATGCAGATCAGCACCAGCATAACCAGACCGATACCCTTCTGGCCATCGTTGGAACCGTGCACAAAGCTCACGCCCATGGCAGACGCCACCAGAGTGAGACGCGCCCAGAACGGCGGATGCTTCTTGCCATCCACCAGCAGACGCTCTTCCGGGGTCTTGTGGATTTTGCTGCCCTGCCAGACACGTTTCATGGCAAACAGCAGCAGCGCAGCGATGATGAAACCGACGGTGGGGGAGATGATGAGGGAAAGCATGATGTCGATGGCTTTCGCGACGTTGATGCCTTCCTGCAGCGGTTGATGGCTGATCCAGGCATAGGCGCCGCCTACCCCCAGAATGGAGCCGATCAGCGTATGTGAGCTGGACGCCGGGATCCCGAAGAACCAGGTACCCAGATTCCACACGATGGCGGAAAACAGCAGGGAGAACACCATGATCAGACCCTGAGTGGAGTCCATCCCCAGCAGCAGATCGATGGGCAGCAGGTGGACAATGGCATAAGCCACTCCCAAACCACCCATCATGACCCCGGCAAAGTTGAACAGACCGGAGGCCACTACTGCCATGTGTGCCGGCATCGCCTTGGTATAGATAACCGTTGCTACCGCGTTGGCGGTATCGTGAAAGCCGTTGATGAATTCATAGGCCAACACAAAAAAAACGGCCAATACCAAACCGATTGACCACCACAAACCCAAACCACTAAACATTTCAAACATAAAAAACGAACCTGTTTATGAGTTGCGGCGGATTATGCCAGAAGGCTGGTAACGCCATACCCGTTGTTGAAATATTTCAGTAAGAAAAAAAAAGAGCATTCCGTCAGTAAATAGCTTAGAGCCAGTCACCATACGGCTTGTCATGGATTAATTAAACAGACCTTGCCTGATAAAAACAGTTCCCGAATGGGAACAATTCATCATCAGTATGCCGCAAAAACCACTCTCACCGACCTCGGCTCCGTCAATTTTCGACCGACCGTATCGCCCTGTTTGTACAAATGGCAGGCAAGATCACTCCCTCGCCCTGCCCTCTTCGCCACATCCACCTGCCGAAGCAAATGGAGAAGGGCGCCACCGGCGCCCTCTTTTAACACATTGCCGTCGGCTCGACTGTCGATCCGCTCTCAGTCCTGATTGATGCGGCTGGCAACCGCACCCTGCTGGCTCTTGTACTTGGCGTTTTCCCGTTTGTTGTAGGGACGCGCCGCCACACCGGAGAGCATCTCGAAGTTCAGCGCACCGATCTTCATCTTGGGGCGCAGCGCCAGCGGCAGCTTGCCGCCGTTGTAGAACTCCAGCACGATGCGGCCGGACCAGCCCGGATCGATGCGGTGTGCGGTCACGTGTACCATCAACCCGAGGCGGGCCAGGGACGAGCGGCCATCCAGCCAGCCCACGATATCAGCAGGCAGGGTGACCGATTCATAGGTCACCGCCAGGGCCAGCTGACCCGGGTGCAGATAGAAGGCTTCGCCATCCGGCACATGGATCTCATCGCTCATCACCCGATCGATGGCGTCGGCCATTTCGCTGCTGGGGCCGCTCAGATCGATATAGGGGGCGGTATGATCGCGAAACACCCGAAACTCGTTGCCCAGCAGCACGTCGACGCTGACGCCGCTGATCCGTTCAATACCGGGTCTGGGCTCAATGACGATCTTGCCTTCATCCAGATGACGTTCGATATCGGTATCACAAAGACGCATTGGGCGACTCTCCTGACAAATTGTTCATTTAAAAAGCCGGGCATCACCCGGCTTGATTTCTCTCAACCAATCAACATGTGGCGGATACGCGCCTTGAGCATGTCGATGGCGATGCGGTTCTTGCCGCCACGGGGGACGATCACGTCCGCGTACTGCTTGGAAGGCTCGATAAACTGCAGGAACATGGGGCGTACCGTCTTCTGGTACTGCTTGAGCACAGAATCCATGGTCCGGCCACGCTCCTGCACGTCACGCACCAGACGGCGCAGCAGGCAGATGTCGAGCGGCGTATCCATGAAGATGGAGGCATCCATCAGATCCCGCAAGCGGCTGTCGGTGAGCAGCAGGATCCCTTCCAGAATGATCACCCGACGCGGTGCGAACGGGGTCACTTCACTCATGCGGGTATGTTCGGTATAGGAGTATTGGGGAATATTGACCGCATCACCTTGCACCAGCTGGCTCAGGTGCTGGACCAGCAGATCGTGATCCAGCGCGTTGGGGTGGTCATAGTTGGTTTTGACCCGCTCTTCCATGGTCAGGTGGGTCTGATCGCGGTAGTAGCAATCTTCGGTGATCACGCCAATTTGACCGGCTCCCAGCTCGGCCACCAGCTCTTCATAGATGGTTTGGGCTATAAGACTCTTGCCGGAAGCGGATGCACCAGCAATACCGATGATCACACACGAATGTTGAGTATCAGACATTGAAAATACCTAAAGAGAAGAGCAGTGGGGATGGTTTAAACCGATCCATTATATAAAAAAGGGTGAGCCATGCCCACCCTCAAATCCACCCCAGGCGGTCGACCGCCGATTATTCATCCAGCGCCATGGCATAGAGGGGGGTCGCAATCGGTTTACCGCTGAAATAGAGCTCAGCCCCCACCCGACGAGCCAGTTTCAGATAGGCCTCAGCCAGCTCCCCGGTCGGGGCGCCGAACACGGTTGGGCAACCATCGTCCATGTGCTGACGGATGTCGATGTGCAGCGGCAGCTGGCCAAGCAGCGCCACCTGGTACTGCTCAGCCATCTTCTGGCCACCACCAGTACCGAACAGCGGCTCATGATGGCCACAGGCACTGCAGACGTGGTAACTCATGTTCTCGATGATGCCGAGCACCGGCACGCTGACCTTGTTGAACATGGCCAGTCCCTTGCGGGCATCCGCCAGCGCCACGTCCTGCGGCGTGGTGACGATCACCGCCGCCGTGGTCGGCACCTGCTGGGCCAGGGTGAGCTGGATGTCGCCGGTACCCGGCGGCATGTCCACCACCAGATAGTCCACTTCACCCCAGCGGGTCTCGTGGAGGATCTGGGCCAGCGCCTTGCTCGCCATGGGCCCACGCCAGATGGTGGCATCCTGCTCGGCCACCAGATAGCCGATGCTGTTGCTCTTGAGGCCGCAGGCCATCACCGGCTCCATCAGCTTGCCGTCATGGCTGACGGGGCGCTCCTTCAAGGTCCCGGTCATGGTCGGAATGGAGGGGCCATAGATGTCCGCATCCAGAATGGCGACCCGCGCCCCCTCCTTTTGCAGCGCCAGCGCCAGGTTGACGGAAGTGGTGGACTTGCCCACCCCGCCCTTGCCGGAGGCGACCACGATGATGTTGCGAATGCCCTGCACCGCCGCCAGCCCTTGCGCTCGCGGCAGGCTGGCGACCTCGATTTCGCCCACCCAGTCGATACGGGTAGCGCCGGTGGCGCTGCGCAGCCTGGCATCGAACTCCTGCTTGATCTGCTCAAACAGGGAGTGGCCTGCAAAGGGCAGCACCAGCTTGATGGTCAGCGTCGAGCCCTGTTTGTCGATGCTGCGCACGAAGCCGGCAGCCACCAGATCCTTGCCCCAGCCAGTTGGCTTAAATTCGGCGAGGATCTGTTTTACTGAATCAATCACCATTAACTCCTCATTATCTTGTCTTTATCTTGAGGTGAACGGTTACCGCACACAAATCAGTGGCTTGCCTGCTGGTCGACCAGCGTGTGCCGGCAGGGCGGACGAGCCACAACCCTAGGCAGGCTACCCCCAATTCGGGTAACATGCACGGCACTCTATCATCCCAACAAGCACATCAAGAACGACTATATGGCAACTGATCCTCGTACAATGCTGGTAACCTGCGCCCTTCCCTATGCCAATGGCTCCATACATCTTGGCCACATGCTGGAACACATCCAGGCCGATATCTGGGTTCGTTATCAGCGAATGCGCGGTCACCAGGTGCACTTTGTCTGTGCCGACGATGCCCACGGCACCCCGATCATGCTCAAGGCCCAACAGCTGGGGATCACCCCGGAAGAGATGATCGCGGCCGTCTCCAAGGAGCACCAGGCCGACTTCGCCGGGTTCAACATCAGTTTTGACAACTATCACTCCACCCACAGCGACGAGAACCGCGAGCTGGCGGAGCTGATCTACGGCCGTCTGCAGGCCGGCAGCAAGATCAAGAGCCGCACCATCTCCCAGCTGTTCGATCCGGAAAAGTCCATGTTCCTGCCGGACCGCTTCGTCAAGGGCACCTGCCCCAAGTGCAAGTCCCCGGAGCAATATGGCGACAACTGCGACAGCTGCGGCGCCACCTACAGCCCGACCGAGCTGATTGATCCGAAATCCGCCGTCTCCGGTGCCACTCCGGTGATGAAGGACTCCGAGCACTTCTTCTTCGACCTGCCGCAGTTTGAAAAATGGCTGGCAGAGTGGGTGCGCGGCTCCGGCGCCATCCAGGAAGAGATGGCCAACAAGATGCAGGAGTGGTTCGAAAGCGGCCTGCAGCAGTGGGACATCACCCGTGACGCCCCCTACTTCGGGTTCGAAATTCCCGGCGCGCCGGGCAAGTACTTCTACGTCTGGCTGGATGCCCCCATCGGTTACATGGCGTCGTTCAAGAACCTGTGCAACAAGCGCGGCGACATCGATTTCGACAGCTACTGGAAAGCGGACTCCGAGGCCGAGCTCTATCACTTCATCGGCAAGGACATCGCCTACTTCCACTGCCTATTCTGGCCGTCCATGCTGGAAGGCGCCGGTTTCCGCAAGCCGACCAAGGTCAACGTACACGGCTACGTGACCGTCAACGGCGCCAAGATGTCCAAGTCCAAGGGCACCTTCATCAAGGCTTCCACCTATCTCAATCACCTGGATCCGGAGTGCCTGCGTTACTACTACGCCGCCAAGCTCAACAGCCGCATCGACGATCTGGACTTGAACCTCGATGACTTCGTCGCCCGCGTCAACGCCGACGTGGTCAACAAGCTGGTCAACCTCGCTTCCCGCAACGCCGGTTTCATCGCCAAGCGTTTCGACGGCAAGCTGGCCGCCACCTGCGCCGAGCCCGAGCTCTACGCCGAGTTCGCCAACGCCCGCACTGCCATCGCCGAGGCCTACGAGAGCCGCGAGTTCAGCCGCGCCATCCGCGAGATCATGGCGCTGGCCGACAAGGCCAACCGCTACGTGGATGACAAGGCCCCCTGGGTCATCGCCAAGCAGGAAGGCGCTGACGCCGAGCTGCAGGCGGTCTGTTCCGTCGGCATCAACCTGTTCCGGGTGCTGATGGCCTACCTCAAGCCGGTGATGCCGCTGCTGGCCGAGCGTGCCGAAGCCTTCCTGGGGGAAACCCTCAGCTGGGACGGTGTCGCCCAGCCGCTAACCAACCATCAGCTGGCCCCGTTCAAGGCACTGTTCTCCCGCATCGAGCCGGCCAAAATCGAAGCCATGATCGACGCGTCCAAGGAAGATCTGGCCAAAGAGCAGGCACCGAAAGCGAGCGGCCCGCTGGTAGACGATCCCATCAGCGAGACCATCAGCTACGACGACTTCGCCAAGATTGACCTGCGCGTAGCGCTGATCAAGAAGGCTGAAGCCGTACCGGAAGCGGACAAATTGCTCAAGCTGCAGCTGGATATCGGCGGTGAGACCCGTCAGGTGTTTGCCGGCATCAAGTCCGCCTACAACCCGGAAGATCTGGAAGGCAAGCTGACCGTGATGGTGGCCAACCTGGCCCCGCGCAAGATGCGCTTCGGCATGTCCGAAGGCATGGTGCTGGCGGCAGGCCCGGGCGGCAAGGATCTCTGGATCCTGGAGCCGCAGGAAGGCGCCCAGCCCGGCATGCGCGTCAAGTAAGCGCGGCCCGGTCATCAAACAACGAGGGAGGCCTGGGGCCTCCCTTTTATTTGCCCTCTTCGCCCCCTTCCCTCTCTCCTCTCCCCACTGAACGCCCTGGGTGGTGCGCGCTTCACCCTTTCGGTGCTTGTTGCACCTGGGTAATTTGCCTAGACTGGCGATTCACTTCGGGCCCATGGCCCCCTTCATCAGGCAAGGAGCAAGCATGATCACCTTATATGGCACCCCCGTCAGCCGGGCCCTGCGCGTATCCTGGTTACTGGAAGAGCTGGACGTGGCATGGCAGTTCCAGTTTCTCGACTTCGCCAAGGGCGAGAACCGCAGCGACTGGTTTTTGACCCTCAACCCGAGCGGCAAGATGCCTGTGCTCAAGGACGGGGAGTTTGTGCTGACCGAATCTGCCGCCATCATGCAGTACCTGGCCGAGGTATATGGCCCGAACTGGCTGCCAGCCAGAGGGACCCAGGCCTCGGCGCTGCACGCCCAGTGGGTCAGTTTCATCACCTGCGAGCTGGAACAGCCGCTGTGGACCATCGGCAAGCACCGCTTCGCCCTGCCCGAGGCCCAACGCCTGCCGGCCATCTTCCCCACCGCCAAGTGGGAGTTCGACAAGGCGGCGGCCATCGCCGAATCCTGGGTACCCGAGCAGGGTTACCTGCTGGGGGAACAGATCACCATCGCCGATCTGCTGCTGGCCCATACCCTGATGTGGGCCACCCGCTTCGAGCAGACCATACCCCCCAAGCTGGCGGCCTATCGGGATCGTCTGGCCAAACGCCCCGCCCTGCAGGCGGTGCTGGCCAAGACCCAGGCCATCGCCGATGCCGCCCAGGCCGGCTGACCCAAGAGCGCCATCGACGCAAACGGGAGCCTGTGTGGCTCCCGTTTTTCATGGCTGTTCGGCGTCATTGGCATGGCAAGGCGCTCAATTGGTATGAAAGCCGCTCCCCTTGGGCGGTGGCGCCGCTTCATACTCCATCCGGGTCACCTCGGCGGTGCGCGGCCCGCGCTCCAGCCAGCCCAGCATCATTTGCACGCTCTGCTCCGGCCCGCAGATGAGGATCTCCACCGAGCCATCTTCCAGGTTGTAGGCGTGGCCCCGCAGCCCCAGTTGCAGCGCCCGCTCCCGGGTGAAGTAACGAAATCCCACCCCCTGAACCAGGCCCCACACTCGCACGACAAACGATTGCTCTCCCATTTCTCACACCTTCCCCTTAAGAAATTTCCCCCCAAGGCGATAATGAGCGCGACACTCTCATCCCCTTGCAGGACGCAATACCATTATGAAAGAAGTAAAGTTTCGGTGGGTTGACCGTTATCTCATTCACCTCACGATCAGCGAAAAATTTCTCATCACCTTCTGGTGCCCGCTGCTGTTCATCGCCTTTCTCAGCTGGTATCTGCTGGCCGACGGTCACCAGCAACAGATGCAGCTGCGCCTGGATCAGCTCAAGCAGCGGGTCGAACTGAGCGCTCAGCTCTCAAGCCAGCACGCCGGTCTCACCCTGCCGGCCGAGCTCACCCTGAGCCCGACCGGCAGCACAGGGTTAACCCGGCAGGGCGACATCTATCGATACGGTGCCAGCGCCGGTCAGGCCGGGATCGTCACCGGCACCCTGGATGCCTCCCGCTACTCCATGTGGGATGGTCAAGGCACCACGCTCACCATCATCGCCGTGCTGGCTGCCCTGCTGGCGCTGGTCACCCACTACCTGATGACCTTTGTTTCCGGTGCGCTCTACTCCACCAACAAGGCATTGCAGACCGTGGCGGATGGCGATCTCACCTTCCGCCTCAACTTCTTCCCGGTTCGCGACGAGTTCTCCATTCTGGCGGGCAGCATCGACAGGTTTACCGACCGCCAGCACAAGATAGTGCAGCTGGTGGAAGAGTCCGCCGAGGCGCTCACCCTGGCCGCCGACGAGTTTCGCGATCACGCCAGCGAGGGCGAGAGCATGGCCCGCTCCCAGCGCCAGCACATGGATTCCCTGGCCGCCGCCATGGAGCAGATGTCCGCCGCTATCCGCGAAGTGGCCCGCAACGCCAACGACACCCTGCAGCAGACCCGCCAGTCGAGCGAAGAGGCGGCCAACGGCGCCGCCCGGGTATCGCGCACCATCGCCGCCATCCGCACCCTGGCCGACGAGATCGGCAACGCCTCCGGCGCGGTGGAACGGCTGACCCACAATGCCAATCGCATCAACGAAGTGGTCAACGTCATCAATGCCATCTCCCAGCAGACCAACCTGCTGGCCCTCAATGCCGCCATCGAGGCGGCCCGCGCCGGCGAGCAGGGCCGCGGCTTCGCGGTGGTGGCCGACGAGGTACGCACCCTCGCCAGCCGCACCCAGCAGGCCACGGTGGAGATCCAGCAGATGATCGAAGAGCTGCAGGCCGGCACCGGCGCCCTGAACGACATCATGGAGAAAACCGTAGGTCGCGCCGCCAGCAGCCAGGCCTTGATCAGCGAAGTGGGGCTCGACATCGACAAACTCAGCAACCACAGCGATGCGGTGCTGGAGATGAGCACCCAGATCGCCACCTCCAGCGAACAGCAGAGTTCGGTGGCCGAGGAGATCACCCGCAATCTGGATCAGGTGCGCCACGAAGCGGGCCAGGTGGAAGAGTCCGCCAGCGCCTCGGTGGCCGGCACCGCCGGCCTCAAGGCCACCGCCACCGAGCTTGCACAGGCACTGAAGGGGCTAAAAATCTGATTAGCAAGCTCCCAGAGCCTGACGCTATCTGCCAAGGTTGTTTGAGTTTTGCCAGCGGGCCACATAGAATGTGGCCCCTTTTCTTTTGACCATCTGGCAACCCCCATGAGCGCTTCCATCTATCTCGTCAAAGGCCGCGAAAAATCCCTGCTGCGTCGCCATCCCTGGATCTTCTCCAAGGGGATCGAGCGGGTACAGGGCAACCCCATCGATGGCGATACCGTCGAGATCTACACCCAGGATGGCAAGTGGCTCGCCCGCGGTGCCTGGTCCGGCAGCTCCCAGATCCGCGCCAGGGTCTGGACCTTCGACAAAGATGAAACCGTCGATCTCGACTTCTTCATCCGTCGCCTCAAATATGCCCAGGAGTCCCGCGACGGGCTCATCAAGCGTCAGGGCCTCACCGGCTATCGCCTCTGCGCCGCCGAATCCGACGGCCTGCCGGGTCTGACCATCGACCGCTACGCCGATTTTCTGGTGTGCCAAATTCTCTCTGCCGGTGCAGAGTTCCAGCGCGAGCTGATCACCCAAGCACTGCGTACCCTCTACCCCGAGTGCAGCATCTATGAGCGCTCCGACGTGGCGGTACGCAAGAAGGAAGGGCTGAAAGAGCGTACCGGCGTCATCTATGGCGAAACCCCGACCGAGCCGGTGGTGATCGAGGAGAACGGCGGCGTCAAAATCCTGGTGGACATCCGCAACGGCCACAAGACCGGTTTCTATCTGGATCAGCGGGACAACCGCCAGGCTGCCGCCAAGTACACCGAAGGCAAGCGGGTGCTCAACTGCTTCTGCTACACCGGTGGTTTTGGCGTCTACGCCCTCAAGGGCGGCGCCAAGGAAGTGGTCAACGTCGATCTCTCCCAAAATGCGCTGGACATCGCCCGCCAGAACGCCGAACTGAACGGGCTGGATACCAGCAACACCCAGTTCGTCCGTCACGACGTGTTCAAGCTGCTGCGTGAATACCGCGAGAAGGGCGAGAAGTTCGATGTCATCGTGCTGGATCCGCCCAAGTTTGCCGAGAGCAAGGCCCAGCTGCTGGGTGCCTGCCGCGGCTACAAGGACATCAACATGCTGGCATTCCAGCTGCTGGCGCCGGGTGGCGTGCTCTTGACCTACTCCTGCTCCGGCCTGATGGAGCAGAGCCTGTTCCAGAAGATCGTCGCCGATGCGGCGCTCGATGCCGGTCGCGACGCCCAGATCCTGGAGCTCCTGTCCCAGGCGTCCGATCACCCCATTGGCACCGCCTATCCGGAAGGCTTCTACCTCAAGGGGCTGGTGGTGCGCGCCCGCTAAGCCGAGCAGACCAGCGCTGCCCCCCTTGTCCCCGGTTCCAGATCCGGGCGAGGATTGGGTCCGGCAAGCCATCAAAAAGCCCGCGATCAAAGCGGGCTTTTTTTTTTATGCAGCCGCCAAAGAGATAACCGCCCCCCGACTTTGCCACCAGCAGCGATGGGTGCTCCTGTCTCTCCTCTTCAACTGACTGCAGCCATCCTCAATCTGGAATTGCCTCATCGTTAGCCCGCTTCTCATCTCTCTTTCACCCCTGGCATGGCATACACAGCCCACCAGCAGGGACATTCCCGTCATTTTTTATGCAAGAACATGAAATATTATGCATAAGCATTAAAAATCCCTCGGAAAAATATCGACCATAAACGCATACTCACTCACCTGAGTGCATAATGCTGTCTTTTCCCTGTGGTTGATCCCGCCATGCCCCTGTCTGCCTCGCACATTGCCCGGGGCGGCAATGCCCCGCCCGGCACAAATCATCCCGCTCAATCACACGCCGGCGCGCCCAGCGGGAAGTAATGTCGAAATGGCCTGGCCTCCTCCACTACCCGCACGATGGAGGGATGGATAAGCAGCCGGGCGCGATAGGCACGCAGGCGGCCATAACCAGCCGGGATCTCATGAGCCCAGTCGGCGTAGAAGAGCGAGGGGGCGGCGGCGCAATCGGCCAGCGTGAAGCCAGCGCCGGCAATCCAGTGGCGCCCTTCCAGCCGCTGATCGAGCCAGGGGTAGATCTGATCGAGCAGCTCGCGGGCCTCCGCTACGCCATAACGGTCGCGATCCGCGACCGGGCGCAGCGCATCCAGCACCACTTTTTGCATCGGCGTCATCACATAGTTATCGAAGACGCGATCCAGCATATGCACCTCCAGACCCGCATCGCCAGGCGGGATCAGGCTGACGGGGCCCGGGTGGTGCGCCTGCAGATGGGCGACGATGGTACTACTCTCGAGGATGCAGCGACCGTCATCCAGCAGCACGGGAAAGCGCTTGAGTGGCCAGAGGGCGGCAAGTTCGGCGTTGGCCGCCGGCTCTTCGAGATTCCGGTACTCGAACGGGGTGGCATTTTCGTAGAGGGCGATCAGCACCTTCTGGCTGTAGGATGAGAAAGGATGGGCATAGAGTTTCATCGGGACGCGCCTTGTTCTCTGATGGATGACTTCCCTAGTCTAGATCCCCTCTTCACCTTCGCTGCAGCGCTTATTCCTTGCTGATTTTTGGATGATAAATGCGCATCCATGACGAAAATCACACCCGTATGGCTCTCTTTTAGGTAGGGTGATCCCGCCTGTGGCCGCCAAGCCTGGGCAGCCGACTCATCAGGGTTGATGAGCGGCATCACAACAAAAATCGATGTCAGGCCAAGCTGAACATCATCAAGGATCCCGTCATGAATCAATCATTGCCGCTGTTGACGCCGCTGCGGGGCATCGCTGCCCTGATGGTGGTGCTGTTCCACGCCCGCTTGCTGCTCTTTCCCCAGTGGATGGAGTCGATCGCCGGCCACACCCAACTCATCGAGAACGGCTACCTCTGGGTCGATCTGTTCTTTATTTTGAGTGGGCTGGTGCTGGCCCACGTCTACGGGGAGGCCTTCGCTCGCACGCCCCGCACCATAAGTTATGGCCGCTTCCTCTGGCTGCGGCTGACCCGGGTTTATCCCCTCTACCTGGTGACTCTGCTGCTGCTGGTGGGCTGGGAGCTCTACAAGGCCCATCATGGGATTGGCTTCTACGCCGGCCCCCTGTTCAAGATGTGGGAGTGGGAAGGAATGCCTCCTTTTGGCTCGCCCTTTACCCCGGCCGAGGCGTTGCCAAGCAGCCTGTTGCTGCTGCAGGTGGTGACCGATCACGGATTGACCTGGAACTTCGCCGCCTGGTCGCTGAGCGTGGAGTGGATCAGCTATCTGCTGTTTCCGCTGCTCATTCCCCTCGCCGTCACCCGCAGCCGCTGGAGCAACCTCGCCCCCTTGCTGGCCCTGACGGTGCTGGCCTTTATCGTGCACAGCCGGGGTACCCTGGATGTCACCAGCGGGGCACTGGCCATCGGGCGCGGGGTGAGTGAATTCGTGCTCGGCCTCTGGCTGCTGCCGAAGGTCAAGGCTGCCCGCCAGTGGCCCATGATGCAGCAAGATCTGCCGCTGCTGCTCGCCTTTTTGCTCCCCTTCGCGCTGATGCAGTTCACCATGACGCCGCAGCTGACCCTGCTGCTGATCAGTGCCTACGTGCTGCTGATCTGGATTGCCACCTGCCAGGGCGATCGCCAGAGCCCGCTGCTGCGCCTCCTGGATAACCGCTTCACCAACTGGCTGGGGGATCTCTCCTACTCCATCTACCTGCTGCACGCGCTGGTGCTGCTCACCGGCTGCGAGCTTGTCCACTATCTGGCGCCAGGGCTCACCGAATGGTGGTATGCCCAGACCAACCCGCTGCTGGGTGTGTTGGCCACCTTGTTGATGCTGGCGGTGCTGATCGGACTCTCGGCGCTGAGCTACACCCTGCTGGAGCGGCCGCTGCAACGGCGCCTGCGCCGGCTCGGCAAGGCTCGCCAGCCGGTGATGGAGCAAGCCGGCTAAGTTCCCCACCAAAGATGGCCCCGATGGCAGCATGGCTTGCCTTCGGGGTTAGATTGGGGAGAACCTTGTCAGCGTCATGCCGAGGGCGGCCCCTTTCCTCTAAACCCGCCAATTCCCTGCGCTTTGTGTGAATTCCAGTTCGAACCAGAGCGGCCATTTGTGGCATAATGGCCCGTCCTGTGGCCCTTGGCGGGGCTGCGCCGGCGCATCTGTCGCCTCTCCTCCCCCGTCCTGCCAGACTGCCTTGCACGGCTGCCTGACATCGCTGCGCTCAAAGCCAGCCAAGGCCACCCGAATTTCGCGCGCATACGCGCACATTTGACGGCTCCACAGAGCCGCTGCACTTATTTGTACACGCAAGTTTGCACACACAAGGGGAAAGTATGTCTTCCATTCGTCTGACCCAATACAGCCACGGCGCTGGCTGCGGCTGCAAAATCTCTCCCAAGGTGCTCGACACCATTCTCAAGAGCCAGATCCCGGGCTTTGACGACCCGACGCTGGTGGTCGGCAACAGCAGCAAGGATGACGCGGCCGTGGTCGATATCGGCAACGGTCAGGGTATCGTCTCCACCACCGACTTCTTCATGCCCATCGTCGATGATCCCTTCACCTTCGGCCGCATCGCCGCCACCAACGCCATCAGCGACATCTACGCCATGGGCGGCAAACCCATCGTCGCCATCGCCATCCTCGGCTGGCCCATCAACACCCTGGCGCCGGAAGTGGCCCAGCAGGTGATCGACGGCGGCCGTCAGGTGTGCCACGAAGCAGGTATTTCTCTGGCCGGCGGCCACAGCATCGATGCCCCCGAGCCTATCTTCGGCCTCGCGGTGACCGGTATCGTGCCGCTCAACGCCATCAAGCAGAACGACACCGCCAAGGTGGGTGATACCCTCTATCTGACCAAACCCCTCGGCATCGGCATCCTCACCACCGCCCAGAAGAAGGGCAAGCTCAAACCCGAGCACGAGCAACTGGCCCCCAACGCCATGTGCACCCTCAACAAGATTGGCCAGCGCTTTGCCGAGCTACCCGGTGTGCATGCCATGACCGACGTGACCGGCTTTGGTCTGGCGGGTCATCTGCTGGAGATGTGCGAAGGGTCCGGCGTCAGTGCCCGTCTGGATTTCAAGGCGCTGCCGCTGCTGGACGAGGTGGATTACTACCTGAGTGAGGGCTGCGTACCGGGCGGTACCCTGCGCAACTTCGACTCCTATGGTGACAAGCTGGACGCCATGGATGATCGCACCCGCAACATCCTGTGCGACCCGCAGACCAGCGGCGGCCTGCTGGTAGCCGTCGGTAAAGAAAGTGAAGCCGAGCTCCTTGCCATTGCCGCACAGGCAGGGCTGACCCTCTCCCCCATCGGCCAGCTGCAGGCCCGCACCGGTAACCAGTTCATCGAGGTTGTCCAATGAGTGCACTGCCACTGGCCACGGATTACGCCCGGATTTTTCTGGATGACGTTCCGCTCATCGACCTGCGCGCCCCCATCGAGTTCAAGGAGGGGGCCTTCCCCTGCTCGACCAATCTGCCATTGATGACGGATGATGAGCGGGCCCAGGTCGGTACCTGCTTCAAGCAGCAGGGGCAGGCGGCCGCCATCGCACTGGGCCATCAATTGGTCGGTGGCACGGTGCGGGCCGAACGCCTCGAGGGCTGGCTGGCCCAGCTGCGCCGGCAGCCGGATGCCGTACTCTACTGTTTTCGCGGCGGCCTGCGCTCGCAAACGGTGCAGCAGTGGCTGCATGAGGTGGGAGTCACTCGTCCACGGGTGGCCGGTGGTTACAAGGATCTGCGCCGCTTCCTCATCGACACGCTCGATGGGGCGGCGGCAGAGTGCCAGTGGACCGTGCTGACCGGCATGACCGGCTCCGGCAAGACCCACATGCTGGCCGAGGTGGCCCAGGCGCTGGATCTGGAGGGCCATGCCCATCACAGGGGGTCGTCGTTTGGCCAGCTGCCCGGCGGCCAGCCCAGCAACATCAACTTTGAAAACAACCTGGCCATCGAGCTGCTCAAGCGCCGCCAGCAGGGTGAGCAGGCGTTCGTGGTGGAAGACGAGAGCCGTCTCATCGGCCGCTGCTGCCTGCCCAATCCACTGTTCGATGCCATGAGCCAGGCGCCGCTGGTGGTGGTCGAGGTGCCGCAAGAAGAGCGCGCCGAACAGATCCGCCAGGACTATGTGCACGATCTCTGGCTGCGCTATCAGGCGATGTTTGGCGCCGAAACAGGCTGGCCGCTGTTTGCCGCCTACCTGACCGATGCACTGGCCAGACTCAAGCGCCGGCTTGGCGATCAGGCCCATCGCGAGCTGGACGCTCTGATGCAGAGCGCGCTCGCCGAGCAAGCCAGCAGCGGTGATACCTCGCTGCACCTGGCCTGGATCACCCTGTTGCTGACCCGCTATTACGATCCCATGTATCTTTACCAGCTTGGCAACAAGCGCGAGCGCATCATCTTCCAGGGTGACAAGCAGGCTTGCCTCGACTTCTTTGCCAAGCAGCGCGCCTGAATTAGCGGCCCATCAAGAGGACCCCATATGTTGAAATTCGAGGTGATCCCGGTCACCCAGTTTGCCCAGAACTGCTCCCTCATCTGGTGTGACGAGACCCATCAGGCCGCCCTCATCGATCCGGGCGGCGAAGCGGACAAGCTGCTGGCCGCCATCGCCAAACGCGGGCTGACCCTGACCCATATCCTGCTGACTCACGGTCATCTGGACCACGTGGGAGCCGCTGCCGAGCTGCGGGAGAAAACCGGGGTGGCCATCACCGGTCCCCACAAAGAGGATGCGTTCTGGCTCGACATGCTGCCCCAGCAGAGCCAGATGTTTGGCTTCGCTCATACCCCCGCGTTCACGCCGGATCACTGGCTTGAGCAAGGTGACAAGGTAAAGGTGGGTCAATGCGAGCTGGAGGTGTACTTCTGCCCTGGCCACACCCCGGGTCATGTGGTGCTGCTCTCTCAAACCGAGCGGCTTGCCTGGGTGGGCGACGTACTGTTTGCCGGCAGCATAGGTCGGACCGACTTCCCCCGTGGCGATCACGGGACGCTCATCAAGTCGATCACCGAGACCCTGCTGCCCCTTGGCGATGACATCGTCTTCATCCCCGGCCACGGTCCCAGCTCGACGTTCGGCCGCGAGCAGGCAAGCAATCCCTACCTGACACAACCTATCTGGTGATCCCCCGCTCCTCGCGGGTGTCCCACTGGGCCTTGAGGCGCAAGATCTCCGGCATGATCTCGAGAAAACAGGCGAGCAGCCGGGGATCAAAGTGCTGGCCGGCACCGTCACGCATCGTCGCCAGCACCTGCTCCAACGGCCAAGGCTCCTTGTAAGGGCGACGCACGCTCAAGGCGTCAAACACATCGGCGATGGCCACGATCCGCGACGCTTCGGGGATCCCTTCGCCGGTTTCTCCTGCAGGATAACCCGAGCCGTCCCACTTTTCGTGGTGATGCAGGGCAATCTCCGCCGCCATGCGGAAGATGAGCCCGTCTGAGCGCTTCAAGATTTCGTAACCGATACGCGGGTGGGTACGCATGATGGCCCACTCCTCTTCGGTAAGGGGGCCAGGCTTCTTGAGGATATGATCGGGGATCCCAATCTTGCCCATGTCGTGCATGGGGGCCGCCAGCTCCAGCAACTCGGACTGATCCGCACTCCAGCCTGCCGCGTCGGCCAGGGCTCGGGCATAGGCGGCCATGCGCCAGATATGTACCCCGGTGTCGGTGTCGTTGTAGTGACCCGCCTCGCTCAACATCACGATGGCGGTGCGGTAGCTGCGCTCGAGCTGATCGAGGCGCACCAGCGAGAGGTGAGTACGCACCCTGGCGCGCACCGTGCTTGGGCAGACCGGCTTGTAAATGTAATCCACCCCACCCGCTTCGAACCCCTGGCTCTCGCTGTCCGGGTTGTCGCTCGCCGTGATGAACAGCACCGGGATCCCGGCGTGGGCCGGATCGGCCTTGAGCCGGCGGCACACCTCGTAGCCGTCCATGTCAGGCATGCGCACGTCAAGCAGGATCAGGGCCGGTTCGTGGCGCGCCACGGCGGCCAGCCCCTCCTCGCCGCCTTTGGCGAAAAACAGGCTGTACTCCTCCTTGAGGATTTGTCGCAACAGCCCGAGGTTGCTCGGCTCGTCGTCGATGATCAACACGCGCGGTCGATTCATGATCCAGGTGCCTCCCGCTCTTCCAGATACCCCTCCAGCTTGCAGGTCGCGAGCTGGATATCGAACAGCTCCAGGGCCGCACTGATCTCGCTCACCAGCTCAGCAGGCAAGTAACTCTTGGCCTGGCCCAGCGCCGGTTCAATCAGTTCCAGATCCTCGCTCATCAGGGCCTCACGCAGGGCGTGCAGGCACACCTCCTGCGCCTCACCCTGCGCCAGCGGGGAGCTGACAGCCCCCGGCTCGCGCCCGGCATAGAGGTCGATGGCCTGCTGCGCCCGTTCCAGCGCCTCCAGGAAGGGGGCCATCAGCTGACTGGTGTCGCCCCCCTGTTCGATAGCCTCGTTCAATTCTGCACTGATGCGCGCCACATCGGTGAGCGACAGGCTGCCCGCCACTCCCTTGAGCTTGTGGGTCAGGCTCGCGGCCGCATCAGTCTCGTGCTGGGCGATATAGTCCGGCAGCACGGTGCCGACCGTCATGTAGTCATCGCGGAATCGGCGCAGGTATTTGAGATAGACGGAGGCTTCACCCCAGTTGCGAAGCCCGGTATCGATGTCAATACCGGCCACCGGCTCCACAGCAGGTGGCGCGTCGTTGATCGTGAGCGGCACCACACTGTCGGGCAGGTAACGCAGCAGGGTCACGATGAGCTGCTCCACGTCGAGCGGCTTGGCGATGAAATCGTTCATGCCGCAGGCCAGTGCCGCCTCGCGTTGATCCTTGAACACCCCGGCGGTGAGTGCCAGCACGGGCGTCTCCTTGTGTCCTGGCAACTGGCGCAGGCGACGGGTCGCCTCGTAGCCATCCATCACCGGCATCTGCACGTCCATGAGCACCAAATCGATACGCTGCGCCGGGTCGGCAAGACAGGCCAAGGCCCGCTCTCCGTCGATGGCGGTGATCACCTCGGCCCCCTCCCGCTGCAGCAGGCGGGTTGCCACCTCCAGGTTGATGTCGCTGTCATCGACCAGCAGTATGTGAACATCAGGCAGGCGCAGACGACGCTGGCCGCTCTCCAGCAGATCCACATGCTCGCGTTTCTCATGGATGAGGCGTGCCACCGCGTTGTAGAGGCTGGAGCCGGTGACCGGCTTGTGCAGCACCAGATCCACCTGCTCCGAGCCGGGGCGACGCATCAACTCTTCCTGGGAATAGGCTGTTGCCATGATGATGATGGGTGAGCGATCCTGCTGCTCGAAGGCTTGGCGAATGGCCACGCAGGTCTCGAGACCGTCCATGCCCGGCATGATCCAGTCGAGCAGGATCACATCGAAACGCTCTCCCTGCCGCAGCAGATGGTGCAAGGCCTGCTCGCCCGACTCTACCACCCGTGACTGCCAGCCGAGGGAGCCCACCGTCATCGACAGGGTGTCGCGGGTCACCTGATTGTCGTCGGCGATAAGCAGCGAGACGTGCTGCAACCGCTCGTGGAAGGCCTCGGGCCGCTCTACCTGCTCCAGCCGGACGCGGAACCAGAACTCGCTCCCCTTGCCCAGTTCGCTGGTGACACCGATGTCGCCCCCCATCAGGTTCACCAGACGGCGACTGATGGTCAGGCCGAGCCCGGTTCCCCCAAAACGGCGGCTGGTGGAGGAGTCGGCCTGGGAGAAGGCATTGAAGATGTTGGCTTGCTGCTCGGGCGGAATGCCGATCCCGGTGTCACGCACCCGAAACAGCAAGGTGGCCATGCCGTCTTGCTCCGCTTCCAGCTCGACCTTGACTTCCACCTCCCCGCGCTCGGTGAACTTGATGGCGTTGCCGGTCAAGTTGAGCAATACCTGCTCGAGGCGCAGGGCGTCCCCCACCAGGTGGGCAGCCTGCTCGGGGGCGCTGCTCACCACCAGCTCGAGGTGCTTGTTGCCAACGCAGGTGGACATGATGGCCGCCACATGATCGAGCACCTCTTCCAGGCTGAATGGCACCTGCTCGAGCTCGAGCCGACCCGATTCAATCTTGGAGAAATCGAGGATATCGTTGATAATCCCGAGCAGAGCCTGCCCGGCCTGATGGATCTTGCGCACCAAGGCACGCTGGCCATCGTCGAGCCCCCCCTGTTCAAGTAGGTAGGCCAACCCCATGATGGCGTTCATGGGGGTGCGGATCTCGTGGCTCATGTTGGCGATGAAGTCCCCTTTGACCCGGGCGAGTCTGTCCGCCTCCTGCTGCGCCAGCTGTTCCCGATGCCGGCTGAGCACCAGCGAGGCCACTGCGGCGCCGAACAGTAACAGCAAGATGGCGCAAGTGGCCGAGATGATCCCCCAGATATGAGTGCGAATGGCCAGCAGCTCGCTGCGTGGCACCATGGAGGCCGCCTTCCAGGCCAGCTGATCGTGATTCAGTGCCGGGTACAGCGTGGTCCAGCTCCACAGACCGTCGGCGAGTTCAACCTGGCCGCTCGAAGCCCCCAAGAATGCCTGCCAGGCCTGGGGAGAATACTGCTTCAAGGTAAGGTCCGGACGCTCGAGCATGAAGCCCCACTCTTGCGCCGGATCCGGGCTGCGCAGCCAATAGCCATCCTGATTGAGCAGCATGGTGTGATCGGCGGCCTTGCCACTGCTGTTGGCGAATACCTTGAGCATACGGCCGGCCTGCACGTTGATGAGCAGCAAGCCCAGATCGCGATCCCCCAGGCGCAGGCGCTTGGCAATACGGATCATGGGATTGAAGGGGCGATCGATCACCCCCTGCTCGACGTTGAGATCGAGCGGCGAGACGTAGATCCGCTCCCAGGGCAGCGCCATGGCATCGCGGAAATAGTAACGATCCTTTTTGTTTTGCAGCTGGTCATCGGGCACACGCTGCAGATGCTGACCCTGACGATTGAAGCGCACCAACTCCATGCCATCGGGCGCCAGCCAGCGTACCTGGGCATAGTCAGGATTGCGGTTCATCAGCACGGTAAACTGGGCGGCAATGTTGTCACGTTCGTTGCGACCCGCCGCCTCCAGCAGGATGGGTTCTTCAGACATGCTGCGCACATGGCGCAACGGCACCGCCAGTTCGTCGTCGAGACGACCGCTGGCGAGCGACAGGAAGGTGCTCTCATCGCTACGTACACGGTAGAGCTCGCGCTCGATCAGTGCGTCACCCAGCAGATACCCACCCACCAAAACCAGTACCAGAATGGGTGTGAACAGCAGGAAATATCCCCGTATGATTCCCTTCATCACGGTCAACATTACCCCGTATTTGGACTTGTTCGAATACTTTGTAGATGCCAGAGCATCACAGTTGGTGTGTTGCTGTCAATCATGCCTACAAGTAAAGACTAACAGTACTATTTGAGTATTTTATTTTTATCGGGGAAAAATGCTGTAAAAACAAAGAGGCCACCCGTTTGGGTGGCCTCTTTACTGGAACGTTCGTTGTCGATTAGACGCGAACGAAGTCCAGGTGAACCAGCTTGTAACGTACCGGGTGACGCTGGATAGCCTTCACTTTCACGTTAACTTCTTCGCCGTTGATAACCAGAGTCAGTACAGACTCGTAGAATTCCGGCTTTTCTTGGGCCAGGATGAATTTCTTGTGGTCAACGGTGATGGACTGGGCTTCTTTGCCTGCACCGTAAACGATGGCAGGAACTTGGTCAGCATGACGCAGGCGGCGGCTCGCACCTTTCCCCAGGTCAGAACGGACTTCAGCTTGGAATACGAAAGACATAATGTTTATCTCATATAGATGAATGTATGGTGTTGACTGCGACCGGTCAGCACCTCGCAAAACGAGGGCGCATACTATCACGGGCCCCGAACAGTGACAAGAGACCTTAACGCCCCTGCTCCAACCGGGCAAAGCGCTGCTGCCGCTGGGCCGGGCTCAGGGCATCGAAGCGGGCCAGGGTCTGCGGCGCCGGACAATACAGGGTGTCTCCGGCCTTGACCCGAATGCCGTTACCCATCAGCGCCCGATTGTCATCGACGATGGCCAGCAGATAGCTGTAGGTATCCCCCGCCGCCCCCGTCACGGTACCGCTCTGGGCCAACATGGCGGCGATGCGCCAGAGCGTCTCCCCCGCTGCGACCTGATGACATACCCGTTTGCCGCCCGCCGCTGGCGCCGCCAGCGTGAGGGTACTGCCGGTCGGCTCGCTCGCCAGTGAAACCAGCGCGGGATCCTGCACCTCACCTGCTTGCGCAAGCAGCGTCGCAGGCGCTTGCCAGTCTGCAGTTCGCAGATTGAGACCGGCCAGCAGGGGATCGGTATCCTCTGCGCCATTGCGGGGCTGACCCTGTCGTTGCGGCGCGGCAAACTCGGCCATGAAGGGTACGCCAAGGGTGGCCACCTCTTGCTGCTGATGATGCTGATAAGGGGGGATAGCAACGGGTGCCAGCCCGTAGGCCGCCTCGTCAATGCGCCTTAATCTGGCCAGATAGGCCTTGGAGAGCTCGGCCTCCCCTTCGAACAGATCGAACGGTGGCACCAGCCTGGCCGGAAACAGCACCTGCCAGCGCCCCTTCTTCTTCTTGAGTTCCAGGGTGGGAAATTGATTGCCCCGCCAGGCCACGAACATGGCGGGCGGGGTGCGTTGCAGCGGGTAGTATTCCGGGTTCAGTTGCACCCAGGTTTGCTCGGCAATGGGTTGATAGCCACTGATGTTGACCATCGCCATCCCTAACCAGATTCCAAGCATCCTTGCTCCTCCGTCAGCGTCCAACCGGCCGGTAATACGGCACCGGTCCCTCTCCTTTACAGCAGATTAGCACTGAGCGATAGCGTTCAGCACCCGTTTATCGGAAACCGGGAAGGGGGTCCCCAGATTCTGGGCAAAAAATGATACCCGCAGCTCCTCGATCATCCAGCGAATATTGGCCACCTCGGTGGGAATAAGCTGGGATTTGGGGATCTTGGCCAGCAGCCCCTTGTACTCAGACTCCACGCTGTGCACCTTGAGCATATAAACCCGATCCCGGTTGGGATCGATGGCGAGCTTCTCCAGACGACGCTCGATGGCCCGCAGGTAGCGCAGCAAGTCAGGCAGCCGCTGCCAGCCGGTCTCGGTGACAAAGCCCTTGTGGATGAGGTTGCCGAGCTGCTGCTGGATATCGGACATGGCAAAGGCGGTGTCGAGCTGCATCTTGCCCTTGAGCCGTTTCTTGATCTCATGGGACAGCGTCAGCACGGCTTCCACCTGCTTGGCCACTTCCACCACCGCATCGTTGAGCTCGGCGCGGACATACTCCTTGAGCGCCTCGAAACCGGCCTCGTCCCAGGCCATGCCGCCGTGCTGCTCAATCAGCTTGTCACAGCCGCAGGCGATGCAGTCATCGATAAGCTCGGCCACCTTGCCAAACGGGTTGAAATAGAGCCCCAGCTTGGCCTTGTTGGGCAACTTATCCTGCAGGTACTTGATGGGAGATGGTACGTTGAGCAGCACCAGCCGACGCTGACCCGCCCACATCAGCTGCTGCTGCACCACCGGGCTCTCCACCAGCTGGATGGCGACCGAGTCCTTCTGATCCACCAGGGCCGGATAGGCCTTCACCTCAAACCCGCCCCGCTTCTGACTGTACTCCTGGGGCAGCTCGCCAAAGCTCCACAGGGTGAGGCCGGACTGCTCGATATCATCGTCCGCCACCTGCGACAGGGTCTCCTGCACCTTGCCGCGCAGCGACTCTTTCAATGCCTCCAGATCTTTGCCTTCCGCTACCTTCTTGTGTTTGTCGTCCACCACCCGGAAGGTGAGTTTCAGGTGATCGGGCACCGCAGCCCAGTCCCAGGATTCACGGGGCACGGTCACACCGGTCATGCGGCGCAGCTGGCGCTCCATCTCGTCCAGCAGCGGCCCCTGCTCGGGGTTGATGCTGGCGAGCAGCGCATCGGCATAGTTGGGCGCCGGCACGAAGTTCTTGCGCATCGGCTTTGGCATCGACTTGATGAGGGCCACCAACAGCTCATGACGCAGCCCCGGGATCAGCCACTCGAACCCCTTCACCTCCACCTGGTTCAGCAGCGGCAGCGGAATATGCAGGGTCACGCCATCCGCCGCCTCCCCCGGCTCGAATTGATAGGTCAGCTTGAGCTTGAGACGCCCCTGCTGCCAGAAGTTGGGGTAGTCGAGATCGCTGATGTGGGCCGCATCCCCCTTCATCAACATCTCTTTCTCGAAGTTGAGCAGCTCGGCGTCCTGCTTTTGCGCCTCTTTCCACCACTTGTCGAAATGGCGGGCGGAGATAATTTCCTCCGGCAAGCGGGCATCGTAGAAGCGGAACAAGTCCTCATCATCCACCAGGATGTCGCGCCGACGGGACTTGTGCTCCAGCGCCTCCACCTCGGCCAGCAGCTTGCGGTTATCGCTGAAGAAACGGTGGCGAGTCTCGAAATCCCCCTCCACCAGGGCGCGGCGGATAAACAGCTCACGGCACAGCGCCGGATCGATGCGGCTGAAGTTGATGAGGCGCTCGTTGACCAGGGTCAAGCCATAGAGGGTCACCTTCTCCTTGGCCATCACGGCGCCGTTTTTCTTCGACCAGTGGGGATCGCTGTGGTGCAGCTTGATGAGGTGGCCTGCCAGCGGCTCCACCCACTCGGGTTCAATCTTGGCGTTGATGCGGGCGTAGAGGCGTGAGGTCTCCACCAGCTCGGCGGCCATCACCCACTTGGGCGGCTTCTTGAACAGACCCGAGGCCGGGAAGAGGTGGAAGCGGCCATTGCGGGCCCCGAGGAATTCGGGCTTTTCCAGATCCTTGTTGCCGATATGGCTCAAGAGACCGGTCAGCAGGGCGCAGTGCACCGTCTTGAAATCCGCCGGTTCATGGTTGGCTTTAAAACCCAGCTCTTTGACCGTCTGGCGCAGCTGGAAATGGATGTCCTGCCACTCGCGCACCCGCAGGTAGGAGAGGAACTCCTTCTGGCACATGCGGCGGAACGGGTTGCTGCCAAGGGCATCCTGCTGCTCTTTCAGATAGTTCCAGAGGTTAACGAAGGCGAGAAAGTCGGAATCCTTGTCCTCAAAACGTCTGTGCTGCTCGTCGGCGGCCTGCTTCTTCTCCATGGGCCGCTCGCGGGGATCCTGAATGCTGAGGGCCGCGGTGACCACCATCACCTCGCTCAGGCAGCCGGTCTGCGCCGCGCTGATCACCATCTTCGCCAGACGCGGATCAAGGGGGATGCGCGAGAGCTGGCGACCGGTCTCGGTCAGCTGCAGTTTGGCTTCGCGATCGCCGGTGGCGGGCAGCTCGCGCACCGCCTCCAGCTCTTTCAATAGGGTCAGGCCATCCTTGATATGGCGCGACTCAGGCGGCTCGACGAAGGGGAACGCCTCCATGTTGCCAAGGCCGAGCGCCAGCATCTGCAGGATGACGGAGGCCAGGTTGGTGCGCAGGATCTCGGGATCGGTGAAGGCCGGGCGACCGTTGAAATCCTCCTCGGAGTAGAGACGGATACAGATACCGTCCGCCACCCGGCCGCAACGACCTTTACGCTGGTTGGCGCTGGCCTGGGAGACCGGCTCGATGGGCAGGCGCTGCACCTTGGTGCGCCAGGAGTAGCGGCTGATACGGGCGGTACCCGGATCGATGACGTAGCGAATGCCCGGCACCGTCAGCGAGGTCTCCGCCACGTTGGTGGCCAGCACGATGCGCCGTCCGGCGTGTTGCTGGAACACCTTGTTCTGCTCGGCGTTGGAGAGACGGGCGTAGAGTGGCAGCACCTCGGTGTCGCGCAGGTTGAGCTTGCGCAGGGCATCGGCGGTATCGCGGATCTCCCGCTCACCGTTCATGAAGATGAGGATGTCCCCCAGCCCTTCGCGGGCCAGCTCTTCCACCGCATCGAAGATCCCCTGCAGTTCATCTCGCTCCTCCAGCCCTTCACTTTTATCACTGGTGAGTGGGCGGTAGCGCACCTCTACCGGGTAGGTGCGACCTGATACCTCGATCACCGGCGCCTTGTTGAAATGGCGGGAGAAGCGCTGCGGGTCTATGGTGGCCGAGGTGATGATCACCTTGAGATCGGGGCGCTTGGGCAACAGCTGCTTGAGGTAGCCCAGAATGAAGTCGATGTTGAGGCTGCGCTCGTGCGCCTCATCGATGATGATGGTGTCGTACTGGGTGAGCATCCGGTCGTTCTGGATCTCCGCCAGCAGAATACCGTCGGTCATCAGCTTGATGTGGGTCTGCTCGCTCACCTGATCGGTAAAGCGCACCTTGTAGCCCACGTAGTGACCGAGCTCGGATTCCATCTCTTCGGCAATACGGGCCGCCACGGTACGGGCCGCCAGACGACGCGGCTGGGTGTGGCCGATGAAGCCCTTCACTCCGCGCCCGAGCGCCAGACAGATCTTGGGGATCTGGGTGGTTTTGCCCGAGCCGGTTTCGCCGGCGATGATCACCACTTGGTGCTCTTCAATGGCTTTGGCGATCTCCGCCTGCTTCTGGCTGACCGGCAGGTTGTCCGGATAGGTCACCTTGGGCACTTCGGCCAAACGGGATTGGTAGCGCGCCTGTGCCGCATCCAGATCGGCGGCGATGGTCTCGAGTACGGCAGCCTGTTTGCCCTCGGGCAACTTCTTGGCTCCGTGCAGACGGCTGGAGAGACGGCGGGCGTCGAGATTCATGCAGGCAGGGAGACGGCGGCGCAGCGCCTCGATAGAGAGAGACAAGGTACGAATTCCTTAAAAGAGTGCCCGACAAGGGGCCATATCGATAGCTTCGAGCGATCCTAAAGAGCGAGGCCGGAGGGTGCAAGCCTTAAAGCGGCGTCGAGGGGGATGAAAGAGACGTTATCCGGGCATCAGCCCTTCATGGCGGCGTTCACTATCACAATAAGAAAGAGCAGGCCGACGCCTGCTCTTGGGCTAACACCAGAGCCCCACCAACCTGACTCAGGCGCGCGCCTTGTGGACGAAGCAGGTTCCCAGCTGGGTATGGATGGCCTGCATCACGTCGTGGCGGCTGATGACCCCGAGCAGATGTCCCTCTTCCACCACCGGATAAATCTTGGGTTTTTGCCCCATCATCATCTCGGCCAGCTCCAGGATGCTGGTATCGGGGCCGACGGCCAGCACCTCCTTGCGCATCACGTCTCGTACCTGGGCCACCTGTTCACAGTGATAGGCCTCTTTCAACATGACGGCGATGCAGTCCTGCTCGGAGACCCAGCCAACCAAGTGACCCCGCCCATCCACCACGGGGCCGCCAAGCTGACGGCTGTTGAGAAATTTTTCCACCGCCGCCTGCACCATCATCTCCGCGCTAAAGGTGATGGGCCGAGTCTGCATGTAATCCTTTGCCTTGAGTGATTCCATCGTGCATTCCCCCAACTAGCCTCCCGGCCGGGAGGCGCGAGCCGGGCACTATGTCCGGCTCACTCCAAGCATAGCTTGCATGGATCAGGAGATGGATTGCAGCAACAGCAAGAGCTCGTTCTGGCTGTGGCAGTCGGTCTTCTTGAAGACCCCTTTCAGGGTCGAGCGCACGGTTTCCACCTTGACGCCGCGCAGCTCGGCGATGTCGTTGCTGCTGTAGCCCTTGCTCATCAGCACCAGCAACTCTTTCTCGCCGATGGTGAGCGGATAGAGGCTGGCCAGCGCCTCGATGTCGGGGTTGAAGGAGTGTTCGGGATCCCGCAGCACCACTTCCACATATCGCTCGAAGCGGTTGAGACCACTCATCAGGGTGCACTGGATCAGCAACGGTCGCAGATTGGGCTGACGGGGAATGGACATATAAGCGCTGGCACCGGGCAGCAGATAGGCAAAGCCATTCAATATCTCTTTGAACTGGCGTTGCTGCTCCTTATTTTGCAGCGAGAAAATACCATTACCTGCCCGCAACTCCACGTTTTCGTCGGCAATACGATTGAAGGCCACGTTGGAATAATGAATATGCCCTTTGTCATCCACGATGGCGCTGGGTTTATTGTGGTTTTTTACCAGCTGTTGCAGCTGATAGTTCTGGGTTTCCAGGGCCAGCAGGTTCCAATAATGTTGGCTCCAGGCCGCAAGACCAGAATAAACTTCGCCAAGGGAAGAAATTTCCTGGGCGCTGAAATCATCCTGGGTGGCCGCCCGGTAGGTACACAGGCTGCTAAGTCCCCGCCCCTTCACCCGGCAGACACCACCGGCAGCAAACTGGGCGCCGAAGCTGGCCAGCAGACCCGCCGAGTTGGACAGCGTGTTGGCACTGACGATCCCCTGACAGCCCTTGTCCAGATAGTGATTGAACCACACATCCTGGCGATGGTGCTGGACATAAAACTGCTGCTGGGCCTCGCTCAAGCCGCTCGCGAAGAGCTTGATGCCATCGCTCTTGTCATCATCGCGCAACAGGAACAGCGACGAGCTGCCCGACACGTCGGAGCGGAACTGATCCACCACCAACTTAATGTCAGAATCATTAATACCGCACTCATATAACTGGCTTATATAGGGCGATACCCTTTCTTTTACTAATGCCTTCACACCCGAACTCCTAATTCTTATTTTTATTGAAGTGGCATCTTACTCTGCAATGAGAAACGCGAAAAGTAGTCAAATGAACAAAGGTTTTATAACTGATCCATAAATAGTAATGATGAAAGTACATAAGGATGAGCGAAAGCGAAAATCTGCAATCCAAGTTAATGTTTTATATGATTTTTGTCGCTATAGGTTTTTTTATCACCATCAGAATTCCCGTCACGGCGAGATCTGTATCCCACGACAAATCTTCCATTTTTTCCCCTTTGGCCCCGATGGCTGGCCCGGTTCCAATAAAGGTCTCGCCCCCCGCTCCCCTGACCAAGTTATTCTTGGTCTGGCGATGCCCATACGACAGCGCCATATCGTGACTGACAGTACGCATCCCTTTACGGTCCATCTACCCGGCCAGGCTGCTTATCCCACGAACCACCCTTTACCTCCGCTCGCCATCGACGTGACCATCCGCTCGCCTTCTCACGCCGGACTCAAGGCGAATATGTTTCATATTGGTTGATTTTGCGTTTAATTTATGAGCCAAAAACGATATTGTATATACAATTAGCTCAGTCAGATGTCGGGCAGGAGTAACACCCCAAGGAGAAATAACAGTATGAAACAGGACAATGTACTCATAGCCCCCATAAAATCAGGTGCCGGCATCAAGCTGTTGCTGACCAGCCTGCTTGGCATCGCCATCTTTTTCATCCCGTTCGAGCTGGCGGGACGCAGCACCATACTGGTGGATCATCTGGCTGGCTTGCTGATGGCACAGCGGCCATTGGCGGTGGGATTGATCCTGCTGCTGATCGCTTATGGGGCCGTGACTCCGCTGCTGGATGGCCGCTGGCGCGCGCGCCCCATCGACCGGCTCCTGAGTCTGTTCAAGCTGCTCGGTCTTGGGCTGGCAGTGATGCATGTCACCGAGCTGGGACCGGCCTGGCTGACGACCCCGGATCGCCTGCCCTTTCTGTTCGACAAGCTGGCCATGTCGGTCGGCCTCATAGTCCCCATAGGTGCCATGGCCCTCACCTTCCTGCTCGGCTTCGGCCTGTTGGAACTGATCGGGGTACTGATGCAGCCCGTGATGCGCCCACTATGGCGCACACCGGGACACTCCGCCATCGATGCGGTGGCCTCGTTCGTCGGCAGCTATTCGGTTGGTCTGCTCATCACCAACCGGGTCTTCCTCGCGGGCAAATACACGGTGCGGGAAGCCGTCATCATAGCCACCGGGTTTTCCACCGTGTCGGCCGCTTTCATGATCATTGTGGCCAAGACCCTCAACCTGATGGAACACTGGAACTTCTATTTCTGGTCCACCCTGGTGATCACCTTTGTCATCACCGCCATTCTGGCGCGCGTGCCCCCCATCTCCAACATGGCCCATCACGGGGAGACCGATGAGCCACTGCCAGCCGGCATGCGCCGCTGGCAAGCCGCACTGGCATCCGGGCTGGCTCAATCCCGTCAGGCGGACCCAGTGCTGCGCCAGTTGCAAGACAACCTCAAAGATGGCCTCAGCATGGCGGCCGCCGTGGTGCCCACCATATTGTCAGTCGGCCTGCTCGGCCTGCTGCTGGCACAGCACACCCCCTTGTTCGATCTGCTGGGCTGGCTGCTGTGGCCCCTGACCTGGTTGCTTGATCTGGGCGAGCCACTGGAGACCGCCAGATCGCTCTCGGCCGGCTTGGCGGAGATGTTCCTGCCCGCCATCCTGCTCAAGGATGCGGATCTGCTGGTGCGCTATGTTACCGCCGTGGTCTCGGTCAGTTCCGTCCTCTTCTTCTCCGCCTCCATTCCTTGCATCCTGGCCACCAGTATCCCGGTGAGCGTGAGCCAGCTGGTGGTGATCTGGTTCCTGCGCACCCTGCTCGGCATCGTGCTGGCAACACTCTGTGGCAAGCTGGCCATGGCGGCAGGCTGGTTGAGTTAAGCGCTGTGGCAGCACTCTGGTGATGAAGCGCAAGCCCATGCACAAACCAGGAAGGCGCCCTCGGGCGCCTTCATTTTTTGCACAGCAACCATGGATCCTGCCGCAACAGGGGCTGGATTGACACGCACGCATAAAAAACGCAGCTGATACAGAGTGCCTGCATCAACTGCGTTCTGGTCATGCTTGATTGGGGCCTGCCATGCCAGATGGGTAATATATGCCCCCCTGCGCCACATCACGGGAACATCAGACCGATCTGGTCCTTAGCCCGCGCCCCTGTCGAAGCATTGGATTGACATCCTTAGAACGGCATCTTGAAGCCGGGGGGCAGTTGCATGCCGCCGGTCAGTTCGCCCATCTTGCTCTTGTTCTGCTCTTCCACGCGACGCACGGCATCGTTGACGGCAGCGGCCACCAGATCTTCCAGCATCTCTTTGTCATCTTCCATCAGGCTCGGGTCGATCTCGATGCGGCGCACGCTGTGGCTGCCGGCCATGGTGACCTTGACCATGCCAGCGCCGGCTTCACCGACCACTTCCATCTGGGCAAGCTGCTCTTGCATCTTCTGCATGCGCTCTTGCATCTGTTGGGCCTGTTTCATCAGGTTCCCCATTCCACCTTTACCAAACATATGTCGTCTCTCGTCTTGAAATCCGGCATCCAGCGCCGGGCCGTGGGTTTACCCATCCTAAATGGGGACAGCCAAACCATTTTTCAACCGGGCACCTGGCCCGGCATGGTGTTTGTCAGCGACTCAGCGGCTCTATGCTGTCGTGGTGAAGCACGGCGCCAAATCGCTGCTGCAAAAATTGCACATTGGGATCCTGCTCCAGATCCCGAGTAACCTGCTCACGCACCCCGAGATAGAGGCGATGTTCTATCTCCAGCGGCGTCTCCTGCTCAGGCACATTGCCCAGCGTGACCTCCACCAGCACCGGTTGCCCCAGCTCGGGGCTGATGATCTCGGCCAGATCGGCGCGCGCCCTGTCGCTGATCAGATGGCGCTGCTCCGGTTTGAGGGTCAACAGTACCTTGTCCCCCTGCTGGCTCATGACCGAGTTGATGGCCAGCTGACGCAGCCGGCCACCGACACCGGTACGGGCAATCAGCTCGGCCCAGGGATCGCCACATCTGTTCAGCAGGGAGGACGGGATCAATCTGGCCGCCACTTCTCCCGCTTGCGGCTGGTTGTCACCCTCCAGCTCGTCCCAGTCGATGGTTTCCATCACCGAGGCCGCAGGCGCCGGCTCGCAGGCAATGACCTCGCGAGGGGCCGCCACGGGAGCCGCAACAGGCGCAGCGCTAGCCTGCCGAGGCGCACTACCGTCCAGATCCCAAGGCGGTAGATCGTCTGACTGAGGACGTGCAACGGCCGCGGCGGCAGGCGCCGGCGACAAAGCCTCGGCAGCCCGCTCCGGCAGAGGGGCGCTGGCGAACGCATCGCTGAAGCCTTGGCTCAAATACTCTTCGTAGTCGCTGCCGCTCTCATCATAAGCATCGAGCGGCGGCAAGTCGTCATACCCCGTCTGCGGGGCTGGCCGGGCAGACGCCTGCCCTTGCCCATTAACCCGCACCGGTTGCGGCTCGAAAGCCGGGGCTGGCGTGGCGGCGGCTGGTTGCATCACCGTTGCTGGTCTGGCGGCAGCCACCGGTTTGGCAGGAGCAGTGCGCGCAGCGCTGGTCGCCGCCGACGGTTCGCTACGCAAGCGACTGCGCAGCAGATTGCGCTTGCCAAGCAGGCTTTGCATGCTGGAGACCGTCGAGGGGACGGCCTCTGCGTCGGCCACAACCTCGGCCTGCGGGATTGATTCGGGCTCTGGCTCGGCCATGACAGGCACTGAAGGGGGAGCCACTGACGGCTCTGCCGGCAGGTCGCCGGACGCGGCCGGCAACGTCGCCGCCTCATAACCCATCTGCTCGGCCTCGCGCAGCAACTCATCCTGCTCGGCAAACAGCGGATCCAGATCGGCGCCGTTATCCTGTCTCTCCAAAGCTGGTTCGACAGCGGCTGGCTCGGCCATCACAGCAGGGGCCATGGGCGCTGCAGGCGCGGCGGCTGCAACCGCTGACGGAGCCAGTGGCGCTGCGCTGGCAGCCGGGGCCGGCTCAGCCCCCTGGGGCTTTCCCGGCGCCGCTGCGCCACTTCTCGCCTCTGTCAATCCTCCCATGGCGGGGGGCAGCGCCGTCAGGCTGGCGGGGTGCAGTACTTCACGCCGGGGCGAGAAGGCAAGCATTCGCAGGCAGGTCATCTCCAGCGCGGTGCGGCCATCGGGAGCCCAGGGCAAGTCTTTACGGCCGCCCAGCACGATCTGATAGCAGAGCTGCACCTCTTCCGGGCTCATGGCCTGGGCCAGTTGCAGCAGGGCATCGGCGTCCGCCCCCTGCTCCTGCACGGTGGCGGGCAGCAGCTGCGCCATGGCGATACGATGGAGCAGCCCTTCCAGCTCGGCGTGCAGCTGATCAAAATCGGGGCCCAGGGTGGCGATTTCGGTGATCTTGGCCATGGTGGCCGGCGCATCCTGGCGCAGCACGGCCTCCAGCAACTGGTGCAGATGGCGATGATCGAGCGTGCCCAGCATGGCCAGCACGCTGTCGAGGCGCACGCTGCCATTGCCGTGAGCCAGCGCCTGATCGGTCAGGCTCAGGGCATCGCGCATGCTGCCGTCGGCCGCCTTGGCCAGTGCCAACAGGGCGCGCGGTTCAAAGGGTTGGCCCTCCTGATCCAGCACCCATTCGAGCTGCTTGGCGATCTGGGTCTGATCCAGACTCTTCAGATGAAACTGCAGGCAGCGCGAGAGGATGGTGATCGGCAGCTTCTGCGGATCCGTGGTGGCCAGCAGGAACTTCACATAGGGGGGTGGCTCTTCCAGGGTTTTCAGCAGCGCGTTGAAGCTGTGGCGCGACAACATGTGCACTTCATCGATGAGGTAGACCTTGAAGCGGCCACGGGCCGGCCGGTACTGCACGTTGTCGAGCAGTTCGCGGGTATCTTCCACCTTGGTGCGCGACGCCGCATCGATCTCCAGCAGGTCGACGAAGTTGCCCTGATCGATCTCGCGGCAGGTGTCGCACACCCCGCACGGGTGGCTGCTGATCCCCTGCTCGCAGTTGAGGCTCTTGGCCAGGATGCGGGCGATGGTGGTCTTGCCGACCCCGCGGGTGCCGCTCAGCAGATAGGCGTGATGCAGCCGTCCCTGATCCAGGGCGTTGGTCAAGGCGGTCAGCACATGATGCTGGCCTACCACTTGTTCAAACGTATGGGGGCGCCATTTACGCGCCAGAACCTGATAGCTCATAGATCTCGATGCAGGGATGACAAGGCATTGAGGCTGGATGCTAACACAAATGCGGGGCGGGCTGTATCGGCTATCGGCCAGGGAGGGAGGGATCGCTTGAATTTCAAACCGATGCCCGTACGGGCACCGGTCTGGACGCAGGCAAGGCTGACGAGACCTGCCTGCTTGGTCAGACTGGGGCTTATTCGCCCGGCAGTTCGACCAGAGAAACCACCTTGACGCCGGCGGCAGTCAGGCGGGCATCACCACCGAGGGACGGCAGGGAGATGATGAAGGCGGCATCAACCACTTCACCGCCGGCGCGGCGAATGAGCTTGACGGTGGCATCGACGGTGCCGCCGGTGGCCAGCAGATCGTCCACGACCAGCACCTTGTCACCGGGCACGATGGCGTCGGTGTGCAGTTGCAGGGTGTCGGTGCCGTATTCGAGGGCATAGGACTCTTCGATGACGGCGCGAGGCAGCTTGCCCGGCTTGCGAACCGGCACGAAGCCCAGGCCCATGGCGTAGGCAACCGGCGCGCCGAAGATGAAACCGCGCGCTTCGGTACCGACAATCTTGGTGATCCCTTGATCACGATAGTGATTGGCCAGCAGATCAATGGTGGCTTTGAAGGCGTCGGCATTCTCGATCAGGCTGGTGATGTCGCGAAACAGGATGCCCGGCTTCGGATAGTCGGGGATGGTCTTGATGCTCGCTTCGATAAATTTCAGGGTTTCCGGATTCATGGTTTGACCGTTTGTTTTTCGACGCAGATGGTCGTTTCTCTCAGCTTCCCGCCAGCGGGAAATAAAAAGGCCCGTCACGCAAAAATGACAGGCCGACTCCATAGCATTATTGCCGCAATAGCTTAGGGACTTCACTTCTCCATTGCAACTGGCTCCAGCACCGGCAGACGCATTAACCAGGTGAGCAGGATCACCATTATGGCAATGAGCAGCAGCCTGACCCACAGCAGGGGGACCACCGCCAGCGACACCGAGAAGGAGAGCAGAATGAAGAGGATGGCGCGCCGCCGCGCATGGCGGCGAATGCCGCGATACTGCTGCCAGTCGGCAATGGGCGGCCCGAACCAGGGATGGGCCAGCAGCCAGCGGTGAAAACGAGGAGACGAGCGGGCAAACAGGGCCGCAGCAAGCAACATGAAGGGCGTGGTCGGCAACAGGGGCAGCACGATGCCGATGATGCCGGTCACGAATGCCAGCCAGCCCAACCCCATCAAACACCAACGTTTCATAGCCACTCCTCCTCCATCCAGCTCTGCTTAGCCTAACAGAGTTGACCCGAAAGCCGACAGCCTGGCCCACGGGGACGGCTGCCGATTGGGTTCATCGAGTGGGCAGATGGCTGACAACGCCGGCCATTACCACTACAATCTGCGCTCTTTTTTCTCTGTTTGCCCTTCGGAACCGGTTATGCGCGTTATTTTGGCCCCCATGCAGGGGGTGCTGGATCACTTGATGCGGGAGGTGCTCACCTCCGTCAACGATTACGACCTCTGCGTCAGCGAATTCATCCGGGTGGTCGATCAGCTGCTGCCGGCCAAGGTGTTCCATCGCCTCTGCCCCGAGCTCAAACAGGACGGCAAGACCCGGGCCGGCACCCCGGTGCGGGTACAACTGCTGGGCCAGCACCCCGAATGGCTGGCCGAAAACGCGCTGCGGGCCATCGAACTCGGCTCCCCTGGCGTCGATCTCAACTTCGGCTGCCCTGCCCCCACGGTCAACAAGAGCAAGGGGGGCGCCGTGCTGCTCAAAGAGCCCGACACCATCTATCGCATCGTCAAGGCGGTGCGCGAAGCGGTGCCTGCCCATCTGCCGGTGAGCGCCAAGATCCGCCTCGGCTACGATGACAAGGAACTCTATCTGGAGAACGCCCATGCCGTTTATCAAGGCGGTGCCAACGAGCTGGCCGTGCACGCCCGCACCAAACGCGAAGGCTACAAGGCGCCGGCCCACTGGGAGTATGTGGACGCCATTCGCCGTGTCCTGCCCATTCCCGTCACCGCCAACGGCGAGATCTGGGATCATGCGGATGCCCTCGCCTGCGCCCAAGTCTCCGGCTGCGATACCCTGATGGTGGGCCGCGGTGCCATCTCCCTGCCCAATCTGGCCAACGTGATGAAAACCGGCTGTGCCCACATGAGCTGGGCCGAGGTGCTGCAGCTGATGGTGAGCTACACCGAGCAGGACTTGGCGAGCGAGAAGGCGGACTACTACCCGAGCCGGATCAAGCAGTGGTTCAGCTATCTCAAGCGGGAGTATCCCGAGGCGGATCGGCTGTTTGGGGAAATCCGGGAACTCAAGGAGACCCATCCCATCCGGGATGCCTTGCTGCAGGCGTCGAAAACTGTGATCTAACCGTCCTTTACTTGACGCATATCATCTTGATAATCCTGTCGCTTCCCTATACTGCCCCAGATTCGTAATTCGTCTGTTGGGGGCTAGTGTGTGTGAAATGACGCAAGCTCAGTTGGCCGTGTGGCGTGATCGCCTGCTGACTGACTGGGCGCAAGTAAGAGAAGAGCTGATCGGTCAGCTCAAAGCCTGTCGGCGTGACGAGTGGGCAGAAAAGGTGGATCACTGCGAGCGGGATCAACTGGTTGATCTGACCAGCCGTCTCGACCTGCCCAAGGTGGAGCAGAGCGTGGCCCGCCTCAAGCGCATCGATGCCGCCCTCTGTCAGATGGATCTGGGCCTCTATGGCCTCTGTTCCGACTGCGAGGAGCCGCTGGCCATCGAACAGCTGGAACAGGACCCGACCCTGCAACGTTGCCCGCGCTGCGAAGCCCGCTATCGCAAGGGATTCCACGCCCACGAACTCTGAGGGATGCACGTCCGTGCATCCTCTCCTGCGGGCTGGTCAGCCCGACATTTCTATTCAATAATCAACAACAGCCTCGCTGAACAGGGACATCTCCGTGTACAGAGTCTTGTTGTTATGGTGTTTGTGCTGCTCCGCCTGGGCGCAAGAGTCGCTGCTGGTAGGCTGGTCAAGCTGGCACCCGTTCAGCTTTCGCGACGAACAGCAGCAACTGCAGGGGCTGGATATCGACCTGCTAGAAGCCATCTTCAATCGGGCCGGGTTTAACGCCAACTACAGCGAGATGCCCTGGGCCCGCGTGCTGCGCGAGCTGGAGTTTGGCACCATTCAACTGACCATGTCCGCCAACCAGACCGCCGAGCGCGACCTGTATGCCCGCTTTACCCTGCCCTATCGCAATGAAGAGACAGTGCTGCTCATCCGCCGTCAGGACAAGGGACGCTGGCAGGAGATAACCCAGCTCTCCGACTTGCTCTCCCGGCCGGACTTCACCATCGGCCTGCTGCGTGATTTTGATTACGGCACCGATTTTCGCACTTTCATGCAGTTACCCCAGATGCAGCAGCGACTGCTGGTGAGGCTGAAAATGGAACCGCTGATAAAACTGCTGCTGGCTGGCCGGATCCAGGGGGTTGTCATGGACCCCATGGGGTTGCAGGAGATGAACCTAGCCGGCATCCCCCTCGATCAATTGACCACCCTGCTCGACATCCAGCAGACCCCGGTCCACCTGATGTTGAGTCGCCGCACCACCACGCCGCAGCAGTTGCAACGGCTTGATGAGGCGATCCGGGCCCTGCTGCAAAGCCCGGAGTACGGGCAGATCCTCGCTCGCTACCGCTATCCACTACAGTAATGCCTGCAAGAAAAGGGGCCCCGAGGGCCCCTTTTCTATCTTGTGATCACTGTGCCAGCAAGTGGCCAACCAGTTCATGGCGCCAGCCTTGCAGCAGCATCGGCTTGTCGGCCCGGGCCCGCTCTTCGTCGCTCATGCGCCAGCTCCAGGTGAAGTACTGGTGAATGATCTTCTTGCTGGCCACCAGCTCAGGCGGAATGTTGCTGGCCTTGGCCTTCTCTTCCACCATCCCCTTGATGCGCTTGAGCTCGGCCTTGTACTGGGGGTAGTCCACCAGCCGGCGAATGGGCTCGGGCCAGCTGTCGGGATCGCTCTGCTGGGCCGCTGCCACGATGTCGAGCATCCGTTTGCCGTGGATCTTGATCTCGATGGGGGCCAACCCCAGCTCGTTCAGATCGCGCAGAGAGGTAGGTCTGCGCTCCGCCACCTTGAACAGATGCAGCTCCTTGACCACGAAGTTGAGGGCCAGATCCCGGCGCACCGCCTCTTGCTGACGCCAGGCGGCCAGCTCACGCAGGATCGCCAGCTCGCGGCGCCCCAGTTGCCAGGCATTGACGATGTCGAGATAGGCCTGGCGGGGATCGCTGGTCTGGGTCTTGCGGGCAGAGTGGTTCTGGCACTCCTGCTCGAACCAGGCGAACTTGCCGCTCTCATGCAGCTTGGCCATCACTTTCTCGTAGAGCGGCAGCAGATAAAACACGTCGGCCGCCGCGTACTCGAGCTGGCGAGGTGTGAGCGGGCGCGCCAGCCAGTCGGTGCGAGCCTGATCCTTCTCCAGCTCCACCCCGAGAAACTCGTTGACCAGGGCGCCAAAACCGACCGATACCCCGTAACCCAGGAAGGCGGCGGCCAGCTGAGTGTCGTGCATCTGGTTGGGCAGATGGCCCGCCTGATGCTGGATAAGCTCCAGATCTTCACCGGAGGCGTGCAAGATGGCGATCTGCCCTGCCCGGCCGAGTCGTTGCCAGAGGGAGGAGAGATCCAGCGTCAGCGGATCCAGCAGTGCCAGATGCTCACCGTCATAGATCTGGAACAGGCCCAGCTGGGGATAGTAGGTGCGGGTGCGAACGAATTCAGTATCGATGGCCAGGGGAACGTCGGCCAGGGAGGCGAGATACTGATCCAGTTCGGCTTGCTGTGAAATGAGTTGATAGTGCATCTGTGCCTGCGCGTTGATCAGGGCCAAAAGAAAAAACCGTGGGCTGACCCACGGTTTTGCATAACGACGGCAGGCTGCTTGGCAGCGCCACGCCGGTTACTGCTTGGCAATCTCCTCGTCGCGCAGCACGCGGCGCAGGATCTTGCCCACATTGGTCTTGGGAAGTTCGTCACGAAATTCTACCAGTTTCGGCACCTTATAGGCAGTCAGATGTTTGCGGCAGTGAGCAATAATCTCGTCTTCCTGCAGCTTTGCATCTTTCTTGACCACGAAGATCTTCACCAGCTCGCCGGAAACCTTGTGCGGCACGCCGACGGCAGCCACTTCCAGCACTTTCGGGTGCAGCGCCACCACGTCTTCAATTTCGTTCGGATAGACGTTGAAGCCGGAGACCAGGATCATGTCCTTCTTGCGATCGACGATCTTGAAGAAGCCCTGCTCGTCGCACACCGCGATGTCGCCGGTACAGAGCCAGCCATCCTGCATCACCTCGGCGGTGGCTTCCGGCCGCTGCCAGTAACCGCTCATCACCTGCGGGCCGCGCACCTGCATCTCGCCGGGTTTGCCAAGCTCGTGGATCACCTGACCTGCATCATCCACCAGACGAATGTCGGTGGAGCAGACCGGCAGGCCGATGGAGCCGTTGTAGTCGAGCAGATCATAGGGGCAGACGCTCACCAGCGGCGAACACTCGGTCAGGCCGTAGCCTTCCAGCAGCGGCGTATCGGTCAGCCCTTTCCACTGTTCGGCTACCGCCCGCTGCACCGCCATGCCACCACCTATGGTCAGCTTCAGGCGGGAGAAGTCCATCGACTGGAACTCGCCGTTGTTGACCAGCGCATTGAACAGGGTGTTGACCCCGGTGATGCAGGTAAAGGGGTACTTTCTGATCTCTTTGACAAAGCCCGGGATGTCGCGCGGGTTGCTGATGAGCAGGTTGTAACCGCCGATGCGCATGAACAGCAGGCAGTTCACGGTCAATGCAAACACATGATAGAGCGGCAGCGCGGTGACCACGAACTCCTTGCCCCGTTCCAGCATGGGGCCGTATACCCCGAGGCACTGCTCGACGTTGGCGATGAGATTGCGGTGAGTCAGCATGGCCCCCTTGGAGAGGCCGGTGGTACCGCCGGTGTACTGCAGGAAGGCCAGATCGTCGTTGTTGATCTCGGGCTTGATGTACTGCAGATAGCGGCCCTTGGCCAGCGCCTGGCGCATGGTGCTGGCGTGGGGCAGATTGTATTTGGGTACCAGCTTCTTGACGTATTTCACCACGAAGTTGACCAGGGTACCCTTGGCCAGGCCCAGGTTGTCCCCCATGCGGGTCAGGATCACATGCTTGACCGGGGTGTCGTAGACCACTTTTTCCAGGGTATGGGCAAAGTTGGAAACGATGACGATGGCCTTGGCACCGGAGTCCTTGAGCTGATGTTCCAGCTCGCGCGGGGTGTAGAGCGGGTTGACGTTGACCACTATCATGCCGGCACGCAGGATGCCGAACACCGCGATGGGGTACTGCAGCAGGTTGGGCATCATCACGGCGACCCTGTCACCCTGACTGAGCTTGAGCTCGTTTTGCAGGTAGGCGGCAAAGGCGCGGGACTGCTCTTCGAGGCGACGGTAGGTAATGGTCTGCCCCATGTTGACGAAGGCAGGCTGGTCGGCGAATTCGGTCACCGACTCTTCAAACATTTCGACCAGGGAGCTGTATTGGTCTGGATTGATCTCGGCGGGCACCCCTTCTGGATAACGCTTCAGCCAGACTTTTTCCACGAACTTCTCCTGCATAACTAGCACCTGTGCGCTCACTGTGTTGCCTCCGTCCCTGTTCACATCCATTTCAAGCAGTTGTTTTAAGCTCATACTCTAATGCCGCCCATATTTACATAGGGCAACATCAATTAACAGCAAATTAACAACGGAAAAATGTGAGGGAGAAGACAAACCTGGAATTATTGAAAGCCGTCGATTCTACCGAATTTGACAAAATTTTTCGATACAAACCGCGGTCTCTGCCGAATTTTCCATATGAAAATGGTGGTTTCCCGCCAAAACGACCCGCTCTATCTGGGCAAACGCGGCATGACGCTGTTGCCACTGTGCCTGCAGGCTGGCAAAACCCTCTGCGCCGGCGATAAACAGTACAGGACAGGCAATGGCCCGGATCAGCGCCTGGGCCTGCCCTTCGCTCATGCGCATGGGGGAGAGATCTCTAAGACGAGGATCGCTGCGCCAGTGCCAGCGCCCTGCCCGCCCTTCCAGCTGTCGCTCGCAGATGAGGCGGGCCGAATTCGGGCCAATATCGGCCACCTTGCTGCGCGCCGCCACCGCTTCATCGATGGACGCAAAGCCCTGGGAGGCTCGCTCGCGGGTACGACTGCGATTCAGGATGGCGCGGCGCAGCTGCTCCGGCACCGCTTCATCCGGCTGGCTGAGAGGCCCGAGCCCCTCCAGCAGGATGAGTCGCTCCACCTGCTCGGGAAAGACCCCGGCATAGGCGGAGGCGATCAAGGCCCCGAGGGAGTGGCCAAGCAGCGTGAATGCCGTCCAGCCCGCCGCCTGGGCGATCTGGTAGAGATCGTCCAGCCAGTCGACGAAGACATAGGGCGTGCTCTTGTGATCCGAGTGACCGTGCCCCGGCAGATCGATGCAGACCAGCTGAAAGTGGGTCAGATAGGGGGCAAGGGGCACAAAGCTCGCACTGTTGTCGAGCCAACCGTGCAGCGCAACCAGCAAGGGTTTGCTGGTCTGCTCACCCGACGCGGGCTGGCTCTCAAGCAAGGCCACCCGGCGGCCATCGGCCAGGGTCAGGAAGCGCTCCTGCAGCACGTTGTTCACTCCCGGTCCTAGCGGCGCAGCGGCCGTCTCGGCCAGTAGGGATCATAGAAGGGGTCGTAGAAGTAGGGATCCACATAGCGAACCTCTACCTCCTTGACCGGCGGCCACAGCTTGCTGCCCGTCACCTTGAGCACCGAGAAGCGGTATTTGTGCTCGCCTATCTGGCTGTCGAGCGGCTTGTCGATGGTGCCGAGCACCGTCAGGCTGCGCCCCTTGGCATAGAGGGTCGGGTCGACAAAACCCTGCATGATGGCCAGAAAACGGCCCGGGCTTTGCTCGGTCTGCTCCGGCACCCCGTTGGACTTGAGCGGCAGATAGACCACCTCGATGACGCTCTGATCCGCCTTGTTGTGTACCGCCGAGATGACCCCGCTCCAGCGGGCCGGTTTGCCCTCCAGGCCGGCAAGGGCCGGCTGATAGGCCACCAGCTGGTTGGCGGGCTCATAGGCCAACTCTTTCGGAACCGAGCTGCAGGCACCGAGCAAGAGCCCTGCGGCCCCGATCACCATTGCACGCTTCAACATGTCACGCTCCTCTGGCCGGATGAAACCGGCTGTCAACCACCCGCAATGGGGCATGTTCCGATCGGCGTGAGCGACATGCCTGCCACTCCCGCCCTTATTCGCGACCCGGCAGCTTCTTCCAGGTCACCTTGTCACGCAAATAGACCGGGGTCGCCTGCTCCACCGCCACCGCCTCACCAGCCAGCCAGGCGCTGCGCGCCAGCGGCAGCATGTCCAGCGCCGCCGGGAAACGTACCTGACTCGCTACCAGCTCGTCGGCAAGACCACTCAAAATCTCGCCATAGGTCTCAAAACCGGTGCCGACGCAGGTCACTCGACCCGCCAGCTTGCCACGGACGTCAACCAGTGCCGCGGGATCGCTCACCACCTCGTCGCCCACCAGTTGCATGCGGCCGTCGATCAGCTCATAACGGCCGAAATAGACCTCGTTCATCCGCGCATCGATGGCGGTCAGCACCTGCTCGGCGCCATCCAGACGATGGGCACCTTGCGCCATGGCGGCCAGGGTGGAGATGCCGATCAGCGGCACGCCTGCCCCAAAGGCCAGGCCCTGCGCCACACCGATGCCAATGCGCACCCCGGTAAAGGAGCCGGGACCACGGCCAAAGGCGATGGCATCGAGCTCATCCAAGGTTATCCCGGCGTCGTCCAACACAGCCTGAACCATGGGCAGGATCTTGCGGGTGTGATCCCGCGGCGCCTCCTCCCAGCGGGAGAACACCTGCTCCCCCACCAGCAAGGCGGCGGAGCAGGCTTCGGTGGCGGTATCAACGGCCAGGATCTTCAACTCGTTCATGCTTTCCAATCTCTATAAAATCAGTCAATTACATAATCTGCAAGCAGACAGTGCCAGCAGTTTTTCAAAATGTTGCAAGGCTTGGCCGGCCGCGCCAGCGCAAACACGATCACCGCCCGGCGAGCGCCTGCTGCTCGAAGAAATTCCCCAGCATCGCCAGCTCCCGGGTACGTGGAATGGCGGGCAAACTCTTGATGAAGGTGGCGCCGTAGGGCTTGTTGACCATGCGGGGATCACAGATGACCAGTACTCCGTGATCACCGCGATCACGGATGAGCCGCCCCACCCCCTGTTTCAAGGCGATCACCGCCTTGGGTAGCTGAATATCGGCGAAAGGATCGCCGCCCCTGAGCTTGCAGTCATCCACTCGCGCTTTAAGCTGCGGATCATCGGGGCTGGCAAACGGCAGCTTGTCGATGATAACACAGGAGAGCGCGGCCCCCCGCACGTCGATCCCCTCCCAGAAGCTGCTGGTCGCCACAAGCACGGCGCGGCCATTCTCGACAAACTCCTTGAGCAGTCGCTGCTTGTTGTCCTCTCCCTGCAGCAGGACGGTGCGCCCAATCTCCCGGCGCAGCACCTCGGCCACCTGGCGCATCACCTGATGGCTGGTACAGAGAAAGAAACAGCCCCCGGGCGTCTTGTTGATGAGCGGGATCATCAGATTGGCCAGCTGCTCGCCGCGGCCAAAGGCATTGGGTTCGGGCAGAAAGCGCGGCACGCACAACCGCGCCTGCTCGCCATAGTCGAACGGGCTGTCGAGAATAAGCTCGGCGCTGCCGGCCAGCCCCAGCTCGGCTTTGAAGTGATCAAAGCGCATGTCCACCGTCAGAGTGGCCGAGGTAAAGACCCAGGCTACCTCTGGGCGCAGCACCTCGGCGCCAAAGCGCTCGGCCACCGACAGCGGGGTCAGGTTGAGGGTAAAGTGCAGCCGCGAGCAGTCATACCAGTAGGAGAAGCCGGTCTGGTTGATGGCCAATACCTCCCCCAAGCGGGTGCGCAGCTCGCTGATCCGCTCGAAACAGTGGTCAAGCTGCTCGCCGCGCCCCAGCGCCAGTTTCAGCACTTCATAACAGAGTCCGAGGGCATCGTTGAGGCGGGCCAGCGCCTGGCCCCAGAGCGGCTGGCGCAGCATGTCACGGGTATTGCCGCGCCCACCGTCTACCCCGAAGGCAAGCCGCAGATCCTGGCTGGCGATGGCGAGCCGGTCGGCCGCCTTGCCGAGCTGGGCCATGTCGTGGGCCTCGGCCCGATAGGCGAGCTGGATATCCTGTGCCAAATCCAGAATGGTGCGGCTGCCCACCGATTTACCGAAGTAGTTGGTGGCGATCTCGGGCAGCTGGTGCGCTTCGTCAAACACGTAGACCTGCGCTTCGGGCACCAGCTCGCCGAAACCGGTGTCTTTGACCGCCATGTCGGCGAAGAAGAGATGGTGGTTGATCACCACCACCTGGGCATCCATGGCACGGCGGCGGACCACCACCAGATGGCAGTCGTCGTAATAGGGGCAGTCGCGACCGAGGCAGTTTTCATTGGTGCTGGTGACGTGTGCGAGGATCTCGGCGTTCTCCTGCAGCCCCGGAATATCCCCCACGTCGCCGTTGTCGGTGGCGGTGGACCAGGACTTCACCTTGACCAGGTCATTGAGCACTTCCGGTTTTTGCAGGTGGGATTCGCTGAGCAGCCGGTTCATCCGCTCGATGCACAGATAGTTGCTGCGCCCCTTGAGCAGGGCCACCGGCGGGGTATAGGAGAGCGCCCCCGTGATGGTAGGGAGATCCCGGTAGAAAAGCTGCTCCTGCAGGTTCTTGGAGCCGGTGCTGATCACCACCCGTTTGCCAGATTCCAGCGCCGGCACCAGGTAGGCGTAGGTTTTGCCGGTACCGGTGCCCGCCTCCACCAGCAAGCGACCATGCTCCTTGATGGCACGCGCCACCGCCTCGGCCATCTCCAGTTGCGGGGCACGGGCTTTGAAGCCGTCGATATGGCTGGCCAGAGGGCCGTCTGGCTTGAACAGGGTCTGGATGGTCAAAAGGGCGTCCCGCAGCAAAAGGGGGCATTATGCCAAAAGTGTGGCAAAAGCGGGACTGATTCTGCGCCTAGACGAAGAGATCGATCTGGTGATCGGGATCCGGCTTGTGATCGTCCTCTTCAGGTGCTGGCTGATCACGCTTGGCCGATGGATAAGGCTGCTGGCGCTGCTGGGAGTCACCGTTGTCGGTGCTGGTCTTGCGCAGCTGATGCTTCTGGCTGATCTGGGTCACTTCCCGCTTGATGTCGTCACTGCTCGGGGCGGCCGGTGCCCGGGGCAGAATGGGGAATAACAGGTCCTGACTGGGCATGATGTCGCCTCCTCTGGCTCACCTTGTCTAGTTATCGACCAGAAAACCGTTTTCTCAACTTTAATCGACCAAATCACATTTTCCGGTTGCTTTTTCCGTCAAGGCAGGTAGTTTAAATCGGGCGTCAACTACGACATCTTATTTGTAAAGGATTAATTACATGCAGTTCACCAGCCTGAAGACTCATCACCACCATCATCATCCCGAATAGTCTTTCAGGAGGTTGACTGCTGGAAGACACTTAACTGGTGACTTCCAAAAGGACCGCAAGATTCATAAGCCCTCGGAAGCACTGACTTCCGAGGGCTTTTTCGTTTTTGACTAGAAGGAAATCGAGCAATGGAAACACAACGTCTGCGCATCGCCATGCAAAAATCTGGTCGTCTGAGCCAGGACTCCCAGGCCCTGTTCAAGAGCTGCGGCCTCAAGATCAACCTGCGCGAACAGCGCCTCATCGCCCATGTCGAGAACATGCCCATCGACATCCTGCGGGTACGCGATGACGACATCCCGGGGCTGGTGATGGAAGGGGTGGTCGACCTTGGCATCATCGGTGAAAACGTGCTGGAAGAGGTGCAGCTCATCCGCGCCTCCCAGGGCCAGCCCTTTGCGGTCAAGACCCTCAAGCAACTCGACTTCGGCGGCTGCCGCCTCTCCCTGGCAGTGCCGGACGACGTCACCTACACCGGGCCACAGAGCCTCGCCGGCAAGCGCATCGCCACCTCCTACCCGGGGCTGCTCAAGCGTTTCTTCGATGAAAAGGGGCTCGGCTTCAAGAGCGTGATGCTGGGCGGTTCGGTGGAAGTAGCCCCCCGTGCGGGCCTGGCCGATGCCATCTGCGATCTGGTCTCCACCGGCGCCACCCTGGAGGCCAACGGCCTCAAAGAGGTAGAAGTGATCTACCGCTCCAAGGCAGTACTGGTGCAGGCACCCAACTCCTTGTCCGATACCAAGCAGAAGATCATCGACACCCTGCTGCCCCGCATTCAGGGGATGCAGCAGGCGCGCGAGAGCAAGTACATCATGCTGCACGCGCCCAAGGACAAGCTCGATGCCATCACCGATCTGCTGCCGGGCGCCGAGCGTCCCACCATCATGCAGCTGGCGGGCGAGACCAACCAGGTGGCGCTGCACGTTGTCTCCAGCGAGACCCTGTTCTGGGAAACCATGGAACAGCTCAAGGCCCTCGGCGCCAGCTCCATTCTGGTGCTGCCCATCGAAAAAATGATGGAATAAGGAAGGGACATCATGCAGACCCTGATCTGGAAGACCCTCTCATCCGTCCAGCAAGCCGACGTGCTGACCAGGCCGGCCTTGAGTGACGAAGCCGACATCGGCGCCGCGGTGCGGGAGATCATCGCTGCGGTGCGCAGCCGGGGCGATGAGGCCCTGCGCGAGCTGAGCCAGCGCTTCGAGCGCGCCCCGCGCCAGCAACTGCAAGTGAGCGATGCCGAAATCGAGGCCGCCTGCGCCCGCTTAGATGACGATATCAAGGGCGCCATCGAGGCGGCCATCGCCAACATTCGCACCTTTCACGCTGCGCAAGTGCAACCTGTAGTGCGGGTGGAAACCCAGCCCGGGGTGGTGTGCGAGCTGCGCACCCAGCCCATCAGCCGGGTCGGCCTCTACGTGCCGGGGGGCAGTGCGCCGCTCCCCTCCACCGTGATGATGCTGGCCATTCCGGCAGCGATCGCCGGTTGCCGTGAAGTGGTGCTCTGCACCCCGTCCCCGGCCAGCGACGAGATCCTGTTTGCCGCCCGCGCCTGCGGAGTCGAGAAGGTGTTCGCCATCGGCGGCGCCCAGGCCATCGCCGCCATGGCTTATGGCACACAGAGCATCCCCAAGGTGGACAAAATCTTCGGCCCAGGCAACGCCTATGTGACCGAAGCCAAGGGCCAGGTGTCGCGCGACTGGCGCGGCGCCGCCATCGACATGCCGGCCGGCCCCTCCGAGGTACTGGTGATCGCCGATGAGAGCGCCAACCCCGCCTTCGTGGCGGCGGATCTGCTCTCCCAGGCCGAGCACGGCCCCGACAGCCAGGTGGTGCTGGTGACCACCTCGCCGCTGCTGGCCGACGCCATCAACGGCGAGATCAAGCGCCAGCTGACCAAGCTGACTCGGCGCGATATCGCCGCGCAGGCGCTCGGCAGCAGTCTGGTGATCCTCTGCGACGATCTGGCAGAAGCCTGCACCATCTCCAACGCCTACGCGCCGGAGCACCTGATCGTGCAGACCCGCGCTCCCCGTGATCTACTGGATCAGCTTGAGAATGCCGGCTCCATCTTCCTGGGAGCATGGACGCCGGAATCGGTCGGCGATTACGCCAGCGGTACCAACCACACTCTGCCCACCTACGGTTATGCCCGCACCTGCTCGAGCCTGGGCCTCGCCGATTATCAGCGCCGCTACACGGTGCAGGAGCTGAGCGAGCGCGGCATTCAGGGCCTTGGTCCCATAGTCGAGCGCATCGCCCAGGCCGAGGGGCTTGATGGCCACAAAAATGCCGTCACCCTCAGGTTGAACGCCCTGGCCGCCGCGTCCCAACAAACAGCACAGCAGAAGGATTTGTCATGAGCATTGCCAACCTGGCGCGCCGCGTGGTGCGGGCCCTCACCCCCTATCAATCCGCTCGCCGCATCGGCGGCAAGGGCAACGTCTGGCTCAACGCCAACGAGGCGCCACTGGCCTATCCCTTCACCATCGAGGGCAACCGTCTCAACCGCTACCCCGAGTGCCAGCCGGCCGAGGTGGTGAATGGCTATGCCGCCTACGCCGGGGTCAACCCCGATCAGGTGCTGGTGAGCCGTGGCGCCGACGAGGCTATCGAGCTCTTGATCCGCACCTTCTGCGAAGCGGGTGAAGATCAGATCCTGATCTGCCCGCCCACTTACGGCATGTACGCCATCAGCGCCGAAACCTGTGGCGTCGGCATCGTCGAGCAGCCGCTCACCGCCAGCCGCCAGCCAGACTGGCCCGCCATTGCGGATCGCCTCTCCGACGTGAAACTGGTGTTCCTCTGCTCCCCCAACAACCCCACCGGGGATCTAGTGGGCCGCGACGGTCTCATCGCCCTGCTGGAAAAAGCCCGGGATCGCGCCATCGTGGTGGTGGACGAAGCCTATATCGAGTTCTGCCCCGAGGCGTCCGTAGTGGACCTACTGGCCCGCTTCCCCAATCTGGTGGTGACCCGCACCCTCTCCAAGGCCTTTGCCCTGGCGGGGATCCGCTGCGGCTTTACTCTGGCAAGCCCCGAGGTGATCGCCATGCTGGCCAAGGTGATCGCCCCCTATCCCATCCCCGAGCCCATCGCCCAGATCGCGGCGCAGGCCCTCTCCCCCATGGGACTGGAGCTGATGCAGGAGCGAGTGGTGGAGCTCAACAAGCAAAAAGCCGCCTTCAAGGCAGAGCTGACAAAGCTTGCCTGCGTGAAGGAAGTGTTCGAGGACAAGGGCAACTTCGTGCTGGTGCGCTTTGTGGATGGCGCCGCCGTCTTTGCTGCCATGAAGGCCGCCGGCATCATCTTGCGGGATTTCTCCAGCAAGCCGGGCCTGGACAACAGCATTCGCGTCACCATCGGCTATCAGGGCGAGATGGACGCCGTGCTGGCGGTATTGCGTGACCTGCCCTCTCCCTCTTTTTAAGACAAGGATGTAGCGATGAAGACCCCGTTTTTGTTTATCGACCGCGACGGCACCCTGATTGAAGAGCCGGTGACCGACAAGCAGGTCGACAGCCTCGCCAAGCTGCGCTTCGAGCCCATGGTGATCCCGGTGTTGCGCGAATTGCAGGCCGCCGGCTACGTGCTGGTGATGGTGACCAACCAGGACGGGCTGGGCACAGCCAGCCTGCCGCTGGAGAACTTTCAGCCGCCCCACGACCTGATGATGCACCTGTTTGAATCGCAAGGGGTGAACTGGGAGCAGGTGCTGATCTGCCCGCACTTCCCCACCGACGGCTGCAGCTGCCGCAAGCCCCACCTCGGGCTGGTGAAGGAGTATCTCGCCTCCGGTCGCATCGACTTTGCCAACTCCTTCGTGATTGGTGACAGACAGACCGATCTGCAACTGGCCGACAACATGGGCATTCGCGGGATCCGCTACCACCCGCAGGATCACGACTGGCTCGCCATCCGTGATCAGCTGCTGTCCAAGGGGCGCGTGGCCGAGGTGGAGCGTTACACCAAGGAGACCCGCATTCAGGTTGCGGTGGATCTCGACAAGAGCGGCGGTAACCAGATTGCCACCGGCATCGGTTTCTTTGATCACATGCTGGATCAGATAGCAACCCATGCAGGTTTTCGGCTCAAGCTCAAAGTGAGCGGCGATCTGCACATCGACGATCACCACACGGTGGAAGACGTCGGGCTGGCGCTGGGTCAGGCGCTGCGCCAGGCCCTTGGCAACAAACGCGGCATCGGTCGCTTCGGCTTCGTGCTGGCGATGGACGAGGTGCAGGCGGTGATCGACGGTCGCCCCCGCCTGGTTGACGGCGCCAATGACAGAGCCCAGGCCCCCTCGCTGACCGAGCTGGACGTGGCCACCGCGCTCGACTTGAGCGGCCGCCCCTACTTCGTGTTCGACTGCCCAAGCGGTTTTGGCCGCGACAGCGTGGGCGAGATGGCCACCGAGATGGTGCCCCACTTCTTCCGCTCCCTCTCGGACGCCATGGCCATCACCCTGCAGATGAAGGTGGGCAGCGGCAACACCCACCACCAGGTGGAGGCGCTGTTCAAAGGCTTTGGCCGCGCCCTGCGTCAGGCCATTCGAGTGGAAGGGAGCGAGCTTCCCTCCAGCAAGGGAGTGCTGTGATGGATATAAGCAAACAGAAGCTGGTCATTATCGACACCGGCTGTGCCAATCTGGCCTCGGTCAGGATGGCGTTCGAGCGCCTCGGCGTGCAGCCGCGGGTCTCCCGTGAGGCTGCCGACATCGAGCGGGCGGACAAGCTGATCCTGCCCGGCGTCGGCACCGCGGTGGCCGCCATGAAAAACCTCAACGAGCGCGGGCTGGTGCCGCTCATTCGCGCCGCCAAACAGCCGCTGCTCGGTTTTTGCCTCGGCATGCAGATGCTGGCGGAGGCCTCCGAAGAGAGCATGAGTGCCGATGGCAGTGAAGGCGATCTCATCGACTGCCTTGGCATAGTACCGGGCAAGATCCGGCTGATGGAGGTCGGAAATCTGCGCCTGCCCCACATGGGCTGGAACCAGATTGAACACGACGAGACCCATCATCTGCTCAAGGGAATTCCGAGCGGCAGCTACTTCTACTTCGTGCACTCCTATGCGCTGGAGGTGACCGAAGCGACGCTGGCGACCTGTGACTACGGCAAGCCTTTCACCGCCATCGTGGGCGGGGTTGCAGAGCACAGCAATTTCTTTGGCGCCCAATTCCACCCGGAGCGCTCCGGCGCGGCCGGTGCCCGCCTACTGCAAAACTTTTTGGAGCTGTAACAAGGATGATTATTCCAGCCATTGATCTGATTAACGGCCAAGTCGTGAGGCTCTATCAGGGCGACTACGGCCAGAAGACTGCCTACAGCGACAGCCCGCAGGCCCGCTTCGACGAATATGTCTCCCAGGGGGCGGTGCAACTGCACCTGGTGGACCTTGATGGTGCCAAGGATGCCAAGGCGCGCCAGCTCCCCCTCATCGCCCAGCTGCTGTCGGCCACCGAAGCGCCGGTGCAGGTGGGGGGCGGCGTGCGCAGCGAGCAGGATGTGGCAGACCTCTTGGCCGCTGGCGCCAGCCGGGTAGTGATCGGCTCCACCGCCGTCAAATCGCCGGGCCTGGTGGCCAGCTGGATGGAAAAATACGGCCCCGAGCGTATCGTGCTGGCGCTGGACGTCAACATTGATGCCCAGGGCAATCGCCATATCGCGGTGGCCGGCTGGCAGGAGAACAGCGGGGTGACCATCGAGGCGCTGATCGAGCGCTTTCTGCCCGCCGGTCTCAAGCACGTGCTCTGCACCGACATCAGCCGTGACGGCACCCTCTCAGGCACCAACGTCGAGCTCTACCGGGATCTCTGCGCCCGCTATCCGAGCGTCGGCTTTCAGGCCTCTGGCGGCATTGGCGGCATCGAAGACATCGAGGCGCTCAAGGGTTCAGGGGTCAAGGGGATCATCCTCGGCCGCGCCCTGCTGGAGGGCAAGTTCTCGGTAGGGGATGCCATCGCCTGCTGGGGAAATGGCAGCCTGTAAGCAAGCCGCAGCATTGTCATCAGGACGTCGATTGAGAGAGAGGCTCCCTGCCGGGCCGTCCGGCCGGCAGCCTCTTCATCAAGGGGTAAATCGAGGTAAGTCCTTATTACTTGGTAACAATTGACTCTATACTCGAATTCACTGAGACAACGTCACGGAGGACCTATGTTTACATCTCACTCCGCCACCATCCTGATTGTCGATGACTCACCCGAAAATCTGATGGTGCTGACCGACCTGCTCTCTCCCACCTATCGGGTGCTCGCCGCCCAGAGCGGGGAGAAGTGTCTGCGGATCGCCACTGGCAAGACAATCCCGGATCTCATCCTGCTGGATGTGATGATGCCTGGCATGGACGGCTATGAGGTGCTCAAACAGCTGCGTATTACCCCTGCAACCAGTCGTATTCCAGTGGTGCTGCTCACCGCCCTCGCCGACCCCCAGAGCGAGGAGTACGGGCTGTCGCTGGGAGCCGCCGACTACATTACCAAACCCATCAAACCGGCCATCGTCCAGGCGCGGGTACGCACCCAGCTGGAGGCCAAACAGGCCCGCGACGGCCTTCAGAATCAGAACGCGGCGCTGGAGGCCGAGGTGGCACGCCGGATGACCGAGAACGACCTCATCCAGCAAGTCTCCATCCGGGCGCTCGCCCATCTGGCGGAGATCCGCGACCCCGAGACCGGCAATCACATCTTGCGTACCCAGGGCTATGTCAGGCAACTGGCCTGTGCGCTGGCCAGCCACCCCCGTTTTACCGACACCCTGACCCCCCGCTACATCGATCTGCTGAGCCGCTCGGCGCCGCTGCACGACATCGGCAAGGTGGGCATTCCGGATCAGATCCTGCTCAAGCCGGACAAGCTGACCCCGGCGGAGTGGCAGATCATGCGCACCCACGCCAAGCTCGGCAGCGACGCCATCGAAGAGGCCGAGCGGGACATCGAGCAGCCGCTGGTGTTTCTCACCCTGGCCAAGGAGATAGCCCACTGGCACCACGAGAAATGGGATGGCAGCGGTTATCCCGACGGCCTGCAAGGAGACGCCATCCCGCTCTCGGCACGCCTGATGGCACTGGCGGACGTGTTCGACGCGCTGATCAATGTGCGGGTTTACAAGGCGGCCATGCCCTATGAGGAGGCGCGCGCCCTGATCCTCTCCGGCAGCGGCCAGCATTTCGACCCGGATGTGGTGACGGCGTTTGACAACCACTTCGAGCAGTTCGTCGCCATCGCCGAGCGCTATCAGGATGACAATGAGGCCAGACATGGCTGAGCAGCCTTCGTTGACCCGAGCCCATGTGCTCAACGTCGTGCTCACCTATGCCGCGGTGGCAAGCCTGTGGATCCTGCTCTCCGACAAGGCGGTGGAGTGGCTGTTCAGCACCCCGGCCCAGTTCGCGCTGGCCAGCACCATCAAGGGGTGGCTGTTCATCCTCATCACCGCCACCATGCTTTATACCATGTTGCGCCGGCGCATCGACCAACCGACGGTGACCACCACCCCTTCCCGGCGCCAGCTGCTGCCGTTCGTGCTGCTCAACGGCCTGATCCTGGCCCTGACCGCCATGGCCATCGCCCAGAACATCAACCTGACCCAGGACAAGGAGGCCGCCCGGCTCGAAACCATTGCCGATCTCAAGAGCAAGCGCATCACCGAATGGCTCAGCGCCCGGGAATTTGACGCCCACATTCTGTTTGAAAACCCGCTATATGCGGCCCTCTATCGCGAAGCCCAGGCCACCCGGGCCGGTCACGTCAACCTGATGACCAAACTGGACGAATTTATCTCCATTCGCCGCTTCAGTGCCGCCAGCGTGCTCTCGCCAGAGGGCAACCTGCTGTGGCACACCCCGGATGCCGGCGGCCTGAGCGCCCAGTTGCGCGCGGCGTTGAAGGACGCAACAAGCGGCAGCATCACCCGGGTCGGCCCCTATCTGGACGAACAGGGTCAAGCCCGCCTTGACTTTATCGCCCCGTTCCCCATGACGGGCGACAAATCGCCTTTCATCGTGCTGCAGATAAGCCGCAGTGACTGGCTCAACAGCATTCTCAAATCCTGGCCGGTGCCGGACAGCAGCGGTGAGGCCCTGCTGTTTCGCCGTAGCGGCGATCAGATCCAGTTTCTCAACGATGTGCGCTATCGCCCCGGTTCAGCCCTCACCCTGCATTTGCCTGTCAGCAGCAAGGAGCTGCTGGCAGCCCAGTACCTGCAGCAGAGCCGCAATGAAGAGGGCAAGGCGCTCTTCTTTGGCAAGGATTACCGCAACACGCCGGTATTTGGCACCGTACAGCCGGTCATGGGCACCGACTGGTATCTGCTGGCCAAGATAGACAGGGCCGAGCTCAACCGGGCTGAGCTCAAAGAGAGTATCTGGATCGGGTTGATCGGCCTGCTGGTACTGTTCATCGCCAACACCGGCATAGTGCTGCTGCGCCAGCACACCCAGCTGCAGATGGCCGAGCAGGTTCGCCAGTCCCAGGCCGGCCGCCTGCAGGCGCTGCAACTGCTCTCCGCCATCGCCGACAGCTCGGAAGATGCCATCTTCGCCAAGGACAGAGAGGGCAAATACATCCTGTTCAACCGGGCCGCCAGCCAGTTCGTCGGCAAATCGGCCAGCGAGATGCTGGGTCAGGACGACATGGCCATCTTTCCCCCCGATCAGGCCCGCATGCTGATGGCGCTGGGTGAACAGGTGATCGCCAACAACCGGGTACAGACCCAGGAGGAGTACCTGACCCTGCCAGGCGGCGAGCGGGTGTTCCTCGCCACCAAGGGGCCGCTGCAAGACAGCGATGGCCAGGTGATAGGCATCTTCGGCATCTCTCGCGACATCACGGATTTCAAGCGGGCCGAAGCGGGCCTGCGTGAGCGGGAGGGGCTGTTTCGCGCCCTGGTGGAACAGTCACTGGCCGGCATCTACATCATCCAGCAGGGCCAGCTCTGTTACATCAACCCAGGATTTGCCCGCCTGTTCGGCTACGCCTCGACCGCCACCCTGCTCAAAATTGGCACCCTGCATGCCCTCGCTAGTCCGAAAGACAGCGCCAGGGTGGCTGAGCAGCTGCAGCGCTGCGAACAGGAAGACAGCGAGATCCACACCCGCTTCACAGCCCTGCACCACGACCACCAGAATATCGAGATGGAGCTCTATGGGCGCCGTGTCGATTATCGCGGCCAGCCCGCCGTGCTTGGCCTGCTGCTCGATGTCACCGAACGGGAACAGGTCGAGCAGGCTCTTACCCGTCAAGCCAGCGAGCTTCGCCAGCAAAACAATGAACTGGAGCGATTCAACAAGGTGATGGTGGACCGGGAGCTGGCCATGCTGGCCCTCAAGCACAAGATCAACGAGCTGTCACTTCAGCTTGGGCAACAGCCCCCCTATCCGCAGGCCCCCACCCCGCCGGAGGAGTCCCTATGACGCGCTGGTCTTCACTGTGGCATCCTCGCCAACCCAGACAGCGCTGGGGGGTCTGCCTGCTGGCCGTGCTGCTGCCTGTGCTGATGCTGCAGATCCGGGTCCAGCTGCCCATCGCCTTTGGCGAGCGGCCGCTGCTGGTACTGTTCATGCTGCCCATCACCGTCTGCGCCCTGCTCGGTGGCCTGCTGCCCGGCCTGCTCTGTACCCTGGTGAGCGGTCTGCTCACTACCTACTTTCTGCTCGCCCCGCTTCATGAGCTGCGCATCGGCGCCGGGCAGGATCTGGTGCAGTGGGGCATTCTGATCGCCAACGGCGTTCTCATCAGCCTGCTCAGCGCGGCCATGCACCGCTCCCGCGCCCGGGAAACCCAGCGCTGGCAGGAGCTCAGCAGCATCCAGTCCCGCCTGCAACAGAGCGAGACCCGCTTCCAGGCTACCTTCGAGCAGGCTGCAGTCGGCATCGCCCTGGTCTCCCCGGACGGCAAGTGGCTGCGGGTCAACCGGCGGTTGTGCGACATGCTGGGCTACCAGGCCGACGAGCTGATGGGCATGACCTTCCAGCAGATCACCCACCCGGACGATCTCTTCATCGATCAGACCTACGTGGCCCAGATGCTGGCAGGCGAACGTCAGCACTACACCCTGGAGAAGCGTTATCTGCGCAAGGGCGGCGAGGTCCTCTGGATCACCCTGACGGTGGCGCTGGTCAAGGATCTCAAGGGAAAACCGGATTACTTCATCTCGGTCATCGAGGATCACCAGCAGCGCAAGGAGACCGAAGAGGCGCTGCGTCGCAACGAGGGGATCCTGCGCGAATCCCAGCACCTGGCCAAGATCGGCAACTGGCGCTGGAACATCGCCGATGACAGCCACTTCTGGTCGCCGGAGATCTACCGCATCTATGGCCGCGATCCCTCCCTGCCCCCGGCCATCTACCCCGAGGTGAGGAAGTACTTTACCCAGGATGGCTGGCGCGCCATCGCCCAGTCGGTCGAGCGCTGTCTGCAGGATGGCCTGCCCTACGAATGCGATGCCGAGGTGATCCACGAACAGGGCGAACCAGTCTGGATCATCGCCCGCGGCGCCGCCCTGCGCGCCAACGACGGCACCATCGTCGAGCTGTATGGCACTGTGCAGGACATCACCGAACGCAAGCTGGCCGAGCAGCAACTGTTGCACAACCAGCAGGTGGCCCTCGATACACAGCGCCGCGCCAGGCTGGCGGCACTCAACCTGATGGACGACGCCATCAGCGCCCGCATCCGCGCCGAAACCACCAGCAGTGCCCTGCGCGAGAGCGAGCAGCGGCTGCTGATGGCCCAGGAAGGTGCCCACGTCGGGATCTGGGAGTGGAACATGCAGGGCGGCCGGCTCTTCTTCTCGCCCGAATGCGCCCGCCTCTATGGCCGCAGCGCCGAACAGCTCAGCGAGTTCAAGCAGTGGCACAGCTGCCTGCACCCGGACGACAAGCCCCGCCTCGACAAGTTGCTGGCCGAGCTGCCGGCAAGCGGCAAACCCATCGAGATCGAATTCCGGATCCTGCTACCAAACGGCGATGTACGCTGGCTCAGCAGCAAGGGCAGCATCTACCGGGATGCCCAGCAGCGCCCGCTGCGCCTGCTCGGCATCCACCTCGACATCACCGAGCGCAAGCAGGCCGAGCAGCAGTTGCGCCAGCTTTCACTGGCCCTGGAGCAGAGCCCGGATGGCGTCTTCATCACAGATACCCAGGCCCGCATCGAATATGTCAACGTCGCCTTCCTAGCCGCCAGCGGCTACCAGCAGAGCGAGGTGATAGGGCAGACCCCTTCCCTGCTGCGCTCCGGCCTCACCCCAAAGGCCACCTATATCGCCCTGTGGGATGCCATCAAGCGCGGCCAGCGCTGGCACGGCGAGTTCATCAACCGGCGCAAGGACGGCTCCCACTATCAGGTGCTTGCCACCGTTTCTCCCATTCGCCAGGAGAACGGGGCCGTCACTCACTACGTGACGGTGCAGGCCGACATCACCGAGCAGAAGCAGCTCGGCGAGGAGCTGGACCAGTACCGCTACCACCTGGAGGAGATGGTCAACGAACGCACCCTGCAGCTGGCTCAGGCCCATCAACGGGCGGAGAGTGCCAACCGCGCCAAGAGTGCCTTCCTGGCCAACATGAGCCACGAGATCCGCACTCCGATGAACGCCATTTTGGGGCTCACCTACCTGCTCAAGCGCGACACGCCGGATCACACCCAGCAGGATCGACTGGAGAAGATCGACAACGCCGCCCAGCACCTGCTCACCATCATCAACGACATCCTGGATCTCTCCAAGATCGACGCAGGCAAGATGGCGCTGGAGCAGAGCGACTTCTCCCTTACCGCCATGCTGGACAACGTCAGCGCCCTGATGAGCGAGCAGGCTCGCGCCAAAGGGCTCACCATCATAGTCGACATCGGTGATACCCCGGCCTGGGTGCATGGCGACATCACCCGCCTGCGTCAGGCACTGCTCAACTACGCGGCCAACGCCATCAAGTTCACCGAGCAGGGTTCGGTCACCTTGCGGGTTCGGGTGGATTACCCGCTTGCCAGCGGCTATCTGCTGCGCTTCGAGGTGGAAGATACCGGCATCGGCATCAGCCCGGAGCAGAACGAAAAGCTGTTCCAGGCTTTCGAACAGGCGGATGTCTCCACCACCCGCAAATATGGCGGCACTGGCCTTGGGCTGGCCATCACCAGCCGGCTTGCCACCCTGATGGGCGGGGAAGTCGGGGTCACCAGCACCCTTGGCAAGGGCAGCTGCTTCTGGTTTACCGCCCGCCTCGCTGTGGGTCAGGGCGAACCGCAGCAACCGGCAGCGCTCGAGCAGACGGTGCAGCAGGCCCTCTTCTTTGCCAACCACGCCAGGGTATTGCTGGTGGAGGACAACGCCATCAACCGCGAGGTGGTGCTGGAGCTGCTCAACAACAGCGGTCTCGTCATCGAGACGGCGGTCAATGGTCAGGAGGCGCTGGAGCGCGTCAGCCAGCACCCGTTCGATCTCATCCTGATGGACATACAGATGCCGCTGATGGATGGCTACAGCGCGACGCGGGCCATCCGCGCCCTGCCGGGCTGGGAGCAGGTTCCCATTCTGGCGCTGACCGCCAGTGCCTTTGAAGAGGACAGAAAGGCCTGCGAATCCGCCGGCATGAACGATTTCATCGCCAAACCGGTGACTCCCGCCAAGCTGTTCGAGGCGCTGCAGCAGTGGCTGCCCCACAGCACGGCCGCCGCCCCCAAATACCAGCGGCGGACGACCGACCTGCTGACTGGCCCCCTCACCCGCCTGCAAAATCTGCCCGGGCTGGATCTGCAACAGGGGCTGGCGGCGCTGCAGGGCAACCAGAGCAAATACGTCGCCCTGCTGCGCCACTTCGCCAGCGAGCACAGTCAGGACATGCAGCAGCTGGAGAGCCATCTACATGCTGGCGACAGGCCGGCCGCCAGCCGGCTGCTCCACACCCTGCGCGGGGTGGCCAGCACCCTTGGGCTGGTGGAACTGGCCGCCCAGAGCCAACAACTGGAGCAGGATCTGGCCAACAACAGCCAGACCCTGGCCGAGCGGATGGCACCGATCGATCGCCTCCTCAGCGAACTGCCGGGTCTGCTGGGGGAGGAAGAACCCCGCCCCGCCGCGAGCGCCGCGCCGCTTGGCAGCCATTGGCAACAACAGCTGCTGCGCCAGATTGAGGAGTTGCTGGTGCAGAGCGACACCGCCGTGATCCCGCTGTTTGAGCAGTACGCGGCCCCCCTGCTGCTCACCTTGGGGACGCCAGGCGAGATCCTGGCTCGCCAGCTGAAAGTGTTTGATTTTGATGGTGCCCTGCTCACCCTTCGTGAGCTGCTGGCAACAGATGGCTCTCAGCTAAGCTTGAGCGGCCAGGCGCCTGCTGGCACCAGCCGGCATCAGGGCGCGAACAAGCTGGATAAAGGGTTGAATCACTGAATAAAGTCGTGCATATAGTGGTACTCCCCCGAGTGAAGACGCCGCCCGTTTCGGGTCTCTTTTTCCCGCTCAGGAACCCGCTGTTAAAGCATGCAAGCCACCTTTTTCACTCGCCGCCGGGCCCCTGGGCCCGTTGGCAACAACGTTAGTTTTAACAGTGCTTTACATGGAGCAACGAGCATGTTGTCAAAGCGTATTATCCCCTGTCTCGACGTCAAAGATGGCGTGGTGGTCAAGGGAGTGCAGTTTCGTAATCACGAGGTGATGGGCGGCATCGTCGAGCTCGCTCGTCGCTACGCCAGCGAAGGGGCCGACGAGCTGGTGTTCTACGACATCACCGCCTCGAGCGATGAGCGGGTGGTGGACAAGAGCTGGGTAAGCCGGGTGGCCGAAGTCATCGACATCCCCTTCTGCGTCGCCGGCGGCATCAAGAGCGTGGAGGATGCCCGCCAGATCCTGGAGTTCGGGGCCGACAAGGTCTCCATCAACTCGCCGGCGCTGGCCGATCCCACCCTCATCACCCGACTGGCCGAGCGCTTCGGCGTGCAGTGCGTGGTGGTGGGCATCGACTCCTATTTTGATGCGCAGAGCGGTCACTATCAGGTCAAGCAGTTTACCGGTGACGAGAGCCGCACCCGCACCACCGCCTGGCATACCCTCGATTGGGTCGAGGAGGTGCAAAAGCGTGGCGCCGGTGAAATCGTGCTGAACGTGATGAATCAGGATGGCATGCGCCAGGGCTATGATCTCGAGCAACTCAAGCTGGTGCGGGCCGTCTGCAAGGTGCCGCTCATTGCCTCCGGCGGCGCCGGTGCCATGGAGCACTTTCGCGATGCCTTCACCCTCGCCGACGTGGACGGGGCGCTGGCCGCCTCCGTATTCCACAAAGGCCTTATCCCCATTCCCGAACTGAAACGCTGGCTGAAAACCGAAGGAGTCGCCATCCGTGAATAATCAAGCAGTAAACAACGAGCAGTCGCTCGCCGAACGCCTGGACTGGGCGAAATGTGACGGCATGATCCCCGCCATCGTCCAGCATGCCGCCAGCGGCGAAGTGCTGATGCAGGGTTTTATGACCCGGGAAGCTTTGGATAAAACCCTGGCAACCGGCCAGGTCACCTTCTTCAGCCGCAGCAAGCAGCGTCTCTGGACCAAGGGGGAGAGCTCGGGCCATGTGCTCCAGCTGGTCGCCATCACCACCGACTGCGATCAGGACTCCCTGCTGATCGCCGCCAACCCCGTCGGCCCCACCTGCCATCTGGGCAATCCCTCCTGCTTTGACGGCCATCCTTTACCGCCGCTTGGCTTCCTGGCCGAGCTCGAGCAGATCCTGGCAGCACGCAAAGGCGCGGATCCGGCCACCAGCTACACCGCCAGCCTCTATGCCAAGGGCACCAAGCGCATCGCCCAGAAGGTGGGTGAAGAGGGTGTGGAAGTAGCGCTCGCGGCCATGGCCAAGGATCGGGAGGAGCTCATCAACGAATCCGCCGATCTGCTCTACCACCTCACCGTGCTGCTGCAAAACGAAGGGCTGGCGTTGAAGGATGTGGTGCAGCGGCTGTATGAGCGCCACAACAAATAATCGTTGAACTCATATCGACAAAACGGGCCATCAGGCCCGTTTTGTTTTACGGCCACCACCGGCACGGAGCCGGCAGGTTGTACGCCTCTTTCAGCCGATGCGGGTCCAGAAACTCATGTTCACCGAGTCATGATCCAGCAGACTCAGGTACTCCCCTGCCACGGCATTGTGCAGCCACTGCTGGCAATAGGTTTCGACCAGTGACTGGCTGGGGGCCATCACCAGGTCAGCATAGAGGCCGTCGGCGCCGCGCAGCAGGCAGTGCACAATGAGCTCGGATTGCTGTACAAGAAACTCGGACTCGACCCTGTGTGCCAAGGCGAGCAGATCCGCCTCCGTCACCCCCTCCTTGAGCCTGAAAGTGGCAAACTCGACGCCCCCTACCCCTTGCATGTTGCCCTTGATGATCATCTTGTTTTCTCCGTTGTGGATGGTCTGGAGAAAACAGCATAACGAAGGGCTACTGACAGCATTGTGTCAGTTCTGAATTGTCGTCTCAGCGCCACTGCGCGCATGGGTGAACTCGTCCGACTGCCGCAGGGCGAGGTAATCGGCTAGGGTCACGCCAAGAGGTGCCCCTTCTCCCGAACGGCACTGTGCCAGGGTATCGATGCGATCCAGCCTGAAATCCCGATAGGCCTGACGCAGCGCACACCAGGCGCCGAGCGTCCAGCATCCGCCCCAGTAAAAGAGTCCGAGGGGATAGATATGGCGGCCCGTCTTGCTGGCTCTGGCATCCTGGTAACCGATTTCCAGCCAGCGGCCGGCGGTGATGGCCTCGTGCAACTGATCCCAGCGGGCGTATACCGGATGCGCCGTGCGATAGTCCGGCACCCGCACCACGGGGTCGCGGTCCGCCTGAATGCCCTGTGCCGGCAGTGCGGCCTCTATCTTGGCGAGCAGGGAGCGGGCCGGATCGGCCATCCCCTTGCCGGTCAGCACCGCCACCAGGTTCACCCCGGTGATGAGGGCCTCCAGCTCGGCTGCGCTCAACTGCAATGGGGCCATCTCGAACCCCTCGCTCAGCCGATAGCCCAGCCCGGCTTCACCATAAACAGGAATGCCAGCCAAAGAGAGGTCATCCATATAGCGGTAGATAGTGCGCTCCGAGACACACAGCCGCATCGCTAGCTCGCGGGCGGTTAAGGGCTGATGGACCCGCAGCAAGTTAGTCAATTGAAACAGTCGATCCGATTTTCTCACGGGTATCCTCAGGCTGGCGGGACATGCCGGCCATGGTAAGCCGGGACGGGCTCGAAAGGCACGTATTGTTGGCTGGCAACCGCTACCGGCGAGGCCTTGCTTCCTGCATCTCGCAAAGCAAAACGGGCCCGCAGGCCCGTTGATAGCGTGGCGCCCTCGCCAGAGTCACCCCAGCTGCTGGCGCAGCATAAATTTCTGCACCTTGCCGGTGGAGGTCTTTGGCAGGGGGGTGAAGATGATGCGCTTGGGGGCTTTGAAGTGGGCCATCTGCTCGCGGCAAAACGCAATGAGTTCGGCCTGGGTGAGTTCGCACCCCTCCTTGAGCTTGACGAAGGCACAGGGCACCTCCCCCCACTTCTCGTCCGGCATGGCGATCACCGCCACCTCATCCACATCGGGATGGCGATAGAGCACGTCCTCCACCTCCAGACTGGAGATGTTCTCCCCGCCGGAGATGATGATGTCCTTGGATCTGTCCTTGATCTCCACGTAACCGTCCGGGTGCCATACCGCCAGATCGCCGCTGCGAAACCACCCCTCCGCCATCGCCTCGGCGCTGGCGGAGGGGTTCTTGAGATAGCCCTTCATCACCACATTGCCGCGCAGCACGATTTCGCCCATGGTCTTGCCATCCCGGGGGACCGGCTCGCCGCTGACCGGATTGATGACCCGCATCTCCCCCTGCAGGGGTGAGGCCACCCCCTGGCGTGCTTTCAGACGCGACAGCGTGGTGGCATCCTGCCCCTGCCAGCTTCTTTGCGGTTCGCACAGCACGCAGGGGCCATAGGTTTCGGTGAGGCCGTAGACGTGGGTCACGGCGATCCCCATCGCCTCCATGCCGGCAATCACGGTGGCGGGGGGCGCCGCCCCTGCCGTCATCGCCTTGATGGGGTGGTCAAGCCCGCGTTTGAGGGCCGGATCGGCGTTGTTGAGCATGTTGAGTACGATGGGCGCGGCGCAAAAATGGGTCACCTTGTGCTCGTGCAGCGCCTCATAGATGGCCGCCGCCTGCACATGGCGCAGGCAGACGCTCACCCCGGCCGTCGCCGCCAGGGTCCAGGGGAAGCACCAGCCGTTGCAGTGAAACATCGGCAGGGTCCAGAGATAGACGCTGTGCTTGGGCAGCTCCCAGGAGAGCACGTTGTTGACCGCATTGAGGTGGGCGCCGCGATGGTGATAGACCACCCCCTTGGGGTTGCCGGTGGTGCCGGAGGTGTAGTTCAGGGAAATTGCCTGCCACTCATCTAGCGGCAACCAGCCTGGCTCATCCCCATTGCCCTCTGCAAGAAACGCCTCATAGTCGAGGTCGCCGACCAGCTCCCCCTCCCGGTAGAGGGGATCGTCGATGGCGATGAGGAGCGGCGAGTGTTCAATCAATGCCAGCGCCTTGCGCACCACGGCGCCGAACTCCCTGTCTACCAGCACCACCTTGCTCTGGGCATGCTGGAAGATAAAGGCCATCGACTCGGCATCGAGCCGGGTGTTGATGGTGTTGAGCACGGCGCCGCTCATGGGCACCCCGAAGTGGGCCTCGAACATGGCCGGGGTATTGGGGGCGACGATGGAGACGGTATCCCCCTCGCCGATGCCGCGGCGGCGAAGGGCCGAGGCCAGCTGGCGACAGCGTCGCTCGGTCTGGGCCCAGCTCTGGCGCAGGGGGCCGTGGATCAGCGCCGGATAGTCGGGGTAGACCCGGGCGGCCCGCCCCAGAAAGCTGATGGGGGTCAGCGCCTCATAATTGGCGGGATTTTTTTCCAGATCGCGCTGATAGATGTTCTGCTCTGTCATCGGGTTCCTTCCTCACAGGTAGCAAAAGCGGTGCGCTCCCGGGAGCGCCGGCAACCATCCTCTGGCGTCCTGCCAGAGGGTGCTCGTATCGGGGATCACAGCCTACCGCGAGGTGATGGTCGCAGGTATTAGCAAAACGTCTTAGAGGCGCTGCGCCGGCGACGATAATCTGACCGAACTGCATGCTGGCGCCTGTTTTTTCAGCGACAAATGTCGACGGCCAATATCCTCGGCATAAAAACCGGAAAATAATGAATATGCTGATGCTTGCATGCAAACTGGCCATATCAGGTTGCAGGCTTGCCGATATCGATGTATTTCTAAACATCGTCATCTGGATATTTATGGCATAAGCAAGCGCATCGGTTTATTGCCAATAAATTAATGACAAATTTCTCATGAAATATATTTTGTGACGGCTTCCATAAAGCAGGCCCGCAGCGCTGTTCATGCTTCCCCTCGGCGGGTTATGGTTTCCTGGTGAAACAATCTACCGGATGTTCAATATCAGGCCAGATTTCTCGCCATACGATGCGCCACAACCAGTGAGTTTGCGCACTCCCGCTGCATGACGAAGGAACCCTATCGACCCGATATTCCGCCGAGCCCGAACCTGCTTTATCAAGGAGCATTTTATGTGTGCCGAGCCGAATACCCAGACCCGCAGACAATTTCCCACCGCGTTTACCATTTTGTTTTTGATCATGTTGTTGGCCATCGGGCTGACCTGGATAATTCCGGCGGGCGCCTATGCCAAGCTCTCTTATAATGCCGCCAGCCATATGCTGACCATCAATACGCCGCAAGGGGAAACCCGGCGAGTGCCCGCCACTCAGGATGAGCTGACCAGGCTCGACATCAATATCGGGGTGGAGCAGTTCGTCAACGGCACCATCCGCAAGCCCATCGCCATCCCCGGCACCTATGAGCGGCTGGCCCAAGCGCCGAAGGGGCTCTCCGACGTGGCAGTGAGCATGGTCAAGGGCACCATAGAGGAGGCCGACATCATCGTCTTCATCCTGGTGCTGGGGGGGCTCATCGGCGTCATCAACAAGACCGGCGCCTTCAGTGCGGGGCTGGTGGCGCTGTCGCGCAAGACCCGCGGCAACGAGTTCCTGTTTGTGGCGCTGGTCTGCTTGGTGATGGCGCTGGGGGGCACCACCTGCGGACTGGAGGAGGAGGCCGTCGCCTTCTATCCCATCCTGGTGCCCATCTTTCTGGCGCTCGGCTATGACGCCATCGTCTGCGTGGGGGCCATCTTCCTTGCCGCCTCCATGGGCACTACCTTCTCCACCATCAACCCCTTTTCGGTGGTGATCGCCTCCAACGCCGCCGGCATCCCCTTTACCGAGGGGCTGAGCGTTCGCGCCGTCGGCTGTCTGGTAGGCACCCTGGTGGTGATCGGTTATCTCTACTGGTACTGCAAGAAGATCAAGGCCAACCCGGCCTTCTCCTACACCTATGAGGACAGAGAGAGCTTCCGGGCTCGCTTCCTGAAAGAGGGATCCCTCGATGAAGAAGTCCCCTTCACCCTGCGCCGCAAGATCATCCTGACCCTGTTCATCCTCGCCTTCCCCCTGATGGTGTGGGGCGTCTCCATGGCTGGCTGGTGGTTCCCGCAGATGGCGGCCTCCTTCCTGGCCGTCGCCATCGTCATTATTTTCATTTCGGGCCTGAAAGAGAAAGAGGCGGTCGAAGCCTTCACCCAAGGGGCATCGGAACTGGTGGCGGTGTCGCTCATCATCGGGCTGGCGCGCGGGGTCAACCTGGTGCTGGATCAGGGGATGATCTCGGACACCATCCTGGCCTATGCCTCCAGTCTGGTGGCCGGCATGCACGGCGCCGTGTTTGCGGTGGCCCAGATGCTGGTGTTCACCCTGCTGGGGCTGGTGGTGCCCTCCTCCTCTGGGCTGGCGGTGCTCTCCATGCCCATCATGGCGCCGCTGGCGGATACCGTGATGATCCCGCGCTATATCGTGGTGTCGGCCTACAACTGGGGACAATACGCCATGCTGTTCCTGGCCCCCACCGGGCTGGTGCTGGTCACCCTGCAGATGCTCGGCATCCAGTTCAACCAGTGGGTCAGGTTCGTGCTGCCCATGGTGGGCTTCGTGCTGGGATTTGGCGCCCTGATGCTGGTGGCGCAGGTGATGCTGATCTAGCGCACATGGCCCCCACCCCGGCGGGGGTCATGCCTTACCCAGGGCGCAGATCTGAGAAAACTAGTGGCGCACCCTATGCTGCTGGCGAAAACAGAAGAGCTTGAGGCTGATGTCGGCAAGGTCGGCGGGCAGCTCCTGCGCCGTCTCACAGAGGGGTTGATAGAGGGAGTCCAGCAGCCGCTGGGCTTGTTCCCGGGTGATGATGCCGGCCTGCACGGCCGGTTGTATCCATCTTGGCAGCATCGACATATGAACCCCCTTGCTGACCGGATGACCGCAGCCGAACTGGCCTGACTGCGGGTGGCGCCTGCCGGCTCACATGGGTGCTGGCCGCCAGAGACGCGCGATTGATCCTCTCTGCCAACAGAGCAAGCATAATGCTTGCCGTGATCTGTTATCGGCCGCCAGCCATCCTGGCAACAGTGATTTATCAAGCGGTTGGCGCGCCCTGACTGGCCCTTGTTGACGACGAGGCCCACCTTGTTTGCCACTGCGCCAGCCGGTGGTGGCAACAGATTGGCGCAAAATGGGAAAATAGGCCCACCTGAATCGCAAAATGCCACTCGCAGATCGCTTTTGCTGCCTTCCTTCCGCCTTTGTCGCCAAAGCCCGACACCTTTTTGACGAGGCTCTTTTCGGTGCAGTCAGGGGCTGTCGTGCCCGTACCGGCTTTGCCTTGTGCCTCCTTGCCCTTGTGCCAAGATGAGCGCAAGCAAGAGACGCATCCCGTGATGCATTTGAGGAGAAGAGAAAATGAACAAATCCATGTTGGCAGGAGTCGGGATCGGTGTGGCCTCTGCGCTGGCCTTGTCAGCCGCCGCCAGCGGATCCCTGTTTTCATCGCAGCCTCAGTTCGCCGAAGTGCTGGCCAGCAAAGCGGTGACCGAGACCATCAAGACCCCCCGTCAGGAGTGTCGCAACGTCACCGTGACCCACCGCAAACCGGTGCAGGACGAGCACAAGATCCTGGGTACCGTGGTCGGCGCGGCGCTGGGCGGCGTGCTTGGCAACCAGTTTGGTGGCGGCAACGGCAAGAAGGTGGCGACCGCGGCGGGCGCCATGGCGGGTGGCTATGCCGGCAACCAGGTACAGGGCAACATGCAGGCCGGTGATACCTACACCACCACCGAGCAGCGTTGCAAGACGGTGCAGGAGAGCAGCACCCGCACCCTGGGCTATGACGTCACCTACCGTCTCGCCGGTCAGGAAGGGGTGATCCGCATGAACAAGGCCCCCGGCGCCACCATCCCGGTCAAGGATGGCAAGCTGGTGATCGACGGCCCCCAGAGCGGCAGCTGATCCCGTCAGCGTGTCCCGCTCAGAGGCCCATCCTGGTGATGGGCCTCGCTGTTTTCGGCGCTCCTGGCCGACAACAGCAAGGTGGCTGACAACAGAAAGGGGCCCGCAGGCCCCTTTTTATATTGAGAAGTCATCCTCAGTGGCGACCGAAGGGCCACCAGGACTTGTCGTTGTCCAGAATGTCGACCCGGGTCTCCTGCAGGTTGCCCGGTTGACCACCCTGCAGCGCCGCCAGGCTCACCTTGAACTGCTCGGTGGGCTCGACAAACCAGTCATCGATGATCAGCACCTTGACCGACTTGCTGCCCCCCTCGCCCGCGGCCCAGCTCACCGATTGACCGAACCAGGGCAGGAAATCCAGTCCCCAGCGCGCCGTGACCCCGTCAAGGGCCACCCGGGCCCGGGCCGGCTTGCTCAGATCGCCGCTGCGCACCAGCGGTATCTCGGCAAACCACTGCCCCTCGTTCACCGTCAAGCTGGCGCGCGCCAGCGAAATGGTGGACAGCGCCAGCTTGTCCTTGATGGTCACCAGGGTCTGATGCTGCTCGCCCAGGGTCGCGCCACTCGGGTCAAACAGCTCCAGGGTAAAGGTCTCGTCCCCCTCGCGCAGGGTGTCGCTCTTCACCGGGATGCTGATGGTCTGGCTGTCGCTCTGCCCGGCGGCCCAGTGCAGGGTGCCGGTGAGCGGCGCCACGTCGTTGGCATCGGCGCTGCCGTAGGCAATGCGGTAACTCACGCTCGCCTCCCCATAGGTGCCGTCACGGCGCGCCACGCTCAAGGCCAGGGTGTTGCCCTCCTCCACGTTCGCAGCGGCGCTCTCCAGCTCGATCACCCCAGCGGGCGGCAACGGATACTGGATGGCCACCAGCACGGGATCGTGATCCGAGGCGCTGAAGGGCCCTTCGGATTTCGCCAGCTGGCCGCTGTACTTGCTGCCGTACTCGAAGAAGTTGCTCTCGGCGGAGTTGATGTGCCAATCCTCGATGCCGATCACCTTGGCCGCGAGGCTCGGGTTTGCCAGGGCGTGATCCAGGTTGCCGAGCTCCCCTTCGTAGCTGTAGGAGTAGGTGTCGGTGCCGTGGAAGCGGGTGTTGAGGTTGACAAGGCCATACCCCTTGCCAAGGGCGCTGCCGCTCTCCTCGAAGGGTTGACCCGCCAACGTGGTGAAGGAGGCGCTCATGATCTGGCGCGCCTGAGCGGCCGGATCATAGTCGGTCAGCACCCGGATGGGATCCTCCATGCCGTAGGCGTTCATGTCGCCGATGAGCAGCAGATCCCCGCTCAACCCCTTGAGCTGTTCCCCCAGCACCTTGGCGGCGGAGACCCGCAGCGCGTTGCAGTGGCCCTGGCCGTCCAGCGGATCGGCGGTGGCGTAGTCGGGGTAATCCTCGAAGCAGGCGGAACCCTTGGACTTGAGGTGGTTGACCACCAGGGTCAGCGGCGCATCCCCTTTGGGCGAGCTGAAGCGCTGCACCAGCGACTCGCGCATCCCCTGGTTGATGGTCACCGGCTTGCCGTTGGCATCCACCGCCTCGGCCTGCTGCACCGGTAGCGCGATGAGGCTGGCGGCCCCCTCCGGGGTCACCTTGGCGGGTCGGTAGATAAGCCCCACCGTGATGGCGTCGGTGCCAATCGGCTTGCCATCCGGCGAGGCAATCCAGCGGTAGTGATCCGCCTCGTCCGGCTGGGCGGCGTTGAGGGCCGCCACCAGGTTGGCGATGGCGGAGTTGTCGCCGTAGCCGTTGTTCTCGATCTCCATCAGCCCCACCACATCGGCGTTGAGGCGGGTGATGGCGCTGACGATCTTGGTGCGCTGCAGCTCGAACTCCGCCACCGTCAAGGCGCCCCGGTTGCTGCCGGTGGGGTTGGCATCACCCCCCACCACAGTGGTGAAGAAGTTGAGCACGTTGAAGCTGGCGACCCGCAGATCCCCCGCCTCGGCCAGTTCCGGCGTTTCCACCCGATCCCAGCCACTGTGATCTATCTGGCTGGCGTCGATGCGGTTGCTGGCCACCAGTCGGAACAGGTTGTAGGAGTAGCCAAGCGCCCCCTCCAGCCCGTTGAGCTTGTCGCCGATGCGCAGGTAACCATCCTCGGCGTTGAAGCCGGGGAACCAGGGCAGCACGCCGTCCGGCGCCTTGGCGTCGGTCTCCACCACCAGCTGGTTCTGCTGGTTGCGCAGGGCCCAGTTGCTCGCCTCCTGGCTCATGGCGGCAAATTTCTGGGTCGACTTGATAAGCGGCGCACCATAGGCCAGCACCAGGTTGTTGCGCTTGCCGTCGTAATCGAAGCTGAAGTTGCGGGTCACCACCAGGCTGGAGCCCGGCACCAGCCGTACCTGCATCCCCTCGTGACGCTCCAGCAGCTGGCTCAGGCTCTCGCCCGCCACCGGCAGCAGATCCACCGCGGCCGGGATGGCCCCCAGCGGCCGGGTCACCACCAGCTCGTCGGCGTTGAGCTGGGTCTGGTTGAAATACTCTTTCACCTTGCCCGAGACGCACACCTCGGCGCCCGGCACGATGGCAGCGTTGGCCTTGGTGCTGTAGACGAAGAGGCCGTCGGAGGTGGCCGGATCGCCGTCCCCCTGCTCATCTTGAATAAAGAAGCCCTTGTAGAGGCCGCTCACCACCTGGGTCACCACGCCGCGGGTGGCATAGGCCTGTTCCGATTCGAACTTGCCGGCCGGCACCAGCGGACTGCTGGTGCCTGGGCCCTGAATGGCGGGCACCGGCACCAGGCTGTCCACCGGGCAGACGAAGGCGGGCGGCTGAGTGCCATCGCAGGAGCCATCGCCGCTGCAACCCAGGCCGCTGGCGTCATCTTTCGGGGCAGCTACATATTCCAGCGCCGGATCGAAGGGGGCGGTTGCATCAGTCCGACCCGTGGTGACAGTGGCCTTGCGGCGCAGGGTCATGTCCAGGGTCGAGACGTTGCCCGACACCCAGGCCGTGCCCGGATCTACACCGACCTGGCCGAAGCTGTCCACTATCTCGCTGCCGCGATAGAGCACCAGGGCGTCGTCACCGTTGAACACCAGGTTGCCGCTGGTGCGGTTGGCCTTGGCCAGGATCTCGCTGCTGGCGGAAGGGTTGGCCAGCACCAGGGTGGCGCCCGGGGCCAGCGTGCCTTGCAGCGCCAGGCTGTTGGTGGGTGATTCGCTGATGGGTTTGCCGTTGGCGTAGAGCGCCAACCGGTATTGGGAGAGATCGACGAGGTCGCTGCCGAGGTTGCTTAGCTCCACCGCCTTGTTGTTGCCCGAGCCTTCCAGGTATTCGCTGATGAGCAGCTGTGCCTGTGCCGGTCCCGCCAGCGCCAGCCCGACGGCCAGCGCTACCAGAGAGTGTCTTCCTGACATGCCAGTTTCCTTTTTCTTTTTGATGTTATGTTTTGCGCCCCGCCAAGCGGGCCGCAGCACCTGATTACAACCCTGATTGCGCATCATGGCGGCCTTCGCCGACCATGGCGCCTACTCTGCCCGTTTTCGCGAAGGGTCGCCGCGAGCTGGCTAACAATTACAGAAAAATGTTGCGACCAGGTGACAAAAAAGGAGGCTTTTTTCAGACCCCTTGCCATTATTTTCCGTTATTTCCCGCCCGCCGGTATTTGCTGTCGCCAATAGGCAAAGGCGGCGCACAAGATGGCGACACAAGTTGACATATCACGTAAAAACAGTCGCTTGCCACCCCACCGGCTGCCGCACTCAGCCGATTGCTTATTATTCAGGCGAACAGGTGGGCGACACCGGATGGGCGCCCCCCATTGCCCGCCCGAAATAACGGGATGCGCGCTTGAGCGGCCGAATGAAAATAACCTCCCGGCCTATTTCAGGCGCTGTCATCTCGCTGCCAAACGGCGGCTTGATGAGCAAGACGAGGGGCAACCCCATCACCCCTTGCAGCACTTTTTCACCGCCCGCACCACGTTCTGATAGCCGGTACAGCGGCACAGATTCCCCGACAGGCCGCGGCGGATCTCCGCCTCGCTCAAGGGACGGCGTTCGGTCTTGTCGAGCAGGGCCGCGCTCGCCATCACGAGCCCTGGGGTGCAAAAGCCGCACTGCACCGCCCCCTCGTCGATAAAGGCCTGCTGCACGTCGGAGAGCTCGTTGCCCTGCCGCTCTCCCTCCACGGTACGAATGGATTTGCCATCGACCCAGACCGCCAGATAGAGGCAGCTGTCGATGGCCGTGCCATCCACCCGCACGGTACAGGCGCCGCACTCACCGACACTGCACCCCTCTTTCACGCTGATGAGCCCCTGCCCGCGCAGGAAGTGGAGCAGCGACATGGTGGGCGACACCGCATAGGAATAGGGTTTGCCGTTGATCTCGCACTGGATCGCAACAGTGGGACAGCTTTGCGGTTGCATCATAGGATCTTGCCTCCGGCACGTTCGACGGCGCAGGTGATCACCCGCTGCGCCAGGGTTTTGATAAGGTGCAGGCGAAACTCCTTCTCTGCCCGCCAGGAAGAGCGCGGCGCCACGTCGGCCACCACCGCCTCGGCAATGGCCGCAAGCGTCGCCCGGGTCAGCGGTTGCCCCTCGGCCGCCGCTTCGGCGTGCGGGGTGCGCACCGGCGTCGGGGCCGCCACGCCATAAGCGAGCCGCAGGCGCTTGAAGTGACCATCCTCAATCTGGCAATAGGCGGCGCAGCCGATGGTGGCGATGTCCATGGCACCCCGCATGGCATACTTGAAGTAGTGGGAGCCCGCCTGCGGGTGCGCGTCCGGGGCAAAGTGAAACGCCACCAGGATCTCCGCCGGTTGCAGCGCAACCTTGCCGGGGCCGGTGTGAAAGCCGGCGATGGGGATGCGGCGCGTGCCATCGGGGCCGGCGATTTCCAGTTCTGCTTCCAGTGCGACGGTGGGCGCCGCCGAGTCGGCACTGGTGGCGCCGTTGCAGATGTTGCCGCCATAGGTAGCGACGTTGCGGATCTGCGGGCCGGCGATGGTGGCGGCCGCTTCGGCCAGCATTGGCAGGCGGCGCTGCACCAGTTCGTTTTCGATGAGCTCGGTAAAGGTGGTGCCAGAGCCGATGCGAATAGCGCCGTCGGCCAGCTCACTCACCCCCTTGAGTTCGGGCAAGTCGTGAATATCGACGATATGGCGATAGGCGGCGTTGAGGTGATGGAGCTGGATCATCACATCGGTGCCACCGGCTAAGAGCCGCGCCTCGGGGTCGGCCTGGCGCAGGGCGACTGCCTCGGCCACGCTGTGGGCCTTGTAGTAACGGGCAATATCAAACATGGCGTTGCTCCTCCCCTGCTCCCTCGCCAATCAGACCCGCCGCGACAAACTCCCGAAACAGGGTCTTGGGGGTGATGGGCAGCTCATTGATGGCGACCCCGGTCGCCATGCGAATGGCGTTACGGATCGCCGGGCCCGGCGAGATGATGGGCGGTTCCCCCAGGGATTTGTGGCCATAGACCGACTGGGGCTCGTAGGTCTGCACGAAGTCGCATTCAAGCTCGGGCAAATCCAGCATGGTGGGGAACTTGTAGTCGAGCAGGTTGGGGTTGCGCACCACGCCGGTCTTGGCGTCGATGATCATCTCCTCGAACAGGGACCAGCCGATCCCCATCCCCATGCCGCCGTGCACCTGCCCCTCCGCCAGCTGCGGGTTGAGGATCTTGCCGGCATCGTGCAGGTTGAGGATGCGGTTGATGGTCACCTTGCAGAGATCGATGTCGACACTGAGATCGACAAAGGTGCAACCAAAGCTCGGCGGGTTGGTGGTGGTCTTGTGGGAGACCTCAGAGGTGATCTGGCCGCCGATGGTGAGGTGGTAATAGGCGTTGACCGACACCTCGGCGACGCTGATGAGCACCTTGTCCGGTGCCCCCGCCAATACCACGTAGCCGTCGATCAGGGTGAGCGACCCCACATCCTGATGGCAGAGCTGGGCCGCCAGCGACAGGATTCTGGCCCGCAACTGCAGCGCCGCCTGATGGATGGCGGGGGCCGCCACATAGCTCTGGCGCGAGGCGAACGAGCCCGGGTCGTAGGCGGTGATGTCGGTATCCTGAGTCGAGATGACCCGGATCTGCTCAAACGGAATGCCCAAGGTCTGGGCCGCCATCTGGGCAAAAACGGTATCCGATCCCTGCCCTATCTCGGTGGCGCCTATCTGCAGATTGACGGTGCCATCCTGATTGAGCAGCATGCGGGCGCCGGCAATTTCGACCCCCACCGGGTAGGTGTTGGAACCGTAACTGAAACAGGCCACCCCGATGCCACGCCGCACCCGACTCGCCGGATCCTGCGCCAGACAGTCGGCCTTGAGCCGTTCCCACTGGAACTGCTCGCCGCCCCGGCGCAGGCACTCGGGCAAGCCGGCGCTGTAGATGGTCTTCTGGTTGACCTGATTGACGTCCCCCTCGCGCGCCACGTTGGCGATGCGCACTTCTAGCGGATCCAGACCCAGCTCGGCGCAGGCATCGTCCAGCATGCATTCGAGGGCAAACACCACCTGGGGCGCGCCATAGCCGCGCATGGCACCGGCGGTGGGCAAATTGCTGTAGAAGGTCTTGGCGTCGTAGCCAAAGGCACTGCGCGGATAGAGGTAGCTTATCTTGTTGGCGCCGGCGCTGGCGATGGAATGGCCGTGGGAGGCATAGCCGCCGGTGTTGGAGAGCACGTCCAGCTGATACCCCTTGAGCACGCCATCCCGGCTGATGCCGAGGGTGCCATCGATGGCAAAGCCGTGGCGGGTGCGGGATGCAAAGAAGCACTCCTCCCGGCTCAGGGTGACCTTGACCGGCACGCCGCCGAGCTGGTAGCTCAGAAACGCCGCCATCGGCTCTTCCAGCACATCCTGCTTGTTGCCAAAACCGCCGCCCATATAGGGTTTGATCACCCGCACGCTCGACCAGGGCAGACCGAGAGATTTGGCCACCCGGCTACGCACAATCTGGGGGATCTGGGTGCTGGTGACGACGATGATGTGGTCCGGCTGATCCATGTAGGCGTAGCAGGTCACCGTCTCCAGATGACAGTGCTGCACCACCGGCGTCTGGTAGTGCCCCTTGAACTGCAAGTCGGCGCCGGCGATGGCCTGCTCCGGCTCTCCCGCCCGGATCTGGCTCTGGCGCAGCAGGTTGCCGGTCGGGTGGATGGGACAGGCCCCCTCGGCCAGGGCGCTGGCCGCATCCGTCATCACCGGCAGCGGCTCGTAGGTCACCTTGACCAGGGCGGCGGCCTTCTCGGCCACCAGGGGATCGCGCGCCACCACGATGGCGACGCCATCGCCAAAGTGGCGCACATGGTCGGTGAGCAGGCGCCGGTCTTTCACGTCCCGCTTGGTCTCATCGAGGGACCAGGCGTGACCGGCGGTGCGAAAGCAGGTGGTGGGCACATCCTCGTGGGTGAACACGGCTTCGACCCCGTGCAGGGCCAGCGCCTCGCTGGCATCGATGGTGAGCACCTTGCCGTGGGCGATATGGCTTCGCACGTATTTGGCGTGGCGCATGCCGAGCATGATGTTGTCATCGGTATAACGGGCACTGCCGGTCACCTTGGCCTCGGCATCCACCCGCTTGAGCGGTAATCCTATGGACATATGCAAGTCCTTTGTCAGGCAGAAAAAATCAGAACCGGTATAAAAAACAGCAAGATATGCGCCCGTTTCCGGCACGTCGGGCCAACCGGGGGGCAAAGGCGGCGAGCAAAGGGAAGAAGTGTGAAGAAGATCCCATCCGGCGCCCATCAGGCGCTCCGTCATGGCCGTGGCCAGCCCCGCAGCAGCAGCCCATGGAGGACTCGGCGGCGCCATTGCCGGGCGGTGTTATCAATCTGGTAAGCCCCGTTATCAAAATGGTATGAGTGCGGTTTGAAGGGCGGGGCCGGCCAAGAGAGGCTGGCCCCGCGATAAAGAAGGACGCGATGCGGACTAGATGGCCCAGCCGCCAGCGTAGAAGAGCACCAGCGCCAGGGCGATGATAACGGTGCCGACGTTAAGCTTGCGCCACTCCTTCGAGCAGATGCGGCCTATCACCAGGGCGCTGAAGCCCAGCATGATGCCGGTGACGATGTTGCAGGTGAGCACGATGAAGACCGCGCACAGCAGGCCGGACATGGCCCCGACGAAGTCATCGAAGTCGAGTCTGGCGACGTTGCTCAGCATCAACAGCCCCACGTACATCAGCGCCGGTGCGGTGGCGTAGGCCGGCACCAGGTAGGAGAGCGGTGAGAGGAACAGCATCAACAGGAACAAGACCCCCACCACAGTAGCGGTAAGGCCGGTCTTGCCCCCTGCCGCCGTGCCCGCCGCCGATTCGATGTAGACGGCGGCAGGCGCAGCCCCCACCAGACCGGAAAAGATGCTACTGATGGAGTCGGCGCTGAGCGCCTTGCCGCTGTTGATGATGTGACCATCCTTGTCCAGCAGGTTGGCCTGCCCCGCCACGGCGCGAATGGTGCCGGTAGCATCAAACACCGCCGTCATCACCAGCGCCAGCACGCTTGGCAGCACCAGCGGCGAGAGCGCCCCCATGATATCCAGGCTGAAGATGAGGGACTTGCCCTGCTCGTCGGCGAGGCTCGGCATGGCGAACAGCCCCTGATACTTGACCGCCGGATCGAAGATGAGGCCGAAAATGGAGATGGCGATGATCACCAGCAGGATCCCGCCCGGCACCTTGAGCTTCTCCAACCCGACGATGACTGCCAGCCCGATGAGGGACATGATGACCGGCATGGAGGTAAAGGCCCCCAGCGCCACCGGCAGCCCCTCCAGCGGGTTCTTGATCACCAGCCCCACCCCGTTGGCGGCGATCAGCAGCAGGAAGAGCCCGATGCCGATGCCGGTGCCGTGGGCGATCCCCATCGGCAGGTTGTCGAGGATCCAGCTGCGCACCCCGGTCACCGAGATGGCGGTAAACAGTACCCCCATCAGAAAGACGGCGCCGAGCGCCACAGGGATGGAGATCTGCTGCCCCAGCACCAGGCTGAAGGCGGTAAAGGCGGTGAGCGAGATGGCGCAGCCGATGGCCATCGGCAGCTTGGCCCAGAGCCCCATCAGCAGCGAACCAAAGCCCGCCACCAGACAGGTGGCCACGAACACGGCGCCGGGGGGAAAACCCGCCTTGCCGAGCATGCTGGGCACCACGATCACCGAATAGACCATGGCCAGAAAGGTGGTGAGCCCCGCCAGCACCTCCTGGCGCACATTGCTGCCCCGCTCGCTGATCATGAAGTAGCGATCGAGCGCGCCGCCGGCGGGCTGTCCCGCCGCCGCCCCCTTGTCCGCAACTGCCCCGTCCATCTCGTTTATCCTGTTTGTCTGGCTCATGGCCGACTCCTTCCTGCATCCCTGAATGTGTCGTGACGAAATGGCGGTCGGTGCCGTGGATCTCTGCTGCCACGGTCGCCGGCATCATGGGGTTGGCAGGCAAGGCAAACGTTTGACTTGCCATCTAAAAAAACCGGGCCATTTCACCTGCTGTGGCGGGGCAAGCGCCCCGCCTGTCGTGCGGCGCAGACGCCACGCTAGCCCCTGCTGCCGTGTTCCCGGGGCGAGCATGCCCGCCCCGCTCCTTTGAAAACGGATCAACCCCGCTCGTGCACCAGTTGACCATCCACGTAGGTGCGGTAGATGGATCTGTCATCCCCCAGGGTCAGCAGCACGAACAGCTTGTCGCGCAAGGTGGTGGAGTTGTCGTAGCGCAGCTGCTGCAGCGGGGTGGCGACCGGGTCGAGCACCACGAAGTCCGCCTCCTTGCCTACCGCAAAGCTGCCGATCTGCTCGTCCAGCCCGAGCGCATGGGCACCGCCCAGGGTGGCTAGGTAGAAAGCCTGATAGGCCGAGAGGCGCTCGCCCTGCAACTGCATCACCTTGTAGGCCTCGTTGAGGGTCTGCAGCATGTTGAAGGTGGTGCCGGCACCGATGTCGGTGCCCATCCCCACCTTCACCTGCTTGTGCCACGCCTTGTGCAGCTTGAAGAGACCGCTGCCCAGATACAGATTCGAGGTGGGACAAAACGCGATGGTGGAGCCGGTCTCTTTCAGGCAATCCCACTCCTGCTCTTCCAAATGGACGCAGTGGGCAAACACGCAGTGGTGGCCGGTGAGGCCGTGCTGGTGATAGACGTCGAGATAGCCCTGATGCTCTGGGAAGAGGGATTTTACCCAGGCTATCTCGTCCTTGTTCTCGCACAGGTGGGTGTGCAGGTAGGTGGTCGGGTGCTCTTCGCGCAGTCGTCTCGCCATCGCCAGCTGCGCCGGGGTCGAGGTGGGGGCAAAGCGCGGCGTGATGGCGTAGAGCAAGCGACCGTTGCCGTGCCAGCGCTCGATGAGCGCCTTGCTCTGTTCATAACTGCTCTCGGCAGTATCCAGCAGATAATCTGGCGCGTTGCGATCCATCATCACCTTGCCCGCGATCATTCGCATGTTGATGCGGCTGGCCGCCTCGAACAGGGCATCCACCGACTCGGGGTGGACGGTGCCAAACACCAGCGCCGTGGTGGTGCCGTTTCGCAGCAGTTGCTTGATGAAGAAGGTGGACATCTCGCGGGCGTACTCGAGATCGTTGTAGCGCCGCTCGGCCGGGAAGGTATGGCGGTTGAGCCACTCCAGCAGCTGCTCGCCATAGGCCCCCACCATCTCGCTTTGCGGGTAGTGGATGTGGGTGTCGACAAAGCCCGGCACTATCATCTTGCCGCGATAATCCCGCACCCGCACCTGGGCCGGAATGCGATCCTTCCCCTCCTCCCACTGGCCGAACCAGTCGATGCAGCCGTTGCGAATGATCAGCAGGCCGTCTTCGATGAGGCGGGCATTGGGCTCTATCTCCTCGGGCTGGCTCACCACCCGGGTGATGTCAAAGAAGCTGCCACGCACCGCCTTGACGGAGTTGTCGTTTTTCATCTCTCAATTCCCTCTTGTTGTTCGTTAGCCGCGATCCACTTGCGGGGCGCGCACCTGGGCCTCGTCTGTCGCCAGTCCCTGTTGGCGGGCAGTGGCCGACGGAGCGGACCGGGTGGCAAAACGGGTGTCGGGCTTGTCGCTCAGCTGGATCAGCTCCACCGCCTCGGCGGCATTGGCGGCCGCCTTGCGTCTGCGGCTCTGGGGCAGTACCTGGTTCATGATGATGGCGGTGATGCCGCCAGCGCAGATGGGGTTCTCAACCAGCATGTAGATCCCCGCCGGCAGCACCTTGAACACGTTCGGGTCGTAGGAGACCCCGAGCCCCAGCCCGAGCGAGGTGGCGACGATCAGGGTCTCGCGCCGATCGAAGCCGTGACTGATGATGATGCGCCCGCCGGCGATGGCGATCATGGAGAACATGATGACCATGGCGCCCCCCATCACAGGTGACGGTATGGTGGTAAAGAAGCGCCCTACCACCGGGAAGAGGCCGAGCAGCACCAGGATGACGGCGATGAACTTGCCCACGTGGCGCGAGGCCACCCCGGTCATCTGGATGACGCCGTTGTTCTGGGCGAAGGTGGTGAGCGGCAGGGAGCCGAGCGCCGAGGCGATCACCGATACCAGGCCGTCCGCCAGCACGCCGCCGGAGAGCCGTTTTTGAAACTCGGGGCCCTGGATCTGCCGGTGGGAGACCATGGCGGTGGCGGTGATGTCCCCCACCGCCTCCAGCACGCTCAACAGATAGATGGTGCCGGCCAGCACGAAGGCGTGCAGATCGAAGGAAAAACCGTACTTGAACGGGATCGGCACAGTGATGAGCGGCAGGTTCTCAAGGGCAGAGAAATCCACCATGCCGAGCATCAGGGCTACCGCATAGCCCACCAGCAGGCCGATGGCGATACCGCTCATGCGAAGCAAGGGGCTCTTGCTGCAGTTGAAGGCGACGATGACGCAGAGCACCAGCAGCCCCAGGCCGATGTTCTCGTATTTGCCGAAGGTGCCGCTGCTCATGGCAGAGAAGCCGCCGCCAAAGTCGATGATCCCCACCTTGATGAGGCTCAGGCCAATCATCAGCACCACCACCCCGCTCACGGTGGGGGTGATCACCCGCTTGAGATAGGGCAGCACGAAGGAGGAGCCCATCACCAGGAAGGCCCCGACGAAGGAGACCCCGAGCAGGGTCGAGACGATCAGCTCCTCGTGTAGGCCATCTTTTTTCATGGCGCTGCCCAGCGCGATCATCACGGTGACGAAGGAGAAGTTGACCGACTGGATGGAGAGCAGCCCCGAGCCGATGGGGCCGTAACGGTTCACCTGCAGCCAGGTGCCGATGCCGGAGGCGATCATCGCCATGGAGACCAGGTAAGCGGTGGTCTCGGTGGAGAGGCCAAGGGCCCCGCCCACGATGAGGGCCGGCGTCACCATGGGCACGAAGATGGCCAGCAGGTGGGTCACGGCCCCCATCAGGGTTTGATAAAAGGGAGGTTTGTCTTCGAGCGCGTAAATCAGGTCCGAGTGCTTGCGTGTTGTTTTAGACATCTTGATTGTCCCATCACACAGAATATGGGCGGAGTACTCATTCCGCTGTCAGGTGCTGGGGGCGAGCCTGCGCCCGCCCCTCACCTTTTCTTTTGTTATGCCGACGCTTGTTACTCCAGCTTGCACAGTTCGCGCAGGATCTGCTCCGGCGTGAAGTGCCACTTGCGCAGCCAGACACCGCAGGCGTCGTGGATGGCGGTGGCGATGGCAGGTGCGGCGCCGTTGACCCCGATCTCCGAGATGGACTTGGCGCCGTAAGGGCCGACCTTGTCATCACTCGGTACCAGGAAGGCCCGAAAATCGCGCGGAATGTCGCCAATCTTGGGCGCGCCATAGCTCTTCAGATCCCGGGTGAGCGGAATACCCATGCCGTCGTAGCAGATCTCCTCGGTCATGGTGTGGCCGATGGCCCGCATGGTCGCCCCGTAGATCTGGCCGAGCGCCAGCTCCGGGTTGATGGGGGTGCCGCAGTCGAGCAGGGCGTAGAACTTGTCGAGCCGGATCTCGCCGGTTCTGACGTTGACCGCCACCTCGGCGAAGTTGGCGCCGTACGGGAAGGCGAGCTCAGAGGTGATGTAGCTGGCAGTGCCCACCAGAATGCCGAAGCCGGTACCGGTCTCGGCCTTGTGGGCCAGCTTGGCGAGGCTCACCTCCCCCAGCTTGCCGCGCACCAGGCCCGGGAACGCCAGCTCAACATCGGCTACCGGCTCGCCCAGCATGGCGGCACCGTGAAACAGGATCTTCTCCTTGAGGTTCTCGGCCGCCTTCTTGGCCGCGTTGCCGGAGAAGCAGGTACCGGACGAGGCGTAGGCCCCCTTGTCGAACAGGGCGTGGTCGGTGTCACCCGAGATGACGTGCACATCCCCGAGCGGGCAGTGCAGCACCTCGGCGGTCAGCTTGGCCACCACGGTATCGAGGCCGGTGCCGATATCGGCGCCACCGGAGTGGACGATAAAGGTGCCGTCCGATTCCAGCTTGACCATGCAGTTGGCCTGATCGATATCCGGGATCCCCGATTTTTGCATGATGATGGCGACGCCACGACCGATGCGCCAATCCCCGTCGGCGGCTTTGGGGCTGTCCCACGCGATAAGTTCGCGACCCTGTTTGAGGATGGGTTCGAGGGCGCAGCTGGCCGCATGGGGCACAGAAGTGGGCATCTTGCCCTCGCCGATGGCCCCCAGCACCTTGAGGATGTCCCCCTCGTGCACCCGGTTGTGCTCCACCATGTCGAGCTGATCGATGCCGAGTTTCTCGGCAAGTTCCGCAATGGCCATGGTCAGCGCGAAGTTGCCCTTGGGTGCGCCGTAACCCTGATAGGCCCCGGTCGGGCAGATGTTGCTGTAGTAGGTGTTGACGGTAAAGCGCACGTTCTCGCACGGATAGAGCGGCAGGGAGAGCGCCGGGCCGTTGCTTGGCACCGTCAATGAGTGGTTGCCGTAAGGGCCTGTGTTGGCGCGAAAATCCATCTCGATGGCGGTGATGGTGCCATCTTTCTTGGCCCCCACTTTCACCTTCACCTTGGCCACGTGGCGGGAGGTGTTGCTGATGAACTCCTCTTCACGGGTGTAGCGGAAGGTGACGGGACGGCCGGTCACCCTGGTCGCCCAGGCGCACACCTCTTCCAGCAGGATATCCTGCTTGGAGCCAAAGCCGCCCCCTACCCGCTCCTTGATCACGTGCACCTGGTGCTGCTTCATGCCGACGATGCGCGCCACCTGACGGCGCACGTGCCAGGGCACCTGAGTGGAGGCGTGAATGACCAGACGCTCCCCATCCATGTAGGTGAAGCAGATGTGCGGCTCGGTCGGGCACTGCTGGGCCTGGGTCGACTCGTAGGTGCGCTCGACAATCTCGTCCGCCTCGGCAAAGCCCTTGGCCACATCGCCAATCTGGCCATGGACGCTGGCGGCTAGGTTCTCGTGGGGACGGGAGCCGATGGGGAAGTTGATGATCATGTGCTCGTCGCCGCGGCGCACCGAGCAGGCGTTCTGCTGTTCGAGATCCGCTGGCGCACCGGCCATGTAGACGATGGGCTCGTCATGCACCAGGGGTGCATTGGGGGCCATCGCCTCGTCGATGTTCATGACTGCGGGCAGCACCTGATACTCGACCTCGATGAGTTTGAGCGCCGCCAATGCGATGGCTTCGCTCTCGGCCACCACGGCGGCAACACGATCACCCACGTGGCGCAGCTTGCGGCCAAACATGCGGCGATCGAGCGGTGACGGCTCGGGGGCACTCTGGCCACCCGGGGTGTAGTAGACATCCGGGCAGTTGAGGTGGGTGATGACGTGCACCACTCCCGCCATGGCTTCGGCGCGGCTCACGTCGAGTTTGGTGATCACCGCATGGGGATGGGGACTGCGCAGCATCTTGATGATCAGCGCATCCTCGCTGACCCTGTCCTCCACGTAGCAGGGCTTGGCCTGCACCATCTTGGCGGCGTCCACTTTCGGGCAGCTCTTGCCGATGTGGCGCAGATCGTCACGAAACTCGGGGGCAATCTGGCACAGGTAATCGGGATCCTTGAGGCGCGAGCTGGCAAGCTCGATGGCCTGATAGAACTGCTGGTAGCCGCCATCGCGGTGAAACAGACCCGAGAGCGCGTCGTCGATTTGATCACGGCTGGGGCTGGGGTGGCGATCAAGCAGGTCGGTGACGATGAGCGCCGCAGCCGGATCATTGTAGCCGGACTGCACCACGCCCACATCTACCATCGCCTGCTGCACCAGACTGAGCTGGTTCCAGCTGCCGAGCGACTCGGCGGTGCGCACCTCTGATCCATCCAGTTGGGCGGCGATCAGCAGGGAGGCGTTGATCACCTTGTCGTTGAACAGGATGGCGTCGGAGCCGGCAAAGCCAAAGCCGTCGTCGCTGTTGCGCACCGAGTGCATCCGGCACTGGTTGAACAGCACCCGCTGGGCATTCTCGCCAGCCGGGGCGATGACGGTGCGCAGGGCACCGTTCAGGGTAAAGTTGAGTTCCATCATGCCTGTACCTCCTGCTGCTGGCACTCCACCAGCAGATCCGCCACCACCACGCCGCTGATATAGCGCTTGTAGGCCACGCTGCCACCGAGATCCGCGCGCGGCGCAATCAGCGCGCTCACCGCCGCCTCCAGCGCCGCATCCCGCAGCTCATGACGCTCCACATCCCGCAGGCGCATCGGCTGCGGTGTGACGCCCGCCAGGGCGACCCGCATCTCGCCAAGGGCGTCGAGGGCCACGGCGGCCGTCATCACCGCCAGGCCATCGGCGTTGCGGCTGATGCGGCGAGTGGCGCAGCGCAGCTCGGGCTCCGGCAGCACCACCCCCAGCACCAGCTCCTTGCGCTGGCCGGCCAGGTAGGCATCTATGGGTTGCAGCTGGTTGTTCTCCAGCACCACCACGGCTTCGAGCACCAGCAGCACCGGCAGCAGCGGGGAGCCCTGCTGCTGGCAGGCAATTTCGCCGCCGAGGGTGGCCTGATTGCGCACATGGCGGGAGTAGACAAACCCCAGCGCCTCGCACAGGGCGGCCGGGGTACGGGGGTCATCTTTGAGGGCTTGCAGGGTAACGGTGGCACCGATGTGGAGTTGACCATGCTGCTGCTCAATCTGGCCAAGTCCGAGCCTGTCCAGCGAGATGGCGACCTTCTTGTCGGTGCGGGTCGGCGCGGCGTTGAGCTTGCTGCCGCCCCCCATGTAGACGGCGTCGTTGCCAAAGCGGGCCTTGAGTTCCAAAGCCTGACCCAGTTGCTCGGGTCGGAAGAATTGCTCAATCATGTGTCGTCCTTACTCTTGCAGCCCGCCGCCGGGCAAATCCACAGGGCGGGCAATCCAGTCCAAACGTGCGGAGGGCGGCCTCAGGCCAGCGCGTCCATGCGTTGCCACAGGCGGCTCGCCACCTTGCTGGCCTGCTGATAAATGGGCTCGACGTCAAAGGCGAACTCGCGATCCTGATAGACCATGCGCCCCTCCACCATCACGCTGTTGACCGAAGATGAGCCCATGCCGAAGGCGAGATGGCCACCAAGGTTGCGCGGGGCCAGCGGGGTCGGTGCTGCGTAGTCGCAGATGGTGAGGTCGGCCTTGTAACCTGGCTCCAGTCGGCCAAATTTGGCGCCGAAGTTGCGCTCCAGCAGGCGGTTGCCGTTCCAGAGGAAGCGGGCAAAGCTGTCGGGCCAGAGCGCTCCGCCGGCATCCTTGTGTTTGAAGTAGGCAAACTTGAGCTCTTCAAGCATGTCGGAGCCGATACCATCGGTGCCAAGTGCCAGATTGCGATACTCCGGCAGGTGCATGTTGTAGCCCACGTGGTTGTTCATGTTGGAGCGGGCGTTGTGCACCAGGAAGGCATCGCGGCTGTTGAGCAGCTCGATGTCGGCCGGGCTCAGGTAGATGCCGTGGGCGATCAGGGTCTTGCTGTCGACAAGGCCATACTCGTCCAGCCGGGCGATGGGCTCCTTGCCATGGTGGTGGTGGCCGTGGGCCATGTCGTAGCGGTCTTCCGCCACATGGATATGCAGACCGCGGCCGGTCACCTGCACCGCTTCGCGCAGCATGGCGAGCCCTTCGTCGGGCACGGTGAAGGGGGCGTGGGCACCGATATGGGCCTCCACCAGATAGGGTTCGCTCCCCTTAGCCTTGGCGGCATCAATGGCTTGCGCGAACAATATGTTCTCCTCCACCCCGGCCTGCAGTTCGGCGAGGCCACCGTTGCGATCCGTGGTCTCGAAGCAGGTCATGCCGCGCAGACCCGCCTCCACAAACCCTTTACGCAGCACATTCAGAGAGCCCTTGATGAAGTTGGGCGAGGCGTGGTGGTCGATTACCGCGCTGCAGCCGCTCTTGATCGCTTCCAGCGAGCAGATGAGGCCGCTGTAGTAGAGGGACTCCTCATCGAGCGCCCGATCGAGCCGCCACCAGAGGTTTTTCAGGGTGGAGATAAAGTCCGGGCAGGGGGCGATATTGGCCATAATCCCCCGCGACAGGCCGGAGTAGAAGTGGTTGTGGGCACAGACGATGCCTGGCATCACCAGCTTGCCGCCCATCTCCCGATAGTTGGCCTGCGGGTAGAGGGCCCGCAGATTGGGCCCCACCGCTTTGATAAGCGATCCTTCGATGGCGATATCCACCCCCTCCAGCACCCGGGTCGGCTCCAGCTGGACGGCGGTGACGTTCTTCAGAATAAACATGGTTGGCTCCTTCGCTTATTCGTTGTTCGCTCAGGCCTCGACGGCCCCCAGCAGGTAGTGGTGATGGGCATGGACATGGCTGATGATCCGGCACATGTCGCTAAGGACCGCTGGCGCATCCTTGATCCGGCTCTGGGCATCTATGGTCAGGCGATAGGTCTCGCCATCCTGACGCACCCGCAGTTCGCCACCGTCAGCCAGATAGAAACCGGGGTTGCGGCTGTTGTCGAAGTCCTCGGGCAGGCTGAAGATGGTGACCTTGTCCTGATAGGGCTTGCCCTGCCACGGGCAGAACTGGGCGCAGTTGCCGCACTCGTTGCAGTAGGCATCCAGGTGCAATGTCTGGAACTGATCCTTGAAGCCCGGCACCGCGATGGCGACGTTGGCCCGGTTGGGACAGACATCCACGCACTTGCTGCAGAGGTAGTTGCACTCGAGGCAGCGGTGCGCCTCCTGCGCCACGAAGGCATCGCGTTCGCTCTTGTCAACCAGGGTGACGGCGATGTTTCCCTTGCGGCGGTAGATCTCGTCCTTGCCCGACGGCTGGGTGGTCACGTCATGCTGCTGGCTGGCGATATGCTCACGGGCCAGCACCAGATCCGCGGCGCGGCGGGCACCGCCGATGGCACCGACGATGGAGGACGGGCCGCTCTGCACGTCACCGATGAGGAAGACGTTGCGACGGCTGGTTTCGCCGGTCTGGCCATCCACCTCGGGCCAGCCATCGCTGCCAAGAGGAATGCCCATGGCTTTGAGCACCTCGCAGTCAGGCTGCTCGCCGATGGCGGTGATCAGGGCATCCATCTGCATCACTTCGGTCTGCTCGGTGGGCACCGGACGGCGGCGGCCCTGCTCGTCAGGATCCCCCAGCGCCATCATCCGCACAACAAGCTTGCCATCTTTGTCAAAGCGCTCCGGATTGGTGAGGAAGCAAAAACGCACCCCATCCTCTACCGCTTCCAGATACTCCTCGCGATAGGCGGGCATCTCTTTCTCGCTGCGACGGTAGATCACGGTCACATCGCTGACACCGGGCACCTTGAGGGCGGCGCGGGCGCAGTCCATGGCGGTGTTGCCGGCACCAACCACAGCCACATGGCGGCCCAGCGGCAGCGGCTTGCCCTGATTGAAGCTGCGCAGGAAGTGGAAGGATTTGTAAATCCGTTCGTGCCCCCCCTCAAGGCGCATGCCGCCATTCTTGTCGGCACCGATGCCGACGAAGACATAGGTAAAGCCCTGGGCGTGCAGCTTGTCGACGGTGAGCGCCGGATCGCAACCGAACTCGAACTTGACCCCGTGAGCGGCGACAAAGTCGATATCGTGCGCGATAAGCTCGGCCGGGATGCGGAACTCGGGGATGATGTGCTTGACCACGCCACCGGCATCGGCTTCGCGCTCGAACAGGGTGACCGGATGACCGGCACGGGCCAGGAAGTAACCGGCGGAGAGACCGGCCGGGCCGGCGCCAATCACCGCCACCGGGTGCTTGTCACCGCTGCCTGCCGGTTTGTGCCAGCGCGCCTTGTACCCTTCCCAGCCCAACTCGAGGGCCACCTTTTTCAGCTCGCGGATATTGAGCGGGCTGTCGTAATCGAGACGGGTGCAGTTGTACTGGCACTGGTGATCGCAGATATGGCCGGTGATGGCGGGCAAGGCGTTGCGCTGATAAATCAGCTCAAGGGCAGCGACATATTCCCCCTCGCCCATCAGGCGAATGTACTCGGGGATATCCTGATGCACGGCGCAGGCGGTGACACAGGGCGCCACGTAGCAGTCAGTCAGCGGCAGACCACCGCCGACCTCGATGCGATCGTCGGACTTCCACTCCTTCTGGGTGTAATCCATGGTGAGCGCCTTGGCGGCCAGGGCCTCCAGCTTCTCGACATCCACCTGACTCATGCCCCAGCTGCCCGACGCGTCGATCTCGTTGAGGCACTCGATCTGGCGCAGGTAGCCACCCGGTTTGAGCAGGTCGGTGGCCATGGTGATGGGACGAATGCCAGTCTCGAAGATATCACTGATGTTGAACTTGCTGGCACCGCCCGAGTAGGAGATGGGCAGCTTGCCATCAAAGGCGCGGGACAGCACGGCCGCCACGTTGATGGAGAGCGGGAACAGCGCCCGGCCGGACATATACATCTCATCCCCCGGCAGCGCCCCCTTGCGGTTGATGGTACCGAGGGTGTTGGTGAGCTTGACCCCGAAGGTGAGCCCCTTCTCGGCCCCCAGCGCCATCAATCGGGTCAGCATGGCCTTGGCCTGATCCAGCTTGAGGTCGTGATCGAACGACGCTTCGCTCAGCCCGATGTAATCAAAGCCGCAGGTATCGAGGATCTCGCGCACCCGCGGGTAGCCCAACAGGGTCGGGTTCAGTTTGACGAAGGTGTTGAGTCCCTTCTCTTCCAGCATGTAGCGGCAGATGGCCTCGATTTCGTTGGGCGGACAGCCGTGCATGGTGGAGAGGGTGACACCGTGCACCAGCTCGGCCGGAATGCGCTCCACCAGCTGTTGCAGGCGAGCCCGCCGCGCCCCCAGCCCCAGCTCGGCGATAAACTGCTCGTCGGCCACGAGGTCTCGCACCACCTGCTGGTACTCGGCAAATTTCGGATTGCTGCCGGCATCCATCAGGCTGTGAATGAACTGCTGCATCGGCGGCTGTTTGATGCCATCGAGGTTGTAACCCACGCTCATGTTGAAGATGAAGGACTTGGCCTCCCCGTCGAGACGGGGGTCGAACACCTCCTCCAGCAGGTAGAGGGCAAACCAGGCCTTCAGGTACTCGTCGAACGCCTTGGGCAGGGTGAACTCGGTGGACCACTCGGTGTTGAAGCATTCGTCTTCGGCATCGATGCAGGGTTTTTCCAGTTCGAGACGGTCCAGGATCTGCACCGTCTTGAGCTCGATAAAGCGCCCGCCGGTCAGCCAGGAGGTGACGATGTTCTGGGCCAGCTGGGTATGGGGGCCGGCTGCCGGGCCGATGGGGGTCTCGCAGGTTTCACCGAACACCTTGATCTTGCGCTCGTCCTGCTTGCGATAGAATTGCGCGGCGGGAATGCCGAAGATGGATTGACTCGCTTTATATTCCGAGAAGATACGGACCAGAAGGTTCTTGAAGGGAACGGGTCGCATAATATCGCCCATGTTGATCTCCTTGCAGCGGCACTGCTCATTGACAGGGTGAATAAATGGGGCCCATCCATAACCACGCATAAAAAGCCCCTTGAAACTGACTAGAGCAACAATCAGGCCAGCGCCGGATCTTTTTATTTTTCAGCCATAAAAACGTGAGGCACCTCCAATTAATAAAACATCGAAAGCCGATACCAGTTTCGACAATGAGAGTGGCTATCAACACCGAATTTAAATAATGGAAACGCCTCTCTCGTTGCTGAAAATGATCTCACTTTGGCGTGGCGCGCTATCAGTTTGATAAAGAGCGAGGCCGCCGCCATTATCAGGCAGGCCAGGATGATAATGGCCGCGGTCGGCCCCTGATAACGGGTTAGACAAGGGGATAAATATGCAAAGCAAGGCCCGGCAAGCCTCTGCCAGTCGACCAGTTCAGCGCTCGAATGATTCGCTTGCCAGCAGTGCCTGATAGCGCTCCGGGGTGTCCACATCCTGCAGGATGGCGGCGCTCTGCACCTCGATGAATCGATGGGGGTGCGCCAGCAGCCAGCGGCGCACAGAACCCTGTGCCGGTGCCGCCGCCAGCGCTGTGGCAAGGGCTCTGGGCAACAGCACGGGGTGGCCCGCTTCCCCCTGATAGGAGGGAAAGAGGGTCTCGTCCCCCCGCGCCTGCCAGAGCGTGCGGTACACCTCGGGGGGGATGCAGGGCAGATCGCCGTGGCTTATGAAGAGGTGTTCGCTGCTACAGGCGGCGAGCCCCGCGCGGATGGAGCTGCCAAGCCCCTGTGCATAATCATGGTTGTGTACCAGCCGGATACGGGGGTGATTGGCGTAGCGACTGATCAGCTCATCGGCGCGATGCCCCACCACCAGAATGACCCGGTCACACAGCACCAGGGCATTTTTGAGACTCTCATCAAGAATCGTGCTCTGGCGATACGGTAGCATCAATTTCCACGCGCCCATTCGTGATGAGAGCCCGGCCGCCGTAATTAGGCAGTCGCACCGCTCACGCGAATGCCAGTGCTTCTCACTGACCGCGCCTCTATTTTCATCGGTCGTCGCCATGGCTATTTCATCACCCATTCTGCTCACCTCGCCAAATATCGAGAGTGTATTAAACCCGCTCACCGAAAATATTGATGGGCGTACCACTTTAATTAGTCTTTGCGGCGCCGGGGGGAAAACCAGCACCCTCTTCTGGCTGGCCGACTATTTCCATCAACAGGGCAACAAGGTGCTGCTCACCACCAGCACCCGGATGTTTCTGCCCGCCTCCTCCTCTCGGCGCACCCTGCTGATCGAGGCCGACCCCATCCGGCAGCTGACCCGCTGCCAGGCCCTGCCCGATGAGCCGATGCAGCTGGTGCTGTTCAGCCACCTCGATCGGGCCAGCGGCAAGGCGGTGGGGCCGAGCCCTCAGCAGATCGATCTGCTCAAGGGGCAGCAACGCTTCGACATCATCCTGGTGGAGGCGGACGGCGCCCATCACAAGTTATTGAAAGCGCCCGCTTTGCACGAACCTTGCATTCCTCAGCACAGTGACTGGGTGATCGCCCTGGTGGGCGGCGCCATGGTGGGCGCCAGCGCCGACCCGGCGCAGATCCACCGCTGGGCCGAGTTCCAGGCCCGGTGCGGGATTGCGGCCGGTGAACGGCTCGACTGGGCCCTGTTTGATCGGCTCATCGCCCACCCCGAGGGGGCGTTCAAGGGCACCCCGCCCGGGGCGCGCCGAGTCTGGTTTATCAATGGCGATTATCAAAATGAGCAGCAGTGGCTGCCCGCCCTGATAAACCTGCTGCAACGCCACCCCGAGCTCCACGCCATCTGGCAGGGGGCCGTGCGTGAACCCGGCGCCATTCACCATGTTTGCTGTCGGCCTGCCCCCGAAGCCGCGCAGTCGCTGACCCGTTAAGGATGATACGAGGTACCTTATGAATCTGCTTGCACACGCTGCCCGACTGGAGCAGGAGAACACCCCCTTTGCCATGGCCCAGATCATCGAGAGTCGCGGATCCACCCCGCGCCATCAGGCCCAGATGCTGGTGATGGCTGATGGCCGGATCCTCGGTACCATCGGCGGCGGCATGATAGAGCGGCTGGTGATCGAAGAAGCCGTGGCGGCCATTGCCGAGCGCAAGCCGCGCATCTTCCACGGCCGGATGGCCCGCAACGGTGAGCATGCGGTGGGCTCGGATTGTGGCGGCGCCATGTCGGTCTATATCGACGTCTACGGCCTGCGCCCCCGTCTGGTATTGATCGGCGCCGGCCACGTCAACCGGGCGCTGGCCCATGCCGCAGCGCCGCTCGGCTTTGATATCCATGTAGGGGACTGCTTCGAGGGGAGCCTCAGCCCAGATCGCTTCCCGGCCGGTACCCACCTGCAGCAGGCCGACACCATCAGCGCGGTGATCGAGCAGCTTGCCATCGAGCCCGCCAACTTCGTCATCATCGCCACCAACCACCAGGACAAGGAGGCGCTGGAGCGGCTCATCAGCCGTCCCCTCGCCTACCTGGGGTTGCTCGCCAGCAAGCGCAAGGTGCAGACCTTCACCCAGGCCCTGCGCCAGCAAGGGGTGAGTCAGGAGCAACTGCAGCGGCTGCACGCCCCCATCGGCTACAACATAGGTGCCGAAACCCCGGAGGAGATCGCCATCAGCATCCTCGCCGAGCTGTTGCAGGTTAAAAACGGTAAATCGGGTGGCCTGATGCAGGATGACGTGCGCCTCAAGCGGGATCAGCTGGTGGTGATGCGCGGCTCCGGCGATATCGCCACCGGGGTGGCGCTGCGTCTCCACCATGCCGGCTTCAAGGTGGTGATGCTGGATCTCGACAAGCCCACGGTGATCCGCCGCACCGTCGCCTTCGCCCAGGGGATGTTCAACGGTGAAACCAGCGTCGAAGGGGTGCGAGCCAAGCGGGTCGAGAGCGTCGAGCAGGCGTTCGAGCAGCTGGATCTGGGCGTCATTCCGCTGCTGGTTGACCCCGACTGCGCGACCCTCGCCGAACTCAAGCCCCGCTATCTGGTGGATGCCATCTTGGCCAAGCAGAATCTCGGCACCCACAGGGAGATGGCCCCCATCACGGTGGCCCTTGGCCCGGGCTTTGAGGCGGGTCGCGACTGCGATGCGGTGATCGAGACCAACCGCGGCCACCATCTGGGCCGGGTCATCTATCAGGGCCCTGCCCAGCCCAATACCGGCATTCCCGGGGTGATCGAGGGGCACTCCGCCCGCCGGGTGGTGCGCGCCCCCGTCGCCGGGGTGATGAAGAGCCTGATCAAGCTCGGCGATCTGGTGCAGGAGGGGGATGTGATCGCCCACGTGGGGGACGCCCCCATCATTGCGCCGCTCTCGGGCATGGTGCGGGGGCTGCTCAGCGATGGCATCGAGGTGACCGTCGGCTTCAAGATCGGTGATATCGACCCCAGGGGCGAGCGGGCCGATCCTACTACCGTCTCTGACAAGGCGCGAGCGATCGGTGGCGCCGTGCTGGAGGCCATGATGCATCTGGCCCAGCGCAGATAGGCCAGCACAGAAGCAAAAAAGGGCCCGCCATGATGGCGGGCCCTTTTTATCTCTTTGCCGGCAATCGGCTTAGCCCTGCTTGACCCGGGTCTCCCCCGCCACCGACACCAGGGACCGCTTGCCCTTGCGGCTGATGACGATAAGCGCCAGCACGATCAGGGCGATGCCGCTCCCCTCCACCGGCCCCGGGTTCTCACCGAGCAGCCACCAGGAGAGCAGCACGCCGCTCACCGGCACCGCCAGGGTACTGAGCCCGGCGATCCCCGCCGGCAGCTTTTTCAGCACGAACAGCCAGAGGCTCCAGGCCAGCGCCGTGGCAAAGATGGCGCTGTAGGCGAGCGCGCCAAACACATAGGGCTGCCAGTCGATAGGCCGCTCCGGCACCAGAACCGCCACCAGCGCCATCACCAAGGTGGCGTAGATCATCTGCCAGGTGGTGAGAGACATCAGATCCACCCCGGGGTGGCGGGCATACATCCGCTTGGCGATGATGGCGCTGATCCCCCAGCAGATGCCGGAGGCAATGCCCAGCAGCGCGCTCTTCATGGAATCGAGGCGCAGTTGCCAGGGCTCGATCACCAACAGCAGTCCGCAAGCCGCCACCCCGACCGCCAGATAGTGCAGCTTGCGCATCCGCTCACCGAGAAAGAGCGCCGCGAAGATCACCACCCAGAACGGCATGGTGTAACTCAGAATGGCCACCTTGCCCGCCCCGCCGCTGATGAGCGCCCACTGGGCCAGCCCCACCATGCCGCAGGTCTGGAACAGGGCGATGGCGAGGGTGTAGCGAAACGGGGTGGGTTTGAGATAACGGCGGCCGCGCAGGCACTGCACCAGCAGCAACACCAGGGATCCGCACAGGCAGCGCAGGGCGGTAAACTCGAACGCCCCCGCGTAGAGCATCACCTGCTTCATCACGATCCAGCTGTAACTCCAGATGGCGGTGAGCAGGACCAATCCCCCCAGCGCCGCCATGTTCAACTTGCCATTCATTGTGCTGCCTTGTTGCTGCGGTCGGTACGTCCGCCATTCGGGGCGCCATCTTACTCCTCTGCCGCCCCCCTGCCCACCGCAGATAAGAGCTGGCCGGCCCATGCTTCCCTCTGCCAATCCCTGGCACCAGCCAACAGAAAGGGGGCCGACGGCCCCCAGGTTACAACCTTGCTCGCCCCTACTGGCTTATCAGGGTGCCGGTCTTGCCGGCAATGCCGTCGGCGGCCTTCTCCAGCAGGGTGATCAGGGATTTGCGCCCCGCCATGGAGGTGGCGAACGAGAGCGCCGCCTCCACCTTGGGCAGCATGGAGCCTTTGGCAAACTGCCCCTGCTCGATAAAACGCTGGGCATCCCCCACGCTCAACTGATCGAGCCACTGCACCTCGGGCTTGCCGAAGTTGATGGCGACCTTCTCCACCGCGGTGAGGATGATCAGCATGTCGGCATCGATGAGCTCCGCCAGCCTGGCACTGGCCCAATCCTTGTCGATCACCGCGCTGGCTCCGCGCAGGTGATTGCCCTCCCGCAGCACCGGAATGCCGCCGCCACCGACGGTGATCACCACCTGACCGGCGGCCAGCATGGCAGAGACGGTCTCCTTCTCGATGATGTCGACGGGTTTGGGAGATGCCACCACCCGGCGATAGCCACGACCGGCATCCTCTTTGAGCCGCTCGCCCTGTGCCATCAGCGCCTCCGCCTCCTCCTTGCTGAAGAAGCCACCGATGGGTTTGCTCGGGTCGAGGAAGGCGGGATCGTTTTTATCCACCTCAACCTGGGTCACCAGGGTGGCCACCGGTTTGTGGATACCACGCGCTAGCAAGGCTTCGCGCAGGGCGTTTTGCAGGTCATAGCCGATATACCCCTGACTCAGGGCCACGCAGACCGACATGGGCAGGTGGGGTGCCTTGGGATCGTGGCGGGCCGCCACCTCGAACGCCTGCTGGATCATCCCCACCTGCGGGCCGTTGCCGTGAGTCACCACCACCTCGTGCCCCTGGGCGATCAGGTCGGCAATGGTGCCCGCCGTGCTCTGCACCGCCTTCATCTGCTCGGGCAGGTTGTTGCCCAGCGCATTGCCACCAAGGGCCAGTACGATTCGCTGTTTCATCTTGTTATCTCCAGTGAGGGGACAAGCCGGCGCGATACCGGCCCACCTTTCGTTGTTCACATAACCTTGCTGAACTGCGTGTTTTGAACGGATTGTTAGCCTGCCACCACGGGGCAAGGCGAGTGCAGCTCCGGCGCCAAGGCCGGGTCAAAGGGCGCTCTGGCCAGAAAGCGGCCATGGCCGCGTTGCCCCAGAAACTCGCCATCGCGGGCGACCATCTCGCCGCGACTCAGGGTCAGTCTGATCTGGCCCGGGCAGCGCATCCCCTCGTAGGGGCTGTAGTCGCCGTTGTCGTGCAGCAGTCGGTGAGAAATCAGGGTGTCACCGCGGGGATCCATGATCACGAGATCGGCATCAGACCCCAGTTGCAGGTTGCCCTTGCGCGGCCAGAGGCCAAACAGGCGCGCCGGGTTGGCACTGGTGAGGGCCACAAAGCGGGACGGCGAGATGCGCCCGCCCAATACCCCGTGGGCAAACAGCAGCTGCATCCGGTTTTCGACCCCGGGCAAGCCGTTGGGGCAGCGGCTGAAATCGCCGCCCGAGAGGGTCATGCGCTGGGCGTGGGAGAAGTTGCAGTGATCGGTGGCCACCGTATCGATGTCGCCCGCAGCGATACCGACCCACAGCTTGTCCTGCTCGCTACGCCCACGCAGCGGCGGGCTCAGCAGATAGTCGACCCCGTTTTCCTTGTAATAACACTGCTCATCGAGCAGCAGATATTGCGGGCAGGTCTCCACCCAGACCGGCTGCCCCTGACGGCGCGCCAGTTTCAGATACTCCAGCCCCAAGCCGTTGGAGAGATGGACGATATAGAGCGGCGCATTGCCCGCGAGCCCCGCCAGATTGATCATCCGGGCGATCGCCTCCGCCTCGCACTCCAGCGGGCGGCTTTGCGGGTGATACCAAGGCTCACAGTGGCCGGCGGCCAGCAGGGCTGCCCGGCGCGCCGCGATGGCGGCGTCGTTCTCGGGGTGAACGGTGGCAAGCGCCCCCACCTCCTTGAGGCGGGCCAGGGCGCGCAGCACGTCGTGGTCCCCCAGCTTGTACTGGTAGGTGAGATAGAGCTTGAAGCTGCTGATCCCCTCCTCCTGCACCATGGCGGCCATTTCGTGGAGGATGGCGTCATCCACATGCTGGACAACGCCGTGAAAGCTGTAGTCGACCACCGCCTGATTGGCGGCGTAGTCGTGATAGCGGGCCAGCTGGTGATGCAGGTTGCACCCCGCCGGGCCAAATCCCATGTGATCGACGATGGTGGTGGTGCCACCACAGGCGGCGGCACGGGTACCGCTGAAAAAGTCATCGCAACTGCGGGCAATCCCGACATCGATGTTGAAGTGGGTGTGGACGTCGATGCCGCCCGGCATCACATAACAGCCGCTGGTATCGATCACTTCGGTCTCGCCATCGGGCTCGATAGCGGCGGCGCGCGCGCGGATCACCCCGTTCTCGATCAGCAGATCCTGACGATATTCCCCCTGCGCATCGACCAGCACACCGTGTTTGATCAGCCGTTTCATCCCCACCACCTCGCACATCCGATCGCGTCAAACAGCAAGGCCCCGCCTGCTAAAGACGGGGCACTTGCCACAGCCGGGCGGTGATGAGAGTCACCGCCCGGCAGACCCCTTATTTGTCCAGCTCGGCCAGATAGAGCATGGGGATCACGGCGTACATGGCGGCGCACTTGACCAGATGCTCCTTCCAGGTCTTCTCGTTCGGCGCGTGGGCCTCCGGCTCTTTGCCCGGACCAAAGCCGATGACCGGGATGCCGTGACGACCCATGATGGAGACGCCGTTGGTCGAGAAGGTCCACTTGTCCACCACAGGCGCCTTGTTGAACAGCTGGGTGTACGCCTTGGAGAGGGTTTTGACCGTGATGTGATCCTCTTCCACCTTCCAGGTCGGGAAGTAGCACTCGGTCGGGTAGACCAGGCCGGTGTAGGCCGGACGGTCGTACTGATACATGGAGACCTCGGCACCGGCGGCTTTTACCGCTGGCAGGGCGCGGATCTCGTCGAGTGCCCCTTGCCAGGTCTCGCCCCAGGTCAGACGGCGGTCGATGGAGACGGCGCAGCTGTCCGCCACGGCGCAGCGGCTTGGCGAAGTAAAGAAGATCTCGGAGACGGTCAGGGTGCCCTTGCCGAGGAAGTCGTCGTTGCCGAGGTTGTGGCTGAGTTCCTGCAATTCGCCGAGGATGGGGCCCATCTTGAAGATGGCGTTGTCACCGCGCTCCGGCGCGGAGCCGTGGCAGCTGACACCCTGCACCTCGACGCGGATCTCCATGCGGCCGCGCTGGCCACGGTAGATCTGGCAGTCGGTGGGTTCGGTACTGACCACGAACTCGGGGCGGATCTTGCTCTGCTCAATGATGTACTGCCAGCAGAGGCCATCGCAATCCTCTTCCTGCACGGTACCGGTCACCAGCAGGGTGTACTCGTCTTCCAGTCCCAGATCCTTGATGATCTTGCCGGCATAAACCATGGAGGCCATGCCCCCTTCCTGATCGGAAGCGCCGCGACCGCCGATGATCTCGTGATCTTCCATCCCCTCATAGGGGTCGAAGGTCCAGTTGGCGCGGTTGCCGATACCGACGGTATCGATGTGAGCATCCATGGCAATCAGGTGCGGACCGTGGCCGATATAGCCCAGCACGTTGCCCATGGGGTCGATCTCGACCTTGTCGAAGCCAACTTTTTCCATCTCCTGCTTGATGCGCAGCACCACCCGCTCTTCATCGCAGCTCTCGCTCGGGATGGCGATCATGTCGCGCAGGAACTGAGTCATCTCGGCCTTGTACTGGTAGGCCTTCTCCAACACCATTTCAAACGGAATTTGCTTGCTCATTGTGATTCTCCATAACAACTGAGAGTGCGCGACCTGTTCGTCGGCAGCGCCCTGTGCCCGTTACCGCGCCCCGTTGGCGAGGCGCGATCAGTTCTTCAATTCGTGTCTCTGTTCTCGCAGGGATTAGTCACAGGCAGGGTGCTTGCCTTCCCACACGACTTCCCGGTAATGGGCCACGTCGGTGTCCCCTTCGGTGTTGATCACCAGCACCACCGACTGCTCATCGAGCCCCAGCCGGGCCATCAGCGCGGCGCGATCCGGGTGGTGCCGCACCGCCGCCAGCACGCCGGTGCCAACCGAGCCGGATTCGCCGGAGATGATGCGGGGATCATCGCCAAGGGGGTTGCCGAGCACGCGCATGCCGAGCGCCGATACCTTGTCGTGACAGGAGATGAACTGGGTGGTGCAGCCGCGCAGCACAGGCCAGCCGAGGGGATTGGGTTCGCCGCAGGCGAGGCCGGCCATGATGGTGCGCATGTCGCCCCCCACGTTGACCATCTCCCCCGCCACGCCGGAGCGGTAGATGCAGTCGGCCTGATCCGGCTCGACCACGATACTGTGCAGATTCTTCGCCCCGAAGCAGTCCACCAGATAGCCGAGCACGCCGCCCGCCAGCGCCCCGACCCCGGCCTGTAGCAGCACGTGGGTGGGCTGCTTGATGCCCATGGCCTGCATCTGCTCGACCGCTTCGTCGGCCAGGGTGGCGTAACCCTGCATGATCCAGGTCGGGATCTTGGTGTAACCCTCCCAGGCGGTGTCCTGCACTATGTGCCAGCCGCGCTCCTCGGCCATCTTCATGGTCAGGCGCACTGTGTCGTCGTAGTTCATGTCGGTGACGATGCACTCGGCCCCCAGCGCCAGGATGTGGTCCACCCGCTCCTGGGCCGAGCCCTTGGGCATGTAGACCACCGCATGCTGGCCCACCTGCTTGGCGGCCCAGGCGACGCCGCGACCGTGGTTGCCATCTGTGGTGGTGGCGAAGGTCATCGGCTCCTTGATGGTGCGCTTGATGAGATCGAAGGTGAAATCCTCCACCGCCACCCCGTATTTTTCACAGAGCAGGTTGGCGATGGCGTAGACGCCACCGAGCATCTTGAAGGCGTTGAGGCCAAAGCGTTTGGACTCATCCTTCACCAGGATGTTCTTCACCCCGATATAGCCGGCAAGCGCTGTCAGATCGCACAGGGGGGTGGGCTCATAACCGGCCAGTTTTTTATGAAAGGCGCGGGCCTTTTGCGCCTGCGCACGGGAAAACAGGGGCAGCGACTCACCGGTAAAGAAACGGTTATCGGCAATCTCCATCTTCAGGGAAAATTGGGACATGAATACCTCGCAAAGAGTCATCTCGCCGGGGATCATCGAGTGAAAAGCGCCCCGGGGAGAGAACCCGTGACAATAACTGCGTGATGACGACGGCCGGACGGGACTTATTTCCCGCCCGGCCAGGCCATTATTTGACGCGTTTTTGCGCCTCTTTTATCAAGCCTTCGAGGGCGGTGCCCGGTGCCGAGAATTTACGGGCAACAATCATGGCGGCGATAATATAGGGCTTCCAGCTCGCCTCTTTATAAGTGGCGATCCGGTATTTCTCGAATACCCCTTCACTCACTTCCCCTTCCTTGCAGGAGACACCTGAAATATCCGCCGGCAGGCAGTGCATATAGAGCGCCTCGCCCCCCTTGGTGAGTTTCATCATCTCTTCGGTGCAATGCCAATCCTTGTGTTTGGCGTTCTGCGCCAGACAATGCTGCTCCAGCTCCTTGAGGCCCGCATGGTCGTTGGCCCGCAGCAGCTCGGTGCGCTGCTCCATCACCTGATAGGGCGCCCAGGACTTGGGATAGACGATGTCGGCATCCTTGAATGCCTCTTCCATGGAGGTAACCTGGCGGAAACTGCCGCCGGAGGCCTTGGCATTCTCCCGGGCCACTTCGATCACGTCCGGGATCAGGTCATACCCTTCCGGATGAGCCAGGGTCACGTCCATACCAAAACGAGTCATCAGGCCGATGATGCCCTGCGGCACGGAGAGCGGCTTGCCGTAGCTCGGCGAGTAGGCCCAGGTCATGGCAATCTTCTTGCCCTTGAGGTTCTCGAGGCTGCCGAAGTGCTCCTGCAACCAGGCGAGATCAGCCATGGACTGGGTCGGGTGATCAATGTCGCACTGCAGGTTGACCAGCGCCGGGCGCTGGGGCAGCACGCCCTTCTCGAACCCCTCGTCGAGCGCGGCGCCCACTTCGCGCATGTAGGCGTTACCGGCCCCCAGGTACATGTCGTCGCGAATGCCGATGGCATCGGCGCAGAAGGAGATCATGTTGGCGGTTTCACGGACGGTCTCGCCGTGGGCAATCTGGGACTTGCCCTCGTCCAGATCCTGCTGGGTCAGGCCGAGCAGGTTGAGGGCGGAGGCGTAGGAGAAACGGGTACGGGTGGAGTTGTCACGAAACACCGAGATGCCAAGACCGGTATTGAACAGCTTGGTGGCGATGTTTTCGGCGCGCAGTCCCTTGAGGGCCTCGGCCAGTTTGAGCACCAGCGCCAGCTCCTGAGGGGTCTGCTCCCAGGTCAGCAGGAAGTCTTTTTCATGCAGGTTGGACTTGAGTTCATTGATCTCTTTGATTAACTGGTTCACTGCTTTCATCGTTAGCCCCAATCTGTTGATGAGAAATACATTGCTCCCCTTCCACTCACAGGTCACCGAAACAAGGGCCATTGGGTGAGTTCATCGGTCAGCGTCAAATAAGGGCAATCAATAAGCGTGCCAACGCATAAATAAGCGGGAAATAACCAGAAAAGGTGTCTTGAATGTGAGCCGGCGCACAGCCTGAGGCTATATGTCGCCCCGCCAAGGCTGTTAAGTCTGCTTATTTTCCAGCTGATGGCTGCGCGCTGCTGAAATAGCGCGAGAATAGGGTGAGAGGAGGCCAAGCCGGTGCTGATAATTATCAGTCCGGCTATCACCAGCACCTGCCAATTGATAGAAAGCGGGGCCACATTCTCATAATGATAACGCCGCGATTGTCGGTCGCGGCGCGGTCAAACGGGGCCGCCAGGCGACCCGCGGCGGGCTCAGGCCTGCACGGCTATCTCGTACTTCTTTATCTTGCGATAGAGGGTGGCGATGCCGATCCCGAGTGCCTGGGCGGCCAGCTTCTTGTTGCCAAGGCGCAGCAGGGTCTCCTCTATCATCTGCTTTTCCATGTTCTCCAGCCCGTTTTCGCCAAGTGGCAGCGCCAACCCGCGCTCGACCTGGCCGGTAGCCGGCTCTGGCTGGCTTGCCTCTGGCGATGGCCAGTGCCCCCCCGTAGCCGGCACCGAGTTGCCAGCGGCAGGAGTGAGCGCAGGGTCGGCCAGCACGCCATGGGGATAAGGGTCGGGCGAGAGCGGCATGCGCGCGATTTGCACCGTGCTGCGTGACGGCTCGTCCGCCCCGCTGCGCTGGTTGCGCAGGATATTGGGGGGCAGCAGGATGCTCTCGATCACCTCCCCCGCCTGCACCACGTTCACCAGGTACTCAATGAGGTTGCTGAGCTCGCGCACGTTGCCGGGCCAACGGTAACCCTCCAGCAGAGCCATCACCTCCGGGCTCAGCCCCGGATACAGCAGGCCGATACGGCTGGTGTGCAGGTTGAGGAAATAGTGGGTCAGCAGCGCCACGTCCCCCTCCCGCTCGCGCAGGGGCGGCAGGTGGATGGGAATGACGTTGAGGCGATAGAAGAGATCCTCGCGAAACTTGCCCTCGGCGATGTACTGCTCCAGATGCTGGTGGGTCGCGGCTATGATGCGAATGTCCACCGGCACCGGCCGACTGGCGCCGATGGGGGTCACCTCCCGCAGCTCCAGCACCCGCAGCAGCTTGGCCTGCATGGTGAGCGGCATGTCCCCGATCTCGTCGAGAAACAGGGTGCCCTGCTGAGCGGCCTGGATCAGCCCCTGCTTGCCGGTGCTGGAGGCCCCGGTGAAGGCCCCCTTCACGTAGCCAAACAGCTCGCTCTCGAGCAGCTGCTCGGGGATGGCAGCGCAGTTGATGGCGATGAAGGGCTTGTCGCGGCGCGGGCTGAGCCGGTGGATGGCGCGGGCCACCACCTCCTTGCCGGTGCCGCTCTCGCCGCACACCAGCACGCTGGAGGGGCTCAGGGCGATGCGATGGAGCAGCTTTTTCAGGGCCCGCATCGGCTTGCTCTCTCCGATCAGCATGCTGACCCCCTCGTCGGGCTCCAGCGGTGGGTTCGGCGTGCCGTGGGACTGATGAAACGCCATCAGAAACAGCTGCTGTCCCTGCACGTGGTGCAATTGGCCGATGATCAGCTCCTGACGATCCCCCAGGGTGACGATGTGCTGCAGGTGGCCGGTCAACCCCTGCTGGGCAAAGGTGAGCGGGCGCAGCCCTATCTCGCAGCCCAACAGCGCCTCCTGCTGGCAGTTGAGCTGCTTGAGCGCGACCTCGTTGGCGTAAAGCACCTGGCTCTTCTCGTCGAGCAGCAGGCAGCCCTGATCCATGTGGTTCATCAGGCTCAAAAAGACCTTGTTGACCCCGTCCGACAGGCCGCGCGAGTCGAGCAGCTTGGCCACGAAGATGCTGGAGATGTGCTGCACATAGTCGCACACCTCCTGCAGGTTGTTGTTGAGGCGGGCCTGCTGCTCCGGATTGAAGGCCACCAGGCTGATCACTCCGATGCAGTTCTCCTCCACCATGATGGGCACCCCGAGAAAGGCCCGCTCCCGGCAGCTCTCCTTGCAGCTGCACCCCTCGCAGACCGGATCCTCGCTGGTGTGGGTGACAATCTTCTCGCGCTGATGCTCGATGACGTAGCGCAACAGGCGGGAGTCCCCCTCCAGCTGGCGACCGAAGAACTTGCCGTAAGGGCCGGTTCCCGCCACCCGCACCATGTTGGCGTCCACGATTTCCACTTCCAGTTGCAGCACGCTGGCCAGCATCTTGGCAAAGCGCAAAATGGTGGGCTGGATCTGCATCAACAAACATTGGTTACTGACGGACATCATGTTGTAAATCCCCTGGCTCCCACCCCGGGTGGGATTCATGCTGGCCAGATACTATGCCAATTCGATGGCAACGACTTCGCCGAGGATCACGAAAAGGGAACTTGCACCCACCCCGCTACCGGGAGTGAGAGCTGGCGCAGGCTGGACGTTCTGGTCAGTCTTGAGGGCCTGGTGGTCGTAATCGATCAGGATGTCTTGCCCAAGGGCTTTGGCACGGGCAATCAGAGCTGCAGCGATCTGCCCGTCCAGTTGCCAGTGGCCACTCGCTACATCGAACGGGCGACCATCACGAGCCTTGAATGGGCCGACCGGCAACAGCTGGTACCAGCCATCGTCTTGGGGAGTGAGTTGCGCATCGAGCACCGCCAGCCGCTCCCCGCTGACGGGGTTGGCTTGGAGGATGGCCACGAAGGGCGCTGAGTATGGGGTCTTGGATATGTTCATGCCGCCATAGTGCGGCGGCATGAAGGGGGATGGGGTTTATGGTGGGTTACTCATACACCATTGTAATATTTTGGGCATCATGGAAAATAATGATATTTTACATTGAGTTATAAACATTATTTTTATCTATCTGGAGGCTACCTTGGCACGTGATAACTTTACAAAACTTGTTATTGAAACGTTAAGATCCAGGGTTTCTCATCGATGTTCAAACCCTGATTGTCGTGTCCCTACATCCGCACCATCTAGTGGCAACAAGGCTCACACCATCGGAGTAGCGGCGCATATCTGTGCTGCATCACCAGGAGGCCCTAGATACGATGCTGAGATGAGCACGCACGAAAGAAAAGACATTAATAATGCCATCTGGTTGTGTCAAAACTGCTCAGTGAAAATTGATCGAGACCCTAATTCATTCTCTGTAGATCTTTTAAATAGTTGGAAAATTGAAGCCGAGCGTAAAGCCACATTAGAGTTAGGTAAAAAATTACCCAGCGATGAAGAGGCTGTTAGTTTGCTAACAGCCGCACTAACAGGGCACACAAACAATGCAATAACAAATGTGATTCGCAACTCACACAAAGCGACAGATACAGCATTGGAAAACCTCGACCCCAGATTCAAAGTGCAAAGTTCCTATAATAATGGCATTACAACATTCACTTTACATGCTAAAGAAAATGTTCCTATTGCAATGACGGTTTTCAATAAAAAAGATAACCCTTATGACTTTAAAAAATTATTTGAACAAGGCCAACCACTTGAAATAAAATCGGGTGATTTGCATTTAGAAGGTTCAAAGCTTCTAGAAAAAATCACGGGAGAGAATAAGGGTTCATTTTACTTCGAACCGAACAAGCTCAAAGCTATACATAAGTTGTGGCTGGTTAACGAAAAAACTCATGAAACTTATTTTTTTGATGAGATTGATGGGCATGTATCTATAGGTTCAAAATACCTTTCATACAAAGGTAGCGCATGTGATGGACTTTTTGAGATAGGTTACTTAAAATCACGCAATGCTGCAGACAAAAAGACAACAATGAGTATGTCTTTAAAAATAGCAAAATGGAATGATGTAAACATAATAAACTTACCATTCTTTGAGAAACTAAAATGCCTTATATCTAATATAGCCAATGGCTGGATAGTTTTTACATCATTAGAAATAGATGGCGAAACCATACTAAAAAACACTGGTTCAAAATATGATGACAATGACTTCACCAACGAAGCATACGGCATACTTGAATACACAAACAATTGTAGAATTATCGCAAGGAATTGTAAGAAGGACATCCTATTTTCATCATCCGTTTTAGTTTCACAGGAAGATTCTTTTTTTATCGCTGAACTAGCCCATGGATTGGAAAACACTATTACTTACAACGCAAGTGATATTAAAGAGAATCCCACATTGGAGTTAATAGCTGATAATGGATGTCAAAATATCCATAAAATTAAAAACTGTAATGACCCTGGGTCAATTAGAATAGTTCAATCATCAGGTGACACCGTAAGAATATTTAACCAAGACGTTACCTTGCCACCTAAAGTATTTGCTTTTGAATCTGTGATCCCTAGAGTCTTGGATGATATGGAAGAGATTAAAGAAAATGACCATGTTCTTATCGAACTGTCACCTCATGATAATTTCACAGCTCAGATATTTTACGAAAATGGCATATACAGACAATGTTAACGGTTGATGAGCTCTGATCAATCAGGCTATATAACTTGTTTTTTATAAATCAAGATACATTTAAACGACAAGGAGATGAGCAAACTCTCCCCCTTGAATTTTTTACTTTACATCCCCCCCAGACCACGCTATCAATTGAGCGCCGCTGTATCGTAAGGTGAGCGGTGTAAGGCTGATCCGGTTGTGCCGGTCAGTACCCGCTCTGAGCCTATGCAGGCCGACGGGACTTCAACTTGAACCGAAGTCCGTCCGGCCATTCTCCAATCCATACCGTCACGGACTTCAATATCAAACTGATTGAGGTCACGACCATGGGTAACATCGCCAAACAACGCCACCAAGCTGCCGTTCGTCAATCCTTTCACTGCTTCTATTGCGGACTGCCGATGTGGGAAGCCTCCCCTGCCGCACTGATGCAGCAATATCGCCTCACCCCTGCCGAAGCTCGGCTATTGCAGTGCACGGGGGAACATCTACAACCACGCAGCAACGGCGGTTCGAACCAGACCGCCAATATCGTGGCCGCCTGTCGGCACTGCAACGGCTCCCGCCACAAAACGCCCAAGGTGCTATCCCCTGAGCAGTATCAGAAAAAGGTGCGGGAGCGTGTGGGTAAAGGGGGCTGGTTTCCTAAAGGGATCACCAGCAAGGTCAAGGGGAACAAAACCAATGGTGTTTAAGGCTGTTTAACCGCGCCAATGGCCAACACCTTGCTATCAGGCTGATCATACGCCTTGGCGGGTAACGCGAACGCAGGGCCGTAGGTTCGATTAGCGAAGCGGAATCGGACATTTGTGGCCGCTAGAAAAAAGGACGCCCTCAGGCGTCCTTTTTATTGCTGAAGAGGATCAACTGCCCAGATGCAGGGCCAGCCAGACTGCCAGCGGGATCACCAGGACCGAGAGCGCATTGCCGCCAAGCACTATGCTGGCCACTTTCTCGGGCTGGCACTGGTACTGCTCGCACAGCATGTAGTTGAGCACCGCCGGGGGCAGCGCCACCGACAGCATCAGCAGCGGGATCCAGGCAGGTTGCAACGGCAGCAACCAGACAGTAAGCCCCAGGGAGATGCCACCGGCCAGCAGATAGAGCAGGTTGCACTTGAGGGCGAGCCCCAGGTGATCCAGCTCCCCTTCCATCAGCCGGATGCCGAGAGCAAACAGCATCAGCGGCACCGAGATCTGGCCGAGCAAAGAGGCGCTGGTCACCAAGTATTCGGGCAGCGGGATATGCAGATTGGCCACCAGCAGGCCGGCCAGGGCGGCCCACAGCACAGGGCTTTTCAGCCAGAGCCAGCGGGAGGTGTTGGCCGAGAGGATGAACATGCCCACCGAGAAGTGGAGCAGGTTGGAGAGCACGAACAGTATGACGATGGCGCCCAGCTGCTGCTCGCCGAAGGCCAGCACCATCAGCGGAATGCCGAGGTTGCCGGTGTTGCGAAACATGGCGGGCAGGATCAGGGCCGGTCGGCTGATGCTGCGAAGCCTGAGCAGGGAGAGCAGCAGCCCCGGCAGCAGGATCACCAGGGCCCCCGCCGCGATGAGCGAGAGGTGAGCCATCAGATCCAGCGGGTATTTGACCAGCGCCGAGAACACCAGCGCCGGGGTGAACAGCTCGATATTGGCCCGGTTGACGTAACCCAGCGCACCGCCCGGGCGCAACCGGCCGTAGAGGGCGCCAAGCCCCACCACCGCAAACACCGGAACGACGATATTGAGCAGCGCGCTGAACATGGGCGAGTCCTTTACAGTTCGCGGGCGGGGGTACCCATCAGCAGCACGGGATCCAGGGTCACTTCCTGGCGGCCGTTGCTCACCCAGAGCTGGCCGTCGGATATGGTGCAGGTGAGCTGCATGGTCCGCTCCACCATCTCGGTCAGCGGCAGGGTCTGGCCGTCGGAGAGCTCAATCACGGTGAGGTTGTCGTGCAGGCCGAGTTTGCCCTGGTTCTGCTTCCACCAGACGCTGGTGCCACGGCCGCCGTAGAGATAGAGCACCACATGACGGGAGCGGTTGCACGCCTTCTTGAGACGGCGCTCGTCGGGCTGGCCGAGCTCTATCCAGAGTTCAATCTCGTCGGAATAGTTCTTGCGCCACAGTTCCGGCTCGTCATCGGCAGAGAGGCCCTTGGTGAACTCCAGCCGCTCGGCGGCGTGCCAGGCGAAGGCCGCCAGCCGGATCATCATCCGCTCGTCGGTCTCGGAGGGGTGGCGGGCCAGGGTGAGAGAGAAGTCCTGATACAGATTGCGATCCATGTCGGACAGGCTGAGCTGAGCCTTGAATACGGTTGCCTTGAGAGCCATAGAAAACCTTGAATACCTTGGGAAGCGGGCCGAAACGAAAAACTGCGCGCCAGTGTAATCAAAATCGGCGGCCGGTTCGACCTCAAGCAGCACACATTTGTGCCCCTGGAGCGCAGATAACTGCCTGCCAAGGCTCAAAAAACAAATGCCAGTCCGAAGACTGGCATTTGGCGGTATGAACGAAAGAAGCGGATCACTTCTCGGCGGACTTGACCCCGAAGGCATTGAGCAGCAGGCAGCAGGTCACTGCCACCGCCACAAACCCGCTCAGGAAGATAAAGGGCATGGCCCCGTATCCCAATACAGTCCAGATGGTTTGTTCAAGCAGACTCATTATGTGTCCTTCATCCAGTGAAATGGGTGTCCCTTTCGTGACGGGGTTATCCCCCCGTTCCTGATAATGCTATTTGACCCCAACCAGCGCCTGAGTCCTATGCCACCAAAGTAATAAATAGGGGGCTAGTTTGAGTTGGATCAACAATTTATCCCTTGCCGAGGAAAAATATGGACGGGATTCAACCAGTTGTCAGCCTGCTGCTCCCGCATTTTCCATCTTGGCGCCAAAAAGAAGGAGGCGACCCCGGGGTCGCCTCCTTGTCGGTTGGCCTGTTGCCGCGAGCGGCGCCCCCTCAATAGAAGCGCTGCTGCTCCGCCGCCATCGCCTTGAGGCGATCGCAGGGGGCGAAGCGGTCGCCGTAGCGCTTCTGGTAGTGCTCAAGGCGCCCCACCAGGTGCTCGATGCCGAGGCTGTCCATGTAACGGAACGGGCCACCCAGGAACGGCGGGAAGCCGATGCCGAAGATGGCGCCGATGTCGCCGTCGCGAGCCGAGGCCACTACTCCGCTGTCCAGCGCCATGGCCGCTTCGTTGAGCATCATCAGCACGCAGCGCTCGGCTAGCTCCGCCTTGGCCAGCTTGGCCTGGGGGGAGATGCCGAGCACACCGTAGACGCTCTCGTCCACCGTCTTCTTGCCCTCTTTGCCGGTGAGCTTGCTGCGCGGGGCCGCCTTGCCGTAGAGGTAGAAGCCCTTGCCGTTCTTGCGCCCCTTGCGATCGTTTTGCAGCAGTTTGTCAAAGGCCGCCGGGGCCTGGAACTGCTCGCCCCCCAGCTCTTTTTCGAGGATCGGGGAGATCTTGGCACCCACGTCGATCCCCACCTCGTCCAGCAGGGTGATGGGGCCGACCGGGAAGCCGAAATCGAGCAGGGCGCCGTCCAGCACCTCCACCGGCTCCCCTTCCAGCACCAGGCGCGCCGCCTCGTTCATGTAGGGGGCCAGGATGCGGTTGACGTAGAAGCCCGCCTCGTCCTTGACCACGATGGGGGTCTTGCCCTGAGCGCGGGCAAAGGCCAGGGTGGTGGCGACCGTCTCGGCACTGGTGCCGGCGTGGGGGATGATCTCCGCCAGCGGCATCTTGTCCACCGGGCTGAAGTAGTGCAGCCCCACCACCCGCTCCGGGTGCGCCGCCGCCGAGGCGATCTGGTGAATAGGCAGAGAGGAGGTGTTGGAGGCAAACACGGTGTGCTCGCCGCACTCGCGCTCCACGTCCTTCACCATCTGGTGCTTGAGGGAAAGATCTTCGAACACCGCTTCCACCACCATGTCGACCCGGTGGAAACCGGAGTAGTCGAGGGTGCCGGTCAGCAGGCTCATCTGCTTCTCAAGCTCGCTGCGCAGCAGTTGGCGGCGCTTGAGCTTCTTGGCCAGGATGTCGTAGCTGTAGCGCATGGCATTGCCGATGCCACTGCTGGCCACGTCCTTGATCCGCACCGGTACGCCTGCCTTGGTGGCGGTGACGAAGGCGATACCGCCCCCCATCAGACCGCCGCCCAGCACGGCGGCATGACCCACTTTGCGCGGCTCGGCCCCCTGATAGGTGACCTCCTTCTTCATCTCGGTGGTGGCAAAGAAGATGGAGCGCAGGGCGGCTGATTCGCTGGTCATCACCAACTCGCCAAAGTGGCGGGATTCGGCGGCAAGGCCGGCCTGCATCCCCTCTTCCACCCCGATGCGCACCACTTCCAGGATCAGATCCGGCGCCGGGTAGTTGCCGCGGGTCTTCGCTTTCACCCCTTTGCGGGCCTGATCGAACAGCACCTTGCGGCCAAGTTTGTTGGTCTCCAGCAGTTTGCCCTGCAGATCCCGCTTGAGCTCGTGACGGGGCTTGCCCTTCTTGGCCAGCTTGATGGCGGCATCCAGCAGGATGGAGGGCGGCACCACGTCGTCCACCAGCCCCAGTTTCTTGGCCTGCTTGGCCCGCACCTGCTTGCCGGTCAGCATCAGATCGAGCGCCTTGGCCACCCCGATGAGGCGCGGCAGACGCTGGGTCCCGCCGGAGCCCGGCAGCAAGCCCAGTTGCACCTCGGGCAGGCCGAGCACCGTCTTGCCGTGATCGGTGACCACCCGGCCATGGCAGGCCAGCGCCAGCTCCAACCCGCCGCCGAGGCAGGGGCCGTGAATGGCGGCGATCACCGGGATCGGCAGCGACTCGATCTCGGCGAAGATCACCTGCCCTTCCCGCGACAGCGTCTCGGCATCCTTGGCGCTGGTACAGGCCGCCAGCATGCTGATGTCGGCGCCGGCGATGAAGGAGTCCTTCTTGCCGGAGACCACCACCAGGCCGATCAGCTCTTTATTGGCTTTCACCTCGGCCAGCACCGCGCGGATCTCCTCCACGAAGGCGGCCTTGAGGGTATTCATGCTCTCGCCCGGCACATCCATGGTGAGAATGCCGATGCCATCCTGGCGCACCGCCAGGGAAAAAGTCTTCTCGCTCATCACTCTACCTCCAACACCATGGCCACGCCGAGACCACCTGCAGCACAGGCGGTGTTAAGCCCCAATCCCCCACCCCGGCGCCGCAGCTCGTGCAGGGTCTGGGTGATCATCCGCGCACCGGTCGCGGCAAAGGGGTGACCAAAGGCCAGCGAGCCACCGAGGACGTTGAACTTGTCCATGTCCACCTCGCCGATGGCCTGATCGCGACCCAGCTTGCTCTGGGCAAACTCTTTGCTGGCAAACATCTTGAGGTTGGCCAGGGTCTGGGCGGCGAAGGCCTCGTGCATGTCGATCAGGGTGAGATCGGCCAGCGTGATGCCGGCGCGGTCCAGCGCCAGCGGGGTGGCGTAGGAGGGGCCCATCAGCATGTCCTGCCACACGTCGATGGCAGAAAACGCGAAACTGCGGATGTAGCCGAGCGGCTCGAGGCCAAGCTCACGGGCCCGCCCTTCGCGCATCAGCAGCACGGCGGCGGCGCCGTCGGTGAGCGGAGTGGCGTTGGCAGCGGTAACGGAGCCGTGCACCCGGTCAAACACCGGCTTGAGCTTGGCGTAGCTCGCCAGATCCGAGCTTTCGCGGATGTTGTTGTCTCGCTCCAGCGGCGCCTTGTAGGGAGGCACGTGGGCGGTAAACACCTCGCCACTGAGTTTGCCATCGGCCCAGGCCTGGGCGGCCAGGGTGTGGGAGCGGTGCGCCAGCGCATCTTGCGCCTCGCGGCTGATCTGGTGGCTCTTGGCCATCTGCTCCGCGGTCTGCCCCATGGAGAGGCCGGTGGAGTACTCGGCCACTGCGGGCGGCACCGGCAGCAGATCCTTGACCCGCAACTGGCGCAGGATATTGAAACGCTGCTGCAGATTGCGCGCCTTGTTGAGATCCACCAGGGCGCGAGCCAGCTTCTTGCTCACCCCGATGGGCAGCACGGAGGAGGAGTCGGCGCCGCCGGCGATGGCGATGTCCACCGTGCCGGCCATGATGGATTCGGTGACGTTGGCGACAGCCTGGAAACTGGTGGCGCAGGCGCGCGACACGCTATAGGCATCGGTGCTGACGCTCATGCCGGTGCCGAGCACGATCTCGCGGGCAATGTTGGGAGCTTCCGGCATCTGTACCACCTGGCCGAACACCAGCTGGTCGATGAGCTTGGGATCGAGATCGGTGCGAGCGAGCATCTCGCTCACCACCAGTTTGCCCAGATCCACCGCAGGCACGCCGTGAAAGGCGGTGGCCTGCTTGGCAAAGGGAGTGCGCAAACCCGCCACGACGGCAATCCGTTCGCCCTGGCGAGTCGTCAGTTTCAATGGCTCTTTCATCCTGGCTCCTTGGTTAAACGAGAAGACTAAAGGGAGAGGTCTGACCTCATTGCGCCACATCTTAACAATCCACTCACAAATTTCATACGACTGATTGAAACTAAATTACCGCCATCTTGGCCCCCTCCCTCGCCCTTGTGCGCCAACTGGAGTATAAAAAGATCAACTTCTATGAAAACAACGGGTTTATTGCATGGCAGCGGCCGAGTTCAGACAGCTTGGGGACTATCTGGGTAGTCAAATTCTGGGACAGGGCCCCCTCATCGAGGGGCTGCTGATCGCCCTGTTATGTGAAGGACATGTGTTGATCGAGGGTGCCCCCGGTCTTGCCAAGACCCGGGCCGTCAAGGCGCTGGCCGGCGCGGTGGAGGGGCGCTTCGCCCGCATCCAGTTCACCCCCGACCTGCTGCCTGCCGATCTGACCGGCAGCGAGGTGTTTCATCCCCAGGATGCCAGCTTCGTGTTTCAGCCTGGCCCCCTCTTCAACCACCTGGTGCTGGCGGACGAAATCAACCGGGCCCCGGCCAAGGTGCAGTCCGCCCTCTTGGAGGCGATGGCCGAGCATCAGATCACCGTGGGCAAAAAGAGCTGGCGCCTTCCGCCGCTCTTTATGGTGGCCGCCACGCAAAACCCGATAGAACAGGAGGGGACCTATCCCCTGCCGGAGGCCCAGCTCGATCGCTTCTTGCTCAAGCTGCTGGTGGACTACCCGAGCCCCGCCATGGAGCTGGCCATCCTCCAGCTCAACGCCCGCGGCGACACCCTGCCGACGCCGCCGCTCACCCTGAGCCAGGTCGATCTGCTGGCGGCCCGCAGCGCGGTGCAGGCGGTGCAGATGCAGGGGCGCCTCGAGCACTATCTGGTGCAGCTGGTCTGTGCCACCCGGCCGGGCAGCGGCCTGTGTCCGGAACTCGAACCCCTGGTCGCGGTGGGCGCCAGCCCCAGGGCCAGCATAGGTCTGGCCAGAGCGGCTCGCGCCAGGGCCTGGCTGGCCGGACGGGATTTCGTGCTGCCCGAAGACATCCAGCAGCTGGCGCCGGCCGTGCTGCGCCATCGCCTCATTCCCAGTTATCAGGCGCTGGCGGACAACCTCGACAACGAGGCGCTCATCACCCTGCTGCTGGACGCGATCCCATGCCCCTGAGCCCGCTCGCTTCCTCTGTGCGGGTCCTGTTGCCATGACGAGTGCCGCCGATCCCCTCGCCCATCCCGATATCGCCCTGCCGCTTGCCAGGCTGCTGGCGATCAGGCTGTGGGCCCGGCAGGGGCCACGCTCGCGCATTCAACCGGTGGCGCAGGGGCGGCTTGGCCGTACGCCGGGGCTCACCTTTCGCGAGCTGCGCGCCTATCAGGCCGGCGACGAGGTACGCCATATCGACTGGCGGGTGACCGCCCGTCTTGGTCGCCCCTATACCCGGCTCTACAGCGAAGAGCAGGATCAGGCCCACTGGCTGCTGCTCGATCTCTCTCCGGCCATGTACTTCGGTTCTTGCCACCAGCTCAAGGCGCGCCTGGGTTGCGAGCTGGCCGCCGCCCTGCTCTGGCAAGGTGAAAAGCAGGCCAACACCCTGATCTGCCACGGTGTGGAGCCACACCTGCAACACCAGCGCGGCCCCCTGGTGCCCTTGCTGGAGGCCCTCTGCCACCACTACCGGCTGGGGTTGGCGCGCACGCCGCCCCCCCACGACCTGGCCCATACCCTGGCCCGGCTCAACCTGCCCCACGGTGCCAGATTGACTCTCATCACCGATCACAGCCCTTTCGACGAGGCACTCTGCCGCCAGTTGCAACTGCTCGGCCGGCGCCACGACCTGCATTGCTGGCAAATTCGGGATCCGCTGGAGGCAGCCCTGCCCGCCCAGGGCCGTCTGGCGGTGCGCGCCGGCCAGCAAAGCGGCTGGCTCGAGGCCGGCGAACCGGGGTTCGCCTGGCGCTATCAAGAGGCCGCCGAGCAGCTGGCCCGCCAGAGCCATCAGCAACTGCTGCCGCTGGTGCAGCGCCTCTACCGGCTCGACAACGGCCAGCCGCTGCAACGCCAGTGGCAGGAGGGGGCATGCCGTCAATTCTGAACTGGCTCGCCAGCGCCGTGCCGGGTCGCAGCGTCCCCACCTCCCCGCTGGCGGCCCAGCTGCGCGACATTCACCCCGGCCCGCCGCTGCAGCTGGCCTCTGATCCCCGCCTGCTGGGCTGGTGTTGGCTGCTGATCGCGCTGCTGGTCGGCGTCATGATCATCCTCGGCGTGCAGAGCCTGCTGCGTTATCACCGCTGGCGGCGACAGCTCGACTGGCAGGCCCTCGATCTGGTGCCCCAGCTGCAAGCCGTGTTGCGCGAGGCCGTATTGCCCCGCTGGCCCGAGGCGGCCGTACTGCAAGGAGAGCCTTGGCTCGTCTTTCTCGATTCTTTGGGGCTCGATTCTCTGGGGCTCGATGCTCTGGGGGGCAGCCGCTTTCGCGAGCTGGCCCCGCACTGGTCTGCCTGGCTCTACGGTGGTCAGAGCCCGGATGCGCAGCAGCGCCTAGCGCTGCGCCGGGCCTACCTCGCCTGGGGACGTCACTGCATCTGCCCGCCAGCCTGGTTACTGGACCTGCGCACTCGCTGGCGGCGGGCGCGAACCCGCGCCAGCGACGTGCACGCCGGGAGAGAGTCATGATCCTCGCCTGGCCCTGGTTTGCCCTGGCGCTGGTGTTGCCGCTGCTGGTGCGCTTTGGTCTGCCGCCCCGCCCCCGCGGCGCACATGATCCTGGCGTATTGACCCATGCCGGCTTTCCCCTGCTGCGCCCCCATGCCGGCCAGCCCCTGTGGCGGATGGCGCTGTGCTGGTGCGCCCTGGTGCTGGCGCTCTGCCGCCCCCAGTGGCAGGAGCCGCCTCAGGTGAGCTATCAGAGCAGCCGGGATCTCATCCTGGCGGTGGATCTTTCCGACAGCATGCGCACCCAGGACATGCTGGATGAAGGGGAGCAAAAAGACCGGCTCAGCGCGGTGCGCCAGCAGATAGACAGGCTCATCGCCGCCCGCCCCGGCGATCGCATCGCCCTCATCGTATTCGCCGATCACGCCTACCTGCTCTCGCCCCTGACCCAGGAGACCAACGCCCTGCTCGGCCTGACCCGCGAGCTCGATTTCGAGCTGGTGGGACGCACCACCGCCCTCGGCGAGGCCATCCTGCTTGCGCGCCAACACAAGGCCCCCGAACGCTCCACCGCCCTGTTGCTGGTCACCGACGGGCGCAACACCGCCGGCAGCGCTGACCCCCTGCGCGAGGCCAAGCAGGCCGCCGCCGCAGGCATTCGTATCTATACCCTGGGGGTGGGCGCCGATCCGGATACCTTTGCCGAGGCGATGACCCCCGCGCAGGCCCCGGCCCAGAGCGACCCCAGTGCCGAGCTCGACGAAGCCCTCTTGCAGCAGCTGGCCGAAGTGGGCCATGGCCGTTACTTTCGGGCACGCACCCAGGGGGATCTCGAGGCCATCAATCAGGCGCTGGATACCCTGGAGCCCGTCGCCACCGCGCAGACCCGCTATCGCCCCAATCAGGAGCTCTACCCCTGGCCGCTGGCGCTGGCCTGGCTGCTGCTGAGCTGGCCTGCCCGGTTGCGCTGGCCGCTGCGGCTGAGCCGCAAAGCCGCACTGCCTGACAATCCGTCCCGAGGCGCCCCATGATGGAGCTCACCCTGCTGCGCCCGCTCTGGTTGCTGGCCCTGCTGCCCTGGCTGTGGCAGGGATGGCGCCGTCGTCGCCAGGCCCCGCTGCTGGCCCCCGCCATGCAGGCTTATCTGCTGCCGGGGCAGCGGCGCCACTTCCCCTGGCTCTGGCTGGCCTGCCTGCCGCTGATCCTGGCCTTGAGCGGCCCGGCCCTGCGTCAGCAGAGCCAGAGCGTTCCAAGCCCGGCCCTCGACATCTGGCTGCTGGATCTCTCCCGCTCCATGCTGGCCACCGATCTGCTGCCGGACCGGGCCACCCGGGTGCGGGTGTTGCTGCAGGATCTATTGGCTGACAGAGCCCAGCAGGAAGCGGCCCATCCCATCGCCCTCATCCTGTTTGCCGGGGATGCCTACCTCGCCATGCCGCCGACCCGGGATCTCCAGGCCCTCGCCCTGCTGCTGCCCGACCTGCGCCCGGCCATCATGCCGAGGCAAGGCAGCGCACCCGAGCGTGCGGTGGCGCTGGCACTCAAGCAGATCCCCGCCGGCCAGCAGGCCCGCCTGCTGCTGATCACCGACGACCTGACCGCCCGTCAGGCCGAGCGGATCAAGGCGGTGTGGCCCTGCCAGGGCAGCCTCTTTTGCCACGCCCAGGTACAAGCGCGCCTCGACGTCTTGCTGGTCAACAGCGGCCAGGCCAGTCGCCTGCCCGCCACCATAGGCGGTGGCTTCGGCCGCGCCCTGTCAGCACCCGATATGGCTACCCTGCAGCAGTTGGCCGGCGATCTCGGCGGTCAACTGCAGTGGCTGCAACAGGGGGCGCCACGCTTTGCCCCCCTGCCCATGAGCCAGACCACAGGTGCACACCAGGCCATGGATCTCGGCCCCTGGCTGCTGCTGCCCTTGCTGCCGCTGGCGCTGCTGGCCCGTATCGGCACCCTCTGGCTGATGCTGGTGGGGGCGCTGCTGCTGACCCCCCCCTCTCTGCAAGCCAGTCCGGCGCCAACTGCGCTGCCGCCTGCTGCCCATGACAATCAGGCCTGGCAAGCCTTCTTGCAAAAGCGCTATCAGGAGGCAGCCCGCGCCTTTGCGGATCCCGTCTGGCAAGGCAATGCCTGGTATCGGGCTGGCGACTACGCCAAGGCGGCCGCCGCCTATGGCCGGGCCAGCACGGCCACTGCCCACTACAACCGGGGCAATGCCTTGGTGCAGCTCGGTCAGCTGGCGGCCGCCGAGCAGGCCTATCTGGCGGCGCTGGCGCTGGAGCCGGGCCATCAGGATGCGCGCTACAACCTGACCTTGCTGCGTGCCCAACCGCCCGAGGCAACCCCACAGGCGCAGGATCCCAAGCCCCTCGATGCCCCGGAGCAGGCCGCCACCCCGGATGCCCCTCTGCCTCCGTCACCTCCCGTCCTGCTGCTGGAGCAGCGGCTGCGCAAGGAAGATCAACGTCGGCGCCAGCAGGAGAGCGATCGCGGCCTCGCCCCTGGCACCTTGAAGGGAGAGGATCCCTGGTGAGCCGCTTCTTAGCCCCTAGCCATGCCCTGTACCTGTTGCTGCTCTGGCTGATGACGGCGCAGGTTTTTGCCGCCCCGCCCCGGGCCGAGCTGCTGCCGGGGACCGATCGCCGCGACTGGTTGCTGATCATTGAAGCGGACGGCGAGCGCCAGAGCAGTGAGCTTGCCATCCCCCCTCTGCTGCGCCAGTTTGCGGTGGGCAAGGTGACCATGAGCCGGATCAGCGCCCCGCAGCAGAGCCTGACCCGCTGGCAGATCCCCCTGCACCTGCTGGATACCAGCCCGCAGCAGGTGCCGGCCCTGCCACTGGGGGCGGAGCAGACTCCGTCCATCCCCTTTCCACCACGCAGCGAAGCCGGCAACCTGGCGCCAGCGCCTGCCATCTCCCCCATTGAACTGCAGGCCCGGGTGCTGCAACAGGGGCCGCTCTACCCCGGCCAGCCGTTTGTCTATCAGCTCAGCCTCTGGCTGCCGGCCAACATGGAGGCCCCCAACCTCACCGAGCCGGCCAGCGATGCCTTCACCATTCGCCGCCTCGGCAACGATCAGTGGCAGCCACCGGCAAGCCCCGGCCTGCCCGGCCGCCTGACCCGCAGCTGGCTGCTGCAGGCCAAAGAGGCAGGGCGCCATCCGCTGGAATCCCCCCGCTTTCAGGGGCGCCTGCCGCAAGATGACGGCGGCAGTGACCCGCTCTCGGCCCGGGCGGCCACCCTGTTCGTGCAGATCGACGAGCCCCCGCTGCAACCGGTGGCGAGCCAGCTCACCCTGGGTCAGCGGCTGGATCCGCCCACGGCGGCCAGAGCGGGTGAGCCGGTGATCCGCACCCTGACCCTCACCCTGGAGGGGGGTGATGGCAACCGCCTCAATCTGGCGCGCCTGCTCGGCTCATCCGGCCTGCCCACCGGCATCAGGGCCAGGCCGGATGGGGAGCAGCAGCAGGAGCGCTATCTCGCCAGGGGGACGCTGCGCTTCGAGCGCGAGTGGCGCCAGGCCTTGACCGTGGACGAGCCCGGTGACTACCTGCTGCCCGCCATCGAGCTGGCCTGGTTCAACACCCAGCGCGGGCGCATCGAATATGTTCGGCTGCCCGCCACGCCCCTGCACATCGCCGCAAGCACGCAGTCGCCGCCGGCGCAGGATGGGCCGAACGACGAGAGCCTGCGGTGGGTGATCTGGGCCCTGCTGCTGCGCGCCTGCTGGCGCCACGGGCCGCGCTGGCACGCCTTCTATCGCCTGCAACAGGCGCTGTGTCGGGCCGATGCCGAGCAGGCCCGGGCCCGCTTGCTGGCGTGGGCCAGCCTGCGCTGGTCACTGCCCCATCCCCGCCTCGATACCCTACCCTGTCGTCGCGATCCCGCCCTGGTGCCCCATTTTGCCGCCCTGGAGCGCGCCTGCTTCGCTACCGTATCCCCTGCTGAGAGCCACCCGCCAACCTGGGCGGACTTTGCCAGCGCCCTATGCGGCCACGAAACTTTTGCGATAGCCTATGGCCTCAGGCAACTGGCCAGGATCGGTTGATCCTGGCCTTCATTCAAATAAGGAAGCCCAGCGATGGCTTTAGGTTTTTTCAGAAAAAAAGGTGCCACGGTCGGAAAGGATCCCACGACCTCCCCGGTCTATGGAGGTATGGCAGACAAACAAACCAAATACGAAGCCTTGGTACATGCCCTGCACGGGGACATCTACCGCTACGCCTACTGGCTGTGCCGGGATCCGCAAGTGGCGGAAGATCTGGTGCAGGAGACCTTTCTGCGCGCCTGGAAGAGCATCGACTCCCTGCTCGACGACAAGGCCGCCAAGGCCTGGCTCATCACCATACTGCGGCGGGAAAATGCACGCCGGTTCGAGCGCAAACAGTTTGACCTCGTCGATCTCGACGAGCATCCCCAGAGCGATCAGGAGGCACTGCACAGCGAGCAAGAGATGGAGAACGAGTGGCTCAGACGCCACATCGCCCGCCTGCCGGCCGAATATCAGGAACCCCTGCTGCTGCAGGTGCTGGGGGGCTTTAGCGGCGACGAGATCGCGGCGCAGCTGGGGCTCAACAAGAACACCGTCATGACTCGCCTGTTTCGGGCCCGCAATCAGATAAAAGAGGCCATGGAGTCAACGACCCAACAGAGAGGACACACCAATGGATGAGCTGGAATTTCGCCGTCGGGCCATAGCCCATCCACATGAGCAGGATCCCGCGTTTCTCGCGCAGGCCCAGCGCTCCCCCGCCAATCGCAAGCATCTGGACGAGATGAAGCAGCTCGATCGCAGCCTACAGCGAGCGATGGAGGTCGAGGTGCCGGCCGGGCTGGCCGAACGCATCCTGCTCAGACAGGCGCTGGAAGCTGATCAGGAACAGGTGGTTCCCCTGCCGGTGCGCCCGCACAACAACTGGCGTGCGCTGGCGATGGCTGCCTCAGTCGCCTTCCTGCTCGGCATGAGCACTCGCTGGCTGAGCTGGCCGCTGGCCGCTCCCGACGAGCTCTCGCTGGCCCAGGTCGCCATGGCCCACGTCTATGGTGAGGAGCCCTTCATCAAGGATGTGGACGAGCAGGTGAGCTTGCACACCATCAACGCCAAGATGGAGAAATATGGCGCCACCTTGATGGGCATGCAGGGGCTGAAGATCACCTATGTCAACCACTGCTCCTTCTATCAGGGGCCGGCGCTGCACATGGTATTGCAGGGCAAGATGGGCCCGGTCACCCTGTTCCTGGTGCCCAAACACGTGCCACTCACCCTGCAGCCCAGCTTTGAAGATGGCCAGCTCAAGGGCGAGATCCTGCAACTCAAGGGGGCCAACATGGTGCTGATCGGTGGGATGGAGGAGCCGCTGGCGCCGGTGGCAGAGCAGCTGGAATCCCGGCTGCACTGGTCGATTTAACAGGCATTAACCCAATCTTGACTCGCCTCAAACCGGGTCAAGCCAACGGGCAGACCAATCAGGTTGGCTGCCCGTTTATCTCCTTTCCCGTCACGATTCTCCCCTATTCGCCGCTCATTCCCCGCAAATACCCAAAAATATTTTTGTGATGCAGATCGCCGTATGTGGGTGTTTTTTATCCAATTAATGGTAAAAGAGACTATTTAAGCGGCGAATTCAAACAAATGATTAACACTCTGGAAACTTTTATGTATTCTGCTGTCACTGGTCTGATTTCTTACCTCCTACCAGATCCATAGAATCACGCCAGAATTGAATGGGAAGAAGCTGAAATAACAACAGATCTTGTCACATACAGAGGCAAAATAGCCCTGATGCCGACGGAAAATCTGCCTACAAGAGAGAACACTATGACAACTGCCTTTTTCAAAAAGAGCCTGATCGCTGCCGCCGTCACCCTGGCCAGTACCCAAACCTTCGCCGCCGCGTTCCAATTGAACGAACACTCAGCCTCCGGCCTGGGTCGTGCGTATGCAGGGGAAGCCGCCGTGGCGGACAACGCCTCCGTGTTGTCCCGCAACCCGGCAGCCATGACCCAGTTTGACAAGATGGCGTTCTCTGTCTCCGGTACCTATATCAAGCCGGACGTGGATGTAAATGGTGACATCTATGCAGGCTCCGCCAAGATGGCCGGTGCCAGCGAAAGCGGCATTGCGCCGAGCGCCTTCGTGCCCGCCACCTACTTCATCCAGCCGCTGAACGACCAGTGGGCCTGGGGTATCGGCCTGTTCTCCAACTACGGTCTGTCGACCGAGTACACCGAGAACTTCAACGGTGGCTCCATTGCCGGTAACACCGAACTGCTCACCTTCAACATCAACCCGAACATCGCCTACCGCGTCAACCAGCACTTCAGCGTCGGCGCCGGTCTGAACCTGGTCTATGCCAAGGCTGAGCTGAACCGCCGTGCCGGCGTACTGGCCGCCGTGCCGCCGCTGAGCAGCGTGCCGGGTATCGGCAAGGACACCATCGTCAGCCACCTGAAGGGCGACGACTGGGGTTACGGCTGGAACGTGGGCACCATGTATGAAGTGAACGAGAACAACCGCTTCGCACTGACCTATCGCTCCCAGGTAGACCTGAAGTTCAAGGGTGACTACCAGGGCACCTCTTCCGGCTTCAAGACCGTCGGTGGCGAACTGCCGTTGGATCTGCCGGCCCAGGCCGAGTTCGCCGGTTACCACCGTCTGAACCAGCAGTTTGCCGTGCACTACTCCGTCAACTGGACCGACTGGAGCGCCTTCCAGGAGCTCAAAGCCACCAGCGGTCAGTGCAACAGCACCGACGGTGCCGGCGTCTGCCTCTACAAGCCGGAGAAGTTCAAGGACTCCACCCGTTACTCTCTGGGTGGTACCTGGTACGTCAACCCCTCTTGGGAAGCCCGTATCGGCTTTGCCTACGACAACACCCCGATCGAGCCGGAATACCGCAGCCTGAGCATCCCGGATTCCGACCGCGTATGGTATAGCGCTGGCGCCACCTACCACATCGACAAGGACATGAGCGTCGACTTCGGCATGGCCTATCTGGACGGCAAGAAAGTGGACGTCAACGAGAAGCTGGTCGAAAGCAACGAAGCCCTGCGCTGGAAAGGCACCTCCCACGGCAACGCCTTCCTCGCTTCCGCTCAGTTCAACATGAAGTTCTGATAATCAGCGAATTGACCAGAGCGCCTGCGGGCGCTCTTTTTTATTCCAAATTCATGTTTCAGCGTACATCTGTAGTAAACAACTGTACGCTTTTCTTTTTTTATCAAGCTATTAGCAGCACATCCCCCAGCATTTAATCCCGTTTTCATCCCCTCGCCCCCACGCCCGTTGCCTTACTGGTCATACCATATAAAATCCTGCCTCCAACCATAAGAACGTTCGAACTTCAGGTTCATTTTCAAGGACAATGCAATGCACTCCATCATGAAGCCGTCTCTCATCGCCCTGCTGGTGCTGTCGAGCCAGGCCCAGGCGGCAGGTTTTCAGCTGGCCGAGCAATCCGCAACCGGCATGGGCCGCGCCTTCGCCGGCGAAGCCGCCATCGCCGACAATGCCAGCGTACTCTCCCGCAACGCCGCCGCCATGACCCGTTTCGATACCATGGCCTTCTCCGGTGGCTTCATCTATGTGCGCCCCGACGTCAACATCGAGGGCACCACCCGGGTACCGACCCCCAAGGGGCCGGTCAGCCTGGATGCGGCGGCCCACGACATCGCCGATGATGCCTGGGTGCCCAACGCCTACCTCATAGTACCGCTCAACGACCAGTGGCGCCTGGGGCTGGCTGCCACCTCCTATTACGGGCTCGGCGTCAAGATGCCGGACAACTACAATGCCGGTCACTTCGGCAATGTCTCCGACATCAAGACCGTGGATCTGGGTGCGTCGCTGGCCTACCGCGTCAACCGCGTCTGGTCCGTCGGTGCCGGCCTCTCCGCCATTCAGGGCGAAGGGGAAGTGGGTGGCACCTTCCCGTCCAACAACCAGATCGCCAAGCACCTGAAAGGGGATGGCTGGGCCATGGGCTGGAACCTGGGCACCCTGCTGGAGCTGTCGGAAGCGACCCGCGTCGGTCTCTCCTACCGCCACGACGTCACCCTGAAGCTCTCCGGCGACGCCATCGGCATCGATCAGAACGGGCAACCCTTCACCGATACCGGCAGCCTGGATCTGCCGCTGCCCGCCACCGCCGAGCTGGCCCTGTTCCATCAGCTGACGCCGGCACTGGCGCTGCATTCGAGCATCAACTGGACCAACTGGAGCAAGTTCGTGCAGCTCGAGTCCGAGCTCGATCACCACGGTGTCATGCACATCAAGGACGAGCACTGGGAAGACAGCTGGCGCTATGCGCTGGGTCTGACCTATCAGCTGGCTCCCCAATGGCAGCTGCGTTCAGGCCTTGCCTACGACCGCAGCCCGGTCCCGGCGGATCGCCGCACCATCTCCATCCCCGACTCGGATCGGGTCTGGTACAGCGCCGGCGTGGGTTATCAGATCGATCGCAACCTCTCGCTGGATCTGGGGGTGACACTGATCGACGGCAAGAAGGTGGACGTGAGCGAGACCATGCAGCTCAAACCCGGCATCCCGCAGACCACCTCCACCTTCCAGGGCACCTCGGAAGGGGACGCCTGGCTGGCTGGTCTGCAGCTCAATTACCTGTTCTGATGCGAGCGGGCTCTCCCGCCCGCTCATTCAAACACTATGCCAGTTATTGACCGTTTCTGGTCCCCAAGCGCTGGCATAGTGGAGTGCTTCACAATAAAATCAATCCAGTACACACGCTGGAGAGATGCATGTATTCCTACGTAGCAAGGCAGCCCATCCTGGATCGGGAGTTGAAGACCCACGCCTATGAGCTGCTGTTTCGCGACAGTCTGGATAACGTGTTCCCCTCCATCTCCTCCCAGCAGGCCACCGCCAGGCTGGTGGTCGAACAGTTCCTGCAACAGAACATCGATCAGCTGCTCGGCGGTCGCCCCTGCTTCATCAACTTTCCCCACTCCCTGCTGCTCGATGGTCTGGCCGAGTGCCTGCCGCCGGAGAAGGCGGTGATCGAGATCCTGGAAGATGCCGATCCCGACGATGCGCTGCTGGCCAAGGTGAAGCAGTTGCACGGGCTGGGCTATCAGCTCGCCCTCGACGACTTCACCCTGTCGCCGGACTGGGAGCGCTTCCTCCCCTACATCCACATCATCAAGTTCGATCTGCGCGCCACGTCGCTGCTGCAGATCAAGGTGTTCATCCAGCAGCATCAGCAGCTCAAGCTCACCTATCTGGCGGAGAAGGTGGAAGACAAGGCGGAATTTGAACGGGTCAAGCGCCTCGGCATCGATCTGTTCCAGGGCTTCTTCTTCAGTCGACCCGAGATGGTCAAGCAGGCGACCATGGAGCCGGCCCAGGTGGTAGTGATGCAACTGCTCAACGTGGTCAACCAGCCCGAACCCGACCTCAACCGCATCGAGCAACTGCTGAGTCAGGACATCTCCCTGTCCCTCAAGTTGCTGCGTTACGTCAATCACCTCAAAAGCCACGCCAATCCCATCTCCTCCTTTCGCCAGGCGGCGGTCTATCTCGGCCACACCCAACTCAAACGCTTCGTAACCCTGGTCGCCGCCACCAGCGCCGGCCACGGCAAGAGTGCCGAGCTCTATCAGATGTCGATGATCCGGGCCCGCTTCTGCGAGCTGCTGGCCCACACCCATGCACCGACCCAGGAAGCCCAGCAGGCCTTCATCACCGGCCTCTTCTCCCTGCTCGATGTGTTGATGGAACAGCCGATGGACAAGCTGCTCGGCACCATTCCGCTGATCGAGGAGATCCGGGTCGCCCTGCTGGAACGCAAGGGCAACCTGGGGTTCTATCTGTCGTTTTGCGAGGATTACGAGAGTGCGAACTGGCAGCGGATCACGGCCAGAACGGCCCGGCTCGGGCTCAATGAAGAGAAGGTCAGTCAGCTCTATCTGACCGCCACCGCCTGGGTCAACCAGCAACTCCAGGCGATGGCGGAAACAGATTAACCCAGCTCGATGGCGACCGCCGTCGCCTCCCCGCCCCCGATGCACAGACTGGCCACCCCGCGTTTGAGACCGCGTTCGCGCAAGGCATGGATCAGGGTCACCAGGATCCTGGCACCACTCGCCCCCAGCGGATGACCGAGCGCGCAGGCGCCGCCATTCACGTTGACCTTGTCATGGGGCAGCTGGCAACCGGCCATCGCCAGCAGGCTGACCATGGCAAACGCCTCGTTGACCTCGAACAAGTCCACCTCCTCCACCCGCCAACCCACCTTGGCCAGCAGGCCCTTGATGGCCCCGATCGGCGCGCTGGTAAACTCGACGGGCAGGGCCGCATGGCTCTGATAACCCACCAGTCGCGCCAGCACCGGCAGCCCCAGCTGCGCGGCAGTGTCGGAGCGCATCAGGATCAGCGCCGCCGCGCCATCCGAGATGGAGCTGGCATTGGCCGCCGTGATGGTGCCCGTCTTGCTGAAGGCCGGCTTGAGCTGGGGGATCTTCTCGGGCCTGGCCTTGGCAGGCTGCTCATCCTCGGCCAGCAGCAGGGTATCTGCGGCCCTCACCGGCGCCAGCTCCGCCGCAAAGGCCCCGCTGCGCTGGGCCGCCAGCGCCCGCTCCAGCGATGCGATGGCAAAGGCATCCATGTCGGCACGGGTCAACCCGGCGCGATCGGCGCTCAGCTGGGCATAATGCCCCATCAGCTGGCCTTCGTAGGCATCCTGCAGTCCGTCGAGGAACATGTGATCGAGCACGCTCTGGTGCCCCATCCGAAAACCGCTGCGCGCCTTGTCGAGCAGATAGGGGGCACGGCTCATGCTCTCCATCCCGCCGGCGATCACCACGTTCGTGTCGCCGAGCCGCAACCCATCGGCCGCCAGCATCACCGCCTTCATGCCGGAGCCGCACACCTTGTTGACCGTGGTGCAGGGGATGCTGTCCGGCAGACCCGCCTTCAATACCGCCTGACGGGCGGGTGCCTGGCCGACCCCGGCACTCAGCACGTTGCCCAGATAGGCTTCATCGATCTGCTCTCCCCTGAGCCCCGCTTCTGCCATGGCCGCAGCAATGGCACAGGCGCCCAGTTCGGGTGCCGTCAGGTTGGCCAGGGCTCCCTGGAAGGCCCCCATGGGGGTACGTTTGGCCGCAACAATCACGATATCCATCAATTGCACTCTCCTTGTTACATTGAAATAACATATGCTGCCACCGCTGCGGGAACAAGACTTGCGGGGCAGTTGACGTTTGGGTAAGGTGCCAGCCAGGATTGACAGTCAAGATAGCGCCATGAACCGAACCAAGGATGACACGCGGACCTACAGCATCAGCGAACTGGCCCGTGAATTTGATGTTACGACCCGAAGTATTCGTTTTTATGAAGATCAGGGACTTTTGAATCCTGCCCGCCAGGGACAGACCCGGATCTACAGTCGGCAGGACCGAGTGCGACTCAAGCTGACCCTGCGCGGCAAGCGACTGGGCTTCAGCCTGGCGGATATCCGCGATCTGTTCGATCTCTACGATGCGGACAAGAGCAGCCGTACCCAGCTGCAGACCATGCTGGGGCTGGTGGCCGACAAACGGGAGACCCTGCAGCAGCAGCTGGAAGACATCAAGATGGTGCTGCTGGAGCTGGACGCCGCCGAGCAGCGCTGCCAGCAGGCGCTCGCTCAGCTCGGCTGACGGTCACAGCAACAAGCATAAAGAAAGGGGCCCGCGGGCCCCTTGTTCATTGCAGCTGGATTATTTGTTCCAGCGGTCCGGATCGTAATCCGGGCTGTAGCGGTCGACGATGACGGCGCAGGCCGCATCGCCGGTGATGTTGAGGGCGGTACGGATCATGTCGAACAGGCGATCCAGCGCAAACAACAGCGGCAGCCCTTCGATGGGGATCCCGGCTGCCAGCAGCACGGCGACCACCAGGAAGCTCGGGCCCGGCACGCCGGCCTGGCCGATGGCCCCCAGGGTGGCGGTCACTATGATGGCGGCCCAGGCACCCATGGAGAGATCGATCTGGTAGACCTGGGCGAAGAAGATGGCGACCAGGCCGTAATAGATGGCGTTGCCGCTCATGTTGATGGTGGCGCCCAACGGCAGCACGAAGGAGGCCGTGGCATTGGTCACCTTCAACTCCTCCTCGCAGGTCTCCATGTTGACCGGCAGGGTCGCCATGGAAGAGGCGGTGGAGAAGGCGACGATCTGCGGCTTCTTCATGGCAGACAGATACTTGCGTACCGGCGTGTTGGAGAACAGCACGATCAGCAGCGGATAGACCACAAAGGCGAAGATCAGGATGGCGGCCAGATAGACCACGAACAGCTTGAGCACCAGGGTCAGCACGTCGAAACCGTAGGTGCCGATGGCATCGGCCATCAGGCCGAACACGCCGAGCGGCGCGATCAGCATCACCTTGTTGATCATCCAGACGAAGGCATCCACCAGGGTGTTGAGGCCGTCCACCAGGGGTTTGGCCCGCTCGCGGGGTTGCTTGGCCAGGGCGATGCCGAGGAACATGCAGAACACCAGGATCTGCAGTATGTTGGCTTCGTTGAGCGACTGGAAGACGTTGGTCGGGATCATCCCGAGCAGGGTGGCGACCGCATCGGGCAGCGCGCCCTTGTCGGCATAGTCACCGGAGAACATGGAGGCCATGGAGCCGAACTCGACCCCGACACCGGGTTTGAAGATCTGCCCCATCACCAGGGCCAGCAGTACCGCCAGCGCCGAAGTACCGAGGAAGAAGGCCAGCGTGGTGACGCCAATCTTGCCCGCCGCCGGGCTGGCGCCGAGGTTGGCCGCCCCCGACAGGATGGCCACCGCCACCAGCGGGATCACCAGCATCTTGATCAGCTGGATGAAGAGAGTACCGAGCGGTGCAAACACGGTGGCTTGTTCACCCATGAACGCCCCCACCAGTGCCCCCAGCACCATGGCGACCACTACCTGGAAGCCAACGTTCTTAATGAGTCCTTTTGTTAACACAGAATGTTCCTTTAAGTAGCAAATATTCGCACTTTCCCAGTGCAATCAACCAAACAGGGGATGAGCAGCTGTCCATTCCCCTGAGCGCGCGCTTTATCTCATATTTATTCGCTGTTTTAAATCGTCAAATCGTTAACGGGAGTTATTGATAAGTTTGCAACAAAGTAAAGATTCAAAAGGCTCACGGCAATTTTTCCCGCTTTATTCATGACAACTGGCAAAAGATTGTGCTATTTTGGCTGGGCAAACGTGCATACAGGGATGAAAACATGCTGAAAGTTAACGAGTATTTTGATGGAAATGTAAAATCCATCGGTTTCGAGCAAAAAGGCGACAAAGCCACTGTGGGTGTGATGGAAGCCGGTGACTACCAGTTCAATACCGCCGCCCCCGAGAGGATGACGGTGGTCAAGGGTGCGCTCACCATCCAGCTGGCCGATGAAGACGAATGGCACACCTATGAGCAGGGTCAATCCTTCGACGTGGCCGGCCACTCCTCCTTCAAGCTGGAAGTGAAAACCCCCACCGCCTATCTGTGCGAGTTTCTCGATTAAACCGCCGGCAACCCTTGCCTGAACACGCACAAAGGAGCAGCCCCCGGGCCGCTCCTTCTTTTTTGACGCAAAGCGCCCTCCTCTTTGCCACCCATCCTTGCTTTCATTTGCGTGCCGCCATCACACCCCTCGGTTTTCCCGCTTTCCATCGACTACAAAAAATTTACAATATTTAGACGAAACCCATAATCGGAGTGGTGTCATGATCAGTGTCTTCGACCTGTTTTCCATCGGGATCGGTCCCTCTTCTTCTCATACCGTGGGGCCGATGCGCGCCTCCTACGCCTTTGTTAACGCGCTCAAGCAGCAGGGTGTGCTGCCCAGCACCGAACGGGTAGAAGTGGAGTGCTACGGCTCGCTCGGCCAGACCGGCAAGGGCCATGGCACCGGCAAGGCCATCATCCTGGGACTGGCCGGTTTCGAACCCGAGTCGGTGGACATCGAAGCCATCCCCGCCTTTTTGACCGAAGTGGAGCGCAGCCAGTCGCTGCTGCTGGCGGGTGAACAGCCGAGCCAGTTTGCCCGCAGCGGCGCCATCATCTTCAACCGGCGCAAGACCCTGCCCGCCCACTCCAACGGCATGACCCTGCGCGCCTTCGCCGGGGAACAGCTGCTGTTTAGCCAGACCTACTACTCCATCGGCGGCGGTTTCATCATCGAGGAGAGCCACTTCGCCAACGCCAAGGAGGAGGCCGCCCGCTTCGATGCGGCCCACCCCATCCCCTACCCGTTCGAGAGCGGCGCCCAGTTGCTGGCCCACTGCCAGGAGAGCGGCCTCTCCATCTCCGGCGTGATGCTGGCCAACGAGAAGGTGTTTCGCACCGAAGCCGAGATCAAGGCCGGCCTGCGCAAGATCTGGCAGGCCATGCAGGGCTGCGTCGAGCGCGGTTGCCGCAGCGAGGGGGTGCTGCCCGGCGGCCTCAAGGTGAAACGGCGGGCCCCGGCGCTCTATCGTCAGCTCAGCTGCGAGACCAATTTCAACAAGGATCCGCTGATGGTGATGGAGTGGGTGGATCTGTTCGCGCTGGCCGTCAACGAGGAGAACGCCGCCGGCGGCCGGGTGGTGACCGCCCCCACCAACGGCGCAGCCGGCATCATCCCCGCCGTGCTGCACTACTACGATCGCTTCGTGCGCAAGGTGGATGATGAGCTGCTGCTGAGCTACTTCCTCGCCGCCGCCGCCATCGGCATCCTTTACAAGAAGAACGCATCGCTCTCCGGCGCCGAGGTGGGCTGCCAGGGCGAGGTGGGCGTCGCCTGCTCCATGGCGGCGGGGGCGCTGACCGAGATCCTGGGCGGCAGCCCGGCGATTGTCGAAAACGCCGCCGAAATAGGCATGGAGCACAACCTTGGGCTCACCTGCGATCCGGTAGGTGGTCAGGTGCAGGTGCCCTGCATCGAGCGCAACGCCATGGGGGCGGTCAAGGCGATCAACGCCGCGCGCCTGGCCCTGCGCGGTACCGGCGAGCACAAGGTGTCGCTGGACAAGGTGATCAAGACCATGTGGGAAACCGGCAACGACATGAAGACCAAATACAAGGAAACCGCCCGCGGTGGCCTGGCGGTTAACATTACCGAGTGTTAAAAATCGGTAACTTGCTCCATTTGGTTCCTAAATACCCGGCATTGTCGGGTATTTTTATGGGCAAACGCTTAACAAAATGGATAAGCATCAAAATAAATTTTATACTCGCCCGCTCTGATTCAACAAAAATAGATCTATTTCAACTTTTTTTGGGCTTTGAGCCGTTACACTGTGGTTATCTGGTTCATTGACCTCGGCGACGACGCCCTCGTCCCATGGATCACCCCGTTTCTGCGAGTGGGCATGGCGCCCCCTTCTATCCTGAGGTAATTGTTACATGATCAGCGTTTTTGATATCTTCAAAATCGGTGTTGGCCCCTCCTCTTCCCACACTGTCGGCCCGATGAAAGCAGCCAAACAGTTCGTGGATGAACTGCGTGCAGGCGGCAAGATCCGTGACATCACCCGGATCCAGGTCGATGTCTACGGCTCACTCTCCTGGACCGGCAAAGGTCACCACACCGATACCGCTATCATCATGGGTCTGGCGGGCAACCTGCCGGAAAATGTCGACATCGACGGCATCCCCGAGTTCATCTCCCGCGTCGAGCAGACCGGTCGTCTGCCCATCGGCCTGCACTGCCATACCGTCAGCTTCCCGCGCGACGCCATGGTATTCCATGACGAAGCCCTGCCGCTGCATGAAAACGGCATGAAGCTGACCGCCTTCATCGAAGATACTGCCGTCTACAGCAAGACCTACTACTCCATCGGCGGTGGCTTCATCGTTGACGAAGAGAACTTCGGCAAGGCCGACAGCGGCGACATGTCCGTCAGCTACCCGTTCAAGAGCGCGGCCGAGCTCATCGCCCACTGCAGCCAGACCGGCCTCTCCATCTCCGCCCTGATGATGGAGAACGAGAAGTGCTTCAATACCCCGGAAGAGATCTACAAGAAACTTGGCAAGATCTGGACCACCATGCGTGAAGGTATCGAGCGTGGCTGCCGCACCGAGGGCGTTCTCGCCGGCCCGCTGCGCGTACCGCGCCGCGCCGCGCCGCTCTATCGTCAGCTGACCACCAACGAGAACCTCTCCAACGATCCGATGAACATCGTGGACTGGGTCAACATGTTCGCCCTGGCGGTGAGTGAAGAGAACGCGGCCGGTGGCCGTGTGGTGACCGCGCCGACCAACGGTGCCGCCGGCATCATCCCGGCCGTGCTGGCCTACTACGACAAGTTCATCCAGCCGGTTGGCCGCGACGACTACACCCGCTTCTATCTGGCCGCAGCCGCCGTCGGCATGCTCTACAAGATGAACGCTTCCATCTCCGGCGCCGAAGTGGGCTGTCAGGGTGAAGTAGGCGTCTCCTGCTCCATGGCCGCCGCCGGTCTGACCGAGTTGATGGGCGGCAGCCCGGAGCACGTCTGTGAAGCCGCCGAGATCGGCATGGAACACAACCTGGGTCTGACCTGTGACCCGGTCGCCGGTCAGGTGCAGGTACCCTGCATCGAGCGCAACGCCATCGCCGCCATGAAGGCGGTCAACGCCTCCCGCATGGCGCTGCGTCGCACCTCCAAGCCGCGCGTCTCGCTGGACAAGGTCATCGAGACCATGTACATCACCGGCAAGGACATGGACTCCAAGTACCGTGAAACCTCCCGCGGTGGCCTGGCCATCAAGGTGATGCAAGTCGCCTGCGAATAAGTCGGCGTGGCAACAATAAAAACGGCGGGAATTCCCGCCGTTTTTATTGTCTGTCGTTTGGATATTCCGTCCCGTCTCGTCCGGCGAGTCCGCCGCCTCCGATCGTTATTCCCACGCTGATGGCTTGCCCCCAATGGCAAATCCGGCGGCACCATTCCGATCGCTATTCCCACGCTCGCTGCTTGCCCCCGGCGACAAATCCGGCGGCACCATTATCGATTATTCCACGATACGATCGGCCAGGGTGCCCACCGCCACCACGAAATAGTGGGAGCGATTCCAGTCCCGCAGCACCCGATAATTGGGATAGGCGAGATAGGCTGCCCCGCCCTCCCCATCGGGCTGCACCAGCGAGGCTTGCAGCAACGCCTGCGGCAAGTCTGTCCCATCTGCTTTGCGCACTCCGAGAGCCTGCCATGCCGACAGCGCCCGGGTCTCCTCCAGTCCGACCAGCGCAGGATCCAGCCCTGCCGGTACCCTCACCCGACGACCCCAGGTTTCATCCCCGTGCCAGCCGTTCTGATGCAGATAATTGGCTGCCGAACCAAACACATCCGCCAGATTGCCCCATAGATCCTGCTTGCCGTCCCCGTCCTGATCGACCGCATATTTAAGATAGGACGAGGGCATGAACTGCACCTGTCCCATGGCGCCGGCCCAGGATCCCTTGAGATCGGCTGGCGCCATTTTCTGCTGCTCCAGAATGCGCAGGGCATCGAACAACTGCCCCTTGAAGAAGGCTTCACGGCGCCCCTCCCAGGCCAGGGTCGCCAATGACGACACCAGCGGATATTTGCCGGTCAATTTGCCGAAATTGGTTTCAATGCCCCACAGCGCGACAATAAAACGCGGTTGCACATCATATTCCGCCCCTATTTTTGTGAGCAGCGGCAAATACTGACGATATAGCCGTTTGGCTTGATTGACTTTCCATTGCGGCACGGCGCGAGGAATATAAGTGGCGAGGGTCTGTTTAAATTCCGGCTGATTTTTATCGTGCCGAATGGCGACCTCAATGAGGTGAATATCGGCGAAGGCGGCAGTGACCGTCGCCGGCGAGATCCCGGCGGCCAGGGCCTCTTGTTTGAGACCCGTCACATAATGTTCAAAATCGGGGCTGGCCTGCAGCGGGTAACTGATGATCCCGCTTATCAATAACAGAGCCAGCCGACCCTTCATTCCCGTTCGGCCTTTAATTGGGCCTTGTGTTGTTCCAGCAGGTTTTCCGGTGGCGGTGGCACCTGCAGATAGAAACCCTGACTCTGCAGCGCCTCCATCACCCGGCTGGTGGAGGCGATCCCCAAGGGCTTGGCTGGGTCCAGTTTGGTCATCAATACCAGTTCGGGACGGCCGAATGCACTCATCAGCACCTCGGGTACGCGGGAAAAATCCTCTCTTCTTTCAACAAAAAGATAGGTCTCGGCTTTTTTGCGACTTTTATAGACTGCACACAACATGGAAATTGATATAATCCAACCGGTTTATTGCCTCTGAGGATGGCAAACTATAACATCGGGAATTGAATAACAATAACGGATTACCGTCTCTGTCTCGGGGAAGATTCATGGTTGAGCGCGATAACGAATTGAAAGGGACCACCTTCACTATTTCTGTGTTGCATATCAGCGATGGCAAACCTGAGCGGATCCGCCAGTTGCTGGCGGCCAAAGTGGCTCAGGCGCCCCAGTTTTTTAATTGTGCCCCCCTCGTCATCAATGTGGAACGGCTCACCGATATCCCCGACTTCGAGCAGCTCAAGGAGCTGGTGGAATCGGAAGACTTCGTGCTGGTCGGGATCACGGGGGCCCAGAGCGAGGCGATGAAGACGGCGGCCAAGGCGGCCGGACTGGCGGTGATGGCCTCCGGCAAGAGCCGCAAGGCCGAGCCGCAACCCCAGCCAGAACCGGCACCAGCCCCGGCCCCCATCGTCGAGGTGAAAGCTGTGCCGGCGCCGCTGGTAGCGAGCAAGGTGCATGTGGGCCCGGTGCGCTCCGGCCAGCAGCTCTATGCCGCCGGCACCTCGCTGGTGGTGTTGGGTTCGGTCAGTCCGGGCGCCGAAGTGATCGCCGACGACAGTATTCATATTTATGGCACTCTGCGCGGCAGGGCCATTGCCGGTGCCAAGGGCAACCCCCAGGCACGGATCTATTGCCAGCAATTGCAGGCCGAGCTGCTCTCCATCGCAGGCACATTCCAGCTGAGCGATGCATTGCCGGCCGGCCTCATCCAGCAGCCGGTTCATGTCCGGCTGGATAACGAACAACTCCGTATAGACCGTATCAAATAGAGTTACAAGGAAGCGAGAATGGCGCGAATCATAGTCGTTACATCGGGTAAAGGTGGCGTTGGCAAGACCACAACCAGCGCGGCCCTGAGTACCGGTTTAGCTCAGCGTGGCCACAAGACCGTGGTCATCGATTTTGACATTGGTCTGAGAAATCTGGACCTCATCATGGGCTGCGAACGGCGCGTGGTGTATGACTTCGTCAACGTCATCAATGGCGAGGCCAACCTCAACCAGGCCCTCATCAAGGACAAGCGCTGCGAAAACCTGTTCATCCTGCCCGCCTCCCAGACCCGGGACAAGGACGCCCTCACCCGTGAAGGGGTCGAGAAGATCCTGGATCAGCTGACCGAGATGAAGTTCGACTACATCGTCTGCGACTCCCCGGCGGGGATCGAAGCGGGGGCCCTGATGGCGCTCTACTTCGCCGACGAGGCCATCGTCACCACCAACCCGGAAGTCTCGTCGGTGCGCGACTCGGACCGCATCCTCGGCATCCTGGCCTCCAAGTCCCGCCGCGCCGAGCGTGGCGAAGACCCGATCAAGGAACACCTGCTGCTCACCCGCTACTGCCCGACTCGCGTCAACCGTGGCGACATGCTGAGCGTGCAGGACGTGCAGGAGATCCTGGCCATCAAATTGCTCGGGGTGATCCCGGAGTCCCAGGCGGTGCTGCGTGCCTCCAACTCGGGGGAACCCGTCATCCTGGACAAGGAGTCCGATGCCGGTCAGGCCTATGAGGATGCCGTTGCCCGTCTGCTGGGCGACACCAAGGATTTTCGTTTTCTGGAAGAAGAAAAGAAGGGCTTCTTTAGCCGACTGTTCGGGAGTTAAGCATGTCATTATTGGATTATTTTCGTTCCAACAAGAAACAGAGCACCGCACAACTGGCCAAAGAGCGGTTGCAGATCATCGTGGCTCACGAGCGTTCATCCAGAGGGGGGCCGGATTACCTGCCCCAGCTCAAGCAGGATATCCTCGACGTGATCCGTAAATATGTGCAGATCGACCCTGACAAGATCACGGTCCAGCTGGACAAGAAGAGTGATGAGTTGTCCGTGCTGGAGCTCAACATCACCTTCGCCGATGACAAGAAGGGATGAGCTGACGCCCTATGCGTGACCCCTTCCCCCAATGAAGACCGGATCCTGTGCCAGGATCCGGTTTTTTATTGCCACGGCGCCGCCAGCCGTACTCGCCAAGCAAGCAGGGGCCAGCTAGAATACCGCGCGCCACCGGCCGGCCTTGCCGACGGGGTTTTTCTTTTATTTTCAGCTGGAACAGACCGCTTATGTCTTCGAATGACGAAATGCACAGCGTCGAGGAACTGCTCGACACCGCTCTGGAACTCTTCATGGAGCTGGCCTCCGACAACCTGCCGGAGCAGGAGATTGCCCGCTTCAATCAGGAGTTCAACGATCGCGGCCTGCTGGCGGAAACCGATCCGGCCGATGACTGGGAAGCGGACGTGGGATTCGAAGTCAGCGACGCCGACTATGCCGAAGTCTGGATCGGGCTTGGCAACGAGCAGGAAGAGTACGAGCACCTGTTCGCCCGCATGCTGCTCTCCCGCCGTGTTGACGAGAAGTTCTGCCACATCGAATGGCTGCCCCAATAATTCCGGATCCCGATGATCCCAGCCACTACGTCTGGGAGCCAGAACCGGAGCCCGACCCCGTGCGTCCCGCCCTCGCCAGACGCCTGCTGAGCGGGCTCGGCAAACTGCTGCTGGCGGCACTGCTCAGCACCATCGTCTCGGTGGCATTGCTGCGCTTCATCGATCCGCCCATATGGACCTGGCGCCTCGAGCGGGCGCTGTTTCCACCGGCCAAGGTGGCCGAGGTGAAGCACGACTGGGTGCCGCTCGAGCAGATCTCCCGCGAGCTGCAACTGGCGGTGATCGCCGCCGAAGATCAACGCTTTGCCGAGCACAATGGCTTCGACATGGATGCCATCAGCTCGGCGCTCAAGCACAATCAGCACAGCGAGCGGGTGCGCGGCGCCAGCACCCTCAGCCAGCAGACCGCCAAGAACCTCTTCATGTGGAGCGATCGCAGCTTCCTGCGCAAGGGGATCGAGGCCTGGTTCACCCTGCTGATGGAGCTGGGCTGGGACAAGTCCCGCATCCTCGAGATGTACCTGAATATCGTGGAGTTCGGGCCCGGCATCTACGGCGCCGAGGCCGCTGCCAGGCACTACTTCGGCAAACCGGCCGCCCGCCTGACCCGCTACGAGGCCTCCCTGCTGGCCGCCGCCCTGCCCAATCCCTGGCGCTACCGGGTCAAGCCTCCTTCACCCTACGTTCAGCAGCGCTCGGCCTGGATCCGCCGTCAGATGGGCCAGCTGGGTCAGATCACCCTCAACAAGGTGCATGAGGCCGATTGACGATCCGGCCGCCAAGGCTCAACTACTGGCGGCCGGATCGTCTGCCGGCGGGCCCAGATGGCCGCCTATGGTGCCCCGATGCAGCGGCAGATAGTGCCACCACCAGGCCTCTCGCCGCCGTTTGATCTGCTGTCGCCTTGTCCGTCGTTTCATGGCACCTCTCCCTTGGCCATTCCCCCTTCAACCATACCCCTTTGCCGGCGCCCTTGCCCAGACCTGGCGCACCATGGCCACTGGTCTGGCCGCCACCGCCAATAATTGCTACAGTAGCGAACCTCGATGTATCTGGAGTGATTTCATGGAACAGCGTACCCCGGATCAACTGGTCGAATGGGCCTATGATCAGTTTCTTGAGCAGGCCGCAGACATGCTGGCCCCCGAACAAATCGTCGACATCACCCTGGAATTCGAACAGCGTGGCGCCGTCGAGGCGACCCTGCCCAACGCCGACTGGTCAGCCGAACTCGGTGTGCCGGTCGACATGGAACGCTGGGTCGAGGTGTGGGTCGGCTTGCTGGATCATCAGGAGGAGTTTGAGGTGATTTTTGCCACCTTCCTGCTGCCCCGCCATCTCAATGAGCACGATGTCCATGTGCGCTGGCACCGCCAGCAACAGGCATGAAAAAGGCGCCCTCGGCGCCTTTCTCTTTTCTGCAGAGCCCCTCAGGGGCGGGCCGCAATGGCCTTGACCAGACAGCGGCGGCACCAGCAGGCGCTGGCCTCCCCCATGGGCAGGGCCGGCAACTGGCTGCACCAGCACTCGGCGATGGTCGCGCCAGCTGACACGGCGCAAAATGCCGGTTCACCGCAGCCGGGACAGCGGTGGGTGCTGGTTGAGCCGTCCAGCTGCGCCATCACCGCCAGCTGGGCATCACTGTCCATGGCGGACCAGCGGCCTATCTCGGTCAGGGTACGGCCACAGCCAAGACAGAGGCCGTCTTTCGCCTGGCAATGGCCAATGCAGGGGCTCGGCACTTATTCGCCATCCGGCGCGCTATCGGCAGCCACGAGCGTGATGCAGTTGTCCTCGAGCACAATCTTGCCCTGCTTGTAGAGGCCGCCGATGGCCTTCTTGAAGGTGCCCTTGCTCATGCCGAGCAGCTTGTAGATGAGCTCGGGTTCGCTCTTGTCACCCACCGCCAGGCTGCCGCCCTGCTTCTTGAGACGGGCCAGGATCAGCTCACCGGCATCGTCCATCCGCGCCATGCCCGGCTTTTGCAGGGTCAGGTCCAGCTTGCCGTCATCACGCACCTGCTTGACCCAGGCGGTCAACGGCCGGCCCGTGGTCACCCGGCCGAACACCTCGTTCTTGAACAGCATGCCGGCGTATTCGCCGTTGACGATGGCCTTGATGCCGAGCGGCGTGCGCTCGCCGGGCAGGGCAGTCACTTCGTCACCCGCCTTGAAGGGGGGCTTGTCGGTGCGCAGGAAGCGTTCGAGGCGGCTGGTGCCTACCATGCGGCCTTCGTGGTCGAGCATCAGCCGCACCAGATAGACGTGGCCCACCTGCATCGGTTTGTTCTGCTCACGGGTCGGCACGAACAGATCCTTCTTCATGCCCCAGTCGAGGAAGGCGCCAATCTTGTTGGCATTGACCACCTTGAGGCCGACGATGTCGTCCACCATGGCAAATGGCTTGTCGGTGGTGATCACCGGCTCGCAGTCGGCATCCAGATAGAGGAAGACCTTGACCTCACTGCCCTCGGCCACCCCTTCCGGCAGTTGGCGTTTGGGCAGCAGCAGCTCGCCATATTCGTCGGCTGCAAGCCAGGCGCCGCGCTCTTCGAGCTCGACTACGGTAAGGGTGTTCATCTTGCCAATCTGTAGCATGGTGTTCTCTTCTTTCATTGTCCGGATGGCCAATTTTTCATTGTCCGTATGGGCGCGCATGTTACCCCAAGAGCGGTAACAGGGCCTAGTCCCTTGCCCTGTTCGCGGGTGATTTTCAGGGCCTTTTGGCCACGTTACGGCGATATAATCGCCAGTCAGCCGCCCTTTAGCTGCAAATAACCCCACTTTTGGGTAGACTTCGCCGCTGTCAAAATCCAGAGGAACTGTCGATGAATCCATCCACTCGTACCCGTCATCTCAATCAATGGATCCAGACCCACAGTGGGCAGGACATGACCTACCCGGCGCTGCACGGCTTTTTGTGCGCCCGCCTGGTCGGACCGGATGCCCCTGACTGGCAGGCCCCGCTGGCCGGTCTGTTGCCCCATGACGCCGAGCTGGATGAGAAGAGCCGCGCCGCGCTGCACCATCTGATCGCCGAGCTGGAAGCCCAGGCCGATGAGGCCCAGCTCGCCCTGCCGAGCCAGTGCCGTCTCTCCACCGAGAGCCCGGAGCAGGTATTCGAGCAGAGCCACCCGCTCGGTCAGTGGTGCTACGGCTTCAGCCAGGGCTTTGCCACCTGGCCCAAGCCCAAGGATCTGAACGACCCGACCACCCAGTACCGTTTCAGCCTGGCCGCCGAGCTGAGCCTGTTTCGCGACAAACCCATGGCGCAGATGCTGCACTCGGCCGCCGGCAGTGACCTCCCCTTCATGGAGTTCTGCAAGCGCCAGCGCCAGAACATGAAGACCGCCCTCAACCAGCTGCTGCAACTGGACGAGTATCAGGCCGTGCCAAGCACGGAGCAGACGCTGGACAGCGAGCAGGCCGAGCAGTGGCAGCAGTGGTTCGAACTGGCCGATGCCAGTCGCGATCCGCACAGCCGTCTCGGCTGGTTCGACAAGGTGATCGCCGACGCCGAGCCGCTGTTCGACGCGGCTTTCTGGCAGCAGATTGCCGGCCATGGCTGGAGTGCCCACGAAGCGCGCCCGCTGCTGGCCGCCCGGGCCGGGCGGGCCGACTGCCTGCTGCGCCTCGGCCAGCTGGAACCGGCGCACAGCGAATATCTGGCGCTGCTCGAGCTGTGCGTGGCCGATGAGCTGGGTTGCCGCTATCCCCTCTCCAGCCTCTATGCCCTGCAAGGGGAGTGGCAGGCGCTGCAGGCATTGCTGGTGCGCTTTGATGAAGCCTCCAGCTGGCTGCTCTACAACAAGGCGCTGATGACGTTTGTCTGCGCGGGGGCCGAGGCCGCACAGCCGCTGCTGAGCGCCGCTATCAAGGCCAACGCCCATGTGCCGGCCTGTCTGCTGGGCCAGCGCAAACTGCCCAAGCAGGAGCCCCACAGCTGGCAGGCAGGCAGTCGCGATGAGGCGGCGCTCTACACCCTGCAAAGCCGCGAGGCCTGGCTCAAGCACAACGCCTTGATCTGGCTGCGCAAAGGCTGAGCCCGCAGCCACAAAACCAGCCTCGAACAGACCCGGTTGCGGCGGAGGACGTGCGCAACCGCACATTTCTCTGGTGCATGTTCAGACAAACGGCCTTGTGTTACGTATCATCAAGGCCAAAGTATCAAGAGAAACTGCACCCGATGCAGCCGTCACAGCAGGATGTCATATGTCAAAGATCATAGAGCTGCTTGCCCACTATCCCCCCTATCAGCTGGTTCACGCCGCCGAGATGGTGCGCGACACCTTTGAGCAGTTTTACCAGCAGCGCTATCAGCTGACGGTGCCCCAATGGCGCCTGATGATGGTGCTCGGCCCCAACTACCCCATCAGCCAGAAAGAGCTGGTCGAGGCGAGCGGGATGGACAAGGTGCGGATCTCCCGTGAAATTCACCGGCTGGTGGAAAAAGGGATCCTGTTCACCGAGAGCAGCGAACACGACAAGCGGGTCAGCCTGGTCTCCTTCACCCAGGCGGGGCTCACTCTGTTCCAGCAGCTCAAGACCGAAGCGGGCAGCTGGCAGCACACCCTCACCGACTACCTGCCGGCCGAGGCGCGTCAATCCATTCGTCTGCACCTGCAAAGCGTCAGCGACGCCATCGAACAACTTCACCTGCTGGATAGCGAGCGACCCTCATGAACCTGAACAACTTTGCCACCATGGACGTCAACATGCTGCTGAGCCTGGTCAACATGCAGCTGCGTGATCGCTTCGATGATCTCGATGATCTCTGCAAGGCGCAGGATCTCGACAAGGAAGCGCTGGTCGCCAGGCTGGCCAGCGGCGATTTCCACTATCAGGAAGATCAGAAGCAGTTCAGATAGGGATCCGGATCACAACCCGGCCCATGCCGCTGGCTCCGGCGGCAAAAGCTGCTATGGTGATGGCTACCCCGGTCAACTGACCTGCGGCAAGAGGTATGGATACATCTTGCTGTCACAGACCGCGGTTAGCCTTCTACTCACCAGCCGCAGCCAAGGATGACCCATGATGTTCCTGACCCGCCCAACCAGCCTGATCACCCTCTGTGCCCTGCTGATGATCAGCCTCTTCTCACCGCGCCTGCCCGACAGCGCCGAGCAGTGGCTCACCACCCTGCTGCTGGGCTCCCTGGTAGCGGTCTGCCTGATGGTCGGCAGCGGCTGTCGCCGCTTTCTGCGGGATTGACCTGACGGGCCGCTTCATCCGATCAGGCACCAAAAAAACAACGCAGCCCGAGGGCTGCGTTGTTGCTTTCTGGCTTGTGGCTGGTTGCTCTCTTGATCAGAGCGCCAGGGTCTCCAGCTGGCCCTTGGCCTGCTCGATGCCCTTGGCCTGGGCATCCGGGCCCATGCCCATGCCTTCGGCGTAGATGAAGTCCACCTCCTTGATGCCGATGAAGCCCAGCACGGTACGCATGTAGGGGGTCACCAGATCGGTGGCGCTGCCGACGTGCATGCCGCCGCGGGGGCTGATCACCAGGGCGCGGGTGTTTTCCACCAGGCCGACCGGACCGGTTTCGGTGTAACGGAAGGTGACGCCGGCGCGGGCCACCAGATCGATCCAGTTTTTCAGCTGGGTCGGGATGTTGAAGTTGTACATGGGGGCGGCAATCACCACCAGATCGCTTGCCTTCAATTCGGCAACCAGCTCGTCGGACTGGGCCAGCACGGCCAGTTGACGCTCATTGAGGTTCTCACCACCGCGCAGGCCCATGGCCAGCTCGCCATCCAGTACCGGCAGGTTCAGGGACGCCAGATCACGCACGGTGACGGTGTCGGACGGATGGTCGGCCAGGAAGCCGTCGATCAGGGCGTTGGATTGGGAATATTGGCCCAGGATGCTGGACTTGAGTACGAGGATATTGGCCATGGTGAAACTCCATTTGGTTGTCGGTTGAACAGCGGTGCTGTCGATGGAGGTCACTCTAAACATTGGGCTTCTATACAGATAGCGAAAATAGATGCTCAACTTATTCAAAATATTTGATGTTAGCTCACTCTCTCGCCAGCCACCGATCCTCCGCCCCGCCAAGGCTTGGCAGAACAAACGATTGCCGTTATGATCCGCCGCACTTTTTTCAGCGTTCCGGATCCCATGACACCCTTGCGCAGGCACTCTCCCTTTGCCGGTGCAGTCTGGATGATGGTAGCGGGCCTCTGCTTCGCCGCCGTCAACAGCCTGAGCCAGTATGTCAGCTTCAAGCTCGGCCTTCCTTCGACCCAGGTCGCCTTCCATCAATATCTGATTGCCCTGGTCTGCCTGCTGCCCTGGCTCATTCGTCACGGTCTGCGCCAGTCGCTGATGACCAACCAGCTGCGGCTGCACCTGCTGCGGGTCGCCCTGGCGGTGGTCGGCATCCAGTTCTGGCTGTGGGCGTTGGCGGTGCCCGTTCCCATCTGGCAGGGCATCGCGCTGCTGATGACGTCGCCGCTGTTTGCCACCCTGGGGTCGGCCCTCTTTCTCAAAGAGCAGGTGAGCCGGGCCCGCATTCTGGCGACCCTGGCCGGCTTTGTCGGCGCCATGCTGATCCTGGCCCCCTGGACCGACGATTTCAGCTGGGCCTCCCTGCTGCCGGTGGCGGCGGCCCTGTTCTGGGCCGGCTACTCCTTGCTGGTGCGCTATCAGGCGGCGAGCGAGTCGTCCCACACCATCGTCGTCTACCTGCTCATCTTCAGCACCCCGTTCAACGCCATGCTGGCGCTGCCGGAGTGGCAGTGGCCGAGCGAAACCCAGTGGCTGCTGGTGGCTGCCTCCGGCGTGCTGTCGGCACTGGCCCAGATGTCCATCGCTCGCGCCTACAGCGTGGCCGAGGCCTCGTTCGTGCAACCTTTTGATTTTGCCAAGCTGCCGATGAACGTGCTGGCCGGCTGGCTGGTGTTTGGCTGGGCGCCGCCCGGCCGATTGTGGCTCGGGGCCGCCATCATCATCGGCGCCATCACCCTGCTCACCCATCTGGAGCAGCGCGCCCACAAATCCGTTTCCTGAGGTACGCCATGCGTGCCTCTTTTTTTGCCCGCTATTCGCGCAATAGCGGCCATCAACCATCACTCACGACATCAGGAGAGATCACATGTTTGGAACCGCTACCCGCCCCGGCGCCACCCGCACCCTGCTGCTGGGCTCCGGCGAACTTGGCAAGGAGGTCGCCATCGAGCTGCAACGCTTCGGCATCGAGGTGATCGCTGCCGACCGCTATGCCGATGCCCCCGCCATGCAGGTGGCGCACAGCGCTCATGTGCTGGACATGCTGGACGGCGCCGCCCTGCGCGCCTTGGTCAATGAGGTCAAACCGGATCTGATCATTCCCGAGCTTGAAGCCATCGCCACCGATACCCTGGCCGCCCTGGAGCAGGAAGGCGTCAAGGTGGTGCCGAACGCACGCGCCACCCAGCTCACCATGAACCGGGAGGGGATCCGCCGCCTCGCCGCCGAGACCCTCGGCTTGCCCACTTCCCCCTACCGCTTTGCCCAGAGCAAGGAAGAGTTCATCGCCGCCGTTGACACTATCGGCCTGCCCTGCGTGGTGAAGCCGGTGATGAGTTCGTCCGGCAAGGGCCAGAGCGTGCTGCGCGATCTCGCCAAACTGGACGAGAGCTGGACCTATGCCCAGGAGGGCGGTCGCGCCGGCCGTGGCAAGGTGATCGTCGAAGGGTTTGTCCCCTTCGAGTACGAGATCACCCTGCTCACGGTGCGTGCCGTCGACGGCATCCACTTCTGTCAGCCCATCGGTCATCGCCAGGAAGATGGCGACTACCGCGAATCCTGGCAGCCGCAAGCGATGAGTGAACTGGCGCTGGCCCGCTCCAAAGCCGTGGCGGCCAAGGTGGTCGAAGCCCTCAGCGGTTACGGCCTGTTCGGGGTCGAGCTCTTCATCAAGGGTGATGAGGTCTGGTTCAGCGAAGTATCCCCCCGCCCCCACGACACCGGCATGGTGACCCTGATCTCTCAGGATTTCTCCGAGTTCGCCCTGCACGTGCGCGCCATTCTGGGGCTGCCCATCGGCACCATCACCCAGTACGGGCCGAGCGCCTCCGCCGTGGTGCTGCGCGAAGGTCACAGCCAGGACATCCGCTATCAGGGGATTGGCGAAGCGCTGGCCCTGGTGCCGGGTGCCCAATTGCGGCTGTTTGGCAAGCCGGAGAGCGCCGGTCGCCGCCGACTCGGCGTGGCGCTGGTCCGGGCTGAAGATTGCCCCACCGCAGTCGAGCAGGCCAAAGCCGTGGCCGCCAAGGTGGACGTGCTCTTCTGACCACTGTTTTTTGCCTCGCACAAACAAACGTTTGCCTGCGTGATCCGGCGCAAGGGGCATGGCAATGCCCCTTTTGCATTGAGGCGCCTCGCTTATAATCCCCCCTTCACCTATGTCAGGAGTACAAGATGTTAACTGCCGTGATCTTCGATATGGATGGTGTTCTGATCGACTCGGAACCCTTTTGGCAACGGGCCCAGATGGCCGTGTTCTCCGAGCTGGGACATCCCCACACGGTGGAAGATTGCGAATCGACCATCGGCGTGCGCATCGATCAGCTGGTGGCCCACTGGTATCGCCTGCGCCCCTGGAGCGGCCCGAGTCAGGAAGAAGTGGTGCAGCGCATCCTGGATCGAGTCAACGCGCTGATCCTCTCCGAAGGTCAGGCCAAGGCCGGCGTGCTGGAAGCGCTCGATCTCATCGAAGCCCTCGGCCTCAAGGTGGGTCTGGCCACCTCCTCCCCCTTTGCCATGGTGGAAGCGGTGCTCGGCAAGCTCGGCATTCGCGATCGCTTCCTGGCGGTTCACTCCGCCGAGGTGGAGCGCTTCGGCAAACCGCACCCGGATGTCTATATCCACGCCGCCGAGAAGCTGGGAGTGGAGCCGGTGCATTGCCTGGCCATCGAAGACAGCTTCACCGGCCTGCTGGCGGCCAAGGCGGCCTCCATGAAGGCGCTGATCGTACCCGACCCCGCACTGGTGGGCGATCCCCGTCTGGCCATTGCCGATCATCAGCTACGCTCGCTCACCGAGCTGGATGCCGAGATGCTGGCCAACTGGACCAAATAAACAACAAACAGGCGCCGATCGTTCCCATGCACCCAGCATGAGTGAGCGATCCCCGTCTGGCCATTGCCAATCATCAGCTGCGCTCGCTCACCGAGCTGGATGCCCCGATACTGGCCAGCTGGGTCAAGTAAACAACAGGCAGGTGCTGTCGGACTGACCTCCTGCCTCCCTTGATCCCGGTCATAAACGTGCGCTTGCTCGCGGTCAGGACAGAGCGAACCAACTAGAATCAGGGGAGATAGGCGGCCCACGGGCCCGAGGAGGTCATCATGATCGAGTACACCAGCAAGCGCATCGTCTGCCCCCACTGTGGCCATCATACCCGGGTCGAGCTGGATGCCAGCCAGGGGGATCAGGAGTTCTACGAGGATTGCATGGCCTGCTGCAACCCCATCCACCTGCGACTGCACCGGGATGAGGCGCGCGACTGCCTGCAACTGTTTGTGGACGCAGACGATGAACAGATGTTCTGACTGCGAGTGAACCCACCCACCAGATCGCCAAGGGCCTGCGTGATGCAGGCCCTTTTCAATGGCAAATCCCTGAGAGCGCGTTGGTCAGCTTACCCCGGCTGACGGGCCGCCAGTACCCGCTCCACCGTGTCGACGATAGCCTGGGTCTGGGGGTCAATCTCGATGTTGGTATGCCAGCCGGCTTTGACCCAACCCAGGTTGGTACGGGCCAGCGTCTCGGGAATGAGATTGACGCAGAACTCGTTGCTGCGCACTTCCCCCACCGTCAGGCTGATGCCGTCGATGCCGATGTAACCCTTGGTCAGCACGTATCTCATCAGTTCGGGGGCGAGGCGATACCACACCTGCCGGTTGTTGGGAGTGTCGATGACCGAGACGACCTGCGCGGTGCCCATGATGTGGCCGGACATGGCGTGGCCGCCAATCTCGTCGCCGAAGCGGGCCGCCCGCTCCACGTTGACCTTGTCCCCCGGCTGCAGCTGGCCGAGGTTGGTGAGGCGCAGGGTCTCCTGCATCAGATCGAAGCTGACCAGCTCCCCCTCGACCCGGGTGACGGTCAGGCAGCAGCCGTTGTGGGCCACGGAGGCGCCCAGCGCCAGCCCCTCGCCCCAGGCCGGGCTCGGCATCCGGATCACGTGGGTACGAAAGTTGGGCAGCTCGTCGATGGCCACCAGTTCGGCGGTTCCCTGTACTATGCCGGTGAACATGTCTCGTCTCCTGCTATGAAAAAAGGCAGGGTAACCTCGCCCCGGACCCCAGACAAGCGCGCTGGCTGACAAGCGGGCGGCCGATCGCTATAGTGACGGCATTCAAACCAGCGCTGACAAGGAAATAAAAATGCAGGTATATCAATGCTGTGAGGCCATTCGCATCGCCTACAACCAGATTGGCTCCGGGGAGCAGGGCTATGTGCCACAGGCCATTGCCGCCACCATCAGGGCGCTCAACGCCGTGGCATCGGACGAGCGGGTACCGGCGGATCTGCGCGAACAGGCCGCCTACGCCGCCGCCAACCTGCTGATCAGCGATCACGAAGACGCCTGATCCGGCCCTTGCGCCAAACGTTTCGTCCCGGATGAATTTCAGGCTAGAATGACCCCCCCGCACTTTGCATTCCCGTTTCGGGAGTGCAAAGGCTCTTCCCGCTACCCGCTCTTTTTACGCTTTATCTGATCCACTCGGAGGTGTCAGTGCAACGTTATTGGTCCGAGGCGAGGCAACTCGTTCGTCTAGCCAGTCCCATTCTGGTGGCCCAGGTGGCCCAGGTCGCCATGAGCTTCGTCGATACCGTGATGGCGGGCCAGGTCAGCGCCGTGGATCTGGCGGCGGTGTCGGTGGCCTCCAGTTTCTGGCTGCCGATCATCTTGCTGACCCAGGGCATCATCATGGCCCTCACCCCCATCGTTTCCCAGCTCAACGGGGCCCGCAAGCGGGACGAGGTACGTCCCGCCGTGCATCAGGGCTTCTGGCTGGCGCTGATGGTGATCCCGATCGCCATGCTGGCACTCTATTTCAGCCCGCTGGCGCTGCAGCTCATGGACGTGGATCCGGTGATGGCCGCCAAGACCACCGGCTTTTTGCACGCCATCATGTGGGGCCTGCCCGCCTTCGTGATGTTCCAGGTGCTGCGCAACTTCAGCGAAGGGCTCTCCCACACCATGCCAACCATGGTGATCGGCTTCGTGGGGCTGGCGGTCAATATTCCCGCCAACTACATCTTCATCCACGGCCACCTCGGCATGCCCAAGCTCGGCGGGGTCGGCTGCGGCGTGGCTACCGCCATCGTGCTGTGGGCCATGCTGCTGGCGATGATCGTCTATGTGAAGCTCTCCTCCCACTTCAAGGAGATCAACCTGTTCTCCCGGCTCGCCCGCCCCAATGGCAGCCGGATCTGGCGCCTGTTCCGCTTGGGCTTCCCCATCGCCATGGCCATCTTCTGCGAGGTGACCCTGTTCACCGTGGTGGCACTGATGCTGGCCCCCTTCGGTGCGGAGACGGTGGCGAGCCACCAGATAGCCCTCAACTTCTCCAGCCTGGTGTTTATGCTGCCCTTGTCGATTGGGGTGGGTGTCACCATCCGGGTCGGCCACAGCATCGGCGAGGGTCAGCCCGAGCACGCCCGCGTCGCCGCCCGCACCGGCCTGATGCTGGGCATGGCGGTGGCTGCCGGTACCGCCGCCCTCACCGTGCTGCTGCGCGAGCATATCGCCAGTATCTACACCGACGACCTGCAGGTGATCACCCTCGCAGCCATACTGCTGTTCTTCGCCGCCATCTATCAGATCTCCGACTCGGTACAGGTGGTGGCCGCAGCCGCCCTGCGTGGTTACAAGGACACCAAGGCGATCTTCTACGTCACCATCGTCGCCTACTGGGGCCTCGGACTACCCACCGGCATGATCCTGGGGCTGACCGACTGGCTGGTGCCGCGCATGGGGCCGCAGGGCTTCTGGATCGGTTTCATCGTCGGCCTGACCGGCGCCGCCCTGATGCTGGGTGCCCGGTTGCGTCATATCTATGGCCGCTTTGCCAGCCCGGAGGCCTGCAGCGCCCTCTCCAAGGCGCAATAGGGCAAACTCGCCTGCAAAATCAACAGGCTGCGCAAGAACTGGGCAAACAGTCTGCTTTGTGCGTGCGGCCTGTTGACAGCCTTGGGGGGCATGGGTAGTATGCCGACCACGCCAGCAGTGCTGGTGTGGTGAAACGGGTTTCTGACCCGGTTTGCAAAGTGGGTTTATAGCTCAGTTGGTTAGAGCACTACCTTGACATGGTAGGGGTCGTTGGTTCGAATCCAATTAAACCCACCACTTTTCCGTGATGCGTCCTTAGCTCAGCTGGTTAGAGCACCACCTTGACATGGTGGGGGTCGGTGGTTCGAATCCACTAGGACGCACCATCATGGAAACCTGTTATGCGTCCTTAGCTCAGCTGGTTAGAGCATCACCTTGACATGGTGGGGGTCGGTGGTTCGAATCCACTAGGACGCACCATAACAGTTTGAATAAGTTGCAGGAATTGAGTGTGAGCCGATGGCTCAAGTACAGATGTGGGTTTATAGCTCAGTTGGTTAGAGCACTACCTTGACATGGTAGGGGTCGTTGGTTCGAATCCAATTAAACCCACCACTCCCCTGCAATCAGATAAAGTCGCCTTGCGCACCCTGCGTCCTTAGCTCAGCTGGTTAGAGCATCACCTTGACATGGTGGGGGTCGGTGGTTCGAATCCACTAGGACGCACCAGATTAGGAAAGCCCGCTCCTCGAGCGGGCTTTTTGCATTTCCCCTTTCCTGCTTCTCGCGGCATCCTCACGGCTGCACCCGCCATACGCTCAACCATGCCTGGCAGGCCAACCTCCCCGCCCGCTCCACACCGCTCAGAAGAGATCGAGCTGCTGGCCGCAGATCCGCTCGAACGACTCGCCAATAAAGGGGAGGATCGCATCGGCAATGGGCCTTAACTGCTTGTCGATGTAGTGCTCGTAGTCGATGGCGCTGCGCCGGTATTCCAGCGGCTCGGGGCCATTGAGAGTCATCAGATAGGCAATAGAACCCCGATGCTGATAGCGCTGGGGCAGGCCGCGGCGCAGGTTCTCCTCGTCCGCCAGACGCGCCGCCCGCACATGGGGTGGCACGTTCTTCTGGTACTCCTCGAGTTTCTGGCGCAGCCGCTTGCGATAGACCAACAGCTCGTCGTGCTGGCCGGCCCGGGTCTCGTCCACCATGGTGCGCACATAGCCGCTGGGATCCTGGTCGTGAAACACCATTTCGTAGAGGCGGGTCTGAAACGCCTTGGCAAGGGGCGTCCAGTCGGTGCGCACCGATTCGAGCCCCTTGAACACCAGCTGCTCCTCTTCACCTGCCTGATGGCCCGCCACCAGCCCCGCATAGCGCTTCTTGCTCCCTTTCTCCAGCCCGCGAATGGTGGGCATCAGGAAGCGGCGATAGTGGGTCTCGTACTGGATCTCCAGATAGCTTGGCAGGTTGAACTCGCGCTTGATCAGCGCAGCCCAGTTGTCGTTGATCATCTTCGCCAGCCGCCGGCCAATCTCGTCCGCCTGCTCGGGGCTGGCATCCCGCCCCAGGTGCACGAAGGTGGAGTCGGTGTCGCCATAGATCACCTCGAAGCCCTCCCCTTCGATCCACTCCCGGGTCTGCTGCATGATGCCGTGACCGCGCAAGGTGATGGAGGAGGCAAGCCGCGGGTCGTAGAAGCGGCAGCCCCCCGAGCCCAGCACCCCGTAGAAGGAGTTCATGATGATCTTGATGGCCTGGGAGAGCGCCTTGTTGCTGGCGGCCTTGGCCCGATCCCGCGCCGCCCACAGAGTAGCGATGAGATCCGGCAGGAAGTGGCGCTCGCGGGAGAACATGGCGCCGCGAAAGCCCGCAATGGCGTGCTCGGGATGCTGCAGCCCCTCGATGAGCCCCATGGGATCGATGCAGAAGGTGCGGATGATGCTGGGATAGAGGCTCTTGAAATCGAGCACCAGCACGTGGCGATAGAGGCCGGGTTTGGAGTCCATCACATAGCCGCCGGGGCTTGCGAGCCCGCCGTCGGCCGGCAAATTGGGGGCCACGTAGCCGCCGCGATGTAGCCGTGGCAGATAGAGATTGGTAAAGGCGGCCACCGAGCCCCCTACCCGGTCCAGCTCAAGGCCGGTGAGGGAGGCGCGCTCGATGGCAAAGGGGATGAGGTGGCAGAAATCGAAAATCTCCCACACCAGCCGGCAATCTTCCAGGTTGTAGCGGGCCAGCGCCTCCTTGTCGGAGTGGAACAGCTCGGTGATCTTCTCGCCCCGGTTGGCCACGTCCTCGATATCCTTGCCGCGGCCGAGCAGCTCGCTTGCCACCGCATCCAGGCTGTAGCTCGGGAACTGCCAGGTGGCGCTTTTGAGGGTGTCGATGCCATCCAGCACCATACGCCCGGGAATGATGACGCTGCCGCTCTGGGGGTCGTTGCGCGAGGATCGCCAGAAGCAAAGCTCGTGGCCGCGCCCCAGCCGCAACCGCCGTTTGTTGAGCTCGGCGCGGCGCAGCAGCAGGCGAAAGTCGAAGTTGACCACGTTCCAGCCGATCACCAGATCCGGGTCGTGCCGCACAAACCAGCGCTCCAGCGCACTCAGCAGGGCGCTCTCGTCCGCGACCCACTCGACCTGGGTTCCCCAGCTGTCGGCATCCGCCTCCGGCGTACCGATCATGATGACCCGCGCATCCTGTTCGCTGTAGAGCCCTACCGAGAAGAGCGCCCCGTCCATGGCGCACTCCACGTCCAGCGACACCCAGGAGAGGGTCGGCGTCACCGCCTGCGGTGCGCAGCGCGCCTCGTTGACCTCCCAGTAGCCGTGCTTGCCCCCTTTCTTGAGGGTGCGCCCCTCGAAGCGCACGCCGGCGGTGATGAAACGCTCCATCAGGTAGCGCTCCGGCAGCCGGATATCCGCCTCGAAGTGCTCCAGCCCGCGGATGAGCAGCAGCTCGATGGCGCGGTGAAAGGCGCTCAAGGTGGCAAAGTAGCAGCCCACCACGGCGCGGCCATCGAAGGTGTGCATTGGCAGGCGGCGAAACCGCCCGCTCACCCCGGCCCCCTTGAACAGCTCGGCGGCTTCTTCCATATGGCTCTGGGGCAGGAAGAAGACCGGCTCCTGCCCCGGCACCACCAGTCGCACCGGCCCCTGCGCGCTCCAGAGCCACATCACGATCTCGGTGCGTTCGCCATGCCCGTTGCGACCGCGCACATCCCGCCCGTGACGGGTCAGAATAAAGCCGTCTCGCGGTGGTGTAGTGGATGGGATGGGCGGGTGATCGGTCATGCAAGTCATCGGATCAACATGGAAATGGGAGTATTGTACGTTCATACAGTGCTTTGCTGCAATTGCCACGCCAGCCGCCATGGCCACGCCAGGCTGCGAGTCGCGCCGCAAACTGGTAAGCTCGGCCAGAGTGGCAGCTTTATGCGCCATGCCATTCATCCAACACCCCACTCTTCACCCGACATCAGGAGGTCATGGTGGCGCTTTACTCTCTGCTGGATCAGCTGGCCATTCCCTATCAACGCATCGATCACCCCCCCGTCTTCACCTGCGAGGAGGCCAGCCGGCTGCTGCCCAAGCTGCCCGCCGCCAAGACCAAGAACCTCTTTTTGCGCGACCCGAAGAGCGAGCGACTGTTTCTGGTGGTGACCCCGGAAGAGAGCCGGGTCGATCTCAAGGCACTGGCTGCCGCCCTTGGGGTCAAGCGGCTGAGCTTTGGCTCGCCGGAGCGGCTGGAATCCGTGCTTGGCCTCATCCCGGGTGCGGTCACCCTGCTCGCCATGGTGCGCGACAGGGAAAAAGCGGTAGAACTGGTGGTGGATGAAACGATCTGGCAGGCCGAGCGGGTGCAGTGCCACCCGCTGGTCAATACCGCCACCCTGCTTATCCGCCTCGACGACGTGCGCCGCCTGCTGGCCCACCTCGGCCGGGAGGCCACCGTCATGCGGCTGCCGGTCGTGACCTCAGCATGAGATAAGCATAAACGCCCCGGCGTCATGCCCCGCCCCTGATTAATCGAGTCAGCAGCCCTCTTGTGGCGGTTGTTGCCGCGATCGTGCCCGGATCACTTAAACCATTGCTCAGCGGCGCAATTCATGCTGTGATCCGGCCCAGTCACCCGGCCCTGAGGTCGCTGCGCCGTTCCCGGCAGGAAGAGCCCAAACCCTTGATGCAGAGTCTGTTTTCCTCGGCCCAGTTGCTGAGTCTGGTGCTGTTCGTCAGCCTGTCGCATATCGGGGTCGCGGCCATCTTCGCCTACCTGTGGCATACCCAGCGACCGCTGCGCTCCCTGCTCTACTGGTCGGCCAGCGAACTGGCCATCGCCGCCGCCTTTGGCTGCCTGCTGCTGCGAACCCTCACGGGGGATAGCTCCCTTGCCAATATCCTGCTCACCAACCTGCTGCTCATCGCCACCCCGCTGCTCTATGAGCGGGGGCTGCGCCATTTCTTTCGGCGCGAGGCCGACCGTTTTGGCTGGCTCTGCCCGCTCCTCGCCCTCGCCGGCTTCCTGCTGTTTGCCGTTACCGCCGCGCAGCTGCCACCGGATGACATACACAGCCGGATCGTGGTGCTCTCCGGGGCCATCTCACTGCAGATATGCCTGCTGCTGTGGCAGCTCTGGCGCTATCAGCGGCTGGCGCCCGCCTACCGGGTGTTGCGCTTCGCCATCCTGCTGCTCGCCCTGCAACTGGCCCTGCAACTGGTCAGGATGGCCAAGCATCAGTGGTGGCCGGAGTCGGCCGCCTCCAGCCTGACCGATCCCCTGCTCGGCCCGGTGATCCTGCTCAGCCTGCTCTTTACCATTGCCCGCAGCTTCATTTTGCTGAGCCTGGTGCACACTCGCCAGCAGCAGGCGCTGCTTGCCACCCAGCACGAGCTGGAGCGACGCGCCAACCTGGATACCCTGACCGGGCTGGACAGCCGCCACCATTTCGAGCAGCAGCTGGCGACGCGCGCCTGTCGCAGCGCCCGCCCCTGGCAGCTGCTGCTGATCGACCTGGACAACTTCAAGCAGATCAACGACCGCCACGGTCACCCCGCCGGCGACGCCATGTTGCGGGCGGTGGGCCGGGTGATCCGGGAGAGCCTGCCGCCGGCGGGGCTGGCCGGGCGCCTTGGCGGCGACGAGCTGGCGCTGCTGGTGATGGAGACATCGCAGACGCTGCCGGCCTGCTGCCAGACCCTGCAGCAGCGGGTCGCAGACGCCACCCGGCTGCTGGCCGGCGGCCCCATCAGCCTCAGCATCGGGCTGACTTCGCTGCTGCAGGGCGAGAGCTTCGAGCAGGCCTATCCGCGCGCGGATCGGGCACTCTATGCCGCCAAACAGGCTGGCCGCCAGCGCGCCTGCATCCAGGAGCCGCACCACAGCGAGCCCAGGCCGCTGTGGCCCCTGGCCACCCAGACCTGATGCAACCCCCCATCGAGTGCCGGGCCGCTCGGCCGACCGACGCCCCCGCCTACCGCCGCTACGTGGCCGAATGTGGCGCCGCCGGGTTGCCGCTCTATCAGGTGGCGCAATTCGACCCGGATCAGTGGCTGCAGGAGTTGCTCGCCCATGCCGATGGGCTGCATCTGCCACTGGGCTACCCACCCACCACCACCTATTTTGCCCTCGAAGGGGAAGAGATCCTCGCCACCTTGCGCCTGCGTCACGGCGACAACCCCGCCACCCGCCAGTGGCTCGGCCACATCGGTTACGAGACCCGTCCCACCCGCCGGGGTGAAGGCGTCGCCCGCACCCTGCTCGGCTGGCTGCAGCGCCATGTGCTGAGGGAACCCGTGCTCATCAGCTGTGACGAGGCAAATCCGGCCTCGCTCAAGGTCATTGCCGCCGCCGGCGGGCAATGGCTGGATCGCCGCTATCATGCCGGCGATCGCTGCTGGATCCGGTTTTACCGGCTGGCCCCGGCCAAGGGGCCAGGACCGAGCGGTAGACAATAAAAAAGAGCGCCTCAGGCGCTCTTTGTTCGCTGGTCACAACCACCAGCAAGATCAGTAGCTGTCTTCCTCTTCGGCCTTCATCCTGGCCTGACGGGCCAACGCCTCCTCCTGGGCGCTCTCAATCTCGTGCAGCACGGAGTCGAGATCCACCTGCTCGCGGCTCTCCTCGAACATGCCGGTCAGCTCGCTGTCGGGGGTCAGCTTGCCATCTTCATACAGGGCCCACATCTCCCGGGCGTAGCGGGTCTTGAGCAGCTCTGGGGCATACATGCCGTAGTAGTTGCGCATGTTGTTGACGTCTCGCTCCAGCATGGCTTTGGCCTGGTTGTTGGCGGCGGCATCCACCACCTGGGGCAGGTCGATGATGACCGGGCCCTGTTCATCCACCAGCACGTTGAACTCGGAGAGATCGCCGTGGATGAGGCCGGCGCAGAGCATGCGCACCACATAACGGATCACCTTGGAATGGTCGATGACCGCCTGCTCGGCAGAGAGCGCCACGTCGTTGAGACGGGGAGCGACATTGCCCTCTTCGTCGGTGATGAGCTCCATCAGCAGCACGCCATCGAGGCAGACATAGGGCCTGGGCACCCGCACCCCGGCCGCCGCCAGCTTGAACAGGGCATCCACTTCGGTGTTTTGCCACACCTCTTCGTGCTGCTTGCGACCGTATTTGGAGCCTTTCTCCATGGCGCGGGCATCGCGACTGCCGCGCACCTTGCGCCCTTCCTGATAGACCACAGCCTGCTTGAAGCTGCGCTTGGACGCCTCTTTATAGACTTTGGCGCAGCGGATCTCGTCGCCGCAGCGCACCACATAGACGTCGGCCTCTTTGCCGCTCATCAGCCGGCTGATGACGTCATCGACCAGGCCGTCATCAACCAGAGGTTGGATTCGATTTGGAATTTTCATGGCCGCCCTTTTACCCTATTTGCGCATCAGAAGATAGCCCCTCCCGGGCCACTTGCCTATCCCTGTTTCCTGACGGCGCCCGACGTGCCGGCAACCGCGGTGATCCCGGTGCGATAACCCGCGCCGCCGGGTCGGCCGGCCTCACTCCCTGGGAGGAAGATCGCCACGGATCCGCTTAATGCCCTCTTCGTAGAACCCATCCGATCCTTGCTGGTGCTCCATGGTCTCGAAGATCTTGAGAAACCACATGTACTGTTCGGGATGCTGGCGCAGCTGCTGCTCCACCATGGCGTTCATGGCACAGACATCGGCCACCAGATCCGCACCGGGATAGGGGTCGAAAGGCGGCTCGATCTCCAGCCGGTAGCAGCCCTCCTCCTCGTCATAACAGGCGAGAATGGGCACCGCCCTGGCGCCGGTCAGTTTCACCAGTTTGGGCAAGGCCGGCAGGGTCGCCTTGGGATGGCCGAAGAAAGGCACGAAGATGCTGGCCTCGCGGCCGTGATCCTGATCCGGCAGGTAGAAGAAGCTGGCGCCGCTGCGGATCGCCTTGATGGCCGGCTTGATGCCGACGCTGCGCTCATATACCTTGCCGCCCTTGGCCCGCTCGCGGTTGATGTACCAGTCAAACACCTGATCCTTCGGGCTCTTCATCATGGTGCACATGGTCAGCCCCCGAATGGCGAAGTAGCGGCCGATCATGTCCACCGCCCAGGTGTGGGGCACCACCAGGATCACCGGCCGGCCGGCGGCCTGCTCTGCCTCGATATGCTCCCAGCCACGCACCTTGACGCGGCTGGCCAGATGAGCGGCGCTGCGCAGGGTCAGCTCGGCAAAGCCCATGAAGGTCTTGAGACCGACCCGGATCGATTTGAGCAGCAGGGCCTGACGGCCAGCCTCGTCCAGCTCGGGAAAACAGATCTTGAGGTTGGTCTCGGCAATGTAGGCCTGCTTCTTTGAAATTCGCAGCAGAGTAGGCGCCAGACGATTGGCGAGCCGGTCGCGCAGGCCATGGGGCACCAGCGCCAGCAGACAGAGCAGACCGAGCGCCAGCCAGCTGCCCCACCAGCGCGGATGCAGCAGACGGGGATGAAATGAGGTGTCAAAAACCGGATCGTGTGAGGACATGGCCGCCATCAAGTCATAGAAAATAAACGGTTATTTTAATTATCCTGACAGATTTTTCCACTTTGGCGGCCAGGCCCCCCGGCCATCGGGCTGGCAGACAAGGAAGCCCTTCCCTCATGGCGGGTCACCATCGCCAACAAAAATGGCCCCGCAGGGCCATATGACATAAAGGGTGCCGCCTCAGGGCAGCGGTTGCAAGCCACTGCGGATGCGCTGGATCCCCGCCTCGTAGCGGCCATCCAGGCCAACCTGATCCTCGCGGGTATCGAAGATCTTGAGGAACCACATGTACTGACCTGGGTCGCGGCAGAGCTGCTGCTGCACCATGTCGTTCATCCGGCAGGTGTCGGCCATCACGTCCTCGGTGGGATAGTTGTCAAACGGCGCGTCGATCTCCAGCCGGTAGCAGTGCTTGGCCTCGTCATAACAGGCCAGCAGCGGTACCGCCTTGGCGCCGCTCACCTGCACCAGCCGTGGCAACGCCGGCAGCGTCGCCTTGGGGTGCCCGAAGAAGGGGGCAAAGATGCTCTTCTCGCGGCCATGATCCTGATCCGGCAGATAGAAGAAGCTGCGACCGCCCTTGATGGTACGGATCACCGCCTTGATGCCGGCACTGCGCTCATAAACCCGGCAACCGTTGCGGGCGCGGGCCCGATTGAGGTGCCAGTCAAAGACCGGGTTGCGCGCCCGCTTCATCATGGTGCACATGGGTACCCCGCGCCGGGTGAAGTAGTACCCGGCCGCATCTACCGGCCAGCTGTGGGGCACCACCAGGATCACCGGTCGGCCGGCGGCCTGCTCCGCCTCGATATGTTCCCAGCCGCTGACCTGCATCCGGCTCATCAGATAGGCGGGGCTGCGTACGGAGAACTCGCCAAAGCCGAGCAGACTCTTGAGACCGACCCGGATCGAGGTCATCAGGATGGCGTCGCGTTCGGCCTCGCTCTTTTGCGGAAAACAGAGTGCCAGGTTGGTTCTGGCGATATAGATCTGCTTTTTCGAGATACGGAACACCAGCGGTGCCAGGGCGGCGGCGAGACGGTCGCGCAGACGGACCGGCACGAAGGCCAGCAGCATCAGTACGCCAAGCGCCAGCCAGCTCAGCCAATAGCGTGGATGCAGGAATCTGGCCTCGAAGCGGGTGTCAAACACGGGATCATGGGAAGACATGGATGGGGATCAAACTAAGAAAATGGAGCTGCATTGTATTCGTCCTGACAGGTAATACCAGTGAAATTCATCATTGTCCCCCCAGGCTGGGCGCTGGCGCAAAAAACGGGGCGCCAACGGGCATGAATGGCACCTTTCGCTGCCAGAACCGGTACAAAAAGCGCTTCACCCGAGGGTGAAGCGCTTGGTCATTATCCGGTTGATGGCCCCTGTCTGTCGCAAGGCTGCTCATCAACGCCCCGTATCCCGGCTCTCGCCGTCTTCTTCTTAGCGACGAACCATGCCGTGCGCCACCTCGTCGCTGCCGTCGAGCGGCAGGAAGAACATCAGGTAACGCAGGGCCACATAACCGACGATCAGGGTGGCGGCGCCCAGTTCGAAGTGGGCCAGCAGCCGGATCTGCTCGACATACTCGGCAGCCTGGGGCCACTGCTCGACCAGGTGGCTCACCTTGAACAGGGCGGTGGCACCGATCACCAGCGGGAAGGTGAAGGCGGCGTAGCCCGGTGAGAACGGCAGACGCAGCAGCTTGATGAAGGCCAGATAGATGATGCCGGTCATCAGCACCGCAATCCCCAGCAGCACGGCCACCAGCAGCAAGGAGGGGTCCTCGCTCACGGTCAGGTAACCGGCCAGTGACAGGCTGGCGGGGGCCGCCAGGATGGCGATGGTCGGCTTGGCGGCATCCGGCACTTCATGGCTGAAGATGAGGCGATAGAGCATCAGCGGCAGCATCAGGCCATAGCAGAGCATGCCGAACCAGAGCAGGCCGTTGGCCAGCGCCGCAAACTGGCCGCCCGGGAAGGCGACGTCCGCGACTATGATCCCCACCGGCGGCACGAACCAGCTCGGCACCATGTGGTGGATTTCAAACTGTTTGGCCCGATGCCAGACGAAAGTGGCCAGGAACGCCAGGTGCAGCAGCACGGCAAACAGCCAGAGCCCTTCCCCCAGACCGGCGTCGAGCATGCCGACCGCCTTGGAAACCACCATGGTGCCCATGGCATAGGTGGGCACCACGCTGCCAACCACGGGGTGGGCCAGATCCTGCCACAGCAGGCGCGGGTGCAGCAGAAACTTGAAGGTCAGGATCACCAGCAGCACGGCGGCAATGGCTGCCCCCAGCAACTGCAGGCGGCCATCGAAGTGACCGGCATTTTCCCAGCACCAACCGAGACTGGCGATCCCGAGCGCCAGCCCTGCCATGGGAGTCGGGGCTTTGCCTAAGGATTGACGGGTTCTTGCGATCATGTCTGAAACCTCTGATGAGAGACGATGGGCATAGGATAATGGCCCCGTATCGTTTACGATATCTAAATGAATTAAATCAATCGTTCAGAATATCCAAACATGAAGCTGACCCTGCAACAACTCAAGGTCTTTGCCACCATCGCCCGTTACGGCAATCTGGGGCTGGCCGCCAATGAACTGTGCCTGAGCAAGGGTGCCGTCTCCCAGTCGTTGCAGGAGCTGGAGCGCCAGCTCGCCACCCCGCTGTTCGATCGCATTCACCCCAGATTGCAGCTCAACAACGAGGGGCGCCTGCTGCAACCGGCGGCCGAGGAGCTGCTGACCCGGATGCAGGACATCGAGACCCTGTTCAGCCCGGATGCCGAACCGAGCGGCCAGCTGCGTCTGGGCGCCAGCCAGACCATCGGCAACTACCTGCTGCCGGCCCTGCTCGCCACCAGCAAGCAGGAGCTGGGACAGCCGCCCCGCGTCACCATCACCAATACCCACCAACTCTGCCACCTGCTGGCCAACTTCGAGCTGGATCTGGCGCTGATCGAGGGGGAGAACCATCACCCGGATCTGGTCAGCGAGCCCTGGCTCCACGACGAGATGCTGATCGTGGCCCAGCCCGCTCACCCCCTCGCCGGCCGCAGCCGTCTCTCCCTCGCCCAGCTGAGCGACGAGACCTGGGTGCTGCGCGAGCCCCAGTCCGGCAGCCGCGAGCAGTTCGAGCAGCAGATCCAGCCCGAACTGCCGCGCTGGCAGGCGGGGCTCGAACTCAACACCCTGGAGGCGGTGATGCTGGCGGTCGAGAAGGGGCTTGGCATCTCCTTCATCTCCCACCTGGCGGTGTCGGATCGGCTGCAGGCCGGCCGTCTGGTGGCCCTGCCCCTGACCCGTCGCTTCCCCCGTCAGCTCTCCCTCATCTGGCACCGGCAGAAGTATCACTCCGCCACCCTGCGCCGCTTTCTGCAATTTTGCCGCGCCCAGGAGGATGTGTTGCCCAGCCAGACCAGCAGCACCTGAGCCAATGGGATGATCGGGCAGCCTATTGCCCGGCATTGCCTTTGCCACCAGGATATCGGCAGCAATAGAAGAGGGAGAGCCCAGGCTCTCCCTCTTTGTCATTCAGCCTTGTGACTCAGCGTTTCGCGGGCTGCAATCCCCGCTCGACCCAGCCCAGCACTTGTCTGCTCAGCGCCTGCGGCACCCAGGGCGAGTCGCTCAATCCTTCTCTGACGCAGGCGGCAAAGTGATCCGCCTCGTGCTGCATGCCGCCGCCCCCGACCGGCTGCGCGATGTCGTGCGGCCAGGCTGGCAGGGGGTCGCCACCACGCCAGGCTATCTGCTGGGGATTCCACCACTTGCCCACCAGCTCCAGCGCCCAGCCGGGCCCGGACAGCCAGGCCGACTTGTCGAGCTCCGCGACGATGGAGGCGGCCAGTTCGGCCTTGAGCGGGCCGGCAAACTCAAAGCGGGCGGCTTCGTCCACCTCGCCCGCCTGACGAGACAGCGTGACCTCGGGCTCACCCGCCGCCAGCCCGAGCTGGTGACAGAGGGCGGCATAGAGCCAGAGCGGATAGACCCCCACATCCCAGGCGGCGCCGCCGGCCAACGCCGGGTCGAACAGCTTGCCGTCCCGCGCCTGCACCGAGCCAAAGGCGGCCCGCAGCCTGTCGGGGGCAGGCAGGGCTGCAAGCCGTCCCAGCAATTCGCGCATGGCGGGGAAGCACATCACCTTCATCGCCTCCATCAGCAGCAGGCCTCGCTCGGCGGCGAGCCGCACCAGCCGATCCCAGTCCGCCACCCGGGTCACCGCCGGTTTTTCCACCAGCACGTGCTTGCCCGCCAGCAACATGAGTTCGATCAGGGCGGCGTGCTCCGGGTGGATCACCGCCACATAGACAGCCTCCACCTGGGAACTGGCCGCCAGCGCCTGATAGCTGCCATGGGCGTGGGGCAGCCCCTGTTCGTCGGCAAAGGCCTGCGCCCGCGCTTGATCACGGGCGGCGATCGCCACCACCCGGCTGCCACTGGCGTGCCCGTTCACATCCTGACAAAAACGGCGGGCAATGGCCCCCGCGCCGGCAATCCCCCAGCGCAGCGGCTGGTCGCTTGATCTCTGTTGCATCCCTGTTTCCTTATGCTGTCTGCCGGTCGGTCATCATGCCTTCGCCAGGCTGCGCAACCAGCGGATCTCGTCACCCCAGATGGACTCGTCGATGGTCTCCAGGATCAGCGGAATGCCGTCGAAGCGATGGTCATTCATGATGTGATGGAACACCGCCTCCCCCAGGTTCCCCTCGCGCAGGCTGTGGTGGCGATCGACCCGGCTGCCGAAGGTGCACTTGGCGCCGTTGATGTGCATCCCCTTCAGATAGTTGAAGCCCACCGTCTGTTCGAACTCGGCAAAGACGGCGGCGCAAGCGTCTGCGGTGCGCAGGTCATAACCGGCAGCAAAGGCGTGACAGGTGTCAAAGCAGATGCCGACCCGGCTCTTGTCCTCCACCCCGTCGATGATGGTGGCCAGATGCTCGAACGACCAGCCGAGGTTGGTGCCCTGGCCGGCGGTGTTTTCGATCACCGCCGTCACTCCCTGGCTGCGCTCCAGCGCCCAGTTGATGGATTCGCTCACCAGCTTGAGGCTGGCCGCCTCCGGGATCTGCTTCAGGTGGCTGCCCGGATGAAAATTGAGGTAGCAGAGCCCCAGCTGTTCGCAGCGCTTCATTTCGTCCAGAAAGGCGTCACGGGACTTGGCGAGGCCATCGGGGTCGGGATGACCCAGATTGATGAGGTAGCTGTCGTGGGGCAGGATCTGCTCGGGGCGAAAGCCCCCCTTCTCGCAGGCCAGCTTGAAGGCGCGGATGCTGGTCTCGGAGAGCGGCGCCGCCTGCCACTGGCGCTGGTTCTTGGTAAACAGGGCGAAGGCATTGGCGCCGATGGCCTGGGCGCGGGCGATGGTATTCTCCACCCCGCCGGCCGCACTGACGTGGGCTCCGATAAATTTCATCTCATCTCCTCTGCACTGTTGCTGGGTCTGGCCGCGCAGCAAAGGGGCGGCCAACATGGGGCGCCATTATGCCCAAGCCCGCCCCTTGCGCCAAACCGGGATTGTCGATGGCAACCATAGAGAGGCCCGCAGTGCCGGCCGCCGATGAGCGGAACGTCAACGAGTCAATCGGCCACGTCGCTCCCGATGCTGTGCTGCACGCCATCGCGCAGTTTGTCAGGCTCCAGTGCCGACGCCAGAATGCCGCTCAACCACAGGATGAACGCCTGCACCCGGGTGGCCAGCTGACGGCGATGGGCATAGAGGGCATGAATGGGCAGCGGGGGCGGCTGCCACTTTGGCAGGATGGCCACCAGCTCTCCGCTGGCCAGCAGTGGCTCCACCCCGACCTGCGGCAGCTGGATGATGCCAAGCCCGGCCAGCGCCGCCGCCAGATAGGATTCGCTGTCGTTCACCGTGAGTGCCCCGCTCATCGCCAGCACGGCGCGAGAGCCATCCGCCTGCAGATACTCGAAACCGCTCTCCCTGGGTCCGCTGCCGCCACCGTAGTGCACCAGCCGATGGCCACTCAGCTCGCTCAGGTTGCCCGGTGTCCCATGGCGGGCCAGGTAGGCAGCACTGGCACAGTTGATTTGGCGGTAGTGGCCGAGGGGGCGCGCCACCAAGCTGGAGGGCTCGAGTGCCCCGACCCGGATCACGCAGTCAAAGCCCTCCCGCACCAGATCGACCCGCCGGTCCGTGCTGCTCAGCAGCAGTTGCAGGTCGGGGTGGGCCGCAAGCCAGGCGGGCAGCGCCGGGATCACCAGATGGCGGGCCATCCGGCTCGGCATGTCCACCCGCAGCTGGCCGCTCAGCTGCCCCTGCTGGCGAAACAGCGCGTTGAACTCCTCCATGTCCGCCAGCAGATCCTGGCAGCGGGCGTAACAGAGCTTGCCATCCGGGGTCAGCTGCACCCGCCGCGTGGTGCGCTGCAGCAAGCGGGTGCCCATCTGCTCCTCCAGCCGCCGAATGGTCGCCGAGAGCGTCGCCTTGGGGACTCCTAGCTGTTCGGCACTGCGGGTAAAGCTCTCCAGCTCCGCCACCCGCACAAACATCCTCATCGCATCCAGTTGATCCATGCCGCTATTGTCTCGCCAATTGGAACAGTGCATTCATTATCACCTTATTTATCCAATCAACAACGGACAATAGAGTGATCACATCGGCTCATCCCGAGCGCATTACCCACAGACAGGAGTCCTCACATGACCCACCCCATCGCACTCATCACTGGCGCCAGCCGCGGCCTTGGCAAATAGGCGGCGCTGGCCCTCGCCGCTCGCGGCGTCGATCTCATCATCACCTATCGCAGTCAGGCCGATGAAGCGGCGGCCGTGGTGGCCGAGGCGACCGCACTCGGTGTCAAGGCCCACGCCTTGCCCCTCGATGTGGCCGACAGCAGCAGCTTTGCCGCCTTCGCCCGCCAGGTACAGGAGCAGCTGGGCGCATGGCAGCGCCAGCAGATCGATTTTCTGGTCAACAACGCCGGCATCGGCATTCACGCCACCATAGAGCAGACCACCGAACAGCAGTTCGATACCCTGTTCAACATTCACCTGAAGGGGGTGTTTTTTCTGACGCAACAGTTGCTGCCGCTTCTCCGCGATGGCGGGCGCATCCTCAACCTGTCGAGCGGGCTCACCCGCTTTGCGCTGCCCGGTTATGCCGCCTATGCGGCCATGAAGGGGGGTGTCGAAGTGCTGACCCGCTATCTGGCCAAGGAGCTGGGGCCGCGCGGCATCGCCGTCAACGTGGTGGCGCCGGGGGCCATCGAAACCGACTTTGGCGGGGGTGTGGTGCGGGACAATCAGGCCGTCAACGACTTCATCGCCAGTCAGACCGCCCTGGGACGGGTGGGCCAGCCGGAAGACATCGGTGGCGTGATTGCCGCCCTGCTCTCCCCTGACAGCCGCTGGATCAATGCCCAGCGCATCGAAGCCTCGGGCGGCATGTTCCTCTAGACCTGTCCCCGCAGAGGATGCGCGCTGCCAACAGCGGCAGCCCGTCAGTGACTTGAGCTGACGTCAGGCACCTGCCCGCAGGCGGCACACAGCGCTTGCGGCAGATGGGCGGCCAGGGTCGCAACCACTTCCACATCGACCCGGCGCTGGCTGGCCAGTTGCTGCAAAAAGCCGAGCGCCTGCCCGGCGCTCAACCCCTCCCGGTAGGGTCGGTTCTGCACCATGGCCTGGAAGATGTCGGCCACCCGCAGGATCCTCGCCTCCAGCGGCATCGCTTCGGCGGTCAGGTGGAAAGGGTAACCGCAGCCATTGGGCTCTTCATGGTGATAGGAGGCCCACAGGGCGATCGCCTCGAAGCCGTCGATATGGCGCAGGATCTGGTAGGTCTCGAAACTGTGGGTATTGATGATGGCCCGCTCCCGCTCATCAAGTGACCCCGCCTTGTCGAGGATCTCGTCAGGCACCCGCAGCTTGCCAAGATCGTGCAGCAACCCGGCAATCTCCAGCTGCTCGCAGTGCCCCTCTTCAATGCCCATCAGCTCGGCCAGCAGCCGGGCCAGTCTGGCCACGCCGAGGGAGTGGGCCACGGTGAAGGGACTCTTGGCATCGACGATGGCCGAAAAGATCCGCGCCAGCTGCTTGAGCTCGCCGTTGCTGGTGAGACAGGGTTCCCGCTCGCTCAGCATGTCGTGCATGTAGTCGCTGATGGCACGCCCCTCCAGTTGCAGCCAGAACGCCTCCGAGCGGGACGCCAAGAGGAAGGCCGCCACCAGCTCGGGATCGAAAAACTCGCCGGCACACGCCTCGATCCGTTGCCGGATCTAGTGGGTGTGTATCAACAGAGAGCCGTCACCGTAATGAGGTGCCGCCAGGGCATCCACCCGGTCCACCAGGAAAATGATATTGGCCTGGCGCATCACGCCCGCCGCCAGTCCAGGGGTTTGTACCAACCGGTGCCAGTGGGTGTGGTGATACCGGATGGGTTCGGCCAGGGGCGCCAGCGGCGGAAAGTCCTTGAGCAGGTCATGACCGACCTCGCAGTGGCGCTGGGAGGACTCCCAGTCAAACTCGCTGACCAGATGGCTGTGGATGAAGGTGGAGGAGACGCCGATGTCGTGCAGCACCCCCAGCTCGAACAGGCAGGCTCGCTCGCTGGCGTTTGCTCCCAGCGCCTTGCCGCACTCGGCGGCCATGATGCCGACCCGCTTGCCGTGCGCCACATCGCCGATGCCGACCAGATCCAGCGACGCCGACAAGGCGTATACCACCTGGCGCAGATCAACCTGCTGGGAAACGTGCTCACCGCTGCGGGTATGAGGGGTGTTGCTGTTCATGATGCGCATCCACATCTGCCAACGTGAAACATCCCGTGTCTGGGGCCGAGTTAACACATTGAATCTAAATCAGGAAACAGGGTCTCGACGGGCGCGGCGCTCTCTGAATCCGCACTAATTGATAAAAAGATGAGTTGGATCAATCGGGCAATATGCGTGCCCGTTGTGCGAACAATGTCGTCGCTCCAGAGCGTCGCCAAATGCCGGGAACCCAGGGGTCATAGTCATTCGGAAATGGTCTATGGTTAGAGCGAAACGGTCGCAACAGGCTGGATATCAATGAGTTTCCCATAAGGAACCCACCATGAAAGCGCTAACCTTACCCCTGTTTTACCTCTTGTCTTTACTCTTCAGCGGCCAGGCCAACAGTGCCGATGAAGTCATCCTCAGCGTCGCCGCCAAGGGTTGCTGCAACAACGCCGGCAAGATGGAGTACAGCCGCGCCCAGCTGCAGGCGCTGCCGCAAGCCAGCGTCACCACCACCACCCCCTGGACCCAGGGTTCCCATGTCTATCGCGGCGTCTTGCTCAAGACGCTGCTCGATACCCTCGGCGTCACTGCCGACAAGATAAAAGTGATGGCCCAGAACGACTACTTTGCGGTGATTCCGCGAGAAGATGTCGAGAAATACCCTGTGCTGCTGGCCATCGAGGAAGATGGCAAGGCACTGACCCTGCGCAACAAGGGCCCAGTCTGGGTCATCTACCCCCTGTCGGACCACCCCGAGCTCAATATCGAGCAATATCACAGCCTGATGGTGTGGCAAGTGCTCAAGCTTGAAGGGATGTAATGATGATCAAGGGCAAGTTCCTCTCCCTTGCCTTTATCATGGTCTCCTTTCTGGGGGTGACCATCTGGTCACTCTTCAATTACGATCGCACCTTCAATGACATGGTCAAATACAACCAGCTCTCCGCCTGGTCTCTGGCCCAGCTGGAGCTGGAGCTGCACGGTTTTGACGAGCAGCTGTCGCTCTATCGCAGCGGTCAGACCGATGCCGGGCAGTTGAACAAGGCCTATGACATCGCCTGGAACCGGCTGGACATCTTCTTGACCGGGCAGGAGACCGCGCTTATTCGTTCCCGCTACCAGGCCAGCGAGAGAGTCGGTGCCTTCTTTGAGGTGCTCAAGGAGTATGAGCAGGACGTGGTCAACCCCACCCCCGATTCAGCCCGGCTGGCCGAGATGGAAGGCAGGCTGAACAAGCTGCTGCCCGCCATCCGGGATCTGATGGTGATGAACTTCACCGGCCCCTCCGCCATCAAACAACGCCAGGAGCTGCAGCAGTCCAAGGAGGGACACGTACTGGTGCTGGTCGTCCTGCTGGCCATCGGCCTGCTCATCCTGTTCGTGGTCTCCCGGGAGATGAAGCTGCAATACTTCCTGGCCTGGAACGACCCGCTGACCCTGCTGCCCAACCGGGCCGCCTTCATGACCCGGCTGGAGCGGCTGGCCAAGGGCAAGCAGCCCGCCGATTGTACCCTGACCATCTGCCTGGTCGAGTTGAACAATTTCAAGGAGGTCAACGACAGCCTGGGCTATGCCGCCGGGGATGAACTGCTCACCATGGTGGCCAACCAGATCAGAGAGTATGCCCATGACCAGGCCTTCATCGCCCGCATGGGCGGCGATGAATTTGCCCTCTTCATCTATGGCGCCATGCCCATCGAGCACCGTGTTCCCTACCTTGTCCGGCTGCTGGCTGAATTGAGGCCCACCGTCTTTCAGGCCGATCCGGCGCATCGGGTGCGCGTCAGCATGGGAATAAGCCAGCACCCCATCACGGCCCACAAGATCGAGGAGCTGATCCTGTTCGCCGACATTGCCCTCGCCAATGCCAAAAAACTCAAGGAGAACCACCTGCAGGTGTTCAACCACCGGATGTTCGAGCACTACAGTCGCAACCGGAAACTGGCCGCCGAGCTGCGTGAACATTTGAATGTCATCTCCAACAGCACCCTCTATCTGCACTATCAGCCGGTGATAAAACCGGGCAATGCCTACAACATGGGCGCCGAGGTGCTGATCCGCTGGCATCACCCCGAATACGGCTTCATCAACCCGCTGGACATCATCGCCATGGCAGAGGAGAACGGCCTCGGCGAGCTGCTCGGCAAATGGATCTTCAGCCGGGTCAACCACGACATGTCGCAGCTGCCGGCCAGCTTCGTGGACAAGCTGGAGCTGGCCATCAACCTCTCCAACTCCATGTTCACCCCGGCTCTGTTCCACCAGGTCAACGAGATGCTGCAACAGAGCCCGCTGCGCGCCGAACAACTCATTCTGGAGCTGACCGAAACCATCGCACTCGACGATCTGCCGCTCAGCCAGCGCATCTTCAAGGAGCTCAAACAGATCCACGTGCGCATCGCGCTGGATGATTTCGGCACCGGCTGGTCCTCCTTCTCCTATCTGATGTCCCTGAACTTTGACAAGCTCAAGATTGACAAGTCCTTCGTCAGCAACATCGAGACCGACCCACGGCAATTCATGTTCGTCGAGTCCATCACCAAGCTATCCCATCAGCTGGGGCTGGTAGTGGTGGCCGAGGGGGTCGAGAGCCTGTATGAACTGCAGCAACTGGCCCATATCGGGGTGGACGAGATCCAGGGCTACTACTACTCCAAGCCGCTCTCCCCAGCCGAATTCTTCATCTATGCCATGACCCATCTTGCCCACAACACGGAAGAGACCGTGGACGCCAGCTATCACTGACCTCACATCCCATTGCGGATCACCCCCTCTTTCACCTCACCGTCTCGTTTCCACCAAAAATAACAGGCCCCGCCGGTGGGCGGAGCCTGTCAAAGTACTGCTGCTCGATTTGCTTAGAGCGTTTTGCCGCCCGAGCTTATCACCGTCTGGTACCAGTAGAAGCTGTCCTTCTTGAGCCGGCGCAGGGAGCCGCCCTGCTCGTCACGCTCCACAAAGACGAAGCCGTAGCGCTTCTGGTAACCGTTGAGCCAGCTCAGGATGTCGGTGAACGACCAGGCGCAATAGCCAAGCAGTTCCACCCCATCCTGCAGCGCCTCCTGGCACGCCTTGACGTGGCTGCGCAGATAGTCGATGCGGTAGTCGTCGTGCACCCGATCTCCCGCTGCCAGCTTGTCGAACTCGCCGAGGCCGTTCTCGGTGATCATCAGTGGCAGACCGTAGCGGGAAGAGAGCCGGCGCAGGGCGATGCGCATCCCGGTCGGGTCGATGGCCCAGTCCCAGTTGCTGGTCTCAAGGTGCGGGTTGGGGGCCGTCTTGTAGAGGCCGGGAATGCCGCTCGAAGGGGTGGTGCCCTTTTGCCCCGTGGTGTTGATGCGCTGCAGGGTCTGGCCGCCGAGCGGATTGTCGGTGAAGGTCAGGGTGTAGTAGTAGTTGACCCCGATGTAGTCGGGTGTCCCTTCCCGCAGCAGCTCGAGATCGCCCGGCAGGATATCCGGCGCCTCGCCGGTTTCCCGCAGGTAGGCGAGCGCCGCCTGCGGATAGCGGCCAAAGCAGTAGGCATCCAGCCACCAGAGGTTGGTGAACTCCTCGGCGTTTTCAAACGCCAGCATGTCTTTGGGATCGCACGACGCCGGATAGGCAGGCGAATAGGCAAAGCTTGGGCCGATCAGCCCCCCCGGCACGTGCTGGCGGAACGCCTTGATGACCCGGGCGTTGGCCAGGAACGCGATGTGGTTGGCGGCAAAGAAGCGCTTGCGGTCCTGCACTGCGGGCGGGTGCGTGCCGAGCTGATAGGCGTTGGTCAGGTTGTAGTTCTGCTCGTTGAGCGACACCCAGTACTTCACCTTGCCGGCAAAGCGCTGATACAGGGTCACGCAGTAGCACTCGAAATCCTCGATGATGCGTCGGTCTTCCCAGCCGCCGTACTCATCCTGCAGCGCCTGGGGCAGATCCCAGTGATAGAGGGTGAGCACCGGCTCTATCTGGTGCGCCAGCAGGGTGTCGATGAGTTTCTCGTAGAAGGCCAGCCCCGCCTCGTTCACCTCGCCGCGGCCGGTGGGATAGATGCGCGGCCAGCTCACCGAGAAGCGGTAGGCCTTGAGCCCCATTTCCGCCATCAGCGCCACGTCCTCCTCCATGCGGTGGTAGTGATCCACCGCCACGTCGCCGTTGCTGCCCTCAAAGGTCTTGCCCGGCAACTTGGTGAACAGATCCCACACCGAGGGGCCCTTGCCATCGGCGTTCCAGGCCCCTTCCACCTGGTAGGCGGCGGAGGCGGCGCCCCACAGAAAATCGGCGGGGAAGTCGTTGAACTTGTGGTGATGCATCTGGGTTGCTCCTTCTGCGGCGGTGGCACCGGCCACCTCTATCGCGCCGGCTGGCGGCGCCCAATGGAATTGGCATAAGCATCGAACAGTTATAAAATTCCGTCCAATGACAAATCAAACCATTCAACATTCCAAATAGGAATCATGGGAGCCGGCATGGAGTTACGGGATCTGAAAGCCTTCGTCACTTTGGGGGAGGTGCTGCACTTCGGTCAGGCAGCAGTTCGCCAGCACGTCACCCAGTCGGCCCTGAGCAAACAAATACGGAGACTGGAAGAGGAGCTGGGCGGCGAGCTGTTCGAGCGCAATGCCAGCAGTACCCGCCTCACCGTGCTGGGGCGGGCCCTTTACCAGGATGCCAGCGCCTTGGTGGCGGCCAGCGAGCAACTCGGTCGCACCGCCCGTGACGTGCTGGCGGGCAACAGCGGCACCCTGCGCATCGGCTTTGGCGTTGCCACCAAGATCCTGGTGCCCGCCGCCATCGCCCGTTTTCGCACCGAACGCCCGCAGGTCACCATAGAGCTCAACGATCTCTCCACTCACCACCAGTTGCTGGCCTTGAGCGAGGGCAAGCTGGATCTGGGTTTTTGCCGCCTGCCCGCTCCCAAGGGGTGGCACTGTCTGCCGGTGGTGCGGGCGCACTTTGTCGCCGTGCTGCCGGCCAGCTACGCCGGCGTGAGCGAACTGGCGGATCTGGTGGACAAGCCGCTGGCTATCTTGCGCCGGGACAAGGCCCCCTCGTTTTATGATCACCTGATGAACTATCTGGCCCAGAGCGGGCTGCGCTTTCGCGATATCCAGTACGTCAACGACTTCGCCGCCGGCGTCGCCACCGCCGCCGCCGACATCGCCTGGACCCTGGTGCCCTCCTCCACCACCATAGAGCACCCGGATGTGCTGACCCTGCCGCTGCGTGATACCGAGGCGAGCTGGATTATTGGCCTGATCCGCCCGCCCCACAGCAAGGGCCCGCTCATCGACGCCTTCTGGCAGATTGTCGCCGAGTTGAGTGAGCCTGCTCCCGCGCTGCAAGCGGGGTCTTATCCAGAGCAGCCATGAGCCTGCGCGGCGCCTCTGTCATCCCGTCTGGCAGGCGGCCGCTTGGTGATAGCGCGGACATCCCTTTGTCGATCAAGCCATTATGGTGAACCAGGAGGCTGGATAGTGATAGCTTTTCGGCAGTTGGCTCCATTAGAATCAATCACTTTACGACCACTCACCCCCATCGCGGACGCCACACTGCCATGCTGCTTCACCGGTTATTGAAAATTGATCTGCGTCGTCTGATCCTGGCGCTGGCCGTCGTCGGCGTCATGGCGACCCTGAGCAACAGTTTTTATGCCACCTACGAGGCGCAGCGGGAGCTGTTGATCTCCAATACCCTGGATGCCAACCGCGTCTACGCCGCCAAGCTGGCCGACATGACCAATACCATGATCCAGTCCAGCCAGAGCCAGCTGGCCTACAGCGCCACCCTGCTCGCCCCTGCCATGGCCGATGATGTCGTCCTGCTGGGCGAAGTCCGGCGCTTGCAACAGCAGACCGCGACCTTCAACTCGGTGGCCGTGGTCAATGCCGATGCCGTGGTGATGAGCGTCTACCCGGATACCCTCAAGATCAAGGGTGCCAAGCTCACCTCCGCCGGTTCCAGAGCCGCCATCACGACCCGGCGGCCGGTGATCACGGATCCGTTTATTTCCCTCTCCGGCAACTATCTCATCAGCCTCTCCAGTCCCATCTTCGACAAGGAGAAGAACTATCTCGGCTATGTGGCAGGCACCATCTATCTCCAGTCACCCAATTTGCTCTCCGGCATGCTGGGCCAGCACTACTACCAGGATGGATCCTCCCTCTATGTGGTCGATCGCAACAGAACCCGCATCTATCATCCGGACCGTGCCAGGGTCGGTGAAAAAATCCGTGACAACGGGGTGGTCGACCTGGTGTTGAACGGCGAAGAGGGGGCGCTCGAGCTGACCGACGAGACGGGCACCGAGATGCTGGCCGGCTTTGCCCCCATCCGGCAGACCCACTGGGGAGTGGTGGCGCAGCGCCCCCGTGCCGCCACCCTGACCGGGCTGGATCAGCAGATGATGCGGGTGCTGCTCAAGATCATTCCCATCAACCTGCTGATCCTGCTGTTCATCTGGATTTCCGCCATCTTCATCTCCAGGCCGCTGTGGCAACTGGCCCACAAGGCCAAGCTGATGGATCAGCAAGAATCGCTCAAGAACCTCGCCAGGATCCGGGCCTGGTACTTCGAGGCGGCGCAGCTCAAGCAGGCCATGCTCAAGGGGCTGGGGCTGCTCAATACCCGGATCACCCAGTTGCACAATGACAGCCATACCGACGCCATGACCGGCCTGTTCAACCGCCGGGGCATGCAGCAGGTGCTCGACAGTTATCAGACACTGGATCAACCCCTCGCCGTGATTGCGCTGGATATCGACCATTTCAAGCAGATCAACGACGGTTTCGGCCATGATGTCGGGGATCAGGTGCTGGCCACCCTCGCCACCCTGATGCAGCAAGGTGCCAGGCAGGCTGATGCCGTGTGCCGCAGCGGCGGTGAAGAGTTTCTGATCTTGCTGCCCGGCCTGTCGCTCCCTCTCGCCTTCGAGATCGCCGAGCGGCTGCGCCAGCGGGTCGCTGCGCAACCCATGCCCGGCGCCGGCCACATCACCATCTCGCTCGGGGTCGCCCATTGGCCCGGCAGCCATGACGATCTCAACGTCGTCCTGAAGCAGGCCGACCAGGCACTTTATGAAGCCAAGCGACGGGGCCGCAATCGTACCGTACAGACTGGTCGTGACCAGCAACGTGCCCCCGACGGCGCTCTGCCACCGCCCGAGGATGCTCCCGAGCGCGTGCAACACGGCTAGACAACGTCAGTTGGGCAACCAGGTGTACAGACCCGGGGCCATGGACGTCAGCTGCGGCAAGCGGCTTGATGCGATCGGCGGTTCGCCGTCAGCCAGCACATAGCCCGACTCGATGGCTCATTGCCCAGATCAGACGTCGAGCCTGCGCTGGGTCAGCCACTCCACCATGGCCGGATCGCGGTGCGAGAAGAAGGCGCTGACCGCCGTACCTTCAAGATGGCAACGCCGCTCAATCCCGCCACCAGATTGTGAAACCGGCCCGCCCGATACAGAGCGGAATCCTGGTGTTCGGGCAACCCCGATTGCACTACAGACGAGATGAGACCGGCCATCACGGCACCTGTGAGTCATAACAACAGAACGGCCCCGGCGAACCGGGGCGACGCGAGCCAGCGTCTCGACACGCGGCAGTGGCCGACTCGCTTTCCAGCAGGGCGCCTCAGCGCCCCACCAGTTTTCCCAGGTGCGCCGGGTAGCGCCCCCCTTCCAGCTCGATGCCTGCCACGGCGGCGTCAATGTCGGCCAGCTCGCGGCTGCCGAGCCTGATGGCAGCCGCCCCCAGGTTCTCTTCCAGCCGGTGCAGCTTGGTGGTGCCCGGAATGGGCACGATCCAGGGCCGCTGGGCCAGCAGCCAGGCGAGCGCTACCTGGGCCGGCGTCACCCCCTTGCTGGCAGCCAAATCCCCCAGCACCTCCACCAGGCGCAGGTTGGCTGCGCGGGCGCCTTCGGCAAAGCGCGGCACTATGCTGCGAAAATCGTTCGCCTCGAACCGGGTATCAGCCTTGATGGCCCCCGTCAGAAAGCCCTTGCCGAGCGGGCTGAACGGCACAAAACCTATCCCCAGTTCGTCGAGCAGCGGCAGGATCCCCTGCTCCGGCTCACGCCACCAGAGGGAGTATTCGCTCTGCAGCGCCGCTACCGGTTGCACCTTGTGGGCACGGCGGATGGAATCGACGCCGGCCTCGGACAGGCCGAAGTGACGCACTTTCCCCTCGCGGATCAGATCCTGTACGGTGCCGGCCACCTCTTCCATCGGCACATCGGGATCGACGCGGTGCTGGTAGAAGAGATCGATGACGTCGGTGTTGAGGCGGCGCAGCGATGCTTCCGCCACGGCGCGGATATTCTCCGGCCGGCTGTCCAGCCCATCAGGCACCTTGCCATTTTTGAAGCCGAACTTGGTGGCGATCACCACCTTGTCGCGAAACGGGGCCAGCGCCTCCCCCAGCAACAACTCGTTGTCGCCAGGGCCATAGGCCTCGGCGGTATCGAAGAAGGTGACCCCGAGCTCATGGGCACGCCGGATCAGGGCGATCGCCTCTGCCTTGTCGGTCGCGGGGCCATAGCCAAAGCTCAAGCCCATGCAACCCAGACCGATGGCGGACACCGTCAGCCCGCTGTTACCCAATTGACGTGTTTGCATGTTTGCTCCTGTTCTCACAATGCAGCCGAAACTGCCCTGATAACCATGGATGCTCAGCCTCTTGTCTCAACCCAACCGAGGGGAGACAAGCGTTAAAGGCTGGCACCTTGGATGGACGAACTATAGAGATGGGATAAACATCGAACTAGACGGTAAATAGCGGAATCAGTTACAACCAAATGATGTAAATCCATGAGCAAGACCATGATCAACGAATTGCGATCCATCACCACCTTCGTCCATACGGCCGAGCTTGGCAGTCTCAGCAAGGCGGCCGAGGCCCAGCAGATCTCCCCTCAGGCCGCCAGCAAGGCGCTCGGCCAGCTGGAAGCGTATCTGGGGGTGCGCCTGTTTCATCGCACCACCCGCAGCATGTCGCTGACCGAAGAGGGTCAGCGGTTTCTGGAGGCGTCGCAGCCTGCCCTGCTCGGCCTGCAGCAAGCCCTGACGGCAGCGCGCCAGACCCGTGAGGAGTTCGCCGGTCCGCTGCGGATCGTGGGCCCGCGCTCCGTGGTGCAGACCATCATAGGGCCGGTGCTGGAGGAGTACTGCCGGCGCTATCCCGATGTGCAACCGGATATCCAGCTCGATGACAGGGTCGGCAACTGGGTGGAGGAGCGGGTCGATGTGGGACTGCGTATCGGCATCTCTCCCCAGGAGGGGCTGATCGCGCGCCGCCTGTTCCCCATGCAGCTCATCATCTGCGCCGCCCCAGCTTATCTGCGCAAATATGGCGTCCCCCTCACCCTGCATGATCTCGGCCTGCACCGCTGCAGTGCCTTTCGCCACGCGGGCAACGGTCGCCTGGTGCCCTGGCATGTCAAGATAGGGGACGAACTGCAGGAACATCCGGTACGCCCGGCACTCTCCACCAACGACGAGATGGTGGAGCTCGGGGCCGTGCTGGCTGGTGACGTCATCGGCCAGCTGGCTGGGCCGACGGCAGCGGCGCATATCCGCGCCGGCCGCCTGGTGCCCCTGCTGCTCGAGCACATGACCCAGATGCACGGCCTGTTTCTCTACTATGGCAGTCGCGCCGCCCAGCCCGCTCGGGTACGCCACTTCATCGATCTGGCGATAGCCTGCCTCGCGGACAAGCGCGACTATGTGCTCGAGATGGATGAACTGGCGCAGGCCCATCTGGCCGGCACGGCGTCACTGCAACCGACATAACGCCCCAAATAAGCTCTCGGGGTTACTGATTGCCGGGTGCTTTCCTGGCTTGGGCGTTGGCGCACGGCAAGCACTTCTCTTTCGAAAAAGGGTCGTAGAGTAGTGAGGATAAAGAGGATGAAATGGCAATAGAGGCCACGGAAAGTGACTGAAGGGAAAATGCTCACAAGGGGACCGCGCTGAAGATCAAGGGGAAGTTTGCGCCAGACTCCAGGGCACCTAGCGGTCGTACCTGACACCTTGCCGCAGAGAGTCGGAGATCCGAGATGAAGACGCCGAGCTCATCCACACAAAGTGGATTACCAAGCGGTCTGAAGGGGGTATTAGCTGTAACTTATTGAAGTGCAGAAACAAGTGGTGGCCCTACCAGCCACATCCCGGCACTCGAGTCCCCCGCCTTGGCTGCTACCTTCCGGTCCTGACCAGGTCGACGGGTTATCAATGCGAGAGGACCAATAGGACCACCGGCGAGGAGAATAGGCAAACTGGCCTCTCAATGCAACGGCTTTCTGCCCTCGCCCGTGCTGTTCGCCTTATTTTTCAACAATCTGGCCAAGGGTTCAGCTAAACAGCATGAATTTGGCGCCCACCAGCAGCATCAGCAGGGCGAACGCCTGCTTGAGCCGCTGGGGAGAGAGCCGGTGCGCCAGCTTGGCCCCGACCCGGGCAAACTGGGTACTGGTGAGCACGATGCCGAGCAGCGCCGGCAGATAGATGAACCCCAGGCTCCACTCTGGCAGGTCTGGATGGTTCCAGCCGGCGTAGAGGTAGCTGAGGCTGCCCGCCAGGGCAATGGGCATGCTGCAGGCGGCGGAGGCCGCCACGGCGTTGCGCATCGGCACGCTGTTCCAGCTCAGATAAGGCACGGTCAGCGAGCCGCCACCGATGCCGAACAAGGCCGACATCCAGCCGATGACAGTGCCGGCGATGCCGGTGCCGAGCGCCCCCGGCAGATGACGCTCCGCTTTGGGCTTGAGGTTGAGCCCCATCTGCAGCGCCATGGTCCAGGCGAAGCAGCCGATGATGATGTTGAGGGTGCTGGCGCTGAGCAGGTTGGCGGTCATGCCGCCGAGCCAGGCCCCGACCAGCATGCCGGCGCCGAGCCGGCGGATCATCACCCAGTCGACCGCACCGGCCTCCTGGTGGGCACGCAGCGAGCTGAAGCCGGTGAAGATCATGGTGGGCAGCGAGGTACCGAGTGCCAGATGGGTAATGATGTCGGGCGCAACGCCCTGGGCGTGAAAGCTCAGCACCAGCACGGGCACTATGATGAGACCGCCGCCGATGCCGAACAATCCCGCCAGCATGCCGGCGAACGCCCCCAGCAGCAGATAACCCATAAACAGCATAAAAATTCCTTCCGAGGCGGTGCAGCGAGCAAAGAGTGCGCTGCACATAAAAAAAAAGAGATGGCCCTTGGGCCATCTCTTTATTGTGCCGGTTAACTCAAGGGAATGGTACCGTCCATCACCTTGTAGAAGGCCAGCACCGCGCAACCGAGCAGGGCCGCCGTCATCCCCTGCTCCAGCCGGTTGAGGCCGCGCAGCCCGTGGTGCTGACGCGCCTTCCAGTAGATGAAGATACCGGGGCTATAGAGCAGCGCCACCAGCAGCAGGTACTCGACCCCGGCGGCATAGACCAGCCAGCAGCCGTAGCCGGTGGCCACCAGCGCCAGGAACAGGTCGCGCTTGCGCTGATGGGGTTGACCTGCGTAGGTCTCCCCTTTCAGCGCCAGCTTCAGCCCGTAGGCACCGGAGAAGACGTAGGGCACCAGCGCCGCCGAAGTGGCGATGTTGACCAGCGCCAGATAGGTGCTGCTCTGGAAGTAGATGATGATAAGGAAGGTCTGCACCAGGCAAGTGGAGCACCAGAGCGACACCTGCGGCGAGCCGTTCTTGTTCTCCTTGGCAAACCAGCCGGGGAATACGCCGGTCTTGCCCGCGATGTAGGGCACTTCCGCCGCCAGCACGGTCCAGCTCAGCAGGGCCCCCATCACCGAGATCACCAGGCCGATGTTGATGAGCCAGGCGCCCCAGGGGCCGACCACGGCTTCCAGGATCATGGCGGTGGAGGGGTTCTTGAGGGCCGCCAGTTGCGGCTGGTTCATGACCCCCAGCGAGAACAGGGTCACCATCACGTAGAGCGCCAGGGCACCCAGCAGCGCCAGCACGGTGGCACGGCCCACGTCCTTGCGGTGGCGGGCACGGGCGGAGACCACCACGGCCCCCTCGATACCGATGAAGACCCAGAGCGTCACCTTCATGGTGGACTTGACCTGATCCATCACCGAGCCCAGCTCAGGGGTGCCCTGACCCCAGATATCCAGGGTGAAGGTCTCCATATTGAAGGCGAGCAGGATGGCCACGCAGAACACGATGAGCGGCACCATCTTGGCGATGGTGGTGACTATGTTCACCAGCGCCGCCACCTGAATGCCGCGCAGCACCAGAGCGTGCACCGACCAGATCAGGATGGACGCCAAGGTGATGGCCACCGGCGTGTTGCCGTCACCGAAGATGACCTTGTCCGGCGTGTCGAAGAAGTAGCTCAGCGCACTGAACACCACGATGGCGTAGGAGACGTTGGCCAGCAGCTGACAGAGCCAATAGCCCCAGGCGGCGTTGAAGCCGATGAAATCGCCGAAACCGGCCTTGGCATAGCTGAAGATGCCGCCATCGAGATCCGGGCGACGCATGGAGAGGTTCTGATACACCAGCGCGAGGCAGATCATGCCGATACCGGTGATGGCCCATCCCAGCGCGACGGCCCCGGCACTGGCATGAGCGGCAATGTTTTGCGGCAGACTGAAGACTCCGGCACCGACCATGGAGCCGATCACCAGCGAGATGAGGGCACCAAGCCCCAGTTTCTTGTCCATCTCAATCCTGTTTAATTAGGCGGCGGCAGAGCGTCCGTATTCATACTGCGCGCAATATGGGAGGGGCTAGAAATCCGTACCCCGTGAAAAAGGCGGCAACTATATTGCATGACTATTCCGACCGCAATCCCTCGTACCGTCAATCATGCACCGTCTTGACCGCGCGCAATTTTACAGCACTGACCCCGGGGGCCTGTGAGCTGGCTCAAATTAAGAAAGACCCGTTGATATTTCACATTTTTCCATGACCTGAGCCCCGTTTTTACGGATCAGACCTGCATGAGAATGCAGCTTGCAGCCGAGGTCGACAAACCCGGCTGCTGACAAACGTTTCAATAAAAATGCCCCTGCGCCGAGGGCCAGGGGCATCTGCAACAGAGCGCCGATATTCAGAGGCGCAAGCCGCCGTCCAGCTCGATCATCCGCCCCGACAGATAGTCATTGGCGAGAATAAAATGCACCGTCTGGGCCAGCTGCGCCGCCTGCCCGAGGGTGCCCACCGGGATGGCCTGCTGCATGCGGGCCATCGCCTCCGGCTTCATCGCCGCCGTCATGTCGGTGGCAAACACCCCGGGAGCGATGCCCATCACCCGGATGCCGTGGCGAGCCAGCTCCTTCCCCCAGGTGACCACCAGCGAGGCCACCCCCGCCTTGCTGGCGGCATAGTTGCTCTGGCCGATGTTGCCGGCGCGAGCGATGGAGGAGATGTTGATGATGACGCCCCCCTCCCCGCCGGTGGCCATCAGCGCCGCCCCCTCGCGCCCGCACAGGAAGGTGCCGGTAAGGTTGACGTCGATGACGCTCTGCCACTGGGCCAGGCTCATCTTCTCCGTCAGCCCCCCCTCCTTCACCTTGATCAACATGCCGTCGCGCAGAATGCCGGCGCAGTTGATGAGGCCGTGCAGAGCACCGAACTGCCCCTTGATGGCGGCGAAGGTCGCCTCGACCTCCGGCTCGCTCGCCACGTTGCAGACGAACAGGGCGCACTGACCGTCACGGCTGCGCACTTCCGCCTCGGTCACCTCCAGATCGGTGCGGTTGACGTCGATGAGCGCAAGTTGTGCGCCCTGCTCCGCCAGACTCAGGGCGATGGCGCGGCCCAGCCCCCTGCCCGCCCCCGTGATGGCGATGACTTTCTGTGTGATATCCATAAATGCTCCTGGTGAGATGGCAGGTCAATACCGGGTAAAAAAGCGGGCAGCGACGCTTAACCCGGCTCTGTCTTGTCCAGATAAAGTTCGACGATGCTGGAAAAATCCCGAGCCCCCTGCCCCTTGGTGGCGTGCAGGTTGAAGAGGTTGCGGGCCAGGGCCCCCATCGGCACGGCGCTGTGGGCATGCTCGGCCAGGGCCATGGCCAATCCCAGGTCTTTGACCATCAGCCGGGTCATGAAGCCCCCCTGATAGTTGCGCGACGCCGGCACGTTCTCCATCACCCCGGGCCAGGGGTTGTAGCGCTCGAGACTCCAGTTGTTGCCCGAGCTCTTGCCCATGATGGTGGAGAGCACCCCCGGATCCAGCCCCTCCTTGACCCCGAGCGCCAGCGCCTCGGCGGTGCCCGCCATGTGGATGGCGAGCAGCATGTTGTTGCACATCTTGGCGATCTGGCCGGCGCCGAGCGCCCCGGCGTGAAACAGGTTCTGCCCCATGCAGGCGAGCACGGGTTTGGCCGCCTCAAAATCCGCTTGTTCGCCACCCACGATGAAAGTGAGCGTACCCGCCACCGCACCGGCCACGCCTCCCGAGACGGGGGCATCGAGAAAACGGATGCCGCGCGCCTGCGCCGCCGCCCCCACCTGACGGGCCGAGGCCACGTCGATGGTGGAGCAGTCGATGGCCAGGGCGCCGAGCGGCAGGGCCGCCAGCAGATCCTGCCCGCCCCGCTCACCGGCACCCTCGCCCAGCCAGAGGCTGCGCACATGCTCGCCCGCCGGCAGCATGCTGATCACCAGCTCGCAGCCGCTCACCGCCTCGCGGGCGTCGCCGGCGGCGATACAGCCGGCCTCGATGGCGCGGGTCAGGCTCTCAGCCACCAGATCAAACACCTGCACCGTGTGCCCCGCCCTGGCCAGGTTGGCGGCCATGGGGCCGCCCATGTTGCCAAGCCCGATAAATCCAATCCTTGTCATGGTCTGTTCCTTGTGTGTGATCGCCCGTCAGCAGGGACGCAGGGGGTTGTTCCCCTCGGGCCAACGATAGAAGTCATCCAGCCAGGCCTCGCCCGCCTGCGGGGCCTGCCAGCGGGGTGATTTGTCCTTGTCGATGAGCAGCGCCCGCACCCCTTCCACGAAATCCCCTTTGAGCACGCAGTTGACCGAGAGGGCCAGCTCGTCGGCAAACACCTCGGCCAGCGACTGGCGCCGAGCCTGCCAGAACTGACGCCAGAGGATGGCGCGGCTGATGGGGCTGCCGCTCTGGCAAGTCTCTCGCGCCAGGGCCAGCGCCGGTTCGTCCAGCTCGGTGCCCGCGAGGCGTGCCAACACCCCTTGCAACGAGCGGCCGGCCAACAGCGCATCGATGCAAGCCTGGTGGGGCAAGAGCACGGGGGCCGGCAGCGTCTGGCCAAGGGATCGCTGCAACCCAGCCAGCAGCCCCTCGATCTGCTCGCCAGTATCGGCAGAGTCAGACCAGTCGAGGGCGGCGAGGCGCGCCGGCAGCTCCATCCGCTCACGGCTCGCCATGGCGTGATCCGCCAGACCCAGGCCGATGGCATCCGCCCCGTTGAAGCGGGCCCCGGTGAGGCCGAGCCAGAGCCCGAGCCGCCCCGGCATACGGCTCAAAAACCAGCTGGCCCCCACATCCGGATAGAGGCCGATGGTCACCTCCGGCATGGCGAACAGGCTCTTTTCGGTCACCACCCGGAATCCGGCCCCGGCAAAGAGGCCTATGCCGCCGCCCATGCAGATACCGTCCGCCACGCAGATGAGGGGCTTGCTATAGCGATGGATGTGATGATCGAGCCGGTACTCCTGCAGGAAGAAGTCGCGAGCATAGCCAAACAGTGCCGACTCGCTCGCCTCCTGTTTGCGGTAGTAGAAGGAGCGGATGTCGCCACCGGCGCAAAACGCCTTCTCGCTGGCTCCCTGCAGCAGCACGCAGACGATGGCCGGATCCTGCTCCCAGCGGGTCAGCGCCGCCTGCAACAACTGGATCATCTCAAGGCTCAGGGCGTTGAGGGAGGCGGGGCTGTCCAGGGTCAACATGCCGATGTGGCGACCATCCGCCGTGGGATGGGTCTCGATGCGCACAGGCTCACTCATGGCGAGCCCCCGCAGACCGGGTATCAGCCCCTGCGGCATGGCGGGCCGCCATCATTACCTCATTCATCCTTCACTCCCTCACTCTTCATCGGCTTGGATTGGTCGTAATGCCAGCGCGGGGCTCGCTTCTCGAGGAAGGCGGCCACCCCTTCACGCTGGTTGGCATCGTCAAACAGGGTGAGAAACAGGCTGCGCTCGAGCGGCAGTGCCGTGTCCCGATGGCTGCTGCGCCCCTGATTAATGAGGGTCTTGCAGGCGCGCAGCGCGCTCGGGCTCTGACGCTCCGCCAGCTGGGCCATCTGGTGCGCCGCCTCCCAGGCGTGGCCCTCCTTCACCACCTCCTCCACCAGCCCCATCTCGTAGGCCAGAGTGGCGCTCACCTTCTCGCCGCAGAGGATCATCCGTTTGGCCCAGCCCGGCCCCACCAGTTCAGTCAGGCGCTGGGTGCCGCCGGCGCAAGGCAAGAGCCCCACCGAGGCCTCCGGCAAGCCCAGCTTGGCCTGCTGCTCGGCAATGCGGATGTCACAGGCCAGCGCCACCTCGAGGCCCCCCCCCATGGCGTAGCCATTGATGGCGGCGATGCTGACCCCGTGAAAGCGGGCCAGCGCCTCGAAGGCGTGGCCAAAGGCCTCGGCCACTTCGCGGGCGTGCTCCAGGTTGCCGTCGGCAAACATGTTGAGGTCGGCGCCGGCACAGAAGAACTTGTCTCCGGCCCCGCGGATCACCAGCGCCACCACGTCGGGGCGGCTGTCGAGCTCCACCATCATCTGCAAGAAGGCCTGCAGGCTGGCGAGGGTCCAGGTGTTGGCGGGAGGATGGTCGAGGGTGATGTAGGCCACGTGACCGTGATATTCGAGCCTGATCCTTGTCATTGCGTTGTCCTTGTCAAAAAACCTGCCCCATGATGACAGGGTTGAATGGAGCCGACCTGCGGCTGGCTCACAAAGCCTGACGACGCGTCACGCCAGCCGCGTCGTCAGGGCGGGCTGCCGGGCACGGCGGCCCCACCCCGCTACTCCAGCGCCAGCCCGGGCTCAGCCAGCAGGCGGCGGGCGATGATGAGCCGCATCACTTCATTCGTCCCTTCCAGAATGCGGTGGACCCGGGTATCGCGCAGGTAGCGCTCGAGCGGGTACTCGCGGATATAACCATAGCCGCCAAAGAGTTGCAGGGCGTCGTCACAGATGCGGTGACCCACGTCGGTGGCAAAACGCTTGGCCATGGCGCACCAGGCGCTCTTGTCTGGCGCCCCGGCATCGAGTCTCGCGGCCGCCTGACGCACCAGCAGCCGGGCAGCAGCCAGTTCAGTGGCCATGTCGGCCAGACGGAACTGCACGCTCTGAAATTCGCTGATCGGGTGGCCAAATTGCTGGCGCTGCTGTACATGGGCCAGGGAATCGTCGAGGGCCTGCTGGGCAGTGCCGACCGAGCAGGTGGCGATGTTGATGCGCCCGCCATCGAGCGCCTGCATGGCGAACTTGAACCCTTCCCCCTCCTGCCCCAGCCGGTAACGGGCGGGAATGCGCACGGCGCTGAAGTTCACCTCCCGGGTCGGCTGGCTGTTCCAGCCCATCTTCTCCTCCGCCTTGCCATAACTCACGCCGGGCGTCTGGGCCGGTACCATGAAGGCGGAGATCCCCTTCGCCCCCTCGCCACCGGTGCGGGCCATCACCACCAGCACGTCGGTGCTGCCGGCGCCCGAGATGAACACCTTGCTGCCATCGAGAAGGTAATCCTCGCCGTCACGCACCGCGCGGGTCTTGAGGGCCGCCGCATCGGATCCAGCGCCCGGCTCGGTGAGGCAGTAGGAGCCCAGCAGTTCGCCGCCGGCGAGCCTTGGCACCCACTCCTCGGCCACCTCGGGAGGCAACCAGCTGCCCAGCATCCAGCTCACCATGTTGTGGATGGTCAGATAGGCGGTGGTGGAGGTGCAACCCATGGCGAGGCGCTCGAAGATAAGGCTGGCATCGAGCCTTGGCAGGCCGAGGCCGCCGTACTGCTCCGGGGTGTAGAGGCCACAAAAGCCGAGCGCCGCCGCCTGCTTGATAGTCAGGACGGGAAACTCGTGCTCCTTGTCCCAGCGCGCGGCGTGGGGCTTGAGCGCCTCCTCGGCAAAAGCGCTGGCGGCCTCCACATAGGCCTGCTGGTCCGGGGTCAGGTTAAAATCCATCTTGTTTGCTTCCTTATACTTGTTCGGTCGATCCGTTGCTGTCAGTGAGTGCGCCCGAGCAACCTGCCGTCAGCGCAGCTGGATGGTCATGTTGGGGCCGGTCGGGATGTCTTCGTCGAACCAGCGTTCGGTCACCGTCTTGGTCTCGGTGTAAAAACGCACCGCCTGCTTGCCGTAGGCGTGCAGATCCCCGTAGAAGGAGCCGCGCCAGCCGGTGAAGGAGAAGAACGGCAGCGGCACCGGGATGGGCACGTTGATCCCCACCTGGCCCACCGCCACCTCATGACGAAACTTGCGGGCGGCAGCGCCACAACCGGTGAAGATAGAGGTGCCGTTGCCGTAGGGGTTGTCGTTGATGAGGGCGAGCGCCTCATCGAGGCTCGCCACTTCAAGACAGGCCAGCACGGGCCCGAAGATCTCCTCCTGGTAGATGCGCATCTCGGGGCTCACGCCGCGAAACAGGGTCGGCCCCACCCAGTTGCCCACCGGGTAGCCGGGCACATCGCAAAAACGGCCGTCCAGCAGGCACTCGGCTCCCTCGGCGATCCCCGCCTCAATGAGCCCCTCCACCCTGACTTTGGCCTCCGGGCTGATGAGGGGGCCATAAGCCGCCTCGGGATCGTGCCAGACGCCGGGCTTCACCTTGGCGAACTCGGCGGCGAGCTCGGGGATCCACTCCCGGGCACTGCCTACGAACACCGCAACGCTGATGGCCATGCAGCGCTGACCGGCGGCGCCGATCCCGGCCCCCACCAGGTTGCTGAGCACCTGCGCCTTGTTGGCATCCGGCATGATCACCATGTGGTTCTTGGCACCAACAAAGCACTGGGCCCGCTTGAGCTGCGACGTGGCGCTGCGATAGACGTGACCGCCAACCCGGGCCGAGCCGACGAAACTGACCGCCTTGATGTCGGGATGGGCCAGCAGCGCATCCACCTGCTCGGCGCCGCCGTGCACCACCGACAGAATGCCCTTGGGGGCACCCGCCTCGGCAAACAGCTCGGCCAGCCGCATGGGGGTGAGCGGATCCTGCTCGGAAGGCTTGAGCACAAAACCGTTGCCGCAAGCCACCGCCAGCGGGAACATCCAGAGCGGGATCATGGCCGGAAAATTGAAAGGAGTGATGCCAAGGCAGACCCCGAGCGGCTGCACCCAGGAGTGACCGTCGACCCGCCGCGCCACGTTGCCCATGGTCTCCCCCAGGGTTTGGCTCGCGATGGCGCAGGCCTGCTCCACCACCTCGATGCCGCGCCACACATCCCCCTTGGCATCCGCCAGATTCTTGCCGGTCTCCTGGGCCAGCAGGGCCGCCAGCTCGTCGTGATGCGTCTTCAAGAGATGCTGGTAGTTGAACATCACCCGGGCCCGCTCGGAGGCCGGCACCTCCCGCCACAGCAGATAGGCGTCGTGAGCGGTGCGCACCGCCAGTTCAATTTCCGCCGAGGTGGCCTTCGGCACCCGCGCCAGCAGGCTCTGATCCGCCGGGTCGGTCACCTCGATCCACTGCTCGCTCGCGGAAGGATACGCCTCCCCGCCGATGTGCAGCGGCACGTCACCGAACCGGGTCTGATGGTTGTTCATGGGCACTCTCTCCTTGCTGGCACATCATGGGCCGCTTGCGAACGGACCATGGGCACTCCTGTGACGGGGACCATCACGACCGGGCAATCGCCCTTGCCGTCATGGCGCAACAAATTTACCTTAGACTAACAATCAACTTACGTTTACGCTAACGTAAACTTAAATCACAAATGGACTGACCAGTTTGGCCCCCTGTTTCAGCTCGGCTGCCAAGCTGTCATCCCCTTCATATGAGGAGAGCAAGGATGCATGCAGTGATGGACGAGACCCTGTGCGCCCTGACCGAGCAGGTCGAGGCCTTCTGCCAGAAAGTGATCGCGCCGCGCGCCGGCGACATCGATCAGAGCAACGTCTTCCCCCGCGATCTCTGGCCCCGCATGGGGGAGCTGGGTCTGCACGGCATCACGGTGGCGGAGGAGTATGACGGGGTGAACCTCGGCTATCTGGCCCATGTGCTGGTGATGGAGCAGGTGAGCCGCGCCAGCGCCTCGGTCGGCCTCTCCTACGGCGCCCACTCCAACCTCTGCATCAACCAGCTCCACCGCCACGGCACGGCGGAGCAAAAAGCGCGCTACCTGCCCCCGCTGGTAAGCGGCGAGCATGTGGGAGCGCTGGCCATGAGCGAGCCGGGTGCAGGTTCCGACGTGGTCAGCATGCGCCTCACCGCGGTGCGCGAGGGGGATCACTTTGTGCTCAATGGCAACAAGATGTGGATCACCAACGGGCCCGATGCCGACACCTTCGTCATCTATGCCAAGACCGATCCCGCTGCCGGCCCCAAAGGGATTTCCGCTTTTATTGTCGAGGCGGGCACTCCCGGTTTCACTACTGCACAGAAGCTCGACAAGCTCGGTATGCGCGGCTCCAGCACCTGCGAGCTGGTGTTCGACAACTGCCGGGTGCCGCAGGAAAACCTGCTGGGCCCCCTGCACGGCGGGGTCAAGGTGCTGATGAGCGGGCTGGATTACGAGCGGGTGGTGCTGGCGGCGGGCCCCCTTGGCATCATGCAGGCCTGCATGGACGTGGTGCTGCCCTATGTGCGCGAGCGCAAGCAGTTCGGCCAACCCATAGGCGAGTTCCAGCTGGTGCAGGGCAAGCTCGCCGACATGTATACCCGCCTCGCCAGCAGCCGGGCGCTGGTCTACTCGGTGGCGAGCGCCTGCGATCAGGGCCGTACCAGCCGCAAGGATTGCGCCGCCGCCATCCTGTTTGCCGCCGAAAATGCCACCCAGATGGCGCTCGATGCCATCCAGCTGCTCGGCGGCAACGGCTACATCAACGAATACCCCACCGGCCGCCTGCTGCGGGACGCCAAACTCTACGAGATCGGCGCCGGCACCTCGGAGATCCGCCGCTGGCTCATCGGCCGCGAGCTGATGGGAGAGAACGCATGAGCAGGCTCCACTCCCGCCTCGACACGGCGAGTCCGGAATATGCGGCCAATCGGGCCGCCATGCAGGCACTGGTCGACGATCTCAATGCCCGCCTGGAAGAGATAGCCTTGGGCGGGGGCGCTGCCAACAACACCCGCCATCAGGCCCGTGGCAAGCTGCTGCCCCGCGAGCGCATCAACCAGTTGCTGGACCCAGGTTCCCCCTTTCTCGAGCTCTCGGCGCTAGCCGGCTGGCAGGTCTATGACGAGCCGGTGCCCGCCGCCGGCATCATCACCGGCATCGGCCGGGTCTCTGGGCGCCTGTGCATGCTGGTGGTGAATGACGCCACCGTGAAGGGCGGCACCTACTACCCGCTCACGGTGAAAAAACACCTGCGTGCCCAAGCCATCGCCGAGCGGCTGCGCCTCCCCTGCCTCTATCTGGTGGATTCCGGCGGTGCCTTCCTGCCGATGCAGGACGAGGTGTTCCCCGACCGGGATCACTTTGGCCGCATATTCTACAACCAGGCCCGCATGTCGGCCCAGAACATCCCCCAGCTGGCGGTAGTGATGGGCCTCTGTACCGCCGGCGGCGCCTATGTGCCCGCCATGGCGGACGAGTCGATCATGGTCAGGGAGCAGGCCACCATCTTTCTGGCGGGGCCGCCGCTGGTCAAGGCCGCCACCGGCGAAGAGATCAGCGCCGAGGCGCTGGGCGGGGCCGAAGTGCACTGCGCCCACTCCGGGGTGGCGGATCACATGGCCCGCGACGATGGCCACGCCCTGGCCATCGCCCGCACACTGGTGACCCACCTGGGCAACGAGCCGGTAGAGACCAGTCCCGGCTATGAGCCCCCCTGCTACCCCATCGAGGATCTCTACGGCCTGGTGGGCACCAGCCTCAAGCGCCCCTATGACGCACGGGAGCTGATCGCCAGGTTGGTGGATGGCTCGGACTTTGACGAATTCAAGGCGCTGTTCGGCACTACACTGGTGACCGGCTTTGCCCGGATCTGCGGCATGCCGGTGGGGATCCTCGCCAACAATGGCGTGCTGCACAGCGACAGCGCCCAGAAAGGGGCCCACTTCATCCAGCTTTGTAACCGGCGCGCCATCCCGCTGATCTTTTTGCAAAACATCACCGGCTTTATGGTGGGAAGCCAAGCTGAGCGCGAAGGGATCGCCAAGCACGGCGCCAAGCTGGTCACCGCCGTGGCCTGCAGCCGGGTGCCCAAGATCACCCTGATCGTCGGCGGCAGCTTTGGTGCCGGCAACTACGGCATGTGCGGGCGCGCCTACGACCCCGATTTTCTGTTCAGCTGGCCCAACAGCCGCATCTCCGTCATGGGCGGCGAGCAGGCGGCCGGGGTGCTGGTGCAGGTGCGCCGGGACAAGCTGGCGGCTGAGGGCAAGCCATTGAGCGAGCAGGAGGCGGCCGCCATCCGCGCCCCGGTGATCGAGCAGTATGAGCGTCAGGGTCACCCCTACTACGCCAGCGCTCGCCTGTGGGATGACGGCGTCATCGACCCGGCCCAGAGTCGCACCGTGCTGGCGTTGGCGCTGGCGGCCTGTCAGGGGGCCGAGACCGGCCCGGAACAGTACGGCATCTTCCGGATGTAAGGAGTTCACATGTCCGATCCACTCAGTCACGCCCTCCAGCCCGGTTTTCGGCTGGAGCGACATGGCCCGCTGGCCGAGCTGGTGCTCGACCGCCCGGCCCGCCACAACGCCTTCGACGCCGACCTCATGCTGGGGCTGCTCGACGGTCTCGACGAGCTGGCCCACACCCACGGCCAGGCCCTCGCCGATCGCCCCCACGCCTTGCTGCTGCGGGCCGAAGGCAAGCATTTTTGCGCCGGCGCCGACCTCAACTGGATGCGCAACCTGGCCCATGCCGATTTCGAGCACAACCGGGAAGACGCCCGGGTGCTGGCCCGGCTGATGCAAACCCTGGACGAGCTCCCTTTCCCTACGGTGGCGCTGGTACAGGGCGCCGCCTACGGCGGAGCGCTCGGCCTCATCTGCGCCTGCGATCTGGTGCTGGCCGCCGATGACGCCCGTTTCTGCCTCTCCGAGGTGAGCCTCGGGCTGGTGCCCGCGGTGATCAGCCCCTACGTGGTGCGCGCCATGGGGATGCGCCAGGCCCGCGCCCTGATGCTCTGCGCCGAACCGTTCGATGCGGTGACCGCCTGCCGGCTCAATGTGGCGCACCGGCGCTGCCCGCCGGATCAGCTGCTGGCCGAAGGACGCGCGCAGGCCCTGCGCCTGTGCCGCAACGGGCCGGAGGCGATGAAAGAGACCAAGCGGCTGCTGGCCGCCCTCGAGAGCCACGGCGCCAGCCTGCACGAAGAGAAAACCGTCGAGACCATCGCCCGGGTAAGGGTCGGTCTCGAGGCTCAGGAGGGGATGCAAGCCTTCTTCGACAAACGCCCTCCCGCCTGGCGCCCCCGTTTCAAGGACGAAGCATGACTCAATACCACCCCATCAAGCCCCTGCTGATCGCTAACTGTGCTCAATATAACTGGCGTGTTGATCAACACGCTTCGCACTTGTGCGCCTTGAACGACAGGGAGCCAGCATGACCCATCACACTCCAATTAAGCGCCTGCTGATCGCCAACCGCGGCGAAATCGCCGTGCGCATCATCAAGACCGCTCGGCGCCTCGGCATTCACACCATCGCCCTCTACTCGGACGCCGACGCCCGCGCCATGCATGTGCGGGAAGCCGACGAAGCCTGGCATCTGGGGCCGGCCCCCGCCCGGGAGAGCTACCTCGACACCGGCAAGGTGCTGCGCATCGCCCAGCAGGCGAACGCCGATGCCATCCACCCGGGCTACGGTTTCCTGTCCGAAAACAGCGACTTTGCCACCGCCTGCGAGCAGCGGGGCTTGCGCTTCATCGGGCCAAGCGGTGCCGCCATTCTCGCCATGGGCGACAAGTCGGGCGCCAAGGCGCTGATGCAGGCAGCCGGCGTGCCGGTGCTGCCCGGTTATCACGGCGCGGATCAGCACCCCGACTTTTTGCGCGATCAGGCGAGCCTGGTGGGCTTCCCGCTCCTTATCAAGGCGGCCAGCGGCGGCGGTGGCAAGGGGATGCGCCGGGTCGATCAGCTCGCTGACTTTGACGACGCCCTGGCGGCGGTCAAGCGGGAGGCAAGCGCCGCCTTCGGTGACGACCACGTGCTGCTGGAGCGCTATCTTGCCCGCGCCCGCCACGTGGAGGTACAGGTATTTGCCGATACCCTTGGCAACGCCATCTATCTGGGGGATCGGGACTGCTCGTTGCAGCGCCGCCACCAGAAGGTGATCGAGGAGGCCCCCGCCCCCGACATCGCACCAGTGCTGCGCCGTGCCATGGGCGAGGCCGCCGTCGCCGCCGCCCGGGCCATCACATATCGGGGGGCCGGCACCATCGAGTTTCTGCTGTGCGGGGAGGAGTTCTTCTTCATGGAGATGAACACCCGGCTGCAGGTGGAGCATCCGGTCACCGAGGCTGTCACCGGCCAGGATCTGGTGGCCTGGCAGCTGGCGGTGGCCGAAGGCAAGCCGCTGCCGCTCACCCAGGAGGAAGTGGTGCTGCACGGTCACGCGGTGGAGGCGCGCCTCTACGCCGAAGACGTGGCCGCCGGTTTTCTGCCCGCCAGCGGCCCCATCCAATGGCTCCACTGGCCGGCTGGCGTGCGCATCGACACCGGCGTCGGCGCTGGCGATGCGGTGAGCCCCTATTACGACCCCATGATCGCCAAGCTGATCGCCCACGCACCGAGCCGCAGCGAGGCCTTTGCCAGCCTGGCCGACGCGCTGGCGGCGCTGGAACTCGGCCCCTTGGTGCACAACGGCCCGCTCTTGCTGCGCCTGTGCGAAGAGCCCGAGGTATTGGCCATAGACCACCACACCCAGTGGCCCATTCCCACCGATACCCTGCCCGTTCCGGCGCTGGCCTGGCCGCTCGCCGCGCTCTGGCTCGCCAGTCGCGAGCACGGCGCCTCCCCCTGGCAACAGGCCGCAGGCTTTCGGCTGGGCCCCACCCACAGCTTTAGCGCAGCGGTGCGCATCGGCGAGGAGGCCCGCGTGCTGACCCTCGTCGAGCGGGCCGGCAGCCTGCTCTGGCAGGGCGAGCAGATCCCGTTCGAGCTCGGGGCGGATCAGATCCGCCTGCAGCAAGCCGGCAGCTGGCGGCGCTACCCGCTGCACACCCTCGGCGAGGGCGACTATCTGCTGCAACTGGCGGGCAGGCGCATCCGCTTTTCAGCCGATGATCAGCATCATCAGCTGCACCATGATCACGAGGCAGGCGACACCCCCGGCATCTTGGCCCCCATGCACGGCATCGTCGTGGCGTTGCAGGTCGAGGCCGGCCAGCCGGTCAGCAAGGGGCAGCCCCTGCTGGTGCTGGAGGCGATGAAGATGGAGCACGTCCTCAAGGCCGACCGGGATGGGGTGATCGAGGCGCTGCAGTGCCGCCAGGGCGAACAGGTGAGTCAGGGCGCCCTGCTGGTGCGCTTTGCCGAGCAGCATACCGCGCAGGAGGAGCGCTCATGAGCCGAGCACAGGAGAGCCGGGACGACAAGGTCAGCCTGGTGGAGATGGGGCCGCGGGACGGCCTGCAAAATGAGGCCGCCACCCTCTCGCTGGTGCAGCGGCTGGAGCTCATCGCCCGCCTGGCCGAGAGCGGGCTGCAGCGCATCGAGGTGGGCGCCTTCGTCTCCCCCAAAAAGGTGCCGCAGATGGCGGATTCCGCCGCACTGTTCAACGCCCTGCCGCGCAGGGGGCCGACCCGCTATGGCGCCCTGGTGCCCAATCTGCAGGGTCTGCAGGCCGCCATTGCCGCCCGCGCCGACGAGATAGGCCTCTTCACCGCCTGCTCCGATGGCTTTACTCAGGCCAACATCGGCATCAGCGTGGAAGAGTCGCTGGTGCGCTTCGCCCCGCTGGTGCAGGAGGCCCGCAGCCTCGGCATCAAGGTGCGCGGCTACCTCTCCACCGTCATCGCCTGCCCGTTCGATGGCCCGACCCGGCCCAAGCGGGTCGCCGCCATGGCCGAGCGACTGCTGGATCTGGGCTGCCACGAGATATCGCTCGGCGACACCATCGGCGTCGGCACCCCGGGCACCGTGGCCCCCATGCTGGATGCGGTGCTGCACGAGATCCCGGCCGGCCGGCTTGCGGTCCATTTTCACGACACCTATGGCCAGGGGCTGGCCAACCTGCTGCCGGCGCTGGAGCGCGGCATCCGCACCATCGACAGCTCGGTGGCCGGGCTCGGCGGCTGTCCCTATGCACCCGGCGCCTCCGGCAACGTCGCCTCGGAGGAGGTGGTCTACCTGCTGCACGGCCTTGGCATGAGCACCGGCGTCGATCTCGACCAGCTGGCTGCCACCGGCCAGTGGGTGAGCGAGCAGCTCGGTCGCCCCAACGGCTCGCGGGTCGGCCGGGCCCTGCACGCCAATGCCGAGCGGCTGCGCACCCGGCTGTGCCAGCCATCCCCGCAATAAGGAGCCCCGCCATGTCCAATACCCTCGTCCACGGGCTCGCCGGCAAGGAGGTGACCTACAGCATCTCCGAGCTGGCCCACGAGTTCGACATCACGCCGCGCACCATCCGCTACTACGAGGACGAGGGGCTCATCACCCCGACCCGGGAGGGGCAGACCCGCATCTACAGCCACAAGGACAAGATCCGGCTCAAGCTGACCCTGCGCGGCAAGCGGCTCGGCTTCAGCCTGGCGGAGATCCGCGAGCTGTTCGACATGTATGACACCGACCGCTCCAGCAAGACCCAGCTCAACTCCATGATCCAGCTCATCGAGGCCAAGCGTCACTCCCTGCGCCAGCAGCTGGAGGACATCCAGATGGTGATGGCCGAGCTGGAGGCAGCCGAGCAGCGCTGCGTTAATTCCCTTAACAGCTTGAAAACCAGCGCAGATTAACCGAATCTGGGATTATCTCTGCCTCCTGGGAGACCCCATGAAACGCTGGTGCTGGTTGTTGCTGCTGCTCTGCTGTACGGCATGGGGCCACCCGCTGATCCGGGTCGGTGGCTACCCCTATGCCCCCTTCGTCGTAAAAGACGACAGCGGCCACTATCGCGGGCTGACCCTGGATCTCATCGCCCTGCTCAACGACATCCAGCAGGATGTGCACTTCGTGTTCGTGCCCACCTCTGCCCCCCACCGCTACAAGGCGCTGGCCCTCGGCCGCTTCTCGCTGATGCTGTTCGAAGATATCCGCTGGGACTGGAATGCCGACCAGGTGCGCATCAGCCATCCGCTGCTGCTGGGCGGCGAGCGCTACGTCGCCCTCAAGGCACCGGGGCGGGATCAATCCTTCTTTGACAACCTGGCCCAGCGCCAGCTGATCGGGGTCAGCGGCTATCACTACGGCATCGCCGACTTCGATGCCAGCGCGAGTACCCTGAAGCAGCGCTTCAATATCACCCTGGTCAAGGACAACATCAGCGCCCTGCTGGGACTGTTCAAGGGGCGCGGCGAGGTGGCCATCCTCAACCTCTCCTACCTCAACCAGTTCGACAAGGAGTACCCCGAGCAGGCAAGCCAGCTGCTGCGATCCAACCGGTGGGATCAGCAGTATGAGCTGCGCGCCCTGCTCAGCCCGGACGCCGGGATCTCGGTACAGCAGCTGGAACAGTGGCTGGCCCAGCTGAAAGAGAGTGGGAAATTGGCAAGCCTTTGGACAAAGTACGGCGTACAGCATCAAGTGGCACCATGATCATGCCCTGAAAGTTTGTTACCCTATGCGCATCAATTGGAGACCCTCATGCCCAAGCCTCTGCGTGCCCGTCTGCTGCGCTACGCCCTCTACCTCTGCGCCGCCCTGCTGCTCTCCCTGCTTATTCTGTTATGGCAAGCCCCCACGCTGACCCAGCGCCACCTGCCGAGCTGGCTGGCCAAACACTACGGCCTGCACCTGAGCCTGGGGGAGATCGACGTCGGCCTGCGCCACCCCTCCCTCGCCATTGGCCCCACCACCCTGTTCGATGACCAGCAGCAGCCCCTCGTCGCCTTCGAGCGTCTGCAACTCACCCCCTTGCTGGGGGAAAGCTGGCGCCAGCGCGCCCTGATCCTCGGCGAGGCGCGCCTCGTCAAGCCAACCGTCAACCTGGTGCGGCTGGCGGATCAAGGCAAAACCGTCCGTTTCAATCTGACCGAGGCGCTGGCCAGCCTGCTCGCGCCAAGTGACGCCGCGACCACCGACAGCGGTGCCCCCTTGCTGGTGCAGATCAACCAGCTGGCGGCAGAGCAGGGTCACATCGCCTATCAAGACAGCCGCAAGCAGAGCAGCCCCGGCTGGGTGCCCACCCTGACCCTGAGCGGGCTCGACCTGCAACTGCCGACCTTCTCCACCGCCCCTGGTCGCGCCAACCCCTTCGCGCTCGCCGCCACCCTCAACCAGCAGAGCCCGCTCAAGGCGAGCGGTGAGCTCGACATCATGAGCGGCGCCGGCAAGGGTAAGATCAGCCTTGGCAAGCTGGCGCTCGCCCCCTTCGCCCCGCTCTGGGCCCCTTATCTCGACGTCAAGCTGGCCAAGGGCGAGGCCAACGCCGAGCTTGCCTACCAGATAGCCGAGGGCAAGCAGGGGCTGAGCTGGCAGCTTTCCAAGGGCAAGCTGACCCTCAATGACTGGCAGCTCCAGCGTCGCAAGGGCGGCGAATTTGCCCGCTTCAAGCAGCTGGCGCTGACCGGCATCGCACTCGACGGCAACAAGCAGGCGCTGCAGATCGACCGGCTGGCGCTCAAGGCGCCGGCCGTCAGTGCGGTGCTCGATGCCGACCAGCAGCTGGATCTGGCAACCCTGCTGCTCCCCCAGCCGCCGGTCAACACCAGTAAAGCCGCCAAACCGGCGGCACCGAACCAACCCTGGCGCTGGAGCCTCAAGCAGACTCGCATCGAACAGGGCCAGCTCAAGCTGACCGAATCGAGCAGCGGCAAACCACTGCTGCGCGAGCTCTCCGCCCTGACGCTGGCGCTGGGCCCGCTGGGCAGCCAGAGCGGACAGAGCAGCCCGCTCACCTTGAGCGGGGCGCTCAACAACCAGGCGAAACTGGACTTTGACGGCGACCTCGCCCTCGCCCCCTTCAGCCTCAACGGCGAGATCAGGCAACAGGGCCTGCCGCTCAGCTGGGCCCAGCCCTATCTGCAGGATCTGCTGCGCATCAGCGTGCGCGATGGCCAGCTTGCCAGCCGCACCAAGCTGGCGCTGGCCACCGATGCCAAGGGGGCATTGAGCAAGCTGGAGCTGAGCGGCGGACTCGATATCGAACGGCTCAACGTGCTGGATCGGGCCGACAACCAGCGCCTGCTGCAAATTGAGCAGTTGCAGCTGAGCGGCCTGCACTACGACGGCATCAGCCAGCAGGTGAAGATCGACGACATCCTGCTGCGCAAACCCTTCGCCCGCATCGAGATCAACGAAGACAGGGTCACCAACGTGCAGCAACTGCTGCTGCCGCAACCCGCCACGGCCAAGCCCGCCAGCAGCGGGCCGGCCCCCCGCGTCAGCATTGCCCAGGTCCGCACCGAGCAGGGCAACCTGCGTTTTGCCGATCGCAGCCTGAGCCCGGAATTCGTGGTGGACATCGCGGCCCTCAGCGGCCAGAGCCGCCACATCAGCAACATCCCCGGCCAGCGCTCCGAGCTGGCCTTCAACGGCAAGGTGGACCGCTACGCCCCGGTGACCATCCGCGGCGGCACCAATCTGCTGATCGAGCAGCCGGTGCTGGACGTGGCCGTCACCTTCAACAATCTGGAGCTCACCACCTTCACTCCCTACTCCAGCACCTACGCCGGCTATGCCATCGACAAGGGCCAGCTCTCCATGAAGCTCAACTACCAGTTGCAGGGCAACCGGCTGGAGGGGGACAACGACATCACCATCAAGAAGCTGCAGCTGGGGGAAAAGGTCAAAAGCGAGCAGGCCAAGGATCTGCCGCTGGGACTGGCGGTCGCCCTGCTGAGCGATGCCAACGGCGTCATCCAGATGAACCTGAAGGTGAAGGGCAATCTGGATCAGCCGGACTTCAGCCTCGGCAACATCTTCTGGGACGTGCTCGGCAACACCCTGCGCAAGGCGGTCACCTCCCCCTTCTCGCTGCTCGCCTCCCTGGCGGGCGGCAGCGAGGATCTCGATGAGCTGCCCTTCCTGCCCGGTGAGCCGGATCTCACCCCCACCCAGCAGGAGAAGCTGGCCAAACTGGCGCAGGCCCTCAAGGACAGGCCCAAGCTCAGCATGAACATTCGCGGCAAGGTCAACTTCAACGAAGAGCGCCCCATCCTGCAGCGCCAGAAGCTGGAGCGAGTGCTGGCCAAGATCACCGGCGGCCCGGTGGACCTCGAGCTGCTGGAGCAGGACCCCGCCATGCAATCGGCGCTGGCACAAGCTTATGAGGCCCGTTTCAACGAAGATCTCGGGGATCTGGCCGATCGGCGGAAGCTCGATGAAGAGAGCCCGGCCCTGCGCGCCCAAGCGGTGCTCCTGCTGCGGGATCAGCAGCTCATCACCGCCAAGTCCCTGCGCAATCTGGCCATGCGCCGCGCCCAGAACACCAAGGAGTTTCTGGTGGATCGCCAGGGGATCGCACCGGAGCGGCTGTTCGTGCTGGACAGCCAGGTCAAGGAGGCCGACAAGGAGGCCAAGGTGGTGCTGACCCTGGACGATTAAGCCGCTGACCTCAGCAGGATGAGGGGGATGTCATCCCCCTCATCCTTAATATGGCACGCTCGTCTCCTCCTGGCCCCCACCACCAAATCCATCGTCTCGCCGCAGCCTCGCCTTCCCCTTGCTTCGACCAGCCACTGGCTCTCTCGGCAATTCAGCCACCGCACGGCCACGCCTGCGCGCGATGACACTGCCACAGCCACTTATCAGCCCAGAATTCTCTCACTTATCCCCCTTTTGTCTTCGGTCGTTTCACACCTTAACTCCCTAAGCGAACCAGTCAGGCGCCTAACAAGTCCGGCACAAAGATCCCTGCTCGACCTTGAGGGTGCTGCGAGCAGACAGCTTGGCCGTTTGCCTTAATCAAGTAATGAACGCCTCTTGTCTGATGGCATATGAGAGTTTTTTTTAGCCTCAAATGTACTCGGGCTTGGCAATGGGCATCCCGTTTACGGCACTGCTCAGCCCATCGGACAGATTTGTATGAAACTTTCAGAATCGTGCTGCTAAATACAATTTTTCAACCTTGTCCACACCATTCATTCACCTGTCATCTACCTGGATCGCACGAATGGTCAGCCAGGTAAAAATTCCCGTTATTTTTTTACCGTTTCGGCCATTCCCCCCCTTGCCCAGCGCCAAGAGCCTGCCTAAAATCGCGCGTCTTTTATCAACCCCCACCTCTATTTTTGGAGAACGCCACGTGAGCGAAAAATTGGCCAACCCTGCCCCTCTGGGTCTGATGGGTTTCGGTATGACCACCATTCTGCTGAACATCCATAACGCAGGTTTCTTCCCCATCAGCGCCATGATCCTGGCCATGGGCCTGTGCTATGGCGGTCTGGCCCAGATCATCGCCGGTATCATGGAGTACAAGCGCGGCAACACCTTCGGTGTGACTGCCTTTATCTCCTACGGCACCTTCTGGTGGAGCCTGGTGTTCCTGCTGGTGATGCCGACCATGGGTCTGGCCGAAGCCACCCCGCACGCCTACATGGGCTGGTACCTGCTGATGTGGGGCATGTTCACCCTGTTCATGCTGATCGGGACCGTCAACTACCCGCGCGTGAAGCAGTTCGTGTTCGCCTCCCTGACCGTGCTGTTCTTCCTGCTGGCCGCCCGTGACTTCACCGGCAGCACCCTGATCGGCACCATCGCCGGTTTCGAAGGCATCATCTGTGGCGCCAGCGCCATCTACCTGGCTATGGCCACCGTGATCAACGAGCAGTTCGGCCGCACCGTGATGCCCATCGGCGATCACAAGAAAGCCGCCGCCGTTCAGCTCAAAGCCGCTGCCTAAGCACCCGGCCGACACAGCTGTCACGAAAAAGGCACCCCGCGGGGTGCCTTTTTGTTGGGCGCGATTTACCAGGATCGCCCGGCTAGCCGTGATGCTCGGGCTCCCCCGCCAGCAGCCGGGTGGCAGGAAAACGCGCTGCCGGTTGCTGGCCGAAGAAGCGGGTGAACTGCTGGTACACCGCCGGATAGGTATCGCGCAGGCGCAGCGGATCGGTAAAAAAGCACTCGCTGCACACCGCAAAAAATTCGGCCGGGTGCGAGGCGGCATAAGGATCGATGGCGGTAGGCTCGTGACGATCCAGTTGCGCCTGCATGTCATCGAATGCCGTCTGCAGCGCACCGCTCCACTGGCGCGGATCCATGCCCGCCGGCAGCGGCGGCGCCCCGTCTGCCTCCCCTCCCAGCATGTCGAGCTTGTGGGTCAGCTCGTGGATCACCAGATTGAAGCCGTCCCAGTCCCCGTCCTGCTGCAGCTCGCTCCAGGCCAGCACCAACGGCCCCTGCGGCCAGGATTCGCCGGCGTTCTCCTCTTCAACCTCACTCACCAACCCGAACTCGTCCTGCACCTGCTGCCGGCGCACCACCGGCTCGGGGATCAGAATGATCTCGTGAAAGCCCCGATACCAGTCGAGCCCCAGGTGCAGAATGGGCAGCGCCGCCTGCAGGGCCAGCACCGCCTGCTGACGGGGAGTGAGCGACACCCCGAGCTGGGTCAGGGTCTTGCGGGCCAGCAGCTGCTGCGCCAGCCCGATCAGGGTCTGCTCCTCCTCCCGGGAAAAGCCCTGCAAAATGGGCACCGCAGCCAGGGCCTGCTGCCACTCCAGCGCGCCGGGCCCATTGTCATCTTGCCGGGACGCACCACCAAACACACTTCGTAAGCGAGACCAGAACACGCAGACTCCTCTTGCTGATCAGACTGTTTTCACAAACCGTTTCGGACGCTCGACATACCCCTGCGCCAGATAGAAGCGATGGGCCCCCTCTCGCTTGAGGCTGCTGGAGAGCTCCAGCTGGCTGCAACCCAGCGCTCGTGCCCGCTCCTCTGCCGCCGCCAGCAGGTCGGCGCCGACGCCGCGTCCCCTTGCACCCTCATCGACAACCAGCGCCGAGATCAGGCCCCACGCTGGTGCAACGTGCAGCGGGCTCAGCCAGTGCCACACCAGCACGCCCGCTATCTCCTCCCCCAGGCAGGCCACCAGCACCTCGCGAGCCGGATCTTGCGCCAGCCACCGCTCGCCCAGCACCTGCGGGCTGACCGAGTAACCCAGCTGGCCGAACAGGTCGGCCATGGCGGCCGTATCCTCGGCACACGCCGGGCGGATCATCGCGATTTCTTGCTCCATCTTCATCCTTGGCCTTGATTTTGCTCTCCCTCTCCCGCCGCAGAGCGCCGACGAAAGAGGAGATGATACCGGGCCGGCACCGCATTCTGTCCAGTTGCACCGGCCATTTGTTAATGTCAATTCACAAATTAACAAGATAACAACATATTTCGCTGGGAAGCCCCAGCACAAATCGATATGTTAAAACCCGCGGACTGGCCAGTGGAAACATCCACCGACCCGTCCCACACCATAACGAGTGACCCGAGGGTCACCACCAATTTGAGGGAGCGGGGCACAGACCCCGCCAACAAGACAGCACAACAAAGGAGTTGTTGTACATGAATGAGATCGTCAATGCCATCAATGGTGTGATTTGGAGCCCGGCGCTCATCTATCTGTGTCTGGGGGTAGGCCTCTACTTCTCCCTGCGCAGCCGCTTTTTGCAACTGCGTCACATCAAGGAGATGATCCGGCTGATGTTTGATGGCAAGAGCACGGATGCGGGCGTCTCCTCCTTCCAGGCGCTGGCCATGACCCTGGCTGGTCGCGTGGGTACCGGCAACATCGCCGGGGTCGCCACCGCCATCACCTTCGGCGGCCCGGGTGCCATGTTCTGGATGTGGATGGTGGCCTTCCTCGGCTCCAGCTCCGCCTTCGTGGAGTCCACCCTGGGCCAGGTCTACAAGGAGAAGATCAACGGCGAATACCGCGGCGGCCCGGCCTTCTACATCGAGAAAGGGCTCGGCATGAAGTGGTACGCCTGGACGTTCGCCATCGCCACCATCTTTGCCTGCGGCGTATTGCTGCCGGGGGTGCAGGCCAACTCCATCGGCGCCAGCCTGCAAACCGCGTTTGATATCGATCCGAACGTCACCGCCGCCGGTCTGGCGCTGCTGCTCGGCTTCATCATCTTCGGCGGCGTCAAGCGCATCGCCAACTTCGCCAGTACCGTGGTGCCCTTCATGGCGCTCGGCTACATCATCGTCGCCTGCGTCATCATCGCCCTCAACATCCACGCCCTGCCTGGCGTGATCCTGCTGATCTGGAAGAGTGCCTTCGGCTTTGATGCCGGCTTCGGCGCCATTCTGGGTCTGGCCATCATGTGGGGGGTCAAGCGCGGGGTCTACTCCAACGAAGCGGGTCAGGGTACCGGGCCGCACGCCTCCTCCGCGGCTGCGGTAAGTCACCCGGCCAAACAGGGCCTAGTGCAGGCGTTCTCGGTCTATATCGACACCCTGTTCGTCTGCTCCGCCACCGGCTTTATGTTGCTCATCACCGGCCTCTACAACGTGCAGGGTCCGGACGGTGCCGCCCTCTACACCGGCATCGCCGGGGTGGCCGCGGGCCCAGGCTACGTGCAGACCGCTATGGAGAGCATGATGCCTGGCTTTGGCAGCATGTTCGTGGCCATCGCGCTGTTCTTCTTCGCCTTCACCACCATCGTCGCCTACTACTACATCGCCGAGACCAACATCGCCTACATCAACCGCAAGGTGAACCGTCCCTGGCTGACCTTCGTGCTGAAATTGACCCTGATGGCCTCCACCGTCTATGGCACCGTCAAGACCGCCGAGCTCGCCTGGGGCATGGGTGACATCGGCGTCGGGCTGATGGCCTGGCTCAACATCATCGCCATCCTGCTGCTGCAAAAGACCGCCTTTGCCTGCCTGCGCGACTATGAAGCGCAGCAAGCCAAGGGGCTGGATCCGGTGTTCCACCCGGAGAAGCTCGGCATCAAGAACGCCGACTACTGGGCCGGCCACCGCTCCGAAGACAACCTGGAGCAGGAGAAATCCGGTCACCCCTTCGAACCGGACCAGGATCGCAAGATCTCCTGATCGCGCACCACTCCCCAACAAAAATGGCAGCCGAGGCTGCCATTTTTATTTCTTTAAATTCAACACCTTGCATTAACTCAATTAGTTGAATGCCAAAAGCATCGACGACGCCTACCTGGACGATGACGAAGAGGCTGGCACTGCCACCGATGAGGGCACCCTGCATACCGTGGCCTGGGCCAGTTGGTGGGGCATTCGCACCTTCCAGCAGATCGGCGGCGCCCCGGTTGGGGGATGGCGCGAGCTACGTCGCATCAGCAACGCCAAGCAGCATGCCGAACTGGTTGGCCCACCCAAGCCCGTGCTGCAAGACCCGCGCTTTGAGGCAGCCCGCTTTGCCGCAGATAACGGCATCTTTCGCTGCTACCTGCACGCCATGGGCGGCGCACTGGCGACCTGCGCCGAACACCCCATCAAGCTGGCCCACCTTATCGAGGAGCAGGCCAATGCTCAAGGCGAAGACATCAAGCGCCTGATGGGCATTACCTCCGCTAGCCTGGGCATCAAGACCCGCCTGCAAGGGTGGGAAATTGTGCCTGCCGGCACCCATGAAGCCAGGAAAGCCGCCGAGGCTGCAGCGAGGGGGGTTGGGGTTAAGACGGGCGACAGCCCGGCACCTTGGCGCTCTGACAATAACTGTACGCTACCGGATCCTTGTGCCTTCACAGACCAGATCATGAGGGAACAATGGGGGTTATCCCCCTTCTCCATTGAGCGTTTGCGGGCGGGTGCCAGCATCAGCGCGGACGGTTTCCCCCTCTGGCTTGAGAACGGCCAGGCCGCTTGACCCCATCGGACGATGACGGGCCCTTGATAGAGCTGGAGTGGCTACATGCCATGGTCGGTGTATCAGAACCGGACGAACAGCCCGACACTATTCCTCCCGATGATGAGCATTGGCCGATACTGGTGATGGATTGCTACGAGCAGTTCAACGCCTGCGGATTCGAGGCATGCCAGCAGTGAATCGAAGCACAACCCATATCGGTGTGAACTCTGGAGAGTGCTTGATAAATTAGACTGGGCAGAGCGGCACGAAGTGGAAAGCCCGTTGTTTGACGAACTGATGAGCGAAGTAGAGTTTGACTGACCTATTTTCAAAGCTGAAAGCCCTGCCGGGCGAATTGCTCGTCACAACCCATACCTACAGGCCTTTGACGGCACCGCAGTATGAGGCACTGGAATGCCTGATATACCAGATGGGCCCTCAGATTGACGACACACCGGCATGGTCGACTGAACGGATGCTTGAATGGCTACAACAACACACACCGCATATCAGAGGGGTGGCCATCGCCATGATGCGTTGGAACTATCGACCTGAATGTACGGGCCTCACCCTCTACCTCTGGCGATTAATGGCTGCAAGAAAGCCCTTAAGTGGAAGGCCGAGTACCGGTGATATGAGTGTCAATCAAATACATATAGACATCAGATATATGCTGGCAATATCATTATCTGCATTAAATAATTTGGCATCAGCGTTAAGGAATAGCGTCATAAAAATTGGTTTATTATTGAACGATTTTTCCGTCATCTTGACACTCTTATTATAAAGAATTGGAGTTAAAAATTGCCATATCAAACAGATGAGAGACTGAAAAGTTATCTAGATACAAACCAGTTACACAGAGAACAACTGTGCAGGGCTGTATTAGCCATAGACAAACGATTTTTTGATGTGAAGCCTAGACACCCTAGGGGCGGCCCTGATGGAGGCAGAGATATAGAAGCATTCTTTCGAGATGAATTATTAGCATATGGAGCTGTCGGTTTCGTAAATCAAGCTAATGACTCCAAAGAGCAAAAAAAAACCATTAGTGAAAAATTTACTAGTGATCTAGATAGCGCTCTTGACTCCAAAGAAAAGCCAAATGTTTTTGTATTCTTCACAAATGTCAACCTTACAGTTGGAGAGAAAGACGCCCTTGTCGATAAAGCGAGACGTCGAGGTATTACACACTGCGAAATCCTTGATCGAGAAAGATTAAGAATAACTTTAGACAGTCCAGATGGATTCTCATTAAGATTTCAATACTTGAATATTACGTTATCTGAAGAAGAGCAGGCTAGTTTTTTTGCTCGATGGGGTGATGATATACAATCCGTTATTTCAACCGGCTTCCAACGTATAGAGGGGACTCTTAACAGACTCCTTTTCTTACAGGAATCAACTGACCCTCTGAATCACCTAACCCTATCGTTTGAGTTGAAGGAAAAGTATTCTGCAGATGAAATAGGTCATTTCCGGCTATTCTGTACTATGTTTTTAAAAGAGCCAAAGCAGAAGATATTTGAAATAATTTTTGGCAGCTCAGATAAATCAAACAGAATGAGAAATGACGTTGACTTTACAGAGCAGCCATCTGGTATTAAACATGGTATATCTAGAGGACAATGGGAGAGCTACCTTAATATTGAAAGCTCCGGAGAAAGTGAAATAGATAATGAGAATGATGAAGAATTTAAACAAGTTGGGAGTGGTTCAGCGATAGGGCTAAGCGAAGTTGAATTTATCTCAATACATTACAGCAAGGATAGTTTTATAAGATACCGTCCAAGCATATGTCTTAAAGATCTTGATGATGCTATGTTCTTGCCAATGACCAACAAATCGCTTGCAGAAAAAATTAAAGCCATTCACATATATTCAAATGGCTACAAGATTCAAGAGATAGGTCCTGGAGATTTAAAATTTGACGATGATAAATATGAACCTGACATTCCAGTAACATTTACACCAGAGGAATTAGAAGACCCTTGGGTAAGAATACGCCCAAGCCACTTTTCATCGGCATTCCACATTCGTTTTTTTGAACAGACCCCTAAAAGAATGTTTGCTCCAGTTCAAGTAAAAAATAGCCTAGAAGGTCCAGGTGGAAATACATAACAAAGAGAAATATTTTGGCAATGCTTTTTATGGAGATATTTCCGCTTTTTAAAATTAATATTCATTGCTATATCGGAGATAGAAATGCCATTAATTCACAATGAAAAAAATATTAATACACTCAAAGAAGAGCACTCTCTTTTTTTAGATTTATTAGCTCCAGTGATTAAGAAAGTCAGACCCCGTTCAGATTTAAAAAGTACAAAACTATGGAGTATAAAGGAAAATCTTGATAATTTTTACAATCTATCTGAGGAACAGTGCAATAAACTAGTCCCTATAGTTGTAAAATATATATCAATAAACAACCTTCTCAATCCCGCACATGATATTTAATTCACGAACAAAGAAATACTAAACATAATAACGCAAGATTTTGATTTTGATGACTTTGACCAAAAATATAATGACTATTTTTTTGAACTTAGTATGGCAAGCCGATTTTTAAATATGTACACGCCGTCAAAAATAAACCTTGGAACAATTTGCGACATAATTATAGATAATGAACTAGCCATCGAGCGCAAGTATATTCACAGCAAAGAAAATATCTGCAAGAACATCACGAGCGCTATGAAGCAAATTGATTCCAGGGTTGGTGAAAACCTAGCAAAATATGGTTTTATAGCTATAGACATATCGAATGTTGTGAATTTTGACGCTGGAAAAAAGTTCGCAATAGAACATTTCAACAACCTCTACAAAGATAATCAAAACAATGTATCCCCTATGGATGTACTTAAATCAAAAGAATTTAAAAAACCGATAATGGAAAGCTTTTTGTCTGCCGCCAGAGATATGTTTATTTCTGCCATCAACGGAAATGACATGAGCAACAACCTTAATCTGAATACTCGTGCCATTTTAATTCAGGCAAATACTTCATTTCATGTTGAGACTGCAGATAAAATAATTCCAGCTCCATTTAGAATGCTAGATCACTATATCTACCCACTGTTGGATGAAAACCTTCAACACATAACAAAACAAAGAATCATGTCATTGTGCAAAGGTATATGATTTATTTTCGAAAAAGTAATACAGTGTTATTAATAATGTAGATTATTATCATAATCTCATTCAGTCTGCACTTTCTTACAGGGGCGCTATTGCGCCCCCAGCCCTTTCAGTATCAACTGCCGCCCCTCTGGCGTCAGCGACCCCATCAAGCTCAGTACCAGCTGGTTGGTGGTCTTGGCCGAGGGGCTTAGGGTATGGGCGAACGACAAGGTGGCCACCCAGCTGTGGCCACATTCTGCATCAGTGCACTGGCAGTAAACATCCGAAACATCATCGCTCAGTCGGTTGGTCTTGGTAATGCGGCCCCGCTGGCCACACACTTTGCAATAAACCCGCATTGCCCCTTTTCTATCCAAATCAACAGCCTGTCTTGCCACGGCAAACTCTGAGTCCTGCGATCCGACCTATTACACTGCCGTCATCTGGCCGGAGCACGACCGCAGGTCAAACTTCGGCGTGGTTCTGGCGTTCAACACCAAAGAAGTCAATGGCAAGCTCAAGCTGTTCGCCATCCTCTGCCCAAACCGCGATCTCATCTACTAGAACCAGAACGGCCAGTATCAGCTCTGTTCCATCGACCCCTTCGAGAACTTCACCTACCTGGGGTGCACCTACTTGCTGGGCCCCGGCGTCACCGATGAGCCCAACCCGCAGATGAGGAAATGAAACCAGAACGGTTCGATCAGATGCTGGGGGCCCTCAATGGCCTTGGCACCAGATCGATACCATTTCTTGTTTATCCCTGCCTGTCAGAGCGCGTTGCGGCGCGGCCCGAACGGCAGGCGCCAGCGAAACAGGCTGTTGAGGGTGGCGCGCCACTGGTTGGGGCGTCCCAGGATCTGCTTTTGCAACCGGGTCTCTTCCTTCAGCATCACCTCGTCGCTGCGGGCCCAGGCCTGATTGTAGAGCTGCTTGATCCCCGCCAGCGCGTCCGGCGACTTGGTGATGAGGGTTCTCGCGAACTCCCGCGCCTCGGCCAGCGGATCGTCGCAGACCCGGCTCACCAGACCGAGGGACTTGGCCTCCGGTGCCGGCAGCTCGCGCCCGCTCATGGCCAGCTCCATGGCGGTATCCACCCCCATCAGGTTGCGCATGGTGACGCTGCCGCTCATGTCGGGGATGATGCCCCACTTGATCTCCATCACCGAGAAACGGCAATCGGGGGTGCTGAAGCGAAAGTCGGCGCCGAGCGCGATCTGCAACCCGCCGCCAAAGCAGACCCCCTGAGTCACGGCGATCACCGGCACCGGCAACTGATGCCAGCCATAGGCCACCCGCTGGGCCAGGTTGGTGGCTTCATCCGCCTCGCGTTTTAAGATCTCGAGCGCCGCCACCGGCTGCTTGAGCATGGATTTCACATCCAGCCCGGCACAAAAGGCCCGCCCCTCCCCGTGCAGGATCACCGCCCGCAGCCCCTTGTGCTGGCGCAGCTGGTCGAGTACCCCGTCGATGGCGCTGAACATGGCCCTGTCCAGCGCATTGAGCTTGTCGCCCCGTGCCAGCATTACCTCGGCGATGCCGTCCCGGATCTCGCATTTGACCCTTGGTTTTTCCATTTTCCCCTGCCCTCTCCTGAGTTCGCACTGGTCATACCACAACGTTATCAGAGTGTTATCGCCAGGTACAGCGAGGAGCCCGGTTTCCCCACTGCCGAGGCACGTGCGACTAAAGTCGGCTGGCTGGCCAGGCGGCGCTTTGTCAGACTGGCTTGACGCCAACGGCCAAGGATTGCCATGACCAGCCTGTTCAACTTTGCCCGCCCACCGTTTGACTGCTTGAGCGCAGAGGAGCGTCAACGGCTCGAGCAGCACCTCTCCATCTGCTACTTTCGCGCCGGCCAGCCAGTGCTCAAGGCGGGCGATGCCCCCCCCGGCCTCTATCTCGTCCTCAAGGGGGCGGTGGAGGAGTCGAGCCCCCATCACCAGTTTGGCGACTATGGCGAGGGGGACTTGTTCGATGTGCGCGCCCAGTTCGACGGCCACTGCCGCCACCAGTTCAGTGCGCTGGAAGATCTGCTCTGCCAGCTGATCCCCAGAGCCACCTTCATCGAGCTGTGCGAGGGCAACCCCGCCTTCGCCCGCTACTTCACCGCCAGCCTGGCACAGCGGCAACAACAGCAGGAGCAGCGCGCCCAGCTGGGGCAGAAGAATCTGGCGGAGTTCATCCTGACCCGCATCGAGCCTAGCCATCTGCAGCCGCCGCTCATCGTCGACAGCCGCCTGTCGCTCTTAGCCGCCACCGAGGCCATGGTGGCCAAGGGCACCGACTGCCTGCTCTACCCGGCCACGGATGGCAGCCTGAGTCTGGCGACCCGTAAAACCCTGCTGCACGCCCTGACGCTCAAGGGACTGCCGCTGACGACGCCGCTGGCGGTACTGGATCCAACCCCGCTCATCGGCCTGCCGCTAGGCAGCTATCTGTTCGACGCCCTGCTGCTGATGACCCGTCATCGCATCAAGCGGCTGGTGGTCTGGCAGGGGCAGGCCGTGGCGGGGATCCTGCACCTGACCCAGGTGCTCGGCCTCTTCTCCACCCACTCCCATGTGCTGACCCTGCGCATCGCCCGCGCCGACACCCTGCCGGCGCTGGAAGCGGTGGCCCGCGAGCAGCAACAGCTGACCCGCTCCCTGTTCAGCCAGGGGATCCACATCGCCTTTTTGATGAAGCTCATCGCCACCATCAACGAGCAGCTGATCGCCAAGGCCTTTGCGCTGGTGATCCCTCCCGCGGTGCAGGAGCGGGTCTGTCTGCTGATGCTGGGCTCGGAGGGGCGCGGCGAGCAGATCCTCAAAACCGATCAGGACAATGCCCTGATCCTGCCCGCCGACCTGCACTGGCCGACCCAGCAGGCCGACCTGGCCGCCTTCAGCGATCTGCTGGCCCGGCTCGGCTACCCACCCTGCCCCGGCCGGGTGATGGTCAACAATCCGGCCTGGGTGAAGCCTCTGGCGCTCTGGCAGCAGGAGATCGAGCGGGCCTGCGTCGAGGCCAGTGAAGCAGACTTGCTCTGGCTCGCCACCCTGGCCGATGCCCACCCCATCGCCGGCGATCACGCCCTGCTTCCTCCTCTCGCGCGCAAATTGCGCGAGCAACTGGCCGAGCGGGGAGATCTGCTGGCGGAGATGGTGCGACCGGCGGTGGCGTTTCATGCGCCGCTCACCCTGTTTGGCCGTCTGGAACGGGCGCCGGAGGGACTGGATCTGAAACGCGGTGGCCTCTTCCCGCTGGTACACGGCATTCGCATGCTGGCGCTGGAAGCCGCCATTCTGGAGACCTCTACCCTGGCACGGATCGAGGCACTGGTAACGGCCGGGCGGCTCAGCGCCGGCTTTGGCGACAATCTGGCGGAGGCGTTCAGGCTCTTTATCCGACTGAGGCTACGCAGCCAACTCAAGGAGGGGGAGAGCCGGGTGCAGGTGAATGATCTTAGCCACGGCGAGCGGGATCTGCTGCGCCAGGCGCTGCATCAGGTGAAGAAGTTCCAGCAGTGGCTCACCTTGCACTTTCGTCTGAGGCAATAGCCATGTTGAGCCGCCTGCGCCGTCATTGGCATGGTCGCCGTGTTCAAGACCCGGCGTTTGCCCCGCTCTATGCCGCCCCACCCGCCGACGAGTGGGTCGCCCTCGACTTCGAGACCACCAGCCTGGATCCCGCCCAGGCCGAGATCGTCGCCATCGGCGCGGTGCGCATCCAGGGCAACCGGGTGCTGACCGGCGAGGCGCTGTCCATCCGGGTGCAAGCGCCGGCCAGCCTGAGCGAACACTCGGTGGTGATCCACGGTCTGCGCCATCAGGATCTGCAACAGGGCATGACGCTGGAAGCCGCGCTGCGCCTGCTGCTCGCCTTTATCGGCCCGCGCGAACTGGTGGGGTATCACATCGCCTATGACCTGCGTATCCTCAATCTCGCCTGTCAGCGATACTGGGGGCTGACCCTGGCGCAACGGGGGATAGAGGTGAGCCGGCTCTACCACGATCACCTCTATCGCCGCTATCCCGATGCCGCCATCGACCTGCATCTGGCCGCCATCAGCAGCCACCTGGGCCTGCCGGCCCTGCCCGCTCACGACGCCCTGAGTGACGCCATCACCGCCGCCCTCATCTTCTTGCGCCTCACCCGGGGCGGGCCACTGGCTTATCCCAAAGTCTAATTGTCCATAAATAACATTTGATTCACATTTTGCTTACATGAGCAGCCCTGCTGCTCGGTAGGGACCTCCCTTCATTCACCGTCGACACTCAATGTCATGGAGCACTGCAATGGAACAGCAACCGTATCTTCGGATCCAGCAAGATCCCAACTTCCAGGAGTTGGTCGCCAAGCGCCAGCGCTTTGCCTGGTCCCTCTCCATCCTGATGCTGGGGCTCTATCTGGCCTTCATCATGCTCATCGCCTTCGCCCCCGGCTGGCTTGGCACCCCCTTGAGCGAAGGGTCCACCATTACCCGCGGCATCCCGGTCGGGGTGGGCCTCATCCTTTCCTCCTTCGTGTTGACCGGCATCTATGTGTTTCGGGCCAACGGCGAGTTTGACGAACTGAACCAGAAGATCCTCAAGGGAGCCCAATCATGAAAGGCAAGTCTCTGCTGTTGCTGGCCACGCTGGCCTCCTCCCCCCTGCTGGCAGCCGATGCGCTGACCGGCGAGGTCCATCGCCAACCGCTCAATATCTCGGCCATCGTGATGTTCGTGATCTTCGTGGCGGCCACCCTGTTCATCACCTACTGGGCCTCCAAGCGCAACCGCTCGGCCTCCGACTACTACGCCGCTGGCGGGCGCATCACCGGCTTCCAGAATGGCCTGGCCATCGCCGGTGACTACATGTCCGCCGCCTCTTTCCTCGGCATCTCCGCGCTGGTCTACACCTCCGGCTACGATGGCCTCATCTACTCCATCGGCTTTCTGGTGGGCTGGCCCATCATCCTGTTCCTGATCGCGGAGCGGCTGCGCAACCTCGGCAAGTACACCTTTGCCGACGTGGCCTCCTACCGCCTCAAGCAGACCGAGGTGCGCACCCTCTCCGCCAGCGGCTCGCTGGTGGTGGTCGCCCTCTACCTGATCGCCCAGATGGTGGGCGCCGGCAAACTGATCGAGCTGCTGTTCGGCCTGCAATACCATGTGGCCGTGGTGCTGGTCGGCATTCTGATGGTGCTCTACGTGCTGTTCGGCGGCATGCTGGCCACCACCTGGGTGCAGATCATCAAGGCAGTGATGCTGCTCTCCGGTGCCAGCTTCATGGCCATCATGGTGATGAAGTCGGTCAACTTCGACATCGGCACCCTGTTCAGTGAAGCGGTCAAGGTGCACGAGAAGGGCATCGCCATCATGAGCCCGGGCGGCCTGGTCGCCGATCCCATCTCCGCCATCTCGCTGGGTCTGGCCCTGATGTTCGGCACCGCCGGCCTGCCCCACATCCTGATGCGCTTCTTCACCGTGAGTGACGCCAAGGAAGCGCGCAAGAGCGTGTTCTACGCCACCGGCTTCATCGGCTACTTCTACATCCTGACCTTCATCATCGGCTTTGGCGCCATCCTGCTGGTCAGCACCAACCCGGACTTCAAGGACGCCACCGGCGCCCTGCTGGGCGGCACCAACATGGCTGCCATTCACCTGGCCGATGCGGTGGGCGGCAGCCTGTTCCTCGGCTTCATCTCCGCCGTGGCGTTTGCCACCATACTGGCGGTGGTGGCCGGGCTGACCCTGGCCGGTGCCTCGGCGGTCTCCCACGATCTCTATGCCAGCGTCATCAAGAAGGGCAAGGCCAACGAAGCCGACGAGCTGCGCGTCTCCAAGTACACCACTGTGGTGCTGGGGGTGGTCGCCATCGGTCTCGGCATCCTGTTCGAGAAGCAGAACATCGCCTTCATGGTGGGGCTCGCCTTCTCCATCGCCGCCAGCTGCAACTTCCCGGTGCTGTTCCTCTCCATGTTCTGGTCTCGCCTGACCACTCGCGGCGCCGTCTACGGCGGCTGGCTGGGGCTGGTGAGTGCGGTCAGCCTGATGATCCTGGGCCCGACCGTGTGGGTGAAGGTGCTGGGCCATGCCCAGGCCATCTTCCCCTACGAGTACCCCGCCCTCTTCTCCATGGCGGTGGCCTTCGTCGGGATCTGGCTGTTCTCGGTCACCGACAAGTCACAAAATGCGCTCGACGAGCACGCCAAGTTCTTCCCGCAGTTTGTCCGCTCCCAGACCGGACTGGGGGCAGCCAGCGCCAGCGCCCACTGAACCTTCGATTGACGGTTGCAAGCCGGCCCCTGGGCCGGCTTTTTTCATGTCGAGAGGCAGTAGTCAGCACCCGTTGCAATAGGATCGATGCGGCCATCGCCGCCAGGGTGCGCGAGCACACAACACCACCCTCTCTATCCCCCCTGCAATAGGCCCGGATCACAGTTCTTGCTAAAACTTTCGGGGGATCTGTGCCATAATGCGCGCCATTTGACAGACCAACCGGGACATTCCAGTGCTTTCGAGTAACAACATCACCATGCAGTTCGGCGCCAAGCCGCTGTTTGAGAACATCAGCGTCAAGTTTGGCGGCGGCAACCGCTACGGCCTTATCGGTGCCAACGGCTGTGGCAAGTCCACCTTTATGAAGATCCTCGGCGGCGATCTGGAGCCCACTGGCGGTAATGTGAGCCTGGACGTCAACGAGCGTATCGGTAAGCTGCGTCAGGATCAGTTCGCCTACGAAGAGATGCGCGTACTGGACGTGGTCATGATGGGTCACACCGAGCTGTGGGCCGCCATCGCCGAGCGCGATGCCATCTACGCCAACCTGGAAGCGACCGACGACGACTACATGAAGGCCGCCGAGCTGGAAGGCCTGGTCGCCGAGTATGACGGCTATACCGCCGAATCCCGCGCAGGCGAGCTGCTGCTGGGTGCCGGCATTCCCATCGAGCAGCACAACGGCCCGATGAGCGAAGTGGCACCGGGCTGGAAACTGCGGGTGCTGCTGGCACAGGCCCTCTTCTCCAACCCCGACATCCTGTTGCTGGACGAACCGACCAACAACCTGGACATCAACACCATTCGCTGGCTGGAACAGGTGCTCAACGATCGCGAGAGCACCATGATCATCATCTCTCACGACCGTCACTTCCTGAACTCCGTCTGCACCCACATGGCGGATCTGGACTACGGCGAGCTGCGCGTCTACCCGGGCAACTACGACGAGTACATGACGGCCGCCACCCAGGCCCGTGAGCGCCTGCTGGCCGACAACGCCAAGAAGAAGGCCCAGATCGCCGATCTGCAATCCTTCGTGTCGCGCTTCAGCGCCAACGCCTCCAAGTCCAGCCAGGCCACCTCCCGCCTCAAGCAGATCGACAAGATCAAGATTGAGGAAGTGAAGGTCTCCAGCCGGCAGAACCCCTTCATCCGCTTCGAGCAGGAGAAGAAGCTCTACCGCAACATCCTGGAGATCGAAGGCGTATCCAAAGGCTATGGCGAGGCTCCGCTGTTCAAGGGCCTCAACATGATGCTGGAAGTGGGCGAGAAGGTCGCCATTCTGGGTACCAACGGGATCGGTAAATCCACCCTGATCAAAACCCTGGTGGGCGCGCTGGCACCGGACACCGGCACCATCAAGTGGTCCGAAAACGCCCAGATCGGTTACTACGCCCAGGATCACGCCGAGGACTTCGACACCGATCTCAACGTGTTCGACTGGATGGCCCAGTGGAAACAGGAGAACGAAGACGAGCAGGCGGTACGCTCCGTACTGGGCCGTCTGCTGTTCTCCCAGGACGACATCAAGAAGCCGGTCAAGGTGCTCTCCGGTGGTGAGCAGGGCCGCATGCTGTTCGGCAAGCTGATGATGCAGCGCCCCAACATCCTGATCATGGATGAGCCGACCAACCACCTGGACATGGAATCCATCGAATCCTTGAACCTGGCGCTGGAGATGTACAAGGGCACCCTGATCTTCGTCTCCCACGACCGCGAATTCGTCTCCTCCCTGGCGACCCGCATCCTGGAGCTGACTGAAGACGGCATCCGCGACTTCGGTGGCACCTATGAGGATTACCTGCGTACTCAGGGTGTGGTGTAACCCCCTCCTGCCCGCATATCCCGTCAATGAAAACCGGCACCTGAGTGCCGGTTTTTTTATGCCTGCGATATCTGCCGGACGATACGGATCATCCCGAGCGTCATATCCCCTTCCCCCTGCCAGGACCGGGTTGTCATTCCGCCAGAAAGGAGACCGGATACCACCTTGCAGAAAAAGAAACGGCCCCATCAAGGGGCCGTTTTCACATGGATTGGGGTCGGTTCGACTTATTCGACCGTGGCTTCCACATCGGTGAAGTACTCGATCTTGGCAGACTTGCGCAGCTCGTCGATGAGAGACTTGTAGCTCACCTGAGCCTTGCCCTGACCCAGCTGGCCTTGCAGCAGCTTGGCCATGCCAGACGGCTCCTTGGCGACAGTCACCTTGTCCAGGGCCACCACCACGCGGTCGCCATTGGCTTCGGTCACCAGCTCGACGCTCGGCTTGCCGTCGATCGGATGAGGCATGCGGAAGGCCTGCGCCACCAGGTTCTGATCCAGATCCTGAGCGAAGCGGGCTACCCCGTCATGATTCTCCACCTTCAGACCCAGCGCGGTCAGCTCGGCCTGGATATTCTCGCCAGCCTTGAGCTTGTCCAGCAGACCCTGCGCCTTGCCACGGGCCACTTCACTGGCCTTGTCGTGCTTGATGGCTGCAATCACCTGGTCTTTCACCTCCGCCAGCGGTTTGGCCGCTTTCGGCTGGTGACCGGTGATGTGCATGACCAGCGCCTTGCCATCCGCCAGCTCGATCACGTCGGAGTTGGTGTTGTCATCGCGCAGCTGCTCGGAGAAGGCGGCGGAGACCACCTTGGGATCGTTCAGCGGTGCCGGCGCATCAGCCTGGCTGAAGTAACCGGTGGACTGCACCTTCAGACCCATGGTGTCGGCGGTCAAGTCCAGCGAATCCGGGTTCTCGAAGCTGCTGTCGGCCATCTTCTGCTGCTCGGCAAAGAACAGCTCCTTGGCCTTGTCTGCCTGCAGACGGCTGATGGTCTCTGCTTTCACATCGGCAAACGGCTTGGTCTGGGCCGGTTCAACCCCCAGCAGCTTGATGACGTGGAAACCAAACGGGCTCTTCACCACGCTGGAGAGATCGCCGGCCTTGGCCAGCGCAAACGCGGCCTTCTCGAACGCCGGATCCATCACCCCTTTCTCGAACCAATCCAGCTCGCCGCCTTTTTTGGCGGAGAAGGTATCGGAAGAGTCGGCCTTGGCCAGCGCGGCGAAATCGTCACCGGCCTTGGCTTTGGCCAGCACGGCCTCGGCCTTCTGCTCGGCGGCTTTCTCGTCCTTGCCGAACGGGATCAGGATATGAGCCACATGACGACGCTCGGCACGCTGGAACAGATCCTGGTGCTGATCGTAGTAATCCTGGGCATCCTGCTCGCTCACCTTGACGTCTTTGCCAAGGGCGGCAGCGTCCAGCAGCAGATAGTCAACCTTGACCTGCTCATCATTCATGAAGTGGCTGCTGTTGGCCTTGTAGTACTGCTCCACCTCTTCATCGGAGACTTTCACGTCCCCCAGGTAGGCAGATGCGGCCAGGCGCACCAGACGCAGATCGCGAGTCTGGTTGTAGAGCTTGTCCAGTTGCTCGGCTTCACCCTTGAGTGCAAATTCGGTGCCCAGCAGGGCGCCCATCAGTTGCTGGCGAACCATGTCCTGACGCAGGGAGTCACGGAACATCTCCGGGGTCATGCCGGCGCGGCGGATCAGCTGCAGATAGCGATCGTTGTTGAACTTGCCATCTTCGGCAAACTCGGGCATGGCGACGATGGCCTGCTTGATCTGCTCATCGCTGACGCGCAGACCCAGTTCACGGGCCTTGCTGTCGAACAGGGCCTGATCGATCAGACGGTCCAGCACGCCACGGCGGAACTGCTTCATGTAGTCAGGATTGGCGGCCAACTGGCTGAAAGACTCCCCCATTTGGGATTCCATGCGGGCCCGCTCGTTGCGATAGGCATTTTCCAGCGCAGCGGAGCTGATGTCATTGCCGTTGACGGTGGCGGGGGCGGTACGAGCCGGGCCGTTGAGGTAGCTACCTACACCGGCCAAGGCAAAGGAGAGGATGATCAGGCCCAAGATAACCTTGGCTACCTTGCCCTGCGCCCCTTCGCGTAGTTTATCCAACATCATGTTTGTACTTATGCTCCCGAACTCGATGGGCGTAAATAATGAAAAGGCGCACCGATTGCGATGCGCCTTGGTCAATCAGTATGAGGGAGAGCCCTCTCACTTGTCTGGTCTGTGACCAAGGACGGTGGCCGATGTGATATCAGCGCCCGGCTTAGTTGACAGCGTCTTTCAGGGCCTTACCGGCTTTGAAGGCAGGAACTTTACCAGCGGCGATTTCGATGGTCGCGCCAGTTTGCGGGTTACGGCCAGAACGGGCAGCACGCTCGCGCACGGCGAAAGTACCGAAACCCACCAGAGCAACCTGGTCACCCTCTTTCAGGGCTTCACCCACGGCGTCAATGAAAGCATCCAGCGCACGGCCAGCAGCGGCTTTGGAGATATCAGCACCGTCTGCAATCTTGTCAATCAGTTGAGATTTATTCACTCTTATATTCCCCTTTTATCGAACATCGCTGCGGCGCCGATTTCCCTGGCCACAACAAGTGGAGGTTTTATAGCAAGCCTCCTGATCAGTTGCAAGTGACAATCTAGCGCAAACCCGCGCCACATCACGCATTGCGACTCATCATGAGTACCCGATCGGTGGTCAAGGCTACTTCCGTTATCCGGCGCATGCAAGCCTTAACCACCCCCCGAATGCGCCAAATTTGCGGCGCATCAACATTTACACGACAGAAACGCGCTCAAACCCTTGCGGATTGTCCTGCAACGCCAGTTCCAGCACCTCGTCAATCCAGCGAACAGGATAGATTTCAAGGTCTTGTTTGACGTTGTCCGGGATCTCCTCGAGGTCACGCTCGTTCTCTTTCGGGATCAGCACCCGCTTGATGCCACCGCGATGGGCGGCCAGCAGCTTCTCTTTGAGACCGCCAATCGGCAGCACTTCGCCGCGCAGGGTGATCTCCCCCGTCATGGCCACATCAGCACGAACCGGATTACCGGTCAAGCTGGAGACCAGGGCGGTACACATGGCGATACCGGCGCTCGGACCGTCTTTCGGGGTCGCCCCTTCCGGTACGTGCACGTGAATATCGCGCTTCTCGTAGAAGTCGGCATTGATACGCAGCTTCTCGGCACGGGCCCGAACCACCGTCATGGCGGCCTGGATGGACTCCTGCATCACATCCCCGAGGGAACCTGTGTAGGTGAGCTTGCCCTTGCCCGGCATGTTGGTGGTCTCGATGGTGAGCAGATCGCCCCCCACCTCGGTCCACGCCAAACCACACACCTGACCCACCTGGTTCTGGTCGGTGGCCTTGCCGTAGTCAAAGCGCTGCACCCCGAGGAACTCCTTGAGGTTGGCCTGATTGACCTGAACATGCTTGATGCTCTTGTCCAGCAGGATGCGCTTGACCGCTTTGCGACAAATCTTGGAGATCTCGCGCTCCAGGCTACGCACCCCCGCCTCGCGGGTGTAGTAGCGGATCACCCCGACCAGAGCGGAATCCTCGATGGTGATCTCGGACTCTTTCAGGCCGTTGCGCTGGATCTGCTTGGAGACCAGATGCTGCTTGGCGATGTTGAGCTTCTCATCTTCGGTGTAACCGGAAAGGCGGATCACTTCCATCCGGTCCAGCAGCGGACCCGGGATGTTCATGGAGTTGGAGGTGGCCACGAACATCACGTCCGACAGGTCATAATCCACTTCCAGATAGTGATCGTTGAAGCTGTTGTTCTGCTCGGGATCCAGCACTTCCAGCAGGGCAGACGCGGGATCGCCACGCATGTCCGAGCTCATCTTGTCGATTTCATCGAGCAGGAACAGCGGGTTCTTCACGCCGACTTTCGCCATCTTCTGGATGAGCTTGCCGGGCATGGAACCGATATAGGTACGGCGGTGACCGCGGATCTCCGCCTCGTCACGCACGCCGCCCAGCGCCATGCGTACGTATTTGCGGCCGGTCGCCTTGGCGATGGACTGACCGAGCGAGGTCTTGCCCACGCCGGGAGGCCCTACCAGACAGAGGATCGGCCCCTTGAGCTTGTTGACGCGCGCCTGCACCGCCAGATACTCGAGAATGCGATCCTTGACCTTCTCCAGGCCATAGTGATCGGCATCCAGCACCTCTTGCGCCTTGCCCAGGTCTTTCTTGACCTTGGAGCGCGCCTTCCACGGCACCTGTACCATCCAGTCGACGTAGCTGCGCACCACAGTGGCCTCGGCCGACATGGGCGACATCATCTTCAGCTTGGCGAGCTCGGCCTGCGCCTTCTCACGGGCATCTTCCGGCATGCCGGCCTCTTCAATCTTGCGATTGAGGGCTTCGAACTCATCCGGACTGTCTTCCAGCTCACCCAGCTCTTTCTGGATGGCCTTCATCTGCTCGTTGAGATAGTACTCGCGCTGGCTCTTCTCCATCTGTTTCTTGACCCGGGAGCGGATGCGTTTCTCGACCTGCAGCAGGTCAATCTCCGACTCCATCATGGCCATCAGAAACTCGATGCGCTCGGACACGGAGGCGATTTCCAGCACCTTCTGCTTGTCTTCGAGCTTGAGCGGCATGTGGGCGGCCATGGTATCGGCCAGGCGCGCCGCATCGTCGATCGCCGAAATCGAGGTGAGCACCTCGGGCGGGATCTTCTTGTTGAGCTTGATATAGCCTTCGAACTGACCGATGGCGGAGCGCACCAGCACATCCTGGTCCTTCTCCTCAATCGCCTTGGAGGCGATGTACTGCGCCTCGCCAACGAAAAAGTCCCGGTCGTCGATCATCCGCTCAAGACGGGCACGCTGGCCCCCTTCCACCAGCACCTTGACGGTGCCATCGGGCAGCTTGAGCATCTGTAGAATATTGGCCACTGTCCCGACAGAGAAGATCTCCTCCACCGTCGGCTCATCGGTTGACGCATCCTTCTGGGCCACCAGCAGAACTTTCTTGTCCTGCTCCATGGCCGCTTCCAGACAGCGAATGGATTTTTCCCGCCCCACAAAGAGTGGAATGACCATGTGGGGGTAAACCACCACGTCACGAAGAGGCAGGACGGGAATCTCGATGCGTTCTGAACGCTCTAGGTTCATATATGTCCTCTCGGCTTGTTATACCGTTGGCAAAGCGCTTGGCTGAGTATATGGGGGCGCTTAGATGAGATTCAATCGCCGAAACCGCAAAAAGCATGAAAGGGGCAAAAAGCCCCTTTCATTTGATTAAAAATCAGACATTTACTCTGATGCGGCGGCCTGGGTCTCGGGATTTTCGTAGATCATCAAGGGCGCGGAGTCCCCTTTGATCACGGTTTCGTCGATCACCACCTTGCTGACACCGTCCAGCGACGGCAGGTCATACATGGTATCGAGCAGCACGGCTTCCACGATGGAACGCAGACCGCGGGCGCCGGTTTTACGCTCCATCGCCTTGCGGGCAATGGCGTTCAACGCGTCGTCACGGAACTCCAGCTCCACCCCTTCCAGATCGAACAGCGCGGCATATTGCTTGGTCAGCGCGTTCTTCGGCTCTTTCAGGATCTGGATGAGGGCAGCCTCGTCCAGCTCGGTCAGGGTCGCAACCACCGGCAGACGGCCGATGAACTCGGGGATCAGACCGTATTTGATCAGATCTTCCGGCTCCACCTTGGCAAAGCTCTCGCTCAGGGTCGCCTTGGCGCTCTTGGACTTGACCTCGGCACCAAAGCCGATACCGGTGCCCTTGACGGAGCGCTGCTCGATCACCTTGTCCAGACCGGCAAAGGCGCCACCGCAGATGAACAGGATCTTGGAGGTATCAACCTGCAAGAATTCCTGCTGCGGGTGCTTGCGGCCACCTTGCGGCGGCACGGAAGCGATGGTCCCTTCGATCAGCTTGAGCAGGGCCTGCTGCACCCCTTCCCCGGACACGTCGCGGGTGATGGAGGGGTTGTCCGACTTGCGGGAGATCTTGTCGATCTCGTCGATGTAGACGATGCCGCGCTGGGCCTTTTCCACGTCGTAGTCGCACTTTTGCAGCAGCTTCTGGATGATGTTCTCCACGTCCTCGCCCACATAACCGGCTTCGGTCAGGGTGGTGGCGTCGGCCATGGTGAAGGGAACGTCCAGCAGACGAGCCAGGGTTTCAGCCAGCAGGGTCTTGCCGCTGCCGGTCGGACCGATCAGCAGGATGTTGGATTTGCCCAGCTCCACACCACCGGACTCGCTGCCGCTGCGCAGCCGCTTGTAGTGGTTGTAGACGGCTACCGCCAGCACCTTCTTGGCGTACTCCTGCCCGATCACATAGTCATCCAGATGAGCGCGGATTTCATGAGGGGTCGGCAGCTCGCTACCATCGCGCTTGGGCGAGATCTCGCGGATCTCTTCGCGGATGATGTCGTTACACAGCTCGACACACTCATCACATATGTAGACGGAAGGGCCAGCGATCAGCTTGCGCACTTCATGCTGGCTTTTGCCGCAAAAAGAGCAGTAGAGCAGCTTATCACCCTCACCCTTGCGTTTTTCTGTCATTCAGCAACCTCGTTTTATCAATAGAGGATGGATTGTCCTGTTGAGTTTACAACAGTCCGGAACACCCTGCCCATGCCTGATCTGCCGATTGAGGGCATCATCAAACCAGATGATGCCCTCGACGATGGTACGGGCTAGCTCGTCGCTCAGCCGCGGCGGCTCAGGACACCGTCAACCAGACCATAGGCCACGGCCTGCTCGGCCGACATGAAGTTGTCACGGTCGGTGTCACGCTCGATGGTGGCCATGTCCTGACCGGTATGGAAGGCCAGACGCTCGTTCAGGGTATTCTTGATCTTCAGGATCTCCTGGGCATGGATCTGGATATCAGATGCCTGGCCCTGGAAACCGCCCAGCGGCTGGTGGATCATCACGCGGGCATTGGGCAGGCAGAAACGCTTGCCCTTGGCACCACCGGCCAGCAGGAAGGCACCCATGGAGCAGGCCTGCCCCATGCACACCGTGCTGACGTCCGGCTTGATGAACTGCATGGTGTCATAAATGGACATACCGGCCGTGACGGCCCCACCCGGAGAGTTGATGTAGATGCTGATGTCCTGATCCGGATTTTCAGATTCCAGGAACAGCAGCTGAGCCACCACCAGATTCGCCATGTGATCTTCAACCTGACCGGTCAGGAAGATCACCCGCTCCTTCAGCAGACGAGAATAGATGTCGTAGGAACGCTCCCCTTTCGCGGTTTGCTCTACCACCATCGGGATGAGCGCATTGCGTGGGGATTCAGTCACATCGTTATAGTTCTTGTACATAAGGCATTGTCCCTAAAATAAAATGGCCCGAGTGGAGATCACACGAGCCATTATACTTAACAGTCTTGACCTTAAGTCAAATGTTCTTAGGCAGCGGCACCGGACTTGTTGATCACTTCGTCAAATGCAACTTCCTTCTCGGTCACCTGAGCCTTGGACAGGATCAGGTCGATGGCTTGATCTTCGACTGCCAGGTTGCGAACGCCGTTCAGCATCTGTTCGTTCTTCTGGTAGTACTCGATCACTTCCTTCGGATCTTCGTAGGCAGTGGCCATGGATTCGATGATGCTGTTGACGCGTGCTTCATCAGCCTTGATCTCGTTGGTACGGATCACGTCACCCAGCAGCAGACCTACGCGTACACGACGCTCGGCCTGACCCTGGAACAGCTCGGCCGGCAGTTCAGGAGCGTTGCCGCCCTGGAAGCCGCCGAAACGCTGCAGCGCCTGCTGACGCAGGGCATCGATTTCCTGAGCAACGGCAGCCTTCGGCAGATCGATCTGGTTGGCTTCAACCAGACCGTTCAGAACCTGCTCTTTCACGCTGTTTTTCAGGGCTTGAGCCAGTTCGCGCTCCATGTTCTTGCGCACTTCGGCTTTCAGCTCTTCAACGTTGCCGCTCTCGATGCCGAAACGCTTGACGAACTCTTCGGTCAGCTCAGGCAGGATCTGCTCTTCAACCTTGTTCAGCTTGGAAGCGAACTTGGCGGCTTTGCCTTTCAGGTTTTCAGCGTGGTAGTCAGCCGGGAAGGTCACGTCGATGGTGAACTCGTCGCCTGCTTTCTTGCCCATGATGGCGTCTTCGAAGCCCGGGATCATGCGACCGGCACCCAAAACCAGGTTGAAGCCTTCGGCCTTGCCGCCGTCGAACTCTTCACCGTCGATGGAACCGACGAAGTCCATGGTCACACGCATGCCATCAGCAGCGGCGGCGTCCACTTCACTCCAAGTAGCGTGCTGCTTGCGCAGGGTGTCGATCATGTTGGCCAGATCTTCATCCTTCACGGTAGCAACCGGTTTCTCGACCTTGATGGTCTCGAGGCCAGCCACTTCAAACTCAGGGTACACTTCGAAGGTCGCGGTGAATTCGAAGTCCTGACCTTCCTGGATCTCTTTCGGATCCATGGTCGGGGCACCGGCCGGGCTCAGTTTGTTTTCGATGATGGCCTTGATGAAGTTGCTCTGCATCATTTCGTCAGCAACGCGAGCATGAGCCATGGCGCCGAACATCTTCTTGATGATGGCAACCGGAGCCTTGCCAGGACGGAAACCGTCGATGCGACGGGTTTTGGCCAGGCCGTTCAATTCTTTGCGCACGGCGGCGTCAACGGTAGCGGCCGGTACGGTGATGGTAAGACGGCGTTCCAGACCCTGGGTTGTCTCTACAGAAACTTGCATTCTTCTACCTCGTTCAACTCAGCACTGCGTGCTGACCCTTTATTGCCCCTGGGCAAAGCCCGGAGTCTTCCTGTTTATAAAGACAACGACTGTCTTTGTGATGAGAAAATATGACGCGACATTATAGCGGCGCACTTTGATCGAGTCGAGCCACACGTCCCCCAACCGGGCAGGGGATGGCACAATTCCCGCCAAACTGCCCCTTATATGGGGAATAGCGGGGCCGACTTCAAGCACACAAGCCGCAAGAATTTGCACTTGCTCACCTTTTTTCGTGCAAGAGCCTACTTTTTCACCTCATATCCCTCCATCGCGGTCTCTTTTCACCCCCTGCGACCCAAATTGTCCACCCCGCCCCTTCAACCATTGCGTCCATGACCATCGCTCGTTATGGTGGCAGCCATCTTGATAAGTCTGGAGTCACCGACATGGCCTTTTTCCGCTTCTTGTTCAATCTGCTCTGGTTCGTACTGGGAGGCGTCTTCATGGGGCTGGCCTGGTGGCTGGCCGGGCTGATCTGTTTTATCTCCCTCATCGGGATCCCCTGGGGACGTGCCTGTTTCGTCATCGGCACCTTCACCTTCTTCCCGTTCGGCAAGCAGGCGGTCAACCGCAAGACCATGACCGGTCTGAGCGACATGGGTACCGGTACCATGGGGCTGATTGGCAACATCATCTGGTTCGTGCTGATCGGGATCTGGCTGGCCATCGGCCACATCGCCTCGGCGCTGGCCTGCTTCGTCACCATCGTCGGCATCCCGTTCGGCATCCAGCACCTCAAGCTGGCGCTCATCAGCCTGGCCCCCATCGGCCAGATGATCGTCACCAATCAGGAGGCCGAATCCGGCCGTTATATTCGCTGAAGGCGATGCCGCCAGCCGCAAAAAAGGGCAGACTAGGGTCTGCCCTTTTTCATTGCCACTCTTCGAGGTCATCCATGCTGCCCAGCCACTTCTTCGCCAATCTCGCCCGCATGAAGCTCATCTACCGCTGGCCGCTGATGCGCAACATCCAGCCCGAGAACATCGCCGAGCACAGTCTGCAGGTGGCCATGGTGGCCCACGCCCTCGGCCTCATCAAAAACCGGCTCTTTGGTGGCAGCGTGGATGCCGATCGCGCCGCCGTCATGGCCCTCTATCACGACAGCAGCGAAGTGCTGACCGGCGATCTGCCCACCCCGGTCAAGTACTTCAATCCCGAGATTGCCCGCGAATACAAGAAGATTGAGCTGGCCGCCGAGCAGCGCCTGCTCGGCATGTTGCCGCCGGAGCTGGTCGAGGATTTTCGCCCGCTGCTCGATTCGGCAGCTCAGGATGGCGAACTGGCCAGGCTGGTGAAGGATGCCGACACCCTCTGCGCCTATACCAAGTGCCTGGAAGAGATCAATGCCGGCAACCGGGAGTTCGAGCCGGCACGCAAGCGCCTCGAGCAGATGCTGGCGGCCCGGATGAGCGACGAGATGCGCTACTTCATCGACATTTTCGTGGCGAGCTTCTCGCTGCCGCTGGATGAACTCAACGCCCACTGAACCCGCCAGATACCCCAAACGGAAGGGCCCGCCGGTTTGCACCGGCGGGCCCTTCATTTTTATCAGCAGACAGATGCCGCCTATCAGTGCCCCAACTCGCGGGACGGCACCAGCCCGCTCGCCCGCCAGGCGGGGTAGAGGGTGGCCAGCAGGCTCATCAGGATGGCAGCGCCAGTCACGATGAGCAAGTCCTGCATGTGCAGCTCGGTCGGCAGGAAGTCGATGAAGTAGATGTCCGGGTTGAGGAAGCGATGGCCAATGAGCTTCTCGATGACCCCCAGGATCTGGGTCAGCTTGCTGGAGAGCAGGCCGCCCAGCAGGGCGCCGAGCAAGGCACCCGCCACCCCGTTTACCATTCCCTGAATGACGAAGGTGAGCCGGATCTGGCCCGGGCTCGCCCCCATGGTCTTCAAGATGGCGATTTCGCTGCGCTTCTCGTTCACCGCCATCACCAGGGTGGAGACGATGTTGAAACAGGCCACCGCCACCACCATCAGCATCACCACGTACATCACGGTGCGCACCATCTGGATGTCCTGATAGAGATAGCCCTGGCGGCTCATCCAGCTGCTGATGTAGACGTAGTGCGGGAACTTCTGGGCGGCCGCCACCGTGATGGACTGCGCCTTGAGCACGTCGTTCACCTTGAGGCTGAAGCCCTCCACCGCGCTGCCCATGCCGGTGATGGCCTGGGCATCCGCCAGATGCATGAAGCCGAGCACACCGTCCAGCTGGCCACCGATCTCGAGCAGCCCCACCACCTTGAGAGACTCACGCTTCGGGTTCTTGATGCCGGCGGCATCGCCGCCCTGGGGCAGCAGCAGGGTGACAGTGTCCCCTATCTTGACCCCCAGCTTGTCGGCGATGGTCTTGCCGAGGATGAGGCCGTGCTCGCCGGCTTCCAGCTCGCGCAGACCGCGGCCCGTCATGTAGTTGCCCGCATCGGACAGATTGGCTTCGAGCTCCGGCAGCACGGCGCGCACCTGCAGTCCCTTGAGGGCACTGCCGTGCTCCAGCAGGCCGTCGAGCCGGATCACCGGGGCGGCAGCCTCCACTCCGGGCTGGGCCAGCAGGTAGTCCCGCAGCTTGGGCCAGTTGGGGAGTGGTGCCTCCATCCCCATCAGCTCGCCGTGGGGCACCACGGAGAGCACCCTGTTTTTAAGCTCCCGCTCAAAGCCGTTCATGGCGGAGAGCCCCAGGATCAGCGCCATCACCCCGAGGGCGATGCCGATGAGGGAGGAGGCGGAAATAAAGGCGATGAAACCGTTGCGACGGCGGGAGCGGCTGTAACGCAGGCCCAGAAACAGGGGCAGCGGTTTGAACATCAGGCGACCTCCGCCATCACGCCGCTCACCAGGGTCACCCGGCGATGGAGCTTGGCTGCCAGGCTGAGATCGTGGGTCACCACCACGAACGCGGTGCCGAGCTCGCGGTTGAGCTCGCAGAGCAGCTCATAGACGGCGGTGGCGCTGGCGTGATCCAGGTTGCCAGTGGGCTCGTCCGCCAGCACCAGGCTGGGCTCGTTGACCAGGGCACGGGCGATGGCCACCCGCTGGCGCTCGCCACCGGAGAGCTCGGACGGTCTGTGGTTGAGACGGTGGGAGAGCCCTACCCGCCCCAGCATCCGGCTCGCCTTGTCGGTCGCGCTCTTCACCGATTCACCGGCGATCAGCAGCGGCATGGCGGCATTTTCCAGCGCGGTGAACTCGGAAAGCAGGTGGTGGAACTGGTAAACGAAACCCAGCTCCTGATTGCGAAACTTCGCCTGGGTACGGCTGTCCCAGCGATGGATGTCCTGCCCCTTGAACAGCACGGCGCCGCTGGAGGGGTTGTCGAGCGCCCCCATCAGGTGCAGCAGGGTGGTCTTGCCGGAGCCCGAGCTGCCCACCACCGCCAGCATCTCACCGGGCGCCACGCTAAGATCGATGCCCTTGAGTACCTGGGTCTCCAGATCGCCCTCTTTGTAGACATGGTTGAGGGCCTGACAGCGCAGCAGCGGCTCGCAGGAGACGGATTGATTCATAAAGGAGGCTCCACTTGCACCTGTAACAACGCCGGCGCCGGCAGCAACACCGGCACCAGTAACAACAGAAGATGAATTATTCATAACGCAGCGCCTCGGCCGGTTTGACCCGGGCCGCACGGGCCGCCGGGTAGAGGGTGGCGCTGAAGCTGAGCAGCACGGCGCCCAGCAAAATGGTCACGACCTGGGCGGGTTCGACGATGACCGGCAGGCCCGAGCCGCCGGCCGTCATGTAGAGGTTGAGCCCCACCGCATCGAGCAAGGGGTTGAGCCCCATGGAGAGTGCCAGTCCCGCCAGACCGCCGAACAGGGCGCCGATGACGCCGCTGGAGGCCCCCAGCACCATGAAGATCTTGACGATGCCGGCCTCGCTCATACCCATGGTGCGCAGGATGGCCACCTCCCCTTCCTTGTCGGTCACCACCATCACCAGGGCGGAGAGGATGTTGAAGGTGGCGACCGCGATGATCAGCACCAGCATCAGCCCCATCATCCGTTTTTCCATGGCCACCGCCTGGAACAGCTCGCCGCGCTCGCGGCGCCAGTCCTGCCACTCCAGGCCGTCCGGCAGCGCCGTTTTCACCACCTCGTCGGCGGCGAAGGGGTCATCCAGCCAGAGGCGGATGCCGCCCACCTGATCCGCAGGCAACCGCAGCATGCGCTGGGCATCCCCCAGCGCAATCAGGGCGACCTGACTGTCCACGTCGGCACCGACCCCGAAGATGCCGGAGACGGTGAAGAGGCGCTGGGCCGGCACCCGACCAAACGGGGTGAAGCGGGTGCCTTCGGTCAGGATCAGACGGACCTGGTCGCCCATGGAGACCTTGAGGCGATTGGCCACCCCCTGCCCCAGCACTATGTGGTATTCGCCCGCCTGCAGGCTGTCCAGACGCCCCATCTGCATCTGGGCGTGCAGGATGTCGTCCTTGGGCCACTGGGCGGGATCGATGCCCTGCACGCTGACGCCGGTGAGCTGACCGGGGCTTTGCAGCATGCCTTCGCTGTCGAGCATGGGGGCATGGGCAATCACGTGCGGCAGCCTGGCCAGATCGGGCAGGCCCTGCGGCGCGGCATCGATGCGCCCCGCCGGGCTGGTCACCACCACATGGGGGATCACCCCGAGGATGCGGCCCTTGAGCTGCCCTTCAAAACCGTTCATCACCGAGATGACCACCATCAGGGCGGCGACCCCGATGGCGATGCCGAAAGTGGAAAACAGGGAGATAAATGAAACGAAGCGATTGCTGCGTCGCGAGCCTGCATAACGCAGGCCGATGGCCAGCGACAGTGGCTGAAAAAGTCCAGTCTTCAAGGATATCTACATTGCCAACAAAATAAGATACCGGATAATAAAGGGAAACCGTCTATGACAACAAGGGATAGCCTCCATGCAGGAACAGTTCTTCAGTGTCACCCATGCCACACCGGTCAATGTGATCCCCATGCCCGGTGACTTTCATCTGCCCTCGCTGGAAGCACTGGAGGCCGAGCTGCCCGAACCCTTTCGCATCGCCTCCGCCATTACCTCCATCGACATGGTGACCAGCCGCCTGATCCGCAATCAGAACGATTCGATGCACGATCTGGTGGAGATCATCAACCAGCAGTCGCGCAAGATCGATATGATCATGGGCTATGTGCTGTCGGTACAGGATCACCCGGAACATCGCTTCCACACCCTGCGCTTTGGTGCCGGTCAGCTGACCTATCTGCATCCGCGCCAGGGCCACGGCGAGGTGCCGCACCTGCACCAGATAGTGCGGCTCAAGATCTTCCTGCGCGAAGAGGCCTCCGCCATCTACTGCTACGGCCAGGTCAAGCAGCTGGAGCCGAGCGAGCACGGCACCCACGTGATGCTCGACTATGTGCGGATCCGCGAGGATGACCGCGAACTGCTGGTGCGTGCCAGCCTGCATATCCAGTCCAAACAACTCAAACTTCGTGCGCAAGACCGTCAACGTTAAAAGAATCGAATGATGCCAATGAAGCTTCCCGCCTTGCCCGCCAAGGCGGGCCAAAAGTTAACGCTCGGCCAGCTGACAGGCAGCAGCCTCTCGCTGATGGCCGCCCGCCTCACCCAGGAGGCAGATCGTCCCGTCCTGCTGGTGACCGCCGATACCCCGAGCGCCCTGCGCCTCGAACAGGAACTGCAATACCTGCTGGCCGACACGGGCTGCCCGGTGCTGCTGTTCCCGGACTGGGAGACCCTGCCCTACGACACCTTCTCCCCCCATCAGGACATCATCTCCCAGCGGCTCGAGACCCTCTACAAGCTGCCGCAGATGAGCAGCGGCGTGCTGATCGTGCCCATCTCCACCCTGATGCTGCGCACGGCGCCCCGGGTCTATCTCGACAAATACAGCCTGATGGTGAAAAGCGGCCAGCGCCTCAATCTGCAGCAGCTGCGCGCGCGCCTCGCCGAGGCGGGCTATGTGGCGGTGGAGCAGGTGCTGGAGCACGGCGAATTTGCCGCCCGCGGCTCCCTGCTCGACCTCTTCCCCATGGGCAGCAGCAGCCCCTATCGCATCGACTTCTTCGACGACGAGGTGGACTCCATCCGCCCGTTCGACCCCGAGACCCAGCGCTCCAGCGAGCCGGTCAAGAGCGTCAGCCTGTTGCCGGCCAGGGAGTTTCCCACCGACGAGGGGGCCATCGAGCTGTTTCGTGGCCAGTATCGCGAACAGTTCGAGATCTCCCGTGCCGAGGGCTCCGTCTATCAGGAGGTGAGCAAGGGACGCTGGCCGGCCGGCATCGAGTACTATCTGCCGCTCTTCTTCCAGCAGACCGCCAGCCTGTTTGATCACCTGCCGGACAACACCCTGCTGCTGACCGTGGGGGAGATCTACCCCGCCGCCCAGCGCTTCTGGAACGACATCGCTCAACGCTACGAGGACAGGCGCTGGGACAATACCCGTCCCCTGCTGCCACCCCAGCAGATCTATCTGCCGGTGGAGCAGCTGTTTGCGGCGCTCGGCCAGTACGCGGCCGTGCGGCTGCAGGAGGCCCCCACCGCCGGTGATGCGGGCCAGCACGACCTGCCCATCTCGGCGCTGCCCGAGCTGCAGCTCGATCACAGCAAGGAGCAGCCACTGCTGGCCCTCAACCAGTTCCTGCAAGGTTTTACCGGCCGCACCCTGTTTGCGGTGGAGTCCGAGGGGCGACGCGAAGTGCTGGGCGATCTGCTGGCCCGTATCGCGCTGCAGCCCAAGGAGTTCGCGTCACTCGACGCCTTCATCACCAGCAAGGCCCGTCACGGCCTGCTGGTGGCACCGCTCGAGCGCGGCTTCTTGCTGCGAGAGCCGGGGCAAGAGGAGCTGGCGCTCATCACCGAGACCGAACTGCTGGGCGGCAAGATCCGCAGCAAACGGCAACGGGAGAAGAGCAAGAACCTGAGCTCGGATGCGGTGATCCGCAACCTCGGCGAGCTGACCCAGGGTCAGCCGGTGGTGCACCTGGATCACGGGGTCGGCCGCTATCTGGGGCTGGAAACCATCGATGCCGGCGGCCTGCCCACCGAGTTTCTGACCCTGGAATATGCCGGCGGCGACAAGCTGTTCGTGCCGGTCACCAGTTTGCACCTGATCAGCCGTTATACCGGATCGGACAACCCGCCCAGCCACAAGCTCGGCGGCGAGGCCTGGGTCAAGGCCCGGCGCAAGGCGGCCGAAAAGGTGCGCGACGTGGCAGCCGAGCTGCTGGATGTCTATGCCATGCGGGCGGCCCGTCACGGCTTTGCCTTCAAACACGACCGCGAGGCCTATCGCCAGTTTGCCGCCGGCTTCCCGTTCGAGGAGACCGATGACCAGCTCAACGCCATCAATGCGGTGCTCGGCGACATGTGCCAGGCCAAGAGCATGGATCGGCTGGTGTGCGGCGACGTGGGCTTCGGCAAGACCGAGGTGGCGATGCGGGCGGCGTTTGTGGCAGTGCACGGCGGCAAGCAGGTGGCCGTGCTGGTGCCCACCACCCTGCTCGCCCAGCAGCACTACGACAACTTCCGCGACCGCTTCGCCAACTGGCCGGTACGGGTCGAGGTGCTGAGCCGCTTCCGCTCCGCCAAGGAGCAGACCGCGGTGATGAAAGAGCTCGCCGAGGGCAAGGTCGACATCATCATCGGCACCCACAAGCTCCTCGGCGCCGAGCTCACCTTCAAGGATCTGGGGCTGCTCATCGTCGATGAGGAGCATCGCTTCGGGGTGCGCCAGAAGGAGAAAATCAAGGCGCTGCGGGCCGACGTGGACATCCTCACCCTCACCGCCACCCCCATTCCGCGTACCCTCAACATGGCGATGTCGGGCATGCGGGATCTCTCCATCATCGCCACCCCGCCCGCCAAGCGGCTGGCCATCAAGACCTTCGTGCGCCAGCAGGAGCCGGCGGTCACCCGCGAGGCAGTGCTGCGGGAATTGAAGCGCGGCGGCCAGGTCTACTACCTGCACAACGACGTGGAGAGCATCGAGAAGTGCGCGGCGGATCTTGCCGAGCTGGTGCCGGAGGCGCGCATCGGCATCGCCCACGGCCAGATGCGCGAGCGCGAGCTCGAGCGGGTGATGTCGGACTTCTACCACCAACGCTTCAACCTGCTGGTCTGCACCACCATCATCGAGACCGGCATCGACGTGCCGAGCGCCAACACCATCATCATGGATCGGGCAGATCATCTCGGTCTGGCCCAGCTGCACCAGCTGCGGGGTCGGGTCGGTCGCTCCCACCACCAGGCCTATGCCTACCTGCTCACCCCCCATCCCAAGCTGATGACCAAGGATGCGGCCAAGCGGCTGGAGGCCATTGCGTCCCTTGAAGATCTCGGCGCCGGCTTTGCGCTGGCGACCCACGATCTGGAGATCCGCGGTGCCGGCGAACTGCTCGGTGACGATCAGAGCGGCCAGATTGAATCGGTCGGCTTCACCCTCTACATGGAGATGCTGGAGCAGGCGGTCGAGGCGCTGAAATCGGGCAAGGAGCCGTCGCTCGAACAACTCATGAGCCAGCACACCGAAGTGGAGCTGCGCCTGCCGGCGCTGTTGCCGGACGACTACATCCCGGACGTCAACATGCGGCTCTCCATGTACAAACGGATCGCCAGTGCGGCGGACGAGCAGGAGCTGCGCGAACTGAAAGTGGAGCTCATCGATCGCTTCGGCCTGTTGCCGGAGCCGACCAAAACCCTGCTGGAGCTGGCGGCCTTCCGCCAGCGCGCCACGGCGCTGGGCATTCGCCGGGTGGAGATGAGCGAGCGCGGCGGCTATCTGGACTTTACCCAGGAAACCAAGGTCAACCCTGCCTATCTGGTCAAGCTGCTCTCCGAGCAGCCGCGCATCTACAAGATGGACGGGCCGACCCGGCTGCGCTTCCAGGTGCCGACCCAGGACAGGGCCATGCGCCTCAAGCTGGTGGACGGCCTGCTGGCGGATCTGGCCAACAACAGCCTGTAGGCGGAAAGCGAAACAAAACGGGAGCCACTGTGGCTCCCGTTTTGTTTATGTTGGCTGGTGACGAGCGTCTCCCTTCTCCCCTTGTGGGAGAAGGGTCGGGGATGAGGGACCATTCCCCTCACCCTGCCCTCTCCCAGAGGGAGAGGGAATCGCACCGGTAAACGTTGGGCTTCGCTGCGCTCAGCACCAACCTACACCTCTGACGATCAACCCTGATTAGCCGGATCCTCATGGGAAGAGAACTCGCGCATAAAGGCCTCGGCCCGATCCACCATATTGGTGGAACCCACAAAATAAGGGGTACGCTGGTGCAGCGCGGTGGGCTGGATGTCCATGATGCGGCCAAAGCCGTCTGACGCCTTGCCCCCGGCCTGCTCCACCAGGAACGCCATGGGGTTGCACTCATAGAGCAGACGCAGCTTGCCGTTCGGCGAGTTGGTGCCGGACGGATAGATGTAGATGCCGCCCTTGAGCAGGTTGCGGTGAAAATCGGAGACCAGGGAGCCGATGTAACGGGAGGTATAGGGTCTGTGGGTCGCCTCGTCCCGCTCCTGACAATATTTGAGGTACTTCTTCACCCCGTCCGGGAACTTGATGTAGTTGCCCTCGTTGATGGAGTAGATCTTGCCCTCCTCCGGAATGCGGATGTTCTCGTGGGAGAGGCAGAAGCAGCCGATGGAAGGGTCGTAGGTAAAGCCGTTGACGCCAAAGCCGGTGGTGTAGACCAGCATGGTCGAGGAGCCATAGACCACGTAACCGGCGGCGACCTGGCGATTGCCCGGCTGCAGGAAGTCTTCCAGGGTGACGCCGGCGCCCGGCTTGCTGACCCGGCGGTAGATGGAGAAGATGGTGCCGACGGAGACGTTGACGTCGATGTTGGAGGAGCCATCGAGGGGGTCGATCAATACCACGTACTTGGAGTGACGGGAGAGCTCGGAATCGAAGGAGACGAAGTCTTCCTCCTCTTCGGAGGCCATGCCGCACACTTCGCCACGGGCTTCCAGCGCCGCCTTGAAGCGCTCGTTGGCGTAGACGTCCAGCTTCTGCTGCACCTCGCCCTGCACGTTTTCAGCGCCCATGGAGCCGATGATGTCCGCCAGCCCCGCCTTGTTGATCTCCCGGTTCACCACCTTGGCGGCCAGGCGGATGGAGCTGAGCAGCGAGGTCAGCTCGCCGGTCGCGGTGGGATAATCCGCCTGTTTTTTGACGATGAACTCGCCCATGGTGATCATGTTTCGCATTATTGTTCCTTTAAGATCGTTTCCGTTGGCTTTGAAAACGTTTGCACGCATAGACAAAAAAAGTGCCGATCCTCGGCAGCCTTGTTTTGTAACCTAATGTAACGCCTGTTTTTTGTTTTTGCAGCGAATTAAGCCGCTGAATAAACGCACATCTCCCCCACCTTTTTCGTCCTAAATCGCCCTCAAAGTGGTTTCAATCGGTAACTTTCCCGATGTTAATTCGTGGCAAAAACTCACAAAGATGTCGCCATGAGGATGGCAACATCCCCGCCATGCCCCCTATCTGGGACCCATGCCATGGGGGACCTGTCTGCCTCTTGAGATCTCGCCATCAATCCCGCACACTGGCCCGGCTTTGGAAGCAAAAAAACATAAGGATATTCAATGAAAAGGACACTCATTGCCGGCACGGTTGCCGCCCTGTTCGCACTCCCCGCCCTGGCAGCCCAGGTACCGGCAGGTACCAAGTTGCTGCCGGCAGAACAGCAAACCTTCATCCGCAACATAGGTACCGAACCCGCCTCCATCGACCCCCAGATGGTGGAAGAGACAGCGGGCAGCGAAATCGTCAACGACCTGTTCGAGGGGCTCTACACCCTGGACGGGGACGGCAAACTGCAACTTGCCGGCGCCCTTGGCTACGAGCTCGACCCCACGGGCACCGTCTACACCTTCAAGCTCAGACCCGATGCCAAATGGTCCAACGGCGAGCCGGTGACGGCGGCCGATTACGTCTATGGCTGGCAGCGGGCGGCGGATCCCAAGAATGCCTCCAACTACGCCTGGTTCATCGAGCTGACCGGCGTCACCAATGCCGCCGAGGTCATACAGGGCAAACAGAGCCCGGATACGCTGGGCATCAAGGCGCTCGATGCCCATACCCTGCAGATCACCTTGAAAAACCCGGTGCCCTTCTTCCTGAAGACCCTCTCCCACTACACCACCTTCCCGGCGCCGAGGGCAACCATCGAGAAGTTCGGTCATGAGTGGGTCAAGCCGGGCAACATCGTCTCCAACGGGGCCTTCGTGCTCAAGGAGTGGACCCCCAACGAGCGTCTCATCTCCGAGCGCAACCCCTATTACTGGGACAACCAGCATACGGTGCTGAACAAGGTGTTCTATCTGGAGATCGTCTCCGACACCGCCGCCTACAACCGCTATCGCGCCGGCGAGCTGCACTACACCAGCTATCCGCTCGAGCAGTACAAGCAGCTCAAGCAGCAGAGTCCGCAGGAGCTGGTGAGCGTGCCGACCCTGGCCACCTACTACTACGTGTTCAACACCCAGCGCAAACCGTTCGACAACCCCAAGGTGCGCAAGGCGCTCTCCCTGGCCATCGACCGCGACACCATCACCGAGAAGATCCTGGGGCAAGGCCAGATCTCCGCCTTCAGCCTGACGCCGCCCATAGTGGACGGCTTCGAGCTCAAGCGACCGGCCAGCGAGCAGATGAGCAAGGAGGAGCGGATCAAGCAGGCCAAGGCGCTGCTCGCCGAAGCGGGCTACGGCCCGGGCAAGCCGCTGGATGTGGACATCCTCTACAACACCAACGAGGGGCACAAGAAGATAGCCTTGGCCATCTCCTCCATGTGGAAGCACAACCTGGGGGTGCAGGCCAAGCTCAACAACATGGAGTGGAAGACCATGGTGTCGGCCCTCAACGAAGGGGACTTCGGGGTCAGCCGCTACGCCTGGAACGGGGATTACAACGATGCCTCCACCTTCCTCGACATCATGACCTCCAGCAGCAGCGCCAACAGCGGCAAGTGGTTCAACAAGCAGTATGATGCCCTGCTGGCCAAGGCTCATGACGCCAGGGATCCGGCGGAACGCAACCAGCTCTATCAGCAGGCCGAGGCCCTGATCGATGCAGAAGCGCCCATCGCCCCGGTCTATTTCTACGTCAAGTCCCGCCTGCTCAAACCCAACATCAAGGGCTACCCCTATCAGAACCCGCAGGATCTGGTCTACTCGAAAGACCTCTATCTGACTGCGCAATAAGGCTCGCTACCCCGCAGACAAAAAGACCGCCTTTCGGCGGTCTTTTTTCTCACTCGTCCCGGCAGGCGGCCAGCGCCACCCTGCGCCGGCGCAACACCACAGGCTGCACCAGCAACTGGGCCAGCAGCACCCCAAACAGGGTCATGCCACCACCGATCAGATGATAACTGGTCAATCTCTCGCCGAGCCAGCTGATGGCCAGAGCGGCGGTCATCACCGGCAGCAGGTTCATGAAGATGGCGGTACGGCTTGCCCCGAGCAGGGCGATGCCCTGCATCCACAACCAGGGCGACAGGGCCGAGGTCGGGATCCCCGCATAGAGGATCAGCCAGAGCGCCCGGCCATCCGGCCACTGCCCATCCACCAGCAGGTAGAACGGAGTGAGAAACAGCAGGCTGCAGAGCACCTGGCCGTAGAGCATGGACCAGTTGTCGAGCCCCAGATCCCACTTCTTGAGCAACACGCTGTAGAGCGCATAGGTGCCCGCCGACAGCAGCATGTAGACGGAACCGATGTGGATGCCCTGAGTAAAGAGGCGAGCGGGATCCCCCTGCCCCAGCAAGATCGCCAGCCCCAGGATGGAGATGACGCCGCCAAGCAGCGCCCCCCAGGTGGGGCGCTCGCGCAGCAACCAGATGCTGAGCAGCACCGTCATCAAGGGGGTGAGCCCCATCATCAGGCCAATCTCGGTGGCCCCCAGGGTCTGCGCCGCGTAATAGCCGAAGGTCTGGTTGAGCACCATGCCGAGCAGGGCCAGCGCCGCCAGCTGATAGAAGCCGGCGCGCAGCTTGGCGCGATCCCGCCAGGCCCGGTGCGCAAGGAACGGCGTCAAGATGATGGCGGCCACCATCCAGCGTGACCAAGCCAGCGCCGCTGGCGAGAGCACGCCCACCGCCAGTTTGCTGACGATAGCATTGCCGGCCCAGATGGCCATGCAGGAGAAGGGAAACAAGAAGGCAAGTGGCATCGCTATATCCAGAAAAAAGCAGCGGGTATTTCTGGCGGCAGTATAGGGGGGTCAACAGGATTAGCAAGCGCCGCGCCGCCAAGGCAGAATTGGCTGACATAAAGGGGGTTCGAACAGCGCTGAAGAGGCCGGAGGGAGCCCAAAAACAATCATGCCCGCACGGTGGCGGGCATGACGCAGATCAGCGAGGTGACGAAGCAATCACGCCGCATCCATGTGCAGTCTCGAGATCAACTCGTTGACCTCGACCACGGTCTGACGGTGGGGAATGTCCGCCGACGTGGGCATCATCAGCAGGCCGGACTGGAAGTCAAAGCGTCCTCTGCCGTGGATGTAAATCCGCCCCTTGAAGAAGGTTTTGACATGTTTTGCCACCATCAGCGGCAGGTACTTCTTGAACACTCTCATCGTTTGCAACCTCTTGCAGTTGTATCCGTATGACAGCAGCTTCTGCGAAATAATTCCGTAAATTCTGTATAAAAATCCGGAAAAATCGCGACTCTCTTCCCCAAAAAACCAATCTATAACTTTTTATTAACTTTTAGCGTATTGTATGTGGTCCTTCCAACCAGAGCAAGACCCCCTTGCCATCTTGCCACTCGATACAGGCCAGACCTGAGGTGGCAAACATGGGGGCACCGGCTGCCGGACAGAGGCTCTGCACCAGATATCCCACCAGCGGCAGGTGGCTCACCATCAGGATGCTGTCGTGTTTGGCTGCCAGCGCGGTGAGGTAGCTCGCCACGAAGGCCGGATCGCCATAAGGGGTGATGTCACCACTCTCTTCGACGGCCCCTGCCTTGGGTAATTCACTGCATATGCTCTGCCAGGTTTGTTTGGCGCGCAGGTAGTTGCTGTGGATCACCCGATCCAGCTTGTCGCCAAGCTGGGGGGCCAGCCAGCGGGCCATGTGGATGGACTCTTCGATTCCCTGCTCGGTCAGTGGACGCTGTTCATCTGTTTTCGCATTCATGCCAGCCTGGCCATGACGCATGATGTAGATTTTCATTACAACCTCGCCCAACGGGCCTGTTTTGATAGCGGGGGGATCTTACCCCGCCATGCCGGGGGAAACAATTGCGCTACCTCTCAGAAAAGGGTTTGCCTCACCGGGTAGCGGGGTCGATAATCATGTTTAAATTCAAATAAATCCAACAAGAGTCACGCGCCAATGAGCCCATATGCCAGTCCCAACGACCATCGGCAGTACCACTATCTGGAGCTGGCAAACCGGCTCAGGGTCTTGTTGATCTGCGATCCCGACACCGACAAGTCTGCCGCCTCCCTGGCCGTCAACACCGGCCACTTCGACGATCCGGCGGACCGGCAGGGGATGGCTCATTTCCTTGAGCATATGCTGTTCCTTGGCACCTGCACCTATCCCAAACCTGGTGAATACCAGCAATTTATGAGCCGTCATGGCGGCAGCAACAACGCCTGGACCGGCACCGAGTTCACCAACTTCTTCTTCGAGATCGACAACGGCTTCTTCGAGGCCGGGCTGGATCGCTTCTCCCAGTTCTTCATCTGCCCCACCTTCGATCCCGAGTGGGTAGACAAGGAGCGCAACGCGGTCGACTCCGAATACCGCCTCAAACTGCAGGACGACGTGCGCCGCAGCTACCAGGTGCATAAGGAGACGGTCAATCCCGTTCACCCCTTCGCCAAATTCTCGGTGGGCAATCTGGATACCCTGGCCGATCTGCCCGGTCGGGATCTGCGCTCCGACCTCATCCGGTTTTACGAAACCCACTACAGCGCGGATCGCATGGCGCTGGTGATGATCTCTCCAGCCACCATCGAGACCCAGCTCGGCTGGTGCGATCGCTTTTTCGCTCCCATTTTGAATCGCAATTTGGGAACGCCGCCCCTCGAGATGCCCCTCTACCGGCTCGATGACCTGGGCATTCGCATCCAGATCAACCCGGTCAAGGAGACCCGCAAACTCGCGCTCACCTTCCCGTTGCCCAACGTGGATGAGTATTACGACAAGAAGCCCCTCACCTTCCTGAGCCACCTCATCGGCTACGAAGGAGACGGCAGCCTGCTCTCTCTGCTGAAAGCGAAGGGCTGGGTCAACCAGCTCTCCGCCGGCGGTGGCATCAGCGGCGCCAACTTCAAGGACTTTGGCGTCAACTTCGGCCTGACCCCGCTCGGGCTCGAGTACGTCAACGAGATAGTGGCGGCCCTGTTTGGTTACTTGAAGCTCATCGAGCGCTGCGGGGTGGAAGCCTGGCGCTATGACGAGAAGCGCACCGTGCTTGAGTCCGCCTTCCGCTTCCAGGAGCGGGGCCGGGCGCTCGACACCGTCTCCGGGCTGGTGTTGAACCTGTTCAGCTATGCTCCCGACGACCTGCTCTACGGCGACTACATGATGCGCGCATACGACGAGCCGCTCATTCGCCGCCTGCTCGCCAAGCTCACGCCACACAACCTGCGCCTGACCATCACGGCGCCGGAGCTCGGCACGGACCGGCTGGCCCGCTGGTATCAGACCCCCTACAGCGTGACCACCATCACCGAGGCGGAGAAGATCCGCTGGCAGCAGAGCGAACCGGATCCAGCGCTGGCCCTGCCGCTGCCCAACCCCTTCATCAGCAACCGGCTCGACGTACGCACGCCCGAGCTCACCGCCGACATGCCCGCCTGCCTGATTGATCGGCCCGGCTTTCGGCTCTGGCACCTGCACGAACATCAGTTCAGCGTGCCCAAGGGCAACCTCTACATCTCCATCGACAGCGAGCATGCGGTCAAGAGCCCGCGCCACATCGCCATGGCACGCCTGGCGGTGGAGCTGCTCACCGACCACCTCAACGCCCTCACCTACCCGGCGGAGCTGGCGGGGCTCGGTTACCAGATTTATGCCCATCAGGGCGGCTTTACCATCAACCTGAGCGGCTTTGCCGACAAGCAGCCGCTGCTGCTCGACATGATCCTCGGCAACCGCACCCTGGGTTACCCGGATCCGGCCCGCTTTGCCGAAATCAAAGAGCAGCTCATTCGCAACTGGGACAACCAGTCCAAGGCGCGCCCCATCTCCCAGCTGTTCAACCAGCTCACCAGCCTGCTGCAGCCCAACAACCCGCCGTTCGAGCAGCTGCTGCGCCACCTGCGCAGTGTCGAGCTGAGCGAGATGCCCGCCTTCGTGGCGAGCCTCTTTGCCGAGGTGCATGTCGAGACCCTGGTGCACGGCGACTGGACCGCCGCCGAGGCCCTCGAGCTTGCCGCCCTGCTGGAGCGCCACCTCGGCGTCAACAGCCAGCCCAGTGCCGAGACCCGTCGTCCACTCATCTCCATTCAGGACAGGGGCACCCTCATTCGCGAACAGGGCTGCGAGCATGAAGACTCGGCTCTGCTGGTCTACTACCAGTCGCGCACCACCCGGGCGCGGGATCTGGCCTGCTTCACCCTGGCCAACCACATCATGTCCTCCACCTTCTTTCACGAGCTGCGCACCCGTCAGCAGCTCGGCTACGTGGTGGGGGCCGGCAACCTGCCCCTCAACCGCCATCCCGGCCTCATCTTCTATATCCAGTCGCCGGTGGCCGGGCCACAGATCCTGCTGGATGCGGTGGAAGAGTTCATCGACCTGTTTCCGCTGGCCATGCTCGAGCTCACCGCCCGTCAATGGCAGGACAGCAAGGCGGGCCTGCAGGCCCAGCTGAGCGAGCGGGATGCCAACCTGCGCAGCCGCGGCCAGCGGCTGTGGGTCAGCATCGGCAACAAGGATCTGGGCTTTGATCAGCGCGAAAGGGTGTGCGAGGAGGTCGGCAACCTGAGCCGCGCCGATCTGGTGCGCTTTATCACCCAGCTAAGATCGAGAACGTCGGATCGACTGATCCTCTGCAGCTATGGTCAGGGCCACGAGCACGACGAGCGCATCACCGGCCAGTTCATCGACGACCCGCGTGCGTTCCGGCTCAATGCCGCCACCTTCGAGGCCTGATCAGGCCTCCTGCGCCCCTTCTTGCAGCCAATAAAAAGCCGACCCCGTGGGGTCGGCTGGAAAAACCATAATCAATTGCGACCAGAGCCGCCAAAAGTGAACATGAGCGTGAAAATCAGACACTGAGTTGATGGTCGACGGGCAGTCCCAAACCAGAGCGCGCCTGCCGATGACAACAGTGATTGAGAAACAGGCTCATCTTAGGCACTCCCCTCCCTTGTCACGTTGATCTATGTCAAAGGAGGTAATAAAGAGTCAACCAGCTGCAGCTTTATGGCGAATTTTATCGCCTCAGCTCACGCTTTTGGTCAAGCCTCTGGACGGCGCACCAGCCGGTAGGCCACCTCGTCGAAGTAGGAGAGCTGGCCAGACAGCACCCTGGGGTGATCGAGCTCGGCTGCTCGCCCCAGCACCTCAACCTGGAAGTGGCGCTCGAACAGGGTGCGCACCTCCATCTCCCCCACCGAGAACGGCGGCTGACGCTGCTGCTCCGGCTGATATTCCAGAGTCACCAGCAGGATCTGACCACCCGCCTCGATAAGCCGGCTCATCAGCTCGGCATATTGACGGCGCATGGCGGTCGGCAGCGCGATGAGGGCTGCCCTGTCGTAGGCCAGCCGATAGCGGCGGCCAAGTTCGGGGGCGGCGAAAAAATCCCCCTCATAGATGCGCAGGCTGTCGTGCTGATGGCACTGATAGGGCCCCTCGGTACTCACAGTGTCGCTCAGCTTGTTCTCGCTGAAAAAGCTGTCGATGGCGACGGCCGAGAGCTCGAACCCGTCGACCGGATGGCCCTGCCCGCTCAGCCAGAGCATGTCGCGGGACTTGCCGCACAGGGGCACCAGCACGGGCTCGCCCTGCTGCTGGGCCGACCACCAGGATTGCAGCCAGCGATTGAAATCCGCCTGATGAAAGCCGATCCGGTTCTCTTCCCAACGCTGATGCCAAAAAGCCGCTTCCATCCAGTCACCCCTGTCATATAAAGATGCCTCAATATCACAACTTAGCCCGCTGCACGCAAGCACCAACAAGGCGGCAGCCGTAACTTTTGCCCAAAAAAGCGGGACAAAACAAAAAAGGGCCCCAAGGCCCCCTTTTGACATCTTTTTGTCATCCACTCCTGCTCTTTTTCGCCTGCTTTGCGCCTGCTTGCTACCGCGACGGCAGGGCGAGCCGGATCAGAGCAAGACTGGCTCGGCGCAGATGACCGGCGCCACCGCAGCAAGCCTGGCAGCAATCTCGGCAAAGTCGGGGCGCGCCGCCACCACCGCGGCGAGACAGTCATCCACCAGCACATGCAGGGCATCCAGTTTGTCATCACGGGGAGCACAGCGGGCCAGCAGCTCTTCCAGCAGGCAGCCGAAGGCTCTCACTTCCAGTCGCTCCAGCAAGCCGGCCAGCTCACCATCGGTTCGCTCATAACAGGAGGCGGCGCCGAAATCCCCGAGCAGCAGCCGCCCCTCCTCTTGCAAGGAGTGCAGCATGTTGTGGGCGTAGAGATCGCCGTGCAGGATGCCGCGCCCGTGCAGATGCAGCGCGGCGCTCGCCACCCCCTGCACCATGGCCAGCAGCGCGGCCGGGGTAAAGCGGGCATCGGCCGGGTAGATGTCGCGAGTGCAGGAGTCCAGGCTCGGCGGCCCCGCCAGGTTGATAAAATCAGGGTCTATCAGCGCCATCACCAACGCTGGGATGCCGGAGGGGTGATCGCCCACCCGCCCCTCGACCCCGACCAGATGGGGATGACGACCAGTCGCCAGCGACACAGCCAGCTCGCAGCGGGGCAGCCCATCGCTGGTCACGGCCCCTTTGAAGCACTTGACCGCCACCGCCCGCGACCCCGCCGGCGTGGCCAGCTCGGCGCCATGGATGACACCGGATGCCCCCTGCCCCAGCAGTTCGCCCACCTTAAGTGAATCCCACGGGATATCGGCCACCGAGGCGCACTGGCCCAGCCGCTGCTCTTGCTTGTCGCTGAAGGGATTGCCCGCATACGCCAGCCAGGCTAGGCGCGGCAGGCTCGCCAGCCAATCCGGGAGCGCCTCGAGCCGGTTGGCGGCGATGCGCACCAGCTCCAGGCGCTGGCAGTTGGCGAGGGTTACCGGCAGCTCGCGCAGGCGATTGCCCGAGAGCATCAGCTTTTGCAAGGCGTTGCACTGACCCAGCTCATCGGGCAGCTGCTCCACCGCGTTGTCGGTCAGGATAAGCCAGCGCAGCCCCACCGGCAGCGACGCAGCAGGCACCGTGGCGATCCGGTTGGCCTTGAAGCCCACCATGGTAAGTGCCGGGCAGCGCCCCAGCACCTCGGGCAGCTCGGTAAAGCGGTTCTCGGAGCAGAAAATGATGCGCAGCTTGCTGAACCCGGCCAGCTCGTCAGGCAGCCGGTTCAACTGGTTGCCGGTGAGGTCCAGCACCTCCAGCGTCTCTTTGAGACTAAAGATCTCGGGCGGGAACTCCGTCAGGTTTTCGGCGAGTTTGAGGTGGCGGGCGCCGCAGAGTTCACCTGCGCGCAGCTGTTCCAGGGTATGCATGACATCGTCTCTATCGGGGTGACCGGCTCGCGGCCAACGGCGCTGCCGGTGGTTGGCCCAACAGTCAAACCGGCAGTCAAAAAAAGAGGGGGCATTATAGAGAATGACGGCCGAAGATCCCCTGTTTTGTTGCCTCAGGGCTGCTATCTGCGCGCAGCAAGGCGGCATGGGGGTAAAGAGAGCAAGATCCGGGTCGTGTCAGCGAGGGCCGGTTGCCATAGTGGGGTCAAACCAGAGTGGGGTCGAACCCGTTGAGGTTCCAACCCACTGCCAACCCCGTGCGCCACTTAGCTGGCGCACAACACACCTGCGAGGGAACTGCCATGTCATTACTGTCCAACAAGGTCGCCATTATCACCGGCGCCAGCTCCGGCATCGGCCGCGCCAGCGCCATCCTGTTTGCCCGGGAAGGCGCCAGCGTCGTCGTCGGCGCCCGCCGCCAGAGCGAGCTGGATCTGCTGGTGGAGGAGATCCGCCATGAGGGGGGCCTGGCGGTGAGCCTGGCGGGAGACGTGAAAAGCGAAACCTATGCCCGCGCCCTGGTGGATCTCGCACTGACCCGTTTCGGCGGGCTCGATATCGCCTTCAACAACGCAGGCACCACGGGGACACCGAGCAGTGTGCCAGCGCTTGAACTGGCGCAGTGGCAGGAGACCCTGGATACCAACCTCACCAGCGCCTTTGTGGGGGCCAAGTACCAGATCCCCGCCATGCAGGCACGCGGCGGCGGCTCGCTCATCTTTACCTCCACCTTCGTCGGCCATACTCTGGGGCTGCCCGGCATGGCGGCCTATGCCGCAAGCAAGGTGGGCCTCATTGGCCTGACCCAGGTGCTGGCCGCCGAATATGGGGCACAAGGGGTGCGGGTCAACGCCCTGCTGCCGGGGGGCACCGACACCCCCATGGGACGGGCCTTTACCAATACCCCGGAGAGCCTCGCTTTTGTGCAGAATATGCATGCCCTAAAACGGCTGGCCCAACCGGAGGAGATCGCCCGCTCGGCCCTTTATCTCGCGTCCCATGCATCCAGCTTTACCACCGGCATTGCCCTGCTGGCCGATGGTGGGGTATCTATTTGTCGCACATGACCCTGTCGCACCCAAGATCCTGCGGCTGCAAACCTATCGTGAGAGCGCCTTATGTCTGATTACGCCCGCATCGCCGATGCCATCCGTTTTATCGCAAGCCAGGTGGCGCGTCAGCCCACTCTGGACGAGATAGCGGCGCACGTGCACTTAAGCCCCTTTCACTTCCAGCGGCTGTTCAGCCGCTGGGCCGGGGTGACGCCCAAACGCTATCTGCAGGTGCTGACCCTGGAGCGGGCCAAGGCGCTGTTGCAGGAGTCACGCCCACTGCTGGAGGTGGCCGATACCCTGGGCCTTAGCAGCGGCTCGCGGCTCTACGATCACTTCGTGCAGCTCGAAGCGGTGACGCCGGGCGAGTACAAGCAGCGCGGCGCCGGGCTGATCATCGATCACGGGGTGCACGACACCCCCTTCGGCCAGGCGTTTGTCGCCCTGACCCCGCGGGGGGTGTGCAACTTCTCGTTTCTCGATGAAAAGGCCCCAGAGGCGCCGCTGGCTGCTCTCGCCCGGAGCTGGCCAGAGGCAGAACTGAGGGAGGCACCATCACGCACCCAGGGGGTCATCCACACCATGTTCGACAGCAGCAAGGCGCCGGATCGCCCCATCTCGCTGCATGTGAGCGGCACCAACTTTCAGATCAGTGTCTGGCGGGCGCTGTTGCAGATCCCGCCCGCCAAGGTGGTGAGCTACGCCCAGGTGGCAAGCGCCGTCGGCAACCCCAAGGCCGCCCGCGCCGTGGGGCTGGCGGTGGGCGCCAACCCCGTCGCCTTGATGATCCCTTGCCACAGAGTCATCCAGCAAAACGGCAAACTCGGCGGCTATCACTGGGGCGAAACCCGCAAACAGGCGATACACGCCTGGGAAGCGGCGAGGTATGAGTAAACTTGGCCTGTTTCTGCTCGCCCTGATGGGGGAGAAACTGGAGTGTTGGTTGTGAGTCAGCAGACTATCAGGTCACGCCGAACGAGCTGGCAGTGATATAAAACGGGAATATGAGAAGAATCGGGGCGCAAATCGCCCCTCTTGTTGCTTTGGCGAGGCATGGTGCCTAGCCACCCCACCCCAGCGGATTTACGAAGAGACGTAGGGTGCAATAAGCGCAGCGCATTGCACCGTTTTCAGAGCGATTTTTTGGCAAACTAGAAGGAACAAAAGTAGAGGTGCAATTTCATTCCACCCTACGACACTCTAAATAGCGGAGGAATACCCCAGCCAGATTAACATTTCTCTGGTGAAGTAAGAGTTTCAATACGATCTTGATTTGATAGACAAACGTCAATTCCGTACTCAGTTAACTTGTAGCTAAAATACTCATTACCATTGAAATCAGAGCTATTTAATTTTTCGATCATGCCTAAACGGGTGAGTTTTATTATAGCCAAGTTGATTTTAGCCGAACTTAAATCATATTTAATGAAACGATTATACAAATACCAACTAACGCAACCATCAACATCTGAGTTTACAGACTCAAGCAACACTGACAATGCGATCATATCTGTATCGGTGAGCGTTGCTAATTGAGCATTTACATCAATGCGTGGTTTTTCCTGAACAGAATCAAGTTCAAGCAAACCTTGTAGTTTGAAAGCTCGTTTTATTTGTGTAGCGGAGTAATTGAGAGATGACGCTAAGTCTTCATCACTTCTGTTTGCATCAAAATCAGTTGGAGTAATACCTAGAAGATCACTTGGGAAATGCAAGTCAACGCCACGTGGCTTTACAATAAAACACCGGTTCTTTCCTATTGCACCAATAAACAAACCAAGTTCAAAAACTACGTTATCTCTTACAACATACTTTTCTCTAGATCTAATAATTGTCAGATCATCAGGAGAAAAAATGAAAATAGAGAAATCCACAGACTTAGCTTTTGAAATCAAATCATCAAGAGCGTTACTCGAAATATTAAATGTACCATTCCGCCATATTGTAACTTCTGCATCAAACTCTAAGTTTTCAGCAATTGCATCTGCTATAGGTAGGCTTTCAACAGATGAACCGATAAATACTCTTGGCTTTCTCATAGTCTCTCCAATTTTTTGTTAAAAAATTTGCAAAGCCGTGAACGAAGTAAATAATATATTAAGGGTCATTTATTGAAATATGTCTCTAATACATTACCTGATGCCTCATCAACTCTGCAGTTGAATCCCGCAAAATTCCCTACCCATAATGGAGATTCACTTGTAATGTAGGTGTAGGCATCAACCGCACCTTGACCAATATCTGATGCCCGCCAAATAAAACTCCCCGCACGAGCATAGCAAAATAGGTTTCTAGCCGGGCTATTTCTCTCAAAGGCCATCCAGTCATATATGACCAAAACGTGTTCGTGAATCAGTGATGCACTGAGGACTGGATATTCACCTTTAAAGCGAACACCATCACCTTCAATCCAGTTTTCATGCACTGTAAGCTGCATGTGACCTCTAATGGCGATTAGATGGGAAGCGGTACAGGTCAGTTTACTGAGCTTGCCATATAACTCTGCGGCTACTCTAACTTGACGAAAAAAGGCTGTTACCGAGCCAGTATGCTAGCGAGCAAGGAAGATAATAAAAAGTGTGAGATGGCTGTTTCCTGAGCAAGATCAACAAATTAAATAAGAAGTACCAATGCTGGCCACATATCAACGGTGCCGGATCCTAGATAAAGAAAAGACGCCCTAAGGCGTCTTTCTTGTTGCTGGACGTTGGAGCCAACCGGTTGAGGGCTTTTCCCCTTCCCGCCTTGCCTCGCAACCTAATCAGATCGGGGTGATGGAGGTGATATGGGCCGAGCCATCCAGGGATTGGAAGATCTGCACCACGGCTTCCCCGTGGATCGGGTTGGGCAGCGGCACTGTGGTTTTGCACTTGAAACGGTAGTTGGTGCCGGCGACGACCTGGGTGGAGACTTCAAAGGGGGTGTACTGCACCCCGACAAATCCTTCCAGCGCCTGGTTGAATACGGCCTGATCTTTGGCGCTCAGCTTGTGGTAGGCAGTCCATCCGCCCAGCAACACTGCTTGTTCTGACATAACAAACCCTCCGTGATCTCTTGTCCCTACTCGTTTGGCTGTTCGGGTTCCGCCCCGTTTATTCAAGTGGTGTCCGGACTCCACCGGGGGCCATACCAGACATCGGTATGTCCGGTGTCGACAGTGCACATAAAAGCGTTGCTGTCGTCACCCTCCCCTGCTGCCACGGCCGCAGCCTCACGGCGTCGGTCTCAATTGGCATGGCTGAGCCTAGTGCGAGATCCATAAAACACCCCCTGTCAGATATGACAGAGGCAGGGAGGTGAGAAAGCGGCTAGCGAGCAGAAAAGTGAGGCGCAAACGATTGGAAAAAGAAAAGACGCCGCAAGGGCGTCTTTTTTACATTTTTATGCTTGAAGGGTGAAAGGGCCTACGCCGCTTATTCCCATTCGATGGTTGCAGGCGGCTTGCCGGAGACGTCGTACACCACGCGGGAGATGCCGTTGATCTCGTTGATAATGCGGTTCGACACGTGACCGAGGAAGTCGTACGGCAGGTGGGCCCAGTGGGCGGTCATGAAGTCGATGGTCTCGACGGCGCGCAGGGCAATGACCCAGTCATATTTGCGACCATCGCCCATCACGCCAACGGAGCGTACCGGCAGGAACACGGCGAACGCCTGGCTGACCTGGTTGTAGAGGTCGGCCTTGCGCAGCTCTTCGATAAAGACCGCATCGGCCTTGCGCAGCAGATCGCAGTACTCTTTCTTCACTTCGCCAAGCACCCGCACGCCCAGACCCGGACCCGGGAACGGGTGACGGTAGAGCATGTCGTAGGGCAGACCCAGCTCGAGGCCAACGCGGCGCACTTCGTCTTTGAACAGCTCGCGCAGCGGCTCCACCAGACCCATCTTCATCTCTTCCGGCAGGCCGCCGACGTTGTGGTGAGACTTGATGACGTGAGCCTTGCCGGTCTTGCTGGCGGCAGATTCGATGACGTCCGGATAGATGGTGCCTTGCGCCAGCCAGCGGGCGTTTTTCAGCTTTTTCGCTTCATCGTCGAACACTTCGACGAAGACGCGGCCGATAATCTTGCGCTTGGCTTCTGGCTCATCTTCACCGGCCAGGGCGGAGAGGAAGCGTTCTTCGGCGTCGACCTTGACGATGTTCAGACCAAAGTGATCGCCAAACATCTCCATCACCTGCTGGCCTTCGTTCAGGCGCAGCAGACCGTTGTCGACGAAGACGCAGGTCAGGCGATCGCCGATGGCACGGTGCACCAGCATGGCAACCACGGAGGAATCGACCCCGCCGGAGAGGCCCAGGATCACCTCGTCGTCACCCACCTGCTCGCGGATGCGGGCAACGGCGTCGTCGATGATGGTGGCCGGGGTCCACAGGCATTCGCAGCCGCAGATGTCTTTGACGAAGTGCTCCAGCATGCGGGCACCCTGACGGGTGTGGGTCACTTCCGGGTGGAACTGCACGCCGTAGAAACGCTTGGCCTCGTTGGCCATGGCGGCGTGCGGGCAGGTGGCGGTCTGGGCGATGGTGGTGAAGTCGGCCGGGATGGTGGTGACCTTGTCACCGTGGCTCATCCACACATCCAGCAGCGCATTGCCGTTGTCGGCGATGGCATCTTCGATGTTGCGCAAGAGGGCACTGGTCTTGCCAGAGTTGCCCAGCACTTCCACCTTGGCGTAGCCGAATTCACGCTCGGTGGAGGATTGCACCTTGCCACCCAGCTGCTCGGCCATGGTTTGCATGCCGTAGCAGATGCCGAACACCGGCACGCCGGCGTTGAACACGTACTCGGGGGCGCGCGGGCTGCCCGCTTCGGTGACGGACTCGGGGCCGCCGGAGAGGATGATGCCGCTCGGATTGAATTCGCGGATCTGCTCTTCGGTCACATCCCAGGCCCACAGTTCGCAGTAGACGCCGATTTCGCGCACGCGGCGGGCGATCAGCTGGGTGTACTGGGAACCGAAGTCGAGGATAAGGATACGGTGCTGGTGAATGTCTTTAGTCATTTTATTCCTGCATCAGGCTGATGTTGTCACAAAAAGCACGGGATAAAAAAGCGGTGGAGAAACGGGGCCGCAGCCCCGTTTTATCAGCCCATCCGATAGTTGGGGGCTTCTTTGGTAATGGTCACGTCGTGAACGTGGGACTCTTTCATCCCGGCGCCCGAGATGCGCACGAATTCGGCCTTGGTGCGCATGTCGTCGATGGTGGCGCTGCCGGTCAACCCCATGGAGGAGCGCAGGCCGCCCATCTGCTGGTGGATGATCTCTTTGAGGCGGCCCTTGTACGGCACGCGGCCTTCAATCCCTTCCGGCACCAGCTTGTCAGCGGCGTTGTCGGTCTGGAAGTAGCGGTCGCTGGAGCCCTTGGACATGGCGCCGAGGGACCCCATGCCACGGTAGGATTTGAAGGAGCGACCCTGATAGAGCTCGATCTCGCCCGGCGCCTCTTCGGTACCGGCGAACATGGAGCCCACCATGACGCAGCTGGCGCCAGCGGCGATGGCCTTGGCCACATCACCGGAGAAGCGGATGCCGCCATCGGCAATTACCGGGATACCGGTGCCTTCCAGCGCGTCGACGGCGTCGGAGATGGCGGTGATCTGGGGCACGCCCACGCCGGTCACGATACGGGTAGTACAGATGGAGCCCGGGCCGATACCCACCTTGACGGCGTTGACGCCGGCAGCGGCCAGCGCCTTGGCACCGGCGGCGGTGGCGACGTTGCCGCCGATGATCTGCAGATCAGGGTAGGCTTCGCGGGTCGCCTTGATGCGATCCAGCACGCCCTGGGAGTGGCCGTGGGAGGAGTCGATCAGCAGCACGTCCACACCGGCTTCCACCAGGGCGGCGACGCGCTCTTCGTTGCCGGCACCGGCACCGACGGCAGCACCCACCCGCAGACGACCCTTGTCGTCTTTACAGGCGTTCGGCTTGCGCTCGGCTTTCTGGAAGTCTTTGACGGTGATCATGCCCTTGAGTTTGAAGTCGGCGTTGACCACCAGCACCTTCTCGATACGGTGCTTCTGCATCAGGCCAACCACCTCTTCGCGGGGGGCGCCTTCACGCACGGTGACCAGACGATCCTTCTGGGTCATGATCTGTTCGACAGTCTGGGAGAGATCGATCACGAAGCGCACATCACGACCGGTGATGATGCCCACCAGCTGATTGCCCTCGGTCACCACCGGATAACCGGCGAAACCGTTCTTGTGGCTCAGCTCCTTGATCTGGGCGATGGTCATGTCGGGGCGTACGGTGACGGGGTCAGTGACCACGCCGCTCTCGTACTTCTTGACCTTGCGCACTTCGGCAGCCTGCTGCTCGATGGACATGTTCTTGTGGATAAAGCCGATACCGCCTTCCTGGGCCAGTGCGATAGCCAGACGGGCTTCGGTCACTGTGTCCATGGCAGCGGAGATCATAGGGATGTTCAGGCTGATGGCAGAGGTCAGCTTGGTACGCAGATCGGCAGTATTGGGAAGAACTTCGGAGTGGGCGGGAACCAACAGTACATCGTCGAAGGTTAACGCTTCTTTGGCAATCCTGAGCATGGCAATATCTCACCGTTGAGGAAGTGGGGGTGTAAAATATTGCCGACGAAGTTTACTCACGCATTGGTCACTGGTAAAGAAGTTTTTTGAATTTTTTATGGCGTTTTGGCCTTTTCAGCCGCCAAGCCGCTAAAAAACCAACATTTTCAGTCGCAAAACAGCCTTTTGGGGACAAAAGAGTTGTCTCATTGCGGTTTTATGCAAAAAAGTTCCTGTTTCATTTTTTCAGACAGCCCTGCTTCCCCTCCCCCGTTGCAGACTGTTTGGCCCTGGTCGAGCGCACTCGACAACCAGCTCATGCGCGCTTGGCCGTCCCCCTCAAACACTAAATCGGGCAGAGCAACATCCGGGGTGTGTCACCTAAACCAGCACGCCCAACGAAAGGGCCTTTTCGTGGTGCGGGTTTCCTTTGTGATTGTGCCTGCGTATCATGATTAACAGTCTGAATTGAAATGGAATTTCATGATGAGCCACGGACACCAGCAAGGGCGCATGGCCATTACCCTGGCGGCACTGGGGGTCGTCTATGGCGATCTCGGCACCAGCCCGCTCTATGCCCTCAAGGAGAGCTTCGCCAGACACCTGGGTCTGCAGCCCACCCGGCGGGGATCCTCTCCATCGTCTCCCTCTTCTTCTGGACCATCATGATCGTGGTCTCATTCAAATATGTGCTGCTGGTGCTCCGGGCCGACGACAAGGGAGAAGGGGGGATCCTCACCCTCGCCTCGCTGGCCTCCCGCCGCCTTCCGGCCAAGCCGCACGCCCTGCTCATGCTGCTCGGTCTGGTCGGCGTGGGGCTGTTTATCGGGGATGCGGTGATCACCCCCGCCATCTCGGTGCTCTCGGCGGTCGAAGGGTTGCAGGTGATCACGCCGGAGCTGGCGCCGTTCGTGCTGCCCATCACCCTCACCGTACTGGTGATCCTGTTCGGGGCCCAACATTACGGCACCGCCGGCATCGGTCGCCTGTTCGGCCCGATCATGCTGATCTGGTTCGGGGTGCTGGCGGCGCTCGGGGCCTATGAGATCGGGCAAAACCCCGCCATCCTGCAGACCGTCAACCCGCTCTACGCCCTCGATTTCATGGTCAACCGACCGGGTATCGCCTTCATCACCCTGGGGGCCGTCGTGCTCTGCGTCACCGGGACGGAGGCGCTCTACGCCGACATGGGCCACTTTGGTCGTGGCGCCATCCAGCTGGCCTGGGGCTCCCTGGTGATGCCCGCCCTGCTGCTCAACTACTTCGGCCAGGGCGCCCTGCTGCTGCGCAATCCCGCCGCCATCGAGAATCCCTTCTACCTGCTTGCCCCCTCCTGGCTGGCCTTTCCCCTGCTGATCCTCGCCACCCTGGCCACCGTCATCGCCTCCCAGGCGGTGATCTCGGGCACTTACTCGGTGGTGCGCCAGGCCATTTTACTCGGCTACCTGCCGCGCCAGGAGATCCGTCACACCTCGGAGCACGAGATAGGCCAGATCTACCTGCCGCTGGTGAACTGGCTGCTGCTGGGAAGCATCGTCATCGTCATCCTCTGGTTCCAGAGTTCTAGCAACCTGGCCGCTGCCTACGGCATCGCGGTGACCGGCACCATGGCACTGACCACCCTGCTGTTGATGGTGGTGGCCGCCCGCCGCTGGAAGTGGTCGCGCTGGCTGATCGCGCTGGTGTGCGCGCCGCTGCTGCTGGTCGATGTCACCTTCTTTGCCGCCAATACCACCAAGTTTCTGGCCGGTGGCTGACTCCCCATCCTGTTTGCGCTGCTGGCCATCATAGTGATGACCACCTGGAAGCGCGGACGGGAGCTGGTGCTCGACAAGCTGGAGCACAAGTCACTGGCGCTGAAGGGGTTTGTCGACAACATGCTGGTGCACCCGCCGCTGCAGGTACCCGGCACCGCCGTGTTTCTCTCCAAGTCGGTGCAGGTGGTGCCCCACGCCATGCTGCACAACCTCAAACACAACAAGATCCTGCACGAACGGGTCATTTTCCTGACTGTTCAGATCAAGGACGAGCCTTGGCTCTCCTTCAAGGAGCGCATCGAGCTCACCCACCTTGGCGAGGGGTTCTGGCAGGTGGTCGCCCACTTTGGCTACAAGGAGGTGCCCTCCATGGAGGAGATCTTCCAGGCCTGCGCCCAGGAGGATCTGAAGGTCACCATGGCCAAGACCTCCTTCTTCCTCTCCCACGAGAACCTGGTCAGCACCGATCTGCCCGGCATGGCGCGCTGGCGAGAAGGCTTGTTCGTCTGGATGAACCGCAACTCCCTCAAGGCGACCGACTTCTTTCATATTCCCGCCAACCGGGTGGTGGAGCTGGGGGTATTGCTGGAGTTGTGACGCTGCCCTCTGTCGCCCCCACCAGAGTCATGACCAAATAGGAAAATCGTTTTTCTTGCAGTGTTCTTTCGGGAACAGAAGTGATCATCTACACGGGATATGATGAACCCCATCATGGCAACGGTGCATAAACCGACCATAGCAATGGGGTAAAGGGCGCGCAGTATCTGGCCTGACAACTTGATACCAGGACAAATGAGAATGAACAATGACATTGTCTGGCCATGCTCGCTTCATCCATCCACACAAGCGAGCCTGCTGGCGCTGGCTAAACCATTTGATTGCCAGCGCCTGACGGGCAGTCTGCCGGGGGTGCTCTATGTCTCGTCCGGTTGTCTGGTTGCTTATGCGGCCAATGCCAGCATAAGCAACTCCCTTGGTCTGATTTTTGGACGTGGCTGCTGGCTGGGAACACAGTCCATTCATAACCCGGCTTATGCCCCCTCCGAGTGCTATGAGACGCTGCTACCGACCGAGTTGTTGTTGTTTCCCAGAGCAGACATTGAATCGTTATCAGAGCAAGAGCCGGAAGTATTCAAGTTTCTGTTTCATATCGCCCAGCAGGTGGTGCGCATCAGTTTGCAGATGGGGAGCAATACGCTGTTTTGCCTGACTACGCGCATCGTTTATGTGTTGCTGGAGCTGGTCGCCAAAAATACAGCGGCAAATACGCCTGTCCCCTCGCTCAATATTACCCAGCAGCGGTTGAGCCAGATCACCGGAATTAGCCGCCCCAGAGTCAATGAGGTGCTGAAGGAACTGGCTCGTACCGGCGAGATAGCGATTCGGCGCAGTGAATTGAATATCACCGACATGGCCGCCTTGAAGGCCAGGTTGCATCCGTTCAGCCTGATGTATTACGACCCAGTACCACACATCCAGCCCCCAATAAGCGGGTAGCCAGAGGGGGCGTGTCACAACGCCTTCTGGATATTCATCACATTGTTTAGCAGAGGATTTCATGAACCAACCCAGTTTGCAGTTACCTCCTCTTCCGGCCGGACGCCATTATCGTTTTCACACCATGGTGAAGCCCGGTGGCGCACGCTGCAACATCGACTGCGATTACTGCTTCTATCTGCACAAGAGTGACTTGCTGGGCCACGAGCGGCACGCCCGGATGGACGATAACGTGCTCGAGCAGCACATACGCCAATACATAGAGGCCCAGACCGGGGATGAGGTGATTTTTTCATGGCAAGGAGGCGAGCCCACGCTGATGGGGTTGGCATTCTTTGAGCGCATTGTTGAACTGCAGGCACGTTATGCCAAACCCGGCCAATACATTGGCAACGACCTGCAGACCAACGGCATTGCACTGGATGATGACTGGATTGCCTTTCTCAAAACCCACGGTTTTCATGTCGGATTGTCCATTGACGGGCCTCGTTCCCTGCACGATGCCTATCGCAAGAGTCGTAGCGGCAAGTCGACCTTCGATCAGGTCATGGTGGCAGCCCGGCGCCTGCGTGAGGCCGATATCCCCTTTGCCGCGTTATGCGTAGTCAATCGACTCAATGCCCTGCATCCGGTGGCCGTGTATCGCTTTCTGGTCGATGAGGTCGGGGCTGCGCGGGTACAGTTTACCCCGGCAGTCGAGCCGCAGGCATTCAAGGTTCAAGCCCCCTCTCTGCTCTCGGCCAAAAGCCAGCCCAAACAGGGAGACGCCCGGGCGACCCCGGCCCATCCCCTTTCCATCGTGACCGCCTGGTCGGTCGATCCTGACGACTACGGTGCTTTCCTTTGCCAGGTCTGGGATGAGTGGTTTCAAAAAGACATAGGAACTGTCCACGTCAATCTGTTTGAAACTGCCATAGCCCAATCGGCAGGTCTGCCAGCCCAGACCTGTACCCAGTCAGAGTTTTGCGGCAAGGCGCTGGCCATTGAACATAACGGAGATGTCTTTTCCTGCGACCATTTCGTTTATGAGAACTATCGCATCGGCAATATCTTGCATACCCACCTCGGCGATATGGCATTTTCCAGCGTACAGCAGCAATTTGGCATGAATAAAAAAGCGTCATTGCCAACACAATGCCGCCGTTGCGACTACCTGAAATTATGTTGGGGGGAGTGTCCCAAGAACCGCATCATCAACACAAAAAGTGGTGAGCCTGGCTTGAATTATCTTTGCCAGGGGCTTTATCGATTCTATGACCATATAGGCCCAGATGTTGTACGAATTCTAAAAGCGCTGGGTTATCTCACTTGATAATTCAGCCGACTTGAAACAAGGCAGAGTCGTTGTTTATTTAAATACAACCGAGGAGAGTTATCATGCGTAAAACGCTTATCGCGACCGCGATGCTCACGGCAATGTCCGTCGTGCCATCGCTGCATGCCGCAGAAGCAAAAAAACCAAATATTCTGGTCATTTTTGGTGATGATATCGGCTGGCAAAACGTGAGTGCCTACGGCATGGGCACTATGGGTTACCGTACTCCCAATATTGACAGCATTGCCCAGCAAGGGGCCATGTTTACCGATCATTACGCCCAGCCCAGCTCAACGGCAGGACGAGCAGCCTTTATCACCGGGCAGTACCCCATTCGTTCCGGTATGACGACGGTCAGTATGCCGGGGGGCTCGCTGGGTCTGAAAAGCGCCTCCCCCTCCTTGGCCGAAGTGTTGAAGGCGCAGGGTTATGCCACCGGTCAGTTTGGCAAAAACCACCTGGGCGATCACAACTTCTCCCTGCCCACGGTTCACGGCTTTGACGAGTTCTTTGGCAATCTCTACCACCTCAACACCCAGGAAGAGTCCGAGCAGCGGGATTACCAGCGCTTCGCCAAAGAGCACTCCGGCTCTGTCGAAAAGTACGACCAGAAGTTCGGTACCAGAGGTGTGCTCCACTGTTACGCCACAACGACAGACGACAAGACGGTCGAGCCGCGCTTTGGCGAGGTGGGCAAACAGAAGTGTACCGATACGGGTCCGCTAACCCAGGAGCGCATGAAGGCATTTGACGAGGACGAGGTGATCCCGAAAGCGCTGGGCTTTATGGACAAGGCTGGCTCTGCCGACAAACCCTTCTTTGTCTGGCTCAATACCAGCCGCATGCATCTCTATACCCGGCTCAATGAGAAATGGCGTTATGCCGCGGAAGAGTACACCAGCGAATATGACTATCACGGCAGCGGCATGCTGCAGCATGACCATGATATTGGCCTCGTACTCGATTATTTGAAGAAAAAAGGGCTAGATAAAGACACCATTGTTGTTTACAGCACGGACAATGGCCCGGAACACTCCTCCTGGCCTTATGGCGGTACCACCCCCTTCCGTGGCGAAAAAATGTCAACCTATGAAGGCGGGGTGAGAGTCCCCATGATGGTGCGCTGGCCGGGTCATATTCCTGCTGGTACCGTCTTGAACGGTATTCAGGGGCATCAGGATCTGTTTACTACCCTGGCAGCAGCGGCAGGTGAAACCAATGTCGCAGACAAGATGATGAAAGAGAAGAAACAATATATCGATGGCATCAACAACCTCGATTATTGGGAAGGAAAAACCAGTAAATCCAACCGCGACTCCATTCTTTATTATTACGAAGACAAACTGACTGCGGTGCGACTCGGCCAGTGGAAATTCCACTTCTCCACCAAGGAGGATTATTATGCCAATGTGGTGCCATTGACCGTTCCCAAGATATACAACCTGCGAGCCGACCCTTTCGAAAGCTATGATGCCCGCGATGCGCAGGGCCATCTGCTGCAAAAAATGTCGTGGCTGCTGGCCCCCGTCAATGAAATCGTCGGCGATCACCTCAAGACGCTGGTGCAATATCCCCCTGTTCAGGGCGGTACCAGTTTCGACATGTCCAATCTGGTTTCCGAGACGATCAAAAAAGGCCAGCAGTAAATCACTCTTCATGAACCCAATGCGGCCCCCCAAGGGCCGCTTTTTATTGTCTCCAGCACTGCCATCTGGCGCGATATTGCTTCTCACCGTCGCGTAATGCCGCCCTGCCACGGCGTTTGGATCCAGGCTTCATTGCGCTTCCTTTCATATCAAGACCAAAGCGCTAGGCCTTTGATGACCAACGGCACACCCCTTTATCTCACCCAGCCGGCGCTTGGCATCAGCGGCTGCCTTTACGATTAAAATGCGATTGATAATGGTTGTTGTTTGTGATTCTTGTTATCAGGCATGCTAGCAGCCTGACGCCTGTTCTGGCGCCTTCACACTAGCCGTTTGAGTATGAATATGAAGACCTGGAAGGGAGACAAGTGATGGACTCCTGCAGCCCGAGACCAACACTGCCCGCCAACGATCCCGACGCCGCCCGTCTCGTTTGCCTTGCCATCGCGATCTCTCTGCATCTTGCCGCCTTCTGGTGGCTCTATGCGCACCAGCCTGCGCCCATCACCCCGCCCCTGCCGCTGACCCTGTCGGCCCGCTGGGTTGGTGAGGCAGCGACCAATGACGCGCCAGCCAAGGCGGCCCCCGCCCCTGCTCCCACAGCGCAGCACGTACAAAAAGTGCAGCAAGTACAAAAAGTGCCGCAAAAAGCCAAGCCGTTGCCGACCCCCAAAAAACCGCCGCTCAAGCCAGTTAAAAAGAGCGTCAAGCCGGTGGTCAAACCGCTTAAACACAGTCCCCCGCCGGTGCAGCCCGCCAAGGTCATGCCGGTGAGCAGTCCGCAACCGCCGGCCAGTGCGCCCGCTCCTGCGACGGCGGCAACGGCCGCACAAGCGAGCGGCGGAAGTACCAGTCAAAGTCCTGCCCACAAGGCTGGCGGCGGCGCGGGCAACAGCGCCCCCATCGCCCGCGATGCCCGGCTCAACAACCCCGAGCCCCAATACCCCTATGAGTCGAGACGACGGGGAGAAGAGGGGCGGGTCATCCTCAATGTGCGGGTGACGGCCGAGGGCACCGCCGCCTCGGTGGAGGTGGACAAGAGCAGCGGCTATCGGCGGCTGGACATGACGGCCCGCAAGACCGTCAGCCGCTGGAAATTCATTCCTGCCAAACAGAACAACGTGGCCGTCGAGGCCTCGGCAAAAGTCACCATCATTTTCAAATTAAGGGCTTGAACATGGATCCTGAAATCGCAAGCAACGGCATGGGCATCGCCCACCTGCTCAGCCAGAACAGCGGTGTGGGGCTGATCCCCTTCATCCTGCTGGTATTGATGTCCCTTGGCACCTGCTATTACGCCCTGCTCAAGGGCTACCTCGCGCAGCGGGAACAACGCCTCAACGCCCGCTTCATCGCCGATTTCTGGCAACACGACAGCGTGCAGGAGATGGAGCGCCAGCTGGCCCACCTGCCGCCGCAGGAGGCCTATGGCCGGCTGACCGGCGCCGCGCTGGCGGCCGTGGCCCAGTTGAACCGGGCCGAGGAGCGTGCGGTCAGCTGCAAGCTGGGCTCGCCGGATGAATATCTGCTGCGCGCCATGCGCCGTGCCATCACCCAGGAGCGGGTGCGGCTGGAGCAGGGGCTGGCCTTCCTCGCCTCGGTGGGCTCGGCAGCCCCCTTCATCGGGCTGTTCGGCACCGTCTGGGGCATCTACCACGCCCTGCTGGCCATCGGCGCCGCCGGCCAGAGCAGTCTGGACAAGGTCGCCGGCCCCGTGGGCGAGGCGCTGATCATGACCGGCTTCGGCCTCGCGGTCGCCCTGCCGGCCGTGCTCATCTACAACTTCTTCGTGCGGCGCAATCGCCTCAGGCTCGCGGCGCTGGAAGAGTTTGGCCACGATCTGTTCACCCTGCTGGTGACCGGCTTCGAGCAGGTCGCCACCAACAACGTCACCCCGCTGGTCGAGCGGGAAACCAGACAGGGGCGCGGCTGATGGCATTTGGCAAACTGTCGGACGAGGGGGACGATCAACCCCTCTCCGAGATCAACATGATCCCGATGATCGACGTCATGCTGGTGCTGCTCATCGTCTTCATGATCACCGCCCCCTTGCTCACCAACGCGGTCAAGCTGGAGCTGCCAGAGGCCAGCAGCCAGCTCAACCAGCCAGACAAGCAGGACATCAATCTCGCAATCGATGGCGCCGGCAAGATCTACTGGAACGATCAGGAGGTCGACGAGGCCGCCCTGCTCGCCAAGATGGAGAGCGCCGGCCAGGCCGAGGGGGAGCTGCCCGAGATCCAGCTGCGCATCGATCGCAAGGTGGAGTACGGCATCATCGCCAGGGTGATGGCCCAGGCCTCCCAACACGGCCTGCACAAGATTGCCTTCGTGAGTCAGCCGGAGCCGTAACGCTCCCGTCACCCACACACCGGTACGCCAGGGCATGGATGCCCTGCTGCCATCCAGGCAGTTGCCAGCACAGGCACCTTGTCGGCATCATGCCGATGCAGCGCCAATATTGGCCACCATCACCTCAAGGACGACACCATGAAACCTGCCGATTATGGGCGCCTGCTCCTGCTGGCCGCCATCTGGGGCGCCAGCTTCCTGTTCATGCGCATCGCCGCCCCGGCGTTTGGCGCCGTCAACACCACCTTCCTGCGGGTCCTGTTCGCCCTCATCGGGCTTGCCGTCATGCTCCTGCTGCTGCGCGCCCCCATGGGCTTTCAGGGCAAGCTCAAGTCCGCCATGCTGCTCGGCGTCATCAACTCCGCCATCCCGTTTCTGATGTACGCCATCGCCGCCCTCTGGCTGCCGGCCGGCTACTCGGCCATCCTCAACGCCACCACGCCGCTGATGGGGGCCCTCATCGGCTTTTCCTGCTTCAACGAGCACCTTGACAGGCGCAAATGGCTGGGGGTGGTATTGGGGGTGATCGGGATCAGCCTCATCACCACCACCGGCGAGGTGAGTGCCGGTGGGCATCTGCTGCCCGGGGTGCTGGCCTGCCTGTTTGCCACCGCTTGCTACGGCCTCGCCGGCTTTCTCACCCGCAGCTGGATCACCCATCGCGGCGGGCTCGATGCCAAGCTGGTGGCCTTTGGCAGCCAGCTGGGTGCCAGCCTGTTCCTGCTGCCCTTTTTCGCTTACCAGCTGGCGGCCGGCCCCGCGGTCGACTGGGCCGTGCCCACCGCCTGGGCCAGCGTGCTGGCGGTCGGCGTGGTCTGCACCGCCCTCGCCTATCTGCTCTATTTTCGACTGATCGCCGATATCGGCCCGCTGCGCAGTCTCACCGTCACCTTCCTCATTCCCCCTTTTGGCATCTTGTGGGGCGCGCTGGTGCTGGGCGAGACCTTGAACCAGGGCTTCGTGCTGGGGGGCCTGGTCGTCTGCCTCTCGGTCTGGCTGGTGACCAGCCAGACCAGCACCCCGGCCGTTCAGGCCCGGGCGCAGCCTCAGGATCCGGACGCACGCTGAGCCCGACAGGGCCAGCGCCGCTCGGCGTTCGCCCCGAACTGCGTTAAGATGGCGCCATTGTTTTATGCCCCCGCCCCCAAGGCGGGGCACACAGTGCAGGACCAGCCTTGAACTACCGCAACGAACCGAGTCAAAGCAGACAACAGCAGGTCTTTACCGTCACCCGCCTCAACAGCGCCGTGCGCATGATCCTGGAGCAGGATCTGGGGCTGGTGTGGCTGACCGGCGAGCTCTCCAACCTGGCGATGCCAAGCTCCGGCCACTGGTACTTCTCGCTCAAGGACATGTCGGCCCAGGTGCGCTGTGCCATGTTCAAGGGCAACAACCGGCGGGTGGCCTTCCGCCCTCAGGACGGCATGCAGGTGCTGGTGCAGGCGCGGGTCTCGCTTTATGAGCCGCGCGGCGACTACCAGCTGATCATCGAATCGATGCAGCCGGCGGGTGATGGCGTGCTGGCGCTGCGCTTTGAGGAACTCAAGCGTCGTCTCGGCGCCGAGGGACTGTTCGACGAGGGGCGCAAGCGACCGCTGCCCCGCGAACCGCGCGCGGTGGGCCTCATCACCTCCGCCACCGGCGCTGCCCTGCACGACATGCTGACCGTGCTCAAACGCCGCGCGCCGGATCTGCCGGTGTTTATCTACCCGACTCAAGTACAGGGCAGCGCCGCCATCGGCCAGATCGTCTCTGCCATTGCCCTGGCCAACCGCCGCGCCGAGGTGGATGTGTTGATCGTCGGTCGCGGCGGCGGGTCGCTCGAAGATCTCTGGTGCTTCAACGAAGAGGCGGTGGCGCGCGCCATCGCCAACTCTGCCATCCCGGTGGTGAGCGCGGTGGGCCACGAGGTGGACGTCACCATCAGCGACTTTGCCGCCGACTTGCGCGCCCCGACCCCGTCGGCGGCGGCCGAGCTGGTGGCGCCGGATCAGAGCGCCCGTGCCCAGCGCCTCGCCCATCTCAAGCAGCAACTGCTGCAGGCCATGAGCCGCCAGCAGACCGCCGCCCGCCACGATTTCATCCTGCTGCAAAAGCGGCTCGACCATCAGGATCCGAAGCGGCGGCTGGAGCAGCAATCCCAGCGCCTCGACGAGCTCTCCGCCCGTTTGCAGCAACTGATGAATCACAGACTGCATCAGGGGGAGCGGCGCCTCGCCAATCTGGAGCTGCGCCTGCAGGGCAAGAGCCCGGAGCGCTTGCTGGCCGCCGGCAAGCGTCGCCACCAGCTGGCCGAGGAGCGCCTCCATGCCCTCATCGCCAAGCGCCAAGACCTTGCTAGCCACCGCCTCGCCATGCTCAGCGCCCGCCTCGACGGGGTGAGCCCGCTCGCCACCCTGGGGCGCGGCTACTCCATCACCCGCACCCAGAGCGGTGAGGTGATCAGCCGCGCCGCCCAGGTCGATGCCGGCCAGACGCTGGTCACCCAGCTTGCAGAGGGGCAGCTGCGGGTGCGGGTGGAAGAGGTCCACCAGCCATAACGAACAAGGGGGCACATCAGGTGCCCCCTTGTTTATCATCCTCTCTTTGTTAGGCCCTCTCGGCCAGTGCACTCACACCAGCGAATGGCGCACCGCCTGCGCCGGATCGGCAGGTGACGTACCCGACCCCGCCAGCGGGTTGAGCTGCAAGTATTCAAACAGTCCGGCCTGCAGATTGACGTTCCAGAAGCGCCCCGCCAGGGTGAGCTCAAACCGCGCCTCGCTCAGCGTTGCCAGTCCGTGCTGCTGCCAGGCCTCGAACAAGGGTTGCAGATGTACCCGCAGCGGCGTCGGCAAGCGGGCCAGCGCCAGCCAGCCGCTGTCGAGCGCGCCGCGCAGCAGACCATCGAGGCGGCCATTGGGATTGCGCCCCATCACCATGCCGGGGGCCCGCTGCTCCGCCGCCAGCGCCTCGTGCCAGAGCGCCAGATCCCGGCCATACATGAGGCCGTGCCCATGCACGTTGCCGCCGGCCCCGGCCCCGAAGGGGAGGATCTCGGCGCCGCGCTTGGCCATCTGGTTGTAGCGGCTCTGTTCGGCCTCGCCGCGCCGCCAGTGGCTGCAGGAGAGCCGCTGCCAGCCCCCCTGCTCCAGCGTCTGGGCGCCATAGGCATACATGACAGCGCGCTGCTGACCGTCGGCGGCCCAGCCGAGCTTGCCCCTCGCCTCGGCACGGGCCAGATTGGTGCCGGCCATGGCGATGAGCTGATAGAGATCCACCCCGTGCACTCCGCTCGCCATCACATCCGCGATGTCCTGACGCCACACGGCATCATCCTGGCCCGGCAGGCCGAAGATGAGATCGGCCACGATCACCGCGTCGTTGTGACGGGTCAGCTCCCCCAGCCGGGTCAGCAGGGTCTCCCTATCGTCGAAGCGGGCCGCCTCTTGGCGCACCTCGGTATCAAAGCTCTGCACCCCGAACGAGAAACGGTTGAAGCCGCCCGCCAGCGCATTGTGCCACTTGGCATCATCAAAACCGTTGAGGCGCCCCTCCAGGGTCACCTCCGCATCTGAAGTCAGGGGAAAACGACGGATGGCAGCGGCCAGCATCGCCAGCTCGTCGGCGCTCATGTCCGTCGGCGTGCCGCCCCCCACATAGACGGCCGAAAAGGGACGGCTCTGGGTGAAGGGTGTCTCGGCAGCCTGGGCAAGCGCGCGACAGAGCGCGTCGACATAGCGGGTGATGCGGGCCGGGTTGGCGCCATTTTCAAAGAAATTGCAGAAGCTGCAGCGCTTGCGGCAAAACGGGATGTGGATATAGAGCGCCCGCTCGTCCGCCTCGCTCTCGCGGCGCCACCAGGCTTGCCAGTCGGCATGGTCGAGGGTGAGCGGGCGCATGCCACCTCGACTGGCGTGGGCCGAGGTCTTGGCGCCAAAGGCAAACTTGAGGGGATCCGGGGTGGCAAGACCGGTCATGGTCGGGGTCAGCAGTGGTGTCATCGCAGGCAGGGTTATCAAGTGAAATAATGCAAATGATAACCACTATCAATAAATGCCAAGTTTGTGCTGGATCAACTCAACGACGAACAACCTTCGTTTGCTACGCACCATTAACCTCCAACACGGATCCAGTTAACAGATAATTTACTCAAGATGAGGTAGGGTGTGCCGATAGAGAACCATCTCCCCCGTTCTGATGAGCGAGCGTGGGGAGAGTCATCAACCATTGACGATCGCTCACCTGCGCATGGACCTGCCAACGATGCAAAATCTGTCTCTGAACTGGAAAATCTTTCTCCCCCTCGCCCTGGTCATCGGCTGCACCTTCGCCCTCAGCTTCGAGCTCTCCGCCTGGCTGCAACGGGATCTCGCCATCCGGCTGGCGGGTGAAAAGGTGGAGAGCGCCGCCAACACCTACATGGATCAGCTCAACGTGCTGATGATGACGGGGGCCATCGCCAACCGCCAGATCGTGCAGACCAAGCTCAAGAGCGAGGCCGGCATCGTCGAGGCCCGCCTGATCCGGGCCCCGGCGGTGACCAGCCTGTTCGGCCCCGGCCACCCGGATCAGCAGATTGAAGACAAGCTGGACGAGCGTGCCATCAACCAGGGGGAGACCATTCTCGAACAGCAGGGCAACCAGCTCACCCTGATCAAGCCCTTCAAGGCCTACAAGGAGTACCGCGGCACCCAGTGCACCACCTGCCACCAGGTGGCGGAAGGTACCGTCATGGGGGCGGTGCGCATCAGTTACGATCTCAGCCACACCTTTGGCGAGATCCATCGCAACAACCTGATCCTGAGCGGCAGCCTGGTGGCGGTGTTCGGGCTGGGCTTCGGCCTGCTGGGCTGGGTGCTGCAGCGCTACATCAAGCGGCCGGTACGCCACCTGCAGCTGGCCATGACCCGCATGGCCAAGGAGCGGGATCTCTCCCTCCCCCTGATCAATCCCAACCGGGATGAGCTGGGCGAGATGACCCGCGCCGTCAGCGACATGGTGCAGGGGTTTCGCCACAGCCTGCAGGAGGTGGAAAGTGCCACCCACCAGCTCTATCAGGAGTCCAACCAGATCCGCCAGGTGGCGACCCAGACCGAAGGCTCGGCCCGCCAGCAGGAGAGCATGACGGTACAGGTGGCCGCCGCCGTCAGCGAGCTGGCCGCCAGCTCCCACGAGGTGCGCGAGCACGCCCGCAAGAGCGCCGAGCTCTCCGCCCTCACCAACCAGGATGCGGCCAACACCAGTCGCCTCGCCCAGCACTCCATCAACGACATGGGTGAAATGTCGGCGGAAATAGAGCGAGTCGACAGGGTGATCCAGCAGCTCGACAACCGCTGTCTGGCGGTCGACGGGGTGCTGGAGGTGATCAAGGGCATTGCGGATCAGACCAACCTGCTGGCCCTCAACGCCGCCATCGAAGCGGCCCGGGCCGGCGAGCAGGGCCGTGGCTTTGCGGTGGTGGCCGACGAGGTGCGCGCCCTCTCCAACCGCAGCCGCGCCGCCAGCGAGGAGATCTCCCAGATGATCGCCGCCCTGCAAAACGAGGCCCAGAGCGCGGTGTCGGTGATCGGGGATGCCAAGGCCAAGGCGGACGAGAGCATCCACAAGACAGAGGCGACCCTGGCCGCCATGCAGAACATCATCGGCCGCATCAGCAGCATCAACGACCTCAACGCCCAGATGGCGCAGTCCGCCGAGGAGCAGGACAGGGTCTGCAGCGAGGTGGACGGCTCGGTGAGCAACATTCGCAACACCTCCAACGACACCCTGGGCCAGGCTCACGCCGCCAATCTTGCCAGCGTCCAGCTGGTGGAGCAGTGCCGCAAGCTCGAGCAACTGCTCAAGACCTACCGCTGGTGATCATGCCTGCCGCCCGCTGTGGCCAATAAAAAAGCGCGACCCAGGGTCGCGCTTTTGTTTTGTGCCGTAGCTCAGGCGCGCCACGCGGCGCCGCCAGGCCGGGATCAGCCTGCGTTGCGGGTGGCCACCGCATCGGCCAGATTGCGCAGCAGGATTTCGGTGTCGGCCCAGCCGATGCAAGCATCTGTGATGCTCTGACCGACGGTGAGCTCGCACCCTTCCACCAGATCCTGACGCCCTTCCACCAGATGGCTCTCCACCATGACGCCGAACACAGCCCGGCTGCCGGCACGCAGCTGACCGGCCACGTCCTCGGCCACCAGCATCTGGTTCTTGAACTGCTTGCTGCTGTTGGCGTGGCTGAAGTCGATCATCACCTTCTGTGGCAGACCGGCCTTGTCCAGCCCCTTCACCACCTCGTCCACGTGGGCGGCGCTGTAGTTCGGCTCACGACCGCCGCGCAGGATGATGTGGCAGTCCGGGTTGCCCCGGGTCGCAACGATGGCGGAGTGGCCGTACTTGGTCACCGACAGGAAGTGGTGCGGCGCACTGGCAGCCCCGATGGCGTCGATGGCCACCTTGATGGTGCCGTCGGTGCCGTTCTTGAAACCCACCGGGCAGGAGAGACCGGAGGCCAGCTCGCGGTGCACCTGGGATTCGGTGGTACGGGCACCGATGGCGCCCCAGCTCATCAGATCCGCCACGTATTGCGGAGTGATCATGTCGAGGAATTCGGAGGCGGTCGGCAGCCCCATGTCGTTGAGATCCAGCAGCAGCTTGCGACCGATGCGCAGGCCGTCGTTGATCTGGCAGCTGTTGTCGAGGTAAGGGTCGTTGATCAGCCCCTTCCAGCCCACCGTGGTACGCGGCTTCTCGAAGTAGACCCGCATCACGATCTCCAGCTGGCCCTTGAGTTCGTCACGTAGCACCTTGAGGCGCTTGCCGTACTCCAGCGCGGCGGCGGGGTCGTGAATGGAACAGGGGCCGATCACCACCAGCAGGCGCTGATCTTCACCGGCCAGGATCTGATGGATGGCCTGACGGGATTCAAAGACGGTACTGGATGCGGTCTCGGTGGCCGGAAACTTCTCAAGCACCGCAACCGGGGGCAATAACTCTTTGATTTCACTGATACGAACGTCGTCGGTTTGATGCTGCATGACAAGGCTTCCTGCTAGATGACTGCGATAAAGAAACTTCAATCTAGCCCGCACGGGCAGCGGTGTAAATAGAAAATTACATTATCTTGGAAGGAATTTTCTTATCCTGCCTTGCAAGTTTTAATAATACTGCTAAGCGAGGATGAAGAGAGGGGGTAGCAGAGCGGGACAGCCCAAAGAAACAGGCCCGCAGCGAGGCGGGCCTGGGTTCATCACGCGCGCTGACTGATGCTGGCCAGCTTGTCGAAGTAGTCCGGGAAGGTCTTGGAGGTACAACCCGGATCATTGATGGTGACGGCGGTATCGGACAGCGCCACCAGCGAGAAGCACATGGCGATGCGGTGATCGTTGTAGGTATCGATGGCCGCATGCTTGAGCTGTGCTGACGGGGTGACGGTGATGAAGTCACGCCCCTCCTCCACCTCGACGCCCAGCTTGCGCAGCTCGGTCGCCATGGCGTGCAGGCGGTCGGTCTCCTTCACCCGCCAGTTGTAGATGTTGCGAATCGAGGTAGGCCCCTCGGCGAACAGTGCGGCCACGGCGATGGTCATGGCCGCATCGGGGATGTGGTTCATGTCCATGTCGATGCCGTGCAACGGCGCCTGCTCGGCCTCGATGAAGTCATCGCCCCAGGTGATGCGCGCGCCCATCTTCTCCAGCACGTCGGCGAAGTGGATGTCGCCCTGAATGCTGTGCTTGCCGATGCCGGTGACCCGCACCTTGCCCTTGATGGCGCCTGCCGCGAGGAAGTAGGAGGCGCTGGAGGCATCCCCTTCCACCAGGAAGTCACCCGGGCTGACGTAGCTCTGGTTGCCCTTGATGTAGAACAGCTTGTAGTTGTCGTGCTCGATGACCACCCCGAACTGCTTCATGATGTGCAGGGTGATGTCGATGTAGGGCTTGGAGACCAGCTCCCCCTTGATGTGGATGCGGGTGTCGCCCGCCGCCATCGGCGCCGCCATCAAAAACGCCGTCAGGAACTGGCTGGAAACAGAACCATCGACATGGACGTCGCCGCCCCACAGCCCCTTGGCATCCACCACCAACGGCGGATAGCCATCTTTCTTCAGGTACTGGATATGGGCGCCCGCTTCACGCAGGGCATCCACCAGATGGCCAATGGGGCGCTCTTCCATGCGCGGTTCCCCGCCCAGGGTGTATTCACCGGAGCCCAGACACAGCGCGGCACACAGCGGTCGCATGGCGGTGCCAGCGTTGCCGAGGAACAGATTGACCGGCTCTTTCACCGCGAAGCTGCGACCCAGACCGTGCACGGTGCACTCGGTCTTGTCGGCGGAGAGCTTGTACTTGACCCCGAGCTGGGTCAGCGCCGCCAGCATGTGACGAATGTCATCGCTGTCGAGCAGGTTGGTGAGCCGGGTGGTGCCACGGGCCAGGGCTGCCAGCAGCAGGGCCCGGTTGGACACGCTCTTGGAGCCGGGCAGATTGACCTCACCGGCCACACGAGAAATAGGTTCCAAACGCAACGAATTCATAGACTTCCTGTACGATCTCAAAAAAATGACCTGACCGGACGTTAGCAGCCCGCGCCCTGCTCGGCAAGACTGCGGGTGGCACAAAAGCAGGCGGCGAGGGCGGCCGGTCCGGCATCACGGAAAAAACAGACGCCGGGGAGTCCCCGGCGTCGGCAATCGGGGAAAAACGCCTCAGCCGTGGCGCTTGGCAAAGCCGTCCATAAAGCTGACCAGCGCCTTCACCCCTTCCAGCGGCATGGCGTTGTAGAGGCTGGCGCGCATGCCGCCGACAATGCGGTGTCCCTTGAGCGCCAGCAGGCCGGCGGCTTCCGATTCGGCCAGGAACAGCTTGTCCAGCTCGGCATTTTTCAGCTGGAACGGGATGTTCATCCGCGAACGGCAGCTGGCATCCACCTGGTTGCCATAGAAGCTCGACTGATCGAGATAGCCGTAGAGGAAATCGGCCTTCTCCTTGTTGCGTGCTTCCATCGCCGCAAGGCCGCCCTGTTCTTTCAGCCACTCAAATACCAGCCCGGCCAGATACCAGGCGTAGGTGGGCGGGGTGTTGAACATGGAGTCGTTCTTGGCAGTGAGCTGGTAGTCGAAGATCGACGGCACATCGGCACGAGCCTGGTTCAGCAGATCATCGCGCACGATGGCGATGGCCAGCCCAGAGGGGCCGATGTTCTTCTGGGCGCCAGCATAGATGATGCCGAAGCGGCTCACGTCGATGGGACGGGAGAGGATGGTGGAGGAGAGATCCGCCACCAGCGGCACCTTGCCGGTTGCCGGGATGTCAAACATCTCGATGCCGTCGATGGTTTCATTCGGGCAGTAGTGCACATAGGCCGCATCGGCGCGAAACGCCGGGGTCGGCAGCAGGTGAGAAATACCCTCGGCACTCTTGGCCACCCCGTCAAAGGTCTGGATGTCGCCGTACTTGCGCGCCTCGTCCACGGCACTCGCAGCCCAGACACCGGTCAGCAGATAGTCAGCCTTCTTGTTGGCGCCCCCCAGCAGGTTCATGGGCACGGCGGAAAACTGGCCACGGCCGCCGCCGTGCATGAACAGCACCTTGTAGTTGTCCGGCACCGCCAGCAGCTCGCGCAGATCGGCTTCGGCCTTGGCGGCGACCGCCATGTAGGGCTTGCCGCGGTGGGAAAGCTCCATGACCGAGGCTCCCAGCCCCTGGAAATTACAAAATTCGCGCTGGGCGCGCTCCATGACTTCGACCGGCAGCATGGCGGGGCCGGCGCAGAAGTTGTAAATCTGTTTGCTCATGACGCTTTCCGTGAGTGGATGAGTGTGATCGGTGACTTGTCTGGTTTTACACAAGTGCAGCCCCCGGATCAAAGGCTTTTTGGGAGCTGGCTCAACCTTTTGTCGACCCGCCGCCGGCGCAGTTGGCAGAAAAAAGCCCTGAACGGGTCAGGGCTTGCAGAGAACATGCGTGGAAACGGGCGCTTGCCGGCGCTCAATGCCCCCAGCCCCCTTTTTTCACCAGGTTACAGCTTGGCGGTGAGCTCCGGCAGCAAGGTGAAGAGATCCCCCACCAGCCCGTAGTCGGCCACCTGGAAGATGGGGGCCTCGCTGTCCTTGTTGATGGCGACGATCACCTTGGACTCTTTCATCCCCGCCAGATGCTGGATGGCGCCGGAAATACCGACCGCGATATAGAGCTCGGGGGCCACCACCTTGCCGGTCTGGCCCACTTGCAGATCGTTGGCGACAAAGCCCGCATCCACCGCCGCCCGCGAGGCGCCCACCGCGCCGCCCAGCTTGTCAGCCAGCGCCTCGATGAGCGCGAACTGCGCCTTGGAGCCCAGTGCCCGCCCGCCGGAGACCACCACCCGCGCCGCCGCGAGCTCGGGTCTGGCGGAGCGCACGGCGCGCCGTTCGATAAGGCGGGTACGGCATGCTACCTCGCTCACCGGCAACCGCGCTACCTGAGCCTGGCCACCGCCCACCGCCTTGGCGAAGGCGGTGGGCCGGATGGTCAGCACCTTGATGGGGGCGCTGCTCGCCACCCGGGCCACGGCGTTGCCCGCATAGATAGGGCGCAGGAAGGTGTCACCACTCTCGATGCCGGTCACCTCGGAGAGCATCTCCACCCCGAGTCTGGCCGCCACCCGCGGCAGCAGATCCTTGCCCTGGGTGCTGGCGGCCATCAGGCAGTGCTGATAATCCCGCGCGATGTGGGCCAGCAGCGGATCTACTCCGTCGCTCAGCCCCTCCGCCAGCATGGGATGCTCGGCCAGCAGCACCCGGCTCACTCCCTGCAGGGCGGCGGCCTGCTCGCCCGCCTCGGTCAGCCCCTGCCCCAGCAACAGCAGATGCACCTCGCCGCCCAGCTGGCTCCCGGCGGTGACCAGGCGGGCCACGTTGTCGGCCAACCGGCCCTGATGATGTTCGGCAATGATCAATACGCTCATGACTGCCCCTTGCTATCGTCCGTTGATGTCCCTGCCTGTGCGCCCATCACGCCCCCGAGCTTGTCGCCGGCGGGCGGGGTTCTGTTGATTGCTGGCAGCATCAGAGTACCTTCGCTTCGTGCTTGAGTTTGTCCAGCAGCTCGTCCACCGAGCCCACCATGATGCCGGCGCTGCGGGCTGCGGGGGCCATCACCCCGAGCAGCCGGGTCTGAGCGGCCGGTTCGACGCCGAGGTCGGCGAAGGGCGCGCTCTCGAGCGGCTTGCGCTTGGCCTTCATGATGTTGGGGAGCGAGGCAAAACGCGGCTCGTTGAGGCGCAGATCCACGGTCACCACCGCCGGCAGCGGCATGCCAAGGGTCTCGAGGCCGCCGTCGATCTCGCGGGTCACCTGCAATTCCCCCTCCACCAGCTTGATGGCGGAGGCGAAGGTGGCGAGCGGCCAGTCATTGAGGGCGGCGAGCATCTGGCCCACCTGGTTGTTGTCGGAGTCGATGGACTGCTTGCCGAGCAGCACCAGATCGGGCTGCTCCAGCTCGCACACCTGTTGCAGGGCGCGAGCCACGGTGAGCGGCGTCAGGGTCTCGCCAGTCACGTAATGACGCGCCCGATCCGCCCCCAGCGCCAGGGCGTGACGCAGCTGTTCGGCCGCCGCCTCGGGGCCGAAGGTCACCACCACCAGCTCGCTCGCCACGCCGGCTTCACGCAGCCTGACCCCCTCTTCCACCGCAATTTCACAAAACGGGTTGATCCCCATCTTGACGTTGACCAGCTCCACGTCTGAGCCATCGCTCTTGACCCGGACCTTGACGTTGTAATCCAGCACCCGCTTGACCGCGACCAGCAGCTTCATGACGCGCATCCCTCGCTTCTGTTGAGTGAATCCATGAAAACCCTCACATTTTTTTGCTTACATTCACTTTACGTTTACGTAAACTACCAGCACTACCCTAGGCCAAGTCGAGCACAGAGGCAAGATGGAACGCGAAGCAATGGAATTTGATGTCGTCATCGTCGGTGGCGGCCCGGCGGGACTCAGTGCCGCCATCGCCCTCAAACAACACAATGCCGAGCTGTCGGTCTGCCTGCTGGAGAAGGGGGCGGAGATCGGCGCCCATCTGCTCTCCGGCGCCCTGCTGGATCCCGTCGCCCTCAAGGAGCTGCTGCCAGAGAGCTGGCAACAGGCCCCGCTCGGGGTCGAGGTCAACGACGATCAGGTGCACCTGCTGCAAAGCGACAGTCGCGCCCTGCAACTGCCCAACTGGGCGGTGCCGCCGCGCATGCACAACGAGGGCAGCCACATCATCAGCCTCGGCAACCTCTGTCGCTGGCTCGGTCAGCAGGCCGAACAGTTGGGAGTCGAAATATACCCGGGTTTTACCGCAAGCGAACTCATCATGGAAGCGGGACGGGTCAAGGGTGTGATCACCGGCGATCTCGGGCTGGATCGAGCGGGCAATCCGAAAGCGGATCACGTGCCCGGCATGGCGCTGCTCGGTCGCTACACCCTGTTTGCCGAAGGGGCGCGCGGCCATCTCGGCAAGCAGCTGATCGCCGACTTTCAGCTGGAAAACGCCGCCCAGCCGCAGCATTACGCCATCGGCTTCAAGGAGCTGTGGCAGCTCCCCCCTGGTCAGGGCAAACCGGGCCGGGTGCTGCACGGCAGCGGCTGGCCGCTCTCTGAGGGGAAGGAAGACAAGAGCCAGGGCGGCTTCTATCTCTACCATCTGGAGCAGGATCAGGTGGCGGTCGGTCTCATCGTCGATCTCAACTACCGCAACCCCTGGCTCAGCCCGTTTGACGAGTTTCAACGCCTCAAGCACCACCCGCTCATCGCCGCGGCTTTGCAGGGGGGCGAGCGCATCAGCTACGGCGCCCGCGCCATCGCCAAGGGGGGCTGGCACTCCCTGCCCCGCATGCACTTTCCTGGCGGCCTGCTCATCGGTTGCGATGCCGGCACCCTCGACTTCTCCCGCATCAAGGGGATCCACACCGCCATGAAGTCCGGCATGCTGGCGGCCAGGACAGTCGCCATGAGTCTGCACGGCGGCGATGAAGGGGGCCGGGATCTGGCCGAATACGGCGATGCGCTGCAACAGAGCTGGCTGGCCCATGAGCTCAAAACAGCGCGCAACTTCGGCGCCGCCCTGCACCGCTGGGGCCCCTGGCTCGGCGGCGCCTTCAACTGGCTGGAGCAGCGGCTGTTTGCTCGTACCTCGCCGTTCACCCTGCTGGACAAGGAGCCGGACTACCGCCAGCTGCGCATGGCCAGCCGCTGCCAGCCCATCGACTACCCCAAGCCGGACGGCAAGCTCAGCTTCGACAAGCTCTCGTCTGTCTACCTCGCCAACACCAGCCACGACGAGGATCAGCCCTGCCATCTCAAGCTGCAGGACGAGACTATCCCGGTGGCGGTCAACCTGCCCACCTGGGCCGAACCCGCCCAGCGCTACTGCCCGGCCGGGGTGTTCGAGATCCTGGGTTCGGAGAGCCTGCCCCGCCTGCAGATCAACGCGGCCAACTGCATCCACTGCAAGACCTGCGACATCAAGGATCCGAGCCAGAACATCGTCTGGACCCCGCCGCAAGGCGGCTCTGGCCCCAACTATCCCAACATGTAACAGGCTTGCCCATGCAGACCTGCGCAGACAACAAATGCGCAGACAACAAAAATGCTCAGCCCCAACACATCAAATAGAGGCGATTTCCGGCGCACGGCCGGGGGCTGTCGCAGGACACTCGGCAGCCTATCATCCCGGCCGGTGAACCCGACTCCTCCCTCGTGCCGGGGGGAATAAAGGAGGCGACGCCGGGATCACCCGTTTCGAGGTCGGCGTGGCTGCTCCGACCTCGCTGTTTTTTTGAGCGAACAGGCTGAACCTCCGATGAATAGGCCCTGACAAGCGCGGCCCGCCCCTGTATAGTTCGCCGCATTCAGGTTTTCCATCGGCCCGTTCAGCTTGTCCACGGGATCGCTTTCTACGCGCTCTAAGGCCGCATGACCTGTGCAACCATCCCTGATTACCCATGACTTCTTAAGGGGGGACAGATGATCACCGCCTACATTCTCAATAACAAGGTACTGGACATAGTCACGCTCGGGCCTGACGACATAGTGCCTGACAACACCGTCTGGCTGGATGCCTACAAGCCGGACACGGCGGAACGAGAATGGTTGACGGGCCTGTTTCTGGAAGAGGTGCCCGACAAGGAGGAGCTGGATGACATCGAAGCATCCGCCCGTTTCTACTGGGATACCGACGGTCTGCACATTCACTCCCTGTTTCCCCAGCGGATCGGCCGTGACACCAAGGGTGTCCACGTCTCCTTTACCCTGCGCAACAACCTGCTGATCAGTATCCGCGAGGATGACATCGGTCTGGTGCGCCTGCTGCGCCACTATATGCGCCAGGATCGACTGGAGGTGGAAGACGCCCTCGACATCCTGTTGGAGGTGCAGAATCTGAAAGTCGAATACCTCTCCGATCTCATCGAAGATGGCTACAAGACCCTGGAAAACACCGCCGATCAGATCTTCGAGCCGGATCAGATCAATCCCATGCTCAAGGAGTTGATGGCCCAGGAAGAGGCCAACGGCCAGATCCGTCTCTCCCTGCACGATACCCGTCGCGCCCTGCGCTTCTTGAAGCGCAGCCTGCGCCAGCGGATGAGCAACGAGCAGAACAAGTGGATCGACGAGATGCTGCACGACGTGGAGTCTCTGTTGCCCCACACCCAGTTCCTGTTCGACAAGATCAACTTCCAGCTGGAGGCCTCCATGGGGGTCACCAACCTGGAGCAGAACAAGGTGATCAAGATCTTCTCGGTGGCCGCGGTGATCTTCCTGCCGCCGACGCTGATCGCCAGCATCTACGGCATGAACTTCGGTCGCATGCCGGAACTCGCCTGGGAATACGGCTATCCGCTCTCTCTGGTGTTGATGGTGATGTCGTCGCTCGGCACCGGTCTGTTCTTCAAGCGAAAAGGCTGGCTGTGACACCGGCGGCCCGGCACGAAAAGAGATAAGCGGATTGGGGGGCATGGCCCCCCGATTAATTCCCGTCCCCCACCCCCGCCTTGCAAAGGGCCCCCCTTCGCCCCATATCCCCTTCATCCTTTGCACAGACGACCCCGGGCAACCATGACCCTCTACCCCGAACACAGATATGACGATCACGGCCAGCTGCGTCCTCCGCTCTGGTTCTGGCCCATCGCCCTCTTACTGACCCGCTCGGTCTGGCTGTTTCTGATGGCCGGCGTCACCCGCGAGAGCGGCAGCGCCATCCTGACCCTCTTCTACCCGGACCGGCTCGCCCTCTACATCAGCCTGCTGACCGACGTGCCCGCCATACTGGCGCTGCTCGCCTGCGGCGGCACCTATCAGCAGACCCGCAGCCTCCGGGCCTGGCTCAGGCGCCACAGCCCTTTGCTGCTGCTCTGCTCCGCCACCAGCGGCCTGCTGATGCAACTGCACAGCCTCAATTTGCAAAAGTGGTCGTTCAGCTGGCCCACCGCTTTGGTACTGGTCGCTACCCTCTGGTCACTCTGGTATCTGCTGCGCAGCCGCCAGCTGCGTGAATACGCAGCCGATCAGCCCCACGCCGGCAACTGATCAGCCAGGTTCAACCAAGATGACCAATCACCCGAGGGGCAAGGTCATCAACCAGGCGCCTCACTGGCGCGTGACCCGGATCTGCAGGGTCTGGCGATCGCTCTGACTGCCACTGCCCCCCTGCAACTGGGTGCCCAGGCTGCTGCCCTGCTGCGCCGCGCTGGTGGAGAGCTCCCCCACCGTCAGCCACTGCCCCGGGGCACCGCTCACCTCGGTGGCACTCTGCCCCCGGTTGATGGTGCCCTGCTCCAGCCTGGCCTGCTCGCTGCTGAGCGCTATCTGTACCCTGTCGCCGATCAGGGTGGCCGTAGCATAGAGGCCGTTGATGAGCGGTATCAGCCCCACTACCTGGCCTCCACTCCACTGATAGAAGGTGACCGGTTGATAGGTGCCCATCTGCAATAGCACCGGCCGACCCGACAGGCCGCGTACCTGCCAGCTGTCGTTCTGGCTGCGCTGATACTGCTGGGCATTGCCCTCCAGCAGCCACTGCCGCTTGGCCGCATCCCGGCCCAGCCCTACCCCGGCCTGCTGACTGCTGGAAGCGCCGTCCACCCGCCACTCGATGAGCAGACTCTGGGGCGGCTGGTTGAATTTGGCCAGCGCCGCTTCGGCTTCCTGCAGTTGGGCGGCGCTGCCGCTCAGCACCAGCTGGTTGCCCATGGCGCTCACCCCCAGCTCCGGATAGAGATCCTTGAGGGTCTGCACCGCCGCCTGGGTCTCGAATACCGGGATCACCTTCACCTCGGCCTGCAGCGGCAGGCACCAGAGTCCCCACAGCAGCCAGAGTCCAAACCCGCGCCATCTTCTCATCTTCTCCTCCCGTCCCACTCGGCGGCCAACCAGATCATGGCCTGCATATCACCTCGTCATCATGGGCCATCCGCCCCGCTTTTCAATGATTTTGCCCGTGAGCAATGCGCGCCGTGAAGGTCAGGCCCTTCATTTTTCTATGAAAAGAGCGGAGACAGATCAAATAACACAAATAAAAATGATTACCATTTGTTGTCACGAAAAAATCGCTCGGATACAATTCGGTCTCATTTTTTTGAGCTTGCCGTCGATGAAGCCAGTGACCACCACCCCCGCCGCCATCCACCTGGCCCTGCTTGTCAACATGCTCTCCATGGGCAGCATGATGATGGTGATGCCGCTCGGGCCGGATCTGGTCATCAGCCTCGGCATGCAGCCGGAACAAACCGGCTACTTCAGCGGCGGTGCCACCCTGGGTGCAGCCCTGATGGGGCTCATCGCCGCCCCCTGGCTCGATCGGGTCAACCGCAAGCCCGCCCTGCTGGTGCTGCTCACCCTGCGTTTTCTGCTGCTGATGGCCTGCGCCCTGGTGCAAAACAGCCAGCAGCTGCTGGTGTTGTTCGTCCTGTCGGGCTGTGTGGCCGGGCCCCTCGCCGCCATCCTGATGGCGGCCGTGCTGGATCTGGTACCGCCTGCCGAGCGGGGCCGCCGCCTCGCCTACGTGGGCATGGCGTTCTCGCTGGCCGCCATCCTGGTGGTGCCCATCGCCCTGGTGCTGGCCCAGTGGTTTGGCTGGCAGAGCCCCTTCCTGCTGTTTGGCATCTGCGGCCTGCTGCTGGCCCTGCTCTGCGCCACCCTGCTGCCTTCGCTGCCGGTCAGCCGCGCCCCTCACGGCAGCGGCCTGCGCCAGTTGCTGGCCTCCCCGCTCTGCCAGGGCGCCCTGTTCGTCCTCTGTTTGCAGATGTTCGGTCACTTCCTGCTGATCCCGCACTTTGCCAACTACTTCCAGTTCAACCTGGCGTTCCCGCGCGAGCAGATCGCCGCCCTCTATCTGTGCGGCGGCCTCGCCAGCATGGCCACCATGCGGCTGTGCGGCAGCTGGATTGATCAAGGCCGTGCCCAGGCCGCCATCCTGATCACCAGCCTGCTGCTGGCGCTGATCACATTGCTCGGTTTCGCCATGCCGGTCGGCGTGCCCGTCTACCTGCTGTTCACCCTGTTCATGGCGCTGAGCTCGGCCCGCTCCAGCACCACCCTCGCCATCACGGCCTCCATCCCGGCCCCCCATCAGCGCGCCGCCTTCATGTCTTTTCAGGGCACGGTCACCAATGTGGCGGCCGGGCTCGGCAGCCTGCTCTCCGCCAGGTTGCTGGTGTCGGATCAGAGCGGCGTCCTGCACGGATTTGCCCATCTGGCCTGGATCAATATCGGCTGCGGCCTGCTGGCCTGCGGCGGTGTCTGGCTCCTGCTCAAGGGGCTGGCACAGACAAGGAATAACAATAACCCCGAGTCTGGCACCGCCAGACAAGGAAGTCAGTGAGCCACCGGCCCCAGAGCCGGACCCCATAACCTCTGTTTTATTCATGGAGTTTTGACTATGCAGTTGCAGCCTGGCGTATTTCGCTTGAACCCGATTTTGCTCTCCCTCGGCCTGTTTGCCTTGCCGGGCCTGGCCCAGGCCGAAGCGGTCAAGGCCAACGAGACCATGGTGGTTACCGCCACCCAGACCCAGCACACCGAACTCTCCGCCCCGGCCAGCGTCTCTGTGGTGACCCGCGCCGATCTGGACAAGATGAACGCCAACAACGTCGGCGAAGCACTCAAGCACGTGCCCGGCGTCAACATCATCGGCACCAACCCCACCGGCCGCAGCGAGATCAAGATCCGCGGCATGGGCGGCGACTACACCCTGCTGCTGATCAACGGCAAGCGGGTCAACGCTCGCGAAACCCTGGGCAGCTCGTTTGGCAATGACTTCGACTTGAGCTCCATCCCCATGGCCGCCATCGAGCGCATCGAGGTGATCCGCGGTCCCGTCTCCTCCCTCTATGGCGCCGACGCCCTCGGCGGCGTGGTCAACGTGATCCTGCGCCAGGCCAAGGAGCAGACCGAGGCAGCCTTCGGCTACACCCACACCATGCCCACCAAGGGTGATGGTGGTGATGCCAACCGTGGCAACGCCTTCGTCTCCGGCGCCCTGATCGACAACAAGCTGCTCGGCAGCGTGGTGGTGGAAGGCTATCAGCGCGACCGCTGGCACAGCGATCAGTCCAACAACCCGGACGCCGATGCGCTGGAGAAACGGGAAGTGGTCAACATGCTCTCCAGCCTGAAGTGGCTGGTGGCCGACAACCAGGATGTGGAGTTCGATCTGGGCTACAACCAGAACGACATGGACAGCTATTTCAACAACGTGCCGCGTGCCCCCACCGCCCCGGCTACCCCGCACAACGTGCAAAAACTCGATCGCCTGAGCTTGGGGCTGACCCACAACGGTCGTTGGGAGCACTTCGACAGCCGCGCCCGCTACTACTTCGAGCAGACCGATCTGATGGATGACTCCCAGCTCAACGGCGGCGCCGCTGATGTTACTCAGACCAACCACACGGTCGACGGCCAGCTGAGCGGCTACCTGGGGGATCACCTGCTGACCTCAGGGGCGGAATTCCGCAAAACCGAGCTGGAGCACAGCCGCAGCATCACCAGCGGCAGCGTGGATGCCAGCCAGAGCGCCCTCTACCTGCAGGATGAGTTCAGCCTGGGGGATCTGGCGCTGACCCTCTCCGGTCGTCTGGATCACCACGAGACCTATGGCAACGAGTTCAGCCCGCGCGCCTATGCGCTCTACAAGCTGAGCGACGAGTGGGTGATCAAGGGCGGCGCCGGCAAGGCGTTCAAGGCCCCGACCCTGGCCCAGTCCAGCGAAGGCTTCGCCACCACCGCCTGCCGCGGCGCCTGCAAGGTGATCGGCAACCCGGATCTGAAACCGGAAACCGCCGTCAGCTATGAGCTGGGCACCGCCTATGAAGCCGATCGCTTCGGCGCCGGCCTCACCGGCTTCCACAACGACATCGAGGATCTGATCCAGAGCGATCAGTGGGGCCCGGGCTACCGTCCGACCGTCATGACCTACCTCAACGTCAAGAAGGCGCGGGTCAAGGGGCTGGAGCTGACCGGCTGGGTCGATGTGATGGACGACGTCAAGCTGACCGGCAACTGGACCATGCTGGACTCCGAAGACAAGAGCACTGGCGACGATCTGGCCAAGACCCCGGATCACACCGGCAACCTGAGCCTGGATTGGCAGGCCACCGAGATCGTCAGCACCAACCTGGCCTGGCAGTACGTAGGCAGCCAGTTCATCAAGGTGCCGATGCACAACTCCCAGGCACTCAAGTCCGACAGCTACCAGACCCTGGACGTCAACACCAAGTGGAAGGTCACCCCGGCGCTCGACTTCAAGCTGGGCATCACCAACCTCACCAACACCAAGCGTGACCAGGTCGCCACCGACGCCGACTTCATTCTGGAAGGTCGTACCGTCTACGCCGGCGTGGATTACAAGCTGTAAACCCCGCAGGGAGCCCGTCAGGGCTCCCTTTTCTGCTGTTATTGCCTCGACGTGAAGGAGTAGCCGGGTGCACAGACACCAAACACACCTGTTCTGGCTGGGAGTGGTTCTCCTGCTCCTGCTCATCTGTCTTTCACTGGCCACCGGCGCCGGTGTCTATGGTGGCCGCGAGGTCGCCGGATTTCTGCTGGGCGATCCCGCCCTCATGGCCGACGAAAAGCTCGCCATGATCGTTCATACCCTGCGTCTGCCCCGCACCCTGTGTGCCCTGGTGGTGGGCGTCTGTCTTGCGCTGGCGGCCTCCATGCTGCAAAGCGCCACCCGCAATCCGCTGGCCGAACCCGGCCTGCTCGGGGTCAACGCCGGCGCCGTGTTCGCCCTGGTGATCGGCCTCACCTATTTTGGCGTCGAATCCGCCTACGGTTACCTGCTCTGGTCCGGCATGGGGGCCCTGCTCGGCAACCTCATCGTGCTCGGCCTCGGCCTGATGGTGGGGCGCTCCAACCCCCTCAAGCTCATCCTGGTGGGGGTCGCCCTCTCCGCCACCTTCGGCGGCCTCTCCAACTTCCTGCTGCTCTCCAACCAGGTGGTGCTGGAACAGTTCCGTTTCTGGAATCTGGGGTCGCTGGCCGCCTCGGATCTCGATGCCGTGCTCACCGTGATGCCCTTTGCCCTGCTCGGCCTGCTGCTGACCCTGGCGCTCTGTCGTCAGCTCACCCTGATGCAGATGGGTGACAACCAGGCGCTGGCGCTCGGCATCCGGCCGACCCGGGTGCGCATCGGCGTGCTCTTGGCCGCCACCCTGTTTACCGCCTGCGCCATCGCCATCGCCGGCCCCATCGGCTTCGTCGGTTTTCTCGCCGCCTACTGCGCCCGTCTGGTGGAGCCGGTGCGCCTCGCCATCCAGGTGCGCTTCTCCGCCCTGTTCGGGGTGCTGTTCCTGCTCGGCGCCGACATCCTGGCGCGCTGGCTGATCCAGCCGTTCGAACTGCCCAACGGAGTGATCCTGGCGCTGATCGGTGCCCCCGTGCTCATCCTGGTGGTGCGCAGCGGCGGTTTCCGCTCCCTGCTGGCCGTCAAATAAGGTTGCCTGCCTCATGAACAATTCCATCAATCCCTCCCTCACCACGGCGCTTCCTACCGGCACCGTCTGCCTGCGCATTGGCAGCCGCACCCTGTTGCTGCACCGCCGCGCCTGGCTGATCACCCTGGGGCTCTTGGTCGCACTGGTGCTGCTCTCCCTGCTGGCGCTGACCCTGGGCTCCGGCAAGCTCACCATGCTGGGGGTGATCCAGACCCTGCTTGGCGAGGGCAACCGGCTGAGCGAGGTGACCGTCTTCAAGATCCGGCTGCCGCGCATCGTCGCCGTGCTGGTGGCGGGCGCGGCCATGGGCCTCTCCGGCTGCCTGGTGCAGACCCTCATTCGCAACCGCCTCGCCACCCCGGACATGATCGGGGTCAACGAGGGGGCCTCCTTGGCCATCATCGCCTTCTCCCTCTACCTGACCCTCGGCAGCTGGCCCTGGTGGGCCGCGCCGCTTGGCGCCCTGTTTGCCGCCGCCGTGCTCTATGCCCTGTGCAACAAGCCGGGGGAGCAGGGCTACCTGTTCGTGGTGATCGGCATCGGCGTCTCCGAGCTGATGAACGCCATCGGCCAGTTCGTGATGTCCACCCAGTCGCTGGTGCACCTCACCAGCCTCTACCTGTGGAACATGGGCAATTTCGTCGGCCAGGGCTACAGCACTGTGCTGCCGGTGGGGATCCTGATCCTGCTGGTCTGCCCCTGGATCATTTATCTCTCCCGGGCCCTGGGCGTACTGCGCCTCGGCCCCATCACCGCCCAGAGTCTGGGGGTGAACGTCAACCGGGTGCAGCTCGGCGTGCTGGCCCAGGCCATCGTCGTGGCGGCGCTTGGCACCGCCATCGGTGGCCCCGTGGTGTTCATCGCCATGGCGGCCCCGGTGCTCGCCTCCTGGCTCAGCCGGGATCGCATCGTGCCGCTGTGGATTGCCGCCCTGTGCGGCGCCCTGCTGCTGCTGGCCAGCGACACCCTGGTGCGGGTGCTGGCCAGCCCCCACGAGGTGGCCACCGGCATCATGACCCGCATTCTCGGCGGCCTGCTGCTGCTGTTCATCCTGCTCAAAGACCGCCAGAAGGCCGACTGACGATGCCATTCATCCATTTTCAAGACAGACCGAGGGCCGCCTGATGACGCTCACCATCAATCACCTGCAATTTGGCTATCAGCACAAGCCCGTCTTCAAGGACATCTCCTTCACCATTCCCCAGGGCAAGCTGGTGGGGATCGTCGGCCCCAACGGCGGCGGCAAGTCCACCCTGCTCAAACTCCTGGCAGGCCAGGAGCAACAGCAGGCCGGCGAGATCCTGCTCAAGGGCAAGCCGCTGGCCAGCTACGGCAAGAAGGCGCTGGCTCGCGAGCTCGCCTACCTGCCCCAGCGTCCGCTGGTGCCCGCCGGCATCCAGGTCGAGCAGCTGGTGCAGTACGGCCGCCATCCCCATCAGGGCTGGTTCAATCAGTGGAGCGAGGAGGATGCCCGCATGGTGCGCTGGGCCTGCGAGCGGATGCAGCTGGGCGACATTTTGCAGCAGAGCGCCAGCTCTCTCTCCGGCGGCCAGGCCCAGCGGGTGTGGCTCGCCATGGTGCTGGCCCAGGATGCGGACATCATCCTGCTGGATGAACCCACCAGCGCCCTCGACATCGGCCACCAGACCGAGGTGATGGAGGCCATCCATCAGATCACCGCCGAGGGCAAGACGGTGCTCATCGTCATCCACGATCTCGCCACCGCCGCCCGCTACTGCGACGAGCTGATCGCGCTGGGGGACGGCGGCATCCAGGCCATGGGGCCGGCCCGCGAGGTGGTGACCAAGTCCCTCATCGACCGCCTCTACCAGACCGACGTGGACATACTGCATGCCCCCGGTGACGGCGCCCCCATCATAGTGCCGCGCCGCAGACCGCACGCCTTTGCCATGCGCCAACCAGCCTGAGCCCCATAAAAAAACCGCCGAGAGGCGGTTTTTTATGCTTGTGTCTCGGCGCGCCGCCACTCACAGCAGCAGGCTGGTGAGCACCCCGCCCGGCCGTGTTTGCCAGAGCCCTGTTTGCCAATGCAGTGCCTGCCAGTACATTGGCTGCCAGTACAACGTGCAGCGCCAACCCGCCGGCAGTGTCGGGGTCAGCCCGCCCACCAGTTCGAGGGTGAGGATCTGCTCCGTCATGGCCAGCCAGCGGGCATCGAGAAAGTCAAAATAGCGCCCCACCCTGGGGTAGAGCGCCTTGAACAGGCTCTCCTTGGCCGAGAAGATCAAGGTGAGCGCCTCAGCCCTGCTGAGGCCAACGGCGTGGGCAGCGGCCGCCAGCCGGTCCCACTCCTCCCCGCTGGCAATGCCGGGCCAGAGCTCGCTCGCCTGCCCCTCTGCCAGCCAGCCCTCCAGATCCAGCCCCATCCCCGCCCGGCCGGGGCGCACCGCACACAGCGCCATGCCGCCCCCCTGCAACAGGCTGTGGCTGATACTGCCCTCAAACCCCGCAGGCCAGCAGGGTTCGCGGGCGGCCCCTATGCTCACCTGCTGCTGGCCCAGACCAAAGGGGTGCAAGGCCCGGCGCGCCGCCAGCCGGCCGGCCAGAAACTCCCCCAGCCGCTTGGGGGCCGCGCGCTGCAAGCTGGCGGGCAGCACCATGCCGGCCGCATCGTAACAGGCCGGGGTGAAGGCGGCGGGGTCAAAGCAGACCCGTTGCAGCGCCATGTGCGCCGTGCCGGGCAGCGGCAGGCTGTCGGCCTGCACGATAAAGCGATCCAGTGAACAGGCTGGCGCAGTGGCAATGAACATCACGAAGAGCCCTTGGTGGGTGAGCCCGCATGGTAGCAAACCGCGCCCTCCTCATGCCACAAACACAAATGACAATTCTTATCATTTGAATTTGTGGTAGCATGAGTTCGCCCGTTTGGGGCCCAGTGTCCCACTGATTTCACCAAGAAGGATGTAACGATGAAGATCTCCTCTCCCCTGGCTGCCGTGCTGATGCTGGCCAGCCTGGTCGGCTTCCAGGCACAGGCCGGCAGCGAGACCCGTCAGGTGACCGATGCCGACGGCAAGACCCAGGTCGTACCGGCCCAGCCCAAGCGGGTGGTGGTGCTGAGCGAAATCGATCTGGACAGCGCCCTGACCCTGGGGCTGCAACCGGTCGGCACCGTCAATGGCCGTGGCCAGTCCACCCTGCCCCGCTACCTGCTGCAACAGGCGGGCAAGGAGATCGCCGTGGTCGGCGATCTGGACAACCCCAACCTGGAGAAGCTGATCGATCTGGAACCCGACCTCATCCTCACCGGCCAGACCAAGCCCGAGCTGCTGGCCCTGCTCAAGGAGATCGCCCCCACCGTGGTCACCGGCAACTGGGGTGACTCCTGGAAAGAGATCTTCAATCGCAGCGCCCACGTGCTGAACCGGGACGCCGAAGCCAAGACCTTCCTCGCCCAGTATGACGCCCGCCTGCAGCAAGCCCGCAGCAAGCTTGCCAAGCATCAGGGCGAGCGCCTGAGCATAGTGCGCTGGAACCCCAAGGGCCCGAGCTACATGCACAGCGGCACCTTCGCCAGCAGCGTGGTGGAAGAGATGGGGCTGACCCGACCGACCCACCAGATCGGTGACAAGACCCCCCACTCCCCGGCCCTGAGCCTCGAATCCCTCAATCTGCTGGACGGCGACTGGCTGGTGATCGGCACCCTCAGCGCCAGCGGCGATGCGGTGGATGCCATGAGGCAGGCCGAGCAGACCCCGGCCTTCCAGCAGCTCGGCGCCATCAAGAGCAAGCGCTTCGGCGCCGTGGACGGATCCCTGTGGACCTCCACCGGCGGCCCCCAGGCGGCCCTCAAGGTGATCGACGACGTCGAGCAGCTGCTGGCCAAACCCGATGCGGCCCCCATCACCCAATAAGCCCGCGTGATCAGCGCCCAAAAAGAAGCCCGCATATGCGGGCTTCTTTTTTATCCATGGCTTTTAACGTCCAACTTATTCCGGCAAGGGCAGCGCCTTCCTATCTAATTTTCCGCTGCCGGTCTTGGGCAGGGCATCCAGCAGCATGAGCCGCGCCGGCACCATGTAGTGCGGCAGCGTCGCCTGCAGCCCCTTGCGCAGGGCCAGCCGGTTGAGGGTCACCCCGCTTTTCGCCTCCACGTAGCCCACCAGCATGGCCTCGTCCCCCTCGCCCACCAGACGCACCGCCGCCTCCTGCACCCCGGCCTGACGACGCAGTCCCGCCTCCACCTCGCCGAGCTCGATGCGAAAGCCGCGCAGCTTGACCTGATCGTCGCGCCGCCCCAGATAGAGGAAGCTGTCCGCCCCCAGCCGCCGCACCCGATCGCCGGTGCGATAGAGGCGATGGGTGGCAAGGCGCAGGAAGGCGGCGCTGGTCAAGGCCGGCTTGCGCCAGTACCCCTCGCACAGGGCCGGACTTTCGATGCAGAGCTCGCCGCACTCTCCCTCTGCCACCGGCTGCCCCGCCTCGTCCAGCACCCAGTGCCGATAGCCGGGCAGGCTGTGGCTGATGGTGATCTGGCCATCAGTCGGTGGCCAGCGCACCTCGCTCACCAGCGACCAGACGGTGGCCTCGGTGGGCCCGTAGCAGTTCCACAGCCGCCGGGTGCGGGCACAGAGCTGCTCGGCCAGAGCTGGGTCCAGCGCCTCGCCACCGCACAGGGCGGTGAGGGTATTGCGCCCCTGCCAGCCGGCCTTGAGCAGCATGCGCCAGCAGGCCGGGGTGGCCTGCAGCCAGTTGATGGAGGGGTCGCCCTCAAGCAGCGCCAGCATCCCCAGTGGATCCTTGTTGTGCTCGCCGCCCGCCACCGTCAACCGGCCACCGCCCCAGAGCGGTCCCAGCATCTCCAGCAGGGAGATGTCGAAGGCCGGGGTGGTGATAAAGAGCCAGTGGCAGCCAGGTGAGAGCCCGAGCCGCTCGCGGATCCCGTCGAGGAAGCAGAGCAGGGCCCGCCGGCTGATGACCACCCCCTTGGGCTCGCCGGTGGAGCCCGAGGTGAACATCATGTAGGCGGCCAGGGCGTCATCCACCTGAGGCCAGGAAACGGGCCCTGCCGCTACCGGCCCGTCGAGGGTGCGCAGCGGACAGCCGAAGGCGGGAGCCGGCCTGTCGCCGTCGCAGATCACCGCCGACAGGCGCGCCTGACGGGCGATCCCCTGCAGCCGCTCCACCGGAAAGTCCGGCTCAAGGGGCACGAAGGTGAGGCCGAGCCGCAGGCAGGCCAGCAGGCTGGCCACCAGATCGGGGCTGCGGGAGAGATAGAGGCCGACTCGCTCCCCCACCGCCAGCCCCTGCAGGCGGGCGGCAATCTGGGCCACCCGATCATTGAGCGCGCCGTAGCTAAGCCACTGCTCATCTGATCCGCCCTCACTGATGCCCTCCCCGCCCATACGGATGGCGGGGGCCAGCGGGGTGGCGGCCAGACATGCCGCCAGCCGCACACCCAGGTTGGCCGCCCCCTCACGGGGGGCAGGCCGGGTTTGCACGAGCGAAGCCTCATGCTTGATGGTCACCGTCATAGCGCGACCTCCGTTTGGCGCACCAGCCAGTGCCGATAGAGCCGGCTGGGGGATGGATGGGCCTTGAGGGTCTGCAGGGTGAGCGGCGCCCGCTCCTGGCCAAACGCCTCGTTGAGGGCCGCTAGCAGGGCGAGTTGCTGCACCGAATCCACCCCGAGTTCACACAGGGTCTGCTGCCAGATGCCGGGTACGCCGCACTGGCGCTCCCACAGGGCCACCAGAACGCGGGCCTCGGCCGGTGGCTGAGCCAGGCCGGACTCAGCCTTGGTGGCGGCCACCTGTGTGACAGTCGATGGTGTGGCAGCTCCTTGTGCTGGGAACGGCGCGGCCGCCGCCACTCTGGCCGGTTGGCTCAGATCCGCCTGCGCCAGCCAGTCGAGCTCGGCCAGCCAGGCAGCCAGCACCGCCTCGGCCCGGGCCTCGGGGATCTGCTCGCCGTCAAACTCGAGGCGCAGCTGGAACGTCTCGCCCCGGCTGCTGACCACGAGCGACAGAGGCAGCTCCACCTTCTCCACCACGGCGCCAAAGCGCGGCACCAGCTGGTGGGGTTCGGGGGCGGCAGGGGCCGCCGGCATGGGGTAGTTCTCGAACACGAACAGACTCTGAAACAGGCGCGCCCGGCCTTTGGTCAGTGCCGCCAGCGACTGGGTGCCGTGCTCGTTGAGCGCCATCAGGTCGGTCTGCAACCGGGCGATATGCTCGGCCAGAGTCAGTTCGGTGCGCCACGCCAGCGCCAGTGGCAGGCTGTTGATGTAGAGCCCGACGCTCGCGGTGATCCCCTCGATGGGGTAATCCCGCCCCGGGGTCACGTTGCCCACCAGGGTGACGGCATCGCCAGAACGGCGTGCCAGCAGACGGTGCCAGGCATATTGAGCCAACAGGCCCGCAGTCACGCCAAGGTCGCGGGCACGATGGGCGAGCAAGGTTGCCACCTCGGCCGGCAGCGCCGTGGCACACACCGCCGGTCGCTGCTGGGTATGGCGCCCGCTTGAGCTAGCGTCCAGCGTCACCCCGAACAGGCAGGCGAGATCGTTGGGCGTTGCCAAGAGCTCGCCTCGCCCCTGCCAGTAGGCCTCGGCGCTGCGGGCTTGGCTGGCGATATGGCGGCCAAATTCTAGCCAGGCGGTATCCGGCTCGCCCTGCGGCAGCAGGCCGTTCATCAGCGCCTGATAGCCGCGATGCAGGGCACCCAGCAACACGGGGCCGCTCCAGCCATCCAGCACGCCGTGATGGGCGCTGAAGATCACCTTGTGGTGATCGGGGGCCAATTTGAAGCAGGCAAGTCGCAGCAGGGGCGCCTGCTCGAGCGGGATCGGGCTGGCCAGATCCTGCTCGCGGTAGGCCTGGACCCGTGCCTCTGCATGTTCCACTTCAGACAAGTCTTCATAGTGGAACGGCAACTCGGCATGCTTGAGGATGCGCTGCAGCGCGACCCTATTCGCCAGCACCAGTTCGCTGCGAAGGGCCGGCCAGCGGGCGATCTGACCCTGCCAGGCCTGACGGTAAACCGCCACGTCCAGCGGCTGGTGATAGTCGATCTCGGTCTGCAGGTGATAGGCGTGATCCCGGGGCAGCAGCGCCCTGTGATGGAACATGCTCTGCTGAAGCGATGTCATCGGCAGCAGGGTCTCCACCTCACGCCCGCTCAGCACCCGATCGAGCGCGGCTTGCGAGAGGCCAAGCCCCGGGAAGTCGCTCGGGGTATGGCGCGGGGCCTTCAGGTTGCAGCAGTGTTCCACCAGCGCCGTCAGGTTGTCCGCCAGCCGCGCCATCAGGGCGTCGCTCGCCTGCTGGTTGAGGGCGCCCACCTGGCGCAGGGTGAGGCGACCATCAAACACACCACCGTGCAGGCTGACCAGCTCGCGCGGCAGGTTGTCAGGGGAACTGGGTGCCCCCGGCGCCATCGGCAGGGGTTGCCAGGGTTGAGCGGCCTCGCCCTGATGGCTGACCCCCAGGTAGTTGAAGACCACCAGGGCTTCGGGCAGTGCCCAGCCACGTGGGTGGTGCAGCCGCAGGGCGTTGAAGCCCACCCCCTTGTCCGGCACGGCGCGCAGCTGCTCCTTGGTGGCGCACACCAGCGCATCCCACGCTCCGGCATCCGCCAGCGCCAGCGGGTAGGTGCTGGTGAACCAGCCGAGGGTACGGCTCACATCCAGTTCAGCATCGATGGCCTCACGACCGTGTCCCTCCAGCATCACGCAGTGACGGCTGCCGTAACCCTGCTCGCTCAGGGTGCGGGTCAGGGCCGCCAGCAACAAGTCGGGCACCCGGGTGAAGTAGGCCTGGTTGGCGGTGTCGATGAGCCGGGCAGTGGTCTCCTGACTCAGTTGCAGCAGGCTGGCGGCGGCGCGGCCATCGGCGGCGCGCGCCGCTTCCAGCAGGTGACCCTGGCTGCCCTCCCCCTGAGCCAACCAGAAGCCAAGCTGATCCTCTTCCCGTTTGGCGTAGGCTGCGAGCCCCTCGCCCCACTGGCGATAGCTGCTGCCCTTGGCGGGCAGCGGCTCGCCCCTGCTCACCCGGGCCAGATCCTCGGCCAGAATGCGCCAGGAGACCGCATCGATCACCAGGTGATGGAAGGCGAGGAAGAGCCCCTCCACCGTCTCGCCCTCCCGCTCACCTTCCAGAGAGAGATTGCGCAGGCGGGCCCAGGCCAGGGTGTGGCCGCTGGCGGGGTCGAAATCTCCCTGCAGCTCGGTCAGGCGGGCCTGCAGCTCGGCCTCATCGAGGCTGCCGGCATCCAGGGTCGGCAGCGGCGGCAATGTCAGCTCGGCCAGATAGCGCTGACCGGCCGGGGTCACCGCCAGGCGCAGGGCATCGTGGTGCTGGCGCAGGGTATCCAGCCAGCCGCGCAGGGCCTCATCGTCCACCCCGGCCGGCAGGCGCAGGATCACCCCCTGGTTCCAGTGACCGGACTTGGCAAAGCCCTGCTCGAAGAACCAGTGCTGAATGGGGTGGAGCGGGAACTCGCCGGTCAGGCTGCCCTGCTCGCTCCTGTGGCTGACGGCCTGCTGCTGGCCGAGCTGGCGGCAGAGGCGGCGCACCGTCTTGGCTTCGAACACGTCCTTCACGCTGCAGTGCAGTCCCGCATCCCGCAGCCTGGTGGTGAGCTGGATGCTGAGGATGGAGTCACCGCCCAAACGGAAGAAGTCATCCTCCACCCCGAGCGGTTGCTTGAGCACCCCTTGCCAGATGGCGAGCACGGTCTGCTCCAGTTCGTTTTGCGGCTCGCCCTTGCTCTGCTGCCAGACGATGGCGGGCAGGCGGCGCAAGTCCAGCTTGCCGTTGGGGGTGAGCGGCATCTCGGGCAACCAGCAGAGGCGCGCCGGCACCATGTATTCGGGCAGGCACTCGCCGGCCCGCTGCAGCAGGGTGTCGCCGTCGGGCTCCCTTGCCCCGGCCTGCAAACAGGCATACGCCAGCAGGCGCCCCTCCTGCACCACCACCTTGATCTGGCGGATGATCGGGCACAATTCGGCGAGCCGGGTCTCTATCTCACCCGGCTCGATGCGATAGCCACGCAGCTTGATCTGCTCGTCTATCCGGCCCAGATACTGGATGTTGCCATCGCGGCGCAGCAGGGCCCGATCGCCGGTGCGATAGAGGCGATGGGGTCGATCCGCCAGCACCAGCTCGATAAAGGCCTCCTGGGTACGCTCCGGCAAATTGAGGTAGCCGCGGGCCAGCCCCAGCCCCGCCAGGCAGAGCTCTCCGGGGACCCCCACCGGGCAGAGGTTGCCCGCCTCGTCCAGGATCAGCGCCTTCAGGTTGTTGATGGGGCGACCGATTGTGATGGGCGCCCCTGGGGTGAGCCGCGCGCAGAGCGCGGTGACGGTGCACTCGGTCGGGCCGTACATGTTGAACAGGGCCACCCGCTCCCCCCAACGCTCCACCAGGCTGCTCGGGCACGCCTCGCCGCCAAAACCGATGGCCTTGAGGGAACCGAGATCCGCCGGTGGCAACAGATTCGCCAGCAGGGCGGTCGGCAAAATCATGTGGCTGGCGCCGCAAGCGATCGCGGCACCGATCACCCCCTCGCCCGGCTCGCCGAAGTGCAGGGCCGCGCCGCAGTACAGGGGCAGCAAGCTGGTCATGTTGCCGGCATCAAACGAGAGGGACATGCAGTTGAACATGGCGCCATTCTGATCAAGAGCGATCCGCTCGCCGTGATCCGCCATCAGGTTGACCAGGCTGCCCTGCTCCACCATGACTCCCTTGGGCAGGCCGGTGCTGCCGGAGGTGTAGATGATCTGGGCCAGCATGGCGGCGTCCCGAGGCAGTGTAGGCGTGCTGGTTGGCATCTTGTCCAGCGCAAGCTGGTGCAGATCGTGATACGCGGCACCCGTGCCCGCCAGCGCCTCGCCAAGCCGCGGGTCCGGCACGCCGCCCAGCACCAGGCTGATGGATGCATCGCCTAAGATATGGGCCAGCCGCTCGGCGGGATAGGCAGGATCGAGGGGCACATAGGCCGCCCCCGCCTTCCAGCAGGCAAGCAGGGCGATGACGAAGGCGACATCGCGTCTGGCCTGAATGCCGATGGCGGTGCCCGGGGTAACGCCACAGGATTGCAGCCAGTGGGCCAACTGGTTGGAACGCACCTCCAGCTCGCCATAGGTCAACGATTGCGCGCCGTCGCTGACCGCCAGCGCGTCCGGGCACTGCCCAGCGCGCCGCTCGATATGACAGAGCAGGGTGTCGCGGCTCGGGTAATCCCGCGGCAGATCGGCAAGCTGTGCGGCGAGCGCCGCCTGGTCAGTGCCCGCCTCCAGCGGCAGTTGCCAGATGTCGGTCTCGGGGGCCGCCACCACGGCGCGCATCAGGTGCAACAAGCGATCGGCAAGAGCCTGGATGGTCTCTCGCTCGAACAGGGCGGTGGCAAACAGCCAGTCCACCCTGACGGAGTCCATCAGCTCGGTCACCTTGACCGAGATGTCGGTCTTGGCCGGCAGCACAGGCGAGGTCTCCTCCACCAGCTGGCAGCCGGGGATGAGATCGTTGAAGTCCACCTTGGCCTGATAGACCAGCATGATCTGGAAGATGGGGTTGATGGCGGTAGTGCGATCGGCGCCGATGGCCTCGGCCAGCGCCTCGAAGCGGTAGAGCTGGTGATCGAAGGCCGCCAGATCCTCCTCCCGGCACTGCTGCAGATAGTCGACAAAGCTGGGCTTGCCGCTGAGTTGAGTGCGCAGCACCAGGGTGTTGACGAAAAAGCCCACCAGCGACTCGATCTCGTGGCGCTCGCGATAGGCGAGCGGGGTGCCGATCACCACCTCCTTCTCGCCGCTCTGGCGCACCATCAGCAATGCAAACAGGGCGTGCAGACCGATGAAGTTGGAGGTGCTGTGACGTTGGCACAGGCGCTTGAAGCTCTCCCACAGATCGTTGTCGATGGTGGAGAAGACCAGCTCGCCGCCGCTGTCCTGATGGGCCGGGCGCGGCTTGTCCAGCGGCAGACCGTGTACCTCGGGGCTGCCACCGAGCCGGTCGACCCAGAACGGCTTGAACTCGGCGTGATAATCGAGAAAACGCGGTGAGTTGAACCAGCGGGCATAGTCGATGTAGGTGAGCGGCAGTTCGCTCACCTGCAGGGGCTCGCGGTTCTGATGGGCAAGAAAGGCGCGCTTGAGATCCGCGAACATGTTCTTGACCGACCAGCCGTCGGAGATGATGTGGTGCTGGGTGATCAGCAACACGTGCTCGCGGCTGCCCAACCGAATAAGGTGTACCCGGCTGAGATCCCCCTGGGTCAGGGAGAAGGGGCGGCCTATCTCCTCGCGCACCCGGCGGGCCACATAGGCCTCCCGCTCGGCACCGGGCTCTGCGCTCACGTCCTCAATCTGCAGCGTGAAGGGCGTGTGGGGCAGGATCTCCTGCGCGCCCCTGCCCGCCTCGTCCTTGATGAAGCGGGTGCGCATGCTAGGGTGGCGGGCAAACAGGTGGTCGAAGGCAAACTCCAGCGCCGCCGTGTCCAGCTCTCCCTTGACGCGAAAATAGACCGGCATGTTGTAGAGGTGGGAGGCCTCCTCGTACTGCTCGATAAACCAGAGCCCGCTCTGGGATGACGAGAGCGGCCCCTGCCGGGCGCCCTCGGCGACGATAGGCGCCTCGAAGGCGGCGCGGGCCGCCAGGCAGCGCACCAGTTCATCCTTGTGGGCCTTGATGGTGGCGCCGATGGCCGGCGTCACCGCCTCCTTGCTCGACTGGGAGATAAGCTGGCCTTTCTCGTTCAGCGCCAGCTTGACCCCCTGCCGTTCCAGCTGTTTCAACAGCAAAATCATATTGTTCATCTGTTTCTCAAGCCTCAGGCACTCAGGGTGGCGCCGCCGTCGACGACCAGATCCTGCAGCGTGATGTGGCTGGCCAGATCCGAGGCCAGGAAGAGGACGGTATGGGCGATCTCCGCCGGGGTGGCTACCTTGCGCAGGGGGATGCCGAGCTTGAACTGCTCCGGCAACCCGACAATGGTGCGGGCCATGGCCTCCTCGCTTGGCAGCATGCCGCGCAGCATGGGGGTATCCGTCGAGCCCGGCGACACCAGGTTGGCGCGCACGCCGAAGGGGGCCAGCTCCAGCCCCACCGTCTGGGTCAGGCTGGTGACGGCCGCCTTGGAGGCGCAATAGGCCGCCATCTGCATGCGCGGCACATGGGCGGCGTTGGAGCCGATGGTGACGATGGCGCCGCGCTGCTGCTCCTTGAAGTGGGGCACCAGGGCCCGCAGCAGATAGAAGACGCCGCTGGCGTTGACCGTCATGCAGTCGTGCCAGTCGTCATCGCTCAGGGCGTCGGTGGGGCCGAGGCGCAAGACCCCGGCCCCGTTCACCAGCACATCGAGCCCGCCGTCTGCCAGCAGCGCTGCGCAGCAGGCGTTGACCGCCTTCGAATCGCCAATATCGAGCAGCCGGGTGGCATAGGGGTAGTCGGCTTCGGGAAACGCCAGATCCAGCCCCACCACGGCGGCGCCGGCTGCCACGAACTGCGTTGCCACCTCGCGGCCGATGCCGCGCCCGGCTCCGGTCACCCAGACCCGCTTGCCAGTGAAATCAAAGGCCATTGCTTGTTGCTCCTTGCTCATCACCACACCATCTCCACGCTCTCTTCGTCCTCGGCAAGCAGGCCGTCGAGGAAACGGCAGAAGTCATCGAGGCGCGGGTGATCGAACACGTCGGAGACCTTGACCTGCACCCCGAACTCGGCGCCGAGCCGGTTGACGATCTGGATGGTCTGCAGGGACTGCCCCCCCAGTTCGAAGAAGTTGTCCGTGGGCGCCATGGTGGCGAGCCCCAGGATCTGCTGCCAGATGGCGCCGACCCGGTTCTCGGTCTCGCTGCCCAGGGTCAACGCTTCGCCGCCCGCCTGATAGGCGGCCAGCAGGGCCTTGCGATCCAGCTTGTTGGAGCCGGTGCGGGGCAGCTGGTCATAGTGGCGATAGTCGGTGGGGATCATGGCGGCAGGCAGCACCTTGGCCAGCTGCGTCTTGATGACCCGGCTGTCGCGCTCCGGCCCCGCCACGAAGGCCACCAGCCGGCGCACGCTGCCGATGCTCACCCCCTGCACGCAGGCCTCATCCACCCCCGGCAGGGCCAGCAGCTGGGCCTCCACCTCGCCGGGCTGGATGCGATAGCCGCTTATCTTGAATTCGTTGTCGCGCCGGCCGAGGTAGACCAGCCGGCCAGCCACCAGGCGCACCCGATCGCCGGTGCGATAGACGGGCAGCTCCTCCCCACCTATCCGCAGGGTGCCAAAGCTGCCTTGTACACCCCCCACATAGCCGTTGGCCAGCTGCGGGCCGAACAGCACCAGCTCCCCCTCGCTGGCGGGTTGTTCCCCTGCCCCCAGGATGAGCGCCTGCATGCCGGGCAGCGGCAGGCCGATGGGCAACTGGGCCTGGCTCGGGTCTTCCTGCTGCAGCTCCTGAGTGGTCACCACCACTGTGGTCTCGGTGGGACCGTAGGTGTTGAAGAGGCGCACATCGGAGCGGCCCTGACGCTGCCACTGGGCTAGCTGCTCGGGGTAGACTGCCTCGCCGCCGATGATTACGGTGGTAAGCCCGGCAGGGATATGGGCCTGACCCGCCGTCAACGCCACTACCCACTCGTTCCAGAAGGCGGTGGGCAGGTCGAGGTGGGTGATCCCCATCTGCTCCACCCCGGTCGCAAAGGCGGGCATGGATTCGAGCAGGGCGTCGGTGCGCAGCACCAGGGTGGCACCGGCGCTCAAGGTGGCGAACACCTCCTCGATGCTGGCGTCGAAGTTGAAGGGGGCGAATTGCAACATCCGCGCGTCTTCATCCAGGTGATAACGGCAGCGGGCGGCGGCGGCGAAGTGATCCAGCGCGCCGTGGCTCACCGCCACCCCCTTGGGCAGGCCGGTCGAGCCCGAGGTGAACATCAGGTAGGCGACGGCGCGGCCGGCGGCCGGCTGGTTCAAGCGGTTATCGCTCACCAGATCCCCCGCGAGGAGCGTGCGCCCCTCAAACAGGCTGGCCAGCTTGTGGCGGTACTCGGCCTGGGTGATCAGGGTCTTGACCTCCCCCAGCCGCAGAATATGGCCCTGGCGCTCCAGCGGCTGCTCGGGGTCGAGCGGCACGTAGACGGCGCCCGCCAGCAGCACCGCCAACTGGGCGAAGATGGCCTGGGGGGTGCGGGCCAGCATGACCCCCACCTTGTCGCCGGGGGCGACGCCTGCGGCTTGCAGGGCGGCCGCCATCTGTTCGGCTCTGGCCAGCAGCGCCTCGTAGCTGAAGCGGGCCTCTCCCTGCTCCAGCGCGATCTTGTCCGGGGTCTGGGCGGCGAAGTGGCAGAGCGCCTCCAGCACCGGCCGTGTCTTGATCACTTCATGGGCAGGGCCGGCGATCAGGGCGCTGGCTCGCTGCTCGGCCAGCCAGTCGGCCTTGAGCGCACCCAGGGTCTGGGCGGGCTCGGCCAGCCAACGTCCCAGCAGGGCAAACAGGGTATCGGCGATGGCTGCCAACTCTCCCTGCTGGTAGCAGCCGGGGTTAGCGTCCAGATCCAGTCTGGGCTGGCCATCGACGCCGACCTGCACCTCGATGGTGAGATCCTCCACCGGGCCGGCGCTGATATTGAGAATATGGGCAGATAGCGGCCCGAAGCGGCGAGCGTGATCAAACGGCATGATGTTGACCAGGGGGCCGAACAGGCGCTTGTCGCCCCCCACCAGGCCAAGGTCGCGGCGCAGCAGTTCGTAGCGGTAGTGCTGGTGCTTGCGCACCCCACGCTTGGCCTTGGCCACGGCGCCGGCGGCTCCCGCCAGACTCAGCCCCTCTTCGAGCTCCAGAGCAAGGGGGGTAATGTTCATCTGCATACAGGGCACGGTCAGCGATACCGAGCCAATGCGGTTCATCATCATCAGGCCGAGCAGGGTCTTATCCTGGCCGCTCGACAGCGCCAGCTGGGCCGACAGGCCGGCCAGCAGCAGATCGGGCCAGCCCAGCTTGTGCTCGTCGGCAAAGCCGGTCAGGGATTGCCACAGCGCCGCCGGCAGCGGACGGCTCTCGCGGATAAAGTCGGCCGCGATGGGCGCGCGGGTCTCGCCAAAGGACTTCACCTCGGGCCAGGCTTGCAGCTGCTCCTGCCAGAAGGCGCAGGCGGAGGCGTTCTTGCCACTCTGCTCGCGGCTCGCCTCTTCCGCCAGCACCTCAGCCAACGAGCCGAAGGGCGATGGGGAGTTCATCTCACCGGCCAGCCCCTCTGCATACAGTTCGGCGATGCGCTGGAACAGCAAGGTGGTGCCAAAGCCATCGAGGGCGATATGGTGCACGCAGCTGTAGAGGTAATCGCGGCCGGGGCCGCGCAGCAGGGCGAAACGGCAGGGCGCCTCTTGGGTCAGCTCGAACGGGCGGCGCAGATCGGCCCAGGCCCAGGCGCGGGCCTGCGTCTCGTCATCGCGCTCGAGGGAGACCTCTTCATAGGCCAGGGGCAGCTCATGCGAGACGAAGCAGACCGTCTCGCCGTCCTGTTCGAAATGGCCCTTGAGCGCCTCGCACTCCCCCACCGCCTTGGCAAGGGCTGCGACCAGTACGGCCGCCTCGACCTTGCCATCGAAGGCAATACACTCGGCGGTGTTGAACATCGCCTTGTCATCGTTCAGCAGATGTCCGGACCAGAGCCCCTGCTGGGGGATGGTCAAGGGGAAGCGGTTCATGGGGTCACCTCCAGCGCCTGGGCTGCCAGCTTGGCCTCGATGAGGCGCCACCAACCGTTGAGGGTCGGCAGCTTGGCGAGATCCACGAAGCCGAGCTCGACCCCGGCGGCGCGCCACTCGGTGAGCAGGGCCATGATCCGTACCGAATCCAGGCCATAGTCGATCAGGCTCTCGTCCGCATCGAACTCTTCTTCATCCTCGTCGATATGGCTCAGCAACCGTGCCTTGAGCCCCTCATACGTCAGCAACGGATTGGTCAGCAAGGGATTAGTGGGCTGGGCGGCAGAAGCGGAAGCCGGGGCAAGGGCCAGCACCTCCTCGCAGGGGATCACCTTGCCGCAGCGGGTCGCCACGTAGTCCAGCGCCATCTGGTGATCGGCCAGGGAGAAGTCTGCCACCCCGTCCGCCAGGAAGAAGGGCTGGATATCGCGCATGAAGGCGTCGCAGGCAGTCATCATGCAGCCGATATGGCCGTAGATGCCGCCGATGATCAGCTGATCCCGCCCCAGTTCTTTGAGCATCTGCTCCAGCTCGGAGCGCTGGAAGGCGCTGTAGCGCCACTTGACCAGCACGGTGTCGTCACGCTCTGGGCGCAGTGCTGCCACCACCTGCTGCTGCTCGGGCCGCTTGTTGAGGCCCGGGCCCCACATGTCGTTGAGCAGGGCGCGATCTTCAGGGGATTGATCCTTGGGCTGGGCGGTGTAGAAGACCGGAATGCCAAGGGCCTTGCACTGCTTGCGCACGGCAGCCAGGTGCTCGGTGAGCGCCGCAATCAGCGGGCTGTTTTCGCCATAGAAGGCGGTGAAGTACTCCTGCATGTCGTGGATCAGCAGGGCGGCGCGTTTGGGATCCAGAGACCAGTCGACCTTGTTGGCCTTCCACTGGCTGGGCATGGCGTAATTGTTCAGGGTTGGGATAGCCATAACGTCATGATTCCTTTTTTAGTTTTATGCTGTTGTCAGGGGCTGGTTGGCGGCGATGGCGTGCGCAATGCGTGCCCGCAGCCCCTGCTTGTCAATCTTGCCCACCGCCGTCATGGGCAGGGCGTCCAGGGTTTCGAAACGGTCGGGCAGCTTGAAGTCCGCCACCCCGCGCTCACGCAGAAACTTGCGCAAGGCCAGCGGCTTGAGCCCCGGCTCGGTGGTGACGATAAAGGCGCAGCTCTTCTCCCCCATGGCGCTGTCGGGCATGGAGACCAGGGCCGCATGGGTGATGGCCGGGTGGTGCAGCAGCTGGTTTTCCACCTCTTCCGCCGCGATCTTCTCGCCGCCCCGGTTGATCTGATCCTTCTGCCGCCCGACCACGGTGAGGTAACCATCGGCATCCTGTACCACCAGATCGCCGGAGCAGTAGAAGCCCTCGGCATCGAACACCCGGGCGTTGTGGGCCGGGCTCTGGTAGTAACCGCGGAAGGTATAGGGGCCGCGGGTGTGCAGGGCGCCAGGCTCGCCGGGGGCGACCGGGTTGCCCGCCTCATCGAGGATGCGCACCTCGTCATCCGGGCTCATGGGGCAGCCCTGGGTGTGGATCACCTTCTCGTCGGGATCAGAGAGCCGGGTGTAGTTGACCAGCCCTTCCGCCATACCGAACACCTGCTGCAGCCGGCAGCCGAGCAGCGGCCCTATCTTGCTGGCCACCGCCTCCCCCAGCTTGGCGCCGCCCACTTGCAACAAGTCGAGGCTCTCGAGCTGAGTGCGCGCAGTGGGATCCGCTTCCGCAGCCTGCAGCCAGAGCGAGACCGCCGGCGGCACCAAAGAGGTGAAATTGACCCGGTGGCGGGCAATCAGCGGGAAACAGCTGATGGGGCTGGGGTCGGGCGCGAGCACCACGGTGCCGCCCGCCTCGAACACCCCCAGAGCGCCAGGGGAGCTCAGGGGGAAGTTGTGGGGCGCCGGCAGGGCGCACAGATAGCGGGTATGGGGCCCCAATTCACAGATTTCATTGCTGCGGCGCACGCTGTACAGGTAGTCGTCATGGGTACGGGGAATGAGCTTGGGAGTGCCGGTGCTGCCACCGGAGAGCTGGAAGAAGGCCACCTCGTCCGCCGGGGTCGGGCCAGATTTCACCGGCTCACTCTCAGCCCCCTTCGCCAACCAGCGGGTCAGCCCCAGCTCTCCCCCATCGCCATCCAGCAGCACCAGCTCGGCGCCTATGGTGGTCAGCAACTCGCTCTCGCGCCCCTTGCTTGCAAACAGCGGATGAGCCAGCGAGCCGATAAAGAGGCGCGGTGTGATCTGCTCGGCATAAGAGAGGAGTTCCAGCCGGTTGTGGCTAAAGAGCGCATTGACCGGCGCGATGCCGGCCTTGAGCAGGGCGAAGAACACCAGATAGAACTCGGCCACGTTGGGGAGCTGCACCAGCGCGGTATCCCCCGCCCCCAGGCCGTGGTGAGCCAGATTCGCGGCCAGTCGGCTCGAGGCGGCGTCCAGCTCGCCATAGCTGAAGCGGCGCTCACCGCAGAGGATGGCCTCGGCGTCGGGGGCCAGCTCGCACTGGCGCGCCAGCATGGCGGTCAGCGGCTCGCCGCGCCAATAGCCCTTGGCGCGGTACAGCTCCGCCAACGCGTCAGGCCAGCGGGTATAGGGCAGGAAGCGGTTGGACTGGGTCATTGCGCCACCTCCGGACTCAGGCCCAGGGCTTTCAGATCCGGCTGCCCACTCTGCCAGCCCAGATATTGAAGCTGGCTCATTGCGCCACCTCCAAATCCAGGCCCAGGGCTTTTAGCATGGTGCCCAGCTTGGTGCCGGTCTCGGCCCACTCCATGGCGGGATCCGAGCCCGCGACGATGCCGGCGCCGGCGAACAGCTCGACCTGATGGCCGTCGAGCACGCCGCAGCGGATCACCACGGCCCACTCGCCGTTGCCCTGGCTGTCACACCAGCCGACGATGCCGCTGAACAGGGCGCGCCGGAAGGGCTCCTGCTCGCGGATGAACTGGCGGGCCAGATCGGTGGGATAGCCGCACAGGGCCGGGGTGGGATGAAGCTGACAGGCAAGTGACAGTACCGACGCCTCGCCGCCATTGAGCCGGCCGGCGATGGGGGTGCCCAGATGCCAGAGGGTATCCGTGCTCATCAGCGAGGGATGAGCGGGGATCGCCAGCTCGCGGCAGTGGGGCGTCAGCACCCGGCGGATCTCGTCGATCACCAGACGGTGCTCATGCTGATCCTTGCGAGAGGCCAGCAGATCCCGGGCCACCATTTCATCTTGCGCCGGCTCGCTCGCCCGTCTGGCGGAGCCCGCCAGCGGATGGGTGAACACCTCTCCCCCGCTGACCCGCAGCAGCAGCTCGGGGCTGGCGCCAAGCAGGCGGCGGTCCTGGCCGAGCGGCAGGGAGAAGTGGAAGGCGTGGGGATTCTGGGCCATCAAACGGGCCATCACCTGCTTAGGGTCGGCGGGCTGGTACAGGGTAAGGGTGAGTTTGCGCGACAGCACCACCTTGGCGAGCCGGCCCTCGGCAAACGCATCCAGCGCCGCACTGACCGAGGCCTGGAATTCGCTGGCCGGCGGGGTGCTCTGCACCGAGATGACCCGGTTGGCCTCAATGGCCTGCTCTGCCATCGCCGCTGTTGCCGGCACCTGTGCCAGCGGGACAGGGCGATCGCCCCGCTCATAGCGGCCGGGCACATAGAGGCAGGAGGCTTCCGCCGGGTCAAACGCGAAGGCACCGATAAGCAGGGGGTTGGCCTGGCCGGCGGCGCTGGCCGCGGCCAGCGCGTCGGCGATCTGTTGTTCCAGCAAAGGCCATTCACAGGCGGGGGTGGTGATAGGCTGGCCCAGGTCAGTGGCACTGAGCGTGCCCTGACCCGAGGTAAACAAGAATTCGGGCGAAGACGCAGCCTGGGCAGGCGCGCTATTTTCCATCACAAGAGTATCCACGTTACACCCTCAAATATGATTCAAAATGATAATGATTATCAGTTTGTATTTGTGCGGCGGTAAAATACTCGCTTTGAAATCCCCCGGTCAATGGGATTTTTATGCCGATAAAACTGGAACTTATCTGTGGATATGGCGGGTGCCACGGCTGCTGCGGCCCACCGTGCAGGTCCGGCCAGCCTTGTCCGTATGAGCACCGCAGCCAACCCCCCATATGAGGCTGCGACAAAAACCGCGGACTCGCCGCCCACGCTGGCAGCGAACGCCATTTCCCCCTAAGATGGCGCCATCTTTATGACCATTGTCTCAACCCACGGGATCCTCGATGTTAAAGCACCTGCTTCTGCTCCCCCTCAGCCTGCTGCTGGCCGCCTGCTCACTCACCCAGTACAACGTCAGCGAAGGGGAGATCAACCAATACCTCAAAGAGAGGGTCGCCTTCGAAAAGCAGCTGGGGATCCCCGGCATCATGTCGAGCAAGATCCGCCTCGATGAGATGCAAAGCCGCATCGGTCGCCGCCAGGCCGACCGGGTCGAACTGGATGCCGCCGGCGATCTGCAGGTAGCGAGCCCCCTTGGCAGCCAGCAGATGAAGATCCGCCTCTCCCTGAGCGCCCGCCCCGACTACGTGGCCGAGCAGGGCGCCATCTATCTGCGCGATCTCGAGCTCATCTCGGTCAAGACCGAGCCGGCCGACGTGGGTACCGCCCTCACTCCGCTGCTGCCCACCTTCAACCAGTCGCTCTCGCTGTTCCTCTCCCAGACCCCCGTCTACCGGCTTGACGGCAGTCGCAAGAACGAAGCCAGGATCAAAGATAAAGTCGAGGCGCTCAAGGTGGAGCCCGGCCGGCTGGTCATCCCCTTCAAGCTGCTCTGACCCCCAACCGCGCCCCTCTTCTCTTCAACTCCAGGGGCGCGGTTTTTTCTTCTCAAGCCCCGCCCTTTGCCTCATAATGCACACCATTCTCATTTAGATTCATGAGAAGCGTCATAATAAAATCAAACATATGGTGAGAAGGGACATGAGAAAAACCGTACTGGTCCAGGCGATCGCCTGCGCGATCCTGAGCGGCGCCGCACACGCCGCCGTCAAGGTAGAAGACAAGACATTCAACACCGCCGCCAACATGCTGGCCTACACCGAGTTCGAACTCTCCGGCGAGCCGCTGGCCGAGGCCCTCGGTCTGGATCTGGATGTGCTGGACGCCAACCGCGCCGATGAGCCGACCCCGTTCGACTTCGCCGCCGGCATCGAATCCTACGAATACTCCGAAGAGGCGATGTACGCCCTCAACTACCAATCCGGCATGGGCCCCCATCTGGTGAACGGGCCGCAAAACCAGGCTCGCGGCGGCACCATGGCCTCCCTCGGCCAGCGGGTGCTGGCCATGGCCGATGCGGTCGGTTTCCCGGCCGATGAAGTGCCGCAGGGCATGTATCCCCTCTCCCTGCCCTACTCCTCCGCCAACCCGGAGTTCGCTCAAGCCGTCAACGCCACCCCGGTCAACGGCGACCAGATCACCATCAAGACCGCCAAGGGCAACGAGAAGAGCGTCAAGACCCAGGTACCGGCCTACTTCCGCGACTACGCCACCCTGCGCTGGAGCGGCAGTGACAACCTGCTGGTGCCGGCGGCCGTGGGCGGCATCCTGCTCAAAGAGGTGATGTGGTCCCAGGACTTCCTCGGCGGCATGCACGTGGCCGAGACCGATGAAGAGGTGGAAGCCGCGTCCGCCACCATGGATCAGGACGGCAAGCACAAGCTGGGCGTCTCTGCCGCCGACGGCTTCAACGGCATGATGCTGACCGAGCAGTCCATCGACAAGCTGGCCATCCTGCAGGGTCAGCTCGGCTTTGACGGCAAGCAGCTGGGTGCCAAGATCACCCCGCAGTACGATCCGGCCAAGGGTATCGTCTACTTCCCCCATCAGGTGAAAGTGACCGAGACCGGCAAGAACGACGTCGGCGCCATCGGCAAGCTCGAGGTGGTGGACGGCTCAGCCCAGCTGCGCGACGCCTGGATGATGCTGTGGCCGCTCTCCGAGTTCTACGCCTTCACCGATCAGCGCAGCGCCAACACCAACCAGAACCCGGCCTTCCACGCCGTGTTTGACGGTGCCCCGTTCGCCGCCGCACCGGCTGCCAACAAGGGCAGCGATGCCGCCAAGCTGGTGGCGGGTGACGATGCCTTCTCCCTGGCACTGAACCTCTCCGGCATGGTGTTCAAGAACCTCAATGCCCTGCACTTCGAACCCAAGGCTGGCACCCTGGTGGACAGCTGGCAGGCCGGCAAACAGGGCAAGCACGTCACCACCTTTGACGCTGCCTACAGTCTGGTCGCTCTGCAGATCTTCCAGCGCGCCCAGGATGCGCTGCCGGTCGGCTACGCCGCTGGTGACAATGGCGAGCTGAACCTGAAAACCGCCCAGGGCCAGCAGGCGCTGGTGCTGATCCGCCAGCAGGCCGACTTCATCCTGGCCAATCTCAAGGGCAAAAATGGGCTGGTACACGATGGAGTCACCCTGGGTGGCAAGCTCGATGCCGGCCAGTCCATCGATGCGCAGTTTGCCGCCATCCGCGGCCTGACCGCCGCCTTCCTGGCAACCTCGGATGCCAAGTACCGCACGGCGGCGCGCGAGCTGTTCATCGCCGCCGATAAGGCCTACTTCAACCAGAAGGCCGGTACCTGGCTCGCCGGCAAGCAGGGTGAATACACCCCCTGGACCCAGGCCGCCATCTCCGGCGCCCTGCGCTCCGCCATGCTGAACCTGCGCAACGAAGGCGGCGAGAAAGCCCCGGCGCTGGAGCTGGCCCAGCTGACCCAGCGCTACGTGAGCTGGTTCCGTGGCACCGTCAACGGCGGCATGCAGATGGCCGAGTGGATCGGCGACTCCGGCGAGAACGTCATCGAAGGGGCCGGTGGTGACACTGACGAAGATGGCGTCCCGCAAGTGACCGCCGCCGGTGGCAAGCACGGCACCGCCATGGTGATGGCCGCCAAGGCGCTGATCACCGAAAAATAATCAGCCACTCGCTGAATAGAAAAAGGGAGCCATATCGGCTCCCTTTTTAGTTGTGGCGTCTGGCGTTGTGCATGACATCACCCCAGCTTGGCCAGCATCTCCTTGGTTACCAGCACGATACCCTGCTCGGAGCGATAGAAGCGGCGGCTGTCCTCGTCGGCGTTCTCCCCCACCACCAGCCCGTCGGGCAGCTTGCAGCCCTTGTCCACCACCACCCGCCGTAACCGGCAACCCGAGCCGATCTCGACGCCGGGGAAAATGATGGCCTGATCCAGGGTGCAGAAGGAGTGCACCCGTACATGGGTGAACAGCACGGAGTTGAGCACGAAGGAGCCGCTGACGATGGATCCCCCCGCGAACATGGAGTTGATGGTCATGCCGTGCTGGCCGTTTCTGTCCTGCACGAACTTGGCCGGCGGCGTCATGGTCTGGCTGGTCCAGATGGGCCAGTTCTCGTCATAGATGTCGAGCTCGGGCACCACGGAGGCGAGATCCATGTTGGCCTCCCAGAACGAATCCAGGGTACCCACGTCGCGCCAGTAGGGTTTCTGCCCCTCCTTGGCCCCCACGCAGGACATGGTGAACGGGTGGGCAAACGCCTTGCCCTCTCCCACGATGCGCGGGATCACGTCCATGCCGAAATCGTGTTTGGATTCCTGGTTGTGGATGTCCTCTTCCAGCAGCTGATAGAGGTACTCCGCCTCGAAGATGTAGATGCCCATGGAGGCCAGGGAGACGTTCTCGTTGCCCGGCATGGCGGGCGGATTGGCCGGCTTCTCCACGAAGGCGCGGATCTTGCGCTGCTCGTCGATGTCCATCACCCCGAAGGCGGAGGCCTCCGCGCGCGGCACCTCAATGCAGGCCACCGTCACCTTGGCGCCGAGGCGCACGTGATCGAGCAGCATGGCGGCATAGTCCATCTTGTAGATGTGATCCCCCGCCAGCACGACGATGTATTTGGGGCCGTAGTCACGGATGATGTCGACGTTCTGGTAGATGGCGTCGGCGGTGCCGCGATACCAGTGCACCTCGTCCACCCGCTGCTGGGCGGGCAACAAGTCGATGAACTCGTTCATCTGGTAGCGCAGGAAGGACCAGCCCGATTGCAGGTGGCGCAGCAGGCTGTGGGACTTGTACTGGGTCACCACCCCGACCCGACGGATGCCGGAGTTGATGCAGTTGGAGAGCACGAAGTCGATGATGCGGAACTTGCCGCCAAAATGGACGGCAGGCTTGGCGCGGTTGTCGGTCAACTGCTTCAGGCGACTGCCCCGTCCCCCCGCGAGCACCAAGGCCATACTCTGGTTCAATAGTTGCCGTGCTTTGGCAGTATTTACGGGTTCTAACAACATAATTACCTCTGCCTTGTTTTGGTCCATTTTCGATTCATCTTCGCCTGTTTCCGGCGCCATGAAAGTGGTTTCACTCACATTTAACTGATTTCAATTGGCCCTTTTCCAGGAGTTGAGCGGGATCTCATGCTTTGCGGCGCGAGCTTGGTTAGAATTTCAACATCAACGACATCATCAAGGATGACACCATGTTGAACAAGCTCGGGAGCAACCAGCTGCTGGTGATCGCTCTCCTCTGTGCTCCCCTGCTGCTGTTGCAGGGGCTCTGGCTCGCCTTCACCAGCACGCTGCTGACCCTGCTTATCATCCTCGCCACCAGCCTGCTCGGCTTTGGCTTGCTGAGCATGCTGACCCTGCGCCTCCAGCAGGCAGAGCGCAGCCACCAGGAGCAGGTGTGGTGCCGGGCGCTGCAGCTGCGTGACCCCACCTGTCTCACCACCCCCGAGGCCCAGGCCACCCTGCAGCAACTGCTCGCCCACTTCAACGAGGCCGAGCGCGACGCCCACCGCCAGATCAGCGAGCTGCACAATCAGGCGACCCAGGACGAGCTGACCCAGCTGCAAAACCGCCATGCCTTTCGGCGCGACATGACCGAGCTGCTGCAGCGGGATCAGGACACCCAGACCGCCACCCTGGTGCTGATCCGCGCCACCGAGCTTGGCAAGCTCAACGCCCAGCGCGGCTTTCAGTCGGGGGATGCCTACATCAAGGATATCGCCAATATCATCACCAGGGTGGTGAGCCGCTTCCCGGGCCATCAGGTCTATCGCATCTCGGGGGCCGACTTCGCGGTGCTGGTGCAGCCAGTCGCCAACATCCCGCCCCCCCTGCTCGGGCGGGATCTGAAGATCGCCTTCGATCACTATCAGCAGCAGCATGAACTGGAGAGCGCCGCCTACTCCGGGCTGACCCGGCTCAGCAGCGGCCAGAAGATCGAGGCCATTCTGGCCAGGGCGGATCTGGCGCTGGCCCGCGCCCAGACCGAGACGGTCAATGGCTGGGCCATCCAGCAGGATGACAGCGTGGTGGAGCTGCAGGGGCAGCATCACTGGAAGCTGGTGCTGACCGAGCTGCTGGAGCAGGAGCGCATCAGCTTCACCTACCAGCCGATCCAGCCGATGCACCGCAGCATGCTGGCCTACAACGAGATCTACACCCGTTTCAGCAGTGCCGACGGCACTGTGCTGCCCACCGACACCCTGTTCGCCATGGCCCAGCGGCTGGACATGGTGATGCGGCTGGAACAGATGCTGGTGACCCACGTGATGCGCCAGTACCGGGCCTTTGGCTCGAATCAGAGTCGTTGGGGCATCAACCTCTCCAGCAACCTGCTGCAAAACAGCGCCTTTCTGATCTGGCTTGACCGACAGCTGCTCAACGACCCCAACACCAGCGCCAACCTGGTGTTCGAACTGGATGAAGAGCATCTGGAGCGCAACCTGACCGGGGCCAAGCGGGTGTTCGAACTGCTCAGGCGCAACGGCAGCCGCTCCGCCATCTGCAACTTCGGCAAGGGGATAGGGTCATTCAACCTGTTTCGCGAGCTCAAGCCCGACTACATCAAGCTGGATCCGGCCCTCATCACCGGGCTGGAGCAGGATCTGACCAATCAACAGTTCGTGCGGATGATCGTCGACGTGTCACACCGGATGGGGTGTCAGGTGATTGCGGAAGGGGTGGAGCAGCTGGGTCAGAAGCAGCTGCTGCAGGGCATGTATGTGGACGGGCTGCAGGGCTATCTCATCGCCAAGCCCCAGCAGTTGCGACCGGATATCAGCCAGCTCGGGCTGTTTACTGAGGATGCTTCAACTTCAACAGAGTCAGAATGATGTCGTTGAGCTGGCGATAGCGCTCCAGTTCCTTCTGATCGTAACGGGTCGCCAAGGTGGTGGGATTGTGGCGATTCTTGAGGTAACGGTTGATCTGCAGCCGGTTGAAACCGGCCACCTGATAGACCTGCCCCAGCAGGGCATTGAGCTCTTCGTGTTCAAGACCGGCCTTGACGAGGTAATCCTCCTGGGCCGGGCTCTCCAGCTGGCAGCTCTGCTTGGCGATGCGGCCGGTCTCCTGCAGATAGCTGAGCCACTGCTCCAGGTAGAGCGGCTTGCAGCCCGCCAGCAGATTGAAGAAACCCACCGCATCGCAGCGGCAGTCGGTCAGCAGCAGCACCGCCAGTTGATCGTCATCGCAGCGGAAGGTGACGGGGCCGCTCTGCCCCCAGTCCAGCGCCTGAACCCGGATCTCGGCTCGCGCCCCTGCAACGCCGGTGACGTCGAATACAAACATGGCTCCTCCCGCTCGGCAAAAGGTTGATGATGGACCATCCCTCTGGCGGGTGCAAAGCCAAATCGCCTTTTCATTCAGTATTCTGCAAGCCGGCCATAAAAAAACCGACATCCTCGCGGATATCGGTTCTCGTCAGACGGGCCCAGGCCCGGCTCAATGCAGTGTGGTTCAGGCGTCCAGTTCCACCAGCGCCTTGGCCAGCTCGATGGGCTCGAGCTCCTGCCCTTCCAGATCGGCGTTCCAGTTCGGGCCGACCAGCACGTCGTCTTCGTCCAGATCGTTGATCCAGATGTCGAGAAACTCTTCCAGCTCGATCACTTCCGGCTCGTAGTCGGCCCATTCGTCCACGCAGTGCAGGCGGGCATCCCCTTCGGCAGACCAGAGCGGCATCACGTCGGCATCTTCGAACTCGGCAGAGCGGCAGACGACCCAGTCTTCACCGTAACGCAAGCCCCATACCTGACCCGACTCGCGGACTTCTTCGATGAACAGTTGGAAATTGGCGTCAAGATTGTCAGTTAACTTACTCATGGGGCTCTCTCTCTATCGGGTGCTGCGGCCACGGCAGTGCCGAGTGGCAATGCGGTGGCCAAATGGTGTCGCAAAAGTGACATGGACTCAAGCATCTTGGGGTTTATCACACAAAAAACTGCCCGCGGCCGGGTTTTACCTGACAAAACGCCTCCCGAAGGAGGCGTTTTCAGCGCAAGAGGCGGGATCAACGCTCCCAGTACACCTCTTCCAGGCTGTCTTCCTTCTCCGGCAGACCGCGCGACAAACGCGGGCTGCTCTGGGCCAGCACCTCGTAGCTCACCCGGTTGGCGTACTTGCACACCTGGGAGAGCGAGGAGTAGGTGAGAAACTCGGCCACGTGCTTGGCGGAGTTGGGCACGGCGCTGCGGTGATAGGCGTTGGCCACCATGTCGTGCAGCACGGCGGAGAGTGCCCCGTCCCCTGCCCCGTTGGTGTTCTTGATCTTCTCCGGCCCGCCCATGTAGGGAGAGATGTGGGAGTAGATGCGCTTGGGCACGCGGCAGCCACTGCGGGTCATGGGGCGGCTGAACTCGTACATGTTGAACTCGGGGATGACACCGGGCAGCAGCGGCAGCGTGGTTTCACGCTTGAAGTCCTCTTCGGTGTAGGCAGCCATGTAGAGCCCCACCGGCCCTGCGGTGCAGAGCACCATGTCGGCCCAGTCCAGCGCCTTGTCGGCGGCGGCCAGCGGATCGGAGAAGCCGGTCAGGGCCTCGCCCTCCTCCTCGTTCATGGCGAGCACGGTGACGTTCTCGCTGATGAAATCGCGCCACCACTGGGGGTCGGACTCGATGACGAAGCGGGTACCCAGGGTCAGCACCACCGGCACACCGGCCTCGCGGGCATAGCGTACGGCGGTCATGGCCGCGTCCTTCATCGGGGTGCCATCTTCACCGCGCACCAGGTAGGCGGTGATGACCAGGGCGGAGGACTCCTTGATGATGGTCTCGGGGATGTGGGCCACATCCAGATGGTCCATCTTGCCGGCGTTGATGCCGAAGCTGCGTTCGCCCCCTTCGGTGATGAAGGTGAAGCAGCGGCCGACCGGGCCGTCTACCGGCTGCAGGTAGTCGAGGTTGACCCGTGACGAGGTGTTGCACAGGTAACGGTAGGCGTAACTGCCGATGCGGATGTCCTGGCTCATGACGCCGAGCAGGATGGAGTGGGAGTCCGCCAGCACCGAGTAGTTGTGCATGGTGTTGCCGATGGTGCCGCCGGCAAACTCGCTCACCACCATGTTGTTGCTCTTGAGCTCGTCGTAGATCTGCTCGGCCACGTCATCGGAGATGAGCATGGAGTGGCCGCGGCTCAGGCCGTAACGCTCGAGAAATGCCAGATCAACGTGCGCCTCGATGTCGACCAGTGTCTGGTCAATCCCGACCACATAGGCCTTGCCCCGCTCCGCAAGCACCGCGCTCTGGGAGATGAGGGGATCACGACGATCCACTGGAAAGTAGTGTTTGGACTTGCGCTGACCGGGAAATTTCATGGCAATGTTCTTGTGCTCTGGGGGAAAGAGGGGCGGGATTTTAACACAATCCGCCGCGCCGAAAAGTCGCCTGATTAAAATATGAAGTCAGTATAGACACGGGCTGCAGAGGAAAACGTTTACCAAAACCCATCAAAAAAACCACCTCGCAAGGAGGTGATTTTTGCAGCGAACAAGACTCAGCCGGCGGCGAACCCCTGTGCCAGCGCCAGCACCGAGAAGAGCCCCAGCGCCAGCCAGAACAGCAGGGTGCCGACCAGCCTCGGCAGGTTGGGTGCCTTGGGGATCTGGATGCCGATGGCATGCAGGATGCGTCCCACCAGCAACGCCAGGCCGCCGGCATGGAGCCAGAAGGCCCCGACACCCGCCAGCTCGCACAGCGCCATCAGCAGCAGGGTGAGCGGCACGTACTCGGCAAAGTTGCCGTGGGCCCGGATGGCGGCGCGCATCTCGGGCGCCTCCCCTTCCCCTATCATCACCTTGAACTGGGCCCGGCGCTTGACCACCCAGAAGGAGAGCAAGAGGAACAGCAGCCCCAAGAGGCCGGCGTAAATCAGGGTGATATGCATCATGGTGAAACTCCTTCTCCTTGGATAGCGAACGACTGGCAGCCGGTGCCGATGGGCGGCACCAGCTGTATGTCTGTCAGGCCAGCTCGCGGCAGATCAGCGACACCATCATGCGGATGTGGGCCTGATCGCTGTTGAGGGCTGGAATGTATTCAAACTGCTCGCCACCGGCGGCCATGAAGATCTCCCGGTTCTGCACCTGGATCTCCTCCAGGGTTTCGAGGCAGTCGGCGGCAAAGGCGGGGCAAATCACGTCAAGCCGCTTGATCCCGGTGGCCGGCAGGCCACCGATGGTCACGTCGGTGTAGGGCTTGAGCCACTCCTCCTTGCCAAAGCGGGACTGGAAGCTGGCGGTCCACTGGCTGGCATCGAGCCCGAGCGCCTCGGCCAGCAGGGCGGCGGTGCGCCGGCACTGGTGACCATAGGGATCCCCTTCCCGCTCGTAGCGCTCGGGAATGCCGTGGAACGACATCAGCAGGTGCTCGCCCTGGCCGTGCTGTTTCCAGTGGCGGCGCACGCTCATGGCCAGCGCCTGGATATATTCGGGGTGAGCATGGTAATCACGAATGAGCCGCACCACCGGCAGGTTGCGCTCTTTTTTCATCGCCTTGGCCCAGCCATCGAACACCGAGGCGGTGGTGCTGACCGAATACTGGGGATAGAGCGGCAACAGGATCACCCGGTTGACCCCCTTGGCCTTGAGCGCCTGCCAGCCCTCATCCAGCGAAGGGGAGCCGTAGGTCATGGCCAGCTCCACCGGCACCTCGACCCCTTCGCGCTTGAGCTCCTGCTCCAGCGCCGCGCGTTGCTGCTTGCTTATCACCATCAGCGGCGAGCCCTGCTCGGTCCACACCTGCTGATAGAGCTTGGCCACCTTGGGAGAGCGGGTCGGCAGGATGATGAAGTGGAGCAGAGGACACCAGAGGTAGCGCGGCAGGTCGACGACCCGCTGATCGTGCAGAAACTGGCTGAGAAACGCCTTGACGGCGGCCGTGGTGGGCGCGGCTGGGGTACCCAGATTGACCAGCAAGATCCCGGTTTTCGTGGTCACGTATGCTTCCTGTCGTTCTGTTGTTATGTCTGAATGCAAGAAAGGGCCCATGCCGGGCCCTTGTCTCACTGGCACATTGCCGCTGGCCCCTTGGGGACGATTGCAATGGCGGGCTTAGCCCAGGATGGTCGCCAGCTGCTTGCTGACCAGATCCACCGGCTGGGTGCCATCGATCTTGACGTAACGGGTGTTGCCCGCTTCCGCTTCCTTGCCGTAGAAGCCGATGAGCGGTGCGGTCTGCTGATGGTACACATCCAGACGCTTGCGCACTGTGGTCTCTTCGTCGTCGGCACGGATCACCAGATCTTCACCGGTCACGTCGTCCTTGCCTTCCACTTTCGGCGGGTTGAACACCACGTGGTAGGTACGGCCGGAGCCGGAGTGAACGCGACGACCGCTCATGCGCTTGACGATCTCTTCGTCCGGCACGTCGAATTCCAGTACAAAGTCCACGGCAACACCGGCGTCCTTCATGGCTTGCGCCTGGGGAATGGTGCGCGGGAAACCGTCCAGCAGGAAGCCGTTGGCGCAATCCGGTTGGGCAATACGCTCTTTGACCAGGCCGATGATGATGTCGTCAGAGACGAGCTGACCTGCGTCCATCACGGCTTTGGCCTTGAGGCCCAGCTCGGTGCCCGCCTTGATCGCGGCACGCAGCATGTCGCCGGTGGAGATCTGCGGAATACCGTGTTTTTCCATGATGAACTGAGCCTGAGTACCCTTGCCGGCACCCGGAGCCCCCAACAGAACAATGCGCATACACGCTCCTATTGATTGGTTATTCAATTCTTGAGAAGGCAAAAAACTACACGGTTTCGCCCATTTTCACAAGCTTGCCCCGTGTGAGTGGCTTATTTTTCACCATCTTTCCGACATGGCAATACGACCATTGGCGCAGATCCGTGTACGAAAAATGAGTGAAAATGCAGCAGCGCTGCACGCAACTGGCGCCCACCCCAAACGGGGCAGGCGCCAGAAAAGAAAGAGCCCACTGCACGCAGTGGGCCCAAACATCATGCCTGGAGTAACAGACGGTTGATACGGGAGACGAAGCTCGCCGGATCATTGAGCCCACCCTGCTCGGCCAGCTGGGCCTGTTCGTGCAAGAGGGTGACCCACTCGCCGAACAGCGCCTCGTCCTGGATGGTATCGAGTTTCTTCACCAAGGCGTGGTCGGGGTTCAGTTCCAGAATGTACTTCTGCTCCGGCACCGGCTGACCGGCGGCGCGCATCAGCTTGATCATCTGGGTGCTCATGCCGTGGGCATCGGTGACGATGCAGGACGGTGAGTCGGTCAGACGGTGGGTGACGCGCACCTCTTTTACCGCCTCACCCAGGCTCTGCTTGACCCGCTCCACCAGACCGGCGTTGGCTTTCTCGGCCTCTTCCTGCGCCTGTTTGGAGGCTTCGTCTTCCAGATCGCCCAGATCCAGCTCGCCACGGGTGACGGAGACCAGCTGCTTGCCGTCGAACTCGGTCAGGTGGCTCATCAGCCACTCGTCGACCCGCTCCCACATCAGCAGCACTTCGACACCCTTCTTGCGGAAGATCTCGAGGTGCGGGCTGTTCTTGGCGGCAGCGTAAGAGTCGGCGGTGATGTAGTAAATCTTCTGCTGGCCTTCCTTCATGCGGCCAACGTAATCCTCCAGCGACACGGTCTGGGCTTCGCCCTCGCCGGCGGTGCTGGCAAAGCGCAGCAGCTTGGCGATCTCTTCGCGGTTGGCGTAATCCTCGGCCGGGCCTTCTTTCAGCACATTGCCGAACTCGCTCCAGAACTTGGCGTACTTCTCGGCATCATCCTTGGCCAGCTTGGCGAGCATGGTCAAGACACGCTTGGAGCAGGCCTTACGCAGGGAGACGGTCACCTTGTTGTCTTGCAGGATCTCACGGCTGACGTTGAGCGGCAGATCGTTGGAGTCCAGCACCCCTTTGACGAAGCGCAGGTAAGCCGGCATGAACTGCTCGGCGTCGTCCATGATGAAGACGCGCTGCACGTAGAGCTTCAGGCCGTGTTTCTGATCCCGGTTGTAGAGATCGAACGGTGCGCGGGCCGGCACGTAGAGCAGGCTGGTGTACTCCTGCGCCCCTTCCACCCGGTTGTGACCCCACAAGAGCGGATCTTCGAAGTCGTGGGCGACGTGCTTGTAGAACTCCTGATACTCCTCGTCCTTGATCTCTTTCGGGTTGCGGGTCCAGAGCGCAGTGGCGCGGTTGACCTGCTCCCACTCGCCCGGGGTGCCGACGATGGTTTCACCGTCTTCTTCGCCCTCTCCAACACTATCCGGGGTGCCCTCTTTGAACATCTCCACCGGCACGCTGATGTGATCGGAGTATTTGCTGACCACGGAGCGCAGACGCCAGTCGTCGAGGAACTCGTCCTCTTCGGCACGCAGGTGCAGGATGACGTCGGTACCGCGACCGGCTTTGGTCACGTCAGCCACGGTGAAGGAGCCTTCCCCTTCCGACTCCCACTGCACGCCCTGCTCCGGAGCCGTACCGGCGGCGCGGGACACCACGGTCACCTTGTCGGCAACGATGAAGGCGGAGTAGAAGCCCACCCCGAACTGACCGATCAGCTGGGAGTCGCGGCCCTGATCACCGGAGAGGTTCTTGAAGAACTCGGCGGTGCCGGACTTGGCGATGGTGCCCAGGTGCTCGATCACCTGATCACGGGTCATACCGATCCCGTTGTCGGAGATGGTCAGGGTCCGATTTTCTTTATCAACCACCAGGCGAACGCGCAACTGGCCGTCGTTTTCGAACAAAGAGGCATCGGAAAGCGCCTTGAAGCGCAGCTTGTCCGCCGCATCGGAGGCGTTGGAGATCAGCTCGCGCAGGAACACTTCTTTGTTGGAGTAGAGGCTGTGGGCCATCAGGCTCAGCAGTTGTTTGACTTCAGTCTGAAACCCGTGGGTTTCGGCATGAACGCTTTGGGTCATCGACACTATCCTCAGGCGATTCGGGTTGAACATATTCCCGATCCAAGATGGGGCCGGCGATCGCCATTTCAAGGGGGACAAAACGTCGAGGCGTGTGAATGGCGATTTTTGCGCCAATCGACCCTCTTGCCCAACAAAAAACCCGCCGAGGCGGGTTCTGGTATTGCTGCTGAGTCGCGACACAGGGCCTGTTGAAGAACAGACGCTGACTCAGTTGAGGGGCTGACGCCCCATCAGAGAGTGGGAGAGCGTGGTGCCGTCCACCAGCTCCAGCTCGCCGCCCACCGGCACCCCGTGGGCAATCCGGCTCACCTTGACGCCGGCGGCGCGGGCCATGTCGGCGATGTACCAGGCGGTGGCATCCCCTTCGATGGTGGGGTTGGTGGCCAGAATAAGCTCGCTGATCGCCTCGTCTTTCAACCGTCGCTCCAGGATCTCCAACCCCAGCTCCTCGGGGCCAATGCCGTCCAGCGGCGAGAGGTGGCCCATCAGCACGAAGTAGCGGCCGGAAAACTGACCGGTCTGCTCGATGGCAGCCACGTCCGCCGGGCTCTCCACCACGCACAGCAGGCCGTTCTCTTCGCGCTTGGGATTGGCGCAGATCTCGCAGCGCTCGTTCTCGGTGAAGGTGCGGCAGTGGCTGCAGTGGCCAATCTCGGTGAGGGCGCGAGAGAGCAGCTGGGCCAGCCGCAGGCCGCCGCTGCGCTCACGCTCGAGCAGGGTAAATGCCATGCGCTGGGCCGACTTGGGGCCGACACCCGGCAGCACCTGCAGGGCTTTCATCATCTCATCCAGCAGCGGGCTGAATTTCATGGGCTTGGTATCCTTTGACGCTGTGTCGGCCGCGGCGCCCTGACTGGCAAGGAGCGCAACCGAACCTATCTTGTTGGCGCAGGACTATACCCGAGCCAACTCCGAGCGCCAATGGCCTTGTGCCCTCAGCCCTCTGCCGAAACGGGGGATGACGCCGCGCTTGCCAGCAGGATGCGCTGGCGGCCGCTGTAGATCTCCGCCCGCCCCGGGCGGCAAAAGCCCACCAGGGTGAGCCCGGTCTGCTCGGCCCGCTCGACCGCGAGCTCGGTGGCAGCCGAGATGGCGAGCAAGATCTCCACCCCGGCGCTGGCGCACTTTTGTACCATCTCGAAGCTGGCGCGGCTGGTCACCAGGATGGCACCGTCACGGCGACCAGTACGGCACAGATGGCCTACCAGCTTGTCCAGCGCGATATGGCGCCCCACGTCCTCGCGAATGGCGAGGATGTTGCCCTCGCCGTCCACGTGCACGGCGGCATGGGTCGCCCCCGTGCTCTGCCCGAGCAGCTGGAGCGGGCGCAGCGCCGCCAGCACCTTGTCGATATGACCCACCGCAAAGCGCTGGCTGTCGGGCAGCCTTGGCTGGGCGCGAACCACCTGCTCCAGACTCTCGCTGCCACAGATGCCGCACCCGGTGCGCCCGACCAGGGTGCGCCGTTTCTCTTTCAGGCGATGAACGCAGCGATTGGCCAGGGTGATGTGCAGCTCGATGCCGCGGCAGGCGCTCTGCTGCTCGATGTCGTGGATATCGAGCAGGCTGTCGATGATCCCCTCACAGAGCGAGAAGCCGATGGCGAAATCCTCCAGATCGGCGGCCGAGCACATCATCACACTGTGGGCGATGCCGTTGTAGACCAGCGCCACCGGGGTTTCGCAGGGCAGCTGCATGGCGCTGTCGGTGGTGACGCCGCGCTGATGGTAATGGACCACCTCGCGGTGGGCGCTGAGCGCCTGCGGGGTGTCGGGGTCAAGTTCAAGCAACATCTGGGGGCCTTAGTTGAGGGTGCGGGGATCTTTGGCCGAGATCCCGAGCCGTTTCATTTTCGACAGCAAGGTGGTGCGCTTCATGCCGAGGCGCTGGGCCGCGCCCCGCTCGCCGGCAACGATACCGTTGCACGCCTTCAGCGCACGGATGATGCTAACCCGCTCATCCTCCCCCTGTGCCGCTTCACCCTGCGGCAAGGCGGGCAGCGGCTCACGGAACAGCTCCCGGGCCGGCTCGTCATAGACCAGGGTCTCTATCTTGTGAAAGCCCTTGAGGGGCAGCAGCTCGTCCGGCGAGAGATTGAGCACGTGGCCGCGGGTCATCACCACCGCCCGCTCGATGATGTTTTCGAGCTCACGGATGTTGCCGTACCAGGGGAGCGACACCAGCATCTTCATGGCGTCGGCCGGGATGGAGGTGATGGTGCGGCGCATCCGCTTGGCGATCTTCTTGATGAAGAAATTCACCAGCAGCGGAATATCCTCGCGCCGCTCGCGCAGGGGCGGCAGCTCGATGGGAAAGACGTTGAGCCGGTAATAGAGGTCGCTTCTAAAGCGCTTGTTCTTGACCATGGAGAGCAGATCGCAGTTGGTGGCTGCCACCAGCCGCACGTCGATGGCAATGGGGTTGCTGTTGCCCACCCGCTCCAGCTCGTGCTCCTGCAATACCCGCAACAGTTTCGGCTGCAAATCCAGTGGCATGTCCCCCACCTCGTCGAGGAACAGGGTGCCATTGTGGGCCCGCTCGAAGCGACCGATGCGCTGGGTCAGCGCCCCGGTGAAGGCCCCCTTCTCGTGGCCGAACAGATCGCTCTCGATGAGGCCAGTGGGGATGGCGGCGCAGTTCACCTTGACCATCTCGTGATCGTGGCGAGCACTCAGGGCGTGAATGGCCTGGGCGATCAGCTCCTTGCCGGTGCCGGTCTCCCCCAGAATGAGCACGGTGCAGTCGCTCTGGGCCACCAGCTTCACCTTCTCCAGCACCTTCTCCATCACGGCGCTCTGGTAGATGATGTTGGCAAAGTCCCCCTGCGGCGCGGGTCCGTCGACCCGAAGGGTCTTCTCCCTGGCGCCGGTGGTGTTGGAGATCTCCTGCTGCGCCTGCACGTTGTTCATGGCAATCGCCGTGCGCGCCGCCACTTGTTCGAGCAGCGAGATATCGAGATCGGCGAAGAAATCCGCCTCGGGGTGAGAGAGGATCAACACCCCCAGCAGGTTGCCCCGATAGCGCAGCGGCAGAATGCAGGAGCTGTCGGCGTCGGGGGGCAGGATCTGGGAGGTGAAGCGGCAGCTCGACTGGCAGCCGTGGCCCTGCTCGCGATAGAGGAAGAAGGGCTCGCTGTGACCGAGGGCCCCCTGCAGGCAGTTCTTCTCAAAACACGAATGGTTGATGATGCCGGGCTGTTCGCGCTGCTGCTGATTGACCAGGTAGCTCTTGAAGCTGTCGGAGGTGGCGTTGTACTCGGCCAGGCACAGGCTGCTGATGCCAAAGTGGTGGTGCAGTATGGTGAACAGGCTCTGGGGCAACTCGGCGATGCGCACCAGTTTGATCACCGCGTTGGTCACGTCCACCAGGATCTTGCAGCTGTCGCGCTCAAGGCGCAGGGAGTTGGCCTGCTCCAGGGTGCGCTCCTTGTCCAGCACGTTCTCCAGCGCAATGGCGACGATGGCCGCCAGCTGGGTCAGCTTGGCCAGGGTCTCCATCGGGAAGGCGTTGGCCTCGCGGCTGATGAACTCCACCCCGCCCAAATGGCTGCGGGCGGTGGTGATGGGCAGCTGGCAGTAGGATTGCAAACCGTCATAGACAGGAGTGCTCGCCAGCTGTTCGCAGCGGTGGCGAAAGCGGCTCGCCGGCAGCACGATGGCCTGCTCGCGGGAAAAATGGAGATCGGCCTTGCGGCAGATGAGGTGCGCCGGCCCCAGCTCCCCCAGGTAGTAGAAGACCGCCTCCTCCCCCGTCCCCAGATTGAGGATGAGGTTGACCCGATCCACTTGGCGAAAGCAGGGCTGGATCCGGTTCAGCTTTTTGATGAAGTCGTCCAGGGTGACGGCGGAGAGCAGGTTCTTGGAGAGGGAGAGAAAGCCGTCATCCCAGATGGGGGAGATGTCGGTCAACGGAATGGCACTCACATTCAGCATTCAGGCCTCGCATTACATCTAGATGGGTACCCTTGCCGGCCAATTGCAGCACGGCAACAACGGTAAACAATGCATCAGCCATCGCAGTCAGATGTTATAATTAATTTTTAAAAACTTAACGCTTAATTATAAAAACTAACATGCAGAGAAATAGCATCGCGCAGATTATCGCAGGATGGCTGGCATAATAAGTTAGCCCCATCCCCATTACAACCAAGCCGGCCCTGGCACATATTACAGCTCCGTCAGCGGATATTTCCCGCCACGCCCAAATATGGCGTCACTATCGCCGTCATTCGCCGCATATCGCTGCCAACTGGCCCCTCCTCTGCCCCTGTTGCCGCTGTCGCAGGCTCATGAGGAGAGCAGCCGGTAGTTGTGCAGCTTCAGCCCGCCGAAGATGAAGGCGGCCGAAAAGAGCTGAAGCCCCAGCAATAACCCACTGATATTGTCAGCTATTTCCACCGACACTACCCGATGGGTGAGATAGACCCCGAGCCCCAGCACGCCCGCCAGCAGGCAGTTGACCAGGGTGGTGGAGAGAAAGGCGATGAGCCAGGCCGCCTGCACGCTCAATGCCGCCAGCACGGCGCTCATGGCGATGCGCGCGGCGATAAAACAGCCGAAGAAGGCAAACCCCAGCAGAAATATCAATTCGTCGTGCCATAGAAAACACCCAATCCCTAACAACATCACCAGCAAATAAGCGGAGACATAAAAGATCCCGAACGAAAGATTTAATTCATTTTTCATGATGGACACCTGCCAGCTGAAAAAAGGATGAGCGGATCCGGGCCCTGTATACAGAGCCTGGATCCACTTTATTAACGACGATTACCCTTTGGCGGCGCTGCGCAATTTCGCCTTGAGCGCGCTGTATTCAGTCTGGACGTACACTTCCGCCCCCGGCTGCTCCTCGATACGCTCAATTTTCACTGCGCAGTACTTGTACTCCGGCGTGTAGGAGACGGGGTCCACGTGCTCGATAGTGAGCTCGTTGCAGGCCCCGATCCACCACTGGTAGGTCATGTAGACCACCCCGGCGTTGACCCGCTCGTTGTAGTTGGCGCGGGTGATCACCTTGCCACGGCGCGACGAGATCCAGACCAGCGCCTGATCCTTCACCCCAAGCTTTTTGGCATCGCTCGGGTGGATCTGCACATAGCCGGGCTCATCGGCCAGGGTCTGCAGCGCCGAGCAGTTGCCGGTCATGGAGCGGCAGGAGTAGTGACCTACCTCGCGCACGGTGGAGAGCACCAGCGGGTACTCGGCACAGGGCTGCTCCAGCGGCGGCCGCCACTCGGAGGCTATCAGCTGGCCCTTGCCGCTCGGGGTGGTGAACACGTTCCCCTCGAACAGGGTGCTGGTGCCCGGGTGATCCTCGGTCGGACAGGGCCACTGCACGCTCTTGAGATCGGCCATCTTGTCATAGCTGACCCCGGCGTAGAGCGGGCAGAGTCCGCGCAGCTCGTCCCAGATCTGCTCGGTGTCGCGATACTCCATGGGATACCCCATGGCGGTCGCCATCAGCGAGAAGATGGCCCAGTCGGGTTTCACGTTGTCCGGCGGCGTCACCGCCTTGTAGAAGCGCTGGAAGCCGCGATCCGCCGAGCTGTAGACCCCCTCGTGCTCGCCCCAACTGGTGGCGGGCAAAATGACGTCGGCCATCTCGGCCGTCTGGGTCATGAAGATATCCTGCACGATCACCAGCTCCATCCCCGCCAGGGTACGGCGGAACTGACCCAAGTCTGCCTCGGTCTGGGCCGGATCTTCCCCAAAGATATAGAAGGCCTTGCACTTGCCCTCCTCCACCTTGTGGCCAAGCTCGGTCAGCCGATAGCCGGGTTTCTGGGAAAGCGACTCCACGCCCCACGCCTTGGCAAACTTGGCGCTGATGGCGGGGTCGCTCACCGACTGATAACCCGGGAACTGGTGCGGCAGCATCCCCATGTCGCAGGTGCCCTGCACGTTGTTCTGCCCGCGTACCGGCCCGCAGCCGGTACCACGGCGACCGAAGTTGCCGGTCAGCAGCGCAATCCCCGCCAGCCCCTTGACCACGTCCACCGCCTGACCGTACTGGGTCACCCCCATGCCCCACAGGATCATGGAAGCAGGCGATGCGGCATAGGTGCGAATGGCGGCGCGGATATCGGCGGCTTTGAGGCCGGTGATCCCCTCCACATATTCCGGGGTGTACTTGGCGACCGTGGCCTTGAAGGTGTCGAACCCTTCGGTGTAGTTGGCGACGAACGCCTTGTTGTAGAGCCCTTCATTGATCAAGACGTTGGCGAAGGCGTTGACCAGCGCCATGTTGGAACCGTTTTTGAGCGGCAGCCACTGATCGGCGATGCGGGCGGTCTCCACCATGCGGGGATCACACACAATCACCTTGGCCCCGTTTGCCTTCGCCTTGAGGATATGGCGGGCGACGATGGGGTGAGAGTCAGCAGCGTTGTAACCAAACACCAGCAGGCACTTGGTCTCTTGAATTTCGGGAATGGCGTTGCTCATGGCGCCGTTGCCTACCGTTGTCTCCAGACCGGAGACTGAGGGTGCGTGTCACACCCTCGCGCAGTGATCGACGTTGTTCGTCCCAAGCACCGCACGGGCAAATTTCTGCATCACATAGTTGGCTTCGTTGCCGGGGCCACGGGCAGAGCCGGTGGTCATGATGGCGTCCGGGCCATATTTCGCCTTGATGGCAGAAAGGCGACTGCTGGCGAACTCGATCGCTTCATCCCAGGAGACGGCTTCGAGCTTGCCACCGCGCTCGCGGCGGATCATCGGGCTCTTGAGACGGGGGGTCAGCAGGTTGGTGTCGTTCAAGAAATCCCAACCGTAATAGCCCTTGAGGCAGAGCTGCCCCTCGTTGGTCCGGCCGTTGGCGCCTTCGGCCCCCACCACCTTGTCGTTTTCAACCAGCAGGTTGATCTTGCAACCGGTGCCGCAATAGGGGCACACGGTAATGACTTTTTTCATGACTCACACTCTTGTTTGTTAACGAAAAACGGCTCGGCAAGCCCGCTCACACCCGCGCCGGCATCGCCAGCAGGGCCTCGGCACTGGCCAACTGCTTCTGCCGGTTCAGGGTGTCAAGGTGGGCCGGCGTGACCAGCCGCAGCGCCTGGGTCGGGCACACCTCGACGCAGGCCGGGCCCGCCTCGCGGTGCTGGCAGAGATCGCACTTGAGCGCCTGCGCCTTGGTCTGCGGCCGCTTGAAGAGCGAATCGGCCGTGGGGGCCACCTCTTTCACCACCACCGCCATGGCGCCGTAAGGACAGGCCACCACGCAAGACTTGCAGCCGATGCAGCGCGCCTGCAACACCTTGACGCAACCATCCTCGCTGACGATGGCATTGTTCGGGCAGGCCATGGCGCACGGCTTGTCTTCACACTGGCGGCAGAGCACCGGCGTGGTCACCTTGCTGCCCACGATCACCTTCAGGCGCGGCTGAAAATGGCTGTCCTTGGAGACCAGATGTCCATCCTCGATGGCAAGATGCAGGCCGCCCTCCCGCTCAAGGGTCCCGCTGCAGGACCCTGACTGGTGTGAAACGGCGCAGGCCACCTCACAGGTACGACACCCAATACAGAGACTGGGATCTGCAATCACGAAGCTGTTCATAGAGAGGGATCCTAAATGGTTCGTTACACCCGACCGCCCTCACCCACCTGGCAGGCGACAACACGGTCTGCCCCCACAAAGCATTTATCAGACCAACACGGGCAGATGGCCGCCATAAAATCACAAACCAATGAAAATAAAGAGGTAATCTGGATGGTAAAGGCGGCATTTGCCGTAACTGACGAGGGTGACGAAGGGGCCAGCCCCCTGCTCGACATGACAAAAGTGACGAGGTCGACACTGGCTGACAAGACCCTGCCCCAACCACTTTACGGAGCAGATCAGAGGGATTTAGAGCAAGGATCGGACACCATAAAACACGCAAGCAAAGGGACGAAATCCGGGGAAGCAAGCCAAGAGCCCAAAATGAGCCGCCTCTTGGCTGATTTGTTGAGCCAGAGCCGGTTTTAGGCCCCTGCCCCTTCATTTTTCTATCCCTCCGGTTAATATGTATCACTTGGCAGCCAGCGCCTTAAGTATTCTTTCAATGAAATGAAACTCTAAAGTAGAACAGATTAAAAACAGGAAATTTATGTCTCTCACTGCAAATAATGATCGTGATGCTTTACAGAAGCTATCTGTTGAAATAAATCCGATATCAATGCTGGATCTAGCGAGTGATTTACTTTTTATCAGGGGCCATCATCAAATTAGAATTACTGATGGGCCAGGTGATGGAGCGAGAGATATTCACTCCCTTGATCCAAAAGGGAACATACACATTACCCAATGTAAATATCATAACAACCCAGATAAGTCTGTTAGCTCTAGAGAACTCGCAGAATTACCTATCGCACTCACAAAGTTCTCTTGCTCGAAAGGACTTTTTATTACGAATATCAAAATCAGCCCACAGGGTAAACGAGAATATTTAAATGACTACCCTAATTTTGATTTGGACTTTACAGATGGCTTAACTTTAATTCGTGAGATTCGAGCAAATCCAATTCTTCGAGCTAGATGGATTGACTGTGGTGGGCAAGACTGGTCCTTTTCATTAACATTCCCAGTTTTAATCCGACGCCACTCAGATGACATCCCCATACTACCTGAATTTTCATATGAAAATAACCTACTTGAAAAAATAGTAGATGCGCTCAATAAACTCATTAAGCCAATTGTGTCAACTAGTACAACTGGATTTATAGATGAAGAACACTTTCCATTATACCGAGAACCTAAAAGATTAACGCAAGAGGAAGGCCTATTACCACAATTACGTTGTTCAATTATTAAGTGTAGTGGCATTAAAACTATTGCTGATAAACAGTTTCTTGAAGAAGCTATTTCAGCCACAACTTTAAATATAATTGGAGAAAAGGAGACTCACTATTCTGTTTGCATTGGGATACCCGCTTTAGTAGATTTGTCTGGCTCAACGAAAGACCATATTGTAAGACTGGGGTCTGATGCAATTACAAAAGTAAAGACTCCTTGCGGGATATACGATGAATATAAATTTTTCTCTCTAGAAAACTCAAAATGGACTGCAACAACTGATGCTCGAGTTAGTCAAGCTGATTATATAAGATTATTTAGTGATACTTTAAACACTCTTATTGATTTCACACATATCTCACCTGTATCTCGAGCTCAATCTCGTTGTAATAGAACAATACGCCTGAACCAACTTGAATCATGGCAATTATCAAAATTTGCATTATCTAAATATAACCCTGACTCTTGGCGATGTGATAAAGTTCCACCACCGAATGAAAAAATCAAATGGCCTTGGAATGAGTCTTGGCTTTGCGGGTGGCTTCATATAAATTTACTCAACGGATTTGTATCTGTACCGTCCACAACCTCAGAGTCATCCTTTTTTTCTGTTGATGAGGTGGAAGAAACATCTCGATTAACTGCACTGCATAATGCTTTACTAGAGGATGATAATTTTGAGTTAATAGAGCCTAATCGCGCACGACATATGTTAGCTTCTATAGCTTATGATCCTTTTGAAGAGGAAGGTGATGTTATCTTCAGAACGGCAGATCTTATTGTAGATGAAAATAGCATTCCTACTCCAGTATTACCTGCTCAGAGAAATATTGAGGCAGCAATTTTCTTCTCTGAGAACCCAAATAATTTCATTGATAATACTATTGAAAAAAGCCATATAAATAAAAGAAACATAAAAGTAACACATAAAGTTAAAAAAATCACAGAACCAATTAATGTTTGGATGGTGGCCATTAACTTTAAATTCATCAATATTAATGACATTCCATCTAGTTCAATATTGGATGACATATACATTTGGCTTGATGGTTTTATCTCTGAGATGAAATTGCAAATACCAACATTAGAAGTTCATACCAAGGATGCATGGAAGAATTTAACTGGTGTAACTTTAGGCCTCCCATGGTATGAGTCTGATATGGTTTATATGACTTTGGGTACCGATGATAGCATTGTTGAAATTCGAGGTAAGAATAAATAACCAAGTTAAAATAGAATATTTATCGTTCTAGTACGCGATTTAAAATTAGTGGTGCAATTCACTTCGTTCATTGCACCCTACTTGCTGTCTCTTGATAAATAAAGACTCCATCGCAGCCTAACCCCCTCTCCTTTACTGCTAAAGCCCCTCTTTATTGGTCAGCATTTTATCGTTTATTTCTTAGCCAGCTTGATGCAAAACGCTGGCAAAAATGGATAGCCAGCTAAAACAATCACTTACCAGGGGTTGGACGGGGTATTTCAATCAGCGGCCAATTAATAATTTCGTTAGCCACCCCTTTTTGATTATTTATACCTGAGCATAAACCCACGACGGGTGTGTCATTATACCCTTAACGGCAGATGAACAGACTGTGTCCCATGATGAGCCTCTTTATATCCAGTTAGCTCCCTTTCCCATCGCAATCCATTAATGCGTTCCTGCGGCACCTGCCGCACGCCCGATAGACGGGGGCGGCCCGTGCTGGCCAATCGTCACCATCAAACTGACAGACAACTTCATGAACGGTAATCACAAACAAGCCCTGTCCGGCGTTACGCTGGCGGCGATCGGCGTGGTCTATGGCGACATCGGCACCAGCCCGCTCTATACCCTGCGCGAGTGCCTCTCCGGCCAGTTCGGTTTCGGGGTGGAGCCCGCCTCCATCCTGGGCTTTCTTTCACTGATCTTCTGGCTGCTGATCCTGGTGGTCTCGGTCAAGTATCTCTCCTTCGTGATGCGGGCCGACAACGCCGGCGAAGGGGGCATTCTCACCCTGATGTCGCTGGCCACCCGCAACACCCCGGCCAAGTGGACCCCCTTGCTGATCATCCTGGGGCTCATTGGCGGCAGCTTCTTCTATGGCGAGGTGGTGATCACCCCGGCCATGTCGGTGATGTCGGCCATCGAGGGCTTGAACATCGCCGCCCCCTCCCTCGACCCTTATATAGTGCCGCTCTCGGTGCTGGTGCTGACCCTGCTGTTCGCCATCCAGAAACACGGCACCGCCACCGTGGGCAAGCTGTTCGCCCCCATCATGCTCACCTGGTTCATCACCCTGGCGGTGCTGGGCCTGAACAGCATCTTCCAGCATCCCGAGGTGCTGGGGGCGCTCAACCCCGTCTGGGCGCTGCGCTTTTTTGCCAAGTACCAGACCGCCTCCTTCTTTGCCCTCGGCGCCGTGGTGCTGGCCATCACCGGGGTGGAGGCGCTCTACGCCGACATGGGGCATTTTGGCAAGAGCCCGATCCGGCGCGCCTGGTTTATGGTGGTGTTGCCCTCCCTGGTGCTCAACTACTTCGGCCAGGGGGCGCTGCTGCTGGCCCATCCCGAGGCCATCACCAACCCCTTCTTCCTGCTCGCACCGAAATGGGCGCTGCTGCCGCTGCTGCTGCTGGCGACCCTGGCCACGGTGATCGCCTCGCAGGCCGTGATCTCCGGGGTCTTCTCGCTCACCCGGCAGGCGGTGCGGCTCGGTTATCTCTCTCCCATCCGCATCGTGCACACCTCCGAGCAGGAGTCCGGCCAGATCTATATTCCGGTCATCAACTGGATGCTCTATATCTCGGTGGTGATCGTCATCATGAGCTTCGAGCACTCCAGCAATCTGGCGGCGGCCTACGGCATCGCCGTCACCGGCACCATGGTGCTGACCTCCATCCTCTCCTGCTCGGTGGCTCGCCACAGCTGGCACTGGAACAAGTACCTGGTGGCCGCGCTGTTTATCGCGCTGCTGGCCATCGACGTGCCGCTGTTTGCCGCCAACCTCGCCAAGATCTTCTCCGGCGGCTGGCTGCCGCTCACCCTGGGGGCGGTGATGTTCACCGTGATGACCAGCTGGAAGAGCGAGCGCTTTCAGCTTATTCGCCGCCTCAACGAGCACGGCAACTCGCTGGAGCCGATGATCGCCTCGCTGGAAAAATCCCCGCCGACCCGGGTGGCCGGCACGGCGGTCTATATGTCGCGGGTGGTCAACGTGATCCCCCACGCGCTCTTGCACAACCTCAAGCACAACAAGGTGCTGCACGAGCGGATCATCCTGCTCACCCTGCGGGTGGAAGAGGTGCCCTACGTCCACAACGTGCGCCGGGTCTGCATCGAGCAACTCTCCCCCACCTTCTGGCGGGTGGTGGCGAGCTACGGCTGGCGCGAGACCCCCAACGTGGAGGAGATCTTCCACCGCTGCAACGCCGAGGGACTGAGCTGCCGGATGATGGAGACCTCGTTCTTCATGGCCCATGAGTCGCTGATCATGAAGGAGCGCCCCTGGTATCTCTACCTGCGCGGCAAGCTCTTTATGCTGTTGCAGCGCAACGCCCTGCGGGCACCGGATCAGTTCGAGATCCCGCCCAACCGGGTTATCGAGCTGGGATCCCAGGTGGATATCTGATGGCGTGAGTTGCGCTAAAGAGAGAGGGAGGCATTGGCCTCCCTCTCTTGTTTCTGCTAACCCCGATTACGGCCCCTCATCCCCAGCCCTTCTCCCGCAAGGGGAGAAGGGTGCAAACCGCAGATACCTCCCCTTCTCACGACAGCCGTAGGGTGCAACAAGCGCAGCGCCGTGCACCGCGACCATATAGCTGACTTCCCCCCTCATCCCCAGCCCTTCTCCCACAAGGGGAGAAGGGAGCACACCACCGCGGCCATATGTTGGGGAACGCTGCAATTCACGTCGTTCTTTGCTCCCTACTCTCTCCCACCGATGCCCTACCGCAGACCCATAGCCCTTTCGCCCCTTGTCACAACCCCGCATTCATCCATGCCGATACCGTTTTGCGGGGTGACGAACCCTCTCCTCCCCTTCGTCACAAGTGACGAACGTCACGCTTCGACAGTGGGTCAAGCCCTCGACACCTGTCGGCGCTATTTTTAACGTCATTTAAAAACAAACACTTACACTCATCCAGCTAGGCAAAACCAAGCTGGCCCGTATCTTGCCAACCTGCCCCTACTTTCTCCGTTCGCGACACGACAAGGTAGGCTATGAACCGCTTCGTTATCGCTGACCCCAAGCTTTGTATCGGCTGTGGCACCTGTATGGCGGCCTGCAGCGAGGTACACAAAGCGCAAGGTTTGCAACAAGCCCCCCGTTTAACCGTTATGCGACACGAGCAGGCGACCATGCCGGTTCAGTGCCGTCACTGTGACGATGCCCCCTGCAGCAAGGTGTGCCCGGTCGAGGCAATTCGCCAGACCGGCGATTGCGTGCAACTCAACGAGTCGCTCTGCATCGGCTGCAACCTCTGCGCCGTGGCCTGCCCGTTTGGCGCCATCCAGAGCGGCGGCAGCCGTCCGGTGGCCGTGGCCACCAGTTACGACACCTATATCCCCTGCTCCATCCGCTCCAGCAACCCCTCCACCTCTGCCGGCCTGCGCTGCTTTGGCGAGGATCTGCTGAGCTGGGAGCCGGGCGTGCGCAGCATCGCGGTCAAATGCGACCTGTGCGAGTTTCGCACCGATGGCCCGGCCTGTGTCGGTGCCTGCCCCTCCCAGGCACTGAAGCTGGTCAATGACGGCGACACCGAACGCGCCGCCCGTATCCGTCGCCAGCATGCGGCCGACACCAACCCGCAAGGGGCCTCTGCCTTCTCGGCGCCCGCCACGGCGCTCCCTGCATCCGATTTATCCACCACAGAGGGAGCGTGCTGATGTTGTCCCCCCTTGTTATGGCCACGCTCCTGCTCTTTTTGCTGGGCGCCGCCGCCGGTTTGCTCCTGCAAAAGCTGCCCGCACTGGCCAACCGCCTCAACAGTGGCTTTGCCCTGCTGGGTTCGCTCGCGGGTCTGGTCGCCGCCATCCAGATCTTTGCTCAAGGCGCGCCCGTCGACGGCCAGCTCTGGCTGCTGGGTTCGGTTCACCTCGATATGCTCTCTGCGCTGATGCTGCTGGTGATTAGCACCGTCGGCATCGCCGTCGCCCTCTACTCCTTTGCCTACATCCGCGAATATCAGGGCAAGGGCGATGTGGCCATCGGCGCCTTGATGAACCTCTTCCTGTTTGCCATGGTGGGCATGGTGCTGGCCGACAACGCACTCGGTTTCTTGCTCTGCTACGAGCTGGTGACCCTCACCACCTACTGGCTGGTCAAGACCAACCCGCAGGCTGCCAAGCAGAGCCGCCTTTATCTGGTGATGAACCATATTGGCATGGCACTGGTGCTGATCGCCTTCTGGCTGCTCTGCCGTGAAAGCGGTTCGCTGGAGTTCGCCGCGCTGCGCGAGCACCATCTGGCGGGCGCCCTGGCCTCCCTGGTGTTCCTGCTCAGCTTCTGCGGCTTTGGTCTGCGCGCCGGTTTCGTGCCGCTGCACGGCTGGTTGCCGGTGGCCGAGCCAGTTGCGCCGTCCCATATCTCGGCGCTGATGTCCGGTGTGATGGTGAAGCTGGGTCTCTTTGGCATCTTGCGGGTCAGCATCGATTTTCTCGGCGCCAGCCAGCTCTGGTGGGGCTATGTGGTGCTGATCTTCGGTGCCTGTTCGGCAGTGCTCGGGGTGCTGTTTGCGCTGGCCGAGCACGATCTCAAGCGGCTGCTCGCCTACCACACGGTGGAGAACATCGGCATCATCCTGATGGGGATGGGGATCGGCATGATCGGCATCGCCAACCAGCAACCGGCGCTGGTGGTGCTGGGGCTGCTCGGCGCCCTCTATCACCTGCTCAACCACGCCATCTTCAAGAGTCTGCTCTTTATGGGCACCGGCTCGGTGATGTTCCGCCTGCACACCCGCGATATGGACAAGATGGGGGGGCTGGCCAAGCTGATGCCCTGGACCGCGCTGGCGTTCCTCATCGGTGCCATGGCCATCTCGGCGCTGCCGCCGCTCAACGGCTTTGTCAGCGAGTGGTTTATCTATCAGTCGCTCCTTTCCATGACCAAACTCGGCACCTCCGTCGTCGCGCCGCTCGCGGCAGTGATGCTGGCGGTGACCGGCGCCATGGCGGTGATGTGTTTCGTCAAGGTGTACGGCATCTGCTTCTGCGGCGCACCGCGCAGCGAGAAAGCGAGCCACGCCCGCGAAGTGCCGGGCGCCATGGTGGCAGGCACCCTGCTGCTGGCCGCGGTCTGTCTGGTGCTGGGTCTGGGCGCCCCCTGGATTGCCCCACATATCGCCAGCTATGGTCAAGCCTTGGTAAGCGGCCAAATGAACGTGGCCACTGGCGCCACCCTGCTGCCACTCGATAGCAGTCAGGCGATCCTCTCCCCGCCCGTTATCGCCATCACCTTGCTGGGGCTGTTCCTCATCCCGCTGCTGGTATTGGCCATCTTCAAGGGGCCCAAGCTGGGTCGTCGTCACGCTGGCACCCCGTGGGCCTGTGGTTACGCCTATGAGGAGCGCATGAGCCTCACCTCGGGCGGTGTCACCCACACCTTGCGCCAACTCTGCGCGCCGCTCTATCGCAAGCAGCCGCAGCTCGATCTGGCCAGCGCCCTGCACGGGGTGAGCGATACCAGCAGCAACACCGGCTGGCTGCTGCACGGCCTTGTGCTGGCGCTCTTTATCCTGATGGCTGTAGGAGTCTGATATGCCTATTCTTGAAATGCCGAGCTGGGGCATGGTTGCCCTTGCCCTGACCCAGGCCATCGCCATGCTGGCGCTGGCGCCGCTCGCCACCGGTTTCAACCGGGTGCTGCGGGCCAAGATGCACTCCCGTCAGGGGCCGGGCCTGCTGCAGGATTACCGGGATATCGCCAAGCTCCTGCGCCGTCAGGAGGTAACCCCCGAGCCTGCCGGCATCATCTTCAACCTGATGCCTGCGCTGCTCATCGCCGCCCTCTTGCTGGTGGGGATGGCGCTGCCGACCCTGACTCACGAATCTCCCTTCCCCATCGCCGGGGATCTCATCACCGATATCTATCTATTCGCCATCTTCCGCTTCTTCTTCTCCCTCTCGGGGCTCGACAGCGGCAGCATGTTTGCAGGGATCGGCGCCCGCCGCGAACTGACCCTCGGCATTCTGGTGGAGCCCATTCTGGTGCTCGCCTGCTTCATCATGGCGATGATGGTGGGCAGCTCGGATCTGGGCAACATCAGCAGCTATGTGGCGACCCAGCCACTGGCCGCCCCCATCGCCACCCTGCTGGCCGGCGCCGCCTGCGCCTTCGCGGTGTTTGTCGAGATGGGCAAGCTGCCCTTTGACTGCGCCGAAGCCGAGCAGGAGCTGCAGGAAGGACCGCTTACCGAGTACTCCGGTGCGGGGCTGGCCCTGCTCAAGCTCTCCATCGGCCTCAAGCAACTGGTGGTGGTGCAGCTCTTTCTGGTGATTTTCCTCCCCTTCGGCAAGGCGGCCAACTGGAGTCTGCCTGCGCTCATCGGCGCAGCGCTGATCCTCGCCTGCAAGCTGCTGGTGGCCTTTTTGCTGGCTGGCATCATCGAAAACGCCATGGCCCGAACCCAGTTCGTGCGCACCCACAAGCTCACCCGCTACGGGTTGGGACTGGCCCTGCTGGCGCTGCTCGCCTATCTGGTCGGGATCTGAATCATGCCCGCCAGCACAGCAACTTTTTCCGATTTCATCATTTGTGAATGCTCATTCCCGAACATTAAAGTGAGAACTGCATGACCATCGCCATTTCGGATCGCATCGGCTGCGACTACATCCAGCAGGTGCGAGCACAACTGCCCCACGCCATCGTCGACGAGGAGTGGCAAACCGCCGATCAGGCCACCATCACCGTCAAGCCCACCAGTCTGGTTGAGACCGCCAGCCTGATCTTCCATCAGCTGGGGGGCTGGCTTCCGCTCTCCTTTGCCAATGACGAGCGCAGCCTCAACGGCCACTTCGCCGTCTACCACGTCTTCTCCATGGAGGGCGACACCAAGTGCTGGATCACCGTCAAGGTGCTGGTGGATGCCGATACCCAGGAGTACCCCTCCATCACCCCGACCATTCCGGCGGCGGTGTGGGGCGAGCGGGAGATCCGCGACTTGTACGGCCTGCGCGCCATCGGTCTGCCGGATGAACGCCGTCTGGTACTGCCGGATGACTGGCCGGAGGATATCCACCCCCTGCGCAAGGACGCCATGGATTATCGCCAGCGCCCGATGCCCACCACCGACACCGAGACCTACCCCTTCGTCAATGAGCTCGGCAGTGATGCCAACCGCATCGTGCCGGTCGGCCCGCTGCACATCACCTCGGATGAACCGGGCCACTTTCGTCTGTTCGTCGATGGCGAAGACATCATCGATGCCGACTACCGCCTCTTCTATGTCCATCGCGGCATGGAGAAGCTGGCGGAAACCCGGATGGGCTACAACGAAGTGGCGTTTCTGACCGACCGGGTCTGCGGCATCTGCGGCTTTACCCACAGCGTCGCCTACACCACCTCGGTGGAGAACGCCATGGGCATTCCGGTGCCGGAGCGGGCCAAGATGATCCGCGCCGTGCTGCTGGAGGTGGAGCGCCTGCACAGCCATATCCTCAACATCGGCCTGTCGAGCCACTTCACCGGTTTCGACACCGGCTTCATGCAGTTCTTCCGGGTGCGGGAAAAATCCATGACCCTGGCCGAGCTGCTGACCGGTGCCCGCAAGACCTACGGCCTCAACCTGATTGGCGGGGTGCGCCGCGACATCTTCAAGGAAGATCGCATCAAGGGGGCCCAGCTGGTGCGCGAACTGCGTGATGAGCTCAAACCCCTGGTGGCCATGCTGCTTGATACCGCCAACATCTCTTCCCGCCTCATCGGTATCGGCAAGCTCGACCCGCAAATTGCCCGCGATTTCAGCTGCGTCGGCCCCATGGTGCGGGCGAGCGGCTTCAAGCGCGACGTGCGCCGGGTCCACGACTTTGCCGGCTACCGCGAGCTGCCGATGGAGATCCAGACCAAGGCGGGCTGCGATGTGCAATCCCGGGTGCTGGTGCGCATCCACGAGCTCTACGACTCCCTCGACATGATTGAGTTCGGCCTCGAGCACCTGCCGGAAGGGCCACTGCTCACCGAAGGCTTCACCTATCAGCCGGGCAAGTTTGCGCTGGGCTTTACCGAGGCGCCCCGCGGCGAGAACGTCCACTGGAGCATGACCGGGGACAACCAGAAACTGTTCCGCTGGCGCTGCCGCGCCGCCACCTACGCCAACTGGCCTGCTCTGCGCTACATGCTGCGCGGCAATACCGTGGCGGATGCGCCGCTCATCATCGGCAGTCTGGATCCCTGCTACTCCTGTACCGACCGGGTCACTCTGGTCGACCCCAAGAAGGGCAAATCCACCGTGGTCTCCTACAAGGAGATCGAGCGCTACGGCATCGATCGCAAAAACTCTCCGCTGAAATAAGGGGTCATCATGATCAAGCTGTTCAAGACCATCCTCAAGGCTGGCACCCCGACCGCCAAATACCCCTTCGCCCCTTATGAGGTGAATAGGGATTTTCGCGGCAAACCGAAATATCAGGCGGATCAATGCATCGCCTGCGCCGCCTGCACCAAGGCCTGCCCGGCCAATGCGCTGGTGATGGAAGTGGACATGGAGACCGGCGAACGGCGCTGGGAGATCTCCATGGCGCGCTGCATCTTCTGCGGCCGCTGCGAGGAGGTCTGCCCGACCCGCGCCATCGCCCTCTCCCCCGAGTTCGAGCTGGCGGTGACCAACAAGGCGGATCTCTATGAGGAGGCCCGCTTTGCGCTGGCCCCCTGCACCCTGTGCGGCACCTACTTTGCCCCGAGCAAACTGGTGGCGCTGGTGGAGGACACCCTCAAGCAGGCGGGCACGCCGCTCGCGACCCCGGAGCGCCTGCACCACTGCCCCGACTGCAAACGAAAACAGAGCATGCTGAGCCAGCCTGACTCGGCCCTGATCACACCGATAGCCACACCGATGGCCGCACAAAAGGAGTGGATGTGATGAGCAAGATCAAAGGCATAGAACCGGTTGTCGGCCATGCCCATACCCGCGCCGTGCCGCTGGCACAGGATCCCGAGATCACCAAACTCAAGAAGACCCTGCTCAAGGACATTCGCCGCTCGGCCTATGTCTACCGGGTCGATTGCGGCGGCTGCAACGCCTGCGAGATCGAGATCTTCGCCACCATCACCCCGCTGTTCGATGCCGAGCGTTTCGGCATCAAGGTGGTCGCCTCCCCCCGCCACGCCGACATCCTGCTCTTTACCGGCGCGGTGACCCGGGCGATGCGGGTACCGGCCCTGCGCGCCTACGAGGCGGCGCCCGATCCCAAGATCTGTATCGCCTACGGCGCCTGCGGCTGTGACGGCGGCATCTTCCACGACCTCTACTGCGTCTGGGGCGGCACCGACAAGATCGTACCGGTGGATGTCTATATTCCCGGCTGCCCGCCTACTCCCGCCGCCACCATCTACGGCTTTGCCGTGGCGCTCGGTCTGCTTGAACAGAAACTCAAAGCTACCAGCCACCAGGTGCAACCGGGTGAGCGGGTCGAACTGCGCCACACCGGCATCCCCAACGAAATCCGGGTAATGATCGAGCGCGAAGCGCGCCGCATGGCCGGTTACCGGCAGGGACGGATCATCGCCGACGAGTTTATGGCCCTGCTCGAAGGGGCGACCCAGCAGGATGTGGATCTGCGCATCCAGAGCTACCTCGATCAGCACGACGATCCGCGCCTGGCGGAGATCGTCAACAACCTCGCAAACGCCTGCCTCAACCGGGCGGCCGGCAAGGGAGAGGCGGTGCATGGCTGACCAGGTTTTCTTCTATCGCCTCTCCCGCAAGTTCGTCGACGAGCAGTTCGATGTCCCCGAGGAAGCCAAAGAGGTGATGTACTACAGCCTCGCCATCGGCCACCACCTCGGCATTGTCGATTGCCTGCGAGCAGACCTGGTCTGCTCGCTGACCGGTTATCGCGACTGGGTAGCGAAACTGGAGGCAGGCAGCGAAGCGCGCCGCAAGATGGAGGGGTTTCTCACCTTTGGCGAGATCACCATCTATCGCGAGCACTGCCATATGCTGGCCTGTGCCTTCGACCGGCTGCGCAAAGCAGGCAATCTGCTCGATGAGCAGGAGCTGGGCTGGACCAACACCTTTATGGATCAGCTCACCGCCCTCTATAACGACCCCCATATGTACCTGATGGTAAGGAGCCGCTGATGGGCTGCAATCTCGTGTTGACCGTGGGCAATGCCATGATGGGGGACGACGGTGCCGGCCCTTATCTCGCCGACAAGCTGCAAGCCGCCCCCCTGCCCGGCTGGCTCCATATCGACGGCGGCATCGCACCGGAGAATGTGGTCTACAAGGTGCGGGAGCTGCAACCGGAGCGAGTGGTGCTGGTGGATGCCGCCGAGATCGGCGAGAAGGCGGGTACCCTGCAGGTGATCCCCCCCGACACCATCGCCGAGATGTTTATCTTCTCGACCCACAATATGCCGCTCAATTTTTTGATCGATGAGCTCAAGACTTTTGTCCCCGAGGTGATCTTTGTCGGGGTACAACCGGCCATAGTCGCGTTCTCCTTCCCGATGACCGAGATGGTGAGCCGCGCCATGGATTATCTTTACGATCATCTGGAAGAGGCTAAAGATAGCGAGTTGTTAATAAACCGGCTGGCCCAGTGGAATATCACCAATGCGGCCACCGATTATTTGCCGGCTTGTTAACGGCAGCAGTCTGCGCTCCCTCTAAAGGCATATATAAACGCCCGATGTTAAATTAAAAACATCGGGCTAATTGCCATGAAATTGATATAAATCAACGCGCGAACATTTTTCAGAAAATCGGCCAACTCGCTATTTTTAAACATAAAAAAGCGTTGCCAGTCACAGAAAATTGCCACAAAATGGTGGCCATTGCGGAAGCTGATGGGGTCTGGTGGCCTCCTCGGTCTTCAAAACCGATGAGAGCCGAGAAGGCTTTGGCAGGTTCGATTCCTGCCTCTTCCGCCAAATTTCATATATTGGAGAGAAACCGTCAATTATTTTTCAGACTGGTTGACGACTGTTTCACACATTGTTCTAACAAGGCGCCTGTCGCATTGCCAATATAATCTGAATGCGCTCCGACACCCTTATTTATCTGCTCGAACATTAATTTATCCATTCGCCTTTTTTATTAATTCATGAATGGCGAAAAGCAGCAAATAAGCAGCGTTGAAGCGGCCTTCCTCCGGCAAGGCGGCGTGCATGTCACTCCCACGCACAGCCCGGGTCATCCCATGCCAACTCCGTCTGACGTATCCTCCCTCGCCCCCAGCGCCTCTTATGCCGCGACTCCAGCAAACCAGCGTCGCTTGCCACAAGTAGAACAGCTGCTGCAGCAACCCTTTCTCGCCGGTTTTATCGAGGCGCTGAGCCGCCCGCTGGTGACCCAGGCGGTGCGCGACACCCTGAGTGAACTGCGCCAGAGCGAGGCGTTTCGCCAGCATGGGGTTACCCCTGAGCACCTTGAGGCGCTGATTGCCAAGCGCTGCCAGCAGCAGTTGCGCCAGCGTCAGACCCGGGTGATCAACGCCACCGGCACCCTGGTGCACACCAATCTGGGGCGCTCGCCGTTAAGTGCCGATCTGTGGGACGAGGTGCGTGACCTCAATACCGGCTACAACAATCTGGAGCTGGATCTCGCCACCGGCAAGCGCGGTGGGCGCAAGGGGCTGATCGCCCCCCTGCTCCGTTGCCTCACCCAGGCCGAGGATTCGCTGGTGGTCAACAACAACGCCGCGTCGCTCTTTTTGCTGCTGCAGGAGGTGGCCAAGGGGCGCGAGGTGATCGTCTCGCGCGGCGAGCAGATCCAGATTGGCGGCGGCTTTCGCATCCCCGACATTCTGGCCCTCTCCGGCGCCAAGCTGGTGGAGGTGGGCACCACCAATATCACCACCGCCAAGGATTACCTGGATGCCATCACAGAGCAGACCGCCTTGGTGCTGATGGTTCACAGATCCAATTTCGCCATTCGCGGCTTTACCGAATCCCCCGATATCGGCGAGGTGGCCCGCGCCCTGCCCGAGCACGTGGTGCTGGCGGTGGATCAGGGCTCCGGCTTGACCACCGAGGAGTTTGCGCCGGATGAAACCTCGGTGCGCCAGTACATCAAGGCAGGGGCGGATCTGGTCTGCTACTCAGGCGACAAGCTCTTGGGGGGCCCGCAATCGGGCATCATCAGCGGCCGCAGCGACCTTATCAAGCGGCTGGAAAAACACCCCATGATGCGCACCTTCCGCTCGAGCCGCATCATCCACTCCCTGCTCGAGCGCCTGCTCATCCACAAGCTCAACAAATCTCCCGTCGGCGAGGGTATCGCCCAGCGCACCTTGAGCAATCCTGCCGCCATGCAGGCGAGAGCCTCCCAGCTGATATCTGCCCTGCCCGGCTGCTTTGTGCCGGTCCCCGCCCAGCTGGTAGTGGGTGGCGGCACCTTGCCGGACGAGTTCTACCCGGCCCCTGCGCTGGAGTGCACCGACCCGCGCCCAGCCCAGCAACTGCTCGACGCCCTGCGCGAACTGCCGGTGCCGGTCATCGCCACCGTGCGCCAGCAGAAGGTGCTGCTCAATATGGCGACCCTGCTGCCAGCGGAAATGGATCTGCTGATCGCCCAACTCAAGGCGTTGCTGCTGCCCACCCCGATCACTGCGAGCGAGGAGCCCTGATCCCATGACCCCCTATCGCGCCGTTATCGGCCTTGCCGGCCACGTGGATCACGGCAAGACCCTGCTGATCAAGGCCCTCACCGGCATCACCACCGCCCGCGCCCACGAGCAGGCCACCGGCATGACTCAGGATCTCGGCTTTGCCCACTTTGACGACGGTCAGGGCAACACCATAGGCGTCATCGATGTGCCCGGCCACGAGCGCTATATCCGCAACATGGTGGCGGGGCTCTGGAGTCTGGATCTGGTGCTGCTGGTGATCGCCGCCGACGAGGGGTGGATGCCGATGACCGGCGATCATCTGAGCCTGCTCAAGGCGATGGGGGTGCCGCGCCTCTTGGTCTGCATCAACAAGTGCGATCTGGTAACGCCCGATGAGCTTTTACTGCTTGAAGAGAGCCTGCTGGAGCGGGTGATGGACGAGAGCGGCATGGTGCCCGATATCGTCAGCGTCAGCGCCAAAACCGGCGCCAATATGACTGCCCTGCACGCCGCTATCGTTCGCCAGCTTGCCGATCTGCCTGAATCACATACAACCCGCGAACAGGCCGCCCCGCGACTGTATGTGGACAGGGTCTTTACCGCCAATGGCACCGGCACAGTGCTCACCGGCACCTTGCAACAGGGCCGCCTCAAGGTGGGGGACAAGCTGCGCCTCTACCCCGCCGATCGGGAGGTGCAGGTGCGCTCCCTGCAGGCCTATCACCAGAGCGTCGACGAGATTGGCGCCGTCTGCCGGGTGGCAGTGGGCCTGAAAAAAGTGCCCCACAAGGAGGTGGCACGCGGTCACTGCCTCACCAGCGCTGCCGGCCAGTGCGAGGCAGCGACTCATCTGATCGTGCGGCTAAATGTGGTCGGCGGCAGCATCCGGGAGCAGCGCAACCGCGAGGTCGAAGTGGCCCTCGGCAGCTGGCATGGCCGGGCCCGTTTCGTGCCCATCAAGGACACCCAGCTGGCACGGCTGATCTTTGCCAGCCCCATCCCCTGCTTCTTTGGCCAGCCGCTTGCCATCATTCGCCACGGCAGCAGCGAGCTGTTGCACGGCGCCCGCATCGTCTGGTGCGGTGACATCCATCCCGCCAGACGCAAGGCGCTGCACGCCCTGCTGGGCGAGCTGCCTGATGACTTGGCGCGCTACAACCCGGCCACCCTGCAGCTGGGGCTCAATGGCTATGTGCTGGCCAGCCGCTTTGACCAGCGGCCCGAGCAGGTCACCCCCCTCGGTGACTGGCTGCTGGATAGCTGCTGGCTCACCCAGAGCCGCGACCAGCTGCTCGCCACCCTGGTCGGCGAACCGCTCAGCGCAGCGGAGCTCACGACCCGCTTTGGCATAGCCCTACCGGTCACTCAGGCCCTGCTCCAGCAGCTCAAAAGCGAGCAGCTGATCCGTCTGCACCATGACAAGTGGCAGCCGGGCAGCGGCGAGTCGGAAGATGATCTGGGAGAAGAGGCACTGCTGGTGCTCAAGGTGGTGCGAGATCAAGGCAAGGAGGGGTACGAGCCCGGTAAACTGGGCCCCGGCGGCGTGGCGCTGGATCCCTTTATCACCCGCAAGCTGCCCGCGGCCCTGCAGCAGGGCTTGCTGCAAAAAGGCGCCCTGCAAAAGCAGCTGCGCAATCTGGCGCGACTCAAGTATCTGGTGCAGCTCGATGGCCCCATCTACTACGACGCCGCCCTGTACAACCAGATGGTCGCCGCCGTGCTGGCGGGCCAGCAGGTGGGAGATCTGATCGACATGGCATCCTTCAAGGAGATCACCGGTTTGTCGCGCAAATACGCCATTCCGTTCTGCCTGCGCATGGAGATGGATGGCTGGGTGCGGCGCGAGGAGAACGAGCGCCGGGTGCTGCGTTTGCCAGCCACTCAAGATGAGATGGAGCCTGCATGAGCGCTGCCATCGCCCCCGCTATCTCTCCGAGTCATGCGGCCAACCGGCTGCGCCGCGAATTTCATATCGACGGTATAGTGCAGGGGGTCGGCTTTCGCCCCTTCGTCTATGGGCTGGCACTGCGCCACGGCATTGCCGGTTATGTGTTGAACGATGCCAACGGCGTCACCATTGGCGCCGAAGGATCCCCTGAGCAGCTCACAGCCTTTGCCCGCGAACTGCGGGAACTGGCGCCGCCGCTTAGCCGCATTGATCACTTCAGCGAGCGGGAACTGCCCCTCGCTCATGATCCCGACTTCGATGGCCAATTTCATGGCCAGTTTCGAATTAAAGCGAGCCAGCAGCAGAGCGCCGCCACGGTCGCCATCTCGCCGGATCAGGGGATGTGCGAGGCGTGCGCCAACGATGTGGCCAACCCTGCGGATCGCCACCATCGCTACCCCTTTACCAACTGCACCCACTGCGGCCCGCGCTACACCATTATCCGCCGCCTCCCCTATGACAGACCCCACACCGCCATGGCGGGCTTTGCCATGTGCCCGCGCTGCGCAGCGGCCTATGAAAACCCGCTGGACAGACGCTACCACGCCCAGCCGGTGAGCTGCCCCGAGTGCGGGCCCCATCTCAGCTGGCGCAGTGGCCGCGGCGATGCGCTGGCCGAGCGCGAGGACGCCCTGCAAGCAGCTGCAAGCGCTCTGCAAGCGGGGGCGCTGATTGCGGTCAAGGGGATGGGGGGTTATCACCTGATGTGCGATGCCCGCAATGAACAGAGTGTTGCCAGATTGCGAACGCTCAAGCGGCGCGCGCGCAAGCCGCTGGCGGTGATGATGGGCTCCCTTGCCGAGGCCAAATTGCATGTCACCGGCAGCGAAGCCGAGTGGAAGCTGCTCGCCTCTCAGGCCAGACCCATCACCCTGCTGCGCAAGCGCAAAAATGATGATCGACCGTCAGAATCCCAACTGACAACCGCGCCGCTGGCCGAGGGGATTGCCCCCGGCATCCCCTACCTTGGCATCATGCTCCCCTATACCCCGCTCCATCAGCTGCTGCTGGACGCCTGTGCCATGCCGCTGGTGGCGACCAGCGCCAATGGTCGCGGCAGCCCGATCCATATCGAGTGCGAGGCGGTGGTCAGGGAACTCGGGGGCGAGATTGACGGCATCCTGGATCACAACCGCCCCATCCTGCACCCCTGCGACGACAGTCTGGTGCAGTGGGCGGGCGGGCGGCGCCAGACGTTGCGCCTCGCCCGGGGCTATGCCCCCTGCACTCCCAGCCTGCAAGAGGCGGTCAAGGCGCCGCTGCTGGCTGTCGGGGCGCAACAGAAGAACCAGCTGGCGCTCGCCTTCGGCCGCCAGCGCATCTACAGCCCCTATATCGGCGATCTGCACAGCCTGCCGATGCAGGAGCACTTCGAGCAGACCCTGGCCACCTTTCGCGAACTCTACGATCTCAACCCCGAACGGCTGGTCTCGGATCGCCACCCCGGCTACCTCAGCCACCAGTGGGCCAAAAGGTATTGCCAGAATCAGGGTGCCACCCACCTCGAGGTGCAGCACCATCACGCCCACCTGCTGGGGGTGATGGCCGAGCACAACATCACGGGCCCGGTGCTGGGTGTTGCCTTCGATGGCACCGGCCTTGGCGATGACGGCACCCTCTGGGGCGGCGAGCTGCTGATCGCAGACGTTCGGGGATTTGAGCGGGTTGCCCACCTCAAACCCTTCAAGCTGATCGGCGGCGAGGCGGCCATCCGCGAGCCGGTGCGCCAGCTGCTGGGGCTGCTGTTCGAATCCTATGGCGTGGATGAGATCAGTGCCCTCGATATTCCGTTGATCAACAAACTGCCCCTTGAGCGGATCCGCAACCTGCACCAGCTCTGGCAGCTGGGTCGCAACGCCCCCTACACCAGCTCCATCGGTCGGCTGTTCGATGCGGTGGCGGCGCTCTTGGGGGTGATTGATACCCCGGATTACGAGGGCGAAGCGGGGCTCTTGCTGGAGGCAGCCGCCTCGCGGCTAGCCCCCGATGAATTGCCCTTCCCCCTCGCCTTTGATCTCAGCCAATCAGCAGAGGGGCCACTGCAGATCGAGTGGGCCGAGCTCATCCATACCCTTGTCCACGAGCGGCGCCAAGGCACCTCAACCGCCCGCCTGGCCGCCGGTTTTATCCGCGCCATCAGCAATCTGGTTATCGCCCTGGCCGAGCGTTTCCCCGGCTATCCGGTGGTGCTGGGGGGCGGCGTGTTTCAAAACCGGGTGCTGATGGACCAGCTGGTGCCCGCTCTCGAAGCCGCCAGTCGGCAGGTATTGACCAGCGAAACCCTGCCGCTCAATGACGGTGGCATCGCCGCCGGTCAGCTCTGGTTTGCCATCCACCATCTTGCCACGCACCAGCCTGTCACCACCGGTTGTGCCACCTTGTCGGAGTCCTGAAATCCATGTGTCTATCCATCCCTTCTCAGGTGGTGCAGCTGCACCCCGAAGATAACTGCGTCACCGTCGATACCCTGGGGGTGCAGCGACGCGTCAGCTGCATGCTGCTCGAAGAGCCCCTCCAGGTGGGCGACTATGTGCTGCTCCACATCGGCTTTGTGATGAGCAAGATTGACCAGGAGGAGGCGCAGGCCAGCCTGGAGAGTTTCCGCCAGATGGTGGCCCTGATGCCCAACCAGGATATCTTGCCATGCTGACCTTGAATGATCTCTTTCAGGGCTTTCGTCAGCCCGAGGTGATCCGCGCCCTCGCCGCCCAGATCACCGAACTGGCCAAAGATCTGCCCGAGCCGCTGCGGGTGATGGAGGTGTGCGGCGGCCATACCCATACCATCATGAAATACGGCCTGCACCAGCTGCTGCCGGCCAGCATCGAGTTTGTCCACGGCCCCGGCTGCCCGGTCTGCATCATGCCCAAAGAGCGCATCGATCAGGCCATCGAGCTGGCTAGCCAGCCCAGCGTCATTCTGGTCACCCTGGGTGATATGATCCGGGTGCCGGGCTCCAAAGGCACGCTGGCCCAGCAGCGGGCCAAGGGGAGCGATATCCGCCCGGTCTATGACCCCCTCGACGCCCTGCGCATCGCCCGTGAGAACCCGGAGAAAACCGTGGTCTTCTTCGCCATCGGTTTCGAGACCTCTACCCCCATGACCGCCGCGCTCTTGGCCGCAGCTGAAGCTGAAGGGGTAGAGAACCTCTTGTTTCATATCAACCATGTGCTGGTGCCCCCTGCCATTCATGCGGTGATGGCTGACGGGGTGGCCAAGGTAAACGCCTTTATCGGCCCCTCCCACGTCAGCGTCATCACCGGCGCCGATATCTACCTGCCCATCGTCGAGCGTTATCAGGTGCCGGTGGTGGTGAGCGGCTTCGAGCCGGTGGATGTGATGGAGGCGCTCTTGATGATGGTGCGCCAGAAGGTGGAGGGTCGCTACGCCCTGGAGGTGCAATACAGCCGCGCGGTCACCGCCAGTGGCAATAAAGCCGCCCAGCGGCTGGTCGAGCGCTTTTTCGAGACCCGCGAGCACTTTCGCTGGCGAGGTCTGGGGGATATCAACGCCTCCGCCCTGCGCCTGCGCGATGCGTTTGCCAAACGCGATGCGGAGCGTCACTTCGCGCTCAATCAGACTCCCATCGATGACCACAAGGCGTGCCAGTGCGCCGATATCCTGCGCGGCCTGGCCAAGCCGAACCAGTGCAAAGTCTTTGGCCGGGGCTGCACCCCGACCCAGCCCATGGGCAGCTGCATGGTCAGCTCCGAAGGGGCCTGCAATGCCTACTACCGATATATGGGGATCCAATGAGAGAAATTCAGTCAAGCCACGGCGGTCGGGTGATGAGGAGAGATGAACCAGCCTGTTTCTGCAATCTTGTGGAGAACCAGACCCGATGAGAGAAATCCAGTTAAGCCACGGCGGCGGCGGTGTCGAGATGAATCAGCTGATCAACCAGCTCTTCTTTCGCCACTTTGGCAACGAGATCCTGCTGCGCGGTGAAGATGCCGCCCTGCTGCCGGTGAGCGGCCCCGTCGCCTTCACCACCGACAGTTTTACCGTCTCGCCGCTCTTCTTCGAGGGGGGCGATATCGGCAAGCTGGCCATCGCCGGTACGGTCAACGATCTGGCCATGATGGGGGCCAAGCCCGAGTATCTTAGCTGCAGTTTTATCATCGAGGAGGGTTTCCCCTACGCCGATCTCGCCCGCATCGTCGAGTCGATGGCGGCCGAGCTTGCCAAGAGCGGCGCCCGTATCGTCTGCGGCGACACCAAGGTGGTGCCCAAGGGGGCCGCCGACAAGATCTTTATCAACACCAGCGGGGTCGGCACCTTCCCGCGGCCTGAGCAGAGCCGGGGCATCTCGGTGCGCAACCTCAAGGCCGGTGACGCCATCCTGGTGTCGCGGGATATCGGCAGCCACGGCGCCTGCATCCTGATGGCCCGTGACGCCCTGCAACTGGGCTCCGATCTCAAGAGCGACTGCACCACCCTCTGGCCGCAGGTAGAAGCGCTGCTAAAAGCGGGGATTACCCCGCACGCCCTGCGCGATGCCACCCGCGGCGGCCTTGCCGCCGTGCTCAACGAGTGGAGCACGGCCTCCGGCGTTGCCATCGAGCTGGAGGAGTCCGCCATTCCGGTGTGCGATCCGGTGCGTGGCCTGTGCGAGCTCTACGGTTTCGAGCCCCATGATCTCGCCAACGAGGGGACCATGGTGCTGGCCCTGCCTGCCGAACAGGCGCAGGACGCACTGGGCATCTTGCGGCAATTCAACCCAGCAGCCAGCCAGATCGGCGTGGTGCAGGCGAGCGATGGTCACAAGGTGATCCTCAATAACCCCTGGGGTAGCCGCCGTTATCTGGAGCTGCCGCAAGGAGAGCTGCTGCCGCGGATCTGTTGAGCGGCCATGCCGTTCAGCCATATGCCGTTTTCTCAATTAGGGGGAGGAGTCACTGCTCCTTCCCATATCGGTTAAGGAGCCACCATGCACGAAATGTCTCTGGCCATGGCCGCCATCGATCTGGCGGCTGAACAGGCCACCCAGCGGGGCTTTACCAAGGTGACCGCCCTCTGGCTCGAGGTCGGCAGCTTCTCCTGCGTTGACCCGGACACCATTGCCTTCTGTTTCGAGGCGGCCGCCAAGGGCACCGCCGTCGAAGGGGCCCAGCTGCACTTTCAGCACCAGGCGGCAGAGGCCTGGTGTTACGACTGCAACCAGACGGTCACCCTCACCGAGCGCGGGCAGGCCTGTCCCGAGTGTGGTGGGTACAAATTACGAGTCGCGCAGGGTGATAGCCTGCGCATCACCGACATTGAGGTAAGTTGATATGTGTAGCGTATGCGGATGCGGCCAGGCGCGGATCGCCGGCCATGAGCACGATCATGAGCATCATCACGAACATGAACATCACCATGAACATGGGCATGAGCATGAGCATGAGCATGAGCATGAGCATGAGCATGGCCATCATCATGCTCATGACGCCCATCACCATCATGACCACGAGCAGAGCGCGCCGCGCACCCTGATCATTCACCACCACTATCACCATCAGGGGGATGTCCATCACCACTACCACGGGGTGCGGGCTCCCATGGGCCATGAGGGGCATGATCAGCCTCATGAGCACTACCATGATCACCCCCATGACCATCATCATGAACATGCCCACTCTCATGACCACGGCCATTCCCACGCGCATCCCCATGATCACAGCCATGACCATGACCATGACCATGACCATGACCATGACCATGACCATGACCATGACCATCAGCAGGGTGATCTGCACTACGGCAAAGGGGAAGCGGGATTGTCGGTGCCCGGCATGGGGCAGCGTCAGCTGATCGCCATCGAGATGGATGTGCTGGCCAAGAACAACGCGCTGGCCGCCCACAACCGCGAACACTTCGATGAGGCGGCCCAGCTGGTACTCAATCTGGTGTCTAGCCCGGGTTCAGGCAAGACAACCCTGCTGTGCGAAACCCTGCGCCAACTGGCTGACAAGCGCCCTTGCGCCGTGATCGAAGGGGATCAGCAGACCAGCGCCGATGCGGATCGCATCCGTGCCACCGGCGTCCCTGCCGTGCAGATCAACACCGGCAAGGGCTGCCATCTGGACGCCAAGATGGTCCACGACGCCTGCCACCAGCTGCCCGCCAATGAAGGGGGCATCCTCTTTATCGAGAACGTGGGCAATCTGGTCTGCCCCGCCAGCTTCGATCTCGGCGAGAAGTACAAGGTGGCGATCCTCTCCGTCACCGAAGGGGAAGAGAAGCCGGTGAAATACCCGGATATGTTCGCCGCCGCCCAGCTGATGGTGATCAACAAGATCGATCTGCTGCCCTACGTCAGCTTTGATGTGGCCCGCTGCATTGAGAACGCCAAACGGGTCAACCCCTATATTCAGGTGATCCAGGTCAGCGCCACCACAGGCGAAGGGATGGATGCCTGGCTGAACTGGCTGGCCAGTGCCTAAACCGGTTAAACGCCGCTGATAACGGTAGAAAACAAGAGAGGGAGGCTGATGCCTCCCTCTCTTTTATCTGTGGACCTTGTCGGCCGTCCTATCTGTCCAGAGTGGCCAGCCTCTCACACTCGCGTCTCCTCACCCTGGCCCTCTCCCCAGGGAGAGGGAACCGGTTCGTGGATGCCGACAGCGTGCTGCAACAATACGATTCCCTCAAACGCCTCAGAGGGGCTTCGAGCATAACAACCAGCCCTGTTTTCCAAACCCCGAGATTTTCCAAACCCTAAACCCTGAGCCTAGTGAAATGGCACCTTCCGCTCCCTTCTCCCCTTGCGGGAGAAGGGCTGGGGATGAGGGGACCTAACCCTCAAGCCGCGCTTTCGGTCAGCTCCCCAGATTCGGGCTGCATCGCGCCAAAACGCAGCACCCGATGGCAGATCTGGCGCAGCAGTGCCTGCTGGTGACTGAAGACAAGCATGCCAAGACCACGCAGCTCGCACTCCATCATCAACTCCCGCCAGAGTTGACGCTGGATTTGCGGATCCAGCTGGGCGGTCACCTCGTCGGCAATCAGCAGACGGGTGCGAGGATCGAGGGCGCGCAGCAGCGCGATGCGGGCCAGCTCACCGCCGGAGAGTTGACCGGGCTTGCGACCGAGCCACGCAGGCTTGACCATAAAGCGGGCCAGCATGGCGTCATCGGGGCGCCATACATCCCACAGCGCCTGCCCGGTGGTGCGGTAGGGATTGAAGGTGAGTTCCGGGTGCTGGGGCACCAGCTGGATGGGGTTATAACCCTTCACCGGTTCGGCCAACGGCTGCCCATCCAGCAGGATCTGCCCGCCGTCCCCAACCGATTGCCAACCGGCCAATACTCGCCCCAGCGTGGTCTTGCCATGGCCGCTCGGCGCGGAAATGCCCAGCCGCTCCCCCGCCTTCACCGTCAGCGACAACCCCTGCCAGAGGGAGCGTTCCCCCTGGGCGATGGTGAGATTTCGTAGTTCCAACATCAGGAAACCTCCGGCACAGAGAAGAGAGCATTGAATTCCGGCAGCGCCTGCCAGTGGGCGCGGAGCATCTCGCTCCCCTGTCCCTGGCGCAGATGGTGGCAGCTCAAGGTGTCGCTCACCTGGCCCTGATGCAGCGCGACGATGCGATCGGCAAAGCGGGCCGCCAGCGCCAGATCGTGGGTGACCCAGAGGATGCCGCTGCCCTGATTGGCCAATTCACGCAACTGGCCGAGCAGCTGGCAGGCCAGCCCCTCGTCGAGCCAGGCGGTGATCTCGTCTGCCAGAATGTAGCGGGCACCGCCGAGCGCCGCGGTGCAGGCCAGAATGCGCTTGGCCATGCCGCCGGAGAGCTGGCGCGGGAATCTGTCCAGGGTGGTCGCGGGCAGCTGGTAGCGCAGCAGCTGCTGGCCGAGCCGCTCGCGAGAACCGCTCTGGCCGCAGAGGCGTGCCGCCCGTCCCAGCTGACGCTCCACCGTCAGCAACGGATTGAGGGCACTCACCCCCTGCGGCACATAGCAGAGGGTGTGGCCGCGCAGTCCGGCACGGCTGGCGTCGCACAGGGGCACGCCATCGAGGGAGATGGTGCCGCGCATGCGCAGGTTGTCCGGCAGCAGGGTCAGGGCACTTTGCAGCAGCAGGCTCTTGCCCTCGCCGCTCCCCCCCACCAGTGCAACTATCTCCCCCGGCGCCAGTTGCAGACTGATATTGGTCAGCAAAGGCTGCCAACTGCGCCGCCCCAGCCAGGAGTAGTGAGCCGCCTCTATGGTCACCTGGTCGAAGCTCAGCATGGTTCACTCCTGTGCCACAGCAACTGTTGCAGGGCCCGCGAGTCATCTGAGCGAACAGCAGCGCCAGCCAGACTGTGCTGACGCCAGATGGCGTTTTCAAATCTCAGCATGGTTCTCCCCCAAACCCAAACCAGAGTTGTTGCAGGGCGCGAGTGGCCTGATCAAACAGTAAAACCAAGGTCAGCAACATCAGACCGGGGAAGAGGGCCAGCCACCAGCCACCGCCGGCCAGATAGCGCAGGGCATCGGCCAGCAGCAGACCCAACGAGGCCTCGTGGGCCGCCAGGCCAAAGCCGAGGAAGCTCAGCGCCGCGCTGTGCAGCACCGCGTGGGGGAACATCAGCAAGGTGCCTATAAACCACTGGGGCAACAGCCCCGGCAACAGGTGGGTACGCCAGCGACGCAGCGCCCCCATCCCCTGACAGCCGGCCAGCACCACGTAATCGCTGCTGGCGATCCGCCGCGCCTCGGCACAGAGAATGAGCGCCAGCTTGGGCCAGTGGGTGAGCGCCACCGCCAGGATCACCCCGCGCATGCCGCCCCCTGCGGTAAAGCAGATCAGGATCAACAGCAGCATATGGGGCAGCGCCAGCATGGCATCGATCACCAGCCGCACCGCCGCATCACATCTGGGGTGAATGAGCGAGACACTGGCCGCCACCATGGCCAGCAAGCCGCTGCACAGGGCCGTGCTGATGCCCAGCTCCAGACTGGTGAGGGTACCCTGAAAGGCCCGCAGCCAGAGATCCCGCCCCATCTGGTCGGTACCGAACCAGTGAACCAGCGAGGGGGGCTGCTGGCGCGCCAGCAGATCCATCGGCACATCCTGATGAGAGAGGCTCCAGCCGTAGCTGGCCAGCAGCAGCAGGCAGATCAGCGCAAAACCCAGACGCAGCAGGGAGGGGAGCGGATTAAACAGCATGCACACCCTCCCAACCGCGGTTGATGCGGGCCAGCAGCACCCGCGCCGCCGTGTTACCCAAAAAGACCAGCAGGGTGCAGAAGAGCACGATTCCCATCAGCAGGGGGATATCCCCCCTCAGCCCCGCATCCACGGTGGCCTGGCCGAGCCCCGGGTAGGAGAAGACCTTTTCGGCCAATAACGATCCGCCAATCAGCTCCCCCAGCGAGGCAAACTGCAGACAGATGGCCGGGGTCAGGGCATGACGCAGCACGTGAAAGCGCAGCATGGGCCAGCCGCCATCGCCCTGGGCGCGGGCGTAGCGAATAAAATCGCTCGCCAGCACCTCGGCCACCCGCTCCCGGGTGTGCAGGGCAATATTGCCAAGCCCCAGCAGGGCCAGGGTGGTGACCGGCAGCAACAGATGACGCAACCGCATCAACCAGTCCGCCTCATCGGCAGAGAGACCCGGCGTCCAGGCGCAGCAGACCGGCAACAAAGGCCAGTGCACCGCAAACAGCGCCAGCAGCAAGAGGCCGACCCAGAAGGTGGGCAAGGAGGCGAGCAGGTAAGCAAAGCGGCAAATCAGGCGATCGGGCCAGCGGTTGAGATAGCGACCGGCGCAGAGGCCCAGCAGAATGCCGAAAAAGCCGGAGAGCAGCCAAGCCCCCGCCAACAGCAGGAAGGAGGCAGCAAAGCGCTGGCCAATTACCTCACCCACAGGTGCGTTGTAGAGCATGGAGTAGCCGAGATCCCCCCGCAGCACCTGGGTGAACCAGTGCCAGTAGCGCAGCCAGAGCGGTTGATCCAACCCCCAGCGGGCGGCAATGCGGGCGTACTGCTCCGGCGGCACATGGAGCAGATCGTTGCCGATATAGGCCTTGATGGGGTCGATGGGGGAGTAACTCAGCAACACAAAGGTGGCGACCGAGACCAGACATAACAGCCCTGCCAAACGCAGCAGGGCTTTTAGCAACAGATAACCTGAATGACTCAAGGGCGAACTTAACGGCACGTCCACCGCCAATCCTGCAGGTTGTTGAGCAGTGACCAGCTACCGTGAATTTCCGGCGCCCCCTTGCCAAGGTCGATGCAGCGGTTCGCCAGATAGGTGTGCTGCACGTTGAGCAGCCAGGCCCAGGCCGCATCCCCCTGTACCCCGGCGCCACGCTTGCCATCCCACTCCACCTGCTGCCAGAACGGCACGGCCGCCTGCCAGTTCGGGGCATCCAGCGCCTGCTTGAGGTGACCATCCACCACCGGATTCTGGTAATAGCCCGGGTTGTAAAACTCCACACCGGCGGAACCGCTCTGGTAATGGTGATAGAGCTCCATGGGATCCAGACTCCCCCACCCCATCAGCACCGGATTGGCGTGCATCTCGCGCTCCACCTGCTCCCAGCTACCGGACTTGAGGCTCACCTCGAGGCCGATGGGTTTGAGCATGGCCCGCACCGCTTCCGCCAAATCCCGGCGGGTGCTGTCGCCACTGGTGTACCAGAGGGTAACGGCGGCGCGCAGGGAACCCTTGTGGCGAATGCCGTCACTGCCCATCTTCCAGCCGGCCTCGTCGAGCAGGGCATTGGCGTGGGCCGCATCGCCATCCTTGAAGGCGGTGGCTTTATTCAGCCAGGGCAGGCCTTCTACCGCGCTGTAGGCGGGAATGGCGTGTCCTTCCAGCAGTTGATCGGCCAGCAGCTTGCGGTCGATGGCGTAGTTGATGGCGCGGCGCACCGCCACGTCCGAAGTCACGTCGTTGCCGATGGGATAACCCTTGGCATCCTTGCCGCCCGCTGGCGGGATGGGGAAGACGATGCCGCGATTCTCCACGCTCGGGCGCACCCACAGCTTGAGGGAGGCAGGGACTGTGGGCGCCAGCGACGGGGCGATGCGTACCAGGTCGAGCTGGCTGCGCTGGGCGGCGGCATAGGCGCTCTCTTCATCGATAAAGACAAACACCAGCCGCTTGAAGTCATTGCTGCCGCCGGCGTAATGGGGGTTGGCCTCCACCACCAGCTGCTGGCCGGGCAGGAAGCTCACCAGCTGGTAAGGGCCGGCGCCGACCGGATGGCGGGCGTAAGCCTTGGGATCGTAATCCCGCTTCGACACTATCCCGAGCGATCCCAGCACGTTGACGAAGGTGCTCTGGGGGGCGCTTAAAGATATGGCAACCTCGGTAGGCGAGAGCACCTTGGCCGAGACAAAGTTGCCCATGTCGATCTTGCCGCCGCCCTGGGCTGCGCTGTTGTAGGTAAAGGCCACGTCTTCGGCGGTGAGCGGCGCGCCGTTGGAGAATGTCAGATCCGGCTTGAGGCGGATAAGCCACCCCTTGCCATCCTGGTTCGGGGTCACCGCCTGGGTAAGCACGTTTTGCCAGCTGAGGTCGGCGTTTTGCTTGAGCAGCGGGCTGTGCAGCAGCAGGTAGCTGCCGTGGCTCCAGCCAAGCAGCGGGTCGAACCCTTCGGTGGGCTCACTGCCGATGGCGAGCTTGAGTTCGGCGGGGACGGGCTGGGCAGCCAGCGCCATGGAAGAGAAACCGCCCGAGAGCAGGGCCAGCAAGGCGGCCGCCGTGACAGAGAGGCCTTTGCGGCGGGCGATGTTGCTGCCTGAGTGGCAGCCAAAGCATTGAATGGTCATAAGATCCCTTGTTCGTTTTACCACTCACTACCCAAAAAACAGGGGCACGACAGAAGCGAGTGAGGGGCCAAAACGGCCCCTATTCTAAACCTGATTGCAGATGAGACCTAGCGCTGGGTGTCGCCCACAGGGTCGCCGCGCCGGCCGCTGAACAGGCGGCGCCGGCTCAAGTTCACGCCGCCCTCCCCCTGCTGCACCGGAAGCGAAAGCAGCATCTTGAGGGTGCTGCTCACCAGCGCGCGCCCCTCGTCGGCCCCCAGATGCGGGTCGATGGGGGACATGAGCGAGCAGGCCAGCAACTGCCCCGTCTCGGGCAATGCCCCCACCATAAAGGTCAGGTTGCCGCAGGGGAGCTGCAGGGCGAGCCGATCGCTGCTGCTGCGCACCGGCCAAAGCTGATCCGGCCCCGGCAGCACCACCACGCTCAACATCCAGGGGGTGAGCACGCAGCCAAGCCACTGCCCTTCAAACAGGGTGCACTCGGCCACGATGGGCATGGCCGGGTGATAGAACGGCAGGGCCTGCATCTCTTCTCTGGCGATCCGCTCGTACTGGGCCACCAGCAAGGGTGCGGGATTGGTGGCAAAACCGATAAACTCCTGCGCCGGCTCTGTCGCGGCTTCGTTCACTGCCTCATTCACAATGGATTGCGCCATACGCCCTCCCGCGCTCGCTCGGCCTTCTCCTGCTCAGAGAGCGGAATGGCCGGTGCCCCCAGGCTGGCCAGCAGGGTCAGGATCCGATCCGTTGCCTCCCCCATGGCAGCCGCCACCACAGGAGTGAGGCCGATGCGGGGCTCGAGGGATTCAGGCTCGACCCCGATCAGGGTGAGCCGCCTGGGGGATTCCCCCGTCATGTGCAGCGCCGAGAGCACGTCCGCCAGCCCCAGCTGGTGCGGGGAGATCTTGCGACCAAACAGGGTCGGGATCTCCTCATCCTTCAGGGTCACCACGGTACCCGGCGGATTGCCGCTGCGCACCGCGTCCGCCAGTATGATGTGGTCGCGACTGGCCATGGCTTCGAGCAGCTCCATGCCTGCGGTGCCGCCATCGAGCAGCTCGATGCCGGGGGCGAAGCGGTAGTCGCGCTCCAGCCCCTCGACGATCCGCACGCCGACGGCCTCATCGCTCAATAGCAGGTTGCCCACGCCCAGGATCAGGGTGTTCATCACAGCACCTTCACCTGAGTTGTTTCACCACTCTGGGTATCCACCACGTGCACCGCACAGGACATGCAGGGGTCGAACGAGTGAATGGTGCGCACCACCTCCAGCGGCTTGGCCGGATCGGCCACCGGGGTGCCCACCAGGGACTGCTCGTAGGGACCGGGTTCATCATTGAAGTTGCGCGGGCCCGAGTTCCAGGTCGACGGCACCACCGCCTGATAGTTCTCGATCTTGCCGCCCTTGATGACGATCCAGTGGGAGAGCATGCCGCGCGGCGCCTCTTCAAAGCCCACCCCGCGAAACTCCTTGTCCGCCGGGATCTCGGTCTTGATGTAGGCGCTGACATCCCCCTTGCCGATGTTGTCCACCAGCGCCTTCCACTGATGTGACAGGGTGTCTTTGAGCACACAGCAGCGCACCGCACGACCGATGATGCGGCCCAGGGTGGAGTGCAGCTGTTCGGTCTTGATGGCTGAACCGGTGAGCGTCTTGTAGAGACCGTTCAGCTGATCGAAGTGCGCCACCGTCTCCGGGTGCTTGGCGGCGAGCTTCACCAAGAGGTCTGCGAGGGGCCCCACCTCCACCACCTTGCCGTAGAAGGTGGGAGATTTGACCCAGGAGTACTTGCCGTCATCCTGCCAGCCGGTGTAGTCGGGCTCGGTCTTGCCCTCCCAGGGCTTGAGGGGGGCGTCATCCTTGTACCAGGCGTGCTTGTTGCTCTCGGCGATGCCATCCATCAGCCAGGCATCCTGATGGCTCTCGATGGGACGATAGCCGGCCAGATCGCCGTTCTCGATGTAGCCACCCGGCATCAGGAAGCTGCCGCCGTCACCGTCGGTGGGCAGCTCAGGCACGCTCAGGTAGTGCTTGGCCCCCTGCCCCAGGTTCAGCCACTCGGGGTAGTGCGCGGCTATGATGGCGGCATCCACCTTGTAGACCTGCTCGATGAACTCGCCGAGCCGATCGATGAAGCTCTTCACGTAGAGCAGCCGTTCCAGGTTGAGCACGCTCGGCGCATCCAGGTTGATGGGGTTGGCCACCCCGCCCACCGCCAGGTTCTGAATGTGGGGAGTCTTGCCGCCGAGGATGGCGACGATGCGGTTGGCATCGCGCTGGCACTCCAGTGCCTGCAGGTAGTGGGCCACGGCGATGAGGTTCACCTCCGGGCTCAGTTTCATCGCCTTGTGACCCCAGTAGCCGTTGGCGAAGATGCCGAGCTGACCGCTCGCCACCAGGGCGCGGATCTTGTCCTGCACCTTGGTCAGCTCGTCGGCGCTGTTGAGGGACCAGGTCGATACTCCCTTGAGCAGGTCGGCCGCTTTTTGCGGATTGGCCTGCAGTGCGGCGGTGATGTCCACCCAGTCCAGCGCGGAGAGCTGATAGAAGTGGACGATGTGATCGTGGATGTTGTGGGCCGCAATGATCAGGTTGCGGATGTACTGGGCGTTGACCGGCACCTTGGCGCCGATGGCGTTCTCCACCGCCCGCACCGAGGCGATGGCGTGAATGGAGGTGCACACCCCGCAGATGCGCTGCACTATCATCCAGGCATCGTGCGGGTCGTTGCCCTTGACGATCTCCTCCATCCCGCGCCACATGGTGCCGGACGACCAGGCCTTGGTGACGACGCCGCCTTCGATTTCACAGTCGATACGCAGGTGACCCTCGATGCGGGTGATGGGGTCTATGGTGATACGTTGGCTCATACGTTGGCTTTCCCTCGGGCCTGATAATCTTGGTGAACACGTTCAAGTGATGGCAGTACCGGCAGCAGCCGGATCAGCAGCAAATAGGCACACACCTCGATGGCGACGAAGCCCAAGGAGATCAGCACTTCCGCCGCGGAGGGGAAGTAGTGGTAGCCATTGCCGGGGTTGAAGGCGAGCAGGGAGTAGTCCAGTCGCCAGAGGGCGGCGCCCAGCAGCATGCTGAGGGCCCCCAGGAACAACATGCGCGAATCGCGGCGGCTCTTGTCCCAGTGGAACACCAGCAGCGGGAAGATCATCAGCGCGATCTCGCTCCAGAACATCAAGGCGTAGCGATCCCACTGGGAGAGGTACTCCGACTTGTCGTTGATGACGATCTCGGCAAAGCGCAGCGCCACGAACAGGATCAGGAAGATGTCGATCACCTGGGTCAGCTTGTAGAACAGCGGCTTCTCGTTGGGGCCGCGCCCCGCCAGCCCGGCCTGCACCAGAGAGCCCTCAAACACCACGATGGAGAAGCCCATGATGAAGGCGGTGAGCAAGGAGAAGACCGGCAGCAGCTCGTAGCTTTGCCAGAGCGGATGGATCTTCTCCCCCGCCACTATCATCAGGGAGCCCATGGAGGATTGGTGCATGGTGGGCAGCAGGGCCCCCAGCGCCAGGATGAAGAACATGACCTTGTTGATCCGCGCAAGGGAGACCTTCCAGCCAAACTTCTCCATCAGCACGGGGGCAAACTCCAGCGCCATCACCCCGATGTAGATGGTCATGCAGACCGCCGTCTCGAACAGCACCGAGGAGGTGTTGAAGAAACCCGGAATGTAGAAGTAGGGCAGGTTCCAGTAACGGCCGACGTCGATGGTGATGGAGAGGCCGCCCAGCGAATAGCCGAACAGGCTCGCCAGCAGGGCCGGTCGCACCAGCGGATGATACTCACCCCGGTTGAAGACGTAGACCGCCCAGGCCAGCGCCCAGCCGCCGCAGGCGAAACCGGTGCCGATCAGCAGATCGAACGAGATCCAGAGCCCCCAGGGGTAGCCGCCGTTGAGATCGGTGACCGAGCCCAGCCCGAAGATGAGGCGTTTGAGGATCAGCATGCCGCACAGGATGACGAACGGCGCCAGCACCATGACCGGCCAGCTGACCAGCCTGCCCCCCAGCGGATGTGCCTTGTGATTACTCATGATCCTTGCCTCCCGATTGCTTGTCATGGCCCGCGTGCGAGTCATGATCGTCGCCATCCTGATGGTCCTTGGTGTTGCGGCGAATGAGCACCGACAGCCCGGTCAGCACCACCAGCGGCAGCACCATCCCCTTGTAGAGGGTGTGCTGGATGTGCTCGGAGCGCGCCCCGGAGGAGAGCTCCGGCAAGTCAGGCATGTCGAGCTTGGTGTAGGGCACCCCGGCCAGCACCAGCACCTGGGTGCCGCCCCCCTCCTTCTCGCCATAGACGTAAGGCTGGTAGTTGGGCACCTCGTGCAGGTAGGGATCGTTGGCGCTGAAGGTCTGGCGCGGGTAGGCGTATTCGCTGCCCGGCGTGGCCAGCAGCCGGCGCTTGGCCTCGGCCATCAGCTCTTCGCGGGTGCCGAAGATGACGGCGCCGGTGGGGCACACCTCGACACAGCCGGGCAATTTGCCCTGATCGATGCGCTCAAGCCCCTTCTGGTTGCAGAGCTCGCACTTGTGGATCGCCCCGAACGGGTTGTCGTAGTCATATTTGGGCACGTCGAACGGGCAGCCCACCATGCAGTAGCGGCAGCCGGTGCAGACGTCCGGGTCGTAATGGACGATGCCGGTCTTGGGATCCTTGGTCAGCGCCTGCACCGGGCAGACGGAGACGCAGTTGGGATCGACACAGTGCATGCACTGCTTCTTGATGTAGGCATAGCCATCCACCAGCTGATCCTTGTGCTCACCCGTGCCACTCTTCCACACCTGAATGATGTTGTTGGTGTAGGGGCTCAGCTTGTCATTGTTGGACCAGGTTGCTTCCCCGGCCGGATTGGCCGGGTTGCCGTTGAGGCGCTGACACTCAGCCACGCAGGCCTGGCAACCGATGCAGAGGGTGGAGTCGTAGAGCATGCCGAGCGCGCCGGGAATGGGCGGCTTGTTCTCGGCCGCCGCCAGGGCACTGCCGGAGACGGTGGTGCCCGCCGCCAGCGCACCGACGGAGGCGAATTTGAGGAAATTGCGTCTGTTCACGGTCACTCCTCCCGTGAGGTGTGCTGCCCGGCTTCATGGCGCTTCTGCTGGCGACCGAGCTCGCGCACCGTCATCAGACTCACCCCGACCAGCACCCCGAGCGCACCACCGATAAGGCCGGTGGCGGTGGGCGACATGTGTCCTCCCTCCTGGATGGCCACGTCGGGCTTGTTCACCCGCGGGGTGGGATTCTCCACCTTGGCGAGCTGGAAGATCCCCTTGCTGAAACCCACTCCCTGCTCGTTGCAGCCGTAGCAGGGATGGCCGATACCCACCGGCCAGATGCCGCCGCCCACGTCGCAGAACTCCAGGGTCGAGCAGTTGCCGTAGGTCTCCGGCCCCTTGCAGCCAAGATGGTAGAGACACCAGCCCTGACGGTGACCCTCGTCGCCAAACTCCTTGGCGAAACGGCCGGCATCGAAGTGCGGGCGGCGCTCGCAGTTTTCGTGGATGAGCCGCTCATAGGCAAACAGCGGCCGCTTCTTGGCATCGAGCGCCGGCAGCTTGCCGTAGGTGATGTAGTAGGCGACCGTGGTGAGGAAGTTGTGGGGATTGGGCGGGCAGCCCGGGATATTGATAATCGGCGTGCCGAGGTTGCCGAGGGCCTCTTCCAGGCTGACGGCGCCGGTCGGGTTGCCGCCGCTGGCGGGCACCCCGCCCCAGGCGGCGCAAGAGCCGATGGCGATGACGGCAGCCGCATCGGCAGCCGCGCGGCGAATATGGTCGACGATGGGTTCACCGGCCACCATGCAGTAGATGCCGCCATCTTTAAGCGGGATGGAACCATCCACCACCAGCACATACTTGCCCTTGTAGCGTTCGATGGCATTGTGCTTGTTCTCTTCGGCCTGATGGCCGAAGGCCGCCGAGAGCACCTCGTGGTACTCCAGCGAAATGGTGTTGAGGATCAGGTTCTCGATGGTGGGGTGGGTGGCGCGCAACAGCGATTCGGTGCAACCGGTACACTCCTGCGCCCCTATCCAGATCACCGGTGGCCGCTCGGGGCTGGTGAGCGCGGTGGCCATCCTGGCCACGGCATGCTGGCTTAATCCAAGGGTTGCGGCCATCCCGGCGCACAGTTTCATAAAGTCACGGCGATTAATTCCATGAGCCGATAAAAAAGTATCCTCGACCATTCTTTTTATTCCCGTAGTGAGCACTTGTTTGATAAATGCTTAATAGCGGAAATGCTAAGTACTCCCCCCCTGCCCCGCGTTGATCTCCATCAAGTGACGGAACATTATTAAAATAGAAAACTCATCAGCATGGATTTAAAAATTTCATATGTAGCATAGACTTAGAAAGCATGACACTAACCACAGAAATACCCACTAGGGGGTATTTTTGTGTGTTAATGAATTTAATTCATTTAAATTACCCGTTAATTCGTGATGTTAAATAATCAGAATGAAAGCGTTGTCACACTATTTTACCCGGTCTTTATGTTACCAGCCATAGGCTATTTCACCTCGTCAAAAGTGGCTGATAATATATACCTTTATATTTGTATAATTATATGTAAACAAGTGGAATGGACGCGCAAACGATATTTATTATCAGCTTCAAAAATAAGCTTACCTGCCTATTTCAAGAAATATCCCCCTTGCTTGATTAATTAACTGTCATCAACAGGGTATCTGCATTTCCCCCCTATTTCCCCTCTTGCAACATGTGGCCCACCCCCTCCTTCCCGGCCCGGCTGCGCCACCTGGCCCATACAACTGGTTCCATTTGCCTCTATTAGTCAGTGATGACATAAAAATCTCTCCAACATCAAGCTGTTGAACAACAATTATCACTGAGCCCTGAGTGGGCTCTGCCCTTGGCGCTAAGGGCAAGGAACCCATGAAGTCGATGAGGATGACCGATGAGCAAAACCATACTGGTGGTGGATGATTCCGTGGGGATCAGGGCTGCCATCACCATGACGCTCAGCAGCGCCGGTTTTGAGGTGATTGAGGCCGGCGACGGCGCAGCCGCCCTCATCGAACTGGATCAGCGGCGGGTACACCTCATCATCTCCGATCTCAACATGCCCGGCATGGATGGCATGACCCTGCTAAGACGGGTCAAGGCCCAGCAGACTACCCGCTACCTCCCCTTCATCATGCTGACCACCGAAGACTCTGAGCAGATCAAGCGGGAAGGATTCGAGGCCGGCGCCCGAGTCTGGCTCACCAAGCCGTTCGAACCGCTCAAGCTGCTGGACGATGTCTGCAAGGTGGTGCAGCCATGAGCCTGACGATCGACACCCGGCAGACGCCGGTGACCGCCACCCTGAGCGGCGAACTCAGCGTCATCACGCTGGGGGATCTGCAGGATGAACTGTTCGGTCTGCTCAATTTCTCGGTATTGACGCTGGATCTCACCCCGCTGGAGATGCTCGATGGCTGCGGTGCCCAGCTCATCGCCATCCTGCGGCAGGAGGCTGGCCAGCAGGGCAAGCAGCTGCGACTCGAGGCCGCTGAAGGGAGCCAGGCCCGCCATGTCTTGAGCCTGATGGGATTGTGGTCAGCCGACCATGGGGAGGGCCGCGTGGATGGACATCAATAAGGCCCGCGCCCTCTTCTTTGAGGAGGCCTACGAGCAGTGCGACAATCTGGAACACGCTCTGCTGGATCGCGACACCTATCCGGCCAACCCCGACACCTACAACCTGATGTTTCGCACCGCCCATACCATCAAGGGCTCGGCCGGCATGCTGGGGCTGGCCATGCTGGTGCGCTTCGCCCACGCCATGGAGAACATGCTGGAGCGGCTGCGCAGCGGCGAGATCGCGCTGGACGAACACCTCATCAACCTGCTGCTGGCCTGCAACGATCAACTGCGCGACCTGCTGCAAGGAGCCGAACACAACCCCGAGCTGCAGCAGACCGAGACCCAACAGATCCTGGCCCTGCTCTCCCAGCTGCAAGGGCACCAGACCCTGCCCAGCCAGCCGCTGATCATGCCGGCTCCCGCACCGGTCAATCAGGCGGATCGGCGCGTCTGGCATCTCTCCCTGCGCTTTTATCCCGCTCTCTATCAGGACGGCTTCGATCTGCTGGCCTTCATTCGCTACCTCGGCAACCTGGGGGAGATCCGCGTCATCGAGCCGGTCTGGCAGGAGTGGCCCCCGCTGCAACTGCTCGATGCCACCGAGTGTTTTCTCGGCTACGAGATTGGCCTGCTCAGCGCCGAGCCGGCCGAGCGGATCCGGAGCACTTTTGATTTCGTTGCCCACGCCAGTCTCATCTGCCTGCTCAGCCCCCATCAGGATCTGGCGCAGTTTTCAGAACAGGGGCAAAAGCTGGCGGCCTGGTGCAATGAGCCGCTCGCGGCCCAGCTGCAGCGCTGGGTGCAGGCCGGCGCCCTGAGCGAAGAGGAAGCGGCCTGCATCGCGCGGGGCGAACTGACGCCCGGCGCGGCAAGCGCAGAACCGGCCCTGGCGCCGCCCATCCAGTCAGCCCCCCCGCCGCAGGAGGCCCCCCCACAGCAGGCCAGACCCGCACCGCTGCGGGCGGAGGGACACTACATCCGCATCGAGGCGGCCAAGCTCGATCGGCTGATCAATCGGGTCGGCGAGCTGGTGATCGCCACCTCGGCCACCACTCTGCAGGCGAGGATGAGGGGCGATGCGGAGCTCATCGAATCAGTGGCCATCGTCAACACCCTGGTGGAAGGGATCCGCGACGACGCGCTCACCCTGCGCATGGTACCCATCAACGAGATCTTCAACCGCTTCCCGCGACTGGTGCACGAACTGTCCCAGCAGACCGGCAAGGAGATCCAGCTGCAGATCCGCAACGCCGATACCGACATCGACAAGTCGATGGTCGAGAAGCTGACCGACCCCCTGATGCACCTGGTGCGCAACGCCGCCGATCATGGCCTTGAGGAGCAACAGGCTCGGCTCGCCGCCGGCAAGCCGGCGCAGGGAACCATCACCCTCAACGCCTATCACGACGCCGGTGCCGTGGTGGTGGAGGTCAGCGATGACGGCCGCGGCATCGACCGCGACAAGATCCTCGCCAAGGCCCATGGCCAGGGGCTGCTGCCGGAAGGCAAGGTATTGAGTGAACAGGAGATCTTTCAACTGCTGTTTCTGCCCGGCTTCTCGACGGCCAGCGATGTCAGCGATCTCTCCGGGCGGGGAGTCGGGCTCGACGTGGTCAAGCGCAATCTGGAGTTTCTGCGCGGCGAAACCACCATCGACAGCCGGCTGGGGCTGGGCACCACCTTCAGGCTGAGACTGCCGCTCACCCTGGCCATCATCGACGGTTTTCGCATCGAGGTGGATCACGCCTCCCTGGTGATCCCCCTCGACATGATGGTCGAGTGCATCGATCTGCCGCCGGATGCCCTGCGTACCCCAGCCCGCCAGATCAACGTGCGCGGCGAGTGGGTGCCCTTCATCGTCCTGCGCGAGCTGTTTGCCCTGCCCCCTGCCGACGAACCCGAATTCGTGGTGATGGTGGACTATGCCGACCATCGTGCCGGCATCGTGGTGGATCGCCTGATTGGCGAGGTGCAGGCGGTCATCAAGCCGCTCGGCGAGCTGTTCAAGTCCCTGCGCTACGTGAGCGGATCCACCATTCTTGGCAACGGTCAGCCGGCGCTCATCCTCGACGTCCCCCAGCTCATCCAGCTGGCCTGGCGGCGGGAACAACATGCGCTCCGGCAACAGGCCGATGCCCTTTACAGCCTCAGAGATTGACCACACACCTTAAGCACATCAACGGAATTGACGGAGTCAGACCATGGACTGGTTTCACAACTTGCAAGTCAGAACAAAGCTGGTGTTCTCGTTCTCCATCCTCATGGTGCTGCTGGTGGTGCTGTCGCTCACCAGCTACTACTCCACCAGGACCATGGTGCAACTGGTCAGCAACATGCACGCCAACCAGCTGTTGCCGATCAAGGACATCGCCAACGCCAACATCTATGCGGTCTACCAGAACCGGGCCCTCTATCGCTACATCGGCGAGGTCGACCCGGATCTCAAGGCCCAGGCGTTGGTCAATGTCGACAAGTTCGAGAAGGGGATGTGGGATTTTCTGGCCAGCTACCGCAAGACCTATCTCACCCAGCGGGAGGTGGACCTGCTGACCCGCTTCGATCAGGCCTGGGCCACTTACAAGCAGTACGCCAGCGAGATCCTGAAGCAGGCTCAGACACCGGGCCAGGATGGGGAGCCCGAGCGCAACGCCTTTCGGCTGATGGGTGACAAGGGACGCCCCGCCTTCGACATCGCCGATGGACTGCTGAGTGATCTGGTCAAGGTGAATGCCGAACTGGCATCCCAGTCCATGGATGAGAGCCAGGCCATCTATCAGGACAACCTGCAGATCCTCATCGCCATCGCCAGCGCCGCCTTTCTCATCTGCCTCATCCTGGCCCTGCTGGTGACCCGCAGCATATTGCGCCAGCTGGGGGGCGACCCTTCCTACACGGTGCAGGTGGTAGCCCGGGTCGCCGAGGGGGATCTCTCCACCCCGGTGCAGCTCAAGGCCGACGACACTTCGAGCCTGCTCTATGCAATCAAGAGCATGGCCCACCGCCTCTCCGACACCCTCAACGAGGTGGGCGCCATGTCGGAAGCCATCGGTTCCGCCTCCGAGCAGGTGGCCGCCACCGCCAATGCCCTCTCCCAGACCTCTTCCGAGCTTGCCTCCAGCGTCGAGCAGACCAGTGCCTCGGTCGAGGAGATGACCGCCACCGTCAGCCAGAATGCCGACAATGCCAAGGTGACCGAAAACATCTCCACCCGGGCGGCCAGCAGCGCCACCGACAGCGGCAAGGCGGTCGGCGAGATGGTGCACGCCATGAAGGAGATAGCGTCGCGCATCACCGTCATCAACGACATCGCCAACAAGACCGACTTGCTGGCCATCAACGCCGCCATCGAAGCGGCCCGCGCCGGCGAGCACGGCAAGGGCTTTGCCACCGTCGCCGCCGAGGTGCGCAAACTGGCCGAACGCTCCCAGACCGCCGCCAAGGAGATTGGCGAGCTGGCCGGGCGCTCGGTCAGCGTCGCCGAGCAGGCGGGATCCTTGCTGCGTGAAATGCTGCCCGGCATCGATCAGACCGCCACCCTGGTGCAGGAGATCGCCTCCGCCTCCCGCGAGCAGCGGGCCAGCGTCTCCCAGATCAACATCGCCGTGACCCAGATAAGCGACGGCATGCAGGCCTCGGCCGCCTCGGCGGAAGAGCTCAGCTCCACCTCGGAAGAGCTGAGCTCCACCGCCCTGCAGTTGCAGGAGCTGATGCAGCAGTTCACCCTGCGCGGCGGCAACACCCGCCAGCCCTATACCCCGCACGGCGGCGCCCATGTTGTCCGGCGCAGCAAACCGAAGTCTGCATTCTCCCGCCCCTACCCTTTTCATGAAGAGGATCTGGAGCGAGAGATAGACGATGGCAAGTTCACCAACTACTAGGAGCCGGCGATGAGAGACAAGCTTGCCCCTGATACCAGCGCCCACTTTCACTGCGTCACCTTCATGCTGGGCGGTGAACTGTACGGCATCGACATCGGCTGCATTCGCGAGATCATCGAGTTCGAGGGGATGACCCCGGTGCCCATGATGCCGCGCTTCGTGCGGGGCATCATCAACCTGCGCGGCGCCGTGGTGCCGGTGATCGACCTCTCAATCCGTTTCGGCCGGGGCCAGACCCTGCTGCAACCCACCACCTGCGTCGCCATCCTCTCCCTGCCCAACAGCACCGGCGAGGAGCAGGAGATCGGCATGCTGTTGGATGCGGTCTGCGAGGTGCTGGAGATCCGCAGCGACGCCATCGAACCGGCTCCCACCTTCGGCACCCACATCCGCGGCGACTTCATTCAGGGGGTGGTCACCATCGATCAGCAGTTCGCCATCCTGCTCGACATGCACAAGGCCCTCTCCATCGCCGAGCTGAGCGCCATGGCCGAGGCGGCCACCGAGCAGCAGTTCTCCCCGGAACAGGGCGGCTGACCATGGTGGCGCCCCCCTTCACGGCCGAACTCACCCCGACTCTCAGCCAGGGCGAGTTCGATCTGTTTCGCCGCTTCATCCTGAATTCGGCCGGCATCGATCTTGCCCCCTGCAAGCGGGCGCTGGTGCAATCCCGACTCGCCAAACGGCTGCGGGCGCTGCACCTTACCAGCTATCACTCCTACTGGGAGCGGATCAATCAGTCCATCGATCCCCACGAGCGGCAAGTCGCCATCAACCTGCTCTCCACCAACGAGACCTATTTCTTTCGTGAATCCCAGCACTTCAGCTGGCTCAAGCACCATGCCGAACAGCTGCTTGCCACTCGCCGCCAGCCGCTGCGAGTCTGGTCCGCCGCCTGCTCCACCGGGGAAGAGGCCTACTCCGCCGCCATGGTGCTGGCCGAACAGCTCGGCATCAACGATCGCTGGAGCATCCACGGCACCGACATCAACACCCGGGTCATCCCTTTTGCCCGCCGCGCCGTCTACTCGGTCGAGCGGGCCCAGCACGTGCCGCCCCATTTGTGGCTACGCTATTTTCAGCGCGGCCATGACGAGTTCGCCGGCAAGATCCGGGTCAAGCCGGAGCTGGCCGGCAAGGTCACCTTTGCCAATCTCAACCTGCTGACATGCGGCGACTATCCGGAACGCAACTTCGACGTCATCTTCCTGCGCAATGTGCTCATCTACTTCAATGACGAGACCAAGGCCCGGGTGCTGTCGCAGCTTTGCAACCTGTTGCGCCCGGACGGCTACCTGCTGGTCGGCCACTCCGAGATCATCCGCCAGCAGGATCTGCCGCTGGTGCAGGAGGCCCCCTCCCGCTACCGCTGCCTGCCCCTTCAGCCCAAGGAGCTGCCATGACCATACGGGTGCTTATCGTCGACGACTCGGCCCTGGTTCGAGAGGTTCTGACCCAGATGCTGAGCAAGGCGGAGGACATCGAGGTGATCGGCGCCGCCTTCGACCCCATCTTCGCCATGCAGCAGATGAAGAAGTGCTGGCCCGACGTCATCATTCTCGACATCGAGATGCCACGCATGGACGGCCTCACCTTCCTCAAGAAGATCATGGCCGAGCACCCCACCCCGGTCATCATCTGCTCCTCCCTCACCGAAGAGGGAGCCATGATCACCCTGGAAGCGATGTCGGCGGGGGCCATCTCCATCGTCACCAAGCCCAGCGTCGGCATCAAGAGCTTCCTGCAGCAGTCCGCCAACGACTTCATCCAGGAGATCCGGGGCGCCGTCGGCGCCAAGCTGCGCAATCTGCTGCCCGGTGCCGCCCCGCTGCCGGTCACCCCGAGGCGCAATGCCGACGAGGTGCTCTCCCCGCCGGCGGAGCGGATCTCCTTTCGCACCACCGAAAAGATCGTTGCACTCGGCACCTCCACCGGTGGCACCCAGGCGCTGGAGTACCTGCTCTCCCGCCTGCCCGCAAGCTGCCCGGGGATCGCCATCGTTCAGCACATGCCGGCCCGCTTCACCGCCTCCTTTGCCGAGCGGCTCAACGGCCTCTCCCAGCTGGAGGTGAAAGAGGCCGAGACCGGCGATCGCCTGCTGCCCGGGGTCGCTATCATAGCCCCGGGGGGCAAGCACCTGCTGATCCAGCGCAGCGGCACCCAGTATCTGGCAGAAGTCAAAGAGGGGCCGCCGGTCTCCCGTCACTGCCCCTCGGTGGACGTGCTGTTTCGCTCGGTGGCGGTGAGTGCGGGGCGCAACGCCCTCGGCGTCATCATGACCGGCATGGGGGATGACGGCGCCCGCGGCATGCGGGAGCTGCACGACACGGGCGCTCGCACCATCGCCCAGGATGAAGCCAGTTGCGTGGTATTCGGCATGCCCAAAGAGGCCATAGCCCACGGCGGAGTGGATGAAGTCATGTCCCTCACCCACATTACCCAGACGCTCAGCCGTCCGGATCTACGAGGCGTGTAATTATGTCATTGGAAAAATGGCAAGGCCGCAGTGCCATGGTGGTGGATGACTCCCGCACCCAGCAGTACGAAGTGACCTGCCTGCTGCAGGAGCTGGGGTTCGGCCAGATCCACGTTGCCCATGATGGCCAGGATGCCCTGGACAAACTGCAGCAGCTCGAGCGCATCGATCTGCTGCTGACCGACCTCAACATGCCCGGCATGGACGGAGTCGAGCTCATCAGCAACCTGGAGAAGAATACCCACTACCGGATGTTCGTGGCCGTGATGAGCGGGGTGGAGCGGGACGTGCTGGACGTGATCCACGCCATCGCCGATGCCAGCACCCTGGAGGTGATCGGCGTGCTGTCAAAACCGCTGCGACAAAGCGATCTGCGCAACATGCTGCAGCATTGCGATCCGCTGGCACACCGGGAAAACAAGAAGTGGATGCAGCTCACCTTCACCGCCGAGGATGTGCAGCAGGCGCTGGACAACCGCCAGCTGATCCCCTTTCTGCAGCCCAAGGTGCTGATGGCGGACGCCAGTCTCTATGGCTTCGAGGCGCTGGTGCGCTGGATCCATCCAGAGCACGGGGTCATTCCCCCCATCTGCTTCGTTCACCACCTCGAAGAGGGGCAGCTGGCGCTCGATTTCTTCTACCAGTTTCTGCATGCCACCTGCGAGGCGATCACCACCCTGGGCGCACTGTCCGAGCATCCCACCTGCTCCATCAACATGCCGGTCAGCCTGCTGCTGACGGACAAGCTGGTCGAGAACATGATTGCCATCGTGCAGGCCCATCAACTGCTCTGCAGCGCCATCATCATCGAAGTCACCGAGACCACCTTCATGTCCAACCTCGCCATGTCGCTGGGCACCCTGGCACGATTGAGACTGCGGGGATTCGGCATCGCAATGGATGATTATGGCACCGGCTACTCCTCCATGAAGCAGCTATCTCGCTGTCCTTTCACCGAGATCAAGATTGACAAGGAATTCGTGCACGACGCCCATAGCAGCCCCAAGAAGCTGGCTATATTGACCTCAGCCATCGTCATGAGCCAGAAGCTCAACCTCAAGACGGTCGCCGAGGGAGTGGAGACCGAAGAGGACTGGAAGCAGCTGGCAATGCTCGGCTGCGAGCTGGCGCAAGGCTATTACATCAGCCGACCGCTGCCGGTCGATCAGATTGAAAAATGGTTTGCCGAATGGCAGGCCAGGGCGACCTGAATCGTGTCCCTTTGCGCTATTGAGGAACCCCGCTCTGAGAGGGCGGGATAACAACAACACCGGCAGTATCGACATCGCTGCATGGACGCTTGAAACAAGCATGAGGCTACCATGAACAACCTACTTCGCCAGCTCTCCATCAAGACGCGGCTTATCGTCTCCTTCCTGTTGCTGAATCTCATCCTGATCGGGGTCGGCCTCTACGGCAAGCAGAACACCAACACCATCAATGACATGCTCAACGACATGTACCTCAACATCCTGACCCCCATCACGGATGTCGCCAACGCCAACATGCAGGCCATCTATCACAACCGCTCGCTGTTCGATTATGTCATCGAGCCGAGCAAAAGCGGCATGGACCAGATTGCCAGGGATATGGATCTGCACGAGCAGAAGATGGCCGCCCTGCTGGACAAGTACCGGGCAACCCAGCTGAGCGAACCGGAGAAACTGGCTCTGGCGGACTTTGACCGCGCCTGGCCGCTTTACAAGGAAGCGGCGCACAAGGCGATGGCGGCAAGTGCAGCCAACGACAACGACAGCGCCATCAAGCTGATGAAGGGCGAGGCCGCCACCACGTTTCAGGTGGTGGACGATCTGCTCAGCAAGCTGGTCGACATCAACCAGGGGCTGGGCAAACAGGCCTTTGATGAGAGCGACGTGATTGCCAGCGACATCACCACCGCCACCTACACCATACTCGCCATCTCGGTGCTGCTCTCCTTGCTGCTGGGCTGGTTGCTCAGCAGCAGCATCAACCAGCCGCTGCTCGCCATCATGCAGGATCTGCAACAACTGGCGCAGGGCAGGCTCACCGCCCCGGATCAGGCCGAGGGCAACGACGAACTGACCCGCATGCAGCAGGCGATGATCAGCACCCGCCGCAGCCTGCGCGACATCGTCTCGACCATGCAACATGCCGCCGAGAGCCTCACCGCCAGCGCCTCCCAGTTGGGAGCGGCGGCCGAGCAGGTCAATACCAGCTCCCAGCAGCAGTCCCTCGCCACCGCCAACACCGCCGCCTCGGTCGAACAGCTCACCACCTCCGTCTCCCAGCTCTCCTCGTTCGCCAATCAGGCCAACAGCGTGGTGATGCAATCCGGGGAGATAGCCCAAGCCGGCGAGAAGCAGGTCAAGCACGCCTCCCAGGAGGTGCTCAGGGTCACCACGGCGGTCAACGACTCCGCCAAGCAGGTGCAGGGACTGTTTGACGACATCACCCGCATCAGCCAGATCTCGGTGATGATCCAGGGGGTCGCGGATCAGACCAACCTGCTGGCGCTCAACGCCGCCATCGAAGCGGCCCGGGCCGGCGACATGGGCCGCGGCTTCGCCGTGGTAGCCGACGAGGTACGGACCCTGGCGGCGCGCACCACCCAGGCCACCCAGGAGATCAACGAGATGCTCACCTCCATCCAGCAAGGGGCCACCAGCGCGGTCAAGGGGATGAACGCCTGCTCCGACAGCATGAGCACGGTGCGGGAGACCACCGAGGGGTCCAGCGAAACCATGGCCCAGGTGGATCAGAGCTCCCGCAAGGTGGTGGAGCTGATCCAGGAGATAAGCTCCATGCTCCACGAGCAGGCCGCCGCCAGCCAGCTCATCGCCCAGTCGGTGGAAGAGATCACCCAGATGTCGCTGGAGAACGTCTCCGCCGCCGAAAGCGTCAATCATGACGCCTCCCAGCTGACCACCATCATCCAGCAGCTCAATCAGGGCATCGGGTTCTTCAAGGTCTAATATAAACGCCGAGACCTGCCCGGCCATGGGTCGGGCGGGTCTCTCCCCCTCACTCTGCCATCAAGATCCCATCTTTACCCCGCCTCTTTGCCACGGGTTTGCCACGGGCTCACGACGGCCGGCGCTGGAATGCCGACATCAGAACAGCGTTCACTCAAACATCCATCAAACACAGCCCAAAACTGCCTCATTCCCCTCTCGTTTGGAGGGGCAAAACCAGTGATAAATACTGGGTCATAGGGAGCCAGAGAAAGCGTTGGCAGGCAAATTTATACAGAGGAATATCCCGTATTTTGCGCATTTTCATATTCCCATTCGCCACATAATTTACCAACCAAAAAACAACTGATAACATCTTTTTACATTTTAAAGCATATAAAACAACATGATTCAGTGCCCCCCCGTTTGCCCGTCGCGGCAGCCAGGATCACCGGATCAGGATTGAAACCAGCAGCCAACTTCTCATCGAGCAGACACCCGACCCCATGATGAACACAGTTACGGCCAGCATCGATATCGATGCACTCCAGCACAATTTCGCCGTGGTGCGCCGCCATGCCCCCCACAGCAAGATCATCGCGGTACTCAAGGCCAATGCCTATGGCCACGGGCTGCTGCCGGTGGCCCATGCACTCGCCCAGGCCGATGCCTATGCAGTGGCCAGGGTCGAGGAGGCACTGGTGCTGCGCTCCAACGCCATCACCAAGCCCATTCTGGTGCTGGGAGGCTTCTTCAGTGCCGAAGCGCTGCCGCTGCTGGTGAAACACGAACTGCAAACCACCTTGCATACCTGGGAGCAGCTGGCACTGCTCGAGCAGGCCAGTCTGCCCGCCCCCATCAAGGTGTGGCTCAAGCTCGATACCGGGATGAACCGGCTCGGGCTGCGCGCCGAGGAGTTGCCCGCCTTCATCGAGCGGCTGAGCCATTGTCGCAACGTGGTGCAGCCGTTCCATCTGATGACGCACTTCAGCCAGTCCGATGAGCAGGATACCCAGGCCACTCAGTTGCAGATCGAGGAGTTCAACCGCCTCTCTGCTCATCTGCCGGGCGAGCGGGCCATGGCCAACTCCGCCGGCATCCTCGCCTGGCCGGCATCGCGCAGCGACTGGATCCGGCCTGGCCTCATGCTCTACGGCGCCTCCCCGTTTGCCGGTCAGCTCGCCGCCGACCATGACCTGCGCCCGGTCATGACCCTCAAGAGCCAGCTCATCGCCACCCGCGCCTGCGCGCAGGGCGAGGCGGTCGGCTATGGGGGACACTGGGTCGCGGATCGAAATACCACCCTCGGCGTGGTGGCGGCGGGCTACGGGGATGGCTACCCCCGCATGGCGCCCGAAGGGACCCCCATGCTGATCAATGGCCGCCGGGTACCCATCGTGGGTCGGGTTTCCATGGACATGATCACCGTCGATCTGGGGCCGGCGGCCCGCGACAAGGTAGGAGACGAGGTGACGCTGTGGGGGGAAGGGCTGCCGGTGGAACAGGTGGCCGAAAAGATAGGCACCATCCCCTACGAGCTGCTGACCCGCCTGACCAGCCGGGTCCATCTCACGCACTGCGACAAGCGCGACCAGATGCCGATGTTAAAGCTGGCCTGAGCAAGCGGGTACGGGCCTGCAATGTGGGCCCTGTTATGCCGTCATCAGGCAATAAGTGGGCCGCTCCTCATGGCGGGAGCAGCAATACCACGGCAGGGGCACCCTTCCTCTCAGCGTTGGGATGAAGGGCGCCCCTGTTGCCCGGTTCAAGGAAGATCGAAGCCAACCAGGCTCTGCTCGATGCGGGCGTCAGGCATCATGCGCCGCAGCCCGTCCACCAGCCTGGCAGCGGCCTCCTGCAACGCCGCCAGCGGCATCTCGGGCAGGCTCTCCAGAATGAACCACATCTGTCTGGCATCGCAATCCAGGCGCGTTCTCACCCCCTGACGCCAGTTCCAGCGCCGGCAGGTAACGCCCAGATCGTCGCGCCAGATCACCTCGCCCGCCTCCGGGCACTCCTGCGCCGGCGCCCCCTCTTTCATGGTGTCAAAGGCTTCGCTGCCATCGGCAATGACCAGCCGGGGCGTCCCGACATAGGCGGCCAGGTTTTCCCCGCCGACCGGGAGGGCGTAGGCGAGGCTGATGGCATTGTAGAGATCCACCACGGGATCGATGCTCGGCAGAGCGCCATCACGCAGCACCCGCTTGCGCAGGGCATCCGCCGAACAGGGAGTACGCTGGGGCTTGGCGCCAAACCCCTTGAATACCGCGCCCCAGGCGGCCAGATGCGCTTCGGTCCAGGGCGCGGGGTCGTGCAGAACCCGCTGGCAGGCCTGCGCCAGCGCCTCCGTAGCGATGGCCGGATTGACGATCTCGTCGGTCTGCAGGGTAATGCTGATAGCCCGAAAGCCCGGGGCCAGCGTCGCCAGCGCGGGATCGATTGACGGTTGTACCGATCTCATGGAATATCCTTATATCGACTATTTTATTTCATGATAATGACCGATGACCAAGAGAGTCAATATAACGACCGATGCCGGCGCCGATGTGGGGCATGTCACTGCCGCCGTCTCCCGCCGGCTCAAGGAGTACAGACAACAGGGCCGACTGTCGCTCGATGAGCTGTCGCGCCGGGCTGGTGTGAGCAAGGGGATGCTGGTCGAAATCGAAAAGGGAGCGGCCAACCCCAGCATCGCCATCCTGTGCAAGCTGGCCGCTGCGCTCGGGGTATCGGTTGCCGATATCGTCGACGTGGCCAGCACCCCGACGGTGCACCTGATCGAGCCGCAAGCCATCCCGACCCTGTGGCAGGGCCCGCTCGGCGGCTCGGCCCGCCTGCTGGCCGGCACCCGGGGACCGGACATGATAGAGCTGTGGCATTGGCAACTGCACCCCGGCGAGCAGTTTGACTCTGACGGCCACCCACCCGGCACGGTGGAGCTGTTTCACGTCGAGCAGGGCACCCTGCAACTGCAGTTGGGAGCGAGCGAGCTTGCCGTCACTCAGGGTTGTTCGGCCGTGGCCCGCACCGACCTGCCCCATGCCTATCGCAACGCAGGTGACAGCGTGCTGCGCTTTACCATGACGGTGGTGGAACCGCACGGCTGAAGCTGACCGCTACGAGGTGACAAACCGTGTCCTGATAAACAACGCCTCCTGATAAACAAAAAGGCCCCGTCTTGCGACGGGGCCTTTGCCAATTAGTGGCGAGCACGGATATTCCTACGCCCAAAGCAAAAAACCGACCATCAGGTCGGTTCTTCAATATGGGCGATGGGCCGGGATTGACTCGCGCCATCCCTGACGCTCGCCCTGCGGGCGGCCTCTGGCCGTCCAGATGGGCTATCCTGCCCACCTGTCGAACCAGGGCTCGAACCAAGCCGCCCGTCACCGGATAAAGTAAAAGGGCCTGTCTTGCGACAGGCCCTTTTACTTTATTTGGCGGTGAGGGAGGGATGATTCGCCACTGCGTGGCTCACCCCTTCGGGGCGGCCTGCGGCCGTTCATCGCAGCAAGCTGCTCTGCTCGAACCCGGCGAGGGTTCTTACCCTCCCTCTTCGACATGAGCTGATAATTCTTCCCCCAAAGCAAAAAACCGACCATCAGGTCGGTTTTTTGTAATTTGGCGGTGAGGGAGGGATTCGAACCCTCGATACGTTGCCGTATACACACTTTCCAGGCGTGCTCCTTCAGCCACTCGGACACCTCACCAAATTTTGGTCTGCTGTTTAACGTGCTCAGCCAGCACGATGTTCGCTGCGCTGTTGCGCTGGAACGGGGCGTAATGTACGGGATACGACGGCATGCGGTCAATGCAATTTTTCACTTTTTGCGTTCGCTTGCTCATTATCCGAACCAAGTGACTAAAAACATGCCGTTTCGTATCCCTTTCCATCAATTTCCAGTCGCTTCGTGCAAGTGCTCGCCTTTGAGCGCCTCTTCCAGCGAGCCGTAAAACTCCAGCTGACCGGGCACCGGACGCACCTTGGCGCGCGCCAGGGTCTTGAGCGGCTGGAACTGCAACTCGGCGACCCGCAGTTGCACCCCCGCCTTGGCCATCTGCTTTTCAAATTGCAGGAAGGCGGAGAGCCCGCCGGCGTCCAGGATGGAGACCGCCTCCATCTGCAGCACCAGCAGCTTGTGGCCCTTGACCTGGGCTACCAGCTCGCCGAACACCCGCTCGGCAGCGGCAAAGAACAGCGGGCCGTTGATCTTGTAGAGCAGCGCCTGCTCCGGCACCTCATGGGCGTAGCGCTTGTGATCCGCCAGATCGTGCAGCTTGGTCATCTTGGCAATCTCGCGCATGAACAGCAGGGAGGCGAGGATCACCCCGAAGGTGATGGCGATGACCATGTCGAAGATCACGGTCAGCGACAGACAGACCAGCAGCACCAGCACGTCGGATTTGGGGGCACGGCGGATCAGCTCCACCACCTTATGCGCCTCGCTCATGTTCCAGGCGACGATGAGCAGCAGGGCCGCCATGGCCGAGAGCGGCAGCCAGGAGAGCCAGGGCGCCAGCACCAGAATGGCCGCCAGCACCACCAGCGCATGCACGATGCCGGAGATGGGAGAGGTAGCCCCGGCCCGCACGTTGGCGGCGGAGCGGGCAATGGCGGCGGTGGCGGTGATGCCGCCGAAAAAGGGGGCGACTATGTTGCCAAGCCCCTGCCCCACCAGCTCGGCGTTGGAGCTGTGCTTGCGACCTGTCATGCCGTCCAGCACCACGGCGCAGAGCAAGGATTCGATGGCTCCCAACATCGCCATGGAGAAGGCGGCGGGCAACAGGCGCTCGATGGCGGCCAGGTTCCACTCTACCGGCGAGCCATCCGGCCCCGGCAGAGCCCAAGGCATCACCAGGGTCGGCGCGATGGGCGGGATCCCCATGCCCTGACTGCCGTCGGCCAGGGTATAGCTGAACTTGCTGCCGATGGTGGCGACGTCCACCCCGAACTGATGCAGGCCAAAGCCAAGGCCCACCCCCACCAGCACGGCGGGCAGGTGGCCTGGCACCGGCAGCCGCAGGCGCGGCCAGAGCAGCAGCACCGCCAGGGTCGCAACCCCGACCAGCGTATCCCCCCACTGCCAGCTGGGCAGGGCATGGGCCAGCGCCTCGACCTTGCCGAGGTAGGTTTCCGGCATCTCGGGCACGTGCAGACCGAAGAAGTCCTTGATCTGCAGGGTTGCAATCACGATGGCGATACCACCGGTGAACCCCAGGGTCACCGAAGGCGGAATGTACTCGATGAGGCGTCCGAGCCGGGCCACCCCCATGGCCACCAGAAAGAAGCCCGAGATCAGGGTCGCCATCAACAGGCCACCCACGCCGAACTGCTGGGCCACCGGATAGAGGATCACCACGAAAGCGGCGGTCGGCCCCGAAATGGAGAAGCGGGAACCGCCGGTCACGGCGATGACGATGCCGGCGATGATGGCGGTATAGAGACCGTGCTGCGGCGGCACGCCACTGGCGATGGCCAGCGCCATGGCCAGTGGAATGGCGATGATGCCGACCGTGATGCCGGCGATCAGGTCGCGGCCGAAGCGGGGAACGCTGTAGGGTTCGTCAATACAGGATTGGCGTAAAGCAATGGCCAGCTTCACGCTTTGCAAAGGTGCTTGGTTGTGCATGTATTCGTAATACCAGAAGAGGGAGATAAAGGCCGGATTGAACCGGCGCCCGATCATCATCAAGGGCCGGCAGAGCTGTCGACACGGCGATGGTATCCTGGCCAACCATACCCCAGCCGATGAAATATTTCGATGGGCGGGATCAATGAATGGCCGTTACCACGCAAAATTACCGTTTATTGTCAGCATATCGACCACTTTTCTCACCATTACGCAGCACACTCACTTCGCCTGCTAACCAATTTCTCCCGCCCTTATGCGTGTCCCTGCCTCTCCCCTCCTTTATGTCTACCATTGTTCGGCCATAAGACAGCTGCTTATCCCGCACCATGCCTCGGCATATCCTCATCCATCCCCTCTTCATGCCACTGAGCCGTCTCGATGAACCCGAGAGGTCAACGCCAAGCTGCTGATTGTGCTGAAAATAGTCCGCAGCGGCCAAGTTTTGGGCAAACGGGCCAAAATCCCCTTTTTGCAGCGGATCGCGGGTTGACACCCGGCGGATGGGCCATTAATATCCGCACCGTCTCGACGAGACAGGCAATTCCTCCTTAGTTCAGTCGGTAGAACGGCGGACTGTTAATCCGTATGTCACTGGTTCAAGTCCAGTAGGAGGAGCCAATTCCCTCGTAGTTCAGTCGGTAGAACGGCGGACTGTTAATCCGTATGTCACAGGTTCAAGTCCTGTCGAGGGAGCCACATTTTAAAGCCCAGCCTTATGGCTGGGCTTTTTTCGTTTCCCCTTTCTCTGCCGCCATCAGCCCTCTGTGCGCAAACAGGGATGCCCTCGATGGCGGATCCGCGCCATAATCAGCGCAACCTCACCCTCTTCAGGAGTTTTCATGCGCCGTTTCAACTTCATGCTCAATGGCAGCCGGTTGATGATGTTCCCCTTCTATGTCTGCATTCTGGTCTGCGTGGCCCTGCTGATGGTGAAATTCGCCATGCTGCTTTATGCCCTGTGCATCGACATCGTGGGCATTCACTACATGGATCTCATCACCGGCGTGCTCACCCTGGTGGACTTCGTGCTGGTGGCCCAGATGCTGATCCTGGTCTCCATCTGCGGCTATGTGCAGTTCATCCAGACCCAGGAGCAGCGCGAGGCACTTGGCAACAACTGGCTCAGCAAGATCAACTTCGCCTCCCTCAAGCTCATCGTCATCAACTCCCTGGTCACCATTGCCGGGATTGAAGTGCTCAAGGCCTTCCTGGATGACGGGGTCGGCAACGAGGTGGAGATGAAGTGGTCGGTGATCGTGTTCCTCGCCTTCTCCACCGCGGCGCTCATCTACGCGGTCACCGAGCGGCTGGCGGACCACAAATAGCGCCGGTTTTCATTCAGCCTTTATTCATCAAGAGCGGAATTGATAACTCTTTTCATTACCTTTCCTGCATTGTAAACTTGCTCCCCCGGGCTGCACTGCCCGGGCGTTGGAGCACCTATGACAAGCCTTTCCCTCTCACCACGACACTGCTGGCAGTGGCTGGCCTATCACCATCAGGCCGCCGAGGGCTCCCTCTATCTGATGTTCTTCTCCGGCCTGCTGCTGTGGGAACCGCTGACCCCGCTCTGGTCGCTGGCACGCTGGAACCTGTTCCTGCATGTCGCCCTCTCGCTCACCCTGTTCCCCCTGCTGTTCGGCGCATTCTGGCTCTCCCATCGCAGCCTGCTGCGCAAAAGCCGCAAGCCTTTCCTGCGCACCACCGGCCGCATCATCGAAGCCTTGCTGTTGATCTGTCTGGCCAGCGGGTTGCTGCTGGTGCTGCACGGTACCCCGGGCGATAGCCTGGGCAACCTTGCCAGCTGGGCCCACTGGCTGAGCGCGCTCGCGTTGACTCCTCTGGTGCTGCGCCATGCCTGGCGCTGGACCATCTTGAAATGGCGCACCTGATCTTATGTTGAAGTTGTTGTTATCCCTGATGTTGGCCACCCTGCTGCTGGGGACCGCCTCGGCCCAGGAGATGGGCGCCGCCATGATTGCCTATGACGAGGGGAGTGCCCCGCGCCTGGTCACCGCCAACCAGAGCGCCGGCTCGGTCACCCTGCTTGAGCGCGATAGCGGCAAGCGGCTGAAAGAGGTACAGCTGGGGGGCGATCTGCGCCAGATGGCTCGCGCAGACGACGGCACCCTGCTGGTGAGCGACTATCGCGGCGATCGCCTGCTGCTGCTGGATGATGATCTCACCCTGGACCAGGCGATCCCCACCGGCCATCGTCCCTACGGGGTCATCTTCGATCCCAAGCGGCAGTGGTTCTGGGTCACGCTGTTCGAATCAGCTCGCCTGCAGGCCTATGACACGGCGGGCAAGCTGCAGCTGGATGTGGCCACTGCCGAGACCCCGCGCGGGCTGGCCTTGACCGACAATGATCGCCTGCTGCTCACCCACACCATGACCGGCCAGCTCGCCATCTATGATCTCGCCAAGCTTGAGAAGGACGCGAAGAGTGCTGCCTTGCCCAAGCCCAAACTCATCACCCTGGCCGAGACCCACAGCGACACCCCAAGCGACTCGCAGGGCTTGCCGCGCCTGCTGGATGGCATCACCCTCTCCCCCGATGGCAGCGAAGCCTGGCTGCCCCACGTGCTGTGGAGCTTCGACCACCCCTTCCAGTTTCAGAGCACCGTCTTCCCGGCCGTCTCCATCATCGATCTGGATGAAGAGAAAGAGCGGGTGGACGAGCGCAAGCAGCTCTTTTTGCAAATCAACCTGCCCAGCGTCGGCAACCGCAGCCAGATCGTCTCCAACCCGTTCGCGGCGCGCTTCGCCGCCGATGGCAAGCGGGTCTATCTGACTCTGGCGGGCTCGGAGGATCTGCTGGTGTTCGACCTGTCGCGCAGCGGCAAGCAGAACAGCAACCGCCACCGCCGCAAGAAGTTCCAGGGGGGCGCCAAGGCGACCCAGCTCCTTCGCCACCTGCCGGGCCAGAATCCGCGGGACTTGTTTGTAGACGGCGACCACATCCTGGTGCACAACGTCATGGGGCAGGATCTCACCCGCCTCAACACCGGCGGCAACGGCCCGTTTGCCCGGGTCACCGTGGATGTGCCCCACTTCGCCAAACTGGTAGAGATGGATCCGCGCCCCGAAGCGCTCAAGCGCGGCGAGCGGCTGTTCCATCTTGGTAACACGCTCGGCAACAACGGCGCCAACAGCCGCTTCCCCATGGCGGGGGACAACTGGATGAGCTGCAACTCCTGCCATCTGGACGGTTTCAACTTCACCAACCGCTATCTGATGGCGGCCCATCGCCAGCAGAGCGGTGACAACGCCATTAACGGCCACGCCAACCTCGCCAACATGGTGGCGGGGGACTTTATCGGCGAATACCTGCGCATGACCCAGCAGACCCAGGGCGGCATGGGCCATGATACCCGCGATGGCGCCGAGCCGGTTGACCCCGCCAAACCCCAGCCCGAGGTGAAAGCGATGATGGAGGATCTGCACACCTTCGTCACCGCCGATGGCAACCTCCCCTATCTTGCCAACTGGCTCAGGCTCGATGCCCCGCGCACGGATCCCACCAAGGCGCCGACCACTCATCCCAAGGAGTGGCTCAACTCCGCCTCCTGCCAGAACTGCCACCAACAGGCGTTCCAGGATTGGAGCGAGAGCAACCACCGGCTGATGGGCAACTCCCACCCCTACTACAAGGTGGTGCAGGCGCTGGCTCGCGAAACCGAGGGCGAAGCCTTCGGCCAGTGGTGCCAGGGCTGCCACATGCCCCAGCAGGTGATGAACGGCCAGCAGGATCTGCCCAAGGGCTCCCACATGTTTGAGCGCGGTGGTACCTCGCTCATTGCCGCCCACAAAGCAGGCGAGCCCGTGGTGGAAGAAGGCACAAGCTGCGTGCTGTGCCATCGCATCACCAAGGTAGAAGATGCGGGCGGCAACAGCGCCTTTACCGTGAATCTGAAAGACCGCGAGAGCTATGTGTTCGAGGATGCCGCCGGTGGCAGCCTCCAGCACTGGCTGGCGGAGCGGCAGATCAACGCCCGCCCCGCCATGCACAAGGCCTCCTACCAGAAGGATTTCTACCGCGACGCCGCCCTGTGCAAGTCGTGCCACAACGAGTTTGCCCCCGGTACCGGCGCCAACATCGTCAACACCTGGGACGAGTGGGAGAACTCCAGCTTCGCCAAGGCGGACGATCCCGCCAAGCGGCGCACCTGCATCGACTGCCACATGAACCCGGAGCCGGGCAACGGCGGCGCGCCGGTGGCCGGCCAGTCCACCGAAAATGGCACCGTGAAAGAACGGCTCTATCGCCACAACTTTACCGGCGCCCAGCACCAGCTGGTGGGGCTGAGAAGTGCAACGCTCGAGCAGGAGAGCCTGGCCCTCTTGCGCTCAAGCGCCACCCTCTCGGCCCGTATCGAGCGGGGGGCCGCTAGCCCGCAGCTGGTGGTGCGGGTCGCCAATACCGGCGCCGGCCACGCCCTGCCCACCGGGGTCGCCGATTTCCGTGAACTCTGGCTGGAGCTGACCGTCACCGACGCCAGCGGCAAACTGGTAGTCCACAGCGGCCAGCCGGTGGATGGCGCCGTCCCTGAAGATGCGCGGCTATTTAGAAAAGTGTTCGGCGATGCCGAGGGCAAGCCGGTGGGGCTCAAGTTCTGGCGCTACGCCAAACTGCTGGAAGACACCCGCATTCCGGCCGATGGCTGGCGCGATGAAGCCTGGCCGCTGCCAGCGGATGCCAAGGGGCCCTTCAAGGCCGATATCAAACTCAATTTCCGCACCTACCCCAAGTGGGTCAATGATGCGGTGCGCGCCGCCGAGCCGAGCTTGCCGGAGCCACCCATAGTGCTACTCAATCGGTTGCAACTCACCTTGCCGCCTCTTCCCGTCACGCCCGCTACGGAGCCTCAATCCTGATGTTTGCAAGTTTTCTCATTACCCTGCGCGAGGGGCTGGAAGCCTTCCTGCTGGTCGGCATCTGTCTCTCCTACCTCGCCAAGCTGGGGGCGAGCCGCTACAACAAGTTCGTCTATCTGGGGGTGGGGCTGGGTCTGTTTGCCTCCCTCGTCGTCGCCTTCCTGTTCCAGGTGGTGGTGAGCCAGTTCGAGAGCGAGCGCTACAACCATTTGCTGATGGCGGGGATCCTCATTTTCGCCACCCTGGTGCTCACCTACATGGCAGTCTGGATGCAGAAGCAGGCCAAATCCCAGGTGGGAGCCATGACGGCGCGCATCGATGCCGCCATCGACGGCGGCAATCTGTTTGGTCTGGTGCTGCTCGCCTTCCTGGCGGTGATGCGCGAAGGCTTTGAAACCGTGCTGTTCTTCTCGGCCCTGGTCTACTCCGGACAAGGGGTGGATCTGCACGAGGGGCTGATGGGAGCGCTGGGCGGCCTGCTGCTGTCGGTGGTGCTGGTGTGGGGGCTGCTGCGCTCCACCCGCAAGGTGGCGCTGGCCCCCTTCTTCCGCTGGACCGGCCTGCTCATCATCATCATCGCCGCCGGGCTGCTATCGTCCGCCGTCAACATGTTGCAGGCAGCCGGGCTCATCACCTTCTGGACGACGCCTGTCTTCAACATCAGTCACATTCTCGACGATCAGGGGGTATTTGGTACCTTCCTGCGCGCCCTGTTTGGCTACAATGCCTCACCAGCCGGCCTGCAGTTGCTGACCTGGGCCAGCTACCTGGTGATCTTCGTCACCGTCTGGCATCGCAACTATCGTCCCCAGCGCTGATCGCCCAGCGCGGCACCGGATGACAAGGCGGCTCAGCGGGCCGCCTTTTCAACGTCTTCTCTTTTGGTCAGCTTTTCGGATAACAGAGTCATGAGCGACAACAACACACAACACATTGCGGTACTGGGCGCCGGCCCTGCCGGTCTGATGGCCGCCTGGCGCCTGCGCCAGGCCGGTTTTGCGGTCACCCTGTTCGAGCAGGAGAGCGTGGTGGGCGGCATGTGCGCCACCCAGACCTTCAAGGGGCGCGACGGTGAGTATCGCTTCGACTACGGCGGCCACCGTTTCATCACCAAGAACCCCGAGCTGCTCGCCTTTATCGACGAGCTGATGGGGGACGATCTGCTCCATGCCGAGCGCAAGAGCGTGATCCGCTTTGGCGGGCGCACCTATGACTACCCCTTGAACCTGCCCAACCTGCTCAAGACGGCACCGCTCGCCCTGATGGCCGGGGCGGTGAAAGACTTGCTGCTGTTGCCCTTTGCCAAGAAGCCCACCGATTTTGCCAAGGCGAGCTTTGCCGAGTGGATCCAGAGTCACTTCGGCCGCACCCTCTATCGCCAGTTCTTCGAGGGTTACACGGCTAAGCTGTGGGGCATCAACCCGAACCAGCTCTCCGCCGACTGGGCCGGTCAGCGCATCAGCCTGATCGATCTCAAAGACGTGGCGCGCCGCCTGCTGCCAAGACGCAACGGCAGCATTTCGGTGCGCACCTATGCCCGCAAGTACCGCTACCCCAAATATGGCTTCGGCCAGATCTTCACCACCCTGGGGGAGCGGTTGGTTGCCGAAGGGGTTGAGCTGAAAACCGGCGCCACCATCACTCGTCTCGAGCAGGCTGATGGCCGCATCGAACGGGTCTATTGGTCACAAGATAACGTGGAGCAGAGCGCCGCTTTCGATCAGGTGATCTCTACCCTGCCGCTGCCGCTCACCTGCCAGCACCTGGGCTTGCCGTGCGATCTGCACTACCGCTCCCTGCGTTTCGTCAACATGCCGCTCAAACAGGAGAACCTGTCGGACAACACCTGGCAGTACCTCTCCGACCCCCATATTCTGGCGACCCGCCTGCAGGAGCCGCGCCGCCGCAGCCCCTTTATGGCGCCAATGGGGCAAACATCCGTGATGCTGGAGATCCCCTGCAACCCGGGAGATGCCACCTGGCAGGCGCCGCTCGCTGATCTGCGCGGCCGGGTCACCGCCGATCTCGCCAGCCTCGGCGTCGATACCCAGAAGCTTGGCGATGAGACCTTCGAGGCCCGCAGCGAGTACGCCTATCCGCTGATGGATCTCGGCTATCAGGCCCGCCGCAACGAAGCCATCAAGGCGCTGATGCCGATCACCAACCTCATCATGACCGGCCGTCAGGGGACATTCCGCTACATCTTCACCGACACCGCCATGGAGATGGGGATGATGGCGGCCGACATGGTGATCGACGGGGTGGACAGACGCCACGCCATCTTTAACCATCGCAACGAAAACACCGTGATCGAAACCCAGAGCGTGGCCTGACCGCGCCATTGGCATAAGTAAGGAGAACAGGATGACCATCCGCCCGGGTTTACTTGCCCTCACCCTGCTGCTGACCCTGAGCGGGCAGGCGCAGGCTTACTCCTACGCCGCCGCCGGCAAGGAGCCGCTGATCGACGCACGCGAAGCGCTGCTGGGCGCCGCCACTGACGGCAAGGATGCCAGCGCCACCTTGAGCGAGATTGCCGAGGAGCTGACCTATCTGGAACAGCACCACAAGGTCGAGCTGCAAGCACCGCTGGCCGCCGCCATCAAGGCCAAAGACGCCGCGGCTACCGCCACCCTGCTCAACCGTGCCTACAAGGCGGAGATCGAGCGCCGTCTCGAGGGGGCCAGCCAGAACCTTGGCGACTACCAGACTGCCAAGGTGCTGGTGGTCAAGAGCAAGCGCTTCCTCGACTTGATCCTCCCCTCCCTCGGTGAGGAGGATCGCAAGGCCGCCGAACAGGCGCTGGCCAAGGTGCTGGATGCCATCGGCAACCCGGGGGTGTTTGGGGTGGGTGCCAAGCCTGCCGATGCCACCGCCTTCGCCGCAGCCGAAAAAGCGCTGATGGCCGTGCTGGCGCCGCTTTGATGACCTCTCATTGATGCCGACGGCCCCCCTCATCCCCGCCCCTTCTCCCGCAAGGGGAGAAGGGGGGCGTCATCTCGGCCGATTACGCTTCGCCAATCGGCCCTACTTGCTAATCCTGCTGCAACTGGCCTGGCTCGGCTGGCTGCTGGCCTTCCCGGTGGCGCTCGATTCCGACGATGCCCTCAATTTTGCCCACGGGGTGACGCGCTTTAGCGTGCTGGAGTTCTCCCCCCACTTTCCGGGCTACCCCGCCTTTATCTGGCTGGCGCGGCTGATCAATCTGCTGGTGGACGAGCCGGCCCGCGCGGTGCAGTGGGCCAGCCTCTTGGGTAGCAGTTTGCTGGCGCCGCTCGCCGCCTCCCTCGCGGTGAGATTGTGGCAGCGGCCAAGCCTGCTGGCGCCGGTCTGGCTGCTGGTGCTGGCCCTGCCGCTCACCCCGACGCTCGCTCTTTCCGGCCTCTCGGACGGGCCGGCGCTGGCCGCCTGGCTAGGCGCGCTCCTGGCCTTGCAACAGCGCAAAATAGCGCTGGCGGGTTTGCTGCTGGGCCTTATGCTGGCGCTGCGTCCCTCCTATTTTGTGCTGGCGCTGCTGCCCCTGTGGCTGGGGATGGCGCAAAAGGGCACGCGCATCAGGTTTGTGCTCCCCATCGCCTTGGTAGGAGTTATCAGCCTGCTGTTTGTCTGGCAGGCCGATGGCTGGGCCTATTTCAGCGAGGGACGCCGCTTTACCGACGGCCACTTTACCCTCTGGGGCAACACGGCGGCGGCCCACGGCGATCGGCTGCTGAGCTGGGCGAATACCTTCAACGAGCAGCTCACCCCGCTCTGGCCCCTATTGATGGGAGCCTTGCTGGTACTGCCACTCTGGCAACGGTCAAAGGATCACCATCCAGCTCCTTCCGTGCTCTGGACCCTCTACTGGCTCGTCCTGCTGCTGTGGACCCTGTTTGGCCAGAATCCGGACAATCCCCGCCATCTGGCGCCCATCACTCTGCTCGGCCTGGTGCTGCTGGCAGGCTGGCTGCCGCGCCGGGGCGAGCTGCCAGCCATGCTGGGATCCCTGTTGCTACTGCTCTGCACCCTCACCCCGCCGGCGGCACCAGCCATGACCCGGGCTGCCAAGGTGGCAAAACAAACGTGCCCGGCGTTGGTGACCCAGTGGGGAGTGAGGCTGCTGCGCGAAACCACGGCCCTGCCCGTCACCGACGGCTGGTATCAGGGGGATGCTCGCCTTGCATTGGCGCAAGGGGCCTGCCGGCTCAGCCGGCGTCCCCTCGGCCCGGAGGAGCTGCCCGCCGGTGGCCAACGGGTCTGGTTTGCCCCCCGCTTTCACGCCGAGCCCGGCCTGTGGCTCGGCATACAGGATCACCCCCGTCACCAAAACTGGTAGACTGGATGTTTGTCACTCCCTGACTTCGCACTCATCAAGACTGGATAGCCTATGCCCCAACCCGCAGCCCTCTCCCCCCGTTTTCTGTTCATCCTGCTCGGCGCGCTGGCGGGCCTGACCCCGCTCGCGGTCGACATGTATCTGCCCGCCATTCCGGCCATCGCCCGGGATCTGGCCACCAGCATCGACGGTGCCCAGCTCACCATCAGTGCCTTTCTGGGCGGCTTTGCCATCGGCCAGCTGTTCTACGGCCCGCTCGCCGACAGCTATGGCCGCAAGCCGGTGATCCTGGCGGGACTGGTGATGTTTGCCATCGCCTCGGTGGGCTGCGCCATGGCGGACTCCCTGCCCGAGCTGCTGGCGTATCGGATGTTGCAGGCAGCTGGCGGGGCGGCCGGCTCGGTGGTGGTCAATGCGCTGCTGCGCGACCTGTTCGAGAAGGAGGCCTTCTCCCGCGCCATGTCGTTCGTCATTCTGGTGATGACGCTCGCCCCTCTTGTCGCGCCGGTGGTGGGAGGCTACATCAGCGCCCACAGCGACTGGCGGGTGATCTTCTGGCTGCTGGTGGGGATCAGCCTGCTCATCTGCCTGATGATGCAGTGGAAAATTCAGGAGACCCTGAAACCAGAGCACAAGCAGCCCCTCAACCTCGGCCAGATCCTGAAGAACTACTGGGGCGTGCTCTCCCATCGCGGCGCCATGGGCTACGTGCTGTGCGGCTCGCTCTCAAGCTCGGGTATGTTCGCCTTCCTGAGCGCCTCTCCCTACGTCTACATCGAGTACTTCAAGGTACCGACCGAGCACTATGGCTGGCTGTTTGGCCTCAACATCCTGCTGATGATGGTGGTCACCTTCGTCAACAGCCGGCTGGTGAAGGGGGTGGGCGCCGAGCGGATGCTGCAATACGGCCTGCTGGTACTGCCCTGTGCCGGCGCCCTGCTCATCTACAACGCCTGGAGCCAGACCGGCGGCCTGTGGGGCATCGTCATTCCGGTGGTGTTGTTCGTCGGCCACATCAGTCTGGTGGGTGCCAACGCCATGACCGGCCTGATGGGCCACTTCCCGCAATCGGCAGGCACCGCCTCGGCGCTGGCGGGCACCTTGCGCTTTGGCATCGGCGCCGTGGTGGGGATCCTGGTCAACCTCAACCCCCCCGAATCCCCGCTGCCGATGGCCATCGCCATCGCCGGCTGCGGGTTCGGCTCGACCCTGAGCTACTGGCTGCTGACCGGCAAAAAATAGGTCCCGGCCCCGACAAACAACAAGGCCGCCCACCTGCATCGCAGGGGGCGGCCTTGTGTTATCTGCACCTTGTCAACGCATCTCTGCCCAGAGGGGTGAGGGCTCAGCCTATTTCTTGCCAAACCCCGAGCGCTTGAGGGTGTAGCCGGCACTGTTTTGCCAGGCGTCCAGCCCGCTGCGGTTGTTGCCCGCCACCAGGCTGGCGGCCAGGCTCGGGCTGTTGAACAGCTGATCGGCAGTGAAGACGAAGCCCCCTTCGCTGCGCGGGGCCAGGATCCCCTTGCCCAGCAGCTCCTGGCGCAGTTCGATCACCGCTTCGCGCAGGGAAGCCGCATCCTCGCCGTTGGCGGTGGAGCCCGCCAGCACCATGAAGCCGGGGTTCTGCCGCTTGCCCACCGGATAACCGTGCGCCTCGGCCCCCTTGCCGTTGAAGTGGTAAAGCTCGCGCTCGCCCGGCTTGTTGTCGGAGAGCGCCTTTTGCAGGGTCATCAGCTCGTTGTAAATCTCGATGGGGACCACGGCAGCCTGCTTGTTGCCCTTGCTGTCGATGATAAAACTGACTTGCTTGTGTAACATCCTTGCGCATCCTGTGACCCATGGAGGCCCCTATTCTAACCACCACAGGCGAGCGGGATCCAGCCAGGATCCTCACCTCTTTTGCAGCCTTGATCACTAACTGGCACTCTCGCGCAAGGACAAAGCCGTGTGATCATTAGGCAGGGGAGCAACGTACATGGCATGATGAAAGCCATTGACCATCAACCGGTTATCCCATGCTGACCCTGCGCAATCTCGGCAAGAGCTTCGATAACGGCAGCGAACGGCTGCCGCTGTTTCACCACCTTGATCTGACCCTGGCGGCCGGCGAGATCACCCTGCTGCTGGGGCAGAGCGGCTGCGGCAAGTCGACCCTGCTCAATCTCATTGCCGGCCTCCTCCCCCCGGATGAGGGGGAGATCTGGCTGGGGGAGACCCGCCTTGACAACCAGTCGGCGGACGAGCGGGCCCGTCTGCGCGGCCGCCACTTCGGCATCGTCTATCAGGACTTCAACCTGCTGCCGACTCTGACCGTGGCCGAGAACCTCGCCCTTCCCCTTGCCATCAACCAGCTTGTCCACGATGAGGCACGCATTGACGGCCTGCTGGAGCGCCTCGATCTCGCTCACAAGCGCCACGCCTGGCCGGAGCAGCTCTCCGGCGGCCAGCGCCAGCGGGTGGCGCTGGCCCGCGCCCTCATTCACCAGCCCCAGTGGCTGCTCGCCGACGAGCCCACCGGCAGTCTCGATGAACACAACGCCGAACAGGTGATGGCGCTGATGATGACGGCGGTGCGGGGCACCGGCGCCGGCCTCTTGCTGGTGAGCCACAACCCCGCCTATGGCGCCCTGGCGGATCGGGTGCTGCGCCTTGAAGGGGGTCAGCTGGTCGAGCTCAAGGGGCACCACCATGACTGACGCCCGCCACGGAGGGCAGTGATGTTGCCGCTGCCGCTCAAGGCGCTGCTGCGCCTCTATCGCGCTCATCCCTGGCTGCTGCTGATGAGCCTGGTCGGGCTCACCCTGGGGGTCTCTTTGGTGGTGGCCATCGAGCTCTTGAACCACAGCGCCCGCACCAACTTTGTCGCCGCCCGCAGCCAGCTGGCGGGGGAAGCGAACTACCGGCTGGCGCCGGACGGCGGGCTGGACGAGCAGCTCTATGTGACGCTGGTGCGCAGCCAGCCGAACCTCGACGCCATGCCCCAGCTGCACGGCTGGCTGCAAGATGAGCAGGGGCGCAGTTTTCAGCTGCTGGGGATGGATCTGTTCAACCCCGGCCCCTTGCGCCGGCTGTTTGGCGCCGTGCCGGACAATAAGCCCACCTTCTCCCTCACCCGCGCCGACAGCGTCTGGCTGGCTGCCCCCGAGGCCAAGCGCCTGGGCTGGCAAACGGGCCAGAGCCGGCGCTTCGTGCTGGGCGGCGGTAAAGGGGCGTCGCCCCGCCTGCTGACCCTCACCCTGGCCGGCACCTTCGAGCCCGGCGCCGTGCCCATGGAGCGGCTGCTGGTGACCGACATCGGCCTCGCCCAGCCGCTGCTGGGCAAGGAAGGACGGCTCGATCGCATCGTCTTCAAACTCAGCGAGGGCGAGGCCAATACCTTGCAAAGAGCCTTGCAGGCGGCCCTGCAATCCTATGCCCCCCATCAGCCCCTGTGGCTTGAGCCCATCAGCCCGGCGCTCGATGCCAGCCAGCTCGGCGATGCGCTGGCGCTGAACCTCACGGCACTCTCCCTGCTCGCCATGGCGGTGGGGCTCTTTCTGGTGTTCAACGCCCAGCGCTTCGTGCAGAGCGTGCGCCGCCCCCAGCTGGCCCAGCTCATCATCCTCGGCATGCCGCCGCGCCGACTGCTGCGCTGGCTGACCCTGGAGATCCTGATCCTCGCCAGCATCGGTACCCTGCTCGGGCTGCTGTTCGGCAGCCTCCTGGCCCTCGCCCTGATGGGGCAGCTCACCCAGGCGCTGGCCGATCTCTATGGCCCCAACCCCATCGATCTGCTGCGCCTCTCCCCCGCGAGCCTTGGCAAGGCGCTGGTGATCGGCCTTCTGGGCACGCTCGCCGCCAACCTGCCCGGCTGGTGGCAACTGCTGCGCCAATCTCCCCTTGAGCTGCGAGAGGGCAACAGCCGCCCGCCGGCTCATCCCTGGCAACGTCGGGGGCTCGCCATCGCCATCTTGTTGCTCTGCGCCCTCTGTCTGTGGCGGCCAGAAAGCGGGCTGGGCGGCGCCCTCTTCGTGGCCGGCGGCTGGCTGCTGGCCATGGCGCTCGCCCTGCCCGATGTGCTGCGCGCCGTGCTGGGCCGGCTACGCCGACGCGAGCGCGGCTCCCTCAGCGCCCGGCTCGGGGTGGCCGAAACCCTCTATCACCTGGATCGCACCGCCATCGCGGTGATGGCGCTGCAACTGGCCATCGCGGCGGCCATCGGCATCGGCGTCATGGTATCGAGCTTTCGCTCGAGCGTGGAGATCTGGCTCGGCCAGCGCCTGGCCGCCGATCTCTATGTCACCGCCCCCAAGGGGGTGGCCGGCAGCAAGGGCACCCTGAGCGAGCAGACCCTCAACACCATCCTCGCCGCGCCGGATGTACGCGCCGCCTCGCGCCGCTCGGTGCACCCGGCCCGCTGGCAGGGGCAGCCCATCGAGTGGGCGCAGATGGACTTTATCCCCGAGCTCAAAGCCGCCTATCCGCTGCTGGCCGGACGCTGGCCCGCCACTCCCGACGAGGTGCTGGCGAGCGAACCGCTGACGGTACGCCTCGGGGTCAAGGTGGGCCAGCGCCTCGAGGTGAGCGGCGAGCAGGGGCCACGCACGTTCACCGTCACCGGCGTCTATCAGGATTACGGCAGCGACAAGGGGCAGATACTGCACGCCTTCGAAGGGGGCAAGGTGCAATCCCTGGCCCTCTTCAGCCCGCACGTGGATCGCCTCGCCGATCGCCTGCGGGCCCAGTTTGGCGAGCGGGTGAACCTGTTGCCCGCCCCTGCCATCCACGCCGCCGCCCTCAGGGTGTTCGATCAGACCTTTGTGGTGACCGAGCTATTGAAGTTGCTGATCCTGGGGATCGCCTTCGTCGGCATCGGCTCGGCCTTTATGGTGCTGGGGCTGGCCCGGCGCGGCGAGTTGCAGACCCTGCAAAGCCTTGGCCTGAGCCCACGCCACTGCCGCCGGCTGCTGGTGTGGCAGGGGGCGGGATTGGGGCTGCTCACCGCGCTGTTGGCCCTGCCGGTGGGTTATGGCCTTGCCTGGGTGCTGATTGAGGTGGTCAACCCCCGCGCCTTCGGCTGGCGGCTGGCCTTCGAGGCCGCCCCCCTGCACGCCGTCACGGCGCTCCTGCTCGCCCCTGTCTGTGGTGCGCTTGCCTCCTGGTACGCCGCAAGGAGAGTGGTATGAAAACATTCAACATCTGCTCGCTGGCGCTGATCTGCACCCTGTATGGCGCCGGGATCAGCGCCAACGATCTGGGCGCCATCCTTGGTGGCGGCAACGATCACTTCAAAAAGGCCCTGCCGGGTCAGTCCATCCACCTGCCCGCGGATCACGATGCCCACCCCGACTACCGCTCCGAGTGGTGGTATCTCACCGGCAACCTGAAAGACGAGCAGGGGCGCGGCTACGGCATGCAGTGGACCCTGTTTCGCCAAGGCATCGAGCAGGAGATCACCTCGGAGAACCCCTGGCTCACGCCCCAGCTCTGGCTGGCCCAGTTCGCCATCACCGATTTGAGCAAAGGCAGCCACCAGCAGGACGAGCGCACCAGCCGCCAGGGGCCAGGACTGGCCGGTGCCAGCGGCGGCCAGTATTGGCTTAAAGAGTGGCGGCTTACCTCTCAAGGAGAGGCGCTTTTTCCCGCCACCCTCAAGGTGCAGAGCAAGGCGGGGGATCTTGATTTGCAGGTGAGTGCCGCCAAGCCGGCGGTGCTGCAGGGCAAACAGGGTTACAGCGAGAAGAGCCCGGGCAACGCCTCTTTCTACTACTCCTACCCGCGCCTGACCATCAGCGGCACCTTGACCCTGGATGGCGAGACCCGCAACGTCAGCGGTGAGGGCTGGTTTGATCACGAGTGGAGCAGCTCGGTATTGGCCCAGTGGCAATCGGGCTGGGACTGGTTTTCGCTGCAATTTGAAGATGGCCGCGAGCTGATGCTGTTTCGCCTGCGCACCAAGGCAGGACGCACTGAACCGGAGAACCGCTACGGCATCCTGATTGAACAAGACGGCAGCAGCCGGGTGCTGGATCCTGAGCAGATCCGCCTCACCCCCGGCAAGACCTGGCGCGGCCCCAAGGGGCAACCCTACCCCATCGAGTGGCAGCTTAAGGCCGGGGATCTCAACCTCCGCATTCAGGCGCGCCAGCCCGATCAGGCCATGACGGGACGCTTTGACTACTGGGAGGGAGCGGTCTCCGTCTCGGGGGATGCCAAGGGGGTCGGCTATCTGGAGATGACGGGGTATTGAGCTGTTCAGATATTCGGAAATGAGTTTGTTCACCTGATTTCTGAATGGCTTTCTCTTACCATACTTAATAGATTGAAAATAAAGGTTTTTTATTCTCAGACAAAATAGCAGAGATCCACTGCATGCAAAGTGTCAGATCTTGCAGTTGATACTTATATAGAGAGTGTTGAACATCTATCGGCAATCAGAAAAATCTTCATGCCTTTAATTTCATCAGTGTCCTTGATGGCAAGTTAAGTCGTCCATCCGGCCTCTTCGAAATTAAAAAATAGCATCATTACTACAAATTAGAGGATGATAATATGGGAAGTTTAACCATAGTGAATGCCCTGGGTGTTGATGTAGAAATTATCGAAGCAAGCCCTTATCAATTCATGACACTGACCATCAAGAATGGCCAGTCAGCAGTGGCAAACGTTGCAACCAATTTTGAACGATTCATATTGAAAATCAGAGTGCTGGGAAATATATATTTCTATGACCTTAATAAAGGTCATTGGTATGGCGGTGATGGTGATAACCACTACCCTAACCCAAACAGCAAAGTGAATATAATTTTGATTGGCGATCGCGGCAGTTATATTGAGACCAGCTATAACTATGCCGCTGATAATACAACCACCATGTGCAAATATGCATCAGACACCAAAGCATTGGATAAAGTCTAAATCCTCCCCTGACACATTTTAAGATTGTGCCAATCAGACCCTAGGCAGCCCCAGGGTCTGATTGATAACACAGGATGATCAGTATTTTTCACCCACCATCATCAGACCATGCTGTTCGGGGAAGCCCACCACCAGGGTCGTCTTGCGGGTATCCGGCATCTCGAATGCGGTGACGTAGGCCGTTGCCCCCTCTTTGGCCTTGCCCAGGCCCAGCATCCACTTGTTCTCAAGCGGGCTGAGATCGCTTGATGGCTTGAAGCTGCACTTGCCAAACCCGCTCAGGTTAAGCTTGCTGAGCCCCTTGCCAGACTCTGCATTGCCCTTGCCGGTCAGGGTACAGCCCGCCTTGGGAAATTCGATCTCCAGGGTCAGGGAGCCGCCGTTGTTGGTGCTGCGGATCAGCCCCACCATGGCATCGCCAAAGCCGGCGTCCTCTGCCACCCGCCAGCTGTCGCTGGTGATCGTCCGGGTGGCGAGCTTGTTCACGGCAAGGTGGCCGCTCCAGTCGCGATAGAGGGCGGTGCTCTGATCCGGATCCCGGAACTGGGTGCCGGTACGGCTGAAGTCAAAGGTCCAGCGCTTGACCTCCTTGCCAGCCAGATCGGTTACCGCCTCGTCTTGAAAACTGATGAGGTTGTGGTCGTTGCTCTGGGCATCGAGCCGCTTGCCCCGCACCGAAGTGCGCTCCAGCAGCACCGGATAGATGCCATCCTTGTTCTCTTTCTGGGCCGCCTGCCCCATCCATTGTGAAGAGGTAATCGACTTGCCGTCGTTCTCGACCCAGACGCCCCAGCGCTGCTCACCATCCCCCTTGGGATAGACCAGCGCCAATCCTTCCAGTCCCTTGATCATCTTGAGCGGCCCCTGATCGCCGTTGCGGCTGAGCAGGTTTGCCTCATAGACGCCGGCATCGGGCAACGGCAGCGGCGCGCGCTTGGCGATGCTGTTGGCCGCCTTCTCGCTGTCACAGGCGGACAGGGCGGCGGTGCAGGCGATGGCCAGCATGGCTTTGTGGTGCATTCTCATGACTCTTGTTCCTTGCAATTGCTTTGTTATGTGAGGTGCATTCAATCGCCGCTGAATTTACTGGAGGAAGGGTTCGCCGGTCGACGCAAGATCTGTAACCAGCTGTTACAAGGCATTTGTTGATAAAGCGATAACTAGACTCTAACAGCGACAGCCATTGATTCGTGTGGCTGTAGACAATGAGTAGCGATTCTGACTACCTGAAAAAGCATCCCCATCCCGGTAGACGCTAGTGGTGTTGGCTATCGGAGATGGCCGGTGACTAAGTTACTAAATTCTACGGGTGAACCAACGCTCACAAGTAAGGCATAGGCTTAGCCACCATTGGAATTGTGGACTTAAATTTTTTTCACATATTGATCATCGACCTGTCTCCTTTACATTTCTTCCCAACACTAGGTTCCTGAACACTGTAAAACCTTCAAAATACTAATTTTATTTTACTTACTAAATAGGTAATGATTTAATGCAGTACCCATACGAGACATTACCAGTGCGAATTTATGAAAGCATCTGACTGGATAGCAACAAGGGTTTATTAACACTCACGAATGGAACCGTGAAAATAAACCACAGATATTTTATTAAATTTACTTAATGTCCATTAAGATATGAATATGCCATTAATTTACTACCCTACATATAGAAATCCAGACAAATTAAAACTAAGCGAAATCAAAAAACACAAATAAAACCACGCTATGTGGCATAATTAACCACAATGGAGCACGTATGAAAAAATCAATGCTATTTATTATGATGACATGTTCTCTTTCTGCACAGGCTGACTGGCATAAAGCATATGAAACGGACAACTCTGGCAATGTTGTTTATGGTGAATTATGCGCATTAAAAACATATATAGAGAATGGTTATGATGTGAAAGTAATCATTTCTGGAAATGGACCACACAATAATTACTGGAACTCTTCAATATCACCATCAGCCATTTCTTTTAAAGACAACTATATTTATGCCAGAGCTACCCCCGGTATTGCTGAAAAATTTAATGAACAAGGGCTAATTGACTTTCAAAACACAAACAATGCTGCAGATATGTATAAAGCAGAAAGTATAATAGATAGTTCTGGTCGCGTAGTAACACAACGCTATAGTCTTAATGGCGATAGATTAAGAGAAAAAACCATTTTTGTAGCAGCAACAAAATGGTTTGTTGATACAGCATCGCCTCTGCTTTCAAAGAATTCATGTCAGTAAACTTATATAATAAGGTTGATATGTAACATAAAAACTTAATTGTATCTATATCATCAGAGAGCCATTAATGAGTTGACTTAGGTTAGCCTCTCTGAAAACTAAAATTTTTATTCTCAGACACCGGCCGAAACCGGTGTCTTTTTTATAAAAACGTTGAGCAGGATGGTATGTTCGACAGATAAAATTCTGCCAAATTTTTCATCTCGCCGCCTGATCCACCAGATAGAGGATGCTGTGATAGGGAATGCCGGCGTGCTGGCTGAGCCCCATTTCACAGGTACGGCTGTTGCTGAATCCCTGGCGGCAATCCCTGGGTACCTGGGCGGGCAGGCTGGCGAGGGCGGCGGCGTTGAGCTCCGGGGTCATCAACCCCTTGTCGCCGGCAAAGCCGCAGCACTGGATATGCTCGGGAACTATCACCTCGCGGGCGCAGGTGCGAGCTACCGCCAGCATCTTCTCCCCCAGCCCCATGCGCCGGCTGCTGCAGGTGATATGGAGCATCACTGTCTCATCAATGGGGGTCAGCTCAAGGTGGGGCAGCAGGTGTTCCAGCACAAAGGCGGAAGGTTCGAACACCCGAAGGCCCTTGCCGAGCGCCCCCGAGAGCAGTCGCTGCACGCAGGGGCTGGTGTCGAGCAGCACGGGCCAGCGCCCCTGCTCGCTTGCCTGCCACAGCGCAGCCGCCAGCTCCGTACGCTTGGCGGCTGCCACCTCTGTCATCCCCTTGCTGTCATAGGGCATGCCGCAGCAGAGCCCCTCAACTCTCGCCGGCACGATGACCCGGCAGCCCGCTTTATTGAGCAGGGATAACACCACATCCGGCAGTGACGGGGCATCCTCCTGCTGGCCGAATACCCGGCTGGCGCACGACGGCAGATAGACCACAGCGCGTTCGCGTGAACCATCATTGCACCCCTCCCCTTGCGACCACTGGTAGCGGCTCGGCCCCGGCAGGGTCGGCAACCAGGCGGGCGTGCGCTGCCCGCTCAGATGGCGAACCCCGTTTACCAATCCGGCCAGCGCCTTGTCTCCCAACACCTTGCCGGCAATGGCTTTGAGGCCGAGGGCCCCACGGGCGGTGCGGGTAACGCCGGCGAAGTGATCGGCGCTCCAGCGGGCAATGGGCACGAAGCGCCGGTATTTGTCAGTGCGCAGCTTCTTGATGAGCGCTCCGGTGTTGATGCCGACCGGGCAGCGATCGGCGCAGAGCCCAGTCGCGGCGCAGGTGTCGATGCCCTGATAGTCAAACAGCCGGGCCAGCTCGCGGGAGGGCTCATCGGCACGATTGCGGCGGGCCAGTTCGCGATAGAGCACGATGCGCTGGCGCGGCGAGAGGGACAGGGTGCGCGAGGGGCAGACCGCCTCGCAAAAGCCGCACTCGATGCACGGATCCACGATGGCATCGCTCGCCGGCATGGGCTTGAGATGGGCCAGGTGGGCTCTGGGGTCGTCGTTGATGATGACGCCGGGATTAAGCAAGCCATCCGGGTCCAGCAGCGCCTTGATGCGGCGCATCAGCGCCATCCCCTCCGGCCCCCATTCGAGCTCCACATAGGGGGCCATGTTGCGGCCGGTGCCGTGCTCGGCCTTGAGGGACCCGCCAAAGCGCACGGCGACGAGCTCGGCCACCGCATCCATAAAGGCGCCGTAGCGGGCCACCTGCGCCGGATCGTCAAAACCCTGGGTAAAGACGAAGTGCAGGTTTCCCTCCAGCGCGTGGCCAAAGATGATGGCTTCAGCGTATTCAAAGCGATCGAACAAGGCTTGCAGCCCTGCCACCCCTTCGGCCAGACGCTCGATGGGAAAGGCGACATCCTCGATGATGACGGTGGTGCCGGTGGTGCGCACCGCCCCCACCGCCGGGAAGAGCCCCTTGCGAATGGCCCAGAGGCCAGCGCTGTCGCCGGTAAAAGGCACAGAGGCGACCTGAGCAAACTCGGCCGCCATGGCCATCACCTGCTCGCAGCGATCCACCAGCTCCTCTTTCGATTCCCCATGCACTTCGATCAGCAAGGCGCAGGCAGCCACCAGCGTCTTGATAAAGCCCGGCAGGCCGGGCTTGCCCGCCACCGAGTGAAGGGATCGTCCATCCATCAGCTCCACCGCCGCCACCGGCGCACTTTTCAGGCGCGAGGTGGCCAGACAGGCCTGCTCGGCGTCCCGGAACACCAGCAGGGCCGAGGCCTTGTGGGGGTATTCCGGCACGGTGTCGAGCACCACCTCGGCGATAAAACCGAGGGTCCCCTCCGAGCCGATCATCAGGCGGGTGAGGATATCGATAGGGTCCTCATGGTCGAGCAGGGCATTGATGGCGTAGCCGGTGGTGTTCTTGAGCCGGTACTTGTGGCGAATCTTGGCGGCAAGCGCCTCATTTGCCAGCACCTCGGCGCGCAGGGCGGCGAGCCCCGAGAGCAGCTCCGGACGCTTGGCCGCCAAGGCGGCGCGGCTGTGGGGGTCGCCGCTGTCCAGCACGGTGCCATCGGCCAGCAGCAAGGTCATGGCGTGCAGGGTGTGATAGCTGTTGTGGGCGGTGCCGCAGCACATGCCGCTCGCGTTGTTGGCGGCGATGCCGCCCAGCTTGCAGGCGTTGATGGAGGCGGGATCCGGTCCAATCTTGCGCCCCAGAGGCGCCAGATAGCGGTTGGCATCGGCGCCGATCACCCCGGGTTGCAGGGCAATGCGCGCCCCCTCGTCCAGAATGCGGTGGCCGCGCCAGCTGTCGGTCAGGGTGATGAGTACCGAATCGCTCAGGGCCTGGCCCGAGAGGCTGGTGCCGGCGGCGCGAAAGGTGCACGGCAGGCTCAATTCGCGGCACACCGCCAGCACGAAGCGCACCTCATCCAAGGAGTCGAGGCGCACGATGCGCTCGGGCACCAGCCGGTAGAAGCTGGCGTCCGTGCCGTGGGCCAGCCGAAGATCAGGGTCGCTCACCAGCCGCTCCGGCGGGATACGCGAGAGCACGGAAGCGTCAAATTCATTCCAGGGCATCAGCAATCCTCCACCAGCACTACCAGCAGGCGGCTCGGGCCGTGGGCGCCGTAGGCCAGGGTCTGCTGGATGTCGGCGGTCTTGGAGGGGCCGGAGACCAACAGCAGGTTGGTGGGCATGGCCTGCTGCCAGCGCCCGGCCGCCACCAGCCCCGCCAGGTTGTCGGCGATGGTGGAGGCCGCCAGCAGGGCGATATGGCAGGGGGGCACCAGGGACAAGGTGCGCGGCTCGCCGCCATCCGGCAGCAACACCAGGGTGCCGGTATCGGCGATGGCGCCCGCGCAGTGGGTGATGCCCGCCTGACAGACGTCGAACAGATCGTCCTTCCAGCCGGCAAACTCCCCCGCCGGGGTCAGCACAGAGCGCCCGGCGCAGGCGGCCGCGACCGCCGCTTGCCAGCGGCCGCCCTGGCCACAAGCCAGACTCGTCACTCCCTCTTCATCCAGCCAGGCGGCCAGATCCCGGGCAAGGTTTGCCTCCTTGACGGTGAGGATCTCGGCGTGGCTGGCGCTGATCCCGGCAACAAAGCGCTCGCGCCGCGCGCCGTCATCGGCCCCGTGCCATGGCTGCCAGCCATGGGGGGCGTGGGCTATGGGGGTAGCGGCGCCGCGCAGGCGGCTTAATATGGCCTCTTTGCTCGACATCTCAGGACTCCTTCTTCTTGCGCAGCAGGGCGTGCAGGCTCTGGGGGGCGGGTTTGGGGGCTTCGCGGCACTGGGTCCAGGGGCCCAGGTGTTTGGGCATCAAGCCCCGCAGGCGACCGGCCACCCCGGTCGCGGCGTGATAGAGGCGCGGGTGGGTGGCGGCAAAGGCAAAGCCCTGCATGGCGAGGGTCTCGAGCCGGCTCTTGGCCACCCCCTGCCCCGCCAGCGGTTCGTGGCCGGGCTGTGCGTCGTGTTTGGCCTCCCGGCGCAGGCGCTGCAACAGGTCGGGAATGGGGATGCGCACCGGGCACACCTCGCCGCAGGCACCGCACAGGCTGGATGCAGTCACCAGATCCTGGGTGCTTTCCAGCCCCAGCAGGTGGGGGGAGATGATTTTGCCGATGGGGCCCGGGTAGATGGTGCCGTAGGCGTGGCCACCGATGCGGGTGTAGACCGGGCAGTGGTTCATGCAGGCGCCGCAGCGGATGCACTGCAAGGTCTTGCGCAGTTCCTCGTCCCGGTAAGCCTGGCTGCGGCCGTTGTCGAGCAGCACCAGGTGCACCTCGTCCGGGCCATCCAGCTCCCCTGCCCGGCGCGGGCCGCTGATGACGTTGAAGTAGGTGGTGATGGCCTGGCCGGTGGCCGAGCGGGTCAGGGCGCTATAAAGCGGCGGCACATCGGATAAAAACTCCACCACCTTCTCGATGCCGGTGATGGCCACGTGCACTTTCGGCACCGTGGTGCACATGCGCCCGTTTCCCTCGTTCTCGACGAGGCACAGGCTGCCGGTCTCCGCCACCGCGAAGTTGACGCCGGAGAGCCCCATGCCGGCACGGCGAAACTCTTCACGCAAGGCCCGCCGCCCGGTCTGGATCAGCTCGTCCACGTCGGTGGTGGGGGTGAAATCCGCCAGATTGCCGGCAAAGGTGTCGCTCACCTCCTGCTTGTTCTTGTGGATGGCGGGCATGATGATGTGGGACGGGGTATCGCCATCGAGCTGGACGATAAACTCCCCCATGTCGCTCTCAAGGCAGCGGATACCGTGGCGCGCCATCTCGTGGTTGAACCCCACCTCCTCGCTCACCATGGACTTGCCCTTGACGATGGAGCTCACCCCATGTTTTTGGGCGATGCCGAGGATGATGGTGTTGGCCTCGGCCGGTGTCTGGGCCCAGTGCACCCGGATGCCGTTGCGCTCGCAGTTGGTTTCGAGCTGCTCCAAGAGTTCCGGCAGGCGCGAGAGACAGCGCTGGCGAATTTGCTCCGCCGCATCGCGCACCGCCGCTTCTTCGGCGGGGTCAGAGAAGGCATCCCGCCGCTTGCCGCGCAGGTAATCCATGGCACCGCGAAAATTCTGGCGCAGCACGGGGTCGGCCAGGGCCGCCTCGGCCTGGGGATGGAAGCGGCGCGGCGAATACTTGGTGTGCTCACTCATGATGGGCCTCCTCTTTGTCTGACAACCGCTTGCTGTGGGCGAGCAGGAAGCTGGCCAGATGCATGGCGGGCAGTGTCTTGCCCTGATAGGCCAGGGAGCCCTTGATGTTGAGCAGGCACCCCCAGTCGGCGCTCACCAGGGTGTCGGCGCCGGTGGCCAGCAGGTGGCGGGTCTTGTCCTCCACCATGGCCTGGCTGATGTGGGGATGGCGCACCGAGAAGGTGCCGCCAAAGCCGCAGCACTCGCTCTCGTAGGCCTGCTCATGCAAGGTGACCCCATCGAGCTGGCCCAGCAGGGCACGGGCCCGGCTGTGCACCTGCATCTCGCGCCGGGCCGAGCAGGAGGTGTGCATGACGATGCTCGCCCTCCCCACCCCGTGCCAGCACACCCGGCAGACCTGGGCCAGAAACTCGGTGAGCTCGAACACCCGCTCGCAAAACGCCGCCACCTCGCGGCGCTCGGGAAAGAGGCGCGCATAGTGATGGTGCATCATGCCGCCACAGGAGCCCGACAGCACCACCACCGGCCAGGGCTCGGGGAAGAGCGCCATCTGGCTTTGCGCCACCTGGCGCGCCTCCTCTTCATGGCCCGAGGTGTAGGCCGGCTGCCCGCAGCAGGTCTGTTTCTCGACAAAGTGCACCCTTATCCCTTCCCGCTCGAGCAGGGCGATGGCATCGAGCCCCGCCACCGGGTCGAACAGGTCCACCAGACAGGTGGCGTAGAGATAGACATCGGCCGGCTTGGCCGGATAGACCCGCATTACCTTCATCACTTGCTCTCCTTACTTGAGCTGCAGCAGTGCGTCCGAGATGTGGAAGCTGTACATGAGCGCCAGCCCGATCAGGCCTGTGGCCAGCAGGTAGTAGAGGGTCGGCAGCGCGGTCTTGCGTAGCGTCGCCCCCTCACGGCCGAGCAGCCCCACGGTGGCCGACGCCGCCACCACGTTGTGAATGGCAATCATGTTGCCGGCCGCCGCGCCCACCGCCTGCAGCGCCAGCATGGCGGCGGTGGAGACCCCCAGGGTCTGCGCCACTTCAAACTGGAACTGGCTGAACATCATGTTCGACACCGTGTTGGAGCCGGCGATAAAGGCCCCCAGCGCGCCGATAGTGGCGCTGAGCGCCGGGAAGAACTCCCCCACCAGCCCGGCGGCGAAGTTCGCGGTGGTCACCGGCATGCTGGCGAGATCCGCCCCGTTGACGCCGGAGTTGATGAAGATGCGCACCATGGGCACGGTGAAGATCAGCACGAAGCCGGCGCCGATCAGGGTGCGGCTGGACTCCCCAAGAGCCCTCCCGAAGGGGGCGAGAGAGCGCGATTGCAACAAGGTGGCGAGCAGGGCGCAGAGCACCAGCAGGCCCCCCGGCAGGTAGAGCGGCTCAATGGAGGCGCTGACCCCCTTCTCCCCCAGCAGATCCGTGAAGGCAAGGCTCACCGACAAGAGGCTGGCCTTGAATTCCGGGCTCACCCGGCTGGCCACCAGCAGGAGGGCCAGCGCCACATAGGGGAGCCAGGCCAGCAGCAGCGACATGGGGCGGGCGGCGGCCTCTTTGAGATCGAGCTTGAGGGAACCCAGCCACTCGGCGGGCCACTCCTGTTCGGGGGCGAAATCCCAGCTGGATTTCGGCACCAGAAAACCGGCTCGCGCCGCCGTCACCACCAGGGCCAGCCCCACCAGGCCGCCGATGAGGGACGGGAACTCGGGGCCAAGCAGCATGCCGGTCAGGGCATAGGGCACGGTGAAGGCGAGCCCGGCAAAAATCGCAAACGGCAGGATGGCGAGCCCCTCGGTCCAGCTGCGGTGGCGGCCGAAGAAGCGGGTCAGCATCATCACCATCAGCACCGGCATCAGGGTGCCGACGGTGGCGTGAATAAGGGCCACGTTGGTGGTCACCTGTTGCAGGTAGATGTCCCAGCTACTGCCACCGGCGCTCAAGGTCTGGCCGATGGCCTGGCTGTCGAGCCCCTTGTTGATCCCCACCAGAATGGGGGTACCCACCGCACCGAACGAGACCGGGGTGGACTGGATCATCATGCCGAGCAGCACCGCGGCCAGCGCCGGAAAGCCGATGGCCACCAGCAGCGGCGCCGCGATGGCAGCCGGAGTGCCAAAACCGGAGGCCCCTTCGATAAAGGCGCCGAAGCACCAGGCGATGATGATGGCCTGGATGCGCCGGTCCGGCGAGATGTTGGTAAAGCCGCCGCGAATGGCGCTGATGGCGCCGGTGTGCTTGAGGGTGTTGAGCATCAGGATGGCGCCGAACACGATCCAGAGCACGGTCACCGTGATCACCAGCCCCTGCAGGGTGGAGGCAAAGACCCGGGTCGGGCTCATCTGCCAGCCCCACAGGGCGATGAACACGGTCAACAAAAAGGCGACGGGCATGGCGCGCTTGGCGGGCCAGTTGAGGCCGACCAGCAGCACGGCGGCCACTAGGATCGGCGAGAAGGCCACCAGGGCCAGCAGGGTGTCTGTCATCATTGCGTCCTTGTCCGAGCGGTGCAGAGGCGCACCTTGTTGTTGTTTTGTTAAGCGGACGTGACCTTACCCTGTTCCTTTTTCGTGATATATGGAAATAATGAACAACATTCGTTCCAAAAGTTGATCAATATGGCCAGTACCGACGACCTCATCCTCTTCGCCCAGGTGGTGGAGGCCGGTTCCTTCAGCAAGGTGGCTGAACAAAATTCCCTGACAAATTCGGTAGTTAGTAAACGGATCGGGCGCCTGGAGGAAGATCTCGGGGTGCAGCTGCTCTATCGCACCACCCGCCGGCTCACCCTGAGCGAGGCGGGCAAGGAGCTCTATCAGGGTGCCAAAAATGTGAAGGCCGCCGCACTGGACGCCTTCGACGCGGTGGCGGGTTTTGGTGAAAAGGTGAGCGGTCATGTGCGGATGTCGGTGCCCACCATCTCCGGCGAGCTGCTGCTGGCCGATGCGGTGGCCGATTTTTGCCAGCAACACCCTGGGCTCACGGTGGAGATGTCGCTGGACAACCGCTTCGTCAATCTGGTGGAAGAGGGGTTCGACCTGGTCATTCGCACCGGTTATCTGGATGACTCGAGCCTCATTGCCCGCCACATCCTCGACTCCCAGTGGGTGATCTGCGCCGCCCCCGCCTACGTGCGCCGCTTCGGGGCGCCGCGCGAGCCGTCTGACTTGCTCACCCACAACTGCCTGCGCTACGCCTACCAGAGCACGGGGGCCTCGGAGTGGGCCTTCAAGGGGGAAGAGGGCAACTATCTGCTGTCGGTATCGGGCAGCTTTTGCACCGACAACGCCGGCGCCCTGCGCAAGGCGGCGCTGGGGGGACGCGGCATCGTCTATGTGCCGCGCTGCCTGGTCTATCACGACCTGATGAATGGCGAGCTGGTGGATCTCTTCCCCGATCAGGTAGGCAAGAAGCTCGGCATCTACGCCGTCTACCCCTTTACCCGCCAGCCGCCGCGCAAGATCCGGCTGCTGATCGAGCACATCCGCCAGCGCTACCTCGACATTGCCCACTATTTTGGCTGACGGGGGGTGGCGGTCATCCCGTATCAACGGAGGGGCTTTTTTGACCCAGGCGGCAGAGTTGCCTACCATGGCCCTCCCCTTTACCGCTCAGGACCAGCCCATGTGCACCGTCTTCTCCGGCCAGGATCCCAGTCACTACGCCTGCACCACCCGCTCGGTGCGGATCTGCGGCCACAGCACCAGCATCCGGCTGGAAAACAAGTTCTGGACCATCCTGGAGCAGCTCTGCCAGGCCCAGGGGCGCTCCATGGGGCTGTTTCTCTCCGAGCTCTATCAGGAGGCGCTCGGCAACGGCATGGAGATGAGCAACTTTGCCTCCCTGCTGCGCTGCTCCTGCCTGGTTCATCTGGAAGCAAGACAGGAGCCGGACGTCGCCGCCTGAGGAGCCTTTTCCTTCCTCATGAAAAAAGGGCCGCAGCACCAGGCTGCGGCCCCTTCCTATTCCACGCTTCAAGTTCAGGCGAAGCGGCCGGCCCGCTCGATGAACTCGATCTGGTAACCGTCGGGGTCGGTCAAAAAGAACAGTCGGGTCAGCAGGGTGCCCTCATGGTGCATCGCCTTGACCGGCGCAGGGGCCAGACCCAGCGCCGTCAGACGCTGATGCGCCGCCTCGATGTTTTCCACCGTCACCGCCAGATGGCCATAGCCGTTGCCGTGGCTGTAGGGCTCGGCCTGGCCCTGATTGTGCGTCAATTCGAGCTCGAAGCCACTCTGATCATTGGCAAGGTAGGTGAGGGAAAAACCATCGAAGGGGAAGTGCTCCCGCACTTCCAGCTCGAGGGCCTCGCGGTAGAAACGCACGGATCTATCCAGGTCGCGAACCCGGATCATGGTGTGGATGAGTTTGGTCATAGGGACTCCTTGGTGATGGGAGTCACAGGGTAACCAAGGGCTCAGCCCGCCGGGTAGTAGTGGACTAGCACCCGGAGATTGGCGGCCAAAACCTGACATTGCCTCACAGGCTCAAGCCACCAGGGCCGCATCAAATCGGCGGCTGGCGCCGATTCAGCCGGGCTGGGCGGTGAGAAAGGCCAGCGACTGGCGGTTGAAGTGCTCGGGCCGCTCCACGTTGCAGACGTGGCCGCAACCGTCGATGATCTCGAGCCGGCTGTAGGGATCACGCGCCACCTGCTCGCGCACCGGCGCCAGGAACATGTGATCCTCCTCCCCCATCACATAGAGGGTCGGAATGGGCAGGGCCCGCTCCTTGAAGTAGCGCATCAAGGGGTTCACCTCGGTGGCGAGGCGAAACCAGCGCTTGAACTCTTTTTGGCACAATTTGCGCGCCTCGCGCACGAACAGGTTGCGCGACTCCTGATGGTGCTGACGGGGCATGATGATGAAGGCAAACAGCCGGTAGAGCCACATGTAAGGCAGGATGTGCTGGCCGAGGCGGCCGAGCTGTACCAGCACCCGCGAGCGGATGTCGAGCCGCAAAATGGCGCCGCCCAGCACCATGCTCTTGACCCGCTCGGGGCAGAGCTCCGCCAGATGGCGAATGAGGATGGTGCCAAGGGAGATGCCGACGAAGTGGGCGCGGCGAATGTTGAGGTGATCGAGCAGTTGCAGGATATCCTCGGTCACCGCCCGAAAGCTGTAGTGGCCCTTGATCACCTGCTGCAGCTTGTGGGACTGGCCGTGGCCGCGCAGGTCCAGCAGCAGCACGTTGAAGTGTTCGCGATAGGCGCGCAACTGCTTGAACCAGATGGAGGAGCTGCCGCCCGCCCCGTGCACGAATACTACCCAATCCCGCTCGGGACCCAGCTCGAAGGTCTTGTGATACAGCATCTTGCGACTCCCTCATCGACGGCATTGGGGTATAGTAGGCGCGCATCTTAGCAGATTTTTTCACCCGACTAATACGTTTGCACCGCAAGCGGCCAGGAGCATGACCATGGAGTTGACCCGTTTGAGATCCTTTCTGCTGACCCTGCCGGGCGCTCAGGAGGATACCCCCTTCGGCCCAGAGATCCTGGTCTATCGCATCGCCGGCAAAATGTTTGCCCTGCTGGACTGGCAGGCCGAGCCGCTACGGCTGAACCTCAAGTGCGAACCCGAGCTGGCCCTGCTGCTGCGCGAACTCCACCCCGAGGTCAAACCGGGCTGGCACATGAACAAGCAGCACTGGAACACGGTCACCTTCAGCGACGGCCTGGCCGACGATCTCTGGCAGGGCTGGGTGCATCACTCCTACGAGCGGGTGGTGGCCGGTCTGCCCAAGGCCAAGCGTCCGCAGGCGCCGCAGCGATGAGCCCCGCCATGGCGGCAGAGCCCAGGCTCGTCCAGCTGAACGAGCAGCACATCCCCGCCCTTTGCGCCCTGTTCGAGCAGTCGGTGCGAAGGATTGGCCCGCAGCACTACAGCCCGGAGCAGGTGGAGCAGTGGGCCCTCGGCGCCCATCATCCCGGCTTTGCCGGCCAGCTGCGCGAGCACCACGGCTGGGTGCTGGAGCAAGGCGGCGAGCCACTCGGTTTCGTCACCCTGAGTCAGGATGGCCACCTCAGCCTGCTCTATGTGAGCGCCGATCACCCGCGCCGGGGCTATGGCGGCCTGCTGCTGGCTGCGGCCCTCGCCGAGGCAAAACGGCTCGGACTCACACAGCTGACAACGGAAGCCAGCGCCTTCAGCTATGGGCTATTTTTACGGTATGGCTTTGAGCTGACCGGATTGGAGAGCGTGGAACGTGGCGGGGTCGGTTTTATCCGTTATCGCCTGCACTGCCGCTTGCCAAGCTAGGTCCAGCCACTAAAATACGCACAGTTTTTCGTATTGTTGAGGATTGAGGCCGCCATGGTTGTAGAAAGCGAAGGCTATATCGCCCTGATTGAGTATCTGGTGGAGAGTCTGGGACTGTTTGAAACCCAGCAACAGAGCAGTGGTGAACAGACCATCGAAGATCTGGTGAGTGGCCGGGTGGCCAGCAACCTGATGGCCATTTGCGAGCAGAACCCGCAGCTCGATCCCAAGTTGCGCTTCGTGATCATGCAGGAAGCCGATGCGGTGGTGGCCGATCTGGAAGAGGTGCTCTCCGCCGTCTGGCTGCGCGCCCCGACCCCGGAGCAGAAAGCCTTCCTCGAAGAGTTCATCGACCTCATCAAGAACCTGTTTGACGGCGCCATCAGCTGATCACAATGGCGAACGCCAAGTTCGCCACTCCCCCGCAAATTTTCCGCACCGCAAACATGAAAAGGGCCGCCTTCAACGGGCAGCCCTGCTTGCTATCATTTCAACTCATCAAGCTTTTCAATGACTTTTATGAATTTTCGAGGCAAGAAATGTGTCTGGTCTTAGCCGCCATCCATGGTGGCTACTAGGTTAGGCAAAGCGGGTTCAATTTAGTTCCCGCTCATGATACATTTTTTTATGATTTTTTTCACTCTCCTGACAAAACCCGATAAAAAGGCCGCAAACGCGGCCTTTTTCTTTTCACCATCAATGACAAGTAACAGATACCCGTCATCTTCACCTAGCGGTTGAGGCTCGGTGGCAGGCAGACACCGATGCCACCCAGGCCGCAATACCCGTCCGGATTCTTCTCCAGATATTGCTGATGGTAATCCTCGGCGTAATAGAAGGGCGCCAGCGGCAGAATGCGGGTGGTGATGGTGCGCCCGTCACCGCTCGCCGTCATCGCCTGCTGATAGGCAGCCAGACTCTGCTGGGCAATCGCCTCCTGGGTGTCGTCCCCGAAGAAGATGACGGAGCGGTACTGGGTGCCGATGTCACCGCCCTGGCGCATGCCCTGAGCCGGATCGTGCTGCTCCCAGAACAGCTTGAGCAGGTCGCCGTAACTGATCACCTTGGGATCAAACACCACCTGCACCGTCTCGGCATGGCCGGTCAATCCGCTGCACACCTCCTTGTAGGTGGGATTCTGGGTCACCCCGCCCTGATAGCCGGCGGCGGTGGAGTAGACCCCGGGCTGTTGCCAGAACAGGCGTTCCACCCCCCAGAAGCAGCCCATGCCGAACCAGGCCACCGCCATCCCTTCAGGCCAGGGTCCCTGAGTCGGGTGACCATTGACCGCATGCTGCTGGCCAATCACCATCGCCTCGCGGCGTCCCGGCAGCGCGTCTGCCGGCGAAATAATCTGTTCCATGCACCCTGTCCTTGTATAAAAACCTGTGCGATCGCACAGCTGACGAAAAGGAATATCGAAGATAACAGTTTATGGGCCGGGATCAACCTGAGGCGTACCCTCACACCGCTGACACCCCTGCCCCACCTGGTGTTCCCGCTGTTCGGGCCGCCTGACCGCCACGATGACAAAATCACGTCAAATCAATATTTAGTCTTGATTTGTGCATTTATTTTCATATATTGAGCCTATTGCTGTTTTTTTATGGAAGAAGCCTCAAGTGCGTGAACGCGAACCCAGCCTGGTCTATGCCTTTCGGCAGTCTACCCCCTACGTCAATGTGCACAGAGGCGCCACCTTCGTGCTGATGATGGGGGGGGAAGCCCTCTGCCACCCCAATTTCGCCAACATCGTCAGCGATATCGCCCTGCTGCAGACCTTAGGGATACGCCTGGTGCTGGTGTTCGGCTCCCGTCCGCAAAACGACGAGGCGCTGGCCCGTGCCGGCATCGAGGCCCAGTACCACAAGCGCATCCGGGTCACCGATGACGAGAGCTTCGCCATCATCAAGCAGGTGTGCGGTGGGTTGCAGTACGACATCACCGCCCAGCTCTCCATGGGGCTCGCCAACACTCCCATGCAGGGGGCCCGCATCAGCGTGGTGAGCGGCAACTTCGTCACCGCCCAGCCGCTCGGGGTGGATGACGGCATCGATTTTTGCCACAGCGGCCGGGTACGCCGCATCGACGTGGAGGGGATCACCCGCCAGCTGGATCAGAAGAGCCTGGTGCTCATCTCCCCCATCGGCTGCTCGGTCACCGGCGAGAGCTTCAACCTGAGTTCGGAAGAGGTGGCCCGCCGGGTGGCGGTGGATTTGAAAGCGGACAAACTCATCTGCTTCAGCAGCACCCAGGGGGTGATGGATCGCCACGGCGAAGCCATCTCCGAGCTCTTCCCCGAGCAGGCCGAAGAGCTGCTGGTGGAGCTGGAGCAGGCGGGGGAAGAGATGTCCGGCACCGCCCGCTACCTGCGCGCGGCCATCGCCTCCTGCCGCGGCGGCGTGCCCCGCTCCCACCTGGTGAGCTATCAGGATGACGGCGCCATGCTGCAGGAGTTGTTCAGCCGCGACGGCCTCGGCACCCAGATCGTGCGCGAAAGCGCCGAGCAGGCGCGCGCCGCCACCATCGAGGATATTGGCGGCATCCTGGATCTCATCCGCCCGCTAGAGGAGGAAGGTATTCTGGTACGCCGCTCCCGCGAGCAGCTGGAGATGGAGATCGACAAGTTCACCATCATCGAGCGCGACGGCCTCATCATCGGCTGCGCGGCGCTCTACTGCTTCATGGAAGAAGCGATGGCGGAGATGGCCTGCGTCGCCATCCACCCCGACTACCGCAACTCCAACCGGGGGGATCAGCTGGTGGCCAAGGTGGCCGAGCGGGCCAAGCGACTCGGCATCCGCCGCCTGTTCGTACTCACCACCCGCTCCATTCACTGGTTCCGGGAACGGGGCTTCGATCCGCTGGAGGTGGAAGATCTGCCGGTGGCGCGCCAGCGCCTCTACAACTGGCAGCGTCGCTCCAAGGTTTTGTCAAAGGCAATCGTATAAGCCATTGATTTTGCGTTGGCTTGGCTGACTTTTTGAACTTTTTCACAAACTCGATTGACAGTGCAATCCAACGCAAGGTATTTCTAAATGCACTCCACCGCCCTGGTGGAGCCAGAAGAGGAGCGCTGCCCAGGCAGCCCGAGGGAGGACACCAGTGTCCGGTGAACTTGGGTCAGGGGGAGCAGCGCCGAGACATCTGAGGCAACTGGATACCTCAGTGTCGGCTGCGGGGGCTGAATCCCCCGGGTTGTCATCGGTAGTGGTCATCCCCCACCGCGCCCCGTCAGGGGCGGGTACGGGATGGGCTCTGCGGGTGGAGTGCTTCTGGCCGGGATAGCTTCGATCATTCCTGCCATTTTCAGCCTCCTCCTCTCTTTTTGCCCGATGGATCCGGATTTTCATATTAAGACAGGAGTAAGCAATGAGCCCGATCAATGTCGCCAAGTTTGGCGGAACCAGCGTCGCCAACGCGGCAGCCATGAACAACTGCGCCGATGTGGTGCTGGCCAACCCGGCCACCCGGGTGGTGGTGCTGAGCGCCAGCGCCGGCGTCACCAACCTGCTGGTGGCACTGGCTCAGGGCGATCTGGACGAGGCAGGCCAGGAGGCGCAACTGGTCAGGCTCACCGAGATCCAGCAGGCCATTCTGACGGAGCTGGGCGACCCAGGCGATCTGAGCGACCTCATCCACGGCCAGCTCGGCGAAATCCGCACCATGGCACGCCAGGCCCATCTGCACACCGATGCCGAGCTGGCCGACAGGCTCATCGCCTGCGGCGAGCTGATGTCCACCCGCCTCTTTACCGAACTGCTGCGCCAGCGTGGCGTCAAGGCCTGCTGGCAGGATGCGCGCCAGCTGCTGCGCACCGACAGCCGCTTTGGCAAGGCCAGTGTGGATCTGACCGCCACCCGCACCCTCTGCCAGGCCGAGCTGGGCCCCCTGCTTGGCGACAGCCTCATCATCACCCAGGGCTTTATCGGTGCCGACGGCGATGGGCGCACCACCACCCTCGGCCGGGGCGGCTCCGACTACAGCGCGGCCCTCTTGGCCGAGGCACTCGACGCCGGAACCATCGAGATCTGGACCGACGTGCCCGGCATCTACACCACGGATCCGCGCCTGGTCACCCGAGCCCGCCCCATCCCCGAAATCAGCTTCGTGGAGGCGGCCGAGATGGCCACCTTCGGCGCCAAGGTGCTGCACCCGGCCACCTTGCAGCCGGCGGTGCGCCAGGACATCCCGGTGTTTGTCGGCTCCAGCAAGGATCCGGCCGCCGGCGGCACCTGGATCCGCGCCAGCACTCGCACCAATCCGCTGTTTCGCGCCGTGGCCCTGCGCCGCAACCAGGTGCTGGTCACCCTGCACAGCCTCAACATGTTCCACGCCTACGGTTTTCTGGCCGAGGTGTTCGGCATCCTGGCCCGCCACCGCATCTCGGTGGATCTCATCACCACCTCGGAGGTGAGCGTGTCGCTCACCCTGGATCACACCGGCAACCAGAGCAACGGCGAGCCCATCCTCGGCGACAAGGTGCTGGCAGAGCTTGGCCAGCTGTGCAAGGTGCAGGTGGAGACGGGGCTGGCGCTGGTGGCGCTCATCGGCAACCGGATGAGCGAGGCGGCCGGGGTGGGCAGTCAGGTCTTTGACGCCATTCGCGAGCACAACATCCGCATGATCTGTTACGGCGCCAGCGCCCACAATCTCTGCTTCCTGGTCAAGGAGGACGAGGCAGGCCACATCGTCAACCGCCTCCACCAGGAGCTGCTCGACTGATGTACTGACACCGCATGGAAATAACAAAGAGGGGCCGGTTGGCCCCTCTTTTTATATAGGGTGATACGCAGATGAGATCTAAGTGCGGTTCTCCCTAGCCCACCAGGGTCGGTACCGGCAGCAGGTTGGCCCGGATCTCCTCGCGCAGCCCTTCCAGCCGGCTCAGCAGCGCCGCCTGACTTAAGCCCGCCTCGTCGGGGCCCAGGTTGTCCACCAGCTCGGCGAAGTGTTCGGCCACCGCCTGCTGCAACCAGTCGAGCCGGCGCAGAGTGAGCGGGCCGCAGCTCTTGCCGCTGAGATCGTCGGCAATGTCGAGCCGATGGCTGCGATACATGTCGCGCCACCAGTTGGCAGCCAGCGCTTCCTCGCTGGCCAGGGCCGAGCGCCACTCTCCCAGCAGGCTCTGCAAACGGGCCAGCACCGGTGCGCTAGCCCCCTCCCGGGTCAGGTGTTGCAGCTCCCGCTGCGCCCAATTGATACACAGGCCGCGCCAGTAGCGAAACTGCGGCAGCGGATCCGGCTCGTCGAGCCACAGGCCCGAGAGGGTGCGGGTCTCCAGCCGCTCCGGCACGTGAAATGCGGGATCGGTGAGGCCGTTGGAATTGAATTCATGGCGGGGGTCAAAGGGCCACATATAGCCAAAGTCGAACACGCTGATCTGCTGGCCATCGTCGAGCAGGTTGCCGGGGCTCGGATCCCAGTCGAACCAGCCCCAATGGGCCAGCTCCGCCTGCACCGCCAGCATCTGTGCCAGGTTGCGCTCGTTCAGTTCATGCACCGGCACGCCCCGCAGCCAGGGGGAGACCAGCACGCCAGCACGGGCCGAGCCAAAACAGGTACAGACCACGTTGGCCAGGATGGTGGGATGCAACTCCCGCAGGGCCTCAATCTCGCGGCGGCGCTCCAGCTCGGTCAGGAAGGCGGTTCTGCCGTCCACGTTGGCCACCAGGGAGTCGTGCCGGCGCCGCTTCAGGCACCAGTGATGTCCCTCCACCTTGAGGTGGAACACCTCGGCGGTGAGGCCGTGACGATAGACCTTGAGCACCGCCGGATGATCCTCCTTGAGTCGCACCAGCTTGGCCACGGACAAGGGACAGTCCTGCTCGCGCCCGATCCGGATCTCCTGTTTGCTCTCCAGCATACGGAGCAATCTTGCCTGACGTGCCGCTACTTTGGGATTCATACATGTACCTCCATCCATATTGAGAGACTAAGCAGCAAGGCAGAGGCAGGCCAGTGGCAAAGCGCCATGATGACGCTTTCATCACAGAATGAGTGCGGCCCCCGGATCGGGATCACAGTTTGCATGGTTTCACGGTCACGTAATGTTCATTGTCCGGTCATTAAATTGACAACAAGGAACAAGCCCATCACCATCGGGTCAAATTAAATGCAGCAGCCATGTTTCATCGCCACTCGCTCAAAGGATGAGCCCATATGAAAGCCCCCACTTCAGCGCGCTTGTCAGCCAGGGTGCCCGCTCTGCCCGCCGTGCTGCTCGCCATGCTGGCCGCGCTGCTGCTGCTGACCCTGTTGCTGCCGCAGATCAACCCCACCAGCTGGCTCGGTCGGGCCCAGCCGCTGGTGCTGGGGCCGGCGGACAACCCCATCGCCACCCTCACCCGTCACGCCCTGCTCTACAAGAGCGACAGCCGCGGCCTCTATCTGGTGGTTCGCAGCCAGTGGCAGTTGCGCGGGCCGCTGCAGGAGGGTGACAAGGTCAGGGTGGAGCTGCTCAATGAGAGGGGCGAGCGCATCGATCAGCTGAGCCAGCCGGTGGACAAGCGCCAGCAGTGCCGCAAGGGGCGCTGCACCCTGGATCTCAACAGCACCCTGCGCGCCCCCGACGACGCCCTGGCCAGCCGCTATCAGCTGCGGATCGGCCTGCTGCTCAAGGAGAGACCCGAGAGCGGTGAATTCAGCCAGATCCTGCAAACCCTGCCGGAGCGGGGTTTCAACCTCACCTATCTCTGCACCAGTCTGCTGCTGGTGCTGGCCCTGAGCGCCGCCGTGCTGAAGGTGGTGCTGCCCACCCTCAGGCGCAATCTGCGCTGGCGCATCGCCGGCAGCCTGCTGCTCGGCAACCTCACCTTCGTGCTGCTGCACGGCTTCGTGGTGTTCAAGCTGGGGGAGTTTCTGCTCTGGTCAGGCTTTCGCCCGGAGCACTACTACCTGGCCTGGGGCAGCATGGTGCTGGGCTGGAGCCTCTGCGCGCTGGCGGGCTTCAACCTCTACATGGGGCTGGTGTTCACGGCGCTGTCCGGCATCGGGCTGCTGGCGAATTTCATGAAGATCGCCATCTACGGGGTACCGCTCGGGGGAGACGATCTCGGCAACCTGGTGGCGCTGCTGCGCATCCTGCTGGAGCAGCACCCGGTGCTGCCGCTGCTGGGCGGTGCGCTCGCCCTCTTCTTGTGCTGGCACTTCGCCCTGTCGCGCTGGATCCTGCGCACCCTGGCCGCCACCGCCGCCTTCTTTGCGCTGTGCGTGTTCGCCACCCAGACCGGCAACAAGCTGCTGGGGCCCAACATTCGCTATGTGGACAGAGCGGTCAACTACCACAGGGACATCATCCGCTCGGGGCCCGGCCTCTATCTGTTCAACCTGGTGGACGAGATGCTGCAAAGTGGCAGCGTGTTTCGCTATCCCTTGCAGATCAACGAGTTCACCCCTCAGCTCAGCCACGTCAGCCTGAGCCAGCCACCCCGTTTCGATCTGGTGATCGTGCTGCAATATGAATCCCTTTGGCTCGGCTGGCAGGGCAAGATCTGTGCGCCGCCCCCCACCCTGAGCCTGCCGGCCAGCGTGCAGCAGTGGCACAAGACCATCCACTCCCCCACCACCGGCGGCATGACGGTACTGGCGGAGTTCGAGATGAACACCGGTCTGCCGGTGGGGCTGCTCAAACAGGGGATGGTGCCCTACTACTACCTCTCGGAGCAGGTGCCGGGCCTGGCGCAAAGTGCGAAGCAAAGTGGCTACCAGACCCTGTTTGCCCACCCCTATGTGGAGAAATTCTGGGGCCGCGCCAAGGCGATCCCGGCCCTTGGCTATGAGGAGCGCTGGTTCGATACCCGCTTCACCACGCTCGAACACAAGGGGCTCTATATCTCGGACGATGCCCTCATCGACCACCTGCTCAAGCGCAGTGAGCAGGATGAGCAGCCGCTGTTTGCCTACGCGGTCACCATGCAGGGGCACGGCCCCTTCGACGGGGATCGCTACCAGGCCCAACAGCTCGACAAGGCATGCCCGGATCAGAGCGATGCCGATCGCCAGCTGCTCAACACCTACTACACCGGTGTGGTGGATGCCATGGCGTCGCTGGAGCATCTGCTGACCAGCCTGGATCGTTCAGGCAAACGCTACCTGGTGGTGGCGTTTGGCGATCACCAGCCGTTCCTGATGTCCGCCGGCAAGGGCATTCACGGCGACAAGCCGCCCCGCGATGCCAGCTACCAGATCCCCATGATGGCCTTTGCCCGCGCCGATGACTCCCTCAATCTGGCGACCCAGTTTGCCCCGGTACGCCAGCTCTATCAGATGGGCCAGGCCACTCGCCAGCTGCTGGCGGGCGACATGACCCCCATCCCGGATCTGGCCCTGCTCCACCCGGTGCTGGGCGAAGAGAAGGGTTTCGATGTCGCGCCCCTGGTGCCGCAGATCCGCGCCAGCTTCCGACCCGACGCCCTGCCCTGAGCCCCGCTATCGCGGCACATAGACAAAGAGGTCGCCCGGGCGACCTCTTTGTCTATGTGCCGATGCGGCGATGGCAGCCAACGCGGGCTCACTCGCCGAGCCAGGGCTCGCACAGGGTGAGATGCTGGGCATCGAGATCCAGCATCGCCTCGATGCCAAGGGGCAGGGTCAGCATGGGGTGGGTGTGGGCGCAGTCATACTCCGCCAAAATGGGGAAGGTCGGTTCCCCCACCACCTCCAGCAGGATGTCGAGCGGCCGCCGACCGCTGCCCTGGCTGTCGAACAGCTCGTGTTTGCCGAGCACCAGGGCACCGATGCGATCAAACACCCCGCACAGCTTGAGGTGGGCAAACGAGCGCTCCACCGTCGTTGCCAAATGGAGGCTGTCTTCCAGCAGCAGAATGTCCCCCTGCTCGATGGCCGGCATATAGGGGGAGCCCCAGATCCCCGCCATCGTATTGAGGTTGCCGCCGATAAGCCGGCCACGCACCCGACCGGTACCCACCGAGATCAGCCGATTGGGCTGACAGACCTTGGCCCGGGTCTGGTTCTCCCAGTCAAGCCGCTCCTCGGTCCATTGCGCCGGGGTCGGCACCGTGTGGGGCACGGCGGCGCCACCGGCCTGGCAGATCTGGCGAAAGCCCGACAGCGTCTCGTCCACCAGCGGAGAGAGCTCGCCGAACGAGGCCACCAGCGCCGGCCCGTAGAAGGTGACGAGGCCAGTGCGGGCATGAATGCCGAGCAGCAGGGCCGTCACGTCGGAGTAACCGATGACTATCTTGGGATCGCGCTTGAGTGCATCAAAATCGAGGTAGGGCAGCAGGGAGTTGGAGTTGTTGCCGCCAATCACCGACATGATGCAGCGCACCTCCGGATCGCGAATGAGGGCATTGAGCTCGTCAGCCCGGGCGGCAATGGAGCCGGATCGCCAGTGATCGCGCTGGCCGGTGAGGCTGCCTGCCTTGAGTCTGAAGCCCTGCCCCTCCAAAAACGCTCCGGCACGGGCAAAGCGGTTTGGCGCCCAGGCGGTGGCCGCACTGGAGGGAGAAAAAAAGCCGATGGTATCGCCGGGCTTGAGCCCCGGCGGTTTGAGTAGCGTCATCCGATAAGCCCTGTTCCGAATATGACCATTCAGGGCATAACGCCCACAAGAAAGGACTCATAATAGCCATACCATGACTCTAAAGACAGCAGGAAAAGAGGGCAAAGCCAAGGGAGTGGCCGGCGCAACCCGGCCAGTCATCAGGAGCTCGAGTGCTGCATGGAGGTACAAAGCAACTCATTCGCTCGCCGGTTTGATCCAGAAGCGGTGCACCCATTTCTGGGTGATCTCCTCGTAGGAGCCATCACTGCGCATCTGATCGAATGCCTTCTGCAGCAGCTTGATGGTGGCTTCATCCGTGTTGCGGCTGAAGGCGAAGTAGAACAGCATGGTCTCCTGAAACTGGAACATGGGGACAAAATCCGAGTAATGATGTCCCAATGACTCTATGTGATAGGCAGCTCCCATCTGCATGGCCGGGGCTATGTCCGCCCTCCTGCGCAGCATCATGCGAAACTTGTCATCCTCGTCGTGCACCAATACCAAATTGAGCCCTTTTCCCGACAACTCACGGGCCATCGCCGAATCTCGCACCACGGCAATCCGCCAGGGAGCCAGCTCGGCCAGCTGACTGGCCACCAGATCGTCGCGGTTTGCCAAGCGATAGAACCAGATGACACGAGGACCGATTGGACCAACCCAATGGAAGAGCGCCTCCCGCTCCGGCAGCCGTATCATGCTGAAGATGACGGTATTGGGATCATACTGCGCCATCTGATAGGCCCGCGCCCAAGGCAGCAGCTGTATCCCCTTGCTGTCGAGCGTGACACCGCTGACCTCCAGCATTCGGTGCAGCATATCCACCGACAGCCCGGTGACCTGACCATTTCCGTCCCGGTAGTTATAAGGGGGCAGCTCCTCTGTCACCGCCTGAATGCTTGCCCCCATGGCGCTGCCCAGCCAGCACCACAGCAATAACCAGCGAACATGGGACATGATTGACCTCCGGACCGTCCTCTCTTGTGACAAGTATGGCGCGCATCAGCCGTACTGCTTATAGCGGCTGGCCATCAAGAGCAGACGGCGGCTCGGTCGCCATCACTCCACGCCGACACGCAGAAACAGAAAAACCGGCACGAGGTGGCCGGTTTTTTGTTGTTTCAAGGGGTCAGACCAGCACGGCGGTGCCGCTGATGCTGACCATCAGCATGCTGCCGCTTTGCCCCACCACCTCGTAGTCGATGTCGATGCCGACCACCGCATTGGCCCCCAGTGCCGCGGCGCGCTCCTTGAGCTCGTCGAAGGCGATTTCCCGGGCCCGGGCCAGCTCTTTTTCATAGGCACCGGAGCGGCCGCCGATGATGTCGCGGATGCCTGCGAACAGATCCTTGAACACGTTGGCGCCGAGAATGGCTTCGCCCACGACGATGCCGCGGTACTCGCGAATGGTCTTGCCTTCCAGGGTGGGAGTGGTTGAGAGGATCATCTTGCTTTCCTTGTGGAGTGTACTGGGGAGACAGCCTAAAGCAGCGCAGGAGACCAGGCAAGCAGACAGACTCGATACGTGCCAGTCAGACCCTGGCTGATCGTGCCCCATATCCCGAAGCCAGTGCCCGTTGGCAGGCCTGTTTACCGGTGGAAGGCACCGGTGAAAAGCAACACCGGGCCACCGGCATGCCCCGTGCAGACGCCCCTTTCATTAGCCGATCCGGCTCAAACATCAAGTGACAAAACTATCAGTTGTGGCCCATTTTGCCTTTCCCTAGGGTGAGTCTGTCCCGGCACCAGCGCAGGGACAGACCCACTTCGTCACGAGGAGAGCAGCATGATGCAGCAGGATACCCGACTACCTCACCCCACCCTCGCACTGGGGGCATGTTCCCCCGCCAGCCCGCTCGCCGACACCGCGATGGAGGCCATGTCATGACCACGATCACCACCCTGGATCTGGGGGATCAAGGTCTGCTGGCCGCCTACCTGTCGGCGACCTCACCCGCCCTGCTCAACCAGACCTATGCGAACTTGCTGTTGATACAGCAGTCCTTGGCCAACAGCGAGATCGACTCCACCCTCGCGGTAAAAATCGAGGCCTACCAGGCCCAGATGATGAATCAGGCACGCTATTACCAGCAGACCAACCTGTCCGGTCTTATCCACCTGCTGAGCAACGGCTCCAACTTCTACGCCCTGGTCGCCGCGTTCAACCGCCTGCTGGGTCAGGAAGACGACGCCGCCGTTCTCGCGGGCGGGGCACGGCTGGGACAACAACTGACGTCACTCGTCGATCAGGCCCAGAGCTACCGGCTAAATGCCCAGGCACTCAATACCCGCGTGCAGGTGGCCTGGAGCTCCCTGCGCCCCCTGATGACCCAGTTCAACGGCGTCATCACCCAGCTCGAGCAGGATCTGATGGCCGACGCCAAGCGTCAGACCGAGATCATTGACGCCCTCAACCAGGCTATCGCCGCCAATATCCAGGCGATCGTCGACGAGGGCGGCAAAGCCGGTGAAGGGGTCAACCAGCTGGGACGGGCCATCGTCACCTCGCTGACGCTGGAGCAGAAACCGGCCGACAAGGGGGCCAAACCCGCCACGTCGCAGGAGATAGCCAAAGAGACCGATCAGCAGACCCAGTACATGATCTCCGGCCTCAAGGCGCTCTCCTCAGGCATCGCTGGCTCCAGCCAGGCGGCCCGCGAGCTCAAGACCAACACCGACAAGCTGGCCCAGGCCTATCAGGCGCTGGCTGCCACCAACACCCTGCTGAGCGTGGCCAAGTCGGTGCAGGCGCAAAACCAGCTGTTTGTCGACACCTACAGCCGGGTTGCCGACACCGTCACCCAGTTGCCCGCAGGCTGGCAGAAGGTGGCCGACGCCTATCAAGGGGCCGTGCCCGTGGTCACTGACCTCAACAGCCCCGACGACGTACGCCAGCTGCGGCGCACCGTGGCGCTCAACACCCAGTCCTGGCAACTGCTCTCGAGCCAGGTTGACGACATCAAGGCAGCCTACGCCGGCAACGGCATCCTGCCCGACGCTTAATCCCACCACGCAAGGACACGCCAAATGACCAACGCAACAACCATCACCATGGACCAGGGTATGGCCAACCAGGCTTCCCAAGCCATGCAGATCCAGACCTACTGCAACAGCGTCAAGCAGCAGGTGCCGGTGGACTTCAGCCAGTTCCCGAACCTCAAGGACAACCAGACCCAGATCAACCAGGGGCTCGATCTGGCGAAGGGGCACGCCGACCTCTATCTCAATACCATCCAGCCGCAGATCATCACCAACATCAGCAACATCTCCAACTACTTTGCCCTGCAAAACGCCATTCCGGCCGTGCTGCCGCCCGGCTCCACCAAGGCTCAGTGGCTCAGGCAGCTGAGCGTCATCAAGGAACAGGCTACCGAATATCAGCGGCTCTCCGCCGACACCCGCCTGGTGATCGTCAATCTCAACAACAACCTCATCACCGACTCCAGCAACTTCCAGGGAATCGTGGTGAACCTCAACAGCAAGGTGCAGGGGGATAACGGGGTGCTCGCCCAGCTCAACGGCGACATCGACAAGGTGAACGCAGCCATCGACGGCGCCATCGCCGGCATCGTCGCCGGGGGGCTGCTGGTGATTGGTGGCGCCTTCGTCACCGCCATCGGTGCCGTGGCCGACTTTGTGACCGCCGGCACCTCGACCCCGGTGGTCATCGGCGGGGTCGCCATGATGGTCGCCGGGGCCGGTGGCATCACGGCTGGCGCCATTGTGCTGCACAACTCCCTCGGCGCCCGCCAGGATCTGTACCAGAAACGCAGCAGCCTCAACAGCGAGGTGCTGATCGCCACCCAGATCGGCAACGGCTACAAGGGGCTGCAGGTGCAGGCGCAAAACGCCGTCACCGCCGCCACCCAGATGAGCAACGCTTGGGACTCCCTCACCTCCGATCTGGGCAGCCTGATCACCGACCTGGACAAGGGGATCACCAGCGGCGACGACATCCGTCAGCTCTGGCTGACCGCCGCCGACACCACGGTCAAGACGGTGCTCACCGACGTGACCACCATCAAGGCCCAGATGGCCGGGGTGAGCCCGCTGCAAGTGCCGCAAACCGACACCATCGCCAACTTCGTGGCGCGCCTGGCCGCCTAAACCCCGGGAGGGCGGCCTGGCCGCCCTCTTCCATCAAGGAGACTCCATGAGCAACGGCATTCTTTCCCAATCCATTGCCAACATGCAGCAGGCCGAAGCGACCATTCAGTCCTTCAGCGGTCTGCCGCAAAACGCCGTCAACATCCAGCAGAACGTCGGTGAGGTGGTCGCGGCCCTGCTGCCCCAGGTGCAAACCATGCAGCAGCAGGTCCTGGCATTTGCTGCCCGCCTGGAGCTGCAACTGACGCAACAGCTGGCCAATACCGGCCCGTTCAACCCCGAGGCGCTCAAGGCGTTCGTCGATCTGGTCCAGCAGGAGATTGCCCCCATCCAGACCCTGACCGCCCAGACTCTGACCGCCAGCCAGAGCGCCAACGATCGCATCACGCAAGACAACATAGCGTTGCAACGGATCGGCGTGGAGCTGCAAGCCACCATCGCCGGGCTGCAATCCAATCTGGACGGCGCCCGGCAGGAGCTGGACTCCCTCAACAAGAAAAAACTCTACCTACTGGGGCTGGGATTGCTGGGGCTGCCGGGCCTCATCGCCCTGGCCGTTACCCTGACGCAGACCCAGAACAAGGTGAGCAGCCTGGAGGGACAGGTGAACCAGATTGAGGGGCAGATCCAGCGTCAGCAAGGCTTCCTCGGCCAGACGACGGCCTTCTCCCAGCAATTCGGTTCCCTCATCGATCGGGTAAGCAAGGTGGGCAACACCATCACCCTGCTCGGCGGCGACATTGCCAACGTCGCCCGCGATGCCGGGCAAGGAGACCCGGAACTGGCGCGGCTGTTCTTCACCGCCGCCCTCACCGAGGTGCGCACCCTGCAAGTGGACGCCTCCTGATACGCCTGCAACAAAAAAGGAGAGGCCAGGGCCTCTCCTTTTTCATAGTGCGCGTTTCATGGTGTGCGGGGCCGTTGCCGCCCCGCCACGTTCGCCCCAGGCGGCTTAGTGCAGCTTCAGGGTCGGGCGCAGCACCCGGTTGATGCGGCCCACCAGCATGATGAGGCCGGTCTTGACGTAGCCGTGCAGAGCGATCTGGTGCATCCGGTAGAGCGAGATGTAGACCAGACGGGCGATGTAGCCCTCCACCATCATGGAACCGCGCATCAAGTTGCCCATCAGGCTGCCCACGGTGGAGAAGCGGCTCAAGGATACCAGCGAACCGTGGTCGTGGTAGAGGTAGGGCTTCATTTCGCCGCCGTTCATCTTGGCCAGGATGTTCTTGAACGCCTGGGTCGCCATCTGGTGGGCGGACTGGGCGCGCGGCGGCACGAACTTGCCATCCGGCTGCGGGCAGGCGGCGCAGTCACCGATGACGAAGATGTTCTCGTCACGGGTAGTCTGCAGGGTCTCTTTCACCACCAGCTGGTTGATGCGGTTGGTCTCAAGGCCGGCGATATCCTTCATGAAGTCCGGCGCCTTGATACCGGCCGCCCACACCATCAGGTCCGCTTCAATCAGCTCGCCATCCTTGGTATGCAGACCATCGGCAGTCGCTTCGGTGATCATGGTGGCGGTACGCACGTCCACACCGAGCTTGACCAGCTCCTGGTGAGCTGCGCCGCTGATGCGCTCCGGCAGGGCCGGCAGGATGCGGGGGCCCGCTTCCACCAGGGTCACCTTCAGGCTGTCGGTGGTCAGGTTCTTGAAGCCGTAGGCGTAGAGCTGCTCGACCGCGTTGTAGAGCTCGGCAGAGAGCTCTACACCGGTGGCGCCGCCGCCGACGATGGCAATCTTCACCTTATCGCCCGGCTGGTATTCGGTGGCGAACTGCAGGAAGCGGTTCATCATGCTGTTGTGGAAGCGGTGCGCCTGGGAGGGGCTGTCCAGGAAGATGCAGTGATCCTTGATGCCCTTGGTGTTGAAGTCGTTGGAGACGGAACCGATGGCCATCACCAGGTAGTCGTAGGGCAGCTCGCGCTCGTTGACCACGATGTCGCCGTTATCGTCGACGATCTTCCCCAGCACGATGCGTTTCTCGTCGCGCTTGATGTCGGTCAGGGTACCCAGCTGGAAGTCGAAGCCGTGGTTCTTGGCGTGGGACTGGTAGCTCAGGGCGTCGATGCCCGCGTCCATGGAGCCGGTGGCCACTTCGTGCAGCAGGGGTTTCCACAGGTGGGTACGGTTGCGATCAACCAGGGTGATCTTGGCCTTGTTCTTCTTGCCCAGCTTGCGGCCCAGGCTGGTGGCCAGCTCCAGACCGCCGGCACCGCCGCCGACGACAACAATATTGGTCATGGTTAATTACCTCGGTTCCATTAAAGCGAAGGGAGCCATCGGCTCCCTTGATAGTTGAATCCATGACGTGACGATCAATCAGGCTTCTTTGAAAGCCTTCATCTGTTGCAGGTGATGAGAGATGTTCTTGAACTTGTGCGTCTCTCGCTCATCCCACACGATGTTGTAATAATTCTTCAATTCACGCTCAGTTTCGCCATTATCGCGCACTTCATCCTGAACGGAAAGGATGCAGAGGCAATTTCCTGAATTTTTACTACGAAATTCAGACACACATTTGGTGCCGATATCCTCGTACTCTTCCGGTCGGTCGATCTTGCCCTGCATGGTGATTTCGGGGTGCAGGTTGGGGTTGAAGATCACCTGCTTGATGCCGCACAGGAAGCCAATGCGCTCGCTCCAGTACCCACCCAGCCCCACCCCGCAGATGAGGGGTTTGGGATCGGTGCTCATGTCGAGCTGCTTCTTCACTTCCTTGAGCAGGTGGCTCATGTCATGACGGGGGTGAACCGTGCTGTAGTGCACGAAACGCACATCATCATCAATAAACTGCAACTGCAGCACTTTCTCGTGATTGCCCGGGCTGGTGGCATCGAAGCCATGCAGATAGATGATCATGGATAAGACCTCAGGATCTGTGTCGGTTTTATCGAAACTACCCCAGCGGCATGGCCCTGCGCCACCAAAACATCCTACTTTCTTGCTTTGGATCACGCCCTCGGTTACGGATGAAACCAGACGGCGCGCAACAGTCCACTGCCGGCTATCAATCTGAGAGCCCGACCGACCGAAATGATAACCGGGCTACCAATCTGAAAGCCCGGTCCCATCGACTGGCAAACGATTGTCAGCCATCGGCGCGTGCAAGCGTGATCCCGCCTGCAAAAATGCGCATGAACAGGGCCAACAGACACCCATGCATACCGACTGAGCACGGTTCCTGCACTCCCCCTGCGATACCGCGTGAAGGCAACCTTCGCCTGCGCGGCCGGATCCAGGGCGACCCGGACCCCATCCATGAACGGGGCAGCCAGCCTGCCCCATCTTGCCCGGCCAGAGCCGCCGGGTCGCAAGGAGTGATCTGTTCATGAACCAGACCCAGCCCCCCGGGGCGGCCAAGGGCCGCGCCATCGACGAAGTGGAGCGCCTGCTCCCCCCCGGCCAGCTCTTTACCCTCGGCCTGCAGCATGTGCTGGTGATGTATGCCGGCGCCGTGGCGGTGCCGCTGGTCATCGGCGGCAGCCTGGGGCTGCCCAAGGATCAAATCTCCTATCTCATCAGTTCGGATCTCTTCTGCTGCGGCATCGTCACCCTGCTGCAGTGCCTTGGCATCGGCCGCTTCGCCGGCATCCGCCTGCCGGTCATCATGTCGGTCACCTTCGCCGCCGTCATGCCCATGCTGGCCATCGGCGCCAATCCGGCGCTGGGGCTCACCGGCATCTTCGGCGCCACCATCGCCGCCGGCATCCTCTCCACCCTGCTGGTGCCGCTCATCGGCCGCTTGATGCCGCTCTTCCCCACCGTGGTGACCGGGGTGGTCATCACCTCCATCGGCATCAGCATCATGCAGGTGGGCATCGACTGGATGGCGGGGGGCAAGGACAACCCCGAGTACGGCAGCCTGCGCTACATCGGCACCAGCTTTCTGGTGCTGGCCTTCATCCTGCTGGTGACCCGCTTCACCAAGGGTTTTTTCAGCAACATTTCGGTACTGCTCGGGATCATCTTCGGTTTCGGAGTGGCCATCGCCATGGGAGAAGTGAGCCTGGACGGGCTCGGCGAGGCGGCCTGGTTCGCCCCCATAGTACCGTTCGCCTTCGGCTGGCCCACCTTCGATCCCATCTCCATCGCCACCCTCACCGTCATCATGCTGATCACCTTCATCGAGTCGATGGGGATGTTTCTGGCGCTCGGCGACATCGTCGGCCACCCGGCCAGCCGGGGCGACATAGTACGCGGCCTGCGGGTGGACGGCATCGGCACCATCATCGGCGGCATCTTCAACAGCTTCCCCCACACCTCCTTCTCCCAGAACATCGGCCTGGTGAGCGTGACCGGGGTGTCGAGCCGCTGGGTCTGCGTCATGTCGGGGGGGATCCTGCTCGCCTTTGGGCTGGTGCCCAAGATGTCGGTGCTGGTCGCCTCCATTCCCCCCTTCGTGCTGGGGGGCGCCGGCATCGTGATGTTCGGCATGGTGCTGGCCACCGGCATCCGCATCCTGGCCAGGGCCGACTACAACAGCAATCGCCACAACCTCTATATCGTCGCCATCAGCTTAGGCGTCGGCATGATCCCCACCGTCTCCGGCCACTTCTTCCAGCACTTCCCCGCCGCCCTGCAACCGCTGTTTCACAGCGGCATTCTGCTGGCCACCCTCAGCTCGGTGCTGCTCAACCTCTTTTTCAACGGCTACCAGCCGGACCTGCGCCACCAGCCGAGGCCCCTGCTGGTGGGGCCGGTGCGCCCGCCCGCTCAGCCGCAGCCAGGCAAACCCGCCTCATAAAAAACCGCCGGGCAGTATGGCTGCCCGGCGGTTTCATTCAGCAAGCCTGTGTTAGCCGCGAGTCTGGGCGAAGCGCTCCACCGCCGCGGCCACCAGCGCCAGGCTGCCCTGCCAGAAGACGCTCTGGCGAATGTCCTGGCCCAGGTGCTTGGCCACCAGATCTTCGGCGCTCATGCGGCCGGTATCGCGCAGCAGGTCGCGATAGGCCTGGGCCACATTCTGTTCTCCCGCCTTCTGGCGATGCATCAGTTGCTGATAGACGCCGAGGCTGAACAGATAGCCGAACAGGTAGGGGTAGTTGTAAAAACCCAGCCCGGCGATGGAGAAGTGCGCCTTGGCCGCCCAGAACAGGGGGTGATAGCGGCACAGACTCTGCTCATACCAGCGGCCCCAGGCCTCGTCGGTCAGCGCCTTGAGCCGCGCCGGCGAGACATAGCCAGACGCCCGCTCCGCCACCAGGGCGCGCTCGAAATCAAAGCGGGCCGGGATATTGACCAGGAAGGTGGCGGCGCCGTCCGCTTCCGCCCAGGCGATGGCCTGCTGCTCTTCGGGGGTCTGCGCCTGCTCGAACAGGGCGCTGCGCACCAGGGTCTCGGCGAAGATGGAGGCTGTCTCCGCCAGCGTCATGGGGTAGCTGCGCTGGCTCATGGGCAGATCGCGAATGAGCCAGTTGTGCCAGGCGTGGCCAAGCTCGTGGGCCAGGGTGATGACGTTGTCCATGGTGCCGGCATAGGTGATGAACACCCGCGGCTCCACCGGCTCGGCAAACTTGGTGCAGTAGGCCCCGGTGCGCCGGTTGGGGGTGGGCGCGGCATCGATCCACCCCTTTTCGGCCATCATGCGGGCAAATTCCCCCATCTCGGGATCAAAACGGGAGAACGCCTCGGCGATGATCTCGATGGCCTCCTCGAACGGGATCTCGCGGCTCACCGCGGCCGGTGGCGGGGCGAACAAATCCTCCGGCCCCAGCTCTTCGATGCCAAGGCGCTCGGCCATCAGCCCCAGCGCCCGCTGACCGAGCCCGCGTGCGCGCCAGGTCTCCTGCATCAGGGTATCCAGGGTCGCCCGCTCGATGTGGCTCTGATGGCAGGAGAGATCGAGCGCATCGAGCTGGCGGCTGCGGCCGCGCTGGCGCGCGAGCTCAAGCCGCCAGCCGTTGAGGGCGTTGAGGATGGCGGCCACCGTCTCCTGCTCCCCCTCCCAGCCGGCGCTGATGGCATCGAACGCTTCCCGGCGCAGGGCCCGCAGCGGGCTGGAGAGCAGGTTGCTCGCCTCGGCCAGCCCCATCTCGCGGCCATCGATCACCAGCCGGATCTTGCCCACCAGATCGTTGTAGAGGTTGCCCCAGGCGTGCAAGCCGTCGGTGCCAAGGCCGATCACCAGTTGCTCCGCCTGCACCGGCAGGCGCTGATCCTGCAAGCGGCGCTCGTGACGCAGCCGGTATGCCTCCTCCCCCAGCAGGGAGTCGGCCATCAGCTGCTCGAATTCAGCCTCCGGCAGCGCCAGCATCAGATCCTCGACCGGGGCCAGGGTCTTGAACAGATCGGCATTGAGGGCGCGGGCGCGGGAGGCCAGCTGCTTGGCCAGCTCGTCGCGGGCATCCTGACTGCCCTGACAGGCCGCCAGCACGGCCAGGTTCCAGCCGATGTTGCGAATGCGCTGGGCCCGCAGCCGCACCTCGCGCAAGAAATCCTGCAGCGCCTGCGCATTGGCCCGCACGGCGCCAAGCCCCTCGAGGAACAGCCCGAGCTCGTCCACACTGGCGCGCGCCAGGGCGAGATCGGCTGCCACCTGCGGGCAGTCGAGGGCGGGATAGATATGCTGGTTTTGCCACTGTTGTGGGTAGATTCGTTGCTGCATCAAATGCTCGTCATCAGGTTGCGGGGCCGGGCCCCTTTGAATGCGCGTGGCGAGCCACAGGGCCCGCCACCAGGATAAAAACCGCCGGGCTGCCTACACCAGCCGCTCGAGGCGAGCGACCGCCTCTTCCACATAATCGAGGCTCTCCTGCCAGAAGGCGGGCTCACGGATGTCGACCCCCAAATGCTTCTCCACCAGCTCTTCTGCGCTCATGCGGCCGGTGTCGCGCAGCAGCTCGCGATAGGCGTGAACGAACTCACGCCCCGCCCGCGCCTGCTGGGCATAGAGTCCCAGGCTGAACAGGTAGCCAAACAGGTAGGGGTAGTTATAGAACCCGAGCTCGGCGATGGAGAAGTGGCCCTTGCTGGCCCAGAACAGCTCGTCATATTGACTCAGGGTGTCACCATACCACTGCTGCTGCGCCGATTTCATCATCTGCCGCAGCTGGCCGGCCCCCACGTAGCCCTCCTCCCGCGCCGCCACCAGGGCCCGCTCGAAGGTAAAGCGGGCCGGCACGTCGAGCAGCAGGCTGGCGGCGCGCTCCCCGTCCAGCCAGGCGATGGCCCGGCGCTGCTCCATGTTGTCGGTGGCCGCCAGCAGGGCATCGCGCACCAGCGCCTCGGCAAATAGGGAGGCGGTCTCCGCCAGCGTCTTGGGGTAGTCGCGCTGCTCCAGCGGCAACTCCCGCAGCAGCCAGCTGTGCCAGGCGTGCCCCAACTCATGAGCGAGCGTGATGACGTTGTCCAGGGTCCCCTCGAAGGTGAGAAACACCCGCGGTTCGGGCGGATCGGCATACTCGGTGCTGTAGGCGCCGCTGCGCCTGTGCTCGCTCGGTGCTGCGTCAATCCAGCCATTGGCCGCCATCATGCGGGCAAAGGCCCCCATCTCGGGGTCAAAGCCGGTGAAGGCGTCGGCCACCAGGACCAGCGCCTGTTCGAAACTGATCAGGCCGCTCGCCGCAGCCGGCGCCGGGGCATAGAGATCCCAGGGGGCGAAATCACTAATCTGCTGGGCGCAGGCCATGGCACGCAGGGCCCGTCGCCCCAGCGCCTTGTGCTCGCCGGCTGCCGTCATCAGGGTCTCCAGGGTTACCCGCTCCAGGTGTCCCTGATGGCAGGAAACGTCGAGCTCATCCCACCTGCGTTCCCTGCCACGCTGGCGGGTCAGCTCGTTGCGCCAGCCGTTGATGGCGTTGAGGATGGCGGCCACCGTCTCCTGCTCCGCCCCCCAGGCGGCCTGGATGGCGTGCCAGGCGGCGGCGCGCCGCGCCCGCTGCGGGTGGGCCAGCAGGTTGTCCGCCTGGGCCAGCCCCATGGGTTGCCCCTCCACCACCGGCCTGAGCCTTCCTACCAGGTTGTCGTAGAGATCCCCCCACCCCTGCAGGCCATCCACGCTCAGCCCCGCGATCAGCTGCTCACTCTCGAGCGACAACCACTGATCCTGCTGGCGCCGGTCGTGGCGAATGGCATAGGCGAGCTCGAACAGCTCGGGATCCTGCAGCAGGGCGCGTACCAGCTCCTCGGGAGCGCGCACCCAGAACAGGGTCACCGGCTTGCAAAGCTGGGACAGGTTTGCCTGCAGCTGCTGGCCGCGGGAGAGCAGCACCCTGGCCGCCTCGTCGCGCCCATCCCGGCTGAGCCGGTTGTAACCGTAGGTCTGGCAGTTCCACTCCAGCCGGCGCACCTCGCGCCAGCAGGCCCGGATGGCCCGAAGCAGATGGCGCAAGGCATTGATGTCGTGGGTCTTGGGCAGTTCATCCAGCAGGGGTGGCAGGCGGTTAAGGGCCTCGCGGGCACACTGGAAATCGGCGTCGATCGCCGGGCAGTCGGGGGCGGCATAGATGTGATCATCCAGCCAAACGGGTGGTTTCATGACCTTCCTTGTCTGTTTGCGTCCATGTGGGCTGACCCCGCCTCTGTGAGCGGGTGTCAGCCGGATAGTACGAAGGGGGCAGGCCCTTGCCTAGCCCCCATCCGAGGCAACAGACGAGACAGTCTCTGACGGAATGGCTCCCATCGCAGGGATATGCTCCGCGAGGTTCAGCCCGCCGCCACTATTTGGCGGGCTTGAGCTTGCTCACCAGGGTCATGGCCAGCACCAGCACCAGCCCGGCCACCACGCCGGCCACGGCGTTGAGCAGGGTCGGCGTCACCAGCGCGAGGGCGGCGCCGACCGCAGGCAAGGTGGCCACGGCGGCGGCGGCCCCTTCAATCAGGTGGTGCACAAAAGGCCAGCCGTGCACCAGGATGCCGCCCCCCACCATGAACATGGCAATGGTGCCGACCAGTGCCAGCAGGTGCATCAGCCGCGGCGCCGTCACCAGCAGCCCCTGCCCCACCGCCCGGCGCAAGGCACTGCCATTGGGCTTTTGCAGCAGGTGCAGGCCGATGTCGTCGAGCTTGACGATGAGCCCCACCAGGCCGTAGACCCCCACCGTCATCAGCAGGGCGATGCCCGCCACCACCGACAGCTGCAGCGCCAGGCTCGCCCCCTGTACAGTGCCAAGGGCGATGACGATGATCTCGGCCGACAGAATAAAGTCGGTGCGAATGGCCCCCTTTATCTTCTGCTGTTCAAACGCCACCAAATCATCGGGAATGGGTGCGGTGTACGCCTCCCCCTCACTCGCCTCATGGGGCAGAAACTTGTGGGCCAGCTTCTCGGCCCCCTCGAAGCAGAGGTAGGCGCCCCCCAGCATCAAGAGCGGGGTGATGAGCCAGGGCACCAGGGCACTGATGGCGATGGCGGCAGGCACCAGGATCAGCTTGTTGCGAAACGACCCCTTGGCCACCGCCCACACCACCGGCAGCTCCCGCTCGGCGCGCACCCCGGAGACCTGCTCGGCATTGAGGGCCAGATCGTCCCCCAACACCCCGGCGGTCTTCTTTGCCGCCATCTTGGTCATCAGCGCCACGTCGTCGAGCACGCTGGCAATATCGTCGAGCAGGGCCAACAAACTGGTTCCGGCCATATCAGAGAATCCTTATGTCAGTAGAAGAGAGCTTCCCGCAGCACACCACGCCCTTGTTGGCCACGACCTTGGTCATCAGCGCCACGTCACCCGGCACGCTGGCAATATCGCCCGGCAGGGCCAACAAACTGGTTTCGGCCATATCAGAAAATCCTCATTAGGGTGGCAAGGGCCCCACGGTTAGCCGATTTGCATTGCAGGCTCCGAGAGCGATGCCGGCCGAAGGGGGATCCCTATTGCGGGAAAAGATGGCACAGTGTAACGAGAAGCCGCCCGTTCGGCAGCAACCACATCAGGGTCATTTGGCCTTGTTTCATCCGGTGCCCGCAGGCCCAAGGAGTATTCCATGCAACCCTGGCAACCGCTGATCACATTCTGGTTTGGCGAAGAGACCGACGACGTCACCCGCGCCAAACGCCAAGCGCCCCTCTGGTGGGGCAAAAACAGCGACACCGACGCCCTGCTCGCCAGCCGCTTCGGTGACCTGGCCGTGGCAGCCACCGCCGGCGAGCTCGCCCACTGGGCCGACTCGGCCGAGGGCCGGCTGGCCCTTATCCTGCTGCTGGACCAGCTGCCGCGCAACATCCACCGCGGCACCCCCGCCGCCTTTGCCCAGGATGCCAAGGCGCGGGATCTCTGCCTCAAGGGGCTCTCTCTGGGGGCGGATCTGGCGCTGCCCCCGCTGGGGCGGGTCTTTTTCTACCTGCCGCTGGAGCACGCTGAATCCCGCGAGCAGCAGGCCAGAAGCGTGACCCTGTTCGAGGGACTGGCGGCCGAGCAGGCAGACGGCCCGGCGCGGGAGACCTTCGCCGGCTTTGCCGACTTTGCCCGCCGCCATCAGGTGATCGTCGAGCGTTTTGGCCGCTTCCCCCACCGCAACGCCATCCTGGGCCGCCAGGACACCGCCGAGGAGGCCGCCTTCTTGCTGCAACCTGGCTCGGGCTTTTGAGCCTCATTTCAGCTGCGCATAAAAAAACGGGCCCGAGGGCCCGTTTTGCATGGGAATGGCGGAGTTATGCCGCCTCCGCCAGCTCCTCTTCTTTTTTCTGGTAAGCCTGCGGCGAGAGGCCCAGCAGCTCCTGCACGGTGGAGGCCACCGTGATGGAGGAGATGGTGCCCACCAGGATGCCGGCGAATAGGGTGAAGGAGAAACCGTAGAGGGCATCACCACCGAACAGCAACAGGGCTCCCACCGTGAACAGGGTGGTGCCCGAGGTGATCATGGTGCGGCTGAAGGTGGCCTTGATGGCCACGTCGGAGCAGTCGTGGATCCCCATCTGGGTGCGCGAGCTGAGCAAGTCCCGCAAGCGGTCGGAGATGACGATGCTGTCGTTGAGGGAGTAGCCGATCACCGCCATCAAACCGGCGATGACGTTGAGATCGAACTCGATGTTGAACAGCGCCAGCAGCCCCAGCGCCACCAGGCCGTCGTGCAGCACCGACACCAGGATGCCGATGGCTTGGCGCCACTCGAAGCGCACCGCCAGGTAGGCGGAGATGGCCAGCGAGGCCACCAGCACCGCCAGCATCCCCTGCTGGAACAGCTCGGCGCCCACCTGAGGGCCGACGATGGTGGTGCGCAGCAGCTCCACCGGCAGGTTGAGCTGCTGACCCAGCATCACCGCCAGCTCCTCGGCCGCCCAGGGCAGCTCGTGAGGCGGCAGCTTGATCAGCCACTCGCCGGGCACGCCGGCGCCGTGCAGCTCGACCACGCCCGCCAGAGGGGCCGTCAACAGGGCGTTGAGCTCGTGGGCCTCCTTCAAGGTCTGGATGCGAAACTCCAGCAGGATGCCGCCGGTGAAGTCGAGCCCGAGCGACAGCCCGTTGATGGCCAGCACCGCGATGCTCGCCACGGTCAGCAGCACGGAGGCCCACAGGCCGATGTAACGCCAGCGGGTCAACCCCATGGCAATGATCATTCTCAGCATTGTTGTTCCCTCGACAGCAGATGGCTCGGGCTTCCCGCAAGGAAGCGCGTGACGCGGGCGCGGAGCAGGCTCGAACGCGCGGCGCGATGACACAGGTGGTGGTCAGTCATGGTCACACCCTCAGCAGCTTGGCGCTGCTCTTGCCCCACAGGGGGTTGATGATGGCGCGCGTGCCCCAGATGCCGGTCACCATGCTGGAGATGAGGCCCAGGATCAGGGTGATGGAGAAGCCCTGCAGCGGCCCGGAACCGATGGCATAGAGCACCACGGCGCAGATCAGGGTGGTGATGTTGGCGTCGAAGATGGTGCGAAACGCCGAGCGGTAACCAAAGTCGATGGCGTTGGCCAACGAACCCCCTTCCCGCAGTCGGTCCTTGATCCGCTCAAAGATCAGCACATGGGTATCCACCGCCATGCCGACGGTGAGCACCAGACCGGCGATCCCCGGCAGGGTCAGTACGGCGCCCGGCAGCACTGCCAGCATGCCCACCTGCATCAACAGGTTGGCGATGAGCGCGGTGATGGCGACCCAGCCGAACTTGCGATACCAGGCCATCATGAACAGCATCATGCCGGCCATACCGAACGCCAATGCGGTGAAGCCCGCCTCGATGTTCTGCAGACCCAAGGTCGGGCCTATGCTGCGCTCTTCCAGGATCTTGAGGGGCGCGGTGAGGGCGCCCGCGCGCAGCAGCATGGCCAGCTCCTGGGCTTCCGGCAGGCTGCCGATCCCGGTGATGCGGAACTGGTTGCCAAGGGCGGTCTGGATGGTGGCGACGTTGATCACCTCGCTCCTGGCCCGCAGCTTGCCTTCGGCATTGGTCTTGTACTCGGTAAAAACGGTGGCCATCGGCTTGCCCACGTTCTGGCGGCTGAACTGGTTCATCTTGCTGCCGCCCAGACTGTCGAGCACGATGTTGACCTGGGGTTGCCCCATCTCGCCCATGTTGGCGCGGGCATCGACGATGTGCTCACCGGTCAGCACCGGCTTGCGGGCCAGCCCCACCGCCTGGCCGTTGCGATCCGCCATGAAGAAGCGGCTGTCGGCCTGGGCCTCGTAGAAGGCCAGCGAGGCAGTGGCCCCGATCACCTCTTTCGCCTGCTTGGGATTGTGCACCCCGGGCAGCTCGATGCGGATGCCGTCCTGACCCTGGCGCTGTACCGAGGCCTCGACGATGCCGAGCTCGTTGATCCGCTTTTTCAGGATCGACAGGTTCTGGGTCACCGCGTTGTTGGCCAGCAGGGTACGCTCGGCCTCGCTCATCACCAGCCGCAGCTCGTTGCCGCTGCGCTTGAGGGTCCACTGATCCTGCCGGGTGCCGGCGGAATCCTTGATGATGGTGAGCCAGGGCGCCTGATCGGCCACCTCAGGCAAAATCACCCTCACCTCCCCTTCGCTCACCCGGGCCACGTTGGCGCCGCGCAGGCGCGCCTCGCGAAACTGGGTGCGCAGCATGTCCACCAGGTTTTTGGTCTGGTTGTCGACCACGAAGCTCAGATCGACCCCGATCAGCAGCTGGGAGCCGCCACGCAGATCCAGCCCGAGCTTGATGGGGGCGGCGCCGAGCTGGCTGATCCAGCCCGGGGCGTTGGAGTAGAACTCCAGGGTCAGCGCCGAGCTGTCATAGCCCTGCTGCTCCAGCAGCTGCTTGGCACGCTGCTGTTCGGCCTGGCTGGCAAACACCAGCTCGACCCGCTCGCCCTGTTGCACCTGTTTCTGCGGCTCGATGCGGTTGTCGGCCAGCAGGGTACGCTGCGCCTCGGTCAGGCTGGTCTGGCCGTGCAGACCGAGGGAGGGCTGCTCACCGAAGAAGGTGGGCAGGGAGTAAAACGCAAAGGTGAACAGCATGAGCAGCAGCAGGGCGTACTGCCACATGTTCATGCGATTCAAGGTGATACGACTCTTTTTTCTCATGAAATCAGCCTCTGTCAGGAGAAGGCTGCGCACTCGCCACGCTGGCGGCACGCAAGAAAATACGAATGAGACAGTGGCCCGTTCACGCGCGGTGAGCAGGCAGCAGGAGGCGATGAGGTGGTGCGAAAGGACCGGACCCCATCGGGATCAGGCGAGGTAACTCTGACAGAAACGGTATTGCAGGTGCTGGCGTTGCAACCGGTGCCGATGGATGGTGGCAAACCGATCGCGGAAACTGTGTCTGCGATAGAAGAGGGCGGCATAGAACAGCAGGCCGCACAGCAGCAGCAGGATCGCCTGCTGGGACCAGCTCATGATCAGCTGGTACACCACGTTGCCGGGCTGATGATCGCTGCGCAGGGAGTGTTCGAGCCGCAGCAGGTAATTCTGGTGGGAGCTGACGAACTTGACGACCCCGTCGTCACTGTCGCTGGCACTGTGGATCACCTGAGCGCCATCGGTCGGCGCCGCACTATCCCCCATCAGCTGTACCTGCTGGCTCGACTGCTGGGCTGCGGGCAGCTTGAATCCCTCCACCGAGAGGGTAGAGAACAACAGAGCGAGGGTGATGAGCAGGGTCATCAGCGCCAGTTTCACTTTGTCGGTCAGGCTCAAAAAGTTAATTCCCGCATAATAGAAAGGGCAAACTACCACAGGGGGCCCGTTGGAACAAGGATGAAGGGAGTCGCCAACCCCCTACCCCACAGGCTGGCCGCAACTATCATCCCTCAGACATCTGTCTGAAATCGCGGGCATAACCCTTGAGCAGGCTGTAGAGGTGGGCCCGCTGGGAGATGTCCAGCGACTGGCTTAGATCGCTCAGCCAGTTGACGGTGCGCTGGCGCGACTGATCGGTGTAGCCGGTGAAGCGGCCATCCATCAGGCCGTCCCCCTGTTGCAGCAGGGCGGTGAGCTGGGCGCCGAAGTCCTGGCTCTGGCGCTGCTTCATCAGCCGGTCCAGCTCCTTGGTCCAGGCGGTCTGGAACTCAAGCCAGGGAGCCAGCAGCTCGTACTGCCACTGGGCCCACTGGGCCACCAGCGGGGCCTGGGCCGGTTTCACCTCGCCAATCCAGAACACCAGCCGCTCGTTCATCTTGTCGCGAAACTCCTTGAGCATCTCCTCCCTCGGCTTGTCGGCAAACTCCTTTTCCCGTTCGGCCTGGCGGGTGAGCCGGTCCTTCATGAACATGGCCACCTGCGCCTCGGTCAGGGTGCGTGCCAGCCGCACCGCCCGCGGCACCGTGTTCTCCAGGGTGCGGGTCAGGCTCTGCTGGGCCGCATCCAGATGGCGGGAGACCTGGGCCGGGGTCATGGGGCTCGCCACCGCCTTGGCCAGCGCATCGAGATCGTCGGCATAACGGGGCACCTCGCGCTGGCGGTGCCAGGCCATCAGCCCCTTCACTTCGTTGTCCAGCAGCCGCTTCTGGCTGCGATCCAGCGAGAAGTAGTCGTCCAGCTGCCAGACGATGGCCACGTCGAGCCAGTAATAGACGACCCGGGTGGAGCAGCCGGCCAGCAGCAGACAGAGCAGCAGCAGACTCCAGCTACTGGGCTTGCGCCAGGAAAAGGTGGTCACCATGCAAGGCTCCAATGTTGATGAAACAGGGTTGACGCAACGGATGATTCATAATGCCTGATGCCTACTCCAGCCGCTGCCGGTTGAGAGCGATCAGCGCCTGGTAGTCGGGCCCCGGTTGCTGCTCCGCCATCAGCAGCGCCCACAGCAGCCCGATGTAATCGACCCAGGGCAAAAAGGCCCGGCTCTGAAAGCCGTGTGGGCCGACCGGCCCCCCTGCCCGCTCGCAGTAGGCCTGCTCCAGTGCCTCGCGCTGGGCATCCTGCCAGCCGTGGGTGCGCTGGATGCTGGCCACCTCGAAACCGGGATGCCCGGCGGCGCCATACTCCCAGTCGATGACCCAGGGCCGGCTCCCCAACAAATTAGCCGGATTGAGATCATGATGGCAAGGGAGCCAGCAATCGGCAGGCTCGCGGCTGGCCAGCAGCCCCCGCTCCAGCGCCGGCAGCCAGACCGGCACCCGGGCCAGCCGGGCACGATAGCCTGCACTGTGGGCCCGCACCGCCATCACCACGCTCGGCACCGGCAGCCGGTGCAGCCGCGTCAGCACCCCGGCCAGCAGCACTGGCTGCAACGCAGCCGGGGGCGGCGCCGCCAGCCAGTTCGGCTCGTCGCACCAGTCCAGCAGCATCAGGCCAGTGGCGGGATCGCTGTGATGGCAGGGCAAGGCCAGCCCCTGCCCCACGGCCCCCTGATAGAGCTGCCATTCGGTGGCCCGATCGATGCCAAGGCGCACCGGATCGGGGTGGCCCTGGCGCAAAAAGTGACTGCGCCCCGAGGGGAGGCGCAGTCGATAGTTGCAGTTGGTCAGGCCGCTGGCCAATGGCGCCAGCCGGCCCGAGCGCCAGGGTGGCGGCAGGCGGGCCAGCAGGGCGCGCTCGGCCGCCGCCAGAGAGCCCTCGCTCGACTTACCAGCCAAAGGTGGACTTCTTGGCCTGCTTGCGGATCTCCTTCTGGTCTGCCCACAGCAGCTCGCCGTTTTGCAGATCCATCAGGTTCATGGTCATCTGGTAGTAGACATCCTTCACCTTGCCATTGTCCTTGACGATGCTGGCGAGGTTGCCATAGACCATGTAGCGGGCGCCGGTCTGCTTGCCCAGGCGCACCATGGAGGCAGGATCCACCATGCCGCTGCTCTGCTGGTATTCGAGCTGCTGCTTGACCGCCGCCACCTTGCTCATGTCGACGAAGCGGAACTTGCCGGCGCGCAGCAGCTTGGTACGGATGGTGTCGGTGATGGCCTCGGTGTCGATGTGCTCGGAGGTCTTGTTGCGGATGGAGTCCATGAACATCACCGGACGGCCGCCGGCGGTGATCTCGCTGGTGGCCGGCGACGCCAGCATGGAATCCGCCATCTTGTCGGCGATGGCCTGCAGATCGCTGGAACCGTAATCGACGGTTACCGTCTCGGTTTCGGTCGGGTCGCCATAGCTGACGGTAGTGCTGGAGCAGCCGCCCAGCAGCAGGGCGCCAGTCAGGATCAGCAGGGCATGATTCATTTTCATCAGTAGGATTCCTCAATCACTTCGCGTACGTAAATCCGGTAGCCCCGGGCGGCCGGGCTCGGCGCCAGGGCAGACAGGATGCGGGTCTGATAGCCGTGCAGCTTGAGCGGCGTCCAGCCGCGGCCATCGCTGGCCACCTCCTGCCCCGCCTCATCATACCAATAGAACAGGTATTGCAGCTTGTTGTCGCCGCGCTGGGTGCTGGCCGCCGCCACATTGACCTGCAGCAGGCCGTTCTGTTCGCGCCGGCTGAGCTCGGTCAGGGTGACATTGACGTTTTGATGCTGCTCCGCCACTGGTGCGGCACCCGCCGCCCCATAGAGCGCAACACCGGAGGTATTGGTGGCGCAGCCTGCCAGCAGCAGAACCAGGCCCAGGGCCAACCCGTGTGCTTTCATCTTGCTCTCCTTGCCGGCGACCCCGAGGGGCCCGACCGGTCACTCATGTGTATTGCCATCGTTCGCCGTCACAGCGGCATCACCCGCGTCGTCAGCCCGGCGCCGAGCCGCTGCACCCACACCAGGGTGGTGCGTCCCTGGTGGATGGTGAGCGGCAATTGCCGCTGCGCTGCCCCCGCGCCCAGGGTGAGGACCACCTCGCCCGCAGGCAGCATCCCCTGCCAGCTCGCTGCCTGCGCCGGCAACGTCAGCCAGCTGCGGGTATCAGCCCGCTCCGAGAGGGTATTGAAGATGCCAACCAGAATGTTGCCCACATCGCCCCCCTCCTTGGCCGCGGTGCGCCGCACCTGCTCCTTGGCCACCAGCCGCAGCGCCTGGCGGGTCAGCATGCCGGGCAGCCGCTCCTGCAGATCTTTGGCCGCCAGCGCCTCCAGCCTGACCAGCTCGCTGGTCTGCTCGACCCGCTTGCCCACCGATACCGTGAGCGGCCCGGTGTCGCTGGCCCGATTATCGTAATAGGGGATGGCCACGGTAAAGGTGCGAAAATCGCCGCCGGAGGTGGCAATGGGCAGCGGCAGGAACAGCTCGCGCCGTGCCGGGATCAGCCCATCTTCAAACAGCACCACCAGCTGGCCCTGATCCTTGGCCAGGGGCGGCGCCTTGCGGCCCACCTTTTTCTCGGTCTCGCGGATCTCGTCCGCGGCGCCACGCAGCACAGCCAGGCGCAGCAAGGCATCCTGCAGACTGCGGTTGTCCGGCGCTATCTGGTAACCGCGCTGATAGTCGACCCAGGCATCGTTGAGATCGCCGGCCGCCTCATAGAGCACACCGGAGAAATAGAAGGTGTAGGCGTTCTGAAAACCGTTCTTGACCCGCCCGATCAGCCGGTCGAGCTCGGGGGCGCCGCGCGACATCAGCTGGCGCATCTCCCCTTCGGCCTCGGCCTCTTCGCTCTCATCCTTTGCCTTGCGCACCTCGTCGGCCCGCCGTTTGAGGGCCTGCTCCTGCACCTGGTTGGCGCGGCGCACCTCCACCAGGGCGCCCTCGGCATCCCCGCGCTGCAGGTAGTTGAGAGCCAGATAGTGGTGCAGCATGGTGCGCTCGTAATCGGGCGCCCGGTAGGCCATGGTCTGGTCGTTGGTGAGCAGGCTGCCCGCCTGGGCCAGCCCCTGGCTGACCCGGTACTCGGCCTGATTGTCTTCCCACGCCAGCCGGCTGTCGGCGGCGGCAAAGGCCTGCTTGCTGGCGGCATCCTGACTCGCCAGCCAGGCGATGCGCCCCTGCTCGAGCCGGTCCAGCACATAGGTATCGTCCCCCGGCGTGGAGTCGCGCACCTCGGGCAGCGCCTCGGCGGCATGACCCAGCAACAGCTGGTTGCGCAGCGGCACCATCTGATCGGAATAGGAGACGAACATGTCTTGCCAGTGGGAGGCACACCCCCCCAGCAGGGAACCGGCCAGCAACAGACCGGCCAGAGGAAGGCGCGGCATCACAGGCTGAGCAGGGGTCCCAGCGGCTGGCCGCCGACCAGATGCAGATGGATGTGGTAGACCTCCTGCCCGCCGTGGCGATTGCAGTTCATGATGAGGCGGTAACCATCCTCGGCAATGCCCGCTTCGCTGGCCAGCTTGCGGGCCACGGTGAACATCCGGCCCAGCGCCAGCTCGTGATCCGGCTCCACGTCGTTGACGGTGGGGATCAGCACGTTGGGGATGATCAGAATATGGGTCTTGGCCTTGGGCTGGATGTCGCGAAAGGCGGTCACCAGGTCGTCTTGATAAAGGATGTCGGCGGGGATCTCTTTGCGGATGATTTTGCTGAAAATGGTTTCTTGCGCCATGGATAACTCCTTTATATGAAAAAGAAAATTCAATGCCTGTCTCAAGCGGTTCCAACGCCCGTCATCGAGGCCCGGCAAGTGTGACACAAGCCGACATTTGACACAGCCGTTGTCCCATTCTCTTCAGTTATTGTTAAAAATACCGATAGCCGGAAGACGTCTGCCGACGTTGCTCGCCCACAGTGGTAGCAGGGTATCAAATGGACGGGGTATTCAGGCAAGGGACTTTTGCATATACAGCGGGACAATAATGAAACAAACAATGTCAGACCTCTCCATTTTGCAGAGGGTCTATCTTGGCTTTGCCATCCTGGTGGCCGTGATGGCGGCCACCTCGGTACTCACCTTCCGCAGCCAGAGCGAGCTCAATCAGGCGCTGGATCAGGTCACCCGGCAGACCATGCCGCTGGTGATCGCCAGCAGCCAGACCCAGATCAGCCTGCTCAGCGCCAACAAGTGGCTCACCGACGTGCTGACCGAGCAGGATCTCAAGCAGATCCCGGCCGAAGTGGCCGAGCTGCAGCAGGCCAAGGCGCTGGTCGACCAGACCCTCGCCACCCTCGCCCGGCAGGCGGCGGAGCACCCGGAGCTGCAGGGGGAGCTCGGCGCGCTCAACCAGCTGGTCAAGGACTACCTGCAACTGACCGACACCCTGCCCACCGAACACCAGGCCCTGCTCACCCGGCTCTACAAGGTGAACCAGGCCAAGGGCCAGTTCCAGGTCAGCCTGCCCCAGTTCAAGAAGAACCTGGGGGACATGATGATCACCATCGACGACAGCTTCATCAAGATGCTCTCCGAGACCCTGACCACCAAGCTCTCCGCCATTGAACTCTCCACCATGGATGCCCTCAACCAGAGCATCCCCGCCCCCATCGAGGCGGCGCTCAAGCGCAACAAGATGCAGATCGAGGGCTTCAACAGCACCATCAAGGATCTGCAGGGGGAGCTCAAGGATTTTGACAACAACATGGGCCACTACGTGCACGGCTTCGTGCGCGACACCACCGCCAGCGACGGCGTGCTGGCCCAGTACCTGGCGCTGATGCAGCAGCAGGAGCGGATGCGCGAGCAGAGCAAGCAGGCCAGCAAGCTCATCGTCAACATTCAGAGCAAGCTCGAGCAGATCACCGCCCAGAGCCAGCAACTGATGAACAACAGCATCCGCGCCTCCGGCAAGGTACAGACCCAGAGCACCCTCACCCAGGGGGTGGCACTGGTCATCGCCATCACCATCGCCATCCTGGTGGCCTACACCCTCGGCAAGGCCATTCGCCGTCCGCTCAAGGAGCTGCTGCGGGTGCTGACCGAAGTGACCCAGGGCGACATGACCCAGCGCATCGGTTTTCGCAGCAACAATGAGTTCGGCCGGCTCGGCAGCCAGGTCAACCTGCTGATCGAGCAGATGGGCGAAGTGCTGAGCCAGCTCTCCCAAGCGTCGGCCCAGCTCAACAACGCCGCCCATGACAACCGCCACACCACCGAATCGGTGCGGGCGGACCTGGAAAAACAGCGCCAGGAGACCGCCTCGGTCGCCGCCGCCATGACCCAGATGGAGGCCTCGGTGCGCGAGGTGGCCCAGGCCGCCAACCAGACCCTGGAGCGGGTGATGGACGTGGAGAAAGCCTCCGAGACCGGCCGCAAGGTGATGGCCGGCAACATCACCACCACCCACCAGCTGGCGGGCAAGCTGCAGCAGACCGGCAAGGTGATTGGCGACGTGAGTGCCATGAGCGGCCAGATCGGCAACATCCTCGACGTCATTCGCGGCATCGCCGAGCAGACCAACCTGCTGGCCCTCAATGCGGCCATCGAAGCGGCGCGGGCCGGCGAGCAGGGACGCGGCTTTGCGGTGGTGGCCGACGAGGTGCGCAGCCTGGCCGGGCGCACCGCCCAGTCCACCAGCGAAATCCATACCATGATCGAGAACCTGCAGCAGGGGGTCGCCAAGGCGGTGACCGTGATGCAGGAGTGCTCGCGCGAGATGGACAGCTGCATGGATCAGAGCTCCCACGCCAACAACGCCATGGAGGAGGTGCAGGGCATAGTGGTGCTCATCAGCGACATGTCGAGCCAGATCGCCTCTGCCGCCGAGCAGCAGCAGGCCACCAGCGCCGACATCGCCACCAACCTCAACCGTATCTCCGACATCTCGGATCTCAACTATCAGGGCATAGAGCGGGTGGCCGAGACCAGCCAGCAGCTGGACTCGCTGGCCGAGCAGCAGGAGAGCCTGGTCAAGCGCTTTAGGCTCAGCGCCTGACGCCCACGCCAGCCCCGGCAACGACAAGGCCCCGCAGATGCGGGGCCTTGTTTTTTTACTGGCAAGCGGCGCGGGATCAGGCGTAGGCGATGGCGCCCTTGCCCACCCCTTCATAGGCGACAATCTTGATGAACTTGTCGCCCACGCTCTTCTTCACTTCGCGGGCAATGTAGTGGGCCAGCAGCTCGATGGTGGTGTCGGTGTCGATCATCTCCACCTCCGCCGCCGGCATGGCCAGCTGGAACAGCCCTTGCGGCGCCACATACTTGAAGCCGACGTAGTGCTCGCCAGCCTCTTGCAGGATGGCCTTGGCCTGCTCGCTCAACGCGAGATCGCCGAAGGCCACCCGATCCTCGTCGGTCCCCAGATAGATGTCGGCCCAGCGCTCGGCCCAGTTGAGCTCAAGCTCCTGGTCGCGCTCGCCGTCCACGTGGATCTCGATGGGAGAGCGGTGGCCGTGGGCGATGCGCTGGCAGTTGCCGTCGTGCTTCTTGAGGCCGTGGCTGTAGTGGTAGAAGGCGCCGTCAATGGCCTCCTGGCGCAGGGTCAGCGACAAGTCCTTGATGTTGCCCGGCAGCCGCTTGGCCAGCACCGCCAGCAGATAGCGGGTGACGGACTCCTTGTCTACCTGGGGGGCCGGAATGAAGGCGAAGCCCTGGCTCGGGCAGCGCAGGTGAATGGAGCGACCCGGCCGCAGCAGATCGACGGTGCTCTCGTCACCGTCCAGCTGGGCCACCTGCACCAGGGGGCACTCGGTCGGCACCAGCAGCTTGTGATCCACCTCATCGTCGATGATCGACTTGATCAGTTTCTTGACCCGGCCGAAGTCCAGCAACATGCTCATCTCGTTGAGCTCGCCGCTCATTTCGATGTCCACCAGCCAGCTCTCCCCCACCATACCACGGCGTTCGCACAGGTAGCTGGAGTCGATCACGGTCAAATCTTTTACAAATAACTTCATCAGTCAGGCCTTGCTACAGAGAAAGGGCGGTTTGCGCTATTATGACCCGCGATTATCGGCAAAGGAACTGGAACCCCCCATGAACAAATTGCTTATCAAGAATGCCACCCTGGTCAACGAAGGCCGCATCTATGCCTCCGACGTGCTGATCGAGGGGGAACGGATCGCCCACATCGCCCCGGATATCAGCGCCCCCGATGCAGTGGTGATCGATGCCGCGGGCCGTCACCTCATCCCCGGAATGATCGATGATCAGGTCCACTTCCGGGAGCCAGGGCTGACCCACAAGGGGACCATCGCCAGTGAATCCCGGGCCGCCGTGGCCGGTGGCACCACCAGCTTCATGGAAATGCCCAACGTCAATCCCCAGACCACCACCCTCGATGCCCTCGAAGCCAAATACCAGATAGCCGCCAACTCCTCCGCCGCCAACTACAGCTTCTACCTCGGCGCCACCAACGACAACCTGGAAGAGATCAAGAAGCTCGATCCGAAACAGTCCTGCGGCATCAAGATCTTCATGGGTGCCTCCACCGGCAACATGCTGGTGGACAATCAGGAGACCCTGGCCGCCATCTTCCGCGAGAGCCCGGTGATGATCGTCACCCACTGCGAGGACACCCCCACCATCAAGGTGCTGGAAGACGAAGCCCGCGCCAAGTGGGGCGAGGATGTGCCGATGCGCGAGCACGGCCGCATCCGCAGCGCCGACGCCTGCTACAAATCTTCCAGCCTGGCGGTCTCCCTGGCCAAGCAGTACGGCGCCAAGCTGCACGTGCTGCACCTGACCACCGCCAAGGAGCTGTCGCTCTTCACCGCCACCCCGGATCTGAAGGATCTCAAGGACAAGAACATCACCGCCGAGGTGTGCGTTCACCATCTGTTCTTCAACGAGGCGGACTACGACACCCTGGGCAGCCAGATCAAGTGCAACCCGGCGGTGAAGAGCGCCGCCGACCAGCACGCCCTGCTGGATGCGGTGCGCAATGACGTGCTCGACATCATCGCCACCGACCACGCCCCCCATACCTGGGAAGAGAAGCAGAACAGCTACTTCAAGGCGCCGTCCGGCGTGCCGCTGGTGCAGCACTCCCTGCTGGCCCTGCTGGAGCTCTACCACAACGGGGTATTCTCGCTGGAGACCATCGTCAAGAAGACCTCCCACGCGGTGGCCGAGCGCTTCCAGGTGCAGGATCGCGGCTACATCCGCGAGGGTTACTTCGCCGACCTGGTGCTGCTGGATCTGGGCAAGCCCTACGTGGTCAACGACAGCAACCTGCTCTATCTGTGCGGCTGGTCGCCCTTCAACGGCTACCGTTTCCACAGCACGGTGGAGATGACCCTGGTGAACGGTCAAATAGCCTGGCAAAACGGCCAGGTCACCAACGAGGTGCTGGGCAAGCGGCTCACCTTCACCCGCTGATCCCTCTTGTATGTGCGCCGTCACCACAGTGCCATCACAGGCCGCCCACCCGGGCGGCCTGTTTTTTTGCAGTCGCTCACGGCCCTGTCATGCGCGGTTTTTCGGCGATTGGCGGCACTTTAAGCGCAGATTGCTCGCAAAGCAGGCGAACGATCCCGGAGTGGAATTTCCGCTGTTGACAGGCAGGGTCCATCTCCATAAACTCAGCCCCCGTCAGCCGAGCTGACTCCGTCGGTGTGTAGCGCAGCCAGGTAGCGCATCTGCATGGGGTGTAGAGGGTCGGAGGTTCGAATCCTCTCACACCGACCAAATTCCCCGAGAAAGGCCTTGTCAGATGACAAGGCCTTTTCTTTTTGGCGCGGCGCAGCCCTTAGCGGCACAACGCTGCCCGCATTGTGTCGCCGATCGGTTTGTGCTGTAGTGATGCCGTGTTTTGCCAACCGGTGTTCGAGATGCCCTCTCCCCGCCCCTTTTGCCAGCGTCTGCTGTGGCTCGGCCTCTGCGCTCTCCTGCTGCTCGGCTGCGCTACCCCTTATCAGAGCCAGCCATCGTTCTGGAACGGCCAGACCGGTTTCTCCCAGACCCGGCTCGGGCCTGACAAGTGGCAGCTGGAATTTGTCGGCAACGATCTGGTGAGCCGGGAGACCGCTCGTAAGTATGTGCTGAAACGGGCGGGTGAAGTGGCGCAAGCTGAAGGTTATCAGTGGCTTGAGGTCAATGAATTGACCCTGCAACGGGACGCGGTCAGGGTGACGCCGAGTCGCCCCCTGTTCGGGTTCGATGACGACGAGCCAGATCCCTTTCTGGATCAGCGCACCGTAGAGCACCGCATCTCGGCGTTGCTCATCTTCACCCTCACTCACAGCGCGAAAAACGACCAAACCATGAAAGCCGATTATCTTGCAAACATTAAAATAAACAGCGATTAATATAGCTAAATTGCAAGATCTATATCACATACAACTAATGACAAGATAAAATTCTGCCACAAGGCGCTGGATTTACCCCCCCGGATTAGGCATGCTGCCAGCACACCGGCTGTCAGGAATCTACGGCTCGGATCACAAAAACGGACTGAAGTGGCACCCTTGCCGCTTGAAACGCTCTGCACTTATCAAAACTGGGACCCACCCCATGAAAATGAACAAATTGACGGTTGCCATCCTCATCGCGATGCTGGTTGGTATCCTGACTGGCCAGGGCTATCGCATGTTTGCCCCTGACCAGGCCGCCGGCTTTGCCAGCGACATCACCCTGTTGACCGATATCTTCCTGCGGCTGATCAAGATGATCATCGCCCCCCTGGTGTTTACCACCCTGGTGGTCGGCATCGCCAAGATGGGCGATACCCGCACCGTGGGCCGTATCGGCGCCAAGACCCTGGGCTGGTTCATGCTGGCCTCCCTGCTGTCACTGACCCTGGGTCTGGTGATGGTCACCCTGATGCAACCGGGCGTGGGGCTCTCCCTCTCCCTGCCTGACGACACCGCCAGCTCCGGCGTGGTTGCCAGCGCCATCTCCCTCAAGGATTTCGTCACCCACGCCATTCCCAAAAGCGTGATCGAGGCGATGGCCACCAACGAGATCCTGCAGATCGTGGTGTTCTCCCTGTTCTTCGGGCTGGCTGCCGCCGCACTGGGTGATGCCGCCAAACCGGTGGTGATGCTGATGGCCAGCGCCGCCGAGATCATGCTCAAAGTGACCGGCTACGTGATGAACTTCGCTCCGTTCGCGGTGTTTGGCGCCATTGCCGCCATGGTCGCCAAGGAAGGGCTCGGCATCCTCGCCACCTATGGCACCTTCATGGCGCAGTTCTACCTGGCTCTGGGTTGCCTCTGGCTGCTGCTGATCGCCATGGGCAGCCTGTTTATCCGCCGCCGCATCGTGACCCTGCTGGCGATGATCCGCGAGCCGATCCTGCTGGCCTTCTCCACCGCCAGCTCCGAGGCTGCCTACCCCAAGACCCTGGATCGTCTGGAGAAGTTCGGTTGTGACAAACGCATCGCCAGCTTCGTGCTGCCGATGGGCTACTCCTTCAACCTGGATGGCTCCATGATGTACTGCACCTTCGCGGTGATGTTCATCGCCCAGGCCTACGGCATCGAGCTCTCCATGGCCCAGCAGATCACCATGCTGCTGCTGCTGATGGTCACCTCCAAGGGGATGGCCGGCGTACCGCGCGCCTCTCTGGTGGTGATTGCCGCCACCCTCAACCAGTTCCACATCCCGGAAGCGGGCATCCTGCTGCTGCTCGGCATCGACCACTTCCTCGACATGGGTCGCTCCGCCACCAACGTGCTGGGCAACGCCATCGCCGCCAGCGTGGTCGCCAAGAGCGAAGACAGCCTGGGTGAAACCGAACCTCTGGGTGAGGTGGATACCGCCAAGGCGTGATCCCCGCATCATTCACATACAAACGGCCCGCAGATGCGGGCCGTTTTTTATGTCTCATGGCGACACAGCAAGGCTCAGCACCAACGCCTCACCCGCCGGCAATAATCGGCATAGCCATCGCCAAAGCGGGCCTGCAGCGCCCGCTCCTCCGGCACTATCTGCCAGCGGCTGAGCCAGCCCCACAGCAGCAGCGGGCCGAGCCACACCAGCAGCCCGCCCAGATAACAGGCCAGCGCCATCGTCCAGCAGAGCAGCCCCAGGTACATGGGATTGCGGCTGAGGCGATAGAGCCCGCCCGTTACCAGCGCACTGGCCTGCTCGGGGTGCAGCGGCGTCACCGTGGTGCCCTGGCGGCGAAAGCGCAGCACGCCTCCCAAGCCAAACACAGTGCCCAGCACCGCCAGCAACAGAGCAGCCAGCCACCAACCGGCGCCAATGCCACTCTCGGCGGCGCCCCCCCATCCCAGCATGGCCGCCACGATCAGACCAAACAACAGCAGCGGTGGCACCCGACACTCAAGACTCATCATCTATTGACTCCTGGAGGGTGCCACGATCGGCACCTTGCGTTACACTTCCCGACGGGAATAGCGCCCTGGAAAATTGTCAAAGTTCATAACAATAACAATGCCTTGGCTACACTTTATCCCATCTGCGTGAAAACGGCCCCCTAGCGACCGTCATGCACCTCAACCCAAACAATAAAAAAGGAACCACCCCATGCACAAGAAGACACTGCTGGCCACGCTGATCCTGGGCCTGCTGGCCGGTCAGGCCGTCGCGGCCCCTTACCTGCCGCTGGCCAGCGATCATCGCAACGGCGAAGTGCAGACCGCCAGCAATGCCTGGCTGGAAGTCGATCTCGGCGCCTTCGAACACAACATCCAGACCCTCAAGGATCGCCTCGGTGACAAAGGGCCGAAGATCTGCGCCATCATGAAGGCAGACGCCTACGGCCACGGTATCGACCTGCTGGTGCCCTCGGTGGTCAAGGCCGGCATCCCCTGCATCGGCATCGCCAGCAACGAAGAGGCCCGTGTCGCCCGCGAGAAAGGCTTCGAAGGCCGACTGATGCGGGTGCGCGCCGCCACCCCGACCGAGGTGGAACAGGCCCTGCCCTACAAGATGGAAGAGCTCATCGGCAGCCTGGTGAGTGCCCAGGGCATCGCCGACATCGCCCAGCGCCACCACACCAATATCCCGGTGCATATCGCGCTCAACTCCGCCGGCATGAGCCGCAACGGCATCGATCTGCGCCTGGCTGACTCCAAGGAAGACGCGCTGGCCATGCTCAAGCTCAAGGGGATCACCCCGGTCGGCATCATGACCCACTTCCCGGTGGAGGAGAAAGAGGACGTCAAGCTGGGGCTGGCCCAGTTCAAGCTGGACTCCCAGTGGCTACTGGAAGCGGGCAAGCTGGATCGCAGCAAGATCACCATCCACGCCGCCAACTCCTTCGCCACCCTGGAAGTGCCGGACGCCTACTTCGACATGGTGCGCCCGGGCGGCCTGCTGTACGGTGACTCCATCCCCTCCTACACCGAGTACAAGCGGGTGATGGCGTTCAAGACCCAGGTTGCCTCCGTCAACCACTACCCGGCCGGCAACACCGTCGGTTATGACCGCACCTTCACCCTCAAGCGCGACTCCTGGCTCGCCAACCTGCCGCTGGGCTACTCCGATGGCTATCGCCGGGCGCTGAGCAACAAGGCCTATGTGCTGATCCAGGGCCAGAAGGTGCCGGTGGTGGGCAAGACCTCCATGAACACCATCATGGTGGACGTGACCGATCTCAAAGGGGTGAAACCCGGTGACGAGGTGGTGCTGTTCGGCCGCCAGGGTGAAGCCGAGGTGAAACAGGCGGATCTCGAGGAGTACAACGGCGCCCTGCTGGCGGACATGTACACCATCTGGGGCTACACCAACCCCAAGAAGATCAAGCGCTAAACCAGTCTTTGCCATAAAAAAGGGCTCCCGCGGGAGCCCTTTTGCTTGTTTGCCAATTATGCCGTTTTCTTGCGAGTCACCCAGAGGCTCAACCCCATGGAGGCCAGCAGGATCAGCGCAACCACACCCAATGCAATGCCGGTGGGGATCTTGAAGATATCCAGCAGCAGCATCTTGACCCCGATGAACATCAGGATCAGCGCCAGGCCGTACTTGAGCAGGGCGAAGCGCTCGGCCACGCCGGCCAGCAGGAAGTACATGGCACGCAGACCCATGATGGCGAAGATGTTGGAGGTCAGCACGATGAAGGGATCCGTGGTCACCGCGAAGATGGCCGGGATGCTGTCCACCGCGAAGATGAGATCGCTCACCTCCACCAGCACCAGAATGAGCAGCAGCGGCGTGGCGTAGCGCACGCCATCGCGCCAGACGAAGAAGTTCTCCCCCTCCAGCGTCTCCGTCACCTTGAAGCGGCGACGCATCCAGCCCAGCAGCGGGTTGTTGGCGAGATCCGGCTCCTTGTCGGCCGCCCACAGCATCTTGACCCCGGTCAGCAGCAAGAAGGCGCCAAACAGGTAGAGGATCCAGTGGAACTGCTCGATGAGCCAGCTGCCGGCGAACACCATGCCGGCCCGCATCACGATGGCACCTAGTACCCCGTACAGCAGCACCCGGCGCTGCAGCTCGGCCGGAATGGCAAAGTAGCCGAACAGCATCAGCCAGACGAAGACGTTGTCCACCGCCAGCGCCTTCTCGATGAGGTAGCCGGTGAGGAACTCCAGCCCCTTCTGGTTGGCAATTTCACGGCCTGCACTGTGATCCAGCCAGAACCAGATGGCCAGGTTGAACAAGAGCGCCACGCTGATCCAGATGAGGGACCAGATCCCTGCCTCTTTGAGCGACACCTTGTGCGCCTTGCCACCGCCGACAAAGCGGATATCAATCCATAACAGGACCAGCACTATGCTGAAGAAACCGGCCCACATCCACCATTCACCCATTTTTCACTTCTCCCAAAAACGACAAAACCCACGACCGAGAGGCGTGGGTTTGCGTTTGGAGCAGATACACCTTGCCTCTCGGCAAGGTCTCACTTACAGCCGACTTGCGTCAACTGCCCGGTTGCCGGGTGCACTGCAGGATATGGGTGCACCGTAATGACGACAAACCGGCGAGAAGTTACTCCCCTTGTTGCGCGGATAGTAACAGCGGAAAAAGATAACGCCAAGAGGCATCTTCATGCCGGCTGCAAAAAAACAGGGCGCCACCCGGGCGCCCTGTTCTACCTGCTCATCCTCAGAGCGGATCCGCCTTGAGGCAGGAGACCGCATGGTCGAAGTTGCCCTCGAGCTGAGGCCGGGTCTTGGCACACTCCGGACCGGCCACCGGGCAGCGGGTACGGAACACGCAGCCTGACGGCGGGTTCATCGGCGATGGCAAGTCCCCCTCCAGGATCTGGATGGTCTTGCTGCGCTCCAGATCCGGATCCGGAATGGGCACCGCCGACATCAGCGCCTTGGTATAGGGGTGCAAGGGGTTGGCGAAGATCTCCTTGCGGGTCCCCAGCTCCACCGCATTGCCCAGATACATCACCAGCACCCGATCCGAGATATGCTTGACCACCGACAGGTCGTGGGCGATGAAGATGAGCGACAGCCCCATCTCCTTCTGGATAGCCTTGAGCAGGTTGACTACCTGGGCCTGGATGGAGACATCCAGCGCCGATACCGGCTCGTCACAGATGATCATCTTGGGCTCGAGGATCAGCGCCCGGGCGATGCCGATGCGCTGGCACTGACCGCCGGAGAACTCATGGGGGTAGCGGTTGACCAGGTTGGGCAAGAGCCCCACCTTGCTCATCATGGCCCGCACCTTCTCCTTCACCTGATCTCGGGAGAGGTCGGGATAGAAGGTGATGAGCGGCTCGGCGATGATGTCGCCGATGGTCATGCGCGGGTTGAGGGAGGCCAGCGGATCCTGGAAGATCATCTGGATCTCTTTGCGCTTCTCGCGCAGCGCCTTCTGGTCGAGCTTGGTCAGATCGTTGCCAAGCCACACCACCTTGCCGTCGGTGGCCGGCACCAGGCCGATCAGCGCCCGGGCAAAGGTGGATTTGCCACAACCCGACTCGCCCACCACGCCGAGGGTCTCCCCTTCGTACAGGCGCAGGGTCACCCCGTCCACCGCCTTCAGGGCGGAGGGTTTGGCCCAGGGCCAGGCCTTGTCACTCTTGATGCTGAAGTGGACCTTGAGGTCGGACACTTCCAGCAGCAGTTTCTTGTCAGTCCCCATTTAGTTCACTCCCTTGATCATGGCATCCGATACCCAGTGGCAGGCCCGCTCCCGGCCGTTGTTGAACGGCGTCAGGAGCTTGGAGGATTGCTGGCCGCATATAACAGCATTCATACGCTCACCTCCTTGGCATTGATGGCATCAGACACCCAATGGCAGGCCCGCTCCCGGCCGTCGTTGAACGGCGTCAGGATCGGCGACTGCTGGCCGCAAATCTCGCTCACCCGGTGGCAGCGCTCCTGGAAGGGGCAGCCGGTGGGCAGACGCAGCAGGTTGGGCGGATTGCCCGGGATGGTGGGCAGCTCTTCCCCTTCGGTGTCGAGGCGGGGAATGGCGCGCAACAAGCCCTCGGTATAGGGGTGGCTCGGGCGATAGAAGATATCGTTGACCTTGCCGTACTCCATGGTACGACCGGCATACATCACCAGCACCTTGTCGCAGATCCCCGCCACCACGCCTAGATCGTGGGTGATCATGATGATGGCGGTGTTGAACTCGCGCTTGAGCTCGTTCATCAGGGTCATGATCTGGGCCTGCACGGTCACGTCCAGCGCCGTGGTCGGCTCGTCGGCGATCAGCAGTTGCGGCCGGCACAACAGCGCCATGGCGATCATCACCCGCTGGCGCATGCCACCGGAAAATTCGTGAGGATACATCCCCATCCGCTTGCGCGCTTCCGGGATCTTGACCGCATCCAGCATGCGTACCGACTCTTCGAACGCTTCGGCCTTGCTGACACCCTTGTGCAGCATCAGCACTTCCATCAGCTGATCCTTCACCTTCATGTAGGGGTTGAGCGAGGTCATGGGGTCCTGGAAGATCATGGCGATCTTCTCGGAGCGGATCTTGTTGAGCTTGTGCTCGGGCAGGTTCAGGATCTCGTCGCCCTGAAATTTGGCCGAACCGGTGATGACGCCGTTCTTGGCCAGCAGCCCCATGATGGCAAACGCGGTCTGGGATTTGCCCGAACCGGACTCGCCGACGATCCCCAGGGTCTCGCCCGCAGCGAGGGAGAAGTTGAGGTCGTTGACCGCCACCACATTGCCGTCCGGGGTCTTGAACTCGACCCGCAGATCTTTTACATCCAGTAATTTCATAAAAACTCCTTATCGATCTTTCGTGACGTTTTCCTGTCGATCCGATGCGCCATCCGCCCGATTGAGCCGCACTCTGCGGCCCCTCGGCGCGTTGTTTCAGCGCTCCTTCGCCGTTCTATCAGCGATCTTTCGCCGCTTTCTCAGCGATCCTTCGGATCGAGGGCGTCACGCAGACCATCCCCGAGGAAGTTGAAGCAAAACAGGGTCACCACCATGAAACCGGCGGGGAACAGGAGTTGCCAGATGGCCACTTCCATCGACTTGGAGCCTTCATCCAGCAGAGCGCCCCAGCTGGTCATGGGCTCTTGTACGCCCAGCCCCAGGAAGCTCAGGAAGGATTCGAACATGATCATGCCCGGCACCAGCAGGGTGGCGTAGACCGCCACGATCCCCAGCACGTTCGGCACGATGTGACGGGTGATGATCTTCCACTTGGAGACGCCGCAGACGTGAGCCGCCTCGATGAACTCCTTGCTCTTGAGGCTCAGGGTCTGGCCTCGCACGATCCGCGCCATGTCGAGCCAGCTCACCGCGCCGATGGCGATGAAGATGAGCGCCAGGTTGCGGCCGAAGAAGGTCACCAGCATGATCACGAAGAACATGAAGGGGAAGGCGTTGAGGATCTCAAGCACCCGCATCATCAGGCTGTCGACCCGACCGCCGATAAAGCCGGAGGCCGCGCCGTAGAGGGTACCGATGATGACGGCCACCATGGCCCCCATGATGCCGACCATCAGCGAGATACGCCCGCCGAGCAGGGTGCGCACGAACAGATCGCGCCCCAGGCTGTCGGTGCCAAACCAGTGGCCGGTTTCCATGTCCGGAGCCGCCTGCATGGCGCCCCAGTCAGGATCGTCGAAGGTGTATTGGGACAGATGCGGTCCCACGATCACCGCCAGACCTATGATGGTCAGGATGATCAGGCTGGTAAGCGCAGCCTTGTTGCGCAGGAAACGGCGACGGGCATCCTTCCACAGGGAGCGTCCTTCCACCACTTCCACTTGCTGGGCGAACGCCTCGACGGCTTCGCGTTTTTCAGTTGTGACAACCATGATGTACTCCCGACTTAGTAACGGATCTTGGGATCGATAAAGGCATAGAGAATATCGACCACGGCGTTAAAGGTGATGGTGAGGGCGCCGACCAGAATGGTCAGACCGAGCACCATGGAGTAATCACGGTTGAGGGCACCGTTGACGAACAGCTGACCAATCCCCGGCAGGCCGAAGATGGTCTCGATCACCACGGAACCCGTGATGATGCCCACGAACGCCGGTCCCAGATAGGAGACCACCGGCAGCATGGCCGGACGCAGCGCGTGTTTGAGGATGATGTGGCGCAGCGGCAAGCCCTTGGCGCGGGCGGTACGGATGAAGTTGGAGTTCATGGTCTCGATCATGCTGCCCCGCATGATCCGCGAGATGGCGGAGATGTAGTACATCATCATGCCGAACACCGGCAGCACCATGAATTGCACCCCGCCGCCCTGCCAGCCACCGGCCGGGAACCAGCCGAGATGGATACTGAACAGCAACACCAGCAAGGGCGCCAGCACAAAGCCCGGGATCACCACCCCGGCCATGGCCGACGACATCAACAGGTAGTCGATGACGGTATTCTGTTTCAAGGCGGCAATGGTGCCGAAGGTGACCCCCAGTGTCACCGCGAACAGAAAGGCAAAAGAACCAATCTTGGCCGACACCGGCAGCGCCTGGCTCACCAGATCGTTGACGGTGAAGTCCTTGTATTTGAAGGAGGGACCGAGGTCACCCTGCACCAGATTGCCCAGATAGGTGAGGTATTGCACGCCGATGGGCTTGTCGAGGCCATATTTGGCTTCGATGTTGGCCAGAACTTCCGGCGGCAGAGAGCGTTCGCTGGTGAAGGGGTTGCCCGGCGCGAAACGCATCATGAAGAAGGAGACGGTGATCAAGACCAGCAGAGTCGGGATCGCTTCCAGTAGACGTTTAAAAATGAATTTCAACATAGACAATTCCTGTCCTGTACTGCTTCCAAAGGGTCGCGGTTGTAATAAAGGCCCGCCATCCGGCGGGCCTGCTTTGTTATGCGACGTGTTACTTTACTCAGTGAGCAATGATGTACATGTCTTTGCTGTAGAGGTTGTCCAGCGGGTTGGCCGGGTAGCCGCCCACGTAGGACTTGACCATGCGGGAGGTCACGTACTGATAGATGGGAGCGATCGGCATGTCCTTGGCCAGGATCTCTTCAGCCTGCACATAGAGCTTGTTGCGGGCATCGGCATCCACCTGATTGCGCGACTCGTTCATCAGCTTGTCAAACGCCGGGTTGGAGTATTTGCCGTCGTTGTTGCCGTGAGTGGTCTGCATCAGATCCAGCATGGAAGAGGCTTCGTTGTAGTCGGCGATCCAGCCGGCACGGCCCACATCAAACTGACCCTGTTTCTTGGTTTCCAGGTAGGTCTTCCACTCCTGGTTGACCAGGCTCACCTGCACGCCCAGCTTCTTCCACATGGAGGCCACGGCAACCGCCACCTTCTTGTGGTTGTCGTCGGTGTTGTAGAGCAGCTCGAACTTGAGCGGTTTGCCCGGGCCGAAACCGGCTTCGGTCAGCAGCTCTTTCGCCTTGGCATCACGCTCTGCCTGGGTCAGCTTGGACCAGGCCGGCGCCACCGGCTTGAAGCCGTCCACGAAATCAGGCACCAGGGTGTAGCCCGGGGTCTCGCCCTTGCCCATCACCTTGTCGGCGATCACGTTGCGGTCGATGGCATAAGAGAGGGCGGTACGCACCCGCACGTCATCAAACGGCTTGTGCTTGAAGTTGTACTGGTAGTAGTAGGTACCGACATAGCCGCTCACCTTCACCTCGTTCGGCAGCTCTTTCTTCATCTGCTTGAAGCGCTCGATGGGCATGTTGTAGGTGAGATCCACTTCGCCGGCCAGATAGCGGTTCAGCTCGGCGTTGGTGGACTGGATCGGCAGATAGGTCACCTTGTTGATGACGGTCTTGGCGTTGTTCCAGTAGTTCGGGTTGCGCTCGACGTCGACGCGCTCGTTGACCACCCAATCCTTCAGCACATAGGCACCGTTGGATACCATGTTGCCGGGCTGGGTCCACTTGTCACCGAACTTCTCGATCACCTTCTTCGGCACCGGGTAGGTGGTGGTGTGGGAGAGCATGCTGACGAAGTAAGGCACCGCCTTCTCCAGCTGTACCTCGAAGGTATAGTCGTCCACTGCCTTCACGCCCAGGGTGTCGGCCGCTTTCTTGCCGGCGATGATCTCGCTGGCATTGACGATGGTCGGGATCTCCAGATACCAGGAGTAGGGAGACGCCGTCTTGGGATCCACGGCCCGCTTGAAGGCGAACTCGAAATCGTGGGCTGTCACGGGATCCCCGTTGGACCACTTGGCATCTTTGCGCAGGTGGAACACGAAGTGTTTGTTGTCCTTGGTTTCCCAGGACTCGGCCATGGCGGGAAGCACTTCCCCTTTGGGGCCGGAGGCAACGAGACCTTCGAACAGGTCACGCAGAATATTGGATTCAACCGTTCCTTCGGTTTTATGCGGGTCGAGAGTGGCAGGCTCGGAGCCATTGCCTTTTACCAGCTGCTGAACGTCAGCCAGTTTGGTACCTGCGGGAACATCGGCGGCTTGTGCCGCGTTGACACCGCCGAACAGTGCTGCCACCAAGAGGGTATTAATCATTGTTTTTTTATGAGTCATTTCCATACTCCACAAGAACATTCCATGCAATTTTCCATCAACGGGACAAGTACCCCGCTGCCAGCATAATTCCCTGACATTTCTGATAATGCAATAGATATTGTCAGGCAGGACTGGACTTCATGGTCAAAAAAGCAGCTTTTAACCAATTATTCAGAATTTAAATATCGCGTGATGGACGTTTTTTATACAAACCCGCTCGATTCTAGGAAATGACCAACAAAAAAGAAACAATAAAAAGCCGGTCACGAGGACCGGCTCCAACAAAACAGACCTGAATCACATCAATCCGGGGAAGACCCCCTTGATCCCCGCCACCATGATCTCGATGCCAAGCGACATCATGATGAGACCCATGATCCGGGTGACCACGTTGATGCCGGTGTTGCCCATCACCTTGAACAGCAGGGGGGCGGCGCGGAAGATGAGCCAGGAGCAGAAGGCAAACACCATCACCACCACCGACATCCCCAGCATCTGGGACCAGGTGCTCTGGCTGGCATAGACAATAGAGGAAGAGATGGCGCCGGGGCCGGCCATCAGCGGCAGCGCCAGCGGCACCACAGCGACAGATTCCCGCGCGGCGAGCTCCCCTTTCTCCTGCTTGTTGTGCTTCACCTCCCCCAGCTTGCCCTGCAGCATGGACCAGGCGATCAGGGTGATGAGCGAGCCGCCGGCAATGCGAAACGACGCCAGCGAGATGCCGAAACCATCGAGGATCAGCTGCCCCATGTACATGGAGACCAGCAGGATGATCATCACCGCAATGTTGGCGGTGGTGTTGGTCTTCATCCGCTCTTCCGGCGTTTGGTGGCTGGTCAGGCTGACAAACACCGGCAACAGGCCGAGCGGGTTGATGATTGCGAACAAACCGATGAAAAACTTCAGATATAAAGAGACGTCAATTGCTGCCATAGGCGCCATCCAGAAGTAGAACGAGGCCCTGCGGGCCACCCCGATAAACCGTGCGTAAATTTACACCATGGCCGAAACCTTCACCAATCAAATAATCTCACCCTTTCCGTGGCTTTTCAGTTAGTTCCTCTAATGTCACGACGAAATTCAACATATCGAGTTGTTAATAAAGATTGTCGCCATTTAACACTCTGATAAAATCACTTCGAGCTTTATGCGGCCACGGAGTTTTGGCGCAACATTTCATCTTCGTAAAAAAGGATTTTGTAATGATTGATACGGACATCAAGTTGCAATGGCATCTGGATTCACTGCCCGCAGGCAGTGTCGCCCCGCTGCAGGGCTTCTTCGACCGGCTGCCGGTTGATCCCTATATCCAGGGCCGCTTTCGCGAACGCCGTTACGGCCGGGTTGAAAAAGAGGGCAGCCGCTTTTACCCCCTCGACAACGGCGTCTTCTTTCAGGCGGCCGCCATCAACAAGTTTTTGGGGGATGTGCCCAGAACCTATGCCGAGCTGGATCCCGCCTTCGTCGCCCACCCGACCTTCCAGCTGATGCTGACCCGCTTTGCCCGCCACACCCGGCTGGCGGATGGCCAGGCCATCGGTATTCACCAGATGCGCATCGTCACCGGCGAAGGTGAAAGCGTGCCGCCCGCCCCGGAAGGTGTACATCAGGACGGCTTTGATTTTATCGGGGTGTTCTTTTGTGGCAGTGACGGGGTCAGCGGCGGCGCCTTGCAGCTCTATCATGGATTAAAAGAACAACCATTTTTTCAACAACAATTAAACGCTGGCGAGTATCTGATCCTGGATGATCGCCGTTTCTATCACAATGCCGCCCCCATACTGCCCCAGGGTCCGCACCGGGGACACTGGGACGTAATCGTGCTAACTGCTTGAAAAATGGTGCGTGAGCCCCTGTTCACGCCCCATTCATCCCGCTTCTGGCCCACTCAACAACTGCGCAACATCTGGCAAACATGTATTGTGAAACAAAATTTCTTTTGTTCTTTTGTTACACATGATCCAGATCAAGTTTTTCTGAGTCAGCCCCGCTCTATAATCGACTCAGAAAGCGATTTAGTAAGGCATGTAAATACCCCGTTGTGGTGATTCTGTTCTTGACAGGGCATCTATAATTGCCGGGCATTGCCAACGTCTTACTAAACAGTTTTCAAATCATCAGGAGATAAACATGGCAGTAACCAATATGGCTGAACTGGATGCACTGGTCGCCCGCGTTAAGGAAGCCCAGCGTGAATTCGCCAGCTTCTCGCAAGAGCAGGTAGACAAGATCTTCCGTGCCGCCGCCCTGGCCGCCAGCAATGCCCGTATCCCCCTGGCCCAGATGGCCGTGGAAGAGTCCGGTATGGGTATCATCGAAGACAAGGTTATCAAGAACCACTTCGCCTCCGAATACATCTACAACAAGTACAAAGAAGAGAAGACCTGCGGCATCCTCAGTGAAGATGACGAGATGGGCACCATCACCATCGCCGAGCCGGTAGGTATCATCTGCGGTATCGTACCGACCACCAACCCGACCTCCACTGCGATCTTCAAATCTCTGATCTCCCTGAAGACCCGCAACGCCATCATCTTCTCCCCGCACCCCCGTGCCAAGAACTCCACCAATACCGCTGCCAAGCTGGTACTGGATGCAGCCATTGCCGCCGGTGCACCGAAAGACATCATCGGCTGGATCGATCAACCGACCGTTGAACTCTCCAACGCCCTGATGAAGCACAACGACATCAACCTGATCCTGGCCACCGGTGGCCCGGGCATGGTGAAAGCCGCTTACTCCTCTGGCAAACCTGCCATCGGTGTGGGTGCCGGTAACGTACCCGTTGTCATCGACGAAACTGCCGATGTGAAGCGCGCCGTCGCCTCCATCCTGATGTCCAAAACCTTCGACAACGGCGTGGTCTGTGCCTCCGAGCAAGCCGTCATCGTGGTTGACTCCATCTATGACCAGGTGAAAGAGCGTTTCGCGACTCACAACGGTTATGTGCTGACCAAAGAAGAAGCTGACAAGGTCCGCAAGGTCATCCTGATCAACGGTGCCATGAACGCCAATATCGTGGGCCAGCCTGCTACCAAGATCGCCGAAATGTCCGGCGTGACCGTGCCCCCCACCACCAAGATCCTCATCGGTGAAGGTCTGGAAGTGTGTGAAGAGGAAGAGTTCGCTCACGAGAAGCTCTCCCCGACCCTGGGTATGTTCCGCGCCAAGAACTTCGAAGAAGCCGTCGAAATGGCCTGCACCATGGTCAACCTGGGTGGTATCGGCCACACCTCCGGTCTGTACACCGACCAGGACCGCAACGCCGACCGCATCAAGTACTTCGGCGACAAGATGAAAACCGCCCGTATCCTGATCAACACCCCGACCACTCAGGGTGGTATCGGTGACCTGTACAACTTTGCCATCGCACCGTCCTTGACGCTGGGTTGCGGTTCCTGGGGTGGTAACTCCATCTCCGAAAACGTGGGTCCCAAGCACCTGATCAACAAGAAGACAGTCGCAAAACGGGCAGAAAATATGCTGTGGCACAAACTTCCGAAATCCATCTACTTCCGTCGTGGTTCCCTGCCGATCGCCCTGGGCGACCTGGAAGGTAAAAAACGCGCACTGGTCGTGACCGACCGCTTCCTGTTCAACAACGGCTACGCCGACGAAGTGGTTCGTCTGCTCAAGGGCCTGAAGATGGAAGTGGAAGTGTTCTACGAAGTAGAAGCCGACCCGACCCTGTCTGTGGTTCGCAAAGGTGCCGAGATGGCCCACTCCTTCAAGCCGGACGTGATCGTCGCGCTGGGCGGTGGTTCACCGATGGATGCGGCCAAGATCATGTGGGTGATGTACGAGCACCCGGAAACCGCGTTCGAAGATCTGGCCATGCGCTTCATGGACATCCGCAAGCGTATCTACAAGTTCCCGAAAATGGGCGTGAAGGCCGAACTGGTCTGTATCACCACCACTTCCGGTACCGGCTCTGAAGTGACCCCGTTTGCGGTCGTGACCGACGACGCCACCGGCATGAAATACCCGCTGGCCGACTACGAGCTGACCCCGAACATGGCCATCGTCGACGCCAACCTGGTCATGGGCATGCCCAAATCCCTGTGTGCCTTCGGCGGTATCGATGCCGTGACTCACGCCATGGAAGCCTACGTTTCCGTACTGGCCAACGAGTACTCCGACGGTCAGGCGCTGCAAGCCCTGAAACTGCTGAAAGAGTACCTGCCGTCCAGCTACCAGAACGGTGCCAACGACCCGGTTGCTCGCGAGAAAGTACACAACGCCGCCACCATCGCCGGTATCGCGTTCGCCAACGCCTTCCTGGGTGTGTGCCACTCCATGGCTCACAAACTGGGTGCTGAGTTCCACATTCCGCACGGCCTGGCCAACGCCCTGCTGATCAGCAACGTGATCCGCTACAACGCCAACGACAACCCGACCAAGCAGACTGCGTTCTCCCAGTACGACCGTCCGCAGGCTCGTCGTCGCTACGCCGAAGTGGCCGACCACCTGGGTCTGACTGCCGCCGGTGACCGTACCGCAGCCAAGATCGAGAAGCTGCTGGTATGGCTGGACGAGCTGAAAGCCACCCTGGGCATCCCGGCCTCCATCCGTGAAGCCGGCGTGTCTGAAGCTGACTTCCTGGCCAAGGTTGACCAGCTGGCCGTGGAAGCCTTCGATGACCAGTGCACCGGCGCTAACCCGCGCTACCCGCTGATCAGCGAGCTGAAAGCCATCCTGCTGGACACTTACTACGGCCGTCCCTTCACCGAAGACGCTCAAGTAGCTGCCAAGGTTGAAGCCAAAGTTGAAGGCAAGAAGAAGTCCAAAGCCTGATAAGCTGAACCGACTCGAGAGCCCGCGCACATGCGCGGGCTTTTTTGTTTGTCTATCTGCTTAATTTTGCTAGCTTGTTCATAGGCATTCATGAAATGCGAGCTAGCGTATGGCGCTGATACAAGCCTCCATCGAGCAGTTGCGGGTAGGCCACTACATCCATCTCCCCACGGGATGGACCAACCACCCTTTTATGTTCAATGCATTCAAGATCAAGGATCAGCAGCAACTCGACATCATTCGCCATCTCGATCTCAGCCTGCTGATGGTGGATCCCGACAAGAGCGACCTGCCTATCGAACCCATCTTGCGCGGTGACATTCCTTCCGCCGGGCCTGACCTCTCGATCATCGAAGAGCTGGTGGAGAGCGGCCCTGCCCCGTTTGATGAAAAAGCCTTTCGCCGCTCCCTGCGTGCCGCCGACAAGGCGTTTGGCCAATCCATGTCCGAGCTGCGCGATGCGCTGGGAGCACTTAACCTCAAACCAGATGAAGGGCTCGCCAATACGGCGCAGATAGTGCGCAATGCCGCCGCCCGCATCAGTGCCCACGAGGGGCCGCTCGGCCTGCACCTCATTCGCAGTCCACACACCGACATCCTGTTGCAGCACAGCCTGAACGTAGCCTTCATCGCCATGCTGATGGCCCGCGAGCTCGGCATGAACCCCATCGAGATCGAGGAGACCGGGCTGGCCGGCCTGGTGCACGACATAGGCGAGCTGAAGATCCCGACCCAGATCACCCAGAAACGGGGGGAGCTCAACAAGTCCGAGCAAAACTTCCTCAAGATGCACCCCCAGTACGGGCTGGAGATGCTGACCCAGCTGCAGGCCTTCGAGCCCAAGATCCGCCAGGTGGCTCATCTGCATCATGAGCGCCTCGACGGCAGCGGCTTTCCCCTTGGCATCAAGGGGGGCGAGATCCCGCCGCTGGCGCGGATCATCGGGCTGGTGGATTACTATGACGAGCTGCTGCACCCGCGCAACAGCGCCACGCCGGCGGCGCCGAGCCAGGCCATCAGCCAGCTCTACAAGCTGTCGCAGAAGAAATTCGACCAGGATCTGGTCAAGCTGCTGATCAAGGTGCTGGGGGTCTATCCGCCCGGCTCGCTGGTGATGCTCTCCGACGACTCGGTGGCGCTGGTGCTCTCCACCGAGCCCACCATGCCGCTCAAGCCCAAGGTGCTGCCCTACATCAAGGCACAGCGGCCGGAAGGGGTGGCGATGATCGACCTGCGGGAAGATGAGCGCACCATCAAATCATTTATCAAGCAGGAAGAGCTGGATGAGGGGCAACGGCTGTTTTTCAACCTGACCCGACGCTTCTGTTACTATTTTGCCTTCTGAGTTATCCCCAGAAGCTGGGGATAACTCATTGGACAAACCTGAATAATCACTCGATTGCCCGCAAAATTGTTCGCCATCCACCATGGATAAAAAACGCCCAGCCAAGGGGCCGGGCGGAGCATGCCACCTCCGTGTGGCGTATCCAGCGGATACATTCATGCTCCATCCAGCAATATCAACCCTGGGGCGATTACACAAATATCAATTTAACATGCTGATTTAATATGGTTTTATTTCACGTTTCTGGCACACTACGGCCGCAATCCCGTCCTGGCGCCCCGCAGAACAAGATCCTGATCACACTTATTCAAGACTGCCACTTTTTTCGGCATGGACTCTGAGGAACGTTTTTTATGCAGTTGGTCCTCTCCCTGCTTCAACAGATGAGCGTCAGCCTGGTCATCGCCTACCTCTTTTCCAAGAGTCCGCTGCTGCGTCCGCTGGCCAACTACTCGGTCAGGCTGCCTCACAAGGTGCTCATCTATATTACCTTCTCCTGCTTCTGCATTCTCGGCACCTACGTGGGGCTGGACATCGACGACGCCATCGCCAATACCCGCGCCGTCGGCGCCGTGCTGGGCGGGCTGCTGGGGGGCCCACTGGTGGGCTTTCTGGTGGGGCTGACCGGCGGCCTGCACCGCTATAGCCTGGGTGGCTTCACCGATCTCGCCTGCGCCATCTCCACCACCTGCGAGGGGCTGCTGGGCGGGCTGGTGCACTGGCGGCTGATGCGGGCGGGCAAGATGGATGCGCTGTTCGAGCCGCGCATCGCCTTCTTCACCACCCTCTACGCCGAGATCATGCAGATGGTGATCATCCTGCTGGTGGCCACGCCATTCGATAAATCCCTGCTGCTAGTGCGCACCATCGCCACCCCCATGATCCTGGCCAACTCCTGCGGCGCCGCGCTCTTCATCAGCATGATCCGCGATCAGCAGCAGATGTACGAGAAGTTCTCCCGGGTCTTCTCCGCCAAGGCGCTCAATATCGCCAACCGCACCGTCGGCATCATGAGCCAGGGCTTCACCCCCGAGGCCAGCCACAAGATTGCCCGCATCATTCAGGAGGAGACCGGGGTGGGCGCCGTCGCCATCACGGATACCGACAAGATCCTCGCCTTCATCGGCATCGGTGAGGATCACCACCAGCCTGGTACCCCCATCACCTCGGCCATCACCATGCAGGCCATCGCCCGCAACAAGGTGCTGTTTGCCGACGGCAACAGCCAGCCCTACCGCTGCAGCATCTCGCCCCAGTGCCAGCTCGGCTCGGTGCTGGTGATCCCGCTGCACGGCGACGAGGGGGTGATCGGCACCATCAAGCTCTATGAGCCCAAGAAGCGGCTGTTTCTCAAGATCAACCACACCCTGGGGGAAGGGATTGCCAACCTGCTCTCCCAGCAGTTGCTGACCGGCCGGCTGGAGCAGCAGCAGCGGCTGCTGGTGCAATCCGAGCTCAAGCTGGTGCAGGCCCAGATCAATCCCCACTTCCTGTTCAACACCCTCAACACCATCAGCGCCATCACCCGGCGCGAGCCGGAGCGGGCGCGCCAGCTGCTGCTGCACCTATCCCTGTTCTTTCGCAAGAACCTCAAGCGCCAGAGCGGCCTGGCCACCCTGCAGGAAGAGCAGGAGCACTGCCAATCCTATCTGGAGATCGAGCTGGCCCGCTTTGGTGACCGGCTGACGGTGCAAAACGAGATCCCGCCGGCCCTCGCCGACCTCAAGCTGCCGAGCTTCACCCTGCAGCCTCTCATCGAGAACGCCATCAAACACGGCATCTCCACCCTGCTGGAGCAGGGGCACATCCGCCTCTACACCGAGCAGACGGCAGAGCGGGTCACCATCCACGTGGAGGACAATGCCGGCACCTGGCAGGAGAAACCGGCCGGCGACGGGCTCGGCATGACCCTGGTGGACCGCCGTCTCAAGAGCGCCTTCGGCAACCGCTATGGTCTGAGCGTCAGTTGCGAGCCCGACTGCTGGACCCGGGTCTCCGTCACCCTGCCAAGGGAGCTGCCATGATCCGGCCGCCGTCCACTTCATTTTCACCCACCACCCCAATCACGCAGGAGACCCCCATGATCCGCACCCTCATCGTCGATGATGAGCTTTACGCCCGCGAGGAGCTGATGCAGCACCTGGCCGCCGAGCCCGATATCGAACTGCTGGGGGCGGCCGCCAATGCCATCGAGGCGCTGCCGCTTATTCAGCGGCTCAAACCCGACGTGGTGTTTCTCGACATCCAGATGCCCAAGCTCAGCGGCATGGAGCTGGTGGCCATGCTCGATCCCCTGCCCCGCATCGTCTTTGTCACCGCCTTTGACGAGTACGCCATCCAGGCATTCGAGGAGAACGCCTTCGACTACCTGCTCAAACCGGTGGAACCGGCCCGTCTCGCCAAGACGCTGGCGCGGCTCAGGCAAGATCTAACCCCCCAGCCCATGACGGCGCTCGCCCCCGCCATTCGCCATATCCCTGGCTACCTGCACAACCGGGTACGGCTGCTGCCCATCGAGCAGGTGGAGTACGCCTTCTCCGATCTCGGCGGAGTGCACGTGGCGAGCCAGGGCGAACTGTTCCATACCCAGCTCACCCTTAAATCGCTGGAGGAGAAGACCCCGCTGCTGCGCTGCCACCGCCAGTACCTGGTGGCCCCGGCCGCCATCTTCGAGATCCGGCTGCTGGAGAACCTGCTGGCGGAGATAGTGACGCCGAGCGGCGCCCGGGTGCCGGTCAGCCGCCGTTACCTGAAAGAGTTGAAGGAGATGCTGGGGCTGGAGTAAGCCCCGCGATGTGAGCCGGATCACGAGCGCCGACCGCTCGGTCCGCCATATGACCGCTCATGCCGTTTTACCTGCCGTCAACAGAGCAAGCCCCTACACTGGCCGCGCACACCCAACAATAACAAAGCAGGAGCGTAGCAATGATCTGGTTCTTCCTCTGTGTCGGCTTACTTGTGGCCGGCTATTTCGTATACGGCAAATTCATCGAACGGATATTTGGCCCCAAGCCGGAGCTGAAAACCCCCGCCATCACCATGGCAGACGGGGTGGACTATGTCCCCATGTCGGACAAGAAGGTCTATCTGGTTCAACTGCTCAATATCGCCGGCGTCGGCCCCATCTTCGGCCCCATCCTGGGTGCCCTCTACGGTCCGGTCGCCATGCTCTGGATCGTGTTCGGCTGCATCTTCGCCGGTGCGGTGCACGACTACTTCTCCGGCATGCTGTCGGTGCGCGCCAAGGGCGCCTCGGTGCCCACCGTGGTTGGTGAGCATCTGGGCACCACCGCCAAGCACTTCATGAACCTGTTCGCCGTGGTGTTGTTGATGCTGGTGGGCGTGGTGTTCGTGCTGAGCCCGGCAGGCCTTCTGGCCAACCTCACCTCCACCGATCTGGTCTACTGGATTGCGGCCATCTTCGCCTACTACATCCTGGCGACCATAGTGCCCATCGACAAGATCATCGGCCGTTTCTACCCCATCTTCGGCGCCCTGCTGGTGTTCATGTCGGTCGGCCTCATCATCGGCCTCATCGTCTCCGGCAAAGGCTTCTACAACACCGGGATGGATTTCTCCAACCTGCACCCAACCGAGCTGCCGCTCTGGCCGCTGCTCTTCATCACCATCGCCTGCGGCGCCGTGTCGGGCTTCCACGCCACCCAGTCACCGCTGATGGCGCGCTGCATGCAAAACGAGAGCTCCGGCCGCTTCATCTTCTACGGCGCCATGATTGGTGAAGGAATCATCGCCCTCATCTGGTGCACCCTGGGTCTCTCCTTCTACGACAGCACCGAGGCGCTCAACGCCACCCTGGCCAGCGGCGGCCCCTCTGCCGTGGTGCACGAGGTCTCCACCAGCCTGCTCGGTACCGTCGGCGGCATCCTCGCCATCCTCGGCGTGGTGATCCTGCCCATCACCTCCGGCGATACCGCGTTTCGCAGTGCCCGTCTCATCGTCGCGGACTTCCTGAAACTGACCCAGAAGCCCATGGCCAAGCGGCTGCTGATCGCCATCCCCATGTTCATCCTCGGTTTCATCATCTCCAAGGCCGAATTCGGGGTGATCTGGCGCTACTTCGGCTGGGCCAACCAGACCACCGCGGTGATGATGCTGTGGGCGGCGGCGGCCTACCTCGCCAAAGAGGGCAAGCTGCACTGGGTCTGCACCATTCCCGCCATGTTCATGACCGCCGTGGTGTTCACCTACCTGGCCAGCGCCCCCATCGGGTTCGGGCTGGAGATGGGCATCTCAACCATGATTGGGCTGGCCAGCACCCTGATCGTCACGGTGGCCTTCCTAGTGAAATTCAGGCCTGCGCTGATCAACAAGCCCAGCGAAAGTTGATCCACGCCAACCATGTCAAAAAAGGAGCCGTAAAGGCTCCTTTTTTTGCTGAACATTTCCCTTCAGCAATGCCATACTCCCAGCGTAAGTCCTTGTCATGGATACGACTTTACGGACTTGCCCCCAACAACATCAGCATCTGTTTTGACGACTTGGAAACTACTTAAGCTTCAGTACAACAAAACAACTTAAGATTTCGGGCCCGACAGGAGGGAAATCAGGTGGCTGACTGCCTTGCAGAGCCCTGATCCCAATGACAATGCGGTGCGTCAAGCCAGCGGAGGCGTAAATGGCACTCGATTATTTTGCTCTTGGTCTGCTTTTTTTTGTGGGTTTGGTCATTTTTTATGGAGTCATCGTCATTCACGACATTCCCTATGAAATAGCCAAACATCGTCAGCACCCCCATCAGGACGCCATTCACGTGGCTGGCTGGGTCAGTCTGTTCACTCTGCACGTGCTGTGGCCCTTCCTCTGGATCTGGGCCACCCTCTATCGTCCCGAGCGGGGCTGGGGCTTCAACCAGCGGCTGCAGCAGGATGAAGATGATATCCAGCAGCTCAAACAGGAGCTGGCCGACCTCAAGGCCCGCCTCAATACCATCGAACAGACCGAGCAACAGGGATAAATCATGGACCTGCTACTGATCCTGACCTACACGGCCGTCTGCGTGGCCATCTTCAAAATCTTCCGTATCCCGCTCAACAAGTGGACCGTGCCCACCGCCGCGCTGGGCGGCGTGCTGCTCATCGGCACCCTGATCATGCTGATGAACTACAACCATCCCTATTCCGAGATGGCGCGCAACTACTATGTCTCCACCCCGATCGTGCCGCTGGTCAAGGGCCGGGTCATCGAGGTGCCGGTACAGGCCAACCAGCCGGTGAAGAAGGGCGACGTGCTGTTTCGCCTAGATGCCGCCCCCTTCCAGCTCAAAGCAGACAGTCTGACGGCGCGGGTTGAATCCAACCGCAACCACCTCAAGTCCATCGAGGCCAGGTTGCGCTCCGCCAAGCTCGACCGGGATCGCGCCAGCGATCTGATGCGTCGCGGCGTCGGCAAGCAGCGCGACCTCGACGTCACCCAGGCCAACGTGGACGACATCGTGGCCCAGCTTGAGCAGCAACAGGCAACGCTGGAAGATCTGCAGGCCCAACTTGACGAGGCCAAATATCAGGTCGCGCAGACCGTGGTCTATGCCCCGAGCAACGGTCACGTGGTGCAGCTGGCCCTGCGCCCCGGCATGATCGCCACCCCCTACATGTATCGCCCGGTGATGACCTTCATTCACGAGGATGAGAACGCTTACGTGGGCTGGTTCTGGCAGAACAGCATGCAGCGCCTGGCGGTAGGCGATGAGGCCGAGGTGGTGATCGACGGCATCCCCGGCAAGATCTTCCAGGGCAAGGTGACCGCCGTGATCCCGGCCATCGCCGCAGGCAATGTGCAGGCCAACGCCGGCCTGCTGGATCAGACCAGTGCCGTGCGGCCGGGCCGCCTGCCGGTCCTCATCTCCATCACCGACCCAGAGTGGGCCAAGTATCAGGTGATCGCCGGGGCCAGCGGCCAAGCCGCCATCTACACCAAGCACTTCCACCATGTCTCGGTGATGCGCAAGGTGCTGCTGCGCATGGCCAGCTGGATGAACTACGTCTTCCCCTTCCACTAAGCGAAGACGTCAACGCCAGCGGGCCGGCACCATGCCGGCCCGCTGTTTTTTGGCGCCAAGATCCCTATAATGGCGCCATCCTGCACCACCCCATATCGATACCCCAAGCCTGCATGTTCGTTCTCAGACCCTATCAGACCGACGCCGTCAACGCCGTGATCAGCCACTTTCGTCAGCACCCGGATCCCGCCGTGGTGGTGCTGCCCACCGGGGCTGGCAAGAGTCTGGTGATCGCCGAACTGGCCCGCAAGGCGCGCGGCCGGGTGCTGGTGCTGGCCCACGTCAAGGAGCTGGTAGAGCAGAACCACGCCAAGTACGAAGCATGGGGACTCAAGGCCGACATCTTCGCCGCCGGGCTCGCTCGCAAGGAGGCGAGCGCCCAGGTGGTGTTTGGCTCGGTGCAGTCGGTGGCGCGCAATCTGGCTGCCTTCGACGGGGCGTTTTCGCTGCTCATCATCGACGAGTGCCATCGGGTCTCGCTGGATGACGACAGCCAGTACCATCAGGTGTTAGGCCACCTCAAGGCCGCCAATCCGGCCCTCAAGATCCTCGGTCTCACCGCCACCCCCTATCGGCTCGGGCTGGGCTGGATCTATCGGCGCCACTACCACGGCATGGTCAAGAGCCACGGTGAGCGGCTGTTCGGCGACTGCGTGTTCGAGCTGCCCCTGCGCTTCATGGTCAAGAACGGCTATCTGACCCCGCCCAGGCTGGTGGATGCCCCCATCGTCCACTACGACTTCAGCAAGCTGGTGGCACGGGAGAACGGTCTGTTCAGCGAGGCGGATCTCAACGGCGAGATCAAGCGCCAACAGCGGGTCACCCCCCATATCCTGAGCCAGGTGCTGGAGTATGCGGCCGACCGGCAGGGGGGGATGATCTTCGCCGCCACCGTCGAGCATGCCCGCGAAATTCATGGCCTGCTCGGCGCCAGAGGCCAGCAGGCCGCCCTCATCACCGGCGAGACGCCGGGGCCGGAGCGCGACGCCCTCATCAACGCCTTCAAGGCGCGCGAGCTCAAGTTTCTAGTCAACGTGGCGGTGCTCACTACCGGCTTCGACGCCCCCCACGTGGATCTCATCGTGATGCTGCGCCCCACCGAGTCGGTGTCGCTCTACCAGCAGATCGTGGGTCGCGGCCTGCGCCTCTCGCCCGGCAAGACGGACTGTCTGGTGCTCGACTACGCCGGCAACAACTTCAACCTGTTCGCCCCCGAAGTGGGGGAACCCAGGCCCCACGCCGGTACCGAGCCGGTGCAGGTGCCCTGCCCTGCCTGCGGCTTTGCCAACACCTTCTGGGGCAAGACCGACGAGGATGGCAAGGTGATTGAGCACTACGGCCGCCGCTGTCAGGGGCTGTTTGAAGATGACGAGGGCCATCGCGAGGAGTGTGACTACCGCTTTCGCGCCAAGATCTGCCCCGCTTGCGGCAGCGAAAACGACATCGCCGCCCGCCGCTGCCAGAGCTGCGATCAGCTGCTGGTGGATCCGGACGACAAGCTCAAAGAGGCGCTCAATCTCAAGGATTGCATGGTGATCCGCTGCGCTGGGCTGACCCTCACTGCAGGGCGCGGCAAACAGGGGGAGCGGCTGGAGGTGATCTATCACGATGAGGATGGTCTCACCCTCAATGAGTACTTCGGATTTCACTCCGAGGGCGCACGGCGCTTGTTTCAACAGCACTTTGTGCGTCATCATTGGCCCGCCCCGGGTCTGGAGCCCGAATTTGCCACCCTGGCGAGCGTGCTGGCGGCAGAAAGCCAGTTCCGCCACCCCGATTTCGTCATCGCCCGCAAAGCGGGACGGTTCTGGCAGATAAAAGAGAAGATTTTTGATTATGAGGGTCGCTATCGCACCGCCAACTCGATGGCGTGATGGCCAGTGGCGACCGGCATAAATCGTATGAATTGCTTTGCCACGGTCGATCCCGCATCGGCGGGTGAAACCAGGTTGAATTGTCAGGGCCGGCACCACTGCCGAGCCCTTCGTCACGTTTAGAGGATGTTATGCAGCGGCTGTTGATTGGTTTTTGTGCTCTCTTTTCCCTGGCGGCCCAGGCCGCCCCGCTGACCCCGCCCCAGGGGGGCCAGTACGCCATCATAGTGCAGGGCAACAACGGGGTTGAATTTGCCCGTCATGCGGATCAGATGATCGCCCCCGCCTCCACCATGAAGGTACTCACCGCGCTGGCGGCCCGTCTCGAGCTCGGTGCCGACTTCCGCTTTGCCACCGACATTCAGGCTCAGCCCGGCGCCAAACAGGGTGATGTCATCAATGGCGACATCTGGATCAACTTCGTCGGCGACCCCACCCTCTCCCGCATGGATCTGCTGGCCCTGTTCAAGCAGCTCGGCGTGAACCGCATCAAGGGCAACGTCTACGTCAATACCGGCGCCTACAACGGCTACGAGCGTGGCAACGGCTGGTCGTGGGGGGATCAGACTCTCTGTTTCGCCGCCCCGGTCTCCTCGGTCATCATCGACAAGAACTGCGCCTACGGCACCATCACCGCCACCCAGATCGGCAAACCGGCCACCGGCAACGTGGCCACCGGCGTGCCCATCGGCATCGGTGCCGACAACGTGGAGGTGATGAGCTATGGCGACATGGCGCGCCAGTTCTGCGCACTGGAAGTGGACATGGCCAAGGGCAACTTCTACGAGCTCAAGGGCTGCATCACCCCGAACAAGGAGCCCCAAGGGCTGCGCTTCGCCATCCACGACGTGGAGGCCTGGGGCTGGGACAACATCCGCTGGGCCATGGACAGGGCCGGTATCAAGCATGAGGGCCTGCTGCGGGTGACCCACAAATCGCCGGACAATGCCGAGACGCTGGGCACCCACTACTCGGTCTCATTGCCGGTGATGCTGGCCAAGATGCTGAAAAAATCGGACAACCTCTATGCCGATACCTTCCTCAAGACCGTCGGGCGCCACTACTACAACAAGCCGGGCAGCTATCGCAGCGGCACCATGGCGGTGCGCGCCATTCTGACCAAGAACGGCATCGATCTGGGCAACGCCACCCTGGCCGACGGCTCGGGCCTCTCTGCCCACAACCTCATCAGCGCCCGCCAGATGCTGTCGGTGCTGAACTTCATCCAGAAAAATGATGCCGAGCTTGGCCTCATCAAGCTGCTGCCGAGCTCCCAGGTGGACGGCACCCTGGCATGGCGGCGCAGCGTCACCGCCCCCATGATGAAGAACAAGGTGCACGCCAAGACCGGCACCATCACCGGCACCTCCAACCTGGTGGGCTTCATCGATACCGCCGGCGGCCAGCGCAAGGCCTTCGTGATGTTCCAGCGCGGCCTGTCGCAGGATCCGGCAACCCACGAGCGCTACCGCGCCAGCAAGGCCGCCTGGCCCTGGACCCTGTTCGAGAAGGGGGTGCTGGAGAGCATCTATCAGCAGCAGCCGATCCAGATCGCCGATCAGGGTTGAGCTGCCATAAGGTGATTGACGATCACGGCCGGCGAAGCGCGCCTTATCGAAGATGGCGAACGGCCGTATCGACAATTTCCACTTTGACTAGTCACGAGGCGGGGCTATCCTGTTCCCAGCCTCATATGAATGGAGAGAGAACATGTTTGCAGTGATTTTTGGCCGTCCCGGTTGCCCCTATTGTGTCCGTGCCAAGCAGATCGCCGAGCAGCTGGTTGAACAGCGTGACGATTTCAAATTCCGCTACGTGGACATCCACGCCGAAGGCATCACCAAGGAAGATCTGGCCAAGAGCGCCGGCAAGCCGGTCAATACCGTGCCGCAAATCTTCCTGGACGAGCAGCACATCGGTGGCTGCACCGATTTCGAAGCCTATGCCAAAGAGAACCTGGGTCTCTACCAGTAAGCTCACATTGTGAAAAAGGCGCCATCAGGCGCCTTTTTCATGGTCAATGGTCAGCCTCAGCCGGCAACCGGGGTGAAACGGCTCACCACATCTCCCTGATGCTCGATCCACTCCATGAACATGGCCACCGGGCGGGCATAGACGGCGCCATCCTGCTCGCTCTGGTAGATCACCAGCTGCTCCCCGGTTTCGGTGTGCAGGGCCAGGGTCAACACCTGATAATACCCACCCTTGAAATGGCGGTAGCGACCAACTGCGGGGGCTTGCATGGGAACTCCTTCGATATCGACGCCGGGCGGCGCCAGCATGGCGCGCAGACCACATGCTCTGCTTTTGGGGCCGGCGCCGACAAAAATAATGACATTTTTCACGCAAGCCAATCGTGCCAGCGAGAGTGAATATTTCAACACAGTCGGGTAGCTTTGTTAATCAGCCCCTCATCTTTCACTGGTGAAACTCGGTTACCACAAACGATCGTGCTGAATTTAACGCTTTGGCAACCCTGTTTTAGGGCTAAAAATCAGGGAATTCTACTAAAAAGAGGATTGTTCTAGCATTCAATTCTGTGAAGAATAGGGGAAAAGAAATTTGATACTAAAAAACGCCTTTTTCGCCAACGCGCCCCCAGGGGGAAGGAATCACAGTCACCATGTTCACTATCGACAAGTCGCACAAGCTCGACGATGTCTGCTATGACATCCGCGGCCCGGTGCATAAAGAAGCTCGCCGTCTCGAAGACGAAGGCCACCGCATCATCAAGCTCAACATCGGCAACCCGGCCCCGTTCGGTTTCGATGCGCCGGAAGAGATCATCAAGGATGTGATCCTCAACATGCCGCTCAGCCAGGGCTACTGCGACTCCAAGGGGCTGTTCTCGGCCCGCAAGGCGGTGATGCAGTACTACCAGCAAAAAGGGATGCGCAAGGTCGACATCGACGACATCTACATCGGCAACGGTGCCAGCGAGCTCATCGTGATGGCGATGCAGGCGCTGCTCAACAACGGCGACGAGATGCTGGTGCCCTCCCCCGACTACCCGCTATGGACTGCGGCGGTGACCCTCTCTGGTGGCCATGCGGTGCACTATCGCTGCGACGAAGGGGCCGACTGGTATCCGGATCTCGACGACATCCGTGCCCGCATCACCCCGCGCACCCGCGGCCTGGTGCTGATCAACCCCAACAACCCGACTGGCGCCGTCTACGGCAGCGAGTTCCTGCTGGAGGTGATCGAAATCGCCCGCCAGCACAACCTCATCATCTTCGCCGACGAGATCTACGACAAGATCCTCTACGACGACATCTCCCACACCAGCGTCTGCACCCTGTGCGACGATGTCATGGTGGTGACCTTCAACGGCCTCTCCAAGGCCTACCGTGCCTGCGGCTTCCGTCAGGGCTGGATGGTCATCACCGGTCCCAAGGGCCGTGCCAAGGGCTACATCGAGGGGCTGGAGATGCTGGCCTCCATGCGGCTCTGTGCCAACGTGCCGATGCAGCACGCCATCCAGACCGCCCTTGGCGGCTACCAGAGCATCAACGAGCTGATCCTGCCGGGCGGCCGCCTGCGCCGCCAGCGCGACAAGGCGTGGGAGCTGCTCAACGACATCCCTGGGGTCTCCTGCGTCAAACCCAAAGGGGCGCTCTACATGTTCCCGCGCCTCGACCCCAAGGTGTACGACATCCGCGACGACCAGAAGATGGTGTTCGATCTGCTGCAGCAGGAAAAATTGCTGCTGGTGCAGGGCACCGGCTTCAACTGGCCGGCGCCGGATCACTTCCGGCTGGTGTTCCTGCCCCGGGAAGAGGAGCTGGAAGAGGCCATCGGCCGTCTCGCCCGCTTCCTCAAGGGCTACAAGCAGTAAGCAAGGCTCATGAAAAAGGCTCCCGCGGGAGCCTTTTTGTTGTCTGTCGTTTGCTAGCCGCGCCATCAGCCGTGCAGCAGGGCACCGGCCACCAGCACCGCCATGGTGATGAGAGCCACCCCGATGATGAAGGGCAGCACCCAGCGCACGAAGCGATCGTAGGGGATCTTGGCGAGCGCCAGCCCCGCCACCAGATGAGCGGCGGTGGGGGCGAACAGGTTGATCCAGCCAGAGGCGGACTGATAGGCGGTGATCACCAGATCCCGCGAAATGCCGGAGAAGTCTGCCAGCGGCCCCATCAGCGGCATGGAGACGGTCGCCAGCCCCGAGGTGGAGGGGATGAAGAAGCTCAGGATGATGTGCACCAGATAGGCCATCAGGATGAACACCGACGACGACAGCCCGCTCACCAGCCCCTCGGCCCAGTGCAGTATGGTGTCGATGATGACCCCATGCTCCATCACCACATAGATGCCGCGTGCCACCGCCACCACCAGCGCCACCCCGATGAGGTCCCGCGCGCCGTTGAGGAAGGTCGCCACGTAGTTGGACTCCGGCATCCGGTTGATCAGCGCGATCAGGATGGAGGCGCTGAAGAACAGGGTGGAGAGCTCGTCGAACCACCAGCCCAGGGTGGGTAGCAGGTCGATGCCCAGATCCGACCAGGGCACCACCGCATAGATCATCAGCAGGAAGGTGCCGAAGAAGACCAGCATGGTGAGCTTCTGCTTGCCGCTGAAGGCGAGGTTGCCGCTCTTCATCTGGGAGAACTCGTCGTCATAGGCGATGTCGGCCAGTACGGAGCGGGACTTGTCCTGCTGCACCTGCTTGGCATAGCGCATCACGAACCAGGAGGCGAAGATCACCAGCAGCAGCCACTGCACAACCCTAAGGCCAATCCCCTCACCGATGGGGATACCGGCAAAACCGGAGGCGATGCCGGTGGCAAACGGGTTGACGGTGGAGGCGAGCACCCCGACCCCGGAGCCAAGCAGGATGATCCCCGCCGCCACCATGCGATCGAAGCCTGCCGCCATCATCACCGGCACGATGAGTGCCCAGAAGGCCACCGTCTCCTCCGCCATGCCGAAGGTGGAGCCGCCCAGGGCAAACAGGGCGATCAGCACGGGAATAAGCAGCCGCTCGCGCCCGGCAAAGCCGCGCACGATGGCGCCTACACCGGCATCCAGTGCTCCGCTCTGCATGGTCACCGCCAGAAAACCGCCGATGATAAGCACGAACAGCGCCACGTCGGCTGCCTTGTGAAAACCCTGAATGGGCGCCTTGAGCACATCGAATACCCCCTGCGGTTGGGAGGGGAGCTCGGTGTAGCTGCCGGGCACCGGCAACAGTCGCTCGTCGCCGCTGTAGTCGGCCACGGCCGCCGCCGCAATCGGCTGCTGGGTCTTGGCCGTCACGTAGTTGTATTTGCCCGCCGGCAGCACCCAGGTCAAGGCCGCCATCAGGGCGATGATGATGAAAAGCAGGGTATAGACAGTGGGGAGTTGGCGCTTTTTGGGCGCTTCATGTGGAGTGGTCATAGCTTCCGTACCTCGGCAATGCCGTCATGTGATCCGATCACCGCCAGACTAGCGGGTTTGATATGGGAAAAAGGTGATCGCGGATAATAAAATTTCGCAACTTAGCGGGATTTTTGCCAAAAAAACAGGGCCCCGCGGGGCCCTGTTTTCACTTGGGTCAGACTCAGAGCTCGACCACATCGAATTTCACGTCCGGATTCACATCCGCATCGTAATCCACCTCGTCCAGCCCGAAACCGAACAGACGCAGGAACTCCTGCTTGTAACCGGTGTAGTCGGTCAGCTCACAGAGGTTCTCGCTGGTGATGGACGGCCACAGGTCGCGGCAGGTCTGCTGCACGTCTTCGCGCAGTTCCCAGTCATCCATACGGATGCGGGCCTGATCGTCCAGCGCCATGTCGGCAGCGTAGAGACGGGTGCGCATCATGCGATCCACCTGCTCCATGCAGCCCTCGTGAATGCCCTTCTCCTTCATGATCTTGAAGGCCATGGAGATATAGAGCGGCATCACCGGAATGGCGCTCGATGCCTGGGTCACCACGGACTTGAGCACGGCCACGTGGGCGGTGCCGCCCTTGGCGGCCAGATCGCCACGGATGGCGGCGGCGGCGCGGTCCAGATCTTCCTTGGCGCGGCCCAGAGTACCGTGCCAGTAGATTGGCCAGGTCAGGTCGGTGCCGATGTAGGAGTAAGCCACCGACTTGGCGCCGTCGGCCAGCACACCTGCATCGCGCAGGGCCGCCATCCACAGCTCCCAGTCCTGACCACCCATGACGGTGATGGTGTTCTGGATCTCTTCCTCATTCGCCGGCTCGACGGTGGCGGTGATGATCTGATCCTTGTTGGTATCGATGGCGGTGGTGGTGTAGACCTCGCCGATGGGCTTGAGGGCAGAGCGCACCACTTCGCCGGTATCCGGCAGTTTGCGCACCGGCGAGGCCAGGGAGTAGACCACCAGATCGATTTGACCCAGATCCTGCTTGATGAGCTCAATCACCTTGGCGCGGCACTCGTTGGAGAAGGCATCGCCGTTGATGCTCTTGGCGTAGAGGCCCGCCTCTTTGGCGGCCTTGTCGAAGGCAGCGGAGTTGTACCAGCCGGCGGTGGCAGTCTTGGTCTCACTGCCGGCTTTTTCGAAGAAGACACCGAGGGTGGCAGCGCCGGAGCCGAAGGCGGCGGCAATGCGGGAAGCCAGGCCATAACCGGTGGAAGCGCCGATCACCAGCACCTTCTTGGGACCATTCTCGATGGTGCCCTTGGCCTTGGTATAAGCGATCTGGCGACGAACATTGGCTTCACAACCGACCGGGTGAGTGGTGGTGCAGATAAAGCCGCGAACCTTGGGTTTGATGATCATATGGGGTCTCGGATCCGTTTAATGGATGAAATCGGGGCATAAGATACCTCATCTTGCCGCGATAAGGTGCTCTGATGTGTTGAATCGCGGGGAAAATGAGCAAAGCGTGGGACAAATGCCGCCCAAGGGGCCTGCCGTCAGCCTGCCGGAGCGGGGCTGACCTCCCCGCCCCTCTGCATGGCTTGCCGACATGACAAGATCAATAATGACAAAACAAACAATTAACCCTGATGGCTGAGGCGACAGCCAAACAACCTGTACTAGTATTCAGCCGGTCGGGTATTGTCATGAAAGGCCTCGTCAGGGTCTTAACAAGGAGCTCCGCCATGTTTTGGAATCGCACGGGTAAAAGTGAACAGAGTGAACAAGCGGCACAGATCGCAGAACTTGGCGCCTTTGAGCAGGCCATCCAGTCACGGGTTCCCTATATCGAGTTCACCCCGGAAGGGGTGGTCACCTTCGTCAACGATCGCTTTCTCGCCATCGTGGGCTACGCCCGGGAGGAGGTGATCGGCAAGCACCACAGCGCCCTCTGCTTTCCCGAGGATGTGAAAACCCGCGAATATGAGCAGCTGTGGCAGGATCTGCGCAGAGGGGAGTCGCGCAACGGCCGTTTCATCCGGCAGGCCAAATCGGGCAAGGCGGTCTGGCTCGAAGCCAGCTACTTCCCGATCCTCCTCGATGGCAAGGTGATCAAGGTGGCCAAGGTGGCCTCCAACGTCACCGAACAGCAATCCACCCTGGAGCGCACCCAGGCCCTGCTGGCGGCACTGGACAAATCCCTGGCCGTCATCGACTTCCAGCCCGATGGCACCGTCATCACCGCCAACCAGAATTTCCTGCACTGCTTCGGCTACCGGCTGGACGAGGTGGTGGGCCAGTCCCACCGCATGTTCTGTGACGAGGCCTTCTATCAGCAGAATCCCAACTTCTGGCGGGATCTGGGGACGGGTTCCATCCAGTCCGGGCTCTTCATGCGCCGTGGCCGCCACGGCGAGAAGATCTGGCTGGAGGCCACCTACAACCCCATCTTCAACCATGAGGGCAAGGTGATCAAAATCATCAAGCTGGCGAGCAACATCAGCGAGCGGGTGGAGAAATCCATCTCGGTGCGCGAAGCGGCCCAGAAAGCCTGCGCCATCGCCGGAGAGACGGTGCTGAGCGCCGCCAGGGGACGAGAGGTGATCGACAAGGTGCTGGAAACCTCGGCCCACATCAACAGCTCGGTCAGTGAAGTCAGCCGGCAGATAGAGAACCTCAACCAGCAATCCAGAAGCATAGAGTCCATCATCTCGACCATCAGCAGCATCGCGGATCAAACCAACCTGCTGGCGCTCAACGCCGCCATCGAGGCAGCCCGCGCCGGCGAGCAGGGCCGCGGGTTTGCGGTGGTGGCCGATGAAGTGCGCCAGCTGGCGGCCAGAACCTCCACCTCTACCGGCGAGATAGTCTCCGTCATCCGGCTCAACTCCGACATCACCTCCAGGATCACCCAGACCGTCTCGGTGGTATCGGATAAGGCGATGGCGGGCCAGGCCCAGGCCGACATCATCGCCGGCGTCATTCAGGAGATCATCGAGGACGCCAACTCGGTGTCGGACACCGTCAAGGGCCTCTCCATCTAAAGGCCTCGCCATCACAACACACGGGGCCAGGCCCCGTGTTTTTTATCTTCCGATCAAAGCGTCAATCCCGCCCCGACAGATAGTGCCTGGCCTCCTCGTCGGCCTGCTGCAGGGCGCACTCCCACAGCTCGGCGATGCAGAGCCCCTCCTCGCCCACCGCTTCCTCTTCCAGCGCCTCCAGTGCCCGCGCATCGGCCAGGGTGAAGGGATTGTGGCCAAGCAGCAGTCGCGCCTGCGCCAATAACCTCATGTCACTCATGATCCCGCTCCTCGCTGCTACCAGCCCTGACTGTAGTCAATTTGCGGCCGTCACGAGCCTGTGGTGGCCGCCGGCATCCGCACGCGCCTTGCCGGCAGCTGTCCCACCGCGATCCCCAGCAGCACGGCGCCACAGGCCACCCATTGCAAGGCGTTGAGGGTCTCTCCCAGCAGCAAATAGGCCAGCAGCAGGGTGAACACCGGGATGAGATTGACGTAGGCCGCCGCCAGCGTCACCTTCACCTGAGTCACCGACCAGTTGTAGAGCAGGTAGGCCCCCAGGGTCACGCAGACGCCGAGAAAGACGATGACCGCCATGTCCTGCCAGACCCAGGCCGTCGGCCAGGGTTCGCCAAAGGCAAAGGGGGCGAAGAAGAGGGTGCCGACGAAGGCCTGCAACGCAGTCAGGGTCAACACGCTGTAGCGGCTGCAGAGCTTCTTGAACACCACCGAGTAGGTAGCGGCGCAGAACATGGCCGCCATCTCCAGGCTGTTGCCAAGCAGGGCATTGGGGGAAAATTCATCCGCCCCGCTGCCAAAGCCGAGCAGCGCGATGCCGAAGATGGCGATGGCAAAGCCGAGCAACTGGCGGCTGCTCACCCGCTCGCGGATCAGCACGAAGGCCACCAGCGCCACGATGAGCGGCAACAGGGCACAGACCATGCCGGCCTGACCGGCACTGGTGTAGCGCAGGGCGTTGACCTCCAGCAGGAAATAGAGGCAGGGCTCCAGTGCCCCCATCAACACCAGCCAGCGCCAGTCCCCTTGCTGATAGCGGAAATTGCCGAGATAGCGGTAGCAGCACAGCCAGCAGAGCGCCGCCACGCTCATGCGCATGAACAGCACCTGACCGAAGCCCCAGACCCCCAACACGTGCTTGAGCGCGATGAAGGAGCTGGACCAGAGCAGCATCGCCAGGGTCAGGGTAAAAATGGGTAAAGGGCGCACGTTTCCTCCATGAAATTGGCCATTTGAATAATAACCATGCGGCCTTGCGGTTGTTAAAAGGCACCTAAAATCAGATAATACCGCCGCCTTCACACCGGATAACCAACCTGCAATGACTGAGTACCTGCTTTTATTGGTCGGCACTGTGCTGATTAACAACTTCGTGCTGGTGAAATTCCTCGGCCTGTGCCCCTTCATGGGCGTCTCCGGCAAGCTGGAAACCGCCATCGGCATGGGGCTGGCGACCACCTTCGTGATGACCCTGGCCAGCGCCTGTTCCTATCTGATGGAACACTATATCCTGATCCCGCTGAACATCGCCTACCTGCGCACGCTCGCCTTCATTCTTGTGATCGCCGTCGTGGTTCAGTTTACCGAGATGGTTATCCGCAAAAGCAGCCCCACCCTCTATCGTCTGCTGGGCATCTTCCTGCCGCTCATCACCACCAACTGCGCCGTGCTGGGGGTGGCGCTGCTGAGCATCAACGAGCACCACAATTTCATCCAGAGCATCATCTACGGCTTCGGCGCCGCCACCGGTTTCTCGCTGGTGCTGATCCTGTTTGCCGCCATGCGCGAACGTCTGGTGGCCGCCGACGTCCCGACCCCGTTTCGCGGCGTCTCCATCGCCATGATCACCGCCGGCCTGATGTCGCTGGCCTTTATGGGCTTTACCGGCCTCATCAAGATATAGCGCTATGACTCACATACTCTTTGCCGTTCTGGTGTTGGCTCTGCTGGCTCTGGCCTTCGGCATCATCCTGGGCTTTGCCGCCGTCAAATTTCATGTGGAAGCCGATCCCATCGTCGATCAGCTTGACGCCCTGCTGCCGCAAACCCAGTGCGGCCAGTGCGGCTACCCGGGCTGTAAGCCCTACGCCGAGGCGCTGGCCAATGGCGACCAGATCAACAAGTGCGTGCCAGGTGGCGATGCCACCATGCGCAAGATTGCCGACCTGATGGGGGTCGAACCCCAACCACTGGGCGGCGCCGAAGCCGCCGCTCCCATCAAGAAAGTCGCCTTCATTCATGAAGATCAATGCATCGGCTGCACCAAGTGCATCCAGGCCTGTCCGGTCGATGCCATCGTCGGCGCCACCAAGGCGATGCACACCGTCATTGCCGACGAGTGCACCGGCTGCGATCTCTGTGTCGATCCCTGCCCGACCGACTGTATCGAAATGATCCCGGTGCCGACCACGGTCGACAACTGGAAGTGGGATCTGGCCAACGTCGCCATTCCGGTCAAGATAGTGGAATAAGTAACCATGCAGTCCTTACTCGAACGCATCAAAGCCGGCACTCTGTGGGATTTTCACGGCGGCATTCACCCTCCCGAGAACAAAGACCAATCCAGTCTCACCCCGGTGGTGGACGCGGGTCTGCCGCCCCAGCTCATCATCCCGGTGCGCCAGCACGCGGGCCCGGCCGGCGACCTGCTGGTGCGGGTCGGCGACAAGGTCAAGAAGGGCCAGCCGCTCACTCGCCATGACAAGGGGCGTTTCGTGCCGGTGCACGCCTCCACCTCCGGCACCATCACCGCCATCGGTCACCATACTGTGGCCCACCCCTCCGGGCTCGACGATCTCTGCATCACCCTCACCCCGGATGGCGAAGATGCCTGGGGCGAACGTCAGGGCCGCAGCGACTACTGGAATCTGGAGCGGGGCGAGCTGCTCGAACGCATCCAGCAGGCCGGCATCGCGGGCCTTGGCGGCGCCGTGTTCCCGACCCACAGCAAGCTCGATGGCCGCGGTCAGCTGACCGAGATCCTGATCGTCAACGGGCTGGAGTGCGAACCCTACATCACCACCGATGACCGGCTGATGCAGGAGTACGCCGACGAGATCATGGACGGTATCCGGGTGCTCAAGCACCTGCTCAAGCCCAGGCTGACCCTGATCGGGGTGGAAGACAACAAGCCAGCCGCCATCGGTGAGCTGACCCGTCATACCACAGACGAAGACGTACTGGTCAAGACGGTGCCCACCAAGTATCCCTCGGGCGGCGCCAAGCAGACCATCGAGCTGCTCACCGGCCGCCAGGTTCCCAAGGGGGGCCGCGCTGTGGACATGGGCATCATGGTGCTCAACGTGGCCACCGTGTTTGCCATCAAGCGCGCCATCATCGACGGCGAGCCGCTCATCTCCCGCATCGTCACCCTCACCGGCGACGCCTTCAAGAAGCCGGGCAACGCCTGGGTGCTGCTGGGCACCCCGGTGCGCTGGTTGCTGCAGCGTTTCGAGCTGCAGCCCGAGGCGGATCAGCGGGTGATCATGGGCGGGCCCATGATGGGCTTTACCCTGCCCCATGCCATGGTGCCGGTGGTCAAGGCTACCAACTGCCTGCTCTCCCCCACCCGGGCCGAGCTGCCGCCGCCCGGTCCGGAGCAGGCCTGCATTCGCTGCAGCGCCTGTGCCGACGCCTGCCCGGCCAACCTGCTGCCGCAGGAGCTCTACTGGTACAGCCGGGCCAAGGAGTACGACAAGGCAGAGGGGCTCAACCTGTTCGACTGCATCGAATGTGGCGCCTGTGCCTGGGTCTGCCCGAGCGAAATCCCACTGGTGCAGTACTACAAGATTGCCAAGGATGACATTCGCGAGGCGCGTGCCGAGGCCGAGAAGGCCGAGCGCGCCAAGCAGCGCTTCGAGGCCAAGCAGGCCCGCTTCGAGCGGGAAAAAGCCGCCCGCGAAGCCCGTCATGCCGAGGCTGCCGCCCAGCGTCGCCAGGCCATGACGGCGGCCGGCGGAGAAGATCCGGTGGCCGCGGCATTGGCCCGCATCAAGGCCAAGCAGGACGCTGCGCCGGTCAGCACCAGCGAACTCGCACCGGACAACAGCGCCATGATTGCCGCCCGCGAGGCGCGCAAGCAGGAGGCCATCGCCCGCCGCGCCGCCAAGGCGGCCGCCAGCGAGTCCGACTCGGCTCAGGCCGATACGCCGGCAGCAGACGGGCAGGATGCCAAGAAAGCGGCGATTGCGGCGGCGCTGGCGCGTGCCAAGGCCAAAAAAGCGGCTCAGGAGCCAGGCGAAGCAGCGGCTGTGGATAGCCCTGCTGCTGCGTCTCAGTCTGACCCCGTTGCCGACACGGATCCCAAAAAGGCGGCCATCGCGGCAGCCATTGCCCGCGCCAAAGCCAAAAAAGCTGCCAGCACGCAAGGTGATGAAGCGGCTGCGGATAGCCCTGTAGGCGCGCCCCAGTCTGACACCGCCGCCGACACGGATCCCAAGAAGGCGGCTATCGCTGCTGCCATTGCCCGTGCCAAGGCCAAGAAGGCCACTCAGGCGCAAGGGGACGCAGCCGTGACCGAAGGTGAAGAGACCGCCGTGGCAGTCCCTGCAACAGCGCCGCAGCCTGACTCAGCCGCCGACGCGGATCCCAAGAAGGCGGCAATCGCAGCAGCCATTGCCCGCGCCAAGGCCAAGAAGGCCGCTCAGGCGCAAGGGAATGCAGCCGTGACCGAAGGTGAAGAGACCGCCGTGGCAGCCCCTGCCGCAGCGCCGCAGCCTGACTCTGCCGCCGAGGTCGACCCCAAGAAAGCGGCCATCGCTGCCGCCATCGCCCGCGCCAAGGCCAAGAAGGCCGCTCAGGCGCAAGGTGAGGAGGCCGTTGCCAAGCCCGCAGAGGCGCAAGACGAGGAGGCCACAGCCAAACCCGAGGTGACCACAGTGGCGGCACCGGCTGCCGATGCGTTGCAGCCAGCCTCCGATGCGGATCCCAAGAAAGCGGCCATTGCCGCCGCCGTGGCCCGTGCCAAGGCCCGGAAACTGGCGGCCGAGGCAGCAGCCCAAGCCTCTCTTTCTCCATCGACCGACAAGAGCCACTGATCCATGTTCAATATCGCGAGTGCGCCGTTTGCCCACAACCGCAAACAGACCCAAACCCTGATGTTGCTGGTGATCCTGGCCTGCCTGCCCGGTTTTCTGGCGCAGAGCTGGTTCTTTGGTTGGGGCACCCTGATCCAAATCCTGCTGGCGCTGGTCACGGCGCTGGGCTCGGAGGCGCTGGTACTGCGCTTGCGCGGACGCCCCGTCAAGCCGGCCCTGCTGGATGGCAGCGCGGCCCTGACCGCCGTGCTGATCGGTCTCTCCCTGCCGCCGCTGCTGCCCTGGTGGATGCTGGTGCTGGGCACGGCGTTTGCCATCATCATCGCCAAACACCTCTATGGCGGGTTGGGTCAAAACCTGTTCAACCCCGCCATGGTGGCCTATGTGCTGTTGCTGGTCTCCTTCCCGGTGCAGATGACCAGCTGGCTGCCGCCCTCCAGCATCGCCGCCTATGACATCGGCTTTGGCGATGCGGCCTCGGTGATCTTCACCGGCTTTAGCCTCGACGGTTACAGCATGGCGCAGCTCAAGCAGGGGGTGGATGGGCTGACCATGGCCACGCCGCTCGACACCCTGAAAACCGGGCTGACTCAGGGCCTCACCGCCGGCGAGGTGATGACCCACACCGTATTCGAAGGCTGGGGCGGCATCGGCTGGAGCTGGGTCAACCTCGGCTACCTGTTGGGCGGCCTGTTCCTGCTGCAGCAGAAGGTGATCAACTGGCGCATTCCGGGGGCCATCCTCGGTTCCTTGCTGCTGGCAGCCACCCTGGGTTATCTGATCACCCCGGATGCCACCGCCACCCCCATGTTCCACCTGTTCAGCGGCGCCACCATGCTGGGGGCCTTCTTCATCGCCACCGATCCGGTGAGTGCCAGCACCACCCCGCGCGGCCGCCTGGTCTATGGCGTGCTCATCGGCGTGCTGGTCTATGTCATCCGCCGCTTTGGTGGCTACCCGGATGCCTTCGCCTTTGCCGTGCTGCTGGCCAACCTGTGCGTACCGCTGATCGACAGCCTGACACGCCCGAAAGTCTACGGAGCCCGTCGCAAATGATCCTCGCGCACACCTCACCCTCAGGAATGATGCAATGTTAAAGAGCATGCGCAAAAACGGCGTCACTCTCGCCCTGTTTGCCCTCGCCTGCACCGCCGTGGTGGTGCTGACCAACGAGCTGACCCAGGGGCGGATCGCCCATCAGCAACAGCTGGAGAAGCTGCGCACCCTCTCCGCCCTGCTGCCGGAGGGAAGCTATGACAACGATCTGGTCGCCAGCTGCAAGCTGGTGCAGAGCAGACGCTATCTGGGCAGCGACCAAGCCATGCCGCTCTACACCGCGACCAAGCAGGGCGAAATCACCGGCTACGCGCTGGAAACCGTCGCCCCCGACGGCTACAGTGGGGCCATTCGCCTCATCGTGGGCACCGATGCCAAAGGCGCCGTCAGCGCGGTGCGGGTGTTGGCCCACAAGGAAACCCCCGGCCTTGGCGACAAGATCGAACTGAAGAAGTCGGACTGGATCAACAGCTTCGTCGGCAAGTTTCTCAGCCACGACAACGAGGCCAGCTGGGCCGTGAAGAAAGACGGCGGCAAGTTCGATGCCTTCACCGGCGCCACTATCACCCCCCGGGCCGTAGTCAAGGCGGTGAAGAACCTGTTGCTGCTGCAACAGGAGCACCCAGAGTTGCTGCGCGACGCCCCCGCCTGTGACGCCACCCCCTAACGCCGGAGCACAAGCTTATGGAACAAGTCGATGTGATTGACGGGCAGAGCCCGCTCAGCGAGAGCAATAGCCGCCGCGAAGAGCTCAAGGAGCTGATGCTGCAGGGGCTGTGGAAGAACAACCCCTCCCTGGTACAGGTGCTGGGCCTCTGCCCCACCCTGGCAGTCTCCTCCACCTTCACCAATGCGCTGGGGCTTGGCCTTGCCACCATGGCGGTGCTGGTCAGCTCCAACCTCGCCATCTCGCTGGTGCGCAACCTGGTGCCCAAGGATATCCGCATCCCGGTCTACGTGATGATCATCGCGGCGCTGGTGACCAGCGTGCAGTTGCTGATGAACGCCTACACCTACGGCCTCTATCAGGCGCTCGGCATCTTCATCGCCCTCATCGTCACCAACTGCGTCATCATCGGCCGGGCCGAGGCGTATGCCTCCAAGAACCCGCCGCTGCTGGCGGCCCTCGACGGCTTCATGATGGGGCTCGGCTTTACCCTGGTGCTGCTGATGCTGGGTGGACTGCGCGAAATCATCGGCATGGGCACCCTGTTCGACGGTGCCGACCTGCTACTGGGAGAGTGGGCCAAGTCACTGCGCATCGAGCTGTTCCACGCCGATGCCAGCCTGCTGCTGGCAATCCTGCCCCCTGGCGGCTTCATCGGTCTCGGCCTGATGATCGCCGGCAAGAACGCCATCAACGACTGGATGGGTCGCAAGCAGAGCGCCGAGAAGGCCCACTGCAGCGTGCCGGCCGCGGGTGCCCGCGCGACCCAGCTCTGAGCCAAGAGAGAGCCATGAACAATCAGAAACGTAGGCAGATACTGGAGCGACTGCGGGACGACAACCCCCACCCCACCACCGAGCTCAACTTCAAGACGCCCTTCGAGCTGCTGATCGCCGTGCTGCTGTCGGCCCAGGCCACCGATGTCAGCGTCAACAAGGCCACCGACAAGCTCTACCCGGTGGCCAACACCCCCCAGGCCATGCTGGAACTGGGGGTAGACGGGGTCAAGGAGTACATCAAGACCATCGGCCTGTTCAACACCAAGGCCGAGAACGTCATCAAGACCTGCGCCATCCTGCTGGAGCGCCACGGCGGTGAAGTGCCGGAGAACCGCGAAGCCCTCGAGGCCCTGCCCGGGGTCGGCCGCAAGACCGCCAACGTGGTGCTCAACACCGCCTTCGGCTGGCCCACCATCGCCGTCGATACCCATATCTTCCGGGTCTCCAACCGCACCGGCTTTGCGGTGGGCAAGAACGTCGATCAGGTGGAGGAGAAGCTGCTCAAGGTGGTTCCCGCCGAGTTCAAGCTGGACGTGCACCACTGGCTGATCCTGCACGGACGCTACACCTGTCTGGCTCGCAAACCGCGCTGCGGTTCCTGTATCATCGAGGACTTGTGCGAGTACAAGGAAAAGGTCTACCCGGAGGGCTGAACACGGCTGCCGGCTCGCATGCGGCGCAGCCATGGCGCAGCTCCTGGCGAGCACGGGCTTGAGCCAAGCGCCGGTATCCGCCCCCCGGGCGGCACCCATACCACAAAAACCACTACCCGGAGAATTGAGCAATGAGAATCCTGCATACCATGTTGCGCGTCGGCGATCTGCAACGCTCCATCGACTTCTATACCCGAGTGCTGGGGATGAAACTGCTGCGCAAGAGCGAGAACAGCGAATACAAGTACACCCTGGCCTTCGTCGGCTACGGTGACGAGAAAGATGAAGCGGTGATCGAACTCACCTACAACTGGGGTGTCAGCGAGTACGAGCTGGGCTCGGCCTACGGTCACATCGCGCTGGAAGCGGACGACATCTATGCCACCTGCGAGGCGCTGCGCGCCGCCGGCGCCAAGATCACCCGCGAGCCGGGCCCGGTCAAGGGCGGCACCACAGTAATTGCCTTCGTGGAAGATCCGGACGGTTACAAGATTGAGCTGATCGCCAAGAAGGATGCCGGCAGCGGCCTCGGCGACAGTTTCTGATCCAGACTGAGCCCCGAAAAACAAAAAAGAGCGCCAAGGCGCTCTTTTTTATGGATTCGTTTTCCTCAAATGGAGCCGTTGCGGCCCATGTTGATCACCACCCGCCGGTTCTTGGCGCGACCATCTTCGGTTTCGTTGGAGGCGACGTGCTGCTTCTCGCCGTGCCCCTCCACCGAGATCTTGCCGGGTTCGATGCCCAGATCCACAAACACCTTCTTGATGGCATCGGCCCGTTTCTCGGAGAGCTTCTGGTTCGGCCAGCGGCCGCCATAACTGTCGCTGTAGGCGTCGATTACCACCACGTCGATGCTCTTGTCCACCTTCACATACTCACCGATCATCGCCAGCCGCCGCTTGGAAGCCAGCGACAGCTCGTCACTGTTCTTGTCATAGGTGAGCACGCTGAAGGCAATGTCGTTGAAACTGTAGGGCAGCAGACCATTGAGGCAATCCACGAAGGCCTGATACTTGACCCGGAAGTTGACCGAGGAGAGCGAGACCCGCACCGGCCGATTCTGCCGATACCAGTCGCGGTACTGGAAAGTCGGCATACGCCCCCCTTCCAGCTCGTCCAGCATGGTCCAGGCGGTCTGCCCCTCCACCAGCCCGTCAAACTGCTGGTAGAAGCGCAGCTGGCTCACTTCCCGCCCGGCGATGCCGGGGCGCCAGACCGGCGGCATGATGCCCAGGCTGACCGTCTGGGTCTGGGCCTGCTGGCGCAGCCCCTTGAGCTCGAAATCCAGATTGATCTTGCGACCGGCGCGGCTGACGAATGCCCCCGTGCCCCAGTTGGGGATGGGGTGCTCGAGCCGGCACTCCACCTGGGTATCGGAGGTCAAACGCCAGACGGATTGATCCAGGCCGGCACCGAATTCGGTGACTCCCGCCTGTAACTGCATACTCACGGATATGCTGACCAACCCCAACATCCAAGCGTTCAACTGCCTGCCCTCCACACGATCTCAGGTTAGATATCGGCAGGGGCAGGACAAGCTTTAGGGCAAACCGATCAGTGGGTCGAGGCGGCGTCCATCAGTTTGAAGCGAGCGATGCGCCCCGCCAGCTCCCGCGCCAGCTGATCCAGCTCGGCGCTGTTTTGCTGCAGGGTTTCCGAGTGCTGGCGATGCGCCTCGTACACCTCGCGGATGGTCATCACGTTGTGCTGGATGTCGTCGGTGACATAGCGCTGCTCCTCGGTGGCGGTGGCCACCTGGGCGGTCATGTCACTCACCTTGCGCACCTCGTTGACGATGTCGGTCAGCTCGCTGCCCGCCCGCTTGGCCTCGGTCACGCTCAGCCCCGCCTGCTCGGTCCCCAGGTGCATGGCGGTGACCGCCTGATTGGCCCCCTGCCGCAGCCGCACCAGCATCCGCTCTATGTCGTCGGCGGCCTGCTGGGTGCGCGACGCCAGCGCCCGCACCTCTTCCGCCACCACCGCAAAACCGCGGCCGGATTCGCCGGCGCGGGCCGCCTCGATGGCGGCGTTGAGGGCCAGCAGGTTGGTGCGATCCGAGATCTGCTTGATGAGGTTGAGCGCCTCGCCCACCGATTCGGTGTCCTGATGCAGGCTGTCCACCAGCTGCTGGGTATCACTCAAGGTACCCGCGACCTGCTGGATAGCATCGATGGTCTGATCCACCTCCTTATCACCCTGCCGGGCCCGACCGATGGCCTGCTGGGTCGCCAGCGAGGTCTGGGTCGCGTTGCGTGCGATCTCGGCGACCGTCGAGGCCATCTCGGTGGCCGCCGTCGCCACCAGATCCACCTGGCCAAACCCCTTGGCCACCCCGGCGTTGACTTCCGCAATGACGTTGGCCGAGGCGGCGGCGCTGCGGGCCAGCACCTCGCAGGAGCGGCGCACCGCCAGCATCAGCCCCTCCAGATGTTCGAGGAAGTGGTTCAGATCCCGCGACAATGCCCCCAGTTCATCACCGGATCGCCAGTTGACCCGCACCGTCAGATCGTTCTCCTGCACCAGCCGCTTGAAGGTATGGTGCAGGGCCATGAAGCCCAGGTGCAGATCCCGCACCACCCACCAGCAGACAAAACTGGTGAGTAGCACGCACAGCAGAACCCCGGTGGCGGCCCACCAGAAGTCGCTGGCACTCTTCGCCCGCATCTGATCCACCCGCTCGGACAGCTGCTGATAGAGGCGGTCTTCACTCTCCTTGAGCAGGCTGATCTTGTCGGTGCTCAAGGCAAACCAGGCCTCGGCATCCACCCCGAAGCCGCCGCTGGCCGCCTTGTCCAGCGCCAGCTTCTCCATGGCGGCCACCTTGCTCACCACCGGCGAAGCCAGGCTGTCGGCCAGCAACTGGCGCTGGGAGGGGCTCGCCACCGCCTGGAAACGCTCGAGATAGGTATTCTGGGCCGCCAACAGGGAGATGAACTGCTGCAACAGCGCCGGCGTGAAGCTGTCACGGCCGAACACGTTGCTTAAGGTTGCCCGCTCCAGCCCCATCCGCTCCTTGCTCTGCAAGAAGGCGGCATAGGCATTGGTCTGCAGCGCTATGGTGGCATCCCGGCTATTGATGCTGATCTGATCCACCACCGCCAGCAACTGGGTGATCATCCGGGTATAGAAGCTGACCTGCTCCGCCACCTCGACCCCCAGCGCACTGACCCGCTCGCGCATGGCGGTGAGCCCGGCCAGCTCCTGCTGCACCTCTTTGAGTGCCAGCAGGGCGGGATCCTCACGAAAGCGCTGCAGCAGGGTATCGACCTGCTTGCGCTGCGCCGGCAGGGCATCGCGGAACTTGTTGCCGCCAGAACCCAGGAAGCCGGCCGACATGCCACGCTCCTTTTGCAGCTCGTGGGCCAGCTGCGCCGCTTCCCGCACCACCGCCAGTGCGGCCTGGGCCTGACTCATCTCCTGCTCGACCCGATAACGCTCATAGACGTATCGGCCGGAGAAGAACAGCAAGGCCAGCAGTGGCAGGCAGACCACCAGCAACATCTTGTGCGCCAATCCCAGCTTCTTCATCGTTGCTCCCCATTCCATTGTTGAAGTGGTCAATTATAAGCCCGCGTGTCGATAATAGAATCGGCCAGCGCGCCGATGGCGGCCGATGAGGGACAAAGGCCGGCTTTTTTGCCATAATGCCGCCTCATTTCACGCCGACCGAGATACCATGACCGACGCTGTTCACACCCTCAAGGGCCGTTTTCGTGGCTTTTACCCCGTCGTCATCGATGTTGAAACCGCCGGGTTCAATGCCAGAACCGACGCCTTGCTGGAAATCGCCGCCTATACCCTCAAGATGGACGAGCAGGGCTGGCTCGTGCCCGACCAGATCTTCCATTTTCATGTCGAGCCGTTTGAAGGGGCCAATCTGGAAAAAGCGGCGCTGGAGTTCACCGGCATCGACCCCTTCAATCCGCTGCGCGGCGCCGTCAGCGAGAAAGAGGCGCTGACCGAGATCTTCAAGGGCATCCGCAAGGGGATGAAGGAGCAGGATTGCGGCCGCGCCATCATAGTGGCTCACAACGCCACCTTCGATCACGGCTTCGTCATGGCCGCCGCCGAGCGGGCCGGCCTCAAGCGCAATCCGTTCCATCCGTTTGCCACCTTCGACACCGCCGCCCTCTCCGGCTTGGCGCTGGGCCAGACCGTGCTGGCCAAGGCGTGCCAGAGCGCGCGCATTCCGTTTGACAATAAAGAGGCGCACTCCGCCCTCTACGACACCGAGCGCACCACCGAGCTGTTCTGTCATATCGTCAACCGCTGGAAGAGCCTGGGTGGCTGGCCCCCGGCCCACCCGGACGATGTGGCCGACGACGCCAGCGAGTAACGACGCCCCCTTCCCAAGAGGCTGCCACGGCAGCCTCTTTTCTTGCGTCATCTGGTTTGACCAGAATGTCGAAAAAAGGCCCATCCAGCACCGTTTTTTACCTCTCCCGACTCATTACCTGGGTTGAACCGCCGGGAATCCTGTAGATAGGCCATTCACCTGATTTTTTACTCGACATTTGTCACATTTTTCGCAAACTAACTGCCTTTCACACGACAGACAGCAACACAAACTATAAGGAAAGCAAATGAATCCTGTTGTTATCGCGGTGGCGCTGATGCTGGTGCTCAGCCTGCTGCGGATCAATGTGGTGGTCTCTCTCGCCATCGGCGCCATCGTCGGCGGCCTGATCGGCGGTCTCTCCCTCGAGCAGACCCTCAGCACCTTCAGCGGTGGCCTGGGCGGCGGCGCCGAGATCGCCCTCTCCTACGCCATGCTGGGGGCCTTCGCAGTCGCCATCTCCCGCTCCGGCATCACGGATCTGCTGGCGCGCAAAGTGATCAGCCAACTCGGCAAGGATGCCAGCAGCTCCCGCATCCTCTGGGTCAAGACCCTGCTGCTCAGCTCGGTACTGGGGGTCTCCATCTCCTCCCAGAACCTGATCCCGGTCCATATCGCCTTCATTCCCATCCTGATCCCGCCGCTGTTGCACGTCATGGCCCAGATGCAGATCGACCGCCGTCAGGTGGCCTGCGTCATCACCTTTGGCCTGACCGCGACCTATATGCTGCTGCCGGTGGGCTTTGGCGGCATCTTCCTCAACAACATCCTGGCCAAGAACCTGATCGACAACGGCGTGCCGGTCGAACACAGTCAGCTGCCGCTGGCCATGGCTATTCCGGTGCTGGGCATGTTCGTCGGCCTGCTGATCGCCGTCTTCTTCAGCTACCGCAAGCCGCGCCAGTATGATCTGGAGAAGATCCTGGCCGCCGAGCCGGAAACGGTCGATCTCAACCTCAACCACATCTGGGTCGCCCTGCTGGCCATCGCCGTGGCGCTGGGGCTGCAGCTGATGACCAACAGCATCGTGCTGGGGGCGCTGGCCGGCTTCGTCATCTTCACCTGTGGCGGCGTCATCAAGTTCCGCGAGAGCCAGGATGCCTTCACCCAGGGGGTGCGCATGATGTCCCTCATCGGCTTCATCATGATCTCCGCCGCCGGCTTCGCCGCCGTGATGAAAGAGACCCACGGGGTGGAGAGCCTGGTACAGGCCGTCTCCGGCATGATGGCCGGCCACAAGGGGCTGGCCGCCTTCCTGATGCTGCTGGTGGGCCTGCTCATCACCATGGGGATAGGTTCCTCCTTCTCCACCGTGCCCATCATCGCCACCATCTATGTGCCGCTGTGCCTCCATCTCGGCTTCTCCCCCCTGGCGACCATCTCTCTGGTGGGCACCGCCGGCGCCCTGGGGGATGCGGGCTCCCCCGCCTCCGACTCGACCCTGGGCCCCACCTCGGGCCTCAACGCCGACGGCCAGCACGACCATATCTGGGACAGCGTGGTGCCCACCTTCATCCACTACAACATCCCGCTCATCATCTTCGGCTGGATTGCCGCCATGGTGCTCTAATCCCCCCAAGATGCATAAACATAAAAGGCGACCCCAGGGTCGCCTTTTTGTTGCCGTCACCGCGATGACATAGAGCCGGACAAACCAGCACGGGCGCCCCTCTCAGCCTGCTCTTGCTGCTGTATCCTTACCTTTTATGCTGGCGTCGCTCGTCCCAACCCTCCGCTACCCTGCGTTTACCCGTCTCTTCCCTGCCCCATCCCCACACTACCAGGACGATGTCAGGCAACCCATCGGCGATATCAACAGTGCGCCATGGACTGACCCCCTTTCACATCCCCCCAATGCGGTGCTGCGGCGTCGCCTGGGTGAACGACGGGCAACAAAAAGGCCGCTCGATGAGCGGCCTTTTTAGCTAGCAGTCAGGGTTTAGCTGTCGCGGCGCTTGCCACCGAATTTGCGACCCTTGTCGAAACCGCCTTCACGGCGATCCTTGTTGAAGGGACGGTCACCCTGCGGACGGCGATCCTTGTTGAAAGGACGGTCGCCACGGAACGGACGATCACCGCGGGGCGGACGGGGAGCAGTGTTGCTGCCGGCCGGCACTTCGGTATAGCGGCTGATCTGCAGCGGACGCTGGCAGACGCGGGCCTTCTTGATCACTTCCAGCACTTCGGCGCTCATGCCCTTGGGCAGATCGACGGTGGAGAAGTCATCGGCGATGTCGATGTTGCCAATGAAACGGCTCTCGATGTTCGCTTCGTTGGCGATGGCACCCACGATCTGGCCCGGCTTGACGCCGTGATGGGCACCCACGTCGACGCGGTAGCGCTCCATCTCCACGTCCGGGTTGTCTTTGAGCGGACGCGGCTCCAGGGACGGCATGCGACGAGCCGGGCGATCGCCACGGTCGGCGAAATCACGGCCACCACGGTCGTTGAAGTCACGACGCTCGAAACCACCGCGATCGTTGCCGGCGTTGAACACCGGATCCGGAATGGAGTCATCCAGCAGCAGCGGTTGGTCGCCCTGTACCAGTTTGGCTAGTGCGGCAGCCAGTTCCAGCGGATCGGCAGAGTCTTCTTCGATCAGCTCGTTCACCAGGTTCACGTAGATCTCGAGCTCTTCGCCCATCATGGTTTCGCGGATGCGCTCCTTGAACTTGGCCAGACGGTGCTGGTTGATGTCCTCGGTGCTCGGCATCTTCATCGGCTCGATGGCCTGACGGGTTGCGTGCTCGATGGCACGCAGCATGCGACGCTCGCGCGGTGCCACGAACAGGATGGCTTCACCCTTGCGACCGGCACGACCGGTACGGCCGATACGGTGAACGTAGGATTCGGTGTCGTAGGGGATGTCGTAGTTCACCACGTGGGTGATGCGCTCAACGTCCAGACCACGGGCGACCACGTCGGTGGCGATCAGGATGTCCAGCTGGCCTTGGCGCAGCTTGTCGACGGTACGCTCACGCAGCTTCTGCGGGATGTCACCGTGCAGCGCTTCACAGGCGTGACCACGGGCAGCCAGCTTGCCAGCCAGTTCTTCGGCGGCGTTCTTGGTGCGTACGAACACCAGCAGGGCTTCGTAGGGCTCGACTTCCAGCAGACGGGTCATGGCGTCCAGCTTGTGCAGACCGGTCACCTGCCAGTAACGCTGACGGATGGTGGTAGCGGTCGCAGTCTTGGAGGCGATCTTGATCTCTTTGGGCTGCTTCAGGTGCTTCTGGGCCACACGACGGATCTGCTCCGGCATGGTGGCGGAGAACAGGGCAACCTGACGACCGGCCGGGCACTGTTCCATGATCCAGTCCACGTCGTCGATGAAGCCCATGCGCAGCATCTCGTCCGCTTCGTCCAGCACCAGGGCTTTCAGGCCGGAGAGGTCCAGGTTCTTGCGACGGATCAGGTCCATCACACGGCCCGGGGTACCCACGACAACCTGAGCACCGCGGCGCAGGGCGCGGGTCTGGGTTTCGTAGGAGGCGCCGCCGTAGATGGGCAGCACGTGGAAATCAGGCATGTGGTGGGCATAGCGTTGGCACGCTTCAGCCACCTGCAGGGCCAGTTCACGCGTCGGTGCCAGCACCAGGATCTGGGTGTTGCGGTTACCAGCTTCCAGACGAGACAACAGAGGCAAGGCAAAAGCAGCGGTCTTCCCTGTACCGGTTTGCGCCTGCCCCAGCAGATCATGGCCCGCCATCAGGTGGGGAATTGCTGCGGCCTGGATGGGGGACGGGCGCTCATAGCCCACGTCCTGCAGCGCTTTCAGTACAGGCGCGGCCAGTCCAAGCTCACTAAAAAGGGGCAGTTGTTCGGTATCAGACATAGATTCTTCCAGATTAAGGCAGGCGGCTAACACCGCGGAATAGCAAAAAGGCGGCGATTATAGCGCCACTTTGTTCTGCTGTCTTGAAAAATGTGATAAGCCTCTCAAGACGTTGGCAATTATAGAGGGATCTTGCGACTATGGCTTGCTTATTTTTCACTCATGGTGCGTTATTGCAGATCACGCTTCGCCAGAGTCCTTGTCCCGCTTGTGTTTGAGCACCGCCATGGTCAACCGGCTGGTGCACAATAAACGACCACGTTCATCGCGAATTTCTATCTGCCACACCTGAGTCGTCGCCCCCAGATGCAATGGCGTGCAGCGCCCCGTCACCACCCCTTCCCGCTTGGCTCTCAGGTGGTTGGCATTGACCTCCAGCCCCACGCAGTAACTGTCGGGTCCGACCGCCATGTTGGCCGCGAGCGATCCCAGCGTCTCCGCCAGCACCACAGATGCGCCGCCGTGCAACATGCCAAGCGGCTGATGGGTGCGGTGATCCACCGGCATGGTGGCCTCCAGCCAGTCGGGACCAAAGGCGCTGTAGACGATGTCGAGGTGGGCCATCAGAGTATTGCGGGAGCTGGCGTTGAGCCCTTCAAGGCTCATGGGCTTGCGCCAGATGGGGCTGCTTTCTTGACTCATGGTGAGCGGACTCCTTGCGTGATCAACGGGTTATCGCTGCGCCGTAGCGGCAAACCAGCAGTGTCGGCGAAAAAAGAGCAAAAAAAAAGATGCCCACGCACGGGCATCTTGCATCGAGGTTGACCCTCACCAGGGATAGGTCACCCCTGGCCACTCGGCCCAGGGCTGGTCCCGCCCCGGCAGGCGTGGCTCGGGCCACTGCCATACCTTGCCGAGCCAGGCGCGCAATTCGGCCTCCAGTTCGGCATCGGTGAGCGGCGCCTCGGTCACCTTCCAGAAGAACAGCTCTACCGCTACCTCCGGCAGCACCGAGGGGTAGAGGTAAATCCCGCCCCAGAACTCGGGCTCCCGTGCCGGGCTCCAGAGGCCATAGGCAAAGGAGCGTTTGGCCAGAAACTCGGAGTGCTGCCACTCCAGATCGGCCTCGTGCTGGCTCAGGCTGAAATTGGCGGAGGGCCACACGTCGTCCGGGCGAAACAGCTGATGAAGCTGCTCGCGCTCGCGCAGCATGGCGACGAACTCCACCACTGCCTGGGTCGGGTTGACCGGCAGCAGCAGGAAGTGCGGGTGCCGATAGGCTTGTGGCACCCGAAACCGCTTGGGCAGGGTCAGCATCAGAGCAGTTCCAGCAGGGCCTGCAGCGGGTGTTTGAGCTTCTCCCCCTCCATCCGCTTGACTTGGCTGCGGCACGAATATCCGGTGGCCAGACAACGGGCTTGCGGCAGGCGAGCCAGGGGCTCGGCCCAGCTCAGGCCATAGATCCCCTTGGAGTTCTCCACCTGTTTGGCATCGTGGCCATAGGTACCGGCCATGCCGCAGCAGCCCACCGACACCGGTTGCAGCGTGGCACCGAAGCGGCGGAACAGGGCACTCCAGTCACCGTGGGTCGATGGCTTGGCGGTCTTCTCGGTACAGTGGGCGAACAGATACCAGGGCTCGACGCCGGCATCCGCTTCTCGCACCGGCAACGCCTCGGCCGGCAAGGAGAGCAGCCACTCCTGGGGCAGCAGCACCTGGAAGTCGCCACGGGCAGGACCGAGCGCCTTCACGTATTCGTCCCGATAGCAGAGCACCAGAGAGGGATCGACCCCCACCATGGGGATGCCGAGCGCCGCCACCTTGTTGAGGAACTGGGCGCTGCTGGCGGCGGTACGGGCAAAGGCGCGCAGGAAACCTTTCACGTGCTGGGGCTTGCCGTTGGGCTTGAACGGCAGCAGATAGGGCTGCAGGCCGAGCTTGCTGGCGAGCTTCACCAGATCACGCACCACGGGGGCGTCGTAATAGCTGGTGAAGGGATCCTGCACGATGAGCACCACTTTTCGACGCTGCTCGGGGCTCATGGCCTCCAGGCCCGGCAGATCGAAGTAGCGGGCGCGATGGTCGCGCAGCTCCTCGGCCAGGGTCGGCACGCTCAATAACGGCACGTCCACCATGCCGATGCTCTTCTCGGTCGCCTTCTGGGCCCACTCTTTCTCGAGGAAGAAGTTGACCAGTTTCGGCGCCTTGGCCAGCAGGGGGGCGTAAGCTTCCACCGTGCCGACGAAGTAATCCTTGGGGCCGCGCAGGTAGCGGCTGTGATAGAGCTGCATGAAGCGGGCGCGGAAGGTGGGCACATCCACCTTGATGGGGCACTGGCTGGTGCAGGCTTTGCAGGCCAGACACCCCTCCATCGCCTCCATCACCTCGTGGGAGAAGTCATACTCGCCGCGGGCGCGGGCCACCGTGTTGCGAAACTTGTCGACAATCTGCTTGAAGCGCAGACCGCCGCTTTGCAGCGCCACCTCCTCACTCAGCGGATCGAAGCCCTGCTCTGCCAGCTGGCGCAGCCATTCGCGCATCAGGCCGGCCCGCCCCTTGGGAGAGTGACGGCGGTCGCGGCTGATCTTGACCGAGGGGCACATGGGGGAGTCGGTCTCGAAGGTGAAACAGAGGCCGTTGCCGTTGCAATCGAGGGCACGGGTATAGCTGGTGCGCACCGCCAGCGGGATCTGGCGGTCGAACATGCCGCGCTTGGGCCCGTCCACCGACACCAGCTCGGCGCCGCTGCCATAAGGCATGCAGATCTTGCCCGGGTTGATGCGGTTGGCGGGGTCAAACGCCCCCTTGACCCGTTGCAGCTCCTCCCACAGCTCGCCGAAGAAGGCGGGGCTGTATTCGGAGCGAAAGCCCTTGCCGTGCTCGCCCCACATCAGGCCGCCGTATTTGGCGGTGAGTGCCACCACCTGATCGGAGATGCGCCGCAGCAGCACCTCCTGCTCGGGATCGCACAAGTCCAGCGCCGGGCGCACGTGCAGCACCCCGGCATCGACGTGGCCGAACATGCCGTAGTCAAGGCCGTGGGCATCGAGCAGGGCTCGAAACTCCATGATGAAGTCCGCCAACGACTCCGGCGGCACGGCAGTGTCTTCGGTGAAGGCCACCGGCTTCTTGCGCCCTTCGGCATTGCCGAGCAGCCCCACCGACTTCTTGCGCATGGCGTAGATGGTCTCGATGCTGGCCAGGTGGTTGCACACCTGATAGCCGATGATCCCCGCCTCCCCCTTGGCCAGCAGGGCGTCGATGCGCCGGCACAGCTCGGCCACCTTGGCCTTGTGCTCATTCTCGTCAGTGTCGGCAAACTCGACGATGTTGAGCCCCTGCAGATCCTTGCCCGGCACCTCCTGAATGAACTCTTTGACCGAGTGCCAGATGATGTCGGCGCGGGCCAGTCCCAGCACCCGGGAGTCCACCGTCTCCACCGACAGCGCCTGGGCCTCGACCATAAAGGGGGCATTGCGCAGGGCCGACGGGAAGCTGTCGTACTTGACGTTGACGAGCGTGCGGTAACGCGGGATGGGGGTGATGTTGAGCCTGGCTTCGGTGATAAAGCCCAAGGAGCCTTCCGAGCCGCACAGCACCCGGCTGACGTCCAGAGTGTCGGTATCGGGCTGATAGAGGTGCTTGAGATCGTAACCGGTCAGAAAGCGGTTAAGCTTGGGGAAGGTGGCTTTGATGTCGGCGCGGCGCTCCTTGCCGATGCGATAGAGGGTGCGATAGATCTCCCCTTCACGGCTCTCCAGCGCCAACTTGTCAGCCAGACGCGGGCCGGTCACCGGCTCGGTGGCCATGAGATCGCCGTTTTCCAGCACGGCCTTGAGGCCCAGCACGTGATCCGAGGTCTTGCCGTACACCAGCGACCCCTGGCCGGAGGCGTCGGTGTTGACCATGCCGCCCAGGGTAGCGCGGTTGGAGGTGGAGAGATCCGGCGAGAAGAAGTAGCCGTGGGGCTTCAAATAGGCGTTGAGCTGGTCTTTGACCACCCCGGCCTGGGCCCGCACCCAGCCCTCTTCCAGATTAATTTCCATGATCTGGTTCATATGGCGCGAGAGATCGACGATAATGCCGCCGCCCAAGGATTGACCATTGGTGCCGGTACCGCCGCCGCGAGGGAAGAAACTCAAGGTTGCGTACTCGGGCCCCTGGGCCAGCTTGAGCATCACCGCAATATCGTCCGCACTGCGCGGATAGAGAACCGCCTGAGGTACTACCTGATAGACGCTGTTATCCGTCGCCATCGCCAACCGGCTTGCATAAGACTTTTCGATATCACCACGAAATGCTGATCGCGCCAGCAACTCAAGAAACTGCAGGGTTGTAGGTGACAAACTGTCCTGGTAATCGAGTCTCGGGATCATGAATCCTTGTTCCCTTCCTTTGCTTGATGCCGGAACTCCGGCGACAACGACCGTTCGGGCCAGCCTCTTCGCGGGCCCCCGAACCAGTCCGCTCACATGTGAGCGGGCAGTATATCAGCTAGAAAACCGCTTGCGCGCGCAATCTTCACCATTTGAAAGGAGGACTTTTATGGCTCATTACAGCCATGTTATCAGTACGCTTATTCGCACCGAAAAACAGGCGCTGACCTTGTCGCTGTTTGGTTGCATCACCTTTGCCATTTTCGGGATCGGCTATGGCCTGTTCGTCGGTTCCAACGCCATCATGCTGGACGGCATCTTCACCCTGTTCAGCATGGGCATGACGGGCCTGGGGCTCATCACCGCCTACCTGGTTACCCGTCCCTCCGACGCCCGTTTTCAATACGGCTACGCCCACTTCGAACCCATCGCCAACGTCATCAACGGCACCATCATTCTGCTGCTCTGCCTGGCGGCACTCTACAACGGCCTCACCACCCTGCTGGCGGGCGGACGGGAGATCGATCTCGGCCACGCCCTCATCTATGCCGTCGTATCCACCTTCTTCTGCGGCATCATCTACCGGGTCGAGGCCGACGTGGCCGAGCGGGTCAACTCCGAGCTGGTACGGGTGGACTCCAAGGAGTGGCTGGTCGACACCCTGCTCAGCACCACCCTGCTCATCGGCTTCGTGGTCGCCATCGGCCTCGATGCCATCGGCTACGGCCACTACAACCGCTACATAGACCCGGTACTGGTTTCGCTGCTGGCCCTGTGCGCCACTCTCATCCCCATCAAGGTGCTCGGTCGCAACCTGCGGGAAGTGCTGAAGATCGCCCCCAAGGGGGATGTCTCCCGGCTGGTGGCCAGCGAAGTCGAAGCCCTGCGCCTGCGCCATGGCTTTGAGTGCTACAGCCATCTGGCGAAAAGCGGCCGCCGCTTCGATCTCGAACTCAACATTCTGGTGGCCCCCGGTCAGGAGTGGCCCGTCGAGCGCCAGGATGCCCTGCGCCAGGAGCTCTGGTCCCGCCTCGGCGATACCCTGGGGGACGCCTGGCTGTCGGTCTGCTTCACCCGCGAGAAACGCTGGCTGTAAGCCACACGGCGGGGCTTGCCTGGCAAGCTCCGTCCGCGCCTGTCGCCCCAGAGGGCGAGCGCGCCTTTCTCGGAGCTCCCCCCTCTTGCCAAATACGGGATTCCCGTTATCATCAGGGCTCACTTTTAACCCGAGGTTTTATTGCCCATCATGGACAATCCCCGAAGTTGCCCTTCGTTTCTTCCCGTCAAAGCCTATCTTTATCTGCTCAATCAGCGCCTCTGAATAACGCCATTGCCTTGCTGTCACTGCGGCCATCGTACGCAGTGCTTACCCTTTGCTCTGTCTGTTTTTATTGAGGTCACTACATGGAATTGCTGCTGGATCCCCACATCTGGATCGGTCTGTTTACTCTGATCGTCCTGGAAATCGTGCTCGGGATCGACAACCTGGTCTTCATCGCCATCCTGGTGAAAAAGCTGCCCCCCGCCCAGCGGGACAAGGCCCGCGTCATCGGCCTGTCACTGGCCCTGCTGATGCGCCTGGGGCTCCTGAGCGTGATGTCCTGGCTGGTCACCCTGACCACCCCCATTTTGCACCTGTGGGATCACCCCTTCTCCGGTCGGGACCTGATCCTGATGGGGGGCGGTCTGTTCCTGCTGTTCAAGGCCACCTCAGAGCTGCATGAGCGGCTGGAAGCCAAGCCGCCCGAAGACGGGCCGGTCGGCGTCTACGCCAGCTTCGGCGTGGTGATCACCCAGATCCTGGTGCTGGATGCCATCTTCTCGCTGGACTCCATCATCACCGCCGTCGGCATGGTGGAACACCTCGGCGTCATGATGGCGGCCGTCACCATCGCCATGCTGGTGATGGTGCTCGCCTCCAAGCCGCTGACCCGCTTCGTCAACGCCCACCCCACCGTCGTGGTACTCTGTCTGAGCTTCCTGCTGATGATCGGTTTTAGCCTGGTGGCGGAAGGGTTTGGCTTCCATATTCCGAAGGGTTACCTCTACGCAGCCATCGGCTTCTCGGTGCTGATCGAATTCTTCAACCAGCTCTCCCAGCGCAGTGCCGAGCGCCACGAAGCCAAGCAGCCCCTGCGCGAGCGCACCACTGCCGCCATCTTCAAACTGATGGGCAGCAAGGCGTATCAGGACCGACCGGACGACGATCTGGACGCCCCCGCCGCCGAGCCGGTGAGCTTTGGCGAGGAGGAGCGCTACATGGTGACCGGGGTGCTGTCGCTGGCCGAACGCTCCATCCGCACCATCATGACCCCGCGCTCCGAGATGGCCTGGATCGACGTCAACGACTCCAACGACGAGATCCGCGCCCTGCTGCAGCAGGAGCCCCACAGCCTGTTCCCGGTCTGTGACGGCGATCTGGACGAGGTGATCGGGGTGGTCAAGGCGCGCGACCTGCTGTTTGCCCTCAACGAAGGGCAATCCTTGAGCGAGCTGGCCAAGCAGAACGACCCCATCATAGTGCCGCAGACCATCAACGTGATTAAGCTGCTGGCAGAGCTGCGCCAGGCCAAGGGCAGCCTCATCCTGGTGGCCGACGAGTTCGGCGTGATCCAGGGGCTGGTGACCACCCACGACCTGCTGGAGGCCATCGTCGGCGAGCTGCCCGATGAAGATGAAACGCCGGACATCGTCCGCGATGGGGAAGGCTGGCTCATCAACGGCAGCACCAACATCCACCATGTGGAGCAGGTGCTGGAACACGAAGGGCTGGTGAGCGAGAGCGACGAGTACGTGACCCTGGCCGGCATGCTGCTCTCCCACTTCGGCACCCTGCCCGCCCCGGGCCAGCGGCTGCAACTGCAGCAGCTCGGCTTCGAGGTGGTCGAGGTGAGCGAGCGGCGCATCGAGCGGGTGCGCGTCATGCCGCTGGAGGCCTGACGCCATTGCGTGAACCATGTCTAGTCCTGAAATAGGTTTACACATTTTCAGTTAACTTCTGACACCCAGAACCCCCGATGTACTACATCGGGGGTTCTGTATTTCAAGGCCTGGTGTGGCCGCTCCAGATTGTAGATATCCACCGCTTCACGCACCATCTCCCGTGCTTGCGCCAGGTTCTGCGGGCTTTGCAACAGCAGTTCTCCTTTCAAAATCCCGTTCACCCGCTCTGCCAGCGCATTCTGGTAACAGTCATAACCATCTGTCATCGAGCACCGTACTCCGTGCCGTTCATGCAGCGCTTGATACAACCCCGAACAATACTGCACGCCGCGGTCCGAGTGATGAACAAGTTCCCCGTCACCACGCCGTTGCTTCAGTGCGTTCTTGAACGCCATCGCCACCGACTCGGCATGCATTCCTTCGTGTACATGATGGCCCACTATCTTGCGTGAGTAGACATCCGTCACCACGCTCAGGTAGAGCGGCCCGCTCTTGGCTGGCAGGTAGGTGATATCGGCGACCCAAACCTGCTCTGGCGCCACCGCAGTGATTTGCACCGGGCTGGGTTTGAGCAAGTTGGGATGGCGATAGAAGCGGTGAAAACTGTGGGTGGTCTTGTGATATGCCCGCCTGGGCTGTACCAGCAGGCGGTGCTCGACCAATATCCGAAACAGCCTGTCCCGCCCGACCTTCAGCCCGGCATCGTCCTGACCTTGCAGCAGATAATGTAGCTTGCGGGTACCCACCCGTGGTTGTCGCAGCCGAACTTTGCGTACGAAACGCACCACCTGCAGCTCCTGCGCATGGCGCAGGTCGGCGACCCGATTGCGCTTGTAGTAAGCCTGACGGCTTATTCCCAGAAACCGACAAGCACTGACGATGGTCAGCCCGTCGACTTGCCGCCGCGAGAGGACTTGCCGGGTCGCTTTTTTACGATGGAGACGCCGTAGTCATTCTTCAGCACATCGACCACAGCCTCAAAGAACTGGGCCTTCTGGCTCATTATCGCCAGCTGCTGCTCGAGCTCCTTGATACGCTGTTCAGGCGTCTGGTTGTCGGGGTCAGGCATGGTGATACTCCTGCCGGCTCGCACAGAAGCCCCTTGGCTCCAATCCTGCCGTCCATGTTTACGCAACCATACCAGAATGGTCGAATTGCCCTGAATGCCATAGCGGGATTGTGCCTGGTGGCAGGTGAGTTCACCTTTTTCAATCTGCTCCACCACGGCCAGTTTAAAAGTCAGCGAGTAATCGCGTTGTGTCCGTTTCACACCTTGTCCCATTGGGAGCTCCATCTATTCGGGGGAAGAAGGTGTAAACCATATTCAGGACGGGACACCATGCTGAAAAAGGGGGCCTTGCGGGCCCCCTTTTTATTCAGGCGCCTCCCCCTGCCCCTCCCTCTTTTCACCATTGCTGCCATCAGCGCAATTCTTTTCTGCAATTACCCCTCTTTTTCGCAAGGGATGCCGGCACTAGAGTGAGCCCATCATCACCATGAGGAATTCACCATGCACCACGATCACCTGTTCTGCCCCCTGCGCCTCGGCCAGCTGCACCTCAACAATCGCATCGTCATGCCCCCCATGACCCGCTCCCGCGCCAGCCAGCCCGGTGACGTGGCCAATGCCATGATGGCCACCTACTACGCCCAGCGCGCCGGGGCCGGCCTCATCATCAGCGAAGGCACCCAGATTGACCCCATGGGCAAGGGCTACGCCTGGACGCCGGGGATCCACAGCGCCGAGCAAGTGGCCGGCTGGAAGCAGGTGACCGACGCCGTGCACGCCAAGGGCGGCACCATGTTCGCCCAGCTCTGGCACGTGGGCCGGGTCACTCACCCTGACAACCTCGGCGGTGCCCAGCCCATCTCCTCCTCCGCCATTCAGGCAAAAGGGGTGCGGGTATTCGTCGACAACGGCAGCGATGCCCCCGGGTTCGTCGAAACCGTCACCCCGCGCGCCATGACCCAGGCCGATATCGACGCGGTGGTGGGGCAGTTTCGTCAGGCGGCTCGCAACGCCATGCTGGCCGGCTTTGACGGCATCGAGCTGCACGCCGCCAACGGCTACCTCATCAACCAGTTCCTCGACTCCGAGTCCAATACCCGCACCGACGGCTACGGCGGTTCCTTGGAGAACCGGCTGCGTTTCCTCAAAGAGGTGACCGAGGCAGTCTGCAGCGAGATCGGGGCCGACCGGGTCGGGGTGCGCCTCGCGCCGCTCACCACCCTCAACGGCACCGTCGATGCCAACCCGCAGGAGACCTACCTGGCCGCCGCCCGCCTGCTGGGCCGGCTCGACGTGGTCTACCTGCACATCGCCGAGGCGGACTGGGACGATGCCCCGCTGATGGCGGAAGGCTTCAAGCAGGGGCTGCGCGACGCCTTCCCCAACACCCTCATCTATGCCGGCAAGTACGATGGCGAGCGTGCCCGGGCGGCGCTCGAGGCGGGCTGGGCCGACATGATAGGCTTCGGTCGCCCCTTCGTGGCCAACCCCGATCTGCCCGAGCGGCTGCGCCACGGCTATCCGCTGGCCCCTCACGATCCGGCCACCCTGTTTGGCGGCGGCGAAAAGGGCTTGACTGACTACCCGACCTATCAGGCGGCCGCCCAGCCCCACACGGCCTGAGTCACACCCGCCCAGGCATAAAAAAACGCGCCCACCCTCTCTGGTGGGCGCGTTTTTTTGCCTGTCATGCTTGCCGGCGCCGCAGGCTAATGAAGGCTGACCCCGTAGCAGGCGGCGTAGCTTCTGATCTCCCGGGTCAGCCGCGCCTTGTCGGCCAGGCTCAGCCAGCTCGCCTCCACCGCGTTCAGTGACAAGCGGCAGAGCTGGTTCATGCTGGCCCCCAGCTCATGGGCCAGGGCGTGGAAGTTGGCATTCATGTAGCCGCCGAAATAGGCGGGATCGTCGGAGTTGATGGTGACGCACAGCCCCTGCTCCAGCAGCGCCAGCACGTTGTGGTGGGCCATCTTGTCAAACACCTTGAGGCGGGTGTTGGAGAGGGGACAGACGGTGAGCGGCAGCCGGGTATCGGCCAGATAGCGCAGCAGATCGGGATCGTCAACGCAGCGCACCCCGTGATCGATGCGCCGCACCTCAAGCTCCCGGATGGCCTGCCAGATGTAGTCCGCCGGCCCCTCTTCGCCGGCGTGGGCCACCACCGGCAACCCCAGCTCGCGGCAGCGGGCAAAGACCCGGGCAAACTTGCTGGGCGGGTTGCCCCGCTCCCCCGAGTCAAGGCCGATGCCGTGAATGCGCGACAGGAAGGGAGTGGCCTCTGCCAACGTGGCAAAGGCATCCTCCTCGCTCAGGTGGCGCAAGAAGCTCATGATGAGCCGCCAGCTGATGCCAAACTCCCGCTCTCCGCGCTGCAGCGCCCGCTCGATCCCGCCCAGCACGGTGGCGAAGGGCACGCCACGGGCGGTGTGAGTCTGCGGGTCGAAGAAGATCTCCACGTGCACCACCTTGTCGGTGGCGCAGCGTTCCAGATAGGCCCAGGTGAGGTCGAAGAAATCCTGCTCGGTGATGAGCACGCTGGCCCCCAGGTAGTAGAGATCGAGAAAGGATTGCAGACAGTCGAACTCATAGGCGGCACGCACGCTGGCCACGTCGGGCCAGGGCAGGGCCACGCCGTTGCGCTGGCCCAGGGCAAACATCAATTCCGGCTCGAGCGAGCCTTCGATATGGAGGTGCAGCTCCAGCTTGGGCAGACCGGCAATAAAGTTATCCATGATGACGGCTCCATCGGTTCACAGACAGCGGGACCAGCCAGTGGCAGAGCGGATCCCTCCCCTCTGTCGTTCATTGTGCACCTATCTCTGTTTATGGGGGAGACTTGTCATCAAACAGACTTATAATGGCGTCACAAAAACAACATAACTATTTGAAGATCTTGAGAGTTGGCGCAACTTTCCGCCGCCTCTTGCGCCTACACAAGGAGTCCCCATGAAGAAAAACGTCATCTGCGACATCGACGGCGTCATCCTGCACAACAACGATCTGGTGCCCGGTGCCGACCGCTTCGTCCACCGCCTGCTGGAGCAGGGCAGCAAGCTGCTGTTTCTGACCAACTACCCGGCCCAGACCCAGAAAGATCTGCAAAACCGCTTCCGCTCCGCCGGGATCGAGGTGCCGGAGGAGTGCTTCTACACCTCCGCCATGGGCACCGCCGACTTTCTCAAGCGCCAGGATGGCAAGAAGGCCTATGTGATCGGCGAAGGGGCGCTGACCCACGAGCTCTACAAGGCCGGCTTCACCATCACCGACATCGACCCCGACTTCGTGGTGGTGGGCGAGACCCGCAACTACAACTGGACCATGATGCAGCTGGGGGCCAAGTTCGTCGATCAGGGGGCCCGCTTCATCGCCACCAACCCGGATACCCACGGCCCCATGATGCACCCGGCCTGCGGCGCCCTGTGCGCCCCCATCGAGCGGATGACCGGCAAGAAGCCGTTCTACGTCGGCAAACCGAGCGCCTGGATCATCCGCGCGGCGCTCAACCGGATGGAGGCCCACTCCGACGACACCATCATCATCGGCGACAACCTGCGCACCGACATTCTGGCGGGCTTCCAGGCCGGCCTCGAGACGGTGCTGGTGCTCTCCGGGGTGAGCAAGGTGGCCGACATCGACCGCATGCCGTTTCGGCCGAACCACATCTTCGACTCAGTGGTGGATATCGACATCGTCTGATCCCTGCCGGCTGACGGGCCGGCCTGGCGCCAGGTCCAGGTCGGCCTCGTTACTCCTGAAGGACGCGCAATGGAACCTGTCATGATCGCCGTGGCCTTCGGCTGCGGCATGCTCGTCAACCTCATCGGCCTGCCGCCCCTGCTGGGCTTTCTGGCGGCCGGCTTCATGCTCAATGGCATGGGTTATCAGAACACCCCGGCCCTGAACGAAATTGCCGATCTCGGCGTCACCCTGCTGCTGTTCACCATCGGCCTCAAGCTCAACGTCAAGATCCTGATGCGGCGCGACGTCTGGGGCACCACCAGTTTGCACCTGCTGCTCTCCACCCTGCTGTTCACCGTGGTGCTGCTGGTGTGCAAGGGGCTCGGGCTGGCGCTGGCCATGTCGCTGGACTGGCGGCTGGCGCTGCTGCTGGGCTTTGCCCTCTCCTTCTCCAGTACCGTGTTTGCGGTCAAGGTGCTGGAGGAGCGCAGCGACATGAACGCCCTCTATGCCCGCCTCGCCGTCGGCGTGCTGGTGATGCAGGATCTGTTCGCGGTGGCCTTCCTGGCGGTCTCCAGCGGTCAGTGGCCCAGCATCTGGGCACTCTGGATCCTGGGCCTGCCGCTGCTGCGCCCCTTGCTGCTGAAACTGCTGGAGCGGGCCGGTCACGGCGAGCTGCAGGTGCTGTTCGGGATCTTCCTGGCGCTGGTGGTGGGGGCCGCCGGCTTCGAGGTGGTGGGGCTCAAACCGGATCTGGGGGCGCTGGTCATCGGCATGCTGATCGCCTCTCACCCCGCCTCCGCAGGGCTGGCCAAGTCGCTGTTCAACCTCAAAGATCTGTTTCTTATCTGCTTCTTTCTCACCATCGGCCTCAACGGCCTGCCGACCCACGATACTATGTTGCTGGCGCTGGCACTGGTACTGGCCCTGCCGCTCAAAAGCGCGCTCTACTACTTGGTCTACAGCGGCGCCCACCTGCGGGTGCGTACCGCCCTGCTCTCCACCCTGGCGCTCACCAACTTCTCGGAGTTCGGTCTCATCGTCGCGGCCATCGCCGCCAAGGCGGGCTGGATCTCCCACGAGTGGCTGGTTGCGATCTCCCTGGCGCTGGCGGCCAGCTTCATGATCTCGGCCCCCCTCAACGGCCAGAGCGAGCGCATTTACCATCGGCTCGGCAACTGGCTGCGCGGCATGCAGGCCACCACCCTGCACCCGGAGGACAGGCCCATCGAGCTCGGCGATGCCGAGGTGATCATCCTCGGCATGGGGCGGATCGGTCAGGGCGCCTACTTCGAGCTGGAGAACAAGTACGGCACCGTGATCCTCGGGGTGGAGAACGACAGCGAGAAGCTGCCCACCCTGCGCGCCCAGGGCATGAACGTCATCGAGGGGGATGCCACCGATACCGATTTCTGGGACAAGGTGCTGCTCTCCAACCAGGTCAACTTGGTGCTGCTGGCCATGCCTCACCACTCGGGCAACCTCTACGCCATCGAGAAACTGCGCAGCCACGGCTTTGCCGGCAAGATTGCCGCCATCGTCCGCTTCGAGGACGACATCGCCTCCCTGAAAGAGCAAGGGGTGGATGCGGTGTTCAACGTCTACGACGAAGCGGGCAGCGGCTTTGCCCGCCACGTCATCAAGCGGCTGCAGCCACGCTGACGGGGGGCGGCGGCCCCCTTGGCAAGGGAGGCGCTATCGTTTACGTTATGCGCAACCTCGTTTAATAAAACGAACAATTACGGGGCCTGGATGGCCCCGTTTTTTATCCCTTGCCAAGGAGGCAGCATGAAGACCCTCAACGACTGGATCCTGCTCGATCGCCATGAGGCGGCCCCCACCCCGCTGATGCCCGCCCCCGAGCGCCTGCGCGCCGGCAATCCGCGCCAGACGGTATGGAACCACTATACCGACCCGAGCAAGCAGTTTCACGTGGGCTTCTGGGCTTGCGAGCCCGGCCGCTGGGCCATCCACTACACCGAGCACGAATACTGCCAGCTGCTGGAGGGCGAGGCGGTGATCCACGACGGCCAGGGCGGCAAATTGCCCCTCAAGCCCGGCGATCAGTTCGTCATCCCGGCCGGCTTTGTCGGCGAGTGGGAAACCCTCACCCCCTGCCGCAAGCTCTACGTGATCTTCGAGCCCGCCGCGACTTGACGTCTGCGTCAACCCGGGCCGCCGTAGCCGCCCTTTTTCAGGTCGACCGGGTTGACGTGTACGGCATGATTTTCTGCGGTTTTCCCGCTTGCAAAAGGTTTTTGCACTAGGCATTGTGATTGGCGAGGAATGTAAATGGAATTTCGAGCCCGAACGTGGGGGGCTCATATAAAAATCAAGAGGATTACCGCCAATGTGTTCTATTTTCGGCATTCTGGACATCAAATCCGATGCGGCCGCACTGCGCAAATCGGCGCTGGAGATGTCCAAGCGATTGCGCCACCGCGGTCCTGACTGGTCCGGCGTCTACAGCTCCGACAAAGCCATTCTGGTGCACGAGCGCCTGGCCATCGTCGATCCGGGCAACGGCGCCCAGCCGCTCTACAACCCCGAGCGCACCCACGTGCTGGCCGTCAACGGCGAGATCTACAACCACAAGGAGCTGGAGAAGAACCTCAAGGTCGACTTCCAGTTCCAGACCCACTCTGACTGTGAGGTGCTGCTGGCCCTCTACAAGGAGAAGGGCCCCGCCTTTTTGGACGATCTCAACGGCATCTTCGCCTTCATCCTCTATGACGCGGAGCAGGATGCCTACCTGATTGGTCGCGACCACATGGGGATCATCCCCCTCTATACCGGCCGCGACGAGCACGGCAACTTCTACGTCGCCTCCGAGATGAAGGCGCTGGTACCGGTCTGCAAGAGCGTCGAAACCTTCCCACCGGGACACTACCTGTGGAGCAAGGATGGCGAGCTCAAGCAGTGGTACAAACGCGACTGGATGGAGTACGGCGCGGTCGAGCACAACGTCAGTGACAAGGCCGAGCTGAAAGCCGCGCTGGAAGCGGCGGTCAAGCGCCAGCTGATGTGCGACGTGCCCTATGGCGTGCTGCTCTCCGGCGGGCTGGATTCGTCCGTCATCTCCGCCATCACCAAGCTCTATGCCGCCCGTCGGGTGGAAGACGATGGCAAGAGCGAAGCCTGGTGGCCGCAGCTGCACTCCTTCGCCGTCGGCCTGGAAGGCTCGCCGGATCTCGCCGCCGCCCGCAAGGTGGCTGATCACCTGGGTACCATCCACCACCAGATCCACTTCACGGTGCAGGAGGGACTGGATGCCCTGCGGGACGTCATCTATCACCTCGAGACCTATGACGTCACCACCATCCGCGCCTCCACGCCGATGTACCTGATGGCCCGCTACATCAAGGCGATGGGGATCAAGATGGTGCTCTCCGGCGAAGGTTCCGACGAGCTGTTCGGCGGCTACCTCTACTTCCACAAGGCGCCCAACGCTCGCGAGTTCCACGAAGAGAACGTGCGCAAGCTCGCCTCGCTGCACCTCTATGACTGCCTGCGCGCCAACAAGTCGATGGCCGCCTGGGGTGTGGAGGGTCGTGTGCCCTTCCTCGACAAGGAGTTCATGGACGTGGCGATGCGCCTGCAGCCCGCCGACAAGATGTGCGGCAAAGGCAAGATCGAGAAGCACATCCTGCGCGAAGCGTTCGAGGATCTGCTGCCCTTTGAGGTGGCGTGGCGCCAGAAGGAGCAGTTCTCCGACGGCGTAGGCTATTCGTGGATCGACAGCCTGAAAGCCATGGTCGAGGAAGAGGTGACGGATCAGATGTTAGAGGCGGCGGCCTTCCGCTTCCCCGTCAACACCCCGCTCACCAAGGAGGCCTACTTCTATCGCGCCATCTTTGACGAGCACTTCCCGCTGGAGTCCGCCGCCCGTACCGTGCCCTACGGCAAGTCGGTCGCCTGCTCCACCCCGACCGCGCTGGAGTGGGATGCCAAGTTCAAGGAGATGGCAGACCCGTCCGGTCGCGCCGTGATGGACGTCCACCAGCAGGGTTACTGATCTGCCGGCGACCTCCTTTGCCTGAATGCCAAGCCCCTCCTGCGAGGGGCTTGGTTTTTTCCCGCCGACCCATTCCCGCTTTTTGCATAACAAGCGCCCATCTCGCCCTTGGCGGCCAGGCTCGCTCGTGTCACATTGTTGCGGCTTGGAAGCAACCACAACAACACAAGGAGCACGTGATGAACCGACTGCTATTGCCGCTGGTGCTTGGCACCGCCCTGTTTCATGGCGAGGCGTACAGCGCCGGCCACCTCTGGAGCCAGACCCTGCCCGATTACAGCCAGGGCTATGACGAGCAACGAGACCCGGCCCGCGATCTCGCCGCCGCTACCGCCAAGGCCAGTGCCGAGGGCAAGAAAGTCCTGCTGCTGGTGGGCGGCGAGTGGTGCAGCTGGTGCCAGGAGATGAACCACTTTCTGGACCAACAACCCGACCTTGCCAGTCAGCTCAACCGCACCTTCGTGGTGGTCAAGGTGAACGTCAGCAAACAGAACAAGAACGAATCCTTCCTCAAAGGTTATCCCGAGTATCTGGGGGTGCCCCACTTCTACGTGCTGGATGCCAAGGGCAAGCTGCTGGAATCCTTCAACACCGGGCTGCTGGAGAAGGGGGACAGCTACGACGGGGAGAAATTCGGCAAGTTCATCGCCTTCTTCCAGCCCAAGACCACCCACGGCTGACTCGCCAATCGATGCAATCAGGGCCCAGCACGGTCGATGACTGTGTTGGGCCTCGATGGCCGTGCAAGCAGGGGATTGTAGGCCTGCGGCAAGCCGGCCATCCCCCCGACAAGGACGAAAAGATGTTACGGATACTGGGCAAAGCCTCTTCCATCAATGTGCGCAAGGTGCTGTGGGCCTGCGCCGAGCTGGATCTCCCGTTCGAGCTGGAGGAGTGGGGTGCCGGCTTCAAGCCGACGGACACCCCGGCGTTTCTGGCACTCAACCCCAATGCCATGGTGCCGGTCATTCAGGATGACGACTTCACCCTGTGGGAGTCGAACACCATCATCCGCTATCTGGCGACGCGCTACGGTGACAACGCGCTCTATCCCGTCGAGGCGAGAGCCAGGGCCCGGGTCGATCAATGGATTGACTGGCAGGCATCGGACTTGAACAGCGCCTGGCGCTACGCCTTCCTGTCGCTGGTGCGGCGCTCCCCCCAGCATCAAGACCATCAGGCCCTTCACGCAGCTTGCCTGCAGTGGTCTCACTGCATGGGGATCCTGGAGAAACAGCTTCAAGCAGCGGGGGGATATGTGGCCGGCCCCCACTTCTCGCTGGCGGACATTCCCATCGGGCTGTCGGTCAACCGCTGGCTGGAGACGCCCTATGATCGCCCGCAACTGCCGGCCGTGAACGACTACTACCAGCGACTGGGCGAGCGACCCGGCTTTCGGCGCTATGGCTGCAACGGAACGCCCTGAGGCGAACGAGAAGGGAGGGAGTTGGCAGAGTGAACACGGCAGGCCGGGCCGGGATGACCGGGCCCGGCCTGCCGTATGTCAGGGCTGGGCATCCGGCTGCTGCTCTGGCGCGGCCTTGATAAAGGCCTGCAGCTGCTCGCAGTTGGCGACGATACGGTTGATGGTGGGGTAGTCTTCCAGCGACATGTCGTAGCGGCGGGCGTTGTAGACCTGGGGCACCAGCATGCAGTCCGCCAGGGTCACCTCGTTGCCGACGCAATAGATGCCGGCGGTGGTCATCAGCAACTGCTCCAGCGCGGCGAAGGTCTCGTCAATCCAGTGGCGATACCACTCGTCGCGGTGTGCCTTGCCCTGCCCCAGCGACTGCTCCAGATAGTTGAGCACCCGCAGGTTGTTGAGGGGGTGGATGTCGCAGGCGATCATGTTGACGATCTGGCGTACCCGGGCGCGCTCCTGCGGGGCCGAGGGCATCAGCGGGTGGGCGGGATAGGTTTCGTCGAGGTACTCCATGATGGCCACCGACTGACCTACCTGCACCTCGCCATCCACCAGAAACGGCACCAGCCCCTGGGGGTTGAGCCGGCGATAGGCCTTCTCGCGCTGCTCGCCCTGCCGCAGATTGACCGGATGTTGCTCATAATCGAGCCCCTTGAGCTGCATCACGATCCGTACCCGATAACTTGCCGATGAACGCCAATATCCAAACAACTGCAACATAATCTGTCCCTGTGTTGGCAGGTGCAAGGGCACCTGCCGCTCACCAGCCGGCCTCGTATCCATGCTGGCCCCTCACTTCGTCTGACTGGCCCCCGCCGGCGTGACCCGCTGCAAAATGGTGCCAAACAGACTCATCCCGTTGCGATCCTGCATCGCGATGGACACTGTATCACCAAAGCGCAGAAAGGGTGTAGTGGCTTGACCTGACTCGATAATTTCCAGCATTCGCAGCTCGGCGAGGCAGGATGAACCGCGGCTTCGGTCGTAGTTGGAGACGGTGCCCGAGCCGATGATGCAGCCCGCCCCGAGCGGCCGGGTCTTGGCGGCATGAGCGATCAGCTCATAAAAGTTGAAGGTCATGTCCACTCCGGCGTCGGGGGCCCCGAACAGGGCGCCGTTGAGGTGGGTCTCGAGGGGCAGGTGCACCTTGCCGTCGCGCCAGTCATCCCCCAGCTCGTCCGGGGTGATGGCCAGCGGAGAGAAGCTGCTGGAGGGCTTGGACTGGAAGAAGCCAAAGCCCTTGGCCAGCTCCCCCGGGATGAGGTTGCGCAGGCTGACGTCGTTGACCAGCATCAGCAGCTTGATGTGGCCGGCGGCTGCCTGCGGGCTGGTGCCCATCGGCACGTCGTCGGTGATGACGGCGATCTCCGACTCGAAATCGATGCCCCACTCCTCCGACCCCATCGGGATGGAACCCCGCGGCGACAGGAAGCTGTCCGAGCCCCCCTGATACATCAGGGGATCGTGCCAGAAGCTTTCTGGCATCTCGGCGCCGCGGGCCTTGCGCACCAGCTCCACGTGGTTGACGTAGGCGCTGCCATCGGCCCACTGGTAGGCGCGCGGCAACGGGGAGAGACAGGCCGTCTCGTCGAACGGGAAAGCATCGGCGCAGGCACCATCGTTGAGCTGCTGATAGACGGCGGTCAGCTTGGGCGCCAGTTCGGCCCACTCGTCGAGGGCCGCCTGCAGGGTGGCGGCCAGCTGCGGCACGCGCACCGCGCGGCTCAGATCGCGACTCACCACCACCAGGGCGCCGTCCCGTTTGCCATTGTTCAGGGTTGCCAGTTTCATAGGGATTCCTCTTATTTGCCGTTCGTGGCTGGCGTGAGTTCCGGGCGCAACCAGCTGGTGACGTAACGCGGGTTCTCCACCCCGTCACACAAGCTGCCGACGTTGAGCGCATCGCGGGTATCGAGCATCACCGCCACCTCGTCAGTGAACTTCTTGGCGTAGGCCTGACCCGCCGCAAACGCCTTGGGATGGGGACCGTGGGTGAACCCGGCAGGATGGAAGGTGACCATGCCCCGCTCGATGTTGTCCCGGCTGAAGAAATCCCCGGCGTGGTAGAAGAGCACCTCGTCGTAGTCGTCGTTGCTGTGATAGAAGGGCACCTTGAGGGCGCCGGGATCGCTCTCGATGGGGCGCGGCACGAAGGTGCAGACCACGAACCGGCTCGCCACGAAGGTGGAGTGGGCCGAGGGCGGCAGGTGGTAGCGATGGCTCATCAGCGGGCGGATGTCCCGCCAGTTGAGGCGCACCACGCAGAGATCCCCGTGCCACCCTTGCGCATCCAGCGGATTGAACGGCCAGGTGATGACCGAGACCTGGTTGTGACGCTTCACCTGCAGCGACCAGGGGTTCTCATCCTGCTGGGCCAGGAAGCGCTCGTTGATGGCCGGCACGTCCAGCGCCGCCGGATCGAAGATGGCGTGATTGCCCACCAGCCCCTTGTCCGGCAGCTGGTAGCTGTCGTTGGTCGCCTCGATCATCAGGATGAACAGGGGCGCCGTCGGCTCGATGCGCCACATGGTGCCGCGGGGGATCACCAGGTAGTCGCCATCGCGCAGGGTCAGGTGACCATAGTCGCAATAGAACTCGCCGCTCCCCTCGTGGATAAACAGGAGCTCGTCGCCATCGGCGTTGCGCACCAGAAACGGCATGGGCTCATGCAGGCGCCAGATGCGGTAGCGGCAGTGGGGGTTGCTGAGAATATCCGGCATCACCCAGGGGGAGAGGGAACTCACCTCCTCGCCGAGGGCGTTGAGATCGAACAGGCGCGGGCGCAGCGGCCCCTCCCAGTTGACCCAGTCGGTGGGGGCATGCTTGTGGTGCATGTGGGTGGCCGGTCCGAAAAAGCCGGAGCGACCCAGTTCGCGCTCATAGATGGCCTGCTCGGGCAGGTCGGCATGAGCCTGACGGGAGTGTGTCCCCTCCCGGTGGGGAAAGTTAATCCAGTTGCGCATCGCCAACCTCCCTTGCTTGACAACCAACCCGTGTGTGGCAGCTCCCGTTACGCATCATTGAGCACCCCGCGACGGATCTGATCCAGCTCGATGGATTCGAAGAGTGCCTGGAAGTTGCCCTCGCCAAAGCCTTCGTTGCCCTTGCGCTGGATGATCTCGAAGAACACCGGGCCAATGACGGTGTCAGTGAAAATCTGCAGCAGGATACCGTCCTTGGTGGGGGAGCCGTCGATGAGGATGCGCAGCTCTTTGAGCGCCGCCAGATCCTCCTGGTGCCCCTCGACCCGGCTGTCCACCTTCTCGTAGTAGGTGTCCGGGGTCGGCATAAAGCCGGTGCCACGGCCACGCAGGGTACGGATGGTGTGGTAGATGTCGCTCGACGCCATGGCGATGTGCTGGATCCCCTCCCCCTTGTACTGACGCAGGTACTCCTCGATCTGGGACTTGTCGTCGGAGGATTCATTGATGGGGATGCGAATTTTGCCGCAAGGGGCTGTCATGGCGCGGGAATGGAGCCCGGTCAGCTTGCCCTCGATATCGAAGTAGCGAATTTCGCGGAAGTTGCCGATCCGCTCGTAGAAATTGGACCAGACGTCCATGTTGCCACGCTGCACGTTGTGGGTCAGGTGGTCAATCTCGTACAGCCCGGCGTCCACCTCGGCCATGCGCGCCTGCCAGTCGGGATAGAAGACGAAGTCCACGTCATAGATGGAGCCCTTGTCGCCGTAGCGGTCGACAAAGGAGAGGGTGCTCTCGCCGATGCCGTAGATGGCGGGGATGTTGAGCTCCATGGGGCCAATCTTGCCGACGAACGGCTTGGCGCCCTTGCCGATGGCGTACTGTTGGGCCTTGCCGGCATCGCTCACCCGAAACGCCATGCCGCAGACGCTCGGCCCGTGCAGGCTGGCAAACTGCTCGGCCTGGGAGTGGGGCTCGGCATTGACCACGAAGTTGATGTCCCCCTGGCGGTAGAGCCAGCACTGCTTGTGCTTGTGCTGCGCCACCTCGGCAAAGCCCAGCGAGACGAACAGCGCCTTGAGGGCGGCAATCCCTTTGGCATCCGGCGCCGTGTACTCGACGAATTCAAAACCATCGGTGCCGAGCGGATTGATGGTGTGAGTACGGGCAGAAGAAGTGGTCGTCATGATGCGCTCCTTGCGATTGACTGATAACGAAGAGGGTCACACCGGGGCGCTGCGGGCAGCCGCCACCGGCATTGTTAACAACTTGTTTCATTAGAGGTGGCGGCGCGGTGGAAGAGAAGAGGCGGCGTTCAGATAGTTTGCCGGGGGGATGGCCAAAAGATGTAAATAGATTGTGACATTAAGGCCGCAACCTTGTGGCGCGCTCGGTGGCGCCCCGCAAGGCTGTCAGCTTTGCCTTACAGGGACCAGTGTCTGGGCTCGATGCGGGGCAATGCCTGCCGCGCTTGTTGCAGCCGCGCCGGGGTGGGGTTGATGAGCCACGCCGCCTGCCCCTCTGCCAGCAGCGGCAAGTCGTGCAGGCTGTCGCTCAGTGCCAGGGTTGCGCCGAGGGCGTGGATCCCGGGCAGGATCTTGTGGCGGCCGTGGCAGTAAAAACGCGGCATCAGGCCGCCGAGGCGATAGTGCATCCGCGAACCCAGAATGCGATGGGGCAGATGGCCGGGCAGTTGCTGATGCAGTTGCCCCCGCACTAGGGCGCGAGGGCTGGCGGAGAGCACCCAGCAGCGCTGCCCTTCGGCCAGCAGCAGGGCGCGCGCCTCACGAAACAGCCCAGGCCGGGTGCGGCAGTAGGCCCGCACCAGGCGGCGCCACCCCAGCGGCGACAGCCCGAGGGTGATGGCCCACCAGATCAGTGAAATGCCGCGTCGGCGCTGGCTTGGCAGCAGATAGACCAGCCCGCCCAACGCCATCACCGGCCACAGCAGCAGCGGCCAGATGCGGCGGCGCAGGATGAAACGCAGCAGCCCGGCATGGCTGTCATCCGGCGCCAGGGTGTCGTCAAAATCCGCCAGGATCCAGCCGCTGGCGGGCAGATCCGGCACGCCTGGTACTGTTGCCCCCTTCATTCGGCCAGCCCCGCGATGGCGGCGTGCAACTCGGGCAGCACAAACAGCGTGCCTTCATCGGGCGGGCAGACGAAGTCGAACGCCTCCCCCGCCAGAGTGAACGCGAGACGCCAGGCGTGCAGATAGCCGCGATCGGCCGCCGTGCCGCCGTAGCGCTCATCCCCGAGGATCGGCGCCCCCACGCTCTTCAAGGCCACCCGGATCTGGTGGGTCTTGCCGGTTCTGGGCTTGATCCGGTAGAGCCGCAAGCCTTCGCGCACCGAGACGGAGTCGAACCAGCTGATGGCCGGGTTGTCCTGGCTGCGCGCCAGCATCCAGCTGCCACCCCGCCCCTTCTGCATGTCCCCCTTCACCCAGCCCTGCTTCTTCTTGGGCTTGCGATCGGAGAGGGCCAGATACTGCTTGCTCACTTCCCGCGCGGCAAAGGCCATGCTGAGGGCCCGGTTGGCCTCGGTGGTGCGCGCCAAGAGCACCAGCCCGGAGGTCATCTTGTCGAGCCGATGCACCGGATAGAGCAACAGACCGGTGTCGGCCTTGACCCGACTGACCAGCCCCGGATGGAGCAGGCCGGCCTCGTCGGTCTCGTCATGCATGCCGAGCCCGGGCCCCTTGTTGATAACCATGAAATCTTTGTGCTGCGCTAGTATCCGGTACATCAATAACCCTTTAGAATGTTTTTAATTACAAGAACATGACCCTGCGGGGTCGCACCCCATGAACACTCAGAACAAGACTCGCACGGATGAAGAGATACCTGCTTTGGCTGCTGCTGATTGGCATCAGTCATGCTGTTCCCTTGCGGGCCAGCGAATCCACCCTTGAAGCGCCGGAGCGGGTCGTACTCCAGCTGCGCTGGCTGCATCAGCCCCAGTTCGTTGGCTATCACATGGCCAAGGCCAAGGGCTTTTATGCCAGTGCCGGGCTGGACGTCGAGATACGGCCCGGCGGCAAGGACATCAGCCCGGTAGAAGAGGTGCTGAGCGGACGGGCCGACTTCGGGGTCGGCAACACCGAGGTGCTCACCAGCTACGCCAGCGGCAAGCCGCTGCTGGCGCTCGCCAGCGTCTATCAGCACTCGCCGTCCATCTTTCTGGCCCGCCGTGACAGCGGCATTCTCACCGTTGACGACATGCGTGGCAAACGGATCATGATGTTTTCGGCCCATCAGGACGCCGAACTGCTGGCCACCCTCTTCTACCAGGGGCTGAGTGAGCGTCAACTCATCCCGCTGCCCACCTCGGTCAACATCGAGGATCTCATCGAAGGCCAGGTCGACATCTTCAACGCCTACCTCAGCAACGAGCCCTTCTATCTGGAAGAGCGCGGCATCCCCGTCTCCGTCATCAATCCGCGCAACTACGGCATCGATTTCTACAGTGACATCCTGTTCACCACCCAGGCGCAGGAGCGCGCCCATCCGGATCGGGTAGCCCGGTTTCGGGCCGCGAGCCTGGCGGGCTGGCGCTACGCCCTCGCCCACCCGCAGGAGGCCATCGCCCTGCTGCGCAAGGAGTATGGCGTCAACCGCAGTCAGGCCCACATGGAGTACGAGCTGCAGGTGAGCAAGGAGATGATCCAGCCGCTCTATGTGGAGATCGGGTATATGAATCCCGATCGCATGACCCACATCATGCAGCAGCTGGTCGAGATCGGGCTGGTGTCCAAGCCGGTCTCTTTGCACGAATTTCTCTATCAGGCCCCTTCCGAGCAGTGGATCTTCTGGCGTCCCTGGTTCCTGCTGAGCCTGGCGGCCAGCGTGCTGATCCTGCTGCTGGCCCTCTATCTATTGATGTGCAACCAGCGGCTCAACCGCGAAATCGCCCTGCGCCGCCAACGGGAGGAGGAGATCTGGCAGCTGGCCCGCCGCGACCCGCTCACCGGCCTGCCCAACCGGCTGAGCCTGATGGAGCGGCTCGATGCCCAGATCAAGGGCCCGGCCCCCGGCTGCCTGCTGTTTTGCGATCTCGACGACTTCAAACAGGTCAACGACAACTTCGGCCACAGCCACGGCGATGCCCTCCTCTGCCAGCTGGCGGAGCGGATCAGCCGCAGCCTGGGCCCGCAGCACTTCTTCGCCAGGCTGGCCGGCGACGAGTTCGTGCTGCTGTTGCCGGGCCACAGCCAGCCGCAGGCCGACGCCATCGCCGAGCAGATCAGGGTCACCATGCAATCGCCATTCGAGGTGGAAGGAGTTCCGCTGGCGGTCGGCATCAGCATCGGCACCAGCCAGTACCAGCCGGGCTGGCGCGCCGAGCAGTGGCTGATCCAGGCCGACCGTGCCATGTACCAGGACAAGGGGGCTCCGCTGGCTGAGCCCCCAGGCTGACCCCAAGTCCCCGACAGCACAAGGCCACCCGCAGGTGGCCTTGTTGTTGTATATATGGATGGCAGCGGCGACTAACCGAAGGTCTGCCCCAGGGATTTGAGCTGTCTGGCCTTGGTCAGCAGGATCTCGCTCGACTCGTCCACATCCTGCATCTTGCTGCTGTTGGCATGGGAGTGCTGGGAGATGAGATTGACGTTCTGGCTGATGTCTTCCACCACCGCCTGCTGCTGTTCCGCCGCCGCCGAGATCTGGGCCGAGAAGTCCATCACCAGCTCGATCTCCGTCAGTACCTGATGCAGGCTGTCCGACCCCATCCGGGTCATCGCTACGCAGGCCTGGGTCTGTTGCAGGTTGTTCTGCATCATCCCCTTCCAGCCGTTCAAGGTGCGCTGGATCTGGCCGATGCTGCTCTGGATCTGTTCGGTCGCCTTGTGGGTGCGGGTAGACAAGGTGCGTACCTCGTCCGCCACCACCGCAAAACCGCGCCCCTGTTCGCCGGCCCGGGCCGCCTCGATGGCGGCGTTGAGCGCCAGCAGGTTGGTCTGATCGGCAATGCCCTGAATTTCCCCCATCAGCACCCCGATGCGATCCGACTCGCTGGCCAGCGCCACCGCCGAGGCAAAGGCGTGCTCCGCCTCCTTCGCCAGATCGGTGATCTTGTGCTCGGTCTCGATCAACTGCTGATCCGTGTGCTGGCAGTGAGCCTTGGCCTCGGCAATCTGGCTGTTGGTGTCCTGGATGTTGCGGGCGATCTCCTGGGCCGTGCTCGCCATCTCGGTGATGGCGGCCGCCATCTGCTGGGTCTGGGCATCCTGCTCGGCGATGTCCGAGCTGGCCTCGCTGGAGGCGCTCTTCAGGTGCACCGCCAGATCCTGCAGGGCGTGAGTGGCATCATCCACCCGGCCGAGCACGGTGCGAATACGGGCCTGCAGCAGCTTGATGTGGAAGTCGGCGATGGCGCTTGGCTCCTGGCCCGAGTAGATGAGCCGGGTCAGGCTGTCGTACTCGCCGGCCAGTTGCTGCAGATAACGAGGGGTGGTAATGAGCTCGTGGCGATAGAGCAGCCCCAGCAAGATCAGCGGCAGCGCCATGTAAAGCGCGGCCCAGCCGCCCAGTTGCACGGTGCCGAGCCAGCCCAGTGCCAGCAACCCGGCCACCGCGACCCCGTGGCGCAGCCGTGCCAGCGAAATCCTGGGCCTGCCGCCGCCCTGCTCCGCCGCCCGCAGCCGGGCATAGGTACGGGCGGCGATCTGCTTCATCTGCGGATCGGCGCGGCAGCGCACCGACTGATAGCCGCTGATCTTGCCCTGCTCGAAGATGGGGGTGACGTAGGCATCCACCCAGTAATAACGACCATCCAGGCAGCGGTTCTTCACCATGCCGCGCCATGGCTGGCCCTGCTTGAGTTTGCCCCACAAGTCGGCAAATGCCGCCTTGGGCATGTCGGGATGGCGCACCATGTTGTGGTGCTGCCCCACCAGCTCGGCCCGGCTGTAACCGGCGACCCGGCAGAAGTTGTCATTGGCGTAGGTGATCACGCCCCGCAGATCCGTGGTGGACACCAGCTGTTCATCAGCTGCGAAATCCACTTCCTGATCAACAAGATGGCCTTTTTGTTCGCGCATGTAGCCCCCACTCTTACGTTGTTGCTCAGTAGAGTGTTGGGAAGCAATCAGCACCTGTAAAGGTCAATGCAAAAAGATTCTGACGGGGAGAAAACGGATCGGGCCGACAGGAAATAATCATTGATTTAAATCAACATTTCCTGCCGGCGCGCGATATTTATTGCAGTGAAAGATGGCTGGCAATGGTCTTGAACAGCACCGGGTAGTCATCCTCGAAATGGTGCGAACCAGGCAGGGTCACCGTGGTCACGTTGGGTTGTTGCAGACGGGGACAGAGCCGTACCGGCGAGTCGTCATCCGCCCCCTGCACGCAGAGCATCGGCAGGGTGTGGATGGCGTTGACCTCGGGCTGGGTGGGATAGCTGCCCGCCTTGTCGTGGGTCACCATGTCGCTGACGTGGATCTCGAAGTCGGAGGCGGTCGAGGGTGAGAGCATCACGGCCCCGATCAGGCTCTGGCGATAAGGTTCGGGCAACCGGTTGATCACGAAGGGCACTATCTCGGCACCGAAGGAGAAGCCCACCAGCAGCCAGCGCTGGCGCCCCCAACGGGACTGGTAATCGTCCAGGATCCGCACCAGATCGGCGGTGACCTGCTGTGGATCCTTCTTCTTCCAGTAGTAGGTGAGCGAGCTCCAGCCCACCACCGGCATACCGTGCTGCTGCAGCTGGGCGCTGAGCCCCTTGTCCAGCGCCGCCCAGCCGCCGTCACCGCTCATGAACACCACCATGGGTGCGCTTGAGGCTTGCGCCACCGGCAGCTCCACCAGCCCCAGCTCCTCTTTCACCGGCGCGGCAGAGAGCGAAAAGGCGCAGCACGCCAACAGCAATAACAGGATTTTCATGGCCGACTCCTATTTTTTGATGAGCCCGAACGGGCCTCGGCTGATCAGGGATATCAGGTTGGTCAGCACCCTCGGCAGCACCAGCTTGCTGGTACAGAGCAGGTAGCGCGGCTCCCAGTCTGGCGAGAACTTCTCCTTGTAGCGTCTGAGCCCCTGGAAATTGTAGAAACGGCTGCCCCGGGTGAAGATGGTGTTGCCAAGCCGGGTCCAGTAGCTGCTCAGGGGGTGATCGTTGAAACCGGACATGGGCGCCATGCCGAGGTTGAAGCTGGCGTAGCCCTCGGCCTTGCCCCACAGCAGCAGCTCGACGAACAGGAAGTCCATGATGGGCGCCGTGCCCGTGTCCAGGCTGTAGCGCATCAGATCGATGGAGAGGCTCTCCTTGTTGTCGCTGACCCAGAGGTTGGCAAAACCGACGATCTGCCCCTCGTGACGCACCAGCGCGGCCGGGCTCAGGCTGAGATAGGCGGGCTCGAAACTGCCCACCGAGAAGCCCTTCTCCTTGCCCTGCTTGCTCTGCAGCCAGGTGTCCGACACCTCCTTGAGGCGCGGTAACAGTGCAGGCACATATTCAGGCGCCACCACCTCGAACGACAACCCCTCCCGCTTGCCCTTGGCATGGCTCTGGCGCAGGTTGCGCAGCCGGCTGCCAGCCAGCTCGAAGGCCGCCAGCTCGACGATGGCCTCCTCCCCCAGCTTGAACGGGATCAGGCCCAGCTCCAGATAGAGCGGCAGGTAGCGGGCCGACACCTGATAGAACACCGGGCTGGCATCGTGCTGATCGCACAGCTCGCGAAACTGCCAGAGCAGCTCCTCGATAAGCTCAGGCTGACCGATGGGATCCCCCATCACGATCCAGCCATTGCCCTCGACGCCGTACATCAAAAACGCCTCGCCGCCGGGATGAAACAGCAGTGACTTGTCGCCAAGCTGGGCCAGGTAGCCATGACCACCCCCCTCGCGCAGCACCAGGGCATGGGCGCGGGCCAGCTCCTCTGCTTCCGGCTTGCGCCCGGAGACTCGCAGCGGCGCCAGCAGCTGGGCCACCCCGACCACGGCCAGCACAGCCACCACGCTGCCCATGGCCCGCAGCCCGCGGGAGGCGGCGCCATGGGGCGAGAAGTGGAACCAGAGGGCGTGGTCATATTCCACCTGACGGTAGGAGAAGAGCAGCAGCCAGAGCGCCCCCAGCAGCACGGCCCCCACCGAGATGAGCCAGCCCGGGGTGAACTGGGCGTGCAGCAGGGAGCCCTTGCGATAGAACAGTGAGCGGCAGGGAGTGATGATGAGCAGGAACAGCCCGAGCAGCAGGGCCGACTCCCAGTCAAACCCCTTGAGCAAGGAAAAGACCATCCCCAGTCCCAGCAGCAGCTGGGTGATGCGAAACGCCGCATCGTGGCGCCGGTAGAGGCTGCGGGCCAGCAGGATCAGCAGCACGCCACTGACGCTGCCAAGCACATGGGAGAGCTCCAGCAGGTGCAGCGGCAATACCTGCAGGAACATCTCGATACGCCCGCGCATGGTGGGGATCATCCCCGAGCAGAGCAGCAGGCTGCCCGCCGCGAACGCACCCAGGCTGATCAGCGCCGGCAGGAACTCGCGCACCGCGGTCATGATGCCCTGCAGCCGGCTCCAGCGCGCCTTCTGCTGCAACAGCTCCTGGCTGGTGAACAGCAGCAGGGCGCACAGGAAAGGCAGCACATAGTAGATGCAGCGATAGAGCAGCAGGGAGGCCAAGAGCTTGTCCACCGGCAGGTATTTGGCCAGCAGCAGGCTCATGCTCGCCTCGAACACCCCGATCCCGCCGGGCACATGGGCCAGCACCCCGAGGAAACTGGCCAGTACGAAGGCACTGAGCAGCACCGGATAGGAGACGCTGTCCGCCGGCAGCAGCACATAGAGCACGGCGGCGGCGGCCATCCAGTCCAGCAGCGCCACCAGCAGTTGCAGCAACCGGGTTCTGAATACCGGCAACACCAGCTCGTGGCCACGCCAGATCAGCGCGGATTTTGGCCAGAACAGGTAGCCAAGCACCGCCAAGAGTGCCAGCCCACCCGCCACGTTGAGCAGCTGATCGGCCCACAGCGGCCAGTCCGGCAGCAAGGTGGTAGCCTGTCCCACCAGCAGGGCCGTGCCCCCCCAGGCCAGCAGGCCGAGGAAGAAGGTCACCGAGCAGAAGACGATGATCCTGGCCACCTCCCCAGTGCCAAGACCCAGCGACGAGTAGATGCGATAGCGCACCGACGAGCCGGTCAGCAGGGCGAACCCCAGGGTATTGGAGAGGGTGTAAGCGATGAACGAGGTGACCCCCACCTGCTGCCAGGGCAGCCGCTTGCCGAGGGCGTGCACCGCCAGCAGGTCGTAGCAGCAGAGGCAGGCATAGCTGAGCAGGGTCAGTAACAGGGCACCGCCCAGCAGCGGCAGCGGTAAAGACCAGATGGCCAGCCGGATGTCGTGCCAGTGCCAGAGGTGAGTCAGACGATAGAGCACGGCCAGCGCCGCCCCCAACAACAACAAGCTACATAACGGGCCTAACCAGATAAACAGATGACGCCGCATTGCCGATCCCTACCGACGCGAGGCCATGGCCATGCGCGTCACGTTGCTGAACATGGCCACCCGCAGCGGGAGCGCAGACCGCACTCCTTCGCGCCTTGGCCTTCAAATAGATGTTTTATGGGCCGTGGGCGGCGAACGGTCGGCACTGATGACATGGCCAGTTTGGCCCTGGCTGCCCGGAAAATACCCCCGCCCAGCATGGCATCCCACTTTATATCGACTTTTTTGCAAAAGACGAGCCTTGCATTCGAAATAAAATTACTCGGCTGCCGGCAGATTAATTCACCAACAAGGGCCCTGGTGAACCAGACTCGCAACAAGCGGCACCATTGCCCAATCAATAACCAATACCGATCCACCCTACAGGTAAAACGGCCATATTACCCATCACTCATGCATGGTTGCCACCTTTCCCAAATAACGACCAACGAGCAATCCGGGCCAATAAAAAAGGGAGCCAGGCTCCCCTTTATCTCAATATGGCGTTACTGCACGCTGCGACATTGGCTGAAAATATCCAGCTGCTGGTCATATACCGCCGTATTCACATCCCAGATCCCCAGCATGGACGAGAACAGGTTATCGTGGGAATAACGGCCATTGGTCGCCTTCTGCTGCAGGCAATCAACATTGACGCCCTTCTCTTTGGCAAAACCGGGCGACATCCATACCTGCATGGGGACCCGGGTCTGATCATCCGGCGCAAATTTGTAGGGGGTGCCGTGCAAATAGAGCCCCAATGCCCCCAGTGACTCACCATGGTCGGAAATATAGATCAGCGCCGTGTTGTATTTGTCTTCATATTTCTTCAGCCGTTCGATCATGCTGGCAATCACAAAATCGGTGTAGCGAATGGTGTTGTCGTAGGTATTCTCCAGCTCCTGATCGGTGCAGTTTTCGATATCGCTGCGCTGGCAATCCGGCAGGAAATGGCGATGTGACCCCGGATAACGCTTGTAATAGGTCGGGCCATGGCTGCCAATGAGGTGAAAGCCCACCAGCTTGTCCCCCTTCATGCCGGCCAGCTCGTCGTCCAGCCCCTCCAGCACCACCTCGTCATAGCAGGTGTTCTTGTCGCAGAACTTGGGGTGATCCTTGGGCTTGACCACCATGTTCGGCACCCGATCGCACACGCCCTTGCAGCCGCCGTCATTCTCCTTCCAGAAGATGGAGATACCGCTCTTTTGCAGCACATCCAGCAGCCCTTCGCTGTTGCGGGCCTGGTTGCCGTCGAACTGGTTGTGCCCCATGTTGGAGAACATGCAGGGCACCGAGACCACCGTCGCCGTGCCGCAGGAGCGCACGTCGTTGAAGGAGATGATCCCCGCCTGTTTGCTGGTGAAGGGGTTGGTCTCCTTGTGATAGCCGTTCATGGAGAAGTTCTTGCCGCGTGCCGTCTCCCCCACCACCAGGAACATCATGGTCGGCTTCTCCTTGCCGGCCACCCGCCTGGCATCGTCGCCCATGCGCTGGAACGGCACCGGCTCCGCCAGATAGCGTTTGTAGAGATACTTGGTGGTGCTGTACATGTAGTTGGCCGGCGTGATCTCCCGGTTCAGGGTCTGGTTGTTGCGCCCGACCGAGGCATAGTCCTGATAGTAGGCTGCGGCGATGAGCCCCAATACCGCCAGCGAGGCCAGCATGGAGAGCCCGCGCTGCAACAGGCCCTGATACCATTTGGCCGGATACTCTATCTTGACGAAGAACAGCAGTACCGCCGGCAGCACCCCGGCCAGCAATACCCAGACCACGATGGGTACGCTCAGGTAGGAGTAAGCCTCGCTCTGGTTGGTCTCAAAGATGTTCTGGATCATGTCGCCATCAAACAGCACCTTGTATTTCATCATGGTGTAGCTGGCAATCGCACCGGTGATAAACAGAAAGGCAAAGAAAGGCTTGATGAAATAACGCACAGAAAATGGCATGAATACAAAGTTCAATGCCGCTACCAATACGATGGGAATGGAGATGGCAAACCCGATTTTAAAATGCTCAAGCTGCGTCAATATCTCATAAAAATGCAGCAGGACTGGCCAGTTGAGCAAGAAGGCAAAGATAAATGCCAACAACAAAATAAATGGAACAATTCTTATTCTAAGAAAAGAAGGCATGCATATCTCCCTGTTACTCTTCTTTATTACACGTCGAAATAGCCGAACCAGAGTCGACTCGCCGATATTTTTCGCCGGATGGTAACAGCGGGCTGAAAACACCAAATATACTATTTTCAAACATCTTCAATAATATGAGGTATATCAACAAGCATCAGCAGACTGACAGCCTAGCCGGCGATACTTAAGGAAAAATTAAGATGCCCGTGTTATGCAACCGCTCAAAAAACAGCCATGCATATACGACTCACCTCCCCGCCTGGCGCTCGCACCACTCTTTTTCAAGACGGCCGCTCCTCCTTAAGTTTTGCTTAAGACAGCTCGGCGAGGCTGTTCCCTGACGAGTCCTCGTCACACGACAGATGCGAGAGAGGGTTAACATGCACAACAGCAACAGCGCAGCAATCAGCAAGGTGCCAGAGATCACCCTGGCGTTCTGGATCATCAAGATTCTGGCGACCACCCTGGGGAAGACGGGGGGACGCCGTCTCCATGTCGATGGAACTCGGTTATCTGGTGAGCACGGCCATCTCTGCCGTGATCTTTTTCGTGTCGGTCAGCGCGCAGATCGCGGCAACCTCCTATAACCCCCTCCTTTACTGGACCACCATCATCGCCACCACCACGGTCGGCACCACCCTGGCAGACTTTGCCGATCGCTCGCTCGGGCTGGGCTATGCCGGTGGTTCCACCCTGCTGCTGGCTTTGCTGATGGGCTCCTTCCTGCTCTGGTATCGGCTGCAGGGCAGCATCTCCACCGGCAGCATTACCACGCCGCGCACCGAGCTGTTCTACTGGGTCACCATCATGTTCTCCCAGACACTGGGTACCGCACTGGGTGACTGGACCGCAGACGAGGCCGGCTTTGGTTATGCAGGCAGCGCCGTGCTGTTCGGCGTCATGCTGGCCGCCATCGCCGCACTGGTGCTGATCTCCACCCTGCGCAACCGGCAACCGGTTCGGGCTGAACTCGATATCGAACAGTAATCACGCAGCAAGCCAACCCGGCCACCTCTGGGTCGCCGGGCTGGCTATGCTCTGTGGGAATTGATGCGAGGCAAGGCTCCCCCCGATGACGACAGGCAACAGACAAGACCCGGCCCCACCCTCCCGCCGGATCCCGCGCGGGGTCTGGGTGCTGGGCTTCGTCAGCCTGCTGATGGACATCTCGTCCGAGATGATCTACAGCCTGCTGCCCCTGTTCATGGTGACGGTGCTCGGCAGCAGCGCCCTCACCATAGGGCTCATCGAAGGGATGGCGGAGGCCACGGCACTGATGGTCAAGGTCTTCTCCGGCACCTTGAGCGACTATTTGGGGAGACGAAAGGGGTTGGCCCTGCTGGGTTACGGGCTGGGAGCCCTGACCAAGCCGCTGTTCGCCATCGCCACCGGCAGCGGGCTGATCCTGACCGCCCGCCTGCTGGACAGAGTTGGCAAGGGCATTCGTGGTGCCCCTCGCGATGCACTGGTAGCAGACCTCACCCCCCCTGAGCTGCGCGGCGCCGGCTTTGGCCTGCGCCAGTCCCTCGACACGGTCGGCGCCCTGCTGGGGCCACTGCTGGCCGTGGGGTTGATGCTGCTCTGGCACGATGATTTTCGCGCCATCTTCTGGCTGGCGGTCATTCCTGGGCTGGCCTCGGTCACCCTGCTCGCCATCGGCCTGCGTGAACCCAAAGAGAGCGATGGGCGCGAGCGCCGCAACCCCCTGCGGCGCGACAACCTGCGCCGGCTGGGTAAACCCTATCGCTGGGTGCTGCTGATCGGCGCCCTGTTCACCCTGGCCCGCTTCAGCGAAGCCTTTCTGGTGCTGCGTGCCCAACAAAGCGGCATGGCGCTGGCGCTGGTGCCGCTGGTCATGGTGGCGATGAATCTGATCTATGCCCTTAGCGCCTACCCGTTCGGCCGCCTCTCGGATCGCATGAGCCACCGCACCCTGCTGATCTGGGGGTTGTTGGTACTGATTGCCGCCGACCTGGTGCTGGCGGCCAGCACTCACTGGGGCGTGCTGCTGGCAGGGGTGATGCTGTGGGGCATTCACATGGGGATGACCCAGGGGCTGCTGGCCGCCATGGTGGCCGCCACGGCCCCGGCGGATCTGCGCGGTAGCGCGTTTGGCTTCTTCAACCTCGTCTGCGGCCTCGCTATGTTGCTGGCCAGCCTGCTGGCCGGCCTGCTGTGGGACCATCTGGGCCCCGCCTTCACCTTCTACGCCGGCGCCGCCTGCTGCCTGCTCACCCTGCTGATACTCTGCTGGTACAAGCCGCCGATATCCAACACGGCGCCATGACCCGAAAACACCGGCGTCCGGATAGCAAAAAGCCCCCTGCAACCAGGTTGCCGGGGGCTTTTCTAAAGATGGCGGAGGCGCTCAACCCCATCATCAACGGTGATTTTCAGACAAATAGATTGCTAGCCTGGACGGGGCCCACATCCTCTGGCGCCTGCAACAACGGCAGCAAAGTGACATGTGCTCAGTGGCGCAAATCACCTGACATGGTACAGATTAATGAGCAGGATGGTCGCCCCGCTCAAGCGTCGTGGAAATAGCCCGTGACAGTGCCTCCAGCTGGCCATCCAGACTGGCATCAATGATCCCCACTTCGGTTTCCAGGATACATCCCCCCTGATCGAGCCGGGCATCGGCGGAAATATCCAGATAACCGATCTCCGGAAAATCCTTGTGCACCCTGGCGATTTGATCCCGTACCGCCGTGACTTGCTCAGGGTGCACCCGCACCGTGACCTGCTTCTGGTTGCTCACCAACGAGAGTGCCTCGCGCACAACCTTGAGGGTCAACGCAACCTGGTCATAGTCATGCAGGATCTTGCGCACGGCCTGCAACACCACCTCGCTCATCTGCTGTTCTACAGTGCGATAGTACTCTTGGCACTGCAGTTGAGTCTGGTGGATCAACACCGCCTGTTCACGGCGAGCCTGCTCCATGCCAGCTTGCCAACCAAGCTCGCGCTGTTGCTCGTACACGGTACGAGCTTCCTGCACAATCTCGGCCGCCTGTTCCCTGGCCGCCTCAACCAGTGCCTGGGCACTCAGATAAGATTGGTAATCCTGACTGCGCAGGATCCGCTGACCAGGCTCCAGTTGTAGGTGTTCACTCTTTATTTCAACAAATGGCAGCATTGTGGTGTGACCTGTTTGGCGATTTTAAGACAGAGCGCCCGAGCCAGTGGCAACGACTCACTCGCCAGATGCCAGGATGGTACGGTGGATGATGGGGGAAGACGCAGGGCAAGCCTGCGAGCCCAGCCAGGTTCAGCATTCCCTGCGGCTGCCAACCAGAATTGCAAGCCAGCCGCTTCCAGATAAGAGCCATTCAGTTCAAGCGGCAACGGCTGCTGCCAGCCTGCAGGCCAGGGGCCGATCAACAGATCAAGCTGGGACAGCAGATTCCTGTGCCCCTCTTCCCCCAACAAGCCGATGATATGGCGCAGCGTGCTCCCCTGCAGACAATGACGAATGGCCTCCCCATGCAACACGGCACCAAGGTGTGACAAGGTACTCGCGAGCTCAGATTGGGGGAACAATGCCAAGCCGCCAAGGGATGAGGGCGACTCATAGGCAATCTCCAAGGCCAGCGCCTCAAGCAGCGCCTCATTAACGGCGGGGTGGGTACGCCAGTCCGGCAGTGCGTCCTGCAGCCAGCGCCATGGATCGGGAAAATGGCCGTCATCAAGATAGGCTGCCGGACAGAAGCGCAATTGATAAGGTGTCAGGCCTACCGTCATCAACGACTCCGGCTCCGGTGCCACATGTACTGGGCCAGATTGGTGGTCACGACCAGCATCAACAACAGGGCAATCAGTCCTGCCAGCCGCCACTTCGACGACTCACTCACCTCGATGGAGAAGAGGCTGGTGTTTCGCGATACCAGAGGCATCTGGCGAATATCGGCCGAAGGTACCAGCACCACGCTGATCCGATCATAAGCCAACCCCTCAATGCTGTTGTTGACCAGCTGCTTGATCTGCGGAATATAACTGTCCAGCTGGATATCGGCGGCATGCTTGATGAAAACGGATGCCGAAGCGGGTAAGGGTTTCTTGCTGATCCCTTCATTTCCTTCAGGCAGCACCACATGTACTCTCGCGACCAATACGCCATCGATCTCCGAGAGGGTATGGGAAATCTCCTGGGCTTTGGCATAGTTGAGCCTCGCCCGCTCTTCGGTAGGCGAAGAGATGAGACCATCCTTGGGAAATACGTCCTGCAAGGTGGAGAAACTCTCCCGCGGGTAGCCCTTGCGCTTGAGTGCCTCGATGGCTTGCGCTACATCGGACTCCTCCACCAACAACTTGATATTGCCATCCTTGTCCGGTTGCTTGTCTGAGGAGATCCCCTCGGTACGCAGCAACGCCAGCATTTCATTGCCTTCTTTCTGACTGACTCCGGTATAGAGCTCCACTTTGCAGCCACCTAGCAGCAGTGAGGTGCACAACACCCCCATCAGCATCGATCTCTTCACACTACCTCACTGGGTCTTCAACAGGGTTTCTACGTTCTGACTCATCTTGCCAACTGTCTTGGCAATCAGCTCTTCCTGCATGGTGATACGCATCAGCGCCCACTGCATCTGCATCAGGCTGTTGGGATCGTCTCCCGGCGTCGACAGCTCGGCCCGCAGGCTCTCCTTGGCCTCCACAAACTGCTGCTTTATTTCCCCCAGCTCACCAAGCAAAGAACCGCCTATGCCCTGGGATGGAGTACTCATCGCCTGTTCAAAGCTGGCAACTTGGGAAGAGGCAGTGTCCGCCGTTTTCAACTCATCCAGGCTGGTCACGACCGCCTGGGCTGACTGGGTAATCTCCATTACGCCTCCAGATCAAGTTTGTGTGAATGCCGTATCAGGTTGTTCACCACGCCGTTAAGCGGGATCAACGTCATCAGCTCACGACGAGCCAATTCCTCGAGATATGCCAAGTCAACCTGAGTTCCATTGGCAGCCTTCTTGATGTCTGCCATCACGTTCAGCAGCACAGTCTCCCGCCGTGATGACAGTGGATCAAACTCTCGCATCCGCGCACGCAGCTCAGGCTGGTCAATGGCAGCAACGACAGGCAGCTGACGGCCGGAAAAATGTGCCACCAACCTCTCGGTGACAGGCTGGAACAGTCGCTTGCCAACCGCCTGGGCATGCTCTCCTCCCTGCTGATGGATCTGCCAGAGCAGGTCCCGCTGGGCAGAAGGCGAAGCACCCTCAAGCAGGGTCTCAAGCCCGGTCCCCTGCTGCCAGCGACTGAACAGGGTAGGCTCATCTGCTTTTGCCAGCAGCCGTTCAAACTGATGTTGAACCTGTTGCCTGGGAAGTGGTTCGGTATCGGCAAATCCGCTTCGAGGCGGATGCTCGCTGCCTTCAATCTTCATAATGCCATCTGCTCACGCAAGCCGGCTGCAAACTGACACAGGGAGGGCTGACCGCTCGCTTCCAGCCTTGCCAACCGCAATACCAGCTCATCGTGCATGCCGAGCCGCCATTCACACAGGGCGAACCAGGGTTCAACATCCGCAGAGTGGTGCGAGGTTTCCAGCAGCAGTGCGCTCTGATAGTCCCCTTGATTCATCAAGGATGAGAGGCGGATCAACGTGACGCATTCGGCCATGCACTCCTCTTGCGCCAGCCAGTCGGCAATGGATGCGGCCTCCTGGTGGCAATGATGACCTGTTCCAGCCAGGGCCAGTTCTGCCAGTTGTTTTTTGAGTTGGACGTTCATCATCAGATCTTCTGTAAAATGCCCTGCATCAAGTCTTTCATCGCCCGCGTCACGGTAGAGTTGATGTTGTACACCACCGACCATTTGTTGATCTTGTGCTGCAGCTCGGCCAGCAGGGCCGGGTTGTCAGAGGCATTTTTCATGTCCTCGATTGCCGCTTTGACCTCTTTATTGGCGGCATTGGCCTGTGTGGAGAGGTTTGATGCTACCTGGTCGAGGGTAATGGAACTCGTATTCTTGTACTCGAAGTAATCAGCCATGGTTGTGCTCCTCTATCTTGCCAATAATCTTGAGCCCCGCCTCGATGGCGTCGGCTTCCTGTTGCCACTGCTGATACTGCTGCTGGGTCCCCCCGCGCAGCAGTTGCCGCTTCACGTCACCCAGCGCCTGGACAAGCTGCGCATGCAGCTCGCGGGCAAATACCGGATCAGCGCCGGACAGTCGCGTTTCCAAATTGGTCATCATGACGCTCGGTTCCTTTTAACTTGACGATGTATTGCTGTTTGCCCTTGCTGACCACCACGGCATCAGGACGAATCGCTAATACGCGAACCCCGTTGGCAGTCGCCCCGCCGATTGGATAACGCTGGTTATCCACCAGGGTCACGTAAGGAATCCGGCCAAACGAGACACTGCGTACCTCAAACTCCAGCTCATCCTGACGTGGGATCCGCTCCTGATTGACCAGCTCCAGCACAGGGTGGGAACCGAACTCGCGCTTGAATTGCTGCTGGGTCAGTTGAAACTTGGCCAGCTGGGCACTGTCCAGCTGGCCGGACACCTCGATACGGCCGCTGGTTTCAGCCACGCGCAACAGCCCGGCCAACCCCTGCTCCTGCAGCAGGTCATCGAGTCGTTTACGATAGGCCCCTGCCACCTGAACCTGATTCTCAATCCCCAGCACACCGGGCACTTCTTGCCTTAGTAGCGTATCAAGCGTGCTCCACTTCGGGTCCTGGGTATCAATCTCGCCACTTAGCCGCAGCCAGCCAGGTTCCTTGCCATTGCGGATCTGGAGTCGCTCATACCCCAGCTTTTGCAAGATGAAGCCGGCTCCCTGACGCAGATCCTCCATGGTGCGAACGTCCAGCCGATAATTGAAACCATTCCCTTCCAGATACTGCTGCAGGGCCAGTCGCGTGCTGTTCTCATCGACATAACCAGCCAGCTGCCAAATGCCATGGGCATCGTTAATCAGCGTGACCTGCTGATAGGCTGGTGCCGCAAGGAAACGCTTCAGAGCCTGCTCCTGGCGTGCCGCATCATTTTCACTGCTCCCCTGCCACCAGCCATGTCCTAGCAGTGCCAGCACGGCGATGATCAACATCAGGCATAGCCCTCCCATCCAGACATCGGCACGTGCAGCCCGTTTCGGTGGGCGAAGGGCTGTCTGCACGGTAGTCAGTGGCTCAAGTTGCTCTGGCAACGAACGACTGCTATCACAAAAACTCCAGAGCAGCGGGCCAGCTTCCAGCCGGGTTGCCGCCTTGAGCAAAGCCCCAGCAGCCAACACTTCCCCATCCTGGGTCGGCATCACGCCCTCGGCCCACTCCTGCAGTACGATGCCCTCTGCCGTCACCATCAACGTCAGATGAACAGGCGCCATGCCCTCGTCCACCAATACCAGGTCGGCTTGCAGCGGATCGGCACCGATTATCAGGCGCCCCTCCGGCAGGGGCACTTCAACGCCGTGGTTCAACCCGCGGTATATGCGACATTTCCAGCTCATCGCGCTTCCCCGGCTTGCACGCACCAGGTCAATGCCGGCGTACACTTCTGCGCCTTGCCCATTTCGACCAGCCGCCACCCCAGTTCATTGCCCATCTGGCATTGCGTCAAAGACGAACTCTTGCCTCCCTGGCGCATCAGTTGCTGCACCTCGCGAGCGGCCGCCAACGGCTGACACTGGGCACCTCCCAGTACCTTGCCAAGAGAGAGACTCTGGTTGGATATCTCGTCAACTCCCAGCACACCTGCACGCAGATCCTGACCATGCCCCAGCGACAGATAGTGGGCGATGCCATCGTCGATCAGCCGAGGCTCGATGATGAAGAGTCGAACCTGACGGCGTGTCTGACTCTCTTTGCTGCGAAACAGGGCGCCCAGGTAGGGGATGTCGCCCAGAAAAGGCACCTTGCTCAGGCTCTCGCTCAGTTCATCGCGGTAGATACCGCCGATCAGCAGGCTCTGGCCATGTCCTACCCGGGCTATGGTATCCACCACGGTACGACTGATGGTAGGAATGCCATCCAGACCCGAGCTGTTTGGTTTTTGATTACCATCCTCGATATGCAGGCTCAGACTCACTTCCGGCCTATCTCCCAGCTGGATCACTCTGGGCGTCATTCTCAACATGGTGCCATAGGTGATCCCTTTCAGCTCCGCCACTCGCTCACCACTGATCTTGACGTAGTAGGTTTCGCTGTGGTCGATCACCGCCTGGGTATTTTCCTGAGTCAGCAGTGTCGGCCGGGAGACGACCTGGGCATTGCCCTGGTTCTCCAGCAGATTCACTCTGGCCAGCAGATAGTCGAGCCCCTTGGAATCAACCAGGCTACCCAGCGCCGCGCCGCCCTCGATCCCTTTGCGATCGCCGGTGGTCTTGATAATCACCTGCTGATTGGATCCGGTACGGATCCCGACTCGCCAATCCACCCCCAGTTGGGAGAGATCCTCGGCATTGATATCAATGATGGAGAGAGCCACTTCAATACGGGCAGACGGCTTGTCCAGTGCAGCAATCAATTTGCCATACATGGCCATCCGCTCCGGAGCATCGCGCACCAGCACGGCATTAAGGGAAGGATCAGCCTGCACGATTGCCTGCCCTGAATGGGATGTGCCCCCTTTTGTGCCCTCACCATTGACCATCTGTACGCCAGCATCGCTGAGCAAGCGAGAGAGAATGGTGGCAACGCCGGGTGCCTCAACATCCGTATCGCGATACTGAATGGAACGATCGGTCGCGGAAGCGTACTTGAGCGGGAAGATCTCGATGGCAAGCGGTCCCGTCTTCTCGCTACGCAATTGGGACTGTTGCTCCAGCGCCAGGGCAGTTTGTTCAACCAGCTCAAGGTAGCGGGGAGGGCCGGAAACATAGACCAAGCGATTGTCTGTGTCTGGTCGCCAGCCAAAACGCGCCTCCCAGATCCCGGCACGCTGCAGAGCTTGCTGCAATTCCGCCGCACCAGTCTGTGCCAATTTGATGAGACGAGACTGAACTTCACTGTTCTTGAACACGTACAGCACGTTGCCATCGTAGTACCAGACCAGGTTGTAGAGAGAGGCGAGCTGCTGCAAGAACGCCTGCGGCTCATCATGTTCGAACTGGCCATTGACCTGATCATTGACCTTGTCGCTGACGACGACCGACACCTCGTAGTTGGCACCGAAGTTGACCAGCACATCACGCAGGCTTTCCCCTTCCGCCACATAGCTATAGGGCATAGGCAACCAGTCAAGCTCTTGTGCCAATGTGGGACGCGACCACATCATCATCCCCATGCCGAGCCATAGCAGAGGATGCAGCAGACGTTGCATGTTTACGGATGCCATATCATCTGTCTCCATTCCGGGGCTAAGGCCGCCTCATTCAACTGGGGCTCCAACCGCTCCAGCAAGGTAATGTGCTGGCTCAGAAAGACTTCCAGCTGGTGTTCATCAAGCCCGTCAAGCTCCAGCCTGGCTTCCAGTTGCAGATTGCCGAGATCATCGAGTGTCAGAGCCTGGGGCGCATGGCGTCCCCAGGCCACGACCTGTTGCAAGAGGCGTTTCAACAATGCCGGATCCAGAGATTTACCTTCTGACGTGACGGCGCTTGCCAGGGGAGTGCTCAGCAGCAGTTCGTTGTGCCTGGGTAGCAAAAACAGAGGATAACCATCGAGGCGCAAATGATATTTGCCCTGAACGTCGGCAACAAAAGGCCCTTGGCCAAGCTTTTCGGCCAATCGATTAAGTAGATTTTGCATAGTTCCTCGGGTTATCTAGCGGGCCGGTGGCTGCCAGTAGAAGCGGTCCTGAGAAAGGGCCAGCCCTCTTTCAGCAAGCCACTCGTGCAACATCTGAGCAGCTGTGGATTGATGCGGTAACACCTGCAGGGCATGCCAGAATGCCTCCAGCTCGAGCGGTACCGGCATGAGCACAGCCGGGTCCCCCTCCTCAGTCTGCTGCCCATACCAGGCAGGCCAGGACAGATGAAGGCGATCTTCACATTCGGCCTGCAGCTGTTGCAGTTCCCGTTCACGCTGAGCCAGCTGAGCCAGCTGGGCTGCAATCTTGCTCTCAATGCCAGACTGTACATCCACCACCGTCTGCCAGAAGGCGGCCTGAGCATGCAACTGCCGCCGCATGACCTGCAACTGTGCCAACTCATTGATCCAGCCGGTGTGAAGGGGTTCCTGATGACGGACCCACCAGCGATGCAAGGGATATAACACCCAATGCCATAACTGCGACCGCTCTGCCAGATTGATGCTATCCCCCAGTTGGGCAATCCAGTCACCCTCCTCACCCGCACCCAACCGCAGGATCCGCTGCAGATCCTGACGTGACACGGCCATGGCTACATCCACGCGGCGCTGAAACCAGACCGATGCCAGCAGACACTCCAGACGGGTTCTGGGTAACAGCCGCTGCAACAGGCTCATCTGCTGGGCAGTCAACACACCGGCATCCTGATAGCTGAGCACGGACTGCTGGCCAACCAGCTGGTCTTTACAAAGAGACGCTGACTGGACGACAGTGACCCGGCGGCCTGCAAACAGACCTTGTTTGGGAGAGTGGTGATCTTGCTGACTCATGCTATGCCTTGCTCATCTTGCTGCGGGCAATAATGGGATAATGTTTTGATATGCGACCATTCTATCCATTACGCCCTTCCCTGACTTATAAAAAACGTCAGATTATTTTAGTCCGACGTTAATCTTTGCCATGTCTGGCACGACTTGGCGTACAACCGAAACGGCGGCGATAACTCTGGGTGAAATAGGACTGGCTGGAGAAACCGGCTTCCATCGCAATATCCACTATGCTCATCTCGCTATTGAGTAATAACTGATGAGCATAGAGAATACGCCGCTCGCTGATCCAGGCTCGGGGAGATACCCCATAAATAGACCCGAAAAGCTCCTTGAATGTGGTCAAGCCCATGCCAAATTCTTTGGCAAATTCACTGAGTTTCCACTCCATCAAGTAATGCTTTTCCATGAAGTGCTGCAACCGTTCAACCTGGCGGTTGCTCAATTGACGCAAAATCGACATCAGTTGCGGGCCGGACTCACCAAAAGCCAATAGAAACAACAGCTCCTCAGTACGTAGCTGAGCTAATGCTGGCGGGTATTCATGTTCGGTCAAGCCACGTAAACCCTGAATACATTGGGTCAATAGTGGCGAGGCACAAAATGGCAACAGACTGGGTGCCATGGCGTCAATTCTGGGCACGTCGCTCAGCAGTGAACCAAAACGTTGCAAGAAGCCTTGCAGAAAGGTATTTGAAAGGGGTAACCAAAGCAGGTGGCAAGGTGCTTCACCGGTACAAACCGCATAATTGCCACGGCGTACGAACATCAACTCATTGGCGGATAACTCGTAGGTATCGGTGCAGTCTTGCCAGGTCATGGAGCCTTCCAGCAGGATGTATATTCCCTCCTGTGTATGCTCAATGACGTTAAAAGCAGACATGCACCACTGGAGCTGGGCTATATCGCCCTTCTCTGTGGTTGTAATGCCTTTCATATTTTTCGTTTTCCTGAATCTGCGTGTGGTGCCTGTGACGCCTCAGCAAAGACAGGATTTCTGCTGGGAGTCTTATTATTGGCGTTTTATTTTTAAATTAATTCATCTCAATACCAGCAACTAATTAATCACCATTGAAATGAGGGGGAGCATCCTACAACAGCTATACGCAAGAAAACCAGCCACAAATTAGAGTCAATACACTAGCTATGCGTTATTTGGAGATTCAAATTAAGTTACTGTTATATGCTGGGATAGTTTGTTACAAAAAGAAACTTTACCATTGAATCATAAGAGCCATAAACAGCTGATTTCAGTATTGTTTGTGAACAATGTCATTATTGACATAATGGATAGCAAGTCTTGGCCTGCAAATTAATGACGTAACCATCAGGATTAAACGCCTTAAAAACTTTCTGCTGATGACTGGCTTGTACTGCTGAACTGCCGATGAAACGCAATCGCGTACGCAGATATAAGTCACCCTCAGCCATTTGCAAAGGTGTCAGGCGCAGCTCAAATACCAATGGCAACATGGTCACGTCATATTCCGTTGCCGCCACAGCCAAAGGACGACCATCGATCACGCTCAGCACAGTGACCTCCACCCGGGCTGGGAAAGGCAATCTTCCCGCCAGACGCACCTCTCCTTTTACCTGTGTCAACGCGGGTTTGAACACGGGTGTCGTGACGCAACCACTCAGCGCAGTCAGCAACACCAGCGCAAGCCATATTCTCATACGACCCTGATCCTGCGAGCGGACAGCGGCAAATGCTCACCCTGCTGCAGACGCTGCAACGCCACTTCCTGAACCCGATCGAGGGCAATGGAACCACGCAACAATACCGACAAGGGCTGCTGAACGCGGGTCATGGGGAGCACATGCATCGCTCGCCCGGCAAAGCTGCCATCTCTTGCTTGGAGCGTGCCTTGCGATACCGTCATCGCTTGCTGTTCCTGTATCTTCATGGCTATACCCGAACTCCCCTCATCTCTTCATGGCTATGCTCGACCTCATGCCGTGATTGCAGCAACTCCTGCCAGAACTCGGCATGTTCCAGCATGCTGGCCAGACTCTCTTCGAGGGCTGTCAGTGTCAGTTGACTGGCGGACATCTGACGATATAGCTGTACCGTCAGGCTTTCGTCATCAAAACCGAAGTGCAGATTGAACTGATACCAATGGCGGTTGAAACTGGCCAGTTGACGAAAAATACCTTCGCCAACCTGATGCAATTCGGCGACGTCAACCTGCAAAACCAGATGATCCCGCTCTGGTACCAGGATCAGACCCAGCTTTAGCTGGTCATCAAAGCACAATGCCGCAACGCCTTCCGGATTCAAGGCTAAAGATGGCAAGCCATATTTGGTCGCAAACTCAGCAAACAGCTGATTGATGGTGAGGGTTAGATCCATGATGTCCTCCAGCAGAGAGGAGAGGATGTTAGCCTGCCCGTACCACGCTGGCTGTCACTCAAAGGCGGCTCTTTTAAGAAAAATGATAAAAAAAGCGCCCGGATGGGCGCTTGACACACATTGGTGATGAGGCCGTTATGCCACGCCAAATGCGGCACGCATGGCCTGATTGTGGCTCTGGGCGTATTGCTGCATCATCTGAAGCACATCTTTCATGAAGTTGTTGTTGAAGTTCATCAGATCTTCCACTTTTTGCTTCTGCGTCTGGGCAATGCTGGAACGCACTTCATCTTCCTTGGCATTGGCCTGGGAATAGCCCTGGAAAACCTGCGTGGTGCTATTGCCCATTTGGGCAGACCCTTGCAACACGGTGCCAGCCAGCTGCTGACGCGCATTGTTAGCCTCAAACTTCTTGTTCAGTGTTTTCAAGGCAGCCTTGTCATGCTGGTTCCTGGTCATTAACTCCTGACCAGCATCCCCCATTTCTTGCCCCGTACTCTTCTTCACGTCCGCCATTTTTTGCAGATCTTTCTCTCGACCCGCCATATTGGCGTTCAGTGCCTTATCCTGTTTGATGGCTTTGGCAGACTTGCTCAAGGAAAAGCCGCCCATGACGGCCGAAGCGACGGTCATCACACCGGATACCACCGCCATGGCGATCATCAGATTGGCGCCATGTCGCATCTCGCTCACCTGATCCTTCTGGGCGGCGATCACGGCCTGATTTTCCATGTCCCGCTGCAGCAAACCCATCTCGCGGGCCTTGCGCGCCATCTCGAACAGCAGGCTCATAATACTGAGAACATTGTCGAGCTCAGACCCCCCCTTGGTCAGCAGGCTCGAATCCAGCCCCTGACGTGGCCCTATCAACTCGGGCAACGCTTGACGTTGCGGGGTCGTGTGCACAGTCTTGTGACCTGGCTCATGGGTGGTCCCCTGCCCTGTCAAACCTTCTTTGTTTTCTACCCCCTGCCCATCGGCAGGCGCAACATAGGTGTTACCCGGGATGTAGTTATTCGCATTGATATTGTTCATCTTGTATTCTCCTTAAATGGCTGTCGGTCTGCTGGCAAGGCTGTTGAGCATGGCCCCCTTGGCCGTGATCATCTGGAAAATCATCTCCATTACCTGCTGGAATGATTCCGTCATCTGCGACAAGGCTTCCTTGAGTTTGTCCATCACCCCTTGCAACTCGGTCATCACCTGCCGATTCTCCAGCAGGTTCGCCTGTTTGATCTGCGCATCGGCCTGCAACCCGCTATCGATGGCCTTGGCTGTCCCGGTGCCAATATCAACTACAAGATCGGCCGCCTGAGTGGCAAATTTGACGGCCTTCATGGCGGTACTGGCGGCACTTGCCCCAAAAGTGACCGCAATAGAAACAATGGCCACTAAAATCTCGGCCGCAATCATGATGGGCCCCAATACTTTCATCGTTTCGGGCGAAATACGGCCATCTGCAGCGGCTTGCTGGATCGCCATATTCGCGACCCCAACGGCACCGCCGACGATCATCATGGCTCCAACGGCAGCCCCTACGCCGGTAGCGATCAAGATGGCACCAATGACCATGGAGGCGATGGCGCTGATCCAGCCAAAGATTTTGGAAGCCAGACCCGACTTCTTGGCCTTGTCGGCAGCCTCGCTGGCTTCCTTCATCTTGGTCTGGTTTTCATCAATTTTTTTCAGATTCTCGGCGCGGATCCGCTCGAGATCGGCCAGTTTCAACTTCTTCTGGGTCTGCTCCAGTTCGCTGGTCATCTTGCCCAGCTCAATCTCGAACTCTTCGGGAGACGCAAACGCCAGTTTGTTCAGCAAGGTACTGCTGCCCAGCAGCTTGGCCGCGTTGGCAGCCCCCAGCTGTGCCGTCTTCCTCAATTGATCAAGTTCCTGCTGTTGGGATGCACCCACCTGCTGCCTGATACCTGGCATGGGTTGCGGTAACACCACCCCCTGCCCATGTTTTTCGACGTGACGATGGCTATCCCCGGCAGCCACCTGAGTGGCTTGGCTGCTCCCCTTGTTGTCCTCGACCAGAGGGGGTTGCATCCCTCCGATGGAGAAAGGGCGTTCACTGCTTATCGAATGCATGCTCCATATCCTTTTTGGTTTTGACTACTTCCAACATGATGCCGGCACGGGCGGCCAGTTCCGCCAGCTCCGGCTTTGCTGCCGCCAGCAACTGGGCCGAGTGGAAGCCACTCTCGGCCCCCTCGAGTTCTCCCAACTGCAGGAGACACTCGGCGGCATGGAAGGGAAAGCGGGGCTCCTGCAGGTCCATCATGGCGCCATAGCTGTAACTGTCGATGGCCAGCCGGAATTGTCCCAGCGCCTGGCGGCAAGCCCCCAGTCCCAGAAAAAAACGCGCTTCGTAATGGTCCAGCACGCAGAGTGCCTGAAAAATCTTGTGTGCCTCGTCATGCTTGCCGGCGTGATATTGATTGAAACCCAGGGTATAGAGCTGCTCGAGGGTATCTGTAGATACCTCATTGAGCATGGCGAGGGTGCCACCATCCTGCAGGAAGGCCTCTACCGCCTGCTCATTCACTTGGGTCATGTCGTGTTCCATTACTGCTCCTGAAAATTAAATAGCCTGAAGGATCTGCTGCATTACGCTTTCATATTTCTGGATAAAACGATTGAGCGCTTCAATAACCGAGTTATAACGAGAGCTGATATCATTCAGCTCCGTGGTCTTCTGGCCGAGTTTGTCATTGAGGGGTTTGGCCCGATCGCCCACTGTGGTCGCAAAATTGCTCAGTGGGTTGTTATCTTTTTCATATTTATAGGAATGATGAACGTTGTTCAAAGCACCGGTATCTTTCTTTGGTGAGGTCAGAAAATCCCTAGCCGAGAGGAATACCGGTTTGTCACTTTTAAGATCGCTCAGTTCATTTCTTAACTTAGCGCGATATTGCTCACTGGTAATGCCCAGCTCTGAAGCTTCATAATCCACTATTTTATCAATATCACCATTACCGCTGACCAACATTGCCTCTTTTCTCTCGATGGCTATTTCTTTCAGCAGCTGGTACTGAGGATTATATTGACCATTGGCATCTTTCTTGGCAAAAGCCTCATGGCTGTCATAACCATAATGCTTGTAATCGAATATATTGACGCCTTTCCTGCCGACTTCTACGGTACCGTTATGTTGCTGTGCGGTGCTGATCTCCGTCTGTATGATCGAGTAGCTTCGCAACTCGGCGGTCAACTTGCCCACCTCGTGTTTGAGCGTATCCCGTTTACTGCTGTGGCTGCCCATGGCATCGAGCATGGCTCCGATGACATCATCATCGATGCGATCGGGGGTCAGGGAAAAGTGGGTGGCAGCCAAAAACTCTCGCAGGGTAAATTTCGTCTTGCCAGCGGCGGCAGCCTCATTAATTAACTTATGAAGCTGCTCAAATCCAGCTTTTATCTGAAGATCGTATTGTCCGCCCGGATTTTTCGAGTCGGCAGGCATAAAATAGGCGAGTACTTTTTTAAAAAGTGCTTCATTGTCTGTTACGACTTGGCTGTCAAAATATTTACCGTCTATTTTAGGGTCATGGGTCGCGGTAATTACTATTTTCTTATCTTTGATAAGTTTGACCAGTTCATCTAATGCCGACGAACTGCCACCTTGCAGCTGATTCAGTTCAACCTTTCCAAGATCCGACAGAAACAATTGGGGATCTTTTTTGTACGAGCTAATTTCCATCGCTATATCCTATATGACCAAACCGCGCATCATGGCCGGGCGTTTGGGACGGGCCCCACTGTTTTTTTCCTGTGGGGAGTGTTGACGACGTCGATGCAGCTCCCCCAGCAACTCCTGCTCAGCCTGTGACTTTTGTGCCGCGGAACCTTCCGCAAACAACAAGTGGGTTATTTGTGGGCTGATACCGAGGGAATCCCACATTTCATTCAATAAAGCGGCGCGCTGCTCACTGTCTTTTATTGCCAGCTCCGCTTGCGCAATCGTTGCCTCATCGGTATTGCCCGGGCGTTCTTTCATCTTGCCTCCCATTTTAATTTTGCGTGCAGTCCCTTCCTATCAAGGGAGGTCGCTGTTTTGTTGTTTTCTCATGGATGTCAACGAGATAACTTTTGCAACATCGAGTGAAAACCAACCTGGCTGCGGCTCACTTGCCCCGGCCCAACAACGGTAAAAACGGGATAGCCGGTCACTGCTCAGGGGGCTGTCGCCCAGCACACAGACATTGCCATACAGCACATAACCGCTCCCCAAGACGGAAAAACCGGCTCGGGCCAAAAGATAAAGGGCGGCGAATGGATTACTGAGCCCTGATCGTTCATGCACTCGCTCAATAAATACAATCCAGATACGCCGCTCTGACGCCTCGACACGCCAGGCAACCCGTAGCCCTGCATGCTCAAATACATGGCCAAGCGGGATAGGCGTTCTGCACAAGGTATGCACGGCGCAGGCAATCCCTCTTTCTGCAAACCAGGGCAGCAAGGGATCCTGCGTCATAGACCCACTCTCCCCAGCGGCTGAATATTGATCTGCTGAGTCAACTCCTGATAGGAGAGTACCGGCAGCGCATGGTAATCACCTTCGATGAGCTTGCGCACATAGCGGCGAATATCCATGGAGACGATGAGCACCGGCTTGTTCTGCATCTGGGTCAGGTCTCCTACCGTATGGCGCACCTGTTCCAGAAAGCTCTGGGTAATAGTGGGGTCGAGCGCCAGGTAACTGCCCGCGCTGGTTTGACGAACACCGCCACGGATCTGCTCCTCCACCTGCTGATCAAGCAGATAAGCAGGCAGAATATTGTTGCCGTTGGCGTACTTGTAGCAGATGTAGCGTTTGAGGCTGCTGCGGATATATTCGGTGAGCTGCACCACATCCTTCTCCTTCTGGCCCCATTCAACCATGGCCTCCAGAATCGCACGCATGTTGCGGATGGAGATGTCCTCCCCCACCAGCCGTTGCAATATTTCAGTCATCCGCTGCAACGGGATGATCCGCTGAGCCTCTTTCACCAACTCTCCATAGCTCCCCTCCATCTGCTCCAGCAGATAGCGGGTCTCCTGAATACCGATAAAGTCCTCGGCATACTCACGCAGCACATGGGATAGGTGCCAGGTCACCACCTGATCGGGGGTAAGAGCAGCAAGGCGCATCTTCTCGATCCGCTCCTGATGCTCCTTGGCCACCCACAGGGTGGGCTGCCCCGGCAACAGCGGAGTGCCCTCTTCATAGGGGATCCCCAACAGCTCAAGCTGAGAGGCATTCTCCTGTACCAGCAGATAGCCCGGTCTCAGCAGGCCACGGGCTACTGGTACCTCCTGCAGCTGGATCAGATATTCACCGGCGCCCACACCTTCGTTGAATCGCAGGTGGATCCCAGGAAAAGGCACCCCCAGATCGAGGTAGAGAGCCCGCCTCACCCGCACCAACTCATCGTTGAGGGCGATGGCCTCCAGCTCAGCTTGCAGGGCGGCGTCCACATCGATCAGCAGAGGAACCGTCATGGCAAACTCTTCCTTTTCACCGAGCTTGCCGCGGGGTTTACCACCGGCCTTGGGTTTGCTGCGAGCCGCCGGGGCCCCTGCTCCCTGCGCCAGGACAGTGGGCAAATCCTGGTTGCTGGTCTGCGCGTTACGCTGGCGCAATCCGATAAAGTAGCCACCAGCGGTCACGACCGCGGCCAGGGTGAAGAAGGTCACCATCGGGAAGCCAGGGATCAGACCAAACAGCACCAGCAGCACACCACCGATCAGCATCGCCTTGGGCTGGGCCACCACCTGGGCACCGATGTCGGAACCGAGATCGGCCGACTCTTCGGAAGAAACCCGGGTCACGATAATGCCCGCCGTGATGGCGATAAGTAGCGCCGGCACCTGAGAGACCATGCCGTCCCCTACCGTCAGGATGGAGTAGAGCTGCAACGCATCGGCCGCCGACAACCCCTTCTGGGTCACCCCTATGGTGACGCCACCGAGTATGTTGACAAAGATGATGATGAGGCCCGCGATGGCGTCCCCCTTCACGAACTTCATGGCGCCATCCATGGAGCCAAACATCTGGCTCTCCTTCTCGATGACGCTGCGCCGCTCCCGCGCCTCATGAACGTCGATCACCCCGGCACGCATGTCGCCGTCGATACTCATCTGCTTGCCGGGCATGGCATCGAGGGAGAAGCGGGCGCTAACCTCCGCCACCCGCTCCGAGCCCTTGGTGATCACCAGAAACTGGACGATGGTGATGATGAGGAAGATGACAATCCCCACTACCAGATTGCCCCCCACCACGAAGTTGCCGAAGGTGTAGACGATCTGGCCGGCATCGGCCTGCAGCAGGATCATTCGGGTAGTGCTCACCGAGAGGGCGAGCCGGAACAGGGTGGTGATCAGCAACACCGCCGGGAAGGCGGAGAACTGCAATGGTGAGTTGATATAGACCGCCATCATCAGCAGCACCACCGAGATGGTCATGTTGATGGCGATGAGAATATCGAGCGCCACCGGCGGCAACGGCAGTACCATCATGAAGACGATGGCAAGCAGCAATACCGCCAGCATGATGTCCTTGCGCTCGCCAATCCGGCGCAGCAGCTCAAGGGTGCGTTGATTCATTCTGCTCTTCCAGTTCGAGATAGTATTGATAGGCAAAACGGGCTTCATCGAGTCGCCCTGCCAGCTGGCAGGCTCGACTGCGGCAGAGCCATAAAGCTTCGTCGGTCACGCCTTCCGAGACCAGATAATCGACATGAGCCAGTGCTTCCTCTCCTCTGCCCAGCTTGAGCAAGGCCACCAACAGCGTACGTCGCCCGCTCTCGTGTCCTGGATGGAGCTGCAACAGTGCCGTCAACAGGGTACGGGCACGATCAGGGTGGCCGTACTGCAAATGCAGCCAGCCGGTGAGCAACAACAGATCCTGTTGCTGTGACGAAAGGGTCATGGTCATACCTTGTGCAACAGATGAAGCGTCATCTGCATCAGTTGTTCATCTTCATGCATCTGTTCGAGCAATACCGACGCCGCCATGAGCTCGTCCGTTCCCCCCTCTTTCAATAGGGCTCGCAACCCCTGCATCGCCAGGGTGAAATCCCGTGGCCGCAGCAAATCGTGAAAGCCGTGGGCGGGAGCGGCAAAGTCCAGCAGTGCTCGTTCTGCCAGGCGTTCGGGATAGAGCCGGTTGATGTGAGGTTCGATGGACTGTCCATCAGGCAACAGGGCGTAGCGTCCGGGCAAGCTCTGCTCTTGCTCATCCAGAGTGAGGGCGCTGAGCTGCTCGATGCCGATATGGGCGGCAGTAATACGGCTCATCGTCTCCATCCCTTGCGAAAGCGCTCAGTGATCCCCTCGGAGCAGGCGATTGCTGGATGACAGGCTGTCGTGATCCAGCTCATGGTGCCAGGGCCTCGCGTTGCAGCTGCGTCAGGGTTCTCAGCGCCTGATGCAGCAGCGGCAGAGTGATCGCTCGCTCATCCAGCGTGACAAACAAAAGCAGTTGATCCTCACCCAGCCAACCACAACGCACTGGCAAGACGGGAGCCTGCGCCGCAGCGGTAAGGGTCATCGCATGGCGAATGGCATCCGCACTCTGATGCCACGGCACTCGGCGAGCCAACCAGAGGGTGAGCCGTCCCTGATGACGCTCCAGTTGCAGCGTACCGCTCTGTTCCAGTTCCAGCTGGATCAGGTGGTGAGGATGCTCTCCAATGGGAATGCCCAGATCCTGGCAAAACTGTACCAGCTGAGGTTCAATCCAGTTCATGACGGGTCTCCAGACAATTCATCCTCTTCCCGCTCGATGGCGTTATCGAGCGCCCCCTGACAACATTGCAGCAGGTTTTGACGCTGCTCTTCCTCACTGAACAGTTCGATCGGCAACAAACGGATCAACCGCTTGAGCTCCTGATAGAGCTGCACCTGTTGCCGGGTATCCGCCAATTCCAATGCAGTCCCGACCAGCTCTACATCCCGTACCGTTGCCCAGCGCTTCTCCACCAATGCAATCAGATCGCCCATCAGATCAGAAGGCCCGTATGCCATGGGCCGCCCCCTCCTTCACCCGCTGCCACAGTTCATCTACCTGAGCCGAGAGGGTATTGAGCAACCGCAGCTTGTGCATGTCGCTCATCACCCGCTCCAACTTGACCGGATCGAGCCAGCGCTGCTGTGAGTCGAGATCAGCACTGAGTGCCTTCATCATGAAACCGGTCACTTTTTCCAGAGAACCGTTGCCAAAACGATGGTGAATATCACGCCACGCGCTGGAGAGGGCGCGATAGTCCTGCACCGCATCACGATAGAGGTCCCGCAGTGCCTGCTCACTCCCCACACCTTGCCTGGCAGCTTCGGCTGCCGGGCCCGTGATGCGCGCGCCAAGTACGATGGCAGTGCCCTGCTCATCAGCCAGTTTGGCCAGCGCCTGCTCAATGAGATTGAGAGTGCCCTGCATCTCGGGGCGTCCCGCCAGGTTTTTTCGCGCCTGGCAAAGCGCTTCAAACTGCTCGCTAACCTCACCGGAATAGCTCTCCAGGTAGGCCAGAAGTTGCGATAGATTGGCCAGTCGCCCGCTGCCAAGATGACTCACCATTTCCTTTATCTTCTGCTGACGTTCAAGCTCGGGAACCTTGTCCAGGTACTCCCCCACCAGCGCCTCGATCTCGCTGATCCGGGCATGGCTGTCGCTCAGCTTGCGCTTGGACAGGGATAATTCGGCTCGTTCAGAAAAGGCAAACGTGAGCTCTTCAGCCGCATCAGCCAAGGATTGGGATGCAGGCACCAGGGCGACCCGCTCGCCCTGAAATTGCCCTCTCTGCAAAGCAGGTTGCCGGGACACCTCCTCTGCCGCGTGCCCTTCAGGCTGGGCGGCAGAGAGGTAGGGGTTGCTCTGGATAATGGCCATGGAAACTCCCGTGATGAATGGATTGACGAGGATTGCATTATAAAAATCACCGTTCCTCACCTATGCCAAAATCAGCCGTGAATTTTTAGCCCTCTCCCAACTGTTTTCTAAAAAGTCCCGACTCGCGCTGAAATCCAGCTCTGGCCACCATCACTTATAGTGCTCACCGTTTTTACTGGTGTTGCTTCCTATGAATCTTTCCTTCGACCACATTGCAGGCCAACTGCGTCACGCCATTGACGACGCTCGGTTGATCCAGATCCGTGGCCGGGTCACCCAGGTGACCGGGACCCTGCTGAAAGCCGTGGTCCCCGGCGTTCGCATCGGCGAGTTGTGCCATCTGCGCAACCCGGACAACACCCTCTCCTTGCAAGCAGAAGTGATCGGATTTGCCCAGCATCAGGCGCTGCTCACCCCCCTTGGCGAGATGTTCGGCATCTCCTCCAACACCGAGGTGAGCCCTACCGGCGCCATGCATCAGGTCGGAGTGGGCGAGCATTTGCTTGGCCAGGTATTGGATGGGCTTGGCAATCCTTTTGCCGGCGGACACCTGCCAGAGCCAGCCGCCTGGTATCCGGTCTATCGGGATGCTCCTCCTCCCATGAGCCGAAAACGGATCGCACAACCCATTTCGCTGGGTATTCGCGCCATCGATGGTCTGCTGACCTGTGGCGAGGGACAGCGGATGGGGATCTTCGCTGCAGCCGGTGGCGGCAAGAGCACCCTGCTGGCTTCGCTTATTCGCAGCGCCGAAGTGGATGTCACCGTGCTTGCCCTCATCGGCGAACGTGGCCGGGAAGTGCGGGAGTTTATCGAGGCGGATCTGGGAGAAGAGGGGTTAAAAAAGGCCGTCCTGGTGGTGGCAACCTCTGATCGCCCCGCCATGGAGCGCGCCAAAGCCGGCTTTGTCGCCACTTCTATCGCTGAATACTTCCGGGATCAGGGCAAACGCGTGCTGCTGTTGATGGATTCCGTCACCCGCTTCGCCCGTGCCCAGCGTGAGATTGGCCTGGCCGCCGGTGAACCGCCAACCCGCCGCGGCTACCCGCCGTCGGTGTTTGCCGCCCTGCCCCGTCTGATGGAACGGGCAGGCCAGTCGGACAAAGGTTCCATCACCGCTCTTTATACCGTGCTGGTGGAAGGTGATGACATGACCGAACCCGTAGCCGATGAAACCCGCTCCATCCTCGATGGCCACATCATCCTCTCGCGCAAGCTGGCGGCCGCCAATCACTACCCGGCTATCGACGTACTGCGTTCCGCCAGCCGGGTCATGAACCAGATCATCGAGCCTGGACATCAGGTACAGGCCGGTCGCCTGCGCAGCTGGCTGGCCAAGTACGAAGAGGTCGAACTGCTGCTGCAGATCGGCGAATACCAGAAGGGTCAAGACAAGGTGGCCGACGAGGCAATCGCCCGCATTGAAGCGATCCGCCAGTGGCTCAAACAAGGCACCCATGAGCCGAGCTCGCTGCCCGAGGCGCTCGCCACCCTGGAGGCGTTGACCCGATGATCAGCCGTCTGCAACAGATAAAACAGTTGCGGCTGGAGCGGGCCGAGCAGCAACTCGCCGCCCAGCAGGCCAGATTGCAGCAGGCCCATGCTCGGCAACGAGAGGCGCAGCAGGAGTGCCTTGACTACCGTCAGTGGCGCCTCGTCGAAGAAGATCGTCTGTTTGCCCTCTGTCAGGCAGAGCAGCTTGATCGCAAAGGACTCAAAGAGTGGCAACAGCAGGTCGCCCTGCTGCGAGAACAAGAAGCCCACCTTGAACAACTGGCCGCCGAACAGGGCGAGCGGGTAGCCGAAGAGCGCACCCGGCTACAGGCGTGCCAGCTAGCGGTGCACCGTGCCCGCCAGCAACAGGAAAAGTTTGCCGAATTACACCGGCAGGAGCTGACAGCCCAGCAAGCCCTGCGCGACTACAACGAAGAGCAGGAACAGGAAGAGTTCCGCCAGCAGATCAGGATGTGACCAGAGATGAACCGACTCACCGCCCCCCGCGCTGATACCAAGATTGCTTGCGAGCAGCACAGCTTGCAACGCGAAGCGAACAAGGCTGATCCGGCGCAGCAGCAGCGCTTCGAACAGGCCCTGCTGCTCGAGTCCGCATCACAGAAAGTGCGTGATCAAAAAAGAGTGCCAGGCAGACAGGAGCAAGAGCGTCGGTCAAAACCGGATGCCCCCCTGTCAAACAGCAAAGCGGCGAACAAGGAGGCGGAGCTGGCAGAGAGGACGCTGGCACGTCCAGCCCCACACGCCAAAGCCCCTCATGGAAAGCAGGAGGGAAGCAATTGGCTGGAATCCCTATTGCTTCCTGCGACATCGCCTCAGATCCACGAGGGTATGCAGGCACCAACCACGCAGCAAGAGCGTGAGACCGCACAAGCTGAGCAGTCTAGGAGAGTGCCGAGTGATATCACCGGCAGTCCTAAGTTACTTGGCGCAGCCGAACCGGAGACTAAGGACGGAATCAATGAAAATACAGCAGACCTGCCACTGACCGAGGTTTCCAACGAAATACTCAGCCGGCTACAGCTAAGCGACAGCAACAAACTGCAAGGGCCCAGCGAACTGGCCACTCGGCCTGAGGTCAGCGAACGGCTGCAAACAGAAGATGAACCTATTGAACTGGCACCAGTGGCCAGCGAGGAAGAGTCGTTTGCGCAAGAGAACTTTGCCGGCTCGGCCATCCGGGTTACTCCTCTCGCGACCACGCCGGGAGATCTGCTGCTGGCCCGGGTAACGCCCAGTGTCAATCATCACGAACTGGGCCAGCTGATCAGCCGGCTGGCAGTGGATATGCACCTTGAACTGGGTCGTCTGGAACGCCCCCCTTTGCTGCAACTCTCCCTGCCCGCGCTCGGGGAACTCACCATCCGCATCGATCGCCATCAGGGCATGCTGCAGGTGGAGATGCTGGCCAGCGAACAGGGTTCCCAGCTGCTCAATCAAGGGCGCGGTGAGCTTATCGATCGCCTGCAACGCCTCTACCCCGGTGAGCGAGTCGCCGTTGATCTCTTTACCCGGGGCGACAGCGAGCAGGGGTCGCGCCAGAAACGATCCATCTATGACGAGTGGGATGCCGACGCATGACATCGATTGCCTTTACCTCCGCCTCACCGGCGGAGCTGACCCTGCAACAGCGGCTCAGCCAGTGCCGCCACCACTATGGCTGGAGCGGCGGCGAGCTCATACTCGCCATCGCATCGCAGCCAGCGTCCCTCGACTACCGGTTGCAACTGCAGTGGCAGGGGCTCTCCCTGCCGCTTTTGTGCCATGGCGCCGAACTGGCCCGCTGGCTTGCGCCGGACTTGCAGCAGGCAGCGCTTTTCAGCCTGCCAGAATCGCTGCAACTGGCGCTGATCGAGCGCCTTGGTCAACCTCTTGGCAACCTCAGCTGCTCGGCGTTGGCTCCGCTCGCCACCAGCGACACCGCCGGTCAGCCGGCACTACAACTGCTGCTCAAGCGGGAGGGGGCCACCCTCACCTTCTGGCTTGCCGAACCAGGCCCGCTGTTTGGCAAGCTGCCCACTCGACCAAGCCAACAGCGCCTGGCGCTGCCCCTCACCCTCTCCTTGCAGTGGGGAGCGATGCGGGTCGCCATTAGCGAGCTTGAGACGCTGAGCTGCGGCGATGTGTTGTTGCCACCACCTCACCCATTGATCGGCCAGCAGTTGCTGGTCTGCGTCGAGGGGCGACCCTTCGCCTATTGCCTTCCCCATCAACAACATCTGGAACTGACTGCCATGCACAACGCCGCCGATGACAATCTCGATGCAACCCAGCTGGATAACCTCCCCATCCAAGTTACCTTTGAAGTGGGCCGCCAGACGCTGGACTGGCACTCTCTGACCACCTTGCAACCGGGCTCACTCATCGATCTCGGCGCCCCCGTCGACGGCGAGGTACGCATCATCAGCAATGGCCATCAGCTCGGTAGCGGCAGGCTGGTTGAGATCCAGGGGCGACTCGGTGTGCGGGTCGAGAGCCTCAAGAGCGAGTCGCCGTCATGATCCAGTTGCCAGACGAGCTAAACCTTATCGTCGGGCTGGCGCTGCTGGCGCTGCTCCCTTTTATTGCCGTGATGGCTACCTCCTTCGTCAAGCTGGCGGTGGTCTTCTCGCTGCTGCGCAACGCCCTGGGGGTACAGCAGATCCCCCCCAACATGGCGATGTACGGACTGGCCATCATCCTCAGCATCTATGTGATGGCCCCGGTCGGTTTCGCAACCCAGGATTATCTGCGCCAAAACGAGGTCTCGCTGGCCAAATCCGAATCGGTGGAGAAGTTTCTCGACGAGGGAATGGCTCCCTATCGCGCCTTCCTGAAAAAACAGATCAAACCGCGGGAGCACGCCTTCTTCATCGACAGCACCAAACAGCTTTGGCCCAGCGAGTATGCCGATCGACTGGAATCCGACAGCCTGCTGATCCTGTTGCCTGCTTTTACCGTGAGCGAGTTGAGCCGGGCTTTCGAGATAGGGTTCCTGATTTATCTCCCCTTTATCGCCATCGACCTCATCATCTCCAACATTCTGCTGGCGATGGGGATGATGATGGTGTCCCCCATGACCATCTCGCTGCCCTTCAAACTGCTGCTGTTTGTGCTGCTTGATGGCTGGGCCCGTCTCACCCACGGGCTGGTCATCAGTTACGGAGGCTAATATGAGTCACGCCGATATCCTCCACTTCACCAGCCAGACCCTCTGGCTGGTGCTGATCCTCTCCATGCCGCCGGTGTTGGTGGCAGCGCTGGTGGGGACGCTTGTCTCTTTATTGCAAGCCTTGACCCAGATCCAGGAACAAACACTGGGCTTCGTCGCCAAACTGATTGCCGTGGTGATCACCCTGTTTGCCACTACCGCCTGGCTTGGCAACGAACTCTACAGCTTTGCCGACATGGTGCTATTCAAGGTGCCTCAGATCCAATGAACCTGGATAGCCTGCAGGGCCAGATGCTGGCCTACACCCTGTTGCTGCCGCGCTTTATCAGCTGTTTCGTCATGTTGCCGGTACTGAGCAAACAGATGCTGGGGGGGGCGATGATCCGCAATGGCGTAATCTGTTCGCTGGCCCTCTTTGCCTACCCCATGGTGGCCGACACGTTGCCACCCACCATCACAGCACTGGATCTTGCCCTGCTGGTAGCAAAAGAAGTACTGCTTGGCCTGCTGATCGGCTTTGTGGCCGCCATCCCCTTCTGGGCTATCGAGGCAAGCGGCTTTCTCATCGACAACCAGCGTGGCGCCGCCATGGCCTCCATTTTCAACCCGAGTCTTGCCAGCCAAACCAGCCCGACCGGACTATTGCTGACCCAGACTCTTATCACCCTCTTCTTTGCCAGCGGTGCCTTTCTCGCCCTCCTTTCTGCTCTGTTTCAGAGCTATGCCAGCTGGCCTGTCGCACACTTCTTCCCCACCATCGGCGATCGCTGGGTGAGCTTCTTCTACAGCCAGTTCAGCCAGATGCTGCTGCTTTGCGCTCTGCTGGCCGCACCGCTGCTTATCGCCATGTTTCTGGCTGAATTCGGGCTGGCACTCATCAGCCGCTTTGCCCCCTCCCTCAACGTCTTCGTACTGGCAATGCCGATCAAGAGCGCCGTTGCCAGTCTGCTGCTGGTTATCTACATCAAGTTGATGATGGACCACGCCTATAGGCAGGTGCTGGCGGTCATGGATCCGCTGCGACTGCTGATCCCCATTCTGGAGGCTCGATGAGCGGAGAGAAAACCGAGCTGCCCACCCCTAAAAAATTGCGAGACGCACGCAAGAAGGGGCAGGTGGTCAAAAGCAAGGAGGTGGTTTCCACCGCCATCATTCTGAGTCTTATCGGCATGTTGATGGCGATGTCCGATTACTATCTGGAACACCTGGGCAAATTGATGCTGATCCCGGAATCCCACCTCAACCTCCCCTTTACCCAGGCCCTCAACCATGTGCTGGAAAACCTGATGCAGGAGATGGCTTATCTCTGCATCCCGCTGCTCGGAGTCTCGGTACTGGTGGTACTCATCTCCCACTTTGCCCAGTACGGCTTTCTGCTGAGCGGCGAATCCATCAGACCGGACATCAAGAAAATTAACCCGGTGGAAGGGGCCAAGAAGATTTTCTCCATCAAAAGCCTGATGGAGTTCGTCAAATCCCTGCTTAAAGTCACCCTACTCAGCCTGCTGGTCTGGATCACCATCGAGGGCAACTTGCAGGCGCTGTTACAACTGCCAGGGTGCGGCATGAGCTGTATTCCGCCTGTGCTGGGAGGCATGCTGAGCCAGCTGATGGCAGTCTGCGCCATGGGCTTCGTGGTGATCGCCATCGCCGACTACGCTTTCGAACACTATCAGCACACCAAGCAACTCAAGATGAGCAAGGACGAGGTAAAACGGGAATACAAAGAAATGGAAGGGAGTCCAGAGATCAAGAGCAAGCGCCGTCAATTCCATCAGGAGCTGCAGTCGAGCAACATGCGTGCCGACGTGAAGCGTTCCTCGGTCATCGTCGCCAACCCGACCCATATTGCCATCGGCATCCGCTACGAGCGAGGTGAGACCCCCCTGCCTGTGGTGACTCTCAAATTCACCGATGTCCAGGCTCTGCAGGTTCGCAAGATAGCAGAAGAGGAAGGTATTCCAGTACTGCAGCGTATCCCATTGGCCCGTGCCCTCTATCGAGATGCGCTGATCAACAACTACATCCCTGCCGATCAGATCGAAGCGACCGCCGAGGTGCTGCGCTGGCTGGAGCAGTGGCGCCAAAATGAAGGGCCGCAATGGTAACCGCCATCGGGTTATCTGCGTACCGCTTCATCTAAAAATACCCGACTTCAATTTATATCCAGCTGACCCCTGTTCTTGCGACCCTGTGCACCAACATCATCAATCACACGAAGAGATGGGTATGAAACTCAATTCCCGATTGCCCCAACAACTGCATACCTCTCAACCCAGTCAACTGTCTGCTGACGAGTGGCAGCTGCTCGCAGCGGATAGACGCTCGCCAGCCGACACTCCAGACAGAACATTGATGACTAATCGACGGCCACAAGCAACGTTCGTTTTTGACACCACCAGCCAGGAATTCCCATGACATTCGATGCCATGCTATCCGCCCTCTGCCGCCATCTGTACCTGCCTCCGCACTACCGACATGCAAATGGACTGGACATCCCGGCGGGCTCCTTCACTCTTCATATCAGACAACAGGATCGGCTGGTGACTCTGTTCATTCCACTGGGCGATATTCAGGCCACATCGCTCGCCAACATGGCTGATTGGCCGATACTCCAGCTCAGCAACACAGATGAACGTAATACCCTGCTCTGGGCTCGCGAGTGGCTCGACAAGCTCAACCAAGACATCATGGTAGATTTGATTAGCCGCATGTTGCATCAGGCGCAAGCCTTAACGCTGAGCTGTCAACCGTCCACGACCTTATCAGACAATCGACACTCGGCAGCTCTTCACGGCTAAATTCCATAGAAGTAACTTATCCCGACAAGATTTCGGCTAAATGTTGAGCGGCCGGATAGCAAAAAGCCCCCGGCAACCAGGTTGCTGGGGGCTTTTCTGAAGATGGCGGAGGAGGTGGGATTTGAACCCACGGATGGTCGCCCATCGCCGGTTTTCAAGACCGGTGCATTCAGCCGCTCTGCCACCCCTCCGAACGGCGTGCATACTACGTCAGCCCCTTGTTCATATGCAATACATATTTGATTTGGGATAGTAGGGGACAACAGGCTGGGGTGGGGCTTGAAATCAGCGCTCGTCATCCCGACATTCAGTGCATACAATGCGTTAACGAGGCGGATTGCCGCCTCACCCCGGAAATCAAGAGGACACCCAAGATGGATACCCGTTCTATCTATACCGGCACCCAGAGTGCCGCGCGCGATACCAACAAGGTACTGCGCAACACCTATATGCTGCTCTCCCTCACTCTTGGCTTCTCTGCCGTGGTGGCCGGGGTAGCCACCGTGATGAACATGCCGCCCCTGCACTGGGCCATCTTCCTCATCGGCGTCTACGGTCTGATGTTCCTGACCGAGAAGAATCGCGAAAACGGCATGGGGCTGGTGTTCACCTTCGCCCTGACCGGTCTGCTGGGCTATAGCCTCGGCCCCATCATCAACATATACATGAACAATGGCGGCGGCGAGATCGTGATGACCGCGCTCGGCGGCACCGCGCTCACCTTCTTCGGTCTGTCGGCTTATGCCCTGACTACCAAGCGTGACCTCTCCTTCATCGGCGGCATGCTGTTCGTCGGCTTCTGGGTACTGCTGGTGGCCATGATCGCCAACATCTTCCTGCAGATGAGCGCCCTGAGCCTGGCCCTGTCCGCCATGTTCATGCTGTTCTCCTCCGGTGCCATCCTGCTGACCACCCAGCAGATCGTACGCGGCGGCGAGACCAACTACATCTCCGCTACCGTCACCCTGTACGTCTCCATCTACAACATCTTCCTGAGCCTGCTGAGTCTGCTTGGCGGCAACCGCAACTAATCAAACACCCCGCTTCGGCGGGGTTTTTATTGGCACCTGTTTCTGTCAGGATAAGTTGTAAATCAAGGATATGAAGCGAAGTGGCCCTGATCCAAATCAGGGCCGTTTCGTTGTTGACCGGTTATGCTCTGGTTTTCGTTTCGCTCAAGGGTTACGCTCTCCCATGCCCACGGATTTCTCTGGCCTGTTGCGCCGTTTGCTGACTGACAGTCATATCTATTTCGCCCTCAAGGTACTGCTGGCCATCATGGGGCTGCTTGCCTTCACCCTGGCGACCGGCGACATCCAGCTCACCGTGCTGCTCTCCCTCGGGGTGGTGGCTGGCGCCATCGCCGAGACCGACGACAGTCTGTGGGGCCGGGTCAAGAACCTCGCCATGACCCTGCTCTGCTTCCTGTTCGCCTCCCTGTGCGTGCAGTACCTCTTCCCCACGCCCTGGCTGTTCGCCCTGGGGCTGGCGGGTTCCACCTTTATCTTCGTGATGGTGGGGGCGCTCGGTCAGCGCTACGCCACCATCAGCTTCGGCTCCCTGCTCATCGCCATCTACACCATGCTGGGGGCCGCCAAGGCGCCGGATCTCTTCTATCAGCCGCTGGCGCTCGGCGCCGGGGCACTCTGGTATGGCCTGGTGTCGCTGGTCTGGCTCTGGCTGCTGCCCTACAAGACCCTGCACGAACAGCTGGCCCAGAGCTACTTTGCCCTCTCCCGCTATCTGCTGGAAAAATCCCGCTTCTTTCCGGCCGACGAGCACGGCGCCCAGGCCATTCGTCACAACCTGGCCCAGCTCAACATCAACCTGGTCAACGCCCTGACGCTCACCAAGTCGGCGCTCAACGCCCGCCTCAGCACCCGTCACCGGGCCTCCCCCGAGCTGGCCAGCCTGCTGCGCCTCTACCTGCTAGCGCTGGAGATCCACGAGCGGGCCACCTCCAGCCACTATCCCTACAGCAAGCTGGAGGCCGAGCTCAAGCAGGGCATCGTGCTTGACGGCTTTCAGGAGGTGTTCCTGCAGCTCTCCGAGGCGTGCCAACGGCTCGGCTACGCCATCCTGGTGCACAAGCCCTATGCCCACAACAAGCGCATCCACTGGACGCTGGAGGCCCTCGGCGATCAGCTGGAGTTCACCCACCTCAAGCAGCACTACCCGAAAACCCTGCTGACACCGATGAAGTTTCTGCGCCGCAATCTGGCCAGCATCAACCAGCTGCTGCAAAGCGCCGAGGAGCTGCAAAATCCCGAGCTGGCGCCGCAGAGCCTGCCGCCCCTGGCTCGCCCCGCCCGCCTGCCGCTGCTGACCCAGCTCAAACAGCACCTAACCCCCAACTCCATGGTGTTTCGCCATGCCCTGCGCCTGTCGCTCGGGCTGGTGGTGGGCTATGGCATCCTGCAGGCGTTCCACTTGGACAAGGGCTACTGGATCCTGCTGACCGTGCTGTTCGTCTGTCAGCCGAGCTACAGCGCCACCCGCCGCCGGCTGGTGCAGCGCATGCTCGGCACCTTCGCCGGCCTGCTGGTGGGGATCCCGGTGCTCTGGCTGTTCCCCGAATTGCACGTACAGCTGGTGGTGATGGGGCTGGCCGCCTTCCTCTTCTTCACCCAGGTGCGCAGCAACTACAGCGCCGCGGTCTGCTTCATCACCCTCTACGTGTTGATGGCGTTCAACCTGCTGGACGGCATCGGCTTCGCCATCCTGGGGCCGCGCATGCTCGATACCTTCCTCGGCTGCCTGCTCTCCTACGCTCTGGTGGCCTGGCTGTGGCCGGACTGGCAGTACAAGCGGCTGCCCACCCTGATCGCCAATTCGCTCTCGGCCAACGCCCGCTACCTCTCGGCGGTGCTCGCCAGCCTGCAGCAGCAGCGGGATGAGTCCATCGACTACCGGGTAGCGCGCAAAAGCGCCCATCTGGCAGACAGCGAGCTGGCCATGGCCTGGCAGAGCATGCTGGTGGAGCCGCAGAAGCGCCGTCGTTTTCTCGACCTCTGCTTCACCCTCACCTGGCGCAACCACGCCCTGCTCTCCTATATCTCGGCGCTGGGAGCCCATCGCGACAAGCTGGAGGCCATCGGCGAGCTGGACGAGATCAGCCGTCACCTGAGCCACACCCTGGAGCGGGCTGCCGGTCACCTGGCGGGAGAGATGCCGGAGCAGATCGAGGGGCAGTGCCCGGTCATCACCCCCGACAGCAGCGAGGAGCAGCTGATGCTGACCCAGCAGCTCAACCTCATCAGCCAGCTGGCGGATGAGTTGCTCACCCTGGCCAACGAGAGCCGGTTGCTCACCCGGGAACAAGGCGCTACCATGCCCGCCCAATCCTGACAGGCCACAAGGAGCCCACCATGTCCGAGCACCACCAGCTGGAATTCAACGGCCAACTCATCGAAACCGATGCCAAGGGTTATCTGCTCAACAGCAGCGACTGGAGCGAGGCGCTGGCACTGGTACTGGCCGAGCAGGAAGGTATCGTGCTGGAGGAGCCGCACTGGGAAGTGGTGCGCTTCGTGCGCGCCTTCTATCTGGAGTTCAACACCTCCCCCGCCATCCGCGCCCTGGTCAAGGCGATGGAGAAGCAGTACGGCCCCGAGAAGGGCAACAGCCGCTACCTCTACAAGCTGTTCCCGGAAGGCCCCGCCAAGCAGGCCACCAAGATTGGCGGCCTGCCTAAACCGGTGAAATGCATCTAAAAAAATACCGCGCCCATCCAAGATGCCGCGCGGTATTTTTTTACCTTGTCGACCCTGTTAGGGGTTGTAAGCCACCACGGAACCACTCAAGCCGGTCATCTGGCCGATGCGGCTCTGCATGCCCTGCAGCTTGGCCTTGGAGACATCCGGCCCGATGAAGACCCGGTTGAGCTGACCCTGGACCGGCGTGCGCGGCGAGGTGTGCGCCGAGTAGCCCGCAGCCCGCAGCTTGCCCACCAGCGCATTGACACTGTCGACGTTCTTGAAGGCGCCGAGCTGCAGGATCCAGCTGCCCTGAGCCGGCGCAGTAGCGGCAGGCGCCGGGGCTGTCGTTGTGGTCGGTTGTCCCATCTTGCTGGCAATGAGATCGTCCATCGACTTGATCTGGCCCGCCTGCGGCTTGTTCTCAACCGGTTTTTGCACCTCGACCGGCTTGGGCGGCACCACCTTGGGCTTGGGCTGCTCCACCGGTTTCTTGGCAATCACTTCGGGCTTGGGCTGGGGCTTGACCACAGGCGGAGTGACGGGCTGGGTCACCGGCTTGGCGGCCGGTTGCTGCACCGGCGGCTGGCCCTGCTTGGCCCCCAGGGTTACCGGCTCGGGCACCTCTTCCACCTGCCACTGCTCGGCGGCAGAGGCCTGCTGCTGGCTGGCCAGGTGTTCCGCCGGCAGGGTGCTGGCGGCCGATACCTGCAAGGCGGGCTTGGCGGGCTCCAGCTCCGGGCGCAGCGGGATCTTGGCAAACGCCTCTTCCTTCTGCTCCAGCTTGTGGCCGTCCATCAAATCCGGCAGAAAAATGACAACTAGGGCCACCAGGATGACGGTGCCCACCAGACGGTTTTGAAACTTAGAGGCCAAGTTGAATCCTACCTTTACGTAACTCAATATGCGATTCGGCTCCCCGCCAGAGGGCCGGGGAGCCGGGGTGTGGCCTAGACGGCGACACCCGCCAGAATGTCGGCAACAGTGTAAAACGAACCAAACACAATGACCATATCATCAGGACTCGATGCGGCCAACGCAGCAGCATAGGCCTGCCCCACGCTGTCAAAGGTGGTCGCCGGCCCCCGCTCGCTGCCAAGGGCGGCCGCCAGCTGGGCCGCGCTCGCCGCCCGCGGGCCGGTCAGGCCGGCCAGATACCACTCACCGATAAGGCCATCGAGCTCGGCGAGCGACCCCGCCATGTCCTTGTCCTTGAGCATGCCGACCACGGCGCGGCGCACGCCGGTGCAGGGCATCTTGCGCAGCTGGGCTGCCAGGTAGGCTGCCGAATGGGGGTTGTGGGCCACATCGACGATGACCAGCGGCGCGCTTTGCAGTTGCTGCATCCGGCCGGCCAGCCGGGCATTGGTCAGTCCTTGTCGAATAGCCTCTTCCGGCAGCGGCAGGCCGAGGGACTCCAGCGCCGCCAGCACGGTGACCGCGTTCATCAGCGGCAGGGCCGGTTTGGGCAGGTCTCGCCACTGATGAAGGCCGTGATAATCCCAGCCGCTGGCGTGCTCATCACCACGAAAATCAATGCCGACCTGACGCAGGCAGGCACCGAGACGGGCAGCCTCGCTGGCGATGGTGACGGGCGGATTGGGCTCACCGCTGATGGCGGGTTTGCCGGCGCGATACACCCCCGCCTTCTCCACCGCCACCGCCTCGCGGGTATCCCCGAGCCAGTCGCAGTGATCGAGCGCAATGGAGGTGATCATGGCGACATCGGACTCCACCACATTGGTGGCATCGAGCCGACCGCCCAGCCCCACTTCCAGCAGCAACACATCCGGCGCGGCGCGCCGGAACAGCCACAAGCCCGCCAGGGTGGCGAACTCGAAGAAGGTGAGCGCAATCTCGCCGCGGGCCGCTTCCACCTCGGCAAAGGCGGTGCAGTGATCGCTGTCGGCCAGTTCGGCCCCGTTGATCCGCACCCGCTCGGTGAAGCGCAGCAGATGGGGAGAGGAGTAGACGCCGACCTGGTAGCCGGCTTCCATCAGTATGCTGGCCGCCATGGCACAGCTGGAGCCCTTGCCATTGGTGCCAGCCACCGTGATCACCTTGAACGGCAGTTGGGTAAGACCCATGCGGCGGGCCACGGCGCCGACCCGATCCAGCCCCATGTCGATGTTGACCGGGTGGATCTGCTCCAAATAAGAAAGCCAGTCGACCAGCGACCGGCTTTGGGATTGTTGCATGTTGGAACTCATCTTCACTCTTCGATGACGTGAGTATTCAGCATTTTGGCGAGCAGGCTGGCCAGACGGTTGCGCATCTCGCGGCGATCGATGATGAGGTCGATGGCGCCCTTCTCCAGCAGGAACTCGGAGCGCTGGAAGCCTTCCGGCAGCTTCTCGCGCACGGTCTGCTCGATGACGCGCGGACCGGCAAACCCGATCAGTGCCTTGGGCTCGCCCACGTTGATGTCACCCAGCATGGCCAGACTGGCGGAGACGCCACCCATGGTGGGGTCGGTCAGCACGGAGATATAGGGCAGGCCGGCTTTGGACAGACGGTCCAGCGCCGCACTGGTCTTGGCCATCTGCATCAGGGAGAACAGCGCCTCCTGCATGCGGGCACCACCCGAGGTGGAGAAACAGACCAGACCGCGACCTTCCTTGATGCTCTCCTCGACGGCGCGCACGAAGCGGGCACCCACCACGGAGGACATGGAGCCACCGATGAAGGAGAACTCGAATGAACAGGCGACGACCGGCACCCCCTTGAGGGTCCCTTTCATCACCACCAGCGCATCTTTTTCTCCCGTCTCTTTCTGGGCGGCAGACAAACGATCCTTGTAGCGCTTGGAATCCTTGAATTTCAAGACATCCTGCGGCTCCAGCTCGGCACCGATCTCGGTGCGGCCCTGCTCGTCGAGAAAGCTCTCGAGACGGGCACGGGCGCTGATGCGCATATGATGATCACACTTGGGGCACACTTCGAGATTGCGCTCCAACTCTGCCCGGTAGAGCACCTGTTCACAAGCACTGCACTTGGTCCACACCCCTTCCGGAATGTTGTGACGACGAGGTGTAGTGATCTTGCTCTTGGGAAGGATCTTCTCAAGCCAGCTCATGGAATTCCTTAATGCTTTTGTGCCTGACAAAACGCATCGAGCCTAGATTGTTCAATGACTTAATAGCTCGATGGCAATAAATGACGGATCATTAAACCACAAATTTTCGGGGCCAGTTACTAAAAACTGGTCGTACCCGGTGCCGAGTCCGGCAGCCACAACGGGCCGAGCGGCATCCGCGGCAACCCCAGCTCCGCCGGGTAATCCACGTCCACCAGATAGAGTCCCCCCGCCTTGGCAGTCGGGCCTGCCAGGTTGCGATCCTTTGCCGCCAGCACCTCGGCAATCCACTCCACCGGCTGGAGCCCCTGCCCCACCAGCAGCAGGGAGCCGGTGATGTTGCGCACCATGTGGTGCAGGAAGGCGTTGGCCTTGATGTCGAGCACGATGTAGGGGCCGGAGCGGCTGACACACAGGTGCGTCACATTGCGCCAGGGGGTGTTGGACTGGCAGGCGACGGCCCGGAAGGTGCTGAAGTCGTGCTCCCCGAGCAGGCTCTGGCCCGCCTGGTGCATCAGATCGGCATCGATGGTTTCGTGGTAGTGACTGACGCCACTGCCGAGGATGGCTGGCCGGTAGTTGTGGTTGTAGATGACGTAGCGGTAGCGACGGGCGGTGGCGCTGAAGCGGGCATGAAACCCCTCCTCCACCTGCTTGACCCAGCGCACGGCGATGTCCGGCGGCAGGTTGGAGTTGAGACCCAGGGTCCAGGCCCCTTCGGCGCGATTCGCATCGGTATCGAAGTGGATCACCTGGCCGGTAGCGTGGACACCGGCATCGGTGCGCCCTGCGCACTGGATGGCGACGGGGTGATTGGCGATCCGGCTGAGGGCCTTTTCCAGCTCCTCCTGTACACTGATCACTTCGCGCTGACGCTGCCAGCCGAAATACCGGCTGCCGTCGTATTCAATACCTAGGGCAATTCGCATGGATAAACTTGTCTTCTGATGAAAAGGGGCGGTGAACGAAACGGGGCGGATTATACGCGCCTCGCCTCAAAAATCCCAAATAGCCGCGTCCAGGCCGAACCAGGCGCCAAAACACCGATGCCAAAAACAAGGGGCAGCCCATCGGCTGCCCCTGCTTTCACCACTATGCGCTGGCTCTCTAGCCAAGGCGCTTGAGCAGCTTCTCGGCCTCGGCCCGTTGATGCTCGGTGCCCTGCTCCGCCGCTTCTTGCAGCAGTTCGCGGGCACTATCCTTGTCGTCGATCTCGAGGTAGGCACGAGCCAGATCCAGCTTGGCACCCACACCGCCATCGTCGGCATCCACGTCAAACCCGGTAGACTCCGGCAGCACCTCGGGGAAGCCATCCAGCCCCACATCCAGCGAGAATCCCTGATAGGGTTCCTGCTCGGTGGTGGTGGCGTCGGCCTCGGCCAGCAGCTTGTCGATCTCGACATAGCCGCTCTCCTGGGCCTGCTCCCGTGGCTTCACTTCGCCCGGATGGGACTCCACCTCGGCGAAGGCATCCTCGAAATCGGCCAGGGCCAGCTCGTTGGGATCCCACTCCAGATCTGCAGCGGCCTCCTGTTTCCCCTTGGTCGGCTCGGGCTCCAGCCCCAGCTCCGCCAACAGCTCATCGGCACTGGCGTCGGCCGTGGCACTGGCCGCCTTGTCGGCACCCGGCTCGGCAAAGGCGCTCTCGAAGTCGCTCAAATCGAAGGAGGCGAGATCCTCGTCGCTGACCATGGTGTCGCCATCGGGCTGACCGTCATCGCTGCCATCCAGCGCCAGATCGGCTTCCAGGTCTGCGTCCAGCTCGGCGAACAGGGCTGCCTGCAGCTCCTCTTCGCTCATGATCTCGTTGCCAGCCTTGGGCTTGGGATTGAATTCGCTGGCAAGGTCCAGATCCGGCTCGGTGTCGAGGGTGATGGACTCGTCATGGGCCAGATCCAGCTCGGGCACCAGATCCGGATCCCGGATGGCGGCCTTGGCGGGCGGGGCCGGCTCGGCATCGAAGCTGGCCAGGTCCATCTCGCCGTCGTCGCTGAACACCAGATCGGCCGGCGCGGCAGGCTCTTCCACCGCCATGTAGCCATCCGGCGTGTTGAGGTCCGGGCGCGGTCGTACCGGCTCGTCGTCGGTGATGCCGACCGTCATCAGCTCGTCAAATTCGCTGCTCTCCTGATCCATCACCATGGCGGTGGATTCGGACAGACTCTTCTCCTGCTCTTCCAACTCGCGACGGGCCCGCGCCCGCAACCACAGGGTCACCAGCGCCAGCACCAGCAGCACCGGCAACAGGATGATCATGGCCAGGTTGAGCGGCGAGGAGAGCAGGTCCATCAACCAGTTCTGCTTAGGCTCGGGGGCCGGTGCCACCGGCGGAACCGGCTTGGCCTTGAGCTCGGCAATCTCTTTTTGCAGCGCGGTCTGATCCTGCAACTGGGCCTTGAGGGTCTCCACCTCTTCGGTCAGGGATTGCAGCCGCAGCTTGAGCCTGTGGTTCATCTCGGTGACCTGGCCGAGCTGGGCATTGGCATCTTCCAGTGCCAGCGCCATCTCGGTGGAGGGCTTGCCGACCGGTTGATTGACATCGGCCGGCAACGGCGCCGGTGCGCTGGCCGTGGCGGCGCTGGTGGCAGCCGCCTGGCTGGCTACCGGCTCGGGAGCCTTGGCAACCGCCTTCACCTCGGTGGCCGGCTGGGGTGTCTCCACCTTGGGTGCCGGGGCCGGAATGGGCGCCGCCTTGGCGGGCGCGACCTTGGCTACCTCGGGTTTGGCCGGCTCGGCCGCCTTGGTCGGGGCCGCTTTGGTGGTCACCGGCTTGGCCGGCTGGGTATGCTTGCTCGCCAGGTATTTCGGGCTCAGCCCTTTCCAGCTGGCGTTGTCACTGCGGAATTTGGCGCGGGCCTCGGCATCGGTGATGACGCTGGCCTCGGCGGTGGTGGGCAGCTGGATGCGCGAGCCCACCAGAATGTGGTTGATGTTGCCATCGGCGAAACTGCGGGGGTTCTTCTCGTAGATCGCCACCATGGTCTGGTAGACGCTGACACTGCTGGAGGGGCGGTACTTGCTCGCCAGGCTCCAGAGGGTATCGGTGGGACGAATGGGGCCATAACTGCCGGCATTGCTCGCGACCTGCCGCACGATCGGCTGGGCCGTGGCTCGGCTGGGTTGAGACGTGGCGCGGGGAGCGGCGACGGGTTGTGCCAGCGGCTGGGAATTGACGGCGGGCGGAGCCGGCTCGTCCGGGCCTTTGAGCTCAACAAAAAAAGGCTCCCGCGCCGAGTCTTCGGCCTGGGCCGTGCCCAGCAGACCCAATGCGAGTAGCGTTGCCAATGTTATGCGGGAATGTCCCATATTCGTTCCTTCGTATGACGGCCCTATCACATTGAAAAATCTGGATAGTTACCCCAAAACAGTCGGTTCAATATAAATCAGGCTCAGGTTGCAAGCCAGCAGTCCGACACATTTAGCACCCAACTTGCCCCTGAGTGTAGGAAAAAACTTAATCAGTTGATATCACGAAAAATTCTCGGGGCTGCAGAGTGCGCCCCCGGTCACATCCACCCCATGGGTACACTGGCTGGCAGCCTGGCGGGTTTCCCTCCCCGCCAGGCCAATGGACCCGACGATCAGAGGTAATCGCGCACCAGCAGTTCAGCAATCTGCACGCTGTTGGTCGCCGCGCCCTTACGAACGTTATCGGCCACGATCCACATATTTATACCGCAGGGGTGAGAAATATCCTGGCGAACCCGGCCCACCAGCACCTCGTCCTTGCCGGTTGCGTCGCGCACCGGGGTCGGATAGTCGTTCTCATCGTCAAACAGGGTGACGCCCGGCGCATTGCGCAGCAGCTCCTTCACCTGTTCGGCGTCGAGCGGTTGATGCAGCTCGACGTGGACCGCCTCGGCGTGACCGTAGAACACCGGCACCCGCACGCAGGTGGGGTTCACGGCGATGCTGACATCCCCCAGGATCTTCTGGGTCTCCCACACCATCTTCATCTCTTCCCGGGTGTAGCCGTTGTCGGTGAAGCTGTCGATCTGCGGGATCAGGTTGAAGGCGATCTGCTGCGGGTAGAGGCTCGGCTCCACCGGACGACCGTTGAGCAAATGGGCGGTCTGGCCGGCCAGCTCGCTCACCCCCTCCTTGCCGGAGCCGGAGACGGACTGATAGGTCGCCACGTTGATGCGGGCGATACCTACTTCATCGTGCAGCGGTTTGAGCGCCACCAGCATCTGGATGGTGGAGCAGTTGGGGTTGGCGATGATGTTGCGGTTGCGAAAATCGGCCAGCGCATCCGGGTTCACTTCCGGAATGACCAGCGGGATATCTTCGTCGTAACGGAAGCAGGAGGTGTTGTCGATGACGATGCAGCCGTGCTCGGCGGCAATCGGCGCCCACTTGGCAGAGACCTCGGCCCCGGCGGAGAAGAGGGCGATCTGCACCTGGCTCCAGTCAAACTCCTCCACATCCAGGATCTCGACGTTCTTGCCGGCAAAACGCACCGTGTCGCCGGCGCTGCGGCTGGAGGCCAGCGGATAGAGGGTGGCGATCGGGAAGGCACGCTCTTCCAGGATCTCGATCATCGCCTCGCCCACGGCGCCGCTGGCGCCCAATACCGCTACGTTGAATTGCTGACTCACTGCTGTTCTCTCCTATGATGGTGCCGGTGACGCGCGCTGGCATCACCGCTGGCAGGCGGACCTGCCTGATAGCGGGTCTGGCGTCGGGCCAGACCGGGTATGGGCGGGACAAGGCTCCCGCCCCTTCAAGTATGTAAAGTATTCAGTCTGGCTGGCAGACAAACCCGAGCCGGGCCAGGACAGCGCCGGCAAACGGCCCCTTCAACTGCAGGGAAGAGAGCTCGCGCCGCTCCGGATAGTGTTTGCGCTGCTCATCGAAGCTGCCCGCCACACCGAGTCGGTTGCGAAAACGGGCGTCATCGCGGCGCACGTCATAAATAAGGTGGACCAGCTGCTTGATCAAGGCCTGATCCGTCGGCTGGCCCGGTGTCACCTCCCGCACCTCGGGGGTCGGCAACAAACTCTGCAGATCCTGGCGCGGCGTACGCCCCAGCTGCCGGCAGAGAGCCTCATAGAGCATCCAGGTGCCGCGGGCCTTGCCTTCCAGGCTGTAACCCGCGATGTGCGGGGTCGCGAGCTCAGTGTGGGGCACCAGGGCCTGCAGCGGCTCCGGCTCTCCTTCCCACACGTCCATCACCAGCCGCAGCGGCGCCTGACTCTGCTGGCGCGCCAGCAAGGCCCGGTTGTCCCACACCTCGCCACGGGAGGCGTTGATGAGGATCTGCCCGGCCGGCCGGGCGGCAATCTGCGCCGCATCCAGCAGGTGGAAGGTGGCGTCCGGTCCCAGGTGGGTGATGGGAACGTGGAAGCTGACGATGTCGGCGCCGAGGGCCTGCTGGTAGTCGACAAACTGCGCCGCCTCGTTGGCCTCGGCGGCGCGGGCACGGGGCGGATCGCAGCGCAGCACCCGCATGCCGAGGGCCTCGGCCTTGCCTGCCACACACTCGCCGGTGTTGCCGGCGCCGATGACCGCTAGGCTCATCTCGCTCAAGTTGAGCTCATGGCGCTCGGCCAACACCAGCAGGGCGGAGAGCACATAGTCGCCGACCGAATATTTGTTGCAGCCGGGGGCGCTGAAGAAGGGTATACCCCGCTCGGCCAGCAGCCCCTTGTCCACGTGATCGGTGCCGATGGTGGCGGTGCCGACGAAGCTCAGTCGTGGGCAGCTGGCCAGCAGTGCGTCGTCCACCCGGGTGACAGAGCGCACCAGCAGCACGTCGGCCTCTTGCAGATCCGCCGCCAGCATCTGCCTGCCGGGCAGCGGGATGACCTCGCCAAATTCGGCAAACAGTTCACGGGCGTGGGGCATATTTTCATCAACGACGATCTTCATCGGGCTCTCTCACTTCGCTAGCGGCCACAAGCGCGCCATTCTAGCCCAAACAGACCGAAGTTTCAGATGCTTATTCATCCATGAGCGGCCGCCACCGTGACTTTCTGGCGGGAATCTGCGCGCTGCTGACCCATCTCTGCTCAACCGAGTGGCGCGGCCTGCACAAGCACCCTCGGGAGCTCCCCTTGCCACCAGTCGGATTGCACGCGGCGGGTTGGCCATCACCACACTCATTTGTAACCCCATGTTACAGCGAGCCGGGCGCGACTTGACCGACCGCACTGGGCTGGCACAATGGCGCCTCTTTTTTTGCTGCCCATAAGTGGGCACCTTGCCGAGCCCCGTTATGCCGACTCACGCCTCTTCCCTGCCGCGCCGCCAGGTGCTGTGTTTCAGTGCCGCCCTGATCCTGCCGCTGCTCCTGCTGGCCTGCCTGCCCTGGCAGCCGTTCATGAGCCAGGCCCTGCACTCGGACTGGCTCTGGTGGCCCTACGCCCTCACCCGCATGGTGGATGTGCCCGGCATCGGCGTCAGCATCCTGGCCCTGCTGCTGCTGACCCGACACAAGCTGACGCTGAGCCTGCCGGCGCTGCTGGCCCTCGGCGGAGCCCTGTTTGCCGTGCTGGCCGGCGACTGGCTCATCAAGAGCCTGATCAAGCATCTGACCGAGGAGCCCCGCCCCTACCTGCTCTGGCTGGAGAGCCAACAGCTGATCCCCGCCATCCAGCAGTTCTACACCGGCAAGGTGGAGGTGCGCAGCGAGCAGGTCCATGCCGCCAGCCAGCTGCTGGCACTGCCCGAGTGGCTCGCCAACCACTGGCAGGCGGAGGTCAACTACGCCTTCCCTTCCGGCCACAGCATCGCCGCCATGAGCCTGGCCCAGTTCTTCGGCCTGATCTGGCTGGCGCGCGCCCCTGCCGGCGCCTGGCTGCTGCCGCTGTGGGCCATCGGTGTCGGCCTGTCGCGCATGCTGATCGGCATGCACTGGCCGCTGGATGTGCTGGCGAGCGCCCTGCTCGGCAGCCTCACCGCGTTGTTCGCCGCCCGCTGGTGGCTGCGCCATTACTGACATCTGCACGACACAAAAAAACGGGCACCCGCGGGTGCCCGTTTTTGTTCAAAGCCTGTGACGCTGGCCACTCAGTTGCTGGCGCTCGCGCCTTGCCACCCTTCGGGGTACTTGTAACCGACGAAGCGCTTGGCGGCATAAGCCTTGAAGGCGGCCGAGTTGTAAGCCGCAGCCACATCTTTGGCAAAGGGCTTGTCCGCATCGGCACTTTTTACTACCACCCAGTTGATGAAGTTGTAGCTGCGCTCAAGGAACAGCCCGGAGCTGAAGGGAATGCCGCTTGAGGCGGCAAAGTTGCCGTTGATGACCGAGAAGTCCACGTCTTCGCGCGAGCGGGGCAGTTGAGCCGCCTCCAGCAACACCAGCTTGAGGTTGTGCGGGTTTTTCACCACGTCGAACTCGCTCGCCTTGAGCGGGTTGATCCCCTCCTTCAGGGTCAGCCAGCCCAGATCCTGCAGCATCAGCAGCGCCCGCGCCTGATTGGTGGGGTCGTTCGGAATGGCCACCGTGCTCCCCTCCTTCACCGCCTTCAGCTCTCCCAGCTTGCCGGCATAGAGGCCCATGGGGCCGGTCGGCACCTGGGTGATGGGGGCAAGCGACAGCCCCCGATCCTTGGCAAAGCTCTCCAGATAGGGCTTGTGCTGGAAGCAGTTCACGTCGAGCGAGCCGTCGGCCAGCGCGATATTGGGGGTCACGTAGTCGGTGAACTCCACCAGTTTGACCTGGTAACCCTTGGCTTCGAGCTGCGGCTTGATGGAGTCGGTCACCATGTCGGCAAAATCCCCCACCGTGGTACCGATGACGATCTCCTGTTTGGCCGGATCGGCGGCCAGCGCGGCCAATGGCAGAGTACCGGCCAGCAGGGCCAGGGCGGAAAGGGCAAAGAAGGAACGACGCTGCATAAAAACTCCCTGTAAACATCTCAACGGCTGGCGCGATGGCAGAGTCGTGCTTGAATCACCAAAACCATCTAGCCATCCAAACGGCTAATTAAGCACACCATAACAGAGCCGTTTCTCTTCGCCAAGCAACAAAACCGGGCAAGCTTTACCGGATGGCAGTGAAAGCGGGCACTCAGCGCTGCGGGGTACCCAGAACAAGAAATCTTTGATAAACCACACAGTTATTGCCTGACCCCCTCCCCAAGCGGGCCTCAAGTGACTTATTGTGGTCATTCGGTACCATTTTGCGTCAGGGTGCCAGGTTCGCTGTGTCAGGCTCACCCTGTGGGAGAAGGCGCGCGCTGACAGCGTCATTCAGGCACAGTAGCGGCGATATGAACACCAGCCCCTTATGCTCGCAATTAACAGAGGAGATAGTTTTATTCAGCCAGCCAAGGAGTTGCCGTGATCGATCACGTTGAAATCAAGACAATGCATTTTGCCGACTGCAAGCACTTCTACCAAACCGTGCTCCGCCCACTGCATATGGAACTCAAGTGGGCAGATGACGCTGCTGCCGGTTTTGGTCTGATCGGTTATAACAAGGTGAGCTTTTTGATCGAGAAATTCGACCGAAACACCCCCTGCCATCTTGCCTTCAGCGCCACGACGTCAGCACAAGTCGATGCTTTTCACTTGGCAGGTATGCAAGCGGGCTTTCGCTGTAACGGACAACCGGGACCTCGCATTCACTATTCCCCTGATTATTACGCCGCATTTTTGCTTGATCCAGATGGGAACAATGTAGAGGCCGTGGTACATATTTAATTACTATAAATGTCGATGTTGAGCAGGCCTAAATAGCTTAACCAGACGATAACGTTAAAAATAGGGACAAGGAATATGTCAAAAGCGATTCAAGGATTTGAGTATTCAATTAAAGATGCCGAAGAGCTGCTAGCCCATTTCGACGGTATCAATGCCAATCCCCCACCACCCAGCAGTGAAGTTTTAAAACGCGCAGGTCTGGTAATGGCACTCACTGCTTGGGAAACCTATGTGGAAGATCGGCTGGTTGAGGAAATGCATAAAAAATTAGCCATAGTACAGGGCAGTTACTTGGGTGATTTTATCCTGAAAAAATTACATACAGATTTAAAGTCATTTCATAATCCAACCTCAGATAAAACGAAAAAAATATTTATGGATTATCTTGGATTTGATGTCACAGAGGGGTGGCGCTGGTCGAACTACGAGCCAGATAAAGCGCGCTCAACACTCAATCAATGGATTAAAAAACGTGGTGAAGCTGCGCATCGTTCTAAGCCTATCAGCACTGGCGTACTAGCCCCCCATCTTATAAAACGCGATGAGTTGGAAAAAGTTATCCGATTTATCAGAGATCTGGTTAAATCTACCGACTGTTATATAAATGAAAAAATTGATCTGCACCACGCTGCAGTTTTTGAACGCCAAAACCAGCTTTCAAGCTGATTGAGGAGCCAATAAATGGAGTGGTTAGTTGCTTTAATTATTTTTGTCGTGATAGCTGCCATTTTTGGAAAGCCATCATCTTGCAGTATCTGTGGCCAGTCTATAAAAAAGACATATTATAAATGGACCATCAGTGGAAAGAAGCAGATTCTTTGCCCTAAATGCAATTCACAGATGGAACGAAAAGTTAGCAAAGAGGCGTTTAATCGTCGCTTTGGTTAATAAACAGCCTCTTGTTAACAGGCCAATATTGAGTATTTCAACTGGCGGCCCATCGTTTAACTGTCACAACATTTACAATTTGAATTACTTTATTTTTGACCTGCTCCGTCCCTGCCGGTAGGTTTATGCCTTATCGACACAGTGCCGTGACTCATATTTTATACGTCACCTTGTCAGTCGCGAACGACATGGAGGGTTCGCAAACTCACCAGCAGGGAGCAAGACCACGCCATATTCAAGGAGTATTCATGACCCCCAAACAACATCTGCTCGCCAAGGCCATCTTTATCGTTGCGACCATGCTCTCCCTCGCCATGATTGCATTCGTTGCCTGGGCCGTCGTCACGGTCAGTCCGCTCCACCCGGCTGACATGGCGCCGTCGCAGAGTCTCAGCCTTGGCCTGGCAATCGCCATCGCCCTGTTTGTGCTCGCCTTCAACTATGTGGCCTACCGCGGGCTCACCGAACAGGTGACGGCCTTCAAGGTGGTCTTCTGGTGCTTCGTCGCCCTGCAGTTGTTCGCCTTTCCGATCGGTACCGTCATCGCGCTGACCCTCATCTATCTGTGGAACCAGTCGCGCGCATCCCTCGCCCGCCCACTCGGCGCCACTGTCTCACTCTGATCCGGGAGAATATCCATGCTGACCACCACGAACACCGGCCTGCTGGTCGTCGATATTCAGGGCAAACTGGCCCGTCTGGTCGAGGGGAGCGACGCCCTGATCGCCAACACCGCCAGACTGGTGGCGGGGGCCAGACTGCTGGGCCTGCCGGTTGTCTGGCTGGAGCAAAACCCGGACAAGCTCGGGGCTACCGTGCCCGAGCTGCAGTTGATGCAGGCAGGCGATCTTGTGCTGCCCAAGCACAGCTTCGGCGCCCTGGGGGAATCGGCGCTGGCCAACGCCCTCGCCCGCCAGGGCGTCAGCCACTGGCTGGTGTGCGGCATCGAGGCCCATATCTGCATCTACCAGACGGTACAGGGACTGCTGGACGCGGGCAGCCAGGTGTCGCTGGTGGTGGATGCGGTGTCGTCGCGCAGCGCCGCCAACCGGGAGCTCGCCATCCACAAGCTGGCGGCGCACGGGGCCGAACTCACCTCGGTGGAGATGTGCCTCTACGAGCTACTAGGCGATTGCCGCCATCCGGCCTTTCGATCCATTCTGGCGTTGATCAAATAGCCCTCCTGCCGGATGGCCTCTCCATCCGGTCATCCGACGTTTCGCGCCATATTGCTGGTGCTGATCAAATCAGCCCTCCTGTCGACCGGCCTCACCATCCAGCCTTTCGCGCAATATTGCTGGCGCTGATCAAATCAGCCCTCCTGTCGACCGGCCTCACCATCCAGCCTTTCGCGCAATATTGCTGGCGCTGATCAAATAGCCTCCCCTGCCGACCAGCGACTTCATCCCACACGGCGCCATTGGCGCCGTGTGGCTTGCCTGCACTGACCCTCACTCTGTTTTCGATCTCGGCAGCCCCCGCCAGCACGGGGCGCCTCCCATTTCGCGCCGCTCCGCCCGTCCCCTTTCGCACCGGCTTGTCCCGCCAAACGTTAATGAACAGTTACTAATAGGTTGATCTACAAAGATAAATATCAACATCAGCCAGCTGAGAAAAGTTCTCAATACACCACATAAAAGGATTCACAGGAACCCCCAGATGGTCTGTAAAATATTTGTTGTGGGATTTTTTTGAGCCTTATCTCAGAATCAAAACGAGTGCTTTTTGACTCTGTTTTTCCCGTGTATAGATGCCAGTCGCACCCAGGACGGTGCGATATAAGATGGAGTTTATTAATGAGAAAAACATCGTTAGCGTTGGCAATCTCGGCCCTGCTCTCGGCCCTGCCCATCGCTTCAGTTCAGGCGAGTGAGAGTTGCACCCCATTGACCGGCAAGGAAGTCGGCCTCGATACCGGCCGCAGCAGCGCAGCACGCTGCCTGCCCGGCATCAACCCGCTGCAGGATCAGCAGTGGCACCTGCTCAACAGCGGCCAGAATGCCTTCAGCTCCCGCGGCGGCGTGGCAGGCAACGACCTCAACCTCTGGTGGGCACATCGCACCGGCGTGCAGGGTCAGGGCATCAACGTGGCCGTGGTGGATGACGGCCTGGCCATCGCCCACCCGGACTTGGCCGACAATGTACGCCCCGGTTCGAAGAACGTGGTCACCGGCAGCAGCGACCCCACCCCGACCGATCCGGACAGTGCCCACGGCACCTCGGTCTCTGGCCTGATCGGGGCGGTTGACAATAGCATCGGCACTCTGGGGGTGGCCCCCCGCGTCCAGCTGCAGGGGTTCAACCTGTTGGATGAGCGCAGCAAGCAGCTGCAGAAAGACTGGATCTATGCGCTGGGCGGCAGCACTGCCACCGCCGACAACCGGGTCTTCAACCAGAGCTACGGCATGAGCCTGGTGGATCCGCAAAGCGCCAGCGGGCTGGATCAGGTTCAGCTCGATCGCCTGTTCGAGCAGCAGACCCAGCAGGCGCAGGGCGCGGCCTACATCAAGGCGGCAGGCAACGGCTTCAACCGCATCGCAGCGGGCGACTACATGTTCAGCCGCACCGGCGTCCTGCCCAAGCTGCCGTTCGAGAACAGCAACATAGACCCCTCCAACAGCAACTTCTGGAACCTGGTGGTGAGCGCCATCAACGCCGACGGAGTGCGTTCTTCCTACTCCAGCGTCGGCAGCAACGTCTTCCTGAGCGCCCCCGGCGGGGAGTACGGTACCGATGCGCCGGCCATGGTGACCACGGATCTGCCCGGCTGCGACATGGGCTACAACCGCACCGACGATCCCAGCACCAACCGGCTGCACAACAACCCGCAGCTGGATGCCACTTGCGACTATAACGGCGTGATGAACGGCACCTCGTCGGCCACCCCCAACACCTCGGGCGCCATGGCGCTGCTGATGTCCGCCTATCCGGATCTGTCGGTGCGGGATCTGCGCGATCTGCTGGCCCGCAACGCCACCCGCATCGATGCCGGCCAGCAGCCGGTCCAGGTCAGCTATACCGCCGCCAACGGTCAACCCCGCCAGGTCACCGGCCTGGAAGGGTGGGAGCGCAACGCCGCCGGCCTCTGGTACAGCCCCACCTATGGCTTTGGTCTCATCGACGTGAACAAGGCCCTGACCGCCGCCGCCAACCACACCCCGCTGCCGCCGCTGGTGCAGTTGCCGGCTCAGAAGGTCACCGTACCGCGCAGTGAAGGGAGCATCGCGGATGTGGGCAGCAGTGCCACCCGCTCCAGCACCCAGGTGGCGCAAGCCTTGACCGTGGAAGCGGTCCAGGTCACGGTGAGCCTGGATCATCAGCGCCTGCCCGACCTGCTGATCGAGCTGGTCTCCCCGTCCGGCACTCGCAGCGTGCTGCTCAACCCCAACAACAGCCTGGTAGGGCAATCCCTCGACCGGCAGCAGCTGGGTTACGTGCGCACCAAGGGGCTGCGCGACATGCGCATGCTCTCCCACAAGTTCTATGGCGAAGCGGCCCAGGGCGAGTGGCGACTGGAGGTGACCGACGTCTCCAACAGCAGCCGCCAGCTGACGCTGGTTGACCTCAACACCAACCGCCGCAGCACCCTGACCGAGCGCAACAACAGCCAGCCGGGTCAACTGCTCAACTGGTCCCTGCGGGTGATCGGCCACGATGCCGCCCGCTCATGATCACAAGGAGTCACAAGATGAAACACAGCTTACTCGGCCTGGCCCTGGCCGGCCTCCTGGCTTCGGCCGGCGTGCACGCCGCCGATGAGTCGGTGGTGATCGACGGCAAGCAGTACCGCACCATCGAGGTGAACGGTCAGACCTACCTCACCCCGGACAACGGCAGCAAGCAGCGGGTCGCCCGCAGCGCGGACGGCAAAGCGCCCCGGCAAACCCTGCGCAGCGGCGACGTGCTGCTGCAAGGGGTGGCCAGCCCACAGCTCACCGCCAGCGGCACCCTGCTGGTGGAAGCCGATGACAACCAGGCCAGCGCGCTGGCCAGCCGCCACGGCCTGCGCTTCAAGCAGAGCAGCGGCGGTATCGCCCTGCTGGAAGCCAAGCCGGGCACCGATCTGAACGCCGTCGCCACGGCGCTCAAGCAGGAGGGGGTCAAGGTGCAGATTGAACTCGCCGGGGCCCTCAAACAGCCCAAGTGAGCCGTCCCGGGCCCTTGCCCGGGCATATCAGCTGACCTTCGAGGGGGCCGCCGGCCCCCTCGCGTGTTGCGCGCGGTCATCCTCAGTGGCCATCAGGCCACCCGTTTTTTCCGCATATACCCTGCCCTTCTCCCCTCTTGCCACCTTCCACCCTTGGTTTGGCACCGCCTTTCGATGCGACCTCGCTCACAACTCGGCCCCTTTGCTCCCGCCGGCACATTTCTCGCTCCCCCGGGGCAAGGCGGCCCTCGCCCGGCTTGTTAACCTGCCTGCAGCCAAACGCCAGCCCACGGGTCCGTTCGGCCTTCCTTGCGATATCCAATGGCAGCCGCCAGCAGAGCGGCCCAGCCCGGGTGGATGCCTTCCACCCGGTGTCGATATCTCCTTTTTATTTTTATTCAGACAGTTACGAGGACGTCTTCATGCCTATCACCACAAAATTGAAAGCGGTTTCACTGGGCGTCAGCCTGGCGCTGGCCGGCCTGCTGGTCGGTTGCAACCAAAATGACTCGGATCCCCTGGTCAAGGACGATGCCTATTACCGCGGCCAGGCCGAGGCCATGGTGGCCAAGCTGACCCTCGGCGAGAAGCTGGACCTGCTCTCCGGCCCCGGTTACGGCAGTGCCAACGGCGCCATCAACGTCAAACAGGACGTGCCCGGCGTGGCGGGTTACATCAACGGCGTGCTGCGCAGCGCGGACGGCATCGACATTCCGGCCCTCAAACTGGCCGACGGGCCGGCCGGGGTGCGGATCAACGCCAACCGCGACGGTGACAGCGCCAGCTACTACGCCACCGCCTGGCCCATCGGCTCGCTGCTCGCCTCCAGCTGGGACGTCAAGCTGGTCAAGGCCGTCGGCGAAGCCATGGGGGACGAGGTGCGCCAGTACGGGGTCGACATCCTGCTGGCTCCGGGCATGAACATCCAGCGCAACCCGCTCAATGGCCGCAACTTCGAGTACTACTCGGAAGACCCTCTGCTCACCGGCAAAATCGGCGCCGCCATGGTCAACGGGGTGGAGAGCAACGGGGTAGGCACCACCATCAAGCACTACTTTGGCAACAACTCCGAGACAAACCGCAACCAGATCAACGACATCGGCGAACCGAGAACCTTCCGCGAGATCTACCTGCGCGGCTTCCAGATAGCGGTGGACGAGGCCCAACCCTGGGCGGTGATGACCTCCTACAACAAGGTCAACGGCACCTATGTCAACGAGCGCAGGGATGCGGTGACCGACCTGCTGCGCGGCGAGTGGAAGTTCGACGGCCTGGTGATGTCCGACTGGTTTGCTGGCGACGTGGCCAACAACGCCTACAAGCAGGTGCTGGCGGGGCAGGATTTGATCGAGCCGGGCAACGTCAAGGAGCAGTTGCAGCAATCCATCGAGCACGGCGATCTCGACGAGGCCAAGGTGAACGAGGCCGCCATCCACATTCTGACCCAGGTGATGAAGAGCCCCTCCTACAGCCAGCTGGCCATCAGCAACAGCCCGGATCTGACCGCCCACGCCAAACTGGCCCGTCAGGCCGGCGCCGAGAGCATGGTGCTGCTGCGCAACGACGCCGCGGCCCTGCCGCTGGCGGCAAGCAGCACCCTGGCCAGTTTTGGCATCAACCAGATCAACACCTACAAGGGTGGCACCGGCAGCGGGGATGTGAACGCCGCCAGCACCACCACCATCGCGCAGGGACTGGCGGCACGCTTCCCGGTCAACGAGGCGTTGCAGAGCTACTACCGCGATTTTTACGAGAACAACAAGGTCTATCACGAGGGGCAATTTGGCGCCAAGGGCTACTACACCTGCGCCGAGGCGCCGATCAGCGGCGATCTGGCGACCCTGATCGCCAGTGCGGCCGCCACCCAGCAAGCCGCCGTCATCAGCATCGGCCGCCAGGCCGGGGAAGGGGCGGATCGCAGCAGCGGCAAGGGGGACTATCTGCTCGGTGATGACGAGCGCGCCCTCATCGACGCGGTGAGCAGCGCCTTCCACGCCCAGGGCAAGAAGGTGGTGGTGGTGCTCAACGTCAACGGCGTCATCGACACCGCCCAGTGGAGCGACAAGGTGGATGGCATCCTGCTGGCCTACATGGCTGGCCAGGAGACCGGCCACGCGGTGGCCGACGTGCTCTCCGGCGCGGTCAACCCGAGCGGCAAGCTGGCCCAGAGCTTCCCGCACAGCTACGCCAGCGTACCCTCCGCCAGCACCTTCCCGGGCGAGGACACCGACGGGGACGGCGAACCGGACGATCTCTACTACAACGAGGGGATCTACGTGGGCTATCGCTACTACAGCACCTTCGAGCAGGCGGTCTCCTACCCGTTCGGCTTCGGTCTCTCCTACACCAGCTTCAGCTACACCAGCCCCGCCATCGCCAGCAATACCCTGGAGGGTGGCAGCGCCGGCAGCCTGGTGCTGACCGCCACCATCACCAACACCGGTGCCGTGGCAGGCAAGGAGGCGGCCCAGGTCTATGTGAGCGCCCCCGAGGTCAAGCTGAAGAAACCGCTCATCGAGCTCAAGGCCTTTGCCAAGACGGCGCAACTGGCACCGGGGGCCAGCGAACAGCTGAGCTTCACCATTCCGGCCAGCATCCTCGCCAGCTTCGATGAGGCCAGCAACCAGTGGATCGTGGAGCCGGGTCGCTACAGCGCCTACATCAGCCCCTCGTCGGATGTCTTTGCCAGCACGCCGGTCAGCTTCACGGTGAGCAAGGAGATAGTGGTGAGCAACACCACGCCGGGGGCACTGGCACTGCCGGCCGGGGTGGATCCCGCCAGCGTCACCACCATCACCCGCTAACAGGGGCAGGCACGGCCGGGCACCCAGCCCGGCCTTGCCCGAACATTGCCCAACAATGACCCGACCACGGGACCGGCCTTGCGCCGGTCCCGTTGTTATTGGCGGGCGTTGCGATAGGCCAGCGGCGTCATCCGGGTGTTGGCCTTGAAGAAGCGGTTGAAGGCACTCTGGGACGAGAAGCCGACCCGATCGCTGATGTTCTGCAGCGGTTGATCCCCCTCGCCCAGCAAGCGGCAGGCTTCGCTCACCCTCGCTTCCCTGAGCAGGGTCGAGAAGCTGCTCCCCTCCCCCTGCAATTTGCGATTGAGGGTCCAGCGGCTGACATTCATGGCCGCGCACACCTCCTTGAGCAGGCTCTCGTCGCTCTCCAGCTCTCCTTCCCGGATCTTGTGGCGGATCCGCTCCCCCACCAGATAGGCAAAGGGAGCCCGCTCGGCGATGTCGGCACAGATCTGTGCCAGCTGAACCTGTTGCAGATGACCCAGCGGCTCGTTGTAGCAGTGGCTTGGGCAGTCGAGTTGGGCATTGTCGATGGTCAGGGTGTTTTCCCCCTGCTCCCAGCGGCAACGGGTGGCGAAGAAGTGATCCAGCAGCTGATGGCGCGGTGGCGGCCGCCCCGTGAAGCCCACCAAGACCCGGGGATCCGCCAGATAGACCCGCAAAATCCGGTAGAGCATGATGAAGTTGGGGATGGCTTGACTCGCCCCCAGGCTGGCAGGCCCCTGATTGACATACAGGTATTGGCTGGCCTGCGTCCCCCGCCGTACCCGCAGCTCGTCACAACTGCCGATGATGGGGCGATAGGCCAACAGCACCTCGAGCGCCGCCCGCGGCGAGGGCTGGTTCAGACACAGGCTGATGAGGGGTGGATAGTGCTGGTAGAGCTGGCCGATGTCGTAGGAGAGAATGGTTTCGTGAAAACTGGCCAGATAGGGCTGCATCAGTTGCAGCATCCGGTAGTGGCTGTGGGCCGGCAGCCGGCCCTGCTCCCGCTCGATGTCGAACGACGTGAGGCCGCCCGCCATCAGGATGGCATCGGGATCGCCCCCCTGCTGCTGGCAGGCTCCCAGCATTCGTCTGATCACCTGATTTGATACGCTCTGTGACATCTGCCGTCCTGGCCTCCGTGCTGACAGGAAACTGCTCGTGATCCCCCGGCCCGCCACTGACGGTAGGCCTGCCACCCCGTGCGGCGGGCTGGCGGGACCATTATGGGGCGGTTGCAAAGCGAGCAGATGTAACGGAGTGTAAAAGCACGCGCCAGCGCGCCATTTTGGGCAGATGTGGCCGCCATATCGGACCAGTAGCGTCAGGTTCAGCCATGAAAAATGGCGCCCGTGGGCGCCATTTTGGTGGGGGGGTGTGCAGCCTGCGTCAGTTCGCCTTGTGCTGCTCGGCCAGATAGAGCCAGGTGTCGACCACGGTATCCGGGTTGAGGGACACCGAGTCGATGCCCTGCTCGACCAGCCAGGCGGCGAAGTCCGGGTGATCGGATGGCCCCTGGCCGCAGATCCCCACGTACTTGCCCGCCTTGCGGGCGGCGGCAATGGCCATCGCCAGCAGCGCCTTGACCGCCTCGTTGCGCTCGTCGAACAGGTGGGCGATAAGCCCCGAGTCCCTATCAAGTCCGAGCGTCAGCTGGGTCATGTCGTTGGATCCGATGGAGAAGCCGTCCACGTGCTCGAGGAACTTGTCTGCCAGGAGAGCGTTGCTCGGGATCTCGCACATCATGATCACCTTGAGCCCCCGCTCGCCACGGCGCAGACCGTTCTCGGCCAGGATGTCGATCACCTGCTCTGCCTCGCCTACGGTGCGCACGAAGGGGATCATCACCTCGACGTTGGTCAGCCCCATGACATCACGCACCCGCTTGATCGCCTCGCACTCGAGGGCAAAACAGGGGCGGAAGCTGTCGGCGATGTAGCGCGACGCACCGCGGAAACCGATCATCGGGTTCTCTTCGTGAGGCTCATAACCACGGCCGCCCACCAGGTTGGCGTACTCGTTGGACTTGAAGTCCGACATTCGCACGATCACCCGCTCCGGCCAAAAGGCGGCGGCCAGGGTGGCGATGCCCTCAGTCAGCTTGGCGACGTAGAACTCACGCGGGCTCTCGTAGCCGGCAATCATCTTGCCGATGGTGGCCTTGAGCTCGGGGCTCTGCTGGTCGAACTCTAGCAGCGCCTTGGGGTGCACCCCGATCATCCGGTTGATGATGAACTCGAGGCGGGCCAGCCCGACGCCGGCATTCGGCAGCTGGGCGAAGTCGAATGCCCTGTCCGGGTTGCCGACGTTCATCATGATCTTGATGGGCAGGCGCGGCATGTTGCCCACCTCGGTCACCGCCACGTCGAAGTCGAGTTCGCCGTCGTAGATGAAACCGGTATCCCCTTCCGCACAGGAGACGGTAATGAGTTGACCCGGTTCAATACGCTTGGTGGCATCACCGCAACCCACCACCGCCGGAATGCCCAGTTCGCGAGCGATGATGGCGGCGTGACAGGTGCGCCCACCCCGGTTGGTGACGATGGCGGAGGCCCGCTTCATGATGGGCTCCCAGTCCGGGTCGGTCATGTCGGTGACCAGCACGTCGCCGGGCTGCACTTCGTCCATCTGGCTGATGGAGGAGATGACCCGCGCCGGGCCCGCCCCGATCTTGTGGCCGATGGCGCGCCCCTCGATCAGCACCTTGCCCGCTTGCTTGAGGGCGAAGCGCTCGAGGGTGTTGGCCTCCTGGCGGCTGCGCACAGTTTCCGGGCGAGCCTGCACGATGTAGAGCTTGCCATCCTGCCCGTCCTTGGCCCACTCGATGTCCATCGGCCGGCCATAGTGCTGCTCGATGATGAGGGCCTGCTTGGCCAGCTCCATCACCTCGGCATCCGTGATGCAGAAGCGGCTGCGCTCAGCCTCGCTGGTGTCGACGATCTGCACCTGGCGGCCGTGGCTGGCATCGCCGGAATAGGTCATCTTGATGAGCTTGGAGCCGAGAGTCTTGCGCACCACCGCCGGGCGTCCTGCCTTGAGGGTCGGTTTGTGCACGTAGAACTCGTCGGGGTTGACCGCACCCTGTACCACCATCTCGCCAAGTCCCTGGGCGCCGGTGATGAACACCACGTCGTTGAAACCCGACTCGGTATCCAGGGTGAACATGACGCCGGAGGCGGCGAGATCCGAGCGCACCATGCGCTGGATCCCGGCCGACAGGGCGACGCCCTTGTGGTCATAGCCCTGATGCACCCGATAGGAGATGGCGCGATCGTTGAACAGTGAAGCAAACACATGCTTGACGGCAATCATGACGGCGTCGATGCCGCGCACGTTGAGGAAGGTCTCCTGCTGGCCGGCAAAGGAGGCATCCGGCATGTCCTCGGCAGTGGCGGAGGAGCGCACCGCAAAGGATGCGTCAAGCCCACCGCTGAGCTTGTCGTAGGCAACCCGGATCGCCTGTTCCAGCGCGCTCTGGAACGGGGCTTCGATCACCCAGTCACGGATCTGCTGGCCGGCCCGGTTGAGGGCGGCGATGTCGTCCACATCCAGGCTGTCGAGCAGGTCGTGGATCTTGCCGTTGAGGCCGCTTGACTCCAGAAACTCGTTAAACGCAAAGGCGGTGGTGGCAAACCCGCCCGGCACCGACACGCCGGCACCAGAGAGGTTGCTGATCATCTCGCCAAGGGATGCATTTTTGCCGCCAACTCGTTCTACGTCCTGCATTCCGAGTTGCTCGTACCAGAGTACGTACTGTTGCACTTGCATGTCTCCAGGTTGGTGGGCACTGTGCCGCCATGGCACCTTGTGCGCCAGTTTATGTGCGTTATTGTCTGTTTCTACTGTTGCCAACGACCATGAAAACGTTTTCTACTTATTGTCAAAAAAATCCCCGAGCAAGATTTGGGGATGGTCGAATGACACAGACATTCTACAATGCCAACACAAAAAGGTAACGACTCAGGTTTGCAAGCCACTTCACAACTTGGGCACGGCAGACCGGTTGACAAAAACGATATGGTTTCGAGAGATACTTCTTGCTTGCCAGCTCGCCGACCCCCTCACAGGAGCCCCCAGTGCACACCGTATTTTATGTTTCAGACGGCACCGCCATCACCGCCGAAGTGTTCGGCCACGCCGTGTTGAGCCAGTTTCCGCTGGCCTTCGAGCAGATCACCATCCCCTTTGTCGAAACCCTGGAGAAGGCACGCCAGGTACGGATGCGCATCGACGAGCAGTTCCGCCAGACCGGGGTACGCCCCATTTTGTTCCACACCATCGTCGATCATCAGGTGCGCGAGGAGGTGCTCAAGGCCCAGGCCAGCAGCCACGACTTTCTCAACACCTTCGTCAGCCCGCTGGAACACGAGCTCGGGGTGAAGGCCGAACCCAGGCTGCACCGCACCCACGGCATGGAGAACCGCAAGCTCTATGACGATCGCATCGAGGCAGTCAACTTCGCGCTGGCCAACGACGATGGCATCACCACCAAGGAGTATGAGGAGGCCGACATCATCCTGATCGGGGTCTCCCGCTGCGGCAAGACGCCGACCAGCCTCTATCTGGCGCTGCAGTTCGGCATTCGCGCCGCCAACTACCCCTTCATCGAGCAGGACATGGGAGTCCTGGATCTGCCGGCTGCCCTCAAGGCCAATCGCCACAAGCTGTTCGGCCTCACCATCGCCCCCCAGCGGCTGCACGAAATCCGCAACCAGCGCCGCGCCAACAGCCGCTACTCCTCGCTGGAGCAGTGCGAACAGGAGCTGGCCTGCGTCGAGCGGCTGTTTCGCCAGGAGGCGATCCGCTTCCTCGACACCAGTTCCCACTCAGTGGAGGAGATCAGCGCCAAGATCCTCGAGGCCACCGGCCTGCGCCGTCAGCTTTATTGAGAAGCCTGCCCGCTGGCAAGCTGACGACACGGCAAACGCCAATAAAAAAGCGCCGGATACAACCGTATCCGGCGCTTGTCGACTGGACCTTAGCGGGGCTGGGAGCCCGGGCGGTTCAGCTCTTTGTTGTTCATCAGCATGGCGTAGAAGTTGAGCACACCGTGACGCCGGCGTACCCGCTCGGTCAGCCAGAGGGCCGGTAGCAGGCCGATGGCACCGGCGATCAACAAGACCGTCCGCAAGTGCATCACCAGATAATCATCACCCTGTACGGCCCACACCAGCAGACACCCCGCCGCCATGGTCAGCAACAGGGGCGAAAGCCACACGGTGAGCCACAGCGCGACGGCCAGCAAACTGCCAATAATACGTTGCATGAAGTGCATCCTTGTTGCAAACGAGGCTTCATAAAACAGGAATTGCCGACAGAGTCAACCAAACCGCACTCAATTGCTCACAATGCAACCAACCACTTCCCCACCAGCTTCACCGCTCTCTAAAAACCTGCCTTTCGCCGAAAAAACCAGCGAATGATGAGGAAAACAGGTGCATCCGCGATGGATTATCACTATTCTGCTTCCGTTGGTAGTCGCCATAAAAAACAGAAAGCGACTCACTGTAACGAAATAAATACGGATTTCGTCACGCTTCAGGCACGCTTTGCCGTGCACGGTCACATGGAGTGACCCGACGGACGAGATGACAGACGAATGACTTCAGAAGACGTAAGGAAGGAAGAATGGATCTTCAACAAAACGGCGAGGAGCTGAAACGCGGTTTGAAAAACCGCCATATCCAGCTCATCGCACTGGGCGGCGCCATCGGCACCGGCCTGTTTCTCGGCATTGCCCAGACCATCAAGATGGCGGGCCCCTCTGTGCTGCTTGGCTATGCCATCGGTGGTTTTATCGCCTTCCTGATCATGCGCCAGCTGGGCGAGATGGTGGTGGAAGAGCCGGTAGCCGGCTCCTTCAGCCACTTCGCCTACAAATACTGGGGTGACTTCGCCGGCTTTGCCTCCGGCTGGAACTACTGGGTGCTCTACGTGCTGGTGAGCATGGCCGAGCTGACCGCGGTGGGTATTTATGTCCAGTACTGGTGGTCCGAGATCCCGACCTGGATGTCGGCGGCCTTCTTCTTCGTGTTGATCAACGCCATCAACCTCTCCAACGTCAAGGCGTTTGGCGAGATGGAATTCTGGTTCGCCATCATCAAGGTGGTGGCCATCATCGGCATGATCGGCTTTGGCGGCTACCTGCTGGCCAGCGGCAACGGCGGCCCGGACGCCAGCGTCAGCAACCTGTGGGCCCAGGGCGGTTTCTTCCCCAACGGCATCAGCGGTCTGGTGATGGCGATGGCGGTGATCATGTTCTCGTTCGGCGGGCTCGAGCTGGTCGGCATCACGGCTGCCGAAGCCGACAATCCCGAGAAGAGCATTCCCAAGGCCACCAATCAGGTGATCTACCGGATCCTCATCTTCTACATCGGCGCCCTGGCCGTGCTGATGTCCCTCTACCCCTGGGGCAAGGTGGTGGAAGGTGGCAGTCCCTTCGTCATGATCTTCCACGCACTGGACAGCAATCTGGTGGCCACCGTGCTCAACATGGTGGTACTGACCGCGGCCCTGTCGGTTTACAACAGCTGTGTCTACTGCAACAGCCGCATGCTGTTTGGTCTGGCCAAACAGGGCAACGGCCCGCGCAGCCTGCTCAAGACCAACAAGAGCGGGGTGCCGGTGGTGGCCATCTCCGTCTCCGCCGCGGCAACCCTGCTGTGCGTACTCATCAACTACCTGATGCCGGGCAAGGCGTTCGAGCTGTTGATGGCACTGGTGGTCTCCGCCCTGGTCATCAACTGGGCCATGATAAGCCTCGCGCACCTGAAGTTTCGCAAGAGCAAGCAGGCCGAAGGCGTGGTTCCCAAGTTCAAGGCGTTCTGGTATCCGTTCGGCAATTACCTCTGCCTCGCCTTCATGGCCGGCATCCTGGTCATCATGTACCTGACCCCGGGCATCCAGATCTCGGTACTGCTCATCCCGGTCTGGATCATCGTGCTGGCCATCGGCTATCAATTCAAGCAGAAGCGCCAGGCTCGCGTCGCGGCCAACCTGGGCTGATGGCAGCAGCCTCATCGCCCCTCAAAAGCCGGTCACTGACCGGCTTTTTTCTACCCGGATATTCCCCTGCAAGCAGGCACCACCCGCCTCCCCTCTTCAGTCCACCATGACCCTGTGAGCACGAGCTCAGCAAGCGGCCATCGCCAGCCCTCTCTCTTTGGCAAGCATCCTTGCGCGTCTAAAAACAACAAGCCCGAGACTGAGCGCTCGGGCTTGTTGCAGAAAGGCAGGTAGAAAACTGCAGGATTATTCCAGCAGGAAGACGGCTTCCACGTTGTCCGTGATGGTGATCTGCTGTTGTTGGTAGCTGTTTTCCATCATGTCGGCGGCAGGTGCCATGGCGGCAGCCTTGAGGGCCCGACTGTAGATCGGCATGGGGCTATTGTTGCGGTACTCGACGCTGTAAACCTTGCCGAGTTTCATGCCAAACGCCTTGGCCAGAGACTCAGCCTTGGTTTTGGCATCTTCAACCGCTCCGAGGCGCGCCTGCTCCTTGATGGTTTGCGGCGCCTTGAGCCCGTACTCAATCTGGGACACGGATTCCAGCCCTGCCTTGAGTGCGGTGTCCATCAGCTCGCTCAGCTTGTCGAGTTGATAGAGTTTGACCGCAAGCTGGCGCTGGGCACGGTAGCCCACCAGTTCCGGCTTCTTGTTCTGCGGATACTGGTATTCCGGAGAGATCACCAGATTGCCCGCCTCAACGTCGCTGCGCTTGATGCCCAGCCCTTCCAGCTGGCCAAAGAAGGCGGCAACCTTGCCATCCACCTGCTGCTTGGCCTTGATGCCCTGTTTTTCCAGCGCCGTCACGGAGACATTCAGCGTCAGCATGTCGGGCTCGGCTTTTTGCTCGGCATAACCGCTCACCACCAGATGGGGGGCTTGCGGCACTTCAAGGGCAAACAGGGGGGCACTGATAACCAGGGCAGACAGGGTAAGCAGGGGACGCCACATAAAAAAAGACCTCAATCTATTGGAGTGAGGTCATTATGCCCGTCGTCGAATGGGATTCATATATCGTGCAACGGCGGGATCTGATCCAGCACCTGATTGGTCATATCGATATTGATGCTGATCTCGCCACCCGGCAGCCCCTGATGAGCTGCAGCCAGTGGCGTGGCGCTGCGGGAACCCAGCAGCACATCATCATCAAAATGGAAGGAGTCCCACGACAGAACATGTCCGGCCAGCGGAGCTACCGGCTCTGTCATCGTGGTAGTCACCAGGGGGGCACAGTCGATGTTGTCGGAGTGGCCGAGCAGATCCTGCAGGCATACATCGCTCAAACTCTGCAACGTATACTCCTGCTGCCCCTGTTCATGACCGACCAACACCATCATGTGGGGTGGCGCTGCATCGACGGCTGGCGTGAATGAGATAGTAGCCGCCGCAAAGTCCACATTCAGTGAACCAGCAACCTCGCCATCATCGCTCTCCAGATCCAGCGCATCAATCCGATCACCCGCCATCGTGGCATGATAGCCAAACTGGCCGGTACAGGTAATGCTGCCCTGCCCGTCCCAGCTATAGCGAATGCCATCGATATCAACCCAATTAAATGACTGCATGGTGACCCTCTCCTGTACTGCCGCTATCTTAGCCGCCCCCTCAGTCAAAAAACAGGGGCCAGGTATTACCCGGCCCCCTTGGCTGGTTACGGATCAACCTTGAGGTTGCCGTCATCCAGCAGTTGCTTGATGATGTCGTGGTTGGTCGTCAGCCCACCGCTGTGATCCAGATCCAGGCTGCCCTGGAACTGTACCGTCAACTGTGAACCACCACTGGTAAGCCCATTTGTATCAATGGTCAGCTTGTTGGTCGCAGTATCAAACTTCAAGTAGTTGTCCAGTGCCGTCGCCAGATCGTTGTTGTTGGCTGCCGAGGGAACACCAACCAGCAGATCCGACAGATCCAGTACATCACCACCGCTGGTCGGATTACCCAACGTGAAATCAGTAATGTTGTCGGTACTGCCATCCGCATCGCCAGCAAGCCACTTGAAGGTATCACTGCCCGCGCCACCGGTCATGGTATCGCTACCCAGACCACCGATCAGAATGTCATCTCCAAGCCCGCCAATCAAGGTGTCGCTACCAGCACCACTAATCAGAGTGTCATTTCCTGATCCACCATACAGGTAATCATCCCCATCCCCTCCATCAAGGAGGTCGCTTCCTTCCTGACCGAAGAGGATGTCATTGCCACTGCCTCCATCCAGAGTGTCATTACCACCACTACGACCACTCTCCTCGCTCAGTTCAGTGAGATGGGTTCGGATGTAATCCACCGTCTGTGCTCGCGTCCAGCCATGGTCGGACTCCAACGTTTCAAAGACCAGCCAACCGGAACCCGCAGGTAGACTCAGTCCAAGCTGAGTGGACAACGCATCAGTATTGAGCGCATCACCAAACAGAATGTCATTGCCTGCGCCTCCTTCCACCACATCATTGCCGGCCCCCAGCAGCACAGTGATCTGATCCCCCTCGGTCAGCGCCGCCGTCAACTGCTCGGCACTGGTCACAATCTGGGCCTCCCCTATCGGAGCGTTAAAACCCTGCTCAATTCCTATATTGTCTATCCGTACTTCAGCCGTCCGAGAATTGGAACTGTCGAGCAATTCGAACACAAACCCGTATTGCCCAACCGCCAACCCATCGGTGGTAATAGTGCTGTAAGAGGTGGTACCGGAATTACTGATACCCGTGACGGTACCGCTTTGCAGGGGATTGGTCAGATCCCAGACGCCGCCATCTAGTTTCACCAATTTCCAGGTGAAGCTGTCGCTCGCATTGACAGAACTCAATGCATACTGGAATTGCAAACTTGCCCCGGCTTGTGCGGCAGAAATCTGGATGGCATTTGCCACAGCCAGCGCCAGCACAGTCCGATCCGTATCGGAGCTCGTGCGATCCTCACGAATCCGCAAGTAACCGTCGGTAACTATATGCGTTCCCTGTTGATCACCGCTACGTACCCACCCGGCAGCCGCATTGATACCACTACCTCCAGAACCAAAGGTAGCCAGATCAAGGAAACTACCAGCAGAGTAGAACTGCGAGCCGGTTTCCGTTGTATTGTCAAAGAACTTGAGTAGTTCCTGATTGACACTGCTAGTCACCCCGATGGAATTGACCTGGCTGATGCTGCTCAGTGATTCAAACGCATCTATAGACTCCTTGATTACTATGTAGTTAGTACTATCACCCGGGCCGGCAACCTGATTGCTGTCGTTGATGTAGTAGGTTGGATTGCCATCTGTTACGAAGAAGGTCAGGTTTTCATAATCGGGCTCTGCCTGACTGCCGTTGTTGAACCACTGCACTGCCTGATTGAAGGCAGCCTCATAATTGGTCCCTCCATTGGCAACCAGGGCATCAATGGCATCGGTCAGGTTGATTACATTACTATCATCCAGGCCCACAATGGTCACGAGTTCACTGGCATTGGTGGCAAAACTGATCAGGGTAATATTGATCTCGCCATCATGATCTTTGAGCTGATTAGCCAGATGAGTCAGGGATGACTTAAGCATATTCATGCGGTCCCCATCCATACTGCCAGAGACGTCGACCAAGAGGGCTATATTGTAGCTCTGGCCGGGTATAAACTTGGTGGTGGTGCCACCCACATCTCCCACCAAAATATCGTGACCTGCACCACTTGCCACAACACCATCTACACTTCCATCCGAATTGGGCACTTTGTGGTCATCCCCAATAGTAGCCGTTCCCATACTGTCAGGGGTATCCGACATATTGCTGCCAACCACCAGAATATTTGAGGCAATAGGGGGCTCATTGCTTTTGACCGATACAGTGAAGTTGGTGCTGGCCTGATCGCCATCCCCATCCGTCAAGGTAGCGCTGAAATCGAGATCAATATCGGGGGGAGTGATCTTGTCTATCACCCCAAAGTTCTCGATGCGCACCGAATCATTACCATCTAGCACAAATCGTACGTTGAGCTGGCTGAACTCACCATCCGGTTCTATGCTGGCCAGCTGCATCGATCCTTTGAGTCCAGACAGGGTGAGTTCACCTGTGTCGACGACTGTCACACCATCGGCAGCATAAGCCACCCATTGTATGGTGCTGGTATTGGTATTGCCGACCCCATACACGTTGAAAGAGAGCCCATCAACGGCCGTCGTAGCGGATACCTTGAACCCTTCGTTATTGTCTAGGTTACCATTCTTGATCCCAAAGCCGTTATTATTCGGGTTAAGATCATCCGCATCACTGCTCGGCAGATTTTGAGGGTTGTTCACACTGCCATTGAACAGCAAGCCATCAAACAGGACTCCAATCCCGCCAGCCGTCACCCCGATAGTCTCGACAGGCCCACCGGCACCGAACTGAGATCCAATAGAGAAAGTTTGCGTTGGCTGAGGGGTGACAAGTTCAAAGCTATAAGTATTGTCATCATTGAGTGTCAGGGTATAGAAGACTTCTGGTGGTTGCCCGCTGCCATCTATGGTAGCTACCAGAGTCTTGCCATCTATGGATAAGGTCTCGGTGATCCCCGCCAAATCCGGCCATCCTGTTAATTTCAATCCACCAGTAGCCAGAGGCCCATCGGCACCAAAAGAGATGCCAGATAGCCCACCGGTTGTGATGGCGGCAACATTCACTACCTCAAGACTTTCAATACCGGTAATCACTGGTATATCATCTTCAATAATCACATTGACCTGCTTAGTATCACTCAAGTCACCGTCGCTGGCCGACAAGTTGAAGGTAAATGCTCTCACTCCTTCCTGATTATCTCCAAACTCATGATCAATGGGGCCCAGTAGGTCAACCGTGTATTTTCCCATCGAATTCACCGATACCTGTATAATTGGATTACCACCCGCAGAACCAACCAAGATCGCAGAACCTATACCGCTCCACACAACAGACTCCCCGCCAGAGCTCAAGCTAGATGGTGCGGAGAGAGTAAAGGTAAAGACACTGCTGTCGATATCCGTTACACCTGCCGTGGCATTGGCTGATGCGCTGTCAGTGGTATCGCCCGGATTAGGTGAATTATCCGGATTGGCGCCAAATAACCCCTCTTCAGATATACGCAGATCCGAAACGGTCAACATAGGTGCATCGTTGGCCGTATTGACTGTCACAGTGAAGTTCTGATTGGCCGTGCCCCCCTCGTCCGTGGTCCCTGCCACATTGCCATTCACCACCCCACTCCAGTCCGCTGGCAAGCTAAAGCCCGGCACACCCGCTGCGCTCGCACCGCTCCAGCTGTAACTGCCCGCCACCGCGCCAGCCACCCAGCCTGCCCCCATCACTGCTCCTGCCGGCACCCCACTCAGTGTCACCGTCACGTCGGTCACCTGCTCCGAACCATCCGCGTCGGTCGCATTGACACTCAGCTGCCCCGCCAGCGATACCGCCACCGGTGCATCCGTTTCATCCAGCACCAAGCTGGTAGCGCTGACACTGATATCCCCTTCCACTCCGATAGTGACCGTGCCACTGCTGTTGGCCGTGCCTTCATTGGTGGCCGCCACCACGGTGTAACTGATGGGCGCACCGGTGTTGTTCGCACTGCCCAACACCCCGGCCGTTGAATAGTCCGCCGGGAACACCAGCCCGAACGCCGGCGGCAATGCCCCCGCCACCACGTTCACTGTCAGGATGTTACCCACCAGAGTACCGCCCACCGCCGTGGTTCCCGCCGGCAAGCTGTTGAAGGTGTATACCAAGCTGGTCCAGCTCTCCGACCCATCACTGTCGCTGATGCTCACCGTGTTGGTCAACAGCACCTGCACTGTGGCATCCGCCTCGTTGCCTACCGCATTCAGCGCCTCGGCGTTGAAGTCGATGTCATGGCTAGCATTGAGGGTCACAGTGAAGTTCTGATTGGCCGTGCCCCCCTCGTCCGTGGTCCCTGCCACATTGCCATTCACCACCCCACTCCAGTCCGCTGGCAAGCTAAAGCCCGGCACACCCGCTGTGCTCGCACCGCTCCAGCTGTAACTACCCGCCACCGCGCCAGCCACCCAGCCTGCCCCCATCACTGCTCCTGCCGGCACCCCACTCAGTGTCACCGTCACGTCGGTCACCTGCTCCGAACCATCCGCGTCGGTCGCATTGACACTCAGCTGCCCCGCCAGCGATACCGCCACCGGTGCATCCGTTTCATCCAGCACCAAGCTGGTAGCGCTGACACTGATATCCCCTTCCACTCCGATAGTGACCGTGCCACTGCTGTTGGCCGTGCCTTCATTGGTGGCCGCCACCACGGTGTAACTGATGGGCGCACCGGTGTTGTTCGCACTGCCCAACACCCCGGCCGTTGAATAGTCCGCCGGGAACACCAGCCCGAACGCCGGCGGCAATGCCCCCGCCACCACGTTCACTGTCAGGATGTTACCCACCAGAGTACCGCCCACCGCCGTGGTTCCCGCCGGCAAGCTGTTGAAGGTGTATACCAAGCTGGTCCAGCTCTCCGACCCATCACTGTCGCTGATGCTCACCGTGTTGGTCAACAGCACCTGCACTGTGGCATCCGCCTCGTTGCCTACCGCATTCAGCGCCTCGGCGTTGAAGTCGATGTCATGGCTAGCATTGAGGGTCACAGTGAAGTTCTGATTGGCCGTGCCCCCCTCGTCCGTGGTCCCTGCCACATTGCCATTCACCACCCCACTCCAGTCCGCTGGCAAGCTAAAGCCCGGCACACCCGCTGTGCTCGCACCGCTCCAGCTGTAACTGCCCGCCACCGCGCCAGCCACCCAGCCTGCCCCCATCACTGCTCCTGCCGGCACCCCACTCAGTGTCACCGTCACGTCGGTCACCTGCTCCGAACCATCCGCGTCGGTCGCATTGACACTCAGCTGCCCCGCCAGCGATACCGCCACCGGTGCATCCGTTTCATCCAGCACCAAGCTGGTAGCGCTGACACTGATATCCCCTTCCACTCCGATAGTGACCGTGCCACTGCTGTTGGCCGTGCCTTCATTGGTGGCCGCCACCACGGTGTAACTGATGGGCGCACCGGTGTTGTTCGCACTGCCCAACACCCCGGCCGTTGAATAGTCCGCCGGGAACACCAGCCCGAACGCCGGCGGCAATGCCCCCGCCACCACGTTCACTGTCAGGATGTTACCCACCAGAGTACCGCCCACCGCCGTGGTTCCCGCCGGCAAGCTGTTGAAGGTGTATACCAAGCTGGTCCAGCTCTCCGACCCATCACTGTCGCTGATGCTCACCGTGTTGGTCAACAGCACCTGCACTGTGGCATCCGCCTCGTTGCCTACCGCATTCAGCGCCTCGGCGTTGAAGTCGATGTCATGGCTAGCATTGAGGGTCACAGTGAAGTTCTGATTGGCCGTGCCCCCCTCGTCCGTGGTCCCTGCCACATTGCCATTCACCACCCCACTCCAGTCCGCTGGCAAGCTAAAGCCCGGCACACCCGCTGTGCTCGCACCGCTCCAGCTGTAACTACCCGCCACCGCGCCAGCCACCCAGCCTGCCCCCATCACTGCTCCTGCCGGCACCCCACTCAGTGTCACCGTCACGTCGGTCACCTGCTCCGAACCATCCGCGTCGGTCGCATTGACACTCAGCTGCCCCGCCAGCGATACCGCCACCGGTGCATCCGTTTCATCCAGCACCAAGCTGGTAGCGCTGACACTGATATCCCCTTCCACTCCGATAGTGACCGTGCCACTGCTGTTGGCCGTGCCTTCATTGGTGGCCGCCACCACGGTGTAACTGATGGGCGCACCGGTGTTGTTCGCACTGCCCAACACCCCGGCCGTTGAATAGTCCGCCGGGAACACCAGCCCGAACGCCGGCGGCAATGCCCCCGCCACCACGTTCACTGTCAGGATGTTACCCACCAGAGTACCGCCCACCGCCGTGGTTCCCGCCGGCAAGCTGTTGAAGGTGTATACCAAGCTGGTCCAGCTCTCCGACCCATCACTGTCGCTGATGCTCACCGTGTTGGTCAACAGCACCTGCACTGTGGCATCCGCCTCGTTGCCTACCGCATTCAGCGCCTCGGCGTTGAAGTCGATGTCATGGCTAGCATTGAGGGTCACAGTGAAGTTCTGATTGGCCGTGCCCCCCTCGTCCGTGGTCCCTGCCACATTGCCATTCACCACCCCACTCCAGTCCGCTGGCAAGCTAAAGCCCGGCACACCCGCTGTGCTCGCACCGCTCCAGCTGTAACTACCCGCCACCGCGCCAGCCACCCAGCCTGCCCCCATCACTGCTCCTGCCGGCACCCCACTCAGTGTCACCGTCACGTCGGTCACCTGCTCCGAACCATCCGCGTCGGTCGCATTGACACTCAGCTGCCCCGCCAGCGATACCGCCACCGGTGCATCCGTTTCATCCAGCACCAAGCTGGTAGCGCTGACACTGATATCCCCTTCCACTCCGATAGTGACCGTGCCACTGCTGTTGGCCGTGCCTTCATTGGTGGCCGCCACCACGGTGTAACTGATGGGCGCACCGGTGTTGTTCGCACTGCCCAACACCCCGGCCGTTGAATAGTCCGCCGGGAACACCAGCCCGAACGCCGGCGGCAATGCCCCCGCCACCACGTTCACTGTCAGGATGTTACCCACCAGAGTACCGCCCACCGCCGTGGTTCCCGCCGGCAAGCTGTTGAAGGTGTATACCAAGCTGGTCCAGCTCTCCGACCCATCACTGTCGCTGATGCTCACCGTGTTGGTCAACAGCACCTGCACTGTGGCATCCGCCTCGTTGCCTACCGCATTCAGCGCCTCGGCGTTGAAGTCGATGTCATGGCTAGCATTGAGGGTCACAGTGAAGTTCTGATTGGCCGTGCCCCCCTCGTCCGTGGTCCCTGCCACATTGCCATTCACCACCCCACTCCAGTCCGCTGGCAAGCTAAAGCCCGGCACACCCGCTGTGCTCGCACCGCTCCAGCTGTAACTGCCCGCCACCGCGCCAGCCACCCAGCCTGCCCCCATCACTGCTCCTGCCGGCACCCCACTCAGTGTCACCGTCACGTCGGTCACCTGCTCCGAACCATCCGCGTCGGTCGCATTGACACTCAGCTGCCCCGCCAGCGATACCGCCACCGGTGCATCCGTTTCATCCAGCACCAAGCTGGTAGCGCTGACACTGATATCCCCTTCCACTCCGATAGTGACCGTGCCACTGCTGTTGGCCGTGCCTTCATTGGTGGCCGCCACCACGGTGTAACTGATGGGCGCACCGGTGTTGTTCGCACTGCCCAACACCCCGGCCGTTGAATAGTCCGCCGGGAACACCAGCCCGAACGCCGGCGGCAATGCCCCCGCCACCACGTTCACTGTCAGGATGTTACCCACCAGAGTACCGCCCACCGCCGTGGTTCCCGCCGGCAAGCTGTTGAAGGTGTATACCAAGCTGGTCCAGCTCTCCGACCCATCACTGTCGCTGATGCTCACCGTGTTGGTCAACAGCACCTGCACTGTGGCATCCGCCTCGTTGCCTACCGCATTCAGCGCCTCGGCGTTGAAGTCGATGTCATGGCTAGCATTGAGGGTCACAGTGAAGTTCTGATTGGCCGTGCCCCCCTCGTCCGTGGTCCCTGCCACATTGCCATTCACCACCCCACTCCAGTCCGCTGGCAAGCTAAAGCCCGGCACACCCGCTGTGCTCGCACCGCTCCAGCTGTAACTACCCGCCACCGCGCCAGCCACCCAGCCTGCCCCCATCACTGCTCCTGCCGGCACCCCACTCAGTGTCACCGTCACGTCGGTCACCTGCTCCGAACCATCCGCGTCGGTCGCATTGACACTCAGCTGCCCCGCCAGCGATACCGCCACCGGTGCATCCGTTTCATCCAGCACCAAGCTGGTAGCGCTGACACTGATATCCCCTTCCACTCCGATAGTGACCGTGCCACTGCTGTTGGCCGTGCCTTCATTGGTGGCCGCCACCACGGTGTAACTGATGGGCGCACCGGTGTTGTTCGCACTGCCCAACACCCCGGCCGTTGAATAGTCCGCCGGGAACACCAGCCCGAACGCCGGCGGCAATGCCCCCGCCACCACGTTCACTGTCAGGATGTTACCCACCAGAGTACCGCCCACCGCCGTGGTTCCCGCCGGCAAGCTGTTGAAGGTGTATACCAAGCTGGTCCAGCTCTCCGACCCATCACTGTCGCTGATGCTCACCGTGTTGGTCAACAGCACCTGCACTGTGGCATCCGCCTCGTTGCCTACCGCATTCAGCGCCTCGGCGTTGAAGTCGATGTCATGGCTAGCATTGAGGGTCACAGTGAAGTTCTGATTGGCCGTGCCCCCCTCGTCCGTGGTCCCTGCCACATTGCCATTCACCACCCCACTCCAGTCCGCTGGCAAGCTAAAGCCCGGCACACCCGCTGTGCTCGCACCGCTCCAGCTGTAACTGCCCGCCACCGCGCCAGCCACCCAGCCTGCCCCCATCACTGCTCCTGCCGGCACCCCACTCAGTGTCACCGTCACGTCGGTCACCTGCTCCGAACCATCCGCGTCGGTCGCATTGACACTCAGCTGCCCCGCCAGCGATACCGCCACCGGTGCATCCGTTTCATCCAGCACCAAGCTGGTAGCGCTGACACTGATATCCCCTTCCACTCCGATAGTGACCGTGCCACTGCTGTTGGCCGTGCCTTCATTGGTGGCCGCCACCACGGTGTAACTGATGGGCGCACCGGTGTTGTTCGCACTGCCCAACACCCCGGCCGTTGAATAGTCCGCCGGGAACACCAGCCCGAACGCCGGCGGCAATGCCCCCGCCACCACGTTCACTGTCAGGATGTTACCCACCAGAGTACCGCCCACCGCCGTGGTTCCCGCCGGCAAGCTGTTGAAGGTGTATACCAAGCTGGTCCAGCTCTCCGACCCATCACTGTCGCTGATGCTCACCGTGTTGGTCAGCAGCACCTGCACTGTGGCATCCGCCTCGTTGCCTACCGCATTCAGCGCCTCGGCGTTGAAGTCGATATCTCCGGATGGAGTTACATTTATGACGAGAATGGAATCAACTGTAGATTCCCCATCAGTCACTGTGTATTGCACTGGGGGAACAGCACCGTCGTAGTTGGGAGCCGGGGTGAATGTGAAGCTGCCATCACCATTGACGACAAGCGTACCGATCCCGTCGATTGTCACACTGGTTCCGACAGCCACATTGACGTTGCCTCCCCAGCTGAAGAGCAGAACCGACGCAGCTGACGGCCCATCGGTATTGACCGTGTTGTCCAGCAAATTGCCATTCAATACATCGTCTTCCGCAACAACCAGCTGTTCACCCTGATCCGTCAGTTCATTGACCAGCAAGGGCTCTACTACTTGTTGTGTCTCTACAACCGGCTCTGTCTGATATGTGGTGTCAAAGCCTGCGGCAGCAATGGTTGCATCACCAATACGGTCAATGGTGACAAAGCCACCATTACCACTGGCACCGGCCACTCCACCGATCCCACCACCACCACCGGCGGCAGGTGCCCCACCGGCAGCAGAGGCTTCAAAGTTCTGCGTCGGGTCAATCCCTTGCAAGATCGATTGTTGCAATGCGGCAATATCAGGAGAGGTCGCACTTCCTGCATCTGGAGCTTGTGGCTGTCCCGGTACCGGAGCATCAGGGGCTGCGGCATCTGGAGTGGCGGATGCAGGAGAATCGTCATAGGGAGCCAATACCAGTTTGGCGTCATCTGCAATATTGAGCTTGGCTCCTGGCTGGAGGATCTCGCCTTTTTGCAATGGGCGGCTGCTTCCATCAGCCAGCACGATTTGAACATTGCCTTCAATGGAAGAAACCACAACCGTTTTGTCGATGATTTGAGTGCGCATATCCTTTGCTCCAACGTGACAGATCTCGATGTCTACACCATAGATGTCGATACGCTTCGCATCCGTTGCAAAAATGTATTGGATTTGTTCCGTCTTGGGGGAATGCAATGTATTAAATCGAAGGGTCTTTTTTATAATGTCAAATCAATCACTTGACAGTGCCTCAAGCGAATCTCAAACAGGGAGGTGCCCTAAAAATACCTATTCTTATTCATCTTTAGAATAAAAAAAGGGCCCTTATGGGCCCCTTTTAATTTGATAACGTTCAAGCCAGTGGGAATGCGGGATGAACAAAACCCTGATAACCATCGATATGCAATTTGGCCAGCAACTCAACCTGATGTTGATCTTCAACCCGGGTCGCAATGGTTGTTACTCCTGCATTGTGAGCCGCGCGGCACACTGCTGCCAGGAAGGAGGTATCCGCTCCCGGCTCCATCACCTGACTGGTATAACCATGGTCGACCTTGACATAGGCTGGAGCCAGCTCCTCCAGATATCCCAGTGACTGGAAGTGACGTCCATAATGATCCACCCCCCACTGGAATCCATGTTCTTGCAAGGCCTTCACCAAGGCGGTGACATGATCTTTATGCTTCATGATGGCGGCTTCCGGGATTTCAAACAGCAGCCGATCTTGCAGCTCGGCATGATCCGCCAGATAGCCGGTCAACCACGCTCTGAACTCATCGGAACACAGCGAGCCAGCGGTAATATTGACCGCCAAGACCAGGTCCGCCTGTTGCTGGAGCAATGGAATAGAAGCTTCAAGTATCGCCTGATCGAATTCACCACCCAATTTGAACTGTTCGATGGCCGGCAAGAATTGACCGGCAAAATAATCGGTGCCATCACGAGAAATAGAGGCAAACAATTCGGCATGCAAACGAACACCGTTATCAAATCTGCAGGCAGGTTGCGCCTTGAAGCGCCACAAGTGCCGAGCGATGGCATCTTGTACCAGATCGCGCCAAGCCAGACGACCCATCAACCCTTGATCAACACCGCCCTCCATGACTACTGCGCCACGACGTTCATTACGCGCTTTGCCCAAGGCGTTGTCGGCCTTGGTCAGCAACGCTGACAAATCGTCATTGCCATCCCTGCCTGCAATACCGATAACGGAGAGTGCACCGCCCTCACCCATGGGATTCACAACCAGGTCGGCAATGCGACCGTTGATCACCTCCGCCAAATCTTTCAGCTGGGCCAGATCATCGGTAGGGCACAGCAAGGCATATTCCGTGGCCGAAATCCGCGCCAGTGCCGACCCATCCCAGCCTTTCAACTGCTCTTTCAGAGCCTGTGCTATCGACTTGACCATGTTGTCACGAGCAGCAAACCCCTCCTCACGGTACAGGTCATCCAGCATATCGACAGCGACCAGCATGACGCCGCCTTGTCCCGCCTCGGCAATCCATGCGTTTACCTGACCCACGAAATAAGCCCGGTTGCCCAAGCCGGATACGGCGTCCACATAAACCCGCTCCCGCAATTTTTCAGCCTCATCAGCCTGTTCCTTGAACTGCAGGGCCAGCTTGCTGGAAAGCGTATTGATGGCTTGTACCACCTGTTTCAATTCATGGGTCTTGGGTTCAGGAATGGCATGGCCAAAGTGATGCAGCTCGATCTCCACCGCCTGCTCGCAGATCTGCTTGAGCGGCTTGAGCAAATAGTTGAGCGCACGCATCAACAAAATGGTGGTGATGAGAAAACCTATCAGAAACCAGCTCGCCAGTTCGCTCATACCACGCCACAGCTCGTAGTAGGCTTGCCCGGGGTGACCAACAACCTTTAATTTGCCCAGTTGCAGCCAGCCAGAGGTCAGAATCGATTCGTTGGATACTTCCGGAAACAGGCCCAAATTAATGAACCACTGCGGCACTCCCTGAATATTGTTGGTATTTTCCTGCTCAATGACATCCTTGGAAGCCAACAAGTCCAGACGGACCAAGCGATAATACCCCCCATCAAATATCGCTTGGATGACGGATTCAGCCCCCACCTTGTCACCATTTTCTAGATAAGGTGTCAACGCCAATCCCAGAGATGTGGCGGTGTTGATGACAGTGGTTTCCTGTTGCTGCGCCAGGTAGGTACGAGTCGAGTTGAATTGCACCCAATAGGTGGCTGCAAACAACAACCCGAACAGGATCAACATGGTGGCCAGTAATTGTCTGTAGAGCGTCATAGGTTAATCATCCAAATTCAACACAGGCTGAGCCAATCGCCCCGAAGTCATGCGATTGCGTAAATCATTCCATAATCCCAGGCGTGAGGACTGTCCAGCCAGTTCCCCTTGACCACGCGCCTTCATCAACCACAAGTGACTACCGTTAAAGCTGTATATCGGCATCAGATCCCGGCGCTGGCTGGCTGGCCGGATCGACCCAATCAAGTTATCCAAAATCACAGGAACTGAGGATGGCGTGTCATAGTAAGCAACCACCATATGAAACTGGTTGTAATCCAATGCCTTGACATAGACCATCCGCATTTTTTCATCCGGCACCCCCAATTCCAGCAGGGTAAAGTACTTTGAAATGCTGAAGTCTTCACAATCACCACCCGCTGCGCCTAAAAATTCCAACGGGGTCGCCCAATAGTCTTTTTTGCGCCACAACTTGATGTCGTCGATAAAACGCATCTGGTTAAAAAACTGGTTTACCTTCTCCAGTTTCTGACGGTCTGTCAGACCGGCGGCACGATTCTGCATGACCAGCGTGCGCCAAGTAGTGACCCGTTTGCCGGCTCTGACACCGTACGTTTCCTGTGCCCGCTGTACCAGTTTGAGATCTTCGGGGGTAAGAGGCTGGCTGGCAGAAAGCAGCAAAGGCAGCGAAACCAACAGCAACCAGAGTGACCAGCGCAACCAGCGTGCGCGCAAAAACGGAGCCAAGCCGAAGCTTGACGCCATGCCGACACTGCCTGCCCGATGCTGCTCAGTCACATGCATCTTCAAAAGACCCACTGGCTGTTACTACGCTGGCCAGAAGTGGCCGTCAGAGACAAGGGATGGCGGCAGCCCGGCTGCAGCCATCCCTTTCACTCGCATCAAACCTGATGCGCACTCCATTACTGTTTAGCTTGCCAATCGGCGGGCTGCTTCACATTAAACGCATTGAGCAGACTGCCAGTGGCATTGAGGATCCGATAATCCGCCAACAAGGAGTCGTACTCGGCCGTGATGTAGCTGCGACGGGCCTCAAACAGTTCGTTCTCGGTGTTCAGTACGTCAAGCAAGGTACGCTGGCCCAATCCGAATTGCTTCTTGTACGCCTGTACGGTGTCATAGCTGGCATCCACGTGCTCTTTCAGGAAGGTCTTCTGTTTGGTCAAAGACTCTTTGGCGTTCCAGGCCAGGCGGGTTCCCTCTTCAACCTGACGGAAAGCATTCATATGAATATCTTTCGCCTGGGAATAGAGAGCAGACGTCGCCTTGCTCTGCGCCAGATCGGAACCACCACGGAACAGGTTGTAACGCATGCGTACCATGGCGGTCAGGTCGTCATTGCGTCCTTTTACTGCATCAATGTCCTCGTTCCAGTTCTGATCCACTTCAAACGTGACGTTGGGATAAAAACCGGACTTGGAGCCTTCATGCTGATACTTGGCGGCTTCGATATCCTGCAAGGATGACAGCAAGGTCGGATGCACTTCGGTCGCCGTCTTCAAGGCGGCATCCAGGCTGCCCGGAATGAGCTGAGCATCCGGCACCGGCTGTACCAAATCTTTTGGCATCTCGTTGACTACCCGGATGAATTCGCTCTCGGCATCCCGGTAGTTGTTTTCGGCAGCCGCCTGATTGGCATAGGCTCTGGCAACACGACCATCAATTTGGGTCTGGTCTGCAGTGGATCCCAAGCCAGAATCGGTCCGCTTGCTGATGTCGCTGCGGATCTGCTCGTGAGTTTCCAGGTTCTGTTTGGACAGCTCGAGGATCTCCTGCTGACGCAGCATGTTGAGGTAAACCTCAGCCACGCGCAGGGCTGTATTCTCCGCCTCGGAGATCATGGCCAGACGCTGGGCGTTGGCTTCGGCATCGGTACGAGCCACGTTGCTGCTGACGTTGAAACCATCAAACAGCATCTGGCGCAGGCTGATACCGGCCTCTTTACGGGTCATGGAATCATCGATGGTGGTCGAGTTCGCCCCGGCCGCACGAGTTGACGGGCTGTCAGTCTTCTCATAGCCGACACCGCCGCGCAGATCGATGGTGGGATAGTAACCACCTTTGGCTCCATCATGCTGATACAGTCGCGCCTGATAGAGATCAAAAGCTTCCTTGATTTTGGGATGGGTAGCCAGTGACTGTGCCACTGACTGTTCCAATGTTTGGGCCTGGGTAAGGCCCGGGAACAGCACGGCGCCACTTACTAACATGGCAACAATCGTCTTCTTCATGGTATCTCCAGTCATGTTGTTTTTAGATTGTTGGCTTATCGTTCTCTCAGTGCCGACTGCTTTGCCCGTAAAATCGGCTTAAGCAAATAGTCTAGGACACTTTTTTTACCAGTAATAATATCTGCACTGGCTAACATACCGGGGATGATGGGAAGTGCGTTAAGCTCATCGCCCAAGTAACTTTTCTCGGTGCGTACTCGTACCAGGTAAAAGGAGTTGCCCTCTTCATCCTGGATCGAGTCAGCACTTATCTGTTCAACCTTGCCATGTAATCCTCCATAAATTGTGAAGTCATAGGCAGTAATCTTGACCACGGCCTCCAGCCCTGGCCGCAAGAACGCGATATCTTTGGGCGACACTTTGGCCTCGACCAGCAGAGTGTCTTCCAGCGGAACAATTTCCATCAGATCCATGCCGGGTTGCACCACACCACCCAGCGTGTTGATCTTGAGTTTCTTGATGGTACCCTTGAGCGGCGCGATCACGCTGGTGCGATCCACCCGATCCCGTAGCCCAACCTGGCCTTCGGACAGCTGGCTCAATTTGCCTTGCCGTTCATTGAGCTCGGTCTGCGAATCGGCCCGGAATTTCAAGGCAATGTCGTTGCGCTTGGAGATGGTCTCCCGCAACACGGAATCGAGCTTGGGAATAAGCAGCCGGTTGCTCTCCAATTCCCCCTGCATTTCGTTGACCTGCCGTTCCAGCTTGATCAGTTCGACCTGAGGTACTATCCCCTCCTTGGCTAAGGGGCGGCTGATATTGAGTTCCTGCCGCGCCAGATCCACACTACGCGCCACCGTCCTGATCTTGGCGTTGAGCTCTATGGTCTCCTGCTCTTTCTGTTCAATCTGTTGCCCCAGAATATAGAGCTGGTTGTTCAAGTTGTTGAGGCGCTCATCCTGAACTGATTTTTCTCGAGCCGCATATTCGGCAAAGACGTTTTCGAAACCATCCGGGAAATCGATGGGTTGCTTGTCGACCACGACCTGCTCGCGCCACCCCAGATTGGGGCCGGTCTTGACCACCACGCTCTGGATTTCGGCGCGCAGCCTGGCAATATCCCCCTTGAGGGTCACCAGCTCCTGCTCCCGTTCACGAAAATCGGAGCGAAAGCGAGTGTCATCGATGCGCAAGAGCGGCTGCCCTTTTTCAACGATGTCACCCTCTTTGACGAAGATCTCCTTGACGATCCCCCCCTCCAGGTTCTGGATCACCTGCAACTGACGGGAAGGGATGACCTTGCCCTGGCCAACGGTGACCTCATCGAGCTCAGCCCAGGCAGCCCAGACGATGGCGCTCATAAAAAACAGGAAGCAGGCCCACAGCAATGCCCTGGCCCTAGTCGGGGTACTCAGTAATACTGCAGCCGCACCGTCATCGACGAATTCAAGGTGTTCTGGTGACGGCAACATGGTATCGGATGGCGCCTTCTTGAACAGGCCAAATTTAGCCATTGGACGCCTCCTGTACACGCACCTTGCCCTCTTTCAACTGCTGCAGCACAGCCTCTTTGGGCCCATCGGCCACCACCTGCCCCTGTTCAACCACGATGACCCGTGAAGCGACATCGAGCATGGAGGTTTTATGAGTGATCAGGATCAGGGTCGTTTCCGGCCCCAATCGTGCCAACTCATGCTTGACCTGCATCTCGGACTGGTTATCCATGTTGGAGGTGGGTTCGTCCATCACCAGAATGGGGGGGTCGTTGAGCAGGGCTCGCGCCAGCAGAATGGCCTGACGCTGACCACCGGAGAGCTGGCGGCCCCCTTCACCGATCTGCCGATCCAGCCCGTTGGGATCCCGATTGGTAAAATTGGTGACGCCGGCCCGTTTGGCTGCCCGCATGACCCGTACATCATCCACCAACGGATTGCCCAGCATGATGTTGTCGCGTACCGAGCCAAAAAACAGGGTCACGTCCTGCGGGACACAACCTATGTTGCGCCGGATCACCGAGGCCGGCAGCTGATCCAGCTCGAATCCATCGAGCCGCACCGAGCCATCAGTGGGCCGATACAAGCCCATTAATATTTTCTCGAGCGTGGTTTTACCCGCCCCGATCCGGCCTATGATGGCCACCTTCTCGCCCGGCTCGATCCGCAGATTGATGTTGTGCAGGGTGCTGGTTTCCATCCCAGGGTACTTGAATGATACATTGTCAAACTCGATCCGACCGGAGATCACGGGATGGTGGATATACTGTTTGCCCTCTTCCTGCTCGCCCGGTGTCACCATGATTTTTTCCAGGATTTCCAGGGCGGACTTGGCCTGGTTGTAGCGGGTGGAGAGCACAGACAACTGCACCATGGGCGCAATGGCACGGCTTGACAGCATGACGGCAGCAATCATGCCCCCCATGGTGACCAGCCCTTCCGAAATCTGATAAACGCCGACAATCACCAATGCCACCGTCACCACCTGCTGGATGTAACTGGCCAGCGAAGACATGGAGTTGGTGATGCGGCGGGTCTGCACGCCCCAGGTCGAGATATGGGAAACGGCCTGCTCCCAGCGATGCTGGAACATGCTCTCGGCCCCGAAAATCTTGACGGTCTCAAGGCCTGAAATACTCTCGATCAGGTTGGCGTTCTTCTGGGAAGCAAGACGCGACCCCTCTTCGATGGACTGCTTGAGCGGCGCCTGAATATAGAAGCTGTAAATAATGAGGATTAGCATGGCAACGATCGGTACCACGACCATGACCCCGGCGAAAATCCAGATGATGAACAGGAAGAAGACCGCAAACGGCAGGTCGATGAGGGTAGAGACGGTGGCGGAGGTAAAAAATTCCCGTACTGATTCGAACTCCTGCAGATGTTTGGCAAACGCACCGGTCGAGGCCGGCCGCGACTCCATCCGCATGCCCATCACCTTGGCGAAGATCTTGGCCGACAACAGCACATCCGATTTTTTACCGGCGATGTCAATGAAGTAGCTGCGCAGCTGGCGCATCACGAAATCGAAGGTGAACACCACCATGGCCCCGACCGCAAGCACCCAAAGGGAATCGAATGCCAGATTGGGCACTATCTTGTCGTAGACGTTCATGGTGAACAGCGGGCTGGCGATGGCAAACAGGTTGATGAGGATGGACGCGATCAATACGTCCCGATAGATGCCACGGGATTCAAACAGAGTGCTCCAGAACCAGTGCCCGTCACGGGTCTCCAGCACCTTGGGGGAGCGCTCATCGAACTTGAACTGCTTTTTGACAAAAAACAGTCGGCCCAGATACTCATCACCCAGCTGGGCAGCAGTGAGCCACTGGGCCGCATCTCCCGCCTGAGGAAAGATGACCTTGCCCTGACTCCTGTCTTCATTCCACTCCAGCAGAATGCAGGCGCCACCGTTACGCATCTGCAGCACGCAAGGCAGCAACAAGGGGGAGATTTCGGCAAGCGGCTGGATCACTTCCCGGGCCGACAGTCCGCCCCGCTCGGCGGCACGGCCAAACAGGTTGGGCGTCAGCAGGCCGGACACCAGTGGCAAACCGGTCGTCAGGGCATCCTTGCTGTTGGGCACCCCATAAAAGCGGGTCAGAAAGACCAGGCACTCCAACAACTCGTCAATACGGTTAGTTTCTGCTTGCATAGCATCCTGTCACTGCATGATTGGGCCGGCTCTATCGCCACACCGATATTCAAGCTTCACGGGCGCAGTTTGGCGCAGACGATCCCGTGACATAAAGAACAGAGCTCCCCGAGAAGGGATCAACAGCCTGATACACATTAAGCACAGGTACATGACACTGAATGTCATTGGCAGACCTGATAGGCATTACACCCAAAGGCGAGACGGGCAGTTTAGTTGCGGATCGCGACACAAGATGGCGCCACCTCCGATATATCCCGTCCAAATTGGAAATAATACAAGCTTATTGATAATGATATCTTTTTCAAGCCAAGTACTATATCAAGACAATTTTACCGAAACTATACCGCAAAGACTGAATTTCATCTAATAACTCACTGTTTTTTTGATGAAATCTGATTACCTAGTCGATATTGCCAGAAAGCGAAAAAGGGCGCCCCAGCGCATGACCCTGGGCGCCGGAGCGGGCCAGTTCACTAGCAATGTCAGCCATGGCTGTCCAGCGATTCTCGCACCAGGCCGGCGCCAACAGAGTCGGACGGCGTGCCGACGCCGAGATGCGGTGGTACACCACCTCGGGCGGCGTGTGCTGGATCATGGCGACCGCCGCTTCCACATACTGCGCCAGGCTCGGCACCTCCAGTCGACCCGCCTGCCACGCCTTGCCGAGGGTGCTCCCCTCTACCACGTGCAGCGGGTGCAGTTTTATCCCCTCCACACCCGTCTCCACGATGCGCTGCAGCGTATTCAGGCTGTCCATGGCGACTTCACCGGGCAGACCGACAATCAGGTGGGCGCACACCTTGATGCCCCGTTGATGGGCTCTGGTCACAGCGTCAACATAGGCGGCATAACCATGGCCCCGGTTGATGCGCTGCAGCGTCTTGTCGTTGGCGCTCTGCAACCCCAGCTCCAGCCATACCTCGTAACCCCGGGCCTGATAACCGGCCAGCAGGTCCAGTACCGCATCCGGTACGCAATCTGGACGCGTCCCTACACACAAGCCCACCATGTCGCTCACCGACAGCGCCTCTTCATACATGCGCTGCAGGTACTCCACTTCGGCATAGGTGCTGGTATAGGCCTGAAAGTAGGCGAGATAACGTTTGGCCCGGGTCACTTCATCCCGGCGAGCCAGCAGTTGCTGCACTACCGAAAGCTGCTGGGCCGACTCGTCGGCAAAGGAGGAGACATTGCAGAAGGTACAGCCGCCACGGCCCAGCGTACCGTCCCGGTTCGGGCAGGTGAAGGCACCGTGAATGGAGAGCTTGTGGATCTTCTGGCCATGGCGCTGCTTGAGATCCTGGCCGAATGTATTGACGAGTTCGTGTAACTGCATGACACCTCCAGTAAAGGGGCGTCATTGTACGAGCTTGGCCGCGCGCAGCGCTGCGCTGGATCAAGAGAGGATAGAGTCGGGAAAACATATAAATATTCACCAATAGCTGGATAAATATCAGCAAATGGGTAGTTATCGACGCTTTCGAGACTCATCCCCAATTTGGCGAAGGCCCAACACCACCACAAAACCATCTTCTAACAGTTTGTTGAATAATGAAAATTTTCTCATAGACGGTGGTTTTGCAAATGCAAGTCATCTACTTCGTTATTGTGATCTCGGCCATTCACTTGTCGAGTGGATTGGTAAAATTACTACAAATCCTTGCCCCCATTGAGTCAACCAACAAAGCCCTATATGACAATACAAAACTCTACAAAAACAAAAATAACCAGAGCAATCGCCAGTTAATACCCCATATAGACCCGCACCCCGACATTTTGTTATGAGTTTGTGATAATGAAAACAGCCGGGATGTCCAATTGACCTTGCCGAAAAATCCCATTAGTTTGGAGATTCGCCACCTCAGGCGGACGGAACCACAAGAGCCAATCGCAATTTATGCAGTCTGTTGATGACAGTGCGATGCAAGGCCGAGCAAGGGAGAAATGCAATGTCACTATATGATCCAAAGCTGGAGAGGGATAACTGTGGCTTCGGCCTGTTGGCCCACATGGAAGGTGAAGCCAGCCACAAGCTTGTCCGTCTCGCGATGTCAGCATTGGCTCGCATGCAGCACCGCGGCGGTATCTCCGCCGACGGCAAGACCGGCGACGGCTGCGGTCTGTTGCTGCAAAAACCCGACAGCTTCTTCAGAGCTGTCGCCGAAGAGAAGGGATGGCACCTGGGCCGCAACTACGCGGTCGGCATGCTGTTTCTCAACCCCGATCCCGTCTTGGCGCAAGCCACTCGCGACATCATCGACGAAGAGCTGGAAAAGGAAACCCTGAGTCTGGTCGGTTGGCGCAAGGTGCCTATCGATACCAATGTACTCGGCCCCATCGCCAAGGCCTCCCTGCCCAGCATCGAACAGGTCTTTGTCAACGCCCCGCCCGGCTGGGTCGACAAGGATCTCGAGCGCCGCCTCTATATCGTGCGCCGCCGCATCGAGAAACGCATCAGCGACGACTACTTCTACGTGGTCAGCCTCTCCAACCTGGTCACCGTCTACAAAGGACTGTGCATGCCGGTGGATTTGCCGCGCTTCTATCTGGATTTGGCCGACATTCGCATGCAGGCGGCCATCTGCGTGTTCCACCAGCGTTTCTCCACCAACACCAGCCCACGCTGGCCGCTGGCGCAGCCGTTCCGCTACCTCGCCCACAACGGCGAGATCAACACCATCGCCGGCAACCGCCAGTGGGCCAAGGCACGCAGCTACAAGTTCGCCACCCCGCTGATCCCCGATCTGCAAGAGGCCGCCCCCTTCGTCAACACCACGGGGTCGGATTCATCCAGCCTCGACAACATGCTGGATCTGTTCCTGGCCGGCGGCATGGACTTGTTCCGTGCCATGCGCCTGTTGATCCCACCTGCGTGGCAGAAGCACCCGAACATGGATGACGACCTGCGCGCCTTCTACGACTTCAACTCTATGCATATGGAGCCCTGGGATGGCCCGGCCGGCATCGTCATGACCGACGGTCGCTACGCCACCTGCGCGCTCGACAGAAACGGTCTGCGTCCGGCCCGCTACGTCATCACCAAGGACAAGTTCATCACGCTGGCCTCTGAAGTGGGCACCTGGGACTACACCCCGGACGAAGTGCTGGAGAAGGGCCGGGTCGGCCCGGGCGAGCTGTTCGTGGTGGATACCAGCAACGGCAAGATCTGGACCAGCTTCGAGATCGATGACGATCTCAAGAGCCGTCACACCTACAAGCAGTGGATGGACAAGCACTGCAAGCGGCTGGTGCCGTTCGAGCAGATGGATGACGCCAGCACCGGCGCCCGCGAATTCTCCGACGATCAGCTGAAAACCTATCAGAAGCTGTTCGGCTACTCCTATGAGGAGCTGGATCAGATCATCCGGGTACTGGGTGAGAACGGCCAGGAAGCGGTGGGCTCCATGGGTGATGACACCCCGATGGCGGTGCTCTCCTCCAGCCAGCGCACCCTGTACGACTACTTCCGCCAGATGTTCGCCCAGGTCACCAACCCGCCCATCGATCCGCTGCGGGAAAACCACGTCATGTCGCTGGCCACCTGTATCGGCCGCGAGCAGAACGTGTTCAACGAGACCTTCGGCCACGCCCACCGGGTGCTGTTCCAGTCACCGATCCTGCTCTACTCCGACTTCCACCAGTTGCTGGCACTGGAAGGGGAACACTATCGCCATCAGGTGATCAGCCTCAACTTCAAGCCCGAAGAAGGCCTGGAAGCGGCGATCCTGCGCATCTGTGAAGAGGCCAAGGCTGCCGCCAAGGCCGGTACCGTGCTGTTGATCCTCTCGGATCGGGACGTCAGTGCCGACAGCCTGCCCATCCCGGCCGCCATGGCGGTAGGGGCGGTGCAGCGCACCCTGGTGGACAACAACCTGCGCTGCGACGCCAACATCCTGGTGGAAACCGCCAGCGTGCGCGACCCGCACCACTTCTCGGTGTTGCTGGGCTTTGGCGCCACCGCCATCTACCCCTACCTCGCCTACGAGACGCTCGCCAAGCAGGTAGAAGAGGGCGTGCTCAAGATGAGCCTGCGCCAGGCCATGCTCAACTACCGCAACGGCATCAACAAGGGGCTCTACAAGGTGATGTCCAAGATGGGCATCAGCACGGTGGCCAGCTACCGCTGCTCCCAGCTGTTTGAAGCGGTGGGCCTCTCCAAAGCCGTGGTCGAGATGTGTTTTCGCGGTGTATCGAGCCGCATCCAGGGCGCCGATTTTGCCGACATCCAGCAGGATCAGTTCAATCTGGCCCGTCAGGCCTGGCTGGCCCGCAAGGCCCTCACCCAGGGTGGCCTGCTCAAATTCGTCCACGGCGGCGAGTACCACACCTACAACCCGGACGTGGTGCAGACCCTGCAAGTGGCGGTGCGCTCCGGCAACTATGCCGATTACAAGGAATACGCCCGTCTGGTGAACGAGCGCCCGGTCGCCACCCTGCGCGATCTGCTCACCCTGAAGAAGGTCGACAACCCGGTGGCACTGGAGCAGGTGGAGCCGGCTGCCAAGCTGTTCCCCCGCTTCGACTCCGCCGCCATGTCCATCGGCGCGCTGGGCCCGGAAGCCCACGAAGCGCTGGCGGTGGCCATGAACCGTCTGGGCGGCCAGAGCAACTCGGGTGAAGGCGGCGAGGATCCCAAGCGCTTCGGCACCGAGAAGAATTCGCGCATCAAGCAGGTGGCATCGGGGCGCTTTGGCGTCACCCCCCACTACCTGATGAACGCCGACGTGGTGCAGATCAAGGTGGCCCAAGGCGCCAAGCCCGGCGAAGGGGGCCAGCTGCCCGGTGACAAGGTGACGGCCCAGATCGCCAAGCTGCGTTACTCCGTGCCCGGCGTGACCCTGATCTCGCCGCCGCCCCACCACGACATCTACTCCATCGAGGATCTGGCCCAGCTCATCTTCGACATCAAGCAGATCAACCCGAACTGCCTGGTGTCGGTGAAACTGGTGTCCGAGCCCGGCGTTGGCACCATCGCCTGCGGCGTGGCCAAGGCCTATGCGGACTTCATCACCGTCTCCGGCTACGACGGCGGCACCGGCGCGAGCCCGCTCACCTCGGTCAAATACGCCGGCTCCCCCTGGGAGCTGGGGCTGGCCGAGACCCAGCAGGCGCTGGTCGCCAACGGCCTGCGTCACAAGGTGCGGCTGCAGGTGGACGGCGGTCTCAAGACGGGTCTGGACATCATCAAGGCGGCCATTCTCGGCGCCGAGAGCTTCGGTTTTGGCACCGGCCCCATGGTGGCGCTGGGCTGCAAATACCTGCGTATCTGCCACCTGAACAACTGCGCCACCGGCGTCGCCACTCAGGATGAGAAGCTGCGCCGCGAGCACTTCACCGGCCTGCCGGAGATGGTGATGAACTACTTCAAGTTCATCGCCGAGGAGACCCGCGAGCTGATGGCCCAGCTTGGCGTCACCCAGCTGACCGATCTCATCGGTCGTACCGACCTGCTGGAAGCGCTGCCCGGCCTCACCGCCCGTCAGGCCAAGCTGGATCTCTCCGGCATTCTGGCCAGCCCGGTGGCACCGGCAGGCTCCAGCCTGTTCAGCCAGCAGCACAACCCCACCTTCGACAAGGGGCCACTGAACCTCAAGATGGTGGAAGATCTGCTGGAGGCGGTGGAAAACATGAGCGGCGGCGAGTTTCGCTACGACATCCGCAACACCGACCGCTCGGTGGGAGCGCGTCTGTCCGGCGAAATCGTCAAGCGCCACGGCAACCAGGGGATGGCGGCCGATCCGGTGCGGGTCCACTTCAACGGTACCGCCGGCCAGAGCTTCGGCGTCTGGAACGCCGGCGGCCTTGAGATGATCCTCACCGGGGACGCCAACGACTACGTGGGCAAGGGGATGACCGGCGGCAAGCTGGTGATCAAACCCCATGTCGGCGTGGCATTCAAATCCCACGAGGCGGCCATCATCGGCAACACCTGCCTCTACGGCGCCACCGGCGGCAAACTTTACGCTGCGGGCACCGCCGGCGAGCGCTTTGCGGTGCGCAACTCAGGGGCGCTGGCGGTAGTCGAGGGGATCGGTGACAACGGTTGTGAATACATGACCGGCGGCATCGTCACCGTGCTCGGCACCACAGGCGTCAACTTCGCGGCGGGCATGACCGGCGGCTTCGCCTACGTGCTCGACGAGTGCGGCAACTTTGCCAAGCGCACCAACCCCGAGCTGGTAGAACTGCTGGACGTGGCGGATCTCGCCATCCATCAGGAGCACCTGCGCGGCATCATCACGGCGCACCTCAATGAAACCGGCAGCTCGCGCGCCGAGGAGATCCTGGCCAACTTCGACTCCTATGTGCCCAAGTTCAGGCTGATCAAACCCAAGTCCAGCGACGTCAAATCGCTGCTTGGCCACACCAGCCGTTCCAGTGCAGAACTCAGAATCCAGGCGCAATAAGGAGGGAACCCTATGAGCCAGAACGTATTTCAGTTTATCGACGTGCAGCGGGTCGACCCGCCCAAGAAGCCGCTCAAGATCCGCAAGATCCAGTTCGTGGAGATCTACGAGTCCTTCAACCAGGCCCAGGTCGGCATGCAGGCGGATCGCTGCCTCGACTGCGGCAACCCTTACTGCGAGTGGAAGTGCCCGGTGCACAACTACATCCCCAACTGGCTGAAGCTGGCCAACGAGGGCCGCATTCTGGAGGCGGTGGAACTCTCCCATCAGACCAACAGTCTGCCGGAGGTGTGTGGCCGGGTCTGCCCGCAAGACAGACTGTGTGAGGGTGCCTGCACCCTCAACGATCGCTTTGGCGCCGTCACCATCGGCAACATCGAAAAATACATCACCGACAAGGCGTTCGAGATGGGCTGGAAGCCCGATCTCTCCAAGGTGGTCAAGACCGGCAAGCGGGTCGCCGTCATCGGCGCCGGCCCGGCGGGCCTCGCCTGTGCCGACGTGCTGGCTCGGGGCGGTGTCACCCCGGTGGTGTTCGACAAGTATCCGGAGATCGGCGGTCTGCTCACCTTTGGCATCCCCTCCTTCAAGCTGGAAAAAGAGGTGATGCAGCGTCGCCGCGAGATCTTCGAGGGGATGGGGGTGGAGTTTCGCCTCGAGACCGAGGTGGGCCGCGATGTCACCTTCGCCGACCTGCTCGGCGAGTTCGATGCGGTCTTCCTCGGGGTCGGCACCTACAAGTACATGAAGGGCGGCTTTGCCAACGAGGAGGCGCCGGGAGTCTATGACGCCCTGCCCTACCTCATCGCCAACGCCAACCGGTTGCTGGGCTTTGAGAAGGCGCAAGCCGATTACATCGACTTCGCCGGCAAGCAGGTAGTGGTGCTCGGCGGTGGTGATACCGCCATGGACTGCGTGCGTACCGCCATCCGTCAGGGGGCCGACAAGGTGATCTGCGCCTATCGCCGCGACGAGGAGAACATGCCGGGCTCCAAGCGGGAGGTGAAGAATGCCCGCGAAGAGGGGGTTGAATTCATGTTCAACCTGCAGCCGGTCGGCGTCGAGCTGGACGCCCAGGGCCGCACCTGCGGCATCAAGGTGGTGAGCACAGAGCTCGGCGCCCCCGATGCCAATGGTCGCCGCAATCCGGTGGTTGTGACAGGCTCCGAGCAGGTGCTGGCTGCCGATGCGGTGGTGATGGCGTTCGGCTTCCAGCCCAATCCTCAGCCCTGGATGGCGGAACACGGCATTGAGCTTGATGGCCGGGATCGCATCAAGGCCTCGGAGCAGGCCGAGCATGCCTTCCAGACCAGCAACCCCAAAGTATTCGCCGGTGGCGACGCGGTGCGCGGCTCCGATCTGGTGGTGACCGCCATCTATGAGGGGCGCAAGGCGGCCGAAGGGATCATGGACTATCTGGCCGTGTGATCTGCCGTCGCAACCAAGCCATCATGCAAACAGCCCCGCTCGTGCGGGGCTGTTTTTTTATGTCGCTCAGCCACAACCGGCTAGATGCTCCAGCTCTCCGGCAGCCGCTCGGTGAGGGTGGAGATGTATTCGAAGGTACGCGCCCGCTTGGGGGTGGTGAACATCTGGCGCGCACTGCCCGCCTCCACCACCTCTCCCGCCTCCAGAAAGATCACCTGCTGGGCGATCTGGGCCGCCAGACGCAAGTCGTGGGTGGCGATCAGCATGGTGGTGCCCTCACTGGCCAGCTGGCGCAGCACCGCCACTACCTCCTGGGCAAGCTCGGGATCCAGCGCCGAGGTGGGCTCGTCACAGAGCAGCACCTTGGGGGCCGGCGCCAGCGCCCGGGCAATGGCCACCCGTTGCTGCTGACCGCCGGAGAGGGTGGCGGGCACCGCCTGGGCCTTGTGTCTGAGCCCCACCTTGTCGAGCAGTTGCAGGGCGCGCGCCGCCGCCCGCTCCCTGGGCCACTTCAACACGGTCACCAACCCTTCCATCACGTTCTCCAGCACCGTCATGTGCGGGAACAACTGGAAATTCTGGAACACCATGCCGGTCTGCTGGCGCAAAGCCAGCACGCTTTGCCGTGACAGATGCCGGGTAAAGTCGAGCTCGCTGCCCCCCAGCACCAGCTGGCCTGCGTCGGGTCGCTCCAGCAGGTTCACGCAGCGCAGCAAGGTACTCTTGCCGCTGCCGGAGGGGCCGATCAGGGCGGTGACGCTGCCCGCGGCCACCGCCAGCCCCACCCCTTTCAACACCCGCTGCCCCGCAAACTGTTTCTCGATGTCACTCAAGCGGATCATAGGGCGACCTCCCGGGTCTCTTTGTAAGCCAGTCGCTGCTCCAGCTTGTCTTGCAGGGTGGAGAGCACCGAGCTGAACAACAGGTAGATGAGGGCCGTCTCGACATAGAGGATGAGCGGCTCATAGGTGACGGAGGCGAGCCGCTGAGCCGCCTGAAACAGCTCGGGCACGGTCACCGCCGCCGCCAGCGAGGTGTCCTTGACCAGGGAGATGAAGGTGTTGGAGAGCGGCGGCACCGCGATACGCGCCGCCTGCGGCAGGATCACCCGCCACATCACCTGGGGCCAGTTCATGCCAATCGAGTAGGCCGCCTCCCACTGCCCCTTGGGGATGGCCGCCAGGGTGGCACGGATGATCTCCGAGCTGTAGGCACCGATGTTGAGGGTGAAGCCGATCACCGCGGCGGTGAAGGCATCCAGCACTATGCCGGCGCTCGGCAGACCGTAAAAGATCAGAAACAGCTGCACCAGCAGCGGGGTGCCCCGAATAAGCCAGACATAGAAGCGGACCAGCATCACCAGCGGGGCCGGACCATATAATCTGGCCAGCGCCACCGACAAGCCGAGCACGATTCCCAGCACGAAGGTGATCAGGGTGAGTGGCACGGTAAAAATAAGCCCCGCACTGAGCAGGGGCCAAAAAGAGTCGATCATTAACTGCAACCAGGCCGGCACGTTAATATCCTCAGTTGTTATTATGTTGCCGCGATATTATTGCGAGACGTCGGTGCCGAAATATTTCTGCGATATTTTCTGATATTCGCCATCCTGCTTGGCATTGCGCAGCGCCTGATTGATGGCGGCCAGCAACTCGGGTTGTCCCTTGGCGAGCAGGGCGGCAGATTGATCCCCCTTGGCCTCGGTGGCCGCCACCTTCAGCTTGGCGTCCGGCTTCTGTTTCTTGAAGTCGAGGAAGGAGAGGCTGTCGTTGAGGGTGGCATCCACCCGCCCGGTCAACACCAGTTCAAGGGACTGGTTGAATCCCTCGGTGGCCACCACCTCGGCGCCCGATGATTTCGCCAGCTGGGCAAAGTTGCTGGTCAGCGACTGGGAGGATTTCTTGCCCTTCAGATCGGCAAAACTCTTGATGCTGTGGTTGTCGCTGTGCACCACGATCACCGCCTTGGAGGTGATGTAGGGATCTGAAAAATCATACTTTTTCAGCCGCTCCGGGGTGATGGCCACTTCGTTGAGCACCAGGTCGTAGCGCTTGGCGTCCACCCCGGCGATGAGCCCGTCCCACTTGCCCTCGACGAACTGCGGCTTCACGCCGAGACCGCTTGCAATCAGCTCGCCTATCTCCACGTCAAAGCCCACCAGCTTGCCGCTCTTGTCGTGATAAGTGAAGGGAGGATAAGCCCCTTCGGTACCGATCTTGATCACCCCGGCCCGCTGGATCTCGGCCAGGCTGGACTGTGCCTGTACCGATGTCATGAGTGCCAGCGGCAGTGCCGCCATTAAAAACAGGGAGTGCCGTTTTTTCATTATTCACCTCGTTATATTTATGAACATCCAGAGCGCTTGCCAACCACCACAAAATAAAACCAGCCGGTTATCATGTGTAAATTAATTATCGGTAGAGATAACCTTCATAGTGCTTGCTGGCGGTATGGATGAAACATAACGTGGCTCATGGCATGACCCAACCATGAAATACGAGGATATTTAGCGAAATAATGGATAACGAAAAATAATGACCGGACTGGCCGAGGAATAGCCCCGCTGGCGGCGCTCCGCCAGCGGAAACCATGTCAGGCGGGTTGCGACTCCCGCGGGATGCTGGTGACCCAGTGACGACGCCAGTGCGGCGCCTCGTAGAGATCGGGCCAGAATTCGGTCTGATGGCAGATGGTATTGCCACGCACCGTGTGGAAGGTGATGGCACGCGCCTCAACTTCACCGTCGGTGATCACCACTTCGGTCACCACCTCCCGCCCCTGCTCCAGCAGGCGGACGACATCGAAATTCCAGGGCCCGGCCGCCGGGTAGCGTCGATTGATCTCGACGAAGTTGGCCCGCCCCTCGATCCGCTCCCCCGACTGGGGCCAGTCACAGAGGAAGTCATCGCTCAGCCACCTGGAGGCCTTGACGAAATCGTTGCTCTGCATGGCCTGCCAGTAGGCCTCCACCACTGCTTTTGGTTCCATGGTCTTGTTTTCCATGCCTGTCCCCTACAACCGCACCACCAGCCACTCCCCCTTGCCCACCGGCACCAGCGAGGTCGCAAAGGCCGGATCCTGCTCCACCTCTGCCATCCACTCGGCCAGCTCCTCGCGATGGGAGATGGCATTGTCCACCACCAGCAGACCGCGGGGGGCCAGCAGGCGCTGGATCTCGGGCCACCAGGCCTGGTAGTGCTGGCGATCGGAGTCGAGGAAGATGAGCGGGTAAGCGGCCGTCGGCAGGGTGGGCAGCAGCGTACCGGCTTCCCCTGCCAACTGCTCAATCCAGGATTCAAGCCCGGCCCGCTGAAAGTTGGCGGCCGCCATGGCCCGTTTGCTCTCGTCCAGCTCGATGGTGGTGACCCGGCCCCCCAGCCGTTTGACTGCCTCGGCCAGCCAGAGGGTGGAGTAACCGTTGGAGGTGCCGATCTCCAGCACCGCATCGGCCCCCCTAGTTTGTACCAGCACCGCCAGCAGCTCGCCGGTATCGCGGGTAATGTTGAGCATCTTGCTGCCACGGGACTGTTGCGCGCCGTCATTCTGCTCGCCAAACAGCTCCAACTCCCGTTTCAGTTGTTCCAGTGCCATGTCTCCTCCTTGACGGTGTAAACGAGTCGGCCCGGTGCATGGCATGGCTGGACCGCCCCTCATGTTCATCATTTTGCTGTCGGCCCGCTCGGTGCCGTATCCCCCAGCAGGTAGCGGGGACCCTCGCCCTGCCCGGCGGCCTGATCATCCGGATTGTAAAGTGCGCAGTGCTCCAGCGAGAGGCAACCGCAACCAATGCAGGCGCCAAGCTTCTCCTTGAGCTGCTGCAGAGTGGTGATGCGCCGATCGAGCAGGCTCTGCCACTGGCCGGCAATGCCGTCCCAGTCGCGGCGATCCGGGGTGCGCCCTTCCGGCAGACCGGCCAGGGCCTCCCCTATCTCGCCCAGACTCAGCCCCATGCCCTGCGCCACCCGGATGAAGGCGATGCGGCGCAGCACATCCTGCGGATAGAGCCGCTGGCCCCCCTCGCTGCGCACACTGCCAATCAGCCCCTTCTGCTCGTAGAAGCGCAGGGCGCTGGCCTTGACGCCCGAGCGTTTGGCTATCTGGCCGATGGCCAGCCATTTGCGTTCCATCGCCACGCTTGACCTCAAGTTAGCTTTAACTTGCACAATCCTGTCTCCCCTTATGAAAGGAGTCAAATGATTATGCATCATCTTCATCATCTGCTCGATGCCAATCGAGCCTTTGCCCTCAACGGGCGCGGCACCACCAACCACTGCCCGATGGCATTGCACGCCCTGCACGAGATGGGCGCCAATCCCCGCCAGCTGCAGCAGTTCTTCGCACACTGGCAGGCCAACTATGCCCTGCCGGGGGGTGAACAACGGCAGGGGGATGAGGAGGAGCTGCAGTTTGTCCGGCTGCGTCAGCAGTTGGCAACACGGCTGGACGACGAGGGTTGGCTGCCCACCTTTGCCAGCCTGCTGGAACAGGGTCTCTCGCCGGCCGGCGGCGCCTTCCATCCGCTGATCCGCTTTGCCTGCGCGCTGGAAAATGGCCATCTGGGAGAGCAGGCCGCCGCATTGGCCGCCTGGCAGTGCAGACCCTTACGGGTGCCGGCCGGGCAGCGGGCGCCGGTGCAGGATATCGACGCTCTGCTGAGTGCGCTGGCCCAACAATGGGAAGGCGCATGCTGGCAGGGGGAGTGGATCACCGAGCGACTGCGGCAGGTGACGGATGCGCCGACCTGGGCCACCGGGTTGCCGAGCGGGGTATCGTCATCGGATCTGCTGGTGCAGCTGGCCGACGCGGCCCTCGCCCTCTACTGGCAGACCGGCAATTTTACCGTGCTGCACATGGTGACCGGCAGTCGCGCTGCCGCCATCGTCACCAGCCACCTGCCAACGCCATGGCAAGCGCGCTGGCAGGCTTTGATGTGGCAGGCAGTGGCGGCCGCCTATGTCACGGTCGGCGCGCCGTCACTGCAGACGCCGGTCTGGCCCGATACCGGCAAGCTGTCGTGGCAAAACGTGCTGGCCCGGGCAGTGGCGAGCCTCGATGATCATGTGATCAAGCTGGTGCATTGCTGCTGGCGGGAGGGACTCGCCAGGCCTTTGCTGGCAGACCGTTATCTGGCGGTGGCCGCCCGCGCGGCAGGCCTGCTGGCGCCGCTCACCGGGCCGGATGCTATTTAGGTAGTACGCAGGGGCTGCCCTAGGAGGCGGGCAGCCGGGTGAAGTGAATGACGGGGCAGCGGGGAGCCACGCCCCGGGTCAGGGTCAGCGGCTGGGCGCGGTAGCTCAGTTGGTAGCGGCCGGGGTGGGAGAGATCGTAGACCAGGGTCAGATCCGCGTCGGCCTGGCTCTGCTGACCGGCCCCCAGCAAGAAGAAATCCTCGGCGCCCGGGTTGCCCCGCTTGGCCAATGGGCCCTTGTAAGGTATCGGCCGATCATCGAGGGTGAGATCAATGGCATCGGCAAACCAGCCTTCGAACGGTGTGAACCAGCTCAGCACTTCAAGCGGCCCCTCCCCCCGGTTGGTCAGGGTCATCACCAGCGGCAGCGGCTCGTTGACCCGGCTTTGTGCCTTGACCGACAGGTCGCACTGCAGGGGGGCCAGCGCCAGGGTGGTGAGCAAGAGTGTCATCATGATCGCTCCTTCCTGTGACAAACAACATGGACAAGAAGGGGCCTTGCGGCCCCCGGTCGGCAAATCAGTTTTCGCTCGGCGTATTCTCGGCGAAGTACTCGTGGTTGTCGGCGTTGTTGAGCGCCTTGACCGGATCCGTCTTCGCCAGGTTGCGGGCATTGGCCTGACCGTAACCCAGATCGTCGGTGCCCGCCACCACGTTGAAGTGGCTCAGCTCGTGGACGATGGTGCCGGCACGGGAGTCGGTCCCGCTGACCGGTGCAGTCCAGAAGCTCTTGCACAGGTAGACCTTGTAGGGCTGATCCGGATAGACATAGGCAAAGTAGCTCTGCTTGCAACCGCAGTCGAAGGTGAGCGGCTTGTTGTCGATGGCATCCTTGATCTTGCTGAAGTGGGTCTCGGCCTGCTCCCAGCGCGATGCATCATAGGCGCCAAACCAGCTGCGATAACGCTGGCCTTCCGGCTTGTCCACCGCCAGGTAGCTGCTGGAGTTGTTGGTGATGCCGCTGGCCGCATCGAGCGCCGCCAGGATGTCGCTCTTCTGGGTGTTGGTGCAGCGGCCGCTGAAGCTGACCGAGGCGGTCACCGCCTGCGGCTCGGCCAGGGGGGCCGCCTTGGCCAGCACCCGCTCGTCACTCACTCCGTCCACCCACAGGGTCACCACATTGGATTCGCTCACCTGGGCCTGCTTGGCCTTGGCGGCTTTCGCCTCTTGCGGCAACGTCGGCAGCAGGTAGCGGATGCTGTACTGGCCCTGGGCACTCATGTCGTAGAGACCGGAGACCTCGGCCTGCACCGTCAGGCTCTGGCCGGCCTTGAGCAGCTGGAAGTCCTTGTCGGTCGGGGCTGCCCGCTTGATCAGGGCCCCCTCGTAGCTGACCGGCTGGCCGTCCCGCTCCACCAGGAACAGGGGGGCATCTTCGCTGCCCGGCAATTGCCATTTGAGCAGGCGGACCGGCTTGTCCCCACTGTTGGTCAGGGTCAGGTTGACGCGCACGTCGTCACTGTTGCCATCCACCAGGGTGAGCTGGGCGTCGAGCCCTGCGGCGCAGAGCGGGGAGGCCAGCACGCCGGCCAGCAACAGGGCAATGGGAGTCGCTTTCATCATGTTTCCTCATTCATTGAGTGTCGCCTTGTCAGGCGGTTTGCTTCCTTCAAGGCCCTCTTTGGGGCCCACTCACCCTAGAGCAGTTTTTTTCCGCGACCATCCCACCATATGGGGGACGCCCCCCAGGATAGGGGGAATGCCCAATGTCCCCGCTTGCTGCGACAAGAGTCGCGCCGCCCTCCCCCTTTCCCCTGCCTGCAACTACGCCCCGCGCTCATAAAAAACCCCGGCACCGGGCCGGGGTTTCAGACAAATGAAGCAGACCCCGTTCAGGGGCCTACCAGCAGCGCCAGCGCCGGTTGTGCATTGTCCGGCACCAGCCGGTAAGCCTTGTGGTGCTTGACCAGGGTGGTTTTCTTGTTGCCCTGGCTCAGCAGCAGGTGGTGGGCAAAGGCCGCCCGTGCCAGCCGGGCCTCGTCGCCGCGCACATAGAGGGTGAGCGGCTTGATAAGCTCACCCGCCTCGATGTGGCCCTGATACTCGCTGGCGCTGATGATGAGGCTCGGCTGACCGCCCGATTGCAGACGCAGCTTGGCGCTCACCTCGCTGTCGGTAATCACTAACCAACCCTCGGCCACGAGCTCGGCCAACAGGGCGGCCAGCCGGCTGCCGAGCCCGGTCGGCTCGGCCATGGCCCGCTCATACTGGCTCATGATCCGCTCAAGCAGCCCCTTAAGATCGGCGCCGGCCCCCAGGGTGCGGCCAAGTTGCACCCAATCTTTCAAATCCTCCATCACCAGCCGGGAGAAGCGCTTCTCCTTGAGGGAGTCGGCCATCCAGGTGCAGAGAAAATGGCTCTCTTGCGCCGGGGTACGCTTGCCAGCCTTCTGCTCGGCGGTGCGGGCCAGTTCGGCCAGACTCTGGCTGGCCATCTCGAACAGGGCCTGATTGTAGGTAGGAGCGGTCATAAGCAATCCTTGAGTTGACCACCAGGGGTCAACACCGATGACAGAGATGGCAAAGGCGCCAGTGGCGCCTTTGCGGTTCAATAGAGCGGCCTGCGCGCCTTATTTCGGCTGGCGCGGCTTCTTGGCGGCAGCCAGGCGCTTGAGGCGCTGGCCCTGCAGCTTGGCCTCGGCCATGGCCTGGGCGGCGGCGTTGTCTTCCCGCTGCGGGCGCTTGCCGAAGCGGCGACGCTCCTGCAACTGCTTGATCAGCTCGTCGCGGCTGCTCACCTCGTAGCCCGGCACCATGATGCGGCGGATCTTCTGGCCGATCAGCGCCTCGATCTCCAGCAGGGTGCGCTCTTCTTCACGGCTGACGAAGGAGATGGCCATGCCGCTCTTGCCGGCACGGCCGGTACGGCCGATGCGGTGCACGTAGTCTTCCGCCAGGAACGGCAGATCATAGTTGACCACGTACTCGAGATCCGGGATGTCCAGGCCACGGGCGGCCACTTCGGTGGCCACCAGCACCCGCAGCTTGCCTTCGGTGAACTCGCGCAGGGCGCGGCGACGGCTGCCCTGAGCCTTGTCGCCGTGCACCACGGCGGACTTGATGCCGTCGAGGTTCAGCTCGGCCACCAGCTCGTCGCAGCTCTCGCGGGTACTGGCAAACACCAGCACCTGCGGCCAGTTCTGCTTGCCGATGAGCTCGGAGAGCAGCTCGCGCTTGCGCTTCTGCTCCACCGGATAGACGGTGTGGCTGACGGTATCGGCAGTGGAGTTCTGCTTGTTGACGCTCACTATCTGGGGCTTGTCCAGCATCAGGTTGGCCAGTTTTTTCACCGCCTCGGAGAAGGTGGCGGAGAACAGCAGGTTCTGACGGGTCTTGTTGACCGCCTGCAGGATCTGCTGCACATCGGCACTGAAGCCCATGTCGAGGATACGGTCCGCTTCATCCAGCACCAGGCACTCGACACCGGAGAGGCTCAGGTTGCAGGCGGTGAGGTGCTCCAGCAGCCGGCCCGGGGTCGCCACTATGATGTGAGCGCCCGCTTTCAGTTTTCTGGCCTGCACATCCTGCTTGCCACCGCCGTAGATGGTGAGGGTGGTGATATCCAGATGCTTGGCGAAGTCATTGATGTTGCTCGCCACCTGGGCCGCCAGCTCGCGGGTCGGGGTCAGGATCAGCACCCGGGCGTTGGACGGCTGCACCGGCGCGGGGTTGTCCACCAGCCGCTGCAGGATGGGCAGGGCAAAGGCAGCGGTCTTGCCGGTGCCGGTCTGGGCGCTGGCCAGCACGTCACGACCGCGGCGGATGGCCGGGATCGCCTGCTGCTGCACAGGGGTCATCTCCTGATAACCGCACTCTGAGATGGCGCGCAAAATCTCTGGGGCAAAATCGAACGATTCAAATCTCATAATGGGTTCCTGTGTTCCAGCTGGACTGTGGCTGGCTTGGTTAGCTCGGCATGAGCGAAAAGTCGGTGCAGACCACCGACGGCTGTGCCTGACATCAAGTCAGAGAGTGGCCGGAAAATGGCGGGCGCGAAGTGTAACAGATAGATGGCGCAAATTCTGCCTCAAATACACGCCCTTTTCATGGGGGTCAGGGCCACTGGCTGGCAAGGCGAACACGCCCCGTCAGCAGCCCTTCACGTCCGTACGGGAGTTCAGCCACCTCGACCATTCTGGGCCAGGAAGTCTCTTTGGAACAGGCACATGCGAATGGCGGTGCGGTATTGGCCATCGATGAAGAACTCCTCTTTGAGCTCCCCCTCCGGCTCGAAGCCCAGCTCCTGATAGATGTGGATCGCCCGGGCGTTGTCCCGATCGACGATGAGATAGAGCTTGTGCAGATTGAGCACGTTGAAGCCGTACTTCATCGCCTTCAAGGTGGCGGTCTTGGCATAGCCTTTCCCCTGATGGGCGGGGGCGATGATGATCTGGAATTCGGCGCGGCGATGGATGCTGCGGATGTCCACCAGCTCCACCAGCCCCACGTTGTCCCCCGCTACCTCGAGGATGAAACGGCGCTCGTGCTGGTCGTGAATGTGCTTGTCATAGAGCTGGGCCAGCTCCATGTACGCCTCGTACGGCTCCTCGAACCAGTAGCGCATGATGCTGGCGTTGTTGTTGAGTTGATGGACGAACTTGAGATCCTCGCGCTCGAGGGGGCGAAGGGTCAAGGTGTCGTGGGATGGCATAAGGTACCTGATTGCAGCGTGAAGGGGCGCCGGCCAGCCAGGAGCGGCGGCGCCATGAAAAATGAGAGCAACAGACGGCGGGGGCCCTGCCCCGACCGGTCAGCGAATGCGGTTGGTCGGGCGCTTGAGCAGCCGGATGGCGATGGCGGCCATGGCGATGACGAACAGGCCGAGGGAGGTCACCAGCAGGCACTTGGTCAGCAACTCGTGATACTGGGCAAACACCGGGGCCGCCATCACCGCCTTGCCCACCAGACTCAGCACCAGGGCCCAGAGGAAGGCGCTGGCAAAACTGGCGATCATTACCCGCGGCAGGTGCAGCCGCGAGACCCCCATCAGCATGGGCGTCAGCACCCGCACGAAGGGCACGAAACGGGAGGAGAACATGGCCCAGAAGCCGTAGTTGTGCAGCAGGCGGGAGGCCCGTGGCAGGCTGCCGTCCGGGATCATCCGCTCCACGTGCCCCATGAAGGCGGTGCCGTGCAGCGCCTGCCCCTGCACATAGGCGATCAGGCTGCCAAGCCCCGCCGCCAGCGGCATGTAGAGCAGCGTCACCTCGGGGCCGAGCACCCCCATCCCCACCAGCCCGCCGGCCAGCAGCACCAGGCTGTCGCCGGGCAGGGGCAGAAACACGAAACTCGATTCGAGAAAAAGGATCACCACCAGGCAGGTGACGAGCAGGCCCACCGCCTGCATCTGGATCAATTGGTCAAAGTCCTGTTGCCATATGGCAAGCAGCATGTCCTGCATCTGGTGACTCCCATCAACTTCGTGAGCATCCATCCTGGGCGGCCTGACGGCCTCCGGTGCGGCAGACCCTCCCTGTCGCCAACCCCTTTTCTCCCTGAGGGTGGCCCGTTATACACCCGGCCAAGTGAACAAGAAATTAATACAGGTCATGGATAGGGGAGATAATCGGCCAAGGCCAGCAAAAAATCGGGCCCGCTCCGGCTGGAGGGGCCCAGACAGCAACACGGCGTCAACTGCGCTTGAGGCGCTGCAGCTTGGTGAGGGTGAGCAGGGTCTGGGCCGAGAGATCGCACACCGACAGCACGAAGGCAAGTTCGTCGGGATGCCATACCTCGCTCAGTCTGGCCCGCTCGGCGATGATGAAGCCGAGCAGCTCATCTCCCTGCTTGAGGGGAGCCATCAAGATGGTGCCGGAGAGCCCCTCCAGCCCGAGCTGGGCCAGCATGGCGCCAAAGCGCGTCAGATCGTAGGGCTCGCGCAGGATGAGGCAGGGCTCATGCTCGGGCTTGGAGACCTCGTAGCGCCCCTGGATCAAGGCATAGGGCAGGTGAAAGCCCTGCTGGTGATGGAGCTTGGGCAAAAAGAACAGATCCTGGCAGTACATGCTCTGCTTGTCTTCGGCACTGAACCAGACGCTGGCCCGCGCCGCGCCGGTGCCGGAGCAGATCGCCTCGTTGATGTGGCGCGCCGCCTGGCCCGGATCCTCGCCACTCAGCAGATCGCTCTTGGCCAGATGAATGAGGGCACCGTGCTGCAGTTTCTGGCGGGCTTCGCTGTCGAGCTGGCGCTGACGCAGGCTGTCCAGATGATCGAGCATCCGATTGCAGTCGATCGCCACCTGGGAGATCTCGTCATTGCCCTCCACCAGCAGCCGGCGCACCACGCCGTCGTCGCCGATGAGCCGCAGATTGGCGCTCAGCCGCTGCAGACGGGCGGCGATATAGCCGTTGAGGATCAGCAGCACCAGGGCCCCGAACAGCAAGGTCCCCAGGCTCAGCAGCCAGAAGATGTGGCGCTCGATGGCCTTGCCCTCCAGCATCAGATCCCGTGGCAGGGTGAAGCGAAAGATGAGGGGGGAGTCCTCCTGCAGGGTATCGATCTGGGCCAGGGTGAGCAGTCGCTCCTCCTGCGGCAGGATCAGGCTGTCGTTGGCCCTGAGCCGGGCCAGGGTGGTGACCCCCAGGCTGGTGGCCAGCTGCTGTGGGCTCAAAAAGGAGAGCGAGAGATTGGTGCGCTTTTGCAACTGATGGACCAGCCGGGTGGTGAAGGCCTTGAGCAGCAGCAGGGTGCCGCGACTCGGCCCCTCCCCCTCGCTGGTCAGGATCTGGGTGGCGGCCAGCAGGTAGTAACGCTCGCCGTCAAACCAGATGCCGGCATTGGGCTTGAGGCTGCCGTAGCGCACCAGATAATCGGTCAGAGGAGCCAGCTGGGCCGGTGTCTGCGTCACCAGCTGGCCACCATGATAGGCAAACGCCGCCTGCGGCTGTTTGTCGGCATCATAGAGCGCCACCAGATCCACTCCCAGGGTCTCGAAGGTGCGCACGTTGAGATTGGCTGCCAGATAGGCGGGATCGCGGCTCACCATGTAGGCGTAGGTCTCGTCCCACTCGGACCAGTCCTGCCCCAGCATGGTGAGCTGGCCAAGCTCGGCCTGCACCACGGCCCGGACCCGCTCGCGGTTGCGCTCCACGCTCATGCGCTCCAGCTCGCCGAACTTGTTGCCTACCACATAATGAAGGCCGACATAGCCGACCCCCAGCAACAGCAGCAGCGTCAGCACTATGGTCAGCGTAATCTTGCGGCTGATCTTCATCTTTACCCACACTCCCGGACAGGTGACCCATTGAGTTTAATGGATTTTGCCTCTGCGCCTGTCCCTTGCGCGAAAAAGCTCGCCAGGGCGACCAACCTGCGATGCCGGGGAACGAATGGGCACAAATGGCGTCATCCGGCTCACGTCGGAGCTGCCAAGCGAGCAAATAATCGCTACAGTGTAACCGTGCCTCATCGGAAGAGGCTTCACGGGATCCCGGCATGTTCACACCTCTCCCCCTTCCACTGCGCCCCGCCCTGCTGCTTGGCCTGCTGTGCAGCTGCCAGGCCATGGCCGACGACGACTCGCGGGTGCAACAACGCGCCAACGCCGTGGTGTCGCTGATGACCTTCACCGTGGTGCCCGACATCACCGCCAGCAACATCAACATCGGCAGCGGCACCAATCAATCCTCGGCCCTCAACATGACCCAGATCGGCGGCGGCGCCACCATGAGCGAGAGCGTGCCGATTTATCTGGAAGGAACCCTGGGATTCAGCCGCTACGATCCCCAGTTCGTGGTCAGCAACGGCAGCGAGAGCCGCACCGTTCCCACCAAGTGGAACAGCCTGACCGCCACCGGCGGGATTGGCTGGGACATAGGGCTGCACCGGGACAGCCACGGCGGCAACTGGGTGCTGCGCCCCATCGGCAACGTCACCCTCGGCACGGTGGCGAGCGATCTGCGCATCGGCAACTGGCTGCTGGGCCAGTACACCGGCAAGAACCTCGATTTTCTCGATGGTGGCCGACTCGACGTCTACGGCCTCGGCGGCGCCATGATGCTGGACTACGAGCTGTTTTCCCCCGGCCAGGACATCGACGCCGAGCTGCGCTACTCCTATCAACACCTGCAGAGCTTCGGCGGCACCGCCGCCAGTGTGACCGGTCAGGCCAACGCCGAAAACCTCGGCCTCTATCTGCGCCGGCGCGCCCCCATCGGCAATCTGACGCTGCTGGGCAAACCCGTGCGCTACGTGATGGAGGGGGCCCGCACCGAATACCTGGGCGAGCAGCGCGGCCTGCTCGGCTTCAACTCCCTCAACTCCCTCGGCCTCGGAGTGGAGCTCGACAGCAGTAAGTACGATATCTTCGTCACCCGTACCCGGCTGGTAGCCCGTTATATGTTCAGCCACAACACCAGCGGCTACGGCGTTGGGCTGGCGATGAGTTTCTAGGCCACTCCCTGCGGCTGCTTCCCTCTCTGGCATTGGCACAAAAAGAGTGATGCGCCGCTCAGTTGGTGCAAGCGGTCACACATTCCTTCTGGTCAACTCGCTACAGTGCTCACTTCGGCACCCCATTTTCCGGATGGCGCCAATCCTCTGGTGCCACACCAGGCTCACACCATAAGAGTGCCCCGTCACCAGGGAGAGGTATCGGGAGCGAGGAGAGATGACATGGACGTTACCGCCCTGATGGCCGTTCTGCTGAACCAGCTCTGGTTTCTGCTGCCACTGTTTTTGCTGGCCACCATCGCCAAGAGCCCCTGGTTCAAGGGCATGATCGGGGAGTGGCTGCTCAATCTCAGCATCCGGCTCTTTCTCGATCGGCAGGAATATCATCTGCTTAGCAATGTCACCTTGCCGCTCGAGCAGGGCAGCACCCAGATCGATCAGGTGATCATCTCCCGCTTCGGGGTATTCGTGATAGAAACCAAAAACATGAAAGGGTGGATCTTCGGCGATCCCAGACACAAGCGCTGGACCCAGCAGCTGTTTCGACGCCGGCACGGCTTTCAAAACCCGCTGCATCAAAACTATCTGCACCTGATGACCCTCAAATCCCTGCTGGGGCTGGCGGATCACCAGTTGCATTCCATCGTCTATTTTATTGGCGACTGCACCTTCAAGACCCCCATGCCGGAGAACGTCATGCGTCGCGGACTGATCAGCCATATCAAGAGCAAGACCACTCCCGTCTTGAGCACCGCCGACGTTGATCGGATTGTCGACACCATTCAGCAAGGCCGCTTGACCGCCAGTTGGCAAACCCACCGGCAGCATGTCACCCAGCTCAAGGCACGCCATGCCGACCCATCCGCCAACCATGTTTCCACCCGCACGCCTGTCAGGCAATCAGTTGCAAACCCACCCTCACAGAGCGTATCGCCAGCGGACAATCCACCCCCGCTCTGCCCCAGATGTGGCAGCACAATGGTATTGCGCACCGCAACTCGAGGGGAGAACAAGGGCAATCAGTTTTGGGGATGCAGCGGATTTCCAAAATGTAGAGGCATTTTGCAGGGGAATTGATCCACTTCACGACATAAAACAAAGGCGGCCCATTGGCCGCCTTTGTTATTGCAGTTACAGCGACCCCAGCCGCTTCAGACAGGTTTGCTGGCGCCACTGCACCCGCTTGGCAAACCAGGCGGTGGTGAGGTTGCGGGTGATCTTGGGGCTCTTGAGAGAGATGCCCGGCAGCACAGCGCGGGGCAACCGGCTGCCCGCCTTGCGATCGGCCAGCACGAAGACCCTGTGATAGAGATCGCTTTGGGCAAACTCGCTGGTGTCGCCGAGCTTCAGGCTCTGGTGGATGGCCTGCGTGCTCATGCTGAGCTGGCTGGCGATGGTATGCACCGCCAACTCGGTCTTGCCCGGCAGCTCGGAGTCGTAGCGAATGAGATCCCCATCCAGCGCCAGCGGCTTGCCGCTCAGCCGGCTCACCGCCGCCTGGAAGGCGGCGTTGCGGCTCGCATACCAGCCGGCATTGAAGTCGGCATAGCGGTAGAGGTGATCCGGATACTGGGCCGGGTAGTTGAGCAGGTGACGGGTGCCGAACCAGATGCCGCCACGACGACTGAACACCTCGTGGCGAATGGACTCCTTGATCGGATAGGGATAGCCATTGGTATTGGCCTCGGCAAAGGCGATGCTCACCTGCATGGGGCCGCCGGTGCGCACCGGGTTCATGTTGCCAAACAGGGTCTTGCCCATGGGCACCTCCCCTATCATGTCCTCGAAGATCTCGCTCATCTCCCGCTCGGTGCGCAACTTGTCGATGCGTTCGGCGTAAGTTTTGCCGGTGGGCGAGTTGATGGAGAGCGCAGTGCGCACCACGAACTCGGGGATCAGCAGCTTGCCGGCGCGGGCGTTGATCTCCTTCCAAGCGATCTTGCCAAGGCCCGGCACCACGGGGTCGGCCTGAAAGGTGGACTCCTGCTCCGCCACCGCCAGCACGGAGCAGACGTTCTCGTCGGTCACCGCCAGATCCTGTTTGGCGAGAGCGGTGACGATATCCTGGGCCCAGCCGTTGCGATCCACGGTGCGGGCCGGCAGCAGCCGCACGATGCGTGACTGCATGCTGGCAGGCGCCCGGGGGACCTGGGCCTTGGGCAGCGGAGCGGGTCTGGCGATGGCTGGCCCGGTGACGGCGGCGCTGCCAGGCTTGCTGGCATCGCCCTGACTGACGGGTTCACTGGCACAGGCGGCCAGCAGCAAGGTGGCCAGCAGCGGGGCCAGATAATGACGACAGACGATGAGATGAGACATGAATGCTTCCCGGTGGATGAGGCGTCCCGGCACCCGCAAAGGGTATCCGGACGCAGACAGGCAGGGCATTGTAGAGGATTGGGACGGGGAGCAGAAGCCATCAATGACAAGGGCCCCCGCCTGTGTGGCGAGGGCCCCCAAGGGTCGGGACGACGCCGGGATCAGGCGCTCTGGCGCAGCGCCTCTATCTGGGCGGCGCCATTGATCACTGCCTGCAGGGAGGCGCTGACCACGTCGCGGCCGATGGCCACCCCGCAGGTGCGGGTCCCGTCGACGCTCAGCAGCACGTAGGCGGCGGCGCGGGACTCGGTGCCGGCGCTCAAGGCATGCTCGGAGTAGTCCAGCACATCGATGTGCATCCCGGTCTGGCGCTGCCAGCCGTTGACCAGCGCCGTGATGGCTCCCTCCCCTTCACCACTCAATTGCAGCGAGCCGGTCGGGGTCTGCAGCTCGAGGCGCAGGCTCTCCTGGCTGTCGCGACCAAGCTGGAAGCGACCGATGCGATAGCCGTGGGCGGGTTCGAGATAGTGGCGCTCGAACAGGGTGCGGATCTGCTCCGGACTTATCTCGCTGCTGCAAGCCTCAGCCTCGGCCTGGACCCGGCGGCTGAAGTCAATTTGCAGCCAGCGCGGCAGTTGCAGGCCAAGGTCGCGCTCCAGCAGGTAGGTGACACCTCCCTTGCCGGACTGGCTGTTGATGCGGATCACCGCCTCGTAGCTGCGACCGAGATCGGCAGGGTCGATGGGCAGGTAAGCCACGTCCCAGTAGTGATCCGGCTTTTCCGCCGCCAGCGATTTGCGGATGGCGTCCTGGTGGCTGCCGGAAAACGCCGTGTAGACCAGCTCGCCGGCATAGGGGTGGCGCGGGTGCAGGGCAATCTGGGTGCAGGCCCCCACGGTGGCAACGATGGCATCCATGTCCGCCAGGTTGAGCTCGGGATCGATCCCCTGGCTGTAGAGGTTCATGGCCATGGTGACGATGTCCATGTTGCCGGTGCGCTCGCCGTTGCCGAGCAGGGTGCCCTCGATGCGATCCGCCCCCGCCAGCACCGCCAGCTCGGCGGCGGCCACCCCGCAGCCCCGATCGTTGTGGGTGTGAATGGAGATGCTCACCTCCGGGCGCGCCTTGAGGTGGCGGCAGAACCACTCCACCTGATCGGCAAACACGTTGGGGGTGCTCACCTCCACCGTCGCCGGCAGGTTCAGGATCATCGGGCGGGCAGCCGGGCGCCACTCGTCGATCACCGCGTCACACACCTCGACGGCAAACTCCACCTCGGTGCTGCTGAAGCTCTCCGGCGAGTACTGAAAGCTCCACTCGGTGCCGGGATTGCGGGCCGCATACTCCCGCACCCAGCGCGCCCCCTGCACGGCGATGGCCTTGACCCCTTCGCGCCCGGAGTTGAACACATAGTTGCGCTGGGTCGGGTTGACCGAGTTGTAGACATGAACGATGGCCCGCTTCGCCCCCTTGAGGGCCTCAAAGGTACGGGCAATCAGATCTTCGCGCGCCTGCACCAGCACCTGGATGGTGACGTCGTCCGGAATGAGATTGCGATCGATAAGTTCGCGCACGAAGTCGAAATCGGGCTGGGAGGCGGCCGGAAAGCCCACCTCGATGTGCTTGAAGCCGATGTGCACCATCAGCGCCCACATCTGCAGCTTCTGGGCCACCGTCATCGGCTCGACCAGCGCCTGGTTGCCGTCGCGCAGATCCACCGCGCACCAGAGCGGGGCCCGCTCCAGCACCCGGTTGGGCCACTGGCGATCCGCCAGATTGATGACGGGGGCACGGCGGTATTTGCGATGATCGAAGCTCATATTCTGATTCCCTTGGCAGATGTCCTGGCGGTACGGCTGGGCTGATTGACGGGGACAAGGAGGGGAAGCGGGTTGGCGCGGTAACGCTGGCCCTGGCCGGTCGTGCGGCGGTAGCCCCACGCCCGGTTTCCTGTGGCCCCTTCCGGTAAGTGGGGGCCGGCCGCACAACCCGATAAGGCTGCGGGCCCGATCTGCTCGCCCTGCGTTGGCAGGCGCAGACGACCTGGGTCGATAAATCCTGTGACGAGAAACCAGTATAGAGAGGCGACGCGGGCGAGAGATTGCAAAGAACGCTGTCAAATACATCTATTGCGCAATCATTGCGACACTTTCTGCTTCACGGTGGTGAATATCACCCAGAGCCTGTTGCTCGGTGACGCCGGTTACCATGGCTCCCAATCTCTTTGCCAATAAAAAACCCCGCCATCGCTGACGGGGTTTTATCGGGTCACGAAGGAGGCGTCCCTCCTTCATCACTCGGTCTTAGCGGCTTTTCAGCTGGCTCTCGACCTTCTGGTGCAGCTCCTGCACCGAGTTGACGTTGGCGGTGGCATCCACGCTGATGGCCATGCAGGTGGCAAACGCCTCATTCATGGTGGTGGTATACGCCACCTTGTTCTGCAAGGCGGCGCGACGCAGTTGCTTGGAGTCCTGGATCGCCACCCGCCCTTCGGCGGTGTTGACGATGTAGGTGTACTCGCCATTCTTGATGCGGTCGAGAATGTGCGGGCGACCTTCATGCACCTTGTTGACCAGGCGCGGGTTGATGCTCGCTTCACCCAGTGCGACTGCGGTACCGTGAGTGGCATCCAGCTCGTAGCCCAGCTCCAGCAGCTTGGCAGCCAAATCGACCACCTGCGCCTTGTCGCTGTGACGCACTGACAAGAGGGCACGGCCCTCTTTCGGTACGGCGTGGTTGGCCCCCAGCTGCGCCTTGGCATAGGCCTCGGCGAAGCTGCTGCCCACCCCCATTACCTCACCGGTAGAGCGCATCTCCGGCCCCAGCAGCGGGTCAACCCCCGGGAACTTGGCGAACGGCAGCACCACCTCTTTCACCGAGTAGTAGGGCGGGATGATCTCTTTGGTAAAGCCCTGTTCTTGCAGCGACTGGCCGGCCATCACACGAGCGGCAATCTTGGCCAGCGGGGCACCGGTCGCCTTGGAGACGAACGGCACGGTACGGGCGGCACGCGGGTTCACCTCGATGAGGTAGATGTCATCGCCCTTGACCGCGAACTGCACGTTCATCAGGCCGATAACGCCGAGCTCCAGCGCCAGCTTGCGCACCTGCTCACGGATCTCGTCCTGAATCTTCTTGGACAAGGTATAAGGAGGCAGGGAGCAACCGGAGTCACCGGAGTGGATACCGGCCTGCTCGATATGCTCCATGATGCCGCCGATGACCACATCCACGCCGTCGCAGATGGCATCCACGTCCAGCTCAGTCGCATCGTCCAGGAAGCGGTCCAGCAGTACCGGCGATTCGTTGGAGACGCTCACCGCCTCGGCGAAGTAGCGACGCAGATCCTGCTCGTCATAGACGATTTCCATCGCGCGGCCACCCAGCACGTAAGAGGGGCGAACCACCAGCGGGTAGGTAATACGCTCGGCCAGCAGCACGGCCTGCTCCAGCGCGGTGACGGTGCCGTTTTCCGGCTGCTTGAGGCCTAGGCGCTCGACGGCAGACTGGAAGCGCTCGCGATCTTCGGCGCGGTCGATGGCATCCGGGCTGGTACCGATAATCGGCACACCGTTGGCTTCCAACGCCCGTGCAAGCTTCAGCGGGGTCTGGCCACCGTACTGGACAATCACACCCTTGGGTTTTTCGATGCGCACGATTTCCAGCACATCTTCCAGGGTGACCGGTTCGAAGTAGAGACGGTCGGAAGTGTCGTAATCGGTGGAGACGGTCTCCGGGTTGCAGTTGACCATGATGGTCTCATAACCGTCTTCACGCAGGGCCAGCGCCGCGTGCACGCAGCAGTAGTCGAACTCGATACCCTGACCGATACGGTTCGGGCCGCCGCCGATGATCATGATCTTGTCGCGGTTGCTCGGGGCCGCTTCGCACTCCTCGTCATAGCTGGAGTACATGTAGGCGGTGTTGGTGGCGAACTCGGCGGCGCAGGTATCGACCCGCTTGTAGACCGGGAAGATGTTGTGGCGGGCACGCAGTTTGCGCACTTCCCCTTCGGCCACACCGAGGATCTTGGCCAGACGGGCATCGGCAAAGCCTTTGCGCTTGAGGGCACGCAGGAAGTCGGCATCCAGACCGGCCATGCCGCGCTCTTTCACCTCTTCTTCCAGCTTCACCAGCTCTTCAATCTGTACCAGGAACCAGGGGTCAATCTTGGTCAGCTTAAAGATGCCATCCATGGAGAGACCGGCGCGGAACGCATCGGCGATGTAGAAGATACGGTCGCTACCGGCATCCTGCAGTTCGTGACGGATGCGGGTCAGGGAGTCCGGGGCGTTCAGATCCACCATGGGGTCGAAGCCGGTCTTGCCGGTCTCGAGGCTGCGCAACGCCTTGTGCAGGGACTCCTGGAAGTTACGGCCGATAGCCATCACTTCGCCGACCGATTTCATCTGGGTAGTCAGACGGTCGTTGGCACCGGCGAACTTCTCGAAGTTGAAGCGTGGCACCTTGGTGACCACGTAGTCGATGGCCGGCTCGAAGGAGGCCGGAGTGCGACCGCCGGTGATGTCGTTCATCAGCTCGTCGAGGGTGTAACCGATGGCGAGCTTGGCGGCGATCTTGGCGATGGGGAAACCGGTCGCCTTGGAGGCCAGCGCGGAGGAGCGCGACACCCGCGGGTTCATCTCGATGATGACCATGCGGCCATCTTTCGGGTTGATACCGAACTGGACGTTGGAGCCGCCGGTCTCGACGCCGATCTCGCGCAGCACCGCCATGGAGGCGTTGCGCATCAGCTGGTACTCCTTGTCGGTCAGCGTCTGGGCTGGCGCGACCGTGATGGAGTCACCGGTGTGGATACCCATGGGGTCGAAGTTTTCGATGGCGCAGACGATGATGCAGTTGTCGTTGCGATCCCGTACTACCTCCATCTCGTACTCTTTCCAGCCGATGAGCGACTCGTCGATGAGCAGCTCTTTGGTCGGCGACAAGTCCAGACCACGCTCGCAAATTTCGACGAACTCTTCGGTGTTGTAGGCGATGCCGCCACCGGAGCCGCCCATGGTAAAGGAGGGACGGATGATGCAGGGGAAGCCGACCATCTGCTGCACGCCCCACGCCTCTTCCATGTTGTGGGCGATGCCGGCACGCGGGCACTCCAGGCCAATGCTGCGCATCGCCTTGTCAAAGCGGGAGCGGTCTTCAGCCTTGTCGATGGCGTCGGCGGTGGCGCCGATCATCTCGACACCGAACTCGGCCAGCACGCCGTGCTTCTCCAGCGCCAATGCGCAGTTGAGCGCAGTCTGGCCACCCATGGTGGGCAGGATGGCGTCCGGGCGCTCTTTCTTGATGATCTCGCGCACTACTTCCCAGGTGATGGGCTCGATGTAGGTGGCGTCCGCCATCTCCGGGTCGGTCATGATGGTGGCCGGGTTGGAGTTGACCAGAATGACGCGGTAGCCCTCCTCGCGCAGTGCTTTGCAGGCCTGGGCGCCGGAGTAGTCGAATTCGCAGGCCTGGCCGATGACGATGGGGCCGGCGCCGAGGATCAGGATGCTCTGAAGGTCGTTACGTTTTGGCATGGCTTCTCTTTTCCTCTTAAGCGCGATACTGCTTGATCAATTCAATAAAGTGGTCGAACAGACCGGCACAATCGTGCGGGCCCGGGCTCGCTTCGGGGTGACCCTGGAAGCTGAAGGCCGGACGGTCGGTGCGATGGATGCCCTGCAGTGACCCGTCGAACAGGGAGACGTGGGTCGCGCGCAGGCAATCCGGCAGGGTCTGCTCGTCCACCGCAAAGCCGTGGTTCTGGGCGGTGATCATGACGGTGTTGTCGTCCAGGCTCTTCACCGGGTGGTTGGCACCGTGGTGACCAAACTTCATCTTGATGGTCTTGGCGCCGGAGGCCAGACCCAGCAGCTGGTGACCCAGGCAGATGCCGAACACCGGAATATTGGTCTTGAGGAAGGCCTCGATGGCCTCGATGGCGTAGTCGCACGGCTCGGGATCGCCGGGGCCGTTGGAGAGGAAGATGCCATCGGGGTTCAGCGCCAGTACCTCGGCAGCCGGGGTCTTGGCAGGCACCACGGTCAGGCGGCAGCCACGGTCCACCAGCATGCGCAGGATGTTGCGCTTGACGCCAAAGTCATAGGCCACCACGTGGTATTTGAGCTGGTCGGCAGCCGGGGTGACGTGCCCCTTGCCAAGCTGCCAGCTGCCTTCGGTCCAGTTGTACGCCTCGCCAACCGTCACCTCTTTGGCCAGATCCATCCCCTTCAGGCCGGGGAAGGCGCGGGCCTGTTCGAGGGCATAGGCTTCATCAACCTGTTTCCCGGCCAGAATGCAGCCAGCCTGGGCGCCTTTCTCGCGCAGGATGCGGGTCAGTTTGCGGGTGTCGATGTCGGCGATGCCAACGATGTTGTGAGACTTGAGGTATTCGGAGAGGGATTGCTGATTGCGGAAATTGGAGGCAAGTATCGGAAGGTCCCGGATGATCAATCCCTGCGCGTGGATTTGACTGGACTCTTCATCTTCGCTGTTGGTGCCGGTGTTGCCTATATGGGGGTAAGTGAGGGTGACTATCTGACGGGAATAAGAGGGATCGGTGAGAATTTCCTGATAGCCCGTCATCGACGTATTGAAAACCACTTCACCAACGGAACATCCCTCGGCGCCTATCGACACGCCTTTGAACACAGTTCCATCTTCCAGCACTAGCAATGCAGTGTGATTCAAGACAACCTCCAGTTATTTAGCTTTAAATTCAGCAATTTACCTGGGTGTTGCGGGCTCGGTTCCGGCCTTGGACAGGACTCGAACCCGGCAGATTTCTGGCAAATTGGGCGCATTCTACTTAAAAACGATCGCATTTCAACGTCTTTTCTCATCTGAAATGCATCTAAATTCAATAAACAAGCAACATTACCCATTATCTATGCACTCAATCGCTTTGCAACCCCCACCCTGAAAAGAAAAGGCAAAAGTTGCTACCAATCCAGACCAAGAGACCAACATTGATACAAAAACCAATTTTTAATCCTTAAAAAACAACACAGTGAAGTTTCATATAAAAAATCTCAATGCCTTAAAACAGCTTTTTGAGGGAGGATGAGTGGCCTTGAAAAATGGAAAACGTTTTTCTATGTTTGAATTTTTAGTCTGTTTTGGTGGATGTAAAAAAATGCCCTGACAGGGGCTGTTGAGGCCCAATTTCGTTACCAGCCGATGACATTTGTGCAATGGCAGATCCAGCGCAGCAGCAGAGAGGAAGGATTTATGCCACTTCGCATGAAAATCGCTGCGTAAGCGGCATTTATACAAATCACCAATAAAAAACCCCGCATGAGCGGGGTTTTTAGCAGACAAACGGGCCGGGCAGCCTCTTCGTGCGCACCACGGGTGCCGTGATGTCAGTGGATGTGGTTACTTGAGGCCGAGCACGTCCTGCATGTCATAGAGGCCGGCGCCCTGCCCCTTGAGCCACTTGCCGGCGCGCACCGCACCGTTGGCGAAGGTGAGGCGGCTGGAGGCCTTGTGGCTGATCTCCACCCGCTCGCCGATGTCGGCGAACATGACGGTGTGCTCCCCCACCAGATCGCCGGCGCGAATGGTGGCAAAGCCGATGGTGTTGCGATCCCGCTCGCCGGTGATCCCCTCGCGGCCGTAGACGGCGCACTCTTTCAAGTCACGTCCGAGCGTCTTGGCCACCACCTCGCCCATGGAGAGCGCGGTGCCGGACGGTGCATCCACCTTGTGTCTGTGGTGCCCCTCGATGATCTCGATGTCGGTGTAATCCCCCATCACCCTGGCGGCCTGCTCCAGCAGCTTGAACACCAGGTTGACGCCGACCGAGTAGTTGGAGGCGAAGACGATGCCAATTTCGCCGGCGGCAGCCTTGAGCGCCGCTTTGCCCGCGTCGTCAAAGCCGGTGGTGCCGATCACCATCTGCTTGTGGTGAGCCCGGGCGAAGGCCAGGTTGGCCAGGGTTACCTCGGGGCGGGTGAAGTCGATGATGAGATCAAACTCGTCCCGTACCTTGTCCAGGCTGTCGCTGATGATGACGCCGAGCCGACCCAGCCCGTTGAGTTCGCCGGCATCCAGCCCGATCACGGCGGAGCCCGGTCGCTCCAGCGCCGCCCCGACCACCACGCCTTCGGCATGGCTGATCGCCTCCAGCAGCACCTTGCCCATACGACCATTACAGCCCATCACGGCCACACGGATCGGATTGTCCATCTCCACCCTCTCATCTCTATTAAGGAAAGAGACCGTTTTACCAGCCTGCGCCCGCTTTGAAAAGCCCGCCGTGGCCGCCGTTAGCCACCCGAAAATTCAACAACATATCTCTTTAAATCCGAATATTTGACGGATTTAATCAATTAGGCAAAATCACCAGACAAAAAGCAGTATCCATCTGGACGGCTATCTTGACCCGGCGGGCACGACTCACTACTGTAGACGCCCCATAGCGGCAGGATGCCCGCCACGCTCACCCCACTGCGGGCTGGCTGAGACAGGGAGGTCATGTTCAACCATCGAGGAACACATGATCCAGACTCAACCCAGCGCCAGAGCCCTGCTGCCTCTGCTGGTCTTTCTTGCTCTCTTTATCGGTACCGGCACCTGGCTGACCCTGCAGGAGGTCGAGTTCGCCTTCTATCAGCTGCCCGCCCCCGTCGCCGCCCTCCCCGCCGTCATGCTGGCGCTGGTGCTGGGCAAGGAGGGATTCAACAAGAACCTCGAGACCTTCTTCAAGGGGGTCGGTGACAGCAACATCATGGCGATGTGCCTCATCTATCTGCTGGCGGGTGCCTTCGCCACCGTGGCCAAGGCCACCGGCGGGGTGGATGCCACGGTCGCGCTCGGCCTCTCCCTCATCCCCGGCTGGTTCCTGTTGCCGGGGCTGTTCCTCATCTCCGCCTTCATCGCCACCGCCATGGGTACCTCCATGGGCACCATCGGCGCCGTGGCACCGGTGGCGCTGGGCGTGGCCCAGGCTGCCGGCATCGATCCGGTGCTGATGGCCGGTACCATCCTCTCTGGCGCCATGTTTGGTGACAACCTCTCCATCATCTCCGACACCACCATTGCGGCCACCCGCAGCCAGGGCTGCGAGATGAAGGACAAGTTTCGCGAGAACTTCAAGATTGCCGCTCCGGCCGCCATCGGGGTGATCCTGCTCTATCTGACCCTGGGGTCGGTCGGGGATGCCCCCGCCACCGAGGCCCATGTCGAGCTGCTCAAGGTGATGCCCTACCTGCTGATCCTGGTGCTGGCCCTCTCTGGCATGAACGTCTTCATGGTGCTGGGGCTCGGCATTCTGGCGGCCGGCGGAGTCGGCCTGCTGGGGGATTACCCCCTCGGCCAGTTCAGCAAGGATATCTATCAGGGCTTCACCGGCATGCAGGAGATCTTCCTGCTCTCCATGCTGATCGGCGGCCTCGGCGCCCTGATGGAGCGCCAGGGGGGGCTGGCCTGGATAAGCGCCCGCATCAGCGCCCTCATCGCCCGCTTCACCCGTCAGCACGACGGCGAGCAGAACGAGAAGGCGGCCGAGCTCGGCATCGCCGGGGTGGTGAGCCTCACCAACCTCTGCACCGCCAACAACACGGTGGCCATCATAGTCGCCAGCAAGGTGGCCAAGGAGCTGGCGGATCATCACGGGGTCACCCCGCGCCGCGCCGCCTCCATGCTCGACATCTTCTCCTGCGTGGTGCAGGGGCTAATCCCCTGGGGTGCTCAGGCACTGCTGCTGGGCTCCATCTTCGCCCTCTCGCCGCTGGCAGTGGTGAGCATGAGCTTCTACCCCATGGCGCTGGCGCTGGCCGCCCTGGTGGCGGTGTTCGTCAAGCACCAGATGCGCAAAGCCGCCCACGCCTGATAGTGCGGCCGCCGGGTCCCCGAGGATCCGGCGGCCGAGCCGCGCTGTTCAACCCGGCGCGGCCTTGTTAAGGTGATCGCCTGTCAGCGCGATCCGCTCGTCGCCCCCCGCCCGTTCATCAGAGGAGCCCCCATGCCGGATACCCAGCCTGAAAGACAATCCCTGCGCCAACTCATCCGCCAGCGCAGAAAAAGCCTGACCCAGGCCGAGCAGCAGCAGGCGGCCCAGCAGCTGGTTGCCCAGTTCAAGCAGCATCCCGAGATCCTGGCGGCCAAACGCATCGCCCTCTATCTGGCCAACGACGGCGAGCTCAATCCCCTGCCCGCCATCCACTGGCTGTGGGCCCAGCAAAAAGAGGTCTACCTGCCGGTGCTGCACCCCTTCACCCCGGGTCACCTGCTCTTCTTGCGCTACACCGCCACCAGCCCCATGACCCGCAACCGTTACGGCATCGCCGAACCTGAGCTCGACATGCAGCAGGTGGTGCCCCACAGCACCCTCGATCTGATTTGCACCCCGCTGGTGGCGTTCGATGCGGCAGGCAACCGGCTCGGCATGGGCGGCGGTTACTACGATCGCACCCTCGCCTGCTGGCATGAACATCGGCTCGGCCCCAAGCCGCTGGGGCTCGCCCACGACTGCCAGCAGGTGGACGCGGTGCCGCAGGAAGAGTGGGACGTGCCGCTGCCCCAGATCATCACCCCCAGCCGCTGCTGGCACTTTCCCGGCTAGGACCATCCGCCCCCCTCTGCCGCGATCGTCACTCCCTGCTGCCACCGCCATGGTGCAATGACATGGCGCAATAAACAGGCAAACGATTTACATCTTGCGAGTTTTTGGCCCGGAACGTGAGCTGGGTGGTCGCTCTGGGGGGGCGGCTTGGATATAATGCGGCCGCTTTTTTCCAAAGGATCGATCATGACTCAAGATGAAATGAAGAAGGCGGCCGGTTGGGCTGCGCTCAAGTATGTGGTTCCCGGCACCATCGTCGGGGTAGGCACCGGCTCTACCGTCAACCACTTCATCGATGCACTGGCGACCATGAAGGACGAGATCAAGGGGGCGGTATCCAGCTCCGTGGCCTCCACCGAACGCCTCAAGGGCTTCGGCATCACAGTGTATGACCTCAACGAGATCGACGCCCTCTCCGTCTACGTGGACGGTGCCGACGAGATCAACGGCACCCGCGACATGATCAAGGGCGGCGGCGCAGCCCTCACCCGCGAGAAGATCGTCGCCGCCGTGGCCGACAAGTTCATCTGCATCATCGACAACACCAAGACGGTCGACGTGCTCGGCACCTTCCCGCTGCCGGTGGAAGTGATCCCCATGGCCCGCGAATACGTGGCCCGCGAGATCAGAAAGCTCGGCGGCAACCCGGTCTGGCGTGAAGGGGTGGTCACCGACAACGGCAACCACATCCTGGACGTGAAAGGCATGGCCATCACCGACGCCAAGGGGCTGGAAGTGCAGCTCAATGCCATCGTCGGCACCGTCACCAACGGCCTGTTCGCCCACCGCGGTGCAGACGTGGTGCTGATTGGTACTCCCGACGGGGTCATCACCCAATAAGGTTGCCTGCCAAGACGCAGCTCAATGGCATCATGGTCGGCACCGTCACCCACGGTATGTTCGCCCACCGCGGTGCAGACGTGGTGCTGATTGGTACTCCCGACGGGGTCATCACCCAATAAGGTTGCCTGCCAAGAGGCAGCTCAACGGCATCATGGTCAGCACCGTCACCCACGGTCTGTTTGCCCACCACGGTGCGGATGTGGTGCTGATTGGTACTCCCGACGGGGTCATCACCCAATAAGGTGCCTGCCAAGATACCCCAATGAAAGACGGCGCCCCATGGCGCCGTTTTTATTGGTTGCTCAATGAGTTGCAAACCCTCGTTTACAACTATCGTTGAAAACTTCAAAGAATTTGACTTTCGTCACAAATATTCCCTCTCCCAAACGTTTTTGCTACTTTACGGTTTTCTTCACACACCATATCTGCACTCACTTTTGCAAACATAGAGGGATCGTCATGACTGCCAAGTTTTCACTGGACAAGGATAAAATCAAGGTACTGCTGCTGGAGGGGGTTCACCCCAACACGGTGGAAACCTTTCGTGCCGCAGGTTATACCAGTGTGGAGTATCTGAAGACCTCTCTCTCCGAAGAAGATCTGATCGAGCGCATTCGTGACGTGCATTTCGTGGGGCTGCGCTCGCGCACCCAGATCACCGAGAAGGTGCTGGATGCCGCCAACAAGCTGGTGGCCATCGGCTGCTTCTGCATCGGTACCAACCAGGTCGAGCTCGACGCCGCCCATCTACGCGGCATCCCGGTGTTCAACGCCCCCTTCTCCAACACCCGTTCGGTGGCCGAACTGGTGCTGGGCGAGATCCTGCTGCTGCTGCGCGGCATCCCGGAGAAGAACGCCAAGTGCCATCGCGGTGTGTGGGAAAAGCTAGCCAACCGCTCGGTGGAAGCCCGTGGCAAGAAACTCGGCATCATCGGCTACGGCCACATCGGTACCCAGCTCGGCATCATCGCCGAGAGCATCGGCATGAAGGTCTACTACTACGACATCGAGAACAAACTCTCCCTGGGCAACGCCATCCAGGTGCCGAGCATGGTCGAGCTGCTCAACATGTCCGATGTCATCAGTCTGCACGTGCCTGAGACCGCCTCCACCAAGGATCTGATCGGTGCCGAGCAACTGCGCATGATGAAACCGGGCGCCATCTTCATCAACGCCTCCCGCGGCACCGTGGTGGATATCGATGCCCTGGCCGATGTCATCAAGAGCGGCCACATCTCCGGCGCCGCCATCGACGTCTTCCCCAGCGAGCCCAAGTCCAATGACGAGGAGTTTCTGACTCCGCTGCGCGGGCTGGACAACGTGATCCTGACCCCCCACATCGGCGGCTCCACCCAGGAAGCCCAGGAGAACATCGGGCTGGAAGTGGCCAACAAGCTGGTCAAATACTCGGACAACGGCTCCACCCTCTCCGCCGTCAACTTCCCCGAGGTCTCCCTGCCCGGCCACAAGGGCTCCAGCCGCCTGCTGCACATTCACCGCAACCAGCCCGGCGTGATGAACCAGATCAACCAGATCTTCGCCGACGAGGGGATCAACATCGCCGGTCAATACCTGCAGACCAGCAGCCACATCGGCTACGTGGTGATCGACGTGGAGACCGAGCACAGCGAGAAGGCGCTGGCCAAGCTCAAGGAGATCGGCGGCACCATCCGTGCCCGCATCCTGCACTGATTGGCCTGCAGAGCCGTCCAGCAAAAAGCCCGTCGTGATGACGGGCTTTTTTATGCTGCAGCGCCTGAATCCTGTTCGCCCCCTGCTCCCCTCGCGGTAGCAGGAAAATAGGCGATAGAAAATGCGGCCTGACTTACCACCAACCCAGCAGGTTGCGGCCAACCAAAGCGCCCCACACCAGGGCGTTCAGGGCCAGCGCGATAAAGACGGCGGCGGAGCCCAGATCCTTGGCGCGACCGGAGAGCTCATGATGTTCGGAGCCGATGCGATCTACCACCGCCTCAACCGCGGAGTTGAGCACCTCGACGATCACCACCAGCCAGCTGATGCAGACCAGCAGCAGGATTTGCTCGAGGGTATCTCCAATCCAGAACGCCAGCGGCATCAACAGCAGGATCAGCATCAGCTCCTGCCGGAAGGCCGCCTCGTTGATCCAGGCTGACTTGAGCCCCTTCATGCTGTAACCGGTTGCATTGATGATGCGGGTGACCCCGGTTGCCCCTGGCTTTGCCACGCTATCTACCTCATTTGGAATCGTTTTGGGGCTCACATCCTATCAGAGCCCCTCGAGGTTTCCATCAGGGGTTTTTTGCTTTATTTTATCCCTTTGCCTCTTCGGCACTCAGTCATTGCTACTGCCCACGCCACCCATTTCGAGAATCGAGTCGTATGTCCATTCACACCGATGAATTGCGCACCCGTCGCCTGGAGTCCCTGATCACTCCCAGCGAACTGGCGCACGCCTTCCCGTTAAGCGACACCGTTGCCCAGAATCTGCTGGATGCCCGCCGCGAAGTGGAAGCGATCCTGGCCGGTGAGGATCAGCGCCTGCTGGTCATCATCGGTCCCTGCTCCATTCACGATCCGGCCGCCGCCCACGAGTACGCCCTGCGCCTCAATGCCCTGCGCGAGCAGTATAAAGAGAGCCTGTGCATCGTGATGCGCACCTATTTCGAGAAGCCGCGCACCATCGTCGGCTGGAAAGGCCTCATCAATGATCCGCGCCTCGATGGCAGCTTCGACGTCAACGAAGGGCTGAAACTGGCCCGCAAGCTGCTGGTGGACATCAACGCCCTCGGCATGCCCACCGCCACCGAGTTCCTCGACATGGTGACCGGCCAGTACATCAGTGATCTCATCACCTGGGGCGCCATCGGCGCGCGCACCACCGAATCCCAGGTGCACCGCGAGATGGCCTCTGCCCTCTCCTGCCCGGTCGGCTTCAAGAACGGCACCGACGGCAACACCCGCATCGCCATCGATGCGGTGCGCGCCGCCCGTCACAGCCACATCTTCTACTCCCCGGACAAGGACGGCAAGATGACCATCTACCGCACCGCCGGCAACCCCTATGGCCATGTGATCCTGCGCGGCGGCCACCGCCCCAACTACGACACCGCCAGCATCGATGAAGCGTGCGAAGCGCTGGCCGACGTCGACCTGCCCGAGCGGCTGGTGGTGGATTTCAGCCACGGCAACAGCATGAAGGATCACCGTCGCCAGCTGCTGGTGGCGCAGGACATCTGCGATCAGCTGCGCCGCGGCCGCACCGGCATCGCCGGCATCATGGCCGAGAGCTTCCTGGTGGAAGGGCGGCAGGATGTGGAGAACGGCTGCGCCGTCACCTTCGGCCAGAGCATCACCGATGCCTGCCTCTCCTGGAGCGACACCGAAACCCTGCTGGCCATGCTGGCCGAGGCCGCCCAGGTGCGCCTTGCCAAGCAGCAGGCCTGAGTGCGGATGACGAACGCCGACTGGCGGATCGTGCCTCTCGACAAGACGCGGCTGGCACAGTGGGCAATCCTGCGCCAGCAGTTGTGGCCGCACCACGCACTCTCGGCCCATCTGCAGGAAGGGGCCGAGCTGCTGGCCGCTGCCCATCTCAACGCCTTTCTGGTGCTGGATGCGCAGAGCCAGGCGGTGGCCTTTGCCGATGCGGCCCTGCGCCGCGATTACGTGAACGGCTGCGAGAGCAGCCCTGTGGTCTATCTGGAAGGGGTCTATGTGCAGCCGGCTTCGCGCCGGCGCGGGTTGGCCCAGGCCTTGATTGCCCGGGTGGCCCAGTGGGGCCGCGAGCTGGGTTGTCGCGAGCTGGCCTCCGATGCCGCCATCGACAACCTCGCCTCCCAGCAGTTGCACCAGCGGCTCGGCTTTACCGAAACGGAGCGGGTCGTCTTCTTCAAAAAGGCCCTCGGCTGACGCCAGGGCCTTGTTTGTTTCTCACAGGCTCGGCATAAACCAGACCCGGCCGCCCGCCTCGATGCGATCGGTCTTTATCTGAAACACCTGCGCCAGCAGCGCCTCGTCCACCAGCTCGACGCCCCCCTCCCGCACCACCCGTCCCTGTTGCAGACAGAGCAGGCGATCGGCCCAGTCGATGGCCAGGTTGATGTCGTGGATGGCGAGCACCACCAGCAACCCCTGCCCGGCCAGCTGCTTGAGCAGCCGCAGCAGCGCCAGCTGATGGTGCAGATCCAGCCCCGCCAGCGGTTCGTCCAGCAGCAGTACCCGTCCGCCAGGGTTGAGGCTCGGCCACACCTGCAGCAGGGTGCGGGCGATCAGCACCCGCTGCTGCTCCCCGCCCGACAGGCGGCTGAAGTCCCGCGCCAGCAAGGCTTCCAGCTCCAGCGCCTGACACAGCGCCTGAATGGCCTCGTTCTGTCTGCTCGCAGGTTGAGCCTCATCGAGCCCCAGGCTCAGCACCTGAAACACCGGGATATGGAACAGCTGGGGCTGGCGCTGGGGCAACATGGCGCGCCGCTGTGCCAGTGCCGGCCAGCTCAAGTCCGCCAGCGACTCCCCGCCGATGCGCACCTCCCCTTGCCCCGGCAAGAGGCCGGCCAGGGCGCCGAGCAGGGTCGACTTGCCGCTGCCGTTGGGGCCGAGCAGGGCCACCAGCTGGCCCCCCTGCCAGGCAAGGTCGAGGGGCACGAGCCGGTTGGCGACGGCCAGGGCGCGGGCCGCCAGCAAGGGGGACTGACCCCCGAGGTGATCAGCTGCTGGCATGGGCATCTTGCCTCAACAACAGATAGATGAAGAGCGGGGCGCCGACCGAGGCGGTGATGACCCCGATGGGCAGCTCCCCCGCCTGCAGGACGGAGCGAGCGATGAGATCGGCCGCCAGCAGCAGGGCGCCGCCCCCCAGCGCCGAGGCAGGCAACAGGAAGCGCTGATCGCTGCCGCCACAGAGCCGCAGCAGATGGGGCACCACCAGGCCGACGAAGCCGATGACGCCGCACAGCGCCACCGCCATCCCGGTGAGCAGGCACACCGCCAGCACCAGCCGCACCCGCATCTTGTCCACATCAAGCCCCATCAGGCGGGCCTGGGTCTCTCCCAGCAGCAGTTGCTGCAGCGCCTTGCCCTGCCAACCAAGCCAGCCGAGGGCGAGCGGGAACAGCAGCCACCACCAGGCCAGTTGCTGGCTACCGTAGGCCAGGCTGCCCATCATCCAGAACATGAATTCACGCAAGGAGCCGTCATCGGCAAAGTACATCAGCCAGGTCATGGCGGCGTTGGTGAGGATGCCGATGGCCACCCCGAACAGCAGCAGCCGGGCATGGCCGAGCCGGGCCCGGCGCGCCAGCCGAATGAGCAGCATGGTCACCAGCAGGGCGCCGCCAAAAGCCGCCAGCGACAACCCCCAGCCGGGCAGATAGACGCCGAGGGCCTTGGCCACCGCCATCGCCACCATGGCGGCCAATCCCGCCCCGCTCGAGACGCCGAGCAGGCCGGGTTCGGCCACCGGGTTGTGCAGCATCACCTGCAGCACGGCACCACCGCAAGCGAGCGCCGCCCCCGCCAACAGGGCCAGCAGGGCGCGCGGCAGGCGCAGCTCCAGCAGGATGCGCTGCTCGAGATCCCCCAGCGGCTGCCAGGGCAGCAAGACGAATTCGCCCCAGACGAGGGAGCAGAGGAACAGCGCCAGGGTCAGCAGCAGCAGGCCGAGCAACCAGCGCCGCTGCCAGCGCTGCTGGCGGGCGAGCAAAGAGAGATACACAGGGGCTCTCCGAAGGTGAGAACGAGCCGGCGCCAGAGCCTGTCGAGCAGCTGGCGCGAGTCATGAAAAACGCATGATAACAGCGTGTTACTACCCAAGGTCAAGGCTGGTAAGGCTTGGCGAGGGCGGCGATCTCGCCGCTTGCCACCAGCTCCTGCAGGGCCAGTGCCAGCGGTTGCTGCAGCGCCTGATGGGGGGAGTGCTTGCTCATGCCCAGATAGAGCACCACAGGTTGCGGCGGCTGATAGGCCGCCTTCAGCAGGCCGGCCTCGTTGTCCTGGCTCAGGGCGTAGTCCACCTGGCAGTCGGTGCCGATCATCAGCGGCAGGTGACCGCGCTGCACCATGCGCAGCAGCTGATCCTCGGTGGGCACCCCGTGCTTGTCGAGCCGGTTGTCGGCATCAAAGGGGGCAAAATAGGCCGAATTGAGCACATAGCCCACCTTCTTCCCCTGCAGGTCGGCGTAGGTGCGCAGGGTCGATACCGCCGCCGCCTTGCCGTAGAAGGCCGGCCGACACTGATAGTAGGCCGGCTGCAGATAATCGATGAAGGCTGCCCGCTCCGCCGTCATCGCCAAGCCGATCATCAGGTCCACCTGGCCGGTCTGCATCTGCTTGAGCGCCCGCCCCCAGGGCACCCGTTTCACCTCGAAGTGGATGCCGCTGCGGCGCTGCAACTGCTGCAAGATGTCCATGTCCAGTCCGCCGAAGCGGCCGTCCGGCTGCACGATCCGAAACGGCGGCCAGACATCGGTGGCCACCGTCAGGGTCGGCGCCCCATGCACCAGGCAGGCAAACAGCAGACCAAGCACACCCCAGCTTGTCTTGCCCATCCCGTACAACCCTCTGTGACTTCATCCTTGATGGATTAAAAATACCCTGCCGCCCCACTTATGAAAACCCGTGGTTCGGAGATAAAATGCGATTGATTTTAAAGGAGAACCTAATGAACCCTATCTTTACCAGCATCGGCCTGCTGCTGTGCAGCAACGTCTTCATGACCTTCGCCTGGTATGCCCACCTCAAGAGCATGAATCACAAACCCTGGATCATCGCCGCCCTGGTGAGCTGGGGCATAGCGCTGTTCGAATATCTGTTGCAGGTGCCTGCCAACCGCATCGGCCACACCGTGCTCTCCGTCGGCCAGCTCAAGATCCTGCAGGAGGTGATCACCCTCACCGTGTTCGTCCCCTTCTCCATCTTCTATCTGAAAGAGGATCTGAAATGGGATTACCTGTGGGCCGGCCTGTGCATCCTGGGCGCGGTGTTTTTTGTCTTTCGCGAGAAACTCACCGGCGCCTGACGCTGTACACTCAATGACATTCGATGTAATTGCATCTGCTTGATAGACGAGGCAAAACCAATGGAATTGCGAGACATGCTACAGATCCTGGCCAAGCAGGATGGCTCCGACCTCTATCTGTCGACCGGCGCCCCCCCTTGCGCCAAGTTCAACGGCGGCCTGCGTCCGCTCAGTGAAACGCCGCTCGAGCCCGGCGAGGTGGCCAGAATAGCCGACGCCATCATGGACGGCGAGCAAAAGCAGCAGTTCGAGCGGGAGCTGGAGATGAACCTCGCCATCTCGCTGCCCCAGATCGGCCGCTTTCGGATCAACATCTTCAAGCAGCGCAACGAAGTGTCGCTGGTGGCGCGCAACATCAAGACCGAGATCCCCCGCTTCGAGGATCTGAAACTGCCCCCCGTACTGCTCGACACCATCATGGAAAAGCGCGGCCTGGTGCTGTTCGTCGGCGGTACCGGCTCGGGCAAGTCCACCTCGCTCGCGGCCCTCATCGACCACCGCAACCGCAACAGCGGCGGCCACATCATCACCATCGAGGATCCGGTGGAGTTCGTGCATCGCCACCGCAAGAGCATCATCAACCAGCGCGAGGTGGGGGTGGACACCCGCAGCTTCCACGCAGCCCTGAAGAACACCCTGCGCCAGGCGCCGGACGTGATCCTCATCGGCGAGATTCGCGATCGCGAGACCATGGAGCATGCGCTGGCCTTCTCCGAAACCGGCCACCTGGCCATCTCCACCCTGCACGCCAACAACGCCAACCAGGCGCTGGATCGCATCATCAACTTCTTCCCGGAAGAGCGCCGCCCCCAGCTGCTCAACGACCTTGGCAACAACCTCAAGGCGTTTGTCTCCCAGCGGCTGGTCAAAACCAGCGACGGTGGTCGCCGGGCAGCGGTGGAGATCATGCTGGGCACCCACACCATTCGCGACATGATCAAACGCGGCGAATTTGGCGGCCTCAAGGAGGTGATGGAGAAATCCAAGGCCCTCGGCATGGTCACCTTCGACAGCGCCCTGTTCGATCTGGTGGTGGAAGGCGCGATCGACGAGGAGGAGGCGGTGAAGAACGCCGACTCGGCCAACAACCTGCGCCTCAAGATCAAGCTGTGGAAGGAGAAGGGCCAGATCGCGAGCAGCAGCGATGCCACCGGCTGGAGCCTCGAGCCCACCAAGGACGAAAAAGACGATCTGTTCTGACCTCGCCCGCCCTCTGAAGGCTCCTGCAAACACCCGCTTCGGCGGGTGTTTGCACAAGAAACGCCCGCATCTGGCCGCTCTTCAACGCCACCGCCCTCCCCGCCAGCCCGGCCCCGCCGTGACATCTGGTGAACTATCGCGCCATCTGCGACAGATTTTGTCATCACAAATGACAAAACCATCACTTCACCGCAAAACCGTGTGAGAAGTGTGAGTGAAAGCACTTTCATACTGGCTTCAAAGGAGGCAGTATCAAGAAGTTCTATCAATAAAGGGGTATTCAATGTTGTTACAACCTGCCAATACAGCACAGTCCAGACAGTTGCTGAACGAGACCATGGCCTTGGTTCTCGCAGGAGGGCGGGGCAGTCGCCTCAAACAGTTGACGGACAACAGGGCGAAACCGGCAGTGCATTTCGGCGGCAAGTTCCGCATCATCGACTTCGTACTCTCCAACTGCATCAACTCCGGCATTCGCCGGGTCGGGGTGGTGACCCAATACAAATCCCACAGCCTGCTGCGCCACCTGCAGTCCGGCTGGTCTTTTCTGCGCTACCAGATGAACGAGTTCATCGACCTGCTGCCCGCCCAGCAACGGGTAGACGAGGTCAACTGGTATCGCGGCACCGCCGATGCGGTCTACCAGAATCTGGACATCATTCGCGATCACGGCCCCAAGTATGTGGTGGTGCTGGCGGGGGATCACATCTACAAGATGGATTACGCCGCCATGCTGCTCGATCATGTCAACATGGGGGCCAGGGTCACGGTGGCCTGCATCGAGGTGCCGCGGGATGAGGCGAGCGCCTTCGGGGTGATGGCGGTGGATGGGGATCGCAAGATCAACGCCTTCGTCGAGAAGCCCGCCAACCCGCCCGCCATGCCGGGTAAAGCGGACACCGCGCTGGCCTCCATGGGGGTCTACATCTTCGAGGCCGACTACCTCTACCAGTTGCTGGAAGAGGATCTCGCCAACCCGGCCTCCCACCACGATTTCGGCATGGACGTGATCCCGCGGGTGGTGCAAGAGGGCACCGCCTACGCCCACCCGTTCAGCATGTCCTGCGTCGGCTGCTGCCCGCAAAAGCGCCCCTACTGGCGCGACGTGGGCACGGTGGATTCGTTCTGGGAAGCCAACATGGATCTCGCCTCCGTCACCCCGGAGCTCGACATCTACGATCAGGACTGGCCCATCTGGACCAGCCAGAACATGACCCCGCCCGCCAAGTTCGTGCAGGACAGAAACGGCCAGCACGGCATGACCATCAACTCCATGTTTGCCGGCGGCACCATCGTCAGCGGCTCCTTCATCGTGAGCTCGGTGCTGTTTACCAATGTGCGGGTCGACTCCTTCTGCACCCTGGATCAGGCGGTGATCTTCCCCGGGGTCGAGATAGGCCCGGGCTGCCGGCTGCGCCGGGTGGTGATCGACAAGGGCTGCAAGCTGCCGGAAGGGCTGGTGGTGGGGGAAAACGCCTGCGAGGATGCCCGCCGCTTCTACCGCTCCGAACAGGGCATAGTGCTGGTCACCAAGGAGATGCTGGCCAGATTGTGATGCCGAACAATCATAGCAGAGGGAGTCATAGAGGCTCCCTTTTTACATTTGCTTACCGCTCACCCCTTGCCTGACAGGCCGCCGGGCATGCTACTCTGCGCTCGGCCCTGCCTTCGTCTCACCATGGAATCGCATATGAAAAAACTGGATGTTGCCCGCCTTGCCAGCCTCGCCGACGAGGCCGCCCACTCCCCGCGCCTGCGCATGAACCACAACCTGCATCAGGAGCTGGCCGACCCCATCCAGCGCCTGGCCATCGCCATGGAGCCGGGCACCTATATCCGCCCCCATCGCCACCTGCAGACCTGGGAGCTGCTCACCGCGCTGCAAGGCCGCTTCGTGGTGCTCAACTTCGATGACGAGGGCACCGTCACTGCCCGCGCAGTGCTGGGGGAAGAGACCTCGGTGCTGGAGACCCCCGTCGCCAGCTGGCACGCGGTGCTCTCTCTGGATCCCGGCGCCGTCATCTTCGAGGTGAAACACGGCCCCTACGCCCCCTTTCGGGAAGAGGACTTCGCCCCCTGGTCACCGGCGGTGGACGACGTCGCCGGCCAGCAGGCGCTGATGGCCTGGTATCGCCACGCCGAGGTGGGCCAGCGCTGGCCGGGGCGCTGATCTGCCCCCCCCCCTCCTACCCGAACACGGCGAACACGGCGAACACGCGCCAATAAAAAGACCCGCCAGCGGCAGGTCTTTTTTTATATCTGAATGCGGGGTATCGGGCGTGAGCTCAACCCTTCTGCACCAGACCAATCTGGCCCGGCTCGCACCACTCGAACATCACCTCCTGGCTCTTGCCGCAGCAGGAGCCACCGCACACCTGGGTCTCCCGCTTGGCGACCCGCCCCTTGCGCATCCAGACGCCGAGCATGGCCTCCACCGCATCTTCCGAGGTGTGGAAGTGGCGGGCCAGCTCGCGCCGGCTCACCTTCTGCTGCGCGGCGAGGTACTCCCCCAGCTCGCGCAGGATCATAGGGTCACCACCTTGCGGGCGACGATGTCGCCGTGGCGACGACCGGCCCACCAGAGCAGCAGCAGGGAGCCGCCGTAGCTCGCCACCCAGAACAGGCTCTGCTCGGGGTGCGCGGCAAAGGTGGCCAGCTGATAGAAGACGGTGGCGCACATGAAGGCCATGTAGTTGCACCAGGCGGCGGTCAGCAGGGCCCACTGGCGACCGGTTTCCCGCACCAGGGCGCCCATGGCGGCGGCGCAGGGCATGTAGAGCAGCACGAACAACAGGTAGGAGAAGGCACCGGCCGCGCCATCGAAGTGGCTCTGCATGTTGCCATAGGTGGAGACGTCCACCTCCTGCGCCTCGGCGGCAGCTTGCTGGTCATCCAGGTTGCCCACTGCCAGCCCCATGGGGTCGGTCGGGTCGATGTCGGCCAGATTGGTGGCGACCGCGGCGATCGCCTCCTGGAAACTGTTCACCAGGGAGAACTCGCTCGCCTCCTCTTCCCCGTCGCCGCTGCCGGCGTAGAGGCTGTTGAGGGTACCGACCACCGCCTCTTTGGCGAAGATGCCGGTGACGATGCCGACCGTGGCCTGCCAGTTGTCATCGCGCACGCCGATGGGGTGCAGCACCGGGGTCACCGCCTGGCTGATTTTGCTCAGCACCGAGCTCTCCTGATCCTGGTGGCCGAAGCTGCCGTCGGTACCCAAGGAGTTGAGCACGCTCAGCACGGCGACCACCAGAACTATGGTTTTACCGGCGCCAAAGACGAAGGATTTGAGCTTCTGCCAGGTCTTGATGCCGACGTTGACCGGGCGCGGCCACTCGTAGTCCGGCATCTCCATCAGCATGGAGTCGCTCTTGCCCGGCAGCAGGGTGCTGCGCAGCAACAGGCCGGTGAGCACCGCCACCAGGATGCCGATGAGGTAGAGACCGAACACCAGGTTCTGGCCCGACTCGGGGAAGAAGGCCACCGCGAACAGGGCGTAGACCGGCAGGCGGGCACCGCACGACATGAAGGGAGCCATGGCCGAGGTCATCAGCCGTTCACGCTCGGAGTTGAGGGTGCGGGTCGCCATCACCGAGGGCACGGTGCAGCCAAAGCCCATCAGCATGGGGACGAACGCCTTGCCCGGCAGGCCGAGGCGACGCATCAGGGCATCCACCACAAAAGCCGCGCGGGCCAGGTAGCCGGAGCTCTCCAGTACCGCCAGGAACAGGTAGAGGCAGCCGATCACCGGGATGAAGGTGGCAACGGTCTGCAAGCCCACCCCAAAGCCGTCCGCCAGGATGGCCCCCAGCCAGTCCGGCGCATGGACGAGCCCCAGCAGGTGGTGCACCCCGTCGACAAACAGGGCGCCGCCCATGATGTCGAAGAAGTCGATGAAGGCGCTGCCCACCTTGATGGCGAACATGAACATCAGGTACATCACCAGCAGGAAGAAGGGGATGCCGAACCAGCGGTTGAGCAGCACCCGATCGAGCCGCTCGCTCTGGGCCGCAGTGAGCTTGCCCTTCTGCTGGCACGCCTGGGCGGCCCACTGGTGGATGTGGCCGTAACGGATGTCCGCCAGCTGCAGGTCCACATCCTGCCCGTGGTGAGCGCGGGCCACCACGTTGGCGGCGGCGGCCTGCTGACCGGGCAGCAGGGTCTCCTGCATCACCGCATCCTCTTCCAGCAGGCGCAGGGCGCGGCCACGGGTGGTGAGGTGGTGCGGGGCGAGCAGGGTCTCGAGCTCCGCCAGATCTTTTTCCAGCTCGCTACCGTAGTCCAGCAACAGCGCCGGCTGCGGCTGGCCGATGAACTGCTGGATCTGGTTCTTGAAGGTGGCGACCTGCTGGCGATTGTGGGCCGAGAGGGCCACCACCGGGCAGCCGAGGGTGTTGGCGAACTTGCGCTCGTCGATGGTGATGCGCCGCTTTTGCAGGATGTCCATCTTGTTGAGCACCACCACCATGGGCAGCCCCAGCTCGCGCAGTTGCAGCGTGAGGTAGAGGGAGCGCTCCAGGTTGGCGGCGTCGATGACGTTGAGCAGCAGATCCGGCTGCTGGCCCTCCACGAAGCGGCTGGCGATCTGCTCGTCCAGGCTCCCCTCCTGGTTGGCCAGGCTGTAGATGCCGGGCAGGTCCATCAGTTTGTAGTCGTGGCCCTGGGCACTGAATTCGCCCATCTTCTTGTCGACGGTGACGCCGCTCCAGTTGCCCACCTGCTGGCGGGCCCCGGTCAGGGCGTTGAACAGGGAGGTCTTGCCGCTATTGGGGTTGCCGACGGTTACCAGGGAGTAGTTCATACCGGTTCAACCTCGATAGTGCTTTGACCAAGACGATTGTTTTGTGAGGTGTATTTCATACCGGCTCGACCTCGATTTGCTGGGCAAGGCTTTTTTGCATGGAGAGGCAGATCCCCTGACACTGGATCTGCAGCGGATCCCCGAGCGGGGCCGCGCGCAAATAGATGACTTCAGTCTGGGGCAACAAGCCCATCACCATCAGCTTGCGCCGCAGGGGACGGGTTAATTGATTCATGTTCTTGATGCGAGCACTCTGTCCCGGTGACAACTGCGCGAGTACCATGACTGACTCCTGAAGTTAAACAATAATAATTCTCTTTTACTTGGGGCATTATAATCCGTGTTTTCAACGCTTATTTGAGTAAAATCAAACTCCGCTTAGCTAACCCACAAATAACTGCCATGAGTCACGACAACAACAGCCGCCTGGTTTACAGCACGGACGGCGGCATCATCAAAGAACAGAGCCAGCCGCAATCCGCCTCCCCCTTCCCCACCGACGGGGTGGTGCGCATCCGCCGCGAAACCAAGGGGCGCAAGGGCGCCGGGGTCATCACCATCCACGGCGTACCGACCGAACAGCAAAAGAGCCTCGCCACCCTGCTCAAGAAAAAGTGCGGCACCGGCGGCGGCCTGAAAGAGGGAGTGATCGAGATCCAGGGGGACAAACGGGATCTGATCAAGGCCGAGCTCGAGAAGGCCGGTTTCAGCGTCAAGCTGGTAGGCGGCTGATCCCCGCGCCGCCCGGCTTGCGTCACTTTCGCTTTTTCCCTAGAATGCCCGCTCCCATCGAGGGGGAGTAGTCTCGCCAGCCGGTCCCAAACCGGTTCGCGACCCTGATCAACATACTTGGTGCCAACTCACCATGGTCAGGGTGATCCACGCCAGCCGCGGATTTGACAAGACCTTTGACGGGCCAGTGCCAATACCGGGGACGGATGGCGCAGGCTTGTCTCAGGTATAACAATTCCGTCCCCCGGTCATTTTTATGGAAGCCTTGTTAACCTCAACCCTCAGCGTGGCCATCGCCGAAATCGGCGACAAGACCCAGCTGCTGGCGCTGTTGCTCATCTGTCGTTTTCGCAAGCCCTGGCCCATCATCGCCGGCATGCTGGCAGCTACCCTGCTCAACCACGCCGGCGCAGCCTGGCTTGGCGAGTTCATCAGCCGCTGGCTCGATCCCAAGGTGATGACCTACCTGGTGGCCGGTGCCTTCATTGCCATGGCCGCCTGGATCCTGGTGCCGGACAAGATGGACGACGAGGAGAGCCCGCTCGACAAATACGGCCCCTTCATGGCCACCTTCGTGCTGTTCTTCATCGCCGAGATCGGCGACAAGACCCAGATCGCCACCGTGCTGCTGGCGGCCAAATACGACTCGCTGACCCAGGTTATCACCGGCACCACCCTCGGCATGATGCTGGCCAACGTGCCGGTGGTGCTGCTTGGCAAGCTGGGGGCCGACCGCCTGCCGCTCAAGGGGATCCGCATCGCCTGCGCCATCCTGTTCGTGGGCCTCGGGGTGAGCACCCTGCTGTTCGCCTGACCCGGCCGGATCAGAAGGTGGCGAGGCAAGGGTGAGCACTTGCCGACGCCACTCCCGCGCCCATGTCGTGTCCTTGCAAGCAAGCCCCGCCCTTTGGCGGGGCTTTGTGCATCCGCTTGCCGGGCCGGTAGCGCCCGCAGACGGGGGCTGCCAATCGGCGCCATGGCCGTGGCATAATGCGGCAAACCTGATGGAGCATCCCATGCACTTCACTTCAAGACAGACGCTGCTCGACTGGGTCAGGCGTGGACGCCTCGCGCGGGCCAGTCTGCCCGCCGCCCTCGCCCTGTGCGAGCTGCCCCCCGGCCCTGCCCGCTGGCAGTGGCTGTTCGATCGGCTGCTGCTCTGGCTTGGCAGCCTGTGCCTCGGCGCCGGTCTGGTGTTCTTCGTCGCCTTCAACTGGCAGGAGCTGGGCCGCCTCTCGCGCCTCGCACTGCTGGAACCGCCGCTGCTCGCCATGCTGCTGTTGCTGTGGCGCAAGCCCCTCGCCGACACGCCCCGCCAGGCGCTGCTGCTCGCCATCGCCCTCAACATCGGCGCCCTGCTGGCGCTGGTGGGACAGACCTACCAGACCGGCGCCGATCCCTGGCAGCTGTTCGCCACCTGGGCGCTGATGCTGCTGCCGCTGGCGGCGCTCGGCCAGAGCCCGCTGCTGTGGACCTTGAGCTGGCTGCTTGGCCAGCTGGCGCTGGTGCTCTACTGGCGGCTCGGCCTGTTCAACTTCTTCTTCGCCTTCAACGAGGAGGCCCTCGGCTGGTGCCTGACCCTGTTCAACGCCGCCCTCTGGGGCATATTGCTGCTGGTGCCCGCTCACTACCGGCTGATGCCCTCCTGGCTGGCGGGGCTGGCCGCCGGGTTCGGCGTCACCCTGCTGACCCTGCTGGCGCTGTTCGATGTCGCCTCCCCCTGGGTCTGGCCGGCCTGGCTCGGCTGGCTGGCGGCCGCCTACCTGCGCTGGCATCATAGATTCATCGCCGGGCTCGCCATGGGCTGCCTGAGCCTCATCGTGGTGCTGCTGACCGCGCTCGGCAAATGGATGGAGCCGGACGTGGATGGCTTCCTGCTGCTCTGCCTCATCGCCATCGGCCTGTCGGTGGCGGCCAGCCGCTGGCTGCAACAACAACGGAGGCCCCATGAGTGATCTGACCCCCTGGCAGCGACTGCAACAGGCCCAACTGGTGGAAGGAGATGCCCCCCGTGACGACCAGCCCCACTGGTCGAGCCGCTTTCTGCTCGGCATGGTGGGCTGGATTGCCGCCCTGTTCCTGCTGTTCTTCCTGTTCATGTCGTTCTCCCAGCTCACCCGGGATGCCGACAGCGCCCTGCTGATGGGCATCGTGCTGATGGTCATCGCCTTTTGCCTCAACCGCTTCGCCACCCGCAGCGATCTGTGGGATCAGTTCGTGCTGGCGCTGGCGCTGGCCGGTGACGCCTGGCTGCTCTACGGCCTGCTCGATCGGCTGGATCTGCACTCGGCCCCGCTCTGGTTCGGCCTCGCCCTGCTGTCGCTGGCCATCGCCGCCCTGTTCGAGCACTGGCTGATCCGGCTGTTCCACAGCTTCGCCGCCGCCATCCTGCTCACCCTTGCCCTCGCCTGCCTCGGCCTGCAACTGCTGGCCCTGCCGCTGGTGATGACGGCGGTGGCCCTCTGCTGGCTGCAGGCCGAGCACGATCCACTGCGCCATCAACTCTATGAATCCCTCACCCTGGGGCTGGCACTCTCCCTGCTGGTGCTGGGACGCCTGCACCATCCGCTGTGGGACGGCGGCGCCAGCATGCTCGACGAGCTGGGCCACTCCCGCCTGCCGCTCTGGCTCAACCCGCTGCTCTGCGCCGCCCTGTTGCTGGGGCTGATGGTCCGGCTGAAACTGCCGCTGCTGTACGGGCTGCCGCTGGTGCTGATCAGTGCCCTCATCCCCGGCATGGGGGCCGGCGCCCTGGTGCTGGTGCTCGGCTTTTATGCCGGCAGCGTCGGCCTGATGACCCTGGCCGGCCTGCTGCTGGTCGGCTTCGGCTCCCTTTATTACTACGATCTGGGGCTGACCCTGATGACCAAATCCTGGCTGCTGCTGGGCTCGGGCGCCCTGCTGCTCGGCGCCCGCCAGCTGCTCAAACGGCTGAGCCTGCGGAGCCCCTCATGAGACGACTCGCCCTGCTGCTGACCGGTATCACCATCCTGGCGGCCATCAACGTCACCGTCTGGCGCTACGAGCGCGCCATGAGCAGCGGCGAGGTGGTGCTGCTGCGCCTCGCCCCGGTCGACCCCCGCTCCCTGATGCAGGGGGATTACATGCGCCTCAACTACGAGCTGGCCCGCCAGCTCGGCAACCGGCAACAAGATGAGGCCCCCGCCGACACTCTGGTGATCCGCCTCGACGAGCAGCAGGTTGCCAGCTGGGTGGAAGGGGGCAAGCCGGATCAGCTGGCCCGCGATGAGCGGCGGCTGCAGGTGCGCCGCAGCGGTGGCCAGTGGCTCATCGGCCCCGACGCCTACTTCTTCGAAGAGGGCACCGGCGAGCAGTACGAGGCGGCGCACTACGGCGAATTTCGCCTGCAGGAGAGCGGCAAGGCGCTCTTGGTGGGGCTTCGCGATGAACAGTTGAAACCGGTGGGAAATACCAGAGCGCGCTGGTAACTACTGGCAATATCAGGCTTTTTTGCCCACACTAGGGCAAGATGGATCGCCCGCGCTACGCCAAGGAATGCCCATGAGGATAAGGTTTTGCGGTTGCCTGCTGCTGTTGTCATGCCTTGGCACGGCGCAGGCCGAACTCGGCAAGCTGGAGTACCTGACCGAGGAGTATCCCCCCTACAACTTTGCCGACCAGGCCGGTCAGCCCAGCGGGCTGGCGGTGGAGCTGCTGCAACTGATCTGGCAGCGTACCCAGACCCCCGCCCAGCCCATTCGCATCCTGCCCTGGGCGCGGGGTTACTACCTGCTGACCCAGAAACCCAACGTGGTGCTCTTCTCCACCGCCCGCACCGACACCCGCGATCCCCTGTTCAAGTGGGTGTGCCCCATCGGTTACTCCGAGTACGTGCTGCTGGCCCACAAGCGCCGCCCCCTCACCCTCAGCGCCGTCCAGCAGATCAACGACTACCGCATCAGCGCCGTGCGCGCCGATGCCTCCGAACAGCTGCTGCTCAACCGCGGCATGGACGAGAGCCGCATCATCTCCGCCAACCGGCTGAGCCAGGCGCTGAAGATGCTGGTGTCGGGCCGCGCCGATCTGCTGGCCACCGGCAAGCTGGCGGGCTATGACGCCATCAAGGCGCTGCAGCTCGATGCCAATGACTTCACGGTGGCCTTCGTGCTGGATGCCGAGGAGCTCTGCTACGCCTTCAGTCGCCAGGTGGATGACGGCGTCATCAAGCAGTTCCAGCGCGCCCTCACCCAGGCGCTCGCCTCTTCGGAGTATCAGGGGCTGCGGCTCAAATACCTGCCCGCCCCCTGAGCAAGACCCGGTAGCTCTCGCCGCCAGTGCGCGGTGAGTGGCGATTTGGCGGGCTTTGATAACACTTGAGAATGACGCTACACCCCACCAGGATGGCCAACATGAAAAAATGGATTGGATTCGCCGCACTCGCGTTTGTCACCCTCGCCCAGGCCAGCCCGGAGCTTGGCAAGCTGCACTACCTCACCGAAGAGTACAAACCCTACAACTTCTCCAACGAATCCGGCGCCCCCACCGGGCTCGCCGTCGAGCTGCTGCAGCAGGTTTGGCAGAAGACCAACACCCCGCAGCAGCCCATCACCATCATGCCCTGGGCACGGGGTTACTACTTGCTGACCCAGAAACCCAACGTGGTGCTCTTCTCCACCGCCCGCACCGAGGCGCGGGATCCGCTGTTCAAGTGGGCCTGCCCCATCGGCTATGCCGAGATCGTGCTGATGGGGCTGGCCAAGAGCCCGGTCAACATCGCCAAGCTGGAGGATGCCGAAAAGTACAACATAGGGGCGGTGCGGGCCGACGTGGGGGAGCAGCTGCTGCTCAACAACGGCTTTGACGAGCAGAAGATCATGACCGCCAACCGCCTGCCCCAGGCGCTCAAGATGCTCACCTCGGGCCGGGTCGATCTCATCTCCACCAACAAGACCACCATGCTGGATCTGATCGCCTCCCAGCAGCTGGATCCCGCCCAGTTCAAGGTATTCTGGATGCTGAGCTCGGAGCAGTTCTGCTTCGCCTTCAGCCACCCGGTGAGCGACGAGCTGGTCAAGGAGTTCCAGAGCGGCCTGACCCAGGTGCTGGCCAGCAGCGAGTTCCAGCAGATCCAGGCCAAGTACTTCCCCGCCCGCTGAGGGGCGGCATGAAAAAGGGGCCCGCCGGGGCCCCTTTTGCTTGTCTGTCTCGCCTGCGCGGTCAGCTCGGCCGACGGCGCTGGCGCTTGACCTCATACATGCAGGCATCGGCCAGCCTCAGCGCCTCGTCCACCGTGCTGCTGGCAGGATCGATGGCCACCACCCCCACGCTGGCGCCGGGGTAGTGCAGCAGGCCGGCGGGCACCTCGAGCTGCACCAGGCTCGCCTCGAACAACCTGCGCTGAAAGCCCTGCACCGCCGCCTCCCGCGTCTCCTCGCCACACTGCGGCCCCATTCCCACCGCCACGAACTCGTCGCCCCCCACTCGCGCCAGCAGATCGCTGCCGCGCAGCACGGTTGACAGCGCCGCAGCCACCCGCTGCAGCAGCAGGTCGCCGGTGTCGTGGCCGTGGGTATCGTTGATGGCCTTGAAGCCGTCGAGATCGATAAAGCCGAGCAGCAGCGGATGATCGACCAGCTCCGCCAGTGAAAACAGACGGTTGAGCTCGTGCATCAGCGCCCGTCGATTGGGCAGCCCGGTCAGCGGGTCGCTTAGCGCCTGGCGCGACAGCTCGTGGTTGGCCTGTTGCAACTGCTGCAGCAGCTGTTCGCGCTCTACCTGTTCGGCGATGAGCCGGGCAAAGAAGGCGAGCAGGTGATCCGAGCCCGCCGTCAGCGGCTTGTGTTCGGCACTGGCGGCGCACAGGGTGCCATAGAGGGAGCCCGAAGGGGTGCGTACCGGGCAACTCAGGTAGGTGCGAATGCCAAGGGCCCGCGCCGCCTGGGAATCCCCCCAGCAGCTCGCCACATCCTCGGTGTAGAAACGCCCCTCGTCGAGGGCCCGCCGGCAGAGGGTATCGTCCCAAGCCACCGAGGCCCCTTCGGGGATCTGCAGGTCGGCGGCGTTGCGGGCAAAGCGGATATGTTGGGTGTCGTGACCAAGGTCGATTTCGGTCAGATAGGTGGATTCAAGCCCGGTGACCGTCTCGAGCATCTCCAGCAGCGGACGGGTCAGGCTCTCCAGATCCCGCGCCCCGGTCACTTGCAGCGACAACGCCTGCAATATTCTGTCCATGCACACCTCCCTGCTTGCATGTCTATTCCTGAAACGATAGCCAACCCCGGGGGCCCTTCACAAGCCGCGCGCCCCCGCCGTGGCACAATTTTTGCGGTTTTGGCGGCCTTTGTCGTCGAACGACCCTTGATTGTCCGGCAACGCGCTCCGTTTGCAGCCAACGCGAAGTCAGCCCGCTCTGAGCCATGGTGACCGCCCCTATTGAGGGCAGTGGCGCCTGTCGTGGACGTTATTGGCTGCGGCGGCTTGGCTGTGAATGCCGTCGAGGGCTGGCCCATGCTGGCTCCTGGCGCTCATCGCCTTTGTCGGTGGCGCTGTCCCGCTCTGCTCATCACTGCGCCCGGCGCTCTGCTTGTCTGCTGATCAGCCAGACATGGCGCTCATCTTCCATCACACCCCGACTGCGGGTCAACCGCCGGTTGCCACTTTGCAGCAAAGGAGAAAAACCATTTAATTCTGATAGTTGCATCACTAATTTCATGGATTTGGATGGCCCCGCCGAGGCGGGTTCCGTAAGATGACCATCGGCCCCTGTTGGCCCCGAGTATTCATGGATGGTCAAGAGCGCAAGGTGGCGGCGACAGTCAGGGGCGGCAGCGTCTTTGGCAGATAGCGCGCGGACTGTGAGCCCGCCGCCCTGTTTGGCACAACGCCAAATACGGCTCGGCGCTCTCCGGGTTATTTGACCCGCATCAGGCGATGGCGGATGTCACCCAGCTCGACCTGGATCACCTGGGAGCGCTGCATGGCATCGACCCGCTGCAGCATGTCGGCACTGTACTGCTTGCGCCGCATCCACTGCATGGGCTCCTCGAAGCTGCCTTCGTTGACGATAAAGGTATCCGTGTAGGTGTCGTTCACTATGCTAACCACCCAGATGCGCTGCTGAAACTCCGAGAGTTCGGCAAAGAGCGCGGCACCACGGGTTGCGAGCCAGCGCCCTGCCCGAGTGATCCTGTTTTTACTGCCAACGAGCGGGTTTGCCATAAGTGATAAGGGTTGGATAAAGGACGGTTGGGCATCCTAGCATTCCAGAGGATGGCGCACCAAGCAGCGGGAGGGTCGCCTCTCCCACCACGGGATGAGGCGCAGGGTGCAATAAGCCTGTAGGGTCGATTAGCAAAGCGTAATCGTCCGCGGTAACCGTCCCCTCTCCCCCTGCGGGAGACTGGTAGGGTGCCAATAAGCGGAGCACATTGCACCGGAGAACGATCCCCTCTCCCCTTGCGGGAGACAAGTAGGGTGCCAATAAGCGAAGCGCATTGCACCGGGGAACGATCCCCTCTCCCCCTGCGGGAGACAGGTAGGGTGCCAATAAGCGAAGCGCATTGCACCGGGGTAAATGCTCCCCTCTCCCCCTGCGGGAGAGGGCTAGGGTGAGGGGTTGCTCGCCTCTTGTGGCATGGCTTCGCCATGCAGGACACGAGGGCGCTGCCCTCGACAGGGTTTCGCCGCCGCTGCGCGGCTTGGCAAGTGACTTTTCTTTGCGTGGCCAAAGAAAAGTCACCAAAAGAAAGGCCACCCCCACTTGTTCGCCCTCCTGCGTCGGGTTCCCTCGGTTCACCCGTTTGTCGCACGGCACGCGCCGATGGGCTTTGACCTTCACCATCCCTGGCGTCGGTCAAAGTCCGCTGCGGACATCCTTGTCCTTGCGCCAAACCGGGGCGAGCGTTGCTCGTCCAATTCCGATTTGGCCCCTGGCCCCGCGGCGCTCGCTCGGCGTCCTGCCTCGCGGCCTGGACAAACGGGCCCACCTCGGCGAACAACAGGGAGAAAAAACTGAATCCTTAACCCCGAGGCCAACCTAACAATTCTTACTTATTCGGGGAATGGTTTTGCATTGAGGGCACGACAATTAGCATTTAGCCAAGACCTAACGTTACTTCTCGAACGACCTATTACAAACTACTAACGCTTTAATAACTTATATTCCCTTGTTATTTTATTAGGATTTAAAAATGCCTGACCAATTCAACGTTAAAGATATATACGAGCAGAATTTAAACTTCCTAATTGGCGCTGGAGCATCACATGGTTTTCTACCAACTTTAGCTTTAGAAATTAAAGATGAAAATGGTCAAAAACATACATTTGAAACATTAGCTAAAAAATTTGAAAGCAGTAATGAGATGAGAGCATTGCTTTTTATGCTGTATTATAAAGAGTGTATAAAACCTGGCTTGCCATATGTATACCCTAAGGGGGTTCCTGCACCACCTAAGACACCACAAAAAGAGAGCGTCATCAGTGAATATAAGCATTTCATCACAACATTGATTCATATCTTAAATAGACAAAAAAACTCCGCAAAAAAATCCAATATATTTACCACGAATTATGACAATTGCTTTGAAACTGCCAGTGAGGAGTTACTAGCTGAGCGTACAGCTCAGTTTTATGTCAATGATGGGAGTATAGGATTTCAAAAGAAAATTTTTCATACTCGGAATTTTAACAACCGCCTTGTCAATAAAGGTGTTTTTGAACGATACGATCAAATCCTTCCTCAAATAAATATCCTACATGCTCATGGATCCGTTCATTGGGAAAAAGGAGACCGAGATAGTGACATCGAGATTAATTATGGCATAAGCAATTACAGCATCACATTTAAAGAAGATGAAAATGAGATAATTTCCACCTTCAAAGCAATCCTATACGATGAAGCCAAAACAAATATTGATTTGCTCGACTTTGAGCTTGGTACGGATTTAACACCACTAAATATCAATGATTTTTGGCAAAGTTACAACAAAATCCCAATTGTTAATCCAACAAAATGGAAATTTCATGAGACCGTTTTTGAAGAGGCTTACTATCAAATTCTGCGCTATCTAAGTTATGAATTAGAGCGACCGAATTCAGTGCTAGTTACGTTTGGTTTCTCTTTTGCTGATGAGCATATACTTACCCTAGTTCAGCGTTCCTTGTCTAATCCATCTTTAACAATGTACGTGTCGTGTTTTAACAAGCCGGAATTAGAATGGATGAGGGATAAATTCAATGGATATCCAAATGTAAAGTTCATTTATTCAGATAGTGAACCACTTAGTTTTAGCCATTTTAATAAAACGGTTTTCACCCTAAGTAGACCAAAGGGAGAAAATGGTAAAGATACGAAGAAGCTACCTGCAGAAATGAGAGAGGAAGCTGAAGAGTTAGGTGATGAACTATGAGCATTGCTATCGGTGAAGTGATCTCAGTCAGGGGAACAAATATAATTGTCGAACTCTACGAGGAGTCCAATAAAGAAACTCTTTTCTATAATGGAGAAAAATTCAATGGCGTATCAATTCAGGAGTTTATATCAATCCGCAGAGGGTTCAAAGATATCGTTGCAAGAGTTCAAGGTGAATACCTTGATGAGAGAGTAAGGGATGAGGAAAACAATTGCTACATTCGTAAAATTGAGCTAGTACCTATTGGATATTTCCACTTCGATAATTTCCATGAAGGTATCAAACACTTGCCAATGATTCGTGATATTGCTTATCTAATGAATGATAGTCAGGTCAAATCACTCTTTGGCAAACCAGATGATAGATTTATTGTCGGTGAGACTCTTACTGAAGAAGTCCCTATATCACTTCCTTGGGCTAAGCTATTCAATACTCATATAGGCGTATTTGGAAATACTGGCAGCGGTAAATCAAACACACTAACAAATTTATACACAACACTATTTACAAACAAACTGAATAACTTCAAAGGAAAAAGTAACTTTGTTGTGATAGATTTTAATGGTGAGTATACAAATAAACAGCTGATTTCTGACATAAATTTCAAGGATGTATATCAATTAGACACTCGTACTGAAGATGGGAATAAGTTCCCCATAGTAAATGATGTATTTTGGGATGAAGAGATTTTTGGTATTTTATTTAAGGCAACCGAAAACACACAAAAGCCTTTCTTGAAGAGAATAGTTTCTGGAAGAAATAAATACATAGGGAACCATAATAGCCTATTCAAATATATTAATAAAACACTTGAGCGAGCATTAACAAGTACTGCCCCCAAAAAGGAGTTTGTAGATTTAATAAGTGAAATAGCAAAAATCATAGACTCAAAACCATTAAGCCAATTATCTGATCAAATGGCTTGGCAAGGAAAGGATGGTCCATTATATTTCCCGAATAAGCCCAAGCCAAATTACATTAATGGAGGAGAGCATGACCCTGCATACATTGCACATTGCAAGAACATCATTGACACTATAAATATTGGTCAACTTTCACCCTTTGATGAATTGAGATTAAGAGTCAATGTCCAACTTCTTTCTGACCTTGTCAGCGGTTATGTACAGTTTGATCATATTCAACCTCTATTAAAAAGGATGGAGGCATCTTTAACTGCTCTGACTAGAGTTTTTACCGTAGGTCAAGCTCTACCATCAGAAAAGTTATTGACTGTTATATCTCTCCGAAAGACAAACCAAGAAATAAAGAAAATACTACCTCTATTACTTGCAAAATATTATTATGAAGCACATAAACAAAAAGTGATAAATCAAACACCGCCTCACCATACTTTTCACATGATTATAGATGAAGCTCACAATATTCTTTCGACACAGTCAAATAGAGAAAATGAAACCTGGAAGGATTATCGACTGGAGTTATTTGAAGAAATCATTAAAGAAGGTAGGAAGTTTGGGTTTTTCATGACTTTGTCAAGCCAAAGACCTGCTGATATTTCACCTACGATCATGTCCCAACTACATAACTTTTTCATCCATCGCTTAGTGAATGATCGAGATCTAAAATTACTTGAGAATACGATTAGCTCACTCGATGATTTATCAAGGCAGATGATACCTAACCTAGCAAAAGGATGTGCTGTTATAACTGGAACATCCTTTGACATTCCAATGGTTGTTCAGTTCAACGAAATGGCTGAGGGTAATAGACCCGACAGCGATGATATTGATATTGAAACTCTCTGGGGGTAAGTACTTAGGTATTTATTCAGTTGTTGTTACATTAGATCCGACACCATTCCGTGGCATATTTTTGCAAAGGTTGTGGATGTTCGAAAAGAGGGAAGGCTATCTGCCCTCAGACAGGCCATAAAAAAAAACCGCAGCCCTTGGGCTGCGGTTTTTTTATTGGCTCAACCGGTTGGCGCGAGCAGCGCCACCGGCCTTAGGCACGGCGCCAGCTGGTTTTGCCGGCGCTGTCTTCCAGCACGATGCCCATCTCGGTGAGACGGTTGCGGGCGGCATCCGCCGCGGCCCAATTCTTGTCGGCACGGGCCTGATTGCGCTGGGCGATCAGTTGCTCGATTTCGGCAACCTCTTCATCCGCTTCGTCACCCTTCAAGAAAGCCTCGGGATCCTGTTGCAGGATGCCGAGCACGGCGCCGAGTTCCCGCAGACGGGCACCGAGGCCGGCGGCAACGGCCATGTCTTCACCCTTCTGGCGGTTGATCTCGCGCACCAGATCGAACAGGGCGGAGTAGGCTTCCGGGGTGTTGAAGTCATCGTCCATCGCTTCCTTGAAGCGCGCCACCTGCTCGTCGCCACCGGCAGCGGCAGCCGCCGGCAGATCGCGCAGGGCGGTGTACATGCGCTCCAGCGCGGCGCGGGCTTGCTTGAGGTTATCTTCCGAGTAGTTGAGCTGGCTGCGGTAGTGGCCAGACATCAGGAAGTAACGGACGGTTTCGGCGTCGTAGTGGGCCAAGACGTCGCGGATGGTGAAGAAGTTGCCAAGGGATTTGGACATCTTCTCTTTATCCACCATCACCATGCCGCTGTGCATCCAGGTGTTGACGTAGTCGCCACCGTGGGCGCAGCAGGACTGGGCAATTTCGTTCTCGTGGTGCGGGAACTGCAGATCGGAGCCACCGCCGTGGATGTCGAAGTGGTTGCCAAGGTGCTTGGAGTTCATGGCAGAGCACTCGATGTGCCAGCCAGGACGGCCCGGGCCCCAGGGGCTGTCCCAGGTCGGCTCGCCCGGCTTGGACATCTTCCACAGCACGAAGTCGAGCGGATTGCGCTTGGCATCCACCACGTCGACGCGAGCGCCGGCCTGCAGCTGCTCCAGATCCTGGCCGGAGAGCTTGCCGTAGTCGGCGTAGGAGTCGACGATGAACATCACATCACCGTTGTCCGCCACGTAGGCGTGATCTTTATCCAGCAGGGATTGCACCAGCTCGATGATCTCGCCGATGTGCTGGGTGGCGCGCGGCTCGACGTCCGGGCGCACCATGCCAAGGGCATCGAAGTCGGCGTGCATGTCGCCGATCAGGCGCTCGGTCAGATCGTCACAGGTGACGCCGGTCTCGGCGGCGCGCTTGATGATCTTGTCGTCCACGTCGGTGACGTTGCGCACGTAGTTGAGCTGATAGCCGCTGTAGCGCAGGTAACGGGCCACTACGTCGAAGGCGACGAAGGTGCGGCCGTGGCCGATATGACAGTGATCGTAGATAGTGACGCCACACACATACATGCCCACCTTGCCTGGGTGGATAGGTTTGAATTCTTCTTTTTGACGAGTGAGTGTGTTGTATATCTTCAGCATCTTATGACCACTGCCTGTGAGTAAAATGGCCTGCCATTCTACCCGCATCGCGCGTAGAAAACGAGGCAGAAAACGTGCCGGATCAGGCGCACCATCTATGCCGCAGGGCCCTGATGGGCTAGAATTGCCACCACTTTATGCCATACACCTGCGGGCACCTGGTCGCCCGCATCAAATGAAAGGACATATCATGGTCACTCTGCACACCAATCACGGCGACATCACCCTCACCCTGAACGCTGAAAAAGCCCCGGAAACCGTGGCCAACTTCCTGCAATACTGCCGTGACGGTCACTACGACAACACCATCTTCCACCGCGTCATCAACGGCTTCATGATCCAGGGCGGCGGCTATGCCCCGGGCTTCGAAGAGAAAGACACCCGCGCCCCCATCAAGAACGAAGCGGCCAACGGCCTGTCCAACAAGGTCGGCACCATCGCCATGGCCCGCACCATGGAGCCGCACTCTGCCAGCGCCCAGTTCTTCATCAACGTGAACAACAACGACTTCCTCGACTTCAAATCCGCCACCACCCAGGGCTTCGGCTACTGCGTATTCGGTGAAGTGACCGCCGGCATGGACGTGGTCAACAAGATCAAGGGCGTCAAGACCGGCAACTACGGCCGCATCCACCAGGACGTGCCGACCGAAGATGTCGTGATCACCAAGGTGACCCTTGCCGAGTGATCTCTGCCTTCTGCGAGATGAACTGACTGCGGCCCAGGCCGCAGTTTTTCCATCTGCGAAGGCCGACCCCATCGACTGGCGCCGTCTCGATTACCTGGCCCACGGCAACCCGCGCCAACGCTCGGCCCATGCCCTGCTCACGGCCGGGGTGTGGGATGCGCTGGCAGCGCAGTGCAGCGATCTGGCGCTGGTGAGCACGGTCACCATCGGGCTCGACCGGCCCGGCAGCGATCTCGACATCATCTGCCGCCACCCGGACCCGGCCGCGTTTGCCGAGTCGCTGGCCGCCCAAGGCTGGCAGGTTGCACAAAAGGATGCTGATATCTGGCTGGCCGAGCAGAGCGTCACCGGCGCCGATGGTCACCCTTGGCCCCTTGAGCTCTACCTCACCCCGGATCCCCTCGAGCGCCTCAACGGCTGGCGCCACCTCAGCCTGATGGCCGCCCTGCTTGAGCAGTTCGGCGCGGCGTTTTATCACCAAGTGCTGCGCCTGCGCCTCGAGGAAGGGCTCAAAGGGGAAGCGGCCATGTGCCACTTGCTGGGCCTTGCCGGCGACCCGTATGCCGCACTGCTCACCCTGGAGGGCGGCGAGCTTGCCCCACTGGCGTGGCAGCCGGAGGCGACGGGCCTCCACTTCACTTCTAATTTCACTGCTAGCTCCAATACCACTTCCAGCCACCTCAACAGGGCCCAGCGCACTTTCTCATGAGCACCCTTTTTATCAGCGACATTCACCTGTGTGCCCAGCGGCCCGACATGACCGCCGCCCTGGTGCGCTTTTTGGCGCACGACGCCCCCGGTGCCGATGCCCTCTACGTGTTGGGCGATCTGTTTGAATTCTGGATTGGCGACGACGATCCCAATCCCCTCCACGGCGAGGTAGCCGACGCCTTTGCGGCCCTGAGCCAGCAGGGGGTGCCCCTCTACTTCATTCACGGCAACCGCGACTTCTTGCTGGGTCAGGCCTTTGCCAAGCGCGCCGGCATGACATTGCTGGGGGATCCCTGCGTCATCGAGCTCTATGGCGAGCGGGTGGTGCTGAGCCACGGCGATCTGCTCTGCACCCTGGATGAGGGCTACCAGAAGTTTCGCCGCATCACCCAGCTCAAATGGCTGCGCTGGCTGTTCCTGCGCCTGCCGCTCGCGCGCCGCCAGGCCATCGCCCACAAGATGCGCGGCCAGAGTCAGATGGAAAATGCCCACAAGAGCCAGACCATCATGGACGTGACCCCGGCAGCGGTGGACCAGATGCTGCGCCAGCACGACTGCCGGATGATGATCCACGGCCACACCCACAGACCGGCCATCCACGACTTCCAACTCGACGGCGCGCCTGCCCGGCGCATCGTGCTGGGGGACTGGTTCGAGCAGGGCTCTGTGCTGATCTGCCGCCCCGGCGAGCAGCGCCTCGAGCAGCGCGCACTGATCTGAATTGGCCGGCTGGCGGCAATAAAAAAGGCGGGAAGATCCCGCCTTTTGTTTGCCTGCGATTTACTCTGCTCTTTGCCGGGACAACGGCTACATCACCGTCATCTGCCCCGCGTAGAGGATGAAGTAGCGCAGCAGCAATATCCCCACCAGGCTCAGGCTGCACATAAGCACCAACCGGGCCGGTTGATGGGCCTTGGCCGGACTGCCCACCAGCCCCAGCAACTGGGGCAGCAGGATCCCCAGCCCGATGACCCCGAACCAGAACACCTGGGACCAGAAGCCGCCGCCGATGGCCGCCCACATGGCCGCTTCCCGCTGGCCGCCACCAAAATAGAGGCCGGTGAAGAAGCAGAGCAGCAGGAACAGCTCGATGGCGACGATGGGCCGCTCGAAGCGGTGCACAAAGCTCACCCCGCGGCTGTGGCCATCCTCCCGAAACAGGGTGACCGCCAGCAAGATGGTGGAGGCCACCCCCGAGCTGATACCGGAGACCAGAAACAGCGCCGGCAGGATCGGGTTGTTGAGCATGGGGTAGGTCTTGAGGGCGGAGAGCAGAAAGCCGGTATAGGCCCCCAGCAGCACAGCCAGCAGCAACAGCAGTGGCGCCAGCAGCCGCTCGAGGCGTGCGAGCCAGCCAATCAGGCCGTCTACAAAAGCGAGCTTGTCGGCCAGCAGCCGTCGGCGCAGGGCCTCTATCTCGGCTCTGAACACCACCGCCAGCCAGGCGAACAGCACCGCCATGTAGACCTGAAACAGCATGACCCCCATCGACATCACGGAGTCGAACTGGTAGTGGAACATCAGCTTCCAGAAGGTCCAGGGGCGGGCCAGATGGAAGATGAGGATAAGCAGCCCCAACACGACGCTCACCGGCGCCAGAAGGGCGGTCGCCTTGATGATACCGCTCTCGCTGCCGGCTCCCTGCCGACGCAGCAGCACCGAGAGGATGGCCGAGCCTGCCGAGATGCCGAGCAGGAACAGGTAGATGGCGATGGGGCCATCCCACACCAGCGAGTCGAAGTGAAACGCATCATGCCACATGGTGCCTCCCTCCCGTCAGCCGGTCTGCGTCATACGGATGAGATGGGATCATGACTTCACCTCCCCTTTCGGCACCCGGTACATCTTGGGCGAGGTACCGAGGAACTGCTTGTAGCGATAGGTGGTCTCCTGCACCAGCCGCCGGCTGATGGGGCTGTTGGGATCGTCCAGATTGCCGAACACCAGCGCCTTGGTCGGGCAGGCTTCCACACAGGCCGGCTGCTTGCCCGCCGCCAGATTGGTCTTGCGGCAGAAGTCGCACTTGTCGGCAACCCGGGTGACCGGGTTGATGAAGCGCACCTGATAGGGGCAGGCAGCCAGGCAATAGCGACAGCCGACGCAGAGGTCAGGGTTGATGTCGACGATGCCATCCTCCGCCCGGATGTGGGAGGCGCCGGTCGGACAGACGTGCACGCAGGGGGCGTTGTCGCAGTGCTGGCAGGACTTGCGAAAGAAGCGGTACTCCTGCGCCGGATACTCCCCCACCGGGCCGCTGCGCAGGATCTGCAGGCGGGCCACCCCTGCCGGCACCTGGTTCACCTCGCGGCAGGCGTCCATGCAGGCGGTGCAGCCGATGCAGGCCGTCTCGTCGTGGATCATGCCGTAGCGCACACCCTTGATGGCCATGCTGTTGGCCAGGGCACGCGGGGTCCCCGTCAGCAGGATCAGGGCGCCGGCGCTCATGCCCACCATGAAGTCGCGGCGGGTCGTGCTCATGAACCCTCCTTGACGGCGCTGCCCAGATCGGCCTCGTGCTGCTTGCGGTGGCAGTCGACGCACAGCTTGATGCGCGACTTCTCGGGGATCCCCACCATGGGCTCCTTGGCCGGATGCAGCTGGTGACAGCTGGTACAGCTGACCCGGGTGGCGTGCACGTCGTGGGCCCAGAGAGCCTTGCGCAAATCATCCGGCTCATGGCAGCTCATGCAGACGCCGTTCTGCTGGCTCAGCGGGAAGGCGTCATTGCCAAAGCGCATCACATCGACCATGCCGCCGCGCTGTTTACGGTGATCGGCCGACGCATTGCCGTGGCAGTTGGTGCAGGTGACCTGCTCCCCCGTGTTGGGGTTGGTGACCTGGCCATGCTTGCCGTGCATCCCCTCCTCCCCGTCGTGGCACTTCTCGCACTTGGCGAAACGGGCCGCAGCCTTCTTGGCGGCGGCTTTCTTCTTTTCCGCCTTGGCCTGCCGTTCGGCCAGGGTGGGTTGCGCTGCCTGATCGGCACTGGATGTGGCACTCGGCGCAGCTGGCGTCGCATCCGCTGCCTGCGCGCGGGCCAGCGCCAGCTGACCCGCCCCCAGGGTGAGGGAGGCGAGCAGCAGCCACTTGATGATTTTTTTCATAGGAAACTCCGAAACGGTGGCACCCGCCGGGTGCCGTCTGCCCGCCTGGCAACAAAAAGGAGCTGGTGACAGCTCCTTTGACGGTCATGAACACGAGACCACACCCCGCCAGAAGCGGGGTGGCTGCGTCAACGGGAGGGGCAGCGACGTTACTGCTGGCTTGCGTAGTACTCGGCCAGCGCCTTGAGGTCGGCATCGCTCATGGCGATGATGGCCTTGTTCATCTTCTCGTCGTTGCTGCGCTTGCCGGCCTTGAACTCCTGCAGGGAGGTCAGCAGGTAGCCCTTGGGCTGGCCGGCGAGGATGGAGGCCTCGTCTTCAGCCACCGAGCCGCCTTCGGAGTGGCACTTCTTGCAGCCGGAGTCGTCGTGCAGTTTTTGCCCCGCCTTGGCCAGCGCCGCATCGAACGGCTGCTTCATCGGCTGGTAGGGCAGCTCGGCATAGTGCGCCGCCAACTCGTCGATCTGCTCGTCGCTAAGGCCCTTAACAATGTCGGTCATGTTCCCCTTCTTGCTGGTATCACCAGTGACATGATTAACGGTCTTGGCCGGCCGGCCGTCCAGGTAGGTGCGCATCTGCTCGGCAAGATTTGATTCTGCCAGCCCTGCAATAGTCGGAATATCGTTCTGGGTGCTGATCCCCTGATTTCCATGACATGAGTTACATGTATCCACCAATGAGTCCAGGTTGGCATGTGCGGTGCCAATAGAGCCCAAAAGCAACGACAGTCCCAGTATTTCCAGCTTCACACTGCGTTTCATTTCTTATCCCTCTTCCAGAAAAGGTCTATAAACCCCAGTAAAAACAGACATTTTTATACTCAAGGTTGATTTTCGATCCGTTTTTGAGACTTAGATCAACGCCATCTAATATATAAACCTTACAATTAAGATGGAAATGATTTATACCGTATTTAGTCCTCTTTTGACCCTTAAGTGGTATCTTTTTGGGAATTTTTTGAGCTGGCTCATATATGGAACAATAAGTCCGATAAAAAAGGATAAAACAATGAAATACTGGAAAGTATTGGTGGCTGCAGCAATGGTGTTCACCCTCTCCTCCTGTGGGGGCGGTGGTGATGGCAATGACCAGACGGATCCACCTCCCCCTCCGCCGGGAACCCCAGATTCGCTGGTGATCTCGGCCTCCACCCCGCAACTTGGCGAGAGCGGTCAGCTCTCGGTGCAATTCAAGGTAACCGACAAGCAAGGCAAGGGTTATGAGCTGGGAACCACCCTTCCCTCCTTCACCCTGGCCAAGGTGATCCCCGGCCGCGACGCCAAACGGGAAGACCCTGTCATCTGGAAGAGCTTCATCTACAGCACCAAGAACAACCGGCCCACCGGCGAGAACGGCGGCAAGCTGGAAGCCCTTGGCAATGGCCAGTACCGCTATACCTTCTCCTTCAATGCCACCACGGTGCGCGACCCTTATCCGAGCGATTCGCAGGACAACAACGGCTTGATCCGCTGGGATGAGGCAGCGACCCACCGCCTCGGCATCTACTTTGGCGGCAGCAACGGCATTCCGGTCACCGACTACGTGCTGGACTGGGTACCGGCCGGCACGCCGCCACTGCTGACCCGCGACATCCTGGAGCAGCAGAGCTGCGACAGCTGCCACATGAAGCAACCTATTCACCACAGCAACCGGGCCGATCCCAAGCTCTGCGTCACCTGCCACAACGAGAGCGTGCCCGGCAGCGGACGGGGCGATCTGACCACCCTGGTGCACAAGCTGCACGGCAACCTGGATGCCACCGCCACCAAGCTGGTGAGCCACTTCCCGCAGGATCCGCGCAACTGCGACACCTGCCACAAGGGCGTCACCCCGACCACTCCGGATGCCAACAACTGGCAGCACGCCCAAGAGAAACCCTGCGGCGCCTGCCACGCGGACTCCACCACGGCAACCGGCTACGTCAGCCACATCAACGGCAAGATCACCAGCGGCGCCCTCTGTACCCAGTGCCACGCCGAGACCCCCGGCAACACCAAGTCCCCCAGCAGCGTGCACATGGGCTACCTCGCCAACGAGGCCGCCGGTCGCGACAAGCTGGTGTTCAAGTTTGACGACGTGCGCTACGCCGCGCCCAACATCGAGGTCGAGCTGACCGTGACCGCCAACGGCACGCCGGTCGAGACCATGGACGGGGTGCTCAAGTACATCAAGTACGGCGATCTGGCCAAGGCTCCCTACGTGCTGGTCAACTGGGATCAGGGCAGCGGCTTCGAGCTGGGCTACACCAACCCGCAGACCTTCGTCGCCGGCAACAAGATTGACTTCACCAAGTGCGAAAGCCAGGGCGGCGGCAGCTTCCTGTGCCGCAAAGAGGTGGGTAACGAGGTGACCGGCACCCTGGCGGCCACGGTCGCCGAGCTGCAGGTGTGCGTCGCCCGCAAGGCGGATCGCAACGGTGCCTTCGCCGCCGGGGATCTGCTCCCCTGCAGCAGCACCGCCAGCGCCCTCTCCTACGTGGCCATCAACCCGGTCAAGGCCTACTTCCGGGTCGAAGGCGGGGTGGACGGCAGCTATGTGCTCAAGGCAGGGGCGGATCTGGCCTCCTGCAACGGCTGTCACAAGGATCTGGCCATCCACACCGAGGGCAACGCGGGCTCGGCCCACGCCTCCAAGGACTTCGCCCAGTGCACCAGCTGCCACAACGCCACCCGCACCTCCTTCTATGCGGGTGTGCCGGGGGATCTGAAGTACCACGTGCACTCCTTCCACGCCTTCGGCTCCCATCGCAGCGGTGATGCCACCTTCCCGGGCAAGCTGAACAACTGCGAGTCCTGCCACACCAAGGGTCAGTACAACCTGCCCAACCAGCAGAACGAACGACCCTCGCTGGTGGCGACCACGGCGGACAACAAGCAGCCCAAGTTCTTCAGTCCGACCCTGGTGGTCTGCGCCAGCTGCCACCTCAAGTCGCCGCTGGGACTGGTCAAGCCGGACAACCCGGTCGCCGGGGATGAGTGGGCCACCCACATGAAGAACAACGGCGCCATTTTTGGTGCAGAGACGATAGAGGCCGCCACCGGAGTTGAACAGTGCGCGTCCTGCCATGCCGTCGGGCAGGAGCAGGGCGTCGACAAGGTTCACAAGGTGTATGACTTCCGTTGAGACCACCAGGCCGGGGGGATGCCTCCCCCCGACCCTTTGCCGTTGAAGGACACGATATGAAAAGAATCACCCCGCAGTGGCTCCTGGCGGGTTTGCTGGCACTCGGTTGCCTGCCGGTCTGGGCCAAGAGCGATGCCCAGCCGGCGGCCGATGCCGATCCGCGCCTGCAGGTCGAGGCCACCCTCGACCAGAAATTCGACCAGGGCAAATACTCCCCCAAGGGGGCCGATACCTGCCTCAAGTGCCACGATGCCGACTCGCGCAAGCCCGCCACCGGCATCTTCCACAATGTGCATGGCAACCTCGGCAACCAGAACGGACCGATGGCCGACAAGCAGTGTGAAGCCTGCCACGGCCCCGCCGGCAACCACCCGCGCAATCCCCGCAAGGGGCAGAAGCGGGAACCCATGATCACCTTCGGCCCCGACTCGCCGGTGCCGGTGGAGAAGCAGAACAGCGTCTGCCTCTCCTGCCACACCGATACCCAGCGGATGGGCTGGCATGCCAGTGCTCACGCGGTGGAGGATGTCTCCTGCACCAGCTGCCACAGCCTGCACCAGGCCAAGGATCCGGTGATGGACAGCAAGCTGCAGGTGGAGACCTGTACCAGCTGCCACGCCCAGCAAAAGGCCGATCTGCACAAACGCACCAGCCACCCCATTCTCAATGGCGAGCTGCCCTGCTCCAGTTGCCACAACCCGCACCAGTCGCAGAACGAGGCCAGCCTCAAGCAGCCCAGCCTCAACGAGAGCTGCTACGAGTGTCACGCCGAGAAACGGGGCCCCTTCCTGTGGGAACATGAACCGGTGACCGAGGATTGCTCCCTCTGCCACAGCCCGCACGGCTCCATCAACCAGGCGCTGCTCAACAAGCGGGTGCCCCAGCTGTGCCAGGAGTGCCACAGCGTGCCCCATGCCAACGTCTCCATCCCCGAGGGGGATCTCAAGGTGCGTGGCGGCAGTTGCCTGAACTGTCATAACCAGATCCACGGGACCAACCATCCCAGCGGTCAATCACTGCGGCGCTGAGGAGAGAAGTCATGAAATACTCAACACTTTGGCTCTCCCTGTTGGCGGTCTGCTCGGCCCAGGCGGCCGAGGAGCCGCTGGCAGTCGGGGATTACGCCCTGCAACAGAGCAAACCGGCCAAGACCGAACGCTGGAGCTGCAAGTCCTGCGAGCGCGATGAGGGCTGGTTTGGCGAGGTGGGGTTGGGTGCCGGCTATGCCAACGACGATGGCGCCACCCGCTTTCGCAACTGGGTTCCCAGTCAGCAGGACAGCGGCATGCTCGGCATCTTCAACGCCGACCTGCAATACCGGGGAGAAGGCTCCCGCTACGGCAGCCTGGCGGTGAAGAACCTCGGCATGGAGCGCTTCAGCCTGACGACCGAACAGGGCCACTACGACGGCATGCGCGCCCGGCTGGGCTACTCGGAATCCCCCTTCTACTGGAACAGCCACGGCCGCAGCGTCTATCAGCCGGGCGAGAGCCCGCTGACCCAGGGATCGCTGGCCGAGTTCGACAAGGAGGTGGTGCGCAAGAAGCTGACCGCCGGGCTCGCCTATACCCCGAAGAGCCCGTGGCGCCCCTACGCCGATTTTTCTCATGAGAAAAAAGAGGCCACCCTCGCCTACTACCAGTCGAGCGTGCCCGGCATCGGCAGCGGGCCAGGCCTCTTGCCCAAGCCCGTCGACGGCAGCTCGACCACCCTGGTCAAGAGCGGCGTCAGCTACCTGGGAGAAGGCTGGCTGGTCGATCTCGCCTACAACGGCTCCCTCTACCGTACCGATGACACGGCGCTCTACTATGGCAGCGTCGCCGATCCTTACGCCAACGAGCGCGCCTACGAACCGGACAACAACTTCCACCAGCTGAGCCTTTCCGGACAGTACAACTGGGATCGGCAGAGCCTGACCGGCCGCGTGCTCACCAGCCAGGCCACCTCCAACGGCAGCCTGACCGCGTTTCGCAACGCCCCCATCACCCAGGATGACTTCCACGGCGAGGTAAGCACCCTGCAGGCCGATGCCAAGTGGGTGGGCCGCTTTGGCCGGGATCTCACCCTGCGTGCCGGCGGCGAGTATCGGGACCGCAAGGACAAGTCCGATGAATACGCTGTGGTCGGCAAGCAGCGCGGCAAGAGCGATCGCACCCGCAGCAAGGCGGATCTCGCGGCCGACTACCGGCTCAGCCGCTCGGTCAAGCTCACCACCGGCTATCAGTACAAGGCCGACCAGCGCGAACAGGCCGACCGGCAGGACACCGACGAGCACACCCTGTTCCTCAAGGGGCGCTACCGCCCGGCCGGGGCGCTGCAACTGGGCGGCAAGCTCGCCTGGAGCACCCGCGACGGCTCGGACTGGCGCCACGACAGCGCCGGTGGCAATGGCAGCCCGACCCTGCGCCAGTTCTATCTGGCGGACAGGGACAGGGTCGAACTCAGGGGGGATCTTGGCTATCAGTTCAGCGAGGGGATGGATGCCCGCCTCGAAGGGTGGTGGGCAAGAGATGATTACAAGGAGCCGGACATAGGGCGCAGCGAGGGCAAGGATTATGGCATCGACCTGACCCTCAACCAGCAGTTCGACGACAACCTGAGCGGCCACCTGTTCAGCAACCTGCAGTGGATCACCTCCAGCCAGAACCACGCCTACACAGGCGCACCGGACTGGGATCCCTACAGCACGGCGGTGCGCGACGAGATCACCACCCTCGGGCTGGGGCTCACCCAGAAGAAGGCGTTTGACCGGGATCTCGAGCTCGGGCTCGATTACAGCTTCGCCTATGGCCGTGGCAAAACCGACGCCAGCAAGGGCTATGACTACCCGGATCTGACCAGCAAGCAACACCGGCTGGAAGGCTACGCCCTCTATCAGCTGACCAAGCAGCATTCGCTGCGCTGGGATGTGCGCTACGAATACTTCCAGGACGTGGATTACCTCTACACCGGCGAAGAGCGCAACCTTGGCAACCTGAACCAGGACTACAACGGCTACTTCACTGCCGTCTCCTGGCTCTACAAGTTCTAAAGGGGCGGCCACGCGCCGGATAAGGGCAGACACTTTGTGTTGTCAGCCCAAGAATAAAGAGGGGAGCCCAGGCTCCCCTCTTTCATGTCAAACCCGCCAGCCTGTGTGACAGGCCATCAATGACAGGATGTGAACACCAGCACCATGTCAACACTTCCCCAGCCAAGCCACATGTGGACATTGATGAAAAAATTTAAATAGATTTCAATTGGTTAAAAACAATCAGCAGCGCCCAATGACCATGAATTGAAATTTTGATCGCCACTCTCTGTCATTACTTTTATTCCTTTCCGACCAGCAGCACCGACAGCCTGCGCCACTCTTCAGCAAACCGCTGCCTCAGATAAAACTGCCTGAGCATGATGGACAGTTTCTTGGCAAACCCGGCCTTGGCCTCTCTTGCCAGCAAGCACTGGATCTCCGCCCAAAGCGAATCACGTTCAAAGCCGGTCCAGATCGGTAGCACGGGTGCCAGAGTGTTGGTGTAACAAACCGGCGCCACCCATTCGAACAAGACCATCTCGACGTGGGCAACGGGAAAGCCCCGTACCACCAGAGCGATCAACTCGAAATCGACCTCATTATCGACAAAGAGATCGGACAGCGCTTCACACAGGTCAATGTCTGCCAATGACTGGGCCACTCGCCAGCGCCTCCCAAGACGGTATCGAATCAAGTTACACCACAGACACCAAGCAGGTTCAAGCTAATCGATGCACCGGGCCATCCCCCCCCTAGCCGGTGAAGCTCTCCCCCTGGCGAGTCTGAGTAACATGGCTAGACCACGGCGAGAGACTCGGTCGAGGTGATGGACCAACAGCGCCGAGCGGTTGCCGGCGAGCTACGACACCTGGAGGCGCCCCGTTCGTGGATGGGGCCCGAGGGCGTGAATATCTTCCAGCTGCAGTTGTAGTTGATAAACGTGGTGGAGCAACTGGCCACTGCCAGCCACACCCACGGCAGTTGGCCGGCCAGCAATCCCCATCATCGAGCAGAGCGATCTAAGGCTTCAGCTTGTGTCGGCATGGTAAGATGTTGTCGTTATATTTTGAGGAACAGATCCGTGGCTCTGAAAACGACGCTGAAAAAAATCACAATGAAACTGTTCAATCAGGTGCGCATATCGTCTGGTAATCGGATACAGCTATCTCCGAGTACCCGCCTGAGAAAGTGTGTAATCTCAATCGGTGATGGTGAAAACCACGTCCAAGTAGAGGACGCCCAAGTGCGGAGATGCAGCATCACTATTGAGGGGCGAGGCAATCGTCTGATAATTCACAAAGGCTGTAACTTGCGCGGATTGATCATTGAAGTACTGGGGAATCATTGCACCTTAGAAATCGGTAAGAATGTGAAGAATACCGGCCCTGGAAAACTATCATGTCGTGAAAGAGGCACTCGCCTTGTAATTGGAGATGACTCCCTTTTGGCGACAGGAATCACGATGCTGACCAGTGATGGCCACGATATCTACGACTCTGCAGGTACACGCATCAACCCAGCCAAAGATATCATCATCGGCTCGCAAGTGTGGATAGGCCAAGAAGCTATGATATTGAAAGGTGCTCATATAGAAGATGGCTGTGTGATTGGCGCCCGCTCTATCGTTACAGGCAAAATCGAGGCTGCAAGCATTGCAGCGGGTAATCCCGCGAAACCTATTCGCTCGAACATTACTTGGAATGAGCATCTAACCTATTGACAACTCCACAGGCAGATGAAGAGGCCCCACATCGTGGGGCCTTCTTCTATCTGCCTGACAGCGCCTAAGCATGGCCAGGGAATGGCGCCGCATGAAGACGCAGCCATCGGGCAGCGCTGCATCATACGTGAAGCCTGCGTACGCTAACAGCCTTCCAGATCATAGCGGCGACGCCCACCGCCGCGTCTGCGTCACGGAATCCGCGCTCATCCGCTCCCGCCTGCGGGCTTCGCCAGGAAAATTTTTTGCAAAAGTGGATTACCGCAAAACCATAGGCCCAGCCCCCTCGCACCAGATAAAAGATCTCGGGCGTGATAAGGATCTGAAAAGAAGGATCCTTTTTGCTATTTTTTACATTTTGCAGGGGCTCTGGATAGCCAAACTTAAAATATAACTCATTGATTACAATGAGAAAGGCGTGCTTTTCGTGGAGATGTGAATGTTCAAAATGGATCCACTTGACCATGATTGAGCACCTAAAATGCTTTTATGTCAGATAGTTAAGAGTAATGGATAGTATTCTGATAACTGAAGTATTGAAAAGAACAAAAACTTTGGTGTTCGAGCAGCAAACTGACTTCCACTCAGCATGTATGGGGCTTCCATCCTAGAACCAATTAGAGGATTGTCGAATATATCCGAAGCCCATACGATACCTTACAAAAGCACGTAAGAGAGGCTATCGTGACCCAATCTGATGCCCAAAAAATACAAACTGACAAGACAAAGAGCTCAGAAATCCAATCCATACAAGCAACCAACACTCCCCGCTCATTACTTCCCTTTCTAAGGTATTTACTGGCAGCTCTTCCGTTGATGACTGCTGCAATATATCTATGTGGTATGGCATACCATGTTGGCTATCTAGATAGCATACGGTCTTACCAACCATCAGTTCCCCCTAGCAATTGATGAGTCAATTTTGCTTGGGTTCATCTCGCTAGTGCGAATGCTTCAGGACAAGGTACTCATTGCTGCGGGCGTGATCGTGGGAATGTTGTCTCTTCTCATTCTGGCATCAATGACAGCCAAATGGTGTAAAGCACTATGGAGAAAAACTTTAATCCCGAATTTGTGCGGCAAGGTTTCTTTATGGGTAGATAGCAAACGACCTTCGAAGGAGGATTCAGCCCCATACCTCAGTTGGATTGAATGGATAGCTATTCTATACGGCGTATTTGCAGTGTTGACTGTACCCACGGCTCTTGTATGTGTCGTTGCATTGTTTTCTTTTCTCCAAGGCGTTGACACTGCAGATGAAGAACAAAAACATATGGCTAAAGGATATTTTGCCAAGCATCAAGCACAGGTGACATTAGCCACCAAAAACAGGCCAATGATCCAAGTAGCCTGTAATACTAGCCATTGCGCATGCTGGGATGAAGATGGCACCACTATCCTGCGCCAGGATCAGATAAATAAAACTCTGCTTGTTCCCAAAGAAGCCAAGAAATTCTGAGCACCAAAACAAGGCTACACATTGTACAGACCTAGTTATCACCTGACATCGGCCTCAAACTGGTATCTTGTCTACTCGACTAAGTCACTGAAAACTCTGTCGCTACTTTAGCACAAACAAAAAGGCCACTATCACTAGTGGCCTTCGTAAGTCTTTGATTCTAATGGTGCCCGAGGCCGGAATCGAACTGGCACGACGCGAACGTCGAGGGATTTTAAATGCCTAGCGGATGCCTTTAAAAACAATAAGTTACACAAAAACATGCACTTACAAACACGGCATCATGCGGCAAGGCGCGGTGTTATGTGCGCTGTGTGGATCAAAAGTGGACACTAGCGCAGGTTGTTGAGAGTCAATGGGTTAAGCCGCAGAACATCCTCAAGATGGTCGGGGGCGAAGTGGGCGTAGCGCATCGTCATGGTGATGGTCGAGTGACCGAGTATCTTCTGCAGCACCAGAATATTGCCGCCATTCATCATAAAGTGGCTGGCGAAAGTATGCCGCAGCACGTGGGTGCTCTGCCCCTCCGGCAGCTCGATACCGGCCCGGCAGATCGCCGTTTCAAAGTGGTGATAGCACTCGCTGAACAACTTGCCCCTGCGTTTCGGAATGAGCGCTTTCAGCTCCTGGTTGATGGGTACAGTCCGGCGTTTTCCCCCCTTGGTGTGGGTGAAGGTCAGCCGGTTCTGCGCCACCTGTGACTGGGTCATATTCTGGATCTCCCCCCAGCGCGCCCCGGTGGCCAGGCAAAGGCGCACCACTGCCCCAAGGTCGGGGTTGCTGGATGCATCACAGGCAGCAAGCAGCGACTTGATTTCATCAGGGTAGAGAAAGGCCAGCTCCGACTCCGTCACCCGGTAGAGCCGCATCCCGGCCAACGGATTATCCCCCTGCCACTCTCCCAACCGCTTCAGTTCATTGAATACTGCCCGCAAATAGGCATGGTCCCGGTTCACCGTCGAGACACTGACCCCCTTGCTAACGTGAGTGGCGGCGCGGCGATCGCTGACGACCCCAGTGAGGCGTGCTTCCCGATACTTGGCAAAGTCATTGGCGGTAAACTCGCTGGCCAACGGATTATCCAGGCTCTCGCAGATCAGCAACAATTTGGAGCGGCGCTGTTCCCCATCACGCAGGCTCTGGCCATGCAGGCCAAACCAACGTTCGACCAAATCAGCCAGCCGGCGTGTATCGGCAGCCTCACCATCTGGCGTCACTTCCCCCAACCAAGGCCTGGCAGTATGCGCTTCAAGCTGCCACGCCTCCCATGCGGTGGCCTCCGCTTTGGTGGCAAATCGCTTGCGCCGACGCGGCCCATTACGGCCACCTGGGCGAATATCTGCAAGCCATGAGAGCTGATTACCATCAGCTAATTTTCGGATAGCCATAATTTATATCTCATTCGTAATATATCTCTTAGATGGCAACTCAAATGTATAATCCTGATGGGTTTGGTTCGTTGTGCCAGCAGGTAGACAGCTCCCAGTCAATTCAGGGCTAACTAACTCAATCCATATTATTTTATTACTACGCACCCCATTAATTATATTGACATTAGACGTAATCTTAGTATTGATATTGGTTGAAATATTAGTAATCTCATTGGTGATATCAAAAGGTTTTTTATCACCATCAACATAAGCAATAAGCTTTCTACCGCTTAACCATTGTTCTTCCACTCGGGTATAAGCTAAAAGATAACCTACGAACCTTTCCTTACCTGCACATCCAAACACAGAAATATTATACTCAAGCATATCTCGCCACAAAATATGTATATCTTTCGGGAAAAGTTCGAAAAACCCATATTTTTCTAAAAGATATTTTAAATTGTTTCGCCCAAATTGACTCAGGCCATGATAGAACAAGAAATACATTTCATATTTAGATGCTTGGGCGACAACAAGATCTATATATTTCTTCTTTATCATAGTATCATAACTAGCTTCATCGATTAGCTTTAATGTTTGATAAAACCCATTAAAATATGGACCTAGCTTATCCTCATGCTTTTGATAGAATTTCACATATACATCGCTCGGTGATGTCGACCTATCTTTATAAATTGATGGGACAGTGCTTTGATGAACAAATTCACACATATCCTTATACAGTTCATAAAAAACTTGCCTTCCATTATATATATCAATCACTTCTTTACTAAAGCCTGTCACCTCACTAGGCATTCTTCGTGACTTTTGCATGGTCAATGACTGTATCACTTCATTATTAAAGGACATCAATTGAAATAGCGAGCTCTCAAATGACTGCTTGTCAAGCATTTCGGTTTGCTTTATAAATTGGTCACCTTGGCTTTTCATTTCCTCTCTTGTCGCAGTGAGCTCTGCAGACTGAAAAAGTATTGATATGAAGAGAGCAGCAAATGCCACACCAGAAAAAAGAGTATTAAGGCCACCATAGACATCACCAAACCTACCAGAATTTTCCGGTAAAACCACCCCGCTCTTTATATCTGAAAAATCAATATTAAAAAATATTTTAGTATAGTTAAACCAAACGAAAAAAATAATTGAAATTAAAATTGCAAATAAAAACCAAATAGCACTTCTTCCTAATTTCATTATCATTCCATTAAACAGTTATTATTAACGAAGGCCTAGTTTTAGAACTAATCATGCTATGAATACGAAACAGAGCGCATCGGCGCCCTATCGTTTTCTGAAAATCCGGTGTTCTACCATCACGCCGATGATTTCGATGTGCTGACGGTCGGAGTGCATGGTGGGGAAATCGTCGTTGAGGGGCACCAGTTCGAAGACCTCTTGCCCACTCTCGTCAATGCCGCGGGGCCGGAACTTCTTGAAGGTGGCCTCTTCGCTGCCGTTCTTGGCGACCACATAGTCGCCTGGGCGTGGTTGTTCATCGGGGTCGATGATGACCAGGTCCCCTTCATTGAAGAGCGGGGTCATGGAATTGCCACGCAGCCAGAGGCCAAAGCCACAGGGCCCGATATCGACGCTGGATGTCACATATTCGACATTGCCATCGAAGGTGGTGGCCTGCTCACACACTTCCCGCCAGTTTCCGGCCTGAACATAACTTATGATCGGAATTCTGTTTCCATGTGGTATTGGAACAGACTCAATACTGGGGTATTCAAAATGCAGCCCCTCAAGACTTTCCTGTCGTTCCTGTTTAGGTAAAGAGCCAACCCCATGAAGCAGCCAGTGTTCATCAACACCGAGAGCAGCCATCAAATGAGATAGCCTTTCATCACTAGGTACAACTTCCCCCCTCTCCCACTTGCTTATCAAGCCATGGCTTACACCAAGTGTGTCAGCAAGTTGGGATGGTTCGAGGCCAAGCTGTGCCCGTTTAGCTTTAATCCGCTCCCCAACCTGCATCGCATACAAGGAAGTTGGTGGCTTTATTGCTCCCGTCAACAGCCAATCTACGGACACACCCAAAACATCCGCTAAATCATTGAGATAGCGACCTTTAGGCTGATTTAGACCTGACTCCCACTTTCCAACAGAAACATCACTCACACCAATCGCTTTAGCGAGTGCCGTCTTAGAAAGACCTAGGGCAGTTCTTCTGCTGAGTATTCGATCTGAAATGTTCATTGGCCTAGCTTAACCTTGGGAATCCGAACTTAAGCTAACTTATGGGCAAATTTAAGTTTGCTTATGACTCAAGCCTAGGTTAGGATTTTTACAAATCCGAACTTATGGTCGAGGTGTGACAGTGAAAAAAGCAGATGCGATTAGCTACTTCAACTCAGCTGCTGCATTGGCAAAGGCGTTGAAGATCTCAGAGGCCGCTATTTCTCAGTGGGGCCAAAACGTTCCCCAAGGCCGTGCCTACCAAATCGAAGTGCTGACCGGTGGCCAGTTGAAAGCCAACCCGGCGGCACCTTCTGCCCGCCCGGCGCTGTAAGGAGATCGCCATGACGATGGAAAGTCATCCCGTCGAGCCCATCACCGAGGTACTGCGTGAGCTGGCGGTCATCAAGCAAGGGCTGGCCTTGCAAGCCCTGCCGGCCATTCCGCTCGATGCCTTTTTGGACATGCTGCTCGACGTCTACAAGTTCAAGCTCCCCAAGCGCACCGCCCAGGACATGATTGCCGATGGCCGTATTCCCATCATTCCCAAGCTGCGCGCCGGCGATCAGCCCTGGGTCAATCTGGTGCGCTGGCGCGAGATGGCCAGCGAGCCGGAGCAGTATTTCAAGCTGGTCAATGAGAACTCCGGGCGGCGGCTGGCAAGCCGTGCGCTGACCAAGAAGCCCACGTCCCGCTCTGTGGCTTGATCCCACAGTAGCGACTGCGAACAGGAGCTGAAAGTGTCTAACTGTCAACAAAACCTACACCGCCATTTCGCCAGTGCCTGCGACCGCTTCAAGCAGGTGCACAACCTGACCGAGCTGGCCGCGCAGATCGGCATGAGTGCCGATGTGCTGCGCAACAAGTTCAACCCGGCGCAGACGCGGCACAAGTTGACGGCGACGGACCTTATCGACCTCTACCGCGTCACGGGTGACGACACCCTGTTCGACGGGCTGCTGTTTGATTGCCAGTTGACGGCCGTGCGCCTGCCTGCGGCGGCGACCGCAGCACCAGAAGCACGTGCCCAGCAAGCGCTCAATGCGGGGGCCCAGATCCTGGGTGTCACCGCTCAGGCGACCACCCTGCTTGCCGGTGACCGCCTCACCAAATCCAACCGAAACACCGTTGTCTCCGGCATCTGGGCTGGCATCGAGCACCTGGTGCTGCTGGCTACCGAGGTCGAAGACCGCTTTCACGCCGCCCCTGGACTTGCGTGTGCTGCCGACATGGCCCGCGCAGCCCTCGGCGCATAGGAGACCAGACATGAGATTGATTTGCCCCCATTGCGGATCTCGCGCCAGCACCCGCACCTCCACCCGGATGAGCCCGCTGTGCGGCATTGCCACTTACCAGTGCAGCAATGTGGAGTGCGGCCACACCTTCAAGGCGGGGTTCGAGATCATCGCGACCATCAGCCCCAGCGCCATGCCCAACCCGGCCATTGTGCTGCCCATGGTCCCACGCAGGACGAAGGCGGTGGCCCAATGAGCAGGCTTCGCGCCGAACAAGCGGGGCTGATCCCGCTGCCGTTTTTGCTGTTCACCCGCGCCACGGTCGTCACCGATAGCGACGAGCCGGTGCTGCGCAACACCACTCGTTTTGATGGCAGTTACCTGGAAGACCAGCACGGCCGCCGCGGCGCCTTGCGCTTCCAGTCTGCTTGCCAGCCGCGCCGCCACTGGCTGGCCAGGCTGCTGCAGGCATAACCGAAGGGCCACCCCATGAACACCGCCAAGGTTTTTGAGCTCGTTCAACAGCCCAGCGCCAAAGACAAGGCGCTGGCAGAGATGCGCGGCCTGTTTGGCCGCAATGGGGCGGCCAGCCGCTGGTCACGCCTGTCTACCAAGGCCCGCGCCGTCATCTGCTACGCGGCCGGGGTATCGACCACCCAAGCCGGGCGCGAGCTGGACCAGTTCGACTTTGAACAGCAAGAGGCCATCCGCCTCGCCTTGGGCGAGCTGCTGGGCACCTTGCACGAATTTGATGGCAGTGTGCTGCACCGCCGCGAATGGCACCGCACCACCACCCGCTGCAACGAACCGACCCGCAGCGAGCTGGAGCAAACCGCCCATGAAGAGAAGCGCCGGGCCGAGCTCAACGAGCAGGCCGGCATATTGGAAAGCCGCAGAGCGGTTGCAAGAAGAGTGGCCGGAAACGGCCAATAACCAAGGCCTACGGGCTATCAAAACTGAGGAATGACCATGTTTGGAAAACTGTTTGGCAAGAAAGCATCTGCCGCCAAGGCCGAGATCAAAAAGTTCGAAAACCGCGACCTGATGGAAGCCACTGTCGGCGGTTGCCTGCTGGTCGCCTTCGCGGATGGCGACTGTGAAGACGCCGAGCTCAAGACCATCGAATCCCTGCTGCGCACCAACAAGGCGCTGGAAGGGTTCGGCCATGAGCTGACCGACACCGTCAACCGCTTCACCGAGCGACTGAAAGCCGGTTACCGCGTGGCCCGTGTCGAGATCCTGCGGGAAATCGAAGAAGTGAAGGGCAACCGTCAGGAAGCGGAAGACGTGCTGGTCACCATGCTGACCATCGCCGAAGCCGACGGCGAGATTGAAGAGGCGGAGCAGAAAGAGCTGACCACCGTCGCCGACCGTCTGGGCCTGCGGATTGCCGATTATGCCTAACCTGCGCTGGCTGCTGGTAGGCGCCTTCCTGCTGCTGTCGGTGGGGGTCGATTTCAGCTCCCACATTCTCTCGATGGCTGCGGATGGGCTGTTGGTAGGGGTAGCAATCGCCATCGCATGGCCGCTGCTGAAACAGAAGAAAGCAAAGGACTGATGACAACGGGCCGAAGGGAATCGGCCCCATCCCTTAGTCGCTACGAGTGGCGATTAAGGGATGCCGAAAGCCGGCAATAAAAAACCCCGCAAAGGTGGTGGAACACCGCGGGGTTTCACAAACAAAACTGAGGGTTAACTCATGAACAATGATACAGCAGAACAGGCGATCCGCAAAGTCGCCAACTCCTTGATAAATACCCACCGCCCCCAGCTGGTGGCATGCCATAGCACCGCCGTCGAGGCGAGCCTGAAAGCACAGGCAGAACTGGCCGACGAGTTGAGCCTGCTCGACATCTACGCCGATCTGACCAAGCGCCTCGAGATCCTGCGTGGTGGCCAGCGCCCCCACATCATCGGGGTGGACATGGCCAGCGGCCCAGACAGCACCGCGATATTCCAGCCGCCCTTTGCCCATGAGCTGCAAGGGGGTGCCCAGTGATCGCCATCACCGCCAAGCACACCGCCCCATCACCGACCGCCCCGCTCTGCTGCTGCGGTGAACTGGGGATCTCCATCCGTATCGAGGCCGGCCATGTTGCCATCGACGAGCCGGATTACAGCGACATGGAAGGGGGTGCCCTGTGACTGATGACCTGTTCGAACTGGAGCCGCCGCTCGACGAGCTGGGTGGCGCCGAATCTGGCCCGGCCCACATGCAGCCGCCGGCACCGGTCAGCCAGCTGACCAAGCACTGGGAAGTCGCCCAGGAAGAATTCAACACCCCGGGCAGCGATGCTCTGCGCAACCGCCGAGTGACCAAGGAGCTGCTGGCCCTTGGTGCCATCCGCGCGGTGTACTGGCTGGCGCTGGGCAGTAACGAGGTTGCGCTGGCCAAACAGATTGCCGAGTGGTGGGCAGAGTGCGAACCGCTCCACGGACTGGGGGAGACCATCAGATGAGCCACCAACAACTGATCGACCAGTGGGTCGACAAAATGCTGAACGCCGAAACGCGCCTGCATGGCCTGCAGCTTGACCTGGTCGAGCTGCGAGCAGATGGCCCCCATGGCCAGCGCACGCCGGCCAGAACCCATCTGACCTTGTGCCGCCAAGCACGCCATGCCGCCCGTCAGGCATCGAGCAATATCCAGTCTCTCTACACCGGAGGCGCCATCTAATGACTCACCAGAAACCAGCCGGGCTTGCCCCGGCTTTGGGCGTCGTGCGCCCTGCAAACAGCCCAGCACCGTCGCAAATGGTCACCCTGGAGCCCTGCACCAAGTGCCGCCAGATGGCTGTTTGCCTGCCGGTCACCGGCCGGCACGGTCGCCGCGCCTATCCCTACTGCGTCGAAACCTGCTGGCCACTGGCCCGCGCCGCCAGCGAAACCGTGGTGAAAGCTGACACCGCCCGCATCTCGATGCGCTGCAGTTGCTGCGGCGAGTTCGGCCATGTGCGCCCGGTCATCCTGGCCGGCAACCGCCTCACCAGCCTCTCTTTCTGCGAGGCCACCTGCTGGTCTGATCGGCTGGCCGAGATGGAGCTGGTACCGACCTGCAGCGACTGCGGCCGCTACCTGCAGCCCAACGAGTATGCAGACCGTAAATGCGGGGTGTGTAAGTGATCGACTCCATCACCAACCTGCACGGCATCCAGCTCCCCCAGCACTACCTGGTCGGGCACCACGCCATCAACATGGCCGGCGCGGCTGAACAGCTGGCCCGCATCGAATGGCACGTTGCCAAGCCGCTGGCCAAGCACTACCTGCACCGCTACCCGGCCAACCACAAGACCGCCAATATCTGGCTGCGCCGCATGGTGGATGCCTGCGCCGCCGCTCAAAGCCGGTTCCCGATCCCGGTGATCCACTTGCGCAACGACGTGCGCCGCGAGCTGGTCGCCGCCGAGTGGGCGCGCCGCTGCCAGACCTTGCTGAACAATGGTACCGAGCATGAATGGGATGCCGCAAAGCTGCTTCGAGATCTGGGCTCGCAAGCACAGGCCTGGCACTTCTGCCCGCCACTGCCGGCAGACCCACGCCACACAGCCATAAAACTGCTTCGCCGCCAGCTGACTGACAAAGAGCGGGCGGATATGGATCCAGCCGTTGAGAAGTTCGAAGGGGCCGCCGCCAGCCTGCTGGTGCGCCTGCTTGATGAGTCCTGGTGGCAGCGCAAAATCAACCGCGCCTGGGCCATCTACTGCGAGCTGATCGCCATCCTCACCGGCCAGGTGCGCAAAGGGGTCAGCCCCTACGCCAGCGCCCATGCGGTACGCGAGTTCACCCAGCGCAAGGCCGCCCAGCGGGCATGGATGGCGGGCATGAGCGCCGTCAATGAAGAGCTGGGGCAAGAGATTGACCTGGCTGACGCCATCATGGCATCCGTGGCCAACCCGGAGATCCGCCGTCATGAGCTGATGGTGCGCATGCGGGGGTTTGATGATCTGGCTGCTGAACAGGGCAAAGTGAGCCTGTTCCTGACCCTGACCGCCCCATCCTGCTATCACGCTTGGCGCCAGGGCAGCAAAGACAAGTCGAAGACCTACCAGAACGACAAATTCAACGGCGCCACCCCGACCGACACCAACCGCCTGCTGTGCAAACAGTGGGCCCGCTTTCGGGCAGCACTGGCCCGTGAGGGGATCATGGCCTTCGGTTTTCGGGTGGTGGAGCCGCACCACGACGGCACCCCGCACTGGCACTGCTTGCTGTTCATCAATCCGGAGCATCAGCAAGTCTTCCTGACCCTGCTGGCTTACCACTTTACCGATGCAGAGCGCAGCGAATTGAAGATGCCAAACGGCGATCTGCTCGACCAGTTGGATGAGATGAAAATCCGCAACAAGTTCCCCCGCATCAAGTGGCTGCTGGATGTGAACGACAAGGCCGTGGTCAAGGCCATCAGCCCAAGAGTGAACTGGAAGGAAATGGACCCTGCCAAGGGCAGCGCCACCGGCTACATCGCCAAGTACATCGCCAAGAACATCGATGGCCACAAGGTTGGAATGGACTACGAGGCAGAAGCACCCGTCGACCACACCACCATCGCCGTGGCGGCCTGGGCCAGCTGCTGGCGCATCCGTCAGTTTCAGCAGATAGGTGGCCCGGCCGTGAGCGTGTGGCGCGAGCTGCGCCGCCTGGGGGACGAGGTGATCGAGTGGGATTGCATCCTGGAAGCCGCCCGCACCGCAGCAGACAACAACCGCTGGGGCGACTTCATCGACGCCATGGGCGGCATCGACCTGCCCCGCAAGGAGCACCTGATCCGCCTTTCCAAGCGCCTCGATGAAGCCGCCAACAAATACGGCGAGGACGTCCTCAAGCTGATGGGGGTGATCACCGACATCGGCCAGACCACCGCCGTCACCCGCACCGAGGGCTGGCAGATAGTGCGCAAGGGTGTCACCGGGTCGGGTTTGGGCGAGCGCAGCGAGTTGCCCTCAGGCGGCGGCAGCCGCCCCCCTCGGAGTTCTGTCAATAACTGTACGAAAGGATCCAAATCGGGGGTTAAAGGATCCACTCTGGCTAAAGAGCTGGTCCGTATGGGTCTTGATGTGAGTAACGAAGACCTGCTGCTGCAGGGCTGCATCATCAACGCCGACGGCCAATATGTGCGACTGGTCGGCGATCGGCTGATTGTGACCCGCACCTGGCCGGGTGCCGGCGATGCCGTGGCCGACCAGCTGACCGCCGAGGTCGAGGCAGAACAGGCCAGCAAGCGTGCCGCCAGCAGCGAACAGCTGAAACAGCAGGCCCGCGAGCTGGTGCACTCCGGCGGCAGCGTGACCGAGTGGCTGGCCGCCCTGCCGCTGGCCAAGGCCGAAGAGGCGATCGCCATCTTCACCCGCCTGCTGGATGACGAAGAGGACCGGGCCAGTTACCAGCCCACCGAACAGGAGCAGGCCCGCGTCGCGAGCATGCAAGCCGACAACGACCGCCATCAGGCGGAGATTGCCAAGGCGCGGGCGCGCCTGGGCGTGGAATGAGGAGAAGGGTATGGACCTGAAAGCATATCAAGCACTGGAAACAATGCAGGAGCGGGCCAAGTACCTGCTGCAGCAAGAGATCACCACCATGATCGACATCGTTGACCTGACGCCAGTGGCACGGGCTTGCATCGGGAAAATTCAGTTACCAATCGTAGGGGCACCAGGCGAGACAGATGAGCAGGTAGTCGCCAAGGCAAAAGCATGGTTGCAGGAAGTTGCAGGGGGTGAGGCGTGAAAGACTGGATTCGTCGCCATGTTGAGGCATGGTGGGTACTGCTGGCAGCAAAAATCCTGATCGGCCGGAACGTTCATAGATGCAAGGTCGTGTCTCGCAAGGACAACAACGACATGTGGTATATGACCGAAAGTCTGGAGCAGATAGCCAAGCGGATGCGTAACAAGTACGAGGGGCCGAAAGCATGAGCCTATTTCAATGTGAGCACTGCGGTTGCTGCGAGAACACCGCTCTATCCAGCCAGGGATTCGTCAATGGAATGGAGCGTTTTTATGACTGGTCGTATGCACCAGAACGAAAAGGCTTGAGGCTGTGTAGCGCATGTGGCCCGACCAGCTTCGCATCTGGCAAGCCTACTGAATACGGAAAGTGGCATGGTCGTTTCCCCAGAACGTTCCTGCCGATGGGGATGTTTCACACAAACCGCGTCGGCAACTTGGAGCACAACGAAACCGGCAGCGAGAGTTTTCGGGAGTTTGAGATAGCCAGTAAGGATGGCGAGGAGGCCGCATGCACCACAAAATGAAAATCCTGCCGGCCTACTTCCAGCCGGTACTGGACGGCGCCAAGCCGTTCGAGATCCGCGACAACTCAGACCGCAACTTTCAAGAGGGTGACACCGTCACCCTCAAGGAATGGAACGGAAAACGCTATACCGGCCGCGCAGCAAAATTACAGATCACCTTCGTCACCGACTACGCCCAGCAGCCAGGGTTTGTGGTATTCGGGATGAAGGCTGTCGAAGATAACGCTGGCCGCCCTTCAAAGGAGGAGCTTGAGCTGCTGGCTGCGGCACTGACTGCCCAGGCTCGAGAGCTCAGAGACTGCGGGCCGGCAGAGTGGTCATCGTTCAGCGACATGGTCGAGGGCGCGCTCAACAATATCCGGGTCGATGTGGGGGTGCTGCGTGACTGACATCATCAACCGCGCCGACGTCGAACGCCTGCTGCCGCTCTGCCAGCGGCTCTGGCCCACCATCAAGCAGCAGCCGCCGGGATCGGCGGGTCGTGCCGCCATCACCAGCACGCTCGACAACATGCCGGCCGCCGACCGCCATATCTGCGATCTGCTGCTCGACCGCCTGGAGCGGGTCATTCAATTCGAGGATGCCTGGTTCCCGTTCTACCAGGGTGAGCTGGACACCATTACCCCACCGGTGAAGGCCAAGCGGGTGCTGCCTGCTGGCCAGACGGCAAAGCAGGTCTGGAAGGACACCCGGGCGAGACAGGGTGCATATGCCAAAGGGGGATGCCGATGAAAAAGCCGAAAGATGCGAAGGCCAGGAAGGAGGCCCAGCGCAAGCGCCAGGCCGCGCTTGGCATCAAGCGGGTGGAGGTGGCGCTCTCCACCCGCGAGCGCGAGCAGCTGGAAACCCTGCGCCGGGCCAGAGCAGGATCCGGTGAACCCTACAGCGCCGACGAGTACTTCAGCACCCTGCTGCGCCGTGACTGGGAACGCTGGCAGCAGCAACAGGCGGAGCTGGCAGCACAAGCCTGCCAGCACTGCGGAAACCCGCTCCCGGGCGGCTGCGCTGGCACCTTCAAAGGTGAGGCGGCCTGCTGGCACACCATTGAGGCCAAAACCTTGGCGCTGTGACCGGTCACAAAGCTACTGGGCCCCAGGAGCAGGTGAGACAACCTGTCTTTTCATGCAACAATTTGTTGCTAATTTTTGAGTAAAAGTTATACTCACGACGAGCCTACAAGCCGACAAATCAACGAACCGACAAATCAACGAACCGACAAATCAACGAACCGACGAATCAACGAATCAACGAATCAACGAACCAACGAATCAACGAACCGACGAATCAACGAACCGACGAATCAACGAACCGACAAATCAACGAACCGACAAATCAACGAACCGACGAACCGACGAACCGACGAACCGACGAAAATTAGGATACCGAACATGGCTCAAACAGTACGCTTAGACGATGACTTCATCGCCGACGTGAAGATCCACGCGTCTGCCGCACATCGCTCTTTGCCGAAGCAGATTGAGTACTGGTCCAAGATCGGCCGCATGGTCGAGGACAACCCGGACCTGCCTTTTAGCTTTATCAAAGACGTGATGCTCGCCGCAGAGCAAGTCAAAGAAGGGCAAGTAACCCGCTATGTCAGAAGAACAAAACGAGATTGAGGTTTTTGAGTCGAACCTGTTCACCAAGCAACTCAAAAAGCTCTCTGCAAATGACCTGAAAGTAGTGGAAGACGAGATCGAACGGGTCATTGATGACCCCGAGATCGGCGAGCAGAAGAAGGGGGACTTGTCGTACCTACGGGTGCACAAGTTCAAGCTCAAGGGGCAACTGGTGCTGCTGGGCTACGCCTGGAAAGACGCAGAGCTGCAGCTATACCTGCTGAGCATTGGCCCCCATGAAAACTTCTATGACGCCCTCAAAGAGCGTCGCAAGGCCGATTTGAAACTGATCGGCTGACCCTGAATGGGCCCTCTCGGGCCCATTTTTCTATCTGGGATCAACCGCACCAACCACCATCTGCATGTTGAAGAACAAATGACATGAGTGTCATGAGAGCAATGGACAGCTGATTGAGGTCGATGGTCTGCTCGGTGTAGTTCTGCGCTGGCGAGGGAAAGCCACAGGCCACCGGGGAAAGGAACAGGGGCAGCTCCAACGAGGGAGCATCGGGAGTGAGTTGAGCAAACATGCGGGACATCTCGACAAACTGTATAAAAACACAGTGCAGCAAGCAGCCCAGAGAGGATCACCGTTCAGCGTTTGGCTCCACTTTCCATGCTGCCGCTCGGCTAGCGTGCGGAAGATCAAACTTTAGGATTAATTTAGTCAAACTTGTTGAAATAAAAGGAGGCAGGGTCAACATGAGTCCAGCCATATGGGCAAAACATCAAAAAATCTCGTTTAACAAGGTGTAGAAATGAAAGTCAAAAATATCAACGGAACGGCTGGTAACAAATGTAAGTGCGGTGACTGGAAAGCACATTGGGAAAATTTTAGTGGTGAAAAAGCTGGCCTCTGTCTTGAAGAAAGCTGCTTAGAAGATGCCGACGATGGTGCACACGTGCAGAAAGATAGCTCTACTGACAGATCATGGTACATCGTTCCACTATGTCATAAGCACAATATGCAAGCCGCTGAATTAGAGCTTGTGGCGACAGCAACCCTAGTATCTGCAAATGTTAGCAAGACTTGTGGTTAGTAAAAATTGTAACCAGGGTAGTCTCTGACTGCCCTTTTGAGCACGACTGCTCTTCATTCCCTACTAGTGTATGTTTCCCGCCGAAACTAACGTCCCCTTCCCTGTGTAGAACCGGTACCCTACCGGCGGTGTTGTGCTGCTGGGCGGGGTGATTGTGGCTTATCCCGCCTTATTGGAGCTGATTGGGTGTTGCTGGTCGCGCTGCGTTGCGCGATACTGCACAGGCAACGGCAAAATCCGTTGCCGGGATTGGCGTCCCGCTCAGTGAAGCGCACAACACGCGCCTGCGTGTTTTTTTGTGCGGCCCAGTAGTACCCGCAATTTCAGTTATGGCGGGCTGGGCAGGGGCCCTTCGGGGCGCCGGGTCTTTGCTGCCGGTACGCCAACCTTGCTCAGTTCGTCACCAGATGATTGGCGTCGATGGTGGCGATTACCTTCACAGCAAAGGAATTCAAGCCATGAACAGCATCAGCTTCCATGACACCCAGTTCACCGTTATCCCCCACCACGGCCAACCCTGGCTGACCGCCGCCCAGATCGCCCAAGCCCTTGGCTATGCCCGAGAAGATGCCGTGAGCCGCATCTATGCCCGCAATATCGACGAATTTACCTCCGGTATGACCGGGACCGTCAATTTGACGGTCCCGGGAAACCCCATGCAGATCCCGGTTCGGATCTTCTCCCTGCGCGGCGCCCATCTGATCGCCATGTTCTCCCGCACTGCGCTGGCCAAAGAGTTTCGCCGCTGGGTGCTGGATGTACTGGACCGGGAGACCGCCGTCCATCCGCAGCCCCTCACCACCCTGAGCGATGACGAACTGCATTCGCTCGCCTGGTTGTGGCGCGCCGCCGATTACATGATGGGGGCCGCCCGCCGCATCTATCCCCTGCTCGAGGTGGCCGAACACCGTGAGGCCGGCACCTACTACTCCATCATTCACGAATACCCGATGACCCTGGCCGCCGCCCAGCGCATCCTGGCCGACAAGACCCGCCATATTCAGAGCGCCACCCACAGCCACCGCGACTGGAACAGGTTGATCCCCCACCTGCACCGCCTGCCGGCAGCAAAAAGTTGGTAAATGTGACCGGTCACGCACTAAGGTGCGTGACCGGACTCGCACGAGAGGGTAGCCTATCTAAACAACAAGCAAGGAGAGCACCATGTCAGAAGAAAAAACTATTTTGTGGCCCGGCAAATCTGGCGAAAAATATAAATATTGGATTAATCCTATAGGTACAGGATTCAAAGATATTGGAGGTAATTATATTTTTGCAAAAGAAACGTCCCCCGGTATGTGGTCGCCTGTGTACATAGGCCAAACCAATAGCTTGTCCACAAGACTTGCAAATCATGAAAAAGAAGCTTGTGCCAAGCGCAACGGTGCAACTCATATCCATGCTCATACATCAGAGAATGAAGCAGCACGTTTGGCGGAAGAGAAGGACCTGATCGTCAATTGGAAACCAGTATGCAATGAACAACATACTTAAGTTATAAACCTCATTGTAGAAGCACTTCGAACTCAGCTTCACAGTGCTTCTATAGAACCAAACATAGTAAAAAACTAGAGAAACTAGAGAAACTAGAACGTGGTACCAACACAGCTTGAAGATTTTCTAAATACCCCTGCTAATATGCATGCCAGAGAAGCAATATTGATGCATCGTCTATTCTATGACGTTAAACTATCTGCTGCTCGGCATGGATATTATCTAAATACATACTTTGATGATGTTGACCATGATGGCTTTGATGTTATTTTTGATGATCAAGATAGGATAAAAAAGATACAAGTAAAAACTGTAAATGCAAACAGCAAGACAAAACAATGGAAAATACATAAAAAGATACTAAAGCCATCAATTAATAATATAGATAATCTTGCATTCGAGCCATCAGTTAATGGGGAGGGAACTGAGGGCGGTGTTATTTTAATTGAATTTAAAGATAGTGATAATGGATTAGATGTCACTTATTATTACACCGATGTTTTTGTTTTAATGGCGTTTGATTGCGATGTCATTAAGCATTCAAGAAAAAATAAAAGAACAGCAGTTGATAATTGCATTAAAAAACTAACTCAAGGCTCAAATTCAGAATTATTATCAGTACCAAAGTCAGCCTTTCTAAAATGCAACGATGTTGATTCATTACTTGCACTAATGGGAATTCATAGCACTCAACAAAAATACTGGATTTGGTATGTTACGATGATTGCAAATCATACCAGACCTTTTGCAAGCAAAACCATAGATCTTCCATGCCCACTTGAAGACCTTAAAAAACATGCTAATAACGACATATTAGCCCTAGCATCATTAACATGATAAAAAGCCCGTAGGTAATATCTTACCTACGGGCTTTAAATTTGGTGCGGGCGGTGGATTTGAACCACCAGGGTCCTACTGGATAGAAATGCCCTTGCTTACATCCGAACAATATTTGAACCTTTGGTTACCCGCAGAGCCCTTCCGCACCATTCAAACATCTGCATTAGATCCATAACTGGCACCCCGAAAACCGTACACCCCAAAACAAAGAATGACGCAAGATAAACCAAAAATGAACAAACACCGTTCATCAGTTCGCTACTAGGCATCGTTATACCCAATACCGAGCGCTCGGCTATGCCAAGCAGCTAAAAATTTGAGTGTGAAGAATACATTATTGGCAGTAAAGGTTCAATAGAGCCCCCACAATCACATCTCTAACGTGATTGAAAGGATCTGACGGAAAATGAAGGATCGCAAAAAGGATCCGTTATCCCCCGCGCGGCCAGCGCTGGCGCGAGGAACCGTTTCCCGACCCTAGTCGTTCACCTGCATGATTTTCCACACATAAAGCGGGCAGGCGAGGCGGGGTCTTGACTGCGCGCGCCGGGTGCTGAGGGGCCGCCGCCCCGGCGCGTCAGCGCGCTGAACGCCAGGTAAAACAAAGCCCCCTCGGTGAGGGGGCTTTCGTGACACCTTGAACATACACAAACTCCAGATGTTCGATGTAACTGTAGCCTCGGCTATGCCGCCTGCCCTGTCAGGTCTGACAGTCGGTAGGGATTGAACCGGATCACCTCCTCCCCCGCCCAGTCATTGAGCGCCAGCAGGCTGGCCTTGATGCTGTCTATCTCGTTGATGTCGAACACCTGGGCAGCCTTGGTCACATCGCCAAAGCCGCCGGTGCTGTTGGGCATGACCCCCATCAACTGGGGCGGCACCCGATGGCTGGCAAGCTGGTCATCCCGGCTCACGTTCTTGATGCTGAGGAAGTCATCCTTGGCGGCTACCTCGGCTACCGGGATCAGCTTGACCCCATCCTTGCTGCCGCCCGGGGTGTAGAGCAAGAGGTTGCGGAAGTTGCCGGGGCCCTTGCTCTGGCGCAGGGCTTCTTTGAGCTTGGCAATGTCCCCCTCGTTCTGCACCGCGTCGGTGATGTGCATGATGAAGCCCGCGTGGCTGCCGTTCTCGTAGTAGCGGCGGCGGAACAGGGTGGCCGACTCGTTGAGCAGGGTGGAATTGAGCCCGCCGACATAGTCGGGGATGCCGTAGATCTCCTGGTTGATGTCCGCCTCCATCACGTGGCCCACCCGGCCAGTGGGCAGCGCCTGCTCCTGGCCGGGTTGGGCAATCCACCAATACTGGTTGAGATCCAGCGCGCGCCGGGTGTACTTGGCGCGCAGGTGGTCATAGCGCAGCACCCCGCCGAGCCGGTTCTGCACCGCCTGCAGGTAGCCGTTGCCGAAGATGAGGTAGTCCAGCACCAAGCCGGTGAAGGCGGCCAAACTCAGTTTGGGGTGCGGGATGAAGCAGGAGCGCAGGATGTTGCGCTTTACCTGGATGGCCGAGGCGTGATGCACCCCGGCCCGATAGACCCGGGACAGCCCATTGAGGGAGAGGGGCGGCTCGTACCAGCGGCCGTTGTGCATGGCCTCCAGGTAGTCGAACACTTCCCGTTGCGATAAAACGGGCACCGGCTCGCCAAAGCTGAACGCCTCGATGGCCTCGCCGGGTTTCTGGGTCGCCGTCATCGGCGGGGTATGGCGCAGTGGGCGGCGCTTTCTCATGCGAAAATCTCCATCATGCTGGTATTGGCACCGGTGGCACCTGCCAGCGGTTCGTGTAACAGGGCCTGCATCGTTGCCCAGGCAATGTCGGCGTGGCTCGTTTCGTCGGAGCGGCTCGCCTCAAAGGTCGGCATCTTGCCGCCCGCGGTCACGGCGCGCCGGATGCTCATGAAGGCCTGGGCCAGATCGGTCATCCCGCTGTCGAATTCCAGCCGCCCCTTGTTCATCACATCCTGGGCCTTCATCACCATCTGGATTTTCACGCTCGGGTTGTACTGGATGGCGGTCACTGCCGGGTAGAACTGCTTCACCAACTGGTAAACCCCCTCCCCGATCCCGGTGGTGTCGATGCCGATGTAGCCGACGTTGTAGCGATCGCACATGGCCTTGATGGCCCGCGCCTGGGCGTCGAAGTCCATCCCGCTCCAGCGGTGGCGCTCCAGCGGTGGCGCTCCAGCACCCGGAACTTGCCGCCGGGCACCGCCGGCGGGGCCAGCACGGCGCAGCCCGCGCTATCCCCCTGCCCGCCCTTGGCCGGGTCATAGCCGATCCACACCGACCGGTTGCCCAGGGGGCGCAGGGCAAAGGGTTTGTAGTCGTCCCACAGCTCCCAACTGTCGACCATGCAGCGCTGCAGGGTGGCGAGCGGGAACACGCTCGAGGTGTCGTCCATGAATTCGCACATCAGCAGGTTGCGGAAGCGCTCATCGGAATACTCACTGTGCAGTTGGGCCATGTCGAACAGGTCGCAGCCGCCGCGCACCGCATCTTCCACCGTGACGATCTGGCGCCATTGGCCATCGCCACCGAGTTTGCCGTCCATCAGGTGGGCGTGGCTCAAGTCAAATTTGATCTGGTCAGCCTTGGGCCTGCCCTTGTTGAACTCCTCACCCGACCAGAATTTGTATGCCGGATGGGAGAGGCTGGAGGGGGTGGAGAAGTAGGTCTGACGCCACTTTTTGTGCATCGCCATCCCGCTGGCTACGTTGCGAAAATCCGCAAAGCCATGGATCCAGAAGTATTCGTCCATGTAGATGTTGCCATGGTAGCCCTGGGCGGTGCGGGCGTTGGTGCCGAGGAAGTAGAGGTGCGCCCCGTTCGGCAGCACCATGGGGTCGCCCTTGAGCTCCACCCCTTCTGCGTTGGCAAACTGGATGATGTACTGCTTGAAGATGTGGGCCTGCGATTTGCTGGCCGACAGGAAAATCTGGTTGCGCCCGGTGACCAGGGCGTCGATGAAGGCCTCGAAAGCAAAGAAGTAGGTCGCCCCGATTTGGCGCGATTTGAGCAGGTTGCGCCGCCGGTGCTGCTTGCCCGCCTCATACCAGACCCGCTGGTAATCGAACATGGTCGACTCAAAGCGCTCGATCAGCCGCTCCTGCTGTTCGGGCTCCACCACGTTGCGCTCGGGGGCTTTCTTCGGCCCCTTGTTGCGGTTCGCCACCTTCGGGTTGAGGTCGGCCTCGTTGCCGCCCTTGCTGTATTTGTTGACCCGGGCGATGCGCTCCAGCTGGCGGCCCAGCAGGTCAATCTCCTTGAAATCACCGCCGGTTTTCACCTCCTTGGCGATCAGCTGGCACATCCGTGCCTCGATGGCGAAATCGACCCGGTCAATGGGTTTGATGTCATCCCAGCCGTCGCGGGATTTCCAGGTGCCGACCGTCCCCTCCGGGGTCGCCAGCAGCTCCGCAATGGCTCGGATCTTGTACCCCTGAAAGTACAGGTGCATGGCCTGCCTGCGGGGTTCGATATGGGGGAAGAGTAAGGGTGCTGTCATGGCGCCAGTCTACCCAGCCGCTACTGCTCCAAACGCCCCAGCGCCAATGTGCCAGCGCCGCACACACTGGCCGCCGATTGCACGATCCCGCCGCTCACCCAGACCATAACCGCGACATCACCACCCAATCACCAAAGGGATCCCAGCCCATGGCAAAGTCCAAATTTTTCCGTGTTGCCGTAGAAGGGGGCACAACCGATGGCCGCGCCATCACCCGCGAATGGCTTGAGCAGATGGCCCAGCGCTACAACCAGTCCACCTACGGCGCCCGGGTCAATATGGAGCACATCCGGGGTATTGACCCCAACGGCCTGTTCAAGATGTACGGCGATATCACCGCCGCCAAGACCGAAGAGGTCACCATCGAAGGCGAGCTGCGCCTGGCCCTGTTCGTGCAGATTGACCCGACCCCGGAGCTGGTCGAGTTGAACAAGAAGCGCCAGAAGGTGTTCACCTCGGTCGAGATCCACCCCAACCTGAACGAAAAGGGCGCCTACCTGATGGGGCTGGCGATCACCGACTCCCCCGCCAGCCTGGGGACCGACATGCTCCAGTTCTGCGCAGGTGCAGGCGACAAGTCGCCGTTGGCCTCCCGCAAGCAGCACAAGGAGTGCCTGTTCACCGAAGCGCTGGAAACCGTCATCGAATTCGAAAGTGAACAGGAGAAAGGCCCCTCCCTGGCCGAGCGCATCGCCGCGCTGTTCTCCAGCCACAAGAAGCAATCCACCGCCGATTTCAGCGATGTGCACCAGGCCGTCGAGACCGTCGCGAAAGAGGTCACCACCCTCGATGCCGACCTGCAGAAGAAGTTCACCGAGCAGGCCCAGACCCTCACCGAGCTGAACAGCAAGCAGGACGCCACCGCCAAGGAGCTGGCCGACCTCACCGCCAAGCTGGAGGGCCAGGAAGCGTTCAACCAGCAACGCCCGCCCGCCACCGGTGGCGATAGCGCCTCCATTCAAACCGACTGCTAAGGACCATGCCCAATGCGTAACGAAACCCGCCAGAAGTTCAACGAGTTCACCAGCCAGGTGGCCAAACTCAACGCCATCACCAGCGCCATGGTGCAGTTCAACGTGCAGCCCAGCGTCCAGCAGACCCTGGAAACCAAAATGCAGGAGTCGGTCGCCTTCCTCGGCATGATCAGCGTCATCCCTGTCGATGAGATGAAAGGCCAAAAGGTCGGTATCGGCATCACCAGCACCATCGCAGGTCGCACCAACACCGACACCAAAGACCGCCAGCCCAACAGCCCGCACGGTCTCTACGACCAGAGCTACGAATGCGCCCAGACCAACTTCGACACCCAGATCGGCTACGGCCAGATCGACGCCTGGGCCAAGTTCCCCGACTTCCAGACCCGTGTCCGTGACGCCATCCTCACCCGTCAGGGGCTGGACCGCATCATGATCGGCTGGCATGGCACCAGTGCCGCCGCCGACACCGACCGCAACGCCCACCCCCTGCTGCAAGACGTCAACACCGGCTGGCTGCAACACATCCGCACCGACGCCCCGGCCCAGGTCATGAGCGAGGGTACCGAGGGTAGCGGCAAGATCTACGTCGATGCCACCGACGGCGATTACAAAAACATCGACGCCCTGGTATTCGACGTTGTGAGCGAGCTGATCAAACCCTGGTATCAGGACGATACCGACCTGGTGGTCATCTGTGGCCGCAAGATGCTCTCCGACAAATACTTCCCCATCATCAACGACGCAGGCGACAACCAGAACAAACTGGCCGGCCAGGTGCTGGTGAGCCAAAAGCAGATCGGCGGTCTCAAAGCCGTGCGCGTCCCCTTCTTCCCCGAAGACAAGCTGCTCATCACCAAGCTCAGCAACCTCTCCATCTACTGGCAGACCGGCGCCCGCCGTCGTCACATCGAAGACGAGCCCAAGCGCAACCGCATCGTCAACTACGAAAGCACCAACGACGCTTACGTGGTCGAGGACTACGACTGCGCCGCCCTGGTCGAAAACATCGTCATCGGGCCGAACCCGGCCCCCGGCGTGTAAGGGGGTGGCATGACTCCCGCCCGCCGCCACCGCGAAAGAGCACTGGCCGCCCTGCAAGGGGCGGCCAACCCCCAGTTCGACCAGGCCCGAGCCAACGCCTACGAACTCCAGCTGATGCAGTTGGCCGAACACCGCCGCACCCTCAAGGGCATCCAGAGCATCGAGCGCAAGATCGACGCCAAGCGCACCATGCTGCCGGTCTACACGCCGTGGATTGATGGCCTGCTGGCCGCTGACCGGGGCGGACAAGATGACGTCCTCGTCACCGTCATGCTCTGGACCCTCGACACCGGCGATCTCGAAGGGGCCTTCAACATGGCTGATTACGTGATCCGCCACGGCCTCAGTACCCCCGATCGCTACGAGCGCACCGCCGCCACCCTGATCGCCGAAGAGGTCGCCGACACCGGCATCAAGCTGCAAGAGGCAGGCGCGGGCCCCAGTTATGGCCTGCTGTGCGCTTACCTCGAGCTGCTGACCGACTGCGACATCTTCGACCAGGTGCGCGCCAAGCTGCACAAGGCTGTGGGCCGCGCAGCACTGGCCGACGGGTTCAAGGAACAGGCAGCCCAGCACTATCGCCGCGCCATCGAGCTGCACGACAAGGTAGGCATCAAAAAAGAGCTCGAAGTGCTCGAGCGCGAACTGAAAAAAGAACAGCAGCCCGACGCCACCGGCGGCGGCAGCTAACCGAGCGAACCCCGCACCCTGGGCGGCTCGGGCCTGACGAATGCGTTTCGCATACCAGACGGCCCGACCACCGCCCAACAAACGGGCTACCACCAGAACCAGGAGCACCATGAGCACCGGATTAATCGCCACCGCACCGACTGCACCGGATGAAGGGCAAGTCACCAGCGATCCGTTCTGGCCAGCCATATCACTGGCCGACCTGCGCGACACCGTCAGGCTCGATGGCACCGTCACCGCCAAGCGCCTCACCCACGCCGTGATCGACGCCGTCACCAGCGTCAACCGCGATCTGGCCCAGTGGCGCACAGCTCGCCAAGCCGAAGGCCACGCCACCCTGGCCGCCGTGCCGGGCGAGCTCATCAACAACGAATCGGCGCACCTGCACAGCTACCGGCGCGCCGTCTACGCCATGACCCGCGCCAACCTGCTGGAGCGCTACACCGACTACAGCGCCACCGGTGACGGCGTCAAAGGGGCAGACGCCAAAGTGGTCAGCTCAGATGACCTCTACCGCGACGCCCGCTTTGCCATTCGCGACATCATCGGCACCACCCACATCACGGTGGAGCTCATCTGATGCAACTGCGCAGCCAGCAGGGTGACACCCTCGATCTCATCCTGTTCCGGCATTACGGCTACACCGCAGGCATCACCGAGCAGGTGCTCGAACTCAACCCCGGTTTGGCCGAGCTCGGCCCCATCCTCCCGACCGGAACCCTCATCACAATGCCAGCGGCCCCCACCCAGGCCGAGCAGCCGCTGATCCAGCTATGGGACTGACCATGAGCCGCCTCGACGACGAACTCGAACGACTGGCCGACATCAGCGAGCAGCAACTCGCTGCCCGCATCCACGCCGCCCGCATCAGTGGCACCGGCCCGCACTACTGCATCGACTGCGAAAACCCCATCCCGCAGGCTCGCCGCGAAGCACAGCGGGGCTGCGAACGCTGCGCCGAGTGCCAGACCATCTACGAATTCCAAACCGCTCGCCACTACGGCAGCAAACGATAAAAACAGGAGAGCACGATGCCAGAACCGATTTCATCCAGTGCAGCAACCAGCACCCTCACCGGTCTGGCGCTGCTGTCCCTCTTCCCGGGCGTAGACCCAGGCGTCCTGCTCGGTGCATTCGCCGGGGCGCTGGTGTTCATCGCCACCACCGCCGAGCTTGGCAACCTGCGCAAGGCGGGCCTGTTCGTTGCCGCCTTCGTGGCGGGCGCGCTGGCGGCCCCGCTGGTTGCCGCCATGCTGGCCAGCGTGCTGCCGCTCAGTGTCGAAGTCCCCAGGGCCGTCGGCGCCATGCTGGCCTCGGCGCTGGCCGTCCACCTGCTGCAGTGGATCCTGCGCAAAACGCCGGAAGACCTGCTCAAACTCCGCAAAGGGGGCTGATATGCACCAACAGGACAGTAAAGCCTTCTCCGGGGTCTTGTGGCTTGCGGGACTCCTGAAAGTTGTTGAGAAATCAGCGTGGCAATGGGCGGCCATCTGCTTGTTGTTGATGTTGATTGAATTTGTGAGAGACGCACCGTTCAACCCGCTGAACTCCTTCGTAACGTCGGTCGTTTGCGCATTGGCTTGCGCATTCGTAATTGAACTACCGCGAGTGGTAATCCGGTTCATCAAATGGGCTCGGCGTAAGCGCCAAGCCTGCAAAGGGGGCTGACATGCTGACCATCCTCTACGCCATGATCTGCACCGCGATCGCCATGCGCATCGCCACCTTCAACCGCAACGGGGGCGACTATCGCCCCCTGCCGGCCCTGCTGGCATGGGTCATCACCGTCGCCGCCGGGTCCGTGCCGCTGCGCGTCCTGCTAGGGGTAATGCCAGCGCCAGACCCAGCCGCGGTGCTGCTGGCAGCCGTACTGCTCACCGCCCTGATCGGCTCTCGCGGATCCGTCATGCGTCTGCTGCCACGCCGTCGCCAGCAACCGACCACCGCCAGCCACCTGAACGGGAGGTTTCAACCATGAGCCTGAAAAAAGGGGATACCGGCACCGCCGTTGCCGATCTGCAGCGCCGCCTGACCAAAGCCGGCTATCCGGTCGAGCCGGATGGCTGGTTTGGCGATGCCACAGAGCGCGCCCTGCTCGCCTTCCAGCAGGACTACATGATCGCCGCCATCGGCCAAGCAGGCCCCCGCACTATGGCAGCCCTGCTCGGCAGCGAGCGCGGCAACCAGCTGACCATCAACCACATGCAGAGCGGGGCTGATCTGCTGGGCCTGCCGCTTGCCACCATGGCCACCGTTGCCCAGGTCGAGAGCATCGGCGAAGGCTTCACTCAAGACCAGCGCCCGGTGGTGCTGTTCGAGCGGCATGTGTTCTACAAGCAGCTCACCAAGCACCTGGGCAAGGCCGCCGCCGACCAGATGGCTGCCAGTTATCCCAACCTGGTCAACCCCAAGCGCGGCGGCTATGCGGGCGGCTCGGCGGAGTGGGAACGGCTGCAACTGGCCATCAGCCTGCACCGGGATGCCGCCATCGAGTCGGCCAGCTGGGGCATGTTCCAGATCATGGGCTACCACTGGCAGGCGCTGGGCTTTACCTCTGCCAGCGACTGGCAGACCACAATGCAGCGCAGCGAGGTCGACCACCTCACCGCCCTGTGCCGTTTCATCCAGCAAGACCAAACCATGCACAAGGCGCTGCAGGGCCGTAAATGGGCCGACTTCGCCCGCCGCTACAACGGGCCGGCCTATAAGGACAACGACTACGACACCAAGCTGGCCAAGGCATACGACCACTTTGCCAAGGTCTATCCGGTACAGGAGGTGACAGATGCACATTGAAATCACAGGCCGGATGACGGGCAAAACCACCCGTCTGATAGCCGCCGCGAACAAGACGCGGCAGGAAGGCAAAAAGGTGGTCATCGTGCTGGCTACGCCGTTGGATAAACAGCGACTGTGGGTGTTTCTGGACATTGCCAGCAAGGTCAAAGGGGCATACGTCGCCAGCTGCGACATGCTCAACATCGACAGCAGAAAAGAGCTTCCCCAAGCCGAACAGGAAATTCTAGAAGCCCTCATCAAAGACAGCGACGCCTGTTGGTTCTTTGACGAGTTTGACTGGTATGAAAACCAGCTTGATATACCAATCATGCCGAACGGCTACTACACGACCACCCCGCGCCCGGGTTTCGACCTGATGAACGACTCGGGAGACAGAGTGATCAACAAGCTGATCGACAAGGCAGAAACCTTTGTTGATACGGTGGTAGTGATGCCATGCAACAGCGTCCTGCGCGCTGAGGGGATGGACTTTTGGGGGATCGATTATGTGGCTTAACCTGCTGCGATCACCCCTCACCTGGTTGCTGCTGGCGCTGGCCATCGCCTTGGCCGGCTGGGGCTGGTCTGCCACCTCGGCAGCGACCGCCAGGGGCAAGGTCGATACCCTGCAAACCGATCTCAAGGCCGCCAACGACAAGGCCAAAGAGGCAGAGCAGCGGGAAAAGCTCAAAGACGGGGCCATCGACACCCTCACCGGCGAACTGACCGCCCAAGCAACCGCCGCCGCCACGCTGCAGCGCCAGCTTGGCGATCTGACCATCACGGCCGCCACCCGGGCCGACACCATCAAGAGGCTCAAACGTGAAAATGCCGAACTCAAGGAGTGGGCTGATCGCCCTCTGCCTGATCCTGTTGTCAGGTTGCTCCAGCGCCCCGCCATCACCGGCGCCGCAGACTATCAGGCTCACCTGTCAGGGGCTGACCCCCTGCCAGCTGCCGCCGGCCGGCCCGGCCAATAACGGCGATCTGCTCGACCAGCTGACCCAGACCGAGGCCACCTGGGCCACCTGCGCCGCCCAGGTCGACAGCATCATCACCTGTCAGAAAAGGCACCAGAACGGGAGAGAAAATGGAAAAGCCAAAACAGATCCGTGAGGTGTTGCAGCAGTGCATCCCGCTGCTGCGCCAGAACCCGGATCACATGATGATATTCGTCGACAAGGGCAAGCTGGTTGCCACCGGCGCCGCCAGCCTGTCGTTTGAATACCAGTACGAACTGACCATCATCGTGGCCGACTTTGCCCAGAACGTGAACACCGTCATGGTGCCGCTGCTGGCATGGATCAGGCAGTACCAGCCAGAACTGATGATGAACAGCGACAAGCGTGAAAACGCCATGCGGTTCGAAGTCGAGATCCAGAACAACGAAACCTGTGACATCGAAATCAAACTGCCGCTGACCGAGCGGGTCAAGGTTTGGAAGGATGAGCAGGGCCTGCACTTCGAACACCTGCCGGAGCCGCCAGAAGACCCCTACGACGGCATCACCTGGGAACTGTTTATCAACGGGGAATATCAGCCATGGCCGCCGACATCGACCGTCTGAACGACTTCGCCGCCAGGTTAGAGCTGATCAGGGCCAACCTGTCGCAACGGGAGCTGGCCAAGTTTGCTGACCAGATGGCCAAAGAGATGCGCGAAAGCAACGCCAAGCGCATCAAAGACAACGTCACCCCGGAAGGGGACAAGATGGACCCGCGCAAGCCGCAGCGCGGCAACCGCGAGATCAAGTTCATCTACACCACCAGTGACAAAGAAGTGCGCCACCTGAAAAGCTGGCGCGGCACCCGCAGCTACATCATCGGGTTCGACATCATGCGGGGCGGCATCCGCACCTTCAAACGCTCCCGCATCAAGCGCTTCATCAAGGTTGATGCCAGCAAGGGCGACACCATCAACAAAAGCCGGCTCAAGCGCAAGATGTTCTCCCGCCTTATCAAATCGACCTGGCTCAAGGCCAAGGGCTACAGCGACAGGGCCGAAGTCACGTTCGCCAGCACCGCCGAGAAAATCGCCCATATCCACCACTACGGCCTGAAAGACAAAGGCAGTAAGGGGCAAGACATCCAGTACCCGGCACGCCGCCTGCTGGGCATGGACGCCAACGACATCGACAAAGTGGAAGACCAACTGCTGGCCCAACTCACCAAAGGGCTGTAGTCGCTGCGGCCAGTGTATCCGCCGTGGATACACTGGACGCCCCTCGCCTTACCCGCCATTGCCCAAAACAATGACCCCATGCAACTGACCCTGATCGAACTCCAACGCCAGCTCGACAACCTGATCCGCATTGGCACCGTCACCGCCGTGCGATCCGGGGAATGTCGCGTCAAAACCGGCGACATCATCACCAACTGGCGGCCCTACATCACCGAACGGGCCGGGAATAACCGCACCCGCCATCGCCTCTCCATCGGCGAGCAGGTCATGTTGTTGTCAGTCAGTGGCGATCTGCGCAATGCGTACATCGTGGGCTCCCTCAACGCCGCCGCCGCAGACGAGCCACTGAGCGATGATGACAACCCGGATCTCGACCGCACAGAGTACGCCGATGGCGCCGTCATCGAGTACAACCCGGCCACCGGGGCACTCAATGCCAGCGGTATCAAGACCGCCACCCTCTCGGCCTCCGTCTCCGTCAAGCTGATCACCCCCATGGTGGAGTGCACCCAAGCGCTCAAGGTCGGTTCGACCATTGAAGCGGGCGGCAAGATCACCGCCCCCACAGCCAAAATAGGCAACGTCGAAGTCACCACCCACAAGCACAGCGGAGTCAGCACTGGTGGCGGACAAACTGGGGGCCCGGCATGAACTGGCTCGGCATGAATGCAGCCACCGGCCGCGCCATCAGCGCCACCGACCACATCATCCAGTCGGTGCGCGACATCCTCATCACCCCGGTGGGCTCGCGGGTCATGCGTCGTGACTACGGCAGCGAGCTGTTTTACCTCATCGACCAGCCACAGCATCAGGCCACCCGCTTGCGCCTGATGGCCGCCACCGTGCAGGCCCTCATCAACTGGGAGCCGCGCATCACCATCACCCGCGTCGATGTGCTGGGCGGCGGCATGGATGGTGCCCTCACCATCGAGCTCACCTGGCAACGCAAAGATGGCGGCGCGCCAGATTCAAAAACAGAAAGTGCCACTATCACTATCCCCACAGGAGCCACCCGTTGAGCGCCATAGATCTATCAAAGCTGCCACCGCCTGATGTGGTCGAATTGCTCGACTTCGAGGCCATCCTTGCCGAGCGCAAAGCATCCTTGATCGCCCACTATCCGGCAGACCAGCAAGCGGCCATTGCTGCCACGCTGGCGCTTGAATCTGAGCCCCTCACCAAGATGCTGCAAGAGAACACCTATCGAGAGCTGATCCTGCGGGCCCGCATCAACAGCGCATCAGTCGCCAACATGGTGGCGTGGGCAGAAAAGGCTGACCTCGATAATCTGGTGGCCAACTGGAATGTCGAGCGGCTTGTCGTGCAGCCGGGGAACGACACCGCCACCCCGCCGATCCCCACCATCATGGAACGTGATGCCGCCCTGCGCGAACGCGCCTTACTGGCATGGGATGCCCTCAGCGTCGCAGGACCACGCGAGGCCTATCGCTATCACGCCCGCACCGCTGATGGCGCTGTGATGGATGCCGAACCTACCTCACCGAGCCCGGGCGTGGTGGATGTATACATCCTGGCCGCCACCGGCAACGGCACCCCGGCTGCGGAACTGCTGACCAAAGTAGCCACCTATCTCACCGATGAAGATCGGGTGCCGCTGACCGATAACGTGCATGTCAAAGCCGCCCAAGTGTTGCCATACACCCTGGCCATTCGCCTGTTTATTCCGGCGGCCGGGCCATCTGCGGCCGCCATCACCGCCGAAGCTGAACGGCGATTGCTTGATGTGATCAATCCGCGTCGCCGCATCGGGGTAGAGGTGCCGCGATCCCTCCTTGACTCGGCCCTGCATGTGCAGGGGGTCACAAAGGTCGAGTTGGTTGGCTGGGCAGACATCACCCCGGAAAAACATCAGGCTGCATGGTGCAGCGGATACACCATCGAGCAGGTGATCCAATGAACCTGCTGCCACCCAATGCCACCAAAGCCGAGCGCAACCTGAGCACCGTGGCCGCCGCCGCGATGGCACTCCCCATTCCATGCCGAGATTTATGGTCGACAGCCAGATGCCCGGCCAACGTCCTGCCGTATCAGGCCTGGGCATTCAGCGTCGATGACTGGGATGATGACTGGTCAGACTCGCAAAAGCGCGGCGCCATGGCAGCCAGTTTCAGCATTCACGCTACCAAAGGCACCCCAGGCGCGGTGCGTCGCGCACTGGCTGCCATCGGCTATCGCGCCACCCTCCAGCAATGGTTCGAGTTTGGCGGTCAGCCGTACACCTTCAAAGTGCGCGTCAACGTTCCGCCTGAAGGGGTCGCGGCAGGCAACACCGCCGCCATCACTCGCCGAGTCGACGAAGCCAAAAACCTGCGCAGTCACTACACCCTCAGTCTGGTCATGAGCACAGACATAGGGCAGGGGGTGGCGGCCGTGCCGTCCATCACCCCGCGCTACATCTGCCGCCCATATCAGGCCAGCCTGCCAACAACCAGCATTGCTGCCCCCCTGGGCGGCATGCCGCGCATTGCGGCGACTTACAGAGTGAATGCCATATGACACAAACCTACTTTACCGTTCTGACGACCATCGGGGCTGCCAAGCTGGCCAATCTGGCCGCAACCAGCCGAGCACTGAACCTCACTCAGTTCGCGGTAGGAACCGGTGGCGGCGATAGCTACGCGCCTACGGCCGAACAGCTGCGCCAAGCCACTAAGCTGATCGATGAAACCTTTCGCGGCCCGATTGCGGTACTGGAACAGGATGCCAACCTGCCATCCCAGTACTACATGGAAGGCTACGTCCCCCTCGATGTGGGTCCGTTTATCGTGCGCGAGGCAGGCTGGTTCGATGCCGACGGCGACATGATTTTCGCCACCCGCTATCCGCCGGTGGAAAAAACCATCCCAGCCCAGGGGGCGCAAGTCGATCTCCCGCTCGGCACCTACGTCTCGATCCATCAAGTGGATGGCGGGCAAATCCAGATATTGGTTGACCCGTCCAAAGTACTGGCATCACGAACCTACGTTGACCAACGTTTTGCATGGGTGCCCTTCACTGGCGCTGGGGCGGCCATGAACCGTTCATATCGCTTCATGGGCGCGGGTGAGCTCACCTTGCCAGACAGTGGTGACGTCATCGTGATCGTGGATCACTCGGTCAACATCAAAAACACCGATTGCATCGTCAAAGCCAAGGCAGGGGAAACCATCATTACCCCCCATGGCGCCGATCAAAAAACGCGGCTGCGCATCACGGGCAAACAATTCGTCTACTCAAAAATTAACGGTCAATGGAGAGTGTCATGATCGATCTTGGTGCAACCATGACAGAGCACAAATACCCAAGGCTCAAACAAAGCATTGTGCTGTTTGACATCAACCCAGGTACCCGCCAGCTCACGCTAGAGCCGGGGGTGTACCGTGTCGCCGTGGTAGGTGGTGGTGGTGGCGGGCGCTCCAGCGCCGTCAATACCTACTACTACGGCGGGGGCGGCGGCGGGTACGACGAAGCCACTTTGACCGTCAACGCCGAGACGGTTTACTCCTACACGGTCGGCCAGGCCGGCGAGATGGGAGCAGATGCAGGGCTGCCCGGCGGTACGTCGAGTTTCGGCGCTATCGTGTCGGCCACAGGCGGGGCAGGTGGCACCACCGGCACCGCTCAGGGCGGCATGGGACTAGCAGGCAGCGTACGCCGCAAAGGGGGCGCCGGGCTCGACCGTGCCGGCGGCAGTGCAGCCCACCAGGGTGGTGATGGCCTACCGGGATATGCTGGCGGATCGGCATCGGGTGGTGGTTTTAGTACCCAGGCCAAAGCAGGTATTGCCGGTCGTAGCTATGTAGACGGCTGGAACATTGGGCTTTTACCAACTGAGTACGGCAGCGGCGCCGAGTTTTATAGTGGCTTTTTCATGTCACCAGCCCAAATGGGCGGCGGCGGCTGCGGCGCGGGCCAAACACCCAGTGTGGATGCCTATGTCGGCGGCGGTGCCGGCGGTCAGGGCCGTGGCGGCGTCGGTGCGGTCATTGTAGAGAGGATTGGATAATGAACCATTATGCGAGAGTGGTGGACGGCATCGCCGTCGAAGTGTGGAACGATGGCGGCCTGAACCTCAAGCCGGTGGACGTGCATGTGCCAGCCCTGGCCGCGCAGTTCACGCCCTGCCCTCCACATGTGTTACCTGGTGCCACCCTGAACGGCGGCGAGTGGATAAATCCCCCTCCCGTTGTAATTGAACCAGTTGACCCACCCACTTCCGATTGACTGGTTGACAATCACGCGACCATCAACACCAACACCCCGCCCTGTGCGGGGTGTTTCGTTACTGCCGCACATCAACCCCTTGTCACCGCCGATCCAGTGTATCCACGCCGGATACACTGGCCGCAGCTCGCCTGCCATCCCCTGCCCCTGCATCCTGACCATGCTCGCATTTCCTTGCAAAAGCTCCGTCCGGACAACAGGAGAACCTATGGCACTGGACCAATTTCACCACGGCGTGCGCGTCGTGGAAGTCAACGAGGGCACTCGCACCATCCGCACCGTCGCCACGGCGGTGATCGGCATGGTCTGCACCAGCGCCGATGCGGATGCCGCCTACTTCCCGCTCGATAAACCGGTGCTGATCGCCAACCTGCCGGCGGCCATCGCCAAGGCTGGCACCCAGGGCAACCTCAAGCGCTCGCTGCAAACCATCTATGACACCGTCAACACCATCGTCATCGCCGTGCGCGTGGCGGATGGCGCCGACGCGGCCGCCCTGACCAGCAACATCATCGGCACCATCAAGCCGGATGGCAGCTACACCGGCCTCAAGGCACTGGAACGGGCCGCCCCGATGACCGGCGTCAAACCGCGCATCCTCTGCGTGCCGGATAACTGCACCTTGCCGGTGGCTACTGCGCTGGGTGGTGTGGCCAAGAAGCTGCGCGCCTTTGCCTACGTGCCGACCATCGCAGAGACCGTCGAGGCTGCGCTGGCCTACCGCGAAAACTTCTCCAGCCGCGAACTGATGCCGATCCACGGCGACTGGACCGCCTGGGACGTGGCAGCCAATACCAGCGTCAAACTGGATGCCTGCCTCAAGGCTGCCGCCATGCGGGCGCTCATCGACAAAGAGATCGGCTGGCACAAGACCCTGTCGAACGTCGGCGTGACCGGGGTCGACGGCATGACCAAGTCCCTGTTCTGGGATCTGCAAGACCCCGACACCGAGGTCGGCCTGCTCAACGCCAACGAGATCACCGCCCTCATCCGGGCTGATGGCTTCCGCTACTGGGGCAACCGCACCTGCTCCGATGATCCGCTGTTCGCCTTCGAGAACTACACCCGCACCGCCCAGATCCTGGCCGACACCATGGCCGAGGCACACATGTGGGCCAACGACAAGCCGCTCACCCCCACCCTGGTGAAAGACATCATCGAGGGCATCAAGGCCAAGGGCCGCGAACTGGTGGCGGGCGGTTACCTGCTCGGCTTTGACTGCTGGTACAACGAAGAGCTCAACGACAAAGACACCCTCAAGGCCGGCAAGCTGCGCATCGATTACAACTACACCCCGGTGCCGCCGCTCGAAGACCTCGGCTTCATCCAGCGCATCACCGACCACTACCTCATCGACTTCGGCGCCCGCGTCGCGGCCGCAGCATAAGGAGCCACCATGGCACTGCCAAGAAAAGTCAAACAACTCAACGTGTTCACCGACGGCACCAACTGGATCGGCGAAGCGGAAGACTTCACCTTTGCCAAGCTCTCACGCAAGTTTGAAGCCTATCGCGGCGGCGGTATGGGTGGCGCCGTCAACATCGACATGGGGCTGGATGACAGCGCCCTCGATACCTCTTTCACCATGGGCGGCTACAGCGCCGAGATCCTGGGCAAGATGGGCAATGGCAAGATCGACGGCATCGCCCTTCGCTTTGCTGGATCCATCCAGCGGGATGACGTGGTCGGCGTGCAGTCCGTAGAAGTGTTCACCAGAGGTCGTTTCAAAGAAATCGACTGGGGCACCGCCAAGGTCGGTGATAACAGCCAGGCCAAGGTCACCATGGTCAACACCTACTACAAAGTGACCATTGATGGGGTCGTTATCCACGAAATCGACCTGCTCAACATGATTGAAATCGGCCCCGACGGCGTCGACCGCATGGCCGAGCACCGCAAAGCCATCGGCCTCTAACCCATTCACCCATCCAACGGGCGGCCCTTATCCCAACAGAAAGCGCCGCCCTCACCACATCCACAACAGGAACAAGCACCATGGACCAGAAAGAAATCACCCTCGACACCCCGATCCAGCGCGGCGAAAGCACCCTCAACAGCCTGATCATCCGCAGCCCCAAGAAGGCGGGCCACCTGCGCGGGCTCAACACCATGGACATCGTCCAGATGAACGTCGATACCCTCATCAAACTGCTGCCCCGCATCACCGACCTGACCGAAAAGGAAGTGAACGACATGGACCCGGCTGACCTGCTCAAAGCCGGGGTGGTGGTGGTCGGTTTTTTGATGGGCTCGCAGCAGGAGGCCTACCTCACTGCATAGACGACCTGATGGCCGAGATCGCCATCATCGCCCACTGGCCGCCGTCCGAGATGGCGGCCATGGAAATCAGCGAGCTGATGGGCTGGCACCAACGCCTCGTTGAGATTCACAACCGCATCAACGGGGCAGAAGAACAATGAACCCTCTCAAACTCCAAATCCTGCTCGGGGCGGTCGACAAGCTCACCGCCCCCCTCAAAGCCGTCAGCGGCCAGAGCCGCATGACCGCTCAAGACCTGCTCGCCACCAAGAAGCGCATCAAAGAGCTCGAAAACCAAAGCGGCCAGATTGAAGGCTACCGCACCCTGGGCCGCCAGATTGGCGCCACCCGCGCCCAGCTCACAGCAGCCCAGCGCGATGCCCAGCAGATGGCTCAACAGCTCGCCCAGGTCGAACAGCCCACCAAAGCCATGACCAGGGCGATGGAGCAGGCCAAACAGAGGGTGCGCGACCTATCCCAGCAAGAGCGTGAAATGGTCGCCCGTCACGGCAGCCTGAAACGCGCCATGAACGAAGCAGGCATCAACACCAAACAGCTCGGCGATCACCAGCGCCGCCTCAAGACTGACCTGGCTGCCGCCAACGGCCAACTAGACCAGCAGCGCGCCAAGCTGGGCCAGCTGGCTGACCAGCAAAAGCGCCTCAACCAGGTCAAGGCCAGCTACCGCCAGACCCAAGAGCTGCGCGGCCAGATTGCCGGCCACGGCGCCACCGCACTGGCGACAGGTACCGCCATGGGCATGCCGATTTACAGCGCCATCAAAGAGTACTCGAGCTTTGAAGATGCCATGAAAGGGGTGGCCAAGCAGGTGGATGGCGCCAGAACAGATTCAGGCGAACTGACCTCCATCTACTACGACATGGCAAAAGAGATAAAGGCCATTTCAGAAGAGATCCCACAGCTCAACGGCGCGATCGATATCGCAGCACTGGTTGAAGGCGCCGCCCGCATGGGGGTACAAGGCAAAGACAACCTGCTCAACTTCGCCAAAACCGCCGCCAAGGCGGCAACCGCCTTTGAGCTGCCGGCCGGACAGCTAGCCGAAGACATGGGCAAGATTGCCAACCTCTACAAAATCCCCATCAGCAACATCGAACAGCTCGGCGATGCCATCAACTTCCTCGACGACAACGCCCAATCCAAGGGTGCAGACATCATCGACGTGCTGCAACGTCTGGGGGGCGTGGCCGACAAGCTCGATTACAAGAAAGCGGCCGCTCTGGGTTCGACCTTCCTAAGCCTGGGGGCTGCGCCGGAAATAGCCGCCAGCGCCTCCAACGCTATGGTTCGCGAGCTTTCCATCGCGACCATGCAAAGCAAGCGCTTCCAGGCTGGGATGAAAGCGATCGGCATGCAGTCAACCGCAGTAGAAAAGGCCATGGCCACCGACGCCATGGGCACCATCACCAAGGTGCTGGAGAAGATTAAAAAGCTGAACGTCGAAGACCAGCTCAGGGTCACCACCCAGATATTCGGCAAGGAATACGGCAAAGACGTGGCCAAGCTCTCCAATAACCTGGATGAACTCTACCGACAGTTGAAACTGGTGAACGCCGAGAAGTCGAAGGGGTCGATGCAGCGAGAGTCAGACATCGACAAAGACTCGCTCTCATCGCAGTGGCTGATCCTGCAGGCCGGGATAAAGAACGTGAAGGCAGACCTTGGCGAGCTGCTGCGCGGCTCCCTGATGGACATCATCAAATTCACCAAAGAGATCGTCGCCGGCACACGCAACTGGGTTGAAGAAAACCCCAAGCTCGCCAACACCCTGGTCAGGATTGCGGCCGTGACATCCATCATCGCTATTGCACTGGGCGGGCTGTCGTTGACAGTTGCCGCCCTGCTCGGTCCCCTGGCCATCATGAAACTCATTTTTGGAGTGTTGGGTATAAAGGGCACGGTATTGGGCACAGTGCTTAAATGGCTGCTGGCTCCGTTTAGGCTACTGCTTGGTGTCGTGCGCTTGTTGACTGGTGCGTTTATCAGAATGGGCATCGCGCTGCTCACCAACCCCATCACCTGGATCATCGGGCTAGTCGCAGCCCTAGCCTATGGTGCATACCTGCTCTACACGAATTGGGATGGGGTATCAGCATGGTTTACCGAACTCTGGGCCAAATGCAAGGGCCCAGCGCTGGCTTGGTGGGAGCTGGTCAAAGAGCTGGCCAGCTGGACGCCCATCGGCTTGTTCATGACCTCATGGGACAAGGTATGGCTCTTCTTCGACACACTGCCAGATGGCGCAGTCAACAAGGGCAAAGCCATCGTGCAGGGACTGATCGACGGCATCACTGCCAAGTGGAAGACCCTGATGGAGAAAATCAAAGCTTTCACCCAGTACCTGCCGGACTGGTTCACTGGCGGTGACGTCACCATCGGGCAGGACAAATCGACCGGGCCGGGTTATCTGACCGGCAACATCAACCAGCCAGCAATGGCCGGCGCCAGTGGCTACGGCCCCCGCATTGTACCAACACCGGTACCAAAACCTGTCGCGGCCAGAGGTGGCAACTCAACGACCACCCACCAATGGACCATCGTGCAGCAACCGGGGGAAACACCTGATGATCTCGTTCGCAAGATTGACCAACGGATAGAACAGCGCGAGCGGCAAGCCGCCGCCCGTGGCCGCGCCACGCTGGGCGATCGCAACTAAGGAGCAACCACCATGATGATGACCCTGGGCTGGTTCGTGTTTATGCGCTCGACCGTTGCCCCACAATCCCAGCAAGACGAATGGGCATGGCGCCACCCGGGCAATAACCGGGTCGGTGCCCGCCCGGCTTACCAATTTCTCGGCCCTGACGATGAAACCAGCACCCTGAGCGGAGTGCTCTACCCAGAGTTGACCGGCGGGCCTGTGTCGCTCGACATGCTGCGCCAGATGGGCGACAGCGGTGAAGCCTTCCCCCTGATCCAGGGCGATGGCGTGATGCGTGGCTCGTTCGTCATAGAGGGCATCAGCACCACCCGCACCGAGTTTTTCAGCGATGGCGCCGCCCGCAAGATAGAGTTCAGCATCAAGCTCAAGCGGGTTGACGACAACGACAGCACGCTGGGCAACACCCTGCTGGGGCGCACCGCGGGCAACCTGCTAGGCCGCTTGGGGGTGGGCAAACTCATGGGTAGCATCGGCGGCAAGCTGGGGGGGATCCTCTGATGGGGGCGCTTGACCAGTTCGGCAGCCGCCTGGCCGAGAATCTTGGCATCACCAGCTCGCTCGATGCCCTGCGCCAAGGCCATCCGGTGCCGGCCTACCAGGTGCTGGTCGATGGCAAAGACATTTCGGCCGCCATCCGCCCGCGCCTGATGTCGATGACCATCACCGACAACCGGGGTTTCACCGCCGACACCATCGAGATCACCCTCGATGACAGCGACGGTCAGCTCGACATGCCGCGCCGGGGGGCCACCCTGCGCTGCCTCATCGGCTGGCAAGGCAGCGCCCTGGTCGACAAGGGCACCTACAAGATTGACGAAGTGGAGCACGCCGGCGCCCCAGATGTGCTCACCATTCGGGGCAAATCGGCTGACCTGCGCGGCAGCATGAACAAGCTGCGCGAGCGCAGCTGGCACCAATCCACCGTCGGCAGCATCGTCGAACAGGTGGCCGCCACCTACCAGCTCACACCCTGCGTGGGTGACTCGCTCAAGGGGCAGCTGATCGACCACATCGACCAGACCAACGAAAGCGATCTGGCCTTCCTCACCCGCTTGGCCGGCCAGTGCGATGCCATCTCTACCGTCAAATCTGGCCGCCTGATGTTCATCAAGGCAGGCCAGGGCACCACCGCAAAGGGCCAGCCGCTGCCAGCCATCACCATCACCCGCCAAGATGGCGATCAGCACCGCTTCTCAGTGGCAGACCGCGACGCCTACACCGGCGTGACGGCCTACTGGCAAGACAACAAAGCCGCAGAGAAAAAGAAAGTCGAGGTGAAGCGCAAGAGAAAGACCAAGCCGAAACCAGAGCGGCCATTGCCGCCGAGCGTAGTGGTCAACAAGAAAGAGAACGAGCTGCTGGTCGGCAGCAGCGAGAACGTCAAGGAGCTGCGCCACGTCTACGCCAACCAGGCCAACGCCATGCGGGCAGCCAGGGCAGAGTGGGAGCGGATCCAGCGCGGGGTGGCCGAGTTCGACATCACCCTGGCCAGGGGCCGGTCAGAGCTCTACCCGGAACAACCCACCACCGTCAGGGGGTTCAAGCCCCAGATAGACGAGGCCGACTGGCTGCTCACCCAGGTGGTGCACGACCTCACCAACCAGGGCTACACCAACCGCATCCAGCTCGAGGTGAAACTTGACGAGCTACCGGAATAAATCTGTGTGGATCAAATGTGGACACTGGGAGAAAACAAAAAGGCCGCTATTGCTAGCGGCCTTAGTAAGTCTTTGATTTTAATGGTGCCCGAGGCCGGAATCGAACCGGCACGACGCGAACGTCGAGGGATTTTAAATCCCTTGTGTCTACCGATTTCACCACTCGGGCACCGTAATCGGTATCAAGCTCGCGCCGCGGGCTTGTCAATATGGAGGCACGTTCCGGAGTCGAACCGGACTAAACGGATTTGCAATCCGCTGCATAACCGCTTTGCTAACGCGCCATGCAAAAGAGAGAAACTCTCTATTGTCTGAATTTGGAGCGGGAAACGAGACTCGAACTCGCGACCCCGACCTTGGCAAGGTCGTGCTCTACCAACTGAGCTATTCCCGCAATGGTCTGGCTGACTGCCTGACTACGAGGACGCATTCTAGCGATGTTCCTCGCCCAGTCAACCAAAAATGTTTAATACCCTGATCGTTCGGGTGTTTTTTGCCCTTTTCCTGTATTTTCAACGTTCACGACCGTTTCCCTGCCCCAAGTGCGGGGAAACGGTGCTTAGTACAAACGCAGACTAGAAGCGGGAGTGGTAGGTCAGATCGCCCCAGGCGGCCTTCATGTACTGGAACATGGACCAGAAGGTGAGCACTGTGGCCACATAGAGCAGCACATAGGCCAGCCACACCATCCAGATGTCGTACTGCCAGATGAGACCGGTGAGCGACACCATCTGGATCATGGTTTTCCACTTGCCAATCCAGCTGACCGCCACCGAGGAGCGCTTGCCAAGCTCGGCCATCCACTCGCGCAGGGCGGAGATGATGATCTCGCGGCCAATCATGGTCATGGCAGGAATGGTCACCCAGATGGTGTTGTAGTGCTCGACGATCACCACCAGCGCCGCCGCCACCATGATCTTGTCGGCCACCGGATCGAGGAAAGCGCCGAAGGCAGTGGACTGGTTCAGCTTGCGGGCAAGGTAGCCGTCAAACCAGTCGGTCGCCGCCGCCAGGATGAAGACGATGGCCGCCGCCAGATAGGACCACTGATAGGGAAGGTAGAACAGGATGACGAAGACGGGGATGAGCAAGATCCGAAAAAACGTCAGCAGATTAGGAATATTTGTCATTATTTTCAGCCACTTCTTGTATGCCGCTACATGGTAGCCCCAAGCCGATCACGGATGCAACCGGACAGGCGCCCGCCTTGGTCTATGAATCCATCAACAACCTCAGGATGCGGGCCATTATGGCATTTACGGCCCCCCTGCGTCACGGCTCTTGTGTGCCGGGATCCCCGAAGTGAATGAACCCAGGGTGAATGATGTGACTCAACTCGCCCCTTGCCGATACCTTGGGCGACAGCCCCTGTTCGCCATCAGGGCAAACAGGGGCAACATGGAGGCGCATGCCCCCCTTCTCGGCTACCAATGGCTAGAGCGAGTGCAGTGCGTCGTGGATGGACTGGGCCAGCTCCTGGCTGATGCCGGGCACCTTGGCGAGCTCCTCCACCCCGGCTTTTTTCACCTCCTGCAGCCCGCCCAGGTACTTGAGCAGCGCCTGCCGCCGTTTCGGCCCCACCCCCGGAATATCTTCCAGGGTACTGGTGGTGCGGGCTTTCGCCCGTCTCGCGCGGTGGCCGGTGATGGCAAAACGGTGGGATTCATCGCGAATGTGCTGAATCAGGTGCAAGGCGGGCATATCTGCCGGCAAATGCAGCTCTTCGTGACTCTCCCCCAGGATCAGGGTCTCCAGCCCCGCCTTGCGGGTCACCCCCTTGGCGATGCCTACCAGGAGCGGATATTTGCCCCCCAGAAACTCCAGCTGACGGGCCAGGATCTCTTCGGCGCGGCGCAGCTGGCCGAGACCGCCGTCGATAAACAGCACGTCCGGCACCTTGTCCGGCTCCTGCTGCTTGCCAAAGCGCCGTTCCAGCGCCTGCTCCATGGCGGCGTAGTCATCGCCGCCGGTGATGCCGTCGATGTTGAAGCGCCGATATTCCGATGAGAGCGGCCCTTCCCGGTTGAACACCACGCAGGAGGCCACGGTGCGCTCACCCATGGTGTGGGAGATATCGAAGCACTCCATGCGGGCGATGGGGAGCTCCAGCTCCAGCAGCTCCTCCAGCTGGTCGTAGCGGGCGGTGGTGGTGCTCTTGTGGGCGAGCCGCGAGCGCAGCGCGGTCTGGGCGTTGATGGAGGCAAGCTTGATGAAGCGGGCCCGCTCGGCGCGGGTACGGCTCACCACCCGCACCTTGTAGCCGGCGGTCTGGCTCAGGGTCTCGGCGATGACGTTCTCGTCTTCGAGCGCCACGTCGAGCAGCACTTCGCTCGGGATCTGCCGCCCCCCCTGCCCCGACAGATAGAACTGCAGCAGGAAGGATTGCACCACCTCGTCGAGTTGGGTATCGGCCGGTACTTTCGGGAAGTAGCTGCGCGAGCCCAGCACCTTGCCCTGGCGGATGAATAGCACGTGGATGCAGGCGGTCCCCTGCTCGAAGGCCACCCCCACCACGTCGAGCTCGTCCAGCACGTTGCCGCTCACCGACTGCTGTTCGGTCACCCGGCGCAGCGCCTGGATCTGATCCCGGTAGCGGGCAGCTTCCTCGAAGCGCAGATCGCCGCTGGCGGACTCCATCTTGCCCACCAGCTCGCCGATCACCTGCTGGTTCTTGCCCGCCAGAAACAGCTTGGCCAGCTCCACCTGCTGGGCATACTCGGCCTCGCTCACCAGCCCGGCCACGCAGGGGCCGGCGCAGCGCTTGAGCTGGTAGAGCAGGCAGGGGCGGCTGCGGTTGGCATAGACCGCATCCTCGCACTGACGCACCGGGAAGATCTTCTGCATCAGGTGCAGGCTCTCGCGCACCGCACCGCCGGAGGGGTACGGGCCGAAGTACTCCCCCTTCACCTTGCGGGCACCGCGATGAACACCGATGCGCGGGTGCTGGTGCGCGGTGATGATGATCCAGGGGTAGGATTTGTCGTCGCGCAGCAGCACGTTGTAGCGAGGCTGGTACTGCTTGATGAGGTTGTGCTCGAGGATCAGCGCCTCGGTTTCGGTGTGGGTGACCGTCACCTGCACGTCGGCGATCTGGCGCACCAGGGTGCGGGTCTTGATGCTGTCGACGTTGGCCCGAAAATAGGAGGCGAGCCGTTTTTTCAGATCCTTGGCCTTGCCCACGTAGATGACGGTACCGCCGCTGTCATACATGCGGTAGACGCCGCTCTGGTGGGTGACGGCACTGAGAAACGCCTTGCTGTCGAAGAGAGGTTCAGACGAGGTCATGCAGGCTCCGGCAAACGGGGATCGAGGTGCTGGATCTGGGGGATCACGGCAAACGGAAGTTCGAAAGAGAGGCTCATCGGCAACTCGGCTCAACGGATGAAAGCAGAAGACGGCACAGAGCATACTGCGCCAGGCCGGCAAAAAGCAAAAAGGCGGCACAGGCCGCCTTTGATGGCTACACGCCGCCCGTTACAGGGTGTCGGCATCCAGCATGCCATAGCGAATGGCCAGATGGGTCAGCTCCACATCGCCATTGATGTTGAGTTTGCTGAACAGCCGGTAGCGGTAGCTGTTGACCGTCTTCGGGCTCAGGTTGAGCTGTTCGGAAATATCGGTCACCTTCTGCCCCTTGGTGATCATCATCATGATCTGCAGCTCGCGCTCGGAGAGGGACTTGAAGGGGTTCTCGTCGGCCGAGGCAAACTGGCTCAGGGCCATCTGCTGGGCGATCTCCGGGGAGATGTAACGCTGACCGGAGTGGACCAGGCGAATGGCGTGGATCATCTCGTCCGGCGCGGCCCCCTTGGTGAGATAGCCGGCGGCACCCGCCTGCATCACCTTGGTCGGGAACGGATTTTCTGAATGAATGGTCAGCACTATGATGCGCACATCGGGCCGGATCCGCAGGATCTTGCGGGTCGCCTCCAGGCCGCCGATGCCCGGCATGTTCATGTCCATCAGGATCACGTCGGGATGGTGCTGACGACAGAAAGTGACTGCGGTTTCCCCGCTCTGCGCCTCGCCCACCACCTTGATCCCGCGGACATCTTCCAGAATGCGTCTTATCCCTGTACGCACCAACTCATGATCATCGACCAGGAATACATTAATCACCCAAACACCCCGTTTTTTATCTCGTTATATGCCAGTTAGGGTTAACACGGCGTCTTGCATCATAACCAAACTCGCTGATTTGGCAAACCATGGCCGGGAAAAGTTTGAAAGTGCTCATAAATGGTGTTTTGAATCAAATAATTATATAAAGATTAAACACAAAAAACGGCGCCCGCAGGCACCGTTCAGAGTCATTTTTGCTGTTGTCGGCATCAGTTCGCCAGCAGCGCGCGCACCTTGTCCAGATCGGCCTGGGTATCCACCCCGACCGGCGGCGCCTCGAGCGCCTGGGCCACGTGGATCTTCTCCCCATACCAGAGCACCCTCAGCTGCTCCAGCGCCTCTACTTGCTCGAGCGCGCTCGGCGCCCAGTCCACGTAACGCTGGATGAAGCCGGCGCGATAGGCGTAGATGCCGATGTGGCGCTGGTAGTGATCGCCAATCTGCTCGCGATTCGCGGCAAAGCGATCCCGATCCCACGGAATGGAGGCGCGACTGAAGTAGAGCGCGTAGCCCTCCTGGTCGGTCACCACCTTGACGGCGTTCGGGTTGAACACCTCCTCGGCGTCCTGGATCGGCACCGACAGGGTGGCCATGGGCGCCGTGGCGGCGGCCAGGTTGTCCGCCACCTGACGGATGATGACCGGCGGAATGAGCGGCTCGTCCCCCTGCACGTTGACCACTATGGTGTCGGCGGCAAAGCCGTAGTGGCGGCACACCTCGGCCAAGCGCTCGGTGCCGGACTGGTGATCCTCCGAGGTCATGCACACCTCGAAACCAGCCTGCCCGGCGCAGGCGGCCAGCGCCTGCTGCACCCGCTCGTCATCGGTAGCGACGATCACCCGATCGGCGCCCGACTGCAGGGCCTTTTCCACCACGTGCTGCACCATGGGCTTGCCGTGGATGTCGGCCAGCGGCTTGCCCGGCAGCCGGGTGGAGGCGTAGCGGGCAGGAATGACGACGACGAAGCTCATGACGACAGCTCGTCGCTGCTGAGCGGACGGGCGCGGTTCTCTAGCAGCACCGGGATCCCCTCCTCCAGCGGATAGGCCAGCTTGTCGAAGCGGCAGACCAGCTCATGCACGGCCTTGTTGTAGTGCAGCTTGCCCTTGCAGACCGGGCAGGCAATGATGTCGAGCAACTTGATGTCCAAAGCCAAAACGATACTCCTTCAACGATGTCGCACCGGCGGTTTCATCACGCCGGCGATGGATGTCGAACAACCAGATATTGCATGTGGGGCATGATAAGCCCCTTCTCCCCCACGCGGGCGAGAGAGATTAACCTTGTGCCTTGGTTGCGCCTTGCCCCTTCCCGCTCGCCCCCAGCTTGTGCAGCAGGGTATCGAGCAGGGAGGCGGGCAACTCGGCGCTGACCGGCAGATACCACCAGTTGTCGAGGGCAAAGGAGCGGCACTTGACCGCATCTTTCTCGGTCATCAGCAGCGGCTTGCCGGCAAAGCGGTCCACCAGCTCGTCCCGATCGAAGGGGTGGTGATCGCCGTAGGCCACCCGCTGATCCAGCTGGTAGCCAAGCCCCTCGAGGGTGGCGAAGAAACGGGGCGGATGCCCAATCCCTGCCAGCGCGTCGACCGGACCCGCCAGCGGCGTGGCCAGCGGGGTCTCGTCGCACACCCGATGCGGCGCGTCGGCGACCAGCCTCATGGGATACTCTCCCCGCCCTGGCTCACCGCCGTTGCAGATGATGGCGTCCACCCGCTTGAGCCGGGTGACCGGCTCGCGCAGCGGCCCCATGGGCAGCAGGCAGGCGTTGCCGAAACGGCGCGCCCCGTCCACCACCACCAGCTCGATGTCACGGGCCAGCGCATAGTGCTGCAGGCCGTCGTCGGTGATGATGATATCCACTTCGCCGCTCTGCTCCAGCAGACGCACCGCATCGGCCCGCCTGGGCGCCACCACCACCGGGCAGCCACAGCGCCGGGCAATCAGTACCGGTTCATCCCCCGCCTGCGCCGTGGTGCTGGCGGCATCGAGCCGGTACGGGTAATGGGGCGCCTTGCCGCCATAGCCGCGGCTCACCACCCCGGGGCGATAGCCGCGGGCCTGCAACTGCTCCACCAGCCAGACCACTACCGGGGTCTTGCCGTTGCCGCCCACCGAGATATTGCCCACGACTATGACCGGCAAGGAGGAGCGATAACCCTTGCGCCAGCCGTGGCGATAGGCGTAACGGCGAGTGCCGCTGATGACGGCAAACAGCAGGGCAAAGGGGGCCAGCAACCAGCGCCAGCCACTCTTTGCATACCAGAGCCGCTCCAGCATCAGGCGTTGCCACCTGCGGTGGCATGGCCGAACTGGATGGCGCGCAGCTGGGCATAGGTGCCCTGCTGGGCCATCAGCGCCGCGTGGTTGCCGCGCTCGACGATATGACCCTCATCGATCACCAGGATCTCGTCCGCCTTCTCGATGGTGGAGAGGCGGTGAGCGATCACCAGCGAGGTGCGCGCCTTGCACAGCTCGTCGATGGCTGCCTGGATGTGGCGCTCGGACTCGGTATCCAGCGCCGAGGTAGCTTCATCCAGCAGCAGCACGGGGGCATCGCGTAGCAGGGCACGGGCGATGGCGATACGCTGACGCTGACCGCCGGAGAGCGATGCACCGTTCTCGCCGACCACGGTGTCATAACCGTTGCTCATCTTGCTGACGAACTCATCGGCGTGGGCGATGCGGGCCGCCTGCTTGATCTCGTCGAGGCTGTATTTCTCTTCCGCGGCGTAGGCGATGTTGCTCGCCACCGTGTCGTTGAACAGGTGGACATGCTGGGAGACCAGGGCGTACTGCTTGCGCAGCTCGCTCAGGCGGTAATCGCGGATATTGACGCCGTCCAGCAGGATCTCCCCCTGTTCGATGTCGTAGAAACGGGTCAACAGGCTGGCAATGGTGCTCTTGCCGGAGCCGGAACGGCCCACCAGGGCCACCGATTTGCCTGCCTCCACCTTGAAGCTGACGTTGTGCAGCGCCGGGGTGTCCTTGGTCGGGTAGGTGAAGGTGACGTTGCGAAACTCGATCTCGCCGCGGGCGCGCTCCAGGGTACGGGTGCCGGTATCCTGCTCCGGCTCGGTGTCGAGCAGGCCGAACAGGCTGTGACAGGCAGTGATGGCGCGCTGGAACTGGTTGTTGACGTCGGTCAGGCTTTTCAGCGGCTTGAGCAGCATCATCATGGAGGTGATCATGACGGTGAAGGTACCGGCAGTCAGCTCGCTGCGCACGCTGTCGATGGTGGCCACATAGAGGAAGGCGGCCAGCGCGATGGAGGCAACCATCTGCACCACCGGGCTGCCGATGGCATCGGCGGCGACCATCTTCATGGTTTGCTGGCGCATGTTGTTGCTGACCTTGAAGAAGCGCTTCTCCTCCACCTTCTGGCCACCGAACATCAGCACCTCTTTGTGCCCCTTGAGCATCTGCTCGGTGGAGGTGGTGATGTCACCCACCGCCTGCTGGATGTGGCGGCTGATCTGACGGAAACGGCGGCTGATGAGGCCGATGATGATGCCCACCACGGGCCCCACCACCAGGAAGATCACCGACAGCTGCCAGGAGTGCCAGAACATCAGGCCGAGCAGGCCGATCACGGTCGCCCCTTCCCGCACCAGAGTGACCAGGGTGGTACTGGCGGCCGAGGAAACTTGGCTGGCGTCATAGGTCACCTTGGAGAGCAGGTGACCGGTGTTCTGGCGGTCGAAGAAGCTCATCGGCATCGCCACCATGTGATTGAACACCTGCTGCTGCAGACGCATCACCACGTGGTTGCCGACCCAGGCCATGCAGTAGTTGGAGAGGAAGTTGGCGACGCCACGCAGGGCCACGATGCCCAGAACGAAGAAGGGCATCCACTTGAGCACGGTCGGATCGTTGCCGTTGATCCCCTGATCGATCAGCGGCTTGATGGAATAGACGAAGGTGGTATCCACGGCGGCGTAGCCCAGCATGCCGATGATGCCGCCGATCAGGCCAAGCTTGCGGTCACGGACATAGCCGAGCAGACGCTTGAAGACAGGCCAGCTGTCTTGTGAGGTTTCTTGTTGCATGAATAGCCGTTAATAAGGGAAATGACGGGCTATTCTAGCCAAAGCGCAGGATTACACCAAGCGGTGCCCATCACCAAGGCGGGAAATCACGGCCGTTATCCCAGCCAAAGCGCAGGATTACACCAAGCATCGCCAGCGCATGTCCCTCGCCAAGACAGGAAATCACGGCCGTTATGCCAGCCACAGCCGGGTTTTCACCAAGCGGTGCCCATCAATAAGGCGGGCAATGACGGCCGTTATCCCAGCCAAAACCGGGTTTACGCTCAGCGATCAGACCAGAATGCAGGCCGCCACCAGTCACCCTTGCGGCGAAACCAGGGGCCCTGCTCCCGTTCGGCCCGGATCCGCAGCCCACCCGGCACAGGCTCGACCAAAATTTCTCCGTCCAGCCCGGTGACCCATTGGTGCGCCTCCTGGTAGCGGGCCACCACCTCGGGGCGGGGAAATCCCCACTGGTTCATGAAACCGGCGCTGTGCACCACATAGCGGGGGGCCACCGCCGCCACGAAGGGTGCCGTGGAGGAGGTGCGGCTGCCGTGGTGAGGGCTCACCAGCAGGGTGCTGGAAAGCCCCTCCCCTTCCAGCGCCAGCAGCCGCTGCTCTGCCTGCCGCTCGATGTCGGCACTGAGCAGGATGCGCCGCTCCCCGTCGCGGATCTGCAGCACACAGCCGTCGTTGTTGTGGCCGCCCCCCGGTTGCTGCGGCCAGAGCACCGCCATCTCTAACCCCTCCCAGCGCCACTGCTGGCCACGCCGGCACAGGGCCGTGAAGCGGCCGAAGTCGAATGAAGAGAGCTCGTGGCGCACCGGCAGAGCCTGCAGGATGGCGCGCCGATTGCCGGCGTGATCCCGGTCCTTGTGACTGATGACCAGATAATCCAGCACCCGCACATCGAGCCGGTTGAGCAAGGGCAAGATCACGGCATCCGCCATGTTGTAGCCGCCCGGGTAGCGATCGCCGGTGTCAAAGAGGATGCCGCGCTCGCCCCGGGTGATCAGCACTGCCAGCCCCTGCCCCACGTCCAGCACCCTCAGTTGCCAATGGGTCGGCGCCGGCCAGGCCGCCAGCAGCAGGGCTACGCCCCCTGGCAACAGCAGCGGACGACCACCCGGCACATGCCAGGCGCACCAGAGTAGGGTCAGCAGCGCCGTAAGCGGCAATACCCAGCCCGGCACCGGCCACCAGAGCTGCCACTGGCTGGCCAGCCGGGCCAATGCCCACAACACCCACTGCAGACCGACATCGGCCAGCCAGAACAGCAGGTGGGCCAGCTCCGCCGAAAGCGGCGCCAGCAGCACCCCGATGAGCGCCAGCGGTATGATGGCGATGCAAAAGAGCGGCAATGCCAGCAGATTGAGCAGCAGCGACAGCGGGGCAATCCCCTCGAACAGCGCCAGTTGCAGCGGCAGCAGCCCCAACAGCAACAAGCCCTGCAGACGAATGAGCCCGGGGTTAGCCTCCAGCAGGCTCGCCACCAGCAGCAGAGCCACCGCCAGGAAGGAGAGCCAGAATCCGGCCGAATAGAGGGCGAAGGGATCCCACAGCGTGAGCACCACGAAGGCCCACAACCAGATGCGATGGGCCGGCCACTCCCGCCGTCGCCAGCGCAGCAGACTCCACACCAGCACCATGATGAGGGCCCGTTCGGTAGCCACCGCAAAACCGGCCAGCCAGCTGTAGAGGGCGGCAAACAGCAGGGCGACCAGAATCGCCCCCCGCAGCCCGAACAGCCGCCCCAGCCACCAGCCGAGCACCGCCACCAGCGCGATGTGCTGCCCCGAGATGGCGATGATGTGGGTCAGCCCGCTGCCGCGAAACAGGCTCCACTGCTCATCCGTGATGCCGCCCTGCTCGCCGAAGGTGAGCGCCGCCAGCAGCGGGCCCTGGCTCAGATCCTGCCAGCTGGCGGCAGCGCGGGCCAACCAGCGCTCGCGCAGCCCCGTCTGCGCCGGCTCAATCTGGATCACCCGGCGCAGGTTGCCGGTGGCGGTGATCCCCTTGCCGAGCAGCAGACGCCGCCCATCCATCCCCGCCTCGTTGGCCAGGCCGTGGGCCGGTTTGAGAGAGACCACCAGAGTGAGGCGACTGCCTGCCGTCATGGCGGGCAGCGCCTGGTAGGCATTGATGCGCACCAGCGGCGCCGGAGTGAGCGCCTGCTCGTCGAGCCTGTTTACCCGCAGTACCAGCCGGATAAATTTATCGCCCTCGGGTTCTGCACTTTGCAGCTGTGCGGTTATGATGTGGCTCGTTTTTTTGCCAAGCTGATCCAGCCAGGCAAGCCGGTAGTGCAAACTCCCCTGCATCCAGAGGATGCCGCACAGCAAAAACAGCAGCCGCCAGCAGCGGTAACCGGCCAGGGGGAACGCGAGCAGCAGCATCAGGCCACCCCATTCCCATGAAGGCAACCATGGCCAAAGCAGTGAGGAGCTTGCCCCGAGGGCAAACGACAACAGACGCAGATCCATGGTGCAAGTATTTAGCAAGGTTTCAATATGCCCAAACGACTCATACAACGCTGGCTGCCTGATCCGGCGACACTCAAGGAACACAAGCACTTGCGGCTGTTTGGCAAGCTGCTGCTGGATGCCAATCTGTGGCACCTCAATCGGCGCTCGGCGGCCGGTGCCTTCGCGGTGGGGCTGTTCATGGCCTGGGTGCCGCTCCCCTGCCAGATGTTGCTGGCGGCCGGCGGCGCCATCGCCTGCCGGGTCAACCTGCCGCTCTCGGTAGCCCTGGTCTGGCTCTCCAACCCCTTCACCATGCCGCCGCTGTTCTACGGCGCCTATCTGACCGGCTGCCAGCTGCTGGGGCAATCCTCCCAGCACATCGAGATCGAGTTCACCTGGGCCTGGCTGGTGTCGGTGTTCGAGACCGTGGCCCCGCCGCTGCTGCTGGGTTCGCTGGTACTCGCCCTGCTCAGCTCCCTCATCGGCTACGCCCTCATTCGTACCTGCTGGCGCATCAGCACCGTGCGTCAGTGGCAGAAACGCAAGGTGGCACGCGCATGCTGAATCGCTGGTTTGCCCGCTTCAAGATAGACCCCGATACCCTGCGCCAGCAGAAGTGGTTCTCCCTGTTTGGCGAGCGCCTGCTCGCCCCCGCCCTCTGGCAAGGGGGGCCGCGCGCCCTGAGCGGGGCGGTGGCGGCCGGCATCTTCGCCTGCTGGTTTCCCATCCCCATGCATTCACTCATCGCGGTCGGGCTGGCGCTGGCGTTCAGCCTCAACCTGCCGCTGGCGCTGCTGGCGGTCTGGTTCAACAACCCGCTCACCCTGCCCTTCATGTACCTCTACGCCTATCGCACCGGTTGTCTGGTGCTGCACAAGACGCCGGAACCGTTTCACCTCAGCTGGACCCTGCACTGGCTGGAGCACGAGGCGGCCACTCTGGTGCCCCCCTTCCTGCTCGGCAGCCTGTTGCTGGCGGTGCTCACCGCCGCCACCGGCGGCCTCCTCACCCTGCTGCTGTTGCGCCTCGGCAAGCTGGTCCGCTCCCGCTGATCTCACCCGCCTCGTCAGCCTCTGGCGCGCTGACGAGGCACTGCCTTGCCATCCCCGGATCCTGCCACCACACTCCTTGTAACCCGTTGTTTTTCGTCCCCCATTTGCCACAAGGAACCCACCATGGCCGAACCGCTCACGCTGGCCCATGCCAATGGTCATCCCCTCTCCCTGCTGCCAGCCATGGCCAATCGCCACGGCCTCATCACCGGTGCCACCGGGACCGGCAAGACCGTCACCCTGCAGGTGCTGGCGGAGGGGTTCTCCCGCCTCGGCGTGCCAGTCTTTCTGGCCGATGTGAAGGGGGATCTGAGCGGACTGGGCGCCGCCGGGGCGGGCTCGGCCAAGCTGGACGCCAGGCTGGCCCAGCTCGGCATTCCGGCCCCTGCCTTTGCCGCCAGTCCCACCCTGTTCTGGGATCTGTTTGCCGAACAGGGCCACCCGGTGCGAGCCACCGTCTCCGACATGGGGCCCCTGCTGCTCGCCCGCCTACTCGGTCTCAACGATACCCAGAGCGGGGTGCTGGAGCTGGTGTTCAAGGTGGCGGACGACGAGGGGCTGCTGCTGCTCGATCTCAAAGACCTGCGTGCCATGGTGCAGTTTGCCGGTGACAACGCCAAATCGCTCACCACCCGTTACGGCAACGTCTCCACCGCCTCCATCGGCGCCATCCTGCGCAACCTGCTTACCCTGGAGAGTGCGGGCGGCGATCACTTCTTCGGCGAACCCATGCTGGACATTCAGGACCTGTTGCAGACCGATGAGGCTGGCCACGGTCATATCAATGTGCTGGCCGCCAGCAAGCTGACCCAATCCAGCCGGCTCTATGCCTGCTTCCTGCTCTGGCTGCTCTCCGAGCTGTTCGAGCAGTTGCCGGAAGTGGGGGATCCGGACAAGCCGGTGCTGGTGTTCTTCTTCGACGAGGCGCACCTGCTGTTCAACGACGCCCCCAAGGCGCTGCTGGAGAAGATCGAACTGGTGGTGCGGCTCATCCGCTCAAAGGGGGTCGGCGTCTACTTCGTGACCCAGAGCCCGGCCGACATCCCCGACAGCGTGCTGGGGCAGCTTGGCAACCGGGTGCAGCACGCCCTGCGCGCCTTTACCCCGAGCGATCAGAAAGCGGTGCGGATCGCCGCCAACACCCTGCGGGCCAACCCCGCCTTCGATGCCGCCGGCGTCATCACCGAACTCGGTGTCGGCGAGGCGCTGGTCTCTCTGCTCGACGAGAAGGGACGGCCCAGCATGGTGGAGCGCGCCTTCATCGCCCCGCCCGCCAGCCGCATCGGCCCCTTGAGCGACGCCGAGCGGCAGGCGCTCATTCAGCGCTCCCTGCTGCACGGCCGCTACGAGACGCCGGAGGATCGCGAGTCGGCTTTCGAACGGCTCAACAGCGGCAAGGTGACAACCACTGGCGAGCAAGGCAGCGAGCCATCATCCAACGGGGAAGGCGGCCTGCTCGATGCCCTCAATGGCATCCTGTTTGGCCGCACCGGCCCCCGTGGCGGCCAGCACGACGGCGTGGTGCAGACCGCCGCCAAGAGCGTGGCCCGCACCATCGGCAGCGAGGTGGGTCGCCAGCTGGTACGCGGCGTCCTCGGCTCCCTGCTGGGGGGCGGCAAACACCGTCGCTGAGACCAGCCTCAGGAAATGAAAAAGCCCGCCGGGTCTCCCCGGCGGGCTTTTTACTGAACGGATATCGGCGGTAGTGCTTACAACACCTTGGCGATCGCATCGCAGAGCGGATCTATGTTGGCACGGGTGATACCGGCCACGCTGATCCGGCCCGAGCCGACGATGTAGATGGCAAACTCGCTCTTGAGGCGCTCCACCTGATCCTTGGAGAGGCCGGAGAAGGAGAACATGCCGTTCTGCTCGCGGATAAAGCTGAAGTCCTGGTTCACGCCGCGCGCGGCCAGTTTTTCCACCAGCAGCTCACGCATCTCGCGAATGCGCACCCGCATGGCAGCCACTTCTTCCACCCACTCGGCATAGAGGGCCGGATCGCTCACCACGGCAGTGACGACGGCGGCGCCGTGTGACGGCGGGTTGGAGTAGTTGGCACGAATGACGGTCTTGACCTGGGTAAAGGCCACATCGGCAATCTCCTTGGTCGCGCTGACCAGGGTGAAGGCGCCAACCCGCTCGTTGTAGAGGCCGAAGTTCTTGGAGAAGGAGCTCGCCACCAGCAGCTCGTCGTGGCACTCGGCGAAGATGCGCAGACCTTCGGCATCCTCTTCGATACCGCGGGCAAAGCCCTGATAGGCGAAGTCAAACAGCGGCAACCAGCCGGCGGCAGCACTCTGCTTGGCCAGTGCGCGCCACTGATCAGCGGTCGGGTCGATACCAGTCGGGTTGTGGCAGCAGCCGTGCAGCAGCACCAGATCGCCTGCCTGCACTTCAGCCAGCGAGGCCTGCATGGCGGCAAAGTCGAGCCCCTTGCTGGCCGCATCGTAGTACTTGTACCACTTGACGGAAAGGCCGGCAGCCTGGAACACGCTGACGTGGTTGGCCCAGGTGGGATCGGAGATCCAGACAGTCTTGGCCAAGCCGTTGCGCACCACGAACTCGGCGGCGATGCGCAGGGCACCGGTACCGCCCGGCGCCTGAGCGGTCTTGGCCCGACCGCTGGCGACCAGCGCAGAATCGTGCCCGAACAGCAGTTGCTGCACGATGCGGCCATATTCGATATTGCCTTCGATACCGAGGTAATTCTTGGTCTTCTCGTCGGTCAAGAGCTTCTGCTCGGCTTTCTTGACGCAGTGGAGAATGGGGGTGGCACCGGTCTCATCCTTGTAGATCCCGACCCCCAGGTTGATCTTGTGGCTGCGAGAGTCAGCACGGAAGGCTTCGGTCAGGCCCAGGATCGGATCCGCTGGGGCGGCAACAACCTTTTCAAACATGGTATTCCCTGTATTCCGTTGAGTTCGTTGGCTGGCAAAGCGTGTTGGCACACCGTCCGTGACACGCAAAACACGTGGCAAACAAAAGCGCCCATCTGGCGAGCGCTTCGTCAACTCTTTATATCACCGTGCTGGGTGGGGGCAAACCGCTTTTTCGGCCGGATCTGCGGCAATCTCAACCGATGGCATGCCACTGCGGCGCCAACGCGCACACCTCGGCAGACAAGCCACCATTGGACTCAACCAAACCGCTACAAACTGCTAACAATGACTTGGGGATCCGGCTCGGCTCCCAGGGGCGGGAGTCGGTCAGCGGCAGGGCATAGGCCGTCATGATGGGAGCCAGCGCAGTGGGCAGCCACCAGCTGGCCGGACGACCCAGGCGCTGGGCCAGGGTCAGCACCCGATCCACCCCGCTCGGGTCGAGGGAGGTAAGATGGCTCCACTGCACCTGAGGCGGCAGCGCGGCGATCACTTGCTGCAGCGCCTGCTGCGCCGAGGCGGGAGCCCAGACCAGCAGTGTCCCCACCGGCAGCACCAGCTCGGCAAAGGCGCCGACGCTGTCGGTGGTGATCACCCGCAGCAGCTCCCCCTCCCCCCACAGGATCTTGCCAAGGCCTGCTAGGTTGCGCTCGGGCAGCGCCACCTCGCCGAGCGCCTGCAACCAGGGGGCGGCATCGAGCAGGGTGCCGCCGCTGAAAAACAGGCTGAACGGCTGGGGGGCGCGCAGGCGCAGCAGCTGATCGGCGCAGAGCCGGATCCCCTTGTCTTCAAAATCGATCTGCTCGTTGGGGGAAAAGCTCACCTCGCTCTTGCGATAGAGCGCGGCGAGCACCCGCTCATTGACCTGCTCAGCCAGCTGCCACCCCTGCCCATGAAGCCACTCCTCCGGGGTCGGTGGTGCCGTGGCGATCTCGGCCAGCGTCAGTTCACGGGTCAGGTAGCGGCGGCCGGCGGGTGTCAGCTCATAGTGGTGGTTGCCCAGCGCCAACAGCAGCTGGTTGTCCTTGAGCAGGCCTAGCAGGGGTTGCCACTGACGGGCGCGGACCACCGAAGTAGGGTTGTCCAGCAGCTGGCGGGCCAGCTCCCGCCACTGCGGGTGACTAAAGTCAATCAAGCGTCATCCTTCCTTGTCTGCCGAACATACTGCAACGAGCTGAATAATCTAGCGATTCGCTGGCCGGGAGCCAAGTACAGAAAAGAGACAACGTGAACTGGCGCAAGCCAAACAGGAGAAAGAGAGGATGATCAACAGAGGGGAACAGAAATAATCAAGTGGGAAACAGATAAAACAAAACGGCCAAGCAAGCTTGGCCGTTTATCAACTAAATCAGCGCAGAGGCTGGATTAGAAGTTGTATTGCAGGGCAACGGTCCACTCGTCGTCCATCTTGTCGATACCCTGGATTTTGTACTCGGTGTAAGCTTTCAGCTTGGAAGTGAAAGCGTACTGTACACCCAGCAGGGTTTCGTCAACCATGTCTTCGTAGGAAGAACCCGCGGTGTTGTCTTTACCTTCCTTGAAGTTGTAACCGGCCAGGAAGGTCCAGGCATCAACGTTATAGGAAGCCGCCAGCTCGTAGCCACGACCTTCACCCTTATAACCTGTGGTGTCGTTCTTCAGATCACCGTCAGTGTAGACACCGGCGAAGTAGAAGCCGTTGATGGCGTAGTGTGCACCCAGAGCCCACTCGGACTTCTTACCAGTGTTGGTATTAGTGGTACTTTCCAAATCGGAGTATGCATAACCGCCATTCAGGCCCAGACCGAAGTCGAAGTCATAACCAGCGGCAGCGGCGTACCCGTAGTTACGCTTGATGCCAGGGAATTCGGTAGTGAAGGAGTTACCACCGACATCAGACACTTTGACTGCTTCATTGTCATTGGTCTGATAGGACAGTTTGCCCTTGAAGCCACCGAAGGTGTTGGAGTAGATGATCTGGCCTTCTTGACGGCCGTCATAGAAGTTACCGTAGCTACCCCATTCGTTGAAGATATCGGTCGGTTCCAGCACATCGTAGAACGCGGTATCGGTCTGACCGAAAATGATCTTGCCGTACTGGGTGCCATCAAAACCAGCATAGATGTGACGAGATTTGAATTTGGTGTCGTCAGAGTTTTCGGCAGCTACTTGCCACTCAGTCTTGGCGATTGCGGACCAAGTGTTGTTCAGCGCAACTTTGCCGGACCAGCCCAGACGGGAGGTACCGATCAGTTCTGCATCACCATGTGTATCAGCCTGAGTGAGAGGATTGGGGTTATCACTGTCACCGTAGTAGTTAGCCTGTACACGGCCGTATACGTCAAAAGTGGTACCGTCTTTGTCATAGATCACTGCAGCGTTAGCGGCAGATGCGAACAGAGCCGGGATAGCAATAGCCAGAATTGTCTTTTTCATAGTTTCCAATGCCTACTGTAATTAAACACTAAGTCGTTGTTATTCCCTGTGTTAGCGATGTACTTTGCATCACTATGGCGCCGAGACTAGCACCGGGTTTTCCAATCCGCAATGAAAAAACTTGGAACTTTTTACGAAAAGCATAGTCATAGCGGAAAAATTGTGACCTGAATCCCACATTGTTTGCACGTCATGGGAAAACGTTTACAGTGATAACCGCTGGTATTATTCGGTCAGATTGGTGATTTATCACACAACAGCGGTGCCGCGCCCTATATAAAGAAGAGGAGGTCGGATCTGTGCGTTGCCACATGCCTCGACCCGGGTTGCCAGTTGCAGGTATCCTGTTCCCCTTCACCCTGTGCAACGGTCATTTTTTCATGCTGTCTACCCGTCTCAAAACCACCATTCGCAATACCTATCGACAAATTGCCGATGGCTTACCCGGTTTTGTGCCGCGCAAGGAGCAGAATTTTCTGGTGGCCGAGATAGCCAAGACACTGACCGGGGAATATGACAAACAGCGTCGCATCCTGGTGGCCGAAGCCGGCACCGGCATCGGCAAGTCTCTCTCCTATGCCCAGGGGGCCATCCCGGTGGCACGGCTCACCCAGAAGAAGCTGGTGATCTCCACCGCCACCGTGGCGCTGCAGGAGCAGCTGATCCACAAAGACCTCCCCTTCTACCACCGCCACAGCGAACTGCCGTTTCGCTTCATGCTGGTCAAGGGGCGCCAGCGTTACTGCTGCGAACACCTGCTGGAACAGGCCGCAAGCGGCAGTGAGATGGCCAACTTCGAGCTCGACTTCGGCAGCCTCAGCAAGCACAAGCCGTCAGACGCCGACAAAAGCTGCTATCAGGCACTGTGGCAGGCCTACACCGACGGCAAATGGGATGGCGATCGGGACAACTGGCCCAAGCCCATCCCCGATCTCTGCTGGGATCGCATCGCCGCCGACCGCCACACCTGCAACAAGGCGCTCAGTCATCATCAACACTGCCCCTTCCACCGCGCCCGCAACGACATGGATGCGGCCGATGTGCTGGTGGTCAACCATGCCCTGCTGCTCTCCGACCTCACCATGGGGGGCGGCATCATATTGCCGCCACCGGACGAGTGTATCTATGTGCTGGATGAGGCCCACCACCTGCCCACCATCGCCCGTGATCACGGCGCCGCCTCGGCCAGTGTCAAGGGTTCGCGCCGCTGGCTGGAGAAGCTGGCGCAGGGTGCCGGCAAGCTGGCCAGAACCCTCAACAAGGAGAGCCTGCTCGATCCCCAGCTCAAGCTGCAGGATGCACTGGCCTCCCTGCAGCCGGATCTGAAGGCGCTGGAGCAGTGGCTCGCCGCCAACGACCGGCTGTTCAATGAGGAAAAACACTATCGCTTCGCCGATGGCGTCTTGCCCGACCCACTGCCGATGCTGGCGGAGAACCTCAAGGAGGCGAGCAAGAAGGCTCTGCGGGCGCTGGACAGAATGCAGGGCGCCATTAGCGAGGCGTTGAAGGATGGCGAGATCCGCCGCAAGGAGGCCGAACCCCTGCTGGCGGAGAGCGGCTTCTATCTGCAGCGGCTGGAGGGGTTTTGTGCCCTGTGGGAGATGCTGGGGCGGCACGTGGCACAAGGCAAGACGCCGCTGGCCCGCTGGATGGTCAAGAGCGATGACGGCGACATCTGGCTGCATGCCTCCCCCATCGAGGTTGGCTATCTGCTGGAAGAGTGGCTCTGGTCCAGGTGTCTGGGGGCCGTGCTGGTGTCGGCAACCCTGACAGCCCTCTCCTCGTTCAGCTATTTTCGCCATCAGGTGGGGCTCAAAGAGCACGACGGCACCCGCTATCTGCGGCTGCGCTCCCCCTTCGATTACCAGAAGGCCGAGCTCTATCTGCCCAAAATGGAACACGAGCCCAGCGCCCCCGCCTTCACCCAGGAGCTCATCAGTACCTTGCCTCGCATACTGGCAGGCAAGGAGGCGAGTTTGGTGCTGTTCTCCTCTTACCGGCAGATGAACGAGGTGGCGGTGGGGCTGCGGGCCAAGGGGCTCTCCCTGCTGGTGCAGGGCGAAGCCTCCCGTAATGCCCTGCTCACCCTGCACAAGCAAAAGTGCGATGGCGGCCAGGCCAGCATCCTGTTCGGTACCGGCAGCTTCTCGGAAGGGCTGGATCTGCCCGGCCACTACCTCACCAACCTGGTGATCACCAAGCTGCCGTTCGCGGTGCCCAACTCGCCGGTGGAAGAGGCCACCGCCGAGTGGGTCGAGAAGCGGGGCGGCAACCCCTTCCTGCAGCTGACGGTACCTGAGGCGTCGCGCAAGCTCATTCAGGCCTGCGGTCGTCTCATCCGCAAGGAGGCGGACAGGGGCCGGGTCACCATCCTCGACCGACGTCTATTGACCAAGCGTTATGGCAAGGGGTTGCTCGACGCGCTGCCCCCCTTCAGCCGTCGGATTGAGTAAGACAGGGGCCCATTGGCTCGGTCAGAACCCGTGCCGTGGCTTGCGTTCGCTTTAAGCATCGGGGCCGAGAGGCAACCCAGGCGCCATAAACGCCTATTGCTGCCCTTGGGCAAACCTGTAAAAATGAGCCCCTGTTTTTCAGTGGGCACTCGCCGACTGTTCAAGGAGATGAAATGAAACTGACTGTTCTGGTGCCGGCCCTAGCTGGTCTGTTGTGGGCAGGTAGTGCCCTGGCCAATACCCAATTGGAAGTGACCACCCCCTACGTCGTACAGCTGATCGATGGCCAATCCATCAATCCCAAGCTGCTCGACAAGACCAACACCTTTCCCCTCAAGGCCGGCAAGCACCAGCTGGTCGTCGCCTTTGAAGGCAACTACTCCAGCCGCAGCGACATCAAGCTGGTGACTGCAGAGCCACTGGTGATCAACTTCACCGCCGCCGACAACCAAAAGCTGGTGCTGGACTACAAGAAGCCGCGCAACGAAGCTGAAGCCAAGTTGTTCGTCAAAGAGCAGAAAGTTGCGCTGAAAGACAAGAGCAGCAACCAGGTCGTCGCCAGCGAGCAGTTCGTGCTGCCGAAAGTCGAAGGCTTCCAGCTGACCCGTGACTATCAGCAAGAACTGATCAACATGGGCAAAGCCTTCAATCAGCCCAAAACTGTTGCCATCTCCACCGCCGCCGTCATGGCCGCCAACAGCGCCCCGGTGCAAGTGGCCCCGAGCAAGGCTCAGAGCAACCCGGAAGCCCTGACCCAGTTGCAAAACTGGTACAACAAGGCCGATGCTGAAACTCGCAAAGCCTTCCAGATCTGGGTGATCCAGCAGCAGTAATGGCGCGCGAGCACTCGTTTCGTGCGACAAGGGGAGCCTGGCTCCCCTTTTTCATATCTGCCTCTCTGCCAAGGCCCTGCCGTCATGTCACTGCGCATCTTCTATCACCCCCTCTACTCCGCCCTGACTCTGCCAGCGTGCCATCGCTTCCCGCTGGCCAAGTACCAGGCGTTGTTCGAGCGGCTCGGCAGCCTCGGCTATCCGCTGGCAGAAGCCGCCCCCGCCACCCCTGAGCAGATCAAACGGGTGCACGATGCCGCCTATGTGGAGGCAGCCCTCGCCGGCACCCTTGATGCCGGCGCCATTCGCCAGCTCGGTTTTCCCTGGTCTCCCCTGTTGATGGAGCGCACCCTGCGCTCGGTGGGGGCCACCCTGGCCGCCAGCCGCCATGCCTTGGAGCAGGGTTGCGGCCTGCAGATCTCCGGCGGCTATCACCACGCCCACCGGGATGTTGGCAGCGGCTTTTGCCTCTTCAACGATCTGGTGATCGCCGCCCAGGTGTGCCTGGACGAAGGGCGCTGCGAGCAGGTATTGATCGTCGATCTCGATGTCCATCAAGGGGATGGCAGCGCAGCACTGTGCCAGGGGCGGCGCGACATCATCACCCTCTCCCTGCACGGGGAGCACAACTTCCCTCGCCACAAGCCCGCCTCCCACATGGATTTTCCCCTGCCAAGCGGCATGGCGGACGATGCCTATCTCACCACGCTGGCAGAGGCGCTCAACCTGGCGCTGCGACTCTACACCCCCGACCTCATCCTCTATCAGGCCGGGGTCGATGTGCACCAGGGCGACGAGCTTGGCTATCTCGCTTTGAGCGATGAAGGGGTCCGCCAGCGCGATGCCATGGTCTTTGACTGCGCACTGCGGCACGGGCTGCCCATCGCCGCCGTGCCGGGCGGCGGCTACCGGCGCGACTGGCAGCAGTTGATCCCGCTGCATATGTCCTTGTTTGAAGAGGCGAAAAAGCGCTACGGCTAGCCGGTCATCTCTTCGTCAATCTCTCCTCTCCATGAAGCTCTAACTGGCAACCGTTGCAAACAACAAGGCGGCCCTGGGGCCGCCTCTTCTTTATACCGGGTACCCTATTGATACCGGGCACCCTAGCACCGTCTTGCCCCCCTTGTCGGGAAGCAAGATTGGGGTCCTGCTGCCCCCGTTCAGGCGTGGGCCACCGGCGTCGGGTGTTCACCCAGCTTGCGCAGCAACATCAGCAGATAAACGCACGACACACCGGCGATCACGATGAACAGCTGATTGTCCGAGTAGTGCTGCATCAACAGCGCGGTACAGGCCGGCCCCAGCAGACTGCCGATGGTGTAGCTCAGCAGCAGCGCCTGGTTCATCGCCACCAGCTGATGGTGCTCGACCTTCTCACAGGCCCATGCCATGGCCACCGGGTAGAGGGTGAAACCGGCGGCGCCCAGCACAAACAGCGCCGGGCCCATCGCCACGCCGCCGAGCATGGCCCCGCATCCCAGGATCACCACCAGTACCTGTACCCGCAGCACCGGCAGGCGACCAAACCGATCCGCCAGACGACCCACCGGCCACTGCCCCAGGATACCCGCGCTCACCATTACCGCCATCCAGTAGCCGATGCCGGCATCGCTCACCCCCCGGTGGTTCAGATAAAGCGGCATCAGGCCGTACAGCGACCCCAATACCATGCCGGAGATGATGCAGCCATCGACCCCGAGCCGCGCCTGCCGCAGCCGCAGCATCGGCCAGACCCGGGTGCTCCCTTGTTGCTCATTGCGCTCACTGACGATGCGGGTGAACAACAGCGGCAGGATAGCCGCCAATATCAGCCCGGTCGCCCAGGGCAGTACCTCCATCAGGCCGGTCGGCAGCTTGCTGACCAGCAGTTGCCCGAGCACGGTCCCCAGGTAGTAGACCATCATGTAGGCGGCCAGCAACCGCCCTCGATTGCGCGCATTGCCGCTGCACATCAGCGCACTCTCCACCACCACCCAGATCATGGCGCAGCCGATGCCGGCGAGGAACCGCCAGCCGAGCCAGCTCCAGAAACCAAGGGTGATACCGAGCCCGACACAGCCAGCGGCAAAGAGGGCGGAGGCCAGGTAGTAGCTGCGGTTGAACCCGTAGCGCTTGATCAGCGCCCCCGCCAGCAGGGTGCCCAGCAGGTTGCCGCTGAAATAGGAGGAGCTGACCATGCCCACCTGCCAGGTCGGCAGATTGTCATGGGCCAGCCAGAGCGGCACCAGGGTGTTCAACACCGCGATGGCCAGCGTGAGCAGCAGCAGGCCGCAGAGCAACAACAGCACTGGCCGGGTGTAGGTGGTCATGGGTAATACCGTGCGGAGAGTCAAAATGCGAGCGCATCATGCCACCGCCAATGCCATTGTCAATCGGCGTTAATTCGCGCTGGGGATGTTTTTTTCGCGCAGGCAACAAATCCTCATTTGGCACAGAGCTACACTTGCTCGGCAGCCGGCTTATCCCTTGATTAACGGGTAGTTTGGCGGTGTTGGTGAGGGCATGGCCGGTCGTTCATCCTCATAGTTCTTGCGCGGCTCTATGAACAGGGCAGCGGAGCTGCGCACACACAAGTACGCCACAGCAGTGGCCAAGCCGCCCCGTCACTGATGCTCAGTCTGCCCAAAAACGAAGAGGCGACCCCAGGGTCGCCTCTTCGTCAGTAACAGACACAATGCCGGTTAGCGCTGACGCTTCTTGGCGTACTTGCGACGTGCCCGCGCCTGACGCTCCTCTTCCCGTTCCGCCTTCTCCTTGGCCTTCTGTTCGGCCTCGGCCTCGGCTTCCACAATCTCGACGCTCACCATCGCCGGGGTCTCCAGCGAGATGCGACCCAACAGGCCTGAGCGGAACTCGTTGACCAGGATCTCGGAGGCCTTGTGCAGATCGGCCAGGCCGCCCTTGCGCATGAAGCCGCGCTGGCGGGCGATGAGCTCCAGCAGCTCGATTTCGGTCTCCGGCAGCTCGCTCAGCTGATAGCGCGCCTGGATCCGCTCCGGGTAGGCCTTGATGAAGTAATCGGCGGCAAACATGGCTATGTCGGCGTAGTCAAATACCGTGTCCTTGATGGCGGCCGTGATCGCCAGCCGATAACCGCAGGAGGGCGGGTTGAGCTTGGGCCAGAGGAAACCCGGGGTATCGGTCAGGATGACGTTGTTGTCCAGCTTGATCCGCTGCTGGGACTTGGTCACCCCCGCCTCGTTGCCGGTGCGGGCGATGATGCGCCCGGCCAGAGTGTTGATCAGGGTGGATTTGCCCACGTTGGGAATGCCCATGATCATGGCACGCACGCCACGCAGCTCCAGATTGCGCTCCGGCAGCATCTCGTGGCAGAGGGTCAGCAGTTGCTTGATCTTCTCCGGCTCCTGCTGGGTCAGGGGCAACGCCTTGATCCCCTTCTCCTGCTCCATGTGGGCCACCCACAGCTCGGTGATCTCGGGATCGGCGAGATCCGCCTTGTTGAGCACCTTGATCACCGGAGTATCGCCGCGCAGCTCGGGCACCAGCGGGTTTTCGCTGGAGAAGGGGATGCGGGCGTCGAGCATCTCGATGATGACATCGACCTGGGGCATGACCTCGGCAATCTCTTTGCGGGCCTTGTGCATGTGGCCGGGGAACCAGTTGATGGACATATCCGTTACTCTCATCTAGGGACTGCGGGCGCTGGCTTGCGGTGGCGCGAGCGGCGAGCGGTGGCGGACGCAGGGCGTCGCAAGGGGGCGCATTTTACCTGCACACGCCCTGATTTGACAGGCCATTCTAGCCGCCAGCCCGCAATCCGGCCAGATTCTCTCCCACCCGGCCCCCTCGCCCATCGGCGTCCCGTGCTCCGGCTGCATTAATATAAGCTATTGATACAACATAACATTCACGCAACACCTTCATCGGATTGTCATCCCGTTTCACTAAAAGTGTCATCTGCGACCTCTAGGCTGCGCTCAGGTTTTACAAGGAGCGAACCCCAATGAGAAAGATGGCAGGACTTGCATTGATGATCGGCGCCGCCCTGGCCGCCGGCTGCAACTCCAACAACGACAGCAGTGCGCCCGCCCCCGGCGCCAAGAACGTGATCTTCTTCCTCGGCGACGGCATGGGTCTCAATACCCTGACCGCCGCCCGCATCTACGGCGTCGGTGAAGAGGGTAGCCTCACCATCGATACCCTGCCGGAGACGGCCTTCATCAAGACCTTCTCCCACGACGCCCAGGTGACCGACTCGGCCCCCTCCATGTCCGCCTACATGACCGGGGTCAAGAGCAACAACGGCGTCATCAGCATGGACAGCGACGCCACCCAGGAGAGCAACTGCAGCAAGAGCGGCGGCAAGCCGGTCACCACCTTGCTGGAGCTGGCCAAGGCCGCCGGCCGCGGCACCGGCGTGGTCACCACCACCCGAGTGACTCACGCCACCCCGGCTGCCACCTATGCCCACCTCTGCAACCGGGATCTGGAAGCCGACATCGCCGCCCAGCTGGTGCCCGGCGGCGCCGGTTACAACAGCGCCCTCAAAGAGGGGGTGGACGTGGTACTCGGCGGCGGCAGCAGCTTCTTCTTACCCAAGGCAGACAAGGGCAAGCGCGAGGATGGCCGCAACCTCATCGATGAGATGAAGGCCAAAGGCTACCAGTTTGCCGGCAATCTGGACGAGCTGAACAAGGCCGAGGCGGGCAAGCCGCTGCTGGGGCTGTTTGGCTCAAGCCACATGAAATATGACCTGGACCGGCCCGCCAGCGAGCCTTCCCTCACCCAGATGACCCTGGCTGCCATCAAGCAGCTCAAAGACCAGAAACAGGGCTACTTCCTGATGGTGGAAGGGGGGCGCATCGACCACGCCCTGCACGACACCAACGCCAAGCGTGCCCTGCAGGACACCCTCGCCTTCGACAACGCCATCAAGGCGACCCTCGACGAGGTGAAGAAAACCGATCCCGAGCTGAAAAACACCCTGATCGTGGTCACCGCCGACCATGACCACACGCTAGTCCTGAATGGTTATGCCAAGCGCACCGGCAAGACCACCGCCAACAACCCCGGCGTGCTCGGGCTGGTGAAGAACTACGAAACCGGCGAGCCGAGCAAGGATGCCGATGGCATGCCCTACACCATCATCGGCTTTGGCAACGGCTACAACCGGGTGGACGGGCCGCGCAGCAGCGTGGCGCCGCTGGATGACGCCACCGTCTCCGCCAACGACTATCACCAGGAAGTGGTGGTCAAGGTGGGCGAAATCGGCAACGAGACCCACGGCGGCACCGACGTCTTCCTCGGCGCCATCGGCCAGGGAGCGGACAGCTTCCACGGCTCACTCGACAACACCGCCGTGTTCGGCAAGGTCAAGGCTGCGGCCGGGCTGTAAGGAGCATTCCCATGAAAAGAGCCATCAACCAATCCATGAAGCAGAACCTGCATAAAACCCTGGTCAGCACGGCCCTGCTGGCCGCCCTCGGCGGCGCGGCCCAGGCACAGGCCGCCGACGCAAAAAACGTCATCCTGTTTATCGGCGACGGCATGGGCCCCACCGTGCTCACCGCCACCCGCCTCTACAAGGTGGGAGAAGAGGGCAATCTGGAGCTGATGAAGCTGGCCCAGAGCGCGCGCATCAAGACCTTCTCCAACGATGCCCAGACCACCGACTCGGCCCCCTCCATGGCGGCCTACACCACCGGGGTCAAGATGAACAACGAGGTGATCGCCATGAGCAGCGACACCAGGGCCGTCGCCCCCGGCAAGGACGCCAACGGCAACAAGGGCGTCAACAACTGCACCAGCGACAACGGCAAGCCGGTACCCACCCTTCTCGAGCTGGCCAAGGCGGCGGGCAAGTCGGTGGGGGCCGTCACCACCACCGAGCTGACCCATGCCACCCCGGCCGCCACCTACTCCCACATCTGCCATCGGGATGCGGCCTACGCCATCGCCGCGCAGGCGGTACCGGGCGGTGCCGGCTTCAACCAGGCGCTGGGGGACGGGGTCGACGTGCTGATGGGGGGCGGCGCCAACCACTGGACACCCTATAACAGCACCAGCAACAAAGGGGGCCGCGCCGACGGACGGGATCTCACCGCCGAGCTGACCGCCCAGGGCTATCGCTACGTCACCACCAAAGATGAGCTGGCTGGCGTCAACTCGGGCAAGGTGCTTGGGTTGTTCAGCGCCAAATCCCACCTCGACTACGAGCTGGACCGCGTCGCCAAGGGAGCGGCCAATACCCAGCCGTCGCTCTCCGAGATGACCGCCAAGGCGATCGATCTGCTCAGCCAGAACAGCCAGGGCTACTTCCTGATGGTGGAAGGGGGCCGCATTGATCACGCCCTGCACGGCACCAATGCCAAGCGCTCGCTCACCGACGCAGTGGCGCTGGACGACGCGGTCAAGACGGCGCTCGGCAAGGTGGATTTGAAAGATACCCTGATCGTGGTCACCGCCGACCATGACCACACCATGACCATCAACGGCTACTCCGCCAAGGGCAACAAGGTGCTGGATCTGGTGAAAAATGGCGATGGCTCGACCCAGAACGACGTGGATGGCAAGCCGTTCACCACCCTGGTGTTCGGCAACGGTCCCAACCGTCCCGATGTGCGCCCCACCCTCACCAGCGATCAGGTGATGGCGGACGACTACCTGCAGGAGACCGGTGTCAAGCTCGGCTCCGAGACCCACGGCGGCGGCGATGTGATGCTGTTTGCCGACGGCGCCGGCAGCAGCCGCTTCAAGGGGACGCTGGACAACACCCGGGTGTTCGGCAAGCTGAAGGAGGCGCTCGGTCTGTAAACGGCAGGGCCCGGCATCGCGCCGGGCCCTGCTCGTTCGAGCGAACCCCATGATGCGATATTTACTTCCGTTGTGGCTGCTCGCCAGCAGCCTCGCTTTTCCCCTCCTGGCCGATGAAGTCCCCGATCTGGCCGCCCGCATCCGTTATCAGGACAGGGTCACCAGCAGCGACGGCATCAGCAAGGAGAGCCAGTGGCAGGAGAAGTGGCTGCGGGTTGGCGATCAGGTGTGGAGCCAGCGGCTCATCCCGCTGCCCCTTGCCCGCGCCTATCACGCCACCCACGATGCCACCCCGGGCCACAAGCACTTTACCCACCAGATGGCGGCGCGCTGGGTGACCCGCGACGAGCAGGGGATGCTGCAACTGCGCTACGCCGACAGCTGGCACAACCAGCTGGTGGAGGTGCCGGAGGAGGAGTACGGCCAGGTGGCCTTCAAGCCGGACTGGCCGCGGATCCGTCACCTCATCAACCCGGCCCTGTTGCAGGAGATGACACCCCTCGATGAGGCGGCACCCGAACAGGCGCGCTGGTATGAGAAACGCGAGGGCAGACAGCGTACCCGCATCCTCTGGTCCAGCCGCTGGCAACTGCCACTGGTGGTGGAGTCGGCAAGCCTCGACGGTTATCGCAGCTACCGGATGGAGGTGACTCTCAAGCCCCTGCCAAAGAGCCTGCCCTGGCAGCAGCTGGAGGACTACCAGACCCTGGATCTGCGGGATTTCTTCGACTGACGGGACGCCCCGAATGGGGTGAGCTGATTTGTGCTGACGGGATGTTACACTCTGTGTACTCATCCCGGATCCGGCCTGCCATGCGTATTTCCCTGCTCTTGCTGCTTTGCGCCCTGCTCTTCCCCGCCACCCAGGCTAAGGCCGTGGTGGTCATCGCCGCCGAGATCCCCCCCTATGTCATTCGCTCCTATCAGGGTGCCCCGAGCGGCATGGCCATCGAGGTGCTGGAGGAGGCGGCCCGCCGCCTGAAGGAGCCGCTCACCATCGAGCTGATGCCGCTGGCCCGCGCCCTCAGCCAGACCCGCCACCGCCAGGACGTGCTGCTGGTGCCGCCGGTGCGCAGCCCCCAGCGCGAGCCGCAGTTTCTGTGGATTGCGCCGCTGCTGGACGAGGCCTTCGTGCTGGTCAGCCATCGCCAGTACCACCCGGCCCCCATCACCAGCAAAGAGCTGTCCGGCCTCACCGTCGGCGTAATGCGCGGCTCCTATGGCCAGAGCCTGCTGCAGCCCTACCCGCAAGTGAAACAGGCGCTGGTGGCCGAGGAGATCCACAACGCCAGCAAGCTGGCGCTGGGCCGCATCCAGGGCTGGGCGGTGGCCTGGAACAGCGCCCGCTACAACCAGCAGCAGGCCGGCCTGCCGCTGGCGGATCTGGTGCGCGGCGACACCCTGCAGCGGGCCTCGCTCTATCTGGCCGCCAGCCCCCGTTTCCCGGCCGCCGAGGCGACCCGTTGGCGCAAGGCCATCGCCACCATGCGCGACGATGGCAGCCTGGCGCGCATCATCAAGCAGTACGATTACCAGGCCCCCTGACAAGCTTGTCAGGATAATTGCCAAAGCAGTCCAGAATGGTTATGGTATCCCCATGAAAGCGCTCATTATTTTATCAAGCCAGCTCACACCCCGTTGAGCCCCCGCCCTCGCCTCCGACAGCGAGTCGTTCGGGGGCATCGCATTCCCGATCTGTTTTTTCGTATCGCACACTCTTTTTCGACCAGCTTGCCCGTCATCCTGGTCCTTTAACCCATTGATAAGGAATATCTTATGAAACAACCTCATCTCGTGATCTCCAGCCTGGATCTCGACCGCATCGAGCAACTGCTCGGCAACCATCCCCAGCACCTGGCCCTGCAGGAGGAGCTGGATCGCGCCGAGATGCGCGAGCCGGCCGACATGCCGCCGGACGTGGTCACCATGAACAGCACGGTGCGCTTCAAGATGCCGAGCAGCGGCAACGAGTTCTGCCTGACCCTGGTCTACCCCAAGGACGTGCAGGGTGACGAGTCGAAGATCTCCGTGCTGGCCCCGGTCGGCAGCGCCCTGCTCGGCCTGAAGGTAGGCGACAGCATCGCCTGGCCCGGCCCGGCCGGTCGCACCATCGAGGTGGAGATCCTGGAAGTGGTCTATCAGCCGGAGCGTGCCGGCGAGCTGCATCGCTAATCCTCCCGGGTACGTGCCAAGCGGCTGCCGCAGGCCTGCGCACGTGCCCACCCCTGATCCCGATCAAGCTTTGCCACAGAAGCGCCACCGATCCCGCTCATATGCCCTGCTTTCTCTTGAGCCCGGACGAGGCGGCAGGTATCTTGTTGGCCGCGCCAGCACCCTGGCCGCAGACTTCAGGCTGACATCATGATAAAGATTGCCCTCATCGACGATCACCAGATCGTCCGCTCCGGTTTTGCCCAACTGCTCAATCTCGAACCCGACCTGCGGGTGGTGGCCGAATTCGGCTCCGCCGCCGAGGCGCTGGCGGGACTGCCCGGCAGCGGCGTGCAGCTGTGCGTGTGCGACATCTCCATGCCGGACCAGTCCGGGCTGGATCTGCTCAAGCGCCTCCCTTCCGGCCTCGCCGTGGTGATGCTGTCGGTGCACGATAGTCCGGCGTTGATCGAGCAGGCGCTGCAGGCCGGCGCCAAGGGGTTCCTCTCCAAGCGCTGCAGCCCGGAGGAGCTGATCGCCGCGGTGCGCACCGCCGCCCACGGCGGCTGCTACCTCACCCCGGACATCGCCCACAAGCTGGCCTGCAACAGCCAGGATCCGCTCACCAACCGGGAGCGGGAAGTGGCCCAGCTGCTGGCGCGGGGCCTCGAGGTGAAGGCCATCGCCGAGCAGCTCGGTCTCTCCCCCAAGACGGTGCACGTGCACCGCGCCAACCTGATGGACAAACTCAAGGTCAGCAACAACGTGGAGCTGGCCCACCGCATGCTGGACAGCTGGTGATCCCGCGTCTTGCCAGCTATGTCGCCATCTCGCTGGCGGCCTGCTTCATCTTTGCCGCCGGCTGGTTTTGCCTGTGGAGCATCGGCCTGCACCTGGCGGGCTCGCCCATGCTGGCGGCTCTGCTGTTCCCCTTCGGCCTGCGTCTGGGGCTGCTGCTGCAAAGCCCTATCTCCTACTGGCCGCCGCTGCTGCTGTGCGAATCCCTGCTGCTCTACTGGCTCAATCAGGAAGTGGGGCTGCCGCTGTGGCCGCTCATTCAGGCGGGCAGCCTGCTCACCCTGCTGCCGCTGCTGATCGCCCGCCGCCAACCAGTGCGCAACGACTGGCAACAGCTGCTGGTGCTGCTGGCCACCGTCACGGTGGCGGCGGGACTGCAATCCCTGCTCTGGCATCTGGCCGGCGAGGATGGCCTCACCGCGCTGCTGCTCACCCTCACCGGCGGGCTGACGCTGACCTCCACCTGCATGCTGATCTGGCACTACCTCACCCGCGCCACCTGGGTGCCGCTCGGCCCGACCCTGGTGGATCAACCGGTGGACTGGCGTTTTCGCCATCTGGTCTGGTATCTGCTGCTGTTCGTGCTGAGCCTCTGGCTGCAGCTCGGCCTGCCCGACTCGCTGGTGCGCTTCACCCCGTTTTGTCTGGCCATCCCCATCATGGCCATGGCCTGGCGCTACGGCTGGCAGGGGGCCCTGCTCGCCACCCTGATGAACACGGTGGCACTGATGGCCGGCCAGGCCTGGCACGATCATCCGCTCGATCTGCTGCTCTCCCTGCTGGCCCAGAGCCTCACCGGCCTGCTGCTCGGCGCCGGCATCCAGCGCCAGCGCGAGCTTAACCAGGCGCTGACCCGCCAACTCGCTCACAATCGCCAGCTCACCGAGCGGCTGCTGGAGACCGAAGAGAGCATCCGCAAGGAGGTGGCGCGCGAGCTGCACGACGACATCGGCCAGACCATCACCGCCATCCGCACCCAGGCCGGCATCGTGCGCCGGCTCGCCCCGGACAATGCCGGGGTCGGCCAGAGCAGCGCCCTCATCGAGACGCTGTCGCTTGGCATCTACGACGCGGTGCGCGGCCTGCTCGGCCGGCTACGCCCCCGCCAGCTCGACGACATGAGCCTGGAGCAAGCGGTACGCGGCCTGCTGCGAGAGCTGGAGCTGGAGCGCCGCGGCATCGTCACCCGGCTCGAGTGGCAGCTGGCGGATGCCGGCCTCTCCGATGCCCAGCGGGTCACCCTGTTTCGGGTCTGTCAGGAGGGGCTCAACAACGTGGTGAAACACGCCAATGCCAGCTCGGTCACCATTCGGGCCCACCGTCAGGGTGAGCGACTGACTCTGCTGCTGGAAGACGATGGCTGCGGCCTGCCGGAACACCGCACGCCCCAGGGCTACGGCCTGCTCGGCATTCGCGAGCGGGTGCAGGCGCTGGGAGGCGCATTGCAGCTCTCCTGCGTGCACGGTACCCAGCTGACCGTGACCCTGCCCGGCCGCAAACGGGAGGAGAGTCATGAGTAACACCCAGTCGCAGGGGAGAACCGCCTGATGCTCAGTTTCATGAGAAGCGCACCGCCCCAGCCCCTCATCCGCGATCAGGCCGAGATCGACGCCTGTTATCGCCACTGGCGGCTGCACATCTTGCTGACCATGTATCTGGGTTACGCGGTGTTCTACTTCACCCGCAAGAGTTTCAACTTCGCCATGCCGGACATGCTGGCCAGCGGCATGTTGAACAAGGCCGACATCGGCATGCTGTGGACCCTGTTCTACATCACCTACGGCTGCTCCAAGTTCTTCTCCGGCATCATCAGCGACCGCGCCAACCCGCGCTACTTCATGGGACTCGGGCTGATGGCGACCGGGGTCATCAACATACTGTTCGGGCTCTCGTCGTCGCTGTGGCTGTTCGCCGCCCTCTGGGTGGCCAACGCCTTCTTCCAAGGCTGGGGCTGGCCTCCCTGCTCCAAGCTGCTCACCAGCTGGTACTCGCGCAGCGAGCGCGGCTTCTGGTGGTCGGCCTGGAACACGGCCCACAACGTGGGCGGCGCGCTCATTCCCCTCATCGTCAGCACCCTGGCCCTGCAGCACGGCTGGCGCTACGGCATGATAGTGCCCGGCCTGATCGCCATCCTCGCGGGGTTGTTCCTCTGCTGGCGGCTGCGCGATACCCCGGCCGCCATGGGGCTGCCCACGGTGGGCGAGTGGCGAAACGACGCCATGGAGCTGGCCCAGCAGACCCAGGATGCCGGCCTCTCCCATCGCCAGATCCTGCGCAAATACGTGCTCGGCAACCCCTATATCTGGCTGCTGGCCTGCTGCTACGTGCTGGTCTACGTGGTACGCACCGCCATCAACGACTGGGGCAATCTCTACATGACCGAGCAGCGCGGCTTCAATCTGATGAGCGCCAACTCGGCCATCTCCATGTTCGAGGTGGGTGGTTTTATCGGTGCCCTGGTGGCGGGCTGGGGATCGGACAAGCTGTTCAACGGCAACCGCGGGCCGATGAACCTCATCTTTGCGGTGGGAATATTGCTGGCGGTGGGATCGCTCTGGCTGATGCCCTTCTTCAGCTATGTGATGCAGGCGGCCTGTTTCTTCACCATCGGTTTCTTCGTGTTCGGCCCCCAGATGCTGATCGGCATGGCGGCGGCCGAGTGCTCCCACAAGAATTCGGCGGGGGCCGCCACCGGCTTTGTCGGTCTGTTTGCCTACATGGGGGCGGCGCTCTCTGGTTATCCGCTGGCGAGGGTGCTGGAGATCTGGCACTGGCAGGGCTTCTTCGTGGTGATCTCGGTGGCCGCCGGCGTCTCCGCCCTGCTGCTGCTCCCCTTCCTCAAGGCGCAGGCGCCGCGCCCCCGCGACGCCGATTGACCGGCTAGGCTTGTGCCAGCCGGCAGACCCGGTTCTTGCCCTCCCGCTTGGCCTGATAGAGGGCGCGATCCGCCTGGCTGAACAGGGTGTCGAAGTGCCAGCTGTGCTGGCAGCGCACTAGCCCCATGCTGACGGTGATGCCGATCCCTTGCATGTCCTGCGCCGCCAGAGAGCGGATGATCTGCTCGCAGCGCTGCTGCTGCGCCACTTCATCCTCCTGCGGCAACAGCAACACGAACTCCTCGCCGCCAAAGCGACTGGCCACCAGCGCCTGCTGAGCGCCGAGATAGGCCCCCACCGCTGCCAGCACCCGATCCCCCATCTCATGACCATGGCGATCGTTGATCTGCTTGAAGTCATCGAGATCCAGCACCGCCAGGGCGCCGAACTCGGTCATCCGGCGCCGGGCCATCAGCTCCATGAAGCCGCGCCGGTTGAGCAGACCGGTGAGTGGATCGTGGCTCGCCTGCTGGCGCAGGGCCAGTGCCCGGTACTGGGTGCAGAGCAGCAGCACCCCGAAGGTGGAGAGGTAGCTGCCCATCAGCATGGAGAGGAAAGGCAGTACGTTGACACCGCTCTGATCCATCAAGACTCTGGCGTCCCCCTGCAGCAGAAATGCCATGCGCAGCAGGTTGAAGCCGTAGAGCAGGATGTTGACCACGGTGAACACCAGTACGGCGGGCAGATAGGCGGGATAGCCGTGCCGCCAGATGAGAAAGACGATCACCGCCCCCAGCACCATGTAGCTCAGGCAGGCCAGCAGCACCCGGGGGGCCATCTGATCGTTGAAGGCAATGCTCCAGCTCAGGATCAGCACATAGATCAGCATGAACCAGCCGCTGGCAGACCAGCTGAGGGGCTGGCCGAAGAAACGCTGCAACGCCAGCGGCATCAGGGCGATGCAGACGGTGATCAGCAGATTGGCCAGCCAGATCCCCGCCAGACTCGGCATGAAGGCCTGCAGGGTAAAGAGGCTCTGGGCCGCCAGTGCGCACAGACTGGACCACCACCAGTATCCGAGTCCGGGGATCTCCCTGTGGGTCGACCAGATGATGGAGAGGGTGATGAAGCCGAGGCTGTAGCCACCCAGCGCCATGATCATCAGGGTGAATACATCCAGCTTGAGCAGTATTGAGGCGTCCATACCAGTGCCACTAAACGAAGGTAACTGAGTATATTGGAAGCGCAAAACAAGACCCAGCGGTGTCTGACTAAATCCTCAATTAAAAATCATCTGGTGGGTGGCAATCGCACACAATAAATTCATTCGAATCTGTTTTTTGGCACTTGGTGGCCAGGTGAGCAACAATTGACACTGCTGGTGACGGGCTGGCCTGTAACAAAATGTGCTGAATACATTTTTGGCTTGAACCCGTCTCATTAGATAGATATGTTGTTTTCGTGTGATTTTATGAGTGTCGCCACGGGAAAAAAGCGCCACTAACCTATTGAGTCATCTGGCACAATCGGAATTTGGTACATTTTTCACTCAGCTCGCGACAAATAGAATCTCATATGGGGCTTTTGCCTCAATCAAGACAATAATCCTGTCTTGCCCTGTTGCCGGATGCAGCAGTCTCTTGTGCCACGGAGTCGCACGGGATCAGGTTCAAGGCCGAACACACTTTTGACAGAGACGTCACTTATGATCAAAAAACTCATTCTTTCTACCCTGCTGCTGTGCGGGCTGGCCAATGCGGCGCCCACTTCCACCCTGGATGCCGTGCTGGAGCGCGGCGTGCTGCGGGTCGGTTTCGACGCCGGCTATCAACCCTTCGAAATGACCAACAAGCAGGGCCAGTACATCGGCTTTGACGTGGATCTGGCCAAGATGGTCGCCAAGGAGATGGGCGTGAAGGTCGAGTTCGTCAACACCGCCTGGGATGGCATCATTCCGGCCCTTTTGACCGACAAGTTCGACGTCATCATGGGCGGCATGACCGTCACCCCCCAGCGCAACCTGCGCGTCAACTTTGCCGACCCCTATATCGTGGTCGGGCAGACCATCGTCCTGCGCAAGGACAAGGCCGGCGAGATCAAATCCTTCACCGACCTCAACGATCCCAAGTACAAGATCGCGGTCAAGCTCGGCACTACCGGCGAGCAGGCAGTCAAGCGTCTGATCCCGAAAGCCACCCTGCTGCAGTTTGAAACCCAGGATGACGCCAAGCTGGAAGTGATCAACGGCAAGGTCGATGCCTTCGTCTACGACCTGCCCTACAACGCCATCTTCGCCACCCAGAACAAGGGCGCCGTGGTGCACCTCGACAAGCCGTTCACCTTCGAACCGCTGGCCTGGGCCATCCGCAAGGGCGACCAGGACACCCTCAACTGGTTCAACAACTACCTGCGCCAAATCAAGGGCGACGGCAGCTATGACCGCCTCTACCAGAAGTGGTTCGAGTCCACCGCCTGGCTGAACCAGCTCAAGTAACCTCGCAAGGGGCGGCCCGCCGCCCCTTCACGCAGATCCCCACACAATAACTACAACGAGGTTGCGACAGTGCACAACCCAACAAGACAGATGGAAAAACAACCCAATCAACTGCTCTGGCACGGGATCTTCCTGCTGATCGTGCTGGCCGCCATCTTTGGCATCTACAAGGCCGTGCAATCGGTGGATTACACCTGGCGCTGGGAGCGGATCCCCCAGTACATCGCCTATCAGGCGGAACAGAAAAACTACGCCGAATTTGACGGTACCGTGGTCGCCGGCACCACCGAGGCCGACAAGGGCAAGCTGTTTTTGCAAAACGACCTCGATCCCAACCAGCGCCAAGCCATCGCAACCAGCGGCGGTCAGGTAGCGGAAGGGGACACCGTCTTTCGTGGCGACACCCTCGACACCCAGCTGAGCTGGACTGCCGGCCCCATCGCCTGGGGCGTCTGGGTCACGGTCAAACTCTCGCTGGTGGCGGGCATCTTCGCCATCCTGCTCGGCACCCTGGCCGGGCTGGCCCGACTCTCCCCCAACCCCGCCCTGCGCAACCTGGCGGTTACCTACGTGGAGCTCATCCGCGGCACCCCGCTGCTGGTGCAGATCTTCATCGTCTACTTCTTCATCGGCACCGTGCTGAACCTCGACCGATTCACTGCCGGGGTGGCGGCACTGGCGGTCTTTACCGGCGCCTACGTGGCGGAAATCGTCCGTGCCGGCATCAGCTCCATCCACAAGGGGCAGATGGAAGCGGGCAGAAGCCTCGGCATGACCTCGGCCCAGACCATGCGCTACGTCATCCTGCCGCAGGCCTTCAAGCGGGTGCTGCCGCCGCTGGCAGGCCAGTTCATCAACCTTATCAAGGACTCCTCGCTGGTCTCTGTCATCTCCATCACCGATCTCACCAAGGCGGGGCGCGAGGTGGTGAGCTCCACCTTCAGCCCGTTCGAGGTGTGGTTCACCGTGGCCCTGCTCTATCTGGTGCTCACCGGCACCCTTTCCTTCCTGGTGCGTCGTCTGGAGGTGAAATATGCGCGCAGCAACTGATCCGATTATCAAGGCACGATCTGTGTCGAGAAGTTCTGCCATCACCGGCATCCCCTGCCCCTTCCCGGTGCGTCGTCTGGAGGTGAAATATGCGCGCAGCAACTGATCCGATTATCAAGACACAACCTGTGTCGAGAAGTTCTGCCATCACCGGCATCCCTTGCCCCTTCCCGGTGCGTCGTCTGGAGGTGAAATATGCGCGCAGCAACTGATCCCATTATCAAGGCCAGCGGCGTGGAGAAGTTCTACGGCACCGAGGTGCACGCCCTCAAGAACGTCAGCACCCAGGTCGCCGAGGGGGAAGTGGTGGTGATCGTCGGCCCCAGCGGCTCCGGCAAGTCCACCTTCCTGCGCACCCTCAACCAGCTGGAGACCATCAACGACGGCAATATCGTGGTGGATGGCATCAGCCTGACCGAACCCGGTGACGTCAACAAATTGCGGGAGGAGGTGGGCATGGTGTTCCAGTCTTTCAACCTCTTCCCCCATCTGAACGTGCTGGACAACATCTGCCTCGCCCCGCAGAAGGTGCGCGGGCTGTCGCGTCGCGATGCCGAAGACAGAGCCAAGGCCCTGCTGCTCAAAGTCGGCCTGTCGGCCAAGGCCGAGAGCTACCCCTCCCAGCTCTCCGGCGGCCAGCAGCAGCGGGTGGCCATCGCCCGGGCGCTCGCCATGCAGCCGCGCATCATGCTGTTTGACGAGCCCACCAGCGCGCTCGACCCCGAGATGGTGGGCGAAGTGCTGGACGTGATGAAGGGGCTGGCCCGCGAGGGGATGACCATGGTGGTGGTGACCCACGAGATGGGCTTTGCCCGTGAGGTGGCAGATCGCGTGCTCTTTATGGAGAGCGGCGAGCTGCTGGTAGACGAGAAGCCGACGGACTTTTTCGACAATCCCCCCTCCCCGCGCCTGCGCCAGTTCCTGAGCCAGGTGCTGTAATAGCGCCGGCGATAAAAAGCAGCAGAGGGAGCCCATGGCTCCCTCTTTGCGTTGATGCCCTGCCGACCATATCTATTTTGTCGCTTTGCGTTTTGCTTCATCCAGCATGGCTTGCAGTGCCGGCATGTTGCGCTCTGCCAGAGATTGGCCCACCAGCGAGCTCTCCTGAAAGATGGCCGGCATGGTATCCAGGGATTTCTTCCCGACCGGACTCTGATAAAAGGCGATCAGCGCCTTGAGCTCAGCCTCGGTGAAATGCTTGCGGTAGATAGCGGCCACTTCGTTACTCATGGCCCCCCAGGAGAGGTAACGGCTCACCCAGGCTTCCAGTACATCGCGGTGCTGGGCCAACTCCTGTGCATGTTCACCGGCGCCCCGGATGATCAGCGGGATCATCTGTGCCTGCATCTGGGCCTGCAGCTGCTCCGCCTGCTGTTCGCTGTTGAGCAGATTGACCAGTTCCTGAGCGGGATCGGCCCACACACTGCCACTCCACACCAGGGCGATGACAACCCCTCTTTTCACCCACTGCATAACCACCTCACTAATCATATAAAAACAACAGGTTACATTGATTTATCAAACAGACCAGTCGCCAGATGGCGGTGATGCGTACAAGGTCTATGATGGTCACCCGGATCTGTGCCGGCGACGCCCTGTGGTGCTGCCTTTCCCGCCGCCGTCACCGGTGACCCACCAAAAACAGCAGAGGGACTCTCAGTCCCTCTGCTGTTGGCCGACACCCTGTGTTTACCGGCTAAATCTGACTGGCTCCCTTATCAGTTCAGCGCGGGGACTTTCCCAGATAACGCTCCACTATGGTTCGGATCCCGTCCCGCTTCTTGAGCTCGTAGAGCCGCTTGTCGAACTGCTCGGCAAAGTCCTCCTTGAAGTCAAACTCCCCCTTGCGGCTGTAGCCGAGAAACCCCTGCTCCTTGCTGAGCACCGGCCCCTGTTTGAGCTGGGACATGTCGGCCACCGCCAGCTGGTTGCCCTTGATCATGTTGAGCAGCTCATAGAGCAGGGAGAGGCGGTCGTTGACGGTACAGTCCACCCGGCCGCGCACTATCTTGAGCAGGTTCTCCCGGTTGCTCTTCACCTCCTCCAACCCGATCTTCTGCTGCTGAACGGCCTGCCAGAAGGGGGCACCACCTATGGTAAAACCGGCATTCATGCCAAAGCGCAGCCCGTAGTAGTCGGCCGGGAACTGCGCCTGCGGGGTATTGACCGCCACCCCGGCGCCGCACATCACCACCAGCTCCTCGTCGAGCAGGGGCTGGGAGTAGGGCCACATCCAGGGGCGGCTGTCGGGTTGGTAGTAGGGCGGAAAGATGGCGAAGGCACTGCCCTGTTCCACCATGCTGAGACCCCGCCGCCAGGGCATGGCCTTGAGCACCACCTCGTACTCGTCCATGGAGGCCGTCACGCTGCGCACTATGTCGGCATAGATCCCCTTCACCTCCTCCCCCTCCTGCCAGGAGTAGGGCGGATAGTTGGCATCGGCCAGGATCTCGACCCGGGTCTTGGCCTGCGCCAGCAGGCAGACTCCCATCAACAAACAGCACCACAGCCGCATCATCTGCCACTCCAGAGGTAGAAAGCCTCATCAAGCATAGTCACTGCGCCATGGCTCAGAGGGCCATCACGCCCTTTCATGGCCATGCGTTTGCGGACTCCCGCCGCCAGCGTCAGATGGCGACGGCCATCGGGTGAAAATTGTTAATGAAAGATTAAATTCATCCTTTATGCTGGAGAGCAATTGCTCTGACTGGATACCCGACATGGATGTGCAACTGCTCCTGCTCTACCTCTCGCCGCTCTTTCTGGCCTTCATCGGCTGGGAGATGTTCTACCTGCGCAAGCATGGCGCCGCCTATCCCACCGCCGGCTACCAGTGGAAGGATCTCTTCGCCAACGCCACCCTGGCGCTGATGCATCAGGGGGGCGATGCGCTGACGGCCATCGCCATCGCCTACCTCTACGACGCCCTCTGGGGCTGGCGGCTGCTGGATATCGATCTCAACCTCTGGAGCCTGTTGCTGCTCTTTCTGTTGCAGGATCTCTGCTACTGGCTGTTCCACTTCGCCAGTCACCACGTGCGTTGGCTCTGGGCCTCACACGTGGTGCACCACAGCTCGGAGCGGCTCAACCTCTCCACCGCCTTTCGCCAGAGTCTGATGTACCCGGTCTCCGGCATGTGGCTGTTCTGGATCCCGATGATCCTCATCGGCTTCCCGCCCGAGGCCGTGGTGGCCACCGTGCTCTTGAGCCTGGGTTTTCAGTTCTTCGTCCACACCCAGGTGGTGGGCAAGCTCGGCAGGCTGGAGTGGGTTTTCAACACCCCCTCCCACCACAGGGTGCACCACGCCAGCAACGCCAAATACATAGATCGCAACTTCGCCGGCGTGCTCATTATCTGGGACAGGCTGTTTGGCACCTTCGTGGAAGAAGACTTAGGCGAGCCGTGTCGCTTCGGCATCACCAAGCCGATCCACAGCTTCAACCCGCTCACCCTCACCTTCCATGAGTGGCGCGACATGCTGCAAGAGGCCCGCGGCCTCCCCTGGCGGCAAAAACTCGCGGTGCTGTTTGGCAAACCGGCCGGTCCCGCCAGCCACTAAGTCCTTGCCGCCGCTAAAAAAGTGCGCGTCGCAGATAAAAAGAGAGCGCCCCTTGGGCGCTCTCTTGCATTGGGTCACACCTCACTCAGACATGGGCAAAAGACCAGATGGCGGGGATCAGGCTCAGCAGCGTCACCCCGGCCAGCAGCCGCTCGCGCCCGCTGAGCCGCAGTTCGGCCCCCAGCTGGCGGCGGCTGTAGAGAAACAGCAGCAGACCCGGCCCGTAGAGCAGCAAGGAGAGCAGCAGGTACTCCACCCCGGCGGCGTAGAGCAGCCAGAGGCCGTAACCGCTCGATACCAGCGCCACCACCCGCATCAGGCCATTGCCCTCCCTACGCAAGGAGAGCTTGAGCAGGAACAGGCCGATCAGCAGATAGGGCACCAGGATCATCGAGGTGGAGATAAGCAGCAGGTTGGTGTAGCCCTTGCCAAGCAGCCACACCAGCAGCAGGCAGCCCTGCACCGTCAGGCTGGTAAGCCACAGCGATGCGATGGGGGTACCATTGCGGTTCTGGCGCCGGAAGATGGCCGGGAAGGCGCCATGGCGCGCCGCACTGAACGGCACCTCGGCCGAGAAGAGGGTCCAGCTCACGTAGGAGGCGAGCACCGAGACGATGAGGCCGACGCTGATGAGCAGCTTGCCCCAGGAGCCAGTCATCTGGGCCATCAACCCCGCCATGGAGGGATTGGGCAGGGCCGCGAGCTCGGGGCGGCTCAGGATCCCCAGCGCCAGCACCGAGATGAGCACATAGAGCAGCAGCGCCAGCACCACCCCGAGCACGGTGGCGGTGCCCACGTCCCGCTTGTGTCTGGCCCGGGCCGACAGCACCGCCGCCCCCTCGATGCCGGTGAAGACCCAGAGGGTGATCAGCATGGTGTTGCGCACCTGCTCGGAGACCGGCGTTGCCAGGGTTCTGCCCTGCTGATCCGCCGCGAAGGTGACCGGGTCGAACCAGTAGCAGGCGAACAGGATGAACAGCAGCAACGGCAGGCTCTTGGCCAGGGTCGCCACCAGGTTGAACAGGGCCGCCTGCTGCACGCCGCGGGCCACCAGCAGGTGCACCGCCCAGAGGATGCAGGATTCACCGATGAAGGCCGCCAGGGTATTGCCCTCGCCAAACCAGACCCGCTGCGGGGTGTCGACGAAGCTGCCCAGCGCCGCGAAGGCGATCACCAGATAGCCCACCACGCCGATGGTGGCGCAGAGCCAATAGCCCCAGGCGGAGAAGAAACCCACCAGATCGCCAAAGCCGGCGCGGGCATAGCTGTAGATGCCGCCATCGAGATCCGGCCTTAATCGTGACAGATACAGAAAACTCATGGCCAGCGCCAGGATGCCAACCCCGGTGACGGCCCAGCCGATCAGCACGGCGCGCGCGCCGGCCACCTCGGCCATGTTCTGGGGCAGACTGAAGATGCCCGCCCCCACCATGGAGCTGAACACCAGCGCGGTGAGGGACCAGAGCCCGATCTTGCTCTCTTTCATGGGCGCTCCTTAGCGCAGCCGACTGCTCAGTGCCTGGATATGTTCCGGCCCGATGCCGCAGCAACCGCCGATGAGGGAGGCTCCAATCCCACGCCAGCGCTCGGCCCAGCCGAGGTAATCCAGCGGCCCCAGATCGGTGCGGATCTCGTCCAGCCCGTCGTTGGCGGTCGCCTCCTTGGGCTGGGGCGGGAAGGCGTTGGCATAGGCGCCGAGCCGGATGTCGCTGCGACCCTGCTCTTGCAAAGCGGCGCCGGCCACCCTGAGCGCCCCTTCGATCACCTCGGGCTGACAGCAGTTGAACAGGATGGCGTCCACCCCGGCCGATGCCAGCGCGGTAACCGCATCGGCCACTCGCTCGCCGGAGCGTAGGGTCGGCTCACTGCCCGGCGCCTCGTCTTCCAGAGTGAAGGAGACCCAGAACGGCTTGCCATCCTCGGGCAGCAGGGCCCGGATCGCCAGCGGCTCGGCGATGAGGCTCATGGTCTCCGCCAGCCAGAGATCCACGTGGGACGAGAGCGCCCGAATAAGCGGGGTCGCCAGCTCGCTCACCCGGCCTGCGTCGAACAAGTCGGCGCGGTAGGAACCAAACAGCGGCGGCAAGGAACCGGCTACCTGCACGCTGCCCGGCTGCTCGTCGGCCACCTCGCGGGCCAGCTGGCCGGCCAGCGCCGCCAGCCCTTCCCCCTCTGCCACAAAACGCGCATCACCAATATGAAACGGCACCAGCGCATAGCTGTTGGTGGTGATGACCCGGGCCCCGCTCGCCACATAGGCCTGATGCACCTCGCGCACCGTCTCGGGGGCCTCCATCAGGGCCAGCGCCGACCACTCCGGCTGGCGAAACGGCGCGCCCCGCCGTGCCAGCTCGCGTCCCATGCCACCATCCAGTACCCACAAATCCTTTGTATCCATCTCTGTCTCTCTGCGTGTCCCCGTCGTGACGGGTATTTATTGTGCCAAGCCAAAAAGCCATCAAAACATCTAGACGGCTAGAATGCCTTTTCATCATGACCCAAAGTAGAACAAGAGGCAATCGGGTGCTACGAACAAATCTGAACAAGCTCAGGGAGATAACGGCAAAGGAAGGGAGGTATGGCTGTTGAAAGCTCAACACCAGGATGAGAAACGACAAGAGGCCACTCGAAGGTGGCCTCTTGTGGCAACAGGTGCACTGGCGGCTCAACGCCCGGCCAGTACCCGCTTGGTCTGCTTGACCCAGTCGGACACCCGACCCTGCTGGGGATACCCCTGCCAGATCTGCTCCCACTGGGCGGGGCTGAGCGGGCGGCCCAGCCGGCGCTGCACCCCGGCATAGAGGTAGTCGTGAGCCGTGGTGCGTGCCTGGGCCGAGGTGAGGAACTTGGCCACCGGATCGGTCAGGCGCACGTCCCGCATGCCCAGCAGCGGGTAGTCGCTGTGCACCGCCGCCAGCATGGTCTCGCGCATGGCCGATTCGATGTAGCCACGGGCAAACAGGGCGGTCACCGACTCGAGCGATCCTTGATCCGGGCCGTGATACTCCTCGTCGAACACCGGACTCGGCTCCGCCACGGCGCTTTGCACCACCGCATCCGGGTCCTGCTGCGGCACCACCACGGCCGCCTTGGAGGCTGCCGGTTTGGCGACTGTGGTGGCCTTGCGCGGTGCGCTCTGGCTGCAGGCACCGAGTGCCAGGGCGAGCGCTACACAGGCCAGCGCACGGGAATGAGACTGCATCTTCATGATTGCTAACTAGCTCCTTTTACGATTCCTGAGCGGGTTTCTCGGCCGGCGTGGGCTCGACCCGGGTGACCAGCAGCTGGTCAATCTTGTAGCTGTCGATGTCCACCACTTCGAACTTGTAACCGGCGTATTTGACCGAATCGGTTCGCTTAGGAATCTTGCGCAGCATATACATGATAAAACCGGCGATGGTTTCATAATTCTGGTTTTCCGGGAACTCCTCGATGTCGAAGGCGCGCATCACGTCGGAGATGGGGGTCACCCCGTCCACCAGCCAGGAGTTCTCGTCCCGCTGCACGATCTGCTCTTCCACCACGTGGGTGGCCCACTCGCCCATGACGGTGCTCATCAGGTCGTTCATGGTGACGATCCCCACCACCAGGGCGTACTCGTTCATCACCACGGCAAAGTCACCCCTGTGGTTCTTGAAGTACTCCATCGCCTCGTAGAGGTTGAGGGTGTCGGGGATGATGATGACGTTCTGCACCAGCGAGCCGCTGTTGAGGTCGATGCTCTGGCCGCTGATGACCCGGATCAGCAGCTCCTTGGAGTCGACGAAGCCCTTGATGCTGTCGAGGTTGTGGTCACACACCAGGAACTTGTTGTGGGGGTGTTCGGCAATCTTGGCCTTGATGCTCTCCTCGCCCTCTTGCAGGGTGAAGTAGATGAGGCTCTCGCGCGCGGTCATGGCGGAGGTGACGCCGAGGGACTGCAGCTCGAACACGTTCTCGATGAGCTGGTGCTCCTCGCGCTGGATGACGCCCGCTTCGGCGCCCGCATCCATCACCGCATAGATATCGTCGGAGGTGATCTCGTCGTTGCGCACCATGGAGATGCGCAGCAGGCGGAACAGGCCGTTGGCCATGCCGTTGAACAGCCACACCAGCGGCATCAGCAGGGTGACGCACAGCAGCATGGGGCGCACCACCACCACGGCGATCCGCTCCGGCATGGTCATGGCGAGGCGCTTGGGCATCAGATCGGCGATCAGGATGAACATGCCGGTGACGAACACGAAGGAGGCTGCCGAGCTGATCTCGCCCAGCCAGGGCCCCTGATAGAACTCGGAGATGAACGCCTTGATGGCCGGGTTCAGGGCAGACTCGCCCAGAATACCGCCCAGGATGGCGACGGTGTTGAGCCCGATCTGCACCACGGTAAAGAAGTTGCCCGGCTGGGCCTGCAGTGCCAGTACCTTTTCGGCATGGCGGTTGCCCTCATCGGCCATCACCTGCAACTTGATCTTGCGGGAGGCGGCGAGGGAGATCTCGGAGAGAGAGAAGAACACGCTGCCGGCGACCAGCAGCATCAGGAAAAATAAACTATCGGCAAAACTCATGATTAACCTATTGCAACAGCCGCCTTAGCACAAGACGGCAAACTGGGTCCGGGGGACCGGACCGTGAGTCAATCCGGGACTCACACAGGGGGCATATTCTAGCAGAAAAGCGCCAAGCGGGTGGCGATATCTTGCACTGACTGAAAAGGCAACAAAAAAGGCGCTCAAAGCGCCTTTTTATTCATCTCAGACTCACCCTTTCCCCAGCAGGGTGCCCAGATCGTCCGCCTTGGTGTGGCGCACGTCCTTGCCCTTGACGTAGTAGACGATGTACTCACAGATATGCTGGCAGCGATCCCCCACCCGCTCGATGGCCCGCGCCGCCCACAGCACGTTGAGCACCTGCGGTATGGTGCGCGGATCTTCCATCATGTAGGTCATCAGCTCGCGAATGATGGACTCGTACTCCCGATCCACCTTGTCATCTTCCTTGTAGACCGCCAGCGCCGCGTCCAGATCCATGCGGGCGAAGGCGTCCAGCACATCGTGCAGCATCTTGATGGTGCGACGCCCCATGTTCTCCAGCGACACCAGCGGCGGCTGCGGCTTGTTGGCGTTGTCGGTCAGCATGCGGGCGATCTTGTCCGCCACATCGCCGATGCGCTCGAGATCGGTGATGGTCTTGATGATGGCCATCACCAGTCGCAGGTCGGAGGCGGTGGGCTGGCGCTTGGCGATGATGCGGGTGCACTCCTCGTCGATCGCCACTTCCATGGCGTTGACCTTGTGGTCGTTGGCGACGATCTTGCGCGCCGCGTCCAGATCCTGATCGTGGATCGCCGCGATGGCGTCGGTCAGCTGCTGCTCCACCAGCCCGCCCATCACCAGCACCTGGTTGCGCACGCTCTCGAGCTCGGCATTGAACTGACCGGAGATGTGTTTGTTGAGGTTCATATTGTCCATACAAATAATCCTTGATGCTCCGAGTATGCCTTAGTCGTTGAACTGACCGGTAATCTGTTTGTTGATGCTCATCTTGCTCATCTCCATCGCCAGCATTCCTTAGCCGTAACGACCGGTGATGTAGTCTTCGGTCTTCTTCTTGGCCGGGGTGGTGAAGATGGTGTTGGTGTCCGAGTACTCGATGAGCTCGCCCATGTACATGAAGGCGGTCTGATCCGACACCCGCGCCGCCTGCTGCATGTTGTGGGTCACGATCACCACGGTGAACTGGCTCTTGAGCTCGTTGATCAGCTCCTCGATGGTGAGGGTGGAGATGGGGTCGAGCGCCGAGGTCGGTTCATCGAGCAGCAGCACTTCCGGCTCGATAGCGATGGCACGGGCAATCACCAGTCGCTGCTGCTGACCGCCGGAGAGGCCGAAGGCGTTGTCGTGCAGCCGATCCTTCACCTCGTCCCACAGGGCTGCGCCGCGCAGGGAACGCTCTGCCGCCTCGTCCAAGGTACGGCGGTCGTTGATTCCCTGCAGACGCAGGCCATAGACCACGTTCTCGTAGATGGACTTGGGGAAGGGGTTGGGGCGCTGGAACACCATGCCCACCTGACGACGCAGGGCGGAGACATCGACGCTCTTGTCGTAGATGTTGTGGCCGTGCAGCTGGATTTCGCCCTCGATGCGGCAGATCTCCACCAGGTCATTCATCCGGTTGATGCAGCGCAGCAGAGTAGACTTGCCGCAGCCGGAGGGGCCGATGAAGGCGGTGACCTGGCCCTTTGGGATCTTCATGTTGACGTTGAACAGCGCCTGCTTGTTGCCGTAGTACAGGTTGAGATCCTTCACTTCCAGCGCGGTCTGCTCCGGGCTCAGGTTGAGCAGGTCGGTCGCGGTGTGCTGGCTGGATGCGGTCGTTACGTTGATCATCTGTTACCTCAAAATCTGTCGGTGGCGGCGGGCACTTTCAGGGCCCGCGGCCGGAACGCTTGGCTGGCAGGGAACCCCGTTCCCTGCCCGTCTCTGTGGTGGCTGGTCTATCAATGTTCCAGCGACCGGAATTTCTCGCGCAAGTGGTTGCGGATCCCGATGGCCGTCAGGTTAAGGCCGACGATCACCGTCACCAGCAGGAAGGAGGTGGCGTAGACCAGCGGACGCGCCGCCTCGACGTTGGGGCTCTGGAAGCCGACGTCATAGATGTGGAAGCCCAGGTGCATGAACTTGCGCTCCACGTGCAGGTACGGGAAGTTGCCGTCCATCGGCAACGTGGGAGCAAGCTTCACCACCCCCACCAGCATCAGCGGCGCCACTTCACCGGCCGCGCGGGCGATGGCCAGGATGAGGCCGGTCATGATGGCCGGGCTCGCCATCGGCAGCACGATGCGCCACAGGGTCTCGGCCTGGGTGGCTCCCAGTGCCAGCGAGCCCTGGCGAATGGTGCTCGGGATCCGGGCCAGCCCCTCTTCGGTGGAGACGATCACCACCGGCAGGGTCAGGATGGCCAGGGTCAGCGCCGACCAGATGACACCGGGGGAGCCAAAGGTCGGGCTCGGCAGCGCTTCCGGATAGAACAGCTGGTCCAGCGAACCACCGAGGGTGTAGACGAAGAAGCCCAGACCGAACACGCCGTACACGATGGAGGGCACGCCCGCCAGGTTGATCACCGCGATGCGGATGATCTTGGTCAGGCTGTTCTTGCCCGCGTATTCGTGCAGGTAGACCGCCGCCACCACGCCGAGCGGGGTCACGATGATCGCCATCAGGAACACCATGAACACGGTGCCGAAGATGGCCGGGAACACCCCGCCCTCGGTGTTGGCCTCGCGCGGATCGTCGGAGACAAACTTGCCGATCTGGTGGAACCAGTAGCCCACCTTGGCCGGCAGACTCATGTCGTTGGGCCACACCACGTCCAGCACCTTGGACATGGGCATGGTCACCAGCTCGCCGCGCATGTCCTTGACCGTGATGCTGTCTCTGTCCGCCTGGGCACGCAGGGAGAACAGCTCTTTTTCCAGTACCTGATAACGGTCGTTGAGGGCCTGACGCTCACTCGCCAGCTCGGCTTTAAGCTGATCGGTCAGCTTGTCGTCCAGCTCGGCCTTGCGCTCTTTGAGGCGCAGCCGCTCCAGCTGATAGTTGATGCTGCCGATGTCGCCTTTTTGCAGATCGTCGGCCTGCTCGGAGAGACCGTTGGCCCGCGCCAGCACCCGCTGCAGGGCAGGATGCAGGTTCTCGGTCAGCGCCTTGCCATCCTCTTTCACCCCGACGATGTAGCCGTAGAAGTTGCCGTTGGTCGCACGCTCCACCATGGCCAGCTCGGTCGGCAGGCTCTGGGACTTGATGTCGGTCTCCAGTACCCAACGGAAGTCCAGGTCGACGAACTCACGGTTGCCGGTCTTGACCAGATAGCGGGTCAGCAGCTCGCGCTCTTCCCCCTCCAGCGGCAGGCCGGCGGCCCGCAGCCGCTCTACCGGCACCAGCTCACGGTCGTTGATTTCGCCGATCAGCACGCTCTTGTTGCCCTGGGCGTCTTCCAGTTGCCACTCATAGATGGGATGGGGCCAGAAGTAGACCAGCCCACGCCAGCCGATCAGCAGCAGCAGACCCAGTACCGCTACCAGACTCAGGCTGACGGCGCCGCCGGTCATCCAGATCCAGGGGGCCCCCGATTTAAACCACTTACCCATTGTCGATTCCTCGGTCCTTTCAGAGCAGCCCATCACAGAGAGCTGTATTTTTCACGCAACCGCTGACGGATGAACTCGGCCAGGGTATTGAACAAGAAGGTGAACACGAACAGCACGAAGGCAGCGAGGAACAGCACCCGATAGTGCGAGCTGCCCACTTCCGATTCCGGCATCTCCACCGCGATGTTGGCGGCCAGGGTGCGCAGCCCCTGGAACATGGAGAAGTCCATGATGGGCGTGTTGCCGGTGGCCATCAGCACTATCATGGTCTCGCCCACGGCGCGGCCAAGGCCCATCATCACCGCCGAGAAGATGCCCGGGCTCGCGGTGAGGATCACCACCCGGCTCAGGGTCTGCCAGGGGGTCGCCCCCAACGCCAGCGAGCCCTGGGTGAGGTGCTTGGGCACCGAGAAGACCGCGTCTTCGGCGATGGAGAAGATGGTCGGAATGACCGCGAAGCCCATGGCGATGCCCACCACCAGCGAGTTGCGCTGGTCGAACTTGATGCCCATCTCGTGGGTCAGCCAGATGCGCGAATCACCGTGCATGAAGGCGTTCTCGATGAGCGGGCTCACAGCGAAGGCGCCCCAGCCAATCAGCAGCAGCACCGGGATCAGCAAGATGGCGTGCCACCCTTCCGGCAGCCAGGATTTGCCGCGCTCCGGCAGGTAGTTCCAGATCAAGGCGGTCAGCAGCATCCCCATCGGCAGCAGGATCAACAGCAGTACTACCCCGGGCAGCGCCCCCTCGATGATGGGTGCGAGCCACAGACCGGCCAGGAAGCCGAGGATAACGGTCGGCAGGGCCGCCATGATCTCCACCGTCGGCTTGACGTATTTGCGCAGCCCCGCCGACATGAAGTAGGCGGTGTAGATGGCACCGGCGACGCCGAGCGGCACCGCAAACACCATGGCATAGAAGGAGGCTTTCAAGGTACCGAACACCAGCGGTACCAGGCTCAGCTTGGCTTCGAAGTCGTTGCTGGCGGAGGTGGACTGCCACACGTACTGGGGCTCGGGATAGCCTTCATACCACACCTGTTGCCAGAGGGCCGACCAGGTCACCTCGGGGTGCTCGTTCTCCACCGCGAACAGCTTGAAAGCATCCCCCTGCTGCATCAGCAGCACGTTGTGACGGGGGGAGATGGCCAGGGCCGACAGGGCGCCGCCCTCCACCTTCTCGCTCAGCAGCTTGGTCTCGCCGGTGGCGTGGAAGAAGCTGACGGTGCCCTCTTTGTCGGCACTGATGAAGCCCTTGCGAAAGTGCTCCGGGGTCAGCTGCGCCACGGCACCATCGCCCTTGAAGTCACGGATCTGGGTGAACTGGCGCTTGCCATCCCGAGCCACTTCGAACCACTGGGAGATGACGCCGTTGTCGTTGCCCACCAGCAGGGAGGAGGCGCCGGAGAGCAGCTCGACCCGGGTCACGTTGGCGTTGGGGGCGTTGATCTCCATGACATCGCGCAAAGAGATGTCATTGAGGTTGTGAATGTCGTAAACGGAGAGGCGGTTGCCTTCGCGCACGAACAGAATGCGCAGGTTGGGGGTCAGCAGCATCTGATCCACATGGCGCGGCAGGGACGGGATGCTGTAGTTCTGGGCGCTCCACTCGATGTCACCGGAGAGGAAGTTCTCCTCGCCGCTCATCACCGCCATCACGCCACGACCATCGGCGGTCACGGCCGCGGTGGCCATCTTGTCCTTGGTGGCCTCAAACACCATCAGCGTCAGCGCCTTGCCCTGGGGGTCCACCACGACCGGCTCTTCGCCGAAGGGGGACTGCAGGCTGGGCTCGATAACCCGCACGTCGTTGGGATAGGAGACCTTGAAATAAGGCTGCACCACCTGGGCCTTGCCATCGGCAAAACCATAGGCGATGAGCTTCTGGCCTGGCGCAGGAGGGGCGACGGCGGTGATGTCACCCTTCACCTGCGCCTGACCCAGCACCTGGCCCACCTTGACCTTGCCATCCCCTTGGACGGCGAAGAAGTTGACCTGGCCTTTGTCGCTGAAGCGATAGCCAATCTCGTTCTGCTCTTCCACCCCGAGCCAGGCGGTCTTGCCCGCCACGGGCAAGGTAAATGACGCGGTCGGCTCCATCGTGGCGCCATTGAAGATGGGTTTCACCACATAGAGCAGGTAGAAGAAAATGAGCAACAGAGCAACCAATACCAGAGCACCACCCGTGGTGACCCCGTACTTGGCCAACTTATCCTTGATACGGCGCTTTCTGCTGCCCGCCATACCTAAGTTTATCGATTCCGATGACATGCAAAACCTCAATGTGAGCTAGGCTTGGCGGCATTATATGGCGGTTGCATGACAGTTTTGTTACATCAAGGCCCTCTGGGAAGAGGTTATTTTGAAGGGGAATTCAGACCAGGATCCGCTGGCGGATAGTATTGCCAACCATCTGTTTTACAAAAAGATAAAGGAAAATATAAAGCGCGAAGGCGACCTCGCCGACTTCGCCGTTCTCAGTCGGCGGAGCCGCCGCTTTGTTGCAGTGCCAATCTGGCGGCCTTTTTCTCGGCGCGCCGCCGCCGAAAGAAATCCGACAACTGGGCCGAGCAGGCATCGGCCAGCACACCGCCAGTCAGTTCGACCCCGTGGTTGTGGCGCGGGTCCTGCAAGATCTCGAACACCGAGCCCGCCGCGCCGGTCTTGAGATCACGGGCACCATAGACCACCCGCTTGACCCGGCTGTGGATGAGGGCACCGGCGCACATGCAGCAAGGCTCCAGAGTGACATAGAGGGTGGTATCGAGCAGACGGTAGTTTTGCAGCCGAACGCCGGCGGCCCGGATCGCCATTACTTCGGCATGGGCACAGGCATCGTGCTCGCTGATGGAGCGGTTCCACCCCTCCCCCACGATCTCGTCACCCAGCACCAGCACGGCCCCGACCGGGATCTCGCCGATCCCCTCCGCCCTTTCGGCCAACGCCATGGCATGGCGCATCCAGCGTTCATCCTGCTCGCGCTGGCTCACTGACTCTGTGATGTCTGATGGTTTCACACCCTGGTTCCTCTCTGTGACGGGTTGCCGGCGATGCACTTGCAGCTTGATTGCCGGCCGACCATTGCCCGCAACCGGGTAACGCCGCCAAGCAGCATGATGGCGAGATCCCCAGCAATACGGGGCGGCGATTATGCCAAATCTGCGCCACAGCCCCAAGTCGCATCTTGCCTGCACAATAAAGAAGCAGTCAGCATCTCCCTGATAAAAAAGGAGTTGCACCCATTTGCTCAGATCATTAGACTTCCCTCCGTCAGCTCGAACTGACCTCGTCGGTGTGTAGCGCAGCCAGGTAGCGCATCTGCATGGGGTGTAGAGGGTCGGAGGTTCGAATCCTCTCACACCGACCAATTTCCCCGAAAATAGCCCAGTCTCGCGACTGGGCTATTTTTTTGCCTGCTTTAATATTCCTGCCGCAACTGTCGCAGCGCATCAGCAGACCGTCTGAATGCTCTTCCTGGGTGAACCTGTCGCAGAGTCACCACACAGTTGTGGTACAAATTTCATTCAGAACCGCTTGAAACCTTTCAAGAGTCCCGCTAGGATACGCAACTTTTCCGCCGGCAGTTCAAACAGGGAGGTGGGAGCGCGGGTGATGGAGTCACCGACCGGCTTGCAATCAATGAGGCAAGCACCCATGACCAAAGCAGTTGACATACAGCCCGAGTACGCCCCCCAGCCCCAACCGGATACCGAGTCCGCAACCAATCAGTATGCCACCGAACACGGCCCGGTCGTGCGGCTCGATGTCGTCGATCTGGCGGCCCCGGACGATGATTACTGAGCCGACGGCGCAGACATGCCGCTCTTGAACTACCGGGATAAAATGGCAGCGGCACTGGAAATGGCGCCCCGTTTTACCTCCTTTGAGGGCCAGGATGGCCCGCTGACACAAATAACAATAAAATGCTAAATAACTAAACGACAGTAGTCATATCCACTACCACATCCCCTCCCCGCCCCCAGGCACCTCATCCACCCAAGTGATACAAACCTACGTTATTGCGCCTCACTTTCTCCTCTTCTGCCGACCAGATCCCATTCGACCCCTTTTGATCATCATTGTTTTAAACAAATGTTCTCTCTTTAACGTCAGCAGGAGTTACATACCTGCTGGGTTTACATCTTTCATTTCATACATGTGTTTTTTAGAAGCTTGGAGTTAGGTCGGGATTTGTTTTTGCATTTGTAATTTTATTACGTAATAACTTACACAGCTACGTCCATGCTCCCCCTCACCATCCGCCACCGGCAGGGGATGAAAAACAAGAGCATAACCATCTGCATAGAGTTTTTACGCTAATCTAATAAGTTATTTATAAACATCAACTTAACATCATGACCAAAACGTGCGTTTTAAAAAACATGTTGACGAATAGAGCAATATTTCGCACCTTATGAATCGTGTTACCCCGTTGTTACGGGAAGTTTGAAAAAACAGGGATCGACTTTAGTCGTAGTTAATTAGTTCAAAATGTAATTCTCAAAGGAGTGAACCCTATGTCGGCACCGGCCCAGACCCACTGCAGCGCTCGTCTGCGCATCCAGGGCGAGACGCATCCCGATTACGCGCAAATTCTGACGCCGGATGCGGTGGCCCTGGTATCCGAACTGGTGGAACGCTTTGCTCCCCAACGGGACGAATTGTTGAAACAACGTGTGGCGCGCCAGGCCCGCATTGACGGCGGCGAGCTGCCCGATTTTCTGCCTGAAACCGCCCACATCCGCGCCGGAGACTGGACGGTGCGCGGCATTCCCGCCGACCTGCAAGACAGGCGGGTGGAGATCACCGGCCCGGTCGAGCGCAAGATGGTGATCAACGCCCTCAACGCCAACGTCAAGGTATTCATGGCGGACTTCGAGGATTCGCTGGCACCGGCCTGGAACAAGGTGATCGAGGGTCAGATCAACCTGCGCGATGCGGTCAACGGCACCGTCTCCTACACCAGCCCGGAAGGGAAGGCTTATACCCTGAACGCCGATCCGGCCGTACTCATCTGCCGGGTGCGCGGTCTGCATCTGCCGGAAAAACATGTCACCTTCGATGGCGCTCCCATTCCCGGCGGCCTGTTCGACTTCGCTCTCTACTTCCTGCACAACTATCAGGCGCTGCTGGCCAAGGGCTCTGGCCCCTACTTCTACGTCCCCAAGCTGCAGAGCCATCTGGAAGGGCGCTGGTGGAGCGAAGTGTTCGCCTGGACCGAGGACAAATTCGGCCTGCCCCGCGGCACCATCAAGGCCACCGTGCTGATCGAAACCCTGCCAGCGGTGTTCGAGATGGACGAGCTGCTCTATCAGATGAAGGATCACATCGTTGCCCTCAACTGCGGCCGCTGGGATTACATCTTCAGCTACATCAAGACCTTGAAGAACCACCCCGATCGCGTCCTGCCGGACCGCCAGGTCGTGACCATGGACAAACCGTTCCTGTCCGCCTATTCGCGGCTGCTGATCAAGACCTGCCACAAGCGCGGCGCGCTGGCCATGGGTGGTATGGCGGCCTTTATCCCGGCGAAAGATCCTGCCGTGAATGAACAGGTTTTTGCCAAGGTGAAGGCTGATAAAGAGCGTGAAGCCAACAACGGCCACGACGGTACCTGGGTAGCCCACCCCGGCCTCGCCGATACCGCCATGGCGGTGTTCAACGCCGCCATCCCGGCTGGCGCCAGCAACCAGATAGGCGTGCTGCGCGAGCAGGATGCCCCCATCACGGCCGCCGAACTGCTGGCCCCCTGCGAGGGTGAGCGCACCGAGGCAGGCATGCGCACCAACATCCGGGTGGCGCTGCAATACCTGGAAGCCTGGATCAACGGCAACGGCTGTGTGCCCATCTACGGGCTGATGGAAGACGCCGCCACCGCCGAGATCTCCCGCACCTCCATCTGGCAGTGGATCCGCCACGGAAAGAGCCTGTCGAACGGCAAGGTGGTGACCAAGGATCTGTTCCGCCAGATGCTGGCCGAGGAGCAGGAGGTGGTCAAAGCCGAAGTGGGGGCTGAGCGTTGGCAGGCAGGTCGCTTCGCCGAGGCGAGCGAACTGATGGAACAGATCACCTGCGCCGATACTCTGATCGATTTTCTGACGCTGCCCGGTTACGAGCGGCTCTGAACTACGGGCCTCCCCAGCGGGGCTCGCCAATAACAAGTCAATGGAAACGTGAAATCAATGAAAGAGGGAACTGATATGGCACTGACCCGTGAGCAACAGATCCAGGCTATCGAGAAAGACTGGGCGGAAAACCCCCGCTGGAAAGGGATCAAGCGCGGCTACAGCGCCGAAGACGTGGTAAACCTGCGTGGCAGCCTGCAACCGGTGCACACCCTGGCCCAGCGCGGTGCCGACAAGCTGTGGGAACTGATCCACGGCGGCGCCAAGAAAGGCTATGTAAACTGCCTCGGCGCCCTGACCGGCGGTCAGGCAGTGCAACAGGCCAAGGCGGGCATCGAGGCAATTTACCTCTCCGGCTGGCAGGTGGCGGCGGACAACAACCTCTCCTCCACCATGTACCCGGATCAGTCCCTCTACCCGGCCAACTCGGTGCCGTCGGTGGTGGAGCGCATCAACAACTCCTTCGCCCGTGCCGACCAGATCCAGTGGGCCAACAAGGTGGGCCCGCAGGACAAGGGCTTCATCGACTACTTCCTGCCCATAGTAGCGGATGCCGAAGCCGGTTTCGGCGGCGTGCTGAACGCCTTCGAATTGATGAAGGGGATGATTGAAGCGGGCGCCGCCGGCGTGCACTTCGAAGATCAGCTCGCTTCAGTGAAAAAATGCGGCCACATGGGCGGCAAGGTGCTGGTACCGAGCCAGGAAGCGGTGCAGAAGCTCATCGCGGCCCGTCTGGCAGCCGATGTCTGCGGCACCACCACCCTGGTGATCGCCCGTACCGACGCCAACGCCGCCGACCTGCTGACCACGGATGCCGATCCGTACGATGCCGGCTTCCTGACCGGTGAGCGTACCTCAGAAGGCTTCTACAAGGTACAGGCCGGTATCGAACAGGCCATCTCCCGCGGTCTGGCCTATGCCCCTTACGCCGACATGGTGTGGTGCGAAACCGCCAAGCCGGATCTGGACGAGGCGCGCAAGTTTGCCGAGGCCATCAAGGCCCAGTACCCGGACAAGATCCTGGCCTACAACTGCTCGCCGAGCTTCAACTGGAAGAAGAACCTGGACGATGCCACCATCGCCCGCTTCCAGCAGGAGCTCTCCGACATGGGCTACAAGTACCAGTTCATCACCCTGGCGGGCATCCACAACATGTGGTTCCACATGTACGAACTGGCCTACCAGTACGCCCGTGGCGAAGGGATGAAGCACTATGTCGAGATGGTACAGCAGCCGGAGTTCGCCGCTGCCGAGCGGGGTTACACCTTCGTGGCACACCAGCAGGAAGTGGGTACCGGTTACTTCGACAAGGTGACCACCGTCATTCAGGGTGGCCAATCCTCGGTGACCGCGCTGACCGGCTCGACCGAAGAAGATCAGTTCCACTGATAGACGGAACTCTTTGAGAGAGCCCTTGAGATAGCAAAACCCCGGCCACTGGCCGGGGTTTCTTTTTTGAAAGGCCCTTCTCCCGAAGGGAGAAGGAACAAAGCGATAGAATCTGTTCACGGTCTGTGACGAGAGGTCGTCAGCAAGGTGAAGAGCAGCGCAGGAACCGGAGTGTATATGGATACATAAGGATTCCGAGCAGCACATGAGCCTTGCTCACGGCCTCGCAGTAAGAACGTGGCCAGGTTCTCAGAGCTCGAGGATCTCTTTGACAAAGGGGATGGTCAGCTTGCGCTTGGCACGGAAAGAGGCGTTGTCGAGCTGATTGAGAGTGGTGAGCAGGGTGCGCATGTCGCGCGAGAGGCGGTTGAGCAGGAAGCGACCCACGTCGATGGGCAGTTTGAAGCCCCGCAGCTCGGCACGCAGCTGCAGGGCACTGAGCTTGCCTTCGTCGTCCAGCTCGTCGAGGTGGAAACTCACTCCCCAGTCGAGGCGGGAGGCAAGATCCGGCAGCTGCAGCCCCAGTTTGCGCGGCGCGCTGCACCCGGTCACCACCAAAGTACCCTCGCCCTTCTCCTGCCAGCGGTTGTAAAAATCGAACAGGGCCCGCTCCCACAGCGCATTGCCGGCGATCGCCTCCAGGCTGTCGAGACAGACCAGCGGCAGGCTTTCGAGGGCGTCGAGCATGCTGGGATCCAGCTGTTCGAACTGATCGAGGGAGAGATAAGCGGCTGCGGCGTCGCGGGCATTGACCTCGGCGCAGGTGGCGTGCAGCAGATGGGAGCGGCCCGATCCCTTGGCCCCCCAGAAATAGAGGAAAGGTGAGCCCTGACCAATGGCCGCATTTTTGAGGGCGGTGATCAGATGAGCATTGTTGCCGGGATAAAAACTGACGAAGGTTTCATCATCCGGTAGTTGTACGGCTAAAGACAGTTGGGCCGGTTGCTTCACTCGTTGGGCTTTGACTGTGACATTTGCGGGCAAGTGTATCATCGCGAAGGCGGATAGAGAACCGCCCGGACGATGCCGGGCGGTGTGGATCCTCATAAAGGATCCAGGCTGCGACCATTGCTAACGAAAGCGGCTACTCCTTGGCCGGCGCGAAAAACCGCACCCTGGGCCCACGCTGGTTATGCCCGGCCAGCCGGTCAGGATCCTTGCCAGGATCAGGGCTGCGACCATTGATAGCTCAGCCCCTCGGGGGTATCCGCCAGCTGGCGCAGCCGGCTCTCCAGCTGCAGCCCGCGGATGAGCTCGGCCTTGTCCCCTTGCAGGCTCAGGTTGAAGGTCACCTTGTCCCCCTCCAGTTTGCCAATCTCCACCTTGGTGACGCTGGCCATTCCCTGCAACATCTTCTGCACCGTGATCATGCCGTCGATGCCGGACAACCCCTCCACCACCAGTGTCTGGCTGGAGGCGACACCCGAGATGCGCGCCCCATAGTTCTGCACCAGCCAGCCTGCCAAGGCATCGGCGAACGTCTGCGCCACCTCGGCCTGGGTGCCGGCGCCCTCGCCCTTGGTCAGTTCGCTCAGCTCACCGCCCGCTTTGGGGCCGTAAAGTCCCCAGTCGATGCTCCACTTGCCTTCCTCCTTGCCATCGGGCGTCAGCTTGCCCAACACCACCATCTCTGCGCCATAGCGCTGGCTCGCCTTGAGGATGGGGTCGGCGAAGCGGCCCCAGACGTCGGTGGCGTTGACCGCCATGTTGTCGTCCAAGTCCATCAGCGGAATGCTGACCGGCAGCCCCATGGCTTGGGCTTGGGTACGCAGGGCGGCAGCCCAGCCATCGCTGGACTGATCCGGCAGAATGCGCCGCTCCCCTTCATTGATCACCAGCCAGATGGCCACTTGTGGCCGGGCCGGGCCCAGCAGGGCAAACTTGCTCTCGGCCACCAGGGCATTGACCTTGGCCACATCGAAATCGGCCTTGAGAAACTTCACCGGCCCCACGTCCTGATAACCGTAGTGCTGCACGAACTCGCCGGGGGCTGCCAGCGCCTTGACCACCGCTGGCTGGGTCAGGATGTCGCGCTTGCCGGTCACCTTGATCAGCACCTCGCCCAAGGCCTGGGACTGGGCCGCCGCCATGTCGCCGCTGGTGGGCGCCTTGCCCTGATAGAGATCGGTCACCTGGGCGGCCGACACCATGAATGACAAGCCGCAGCAAAGGGCGGTCACAACACGTTTGAGCATGAGAGGAGTCTCGAAATGGGAGATGGTGCTTATGGTAGCGGCAAGGCGCGCATGGCAGCAAGCCGGGGTGGGAGAAACAGCGGAGCCGGCGGGGTGCCGGCTCCGTTTGCGCGCCTGCTGGCGCGCGATGAGGCGATCGAGGCTTACTTGGTGCCGAAGATCTTGTCGCCGGCGTCGCCCAGACCCGGGACAATGTAGCCCTTCTCGTTCAGGCCCTGGTCGATGGAGGCGCAGAACAGCTCCACGTCCGGGTGAGCGGCTTCCAGCGCCTTGATGCCTTCCGGCGCGGCAACCAGCACCAGCACCTTGATGGACTGGCAGCCCTTCTTCTTGAGCAGGTCGATGGTGGCGATCATGGAGCCGCCGGTGGCCAGCATGGGGTCGATGACCAGCGCCAGACGCTCTTCGATGTTGCTGACGATCTTCTCAAAGTAGGGGACCGGCTGCAGGGTCTCTTCGTCGCGGTAGATGCCGACCACGCTGACGCGAGCGCTCGGCATGTGCTCCAGCACGCCATCCATCATGCCAAGACCGGCACGCAGGATGGGCACGACGGTGACCTTCTTGCCCTTGATCTGGTCAACTTCCACTGGCCCATTCCAGCCATCGATGGTAACCTTCTCGGTTTCGAAGTCAGAGGTCGCTTCGTAGGTCAACAAACTGCCCACTTCCTTGGCCAGTTCACGGAAACGCTTGGTGCTGATATCGCCTTCACGCATCAGACCGATCTTGTGCTTGACCAGGGGGTGTTTGACTTCAACGACTTTCATTATTATCTCCTCTAACTGCCGCAAAAAAATCGCGGAATCATACAACAAAAGCCGCCGCTTGTAGAGCATTTCCGCGCAAAAACGCGCAAACGATTTCCTTTCTGGTTTTTCACCGCCACTGTTAGAATACGCCCCGAATTTTACCCTCCACTTCTTTATATGACGGGGAATACGCGTGACTGACAAAACCTCACTGAGCTACAAGGATGCTGGCGTGGATATCGATGCCGGCAATGCACTGGTTGAACGTATCAAGGGCGTGTCAAAGCGCACTCGTCGTCCTGAAGTCCTTGGTGGTCTTGGCGGCTTTGGGGCCTTGTGTCAAATCCCTGCGGGCTACAAGGAGCCGGTGCTGGTCTCCGGTACCGACGGGGTGGGCACCAAGCTGCGCCTCGCCATCGACCTGAAGAAGCACGACACCGTCGGCATCGATCTGGTGGCCATGTGCGTCAATGACCTGATCGTGCAGGGCGCCGAGCCCCTCTTCTTCCTCGACTACTATGCCACCGGCAAGCTGGACGTCGACACCGCCGCCGCCGTGGTCACCGGCATCGGTGCCGGCTGCGAGCAGTCCGGTTGCGCCCTTGTGGGCGGCGAAACCGCCGAGATGCCGGGCATGTATGAAGGGGAAGACTACGACATCGCCGGTTTCTGCGTCGGTGTGGTGGAGAAGAGCGAGATCATCGACGGCAGCAAGGTCGGCGAAGGGGATGCCCTGATCGCCCTGGCCGCCAGCGGCCCCCACTCCAACGGTTTCTCGCTGGTGCGCAAGATCCTGGAAGTCTCCAAGGCCGACGTGCAGCAGCCGCTGGGTGACACCACCCTGGCCAACGCCCTGCTGGAGCCGACCCGCATCTACGTGAAACCCGTGCTCAAGCTCATCAAGGAGTGCGAGATCCACGCCCTGTCCCACATCACCGGTGGCGGCTTCTGGGAGAACATCCCGCGCGTGCTGCCCGCCGACACCCAGGCGGTGATCGACGAGCAGAGCTGGCAGTGGCCGGCGGTGTTCAGCTGGCTGCAGCAGGCCGGCAACGTCACCCGCCACGAGATGTACCGTACCTTCAACTGCGGCGTCGGCATGATCATCGCCCTGCCGGCGGATCAGCTGGAAAAAGCGCTGACCCTGCTCAAGGCCGAAGGCGAGAACGCCTGGCATATCGGCCATATCGCCAAGGCGGCCGATGGTGAGGAGCAGGTCATCATTCAATGAATGACCGGATCAACAGCCAAATGACCTCCCCCATGAAACGCATCCTGGTGCTGATCTCCGGCAACGGCAGCAACCTGCAGACCATCCTCGACGGCTGTGCCGACGGCAAGATTGCCGGTGAGGTGGTCGGCGTCATCAGCAACAAGGCCGATGCCTATGGTCTGGTACGTGCCAAAGAGGCGGGGGTGGCCACCGCCATCCTCGCCCAGCAGCAGTTTGCCAGCCGGGAGGAGTATGACGCCGCCCTGCTGGCGCTGATGGCGGACTATCAGCCCGATCTGGTGGTGCTGGCCGGGTTTATGCGGATCCTGAGTGCCGACCTGGTGAGGCATTTTGCCGGGCGGATGATCAACATCCACCCCTCCCTGCTGCCCAAGTACCAGGGGTTGCACACCCACCAGCGCGCCATCGACGCCGGTGACGACGAGCATGGCGCCAGCGTCCACTTCGTCACCGAAGAGCTCGACGGCGGCCCGGTGATCCTGCAGGCCCGCGTCCCCATCTTCGAAGGGGATGATGCCGACGAGGTGGCGGCCCGGGTACAGGTACAAGAGCACAGCATCTACCCCCTGGTGGTGCAGTGGTTCTGTGAAGGGCGCTTGCAGATGCGGGCAGGGTCTGCCTTGCTCGATGGCAAGCAGCTTGGCCCGGCAGGCTATGCCAGCGAGTAACCGCTAACCGCAGTAATAAAATGCAACAAGGGAGGCCCAGGCCTCCCTTGTCATTTCTATCTACCAGCGCACTTGCTGTCATCACGTCCGATTACGCCGCTATGCGGCTAATCAAACCTACACCGGATTGTCGATATCGATAAAGGTCACATCCAACCCGTGCACCGTCGCCAGCCACTCCCCCAGCGCCTTGACACCGTAACGCTCGGTGGCATGGTGACCGGCCGCGTAGAAGTGCATCCCCATCTCGCGGGCGGTGTGGATGGTCTGCTCGGAGGCTTCGCCGGAGATGAAGGCATCGATGCCCTGCTCCGCCGCCAGATTGATGTAGCTCTGACCGCCGCCGGTGCACCAGGCCACCGAGCGGATAAGCTCGGGGCCACTGTCGCCGCAATGGAGCGGCTCACGGCCGAGCCGCTCGGCAATCAGCTTGGCAAAATCGCTGCCGCTCATGGGCTCTTCCAGCTTGCCCACCATGGCGACGCTCTTGCTGTTCCAGGGCTCGAGGCCACGGCACACCTTGATGTCGAGCAGCTTGGCGAGCTGGGCGTTGTTGCCCACCTCGGGGTGCACGTCCAGCGGCAGGTGGTAGGCAAACAGGTTGATGTCGTGGGTCAGCAGGGTCTTGATGCGGCGCTGTTTCATGCCGGTGATCTGGGCCGGTTCACCACTCCAGAAGTAGCCGTGATGAACCAGGATGGCGTCAGCATCGGCGGCCACGGCCGCATCGATCAGGGCCTGGCTGGCGGTGACGCCGGTCACCACCTTGCGAATGCGCTCACGCCCCTCCACCTGCAGGCCATTGGGGCAGTAATCCTTGATGGCATGCGGTTCGAGCAGATGGTTGAGTACGGTTTCGAGTTTTCGATGAGAGATCATAGGGGTCCCTTATAAAGGCGCCGACCCTGTGCTGCGATGCAGACAGGAATCGGGCTCATAACGCCGAGGCCCCATGATAATCGAGGCTGGCCGCCAAGACCATGATGCCTCCCGCACTGCTGCCCATGGCAGGGCCTGGAATGGCTTCAGGCCGGCAGGTCGATCCCCGCCTCGCGCATCTGGGCCAGCTTGTAGCGCAGGGTGCGCGGGCTGATGCCGAGCCGGTCGGCCACCGCCTTGCGGCTGCCGTTGCAATCCTGCAGGGTGTCGAGAATGATCTGGTGCTCCTGCTGCTTGAGCTCGCTGCCCAGGTGTTCGCTGCCACTGCTGCGTTCACTGCCGACAAGGCGAATCTCTTCTTCCTCCACCTCTTCCAGGATCAGGTGCTCGCAGCCGATGAGGCCATCCGGGCTCAGGATCAGGGCGCGCTGCACCACGTTGTCGAGTTCGCGCACGTTGCCGGGCCAGGGGTGAGCCAGCAGCCGCGCGCGCGCGGGCTCGGTCAGCTGCGGCGTCGGCAATCCCTGCTGACCGGCATGCAGCGCCAGCAGGTGCTCCGCCAGCGGCAGTATGTCACCAGGACGCTCCCACAGCGCCGTCCAGCGCAGCGGGAAGACATTGAGGCGGTAGTAGAGATCCTCGCGAAACAGGCCGTCCTGCACCGCTTTTTTCAGATCCCGGTTGCTGGTGGCGATGACCCGCACGTCGAGCGGGATCATCTTGCGGCTGCCGAGCCGCTCCACCTCTTTCTCCTGCAGCACCCGCAGCAGCTTGGCCTGCAGCCCCAGATCCATCTCGGTGATCTCGTCGAGCAGCAGGGTCCCCCCCTGCGCCTGCTCGAACTTGCCGGGGCAGCCCTGTACCGCGCCGGTAAAGGCCCCCTTCTCGTAGCCGAACAGGGTCGCCTCCAGCATGTTTTCCGGAATGGCGGCGCAGTTGATGGCGACGAACGCCTGCTCGGCGCGGCTGGAGTTGTCGTGGATATAGCGAGCCAGCACCTCTTTGCCCGTCCCGCTCGGGCCGGTCACCATCACGGTGGCCTCGCTTCTGGCCACCCGGGTCGCCAGCTGGAACAGCTCGGCGGTCTTGGGATCGCCGTAGACCACGGCCCGCTTCTCCACCTTCTGGGCCGGCACATAGCGGCTGACCTGGTTGAGCAGCACCTCGGGCGAGAAGGGCTTGGCCAGATAATCGATGGCGCCTTCGCGCATGGCGCGCACCGCACCGTCAATGTTGGCGTAGGCGGTCATCAACAGCACCGGCACCTGGGGATATTGCTGACGAATGTTGGCCAGCAGGGTCAGGCCATCCATGCCCCCCATCTGGATATCCGAAATCACCATGTCGAAACTCTGGCGCGACAAGGCCAGCAAAGCCCGCTCGCCACTGTCCACCTCGCGGCACTCATAGCCGCCGAGCAACAGGGTATCCACCAGCGCCTCGCGCAGGCCATTGTCATCTTCCACTACCAGGATCCGGGCCTGAGTCATGCTACACCTCCCACCACAGCCAACCTGGCCGCTGCAATATTCATTTCCACGAGCCTGACGCTCATGCTACACCCCCCAGTTGCACCGCTTGCTGGTGCAGGGGGAACGACAGGGTAAAACAGGTTCCCTCGCCGGGTACCGAGGCCACGCTGACCTCGCCCTGATGGGCACGGACCACGGATTGCACCACCGCCAGCCCAAGGCCGGTACCCTGGGAGCGGGTGGTGAAGAAGGGTTCGAAAATCTGGCTCAGCAGGTGAGCGGGCATCCCCTTGCCGTTGTCGAGAATGCGCAGCTCCACCCGGGCGCCGCTGCGTACCGCGCTTACCAGAAGCGACGTGGCGCCGGCCTGCTGGGCGTTGGCAATGAGGTTGTTGACCGCCCCCGCCAGCGCGCTGCTGTTGGCCAGCAGGCAGAGATCGGGCTCCGGCGCCTCCATGTGCAGCTCACAGCCCTGCTGGCTGCAAAATGCCTCGGCGCCGGCCTGCACCTCGGCCAGCAACCCCTGCACCGACGTCGGGGTCACCACCTGGTTGTCGCCGTTGCGGGCAAACAGCAGGATGTCGCTGATCTGCTTTTCAAGATCCTGCAGGCGCGCCATCAGCTTTTGCTGGAACTGGCTGCGGGATTCCGGCTTGAGAGTGCGGTTGGCCAGGTTGGCGGCATAGAGCATGGCGGCGGAGAGCGGCGTGCGGATCTGGTGGGCCAGCGAGGCAGCCATGTTGCCAAGGGCGGACAACCGCTTCATGTGGTTGATGCGGTCTTGCAACTGGCGGGTTTCGGTCAGATCGTTGATGAACACCAGCTGGCCCGGCTGATCCGGCAGCGGCTGGGTCGACAGCTGGACCCGGCGCCCATCGCGCAGGGAAATTTCGTGGCCGTCATCCTCGCGGGGCTGGAAACAGCGGTCGATGATCTGGCGCCAGGCCTGGCCTTCCAGCGGCTCCCCCAGCAGCGCCTTGGCGGCCGGGTTGGCGCGGGTGATCCGGCCCTCGCCGTCGAGCAGCAAGACACCGGTGGGCAGCGCCGTGAAGATGGCGTAAAGCTGGCTCACCTCGTGAGACTGGAGCGGGGTATCCTGCGGCTGGGCTGTCATAAAGCTGACCTCAAACTGGCGACTGAGTCAGCTTATTCAATTTCCATGCCACTAAAATTTATATATAAAATCAAAGCCTTGAAGCTGGGCGTCAAGGCTTTGACCCTTATGCTTCCTTGCTCATCCCGTATTTTTTCATCTTCTCCACCAGGGTGGTGCGGCGCATGCCGAGCAGGTCGGCGGCGCGGGCCACTACCCCGTCCTGGGACTCCAGCGCCTGACGGATCAGCTCCACCTCCAGGTCGGCCAGCATCTCCTTGAGGTTGACCCCCTCCTCCGGCAGCTGCATGGCGCGGGCGTGGCTGGCGGGCAGATCCAGCTCGGGCGGATCCTGGAACACGGCGGCCAGTGCATCGCGCTCGTCCATCTCGGTCAGCCGCTCGTCCCGCGGCTCGCACGGCAGCAGACGATAGCGGCTCGGCAAGTCAGCCACGTCGACGATCTGCTGCGGATAGAGGATGAGCAGCCGTTCCAGCAGGTTGGATAGCTCGCGTACGTTGCCGGGCCAGGGGTACTGCATCAGGGATTCCATGGCGCGCTGGGTCAGGCGGATCATCCCCTGATGCAGCTCGGCATGGCGGTTGAGCAGCTCCTGCAGCAGCAGCGGGATGTCGTCGGCCCGCTCCCGCAGCGGCGGGGTCTCGATGGGGAAGACGTTGAGGCGATAGTAGAGATCTTCACGAAAACCCTGGGTACGGATCATGGCTTCCAGATCCCGGTGGGTGGCCGCGATGATGCGCACATCCGCCTGAATGGGCTTGCCGCCGCCAACCCGATCAAACAACCGCTCCTGCAGCACCCGCAGCAGCTTGACCTGCATCGGTAGCGGCATGTCGCCGATCTCGTCGAGAAACAGGGTGCCCCCCTGTGCCAGCTCGAAGCGGCCGCGCCGCGCCGCGATGGCGCCGGTGAAGGCCCCCTTCTCGTGGCCGAACAGCTCGCTCTCCAACAGCTCCGCCGGAATGGCACCACAGTTGATGGGAACAAACGGCCCTTGGCTACGGCCAGAGAGTTCGTGGATGGCGCGCGCCACCACCTCCTTGCCGGTACCCGACTCACCGAGGATCAGCACGTTGGCATCGGTCTCGGCCACCTGGCTGATGAGCCGACGCACCTCCTGGATCCCCTTGCCCTTGCCCACCAGCAGCCGCAGCAGCGCCTGCCCCTTGTCGTGGGTCTGCTGACGGGGATGGAGGGAGACGAAGGCCTGGCAAAAGTGCAGATGGCGGGTCAGGGATTCGTAGGTGAAGGGCGCCTCGGCCACCCCGATGAAGTTGCTGTTGGGGAAATCGGCCTCCACCAGCGACAGGAAAGGCACCCGGGGGAATCCGGTCAGCAGCTCGCCCAGCGGGCGGCCGTTGAGGGAACCGGTCAGCACCCCCTGCAGCGGGCCGGATGACTCGATGGCCACATCCAGATCGCCCTCGGCAACGTCCTGCCAGGGGATCCCCATGAACGAGAGAACTGTCCCCAACTGTTGGCGCCGCTGCGCATCGGCGTCAACAATCAACACTCCCATTGCCATCATATCCATCCCTCTATTCTCGACGTAACTTATTGTTTTATTGTGCTTATGTGGTCAAACCACGCACTTTATGCAGGATGCACAAAGTGCCAAAATTCCGACGCATTGTCAAAATTTGTCGCATTTCACCTAAGTTTATCGACCCAACGGCGCAACAAGATAAATTTTGTCGCCTCTTTTTTTGGGTACGGTGGGCAGGTAGCGGGCAAGCAAGAGAGGCTGGAACACGAGCAGATGCACCTGTTTGCGGCCGGCAGCAGGCCGCAAACAGGAGGTGGGGATCAATGGCGAGCGTGAGTATGGGGTGCGGCGTAGCGACACTCGGGGAAGCGGCTGCAGGCCAGGAACAGCCGGCCGGCATGGGGGCCCTTCTTGGCTTCCCGCTCCACCAGCGGCGCATCACAGCGCGGACAGTGCGGCACCTGATGGGGATACTCTTCTTCCTCATCCTCTACCTCGGCAAACAGATTCTCCACCAGCTCGGCGTCGGCCGCCGGCAGCGGCGCACTGCGTGGCGATACGATCGCCTTGATGGGGGCCACGGCCGGGGCACGACCGCCATGGCGAGGCTCTTCCACCTCGACCCGATCCAGCTGCAGGGGACTGAAAGTGGGCTCGCGGCGATCCCCTGGCAGCAGATCCTCATCCGGAGCATGGCGGGGACCGCTTAGCAACGGCAGGATCTGTTCGCGCAGCTCCTCGACCTGATAATGGCTGCTTGCCGGGATCTGCAGCAGCGGCAGACCAGCGCTGTCAAAGGCCGCCTTGAGGAAACTGTCGCGCACCTTGCGCTTCTGGTGGCGATGGGAGCTGTCATCGAGCTCGATGGCGCAGATGAAGGAGAGATCGGAGGGGTGGCAGAGCAGATAGTCCACATGCTTGGCGCTGATCTTGTTGAACGCCTGCTGCCACTTGCTCTTGCCCATGCCCGTCTCCGGCGTCAGCACATCGGCCACCCGCACCTTGGCAAAGACCCGGGCCTGGTCGCCGACCGCCAGATCCAGTACGCCGAGGAAGGAGCGCTCGGCGGGGCTGAACAGGGTCTCCTGCAGATCATAGGGCAGCGCCTTGCCCTTCTTGCCCCTGCTCCAGAAGATCGCCAGCAGCAGCAACACCAACAACACCAATCCCGATACGACAAGGCTATTCATACGCGCACATCCCGTTCACAAGAGCTATCCGGTTCACAATACAAAACAGGGGCATCACTCTACCACGGTGCAGCGGGCGCAGGCAGTGCAGAAATGGCGCCAACCCCCTCCCGGCGGTGCTTTTTCGCCATATTTGCGGTGGGCGGGGCTTCATATGGCCTGTGACAGCAGGCACAATGCTACGGAGTACCCATTTTCCAAGGAGAGCAGGATGCAAAAGCAATTGGTCGTGACCGTGATAGGCGCTGACAAGCCCGGTATCGTCGAGAGTCTGGCGGACGTCATCACCCACCAGCAGGGCAACTGGCTGGCCAGCTCCATGAGCGAGCTGGCAGGACAATTTGCCGGCATCCTGCACGTGAGCGTGCCTGACGAACACTACCGCAGCCTGTGCGAGGCGCTGGTGATGCTGCCCGGCCTCACCGTCAGCTTCGCCGAAGGCCAGCTCAGCCAGGAGCCGGAACGGCAGGTGATGGTCAGCGTCACCGGCAACGACCGGGCCGGCATCGTCCACGAGGTGGCCAGCATCCTGCGTCAGCTCAACGTCAACGTAGCCGACCTCACCACCGGCTGCGAGCCGGCCCCCCACTCCGGCGCCCCGCTCTTCTACGCCCACGCCCTGGTGGCGCTGCCGCCCCGACTCGAACTGGGGGATCTCATCAGCGCGCTGGAGTCGCTATCGGACGATCTGGTGGTCGACATCGATCAGGCCATCATCGACTGAGCGGATGGTCATCAATCTGTCATATTTCCACGCCATAACTGCCGCGCAGACGCGACCTGACCACAGAGGCATCACATGAGCACCGACAAGCAGTATGAAGAGAAGGAGCTGAGTTGGCTCTCATTCAATGAACGGGTGTTGCAAGAGGCAATGGACAAGACGGTCCCGCTCATCGAGCGGGTCCGCTTCCTCGGGATCTTCTCCTCCAACCAGGACGAGTTCTTTAAAGTGCGGGTGTCGGACGTCAAGCGCCGCATCCTGATCAACGAAGTGCACGGTGGCGACGACGAGGCCAAGGTGCTGCTGCGCGCCATCCAGCAGAAGGTAATGGCGCTCGGCGAAGCGTTCGACAACACCTACAAGGAGCTGTTGATAGCGCTGGCCCGCCACAACATCTTCCTGGTCAACGAGTACCAGCTCTCCGAGTCCATCCAGCAGTGGCTGCGGGTCTTCTTCAAGGAGAAGGTGCTGCGCCACATCATCCCGATCCTGCTCAACAAAGAGGTCAACCCGGTCAAGTTCCTGAAAGACGAGTACACCTATCTGGCCATCGAGATGAAGAAGAACGGTCAGGTGATCCAGTACGCGCTGGTGGAGGTACCGACCGACGATCTGCCCCGCTTCTTCCAGCTGCCGCCGGAAGGCACCCGTCGCAAGAAGCAGATCATCATCCTCGACAACGTCATCCGCTTCTGTCTCGACGAGATCTTCAAGGGCTTCTTCGACTACGACGAGATAGCCGCCTACGCGGTCAAGCTGACCCGGGATGCCGAATACGATCTCTCCGACCAGCTGGATTTGAGCCTGGTGGACAAGATGAGTGATGGCCTGAAGCAGCGCCTCACCGCCATGCCGGTGCGCTTCGTCTACGAGCGGGAGATGCCGGCGGCCATGATCAGCTTCTTGAAGCTCAAGCTGCAGATCAGCTCCTACGACGCCATCATGCCGGGCGGCCGTTATCACAACTTCAAGGATTTCATCGGCTTCCCCAACGTGGGCCGGGACTATCTGGAAAACCCCAAGCTGCCGGCGCTGGATTGCCGCGATTTTGACGGCTTCGTCAACGCCTTCGACGCCATCACCAAGCAGGACATACTGCTCTACTACCCGTACCACAAGTTTCACCACTTCACCGAGCTGGTACGTCAGGCGGCGTTCGATCCGGCGGTCAGCGCCATTCGCATCAACATCTACCGGGTGGCCAAGAAGTCGCGGATCATCCACTCCCTCATCGACGCCGCCAACAACGGCAAGAAGGTGACCGTGGTGGTGGAGCTGCGCGCCCGCTTCGACGAAGCGGCCAACATCGACTGGGCCAACATCCTGACCGATGCCGGCGTCAAGGTGGTGTTCGGGGTACCGAGCCTCAAGATCCACTCCAAACTCTGCCTCATCACCCGCCATGAGCAGGGTGAGGCGGTGCGCTACGCCCACATCGGCACCGGCAACTTCAACGAGAAGACGGCGAAGATCTATACCGACTTCTCCCTGCTGACCCGCCACCCGGACATCACCGCCGAGGTGGAGGGGGTGTTCGAGTACATCGAATATCCCTATCGGCGCTACAAGTTCAACCACCTGCTTGTCTCCCCCATCAACAGCCGCCGCCAACTCTACCGGCTCATCGACAACGAACTGGCCAACGCCAAGGCGGGCCAGCCGAGCGGCATCACCCTCAAGATCAACAACCTGGTGGACAGAGACCTCATCAACCGGCTCTATGCCGCCGGTCAGGCCGGGGTGCCCATCCAGATGATCATCCGCGGCATGTGTGCCCTGCGTCCGGGCGTACCGGGCCTGAGCGACAACATCCGGGTCATCAGCATCATCGACCGCTTCCTCGAGCACCCGCGGGTGATGGTGTTCCATAACAAGGGCAATCCCCAGCTCTATATCTCCAGCGCCGACTGGATGAGCCGCAACATCGACGGCCGCATCGAGGTGGGCACCCCCATCTATGACGAGCGGCTCAAGCAGCGCATCCTCGACATTCTCGAGCTACAACTGAGTGACACCTGCAAGGCGCGGGTCATCGATGCCGACCAGAAGAACGAATACGTGAAGCGGGGCAACCGCCGCAAAATCCGTTCCCAGGTCGCGATTTACGACTACCTCAAACGCATAGAGTCAAACAATGGACAATAGCCTGTACGCCGCCGTCGATCTCGGCTCGAACAGCTTTCACATGGTCATCGCCCGCCTCACCGAAGGACGGCTGCAGATCGTCGATCGGCTCAAGGAGCGGGTCCGGCTGGCAGAGGGGATGGACGGCCAGCGCCGCATGTCTGCCGAAGCCATGACCCGGGGCCTCGACTGCCTCGCCCTGTTTGCCGAGCGGCTGACCAACATCAAGCCGGATCAGATCCGCATCGCCGGCACCTATACCCTGCGCCGTGCCAGCAACGCCCGCGAGTTCGTGAGCGAGGCGGCCAAGGTGCTCAACCACCCCATCGAGATCATCAGCGGTCAGGAAGAGGCGCGCCTCATCTATCAGGGGGTGGCCCATACCCAGCACATCGAGGGCCAGGTACTGGTGGTGGACATCGGCGGCGGCAGCACCGAGCTCATCATCGGCGAGGGCTTCGATCACAAGGCGCTCACCAGCCGCAAGATGGGCTGCGTCAGCTTCACCCAGAGCTTCTTTGCCAGCGGCAAGCTGAGCGAGAAGGCCTTCAACAATGCCGTGCTGGAGGCCCAGCACCAGCTCGCCCCCATCATCAACCAGTACCGCAAGCTGGGCTGGCAGAGCTGTCTCGGCAGCTCGGGTTCAATCCGCACCGTGCGCGATGTGTTGCAGGGGGAAGAGTGGACCGATGGCGCCATCACCCTGGCAGGGCTGGAGCGGCTCAAGCAGGAGATGCTCAGGCACAAGCGGGTCAGCGATCTCAAGCTGGCCGGCCTCACCGAGGAGCGTCAGGAGGTATTTGCCGCCGCGGTGGCCATCCTGCTCGGGCTCTTCACCTCCCTGCCCATCGAGCGGATGGACTATTCCGATGGCGCCCTGCGTGAGGGGCTGCTGTACGAGTTCGAGGAGCGCCTGCAGCACCACGACATTCGCGAGCGCACCGCCCTGGCACTCTCCACCCATTATCGCATCGACAAGCGTCAGGCTGGCCGGGTCGAACAGAGCGTGCTGACCCTGTTCGATCTGCTCAGCGGCCCCTGGGAGATGCCGGAGGAGCCCTATCGCGCCATCCTAGGCTGGGCGGCGCGACTGCACGAGATCGGCCTTGCCATCAACTACAGCGGCATTCACCGCCACTCCGCCTATATCCTGCAGCACACCGACCTGCCCGGCTTCAACCAGGACGATCAGGCCCTGCTGGCCGCGCTGGTGCGCTTTCACCGCAAGGGGCTCAAGCTCTCCGAGCTCCCTTCTCTGCCCAATCACGACGAACAGACGGTGCTGCGCTGCATCCGCATTCTGCGCCTCGCGGTCGCCGCCCACCACCGGCGCCAGGACAACCTGCTGCCCGATTGGCATGTGCAGGCCGCCGGCGATCAGCTGGTGGTCACCCTGCCACTGGACTGGTGCGACGAGAACAAATTGCTGATGCAGAATCTGGAGAAGGAGCACCGCTACTGTCAGGAACAGGGCTGGCCACTGCTGTTCCAGCTCGGCTGACGCCGATGCAGCGAGACAAAACGGCGAAACAAAAAAGGCAGCCCACGGGCTGCCTTTTTTGTTTTCGGGATGGCGGCTTACTGCAGCTCGGGCAGCAGCAGCTTGGCGATTTCGAAGTAGATGATAAGACCGGTACCATCCACCAGAGTAGCGATGAAGGGGGCGGATACCACGGCCGGGTCGATGCGGAAGCGACGCAGCACCATGGGGATCACCGAAGCGACGGTGGCGCTCCACAGCACGATGGCGATGATGGTCAGGGTAACGACCATGCCGATCTCGGGACCAACCCCCAGGCTCCAGGCCCGTACCCAAGCGGCCAGCGCGATGGCGGCCGAGATGAGCAGACCGGTGGAGATCTCCTTTTTCAGCACGGTGCCGAGGTTGCGCAGGCTCACCTCCCCGACCGCCATGGCTCGCACTATGGTGGTGGTGATCTGGGTACCACTGTTGCCGCCGGTGCCGATCAGGAGCGGAATGAAGAAGGCCAGCGCGATGGCCGCTTCCAGCTGCTCCTCAAACGCCCGCAGCACGGTACCGGTATAGGCTTCAGCCACGAACAGGATAAGCAGCCAGCCCACCCGCTTGCGCCACAGTTGCCAGGGAGTCGCCTGCAGATAGGGAGTGTCGAGCGGCGAGGAGCCACCCTGCATCTCCGCATCCTCGGTGGATTCGAGCTCCAGGATGTCGGCGGCATCGTCCACGTGGAAGATACCCACCAGCTTGCCCTGATCCTCGACCGGCAGGGTCGAGATGTCGCGGTCGATCAGCAGGCGGGCGGCCAGTTCCTGATCTGCCCGGGCGTTGATGCGCACCGTCTCCCGATCCATCAACTCGCTCACCGGCAGTTGCGGGTCGGCAATCAGCAGGGACTTGAGCGAGATGCTGCCAAGCAGGCGGTGGTCGTTGTTGACCACATAGAGGTTCTGGAACAGCTGGGCGTTGTCCCAGGCATCGTGGATCAGCTGCTTGGCGCTGCCCACCGTCTCCTGATCACCGATGGCCAGGAATTCGTGGCGCATGTTGGCGCCCACCGATTCGGTCGGCCAGTCGAGCAGGGAGTAGAAGGTGGACTGCACCTGCTCCGGGAAGCGGGCAAGCAGCATGGTACGATCACTGCTGCCCAACCGGCGCAGAATGGCCAGCATGTCGCGACGGGGCATGGCCCCCTGCAACACGCTGACGATGCTGGCATGCAGCCGCATCAGCAGACGCCCGGCACAGTCTGCCGAGAGCGAACTGAGCAGCGCCGCCCCCTCGGCTGTGGGCAGGGTATCGAAGATGCAGTTGAGCTCTTCCGGACGCAGGCTCAGCAGCTGATCGGCACGCTGAACCGGATCCAGGTTGTGCTCCAACCAACCCTGCAGGGCAGCCAGATCGAGCAGTTGATGACGATTGAGTAGAGTCTGTGTTTTCTTCATCACAAATGACCTCATGTGATTTCAGGCAAGCCTGAGCGCGAACGGTGATCCGTCGCCGTCTGAAAGAAAACAGCAATTTGATTGACGAGTAATAGGCAGGAAATGACGCCGTCCGGCGTGTCATCATCCCCACGTACCAGCTTTAGCACTGCATAACGTATCCGGCATGCCGGAAGCCACTTGGGTTTACACCTTAATCCGATGAAAACTGTCCTGATCTTGGGCGTCTCTGGACGTCGTGAGATCAGTGGCCTGTGTTTATACAGGAGCCTCGCCTAACGAGATGCTGCAAATATGCGCACAACCCTCTGTTGTGCGGGCTGCATGATTATCGAATGCTCAATAGGAGTCAACCCGTCGCAATGTGCTAAATAGCCTGTGGCAACAGCTTGTTACAATTGGCCGGCATGGGGAGTTGAATGAGGATAAACGAATGGGAAAAACAGGGGCCAAGTGGTAACCATCGCTCGCAGCCACCAGGGCCGCGAGCGATAAGTGACCGGTCAACGAATGTAGTCGAACAGGGTCAGCTTGCTGATCTTGCTGAAGGAGAGCTGGGTGGCGCTCAGCGCCGCATCCTCTTTTGACAGGGTGGCAATCACCTCATAGAGATCCGCCTCGGAAACCTTGGCCCTCGCCTGCTGGTTCAAGGTGCTCAGCCCTTCGTTCGAGCCCATCACCTGCTCCAGCCCGTTCATTCTGCCGCCAATCTCCCCCAGCCCCTGATCCACGTTCAGCCGGGCATTCTTCATGTGGGCGGTGGCATCCGCCACCTTCAGCTGGAAGGTATCCGGCGTGATGTTGGGATCCCGCAGCGCCGTGATGAAGTCGGACATGCCATCGAGGATGTTGTTGTTCTGGGGCGGATCCAGCACGAAGTTTTGCGCCGCCCCCCCTGCCGGCAGCGACAGGGTCAGCTCCAGCCCGTTGAAGGGGATCTTGTTGCCTGCCACATAGTCGCCGCTTTGCAGCAAAGCACCGCCGCCATCCCTGATCTCATAGGTATCCGGCGTGCCGGCAATGGTGTTCACCGTATACTGGTTGCTGGCAAGCGAAGGATCGTAGTTGTTGCGATAGAAGCTGTCGAAGTTGCCCTGATCGGCCACCCCGACCTGAATATTGGCGCTCCCCGCGCTGCTGGTTCTGCGGGTCGGCACTATCTCGAACAGATTGAAACCGGAATCGTTGGCAGGGATCTGCACCGTCGGCGACACCTGAATGTTGCGCTGGCCGGTATCCCCCTGAAAGACATAATTACCGCTGGCATCCTGAATGAACGGCTGGGTCTTGCTCTGATTGCCGCCGAAAATGTATTCGCCCTGGGAGTTCTTGCTGTTCATCAGGTCGAACATCTGCTTTTGCAGCCCCTCCAGCTCGCTGGCAATCGCCTGGCGATCCTCGTACCCCACCGCCGAGTCGTTCGCCTTCTGGATCAGGGTCTGGGCACTGGTCATGGCGGTGTTGAGGGCGGTCAGCACCGTCTCCTCGTGGCCCAGGCTGTTTTCCAGCAGGCTGCCGTTGACCCCGTACTGCTTGAACAGATCGATCTCCTTGGTCAGCGCAAGCTTCTGGCTCATGCCGGAGGGATCCTCCCCCGCCGACTTGAACTTCTCCCCCGTCATCAGCTGCTCGTAGGCCGTGCTCAGCCGCTCGTTGGCACTGTTCAGCGAGGAGATGTTGCGGTCATAGACCATGTTGGTGGTGATACGCATCGGTTTACCTCACGGATGACAGCAGGGTGTCGAAGATGGTCTTGGCGGTGCTGACGATCTGGGCGGAGGCGGCATAGGACTGCTGATAGCGGATCAGGTTGGCCGCCTCCTCCTCCAGACTGACGCCGGAGACACTCTCGAAAATCCCCCTGCTCTGGGTCAATTTCGTTTCATCGGCCTTGAGCTGGCTCTTGGCCTGGCTGGTGGTGTTGCCCACCCCGGTCACCAGGCTGGAGTAGGCCTCGTTGAAGGTCATCTTGTCGTTGCTGGTGCCGGCATTGCTGCTCTTGCGCACCAGATCCTTGTTCTGCAGCTCGGCCAGCGCCAGGCCGTTGGCGTTGTCGGCAAAGCCGTCGGTGTTGTAGCTCAGGGTGAAGCTGTCATTGGCCTCCACCTTGCCGGTGATGCTGAACTCGTAACCCGGAGTCTGGGTCGGGGTGGCATAGACCTTGGGGCCGCCCAGCGGATTCTCGAGGGCCGCCATCAGGTTCTGTCCCTTGCTCGCGGCCGGCGCAACCCCGATGAGGGTGGTGCCATCGGCGGCATAGACCTCGTAGTTGCCGCTGCCGTCTATCTTCACTACCTGGGGTGAAGCCGGATCCAGGCTGTTGGTTCCAAAGCCAGAGCCGGTGCCGGTATTGGTAATGCCATTGAGCTTGATCTCGCCCGAACCGAAGTTGTTCTTGCCTTTATCGGCCTTGAGCGGCGATGCCAGCGCCAGATCTTCGGCCCGGGTAACCAGCTGACCCAGGCCGGCTGCCGCCCGCTTGGTGGGTTGCAGCAGGATCCGATCCCCCGCCGCCGGGGTGCCAGAAAGATCAAACTGGATGCCGTGGCCCGCTACCTGCACAGTGGCGGGTGGCGTGGTGCCGGTGGCCAGCGAGGTGCGGTTGCCATCCTTGTCCACCGAGAACACCTCGTAGCCGGTGGCACTGCTGAACTGCACCTCATAGTCGAAGGTGGTCACTTCCGTCCCCTTGCCGGGCACGAAGCTCACCTTGGCGGCAGCGTTGCCGGTGTTCTGGCTGTAGGCCAGACCATCGCTCGTACCGAGAGAAAAGAGATCCCCCCCCAGCTCGTTGTCCAGATCCATCCCCAACCGGTTTTGCTGGTTCATGGCATCGGCCATGGCGGCCGCCAATTGACCCAGCTCGCGCTTGGCCGGTTCCAAGTCGTTACGAGCGGAGAAAAGTCCCCCTATCCCGCCGCCTATGTCCTTGTCATTGAGGGTAATCTTGTTGGGGTCCATGACCAGCTGCAACTCAGATTCACGAGAATCTGGATTGCCCGGCACCACGCTGAGCTGGGCAACGCTGCCGTTGAGCACCAGGGAGTGGCCTGTGCTCATGTTGACCAGCATGCTGCCGTTGGCCTGTGGCACGGTGCGGATCTCCATCTTCTCGGAGAGCTGGCGAATGGCCTCGTCACGCTGGTCGAACAGCATCAGGTTCTCTTCCGGCGTGCCCTGGGTGCGAATGATGGCCTGGTTCAGATCGTTGATGCTGTTGATCAGGCTGTTCACCCGCTTGGCCTCATCCTCGATAGTGGTGTTGATGGTGTCGGTCTGCTTGTCCAGCTGGGCCGACAGGGTGTGAAAGCGGTTCACCATGCCACTCAACCCACTTAAAGTCGTCTTGCGACCAGAGATATCGGCCGGGGCTTCGTTGGCGGTATGGAAGCCCTCGAAATAGGAGCTGATGGCGGCGCCGACGCTGTTGCTGGTGTCACCCAGCAGGCTGTCGGTGTTGGCGAGCTGCTGATAACGGGTGGAGGAGGCATAGAAGGCGGACGTGTCGCGCCTGACCTCTCCCTGGGCATAGGCGTTGATGACCCGCTCGGTCAGCATGTCGCCGGTCCCCAGTCCGTTGGCATTGGTATAGATCAGGGTCCGTTCACGCACATAGCCCTGGCTATTGACGTTGACGATGTTGTTACTGGTGGTCTGCAGCAGTCGCTGCTGGGCCATCACACCCGAGGTACCAATTCCAAGCAGGTCGCTTGCCATGACTTACAGCTCCATTTCTGTATTGTTGGTCGCGGAGTAGCCGGCAATGGCATCACTGCGCAATACCTGTTTCAGTTTCCTGGCGTAGTGCGGGTCGGTGGCGTATCCAGCCTGTTGCAAGGCTTCGAAATAACGGTCCGGACTGTCCACCTTCGCCAGGGCTCCCTTGTAGCGGGAACCCGAGGTCAGGAAATCCACATAGTCGTTGAAGCTCTCCTCGAACGACTCGTAGGAGCGAAACGCCGCCTTCTGGCGCGATGCCACTCCTTTCTCGTATTCCAGGGTGCTGACCACCGTCTTGGGCCCTTCCCAGCGCGGATCGGCCTTGATGCCAAACAGGTTGTGGGTCACCTGCCCCTCCCCGTTCTTGATCACCCGCTTGCCCCAGCCGCTTTCCAGCGCCGCCTGGGCCACCAGCACTGCCGGACTCAATCCCAGCTTGTCGGCCGCCTTCTTGGCCAGCGGCATCAGCCGGTTGACAAACTCCTCCGGGGTGTCAAACACCTGGGTCGTTTCATCGAGCGCCTTGGCGCTGCGAATGCCGTGCCCCACTTGCGCAGGCCCCATGGGCGGTATGGTGCGGCGACTGCGATGAGCCGTTGCCAAAGGCTGCACATCGCCACTCATCTCTTTGTCAGCAAAATCTTTGCCAACTTTTGAAGCTGAGATGAGATCGTTGGCGGCCGAGGTGGGCGGTTGGTAGGGTTTATAGACCCGCTCGGTACGCTGCGGCATCTTGAGCACCCGCCCGTCGTGATGGGTAAAGGTCTCCGGCGAGAGCTGCTTGGCCACCATGGCAGCCAGGCCGATACCGCCTTTGCTCGACATGTCGGCGACCCGCTGTTCGTCCAGCATCCCCTCATAGAACTGGGTGTAGCTGCTGTTGAAGGGGCTGTCCTGGGTCAATACCTGGTTGGCCTGGCGCATGCTTTGAAACAGGGTCTGGGTAAAAATGGACTCAAACTGACGAGAAGCCGCCATGAGCGCATCCGCCTTGCCTTCCTTGCTCTGGCTCAGCTGGCGCAGGCGATCCAGGTTCTGGATATCCTGCACCATGCCCAGATTCACGCCGCTGTTGGTATCTAACTCTGCCATTTTGCTTACCTCATTGCCGCCCGTGGCAACCCCTTGCCGCTTTATTACAGTATGACCAGCTGGCCTTCGATGGCGCCGGCCTGTTGCAGCGCCTCCAGGATCGCCATCAGATCGCCGGGAGCCACCCCGACCTGATTCACTGCCCGCACCAGATCATCCAGGGTGGCCCCGGTATCCAGCTTGAACATGCGTCCCTGCTCCTGCTGCACGTTGATGGTGGAGTTGTTGGTGACCGCCGTCTGCCCGCCGGAGAGCGGATTGGGCTGGGACACCTGCTGATTTTCCGCGATGGTGACCGTCAAGCCGCCGTGGCTGATGGCCGCCGGCTTGAGCCGCACCTGGCTGCCGATGACGATGGTGCCGGTACGGGAGTTGACGATGATCTTGGCTGCCTCGCTGGCCGGATCTACCTCCAGGTTCTCGATGGTGGCGAGGTAGGAGACCCGCTGGCCCGGGTCCCGCGGTGCGTAGACCTTGACCGAGGTGGCATCGAGCGCCTGCGCCGTATTGGGGCCGACCAGATCGTTGACCACGTCCGCCAGCCGGCGCGCCGTGGTGAAGTCGGGGCGGTTGAGGTTGAAGGTGATGGTATCCCCCTGGCTGAAGGAGTTCGGGACTTCTCGCTCCACGGTGGCCCCGTTTGCGATACGGCCCACGGTCGGGGTATTGATCACCACCTTGGAGCCGTCGGCCCCCTCGGCACCCAGCCCGCCAACCACCAGACTGCCCTGCGCCACCGCATAGACCCGGCCATCCAGCCCCTTGAGGAAGCTTTGCAGCAGGGTACCGCCGCGCAGGCTCTTGGCCTCACCGATGGCCGACACTGTGACGTCTATGGTCTGGCCCGGCTTGGCAAACGGCGGCAGATCCGCATGAATGGCCACCGGCGCCACGTCCTTGATCTTCGGCTTGATGTTGTCCGGCACCTTGATGCCGAAATTGTTCAGCATGGTGCGAAAGGTCTGCTCGGTGAAGGCGTTGCTCTTCTCACCTGTGCCCGGCAGACCGACCACCAGACCGTAGCCGATCAGCTGGTTGCTACGTACCCCTTCCACCGAGCTGATGTCCTTGATCCGGGAGGCATGGGCCATCCCCAGGGGCAACAGGCAGCAGAGCAGGGCAGCAAGACGGAGCGACTTCATAACACCTCCTAGAGCGGCCACCAGGGACCATTGAAAAAGCTGGTGAGCCACCCCTGTTCCTGGCTATTGGCCAGATCACCGGTGCCACCGTAATGGATGCGGGCATTGGCCACCTTCTGGGAGGAGACGCTGTTGTCAGTGGTCACATCCTCGGGGCGGATCATGCCGGTGATCCGGATATATTCGTTGCCGTTGTTGAGCATGATCCACTTCTCGCCGCGCACCAGCAGGTTGCCGTTGGGCAGTACCTTGGCCACGCTGACGGAGATGTTGCCCTGCAGGCTGTTGCTCTGATCCGCCTTGGCCTGTCCCTTGAAGGCACCGTTCTGGCTGAGGGAGGCCGACAGATCATAGGGGCCGGCCGTCACCGGCACACCACCCAGCATCGCCGTGTTCATCGTCAGCTTGTTGTCCTTGCCGCTCTGGGTATTGGCCTTCTTGGAGGCGGAAGTGGACTCGGCCAGCTCGATGGTGATGATGTCTCCCACCTTGTGCGCCTTGATGTCCGAATAGATGCCGTTGACCTGATCGGGCTGGAAGATAGCACCGGTCGGTCTGACCGAGACCGGCTCCGACTCCCCGTAGACGGGGGCAAACTCGGGATCATCGGGCTTGGCGGTATTGGGCGTACTGCTGCATCCCCCCAGCGCCAGCAGTCCCAGCATCCATATGGCTTTCATCATGCGCCTCCTACTTATGTGCGCTGGATCAGGAAGGACATCATGCCGTCCACCGCCGAGAGAACCTTGGAGTTCATCTCGTACACCCGCTGGGCCTGGATCAGGTTCACCAGCTCTTCGGTCACGTTGACGTTGGAGGTCTCCAGCATGCCCTGCTTGATCACCCCAAGCCCGTCCGTGCCGGCCACCCCCTGAATGGGAGCACCGCTGGACTGGGTCTCGACAAACATGTTCTCCCCCATGGGCTGCAGGCCCGAAGCATTGACGAAGTCGGTGATGTTGATCTGGCCGATGACCTGGGAAGCGCCATCGCCCTTGAGCTGTACCGACACCTGGCCATCCTCACCAATCGTCACGCTCTGGGCGTTCTCGGGGACCTGGATTTCCGGCTGCAACGGATAACCGTTGCCCGGCGTGACAATGGTCCCTTCATCGTTGAGGGTGTACTGGCCGTTGCGGGTATAGGCGGCGCTGCCGTCCGGCAGCTGGATCTCGAAGTAACCACGGCCGCTTATCATCAGATCCAGCGAGTTGTCGGTGGTTTGCACGTTGCCCTGGCTGTGGTTCTTCTGGGTGGCCACCACCTTGGCACCGGCCCCCAGCATCAGGCCGGAGGGCAGCTCGGTGTCGGCCGATGAACGGCCACCGGGCTGGTTGATGTTTTGATAGAGCAGATCCTCGAAGATGGCCCGGGATTTTTTGTAACCCACGGTGCTGGCGTTCGCCAGGTTGTTCGAGGTAACCGAGATATTGGTCTGCTGTGCATCCAAGCCGGTCTTGCTGATCCAGAGTGCAGGGTTCATGTAAAACTCCTTGGTTAGCTGATACGCAGCAGCTGGGTTTGGGCCTCGTCATTCTCTTCCGCGGTCTTCATTATTTTGACCTGGGTTTCAAACTGACGTTGCAACCGAATAAGGTTGGTCATTTCATCGACCACATTGACGTTGCTCCCCTCGAGGGAGCCGGCGATAAGGCCTACAGTGGCCGACGCCGCTTCATTCTGGCCATCCTTGCGACGAAACAGGCCGTCCTGCCCCTTCTCCACCGCATCCACCGCCGGATTGACCAGCTTGATGCGCTGGAAATTCTCCGGCAGATTGGCGGCGGCCCCTTCCGGACGGCCACTGATGGTGCCGTCCCGGTTGATTTCAATTTTCTCCATCGGCAGCGGTAGCACGATGGGTTGACCGCCGTCGTCCACCACGTTCAACCCGGTGGAGGTTTGCAGGTTGCCGGTCGCGCTCAGCTGCAAATTGCCCATGCGGGTATAGGCTTCACCGCCCTTGGGATCCTGCACCGCAATCCAGCCCTGGCCGTCGACGGCAACGTCAAGATCCCGACCTGTGGTCATCAGCATGCCATGCTGCAGGTTCTGGCCAGGCCGCTCCGCCATGGCGAATACCCGGGTGGGCAACCCCTCGCCAAACGCCTGCATGCTGCGCGCCTGCTCGAAGTCGGACTTGAAGCCGGTGGTATTGGCGTTGGCCAGGTTGTTGCTTCGAACAGCCAGGCTGTTCATGCTCTCCTTGGCGCCCGACATGGCGATGTATAGCAGGTGATCCATGGGATCCTCCGTCAAACTGATGACTCTGACAGAGGAAATGCAATTTGAATGCCAATCCCCATTACCTCGGGTCGCCAAGGCGGCAAATCCCCATGAAAAAGGCTATGTCCCAATTACGTGTTGCATGGGGCGCCCCAGCGCCTCATGCAAGCAGCGTGAGATATTCACTTCCCGCCCATAGCGCTCCAACATCCTGCGCCAACCCAGATAATTCCTCAGATAGTGGGTCGCTACCCCATGGAACCGCTCCATCCACTCCTTCAATCGCCTGTGGTACCCGTTCACATGTTGGATGTGATATGCACCCACCACCCGCTCTCCCGCTCGATTGCGCACCACTTGGTGTGTTATCCCTTGCCCCTTGCTGAAACTCGCATACACCCCGGCACCATCGCTGCACAGGACGGCATCCGGGGCGATAAGCGGCTGAAGCACTGCCTTCACCGCCCTGGCATTCAACTGTTCCAACTGGAAGTCAGCCAGGTGGCCTGCCCGGTCTTGCACCACCATCACCGGGATGTAATCCGGTCCTGTGCCTCGGGTACGGCCTTTACCTCCACGATGGCGGGCCGGGCGGGGCAATCCGCGCTGTCCTTTGAACGACTCCAGGAAGAAGGTCTCATCGACCTCGACAATACCCTCTTCCCGTACCGCCTGGTGGCTGGCCATGGCCTTCAGGAAGCGGTGACGCCACAAAAAGGCGGTGTTTTTACCGACCCCACAGCGGAGCGCCGCCTGCCGGACGGTCAGACCGTCGATGAGGGCCTGAGCATAGTCTTCCCAGCATTGTGGCTTGCGAAGTCGGGCGAGAGGCGTGTTGGTGAGCACGGAACTGGTGCGCAGACACTGCTTGCAGCGATAACGGCGCAGCCCTCGAGACCAGCCCCATGGAGCCAGCTGTGTGGCCTCGGCCTGGCAGTGAGGGCAGCATTGGCATGCGGGAAGTTGAGTGGCCAACGAGGTGATGGGGTGAGGGGTGGTGAGTTCCTGTTGCGCGAGACGACGCTGACGCAAAGTGAGCAATGGGAAGAGGGACAGTAGATGTTGAAAGGCTTGGGTATCCATGATGGCGGCCCTCAAGGTGATGACCTACTTCAAGGTTAGCCTTTCAACACATAACTGGGACAGAGCCATGAAAAAGGGCGCCGAAGCGCCCTTTGTTAACAAGAGGGTGATTAGCGGATCTGCAGTATGGTCTGCTGCAGGGAGCTGTTCACTTCCAGCGAACGGGAGTTGGCCTGGAAGTTGCGCTGCGCGGTGATGAGGTTGACCAGCTGAGAGGTCAAATCCACGTTGGATTGCTCCAGCGCGGAGGACTTGATGCTGCCCAAGGTGCCCGAGTTGGGGGTGCCGGGCAGCGCATCGCCAGAGAGCAGAGATTGGCGCCAGGAGGTATCACCGACCTGGGTCAATCCTTGCGAGTTGGCGAATTTGGCAAGTGCCACCATGGCAACCTTCAACGTCGTCGCATTGCTGTAGGTCGCTGACACAATACCGTCCGGCGTAATCTCAACCTTGGTCAAATTACCAACGGTGGCACCATCCTGAGTCAGTTTGGTGACGTTGAAAGGTGAGCTGTATTGAGTCACATCACCGAGACGGATCTCCAATGTTTGAGTGGGATCGGCACCGTTGGTGATAATCCCGGCCGCAGTGCCAAGGGTGACGGTTTTGATCGGATCTACTGGAACAGTCAGCGTGGGATCCAATTTGCCGGCGGAGGTAAATGTCATCTGGACACCGGTGGGGACGCCTGTGGCTGGGCTGGGTGAGCCACCGGCGATATCGATGGGCTTATCCCCCTCATACATGTACATGCTCCAGGTACCCGGTGTCAGCGGTGTTCCTGGGGCAGCCGGATCCTCATGGCGGACAAAATATTTGGTGATCACGTGGGGGGCCCCCAGCGAATCATATATCGTCACCGAGGTTGAGTGAGCAAAGGTGGCTGAGTTGGTGTGATCAAACGCAGTCGGTGACGTTGGTTTGGTTTTCGACTCGATACTCAGGTTGAAACTGGCTTCCACCAGCTCGGTCATTTTTGGCTCACCCGCCCGATCCGGTATTTGAATCGGTTTGGTGGCGTTGATGCTGACCGCCTTGGGCGTCCCATCCGTGTTGATTTCATAACCTTGCAGATAGTTGCCCTGATTGTTGACCATATAGCTGTTTTCATTCAGCTTGAAGGCGCCGGCTCGGGTAAAGGTACGATCCAGATTGGTCAGACCGTCCGAGGTCACGAAGAAGCCATTGCCCTGGATGGACAAATCAAGGGCGTTGTTGGTGAATTGCAGCGCCCCCTGGTGAAACTGCTGTGCCACCGCCCCCGTCGCCACACCGTTGCCGACCTGGGTCTTGGCATTGACGAAGATGGAGTTGGCGTAGACGTCCGCAAACTCGGCACGAGACTCTTTAAAACCCGTGGTATTGACGTTGGCAATGTTGTTGGCGGTAACGTTCAGATCTTTTTGTGCCGCGTTGACACCGCTCAAGGCATTGTTAAATGACATATCCAGCTCCTTAGATCGATGCTGTTGGCGTGGTGGTTGATGGTGTTTTCACCGTACCTGCAATCTGCAAGATACTGTTCAAGCTTGTTGTACCGAGGCCTTTCAAATTGAGCTGGGTCGGATTGCTTGCCGTACCCAGGATCACGCTGTCGACCTTGCCGTAGGCAAAGATCGGCACACTCTCCGACTTCCCGTCCACGGTACCGTTTGCCTTGAGAGTGTATTTGCCCTCTTTGGCCGGGTTGCCGTCCTTGTCCTTGCCATCCCATACAATCTCGACGTTCCCCTTCTGATCACCTTCCAGCGGAAACTCCTTGATGACCTGTCCGCTCTCGTCTTCGATGGTGATCTTGACGTTCGAATACTTGTTTTCTGTACCCACTGCGACCACACCCGGCAAAGAACCATCTTTTTCCAGGTAGCCGACGTTGCTCTGCAGCAACACGTTTTGCCCCACCAGTGCCGATGCCTGCAGCGCCTGGCTGGAGGTCATCAAGGTATTGAGGCTGCCAATCTGGTTGGAGAGGCTGCTGATCCCCTGGGACGTCGACATGGAGGTCATCTGGGAAAGCATCTGGGCGTTGTCCACCGGCTTGAACGGATCCTGATAGGAGAGCTGCATGGTCAGCAACTTCAGGAACGACTCCTGATCCAGCTCCTTCTTGGGCGCAGTGGTCGTACCCGTGGTCTGGGTGGTCGTGCGGCTGATGCCGTTCACGCCACTGGTTGTATCTGCCATCTATGCGTCCCCCTGTCAGGACTTGCCGAGGTTGAGCGTCTGCTGCAGCATCTTCTTGGCAGAGTCTGCAACCTGCACGTTGGTTTGATAGCTGCGCGAGGCGTTGATCATGTCCGCCATCTCTTCCACCATGTTGACGTTGGGTTTGAAGATGAAGCCGTCTTTATCCGCCATGGGGTGGTTGGGGTTGTACTCCTTGAGCAAGGGAGCCTCGCTCTCGACAATCCCCTTTACTTCAACCCCTGCCGACGCCTGCTTGTCCGACATGGCCTGATCCAGCTGGGCGGCAAAAATTGGCCGCCTGGCATGGTAAGTTTTTTCCACGCTGGAGCTGACACTGTCGGCGTTGGCCATGTTGCTGGCTACCGTGTTGAGGCGAACAGACTGTGCACTCATGGCCGAGCCTGCAATGTCAAAGACCTTGAACAAACTCATCACTGTTCTCCTTTCAAGGCCTTCAGCAGGCCGCTGATCTTGCTGTTCATAAATTCAAGGGAGGTCTGGTATTCAAGGCTGTTGCGCAAGAACTCGCTGCGCTCCTGCTGCACGTCCACCGTGTTGCCATCACCGGTATCGGGCTGCAGGGGATTGCGATATTGCGTAACGCCTGGGGCATCCATCTGCAGAGCGAAATGCTTCTCACTGGTCGTGGCAAGGCCAAAGCCCTGTTGTTGCTGGGCCTCTTCCAATGCTTGCGAGAAGTTGATATCCCGAGCCTTGAAGCCCGGCGTGTCCGCGTTGGCAATGTTGCTGGACAACACCTCTGCACGCTTGGAGCGAACGCTCAGCGTGTATTGATGAATACCAAATGCCTTGTCGAATGAAATTGCCATAGCACACCTCCTGCTTGATAAATTGTTAGCAAGAGGTGTGCCAAAGAGGGATTTAAGCGGGGATCATTTAACCTTGTAGACGATGCCGGGGTTGCACCGGATCATCTCGAACCTGTCGGTCAACCCGGCCAGTGACTCGGAAGCCCCCAGCATCAGATAGCCGCCGGGATTGAGGCTGGCAGCAAACTGGTTGAGGATCTTGGACTTCACTTCCGGTGCAAAATAGATGAGCACGTTGCGACAGAAGATGATGTCGAACTTGCCAAGCAGGCTGTAGCTTTCCAGCAGGTTCAATGGCCGGAAGGTGGTCAATTTTCTGACACGCTCCACCACCCGCATCTTGTTGTCACCATAAGGTTCGAAGAACAGCTTCTTGCGCTCTGGCGACAGACCGCGAGCCAGCGCCAGACTGTCGTACACCCCTTCCTTGCACTGGTTGAGCATGGTGCTGGAGATATCAGTCCCGACGATCTGCACCCCACCTGGCAAGGTGCCCGGTTTCTTGACCTGCTGTTCCAGCGCCGTCATGGCAATAGAGTACGGCTCCTGCCCAGAAGAGGAGGCCGCAGACCAGATCTTGATCGGTCGGCCACTCTTGCCGAGCTCCGGAAATATCTTGTCCGTCAGCAGCTGGAAGGGGTAAGTATCGCGAAACCACAGGGTTTCGTTGGTAGTCATGGCATCAACCACTGCCATTTTCAGGTCACGCTCACGCACACTCATCGCTCGAGTAACCAGATCAGACAGACTCTCAATACCAAACTGAGTCATCAAGGGTGAAAGCCGACTCTTGACCAGATACTGTTTGTTGTCACCCAGCACGATTCCGCTCTGTACCGCCAGAAAATTGCTGAATTGTTTGTATAAGTCGTCCGAAAGTGTCTTCATGCAGTTTGTTCTTCTTGATTAGAGTGCGCCTTGTACGGCCTTGGCCAATTCATCCGGCTGGAATTTGGCAATGAAATTGTTCGCACCAACTTTCTGCACCATGGCCTGATTGAACACCCCACTGAGGGATGTGTGCAGAATAACATGTAAGTCCTTGAGATTGGGATTGTTGCGGATCTCGGCGGTAAAAGTATAACCATCCATTTCCGGCATCTCGATGTCCGAAATCACCAAGGCGATCTGATCCTTGATGGGACCGTTTTTGGACATCTCCAGCAACATGTTGAGCGCTTCACGCCCATCCTTGGCCAATACGCACTGCACGCCGATGGCTTCGAGCGCGCGCTGTACCTGCTTGCGAGCCACGGAAGAGTCATCTGCCACCAGCACCGGGCGTCCCAGGGTCGGATGCTCCACGCTGGCTTCCACCAGCTCTTTGCTGACCTCGGTCGATACCGGCGAGATTTCGTTGAGAATGCGTTCCACGTCCAGGATCTCGACCAACTCACCGTCGACCTCGGTCACTGCCGTCATGTAGTTGATGCGCCCGGCCCCTTTCGGCGGCGGCAGGATGGATTCCCAGTTCATGTTGATGATGCGCTCGACCGAGTGCACCAGGAAGCCCTGAATGGAGCGGTTGTATTCGGAGATGATGATGAAGCACTTGGTCAGATCTTCGATCGGACGCTTGCCCATCGCCATGCTGAGGTCGATCACCGAGATGGTTTGGCCGCGAATATGGGCCACCCCGCGAATGCAGGAGTTCAGCTTGGGCATGACAGTCAAGGGAGGACACTGCAACACTTCACGTACCTTGAATACGTTGATGCCAAATCTTTGACGTCCGTTGAGACGAAACAACAATAACTCCAGCCGGTTTTGCCCAACTAGCTGGGTACGTTGGTTGACCGAGTCCAGGATACTGGCCATAAACACTCCCTAAAAACGCTTGGCATTAATCATGCATGCGTGTTGGCTTGCGTCAGACTATCGATGTCACTACGAACGAATTCTGAAGCAAGCATAGTTAAATATGGTGATATACGTGAACAACTTATCGGCCTGCGAGCGAAAATGATTAGTAGACTTTTCCTCACCTTACTGCTGTTTTGCAGCATTTCTCACGCCACGGCATCCGAGGTGACCAGTTACTTGCAAGAAAAGGCGCAGAATTTTGTGCTCGGCCAGCTCAATGTCCCGCTCGATGCCCAGGTACAGGTGCAGGCAGCCTCCATCGATGAGCGCCTGCCATTGAGTCGCTGCGACGAACATCTTGCCATCACGCTGCCCGCCAAGATGGAGATCCGCCGCAATACCACCGTCTACCTCAAATGTGAGGAAGAGAAGCCCTGGGATCTCTACCTGCCAGTGCGGGTCAGCATACAGAAGCCTTATGTGACCGTCTCCACCCCGGTGGCCAAGGGCGATATCCTGAGCGAAAGCGTATTGACGCAGGCCTATCAGGATCAGACGCTGATCCGCGGCGACTATCTCAGCGATACCACGGCGCTCATTGGCGTGCGCAGCAAGCGCGAACTCAAGCCAGGCCAGCCTATCCGGCTCAGTCAGGTCTGCGTGGTCTGCAAGGGCGATCAGGTGACCCTCAGCGCAGAAAATAGCAGCATGCAAATCAAAACCATGGCCCGAGCCTTGCAAGATGGCAGCTTCGGAGACATGATCAGGCTCGTCAATATCCGCTCAGGCAAAACGGTGCAGGGTAAAGTCAACGCTGTTGGCTCCGTGGTGGTCACCTTCTGAGTGTTTTTCAGATCACTTTTTTTCTAAAGTTATGGCGATGACCACCGATAAACAGGTAAGCGAACAGCAAAGCAGACGAAGGTAAACACTATGGCTATTAACAATATCAACAACTTGGCGAACAACCGGTTGCAAAATACCGGAAGCAGCCAGGGTGCCAATACCAAACCAGCGACCTCGTCCCCCGATAACCGTGCGGCGACCGTCAAGACCGACTCCGTCTCCTTGACCAGCGAGGCGCAGCAATTGCAACAGATGCAGAAGAACCTCAACTCAGCCTCCACCGGCAATGAAAGCCGGGTCGAGAGCCTGAAGAAAGCCGTGGCCAATGGTGAATATCAGGTCAACAGCGAAGCTGTGGCCAAGAAGATGTTCAGCTTCGAATCCAACCTCGACAAGTTGCTGGGATAATGGATTTACCTTCGCTGCTGCACACTCAAGACGACTACCTCTCCCAGATGCAAGGCTTGCTGGAGGAGGAGTTCAACCTGCTCAAGCAGCACCAGGCTCTGGCGCTGCCCGAGCTGGCAGAGCGCAAACAGAAGCTGCTTGCCGATATTGAAAAACTGGACAAGGCCATGGCGCTGCTGCCAGACCTGAAACAGCAACTGAACGCCTACCCCGAGCAGATGCGCACCCTGCGTGAGAAACTCGATGCCTGCCAGGAACAGAACGATCTGAACGGGCGCCTGCTCGAGCTCAGCATCGTCTCCAACCGCCGGCTGGCCAGCTACCTGAGCAAGCTGCGGGATCGCAACTCCCTGACCTATGACGCCAAGGGCAATACCCGCTCCGGTACCCGCTCCATCGGCATCAAGGCCTGATCTCCTCGTTATGACGGCTGGCGGCTCCGCAGCACGCCCCTCCCAATCCCTTCTCTTTTACAGTTCCAGCCGCATCAGCACTTCGCTGTCCGCACAGGCGTGAATACCGAGCACCCCATCCTCGTAGCGGCCATAACTTGCCGCCAGGTTGCCGCGCGGAAAACAGATGGATCCCGGGTTCATCAGCACCAGCTCCCCTTCGCGCTGCAGCACAGGCAAATGGGTGTGGCCGCTGATGAACAGGCTGCCGGCAGGCAGCGGTACCTCTGCTGGCCGATAGAGATGGCCGTGGCTGACAAACCAGCGCCGACCATCCACCAGCATCTGGTTGTAAGGGGCCGTGATGGGAAAATCCAGCAGCATCTGATCCACTTCCGAATCACAGTTGCCCCGTACCGCCATGATGCGGGAAGCCAGCGTATTGAGTCGTTCGGCCACGGCCGCAGGGGCATAGCCCGGCGGCACCGGGTTGCGCGGGCCGTGGTTGAGCAGATCGCCGAGCAGCAGGTAGTGATCCGGCTGCCAGGGGACAAGCTGCTCCAGCACCCGCTCCAGCGCACTCAGGCTGCCGTGCAGGTCGGAAAGAATGGCAATTTTCATGGCAAGCTCCTTACTGCTGGCTGAAGTAGAGATCCTTGGTGGCGATCGCCCCCTTGAGGTTCTGCACCGGCAGGCCGCGCAGGGTGGGATCCACCAGCCGCATCTGGTTGTAGTGATAGACGGGAATGGCCGGCATCTCGTCCATCAGCAGCTGCTCGGCCTGGTGGTAGAGCCCGGTCCGCGCATTGCCATCCAGGGTATCAGCCGCCTGCTGCAGCAAGCCGTCGAAGGTCGGGTTGCAGTAACCACTCTCGTTCTGGGGATCCTGGCAGCGGAAGCTGTTGAGCATGGCGGAGGGCTCCACGTAATCCCCGAACAAGAAGGAGCGGGCCAGCATGAAATCACCGCTGTCTTTGGCCACCTGATAGGCATTCCACTCCATGTTGTTGAGCGTCACTTCAACCCCCAGCGGCTTCCACATGGACGCGACCGCCAGCGCCAGCTTCTTGTGATTCTCCGAGGTGTTGTAGGTGAGCGTCAGCTTGAGAGGGTGCTGACTGTCATAGCCCGCCTGGGCCAGCAGTGCTGCCGCCTTGGCCAACCGGGTCGGCTGATCCTGCAGGGCCAGGGGGGAGCTCAGCGCCTCGTAGCCCGGCATGCCGGGCAGCAGCGACCAGGCGGCCTGCTCTCCCTGCCCGCTGACCTTCTCGGTCAACAGGTGCCGATCGATGGTCATGGCCAGCGCCTGGCGCACCCGCACGTCCTGCAGCTCGGGGCGACGCAGGTTGAAGGTGTAGAGGTAGGTGCCCAATAGCGGCAGTCCCCAGATCCGCTCGGGGGTCGCCTCCTTGGTCTTCTGGTAATACTCCAGCGCCACCTTGTTGGTGAGCTGGATCTCCCCCGCCTCGTAGCGCAGCCGCTCGGCATGCTGGGAGGCGAGCGGCAGGTAGGTCACCCGCTGGATCCGGGTGTGGGCATCATCCCAGTACTGGACGTTGCGCTCGGCCTCGATACGCTCATTGGGCACCCAGTTCACCAGCTTGTAGGCACCGTTGCTGACCAGCTTGCCGGGCTGGGTCCACTGCTTGCCAAACTGGCTGACCGCTTTCTGGTTGACCGGCACGAAGGGGCGCTGGCTTATCAGCTGCAGGAAGTAGGGCACCGGCCGCTCCAGCGTCACTTTGAGGATCTGGTCGCTTTCCGCCTCCACCCCCAGGGTGTTGAGATCGAGCGCGCCGGCGTAGATGGACTGGGCATTGTTGATGCCGGTCGCCAGCAGCAGGCCGGCTGAGGGCGAGGCCTGGGCCGGATCCAGCAGACGGCGCCAGGCATAGACAAAATCGGCGGCGGTGAGCGCGTCACCATTGGACCACTTGAGCTGGGGGCGCAGGAAGAAACGCCAGACCAGCCCGTCCTCGCTGGTCTCCCAGCGCTGGGCCTGGGCCGGCACGATCCGCCCCTGCCCATCTTCGCTCACCAGTCCCTCGAACAAGTCCACCAGCACCACTTCACCGGGGAAACCGGAGCGGATCTGGGCCGGATCGAGGGACTCGGGTTCGGCGCCATTGCCCTTGACCAGAGTCTGGCGATCAGACAGCGCAGGCTCCTGGGATACCGTGGTCGCCTGCAGCGGCGGCGCCAGCAGCAGACCCAGCAGCATGGGAGGGAGCCAGCGACGGGCTGGCCGGGAAGCGGGGCACAAAACCATGACATAAACCTCGTTCAAAACACTTATTTCAAGAAGGGGGAAGGCCGGCGGCGCGCCTGAATACGAATGCATGATGCCGCGCTTGTTATCCCCGAAGACGCCCCGTATTGTATCGGGCTTGCCCAAGAGATGGAGTCTCTCGGGCTATTTTTTTCCGTAGTTTTTTATGAGGTGCGAGCGGTTGTCGCCTGCGTCCTGCATCTGGCTACATTTTCAGGAGTTTTTATGGGGTACGAGTGGCTGGCACTGGCAGCAGCCAGTTTATGGGCGGTAGCTGCCCTCATCTCCGTCAAACCGGCGCGCCACCTGGGGGCATTTGCCTACAGCCGCTGGCGCATGTTGCTGGTCAGCCTGATGCTGGGGTCGGCCAGTCTGGCCACCGGTGGCTGGCAGACCCTGACCCAGAGCGCCCTGCCCCTGCTGGCACTGTCGGGCTTGATCGGCATCTTCGTTGGCGACACCGCCCTGTTTGCCTGCATGAACCGGCTGGGGCCAAGACGCAGTGGCCTGCTGTTCTCCTGCCACGCCCTCTTCTCCGCCCTGCTCGGCCTCTGGCTGTTTGGCGAGCAGCTCGGTGGCTGGCGACTGGTGGGGGCCATGCTGGTGTTTGCCGGTGTCATGCTGGCCATCCTGTTCGGCCGCCGTGGCAATGCTCAGCAGAGCGAATGGGAACAGGTGCGCGGCCATCTCGTCATCGGCATCGGTCTGGGCCTGACCGCCGCCTTCTGCCAGAGTCTGGGTGCCATCATCGCCAAACCGGTGATGATGAGTGGCACCGTGGATGCAATCAGCGCCTCCGGCATCCGCATGGGCAGCGCCCTGCTGGCCCACTGCGCCCTGCGGGCGCTGAGAGTACCGCTGTCATTGCCGCACAACCCCATCAACCGCCAGGTATTGGGGATGATCGGCATCAACGGTTTTCTGGCGATGGCCATGGGCATGACGCTGATCCTGGTCGCCTTGCGCCAGGGGGACGTCGGCATGGTGGCGATCCTCTCCTCCACCACGCCGGTCATCCTGTTGCCACTGCTGTGGTGGCACTCGGGTCAGCGCCCTTCCCTGGCGGCCTGGGCCGGCGCCCTGCTGGCGACCCTGGGCACCACGCTGGTGCTGGGAGCCAGCGGACACTGACTCCCGAAGGATCAGAACCGGGCGATCTCGTCGGCGGTCAGCTCGCGATATTCGCCCGGTGCCAGCTCTTCATCCAGCGTCAGGTCACCCACCCGCTCCCGGTGCAGTCCCACCACCTTGTTGCCGATGGCGGCAAACATCCGCTTCACCTGATGGTACTTGCCCTCATGGATGGTCAGACGCGCCTCGCACTCTCCCAGGATCTCCAGCTGGGCCGGCCGGGTCTTCTCGGTCTCGCTGCGCAGCAGCACCCCTTCGGCAAACAGCGCGATGGCATCCGGGCTGACCGGGTCTGCCAGCCAGACGTGGTAGGTCTTGGCACACTCATGGCGGGGGGAAGTGATGCGATGGGACCACTGACCGTCGTCGGTCACCAGCACCAGACCGGTGGTGTCGAGATCGAGCCGCCCCACCACGTGCAGCTTGCCCATGGCCGGCTCATCCATCAGGAAGAACACGGTGGGGTGATCCGGGTCTTCGTTGGAGCAGACATACCCTTCCGGCTTGTGCAGCATGAAGTAGCGGTTGCGCTGATCCAGGGTCAGGGTGACACCGTCAAATTCCACCTGGCTCTGCTCGTTGATGTGGAAGGCGGGCTGCTTGACCACGATACCGTCCACCATCACCTCTCCCTGCCGGATCAGTTTGCCCGCCAGCGAGCGGGTCAAGTCGGAACAATCGCAAAGAAATTTATCGAGCCGCATGCACAACCTCAGAGTCCATCAAGAAAGGGGCGTCATTATATCGGCCGGGGCCGACAACTCCAGCACTAAGCGCCGCGGCCGCCACGCATGTCGCCATGACGAACCGGGGCGCCGGTGTTAGACTGCCAACAGAGGGCCTAACGTTACGCATAATAATAAAGTTCAGGAAGCCGTATGAAGTCGCAAACACCTCATCCCGTTATTCCCGTCAACCAGCTGCAACCCGGCATGTACGTGATCGCCATCATCAGCCAGACCGGCGGCATGGAGATTGCCCAGATGGGGCTGGTGACCACCCGCCAGCAGATCAACGATCTGGTCAAGCGCGGCGTACTCACGGTGCGGGTCGATCTTGCCCGCAGCAAACTGCCCGGCATCGAGCAGGTCATCTCCCCCGACCCGGCCATCTCCCCGGCCAGCACCCAGCGTTCCTCCGGCAGCGGCAACGGCGAGGGACGCGAGCTGAAGATCCGCCGGCTTTATCAGGAGGCCCGCGAGCTGCAGGGCAAGTTCATCCGCCACCTCAAGGCGGGGGAGCCCATCGACATCACGCCGCTGGCGGCGGTCGCCGAAGAGATGGTGGACACCATGTTCACCCACGGTGACGCCATGCTCTGCCTGGCCCGCATTCGCGCCAAGGATGCCTACCTGATGGAGCACTCGATGAACGTCGCCATCCTGCTGGCGAACTTCGGCCGCTATCTGGACCTGGATCGCAGCGTGCTCAAGGAGCTGACCCTGGGCGGCCTGCTGCACGACGTGGGCAAGATCATGACCCCGGACGAGGTGCTCAACAAGCCGGGCAAGCTCACCGACGAGGAGTTCGCCGTCATGCGCCAGCACGTGGTGCACAGCTACGAGATCCTGAGTAACACCCCCGGCATCACCGCCACCATGCTGGAGGTGGCCGCCAACCATCACGAACGGCTCGACGGCACCGGTTACCCGCAGCGGCTCAAAGGCGAGCAGCTCTCGCTCTATACCCGCATGAGCGGCATCGTCGATGTCTATGACGCCGTCACCGCGGATCGGGTCTACAAGCAGGGGATGCAGCCGACCCAGGCCTTTCGCATTCTGCTCAAGGGGATCAACCACCACTTCGATGCCGAACTGGTCACCAAGTTCATCAAGTGCATGGGGGTCTATCCGGTGGGGACGCTGGTGCAGCTCTCCAACCAGCGGCTGGCCATCGTCATGCAGCGCAATCCCCATGAGCCGCTCAAACCGGTGGTGAAGGTGATCTATCACGGAACCCAGCGCCACTACCTCGAGGTGCAGTGGCTGGATCTGGCCAAGAACGGGGTGCAGGAAACCATCGAGAGCACGGTCGATCCCAAGGAGTTCGGCATCAACCTCGCCAACTTCGTCTAGTCGGCATCTCCCTCCCGCAACCGCTCGACGCAGTGCTGGATGAGAAACTCCTCATCCAGCGGCGACAGATCAAAGCGGATGCAGGCCTCTTCGATGGCCCGGATGTCGTGTTGATGGTGCTCGCTGAGCCAGCGCACGGCGCGGCGCAGATCTTCACCATGGGGCAGCAGGGTATGGTCGCTCATGGGGCACCTCCGATCAGCCATCGATAGTGGCCCATCACAGCGGGCCCTCTCTTCTAGCTTAGCCCGCCTGCCGCCCCTTCATCCTGCCTTCAAGCAGCCTCAGGCAAACGCCCGCTGCCAATCCTGATCAAACTTCGCCAGCGCCGCGTCCACCGCCGGCACCCGCAGCAGCTGTTCGGCCACATCGAGCGGCAGTGTGATGGACTGGCAACCCGCCAGCAGGCAGTCAAGCGCCTGGCGCGGAGTGCGGAACGATGCCGCCAGCACCTTGCTGTGCGGCGCATGCAGCGCCAGCAGCTGTTGCAGCTCCTGTACGGTGGCGATGCCATCGCCCCCCTGGGCATCCAGCCGGTTGACGTAGGGCGCCACGTATTCCGCCCCCGCCACCGCCGCCAACCAGCCCTGCAGCGGGGTATAGACCGCCGTGCCCAGGGTCGGCACCCCGTTGGCCGTCAGGGTCTTGATGGCTGCCAGCCCCTCTTCACATACCGGGATCTTGATCACCAGGTCCCGGTCCAGCTCACGCAGGGCAAATGCCTCGCGCACCATCTCGGTTTCGGTTTTGGCCATCACCTGGGCAAACAGCCGCGCCTTGGGACCCAGCACCTCCCGCAGGGCGGGCAGCAGCTCGGTCAGCGGCATGCCGCCTGCCGCAGTAATGGACGGGTTGGTCGTAACGCCGGCCAGCGGCAGGATCCGTGACCAGCGGCGCACCGCAGCCACATCGGCAGTATCGAGATAAAGCTCCATCTCTGACTCCTTAATGGGATGTTCAATCTGTCGCCATTCTAGCGAGATAACATCCGCACATTGTTTGATCAAAATCAAATCAACTTTCGAACGAAAGAAAATAGAATGCAAAAACAAAAGGAGGCGGTATGATTTTCGACCTGCAACGCTATTCAACCCATGATGGCCCCGGCATTCGCACCCTGGTGTTTCTCAAGGGGTGCTCGCTGGCCTGTCGCTGGTGTCAAAACCCGGAAAGCCGCTCTCCCAAGCCGGACATACTACTCGACCGGCGCCAATGCATCGAGGGATGCCGGCTCTGCAGCGATGCCTGCCCGGCAATCTTGCGTGACAGCCAGAGTGTCCAGCTCACCCGCTCAGCCCTCGGCAATCAGGATGTGGAACGGCTGCGCGGCCTCTGCCCCAGCGAAGCGCTGCAGGTGTGCGGCCGGGAGGAGAGTCTGGACACCCTGATGGCCACCATCTTGCGGGATCGCCCCTTCTTCGAGCGCAGCGGCGGGGGGGTGACCCTCTCCGGCGGCGAGCCCTTCATGCAGCCCGAATTTGCTGCCAGCCTGCTGGCCCGCAGCAAGGCCAAGGGGCTGCATACCGCGGTGGAAAGCTGCCTGCACGTGCCCTGGCACCAGATTGAACCTAGCCTCCCCCACCTCGACCTGCTGCTGGCGGATCTCAAGCACGTGGATGAGAAGCGCTTCTTCGACTGGACCCGTGGCAAGGTAGCCCTGCCTCTGGCCAACCTCAGGCGTCTGGCCGAGCTCGGCGTGGCCATGCAGATCCGGGTGCCGCTCATCCCCGGCTTCAATGCCGACCGCGCTTCCATCGAGGCCATCACCCGGGCCGCCGCTAGCCTCGGCACAGTGCAGGAGATCCACTTTCTCCCCTACCATACCCTGGGCGCGGGCAAGTACGCCCTGCTCGACCAACCCTATCAGGCCCCACCGCAACCGCTCGATGACCCGGCACTGCTCGCCTTTGCCCATGAGTGTGCCCGTGCGCAGGGGCTGACCCCGCTCACCCGGGGCTAGCAACACCCCATGACATCCGCCACTGACCGTCCACTTACCGTCAACTCACCATCCTATGACCAGAGGATAAGACCATGACCCAGCTCGATCTCACCACCCTGCCCCCGCGGATCCGTGCCCACAAGGAGAGCCTGATCCACATCGTCCAGCCGCCGGTCTGCACCGAGCGCGCCCGTCACTACACGCAAGCCTATCAGGCCCATCTGGCCCGGCCGCTGCCGGTACGCCGCGCCCTGGCGCTGGCCCACCACCTCAAGGAGCGCACCATCTGGATCAAGCACGACGAGCTCATCGTCGGCAACCAGGCGAGCCAGGTGCGGGCGGCGCCGCTCTTTCCCGAATACACGGTGGGCTGGATCGAGAAGGAGATCGATGAGCTGGCCGACCGCCCCGGCGCCGGCTTTGCGGTAAGCGAGGCGGACAAGCTGGCCATCCACGCCCTCACCCCCTTCTGGCGCGGCCAGACGGTGCAGGATCGCTGCTACGGCCTCTTTACCGACGAGCAGAAGGGGCTGCTGGAGAGCGGCATCATCAAGGCCGAGGGCAACATGACCTCGGGGGATGCGCACCTCGCGGTCAACTACGAGCAGCTACTTGCTCTCGGTCTCGACGGCCTCAAGGTCAAGGTGGCCGAGCGGCGCGGCCGGCTCGATCTGGCGGACTGGGCTGATCTGCAGCGCGAGCAGTTCCTGCAGGCCGTCGCCATCACCTTCGATGCCGTCAGCCAGCACATCGAGCGTTACGCCGCACTGGCCCGTGAACTGGCGCAGCAGGAGCCGCGCCCCGAGCGCCGCTGTGAGCTTGAGACCATCGCCCTCAACTGCGCCCACATCGCCCGCCGGCCTCCCGAGACCTTCTGGCAGGCGCTGCAGCTTTGCTACTTCATCCAGCTCATCCTGCAGATCGAGTCCAACGGCCACTCGGTGTCGTTTGGCCGGATGGACCAGTACCTCTACCCCTGGTATCGCCGCGAAGTAGAGCTGTCGGAATCCCTGCCGCGCACACGCGCCATCGAGCTGTTGCAAGGGTGCTGGCTCAAGTTGCTGGAGGTGAACAAGATCCGCTCCGGCACCCACTCCAAGGCCTCCGCCGGCAGCCCGCTCTACCAGAACGTCACCATCGGTGGCCAAAACTGGCGCAATGGCAAGGCCCATGATGCGGTCAACGGCCTCTCCTACGCGATTCTGGAGTCCTGTGGCCAGCTGCGCTCCACCCAGCCCAACCTCTCGGTGCGCTACCACGCCGGCATGAGCGAGGATTTCCTCGACGCCTGCATCCAGGTGATCCGCTGCGGTTTCGGCATGCCCGCCTTCAACAACGACGAGGTGGTGATCCCCGAGTTCATCAAGCTCGGGGTGAGCGAGGAGGATGCCCACCACTACGCCGCCATCGGCTGCATCGAAACCGCGGTACCCGGCAAATGGGGCTATCGCTGCACCGGCATGAGCTTCATCAACTTCGCCCGCATTCTGCTGGCGGCGCTCGATGGCGGCCGCGATGCCACCACCGGCAAGGTCTTCCTGCCCCAGCCCCAATCACTGCGGCAAGGCACGTTCGGCCACTTCGACGAGGTGATGGCCCGCTGGGACGAGCAGGTACGCTACTTCACCCGAAAATCCATCGAGATCGATTGCGTGGTCGACAGCGTGCTGGAGGCCCAGGCCCACGACATCCTCTGCAGCGCTCTGGTGGATGACTGCATCGAGCGCGGCAAGACCATCAAGCAGGGGGGCGCCGTCTATGACTGGGTCTCCGGCCTGCAGGTGGGGATCGCCAACCTGGGCAACAGCCTGGCGGCGCTGAAGAAACTGGTGTTCGAACAGGGAGTGGTGGATCAGCGCGAGCTGGCCGAAGCGCTCGAGCAGGATTTTGCCGGGGTCAAAGGCGAGCAACTGCGCATGCGCCTCACCAATACCGCCCCCAAATATGGCAACGATCTGGACGAGGTCGACATGCTGTTGGTACAGGCCTACCAGAGCTACATCGACGAGCTCAAGGGGCTGCACAACACCCGCTTCGGCCGTGGCCCCATCGGCGGCACCTACTATGCGGGCACCTCCTCCATCTCGGCCAACGTGCCGTTTGGGGCGGCCACCATGGCCACCCCGGATGGCCGCCACGCCCGCACCCCGCTGGCGGAAGGGGCCAGCCCCGCGTCGGGGTCGGATCGCCTCGGCCCCACGGCGGTGTTCAACTCGCTCGGCAAGCTGCCCACGGCGGCCATCCTCGGCGGCGTGCTGCTCAACCAGAAGCTGAGCCCGGCCAGCCTTGAAAACGAGCGGGACAAGGCCAAGCTGATGAGCCTGCTGCGCACTTTCTTCGAGGTGCACAAGGGGTGGCACGTGCAGTACAACATCGTCTCGCGGGAAACCCTGCTGGCCGCCAAGGCCCATCCCGACCAGTATCGGGATCTGGTGGTGCGGGTGGCGGGCTATTCGGCCTTCTTCACCGCCTTATCCCCCGATGCGCAAGATGATATCATCGCCCGCACCGAGCACAGTCTCTGACGGGCCCCACCAGGGGCAGCTGTGCCCCATTATGACCGGCAAGCCACCCGCGCGGTGGCTTGCCGCTATCCACTGCCAGCCAGCGAGGCCCCATGAACCCACGCCACCAACTGATCCTCACCCTGGTCCATCAGGCCCGCAAGATGAGCGTGAGCGAGCTATCCCAACGTACCGGGGTCTCGGAGGTGACGGTGCGCAACGACCTGACCGCGCTCGAAAAACAGGGGCTGCTCAAGCGGGTGCACGGCTCGGCCATGGCGCTGGAGAGCGACGATCCCGATGCCCGGATGAACATCAATTACCTGCTCAAGGAGCGCCTCGCCGAGCGGGCCGCCCAGCTGGTAGAGGATGGCGAGACGGTCTTTATCGAAGGGGGCAGCGCCAACGCCCTGCTGGCCCGTCATCTGGCCCTGCACAAGCGGGTCACCATCATCACCATCAGCAGCTACATCGCCCACCTGCTGCGCGACACCCAGGCCCAGGTGGTACTGCTCGGCGGCCTGTTCCAGCATCAGAGCGAGAGCGTGGTGGGGCCGCTGACCCGGCTGTGCATCGAGCAGGTGCACTTCTCCAAGGCCTTCATCGGGGTAGACGGTTTTCATCCAGAGATGGGCTTCACCGGCCGCGACATGATGCGGGCCGACGTGGTCAACAGCGTGCTGGCCAAGGGGGTGACCAATGTGGTCATCACCGACAGCAGCAAGTTCGGCGCCATCCACCCGAGCCCGCTCGGTACGCCGGGCCAGATCGGCGTGCTGGTCACCGACGATGCCCTGCCCGCCCCCATGCGGGCCACCCTGGCCGCACGCGGCATCACAGTGCACTGCGTCGCCGCCTGAATCGCACCTTGCCACCCGTTGCCGGGTTGTTTCCCCGCCTGGCAGCTTGACGGCGCCCACCGAGGCTGGGGTATGCTCGTCCTCTTTTGGCCTCTCCTGCCTGAGGCCACACACCGAAGGACGCCGCATGCACACCAAGGACAAGTTTCTGGCCGCTCTGGTCATCCTCTGCTGGGGGCTCAACTTCGTCGCCATCAAGTGGGGGCTGGAGGGCATTCCCCCGCTGCTGCTGGGGGCGCTGCGCTTCGTCGGGGTGGTCTTTCCCGCCATCTTGCTGGTTCCCAGACCCGCCATGCCGTGGCGCTGGCTGCTGGCCTATGGCGGTGCCATCAGTCTGGGACAGTTCTCCTTTCTGTTCTGCGCCATGAAGTTCGGCATGCCGGCGGGCATGGCCTCGCTGGTACTGCAATCCCAGGTGGTGTTCACCCTCTTGTTCGCCATGATCTGGCTGGGTGAGCGCTGGCAACCCCACCACTGGGTGGCCCTGCCGCTGGCGGGGGCCGGTCTCTATCTCATCGCCACCCATGGCGAAGGCAACCTGACCCTGCTCGGCTTCGTGCTGACCCTCTGCGCGGCCGCCTGCTGGGGCCTTGGCAACGTCATCAATCGCCAGATCGGGCTGCGCTACCAGACCACTCTGCCGAGCCTTATCGCCTGGGGCGGACTGGTGCCCATCCTTCCCTTCCTTGCGCTCTCCTGGTTGTTCGAGGGGCCCGAGCTGATGGCCAGCAGCCTGCTCAACATCAGCTGGCAGGGTTTCCTGTGCGTGCTCTATCTCTCCTTTGTCGCCACCTGGCTCGGCTACGGCCTGTGGGGACGGCTGCTGATGCGCTACCCGGTGGCGCAGGTGGCCCCCCTCTCCCTGCTGGTGCCCTGCGTCGGCATGGTGGCAGCGGCACTGCTGCTGGACGAGCACCCCACCCCCTTGCAGTGGCTGGGCTCGGCCCTGGTGCTGCTGGGATTCGTGGTGCATCTGCTGGGTGGCCGGCTGCGCTGGTTCAAGCCGCAGACTGCAGCCTGATCCTTATTTGCCCGCCGCCATTGACCAGGGCGGGGAAACTTTCCATGATGAGCCAGCCCCCATCGGGGCTGGAGCCACCAGCGAGTGGCCTGCAGGACGCAGCCATCAGGAGAGCAAGGACATGCCATCGACCTTCACCGCCAACCCCCGCATCATCCCGCGCCTTCTGCGCACCAGCGCCATTGCCCTGACCCTCTGCCTGAGCAACTACGGCTGGAGCGCCACCCTGCCAGCCGGTCTGACCTGGGAGAGCAACAACGCGGATCCCGTTTTCGCGGATCCGGCCGCCAAGCGGGGCGGCACCTTTCGCGGCTTCATGACCAGTTTTCCGTTGACCCTGCGGGTGTACGGCCCGGACTCCAACGGCGGCTTCGCCGGCTATATGCGGGAGACCAATCTGCCACTCTTGAGTACCCATCCCGTCACCGGCAATCCCATGCCGATGCTGGCCAACGAATGGGCCTTCGGAGCTGACCACAAGACCCTCTATCTGCGCATCAATCCCAAGGCACGCTGGTCGGACGGCCAACCGGTCACCGCCGATGACTGGCTGTTCACCCTCAAGCTGCTGCGCAGCAAGGAGATCAACGACCCCTGGTACAACAACTACTACAGCACCCAGATAAGCGAGGTGACCAAGTTTGATGACCACACCCTGGCCATCTCCAGCGGCACGGCCAAGAGTCGCCAGGATCTGCTGGAATCTCTGCCCTTCAGCCCGGCCCCCAGCCACGCCATCAAGATCACTGCCGACTGGGTCAAGGCATACAACTGGAAGCTGCTGCCGGTGACCGGCCCCTATCAGCTTGGCGAGGTGAAGAAGGGCAAGTCGGTCACCTTCGAGCGGGTCAAGGATTGGTGGGGCAATGACGAGCGCTACTTCCAGTACCGCTTCAACCCGGATCGGATCGAGCTCAAGGTACTCAGGGATCAGAACATCGCCTGGCAGCACTTCCTGCGCGGCGAGCTCGATACCTTCCCGCTGGTGATGCCCAACTGGTGGCACGACAAGAGCAAAACGCAGGAGTTCACCAAGGGTTATATCGAACGCCTCTGGTTCTACAACCAGACACCCCAGCCCCCAACAGGGCTCTATCTCAATACCGCCGATCCGCTGCTGCGCAATCTCGATGTGCGGCTCGGCATCCAGCACGCCCTCAATCTCGACAAGATGCTCACCACCCTGCTGCGGGGGGATTACCAGCGCCTCAACAGCTATGGCTCCGGCCAGGGGGAGTTCACCAACACGGATCTCAAGGCCCGCCCGTTTGATCCCGAGCTGGCGCGCCACTACTTCGCCAAGGCCGGTTTCACCAAACCCGGTCCCGACGGTACCCTGCAAAACAGCCAGGGCCAGCCGCTGACCCTGGCCATCACCTACACCACGGCGGAGCACGCCCAGCGCCTCACCCTGCTGCGCGAAGAGGCCAAGAAGGCGGGGCTCAACCTCGAGCTCAACCTGATGGACGCTTCGGCCGGCTTCAAGTCGATGCTGGAGAAAAAACACCAGAGCGCCTGGATGGCCTGGTCAGGCAGCCGCTATCCCGCCTATTGGGAGTTCTTCCACAAGATCAACGCCAACAAGCCGCAGACCAACAACATCATGAACATCGATGACGATGCCATCACGGCCCTGGTGGAGCAGTACGACAAGGAGTTCGACTTCGCCAAAAAAGCGGCGCTGTCGCGCCAGATCCAGCAGCGGCTCTATGAGCTGGCCAGCTTTGTGCCCGCCTACCAGGTGCCCTACACCCGGGAGGGGGCCTGGCGCTGGATAAAACTGCCCAAGCTGCCGGCTACGCCCAAGAGCGAGTTACTCTACTGGCCGCTGGACGGCAGCAACAGCGGCTACAGCTACGGTGGCCTGTTCTGGATTGATGAAGAGGCCAAGACGCAGACCCAGACCGCCATCAAGGCGGATCAGACCTTCCCGGCCGTCACCCGGGTTGATACCACCTATCAGCAGAAATAGGGGCCTGTGCAGCCTGCCTCTTTGCCAAGATTGGCCTAGGCCACCAACAAAAAGACCCCGCACAGTGGCGGGGTCTTTTTTGCAACCGGGGTTGCCAGCTGGAAGCAGCAGCGATTAACCGCGCTTGGCCTGCTTCTGGGCGATGGCGTCGGCCACGTCGGCCGGCTCCAGCACGATACCTTCCTGATCCGGGGTCGGGAACACGGCAACGCACAACTCATCCTGCTCCATGCCGTCGATCCAGCGCTCCAGCCACACCTTGAGGGTGATGGACTGCGGCTTGCAGTCGGCCCACTCCCCTTCGGCCCACGCCTTGGCGTATTCCGGGTGCGGCCATACCGGGATGCAGTCTTCATCGTCGGTGGTCAACATCATGACGCCGTGCTCGTCGGTCAGAACGAACAGCTCTTCGTGCTCGACCAGCTTGCTGATGAAGTGATCAAAGCGGTAGTCCGCGTTCAGTTGCAGCGCTGCATTGCGCTCGGTGTCGCTCAGTTCATAGCTCATCGGTCAAGTCTCTTGTGCAATAAAGGGCGCCATGTTCACATCTTGCCGGCGCCTTGTCCAGTATGAGAGATCGGTCACCGATTTTTCGCGATCTCATCCCAGCTCGGGGGTCACCAGGGTGATCTCCGCCATCTCGCTGAAACGCTGGCGCAGCCAGTAGGCGGATTCCACCTCGACGAAGCAGAGCTGCTCCCGTCCGGCCAGAGCAGCGGCCAGGATCTGCTCGAAACGGGCCTGTTGTTGCGCTTGCCAGGCGGCGGCCAGCTTGCCGCCATGGGCCTCATCCACCACCTCGCGGCGCAACTCGAACAGGTTGTCGGTGATCGGGCTGTTGATCTTGGCCGGGTTGTGCCAGTACATCAGCAAATTGTCCATCATCTCGCTGTCGTAATTGGCCAATGCATCCAGCTCGGGTGTCGCACCCTCTTCACCGGTGGCAAAATCACACCAGGCTGCCGTCAGCGGGGCCAGGGTCTGGGCGGCAGCCCCCTTGCCATGCTGACGCAGGGCGGCGACATCCGCTCCCTTGCAGGCCGGCAGCCAGACATCGCCCTGATGCTGCTCGAGCAGGGGCAACAACAGCGAAGCGGGATAGACGGGGAAACGCGTCCCCAGTGTGTGCAGCAGTGATACCAGTGTGATCTTGACCATGGAATACGCCTTGAACCGGAGGCCGATACGCAGCGTTCGGCCAGAAAGACAAAGGAGGCTCCTATCCTATCATGTTTGGCATGGCAGGGGCGGACTCAACTACGCCTCCTGCAAGCACTGGCAGGACGACCAAAAAAGCAGCGTTTGAGCACGTATGGAAAGGAGAAAGCCCAATAGTTTGAGCCAGCGCCCACTAAAGTGGATCCGGGAATGCTAGTTTGCATACATCTTTAGCGTAAGGAGTGCATTCATGATCGGGATCGACCAGGTTTCTAACGAGTTTGTAAACGATTTGAAAATACTGGCATGTTTTGATCCGGCCAACATGAGCCTGGGGATCAAGTTGCGCAGCGACATGTCCGACGAACTCTGCCAGGCAGCGTCACGTCTGCATCAACAGGGGCTCATCAGCGCGGAAGATGGTGGCTATCTGACGCCATTTGGCATGACCATGGTCGAGCACCTGCAGCACCTGCTGGTCGCACTCAAACCGCTTTGATTGCTTTGGGAGCCCACAGCGAAAAGTTGAGCAGCTCCCAGCGTTTCCCCTGACGCAGCAGACAGGCAAACAGCAAAGGACCTTCGGGTCCTTTTACTTTGCCATCGACCATCCACTCCCCTACCCGTTTTGGCAATGGTTGAGCCTTGATCTCGTCGGGCAGAGAGCCGCCGCCCACGCGCACCTCGACAAACTGCTGGCATACGGCTTTTGCCTCGGCCTCGACAATATCCCGCCCCTGCACATCGGCAGAAGTGATCAGCGTGGCGGCAAGCAGAAGAGATGACAGCATAGTGGAGGCAACGAGAGAGTAGGAAGTAGCACCATTAACTCTCTGCAGATGAGAGTCAAGCGTCCAAAACAAAAAGCCGTGGAACCAGAGGCACCACGGCTTTCTTAAATTCTGTAAGAATTACAGAGCAGTTACGTTCTCAGCCTGCGGGCCTTTCTGACCTTGGGTCACAGAGAACTGTACGCGCTGACCTTCAGCCAGGGTACGGAAACCGTTACCGCTGATAGCGCTGAAGTGAACGAAAACGTCCGGGCCGTTTTCTTGCTGGATGAAGCCAAAACCTTTGGTTTCGTTGAAAAACTTAACGGTACCGGTGATCATGTTAGACATATCTTTAAACCTGTATTCAAAATAATTACTTATGCTTTTCAGCGGATAAAGCTCAAAAAACGGGATTAACTTATGAACAACAGGAAAAGATGTAAAACATCATATTCATTGACATAACTATCGCCCTTTCAAGCTGGTTTAGATTATACGTGGCTTTGGGGATTACGCAAACAATTTGTGCCCTGCCACGGCAGGGCACACATGTCACAATACGGGGGCTTCCAGCGCCTGTACCAGGGCCTTGAGGAAGCGTGCCGCCTCACCGCCGGTGCAGGCTCTGTGGTCAAATGTCATCGACAACGGCAGCGCTCTGACCGGGCGTGCCTCCCCATGGATGAACACGACTTTCTCGAACAATTTGCCCGCCCCTATGATGGCCACCTGAGGCGGCGTCACGATCGGGCTGGCATAGCGCCCCGCGATGGCGCCGAAGTTGGTGAGGGTGATGGTCGCCCCCTGCAACATCTCGCGCGGCACCGCGCGCGCCTTCACGTCGGCAATCATGCGATCCAGCCCTTGGCGCAGATCGGCCCCTTCCCGCTCGGCCACGTTTTCCATTACAGGGACGTAAAGTCCGTGCTTGGAATCCACCGCAATGGCCACGTTGACCTCTCTGAACAGCCGCCTTGACAAGGTGTCGCCGTCAAACCAGGCGTTCATGGAGGGTTCGGCCCGACAAGCCACGCCGATGGCCTTGATGAGGCGCACCGTGACGTCTTCATCGGGGCGCCAGTGACGCAAGTCCACCTCGTCGGTGATGCTGACCGGCACTACCGTTTTGTGGGACAGCTCCATCGCCTTGGCCATGGCCCGGCGCGAGCCCTTGAGGAACTCGTTGCCACTGCTCTGCTGGGCCTCGAATGCCTGCTGCACGTCCTGCTCGGTCACCATGCCGGCACTGCCGCTCCCCTTGAGCCGCTCGATATCCAGCCCCAGTTTCTGGGCCAGCAGGCGTACGGCCGGCATGGCCTGCACCAGGGCACCGCCGGGGGCAATGGCCCCCACCACGAAGTGATCCTCGATGTGCTGCTGATGGGCATTGACCTTGCCGACGACGGAGCCGTCATCCTCGCCGCCTTCGAACTCCACCAGCGGCGCACCGATGTGAAGGATGTCCCCCTCGGCACCACACAGCCTGGCGATAACCCCCGCCACCGGCGAAGGTACATCCACCAGCGCCTTGGCCGTCTCTACCGACAACAACACCTGGTCGACGCTCACGGTATCGCCGGCGCTGACCTTCCATTCGACGATCTCGGCTTCGGCCAAGCCTTCACCCAGATCCGGTAATTTGAAAAATTTCATAGCCACTGGTTCTCCATCAGCTGATGAGCCGCATCGGCAATGTCCTGCTCGGTGATGAGGTAGTACTCTTCGTTGCGGTAATAGGGGACGGCGGCGTCCACCCCGGTGAGCCGTCTGGGCGGTGCCTTGAGGGAAGTCAGCGCCTCCTCGGTGACCCGCGCCACGATTTCGGCGCCCACCCCGAAACTGCCGCACGCTTCGTGCACCACCAGCAGGCGGCCGGTCTTGCGTACCGACGCCAGGATGCTCTCCATGTCCAGCGGCTTGATGGTGGCGAGATCCAGCACTTCACACTGAATGTCCTGCTCCGCCAACAGGTTCGCGGCCCGCATTACCTCCTGGATGCAGGCTCCCCAGGCGACGACCGTGATGTCGCGGCCAGGACGCAGGGTAAAGCAGACATCCAGCGGCAACCCGATGCCGTCATCCACCACGTCGGATTTCATCGAGCGATAGATGCGGTCTGGCTCGAAGAACATCACGGGATCCGGGTCGCGAATGGCCGACAACAGCAGGCCATAGGCCCGCTTCGGGCTGGAGGGGATCACCACCCGCAGTCCGGGAATGTGGGCGAACAGGGCTTCCACGCTCTCGCTGTGGTGTTCGGGGGAGTGAATGCCGGCGCCGTAGGGGGAGCGGTAAACGATGGGGCAGGTGATGCGGCCCCGGGTGCGATTGCGCATCCGCGCCGCCTGACAGATGATCTGCTCCATGCCCGGGAAGATGAAGCCCTGAAACTGGAATTCAGCCACGGGCTTGAGCCCCTGGGTAGCCATCCCGACCGCCACCCCGGCGATCAGCCCCTCGGCCAGCGGGGTATCGATCACCCGCTTGAAGCCGAACTTGTCGCGCAGGCCCACGGTGGCACGAAACACCCCGCCGTTGACCCCCACATCCTCGCCGAGTACCACCACATCCGGGTCCCGCTCCATCTCGTGATGCAACGCCAGATTGACGGCCTCGAGCAACGTCATATCACTCATGCTTCCTCCCCGCTGTGCTGCTGCATGCCCTTGGCGATGATGCGCTGGCGCTGCGTGCGGTAATCCTTCGGCAACTCGGCAAACTGGTAGTCGAGCAGGGTTTCCGGGGCCTGCGCCGCCGTGTTTTCATACACGGCCACGGCGCGCTCGACCTCGCGGGCCGCCTCGGCCAGCAATGCCTGCTCCTGCTGCTCGTCCCACCAGCCCTGTTCAAACATGAACTGGCGCAGCCGCTTGACCGGCTCCTTGGCCCAGGCGGCTTCCACCTCGGCCGCTTCCCGATAACGGGTCGCATCGTCGGCCGTGGTGTGATCCCCCAGCCGATAGCTGACCGCCTCGATCAGGGTCGGTCCCTTGCCGCTGCGGGCGCGCTCGACGGCGCTGCGGGTGGCCTCATAGACGGCGACCACATCGTTGCCGTCCACCTGAATGCTGCGCACACCGGCCCCAATCCCTTTCTGGGCCAGGGTGGGGGCGCTCGACTGCAACTTGCGCGGCACCGAGATGGCCCACTGGTTGTTGTTGATGATCATCACCATGGGCAGGTGCCAGACGCCGGCACAGTTGAGCCCCTCCAGGAAGTCGCCCTTGGAGGTGCCGCCATCGCCGATGGTCACCACGGCGACCCTGGCTTGATTGCGCAGTTTGAAGGCCGCGGCGATGCCGGCGGCATGGGTGATCTGGGTGGCGATGGGCACGCAGATGGGCAAGTCCTCGGAGAGTTCGCCATCCGCCTTGTAAAAGACGCTGCCACGCTCGTCCCCACCCCAGTACTGCAGGTTTTTCTCCATGGGCACGCCCCGTACATAGAGGGTGGGCATGTCCCGGTAGTAGGGCACATAGACATCCTGCGGCTGCATGGCGAGCCCGACTCCAATCCCGACCGCCTCGGCGCCCAGGTGGGAGGGAAACGTACCAAGCTTGCCGGTTCGCTGCAGCGCGATCGCTTTCTTGTCATAGCTGCGCACCATCACCATGTTGCGGTAGAAGGTGTGCAGTATCGCCTTGTCCAGCCAGGTCGGTAGTGTGGCGACCGGGCGCCCTTCCTCATCGAGGTAACGAAGGAAAGGGATGTCGACATGGGTCATAACTGGCTCCTTGCCGTTGTCAACGTCACCACCATGAGGTGACCCTTTGAATGTAAATAGATTGTTAACCAAAGGGCAATGGGATTTAGCCAGGTAAGACCAGTAGAAACTTCTTTAATTTCAGAAAGAAGCTGGATTTTTCGGCTGAGAGGAAACGAAACAGGGAGCCGCATCGGGCTCCCTGTCAGGATGGAGACGGGATCGCTCAAGGCTCCCGGCAAGGGCTGCACGCCCAGCAATGCCGGTGGCAGCCTGCCATTACCATCAGAAGTGGCGCCAGATTACTCCCACAGCCGGGTCGGCACCACCAGCAACACGGTACGCTGGCCGATGGCCACGTTGGCGTTGGGGAACACCACCGCCTCCCGCGGTTTCTCTACCGTGTAGCGCAGCTCGCCATCCTCGGCCAGCACGAAACCCTGGGGAAATTCGGTGAAATTGTCCACATCGCTGGCAAACAGGAAACGAAACTGCTCCGAGCGCTTGTTGATCACCCGGTCGATGGCAAAGATGGTGAAGTCATCCGCCCGCCAGGGTTCCAGCACCACCTCGTCCCGGGTCACCAGATCCTGCAGCGCCTGCCGGGTTTCGATGAAACGGGTCATGTCGTTCTCGCCAAACGGGCGCACCTTGCCCAGCTCCACCGTGAAGGCGTGAGCACCGTGGCGGTGGGAGCTGTAATAGCTGAAGGTGGTGGTGGGACCGCTGGAGAGCAGAATGGTGCGCACGCCGCAGGCACCGAGAAACTGCACCTGCTCCTTGCAATGGGGCCGCTCGTGGGGGAAGGGATAGACGGCAAACTTCTCGTGACGCGAGCCGCGAATGGCGGTGTGCAGGTCGTAGTGGTAGCGCGGTCTGGCCGGATCGGCGAAGAAGCGGCTCACATACTGCTCGAGGCGCATGGCGCGGATCCGCTCCTGGTTGCACAGCCCCTCCCCCTTGCTGTGGGCACCGGAGAAGAGCCGGTTCATGTTCTCCTCCACTTCGCGCACGCCCAGGTTCATGGCCGCCGGGTTGCCGAACAGGAACAGCACCCGGTGACGGGCCCTGAGCTCGCCACTGAGCAGGCGGCTCAGCAGCTGGTTGCAGATCTCGATGGGGGCCGTCTCGTTGCCGTGGATGCCGCAGGAGAGCACGATATCCTTGCGCCCGCCCGGCAGGTCGCCGGCACCGCTGGCAGGCTCCAGGCAGAGCACCCCCGTATCCCACACACTCGCGCGAGCACCATCCGGCAGATCAAATGAGAACGGCTCAAGCTGCCACTCGTGGCGGCGAGTCAGGGCCAAAAAGTCATGCTGGGGAATCATCCATCTCACCCTTTTGTCAGGAACGCTTGGCCGGATTATACGCAAGGCCCTCGGGCTTAAAATCAATTTTTAAACAAATTCAAACAGTAATGTTACAAGTGTGGGAGGGAGGAACATCACGGGGGAACAAAAGGGGTCGGCTACATGCCGTGAGAGAGGGAAACGGGTACAACGAAGAAAACGGGCCCAGGCAAACGGGACTGTCTGTCACGCCATGGCGGCGCTGGCTGGCAACAGTGAGTCAGCGGTAAAACGAGGCATCCTTGCCCGGCAGATCAACCACGCCAGAACGGCTTGGTGGTCTCTTGATAACGATCGGCTTCGTTCAGACCGATGTCCTTGAGCAGGTACTCGGGCAGCTCGGAGAGCTGGCGACGGCTGCGGCTGCGTTCCAGCCAGGTCAGTACGGTCATTTTGACGCGAGCAGCCAGATTCAGTTGGCTGGAATGCTGGTAACCGGCTTCGGTATAAGTCATGTTGGCCATGATGTGGCTCCTCTTTAACGATGTCTGCGCGGGGTGCGAATTTGTTGCGCAAAGCTTAGTCAGGGGGGATAGCCGACTCAATTGACGAATTTTGATAGCAGACATTATTAAAACTAATGGTTGATGTCGTCATATACATGAAACTAACGCATTGATTAATAACGATTTAACTATCTTTCCGTCTGTGCAGGATAGCCTGCAGCATATTCTCCTGCATGGATCCCTTCTAACTATGCAGTTTCCTCTACTGGCTATGCATTCACTGTGGGCACAAGCAAGGCGGGCAACCTGACTTTTACATCCAGTTGTTAACCAAGCGATCTTTTATTGATCCTTTATTAACAGTCAGATACAAAGCCGTCACCTTCAAATGACGCCTATCTATTGTCCCTTTCCAACCCCCCGGCACGCAGGCACTTGGCACCCATACCGTAGGCTGATATGGTTATTTATACAGTGCTTTCACTGCCCTACGTTCAGCCCGTTCACCAGGGCTGACAGAGGCAAACACAGGACATGCCGATGGAGACATTTACCCCCACAGCCGCCTTGCGCCAGCAGATGGACCGGCTTGAACAGGCGCTGGACAGCCTGGCCGCACAACTGAAACAGCTTGAGTTGCTGGAGGCCCACGTCTATCCCCTGCCCGCCGTACCGCAAGGACAGGAGCATGAGCCCATCGAGCAGATCGAGGTGGGTTATCTGGGTGAGGAGGCCGCACTGGCCGCGGCCCTCAGCGCCTATCGGGATCACAGTGCCCGCCCCGGCTGCTCCACCAAGGCCACCCACCGCCTGCCGGGCTGGCTGCGCTTTCCTGCTGCCTGTGCGCCCCTGCTGCGACCGCTGATCGACGAGGTCAACGGGTGCAAGCTCGCCTTCAAGGCGCTGGTGCAGCAGGCTGGCGGGCGGGATGAGAAGTTCGAGCTGGTACACAGGGCGCTGCCCGGGGTCATTACCCTGCAGGTCTATCGCAAGCTGACTTGGCTTCAGGGAGAGCTGCATTCGCTCGGCTTCACCTGGGCTGACAAGCAGAGCATCAGTCGGCTCAGTCGGGAGCAGGTGCTGGAGATGCTGGAGCGCAGCCGCCGCTATATCCCGGCGCTGTCGAACAATGAGGAGTGGAGCAAGATGGTGGATCAGGAGGTGTACGACATCCGCCGCCTGCCTGCGGACGCAGAGCTCAGGATCCGCCGGCCGGTCAAGACTCACCCGATGATCAACCTGCTCTGGCAAGACCGAGAGCCTCGCAAGCAGCAGCTCAAGGCGAGCCTGCCCCTGCTGCTCTGCTCGGACACCCAGCCCGCCGTCACCCACCTTGGCCACTACCCGCCCAAGCTGCGCCAGGCCCGGCGGGATCGCAAGATTGGCGGCGAGCCCATCATAGAGCGGCTGCATCTCTACCTCTATCAGGGATAACCGGCACGAGCGGTTGTGCGGCCTCGTCCAGGCGTCAGGGGCGCCAAACTGCATGAGCCAAACAACACGTACCACACAACAAGGGGAGCATCATTGGATGCTTCCCTTGTCTGTTGCCCGAGTCAGCTGATCGCGGTCAGCTCATCAGCAGGGCCCGCAGGCTCTCCACATCCAGCCCACGCACTTCCGACTGGCCGCTCAGCAGGCCGTCGGCCAGCGCCCGCTTCTCATCGTGCAGGGCGACGATCTTCTCCTCCACCGTCTGCTCGCACACCAGGCGATAGACGGTCACCGGCTGGGTCTGTCCCATGCGGTGGGCCCGATCGCTCGCCTGATCTTCCACCGCCGGGTTCCACCAAGGGTCCAGGTGCAGCACGGTATCGGCCTGGGTGAGGTTGAGGCCTGTGCCCCCCGCCTTGAGGCTGATCAAAAACAGCGGCACCGCCTCGTGGCGAAAACGCAGGATGGACTCCTGCCGGGACTTGGCCGAGCAGCCGCCGTCCAGGTAGCAGTAGTCCCACTGCTGCTGCTCGATGCGGGCCCGCAACAGGCTCAGCAGATCGACGAACTGGCTGAACACCAGCACCCGATGACCATTGCCGATGGCCTCCTCCAGCAGCGCCATCGCCTCGTCCAGCTTGCTGCTGGCCTGGGACCACTCGGGCATCACCAGCTGGGGCGAGCAGCAGAGCCGGCGCAGCCGGGTCAGCCCGCTCAGCACGTGCATCAGGGCGCGGCCGTCGGCACTTTGTACCTGCTGCACCACTTCGCGCCGGGTTGCCTCATAGAGCTGACGCTCTTCGGGGGAGAGGCTGATGTGATGGATGATCTCGGTCTTGTCCGGCAGTTCGGTCAGCACCTGCTGCTTGAGACGGCGCAGGATGAAGGGGCTGATCACCGCCCGCAGCAGGGCCATGTGCTGGGGATCTTTCACCGCCTTGCCGAAGCGGCGCTTGAACTCGCCGAGGCTGCCGAGCAGGCCGGGGTTGATGAAGGTGAACAGGCTCCACAGCTCCCCCAGGTGGTTCTCGATGGGCGTACCGGAGAGCGCAAGCCGAAAATCGCCGTCCAGCTGGAACAGCAGCTTGGCCCGCTGGGTACCGGCATTTTTGATCTGCTGCGCCTCATCCAGCACCATGGAAGACCAGCGACGGGCTTTGAGCGCCTCCGCCAGACTGCCGAGCATGCCGTAGTTGAGCAGGATGATCTGGCCCGCCTTGGCTTCGCGGATCATCCCTTCCCGCTCGGACGGGTTGTCGAACACCACCACCTCCAGCTCGGGAGCAAAGCGCGCGACCTCCTCCTGCCAGTTGGTGACCACTGACTTGGGTACCACCACCAGCGCCGGGCCCAGATGCTGGCGCATGCGCAGCACGATGAGCGCCTGCAGCGTCTTGCCAAGGCCCATGTCGTCGGCCAGGCAGGCACCAAAGCCGTGGTGGGCCAGGGTCGCCAGCCAGCGTACCCCCTCCTTCTGATAATCCCGCAGCGGCCCCATCAGCTCGGCCGGACACTCCACCTCCTGCTGCCACTCCTGTTGCAGGGAGTGCCAGGCGGCATCCCCCTCGGTGGTGATGACGGAGAGCAGGCGGGTCAGCGGGTAGGCCAGCTTGTGATTGATGCGCTGCTCTTCGTCCAGCATGGCGCCCAGCATGGTGAGCCGCTCCACCAGCTTGTCGCTCAACATCAGGCTGGTCTTCTCGTCCAGCTGAACAGTGCGTTGACCCGGGGTCAGCTGGCGCAGGATGAGGCGCAAGTCGAGGATCTGGTGCTCATCGAGAGAGAGCGCCCCCTCCACCTGGAACCAGTCCTGGCGCCGCTCGATCCGCAGGCTCAGGGCGGCTTCATCGAGGCTCTTCAAACGCGCGCTGTCCTGATGCCAGTGAATGACCACGCCGGCATCCACCAGCTCCGGCAGGGCATTGACCAGCGCCAGTGCCTGCTCTCCTTCGAGGCGCCACTCGCTGCCGGGCAACTCGATGGGCAACTGATTGCGCAGCCGCTGGGCCTCGCCCTTCTCGGCCGCCAAGTCCCGCTGCCAGTAGTGATAATCCTTGATCCCCTGGCGCACGATGGACTCGCCCTTGCCAAGGGGCTGCGGCGGCAAATCGTCGAACCGGGTCACCAACCGGACCGCCAGCTGGCCATCCTGCCAGTCGAGCTGAACCGAGGCCACGCCGGGCCAGGGAGCCAGCTCGGCATTGCCGTGCAGGCCCGCCACCTGGCTGTGCCAGGGCAGCCCCGCAATGGCGTCCAGGGTATGTTGCAGTTCCGCCAGCCCCTCGGCCGGCAGCAGCGGAATGGCCTCCAGCGCGGGCAGCCGGTCGAGCAGCGGCTGCGGGGTGAGGATGAGCTGCCACAGATCCTGCGCCAGCGGCAGTATGTGAGCCCCTCGCGCCGCGGCAGCCGGACTCAGCACGGCGCTCATGCCCTGCTCGGTGGCCACTATCTGCAGCAAGGGGGCCGTGATGGCCAGCTGCAGCTTCTGCCCTCTGGCATTGAACAGGCGGGAATGGTTGGCAAGCGGGGCCCACACCTCGCGCGGCAATCGCCCCAGCGTGCGTGGCAGCGTGCGGACCAGCGCCCAGTCCTCTTCGTCGAGCAGATTGGCGTACTGGGTGGAGAGCAGGGTTGGATCGACCCGGCGCCCGGCAGTCCACTCCCCCTTGGTGCTCTGTTTCTGGATCTTGCACTCGAGCTCGGGCCCTTCCGCATGCAGCAGCCAGACCAGCCGCTCCTGCGGCTTGCGCACCCCGCTGGCGCGTCCCAGCCCCTGCAACCAGTTGAGCCAGCTGGCGGAGGCGGGCGTCTTGTCCTCTGAGTCCTGCTCGTCGGCTTCCTGATCGCCGCTGGCGGCGCGCAGTTGCTGCAGCGGCGGCTGCTGCGCCCCCTGCCCCAGCAACAGCCGCAGCAGATCCTGACAGAAGGCCATCAACCTGTGGCGGGGGGCAGCATCCAGCACGTGAGAGAGATCCCATTTGTGCAGGATGGCCACCTGGGGGCTCTGCTCCCCGTGCCGGGCAAGGGCGCAGAGATCGAGCCAGAGGTAGCCCCAGTGCAACTCTTCCGGCGGCAATTGCAGGGTATCGAACAGCCCGACCGCCTGGCCGTGGCGATCACCCGCCCACTGCCCCAGCAGATCCGCCAGCAGCGGAAACTGGTTGGCCAGGCTGCGCTGCCACTTCTTGCGCTGCTCGCTGGCGAGCACGGGGTCGGCCTGCTGCAACCAGCCAAGCCAGAGCAAGGCACTGAAGGTCAGTGGCCACTTACCCTGCCCATCCTCTTGCCCTTCCTGCGCCTGCCAAGCCCCAAGCGCTGCCAGCAGGCGCTCGGCCAGGGGTTGCTCTCCCCCCTGCTCCGCCAGTTGTTGCAGGGCGGGCCAGTGAGTGTTTGCTTTCCCGCTCAGCTCGCCACAGAGCCACTGCCACTCGGCAGCAAAGCCATCGCTCAGCTTGGCCAGCTCGGCGGCACACTCGCCGGCCGCCTGGGCCAGCGGCCACTGCTCATGGGGCTCGGCATCCAATAACGTTTGCAGGGCGAAGTGCTGCAGCATCAGCCGCTGCCACTGGGGGCTCGAGCCTGCCAGCAACCGATGGGCATCGGGCAGATCGAGCAGGCTCAGCAGATCGGCCGCCAGATAGTAAGCAGGCACTTGCCCGGCCTCCCCCAGACAGAGCTCACGCACCAGCGCCTGCGCCATCTCCTGACCGGTGACCGACGGCACCCGCGCCCAGTTGGGCATGGGACAATCGCTGCAACGCACCGCCAGGATCAACGCCAGGGTTCCCTCTGCCGTCAGACTCCACTGTTGTTCCCCACGCAGCCGCACCAACCCCAGCAGTTGCAACTGACTCAACTTGTCGAGCAGGGCCTGCCCAAGCGGCAGTTGTTCTTGCAAATAGCGGGTACTGGCGGTGCGCTGCAACTGCAGCTCACCGAGCAGGGCATAACAATCTGAAGAGAGAGTGGACGCAGACATCGAGACTCACGGGCAGGTGCAAAAGCGGAATTTTAACGGGAAAGCGGCGGCGGCTCGACCCTTAACGACGAAATAACGCAAAAAAGCTGCGGCATCCTCGTCAGGGGCGGGCTCGGGTCAAGGTGAGGCAATGGGGTTCACCGGATGGAGATGACAGAAAAGGCGCACAAAAAAAGGCGCCTCGGCGCCTCTTGATGGACATATTGCCAGCGCGTCAGCCTTCCAGCTGCGCCAGACGCTCGGCCAGCAGCTGCAGCTGCGCCTTGAGGCTCTCTACCTCCTCCTCCAGCGCCGTCAGTCGATCCGCCGCGGGCGAGGCATAACTGCTGGCAGGGGCCGTCTCGGCCAGCGCCTGCAGATCCACCTCGCCACTGAACAGGTGGGCATAACGGGACTCGCGCTTGCCTGGCTCGCGCGGCAGCTTGACCACGTAAGGTCCCTGCTCGGCGAGCTTGGCCAACACGGCATCGACCTGGGTCACGTCGTCGAAGCTGCACAGGCGGTTGGTGCGCGAGCGCAGCTCCCCCGGCGTCTGCGGACCGCGCAGCAGCAGTTCGCAGATAATGCCGAGCTCCTGAGCGGTGAACTTCAGCTCGCCGAATTCGGTGTTGCAGAAGCGATGCTGATAACGGGGAACCCGGGCATTGAAGCCGGCGGTATTGACCACCAGCCGCTTGCGGATCAGCTCATCCACCACAGCCCGGATGTCGAGCTCTGACAGCTCCAGCACCGGCTCGCGGTTGCTCTTCTGGTTGCAGGCATTGACCAGCGCATTGAGAGAGAGGGGGTATTGATCCGGGGTGCAGATCTCTTTTTCGATCAGACAACCGATCACGCGGGCCTCCAACGGGCCAAGCACTAACTCCATTTCATACTCCCTACTGAACAAGACGTTGAGGCCACTATCTTAGCCATGGCACCTCTGCCGTCCAGCAGCGGCCGCCATTTTTGCGAGGCGATGGGGCAGTTGATGAAACATCGCACAGCCTGCCCTCCCGGCATGGCCTCGACAACCGCCATCAGGCCGAGGGTTTGCGCTCCAGCGCCGTGGCCACGGAGGTGGCGGCCGAGCCGGTCAGCAGGGGATCCCCCGGATAGAGCGCCAGCGCCTCACGGCGCAGTACCCGGGCCTCCTCTTTTCGTCCCAGCGTATCCAGCGCGATCACCATGTTGGCGTAGATGTTGGCTCTCGGCGTGTGGCGCACAAACGCCTGACCCCACTCGAGATACGCCTCCAGCTCTACGTGATTGTTGGCCTGCAAGCCCACCATCAACCGCACCGAGTTGACATCAAACTCGACCCGGGTCAACCAGGCCATGGGATTGACGACGTCGAGCAGCAGAGTCGGCTCCTTGTAGCCACCGTGCTCGTACTTGGTGACCACCCAGGCAGTGTGAATGGCGGTCAGCATGAAGGGCACCACCAGCAGGGGAATGATGATGGCCACGAAGCGCAGCAACAACCAGGGGCGATAGACATACTCGCGCCAGCTGGCACGGCCCGAGGCCTGCAGCCCCTCCTCCACTTCCGCATCCAGCACATATACCAGCAGCAGCAGGGCCCACCACAGGGCGATGGCATGATAAAGCGGATACTCGGTCTGGGTGTGCAGCAATATGGGGGTCACCAGCGCCAGCAGCGTCGCCCCCTTGACCCAACCGGCTTTGCTCACGCGCCACAACAGAGCGCCGCCCATCAGCACCATGCCGATCATGGGAGCCAGCCCCCCTTCCACCGCCCAGTAAAGGAACTCGTTGTGGGGGTGATCGAGGTTGTATTCAATCTGTACCATGGCCGGGTTCAGCGCCTTGTCGGCCATGTAGTGGTACAAAAAGGTGGTTTCAAAGCTGCCATAACCCCAGCCAACCCAGGGAGACTGGGCAATCAGCTTGGCGGCGTAGGGCCAGTAGATGGAACGCATGCCGCCGGACTGATAGGCCTCCAGCCCGCGTTTGACACCGCTGATCCCGTACTGGGAGGCGATCCCCAGCCCGACACCGATTGCAACCAGACCCAGTACCTGTGCCAGCCGCCGCTGACGATGCAATGCGGGCACGAGCAGGAGCAGTGCCAACAGGCCCCCCAACTGCCCCACCCGGGATTGCAGCGCCACCAGCAGCAGACTGGCCGCCAGGATCACCCCATAGCGCAGCCCCTTCAGCCAGGGGTTGGTATTACCGCGCAGCTCCAGCCAGCCGGCCAGGGCAAGCCCGGTCGCCATGAAGGTCGCCATCACATTGGGTTGTTGAAAGATGCCGTAGGGGCGGTTGGCGCGGGTGTCATACCCCAGCCAGTTACCCGGGATCAGCAGGTAGTACTGCACCAGGCCGAGCAGCGCCTCGATGGCCACCGCCCCCAGCAGCAGATAGAGCAGCCGGTCACGAGACGCCCGCAGCAGCTGCCACTGGTAGAGACAGAACAGAAACAGCAGACCGGCAAACAGCCCCAGCAAACGGGGAATCGCATAGTCTTTCAGGTCAAAGTCGGGATAGGCCATGGGCAGCAGCAGCAGCAACGCCCCCAGCCAGAGGCAGCCCTGCAAAGAGGAGAACACCAGCCGCTGCTGCAGCGTCACCTGCCACAGTCCCAGACCGATGACCAGACTGGCGAAGATCCAGCCCCAGGCATTGAACGGCAGATAGAGCCCGGCCCCACCGGGGTTGTGCATGAAAAAATGCATGCCCAGCAGCCAGTACGATGAAAATAAAATCCAATATGAGCTACCCATATATTTAACGAGCCCCGAACCCTGTCAACATTGTTTTAATAGTTTTGAACACTATTAATATATCAAGCCACAGTGAAAAATTCTTAATGTAATAAAAGTCATATTCTAATTTTATGCGAGTACTATCGGTATCAGATGAGTATCCATGCATCACTTGAGCCCAACCACTGATGCCTGGGCGGACCATATGACGATACATATAGAATGGTAACTCAGACTCAAACTTTTCCACAAAGAAACGCTGTTCAGGGCGCGGCCCAATCAAGCTCATATCGCCCTTAAGGACATTAAAAAATTGCGGGATTTCATCAATACGATATTTACGCATAAAATGACCAACACGAGTCACCCGACTGTCAACCTTCTGAGCAAAATTTGCGCAACACAATGATGAACTATCATACATACTACGGAATTTATATATTACAAAGTATTTATTTCCAAACCCAACTCTCTTTTGTTTAAAAAAAACAGGGCCGGGACTTTCCAGCTTTACTAATACTGCAGTTATAAGTACCACAGGCATAAAAAGGGGCAGTATAATTATAACTACCAAAAGATCAACAAACCTTTTTAAAAAAAAATATAATAATGAGGGAATAGCGGAACCCAAGTCATTTTCATATAGTTGTTCAACACTCACTCGGCCTGTTAATGACTCATATATAGTTTTACTATGATAGATAGGTACCCCTAACAAAACGAAATCAGTTAATAACTTCTGCCATTCACTGGTCAAATCAGAAGAGTGAAAATCAACAACTACAGCATTACCAAAAAACAGAGATGAATCAGGTTTGTTAAGAACATTCCATTCAACAGCAGTCAAGGCACACAGTTTCTGATAGTTGCCAACTGGGATGATAGAATACTTAACCTTGCCAAATCGTACTCCTAGGTAATAAATAGCCCAGCAAGATACTAAAGCAAATACATATGAACTTATAATTACAGGTCTACTATACTCAAGACGAAACAGCAGCAACACACCGAATAATATACTATACACAGTAGTTACTGTTGGAATCATATAAGATAAAGCATTAACTCCAGGATAGCAAAGCACTCGACTCAGGAAAAAACCAGCAGTAATGCATGTTATAAAGATGCCTAAAAGTGTATTTATTTTTACATCATCAAGGAAACTCCAAAAGTCCCCTCCCCAAAACAAAAATGCAGGTAGTAATGTTGACACCAAGGATGTAAAAAAGAACATTATTGTATAATTAGACCGTACAAGGTCATACCAACGACCACCATATGGATAATATCTATTATTTATCATGAGAAACTCATTTTAGTTATCAACGGGGTGAGCGCCATCGATATGCTGAGCCAATATGTCAAAGTATATGCCAATGATTTTTTTTTCATCGAATCTGGCACTGACTAATTGCCTCCCAGCATTACCCATCAAGGTTCTTTGAGCTGTAGTCATCCGTATGAATATCATCATCGCATCAGTCAATGATGAAACATTTCTAGCTTGACAGAGTAACCCGGTTTTATCATGTAGCAGTACATCTCTACATCCAGGAACATCGGTAACAATAATAGGCTTTGCCATTGCAGCAGCTTCGATCATGGCTCTTGGCAATCCTTCGCGATAAGAAGGTAAAACAATACAATCACTTTCCATTATTATAGGCCTAACATCATGTGTAGTACCGAGATATTCCAACACACCTTCATTGGTCCATTCATGCAACTGTGCATATCCAATCGCTCGTGGATTATCAGCCTGAACATCGCCTAACAATTTAAACTTTATGTTTGGATGACTAATGTGAATCTGCTTTGCCGCCGCTGCATATTCTCCAACCCCCTTATCCCATAACAACCGCGCAATGAGCAAAAAACTAACCGAGTCATCTTTAGGAAATTTTTCTGAAGGATAAAAAAAACTCAAATCAACGCCCTCACCAGGCAGTAACAGAGTCTTTCTTTCATCTACCAACTGTCTTGATAAAAACTCAAGGCGATCATCTTCATTTAAAAAAATGACTAGCTTAGGATATTTGAAAGCGAATTTATAAAGCAACCTTACTACTTTAGGCACCCAACCATCATTCATAAAGGCATATCCTAACCCAGTGGTGATAGCCAAGGTAGGTGTGCGACAAAGATGTGCCGCAAAAGAACCATATATATTTGGTTTTACTGTATAATGGATAATTAAATCCGCATTGACTTTCCTATATATCCTCACGAAATCAAATATTAATTTGAGCTCAACAATTAGGTTGACTCCTTTAGGAGATAGTTCCAATGGAATAAATGAACATCCCAAATCACAGAGCGAAAAAACTGTATTATCAGGTGGAGCAACAATGGTTATGCGATATCCATGTTGGATAAGTGCAGATAATAATCCGCGGCGAAAATTCCACATTGACCACGCTGTATTGCTCACCATACAAAGATGTTTGCTCATGTGTAGTCCTGGTACAAAGTTAACCAATGTAGACAGACAGTCTCTATTGAATAATGGTTAATAACCCGAGTCCGAGCCTCTTTGGTCATCGCCTCTCTCTCAAGCGGCGAAAGCATCATAGCCTGCTCAATCGCGGTAAATAGCTGCTGACTATTTTTAGGGGGGGCAAGTAATCCAGCAGAGCCAACCACTTCCCTCACTCCACCACAATCGGTGGCAACCACTACCCGCTCAGTAGCCATAGCCTCAGCCACAACTAAACCAAACCCCTCCCAAGCTGATGACAATACAAATATATCTGCTGCACTCATCCAATCTTCAACATCATGGCGCAGCCCCAAGAAATGAACTCGCTCACTAATCCCTTGTGCGCTAGCAATTGTGGTCAAGTATTCTTTTTCCTCACCCTCACCTATAATGACCAACTTAATATTATTGAATCTCGAAGATAACATCGCAAATGCAACAAGCAAATTTTTATAGTCCTTGGCAGCGGTCAGTCTGCCTACCGAAATTAACAATATGTTATTGTCATCAATTCCAAGCTGAGAACGTAATTTATTTCTGACTGTGGCGTTAAAATAAAAACGCTCCGTATCAATACCGTTATACATGACTTTCATTCGCCCGGCAGATACCGCGCCTTGTTTAATAAAAGCCTCAACAGCCTCTTGGCTTACATTTGTGTTAAGATCACACAACATTTCGGTAAACCGGTATGCACATATCCGCCACCCTCTACCCTCATTAACACTATGCGCAGAGCAGATAAGCTTCGGAAATGACACTAATAATCGTAATAGCCGAGCAAAAATATTTGCATGCACCATATGACTATGCACCACATCCGGTTTATATTGATTAAGTAACCTAATTGCCTGCCAGTATGCTTTGAAAACACTAAATGGAGTTTTCCTCATCTGCAGTGAAACGATGTCTGCTGTAGCCGAATGTGGGCGATTGCTAATTTCACCGGTCATCGAGATAATTAATATATGGTGGCCCAACTTAATAAATTGATCTGCCAAATCGCACACTTGTCGTTCGGCCCCCCCCATACCAAGACCTGTGATTATCATCGCAATTTTCATGCTATTTCTTCAACCAACAGTAAAGAACACACTGGAGACTTCTGATACATGCTTTGACCTTGCCGAACAATCGAGTATCTCGGATCACTTGGTCTCGATAAAACAAACCAAAACCACATGGATTCCTTTTTATATTTTTTTTAAAATTTGAGGTGTAGCCATCTGGAAGATATTCACAAAAATATATTACCTGGTCTACATAAAAAATTATCTTACCTATATCGGAAATTTTATTCCATATATATAATTCTGGTACAAATTTTTCGTTCGGGAACTCTGGAAAAGGACACTCGCGCATAACATTAGTGCGAAAAACATAAGCCAAGTCACCTTTTAATATATGCCCTGCCATGATGGGCTGTATTACCATTGACTTACTCATTTTTGTACCAGAGATACCAATTATATGGCCAGATAACGTCGCTTTTCTAAAACTCATTCCGACAAACGCTGTGCCAATATGATTAATGTAATTATATAACTTGGCAACAGCATCACATGTTAATAAGTCATCACTATCTACAATAATAATCCAATCACCGGTTGCATGAACCACGCCTTTATTTATAGCGCGATGCTTCCCCCCATTTTCTTTATAAAAATAATTAATTGAAAAATCTGATCTAACACTATAATCAAAAATAAGTTCGGCGGTACCATCTGTGCTACCGTCATCAATTACGAGCCATTCAAAGTCCAACCTCGTCTGCTGACACAAACTATCATGCAGCCTTGGTAAGGTGTATGCTCTATTGTAAGTTGGCGTCATTATTGTTATCATTGTATGATCTTACTCAGACGGTCTTTATATTCATAAATGAAATATATTGATATAGTAGTAATCATCATAAGGAAAGCATTAACTATATAAACAACATATATTTCACCAGAACGAAAAACCTTTAATAAAAGCCAATAGTTAAATGCGCTCATAATTAATAGAAATAACCATTTATACATTATCAATAGATATTTTTTATCACGATATAGTCGTTGCATAAAAACGCTATCCACAGCGAAAAAAGAAAGAGCAGGTAACATCATAATGGCTAATTCTGCAGCTAATTCATAATGTTTACCGAATATGAAATAGACAATATCATCTAACCATAACCACCCCATTAATTGCAAGACACATGCAATTAATAACACACCTAAACACACTGTGTGTATTTTTTTCACTCTGCGCCCATATAGCATCATTGGAGCTATCGATTGCACAACTATGCCAAGCACAAGTACTCCCTGTTCGAGCATTTGACTAGCCACACCATACATAGCTAGTTGTTCATACCCTAAGTAATGCTCAATAAAGAAACGATCAATCCTCATATAAATCAGCATCAACATCAATGGTACCCAGAGCGCCCCCCCTCTATTTAGCATTATCACGGCCACTTTTTTATGCCAATCCCAGATTCCACCTCTAAAATGAATAACACAACTCAGAGAAATAGCTAATAACATTGCTTCTATTGCCCTAGTTGAGTAGATAATTAAATAAGATGAAAATAGAACAGCAACGCTTACCAAAAACGCCCTTAATAATAAAACTGCAAGACGAATCGCAACAACGATACCTATATTTGTTGTAGCTTGATAGAAGTTGGCAATGACTGAAAATGGTTCATTAAAAATTAGAGCGAATGCCAACAGTGTCAGCATTAGCCTTACATCTTGATCCGTAACAATAAAGTTGGCATAGCATAATGCGACAAGCAAAGAAAAAAATGCAAAAAACTGACGAAATAGAAATACTGAAGATATTATCTTCCAGCGTAAGTGAGGATGCCGAACTAATGCCGGAACAACTACTTCCGAGCCGGCGATCAATGTAACTGATGATAGTAAAACTAAGGCATTGAGCGAATAGAGCCATTTCCCATATAGTGACACACCGAGTAAATTACTAATTACTCCCTCGCAAAAAAAAACCAACCCAACGGTCACCATTTTTTCAAATAATAGAATACTAACATTAGTAATAATTGCGAAATATTCTCGAAAAAATATCACAATCTGGCCTAATCGCATCCAAGTTGCCTCATGATAGAAACAGGTAACTCAATTTCTAGCCAGCAAAAAATCTACATTGTGTGCTGGTAGCTTCACAATGTTCTCCGTAAACGTATGCTGCTTCGCTAGCCACACCAGATCACAAATACCATCTGTCGGTTCGAATGCCGCCGGCGCATTCATCAAGATGTCACGTACTTGCTGGTGATCAAAACGATGGCAAGCATCATCCAATGACGCCAACAAGGGACGCAGTCGAAACCAAGGAAGCCAAGTCTCTTGTGCCACCATGATCCTAGAATGCTCAGTGCCCCTGGCATCATCACCGATCAGTAGCTCTTCATAGAGTTTTTCACCCGGCCGCAAACCGGTTACCTCGATTGCAATATCACCATCGGGTCGTAACTCATCACGTAGAGTCAGGCCACTCAGGCGGATCATTCGCTTGGCCAGTTCCATGATCCGTACTGGTTGCCCCATATCTAGCACAAACACATCGCCCCCCTCCCCCATGGCACCGGCTTGTATCACTAGTTGAGCAGCCTCTGGAATTGTCATGAAGTAACGAATTATATCGGGATGAGTCAGGGTGATTGGTCCACCCTTATCTATCTGCTGCCTAAACAACGGCACCACAGAACCGGAAGAACCGAGCACATTACCAAAGCGAACCATGCAAAAACGGGTTTGATGCTTTTCACGGGTCAAAGCTTGCAAAACTAACTCAGCCATACGCTTGCTAGCCCCCATGGTATTGGTCGGGCGCACCGCTTTATCGGTGGAGATCAGTACAAACGTTTCCACTCCGGCTTCAATAGCGGCCTGCGCCGCATAGAGAGTACCAAATACGTTGTTACGTACCCCTTCGATGATATTGAACTCGACCAATGGCACATGTTTGTACGCTGCCGCATGGTAGACAGTCTGGATCCGAAAGCTCTGCATCACTGTTTTGAGGCGATGCTGGCGCTGTACAGACCCTAATAGCGGTATTAGCTCAGTTGCGATCCCTTCGCGCTGACATTGTTCGCTCAAATTTTTATGCAGGTCATAGAGGGCATACTCAGATAGCTCGAACAATACCAACTGAGAGGGGTGACACCGTAAAATTTGGCGACAAAGCTCAGAACCAATTGATCCTCCAGCACCAGTCACCATGACGGCCTTACCTGTGATATTGGCCTCCATTAATCTAATCACAGGTTCTACAGGGTCTCTTCCCAGCAGATCGTCGATAGAAACCTCATTGAGCTGATCTATGCGCGCAGAACCGTTAACCAAATCGGCCATGCCCGGGATAGAGAGCACTTCACAAGAAAGGGGCTCAAGTGCCTTGATCACCTCTTGACGGCGCGCCCGGGTGCTGCTCGGGATAGCCAGCAAGATCTTCTGTACACCATGGAGCTCAATCAGAGTTGGCAGTTGGGCACTGTGATAAACGGTGCATCCCTGGATCACACAGCCCTGTTTGCCGGGATCATCATCAACAAAGGCGACCGGGTAAAACTCATTACCTTGCAGCAATGCCACCTGTAACTGACGTCCCGAAGAGCCAGCGCCGTAGATCAATACCTGAGTACGTGCCAAACGGGTAGTATTAAGCAGCGCTCGAAAAAACAGACGCACACCACCGACCAACAGAACAAGAAATGAGAGATAGATAACCGATACAGTTCTGGGCAGGAAGATATCGAAGTAAAACGCAGATATAACGAAGAAACAGGTAGAAAGAAATGCCCCTAACAAGATAGTCCAGAGCACTCGAAAACTGACATATCGCAAGACCGCACGATACAACCCCAGACGAACAAATAAGCCTATGCTGACAATAATGATTGCCCCTAGCAGTGCCCAGTGATGAGGGCTATCGATTGGCCAACTATGTTCAAGCCGGATCCAGTACGCCCCCCAATAGGTCATAGTGATCAGGATCATATCAACGGTGACAGATACAGCACGTTTGCTGGTACGTGATAGGGAACCCAGACAAGTCAGTAGCCAGCTACCGCCGGGGAAAAGCTCATCTCTCATTCTGGGACTCCTGCCTTCAGGTAATACGCAAAAAAAGCTAACGGCAAGTAGGCAATAACCAGACCCATAACACCATCTAGCTGGCCCAATATAATCATGACAGCGATCGGCGCAAGCCAGAGGCTATTTATAAGAAGCACAGCTAATGTCACGTTTCGATGACTTTGCCAACGTCTCGCCAGATATTGATAGCCATGAGTACGATGAGCCTCACTCAGACGACATTTCAGACGATACCGATTCAGCAGCGTCCAGGTTGCATCAACCACAAACACCCCGAGCATGACGAGCCATGCCCACAGGAATTGAGGTGCAGAAGCTGCATCCAGCAGCATCAGAGAAGCCAACATCAAGCCAAGAAATCCACTGCCACCATCCCCCATAAAGATCCTGGCGGGCGGAAAATTCCAGCACAAGAAGCCCGCTGCCGAAGCCCCCAGTAGTAGCGCCAAGCCTGCAGACGACCACTTCCCCCCAACCAGATAGTGAAATAACGCCATGAAGAGGCAGACGACAACGGCCTCGCCAGCCGCCAAGCCATCAATGCCATCTATAAAATTGTACAGGTTGATAAACCAGATAACCCCCAGCCAGGCCAGTAGATAACCAAACCAGGCAAGATCCAGCTGCCAACCAAAGAAAGTCAGCGCAGGCAAACCATCAACCGCAGATACCACCAAAGCTGCAGCCATGCTCTGCACTATCAGGCGGGTTCGGGGCTTGAGAGAGATGTGATCATCGATAAAACCAACCAGTGCAATGCCAAGAGCCGCAACCCAAATCAATGCGACAGTGCTCTGGGATATGCCAGAGGGCAGTGGGATCAGGACGACAAATAAAGGGGCCGCCAACAGAAAGGTCGCCACGATAGCCATGCCACCGCCTCTGGGGGTGGGCACCTGATGCGAACTGCGATGATTGGGTTGGTCAAGCAAGCGGGTCTGGGCGTAGCGCCTGAACAGGCCGGTCATGGTAATTGAAAGAAAAAGACAAAACATCAACAACAAAACAAATGCCAGCATCAAGACGACTCACTATGGGAAAATGCCATCAGAGATAGGGTCTGAGAGAGCGAATAGGGTGCCGACCATTGTAATCGGCTCTGAGCCTTACCGGTATCCATTTCCAGAGAGCCATAAATCCGTTGCAGCTTGGCATCAATCCCCACACAACGGCCAAGCCCTCTTATTATTCCTGGTGGGAGATAAAAGAGCCGACAGGTAACCCCCTCTGCATCAGCAATCGCCGCCAGCAACTGCGACGTCGACACTGCGACGGGATCTGCGACTAAAAAGACCTGGTTCACTGCGGCAGGGTGCGTCATCGCATGGGCAATGAAGTCACATAGATTAGGTAACGCCAACAGGCTACGCACATTGGTCAAACGGGCAAAAGGGAGCGGGATCCCTTTGCGCACCCACGTCATCATGCTGGCAAAGTTAGCCCTCACTCCTTTCCCGTAAATAAGAGGAGGACGAATGATGGTTACAGCCATACCACACTCTTTCGAGAGCACCATCAGACCCTGTTCAGCCTCATACTTAGAGCGTCCATAGGGATCTTCTGGCGGACTCTGCACATTCTCATCAAATGGTTTGCCTGGCTCGGTCTGCTCGCCATTCACTTTGATCGAGCTGATAAAGATGAAGCGCTTTACCCCTGCCTCAGCCGCCTGCCGGGCAAGAGTGAGTGTGCCCTCTGTATTCACCGCTCGAAAAACAGCCAGAGGATCTGCCGTGGTATCTGACATCACATGCACCCTGGCTGCACAGTGAACAACCACATCCACCTGTTGCAAAAGGACCGTCCAGTTTGCATCGGCAGTCAAAGAGGGAGCCTGAACTTGGTACGAAGCAAACGGGTTACTGCGCACAGCACCTTTCACATTCTCCCCACACCTAAGCAGGTGTTCACAGACCGCCTTGCCCACGAATCCATTGGCTCCTGTGACCAAGACTGTACTTTTGATATCTGCCATTACCACCAACGCCAACCGTGAATATTGAAGAAAGTCACCATGGAACGCCCAAACATCCTGATATGGCGCCAGCCTTTGCGCGATGCATGACCACCATGATGGACCACCTTCACCTGAGGGACATAGGCAATCCGGCTAATCTTTCCTGCCCGTAAACTGATGTCAAAATCTTCAAAATAGAGGAAGAAGCGAGGATCAAAGCCTCCGAGCTTCTGCAGAACATCTGTACGAAACAGCATAAAACAACCACTGACAATAGGAGGATCCCACAGCACGTCATGCTTATTGAGCTGATCTGCCAGCTCGTATTTTGCCAAGCGCGTCTGGAATAACCTCTTCACAAATGCAGGAGCAAAACCACGCAACAATAAATCAAATACGGTTGGATAGCGTTTGCAAAGCCGCTGTACCTTACCATCTCCCCATGTAGCAAAAGGCGTCAATAGTCCACAATCCGGATGTTGCTCCATAAACTCGAGAGCATTTTTCAATGTATCAGGAGCGATCTCAAGGTCGGGATTTAGGATAAGATGGTAATCAGTATCCAAAGCTCGCAATTGTAACGCGAGATTATGCCCTCCACCAAAACCAGGATTATCACCATTTTGAATAAGGCTAATAGGATGACACCAGATCCGCTCTAAAAATTTAGAGTCAATAGAGAGTAGAGACAAAGGTGTATTATCTACAAATATTAGGCTGGCATTCACCCCTGCATCTATAATTGCCCTAGACATGGACAACAGTGCAGATTCTAATAAAGCTTTGTGTGGATTATAGGTTACAAGACCTATTGAGATTTTTGCCACCTTCACTCCTCGCCTTTTTTATTACGTAACCACCCACCCTGTAATAAATACATCATTACTCGCTCAGCACACTGCTCAACTGAAATAACACCTGCATCTAGCACTAAGTCAGGATTAGTTGGCACTTCGTAAGGTGAATCAATCCCTGTAAAATGTGAAATACCACCAGCCCTTGCCTTCTGATATAGCCCCTTGGGGTCTCGCCGTTCACAGATAGGTAGCGCCGTACTAACATAAACCTCTATAAAGTTTTCCCCTAGTCGCTCTCTAACCAAAGCACGATCATTAGCAAAAGGTGAAATAAATGCAGCTGAAACAATTAGGCCAGCTTCAACCATGAGCGTTGCGACTTCAGCAATACGTCTAATATTTTCAACTCTATCTGTATCACTAAAGCCCAGATCACCATTTAATCCATGCCGAATATTATCACCATCAAGCACAAAACCATGATACCCTTTGTTATAGAGCTTTTCATCAACTAAATTTGCTATCGTTGACTTACCGGAACCACTTAATCCGGTAAACCAGAGCACTACTGGCATTTGATGTTTTTGCTGGGCTCTTAGTTCTGGTGAAATTCGATGAGTGTGCCATATAAGGTTATTCATAATAAATTACCCTCACGATGGGAAAAATGGAAAAAATAAAGGAATTACGACCGCTACAACAACCAGATAGAACAGTGCCAAAGGTAGCCCCAAACGTAAAAAATCAACCAGACGATATTCACCTGCATTCAACGCCATCAAATTGGTCTGATAAGAATAAGGATTGACAAAACTACAACTAGATCCAAATGCCACCGCAAATACAAATGGCAGTGGTGATACATCTATTCCCTGTGCCAATGCTAATGCCAAGGGAGTCATCATAGCCGCGGTTGCATTATTAGTGACCACCTCAGTTACCATCCAAGTGGCAAGCAGCATCCCGATTAAGGCCAACTGAGGTGACGTATCAACCAATAAGGTTTTCATCATTTCAGTGATTACCTTCATCAGTCCACTTGCATCCATTGCTTTTGCCATCACCAATGCAGACATCACGATCAACCAAAGCCCCAAGGGTAGACGACGACGCAGTTCATTGAGAGTTAGTGTTCCTGAAATAAGCAGAATGCCCAAGTAACAAACCATGGATTTAAACAGAGAGCTTATCCCTAATGCTGACAGCATTATAGCGAGCACAAACCCACCGATCATCAGCCACTCAGTCAAGGGTTTGATGGTCACAGCTGGTCGAGCACCTCGTATTATAATAAAATTTTTAGCAAGGTTGGCTCGCCCCAAAAAATCTCTCCCTGTCGCTATAACCAAAAAATCGCCGCAACATAATACCTGTTCCCCCATAGTCCCACTGAGAGTCTCACCATTACGGCGAATCGCAACCACTGCCGCATCAAACCTGGCACGAAAATCAGAATCTTTTAGACGGATTCCACAAAGGGATGACTCTGGTAATATCAATACTTCGGTCAACTCGTCAGCTTTAAGTCCATGACGCTGCGCATAGCTTACCAATCCATTGAAACGAGCTAATAGGCCTAATGAAGCAGGCTCACCCGAAAATAACAACAGATCATCGGCTTCAAGTCGCTCATGTGGAGAAACAGGACAGATTTTTTGACCAGTTCTAATAATCTCAACTAAAAATAAACGTTGTAAATGACGCAATCCAGCCTGCGTTACGGTCTTTCCCACAAGTGGTGAATCAAACTCTAGACGACTTTCAACCAAATAGTGTTCTATTGATTCGGCGGTTAGTGGTTGTGCAGGTAGTTGGTAGCGGCGACACCACAACCAAAAGAGAGTAACAACGACAACAACCGCTGCTACAGGTGTAAAATCAAGTAAATGCAAGCTTGGTAAGCCTGCTTCAATTATCATTGAATTAATGATAAGATTTGTTGAAGTACCAACCAGTGTCAACATACCACCGATAGATACAACATAAGTCATCGGCAATATTAGACGACGAGCAGGGTGATAGGTGACCGAACGTAAAGGACCAAGCATAATTGAAACAATAGCTGTATTGTTCAAAAAAGCAGAACTAGCAATGCAACTCAGCATCACTCGCCACCAACAACGTTCAAAATCCTGAGCAAGCATCCAAGCAGCAGCACGTTGCAATAGAAATGTTTTTTCCAACACAAAAGCAGCACAGATAAGCAAGATTAATGTAAGTAAACCGTTATTAGCCGCACAGGCTAATAGTGCCTCACTACTGATTGCACCGGGCACATACAGAGACATCAATGCCAATCCAAAAATACGAACAGCAGAACCTTGCCAACGAGCCAACGCCAGCAAGGTACCAATAAAAACGCTCAGTACCCACCATGACATGATTGTCATCAGAGTAGCTCCCTTAATTTTTTCGCTCCCCAATGAGGAAAATATTTACAAATCAGTTCATTAAGCTCTATTTCAAAGTCGGAATAGTGGTGATGTGAAGGACGGTTATCTTCAAAAAAGTGCGCAATCATACCGGCGCCCATAGTTGCATTTGTTAACCTATCGATAATGATGAGAGCACCGGTCTCACGGCATGTTTTATAGGTGTCAACAGGTATCGGCACTGTGAAACGAATTTGACAATGCGCGATCTCATTGAGCTGCATGTGCACAGCTGAATGGCGGGATAGATCTTCGATATTAACGCGATAATCGATAAAATCCACGAACCCAGTGAGCGTTCGTGTACCAACTCGTATCTCATATTGTCGATGTAGCTGTAGTGGTGTTTCGTGTAGCCATACCAGCATACAACTTACTTTATCTACACAATACCAAGACTCATCTACAGCAGCTAATATATCACCTCGACTGATATCGACCTCATCTTCAAGCGTAAGTGTCACTGCCTTACCATGAGAAGCTTTTTTGAGATCACCATCAAAAGATACTATGCGTGCTACCCGGCTATTTTTACCAGACGGCCAGACTTTAATGGCATCACCAACACGGATACTACCTCTGGCAACAGTACCACAATATCCTCTAAACGTAGCATCAGGACGATTGACATACTGTACTGGAAAACGGAAGGAACCCTCACTGTATTCAGATATTTTTACCGTTTCCAATAAGGGAAGTAAACAAGGTCCATGATACCAAGGCATCATATTTCCTGATTTCACAACATTTTCACCACGCAAAGCTGACAGTGGAATAAATGTAATATCAATGAATTCTAGTTCCGCAGCAAAGTGAAGGAAATCATCACAAATTCTTTTAAAAACACTTTCACTATACGAAACCAAATCCATTTTATTTATGGCTACAACGATATGACGGATACCAAGCAAAGAACAGATAAAACTGTGACGACGAGTCTGGGCCTTTACACCACTACTAGCATCAACAAGAATGATTGCTAAATCACAATGTGAAGCACCAGTAGCCATATTTCTGGTATATTGTTCGTGACCAGGAGTGTCAGCGATAATAAATTTTCGTTTATCTGTAGAGAAATAACGATAAGCTACATCAATAGTAATACCTTGTTCCCGCTCAGCCTGTAAGCCATCAACTAATAATGCTAGGTCAATATCTTGATCCGTGGTATTGAACTTTCGAGAATCACGTTGTAAAGCAGCCAACTGGTCATCATAAATTAGCTTTGCATCGTGCAATAATCGCCCAATTAAACTACTTTTACCGTCATCCACACTGCCACAAGTCAAAAAACGCAACAGCGATTTGTTATCATTTGTTGCAAGATAAGTCTCAAAATCACTCGCTATGATATTTTTAGTCATTTTAAAAATATCCTTCCATTTTCTTTTTTTCCATCGACGCTGATTGATCTGAATCAATGAGTCGTCCTTGACGTTCAGAGGTTCTTGCCTGCAACATTTCCGCAATAATTGTTGGTAGGTCGTCTGCATTTGATTCAAAAGCCCCGGTGAGAGGGTAACAACCTAGTGTACGGAAACGTACCGTCTTGAACTGTGGTAGTTCTCCGGGAAGCAGCCGCATTCTGTTATCATCAACCATAATCAGAGTACCATCTCTCTCAACCACAGGTCGCAGTGCTGCATAGTAGAGTGGCACAATCTCAATCTTCTCTCTGTAGATATACTGCCATATATCCTGTTCAGTCCAGTTAGACAGTGGAAAAACACGTATACTCTCACCCGGATTAACTCGGGTATTATACAGTCGCCACAACTCAGGCCTCTGATTTTTCGGATCCCAGCGATGTTGTTTATCACGAAATGAAAACACTCGCTCCTTGGCTCTACTTTTTTCTTCATCACGTCGAGCACCACCAAAGGCCGCATCGAAACTATATTTATCGAGAGCCTGTTTAAGTGCCTCAGTCTTCATAAGATCAGTATATGAAGAGCCATGGTCAAATGGATTGATACCTTTATCCTTAGCCTCCTGATTAGTATGAATCAACAAGGTAAATCCATACTGGGCTGCCATTCGATCACGAAACTCAATCATCTCACGGAATTTCCATCCGGTATCCACATGTAACAACGGGAAAGGGATTCTTCCTGGATAGAAAGCTTTGCGTGCCAAATGAAGCAATACGGAAGAATCTTTTCCAATAGAGTAGAGCATCACTGGATGCTCGAATAGGGCAACGACCTCGCGGAATATGGTAATTGCTTCATTTTCCAACAGATCAAGACTATTTCCCATTACAGAAGCTCCACGTCAAGGTTTAACAATAACCATGATACCATTGAATGCCACTTCCTGGTATTTTAAGGCGCATACTTTAAATGCATTTATAATGTCGTGATGTGAACTGTGAGCATATAATACTACATGACCATCACGAATTTCTTGGCAAGAATTTTCTACATCCCTTATCGTCGAAAGCATATCAATATCAACATTGTCAGACATGTAATTATCAAGATAATATTTATAATAAGCCTCGTTAGGTGCCCATGATGCAAAAATTTTATATTTTGAGGCACTATAGTTATTTGATATAAACTTCGCTGCCTCTTTGTACTCCTCTTTCGCATATACATTGGCTTGACTATTTGCAGGTGGTGAAAGCCATGAGATAAGAAAAGCTACGAGTAAAAACACTGTTTTTCTCTCTGTCAGATCAGATAGAGCATTAAACAAAATATAAATACACCAAGGAATGATGAATATAAAGTGGCGAGGGTGGAGGATCCCTGATTTTTTACAGACAAATGCCAACACACCGATTGACAGTAAGATAGCAACAACAATGTATTGCTCAGTGTGTTTTCTTTTCAAGAAAATAAAGATTGTAGCAAGCACAATGGCGACTAACCCCCAACCAAAATAACCATACATTATAGTCAACATTGAGTTTAGGGACTGAGTGTATGATAGTTGAGACCACGCAACGCCACCACTCGCGGTGAACAGAAGACTATGATAAGAAAAATATATCCATAGCACAACAAAAGGCACTGGAATTGCGGGGAGAAAATAATGCTTTCTTTTTATATCATCCCATGCAATGGAAAGATAAATAATACCGATAAAAACAGCCATGTAATAATGAGTTAAGAAAGACACTGTCGCTAACGCATAAAATGTATACCGCCAAGCATTCTTATTTTCATAGGCCGACTTAACTTTCATAAATGCCAAAAGACAGAGAGTCGAAAGCATCATGAAAAACATATAACTTCTAGCTTGCGTAACATAACTTTGAGTTACGGGGATCCATAATAAAAGCAGTGCAGTGGCAATAATAGATAATTCAGATTTATTACTAGGTCGACATGTGAACAAAATAAATAACAGCATCAAGGTGATAATAGCAATATTAAAGCCACGGAGTGAATATTCGGAATCTCCGAAAACTGACGCCCAAGCTTTGAGGGAAAGATCATACATAGGTGGATGTTGTTCGCCGGCCTTCACTGTCAGAAAACTGTCATCCATCTCAATCTGAACCACTGTCTTTCGCTCATATTGGAGGTCAAGCAGAGGATGATAACGGATTACAGAAGCAGTGAATAACTCGTCGGACCAAAAACCCCGTTCATTGAGGGTAGGTATCATTTTCCATATAGCACAGAACATTACTAATATGTAAAAAATAACTAGTCTCACACCACTATCACCCCAAAAATACCGTATTGTTGCTATCATACACTTAACTCTATGGCTTTGTTATATATGCAGGTGTCTGACCGGTAATACAAAAAACCGTTATCATAGACCACCGATGTACATACGGGAGCGAATGATATTGCCTACCTGCTAATTCAGACAGTCACTATTTTGTTCACTCCCGCACGCGCGCTCTATTGCACTAAGTTACTTAACAATATCATGTATCGGTCTTCTGCTCAGAAAGCGCTTGATCGCTCTTTGTAACCGAAACGGAATAATACGTGCCAAGGAGCCAATAAAAGGTCGATTTCGTATCTTCCACAAGTACTGTAAAAGACGCTCTTTACTCGACAGCAGCACGACTGTGGGGGCAAGTGACAACTTCTCACACCATTCTCTTGCCAACATATCACTGTCAAGTGACATCGCAGCCGGCTCAACACACAAATATTCACCAGAATAGAAATGCTCACTCAATTCGAAGTTGTTATCATTCTGAGTAGTCGCAACAAATGAGCCCAGATCCGCCCCTTGAGCATATGCTCGCCAGAAGGCAGCACAATCAAGAGGTTTCATATCCCAGGGTAACAACGAAGAGTAAGAGCGTCCCTGAGTGCGTTCGACAAAAGCGCCAAGATCCGGGCAAACAACAGGGTAGCAACGTTCGAGTGCAATGGAGAGCGTATAGCTGTAGGTCTCGGGCCACAGCGCTGGGAACCAGACCACATGCGGTTTAATGCTATCTAGCTTCTCATCTAACTGAGACAAACTATAGGCACCGTGGTTCACGATACCACGCAAGGGACGATAACCGTAACCCAGTAAATGGAATTCCACTTTGACGGGGTCGCACAATAGGGCAACTTGCTCAAGTAAGTCCGCCCCTTTCTCGCGACTCAGGGCGCCCAGGATCAGCACCCGCAAGGGTTCACCAGCTACATGTGTCTGCCGGGGCTCAGCATAGTCTTGAGCATCCGGGTGATATGCCACGACGGCTTTGCCAGACAGCTCGCTCTCGTTACCATAGAGTCGGCTAAAGCGTTGATAGAGGTCACCGCAGGGATAGATGATCCGCTCAGCTCGTGAGAGCAAAGGCAGCGCACCATTTCGCCACTCTTCGCCGGAGACATCAATATGCGCAGCTTGCCGACATACCTCATCCCACTCCAAATGCTCATCACTAACAAACTGTCCATAGCTATCCGTCAAAGTGGGATTGCCATTGATCATGTAATAATCATGAATCGTCACATCATATGGCACGCCGAGCGAACTCGGTAGTAACCAGGCTCGCGGTGATAGCCCCATGATATGATGAAAATGCATTCTCCCTACTCTAAGCTCACGTAAAAAAGCCACAAGCAATTCATATTCGGTGTGAATGTTGAAGACAAACGCATCACTTTTATCTTCTTCCTGGGCACTTAGGTAGAGATTGACGTGACCTTCTTGGAAGCCTGGGGTCATACGAAGGAAGTAGGCTTTACCCAGATAGTGAGTTGCCAACTCGGAAACATGTTGTGCCACACCACCACCGAGGTGATGAGTGACCGAAAGCACAACCGGAAGGCCACTTTGTGCCACAAATTTGACCTTTGCCATCATACGCGCCCGCTTGGCCGGATCTTGCCCAATAAAGGCCATCACATCGCGGGTATAGTTGGGATGCAGAGCATTGAGCAACTCCAGGGCCCGCGCCTTACGAGGGTCCCCTTCTTCTTGAAAACTGACCCCTCCTTTGTGGTATGCAAAGATATTAAGCTGGTGATAATTTTTCCAGCCCAGCTTATGGGCACGCTGACACCAGTCATTTTCCTCACCATAGCCCTTGCCAAAGGTTTGCTCATCGAAATAACCGACGGCATTGAGGCAATCGCGACGGATATACATGCAAAAGCCCACTCCTGTCGGTACTTCGACGAGCTCATCTTCCAGAGGCAATGTGGCAAACAGGCTATCCAAGGCGTTGACATCAAGCCCCGCAAATAGCTCATTATCCTGACAAAAATGAGGAAAGCTGCAGATGGTAGCATTATTGGAAAAAGGGGTTAGGCTGGCGACACGCTCATGGCGATAAGCTGCACAGCGCATCCGCTCCAACCAGTCTGAATTAGCAACCTCGACGTCGCTGTTAAGAAGCAGCACATCACGGTCAGGGTGCAGCGCCATTCCAAAATTGACCGTCCCCACAAATCCCTTGTTTTGCTCATTCTCATAAAGCTCAAATCCCAAGGGGCTGGCTTGCTCACGCAACCACTGAGTCAATGCAGGCTCGGGGGAACAATCATTGACGACAATCAGCTTCGCCCAATCTGGCATTTCCTGTAACAATGACAGTATGCACTCTTTGGTCTCATCAAGACCCCGATAAACAGGAATAATAATATCGAGGGGTTTTATTTCAGACATGTATGTACTCACAACTCAGTAACAAATCGATTAATAAACCAGCGTAGCACCGGTCGTGCAGCAATAGAATCAAGACTCACTTGAATTTTATTTTTGTGCGACTGAAGATTTTCTATATGCAGCTGAAGACTTTCCATATGCAACTGAAGTTCATCCATGTGAAGTTTCATCGTTTTCAGTTGTTCATCTCTCTGCTCTACGACTTTAATTGCATATCCATGTGATTCACCTTCAGCTTTGAGTAATTCATTGAGCTTTTTAAGCTCAATGTCACGCTTTTTTAATGTGTCAAGCGCATCAGAGTGCTCTGACCCTAGGGAGTGTAAGTGCTGTTGAACCTGTCTAAGCTGTTCATCGCGCTGTTCAATAGTAACCAATGCCTGAGAGTGACTCTCTCCCAATACGATAGAAGCAACAACGACAGCATTAATTGTGCGAAAATCTCTAATGAGTGCTTGCAGCCAAAAATCCGCAGTAGCCAATTCCACACGATAATTGGAACGTAAATTGGACCAATCATGCTGCAAAATATAAATACCACTGGATGCAATTTGATTCACTAAAGCATCTAGACTAGATAATCGAGACTCATTGATACCACGTCGCTGCTGCCTCTGCATAGTTGGATCAATAAATTCTGTAGCGCTAATTATTGGCAAAGCCAACTCTTTTTGAAGCTGGGCTAAAGCACTAACAGGATCGGCAAGCATACTCTCATAATCCAGCCAGCTACGTAGCTTACCCTGAGTATACAATTCAGCAGAGAAAGTATATTCGGCCCAAAGGAGCCCTGCAAGTAAAAGGCTCATTTGATCTCGTTTTTGCAACGATCGAGCGACCTGGTCTATATCCCGATTCATCAATAAATAACACGCATCATCACCCAACGCATTAATTGCCAGCTGCCAGCAAGGTAATAAAACTGACAATCTAGGATCTTTCAAACCACACAATGTTGCATCTGCAAACTCCGAATGACGTAAGAAAGCACACATCCTCTTGAATAAGGGCGAACTAGGACGCCATCCTTGTTCTAACCGAGCAGATAGTGAGAACGGATCAAACCAAGCAGCATTAAGTTCTTTTAGCAAGGCTTCATTGATAGCGACTAATTCCGCATGCTCCCAGAACCCTTTTTCATTCACATCACCTTGCAGATCAATAAATGAATTACCAAAGACAATGCCACTGTGGGCTAATGCTCCGGCAATTGCACTCGTTCCGCTTCGGTGCATGCCGAGAATAATAACCCAACGTCTAACTTTGTTTTTCATCATAACCGCCAGTTAAGAACAAACATCATTTTTTGGACTCATACATAGAAGATGATCAATCTAAAAAATATAAGTTTGCATATAAAAACGGAAGCGACCCCATCATCTACATACTCCTCAACATCACACAACAATAGAATTAATGAAAACACTAAAAATATAATATGCCCCTAAACATCCTAGAGGCTAAGATGAACTACAAAGATATTTTATAATATAAGCGAAGTTTTATTTTATCAAAGATAAAATAAAACTTTAAAAAACAACAAATCAAGCGTTCTTTAAATGTAACTTGGTAGTTTCCACTAAATATTTTCGCTGGGGGTATTGTCACATTTGGTATTTTCAAGAAATGACTAACTTTTTCAAGCGCACTATCATGCTGAAGACGGAGCTGTTCATTTGTTAGTATCAGTACATTTTCTTTCGGGAAATGCGAATATATATTTACCAGCTGTGAAAAATAATGCCCACGACTACGATAAGAAAAAATCCGATGAGCGGAACCAAGCTTGTAGCAATCAACATCTGTAGCGAGTCGCTTTTTTTCCGAAAGAAGAGCTGAAAAATAACTAAGTTTTTCATCGCCGCGCTTTTTTTCCATTTGATAATGAGAAAGTGCACGTTCAGCCGGATCTCTTAGAATAATGATAACTCTAGCATTAGGATTATAATTAAAAAGCCTAGCAGGAATCTCTTTAAAAAACATATAAATGGGGGTCGCATCACAACAAATTTCTTCCCCATTATATCGGCTTAATAGCTTCTGATATGCTATATCTATGCAGTCCGATGATGTGTTTTGTAGTACAGGATTATCAAACACATGAGCCTCTTTCCCATCTACGACATAAACATTTGGATGCTTAGCGAGGAAATCAGCTAGCGCAGTGGTCCCACCTTTCTGAGTCCCAACGATAAAAAGATTGACTTTTTTCATCACTCATAAACCACGATTATCTAATCTAATCCGAGGGGAAAAATCAACCATTCCTGTTGAATCGGCACTCTCACAAATAACTTGGAACATGGCAACATCCACACCACGATGCAGAAAGGTTCGCTCTCCTTGAATCAAGGCGGAACATCCACAGTTCAAGAAATAGGTGCCATTTCGTAGAGCGCACTCAAACTCAAATTCAACAGCAAGTTTAGTTCCTGCAGCCACATATGCGATACGATGTTCATGATTACGCGTAGAAGTCCCTCCCCCCAGCTCAACACCTGAGAGAGTTTTTATTAGCATGCCGAAACCGACTTCGAATGCTTCTTGATCAAAATAGACATTGAAGCAATACCGATAACGCTGTCCGGAATCAAGAATATTAACTATTTCACCCACACTATTTTCGAGTCTAACTTGAGTAATCAATGCCCCATTAGATTCGTACCACACTGTCGATTGTGGAGTAATGTCAGCCAAAAAGCCGCCAGAAGTAGTGGTACTTGGCGCTTCTATATCTGCAGATGCACTTACATAGCTATTACCGAGCCCGGTCTGACATAGGTGATCACGAAAACGTTCTCGCTCATCTCCTTCCATATGCAATAGCTTGTGATAATTATGAATGACATTTTTTGGCTCACCTTCCAATAGCACTTCTCCTCGATCGAGTAGCAGTGCACGATCGCAGAGTTCAATGACGCTACCTGCCGAATGAGATACCAACAAGATGGTCACCCCTTGGGCCTGTAACTGCTTCAAACGAGCATAACACTTGCGTTGAAATGCATCATCTCCCACCGCCAAAGCTTCATCAATGATAAGAACGTCAGGATCGGTATTGATAATGACCGAGAAAGCCAAACGAACCATCATACCGGAGGAATAGGTCTTTACTGGCTGATCAATAAAATCGCCGATGGCCGCAAACGCCAAAATCTGCGGCAAACGCTCACTTATTTCTTGGCGTGACAAACCAAGGATCGCGCCATTAAAGAACACGTTTTCACGCCCTGTAAACTCGGGATTAAAACCAGAACCTAGCTCAAGCAAGCCAGCTACGCGTCCCTTACAACTAATTTGGCCACTATCTGGCTGCATCACCCCGGTAATGAGTTGCAACAAAGTTGACTTGCCAGCACCATTGTGGCCGACAATCCCCAACGTTTCACCAGGATTCACCATTAGGTGGATATCACGTAAGGCATGAAAAAGCCTCACATTAGCCTTAGGATTGAGCGCATGCCAAAGCGCCTGCCATGGACTTTGGTAGATAGGAAAAGACTTATTTACGCCTGTAACGGCAAGAACGGGCTGAGACATGGATCGTCAGAAGGTTGCAAACAAGATGGCTAATGATATCAGTAAATGGACCTAGAATTAAGGCTTAGCCATATCGCTAACGGCAAAGTATGTCAGTAAACGAATTATTATATAAAAAATAAGGGCGCCGAGGCGCCCTTATTTTTCACGACATTAATTACAGAGTGAAGTCAACCAGGGAGGAAGTACCACGGGTACCGTTCTGGATGTCAACGCCTTCAGCGTTGGATTTCTTCACTGCAACTTCACCTTGGTTGGTCTCAACTTCAAACAGGAAGCGAGCCTGACGACCTGCAGTGATAGCAGCACCGACATCAGCAGCGACATCAGCCGGCTTCAGGGTTACAGCACCACCACTTGGCAGAGTTACAGACAGCGGTTTGCGAGTAACCAGTACTGTACCCTCACCACGGCCGTTGGCATCGTGAGCAGCATATTCAGTGATGGTTACAAAGATCTTACCGCCTTCAGCCGGCAGGATCTTAGACACGTCACGGATATGGATGGTGTTGGAAGAGGTGCTACCAGTGGTGATAGTATCGAACTTCATGCCGTCACGAGTAATGATGAACAGATCAGCAAGCTCATCTTTGAAGTAGTTATAGGTAGCTTGGCTATCACCTTCAATTTCAGCCTTAACGCTAAGATTTACGGCCGGAACCGGAACCGCGTTATCAGCAGCTACGTACAGGGTACCCAGGCTGTTCAGAGCGTCGCTCAGACCACCGGCCAAGTTGCCAGCGCCCAGAACTGCAGTAGCAGACTGACCATCGGCAGCGGCTTTCCAGCCGATATTGGCGCCGGCCTTATTCAGCAGGTTGCCACTTGCATCTTTCTTGAATGCAGACACATCACCAGTCAAGGTCAGTTTGACTTTGTCACGCTGGATGGTCTGGTTGGTGGTTACGTTAGCCAGCTCGAAACCAGTTGCTGTTACGTCGACATCGCCAACGTTCAGCTTCAGGAAGCCTTCAGAGACCAGAGCAGTTGCCTTACCAGCATCAGTCAGGCTCAGTTGGAACAGCTTACCAAGTTTGAACAGCGGTTTGGTAGCAACAGGGTCAGCAGTGTAAGAGGCGTTCAGCAGAGCACCTGCGGTCAGGGCTACGGTGCCTTGAGAGCCAGAAACCAGCTTAAACGCTTGGTTAGCCAGGTTCAGCTTCAGCTCCACTTCAGCACCAGCAACTGCGGTCGCTTCAACGTTAGGAGCCAGTGCCAGACGCAGACGCTTACCGTTGTTGTCGATGGTATGATCGATAGTCAGTTGGGTACCGTCGGAAGTGGTCTTAAAGAACTTCTGAACATCGGCGACAACACCGCTGTTGGCCGCGACGCCATCCGGGCTCACCAGCAAGCCAGTGAACGCGTTGGCAGTAGCACCGTTAGACAGCCACTGACGGATTTCAGCATCGTTGAACTGACCATCCCCTTGGATCTCCATAACAATGAAACCATTGTTTTTCAGATCACCAAGTTCACTGAAATTCAGAGTCAGGTTTTGCTGGGCGGTAGAGAAGTCCAGAACCGGCTGCTTGGTAACAGAAGCCAGGGAAGTAGTGACGAAAGTGTTGTCGTTCGGGGTGATTACGACATCAGCAAACGCAGGAGCGGTAACGCCAACCATAATGGCCGCTGCAATCAGAGTCTTCTTAAACATAAGTTTTCCTTAAGGATCCTTATTGGATATTTATTCAATAGGGCTGAACCTATCCGTTGATCAACCTTCGGTGCACTGTGAGCACCGAGCACAGACCGACAGTTTCCCGCAAAAAAGAGCACTGTTGCAGTCCGTGTCCTGTGAGATACAACAGTTTCACTGCGCTCCGAAGTGCGCCTGCATATTCTTAGCCATCAGACTCTACTATGTCAATTACAAATCCGTGATGAAGATCGTCTTTTATGGTTTGATCACCCGACTTGCTCGCGGAGCGAGCAACAACGTCATATCCGAAGAGCAAAAAGCGACCAAACTACTGACACAACAGCAGTTCTCTATCACATACCATTACGTTTTGGCATGGGGTCCCAACCACTTAACGTGCGGAACTGGTCGGTATAAAAATCGGCCTCTTCCTTGGAGGTAATGACAAATGGCGTAATAAGAAGCACCAACTCTGTTTTTTCATGCTTGTTTGTCTGATATTTAAACAGACTTCCTAGAACGGGTATGTCTCCCAGCAAGGGGACTTTTTCCTCATTGTCGGTTTTATTCTGGCTTAGCAAGCCACCAAGGTAGACTGTCTTGCCACTATCGGCCAACAACTTGCTCTGTACTGCCCGGCGATTAATCGGGGGCGTATCCCCTCCTCCAGCCGATACGGAGCTGATCTCTTGTGAGATGCTCATCTCAATCAGACCATCATCGTTGATCGAGGGTGTGATTTCGAGAGAGAGACCAGTATCAATATATTTGTAGCTAGTTGTTACCTGTGGATCACCACTACCTGTACTACCATTTGAAATCTCACCGGTTTTTACCACTATTTGATCACCGATCTTAATACTGGCAGTTTCTTGATCCAGGACAACTAGCCGTGGACTGGACAATACCTTGGCATTCCCTTCACTCAACGCTGCCGAAAACTTGGCAGTGACATCACCAAAAACACCGTTGAGGTTAAGATTACCCGTCTTACCAATCAGCCCTGTTGTACCACCGGTAATGTCACCTTTAGCTATATTCCACTCAAAACCGAGAGAGCTATCGTTAGTGACTTTCACCTCAGCGATCACCGCCTGGAGCAAGACTTGACGAGGCCGCTGATCCACAAATTGTAACAACTCAACCAGTCGCTGATAGTCACTATAGCGACCACTAAAAATGAGCGCATTCCGTTTCGCATCAACCACTACCCGATATTGCTCTGTCATCACACTCATGGTTTGCGCATTTGCTTTTTTCGGGGCTATGGCACCACGGTTTCCCGGTTCACTACTCAAGCTGCGGTCTGAAGCCCTTGCGGTACCAGTTGTATTCTGTTGATCACGAACTTGTTCAGCAGCAGCTAATAAATCTTCTCCAGGTTCCTTCTGTGAGGAAGAAGAATTACCGTCGCCAAATATTGATGATACAACCGCCCAAGTGTCAGCAACCTTTGTATTTTTCAGAAAATATGCGTACACCCCATCACTACCACCAGTAGGACGAGGCTTATCAAGTCTTCGCACCCAATCACGGGTATACTCTAACCATGCTTGTGTACTTGCAGTAACTAATAAAGTGTTATTGGACATGGGTACTAGGACAACACCATTGACTCCTTTATCAAGATTTACTGGCACGCTAGCTGCATCAAGCGCTTTAACAAGATCGGCCGTGAGCTCTTCTAATGTGAGAAATGAGGGCTGAACGACAGCCAAATGAGATGCAACACGATTAGGAACGTCTACTTCTGCAAGAATCTTTTGCAGTTGATCTATTTCATCACGCTTAGCAATGACCATCAATGCATTAAGATTATTTTGCATCAAGACTGTTCCATTACTTTCTTTCACCATACGCTCAGCAAGTGTCGTTGCCTGGCCTAATGGGAGGTAAAAAACAGGTATTATTTCCACCACTTTACCATAACGCAATGCAGGTTGAACCGTACCGGATACGATGGTAGGAATAGCATTAGCTGTCTTTTCAGCAGGAATCACTTTTACTACACCATCTTCCAGCGCCAACGCTACACCATTAACCTGCAATACCTCCTCAACCAAGCCTAATAAACGGCGGGCATCAACAGGTTTACTTAATCTTAAGGTGACTGGTTCAGTTTTGTTTTGTAATGATTGATCGACAATATAATTGAGCTCTAACACTTCACCGAGCGCCAAATTAATAAAATTATTAATTGGCATTTTGTCTGCGCTCAAGCTTAGTGTGTCTTTAGGTAGTACCAGCTTGGCTGCGCCGACAGAATCGCGATCTTGTGAACGCAATAGCGGAGCTGAACGGACACTTTGTGTAATCTGTGGAACAGAACTTGTATGTGTATTAGTCTTTTTCTTCTCTGCCAAGATAGTGGTCGGAACAAGACCACTGTTTTGGCTTTCCATCACAGGCTGGAGTTCCACTTTTGGAGTCGCAGCACAACCGGCTAACACAGCACTACAGATAAGAGTGAGAGAAAAACGACGAGCCATTGCGCTCATTATCAAATAACCTCTTTTAAAAATTGTGAGCCTTCTTATTTAGGCTGTACCGGAATGGGGAAAATTTCAAATACCTGAATCTTACTATCATTCTCTACTTCAACCTGCCGCCTTGATATCTTTATGACTTTCCCCACACCTGCTAGCTGTTCTCCGACCCTAACTGCTATGGGCTTTTCTCCCTGAAAAACGGCAACACGCTCTAAGCCACGCATAGTAATTGCAACTAAACGTATCTCTAGCAGTTCCTTTTTACTCTGGTGCCCCCCCGCATCTTCTGACGATCCAACCTCAACTCTCTCTCTCGAGACAGTAAAGATATTGCCGCTAGGCTTTACGGGTAAGCTCGCTGGAGCAGCATATTTAGTTATCTTATCAGGCAGGGGATTATCTATATCTGATGGGGTAAATACCATCCAGTTGTATACCCCATTGATAACTGTCAACACAATCAAAAACACTGTAGACTTTGAGCTTATCCATGGCGTCACGATTTATCCCCTTGACGGCTCTGAAAACGAAGTTCATTAAGGGGTAGTTGACGAAATGATACGAGAGAAGTTGTCATTTCAGCCTGCTGGCTATTTTTAATAGAGATAGTCATTTTTTCTGGAATAATAATTTTTTGTGAAGCTGATAGACTATATATAAAATCAAGAATATTTTGCGAGCTTCCGGTAAATGACCATTGACTACTTATCTCCTCACCAACCCACGGACGAACGGTTGGTTCTTGAAAACGACGGCTACCAAATGAAAGCAAATGTTTTTTATACTCTATTTCAATGAGGCCGACTTGTTCCGCAACACCACGATTATAGTTTTTACTATCAAGCAGGCCACTGAGAAGTTGCTGATACTGAACATTCAACCCCTTATATTGTTGTTCTAAAGTATCCCTACTGTTGCTTATCCGCCCAAGACGCTCTATTTTTTTCATATCCGCAAACATGTCATCTCTTGACTGGCTGCGATAATCAAGATAGGGAGCATATATTAGAATGTATAGAAATATTGTAACAATTAGTAGTGATGCCCATTGCACTAACGGACTACTTAAATCATTAAGGAGTGCTTGTTTATTCAGCCCTTTCAAATCAAATTTAAAATCCATCTTATTCCACCAACACAATTTCTGCCTTAAAAAGCTGAGCACCGTCACCACGGACCGTCACATCTCCGAGCAACCTTACCTGAGACACCATTGGCTGCGCACCTAATACATCAAGCAGTTTAACACTATCTTTAACACCACCTTGAATAATTACACGACCATTCTCATAACTCAGTTCAGTTAACAGCACATCATCGGGCAGTTTTCTCATCAGCATTTCCAAAAGTTGTACTACTGTTTGCTGCATCTTTTTTGTTGCAGCAAGGCGGCTAAGAGTATGATTATTGTCGACAATTTCAGTTCTTATTTTCACCAAGTCACTAGTCGAACTGGTTAAATCAATTAACTCACTTTCGAGCATGTTCGATTTCATCTGCAGTACAGCTAAATCCCCTCCCATAAAAATCAGGCTGGCGCAAAAAAAAGCGGCTAGTTGCCTTTTATAATCCCAAGGTGCACCGACATCGAAAAATCCCGAGCATTTACCGGCAGACAATACGGATTGAGCTGGCGTTTTTGTCTTGTATTTTTCCAGCGTTTTGCCTGATAACTGTATACATTCATGCGTTGCGAATACATCAATGTCTTGTACAGATAGAGCCTGGAACCAACGTTTATAGAGGAGATTGTCAAGGGGATAAAATTCTTGAATCTCTCCTTGGCGAGAGACCAAACAACCGTAAAGGTTGTTTTGTTCTTGATAACATAAGAGACCTTGATCGTTTCTTATAGAAAAAATACTACAGTGATAAACAATAGAGGGAATAATATGGGTTACAGGGCAAGGGAAGTGGACTTCTTCTTGATTCCAAAACCAAAGTGCGATTCGCCACTTATCATTATGTTGATAAACCAAATAATATTGCCCACAATGAGTCCATTGCGCTAACGAGACCAACTCATTCCGAATACATTGCTCTATTGATGAGCGGCCAACCAAGCTTACCTCATATTCTAGATATTTAAAAAGACAGTAACTCTGTGGTACCAGACCAACTACTTTGTTAAAACGCTTGCTGTTGGTATTGACAGAATTATAGCTCGATGAAACATCAGCACATTTGGTTACCATGGTATCCACCACTGTGGTGCTGAGAAGAGAAGATATTTTACCTTTCAAATAATCAATCATTTTTTATATAGAATCTTTCATTGTCAGGAAAAAGCCAAAGGCTACGCCGAGGTGGAAACCGGCTAGTAGTTCTAATTTGGTACTCGCCACGAGCATGATACCCGTTATATTCATAATAAATATAGTATCTTGAACTTTGTGTTAATTCAAGACCTTCACTATTTAGTCCCAACTCTAACAATATATTTGACAGCGAGCGCCATTGCCTATTACGTTTATACCTTTTAATTTTTCCTATTTCCGTAGAGCTGAATGTATATATACCACGAGATAGCAGCCCATCAGGGATAGAAGCATAATTTATCCACGATGATCCGAGAAGCGCAGTATAATCCCTTAAGCCATCGCTATAATCACCATTATATACTTGTGGCGAAATTCCTTCGATAAGCATAAGCTCATCAAGTGAACGAAATAAAGCACCACGTCCATAATTACTATGGAGATCCTGCCATTTGAATATGTGTTCTGAGACACTACTTGGATCGCTAACTTGATAACTACTTAATAATCTCTTCATCTTGTCATGATCATAAAACCGGAGGCTTAGAATTCCAGCTTGATCTTGTACTTTGACAACGACGTCATTACTTAACTTAAGAGGCTCACCATCAACGGGGATATACACATTACCTAGAGCAAACCCACCAGGTTCTTGCTCGCCCACAAGCATAGATAGAAACAATCTGTGCTCCGCATCATTGATTTTTAATCGAGCAGCCCATCGACTTTTCTCATACGCCTGCTCGGTGAGTATTGTATCGGTACGGGTGACCATCATCAGGCTAATGCTGATCAATATAGTCATCACAATCAGCGTCATCGGCAGTACCATGCCCATACCACGCTTCATTTTTTGAAAACCTCATCATCAACATGACTGCTTGATGTATATCGAGTCACAGTGAAAAACCAGTCTATTTTTTTTCCATTTGATAGAGCCATGTTGATGTTAACTAGTAGTGGCATTGCCATTTCTTTATTACTATCAAAAAAGTCAAGCCATACTGGCTCACTTCGATAATATATGTTATCACTCATTGGTATGGACTCTCCATCGCTTGGTTCATGAATGGGAGCAAGATATCTTATATGATAACTTTTAATGTCTTTTATTAAGTTTGTTGCTTCATTATCTCTATCAAAATATTGATTCCCATAAAATGGATCAGCATTCTTCTTCTCTGCATAGTTAAGAGTAAAACCATCAATATTACTGGTAAACCAGATAGTGGCAGTAGAATAATTGCCAGGACCAGATAGGATTGGAGATCCAGTTAAAAGATAGAGACCATCATTATTCCCCTTAAAAAAAGGACTCGCCTCACCATAACCAACTGGAAATAATGTTGCACTACTATCATTAAACATCATCGCTAGCCAGTTAAATCTGGATTGCAATGTGTTACTTAATTCAGTTCTATTTTCTAAACGAGCCCAAGCAAGGCGTCCTTGGTCTAGGCCAGACAAAATCATAGACAGTGAGAAGGAAAATATCACTATAGTCACAAGTAACTCGACCAAAGTGAAGCCATTGATTTTTTTATTTTTCATGCCAACCAATTAGTTCGAATGAAAATGCCCGAAAGTTGCCATTATAAAGGCTATACTTAGCTGTAATCTTATACATTTGTAATTCATATCCAGATTGGGTTGTATCCTCGTTACGGATTGGGAAAATACCACTTATTGGTTCAGCGTTCCACTCGTAATGATAATCACCAACCTCACCAATACCTGACTGTTTTTTAAAGGGGTTAATATCCACCAAAGAGTTGAATATATTCTCCTCGATCAATATTCGTTCTTGTAACTTATCGACTCGAGATAATCTGAATGAGCTTTCATTTACAAACCTGAAAATCAAAGTACTTATTGTCGCCATGATAGTTAACGCAACCAGAACTTCGATCAAAGTAAAACCATCATTTATTTTTTTCATATGACAAGGTTAACTGACAGTCCAAATTAGTAAATGATAAACGCCAAACATTATTCGATTCAGTCTTGATCTGCACGTCACCCCCCGAGCATACCTTATCAGGGCGAAAAATAATCGGACGATCATTTACTATATATATATTGTGTCTTTTCGAAATTTCTTTTATTTTACTTTGCTTTGCTGAAAAAATAAAAAAACGACCATCTTTTCTACTTTCCAAAATTGCATTTCTTACATCCCCCAAATACCTCTCAATTTTATTTTTTTCTGTATACTTGATAAATTGCCCCCACAAATTGGGGGCAACAACAGCAGTTAACAATGCAGAGAGTGCCACCACGATCAATAGCTCAATCATGGTAAATCCTTTTTCATGCATTAGAATCGACCTATGTCCTTATCTTCGCCTTCACCACCTTTACGATTATCCTTTCCCAATGTATATAGAGCATATTCACCAGTATTTTTTAACTCATAATGATACGGATGACCCCACGGATCATTCGGAAGATCTTTTGCCAAGTAGGGGCCATCCCAATTAACGCTACCTTCAGGTGCCTGGATCAACGCAGCGAGGCCTTGCTCAGTTGTAGGATAATCATTGTTGTCAAGCCTATATGTATTCAGTGCCGACACAAGCAATTCTATCTGGGCTTCAGCAACTTTTGTCTTAGATGAGCCCACTTTTTGGAATAATCTCGGGCCCACCAAACCGGCTAACAATGAAATTAAAACTAATACAACCAGCAGCTCAATGAGAGTAAAGCCACGTAATTTTTTCAACCTCATTTTACCATCCTATATCGTTCACAGAAATAATACCAGAAATAAGAATAACCATAATTGAACCCACGATAGTCCCCATGATCACTATTACTAATGGTTCCAAAATTGAAAGTATTTGCTTTATCCCTTTTGAGAGTCGTCGCTCATAAAGCGTATTTATCTCTTTAAAGCAAATTGGTAACGATGCTCCGACTTCACCTGTCTTTATCAATCTGATTACAACTAGCGGAAAAACATTATAAATTGACAATGCATCTGCCAGTCGCTCACCCTCTTTTATTCTCTGTATGACTCTTTGGATGTCCCTTTTTCCCTTTTCTCCTGACATAGCATTGGCTGATAACTCGACCGCATCAACCAACTCAACGCCTGATTCTAGCAACTTCTGCATGCTACCACTGAATTGTACTATCACCCAAGCACTGAAGAGAGTAGAGAAAAAAGGCAACTTTAATAACAATGCAAGTATTTTTTCGTACAATGTACCGTATTTAATTCCATATATAAATGCAGATATTATCAACACCATTAACACTAAAATAATAGTGATATGATCACTAATGAAGTCTGATACTGAAATTAACTGCACCAGGCTACTCCCCGCAGCAGCCGCTTCGTCAGTAATCATTGATTTGAAATTTGGAATAACATATAAGAACAGAAAAAAAACAACCGTGACACACACCACCAATAAAAACACTGGATATGTTAAAGCTGTTTTTACCTCTGAAACTATCTTTTCTTCTCGTTCCACACGCTCCGCAATACTAATGAGAGACTCATGTATACTACCATTTTCCTCACCTAACCTGAGCATTGGCGATACATAGTAAGGAAATATATCGGGCAAACTCACAACCGAGTCAGACAAAGATGACCCCGATGATATATCCGACTTCATTCTTTTCAGGGCGAGTACAAGATTTCTATCTACTGTAGTTTCTATTAATGATTCAAGACACTCATCCAGTTGCATACCACTCTGCCTGAGAGTCGCAAGCTCACGTAATGTCGTCATTAATGTTTCTCTTGAGATCTTTGCTTTAACGACGCCCCGATACTTCTCGAGTAGAACAACACTATATCCACGCTGTTCAAGTGTCTTGTGAGCTTTTTCTTCATTTTCAGCTTGAACCCACCCATTTAATATTTTCCCATTGGAGGCTCTCACTATATATTTAAAGTAATTCATCCCACAACTCTCATAACTTCGTCAAGAGATGTATCGCCATGTGCTGCACGTAGAATCGCATCTTCTTTCAGCGTTCTCATCCCCTGTGCATCAGCAATTATATTTAATGATGATGAATTGATGTCACAATCATAGCTATTATTCCATCGCATTAACTCGAAAATAGCTATGCGTCCTTTATAACCAGTATGGTTGCAACTTTCACAACCTGAAGCAGACTTAAACATTACATTTTTAGGTAACAAATGTGCCCATTTTTCCGAAAACGAACACCAATCAACTCCTATCTTTTGTACTGGTAGTGAGTGTGGAATCGAACACTCTGGACAAAGCTTGCGAAGTAATCGTTGAGCCATAACGCCAACAATAGTTGATTTAATAAGATAATCAGGAATCCCAATATCCTTGAGGCGAATGAAGCTACTAGGAGCATCATTTGTGTGTAGTGTAGAATAAACAAAGTGCCCGGTTAGCGCTGACTGTATTGCTATTTGAGCAGTTTCTTTATCTCGCATTTCACCAATAAGCATGACATCGGGATCTTGCCTTAAAGCAGACCTAAGTACAGTCGCAAAATCTAGTCCAATATCACTATTTACTTGAATCTGTGTTAACCCAGGCATTTGATATTCGACAGGATCTTCAACTGTGATTATCTTCTTATTATCATCATTAATTTGTCCCAGCAAGGTATACAATGAGGTTGTTTTACCGCTTCCTGTTGGGCCAGTTATCAAAAAAATACCATTTCTTTGAGCTATAATCTCACTGATTATAGAAAGTTGGTCTGGAAACATGTTAAGCTCACGTTTCTCAGAAGAATTGCTTCCACTCAATAAGCGTAAAACTGCATTCTCACCATGCACTGTTGGCGTAGTAGCCACCCGGATATCTATGTAGACCCCAGATAACCTCACTCGCATCCGTCCATCTTGTGGAAGTCTACGTTCAGAGATATCCAAACCAGACATCAATTTAATTCTTGATATAATCGAAGCATGCTGCGATATACCAGGTTTGTCAATTGTTTTTAATACGCCATCGATCCTAAAACGAACTATAAATGTATCTTTGTTGATTTCAAAATGTATATCTGATGCCTTACTTTTAATCGCACTTTGAATACATTCATTAACAAATCGAACAACTGGAGCAGAAGATACATCATGCCGCTCCTGTTCACCTTTCAGATTCGCCGAGGTATTCTCTTGTATTCCAGAATAGAGTTTACGTAACTCGTAGTTAGAAACAAGGACAGGAACAACATGGAGATCGTAAATTTTTTTCAGAGAAGACGAAACAAAAGAATCCCACACATCAAGCAATGCAACGTAAAGAAGTGCGTTGTCAACTAATAATGGATATGCTTGACGTTGTAGCCACCACTCTTGGTGAAAAAATGAATCAACCAACTCTGTTTGTATGTTGTCTATTTGACCAACTTTCTCATCAATAAAAACATCCAGAGTGTATAGTTCAAGTTGCTCAGCAAGTGCATTAATCACTTCTGCTTCAGAGCAGAAACCATGAGAAATACATATTTCACCGAACCGAATATTTTCAGATGAGTGCTCTACTTGTATTTTTAGAATTTCATCAATATTATCATTAGTTATATATCCTTTGGATACAAGGAGTTCTCCAATCTTCATCTTTATCTCACTTCACGAATATCATATATGATTATAGAAAATTATACGATTAGAGGGCGTCACTAAAGCTTCGTTTCAACTTACTAAACATCTTCGATGATATAAATAATCCAATTAGTGACACCAACAGGAGATAAAACAATCGTTCAAGTGAAAATGCCCCACCATATATTATATCTCTCAATGCGTCCGCTATAATACTGATCGGATTCAAATATAAAAACTTTGCGAGTGATGCTGGAGCAGTTTTAATTGAAAAAAATACTGTACTAGTAAACAACAATACCAGGCTTGCAGCTGGAATTATCTGTTGTATATCCCTTACAAATACAGAGATTGATGAAACTATATATGCAATTGCTAGAAGCGTGGTCATATAAACCATTAAGATAAATGGAATATATATGAAGTTTGAAAATGAGGATATATATCCCATGCATAGTGAATAAATAATTGACAGCGAAATGCCAACGACAAAGTTGACGGTTGAAGATAGCACAACTGACAGAGGCAATACTTCTATGGGGAAAACAACTTTCTTCACAATTTGGGCGTTACTCCTTATGATTGTAGCAGAATTCGCCATCACCTCAGATATGAAAACATGCGTGACAATCCCAATGAAGAGCATTAATGCATAATCTGCATATTCACTATCACTAACCGCCCATCTGGCTTTAAAGACATGTAAGAAAACCGTCGAGTATACCATTAACATAAATAGTGGATTTATGACATTCCAAACAGCGCCAAATATGGTACCTCTATACTTAGCACTGATATCTCTTTTAACAAGGGACCATGTAATATATAAGCTTTGTTTATTCACTATACTCACCATGTTCTGATCATATCTTTCAGAGATTGCGCTGAAATATCTTTCTTTGACAGTAATGGTTGATCTTCTATAGGCCATGCTATTTTAATAGCTGGATCGTTCCACATTAATGATCTTTCACTCTCGGGAAAATAGTATTCAGTCGTCTTATATAAGAATTCGGCTTCTTCAGTTAGAGTATAAAAGCCATGTGCGAACCCTTCTGGAATCCACAACTGTCGTTTGTTTTGTGCACTGAGGTTAACGCCAACCGATTGCCCAAAGGTCGGCGAGTCTTTTCGGATATCGATCGCAACATCAAACACTTCACCCGCAACACAACGCACCAGCTTACCCTGCGCATGGGGGGGTAACTGATAATGCAAACCACGCAACACGCCTTTTGAAGATTTGGAGTGATTATCCTGCACAAAAGTAACCGGATATCCTACTGCGTCTTCAAATAGCTTGTGATTGAAACTCTCAAAGAAAAAACCACGTTCATCACCAAACACTTTTGGTTCAAAAATAAGCACGTCGGGAATAGCTGTCTTAATTACATTCATCTTTATATCCATACGTAATTCGACGTTTATGGAGGGACATTTCTCCTCCCCCCATATCACATCAGACTTTGGCCACCATTCTTAACAAGTATTGTCCATAGGCATTCTTTGCCAATGGTGCTGCAAGTTCACGGACCTGGTCGGCATTAATGAACTTCTGGCGATAGGCGATCTCTTCCGGACAGGCCACTTTCAACCCCTGACGGGTCTCGATGGTCTGAATAAAGTTGCTCGCTTCTATCATGCTTTCATGGGTACCGGTATCAAGCCAAGCATAACCACGGCCCATCATGGCAACCGACAGATTGTCTTGTTCCAGGTAGATACGGTTCACATCGGTAATTTCCAGCTCACCACGGGGCGATGGCTTCAGGCTCTTGGCGATCTCCACCACGCTGTTGTCGTAGAAATAGAGGCCAGTGACCGCATAGTTGCTCTTGGGCTCCAATGGCTTCTCTTCCAGAGAGATAGCAGTACCCTCTTTATCAAATTCCACCACCCCATAACGCTCGGGGTCGTGCACGTGGTAGGCAAAGACGGTAGCACCGCTCTCTTTAGCAGCTGCGGCCGCCAACTGTTTCTGCAGGTCGTGGCCGTAGAAGATATTATCGCCCAGCACCAGTGCACAGGGGTCTGAACCGATGAACTCTTCGCCCAGAATAAAGGCTTGTGCCAATCCGTCCGGACTTGGCTGCACCTTGTATTGCAAACTCAGGCCCCACTGGCTGCCATCGCCCAACAACTGTTCGAAACGGGGGGTATCTTGCGGGGTACTGATGATCAAAATATCCCGAATACCCGCCAGCATCAGGGTGCTCAGCGGATAGTAGATCATCGGCTTGTCATAGATGGGCAGCAGCTGCTTGCTCACCGCCATGGTGACCGGATAGAGACGGGTGCCAGAGCCACCAGCCAGAATAATGCCTTTACGTTTGGTCATGATGCTTGTTTCTTATTTTTAAATTGCAAAAGAGAAGGGTGGCTTGCAGCCACTCCTTTTCTGTTTTATCCCTGCCAGCCAGGGAGGCGTTCAACACATCCCTGGCCAGTGATTTATTTGCCGAGGATCTCGGTCAACATCCGCTCCACACCGACCGTCCAGTCAGGTAGATCCAGATCGAAGGTACGCTGGAACTTGCTGGTATCCAAGCGGGAGTTATGAGGGCGCTTGGCCGGGGTCGGGAAGGCGCTGGTCGGCACCGCATTGAGTTGTGTCACCGCCAGTTCCACCCCAGCCTCTCTGGCTTTGGCAAACACCAGCTGGGCGTAGTCAAACCAGGTGGTGGTACCGGAGGCAATCAGATGGTATAGCCCGGCAACCTCAGGTCTGCTCTGCGCCACGCGGAGCGCATGAGCGGTGCAATCTGCCAGCAATTCGGCGCCGGTCGGGGCACCAAACTGGTCATTGATGACTGACATCTCGCTACGCTCCTTGCCAAAACGCAGCATGGTCTTGGCAAAGTTGGCGCCACGGGCAGCGTAGACCCAGCTGGTGCGGAAGATCAGGTGGCGAGAGCACAGGGCCGCAGCCTGCTCACCCGCCAGCTTGGTCTCGCCGTAGACGTTGAGCGGGGCGGTCGCATCGGTTTCAAGCCAAGGGCGCTCACCACTGCCATCGAACACATAGTCGGTGGAGTAGTGCACCAACCAGGCTCCCAATGCTTCAGCTTCTTTGGCAATCGCAGCCACACTGGTGGCGTTGAGCAGCTCGGCAACCCCCCGCTCGCTCTCGGCTTTGTCTACCGCAGTGTGGGCTGCTGCGTTCACGATGACATCCGGCTTCACCAAGCGCACAGTCTCCGCCACGCCGGCCGGCTTGCTGAAGTCACCGCAGTAGTCGGTCGAGTCAAAATCGACGGCTGTGATACGGCCCAGCGGTGCCAGTGCACGTTGCAGCTCCCAGCCAACCTGACCATTCTTGCCAAACAGCAGAATATGCATCAGGCACGCTCCCCATAGTTCTGTTCAATCCAGGATTGATAGGATCCGCTCTTCACGTTGTTGACCCACTGCTGGTTATCCAGATACCACTGCACTGTCTTGCGGATACCTGATTCAAAGGTCTCTTGCGGCTGCCAGGCGAGCTCGGCGCTCATCTTGCTGGCGTCAATGGCATAGCGGCGGTCATGGCCGGGTCGATCTGCCACATAGGTGATTTGATCGCGATAAGAGCCCGCCTTCGGCACCATTTCATCCAGCAGATCGCAGATGGTATGAACAACCTCCAGATTCTGTTTCTCGTTATGACCGCCGATGTTGTAGGTCTCCCCGACCACGCCAGTCGTCACCACCTTGTAGAGCGCGCGCGCGTGATCTTCCACATAGAGCCAGTCGCGGATCTGGTCGCCCTTGCCATAGACAGGCAGCGGCTTGCCATCGAGCGCATTGAGGATCACCAGCGGGATCAGCTTCTCGGGGAAGTGGAACGGGCCGTAGTTGTTGGAGCAGTTGGTGACGATGGTCGGCAGGCCGTAAGTACGACGCCAGGCGCGCACCAGATGGTCACTGGAGGCCTTGGAGGCAGAATAGGGGCTGCTGGGGGCATAGGGGGTGGTTTCGGTAAAGAGCGGCAGTGCCACACCGGGGGCTACTTCATCCGGATGGGGCAGGTCACCATATACCTCGTCAGTGGAGATATGGTGGAAACGGAAGGCCGCCTTGCGCACCTCGTCCAGCCCGTTCCAGTAGGCACGAGCCGCCTCCAGCAGCATGTAGGTGCCGACGATATTGGTCTCGATGAAGTCGGCGGGGCCTGTGATGGAGCGATCAACGTGGCTCTCGGCGGCTAGGTGCATCACGGCGTCCGGTTGATGCTGGGCAAACACCCGATCCAGTTCGGCGCGGTTGCAGATATCCACATGTTCAAACGCATAACGCTCGCTTGTCGATACATCGGCCAGGGATTCCAGATTGCCTGCATAGGTGAGTTTGTCGAGATTGATAACGGCATCCCGGGTATCACGGATGATATGGCGCACCACGGCAGAGCCGATAAAGCCGGCACCGCCGGTCACGAGGATTTTCATAGTTATGCTCTTGAAAAAGAAGATAAATTAGGTTTTTAACCTGCTACGCATCATTCATGGCTGCAAGAATGCTCGCTCACGTGGCGAATATCTGGTTCCAACCACGAAAAAGGCAATAGCTACCGCCCCTAGGTTACAGCCCCCAGTTTGCTGCTTTTAACCAGATTGTGTGTGCTGTTGGCCATAGCGTCCTCCAGCTTGGGGTAACTCTGTAGTCGATGAAGATAACAAAATTTCGCTCTATACAAGAGTACCCTGACCGTCTAATGAGGGACCTGAATAAAGTTCCATGATCCCTTACGACAAAGAATGGATTCTAGCGTTTTTTCTGGTGGCTTGAACAGCCCAAACAGCAGCATTCACGATGGAGAACCTGCAGACTATGCATTAATTCAACGGTCCATGTTCCAGTAAAAACATACTGCTAGGACATGACAATAAGACCTCATTTGAGATCCAACCTAGGGATTTGATCACTTCTATGCAATGGAGATACAAGCTATTGCGCAAGGCATGATATCACTCCCCCACCCGCTTGCCCTTCTGTTGATACAGTTCCCACTATCCGAACCACGTGTTATATCACTTGGGTTTCATATGTACATGTTTTTGCTGAAAACAAACAGGGCGAACCTGATGGTTCGCCCTGTGACGGTAAGATAACGCAAGGAGAGATCTGTGGCTACTGTCAGCTTTTTTCTTTGCCACCCTCGGCATCGGCGGCTTGCCAGCCACCGCCGACGGCCTTATAGAGCGCAACCTTGTTGCTGAGCTGCGCCAAACGGGTACTGATCAGCCCTTGCTTGGCACTGAACAGCGAGCGCTGGGCATCGAGTCGGGTGAGATAACTGTCCACCCCCTTCTCGTAACGTACCTCCGCCAGCTTGAAGTAGGTCTGGTTCGCCTCCACCAGTGCCTGCTGGGCCTGCAATTGTTGCTGATAGTCAGCCTGGGCGCCGAGCGTATCCGCCACTTCCTTGAACGCGGTCTGGATGTTCTTCTCGTAGCTCGCCACCGCCTGCCTGGTGCTTACCTCGGCCACGTCCAGATCCGCAATGCGCTTGCCGCCGTCAAAAATCGGCAGGTTGATCTGCGGCATGAAGGTCCAGGTGCCGGTGCCGCCGTCAAACAGTCCGCTCAACTGGTTGCTGGCGGTGCCCGCCGTCGCGGTCAGCGAAATCGCCGGGAAGAAGGCCGCTCGGGCGGCGCCGATATTGGCATTGGCCGCCTTCAGGCTGTGCTCGGCCGCCAGGATGTCCGGGCGCTGTTGCAGCAGGCTGGATGGAGCACCCACCGGGATGGCCGCCAGTTGCACCTCGGCCAGGGTCGCCGGCTCGGTCATCAGCGCGGGGACGCCAGTCCCGAGCAGCAGCGCCAGGCCGTTGCGATCCTGCTTCACCTGCCGTTGATACTGGGCCAGGCTCACCTTGGCACTCTCCAGCGCGGTACGGCCCTGGGCCAGCTCCATTTCGGAGGCGGCCCCCAGCCGGTACTTGTGCTCGGTCAGACCATAGCTCTCCTGCTCGGTGGCCAGGGTCGCCTCGCTCAGCGCCAGCAACTCCTGATCCGCCAGCAGGGTGAGATAGGCGTTGGCCACCGAGGCGATCAGCGCGATCTGGGTACTGCGCTGAGTCTCAACCTGCGCCAGATAGTTTTCCAGCGCCTGATCTTTGAGGCTCTGGATCCGGCCGAACAGGTCCAGCTCATAGGAGGTGATGCCGATGTTGGCACCGTACTGGCTGCTGATGGTGCCCTGCCCCGTGCTGCTGAGATCGTCTGATCCCTGCTGGCGGGTGCCCGAGCCATTGGCCGCCAGGGTCGGCAGCTGGGCCGCCCGCTGGATCCGGTATTTGGCCTCGTAGGCCTCCACGTTGAGGGCCGCGATGCGCAGATCCCGGTTGTTCTCGAGGGCCGTGGCGATCAACTGCTGCAGGGCAGGATCGAGGAACTGCTGGCGCCAAGGGGAAACGGCCACCTCCCCTGTCTGGTTGCTCTGCCAGGCGGCGCCTTGCGGCAGCGCCGGGCGCTGGTAATCGGGGGCCATGGAACAGCCCCCCAGCAGCAGAGTCACGCTCAGGGCGATCAGGGTCTTAGTCATGTTTGATCTCCTCGGCATGGGCCAGACGCGCCTGCTTGGTGCTGTGCTTGGTGAAATAGCGCATCACCAGCACGAAGAACAGCGGCACGAAGAAGATGGCCAGCACGGTGGCACTGATCATCCCCCCCATCACGCCGGTACCGATGGCGTTGCGGCTGCTGGCGCCGGCCCCGGTACTGATCACCAGCGGCAATACGCCGAGGATGAAGGCGAGCGAGGTCATCAGGATCGGACGCAGACGCAGGCGCGCCGCCTCCACCACGGCTTCGCTCAGCCCCATGCCCCTGTCATAGAGCTCCTTGGCGAACTCGACGATGAGGATCGCGTTCTTGGCCGACAAACCGATGGTGGTCAGCAGGCCCACCTGGAAGTAGACGTCGTTCTCCAACCCACGCAGGGTGGCGGCCACAATGGCCCCCAGCACCCCGAGCGGCACCACCAGCATCACCGAGAACGGAATGCTCCAGCTCTCGTAGAGGGCGGCCAGACAGAGGAACACCACCAGCAGGGAGATGGCGTACAGGGCCGGTGCCTGAGAGCCCGCCTGCCGCTCCTGATAGGAGAGACCGGTCCACTCGATGCCGATGCCTTCCGGCAACTGCTTCACCATCTGCTCGATGGCGGCCATGGCGTCACCGGTACTCTTGCCCGGCGCCGCTTCCCCGACGATCTCCATCGCCGGCACGCCGTTGTAACGCTCCAGCCGTGGCGAGCCGAAGCTCCAGTCGGTGCTGGCAAAGGCGGAGAAGGGCACCATCTGACCGGCGCTGTTGCGCACGTACCAGAGCTTGAGATCTTCCGGGTTCATCCGGAAGGGGGCATCCGCCTGCAGATAGACCTTCTTGACCCGGCCTCTGTCGACAAAGTCGTTCACATAGGCAGAACCCCAAGCACTGGAGAGCGTGCTGTTGATGTCGCTGATGGAGAGCCCCTGCGCCAGCGCCTTCTCGTAGTCGATCTTGATGTCGAGCTGGGGGGTGTCTTCCATCCCGTTCGGGCGCACCCGCACCAGGTTGGGATCCTGCGCCGCCATGCCGAGCAGCTGGTTGCGCGCCGCCATCAGCTTGTCGTGGCCCACGCCGGCCCGATCCTGCAAGAAGAAGTCAAAACCGGTCGCCGTCCCGAGCTCCGGGATCGGAGGCAGGTTGAAGGCGAACACCTGGGCTTCCTTGATGCTGAACAGGTAGCCCATGGCGCGGCCGATGATGGCATTGGCACTGCGATCAGGCGTGTTGCGCTCCTTCCAGTCTTTCAGCTTGATGAACGCCATGCCGCTGTTCTGACCGCTACCGGCGAAGCTGAAGCCCGCCACCGTCAGCACGGAGTCGACGTTATCCTTCTCGTTTTTCATGAAGTAGTCGCGCATGTCGGCCAGCACCACCTCGGTGCGCTGCTTGGTCGCCCCGACCGGCAGCTGCACCATGGACATGATGACCCCCTGATCCTCTTCCGGCAGGAAGGAGGTGGGCATGCGCATGAACAGGATCGCCAGTACCGCCAGCATGGCGGCGTAGATGATGCCGTAGCGCACCCCTTGCTTGACCACCTTGCGCACACCGCTCTGGTAGCGGTTGGCGCTGGCGTCGAAGGCCCGGTTGAACCAGCCGAAGAAACCGCGCTTGGCACCGAACTCGCCATGCTTGATGGGCTTGAGCAGGGTGGCGCACAGGGCCGGGGTCAGGATCAGCGCCACCAGCACCGACAGCACCATGGCCGAGACGATGGTGAGCGAGAACTGGCGATAGATGGCACCGGTCGAGCCGCCGAAGAAGGCCATCGGCACGAACACCGCCGAGAGCACCAGGGCGATCCCCACCAGGGCGCCGGTGATCTGGGTCATGGACTTGCGGGTCGCCTCGAGCGGAGAGAGATCCTCCTCGCTCATCAGACGCTCCACGTTCTCCACCACCACGATGGCGTCATCCACCAACAGGCCGATGGCCAGCACCAGACCGAACATAGTCAGGGTGTTGATGGAGAAGCCGAACGCCGACATGACGCCGAAGGTCCCCAGCAGCACCACGGGCACTGCGATGGTCGGGATCAGGGTGGCGCGGAAGTTCTGCAGGAACAGATACATCACGCAGAACACCAGGAAGATCGCCTCCACCAGAGTCTGTACCACCTCCTCGATGGAGATCTTCACGAACGGCGTGGTGTCGTACGGGTAGACGATCTCCATGTTGGCCGGGAAGTAGGTGGAGAGCTCATTCAGCTTGCCACGCACCTTCTCGGCGGTATCCAGCGCGTTGGCGCCGGTCGCCAGCTTGATGGCTACCGCCGCGGTGGACTGACCGTTGTAGAGCGCCTCGGCATCGTAGCTTTCACCGGCCAGTTCGACCCGGGCCACGTCTTTGAGCCGCACCTTGGAGCCGTCCTGGTTCACCCGCAGCAGGATGTCGTTGAACTCCTCCACGGTGGAGAGCCGGGTCTGCCCCATGATGGTGGCGGTGAACTGCTGATCGGTCACCGCCGGGGTGCCCCCCAGTTTGCCGAAGGCCACCTGGGTATTTTGCGCCTTGATGGCAGCCTGCACGTCACCCGGGGTCATCTGCACCCGGTTGAGCTTGTTGGGATCGAGCCAGACCCGCATGGAGTACTGGCTGCCGAACAGGGTGATGTCCCCTACCCCGTCCAGACGACTGAGCGGCTCCTTGATGTTGGCCACCACGTAGTCGGCCAGGTCATCGTTGGTCATGGCGCCATCTTTGGAGATGAAGGCGGCCACCATCAGGAAGCTGCTGGAGGTCTTCTGGACCCGGATCCCCTGCTGCTGCACCTCTTGCGGCAACAGCGACATGGCTTGCTGCAGCTTGTTCTGCACCTGCACCTGGGCGATATCGGGGTCGGTCCCTGGCTGGAAAGTGAGGGTGACCGATACCCGGCCGGAGGAGTCCGACTGGGAGGACATGTAAAGCAGGTGATCCAGCCCGGTCATGTTCTGCTCGATGATCTGGGTCACCGAGTCTTCCACCGTCTTGGCGGAGGCCCCCGGGTAGCTGGCAGAAATGCCCACCGCCGGCGGCGCAATGCTTGGGTACTGGGCGACCGGCAGCTTGATGATGGCCAGGCTCCCCGCCAGCATGATCACCAGGGCGATCACCCAGGCGAAAATGGGTCTGTCTATGAAAAATCGTGCCATGAGGCGACTACTCCATCCTACTTGTTGGCCGGGGTATTGGCCGGCGCCTGGGCAGCGGCACTCTGTTCAGCAGGTGCCACGACGACCCCGGGTTTTACCTTTTGCAGGCCGGCGACGATCACCCGTTCGCCCGCCTTGAGACCGGATTCCACCACCCAGTCACTGCCGACGATGCGGCCCAGCTGCACTTCACGCAGCGCCACCTTGTTGTCCGCCGTCACCACCATCACGGTGGCGCCGCCTTTCGGGGTACGGGTCACCGCAGTCTGCGGCACCAACAGCCCCTCGGCGCGCTCGCCCTCCTGCAGGGTGGCACGCATGAACATGCCCGGCAGCAGCAGCTGATGAGGGTTGGGGACGATCACCCGCAGGGTCACCATGCCGGTGGTCTCATCCACGGTCACGTCGGAGAACTGCAGCGAGCCCTCTTCGCCGTAGGTGGAGCCATCTTCCAGCTGGAAGCTCACCCGGGCGCCTTTCTGCTCGTCCTGGGTCAGCTTGCCGGCCGCCACCTGACGCTTGAGGCGCAGCAGATCGGCGGTGGACTGGCGCACGTCCACATACATGGGATCGAGCTGCTGGATGGAGGTGAGGCTGTCGGCCTGCTGGGCCGTCACCAGTGCACCCTCGGTCACCGCGGACTTGCCGATGCGGCCGCTGATGGGGGCCGTGATGCGGGTGTAGGCCAGGTTGATGTTGGCGGTCTGCAGCGCCGCCTTGGCGGCACCGATTTCGGCCAGCTGCTGCTTCCAGGCCGCGTCGGCGTCGTCATACTCCTGGCTGCTGATGGCCTTCACCTTCACCAGCTCGGCATAGCGCTTGGCCTTGAGACGGGCGCTTTGCTCATTGGCCTGTGCCTTGGCCAGGTTGGCCTTGGCACTGGCCACCGCAGCCTGATAGACGGCGGGGTCGATCTGGTACAGCAGCTGGCCGGCCTTGACGTCGCTGCCCTCGGTAAAGAGACGCTTGAGAATGATGCCGCTCACCTGGGGGCGCACTTCGGCGACCCGCAGCGGGGCGCTGCGACCGGTCAGCTCGGTGGTGAGCTGCAGCGGCGCCGTGTGCAAGGTGACGACATCCACCGCGGCCGGCGGCATCGCACCGGGCCCCTGCTGGGCACTGCCCTGTTCGCCGCAAGCGGTCAGCAGACCGCTCGCCAGCAGCGCAAGGCCGACTGAACGTGCGAGAATATGTTTATGCATGGAGAACCTGAGCCTCTGTCTATCAATGAATAACCACAGGGTTTATAGGACCCGGTTGGTAAAATCGGAAAGATGAGGCAATATACATACATTCATAAATGTATGTAAGTGACTTTTTTTACTTTTACAAGGTGCGCGCAGAGATGGCCAGAAGAACCAAAGAAGAGGCGCAGCAGACCCGCTGCCACATCATGAGTACGGCCCTGGATCTGTTCTGCTCACACGGCCTGGCCAAGACCAGCCTGACCGACATCGCCAGGGCCGCCGAGCTGACCCGGGGCGCCATTTACTGGCATTTCAAGAACAAGGAAGAGCTGTTCGTCTCCCTCTGGGAGGAGCTGTGCCAACCCCTCTCCCACCAGCTCGATGCCTGCGTCTCCGAGCTGGAGCCCGACCCCCTCGGCAAGCTGCGCACCTTCCTCAAGGGAGTGATCATCAAGATAAGCACCGAGCCCGCCCATCAGCAGATGTTCACCATCATGTTCAACCTGGAGTCGCTGGAAGGGGAAGCCATCTCCTTGCGCGAACACATGCGCAGCCAGTCCAGCAACTTCTTCCGGGATCTGGAAACCACCCTGGGCAATGCGGTGCGCCTCGGCCAGCTGCCACAGGGGCTGGATCTGCAGCGAGCCGCCACCCTGCTGCACTGCACCCTGGATGGCTACATCATCAACTGGCTGCACTTTCCGGAACGCATCGATCTGCGTCAGGAGGCCGACTTCCTGCTGGACAGCCTGTTCACCCTGATCGCCCTGCCAACCGGCCCGGCCGCCCGTCGCCCCTGAGCCAGCAAGGCCGAACACTGGCGGCCCTTGCCAGGTGCAGACAACCCCTCACTCCCTTCCATCTCCTATTATCCCTTTGGCGCCCCGGCGCCAAATTGGCTCAAGTTTGCTATAGTCACGCCCCCGAAATTGAGTTGCGCCCCCCGAATCAAGGTGCCCGCCATGTCCCGTTCGTCTCCCTCTTGCCCTCCGGCCTCCACTGCCATGCCCTCAGCCGACCCATGGTCAGCGGCGCGCCTATCGTTTCTGGCGCGGCTTCCCCCCGGCGCCCACCTGCTGGAGGCGGGCTGCGGCGAAGGCGACGATCTCTGCTTTTTTCGCCAGCAGGGGCTGGTGGTGACGGCCTTCGATGCCCGCCTGGCACAGGCCAGGGTAGCCTCGCGGCGCAGCGGCCAGCCGGTGCGGGTCTGCCGCATCGAGCAGTTGCATAGCGTGGTGCCCTATGACGGCATCTGGGCGCGCGGGGCCTTGCCGGCGATCGCGCCAGACGAGCTCAACGACGCTCTGGCCCATCTGGCCGGCCTGCTCAAGCCCGCCGGAGTGCTCTACTGCGCCTTTCCCCACCCCAGTGGCCAGCCCGTTGCCACCGGCAGCACACCTGGTGAGCCCTCAGCCGAGGTGCACCTCTGCCAGACCCGGCTCGATGAGGACGGCCTGCGCCAGCTCATCGCCCCGCTGCCGCTGCAACTGCAGCAGTGCTGGGAGAGCGAGCAGGCGGATGGCCGCTGGCTGCACGCCCTGCTGATCCGCGCCTGAAAGGGCGCGCCAAATTAATCACCAACCTTGCTTCGCGCTCACCTCGCCAGTGGCTATCACCACCATGATCACATTTAACAATATTTAACTCGACATTAACGCACGCACGACAGACATGATGCGGATTTTGTGTTAAAAAGCGGCATTAAAATCAAAATTAAATAACAAATCAGACACTAACACCTGGATTTACTTATGAAACTTGTCCTCAAACTGGTTGCCGGCATCCTCGCCGGTCTCTTGCTCGGTCTCTACGCCCCGGAATGGGTCGCACGCGTGCTGTTTACGGCCAAGACAGTCATAGGTCAGCTGATCACCTTCACCATTCCGCTCATCATCCTGTTCTTCATCATGAGCGGCATCGCCAGCCTGCCAAAGAACTCCGGCAAGCTGCTGGGCAAGACGGTCGCCCTCTCCTACTGCTCCACCATACTGGCGGGTCTGTTCGCCTTTACCGTGGCCAGCAACCTGATCCCGCGCCTGACCACCGCCGCCGAGCCCACCGCCGAGAGCGCCATCAAGCTCGCCTCCTACATCAACCTGGAGATCCCGCCGCTGTTCGGGGTGATGTCGGCGCTGGCCGCCGCCTTCGTGTTCGGCATCGGCATCAGCGCCACCCAGGCCACCGATCTGCGCCGGGTCGCCGATCAGGGCCGTGACATCATCGACCGCCTGCTGGCCAAGGTGATCATCCCGCTGCTGCCCTTCTACATCGCCGGCGTCTTCGTCGAGATGACAGTGGAAGGCACCGTATTCGCCACCCTGAAGACCTTCGGCGTGGTGCTGGTGATGGCCATCGTGATGCACTGGCTCTGGCTCTCCGTGCTGTTCGTCGGCACCGGTCTGGCCCTGGGCCGCTCCCCGGCCCAGCTCATCAAGAACATGCTGCCGGCCTACTTCACCGCGCTCGGCACCATGTCCAGCGCCGCCACCATCCCGGTCGCCCTGCAGGCCAGCAAGAACAACGGTGTGAGCGACGGCATCGCCAACTTCACCGTGCCGCTGTGCGCCACCATTCACCTGTGTGGCTCCACCATCACGCTAGTGACCTGCGCCACCGCGGTGATGTTCCTCTCCGAGCATCTGGCCATTCCGGGTATCGACACCATGCTGCCCTTCATCATGATGCTGGGCGTCATCATGATCGCCGCGCCGGGTGCCCCGGGTGGCGGCGTCATGTCCGCGCTGGGTCTGCTCACCTCCATGCTGGGGTTTGGTGAGGCCTCCATCGCCCTGATGATCGCCCTCTACCTGGCCCAGGACAGCTTCGGCACCGCCTGCAACGTCACCGGCGACGGCGTCATCGCCCTGTGGGCCGACCGTTTCGCCCAGAGCGGCGAACCAGCGCTCAGCGCCGAGCAAGACGCGGCCTGATAGAGCAAGCAGATAAAAAAACGGGAGCCATCGGCTCCCGTTTTTTTATTAGGCGTTTTCTTCCGGCGGCAGCGGCTCGGTAAACACCAGCCGGTTACCGAAGGGATCCCGGACCTGCAGCTCGCGGCAGCCCCAGGGCATGGTCTCAATGGCGGGGTTCGCATAGGCATAACCCTTCGCCCGCCACTCGGCCAGCAACGCATCTAGCTTGTCGGTCAAGAGCCGCAGAGCCGCTCCCGGGCAGGCATCCCCGTGATGCTCGGAGAGGTGGATGATCCAGTCCCCCCGTGAGACCTGCAGGTAGAGCGGCATACCCGGGCCAAACCTGTGTTCCCAGTCGATGACAAATCCCAGGTAGTCGAGGTAAAAGTCACGCAACTTGCCTTCATCGAAGCTGCGCAGGATGGGTATGATCATGATGTCTCTCCTCTGCCGTTTGAGTAGTCGGGGTAAAGCCCCAAAGTCTGACCTGCGCGAAACTGCGCAGGTCAGACACCATCATGGCGTCCCTCTTCGGCCATGTTGCCTGCTCATGGGTTACTGCCACGGCGGCGGATCACCCCTTCCTGCGCCGTGCTCGCCACCAGCACCCCATCACGGGTGAAGAACTGGCCGCGCACCAGGCCGCGACCGGCGCTGGCGCTCGGGCTGTCCACCACGTAGAGCAGCCAGTCGTCCAGCCGGAAGTCCCGGTGGAACCACATGGAGTGATCGATGGTGGCCACCTGCATGTCCGGCTCCCAGTACGACACACCGTGGGGCTGCAGGGCGGTGAACAGGAAGTGGAAGTCGGAGGCATAGGCCAGCAGGTATTTGTGCACCCGCTGATCGTCCGGCATCTGGCCATTGGCCTTGAACCAGACGTGGCGCAGCGGCTCGTGCACGTCGGGGCGGATCGGATCGACCAGGGTCACCGGGCGAATTTCGATGGGCTTCTCGCACATGATCTTGTCGCGCAGGGCGGGCGGGATCTGCTGCTCGTAAGGGCGCACCAGCTCCAGCTCGCTCTTGAGCTGCTCGGGCGGCGTGATCCCCGCCGGCATGGCGATCTGGTGTTCAAAGCCGTCCGCCTCGACCTGGAAGGAGGCGTTGAGATAGAAGATGGGCTTGCCGCCCTGAATGGCCTTGACCCGGCGGGTGGAGACGGTCTGACCGTCGCGGATGTTCTCCACGTCGTAGACGATGGGACGGTTGGCATCACCGGGGCGCAGGAAGTAGGAATGGAAGCTGTGCACCTGGCGATCGCTTGCCACCGTCTGCTTGGCGGCTGACAAGGCCTGCCCCATTACCTGTCCGCCAAACACGGCCCGCAGACCGAGATCCTGGCTCTGGCCCCGAAACAGGCCCTCCTCGATTTTTTCGAGCGCCAGCAACGCCAGCAGCTCATCAAGTACCTTGCTCATTATTATCTCCTGTGTCAGTGCGGGAAGGCTAACAAGCCCGCCCGTGCCGAGCAACCACCCCCGCCCCTGCCAGTCACCTGCCCGGCCCCATTAATTCAGCATTACGCTCGCTCGAACAATAACGAACTCAAAAGGCGCCAACAAAAAGGCCCGCCGAAGAGGCGGGCCTGTTGCAGTGCGGCCTTGCGGCCACGCAGCACTTACTTGCTGCCGGTACCCGAGTTGCGGGTGGAGGAGGTCTGCTTGCGACGAGCCGTGGTGGCACGGGCGCGCGGCTCCTTGCCCTGCATCTCCTTGTGGCGCTTGACGGCGCGACGGATCTGGGCGGCCTGCTTGTGACGACTGGTTTTGCCATCCTGTTGCAGATCGACCTTGGACTCGGTCTCGTTGGGCAGGTTGACCAGGCCACGCAGGTAGTTCACCTCGGGCAGTTTCAGCTCCTGCCAGCCACCGCGCGGGATGCCGCGATCCAGCTGCACGTCGCCGTAGCGAATCCGCATCAGGCGGCTCACCTGCACTTCCTGGGATTCCCACAGGCGGCGCACTTCACGGTTGCGACCTTCGGTCAGGGTGACGTTGAACCACTGGTTCAGACCCTCGCCGCCGGCCGGCTTGATCTTGTTGAACTTGGCCATGCCGTCTTCCAGCTGCACGCCCTTGCGCAGGCGCTGCAGCATGGCTTCGGTGATCTCGCCAAAGACCCGCACCGCGTATTCCCGCTCCACTTCGTGGCTCGGGTGCATCAGCCGGTTGGCCAGCTCACCGTCGGTGGTGAACAGCAAGAGACCTGAGGTGTTGACGTCGAGGCGGCCGACCGCAATCCAGCGGGCCCCTTCCATCTTGGGCAGACGATCAAACACGGTGGGACGACCTTCCGGATCGTGACGGGTACACATCTCCCCTTCCGGCTTGTGGTAAGCCAGCACGCGGCAGATAACTTCCTCTGCGGCACGGGTCTTGATCTGGTGACCATCCACCCGGATCACGGCGTTCACTTCGACGCGATCCCCCAGTGTGGCGACCTTGCCATCCACACTGACCCGACCTGCGGTGATCAGGGCCTCCATCTCACGACGGGAGCCGTGACCCGCGCGGGCCAACACTTTTTGCAGTTTTTCACTCATCGGGGTTACCTGATTGTTGATCGCTGCCCGCAGCTGCCAATGTCAGCGTGGACAACGAGGGTTGCAGTTCGGGATCCAGCTCGGGGAGCTGCTCCAGACTCTGCAGATTAAAATAATCCAGAAATTCTCGGGTGGTGGCGAGCAGCTCCGGGCGGCCCACCACCTCCTTGTGACCGATGCTGCGCACCCAGCCACGTTCTTTCAGGGTATTCACTATCTGGCTCGAGACCGCCACCCCGCGGATGGCTTCGATCTCGGCCCGGGTGATGGGCTGACGATAGGCGATCAACGTCAGCGTCTCCATCACGGCACGCGAATAACGGGGGGCCCGCTCGCTCCAGAGCCTGGAGAGCTCCTCGGCGTACTCCTGGCGGGCCTGAAAGCGCCAGCCGGAGGCCACCTCCTTGAGCTCCACCCCCCGTTCGCTGTAATCCTGTCTGAGCTCCGCCAGCAACAGCTGGACGTAGCGGCTGGTGACCGGGTAGTCCGCCAGTACGCTGCTCTTGAGCTCGCTGACGTTGAGCGGGCGTCCGGCGACGAACAGCGCCGCCTCGATCAGCGTCTTGAGTCGTTCAGCCGGCAGCGCCATGGTCTGCTCCTCGCAACATCGGGCTCTTCAACCGTTCAGTGGGCAGCGCCACGCTCGCTCTCCTCATGCTGGCCGGCCAGGGCAAAGTGAATTGGCCCCAGCGGTTCCGCCTGCAGGATCCAGATCAGCTGCTCCTTGCACAGCTCCAGCAGTGCCAGAAACGTCACCAGCACCCCCATGCGCCCCTCTTCGGCGCGCAGCACCCGATCCAGGCGCAGGGTCTGGCCCAGCGAGAGCATGGCAAGGATCTCCGCCATGCGCACCCGGGTCGGGATCTGCTCACGGCGGATCTGGTGATGTTCAAAATGAGTCGCGCGTTTTACCACACTTTGCATGTAAAGGGCGAGCTCAACCAGCGAAACATCGGGCGTCAATGGCTTGAGATCGCCAAAATCCGGCGGCAGCGCGGTGGCGATGAAGATCTCCCGCTCCAGCCGCGGCAACTCGTTGACCCGCTCCGCCCCCACCTTGTAGCGCTCGTACTCCTGCAGCCGGCGGATGAGGGTGACGCGGGGGTCTTCCCCCTCCTCCTCATCTTCCAGCTCAGGCGCCTTGGGCAGCAGCAGACGGGATTTTATCTCCGCCAGCCAGGCCGCCATCAGCAGGTATTCGGCCGCCAGCTCCAGATTGAGGCCCTGCATCAGCTCCACGTACTCCATGTACTGGGCGGTGATCTGCAGGATCGGCAGGTTGAGGATGTCGAGCTGCTGGCGCCGGATGAGGTAGAGCAACAGATCGAGCGGCCCCTCGAAGGTATCGAGAAACACCTCCAGCGCATCGGGCGGGATGAACAAATCCTGGGGCAGCTCGTGATAGGGCTGCCCCAGCACCCGGGCGATGGGAGACGGGACGGCCTGGGGGGGAATGGCTTCCCCCGCCGGGCTCGCCACCCTCTCGCCCGCCGTGGGCGCGGTCGTCACCGGCACAGGATCGGCAGTATCACTCAAACGGAGTCGGGTCCCCGGCACCACGCCGGCGCAGCACCGGCTCGTCGTCGGAGAAGTCCACCACGGTAGTGGGCTGCTCGCCCAGATAACCGCCGTTGACCACCAGATCCAGCTGTTTGCCCAGCTTGTCGAAGATCTCCTCCGGGTCGAACTCCGCCATGTCCGACTCCGGCAGGATCAGGGTGGTGGAGAGCAGCGGCTCGCCGAGCGCTTCCAACAGCGCCTGGGCAATCTTGTTGTCCGGTACCCGGATGCCGATGGTCTTCTTCTTCTCGTTCATCAGGCGGCGCGGCACCTCCTTGGTGGCCTTGAAGATGAAGGTGTAGGGGCCGGGGGTGTTGTTCTTGATCAGGCGAAACGCCGTGTTGTCCACCTTGGCATAGGTGGAGATCTCGGAGAGATCGCGGCACACCAGGGTGAAGTCGTGATTGGGATCGATGCGGCGGATGCGGCAGATGCGCTCCAGCGCGCCCTTGTCGCCCATCTGGCAACCCAGCGCATAGCCCGAGTCGGTAGGATAGACGATGACACCGCCGTTCTGAATGATCTGTACCGCCTGGCTGATCAGGCGGGCCTGGGGGTTTTCCGGATGTACGTAAAAGTGCTGACTCATGACTCGTTCTCGCAATGGGGGCGGCAATGCCTGCCCGCTTGATGGCCGTGGAGCCAAGCTCCACGACACTACCTTAATCTGTTTGACGCCCGCCGGCGCCCCTCAACGGCTGGCCAGCAGGGCGGCGTGCTGCTCGGCGCTCAGGCCGAAGTGGCCGGGATGAGCCAGCCAGAGCGGCGTGCCCTCCTTGGGCAACCAGAGGTGGCGGCCCAGCTCGGTCCAGTTGGAGGGGAAGTGAAAATCCGATCCTACCGAAATGTAGAGGTCGTGCTCCTTGGCCCACTGGCCGAGATTCGCCCGCTCCTGCGGGCTCTGCTGGGGCAGCGAGACCTCCATGGCATCACCACCGGCCGCCTTGAAGGCCACCAGCAGCCGCTTGATCCACTTGGCGGTGAGGTCGTAACGGCTCGGGTGGGCCAGCACCGCCAGACCACCAGCGGCGTGAATGGCGCTGATCGCCTCGCCCATCTCGGGCCACTCGGCCGGAGCATAGCCCTTGTTGCCCCGGCTCAGGTACTTTTTGAAGACCTTCTGCATGGTATCGGCCACCCCGCGCGCCATCAGCACCCGGGCAAAGTGGGCCCGGGTCACGGCGGCGTCGCCAGCCAGCTGCTTGGCCTCTTCATAGGTGCCGGGGAGCTGGCACTTCTCCAGACGACGCCCTATTTCCTGGGCGCGCGCCTCCCGACGGGCCAGCTGGCCGGCCAGAAACGCCACCAGCTGCGGATTTTTTTCATCCACCCCCAGCGCCACGATATGAATTTCGTGGTGCTCCCAGCCGGTGGAGATCTCGACCCCGCTCACCAGCCGCAGCGGCAGTTGCTCGGCATCGATGGTACTGCGCACCTCATCAAGCCCGGCAAGGGTGTCGTGGTCAGTGACTGCTAACACCTCGACCCCTTGTGCGGCGGCGCGGCGCACCAGTTCGGCGGGGCTCAGCACGCCATCCGAGGCCGTGGTATGGCAGTGTAGATCGAATCTCATCAGATTATTCCGCTCTCGTGGTCAGGTCACCATGGGTACACATTCGGTGAAAGAAGGCTAAAAAGCGACTTGACTTGGCCGCGGCTTTATCGTTTTCTGTAGGCACTTCATTGCAAACATCTTTTTACAGGACTTTATCATGCAAACGACTTCCATCCTGACCATCTGGTGGTGGCACACTCCCTGACATGCGGGCGTGTGGTCGTTGCTGTACCTGTAAATCTGACAGCAAATAAAGAACCCAAAGAAAAAGCCCGCTGACCCCAGCGGGCTTTTTTATTATCCGGCAAATGGACCTGTGATGAAACCGAGAATTCAGACAAGCAACCTGACCTGGCGATGGCGCCCCTGAACCAGCCACCCCAGACCCATTAAATTTTCAAGGAATTCAACGTCATGAACATCGGTAAACAGCATCACACGCAAGGGAACGCACTATGACAGCCAGCCATCGCCTTCCTCTGGGTGAATTCGATACCCTCACCCTCAACGCCCCCTATGTGGCCGATCCGCTGGCACTCTACAGCGAGCTCTGCCAGGGTCGCCCCAACAACCTGCTGCTCGAATCGGTCGAGATCGACTCCAAGGCCGGCAAACAGAGCCTGCTGCTGGTGGACGCCTGCCTGCGCATCGAGTGCCGTGGCCGCACCGTGCGGGTGCGCAGCCTGAACGACAACGGCGCCCAGCTGCAGAGCCTGCTGGCCGAGCGCCTGCCCGCCGCCGTTGCCCAGAGCCTGGTGGCCGGCGAGCTGCAGCTCGACTTCCCGGCCTCCGATCGGGAACAGGACGAAGACAGCCGCCTCAAGGGGATCAGCGTGCTGGACGTGCTGCGCACCCTGCAGCGGGAGCTTGATTGCCAGCTCGGCAAAGAAGCCCTGTTTATGGCCGGCAGCTTCGCCTACGACCTCATCGCCTCCTTTGAAGATCTGCCCGAGGTACCGGAGGGGAGCAACGACTGTCCCGACTACTGCTTCTACGTAGCCGAGACCCTGATCACCATCGACCACATCGCACGCTCCACTGCGCTGCTCGCCTGCATCTTCGGCGGTGACAGCGACGAGAGCCGGGTGGAAGACAGGTACCACCGCCTGAGCGAGCGCCTCGCCCAGTTCAAGCACGCCTGCCAGCAAGCCCCCGCGCAGGCCCCGGCCACCCCGGCCCTCGCCGGCGGCATGAGCATGGACAAGAGCGACAAGCAGTTCTGCGCCGAGGTGGAGAAGCTCAAGGGCTTCATTCGCCGCGGTGACATCTTCCAGGTGGTGCCGTCCCGCTGTTTCTCCATGCCCTGCCCCAGCCCCGTCGCCGCCTATCGCCGCCTCAAGCAGACCAACCCCAGCCCCTACATGTTCTACGTGCAGGATGAGGGCTTCACCCTGTTTGGCGCCTCCCCCGAGAGCGCGGTGAAATTCTGCGCCACCAGCCGCGACGTGGAGATGTACCCCATCGCCGGTACCCGCCGCCGCGGCTTCAACCCCGATGGCAGCATCAACCGGGATCTCGACGGCCGCATCGAGCTGGAACTGCGTCAGGACGAAAAAGAGGTGGCCGAACACCTGATGCTGGTGGATCTGGGCCGCAACGACATCGCCCGCATCTCGGAGCCCGGCACCCGCTACGTCAAGGAGCTGCTGAAAGTGGATCGCTACAGCCACGTGATGCATCTGGTCTCCAAGGTGGTCGGCACCTTGCGCTCCGATCTTGACGCCCTGCACGCCTATCAGGCCTGCATGAACATGGGCACCCTCACCGGCGCCCCCAAGATCCGCGCCAGCGAGCTGATTCGCATGATGGAAGGCAAGCGCCGCGGCAGCTACGGCGGCGCGGTCGGCTACATCAACGGCGCCGGCGAGATGGATACCTGCATCGTGATCCGCTCCGCGTTTGTCAAAGAGGGCGTGGCCCACGTGCAGGCCGGTGCCGGCGTGGTCTATGACTCCAAACCCCAGGCCGAGGCGGACGAGACCCGCGCCAAGGCGGCGGCCGTGCTGGCCGCCATCGCAGCCAGCCATGGCACCTCCCTGCAAGCCCTGAGCGCCCAGCAGGAGCAACATAAGGACGTGAGCCATGACTAACATCTTCCTGCTCGATAACTTCGATTCGTTTACCTACAACCTGGTGGATCAGTTCCGCTCCCTCGGTTATCCGGTGCGGATCTACCGCAACAGCCTGCCGGCGAGCCGCATCATGAGCGAGATCGCAGCCTGTGAAGGGGACGCCGTGCTGGTGCTCTCGCCGGGGCCGGGCGCCCCCCACGAAGCGGGTTGCCTGATTGATCTGATCAAACTGGCCCGTGGTCAGGTGCCCATCCTCGGCATCTGCCTCGGTCATCAAGCCCTGTGCGAAGCCTATGGCGGCACGGTCGGGGCGGCGGGCGAAATCGTCCACGGCAAGCGTTCGCTGATTGAGCACAACGGCCACGGCGCCTTCGCGGGGCTGCAAAGCCCCTTGCCGGTGGCCCGCTACCACTCGCTGGTCGCCACCTATGTACCGGAAGAGCTGACGGTGATTGCCCACTATCAGGGCATGCCCATGGCCATCGAGCAGCAGGATGAGCGGGTGCTGGGCTTCCAGTTCCACCCGGAATCCATCATGACCTCGGAAGGGGCCCGCCTGCTGACCCAGGCGCTCGCCCATATCACCCGTCCAGAAAGCAGCGTGCGGTAAGGAGACCAACATGCATCATCATCTCAATACCCTCTATCAGGGTCAGTCTCTAAGCCGTGAAAGTACCCGCGACGCCTTCGGCCAGGTGGTACGTGGCGAAGTGGATCCCATAGTTCTCGCCAGTCTCTTGACCGCCCTCAAGATCAAGGGGGAGACCCCGGAGGAGATCGCCGGCGCCGCCGAGGCCCTCTTGGCAGAAGCGCGCGACTTCCCGCGTCCGGATTATGAGTTTTGCGACATCGTCGGCACCGGGGGCGATGGCCTCAACACCATCAACGTCTCCACCACTTCGGCGCTGGTCGCCGCCGCCTGCGGCCTGAAAGTGGCCAAGCACGGCAACCGCTCGGTCTCGAGCAAGTCGGGTTCGAGCGATCTGCTGGACAAGATGGGCATCAAGCTCGACATGAGCCCGGCGCAGGCGCGCCGCTGTCTGGACGAGCTTGGCATCTGCTTCCTGTTCGCCCCCCAGTATCACGCCGGGGTGCGCCACGCCATGCCGGTGCGCCAAGCCCTCAAGACCCGCACCCTGTTCAATGTGCTGGGGCCGCTCATCAACCCGGCTCGCCCCACCTATCAGCTGATGGGGGTCTATGCCCCCGAGCTGGTGCGCCCCATCGCCGAAACCCTGCTGGCACTGGGGCTGAAAACCGGTATGGTGGTGCACGGCGCCGGGCTGGATGAAATTGCCATCCACGGCCCGACCCAGGTAGCCCAGATCCGTGACGGCGAGATCCGCGAGTTTCTGCTCACCCCGGCTGACTTTGGCCTGGAGACCTATCCGGTCAGCGCCATTCAGGGGGGGGAGCCTGAAGAGAACCGCGCCATCACCGCCGCCATTCTGGAAGGGCGTGGCACCCCGGCCCACAACGCAGCCATTGCCGCCAACGTGGCACCGCTGCTGCTGATGGCAGGCAAGGCGAAGGATCTCAAGAGCGCGGCCGCCCAGGTGCTGGCGGTGCTGGCAAGCGGCAAGACGGCGGAGCTCGCCGCTCGGCTGGCTACTTTGAGCCATCAGGACGCGGGTCATCAGGAGGCATGATGTCAGCCACGACTCTTCACAGCAGTCATTCAGAACGCCCGCAGGGCAATAGCCAGCTTCGCAAGGATAACGAGATGTCAGACCTTATTGCCCCCCATGCTTTTCTGAACATGGCCTCCATCAGCCAGACCATCCTCGGCAAGATCGTGGCGGCCAAGCAGGAGTGGGTCGCGGCCCGCAAGCTGGCCCAGCCGCTGGCGAGCTTCCAGAGCGCGCTGACCCCAAGCGATCGGGATTTCGTCGGGGCGCTCAAGGCGGGCTCCACCCGCTTTATTCTGGAGTGCAAGAAGGCCTCCCCCTCCAAGGGCTTGATCCGCGACGATTTCAGCCCGGAGGCCATCGCCGACATCTATGGAAAATACGCCACCGCCATCTCGGTGCTGACCGACGAGAAGTTCTTTCAGGGGGATTTTGCTTTCCTGCCGCGGGTGCGCAGCCGCGTCCAGCAGCCGGTGCTCTGCAAGGATTTCATGATTGACCCCTATCAGGTCTATCTGGCCCGCCACTATCAGGCGGACGCCATCCTGCTGATGCTCTCGGTGCTCACCGACGAGGGCTATCGTGCCCTGTTCGCGGTGGCCAAGGAGCTGGGCCTTGGGGTGCTGACCGAGGTGAGCAACGAGGAGGAGCTGACCCGCGCCATCGCACTGGGGGCGCCGGTGATCGGTATCAACAACCGGGACCTGCGGGATTTGAGCGTCGATCTCAACCGCACCAAACAGCTGGCCAAAGACATTACAAGCGATCGGGTAGTGATCAGCGAATCCGGCATCAACCACCGCGCTCAGGTGGCGGATCTGCGCCACCACGCCAAAGGCTTTCTGGTGGGCTCATCCCTCATGGCCGAGCCGGATCTGGAAGCAGCGGTGCGCAAGCTGGTACTGGGCCAGAACAAGGTATGTGGCCTCACCCGCGCCGAGGATGCCGCCGCCGCCCATCAGGCGGGCGCGGTATTTGGGGGTCTTATCTTTGTGGCCAAAAGCCCGCGCTACGTGGACATTCCCGCCGCCCGCGCCGTGATGGCGGGCGCGCCGCTCTCTTACGTCGGGGTATTTCGCAACGCCCAGCCCGCCACCATCGTCAAGACGGTGGAGGCGCTAGGGCTCACCGCAGTCCAGCTGCACGGGGATGAGGATGCCGCCTATATCGAGGGACTGCGCGCGCTGCTGCCGGCTGGCTGCCAGATCTGGAAGGCAGTTGGAGTCACAAGTGGTGAGCCGCTGCCCGCCCTCGACTACCCGGCGGATCGCCTGCTGCTGGATACGAAAGTCGGCAGCCAGAGCGGCGGCACCGGTCAGGCGTTCGACTGGGCCCTGCTGGCCCATCTCGATAAAGCCAAGTTGATGCTGGCAGGCGGACTCAATCCCGACAATGCCCTGCAAGCCGCGCAAGTGGGCTGCCTCGGCCTTGATTTTAACTCCGGGGTGGAGAGTGCCCCGGGCCAGAAGGATACACACAAGCTGGCGGCCGCGTTTGCCGCCCTGCGCCAACTGTAAGCGCGCCCTGTGAGGCCGCCACTGAATCACTGTTTCGTAATTGATGTTCCGTTTTCGACTCAAGGTATAAGGAAGAAACCATGACCCTGCTCAACCCGTTTTTTGGTGAATTTGGCGGCATGTACGTGCCCCAGATCCTCATCCCCGCCCTGCTCCAGCTGGAGAAGGCCTTCGTCGATGCCAAGGATGATCCGGCCTTTATCGCCGAGTTTCAGACCCTGCTGACCGAGTATGCCGGTCGCCCGACTCCGCTCACCCTGACCCGCAACCTGACCAAGGGCACCAAGACCCGCCTCTATCTGAAGCGTGAAGACCTGCTGCACGGCGGCGCCCACAAGACCAACCAGGTACTGGGTCAGGCGCTGCTGGCCAAGCGGATGGGCAAGAAAGAGATCATCGCCGAGACCGGTGCCGGTCAGCACGGCGTGGCGACTGCGCTGGCCTGCGCCCTGCTCGGCCTCAAGTGCCGGGTCTATATGGGCGCCAAGGATTGCGAGCGCCAGAAGCCCAACGTCTTTCGCATGAAGCTGATGGGCGCCACCGTCATTCCGGTGCACTCCGGCTCCAGCACCCTGAAAGATGCCTGCAACGAGGCGCTACGGGACTGGGCCGCCAACTACGAGTCGGCCCACTACCTGCTTGGCACCGCCGCCGGCCCGCACCCCTTCCCCACTATCGTGCGGGAGTTTCAGAAGATGATCGGCGAAGAGGCCAAGGCCCAGTGCTTCGAGAAGGAAGAGCGGCTGCCCGATGCGGTGATCGCCTGCGTTGGCGGCGGCTCGAACGCCATCGGCATGTTTGCCGACTTCATCGACAACCCTGAGGTGCGCCTGATCGGGGTCGAGCCGGGTGGTCACGGTATCGAGAGCGGTGAGCACGGTGCGCCGCTGGGTCACGGCAGCAAGGGGGTCTTCTTTGGCATGCACTCCTACCTGATGCAGGACAAGCAGGGGCAGATTCAGGAGTCCTACTCCGTCTCGGCGGGGCTCGACTTCCCCTCCGTCGGCCCGCAGCACGCCCACCTGGCCGCCATCGGCCGCGCCGAGTATCCCTCGGTAACCGACAAGGAGGCGCTGGACGCCTTCCAGGAGCTGGCCAAATCCGAAGGTATCATACCGGCGCTGGAGTCCTCCCACGCGCTGGCCCACGCCCTCAAGATGGCCCGCAGTGAACCGCAAAAAGAGCAGGTGCTCATCGTCAACCTCTCCGGCCGTGGCGACAAAGATATCTTCACCGTTGCCGACATCTTTGAAAAAGAAGGAACCTTGTCATGAACCGTTACGCACAACTCTTCTCCCGTCTGGATGAAGCCAATCAGGGCGCCTTTGTGCCGTTCGTGATGCTGGGTGACCCCACTCCTGAACTCTCGCTGGCCATCGTCGATGCGCTGGTCGCAGGGGGCGCCGATGCCCTCGAGCTTGGCATTCCCTTCTCCGATCCGGTGGCGGACGGCCCCACCATTCAGGGCGCCGCCCTGCGGGCATTTGCCAGCCACACCACCCCGGACGACTGCTTCGAGCTGCTCGGCCGCATCCGCGCCAAATACCCGCAGCTGCCCATTGGCCTGCTGGTCTACGCCAACCTGGTTTATGTGCGCAAAATTGACGGCTTCTACGAGAAGTGCCAGCAGGCAGGCGTGGATTCAGTGCTGGTCGCCGACGTGCCGGTGCAGATGTGCGCCCCCTACAAGGCGGCCGCCGACAAGTTCGGCATCGACAGCATCTTTATCGCCCCGCCCAATGGCGACGCCGAGACCCTGCAACAGGTGGCGGAGCTCGGCAATGGTTACACCTATCTGGTGAGCCGCGCCGGCGTGACCGGTGCCGAGACCAAGGCCGGCATGCCGGTGGAGGGGCTGATCAATACCCTGCGCGAGTTCAATGCCCCCCCCGCCCTGCTCGGCTTTGGCATCAGCGAACCGGCTCAGGTGCGTGAAGCGATCGCCGCTGGCGCCGCCGGTGCCATCTCCGGCTCCGCCGTGGTGAAGATCATCGAGACCCACCACCAGAACCCGGAACATATGCTCACTCGTCTGAAAGAGTTTGTGGAAGGGATGAAGGCCGCGACCAATCGATAAGGGGCGGCATGAGTCACATGCCATTAGCCGTGAGTGAGCCGGCTGCGAATCCGCCTTACGTATAACAGCCATCGTTGCATCGCCGCATCCAAGGGAGCCTGACCGGCTCCCTTTCTTTTTTCTTGCTTGCACCCTCGTGCAGCTCCCGGCTGTTTGCCCCTCTCCCTCCGGGAGAGGGCTGGGGTGAAGGCGGCTTTGCATTCCCTGCCAAATGAGTTGCTCTCTCAACCCACGCCTCAATGACTAATTTATTGATCCAACACAGATTCCCGCCAAAACCCGCTTCTCAACGCACCACCTCCCCCTTAAGATACCCGAATGACAATCAACCTCTCGGAAGAACGCCATGACAGCGATTGTTGCTATCTCGCAGGTTAACAGCAGCAAACTGGGAGCTGTCACTCAGGGGCGGTAGCCTTGCCGACGCTTGCCATCACCGACTACTTCATTGTTTCTTTATACAGGTGACATGGAAAAGTTAAACGAGGAGGTCAAGCGGATACATTCAAGCATCAGAGGAAGACGGGTAATACATTGATTTAGCTTGATTTTTTTCTTGGCAACCATCATGGCAAAGCGGAGTTATATGGAAGACTCTGCTATCGGATTAGTGCCGCCTTCTATCTAATCACTGTTAGGCGCTGCGCAATTCCAGTTTCAGGCTTTTCGCTCTTTTCACCGGCAGCTGATTTTCTGTTTTGCGTTTGGTTTTTTTCAGCAATCCAGCGACGCTTTCCGCTGCGGTTGAAATTTCAGCGTTCTGGTTGGTGTGGGCACCGTTTCACGGCGGCTGAATTGGAAACACTGTCTCAGCAACGCATCAGCTTCAACGTGCTTGCCACCGATTCGTGGCGCTTGGCTTACGGGCGTGGTAATTTATCTGCAGTTTCGTCGCGAAACTGGTTCAATGCAGTGAACCGCTGTTTTTTTAATCCGACTGAGTGCTATTTAAGCAGCGTGGTTCGCCTAACTCCAACGTTATGCGCCCGACATGTCACAATCTATTTAACACCGAGAGAGCTAATGAATAATTTTGAAGTGCAAAAAAATGAAAATGGAAAGATCATTGATTTTCTTGATGGCGTTGAATTAGAAGCCACACCTGAAGAGTTTGTAAGGCAGCAATATTTACGGATTCTTCATTTCGAATATCAGTACCCCAAAAATGTTCTCGCGCGAGAAGTGCCCATTCACTATGGCAGTAAAGAGCTAACAGATAAATTGGGCAACATCGTCAGAGCTGACATTGTTATATATCGAACAAGCAAGGCAAAGCAAGACAGAAATCAAGGCGCAATTGCTTTGGTTGTCGAGTGTAAAGCTCCGAATATAACCACTGGATACAACCAATTAGTATCGTATATTTACAATACGAGTGCAGAAGGAGGCGTTTGGTATAACGGTGACGCGCCACAATATTATCGACGACTTTTTGCACCAACAAATGATCTAATTGACTGGACTGGCGTCCCAAGAAAAGATGAGGCATGGGATGCGCTTGGTCAAAGAAAAAAAGAAGACCTAAAGCGTCCAAAAGACATTAAGGGGCTGATGCGACAGTGCCATAACAAACTTCATGGGCGCGGTGTTGATGGCGATGAAGATGATCTAACTATGGATGTGGTCAGGCTCATCCTTGCTAAAGCAATGGATGAAGAGCGCGCTGATGAATATTGTGAGTTTTATTGCACCCCAGAGGAATATAGAACAGAAGAAGGCAGAGATGCAGTTGCATCACGAGTTCATAATTTGTTTGCGCAAGCGAGGTCGGACAATTCAGATGTGTTCTCAGAACACGAAAAAATTTCAGTTGGATCACGATCTATTTGTGATGTTGTGATCGAGTTACAACGTTATAGATTGCTCAGTGACCTTCATGAGTCTGAAGATTGGGACATCATGGGTCATGCTTATGAGCAATATACGGCCACCTATTTAAAGAAAAAACGAGGCCAGTTCTTTACCAATCGCCTAGTCGTAGACTTTTTGTCTGAAGCTCTAGATCCAGATTACCAGGATATTATTTTAGACCCAGCAGGAGGGTCAGGAGGGTTTCTCACAGGCGCGATGCGCTATGTGAGAAAGAAGATACTAAAATCAAGCGCAACAAATATATCGAAGCAGCGGCAACTTGATAAGCACCGCACAAATCTTTTTATGGTTGAAATCAGTAAGCGGCTAGTAAAGATCGCTAAAACGGCTATGATTCTTAATGGTGACGGTCATACTGGAATGACGCAAGGTGATTCCCTTGGCAAGATTTCAGATCTTAATGAGAGGGTTGTAGCTAGATGTGGTCCAGGGAAACCAACAATAATTTTAACGAATCCGCCATTTGCCGGAGTTGGCGAAGGTCGTATAACCGATCCCCAGGTGCTTGATAACTTCAATACAGGTATCCGATGGTCAACGCGAGGCGGTGAATATTTTTCAACGGGAGAGAGAAACACAGAGGGTGTACCACCTGAAATGTTATTTTTCGAACGTTGCCTGCAATGGATAGCTCCAGGTGGAAAAATCGGCATCGTTATGCCAAAAAGTTTCCTGGATACGCAAACGTACTACCCAGCAAGGCGGCTGCTTCTTGAAAATTATCGTCTGCTGGCAGTCATTAACTGCCATAAAGACACGTTTCAGCCGCACACAGGCGTGAGGACAAGTCTTTTAATTGTGGAACGCCCTTTGCAGGCTAATAACGTTGAGTCTGATTACGAAATATTTATGGCTATTTCAAAAAAAATCGGACAAGACAGCGAAGGCTTCCCAATTTTTAAGAGGAATTCTGACAATGAAACGACAGAAGTAATTGACCATGATCTTGATGAGATTCTGGAGGATTACAAACTGCACAAAAACGGCAAACTCAATAACTCCGAGTACAGATTCTCCATTAAAAAATCAGATATAGATACTCAGTTACGAATAAACCCACAGTTTTATTTGCCAAATTTAAACGAGACCATTCGGCAAATCGAGTCTATCGATGGAATTGAAGACTGGTCAGTAGTGACTCTTGGTCAAATTTGCCCTGGCGTTAGAATATTCAAAGGTCCAAGGCTTAAAAGTGAAAACCTAATAGTCGAAAATCCAGGCGAAGGCATTGAGCCATACTATACGCCTTCAGCAGTTCTTCAAGAAAAATCTGACAGCGCAAAATTATTGAATGTTGCAATCGCATCAGCTAAGCAAATTGCAACAATAAATGCAGTAAGAGTATACCGAGGTGACATAGTAATAACTAGATCAGGAACTATTGGTCGGGTCGCATATATCACCAAAAGATTGAATGGCGCAATTGTATCAGATGACTTGATTCGCGTTCGAATTCCAGATGAAAAAATCAGAAGCTATGCGTTCCAATTTTTGCAGTCCGAGATGGCATTAAATCAAATGCTAAAAAATGAATACGGCGCAGTGCAGCAACATTTAGAGCCGAATCATGTGTCAGATATTTTGATTCCGATACCTGCCAACTGGGTTGATGCCAACCAACTTATTGAAAATGTAAGGAATCAACTTTTATTAAAAGAAGCTTTAGAGGATGCAACGTCCAGCCTTGATCAGGATGTATGCAATCTCATTGGCAATTTGATTGAAAGAGCCAGGGTAAAAAACTCATAACATAGGGGTCAAGCATACTAGGAAATCTGGGACACCCATCTTTCTGAACAAGGTGTTGCATCACCAGAGTCAAAGAGATGGGTGTCCAAGTTCTGCTTTTTGGCTCAGCCAAGATATATCCAACAACCCTTGCCAATCCCGCGACTACCGCCCCCTTCCCCACACCCGCCACCCCATCAACACCAGCATCAATACAACCCCCGGCAGCCAGACCCCGTAGAGCTCTGAGAGGATCACCGCCTCACCTCGGGCGGTGAGATAGGCCTCCAGCTTGAAGGGGGCGACCCGAATTACCTGCCAGGGGGCGAAGAAACGCTCGTCACGCCAAGGCCAGAGCCAGCCAACCCCCTTGCCGCCGGTGGTCAGCGAATCGAGCGGGCTGTGGGAGAGCAGCGAGATCAGCAGAAACGATCAGACGGTGGCGGCGCTCGCCTTAAGCTGGCGGTGAAACAGCATGGCCAGCGTGGGCAGGGCAAAGGCAAAGGCAAACAGCAGTGAGTGGGTAAAGCCGCGGTGGCCAAAGACATGGCCGTAGGCGACCCCAGTTTGAAGGCGAGTACGTCGGCATCGGGCAGCATGGCGATGGCAATCCCTGCCAGCAGCAGGCGCGGCGGGATAATCCGGCTGCCAAGCCCGAGCCCAAGGCAGAGAGGCACGGCGGCGTGAGTGACTATGGTGGGCATAGGGTGAAGCTCCAACTGAAAACGTGAGCCTACCTTATCCCCGCTTGGTGAAGTGAAGGTGAAGTTGCGGGTCGCCAGCCTTGAGCCCATGGCGGGCATTGCCTACAATGACCCACTTTTTATCACACTCAGGTAAATAAAATGAGCGACAACAAACCGGCCCTGCCCGACCGTCTGGCGGCCAACCCGCGCAGCCCGCACCATGTGGCTGAGTGCTTCCAGCACGAGATCGGCATTCGCGTGAACGGCAAGGAGCGCACCAATGTCGAGGAGTACTGCATCAGCGAAGGTTGGGTGAAGATCCCCTCCCCCAAAGCCAAGGATCGCTATGGCAACCCCATGCTGATCACTGTCAAGGGCACCGTCGAGGCTTTCTACGCCTAAGCCGCCTTGACCGCGCGCCCCGCTGGGCCCGCCGCCATGCTGTTCAGAACACCGGCCTTGTGCCGGTGTTCTGCTTTGGGCTCTGCATCTTGACGCCTGTGGCGGGCAAGGAGTGTCGCAGCGGGCGCCGCTCTCTCTTGCATCGGGCCTGCGTCTCGGCAATCCTTGCCGCCCCTTGAACTGGCAAGATCTCATCCATGAACAAGCTGTTTGTCCTGCTGGCGCTGTTGACCCTGAGCACAGCGGTCCGCGCCGATATTCTTATCAATCCCCAGATCGTGGTGAACGGCCAAAGCAATGGCGGCGGGCGTATCCACATCTGTACCCTGACCCCCTTCAACAGCGTCTATGCCGATGCGGGGCGCAGCGAATGGCTGGCGCGCCAGAAGGTGAGCCGCCGCTGCCAGCAGGGCCAAGGCAACAACAGCCTGTTTTGCGAACCGGCCAAGGCAAGCTGCCTGACAACCCGATTGGACGAAGGGGACGACGCCAGCACCCTGCTGGTGTTCGACGGCGCCCACCAGAGCGGCGAGTCCCTGCGCATCGACCGGGATATTGCGGATCTCGGTCGCTACGGCTTTGCCAACCGCATCTCCTCCTTCACCGTGCCGGCTGGCTGGGTGGTGCGTTTCTTCGAGGAGACCGATTTTCGCGGTGGCTACTACACCCGCAAGGGCGGCGAGCAGGAGGCGACCGACTTCAACAACCGCATCCGCTCGGTGCGGATCCTGAGCCGCTAGCGCCCTGCCCCATCACCTCTTCGCCATAAAAAAACCTCTGCCTGGGCAGAGGTTTTTGCTTTTCGATGCTTACTGCCAGTTGGGGTCGGCCTCAACCTGCTTCATCAGGGCGGCCTGCATCCCCTTGTCCGGCTGGCCGAGCCAAGTGTAGCGGGCGAACCTGGACGGGGTTTCGCGGGCAGCATCGCTATCCGGCAGGTCGATCAGCACGCCCCACACCCGCTTGGCCTTGGCATCCACCAGCAGTTGCATGTAGTGGCTGGCGCAGTCGTGAGGCTTGCAGACCGAACCGCTCTGATACGGGGTGCCGACCACGGCTTCGAGCGGGGAGCTGGTGCCGTTGCCGCTGCGCACCCACTTGGGCAGGTTCTTGATGCCCTGGGTCGCCTTGGCCCAGGGGGCCTTGAAATCCGCCGACAGCAGCAGATCCGAGGTATAGATAGCGGCGGCAAACGCCGGCGCGGCGCCGACCAGCAGCAGGGAGAGCGCCAATGCGCGAGAGAAACGGGTCATGATGTGATTCCTTGTTATATGAATGCCTGAACGGGCGCGGGCTGGCCGCGCGCCATCACGCTACCGCCTGCGCCCGCTCCTGTCGAGCCCACTCTGTGCCGAGGCGTCAGTGGCTGGCGCCAGATGGACGACACCCCGCCGCGCCAGTGGCGAGACGGGGTGTGCATGGGGCAAGGGTCGCTTAGCCGAGGGAGGCGAACAGCCCCGCCAGGGTGGCGCTCATCAGGTTGGCCAGGGTCGCCGCCAGCACCGCCTTGAAGCCGAGGCTCGCCACGTCGTGGCGGCGCTCCGGTGCCATGGTGCCGATAGAACCCAACTGCACCGCAATGGAGCCCAGGTTGGCAAAACCGCACAGCGCGAAGGTGATGATGATCTGAGTGTGGGCGCTGAGATCCTGCTTGATGTTGGCAAAGTCCAGGTAGGCGACGAACTCGTTCATGATCACCTTCTGGCCAATCAAGGATCCTGCCGCCATCATCTCGCTGGCCGGCACGCCGATGAGCCAGGCCACCGGGGCAAACAGATAGCCCAGCAGCTGCTGCAGGGAGAGATCGGCCCAGCCGAACCACTCACCTACCGTGGTGAGACCGGCGTTGATCATGGTGATGACGCTGACAAAGGCCAGCAGGATTGTGCCGATGGCCACCGCGATCTTCATGCCGCTCATGGCGCCGCCCGCCAGGGCGTCGATGGCGTTGCTGTAGTCGCTCTTGTCGAGGGTGATCTCGGCCTGCTCGCGCACCTGTTGCTGCTCCGGTACCAAGAGTTTCGCCATCAAGAGGCCACCCGGCGCCGCCATAAAGGAGGCGGCGATCAGGTATTTCAGATCCACACCGAGCCCGGCGTAGCCACCGAGCACGGAGCCTGCCACCGAGGCCATGCCACAGGTCATCACCGCAAACAGCTCGGAGCGGGTCATGCCGGCCAGGAAGGGGCGGATCAGCAGCGGCGACTCCCCTTGCGAGAGGAAGATGTTGCCGGTGGCCACCAGGGATTCGGCGCGGCTGGTGCCGAGCAGGCGGTGAATGCCGCCCCCCAACACCCGGATCACCCACTGCATGATGCCGAAGTGATAGAGCACGGCGATCAGCGCGCTGATGAAGATCACCAGCGGCAGCACCCGCACGGCGAAGATGAAGCCGTTGCTGGCCAGATCGCCAAACACGAAGCGGATGCCGCTGTCGGCAAAACCGAGCAAGGCGGAGACGCCGTTGCTCATGGCACCGAGCATGATTTGACCGGGGGGGAAGTAGAGCACCAGGGCGGCAAAGCCGGTTTGCAGGGCGAGGGCCCCCAGCACGGTCCGCCAGCGGATGGCACGGCGGTTTTCACTGGCCAGCCAGGCGATAAACATCAGGGCCAGCATACCGACCAGACTCAATAACAGCGTCATCTTGCACCTATGAAGAGAGAAGTTTCATACGGCAAGTCTGCAGACAGGCATCGCAGGGAACGGGCGGGAGAGGTGCCGACCCCGCGACACGCAGACCACAAACCTACAGGTTAGTGGCGGGTCCCATCCTGGGGTCATTCACGTTCCGGGTGACGGCGAGTATCGGGTGACGCCAGCGCCGTCGCAGAGAGAGCTGCGGCCGGGTGGCAGGTCGGGCGGCGATGGTACAGTGATCGCCGTCACAGAAAAAGCGGTAAAACGATTGGCAAGCATAACTTTTTTATGTCTTAGGAAAGTGTGCTCAAGGATGCAACATCCCCCGGGTTTGCGTAGACAGAAGATAGGAATGATTTGCAATAACTGGCTGAGCTACTGGCCAGCGTAATATGCAGCAGGTATCAGCAGGAGATCTTGCTTCAAGAGACAGATCACAGTGTTATCTACACCGCCCCCTCTACATACAGTATTAAAATGCACATAGCCGATTACTTATTCAGACCATCAACCAGCTCCCTATCAGTGACAAGTACTTATTTTCTCGCACGTGTTAAAAACAAGGATATAAATAGTCGAAATCATCGGTTTCGTTTCACATAACAGGCAGAAAACTGTCATCCACCACCCGCCAAAAAACGCCGATTTTTATAAAAACAACCTATAAAACTGATATTTCAGTGCATTTCTTCCAGCTATTATCGCGTCACCAGAAAGATGAAAACGTTTTTCAATTAAACACCTTAAAATTTCTTTATTCTCATCAAAAAATAGAAGTTTGCTCATACAATGAGCACCCTGCATATGTATACCTTTCCGGTGCTAGAGATGGCACAGAAAAATACTTGAATCCTGAATATAAAAATAATAATCACAATAAAATCATACCCATACCAAAACTCAGCCAGGGTTTGGGTTAATGAAAACATACCATGAAAAAGCCACTTGAGGATTCAATACACTCTCCTCTGCCCTGGACGGCACAGACAGTTTTTTAAATTTATCAGTTCAGACTATTAGGAACACACGCAACATGCACAAAATCCTGCTCGATCAAGCTATGGAACTCACTAAGGCTCAAGGAGAGTGCTGGATCGTTTTAAAAGATGGCTCACTCAAAGCCGTTAATGTCGGCGATATACTTCCTAAGGGTGTGCTACTGGTATCCCCTTCGGATGTAGAACTGACACCGCCAGCCATGGCGAGTGTAAATAACCCAATTCCCGACGAAACCATCCCCTCCGCCGGGAGTGAAATCTCCCCGACCGTTGAGCAAGAGCTGGCAGCCATCCAGCAAGCAATTCAGGATGGGCAGGATCCGACCGAAATCGCCCAAGCAACCGCCAGCGGCGGTGCTAGCGCAGGAGGCATAGCGGGCTCAGGTAATGCGGGTGTCATTGTCACCGAACGTACCGCCAAGGCGACCATTTCCGAAGCGGGTTTTGATACAACCCATAGCAGCCGTGACCCGCAGCACCAGGATGCGCTACCGGGTGACGAGATCGCAGGCATGATAGAGCATCCACCGGTTGCTTTTGATCAGCAGCAGATCATTTCTGAAGACACACCGACCCTGTTCGCGCAGGTTCCTGTAGCGCAGGATCTCGATAGCGACGGCATTAATCCTCAGGGTTACACCCTGGTGAGTAGCGTACAGAGCGGTCAACTGACCCTCAATGCCGATGGCAGTTACCAATATATTCCCTCCCCCGAGTTTCAATCCCTACGAGAGGGTGAGACGCGCCAAGTCTCCTTTACCTATGTTGCAACCGATCCGAGTGGCAACCAGAGTGCCCCGGCCACGGTGACCATCACCATCACCGGCACCAACGACACCGCCACCATCGGTGTTGCCACCCCGGGTGCTGACCAGGGCGCCGTCAAAGAGGACGTGACCCTCACCACCGGCGGCAAGCTGGTCGCCACCGATGTCGACAACGGCGAAGCCGTGTTCCAGCCCCAGACCCAGATCAAAGGCGCCCACGGCACCTTCTCCATCGATACCGATGGCAACTGGACTTACGAGCTCGACAACAACGACCCGCAAGTACAGGCCCTCAAAGAGGGTGAGTCCCTGCCCAGCGAAACCTTCGTGGTCAACAGTGCTGATGGCTCTGCCCAGCACACCGTCACCGTCGCCATTACCGGCACCAACGACAGCGCCACCATCGGTGTCGCCACCCCGGGTGCTGACCAGGGCGCCGTCAAAGAGGACGTGACCCTTACCACCGGCGGCAAGCTGGTCGCCACCGATGTCGACCACGGCGAAGCCGTGTTCCAGCCCCAGACCCAGATCAAAGGCGCCCACGGCACCTTCTCCATCGACAAGGATGGCAACTGGACTTACGAGCTCGACAACAATGACCCGCTGGTGCAGACCCTCAAAGAAGGCGAATCCCTGCCCAGCGAAACCTTCGTGGTCAACAGTGCTGACGGCTCCGCCCAGCACACCGTCACCGTCGCCATCACCGGCACCAACGACAGCGCCACCATCGGTGTCGCCACCCCGGGTGCTGACCAGGGCGCCGTCAAAGAGGACGTGACCCTTACCACCGGCGGCAAGCTGGTCGCCACCGATGTCGACCACGGCGAAGCCGTGTTCCAGCCCCAGACCCAGATCAAAGGCGCCCACGGCACCTTCTCCATCGACAAGGATGGCAACTGGACTTACGAGCTCGACAACAATGACCCGCTGGTGCAGACCCTCAAAGAAGGCGAATCCCTGCCCAGCGAAACCTTCGTGGTCAACAGTGCTGACGGCTCCGCCCAGCACACCGTCACCGTCGCCATCACCGGCACCAACGACACCGCCACCATCGGTGTCGCGACTCCGGGTGCCGACCAGGGCACCGTCAAAGAGGACGTGACCCTCACCACCGGCGGCAAGCTGGTCGCCACCGATATCGACCACGGCGAAGCCGTGTTCCAGCCCCAGACCCAGATCAAAGGCGCCCACGGCACCTTCTCCATCGATAAAGATGGCAACTGGACCTACGAGCTCGACAACAATGACCCGCTGGTACAGGCCCTCAAAGAGGGTGAGTCTCTGCCCAGCGAAACCTTCGTGGTCAACAGTGCTGACGGCTCTGCCCAGCACACCGTCACTGTCGCCATCACCGGCACCAACGACACCGCCACCATCGGCGTCGCCACCCCGGGTGCTGACCAGGGCGCCGTCAAAGAGGACGTAACCCTCACCACCGGCGGCAAGCTGGTCGCCACCGATGTCGACCACGGCGAAGCCGTGTTCCTGCCCCAGACCCAAATCAAAGGCGCCCATGGCACTTTCTCCATCGACAAGGATGGCAACTGGACCTACGAGCTCGACAACAACGACCCGCTGGTGCAGGCCCTCAAAGAAGGCGAATCCCTGCCCAGCGAAACCTTCGTGGTCAACAGTGCTGACGGCTCCGCCCAGCACACCGTCACTGTCGCCATCACCGGCACCAACGACACCGCCACCATCAGTGTTGCTACCCCGGGTGCCGACCAGGGCGCCGTCAAAGAGGATGTGACCCTCACCACCGGCGGCAAGCTGGTCGCCACCGATATCGACAACGGCGAAGCCGTGTTCCAGCCCCAGACCCAGGTCAAAGGCGCCCACGGCACCTTTACCATCGATAAAGCTGGCAACTGGACTTACGAGCTCGACAACAACGACCCGCTGGTGCAGGCCCTCAAAGAAGGCGAATCCCTGCCGAGCGAAACCTTCGTGGTCAACAGTGCTGACGGCTCTGCCCAGCACACCGTCACCGTCGCCATTACCGGCACCAATGAAGCGCCCGTTGCACAGGACGATGGTCTGGCCAACAACAAGACAGTCACTCTCGATGGACAGAACTGGGATACCAGCGGCGATATCAAGGTCGATTACTATGTCATCGATGCCAAGACCGGACAGAAAGTGGCCGATGCCGAGAAATCAGATTACACCGGCGATGGCGACCATCGCTTCGGGGTGAAATCCGGAATCGAGCAACCAGGTGCAGACACGGTTCAGGCCGGGCAGCTCGGCTACCTCGACAGCGCGGATCAGAGCGAAGCCATGCGCTTCACCTTCCAGCAGGGGCAGGTTGCCAACCATGCCACCATCCAGGTCAAGAACCTGTGGAGCGACATAGCGCATGGCAGTTGGGAACCGGGTATCGAGCGGGGTGTCTGGAAAGCCTTCTACAAGGGCGAGCTGGTTGCGACCGGTATCTTCGAAGGCACCTCTGGCGGTCGACAGGATGTGCAGATCGATGCCGGTGGCCGTTACTTTGACACCATCGAAATGTCAGCCATTGGCTACAAGGATGGCATCGTCGATCCGAAAGGTTCCGAGTACTTTATCACCCAAGTCACCGCAGAACTGACCCGCTTCGATAAGGCCTATCAGACCAATGAGACCGGCGTACTCTCCCTCGATGTGTTGAGCAATGACTCGGATCCCAACGGCGATGCCATCACCATCGTGCCGGGTAGTTACCCGGACTATGTCACCCTGGTCAATGGCAAGCTGCAGTTTGATGCCGCCAAATACCTGCTGACGTTGCCTGAAGTTGAACGGGATTTGGCTGCGGGCGAAGCCAAAGAGATCAAGTTTGACTACGTCATTCGCGACACTCACGGTGCCACCGATCACGCCAGCGTCACCATCACCCTGATCGGTGAGACACAAGCTGCTCCGGCGCCACTGCATGTGACAGTGCAAGAGGATGGACTGGCTGGCGGTACACACGCACACAGCGAAGGCCCTCTGCCGGGCGCTCAGGGTGCTACGCCCCACGACTACCAGTTTGCCACTCAGCAGCCAGGCACTGCAGCAAGCAGCGCTGGCAAGCCGCTGAGCTACGAGGTGAGCAGTGATGGTCTGACCCTGACCGGCTTTATCATGGAGGCAGGCCAAAAGGTCAACGTGCTGACGGCGCAGCTGAACCCGCAGAGCGGCACTTATCAGCTGGATCTGTTCCGCCCGCTCGATCATGGCACCGCCGGCAAGGACACCCTCTCCCTGCCGTTCGAGCTCGACATCAAGATTGGCAACCAGCACACCAAGGGAGAACTGGTGATCGATGTGATCGACAGCGCTCCAGCCCCTGCCCACCTGACCCTCACCACCGGGGACATGGCGCCACAATCCAACTCCGTCATCATTGCACTGGATATGTCCGGTTCCATGAATGACTATGTCAAGGACGCAAATGGCCAGTGGGCCACCCGATGGTCACTCTCGCAACAAGCCATCAAGGCGATGTTCGAGCAGTACGACAAGCTGGGAGATGTACAGTTCAAGATTGCCACCCATGCAGGTTATCCGGATGGTCAGATCTCAGGCTGGCTGCACTCCCAGGCCGAGATCCAGCAGTTCTTCAGCAAGCTGAGCCCGGCAGGCTGGACCCCCTACGCTCAGGCACTCAACCAGCTTGATGCCATTCTGTCTGATAGACAGGATCAACAGGCCATGGCGGGGAGCAACAAGCAGTTCTACTTCCTCTCCGATGGCGCCCCCTCGGACTTTGGCTACTGGTTGAACAATAAAGACCAGTCAGAGATGTTCCGCGATCGCTTGATGAAGGGCATCAGCCCGGATGAGGTGGGTGGGGAGCAGCACTATCAGGATCTGCTCACTGGCCGGGTTGAACCGACCAAGGCCGAGCAGTTGCTGATCCTTGGCGAGTCCATGGAGCACATTCTGAATCAGCATGGCAACCCTTTTGACAACGTCAATATGCTCGCCATCGGTCAGAGCTCCTCGCTGGAGTATCTGACCCCTATGGCGGGTCATGATGGTACCGCCATCAAGGTGGAAAAGGATGCCGACCTCATCAGCACCCTCACCGAGTCGGTACCAGGCCAGTTGCACGGGGATCTCACCGGACCATCGATCGAGGGCGAGTGGGTCGATCGCCTGACCCATGATGGCCACACCTACTTCTACGATCAGCAGCAAAACGGCATCTTCGCCCACAACAACGATACCGACATCAAGATAGCCGATGGCAGCAAGCTGACCCTGGATACCACTAATGGCAAACTGGCGCTGAACTTTGAAACCGGCCAGTACGACTATCAGGCCAAGGATGTGCATGGCGATGGAGAGGACAAGTTCCTCCTTACCCTGCGCGATGGAGATGGCGATACCGCTGACACCACTCTGGTTATCAAGGTCACTGATCTGCAAGGGGGAATCAGCGCATCACCCTTGACTCAGGGGACGGATGAGAAATCTGCCGCCTTTGCTCACTCTGTTCCCTTGCTCGGTACAGAGACGCAAGATGCACTCATTGAGCTGCCTGTCAGCCAGCCGGCGGCCTCTGTCAATCATGTGGAGAGCCCGATAACGACCGGGATAGCCATCAGCGATCTACTTGGACATGATGAGATGGGCAGCCTGCTCACCCAGGTCGTGCCAGCTACTCAGCACTCTGCTGGCAGTACCCCTGAAGGGCTGACCGTGTCAGCGCTGCCGGATGACAATGCCCCTGACTTGCTCAGTCATACCATGTCAAACCCGGTATTTGATGAGTTGTTGTCACAACAGCAATTTATCCAGTAACCCCTCAAGCCCGGCCCCCAACCCAACCGTTGGGGGCTTTTTTATCCCGATGTGCCCTTCATTGGATCCCGCTCGTTCCCTGCGAAACCGTTAGCCGCTCACAGTTTAAGACCCTGATCCAGAGTAATATTTCCCTCTTCCATTTCCCCCCATGATCGACGAGGCATCTTCTCCTGACCAAATTCAACTGCGAGCCGACCTACATGAAGCAGACTCTACTTTCTTTGACGCTGGCCGGCCTGTTGGCACTACCAGTGTGTGTCTCCAGCAATGCCTGGGCTGCCCCGGTACGCTCCCTGCAAAAGGAGCAAAATTACGACCAGTACATCAGCAAGCGCCAGGTGGTGGATCAGCTGCTGGCGGACGCCTGGCAGATCTTCAAATCCCCCGCTCGCATCTCCACCGCCGGCTTCACCGCCAAGATGCCGAGCAACATGGAGCAGGTGACCGATCTGCTGCTGCAGGCCTACCAGCTCGAGCCCTATCGCACCGACCTGCTCATCTCGGCGGCCAACGCCCAGATCTACAACGGCAACGTGGACAAGGCCATCGGCCTGTTCGAACAGGCCCTCAGCACCGCGCCCGATGACATCGACCTGCTGAGCTACCTCGCCACCTGGCAGACCTTCAAGCACAACGAGGCCGCCGCCAAGGGGTATCAGAGCAAGCTGGCCAGCCTGAACCCGGGCCGGGCCGCCGATCTGCAGCGCATCTTCGACACGGTCGAGCGCGTCGTCGCCACCCCGCTCAAGGAGCAGGGGGAGCGCTCGCCCAAGCCGGGCAACCGGGCCATCGTCACCCTGGGCTATGCCCTCAATCCCGACGGCTCCATGCACGACATCCTGCTGGGCCGGCTGGAAACCACCCGGGCGCTGGCCAAGGCCAACCCGGCGGCCCTCATCATCCTGACCGGCGGCGTGCCCCAGCACCGTCAGACCGAGGGCAAGCTGATGGCCGACTGGCTGGTGAAAAAGGGGATAGATCGCTCGCGCATCATCGAGGAGAACTACGCCACCAGCACGGTGGAGAACGCTCTCTACAGCGGCTATGCCCTCGCCCGCCATCAGATCGAGTACGCCACCCTGGTGAGCTCTGCCAGCCATGTGCACCGGGGCCAGACCCTGCTGGAGATCGCCTGCTGGCAGAGCGGGCCGGCCGGGATCCGGATAGACAGCGTCAGCTACCCCGACAAGCCGCTCTCCGAGCTTGCCAAGGTGAGCGACAGCGAGCTGCTCGGCATCTACCGGGACGCCCTGCGCACCTACGGGCTCTGGAGCTACCGCTCCGCCCCCCTGCTGGAGCGTTGAGCCATGTCTAATAAAAAAACCGCCATTCGGCGGTTTTTTTATTCTGTCGCTAATGCTTATATTGCTTTGGGATCTTCACCAAAACGGTTCTCTCCCGTAGTCCCCGCGCAGAAACTGAAGTAGAGCAAAATAAAGGGGCCCACCACAGGAATACAAGAGATGAGGATCCACCAGCCACTACGATCGATATCGTGCAACCGGCGTACCGTCACCGCAAAACCAGGTAAGGCAACCAATAATAAATAAATACAGAGAACTGATACGCCAACTTCTGGACTGGTAGACAAGACACACACCACGCCAATGATGCAAGCGACCAAAAAGTTGAACAGGCTGAACATCCAGTACTCTTTACGTCGAGCTCGCCCGCACAGTACTGCATATTTTTTAAGAGCAGAAAGATACCATTGCATTGTATTAACCCAAATTTATCTATTGTTATGTTTATGCCATTTCATGGCCGTGGCACGCTATCACGAGAACTCAATGGAGTCCAGAAAAAGCTACCTTTCAATCAACTTTTGTTCTTGCATGATCAACACGTTACAAGGGTGAGAAAACAACATCGCCATCTTGGACAAGATTATCACCCAATATAACGCCATGACCAGCCTCTGCGCCGACCGGTCACGCCGCCGTTATTGATCCCGCATAAAATAACAGTGCACGTTGCCGGTAATTATTTTCAAATAGATCAACGAGGCCATCAAATATCACCAGAAATATGTAAATCGACACACCTTGCAATATTTCCATACAACTTCCGGCTGCCATCCGGTCAGCCCGCCCCCGTACTATTTCGGGGTTCAGGCTAGATAAATGGAAATAGACAATGAAATACACGCTGCTCATGACCCTGCTGGCACCGGCATTGCTGGCAGGCTGTAATCTGGAAAAGAAAGAAGAGCCCTTCCAGGCTCGCCATATTCGCGCTGGCTATGACGCCGGCCAGGTCTGCCAACAGCTGCGCCAGGGCTGGCAGGAGGACGGCATCGCCATTCCCGCCAGTCAGGTCAGTTGCCACTACCTGACGGTGCCGCTCGATTACGACAAGGAGTGGGTCCAGATCAAGGAGACCAAGTGGGAGAAGCGCTCCGCTGCACACGCCGACAGTTCCCTCTCCGCCGACAACAGCCCCCGCTTCTCCTCCTGGTCGGACAAACCCGTCCGCCCCCATGTCAAACAGGAGACCCGCACGGTCAAGGGCGACACCCTGGATATCTTCTATCTGCACTATCGCGCCAGCGGCGACTATCGCGGCACCCTGTTCTACAACCCGGGCGGCCCCACCTCGGCCACCCCGGATCTCGGCCTTCTGCTCGACCTGCTGCGCAGTGCCAACCCCGCCATTCTTGAGCACTACGACATCGTCACCCTGGATCCCCGCGGGGCCGGTTACAGCGCCATTGGCCACGAACTGCGCAGCTGCCTGCTGACCGACAAGCAGGGCCTTCGGCCAGACATGAGCCCGGCACAGCTCGCCCAGCTGTTCGCCAGCCGGGACAAGGGCGCCCTGCCGGCGCTCCAGAGCGGGGCGGATCAGGGCAAGGCCTTCAGCACGGCCATCTTGGCGCGCTGCGACGAGCCGCTGCGGCTGCATGCGCCGCACCTAGGCTCGCGGGCCGTGGTCGAGGACATGGAGCGCCTGCGCCAGCACCTGGGGCGCGAGCGGATCACCCCCATCACCTTCTCCTACGGCACTCGCCTGGCCGCCCTCTATGCCGCCCGCTACCCGAGCCACGTGGCCAATCTGGTGGTCGACTCGCCAATGTCCCCCGCCGAGAGCCGCTATCCCGCCATCTTCCGTGGCGATGCCGAAAATGCCAATCGCATCCTGGCCTGGCGCTTCGGGGATCAGGCGCTGCAGCGCAGCATGGCGGTGACCCGCCAGGTTCGTGACAATGGCCGCTATGTGGACAACCAGGGCAACGTGCTCGACCGCGACCGCTGGGAAGCGGTGATGAGCGATGCCATCAGCGGCAGCCAGCGCGACGATCAGCTCGCCTTCTGGCAGCAGGACGATGCCGGCCCCCTGCTGGCCCGCCTCGCCAAGGAGCAGGCCGACGAAACCCCCTATTCAACGCTGCTGGAGATGCCTTTCTTCAGCGCCATCCACTGCACCGACAACAGCGAGCCCTATGGCTGGCAGACGCTGGACCCGGAAGATGCCGCCTTCCAGGGGGCCGGCGCCCTGCTGCTGGCCAACAGCTTCAACACCTGCGCCGACTGGCCTTATCCGCGCCAGCCCATCGCCAGCTATGGCGCCGGCGAGATAAGGCTGCCGGATGATGCCAAGGCCCTGGTACTCGGCGCCGAGTACGATCCCAATACCCCCTTCGCCGGTGCTCGCCAGATGCAGGCCGCCTTTGGCAGCGCCGCTCGAATGGTACAGGTGGCGCAGAGCAACCAGCATGGCCAGCTCAACAGCTCCCGCTGCGCCCAGGCGGCCCTCAGCACCCTGCTGTTGGGGGATGTCGCGAGCCTGCCCGCCGAGCAACGCTGCCTGGCTGACTGACGGAGCACGACCCAGCTGAGCACAATCCAGCTGAATACGGCCCAATAAAAAGCCCGCCGAATTGGCGGGCTTTTTCATGCTGGCAGGCGTCCTCAGGCGGCGACCAGCGACTCCAGATCGCGCCGGCTCAGGCGCTTGCTGTCCACCTTCACATAGACGGAGCGCTCCGAGGCGGCCAGCAGCACGTCGCTCACCCCCTCACAAGCGCGGATCTTCTGCTCGAGCGCAGCGTCGGCCTCCACCCCTTCCGGCAACACGATGCGCAGGCTGCTCACGTAGGGGGGCTCGGCCATGGTCAGGCTGACCCCGAGCCAGACCAAAGCCAGCGCGGCGCAGCCGCCAAACACCAGGGCGCCGCCGCCAAGGCTGTAGAGCAGGCCGCCGAGGCTGCCGCCGATGGCCACCCCGATGAACTGGCTGGTGGAGTAGATCCCCATGGCGGTGCCCTTGTAGCCGGGGGGCGACTCCTTGCTGATCAGAGAGGGCAGCAGCGCCTCCATCACGTTGAAACCGATGAAGAAAATCTGCAGGCCGGCGAGCAGGCCCCACAGCTGCAGGCCGCTTTGCCAGAGCACCAGCTCGGCGATGAGCATCACCAGCACGCAGATCTGGAACACCCGCTTCATCTTTCTGCGCTTCTCGGCATAGATGATGAACGGCACCACGCTGACGAAGGCGATCAGCATGGTGACCAGATAAGCCTGCCACTGGCTGTCGCGGGGCAAACCGGCACGCTCCAGCAGCGGCGGCAGCGCCACGAAGCTCGACATCAGCAGGGTGTGCACGCAGAGGATACCGAAGTTGAGCTTGAGCAGGCGCGGGTTGGTCAGCACGGTGCGCATTCCCCCCTTCACCATGCCGGACTCGCGATTGAGTAGATGGCCGCTCGGGGTCGGCACCAGCCAGAGGGTGACAGCGATGCCCCCCAGCGCCAGCAGGGCGATCAGCCAGAACAGGCCGGAGAGCCCCAGCGCATGGGTGATGAGGGGGCCGGTCACCATGGCGATGGCGAAGGTGATGCCAAAGCTCACCCCGATGAAGGCCATCGCCTTGGTGCGGTTCTGCTCGCGGGTGAGATCCGACAAGAGCGCCATCACGGCGGCCGAGATGGCGCCGCTGCCCTGCAGGGCGCGACCGAGGATCACGCCCCAGATGGAGTGGGTCAGTGCCGCGATCACGCTGCCGAGGGCAAACATCAGCAGACCGCCGACGATGAGGGGCTTGCGGCCCACCTTGTCGGAGAGCAGGCCGAACGGGATCTGGAACAGCGCCTGGGTCATGCCGTAGATGCCGATGGCCAGGCCGATCAGCGCCTCGGAAGCACCCGCCAGCGACATGCCGTAGGTGGTCAGCACCGGCAGCACCATAAACATGCCGAGCATGCGCAACGAGAAGACGGAGCCGAGCGCCCAGGTGGCACGGCGCTCGCCCCTCGTCATGGTGAAATCATTCATGATGGCCTCGATAGGTCAGGGAAAAGGAAGACTCAAGGGGTGGCCGACACGCGCCATGCCACACCCGACACAAGGGAAAAGTGCCCGACGGGGCGGCCCCATAATAACAGAGCCGGGAAGGTTCCCGGCTCTGGATTTCATGTATTTAGGGGCACAACTCACACTATCAGGGCAGCATGCTCACCAGCACCGCAGGCTCGGCCTCCGGCTGGAAGTCCACTGACATCATCACGCTCAGGCAGGTGATGGTGACGATGGAGAACATGAACAGCTTACGCGCCCAGAGGGAGTCATCCACCGCCGCCTTGTAGCCAGACAGCGCCATCCCCAGCCACCAGACGCTGACCGCGGTGGCCACCACCAGATACTTGTAACCGGCATAACCGCCGAGGAACAGCATCAGGGTCGGCACCATGAAGGCCAGGATGTAGAGGGTGATGTGGAGCTTGGCCACCGGGATCCCCTTCACCACCGGCAGCACCGGGATGTTGGCCGCCTGGTAATCCTTGAAGCGGAAAATCGCGATCGCATAGGAGTGCGGCATCTGCCACAGGCTGAAGATCGCCAGCAGGATCAAGGCGCCCGAGTCGAACTGACCGCTCACCGCGCAGTAGCCGATGACCGGCGGTGCCGCGCCGGAGAGGCTGCCGACCAGGGTGCCGTAGACCGAGTGACGCTTCATGTAGAGGCTGTAGACCCCCACATAGACAATGAAGCCCAGCACCGCCAGCAAGGCGGCCAACGGATTGGCCGCAAAGTAGAGCAGTGCAATGCCCGCAATGCCGAGCGCGGTGGCGTACCAGAGCGATACGCCGGGGGCGATCAGACCCTTCACCAGAGCACGGTTCTTGGTGCGCTCCATGATGCAGTCGATATCCCGGTCGATGTAGTTGTTGAACACGCAACCGGAGGCGACCACCAGTGATACACCAGCCATGGTCAGGATGAACAGGGGCACATCCAGGCTCCCCTTGGAGGCCAGCAGGAATCCTCCGATAACCGAGATGAGGTTACCGAAGATGATGCCCGGCTTGGTCACTTGCAGGTATTGCTTCATCATCATTGCCAACCTGCTCAGTGAACCATCATGTTGATGTTGAGGTTGTACATGATCCACAGGGAACCCACGACCACGATGGCGATGATGAGCACGGTAAAGATCAGTGCCACCAGGTTCCAGCGCTCCTCGGACGAGGTGTTCATGTGCAGGAAGTAGACCAGATGCACGAAGATCTGCACCACCGCCATGCCGACCACGGTGGCCAGCACTGTGGTGTGGGAAGCGGAACCGTCCATCACCATCCAGAACGGCACCGCGGTCAGGATCAGGGACAGCACGAAGCCGATCAGGTAGCTCTTGGCGCTGCCGTGGCTAGCGCCGTGATTGTCAACGGTATGATTGCTCATTTACATGACCCCCATCAGATAGACCACGGTGAAGACGCAGATCCACACCACGTCGAGGAAGTGCCAGAACAGGCTCAGGCACATCAGACGAGTACGGTTGCGATCGGTCAGCCCCTTCTTGGCTACCAGCACCATCATCACGATGATCCAGACAAGACCACTGGTCACGTGGATACCGTGGGTGCCCACCAGGGTGAAGAAGGCAGAGAGGAAGCCGCTGCGATCCGGACCGTAGCCCTCGGCAATCAGGTGATGGAATTCATAGATCTCCATCGCGATGAAGCCGGCGCCGAACAGGAAGGTGATGAACAGCCAGGTGTTGACCGCCGCGACCTTGTTCTTGTTCATGGCCAGCATGCCGAAGCCGAAGGTGATGGAGCTCAGCAGCAGCAGCATGGTTTCGGCAAACACGAACGGCAGTTCGAAGATATCCTTGCCGCTCGGACCGCCGGCAGTGCCGTTGACCAGGACCGCATAGGTCGCGAACAGGGTCGCGAACAGAATGCAGTCACTCATCAGGTAGATCCAGAAGCCGAATACCTTGGTGGTACCGGCATCATGGTGCCCATGATCGTCATGGGCGCCGTGAGTGTGATGGAGTACGTCAGTTGCCATGGCGTTACGCTACCTTGTCGATGTTGGCAAAATGCGCTGCCTCAATGCGCTCGATCTCGTCGATCTGGACGTAGTAGTCCACGTCATCGTTGAAGCTGTGGATGATCCAGGTGGCGATCATGCCGACGAAGCCGGCGATGGCCATCCACCAGATGTGCCAGATCATGGCAAAGCCGAACACCACGCTGAAGGCGGCGATGATCACACCGGCACCGGAGTTCTTCGGCATGTGGATGGGGGCATACTGGGCCGGCTTGCGGTAGGCGCTACCGTCTTGCTTGGCTTCCCAGAACGCATCCAGCCCCTTGATCTTCGGCTCGATGGCGAAGTTGTAGAACGGCGGCGGCGAGGAAGTCGCCCACTCCAGGGTACGACCGCCCCAGGGATCGCCGGTCAGGTCGCGGTTCTTCTCGCGGTCACGAATGCTGACCACGATCTGGATCACCTGGCACAGCACGCCGAGGGCGATGAGGCCGGCGCCACAGGCGGCAACCACCAGCCAACCGTGGAACTCGGGATCGATGTTCTGACTGACGCGACGGGTCATGCCCATGAAGCCCAGCACGTAGAGCGGCATGAAGGCCACGAAGAAGCCGGTGATCCAGCACCAGAAAGCGCGCTTGCCCCAGACGTCATCCAGCTTGAAGCCGAACGCTTTCGGGAACCAGTAAGTGATACCGGCAAAGCAACCGAACACCACGCCGCCGATGATGACGTTGTGGAAGTGGGCGATCAGGAACAGGCTATTGTGCAGCACGAAGTTGGCGGCCGGCACGGAGAGCAGTACCCCGGTCATGCCACCCACGGTGAAGGTGATGATGAAACCGACGGTCCACAGCATGGGCGAGGTGAACTCGATGCGACCGCGGTACATGGTGAACAGCCAGTTGAAGATCTTCACCCCGGTCGGGATGGAGATGATCATGGTGGTGATGCCGAAGAAGGCATTCACGTTGGCGCCCGACCCCATGGTAAAGAAGTGGTGCAGCCAGACAATGAAGGAGAGCACGGTAATGGCGATGGTCGCCCACACCAGCGAGGTGTAACCGAACAGCTTCTTCTTGCAGAAGGTCGCCACCACTTCGGAGAAGATCCCGAATACCGGCAGTACCAGGATGTACACCTCGGGGTGACCCCAGGCCCAGATCAGGTTGATGTACATCATCATGTTGCCACCCATGTCATTGGTAAAGAAATGGGTACCCAGATAACGGTCTGCGGTGAGCAGGGCGATGGTGACGGTCAGGATCGGGAAGGAGGCGATGATCAGCACGTTGGCGCACAGGGCGGTCCAGGTGAACACCGGCAGACGCATCATGGTCATGCCTGGGGCACGCATCCGGATGATGGTGGCAAAGAAGTTGACACCAGTCAGCAGGGTCCCAAGGCCCGAGATCTGCAGACTCCAGATCCAGTAATCGACCCCGACTCCCGGACTGAACTCCAGTCCCGACAGGGGTGGATAGGCCAGCCAGCCGGTCTGGGCGAATTCACCGACCCCGAGGGAGACGTTGATCAGCACCACGGCCGCGGCGGTAAACCAGAAGCTCAGGTTGTTCAGGAAGGGGAAGGCGACGTCACGGGCACCGATCTGCAGCGGCACGACTATGTTCATCAGACCGATCACCAGCGGCATGGCCACGAAGAAGATCATGATGACGCCGTGGGCGGTGAAGATCTGGTCGTAGTGATGGGCATTCAGGTAGCCTTCGCCACCGGCTGAGGCCATGACCTGCTGGCCACGCATCATCACCGCATCGGCGAAGCCGCGCAGCAGCATGACCATGCCGAGGATGAGATACATGATACCGAGGCGCTTGTGGTCAACCGAAGTCAGCCACTCTTTCCACAGATATTGCCACTTGCCGAAATAGGTGATGAGACCGGCGATAGCCAGGCCCCCCAGAATGATACCGACTATCGTGACCATGATAATCGGCTCATGGTACGGAACAGCGTCGAGTGTTAATTTTCCAAACATCAGTTAGTACCCGCTTTCACAGTCTTGTCGGCCGGCATGTGGCCGGCGTGGTCCATCTGCTCGCCCTGGGCCTCATGGTGCATGGCGTCGCCGTGCTCCATGCCTGCGTGGTTCATGGAGGCGTCATGCTCCATCCCCTCGTGGCTCATGGGCTCGTAATGGGACATCGCGGCCTGCTTTTCGCCGTGTTGCATGGCGGCGTGCTCGCCGTGCTTCATGTCGCCCATAAACTTGTTGATGATGTTGACGAACAGCTTGGGATCGGCGCTGGCGAAATACTCCACCGGGTGGTTTTCGCTCTTTTTGGCCAGAGTATTGAACTCATCCATGGTATTGAGCGCCTTGGAAGAGGCCTTCACCTTGGCGACCCAGGCGTCGAAACCGGCTTGATCCTGCGTCGCGATGGCGTTGAACTTCATACCGGAGAAGCCGGCACCGCTGTAGCCACCCGAGATGCCCTTGTACTGGCCTGCCTCGTTGGCAATCAGGTGCAACTTGGTCTGCATGCCCGCCATGGCGTAGATCTGGCCGCCCAGCTGGGGAATGAAGAAGGAGTTCATCACGGTGTCGGACGTCACCCGGAAATTGACCGGGGTATTGACCGGGAATGCCAGCTCGTTGACCGAGGCGATGCCCAGCTCCGGATAGACAAACAACCATTTCCAGTCAAGGGAGATGACATCGACCTGGATCGGTTTCACCTCGGATTCCAACGGTTTGTAGGGATCCAGAGAATGGGAGGTTTTCCAGGTGATCACCGCCAGGATGGCGACAATGATGACGGGTACGGTCCAGACGACCGCTTCAATCTTGTTGGAGTGGGCCCAGTCCGGTGCATAGGTGGCGCTGGTGTTGGACGCTCGGTATTTGTAAGCGAACGCCACCGCCATCACGATCACCGGCACCACCACAATCAGCATCAAGCCGAGTGCGGTCAATATCAGTGACTTCTGCTCCAGACCAACTTGCCCCTTGGGGCTCATCAGAGCCATGTCGCAGCCGCTCAGCAAGCCGGCAGTCGCGAGCAATAGCAAAGCGCCCAAGCCCCTCTTTACATCAAAAGGTCTCATGCTATGTCCTCATCTTCGCAAGGCTAAAGTTGTAAAAAAAACGCAGCATTCTATTTCACGCGGGGGGGATGTGAACAACATGAAAAATTAATCTTTCACTTGTGTGTTGATTGCGATTTCTGTGTGTTGCATGTTAATGGCTTGACGTCATGAAAATTATCAAAACCGCCTCGACCCCCTTTCATCGCCAATTGGTGCTATTTCATCCTGCATCTGTTTATTAAACAGACACCCCGACATTTAACCATTTACTTAACAAGGATAAATGGCACCCCTTTGTGGCTATCCGGCGAAATCCCGGGCTGAAATCCGTGCACATTTGGTCGCTCATGACCGACCAATAAGGGGACTCGAAATTAACCATAATTAATCAAATTAAATTTCAATTAATTCCATGAGGTTGGTGCGGCTTTACCCACAAACATGCACACCGCATACATCTCATATGACCTCGCCGATCACAGGGCCCATCATTTTGTTTAATAAGTTATTATCAAATCCATGGACTCCATCCGGATATGGCGGTAGGTTGCGCCCCTTCGTTACTCGCCAGTCACGAATTCAACCCTATCCCATTTTCCATTCGACTCTTCATACACAGGGATTGCCATGAGCATCACACGCAGAGACTTTCTCAACGGCGTCGCCATCACCATTGCGGCCGGGGTTGCCCCCATCAGGCTGCTGCAAGCGGCCGAAGGCGGCACGGCGCTGGCTGAAAAAACGCTGGTCTACCCGCCCGCCCTCACCGGGCTGCGCGGCAACCACCCGGGCTCCTTCGAACCGGCCCACAGCATCGCCCGCGACGGCAAACAGTATGACTTCGCCAACATTCCCCTCGAGGGCGAATACGACCTGGTGATCGTCGGCGCCGGCATCAGCGGTCTGGCGGCCGCCTGCTTCTATCAGCAACTGCTCGGCGCGGACAAAAAGATCCTGCTGCTCGACAACCACGACGACTTCGGCGGCCATGCCAAGCGCAACGAGTTCACCACCCCGGACGGCCTGCGGCTGGGTTACGGCGGCAGCGAATCCCTGCAATCGCCGCGCTCTGTCTACAGCCCGGTGGCGCTGGGGCTGCTCAAGGCACTGGAGGTCAACATCGACGAGCTGGCCAAAGGCTTCCAGCAGACCTTCTACCCGGATCTGGGGCTGAGCCGCGGCGTCTACTTCGATGAGAAGCACTTTGGCGTCAACAAGGTGGTGAGCGGTGACCCGGGCCACAACGTGGCCGACGACATCCCGCGCGATCGCCTGAACGGCCGGCCGCTGGCACAGTTTATCGGCGACTTCCCGCTCGATGAGAGCGACAAGGCAGCCCTGCTGGCGCTGCACGAGGAGAAGACCGACTACCTGAGCGGCATGACCCAGGCGGAAAAAGACCTCTGGATGACCCGCAACAGCTACACCAGCTTCCTGCGCGACAAGGTGGGCCTGAGCGAGCGGGCCATCACCTACTTCCAGCAACGCACCAACGACTTCCAGGCGGTCGGCATCGACGCCACCGCCTGCGCCGATGCTCGCCTGTGCGCCCTGCCCGGTTTCGGTGGCATGAACCTGACCCCGCTCGATGCCGAGGAGCAGGCGGAGCTGGACGATCCCTACATCTTCCACTTCCCGGACGGCAACGCCGGCCTGACCCGTTTGATGGTGCGCAAGCTCATCCCGCAGGTGGCCCCCGGCCACACCATGCAGGACGTGGTGCTGGCCAAGTTTGACTACAGCAAGCTCGACCTGCCCGAGCACAAGGTGCAGTTGCGCCTCGGCAGCACGGCGCTGCAGGCCAAAAACGTACCGCTCAAAGATGGCAAACAGGGAGTGGACGTCACCTACATCAAGGAGGGGAAACTGCACCGGGTGCGGGCCAGGCAGTCCATCATGGCCGGCTACAACATGATGATCCCCTACATGGTGCCCGAGATGGCGGAGCCCCAGAAGGAGGCGCTGCGCCAGAACGTCAAGGCACCGCTGGTCTACACCAAGGTGGTGATCAAGAACTGGCAATCCTTCGTCAAGCTGGGGGTGCACGAGGTCTACTCCCCGGCCGCCCCCTACAGCCGGGTCAAGCTCGACTACCCGGTCAACCTTGGCGGCTACGAGCATCCCAAGAACCCGGATCAGCCCATGTGCCTGCACATGGTCTACGTGCCGACCCTGCCGGGCAGCGGCCTCTCGGCCCGCGAGCAGTCCCGCAAGGGGCGCGCCATGATCCTCGGCATGCCGTTCGAGCAGCACGAGCAGATGATCCGCGAACAGTTGCAGGGGATGCTGGGCGGCGCCGGTTTCAACCATGAGCAGGATATCCTCGCCATCACGGTCAACCGCTGGTCCCACGGCTACTCCTACATCACCAACACCCTGTTCGATGACGAAGAGCAGTGCGACAAGTGGATCGAGCTGGGCCGCCAGCCGGTCGGCAACATCACCATCGCCAACTCCGACTCGGACTGGAGCCCCTACGCCCACTCCGCCATCGATCAGGCCTGGCGCGCCGTCAACGAGCTGGTTGCCATGCACAAGGGAGGTGCCAAATGATCCGTTCCCTGACCCTGACAGCCAGCGCCGTGCTGCTGGCCCTGCCCGCCTTCACCCTGCAGGCCACGCCTGCCATGTCGGCCGGCGAATACGTGGCCAAGCTGGGTGACTGCGCCGCCTGCCACACCAGCGAGGCGAGCAAGCCGCTCGCCGGCGGCAAGGGCTTTCCCACCCCCATCGGCACCGTGTTTGCCACCAACATCACCCCCGACAAGACCCACGGCATCGGCAACTACAGCCTGCCCGAGTTCATCAAGGTGATGCGCGAAGGGATCACCCGCAGCGGCGATCCCCTCTACCCGGCCATGCCCTACACCGCCTACGCCAAGATGAGCGATGAGGATCTCACCGCCCTCTACCACTACCTGATGCAGGATGTGCAACCGCAGGCAGTTGCCAACAAGGAGAGCGACATCCCCTGGCCGCTCAACATGCGCTGGCCGCTCAACGGCTGGAACTGGGTCTATCACGATGACAGTCGCTTTACCCCGGTGGCCGGCAAGAGCGAGGAGTGGAATCGCGGCGCTTATCTGGTGCAGGGAGCGGGCCACTGCGGCAGCTGCCACACCCCGCGCGGGCTCGGCATGCAGGAAAAAGCCCTGACCGAGGCAGATCCTCTCTATCTGAGCGGCGCCACCCTGGGTGGCTGGTATGCCCCCAACATTCGTGGCACCCGCTACGACAAGCAGGCGCTGATCGATCTGCTGAAAACCGGACGCAGCCAGCATCAGGCCGTCAGCGGCCCCATGGCGGAAGTGATCACGCACAGCAGCCAGTACTTCAGCGACGCCGATCTGGCCAGCATCGCCACCTACCTGACCGAACTCGGCGACGACGCGGCAGTCAGCAAGGGCAACCGGGCCTACGCCAGCGCCGGTGGCAAGGCGGACTACGCCATGTACTGCTCCACCTGCCACGGGGTCAACGGTCAGGGCAATGACCACGTGATCCCCTCGCTGGTGGGCAACCAGACCGTGCTGGCCGAGGACCCGAGCAGCCTGCTCAACGTGCTGCTGCACGGTGCCGAGACCCCGGTCACCCAGGGCAACATCGGCTACCACATGCCGGGTTATGGCTGGACCCTCAACGATCAGCAGATCGCCGAGCTGGTCAACACCCTGCGCGCCTCCTGGGGCAATGAAGGGGTCGCCATCAAGCCGGAGACGGTCAAGGCCCAGCGCGCCCTGCACCAATAACTCGCGCCGACCATAACGAAACGGGCCTCCAGTGGAGGCCCGTTTGCTATGTGAGTGACGACTCACCCCTTGCGCGGTTTGGAGCCGGAGAGCGGCACCGCCCCCAGCCGATAATCGCCATAGGGGAAAATATTGCGAAAGCGCTGGGCCACCGGCTCGGGGATGGAGCGGGAGAAGACCAGCTTGACCCCATCGCCATCGCGCTGACCCAGGATGCGCCCACGCACCGTCTCGTGGCGCAGGATCTGCCTGGCATGCTCGATGAACGCCGGCGACACCTTGCCCCGCTTGACCTGCACCTTGCCTGGCGCAAGCCGGATCTCGAACAGGGCGCCACGCCCCAGCTTCATCAACCACCAGATGAGGGCGATCGCCACCAGCAACGACAACCAGGCCATCCTGTTTCTCCTTCTTCACACGGTTGCGGACAGTATAAGCCGCAACTGACCCCCGATTGTTTGGTGCGGATCACAGCCGCGCCTCAAGCCCGGCCGCAAGGCACCCTGCTCGCCGAGCCCCCTAGCGGCTGCGACCCCAGGCCACCAGCGTCTCCCGATAGAGCGCCAGCAGCGCCTGATCCCGCACCGCCACCCCGACCTGCTGGGCACGGTAATCGGCCCAGCCGTCGTGGGGGTGAGACTTGCCGTCAAATTTCTGCAGGGTGTGACCGATGGCAGGCCCCTCGTTGATGACCCGCACCGGCCCCTCGCGCAAGGTGAACAGGGTTGGATCGATCACGTAGGCGATGGCGGACGGATCGTGCACGTGGCAGCCGTCGAGCCCGATCCGCTCCGAGTAGAAGCGCAGGTAGAAGCGGCTGACATCCCACAGGAAACGCCCCGGTTCGCCCGCGTCGTCGCGCAGCGCATCCAGATAGGCGCTGCTGAAGAAGCTCTGCTGGGTCACGTCCAGCCCGATGATCACCACCGGCCAATCGGCGGTGAATACCCGGTCGGCGGCATCCGGATCGTCGTGGATATTGGCCTCGGCATAGGGAGTCACGTTGCCGCGATGACCGTTGACGCCAAACGCGCCCCCCATCACCACCACCTGCTTCACCAGGCCGGTGATCTCGGGGGCCTCTTGCAGCGCCAGCGCCAGGTTGGTGAGCGGACCTATGGTGACCAGGGTGATCTCGCCGGGCGCGGCCTTCACCGCCTCGACGATATACTGCCAGGCCGGCCGGGGATCCGGCGCCAGGGTCACCTCCCCCGCCGTCACGTCCCCAAACCCGCTCGGCCCGTGCACTACGGTCGTCGGGCCCACCGGCTCGCGCCGCAGCGGCGCGGCCGCCCCCTGCGCCACGTCCGCCTTCATGCCGTATTGCTGCTTGAGCCAGAGGGCGTTGCGGGTACCGTTCTCGATGGTGGCGTTGCCAAATACGGTGGTGATAGCGAGCAGCTCGATGGCGGGATGGGCTTCGGCAAACAGAATTGCCATGGCGTCATCGATACCGGGATCGGTATCCAGAATGATCTTGTGAGTCATGGGGCCTCCTTGGGCAACAGAGCAGCCAGTGTAGCGAGCCGCCGCCGCTTTAACAGCGCCGGGATCACAGCCTGAGGCTTTGCCCTTGCCCGTCTTGCCCAAGTGGCGGCATTTCATACAGGGATGACGGCGCGGCAGGGGACAAGTAGGGTCGAAGCGGGTGGCGTCGGCGAAATAGTGGGCAAGCAGATGGCCGGGGACGGCGGCAACCTTGTGAAGCGGCGGGCTGGGTGGTATCACTGGGCCACATGATTCACCCCGCTCACCACCTGCCGAGGCGCCATTGATCACCCTGATAAAAGAGTCCGACCAGCTGAAGATGCCCTGGAAAAACAAGCAGGGCACCACAGCCCAGATCCTTATCTCCCCTGCCGGCACCAGCCTCGACAAGCTCGATTTTGCCTACCGGCTGAGCTCGGCGCCCATCAAGGGGGCCGGCCCCTTCTCGAAATTTCCCGGCTATCAGCGCATCCTGCTGCCCATCAGCGGGGCCGGCTTCGTGCTCAACGGCCACCCCTACGCCACCTTCGAGGCGGCCCACTTCAGCGGGGATGACGACACCCACTGCGAACTGCTGAAAAAAGAGGTGACGGATCTGGGGCTCATCTATGATCCGGCCCGCCTCAGCGCCAACGTGCGGGTGCTCAACCTGCCCTTCCCGCTCACCCTCACCCTGGAAGCGGACAAGACCTATCTCTGTTACCTGTTGAGCGGCCAGCTCACGGCGGCGGGCCACCCCATGGCGGTCAGCGAAACCCTGCTGATCAGCGGCGAGCAGAGCATCCACTTCGACTGCCAGAAGAAGAGCGCCATCGCCTTCTTTACCCTGCAGCCCATTATTTGAAGAAACTTTCCTATATTAGCCATGCTCAAAAAACACCCTCCAATATTGAATGTCATCAATATTGGAGGGTAGTATGGGTCTCATTGCTTTCATGTAATGAGAGGCCCTATGCAATACACTCTTGAAGGATTCGAGGCGCCACCAGAACTGACCTCGGAAGAAGAAAAAAGCAATCAACAACTACAAACCAAAATAAGAGAAATTCTTATTGAATTTCAGTATGTTGAAGACAGTAAAATGTCTGCGCCAAAAACATTCAAATGCCGTGTTCCTTATGAAGATTTATACGGTCTTAAAGCCATTAGCGCTTTTGTAATTAACCATCCTCTATATGGCCTCACTCGAATTGAGCCCCACCAACAACAGGTATCTGGCTCTGTTGACCGTAAGTTCCCTTTCTTCCTACAAAGTGCCTATAAGGCGCCTGAACCTAATGTCATTATTTTGATAGAAGGACAAGGACATAAAAAAGCAGCCTTTGAATGGTTAAAGACTGAGTCAGCCAAATGCACAACTAAAAACATCCGATGTTTTGACTTGGCCGATTTCACACTTTGGATTTGATATCTCGGTGTAGTAATCAGCGTTTGGGCGCCCGTCCGCCGCTGTCGAGACAGGCCTGCATGGAGTCGTAGGGGGTGTAGTGCTTGGTGCGGCTGTAATAGGTGCCGCCCTGGGGATGGCAGATACCGTTTTTGCTCTTCTTGACCGGCGGCTCCGCCGCCAGCGCAATGGCGCACACCAGCAGCAGGCAACTGCTGATCACCCATTTCATGGCTTTCATGACGACCTTGCTTCCTCTCGAGCGGGCCCAGCAGGCCCGAAAGGCGACTATTTTACCCTCTCACTCCCCCGCTCACCCGGCGCCGGATCATAAAACAGCGCGCCATAGCGCCATCACAGACATCCAACTCACGCCGCAAGCGGGCACAAAAAAGCCGGGCAGTGCCCGGCTTTTGGGTGACAAGCTGTGCTTAGCCGACCTTGAAGGTGCCCTTCATCATGGCGAAGTGGCCGGGGAAGGAGCAGAAGAAGGTGAGATCTTTGCCGGCCAGGCCGTCGGTCTTGAAGGTAACGCTGGTGCTCTCGCCGCCGCCCACCAGTTTGGTGTGGGCCAGCACGCGCGGGTCATCCTTGGGCAGGTAGTTGTTGTCGGCACCGGCGCTCATGCCCGCGGTGGCCACAGCCTGATAGTCGGCGGTGTTGGCCAGCGCCCAGTTGTGGCCCATGGCGGTCACCGGCATCTTGCCGGTATGGTTCAGGGTCACGGTGACCTCTTTGCAGGTGGCCGGGACGCTCATCTCCTTGAGGTTGTACTGCATGGCATCATTGCCTTCGATGACCAACGCGCACTCATCGGCCAGAGCCGGGGCCGCCAGGGTGCTCAGAAACAGCAGGGTAATCGCCTTTTTCATCATCCTCTCCTTTGATTGGCAATAGATGGCAACACAATTGCCTGCGGGCTCGCACCATGGCTGGCAAACATGCTGTCAAAATCGACCTTATTCTACTCAACTGTCGTCATTCGGCTATGTCTTTAGCGCAAAGCTGCGGGTCAGGTCACCAGATTGCCCCCATTTTTTGTCTGGACGAACCGGCCGCGCCACCCACTAACCACTCTTTGTTTAATTATCCCCCGCACTTTTGTCCGGCCGCGACTCGCCCGCCGCCGTCCCCTTGGCTAAGCTGGCGACCCCGGCACGCTTGCCTCCAGTGCCATCCGTTTCAGCCAAAGAGATCCGTCATGTCGCTTCTTGCTCGCCCGGCCCACCGTGGCCTGTTGTTGACCCTGCTGCTGATGCTGACCGCCTGTCAGCCGGCCCCGACCCAGACCCGCATTCAGGGCAAGACCATGGGTACCTTTTACGCGGTGACCCTGAGCGACCCTTTCCCGGGCGGTGAGCCGGCGCTGCAGCAAGAGGTCGATGCCCTGCTGGTACGCATGAATCACGAGATCTCCACCTACGACCCGAACTCCCTCATCTCCCGCTTCAATCAGGGCAGCGGCCAACCCCCCATGGCCATTCCCGCCACCATGGCCAACATCGTGCAGCAGGGCATCGACGCCGGCCATCTCACCGCAGGCAAGCTCGACGTCACCGTGGGCCCGCTGGTCAACCTGTGGGGATTCGGGCCGGACAAGCGGCCCGTCAAACGGCCCAGCGCCGAGCAGATTGCCAGCGCCCGCCACAAGGTGGGCATCGACCGGCTGACATTGGTGCCCGAGGGAGATCACTTCCTGCTTGGCAAGCGCATCCCCGACCTCTACCTCGATCTCTCCACCCTGGGTGAAGGGGCAGCCTCTGACGAGATTGCCGTCCTGCTGGAGCAAAAAGGGGTACACAACTACCTCATCGAGGTGGCCGGCGCCGTGCGCAGCAAGGGCAACAACGCCAAGGGCAAGCCCTGGCGGGTGGCCATCGTCGAGCCGTCCGACCAGCCCGGCGCCTTCTCGGACGTGGTGATCCCCAACGGCATGGCCCTCAGCACCGCCGGCAGCTATCGCAACTACTACGAGCTCGACGGCAAGCGCTACTCCCACATCATCGACCCCGCCACCGGCCAGCCCATCAGCCACAAGCTGGTCTCCGCCAGCGTCATCACCCCGACCGCGCTCGAGGCCGACGCCCTCGACACCGCCCTCATGGTGATGGGACCGGAGCAGGCGATGGCCTTTGCCAAGGCGCACGGTCTCGCGGTCTATCTCATCGTCAAGACCGAGCAGGGCTTCGCCGCCAGCCATACCCCCCAGTTCGCCCCCTATCTGGTGGCCAAACAGCCGTAAATTAGCCGCCATAAACCAGCCGTCATAAAAAGAGGCCCCGCACTGCGGGGCCTCCTTGTCTTCACGTCTGTGTTAGTCGATGGGAATGCGCCGGGGCCACCGGTGGCTTGGCATCAGGCCAGTGACCACCGAGCGGATGCTTTCAGACTACTCCCCACAGCCGGCCGAGTCGGCGGACGGGCGCGCCACCCGGTTGCCCGCCCCGTAGAGAAGAAACACCAGCACGCAAATCGCGGTCATCACGGCGAACAGGGCCGGGCCGCCCCACACCTGCAACAGCCAGCCCCCCACCAGGGGCGAGAGCGCCCAGCCGAGCCCGGCCAGCGCGCTGGCCCCGAAGTAGCTCCCCTTGAGATGGGCCGGCGCCATCTCGTCGATCAGCACGTTGAAGAGCGGGAACAGCACCGCCTCCCCCACGCTCAGCAAGAACACCGCCACCAGCCAGGGCCACAGCAGGGCCGGACTCGACAGGGCGAACAGCACCTGGGCGGACGCCATCAGCAGGATGGAGAACTGCAGCCGCAGGCTCACCCGCCAGCGCCGGGTCAGGTGCAGCAGCGGAAACTGCAGGGTGATGATGGTCAGCGCATTGGTGGCCACCAGCAGGGCCACCAGGGTCTCCACCTCGGGGGCGCCGGCACGGGTCAGGTACTGGATCAGCGGCGACTCCACCTGGGCGTAGACCAGCATCATCAGCAGGTTGGCGAGGATAAACAGCATGAAGGCCCGATCCCGCCCCACCACCCTGAGCATGGCCCCCAGGGTGAGGCCCGCATCCGGCCGGCCAACGCACTCGCGGCGAAAACCGAGCAGGAAGGCGATGCCGAGCAGGCCATAGCTGGCGGCCGTCACCACGAAAGTCTCCTGGCGCGCACCCAGCCCCACCATGACGCCGATGAGGGGCCCCACCCCCGCCCCCACATTGAGCAGGAAGTAGCGCAGGTGCTGAGCCAGCTCCCGCTGCGCCTTCTCGGGCAGCAGATCCCCCATCAGCGCCTTGCCCGGCGTGTCGATGAAGGCGTAGGAGAGACCCGATCCAAACACCCCGAGGGCGATGAGCCAGAGGGAGTGGCCAAACCCGAGCAGCAGGTAGGCGCCGCACGACAGGGCGCAGCCGAGCAGCAGTATGGTGCGCCGGCCGAGCCGGTCGGAGAGCCAGCCGACGTAGAAGCCGATGAGGCAGGAGAGCACGGCCGCGCCGCCCAGCAGCATCCCGATGCCGGACGCCGAGAGATCATACTCCCGGTAGAGCAGGATCGAGAGAAAGGGCCAGACCATGAAGAAACTGGTGCGCACCATGAAGGTACCCAGGATCACGATCCAGACCAGCGGAGGAAAGGGGGGCAGGCGCATGGGAACTCCTTGTCGCGCAATGGCAGCTGATCCGCAGGGGAAAGCATTCAGTGGTATCAAAAGACACCTGAGCGCACAATCCCCACCCCGAAAAAAACCGCCCGAAAGGGCGAGCTCAGCGCCGGTCGATGGGCGGCTTCATCGTTCAGGTCAGGCAGGCGTTCGCCACCTACCCTCCCCCAGTTCACCCCCTATTTGGTCTGGCAGAAGCCATGAATGGCGGGGCTTGGCGGAAAAACCGCGGCGGCGCCCCATGTTCAATTGCCTGTCTGCGCGCTTTGGTGGCACACTTCTGTTATCCGCCCGTAGCGCCCTGACCAGACAGATGCAGACACCGGAATCCGAGCCAGAGAAAAAAGCCCCACCCAAACCGAAGCGCATCCTGCTGGTCAACGAACAGCGCTCCTTTCAGGTGATGATGAAGGCGATGCTGATCAACATCGGCATCAGCCGCATCACCTATGCCAACTCGGCCGAAGAGGCGAGGCGGCGCTGCCAGAAAGAGACCTTTGACATCTACCTGCTCGATTACGAGCTGGGGGTCGGCGAGAACGGGCGCCAGCTGCTGGAGAGCCTGCGGGATCAGAAGCTCATTCCGCCCCAGAGCGTGGTGATCATGGTGAGCGGCGACAGCTCCCGCGCCATGGTGCTGAGCGCGCTGGAGGCCGAACCCGACGAATACCTGATGAAGCCCTTCTCTCAGGAGCAGTTTTCGTTTCGCCTCAAACGCGCCCTCGCCCGCCGTCAGGCTCTGGAGAGCGTGTTCAGCGCCCTTGCCAAAGAGGATCTGCCCACCCTGCTCGCCGCCTGCGCCGAGCGGGCCGACGCGGTGCCGCGCTTTGCCAACTTCTGCCGTTGTCTGCAGGCCGACACCCAGCTCAAGCTGGGCCAGGCCAAGGAGGCCCGCAGCCTGATGCGCCAGCTGCTGGCCGGCCAGGAGAACAGCTGGGCCCGGCTCACCCTCGGCAAGGCGTGCCACACCCTGGGGCTGAACGAAGAGGCGGTGAGCCACCTGCAGGCCACCCTCAAGAACACCCCGCTGATGGTGGAGGCCCACCTCTGGCTGGCAGAGTCCCAGCTCGCGCTCGGCAATGACGAACAGGCCCAGCAGGAGCTCAAGCGAGCGGTCGACATCTCGCCCCAGTCGGTCCAGCTCTCCCGCCGGCTGGCGGAGGTGTGCCTGCTGCGCCACGACTACGCCCAGGCCAAGGACGTGCTGCTGTCGCTTATCGACCTGTCGCGCAACTCCATCCATCGCACCCCCCACTACCTGGGGGCCTATATCCAGTCGCTGACCCTCTACGCCCTCAACAGCAACGACATCTACCACATCGCCAACCTGCAAAAGCAGGTCAACTCGGCCCTGTCGCGCATCCGCGATTCGCTGATGATGTCGGAGTTCAACTACCCGGTGTTCGAGCAGATCTGCCAGGCCCGGGTGCAGATCGCGCTGGGGGAGCTACTCAAGGGCAAGAAGATGCTCTACCGCGCCAACCAGAACTGGCTCGATCAGCCGGCCACCATGCCCCCCAGCCTGCTGGGCGAGACCATCCTCGCCCTCTATCAGCTCGGCGAGTTCGAATATGCCGAGAGTTTGCAGGCGCTGCTGGCCGAAGACGAGGATCGGCTGCTCACCACCTGCATCCAGGCCACCCGCGACGACAAAACGGTGCTCGAGCGTCGCCAGCGCTACCAGCAGCTCAACGAGCTGGGCATCAAGGCCTATCAGAGCGGCGAGCTGGAGCAGGCCCTCGGCCACTTTCGCGAGGCGCTGCGCCGGGCCCCGGCCAATACCGGCGCCGCCCTCAACAAGATCCAGGTGCTGCTGCAGCTGATGCAGAAAAACCGCAAGAGTCCGGAGTTTGGCGCCGAGTGCAAGGAGACCCTGGAGGTGCTGGACGGCATCCCCCTCAATCCGGCCCAGCAGGATCGTTTTCGCAAGCTGCGTCAGGAGTTTACCCAGCTCAGCTGACCAGGGCACGCTCGCCTATGCTGATACTGACTCGGCAAAGGGAGGAGAGTGGCGATGGCCATGTGTCGATATCTGGTGGCGGACGGTCGCCACTGCAGCGAAGAGGCGGGGGACCATGATCTGTGCCGCTGGCACGATCCCCACGCCAATCATCAGGATCCCCACACCGCCCGCGAGCTGGAACACTACATCCAGCAGGGCGGGCTGTGTCACGGCCTGCAGCTGGCCCGCGCCAATCTGGCGGGCCTCAATCTGGTGAAAAAAGGGGCCCCGCAGGGGTTCCTGCTGGAGCAGTGCAACCTCTACCGTGCCAATCTGCAGGGGGCCCACCTCTACGGCATTCGCATCAAGGGCGGCAGCCTGATGAAGGCGGATCTCAGCGAAGCGAACCTGCACTGCGCCACCCTCGACGACGTCAACCTGCTCGGCATTCGCTGGCACAACACTCGCCTCGACAACCTGGATACCGGCAAGCGGCTGATGCAGGAGCGGCGCGGCCGCAAGGAGCGCGACCCGGTGCAGGCCCGCATCTGGCTGAAGGAGGCCGAAGAGACCTATCGCGATCTGCGCAAGGCCTCGGAGGCGCAAGGCATCTTCACCATGTCCGGCCGCTACATCCAGCAGGAGCTGACCATGCGCCGGCTGCAGCTGCCGTTCTGGTCGACCCAGCGCTTCACCTCCTGGATCGTCGATCTGTTCTGCGGCTACGGCGAGGCCCCCATGCGGGTGGTGCTCTTCTCCCTGCTGCTCATCTTCATCTGCAGCATCTTCTACTTCTTCTTTGGCCTGAGCTTCAACGGCAACCACCTCATCTACCGGCCCGGCGCCCCTTTTGAGCAGAACGCCATCTTCCTGCTGGAGTGCCTCTACTACAGCGTGGTGACCTTCACCACCCTGGGTTATGGCGACTTCACCCCCATCGGCCTCTCGCGCCTCTTCGCCGCCTTCGAGGCCTTCACCGGCAGCTTCACGCTGGCGCTGTTTGTGGTGGTGTTTGTCAAGAAGATGACCCGCTGAACCCGCTGCGGCGGGCGGCCCGCCCCGGATGTGGCCCCTCGCCTTCACTTGCATCCACGGCGGATTCCTAGTCCAATAGCCACTTATAAAAATGACATGAGCATCCCGGACATGAAGATCATCTCTTTCAATATCAATGGCCTGCGCGCCCGCCTGCACCAGCTGCAAGCCATCATCGACAAGCATCAGCCGGATGTGATCGGCCTGCAGGAGATCAAGGTACACGACGAGGCCTTCCCGCTGGCCGACGTGGAGGCCATGGGCTATCACGTGGCGTTTCACGGCCAGAAGGCCCACTACGGGGTGGCCATCATGAGCAAGCAGAAGCCGGTCAAGGTGGAGAAAGGCTTCCCCACCGACGATGAAGAGGCCCAGCGCCGGATGATCATGGCCACCTTCGAGCGCGAAGACGGCTCCCTCATCAAGGTGATGAACGGCTACTTCCCGCAGGGTGAAAGCCAGGATCACGAGACCAAGTTCCCGGCCAAGCAGAAGTTCTACGAAGATCTGCAGCACTATCTGGAGACCAACCACACGCCGGATGACCAGCTGGTGCTGATCGGGGATATGAATATCTCCCCCACCGATCTCGACATCGGCATCGGCGAGGCCAATCGCAAGCGCTGGCTGCGGGATGGCAAGTGCTCCTTCCTGCCCATCGAGCGCGAATGGATGGAACGCCTGAAAGGGTTCGGCCTGACCGATACCTTCCGCGCCGCCAACCCCACCGAGTACGAGCGCTTCTCCTGGTTTGACTACCGCTCCAGGGGTTTTGACGAGAACCGGGGCCTGCGCATCGACCTCATCATGGCCTCCGACGCCCTCAAGGACACCGTGACCGAGACCGGCATCGACTACGAGCTGCGCGGCATCGACAAGCCTTCGGATCACGCCCCCATCTGGGCCTGCTTCGCCTGATAACGACAACGGAGGGGGCATTTGAAGCCCCCTCTGTGACCAAGCCCCCACTTCCCCCGCTTTTTCCTTCTTATAATTCCCTCCGGGTCTCCTGCTCCCCAGCAAGGTCACGATGCAGGGTCTGCCAGACTGACACAAATTGTCGCGGCCCCCTCCGCCACTGCGCGATCGACACCGACAACTTTCAGTGTCGAGCAGCCTGGGTTCAATATTCGTGCTCTATCATTAGAAAACTGTCAGTAATCCAATGAGTTAAATTTGTAACCATGCAGTTAACCATGTTCATGAAGAAAAAGGCTGGGCGCGGCAATCGCGCACCATCCCACAGGAGTGTGATGATGAAGGTGCAATACGTCAGGGAAGAGATGTTCAAGCGCGGCTGTATCGCCCTGGCACTGGCCAGCGCACTGACCGCCTGTGGTGATGAACCGGCCACCGGAGCCCAGGCACTGCCGCCCGTGCCCGTGGTGGTGGCCGAGGTCAAGCTGACCGACGTGCCGATGACCACCGAGATGGTGGGCGAGACCGCCGGCTTTCGCGAAATTGACGTGCGTTCCCGGGTGAGCGGCATCCTGCTCAAGCGCACCTACATCGAGGGGCAGCCGGTCACCGCCGGTCAGGCGCTGTTCCTGATCGACCCCGAACCCTACAAGGTGGCGCTGGAGCAGGCCAAGGGCACCCTGGCCCAGGAGCAGGCCCGCCTCAACAAGGCCCGCGCCGACCGGGATCGCATCATCCCGCTGTTCAAGCGTCAGGTGGTGAGCCGCAAGGACTATGACGACACCATCGCCAACTACGAGGCGGCCATCGCCAGCCATCAGGCCGCCCAGGCCAAGGTGAAAGAGGCCGAACTCAACCTCAGCTACACCCAGGTCACCGCCCCCATCAACGGCATGGCGAGCAAGAGCTCCCAGTCCGAGGGCAGCCTCATCTCCACCAGCGGCGAAAACGGCCTGCTCACCACCATCACCCAGTTCGATCCCCTCTACGTCAACTTCTCCTACTCGGAGCAGGATCGCCTCAACTTCGAGAACTCGGTGAAAAAGGGATTGATTGAGGCCAAGGATGCCACCAACTGGCGCACCCACATCCGGCTGGCAGACGGCTCCGTCTATCCCGAGGCGGGCAAGCTCAACTTCTCCGACAGCCGGGTCGACCCACAGACCGGCACCATCCGGGCCCGTGCCATCTTCGACAACAAGGACGGCGTGCTGCTGCCGGGCCAGTTCGTGCGCATGACCATCGATCTGGGCACCCGCAAAAATGCCATCCTGGTGCCGCCGCGCGCCATCGTCCAGTCCCAGGCCGACCGCATGGTGATGGTGGTGGACAAAGAGAACAAGGTGGTGCCCCGCCCGGTCAAGCTGGGTTCCGTGGTCGACAGCGGCGTGCTGATCGACAGCGGCCTCGAGCCCGGTGAGCGCTACATCGTCGAGGGGCTGATGAAGGCCCGTCCCGGCGCCGTGGTCAAGCCCGTCTCTGCCGAAGAGATGAAGGCGATCACCACCAAGATGGTCGGCCAGAACGCGGCCAAGTAAGGAGTTCGTATGTTTTCCAAGTTCTTCATCGAACGCCCCATCTTCGCCAGCGTGATTTCGATCATCATAGTGCTGGGCGGGTTGGCGGCGATGCGATCGCTCCCCATCGAGCAGTACCCGCAGATCACCCCGCCGGTGGTGTCGGTCACTGCCTTCTATCCGGGCGCCACCCCCGAGGTGATCTCCCAGACGGTGGCTGCACCACTCGAGCAGCAGATCAACGGCGTGGAGCGGATGCTCTACATGCAGTCGGGTTCGGCCTCCAACGGCCAGATGAACCTCAACGTCTACTTCGAGATCGGCACCGATCCGGATCAGGCCACCATCAACGTCAACAACCGGGTCTCGGCCGCCATGGCCCAGCTGCCGGAAGAGGTGAAGAAGCAGGGGGTGACGGTCAAGAAGAAATCGACCTCGATCCTGCAGGTGGTCACCCTGCAATCGCCTAACGGCACCTTCGACACCACCTACCTGTCGAACTACGCCCTGCTCAACATCATCGACGAGCTCAAGCGGATTCCCGGGGTCGGTGACACCACCCTGTTCGGCGGCACCGACTACGCCATGCGCATCTGGCTCAGGCCGGATCGGCTGGCCCAGCTCGAACTCACCCCGAGCGACGTGATCGGCGCCATCCGCGAGCAGAACACCCAGTTCGCGGCCGGCAAGATCGGCGCCCAACCCACCACGGCCCCCATCGACTTCACCTACACGGTGCAGACCAAGGGACGGCTGGAGGATGTGCGCGAGTTCCAGAACATCATCATCCGCTCCATGCCGGACGGTTCGAAGATCCGGGTCAAGGACGTGGCCAGGGTAGAGCTCGGTGGCAAGGACTACGACCTGCTGGCCAAGGCCAACGGCAAACCGGCCATCGGTATCGCCACCTATCTGCAACCGGGCGCCAACGCCGTGGCGGTAGCCGATCAGGTGCACGCCACCATGCTGCGCCTCAAGGAGCGCTTCCCGCAGGACATCGAATACCAGATCCCCTACGACACCACCGAGTTCGTGAAGATCTCCATCGAGGAGGTGGTACACACCCTGTTCGAGGCGATCGTGCTGGTGTTCGTGGTGGTCTACCTGTTCCTGCAGAACTTCCGCGCCACCCTGATCCCCTGTATCGCGGTGCCGGTGTCGCTGATCGGGACCTTCGCCGGCATGCTGGTGCTGGGTTTCTCCATCAACCTGCTGACCCTGTTCGGCATGGTGCTCGCCATCGGTATCGTGGTGGATGACGCCATCGTGGTGCTGGAGAACGTCGAGCGGATCATGCAGGAGAAGAAGTGCTCGCCCAAAGAGGCCGCCATCCTCGCCATGCAGGAGGTCTCCGGCCCGGTGGTCGCCATCGTGCTGGTACTGTGCGCCGTGTTCCTGCCGGTCGCCTTCATGGGCGGCATGACCGGGGTCATGTACAAGCAGTTCGCCATCACGGTGGCGGTGTCGGTGGCCATCTCCGGTCTGGTGGCACTGACCCTGTCGCCGGCCCTCTGCGCCGTGCTGCTCAAAGAGGGCCACCACAAGCCGGCCCGCTTCTTCGTCTGGTTCAACAACGCCTTCGACGGCCTCACCCGCCGTTACGTGCGCGGTGTCGCCTTCCTCAACCGCCGGGTCGGGGTGGCGTTCACCATCATCGCCTTCATCCTGGTCTCCATCTACGGCCTGCTGATGAAGGTGCCGGGCGAGCTGGTGCCGAACGAAGATCAGGGCTACCTGCTCTCCGCCGTCATGCTGCCGGATGCGGCCTCCCTCACCCGCACCCAGGCGGTGGCGAACGACTTCGACCAGATGGCGATGGCCAACCCCAACGTGAAGGACGTCATCACCTTCTCGGGCTTTGACATCCTCTCCAACGCCATCATCAGCAACAGCGGCATCAGCTTCATCACCCTCAAGGACTGGAGCGAGCGGCAAGGTGCCGGGCAGGACTCCTTCTCCCTGGCCAAGACCTTCCAGGGCATGAGCCTGATGGGGCTGGCGGACGGCTTCGTCGCCTCCTTCAACCCGCCCCCCATCACCGGCATGTCCACCACCGGCGGGCTGGAGGCCTACCTGCAAAACCGCAGCACCGGCAATGCCCAGGCCTTCTCGGCCGAGGTGCAGCGCTTCCTCGAGGCGGCCAAGCAGCGCCCCGAGTTCGCCAGCGTGACCAGCACCTACCGCGCCAACGTGCCCCAGGTCTATCTCGATCTGGATCGCGAGAAGGCCAAGGCGCTGGGGCTGCCCATCAACGCCGTGTTCGACACAATGCAGGCCACCTTCGGCCAGGTCTATGTCAACGACTTCAACCAGTTCGGCCGTACCTACCGGGTGCAGTTGCAGTCCGAGGCAGACTACCGCGCCAAGAAGAGCGACATCCGCAACGTCTATGTGCGCTCCGACAAGGGGGAAATGATCCCGCTCAGCAGCCTGGTGACGGTGCGTGACGCCACCGGCCCCGAACTGGTGGAGCGCTTCAACATCTTCCAGGCGGCCAAGATCATGGCGCAGCCGGCGCCGGGCTACAGCTCCGGCCAGGCCATCGCCGCGCTGGAAGCCGTGGCCGACGAGTCCCTCGGCAACGACGCCAAGCTGGAGTGGACCGGCTCCGCCTATCAGGAGAAAGCGGCCGCCGGCAGTGCGGGCACCGCGTTCGGCTTCGGCATCGTGATGATCTTCCTCATCCTGGCGGCCCAGTACGAACGCTGGAGCCTGCCGTTTGCGGTGATCACCGCCGTCCCGTTCGCCCTGTTCGGCGCCCTGCTGGCCACCTGGCTGGTGGGTCTGACCAACAACGTCTACTTCCAGATAGGACTGGTGACCCTCGTCGGGCTGGCGGCCAAGAACGCCATCCTGATCGTGGAGTTCGCGGTGATGAAGCACGAAGAGGGCATGAGCCTCATCGAGTCGGCGCTGGAGGCGGCGCGGCTGCGTTTTCGCCCCATCGTCATGACCTCGCTCGCCTTCATCCTCGGCTGTGTGCCGCTGGTCACCTCCAGCGGGGCCGGGGCGGCGAGCCGCCATGCCCTCGGCTGGCCGGTCATCGGCGGCATGCTGGCGGCGACCTTCATCGCCATCTTCTTCATCCCGCTGTTCTTCCGCCTCATCATGCGGCGCTCGGAACGCGCCGGCAGCAAGACGGCGCAACCCAAGTCGTAAGTCGTGAGTCACAGCCCCCGCCATGCGGGGGCTTTTTTTATCCGCCAGACGGGCCAACACCTCGCAACCGGGCCCGAGCCGCGAGCGGGATCACGCGGCAGCCATCCCGTTGCCCACATACCTTGACCTTGCTCTCAAGGTAAGGTTTACAGTGCCCCCAGTCATTGTCAGGATTTCCCCATGCTCGTAGCGAGATTGCCCATCGAACGCATTGCCCGGCTGTTGCTGGGGCTGATGCTCGTCTGCAATCTCACCCTCTGCATCGGCTGGCACGGGGTGGATGCCCTCAATGCCGCCATGACTCACGACAATCAGGCCATGAGCGACAGCACCATGCAGGGGCTCTCCTGCCACGGGGCAAGCCCGGATGCGGGAGCCCAAGATGCTGCCAGCCAGGAGTGCCAGATGCACGGCGGGCTCACCTCGACCGGCACTCCCGGCCTGCCGCTGCTGGCAGCCCTGCTGACCCTGCTCGCGCTGCCGCTGTTGCTGCTGCCCCTCGGGACGGCGAGCAGCGTGCTGGACAACTGGTTGCGGGATCCCTTCCTGCGATCCCGCGGCACCCACCCTCCCTCCTGGCCGCGCCGACACCTGATGTTGTCGGTGCTGCGCCACTAGAAAGATCTTCTCTCGCGGCAACAGCAAGCCTAGGCTTGCCCGTTTTCTGCCGCCTTGCCTGACCCTGCGCCCTGGCCAAACCGGCCCGCGCGCAGGGAGCCGTGCGCGCTGACACAGCTGCGCCCCGTTTGCCGCCTCGTGGTGATGCCCTGCCATCGCACACCACCACACCGGCGGCCTGACAGAAGAGAAGAGATATCATGTCATCCACCCCCGTTACCCGGTCTGCCAATGCGCGGCCGTGCCCGCCGTCCCTTCGCCTCCCGCGCGCCGGAGGCTTGTCATGAACAAGACGTTGTTGATGTCCGCCCTGCTGCTAGCCCTCGGCGCCGGTGGCGGCTACTGGGCCGCCAAACAGACCACAACTGGCACTGCAGCCAAGGAGAAGACGCCGCTCTACTGGGTCAACCCCATGGATCCGCGCGACAAGCGCGATGCTCCCGCCAAGGACAACATGGGGATGGACTTCATCCCCGTCTATGAGGAAAAACAGGGGGGCTCACCCGGCACAGTCACCATCAGCCCCGAGATCCAGCAGAACCTGGGGGTTCGGCTCGCCAAGGTGGAGAAACTGCCCATCCACCAGCAGATCGAGACGGTGGGCTACGTCGGCTATGACGAGGACCGGCTGGAGGCGGTCAACGCCCGCATGGCAGGCTGGATCCGCACCCTCGCCATCAAGAGCGAGGGGCAGCAGGTGAGCAAGGGGAGCCTGATCTACGAGCTCTACGCCCCGGATCTGGTCAATGCCCAGCACGAGTATCTGCTCGCTCTCAACACCGCCAACCCCCTGCTGCTGCGCGCCGCCGAGGGCAAGCTCAAATCCTTGCAGGTGCCGGCAGATCAGATAGCAGCCCTCAAGCGCAGCCGCCAGGTGCAGGAGACGGTGCGCATCTATGCCCCCAGCAGCGGTTATGTCTCCGAGCTGAAGGTGCGCGAGGGCCAGTATGTGGAGCCCGCCGCAGCGCTCTTCAACATCAGCACCCTCAAGCAGGTGTGGGTGAGTGCCGAGGTGTTCGAGCGCCAGGCGGCCCAGCTGAAGGTGGGCGATCCGGTCACCATGACCCTCGACTACGCCCCCGGCCGCCACTGGCAGGGTCGGGTCGATTACCTCTACCCGACCCTGGATGCTGCCACCCGTACTCTCAAGGTGCGGCTGCGCTTCGCCAACCCGGACGAGTTCCTGAAACCCAATATGTTCGCCAAGGTGAGCATTCGCACCGGGCAGGGCGAACCCCGGTTGGTGGTACCGAGCGAAGCGGTGATCCGCACCGGCAGCCAGGACAGGCTGGTGTTGGCGCTGGGGGATGGCAGCTTCAAGTCGGTCGCCGTCACCCTGGGCCCCCAGTTTGGCGACAAGGTCGCCATCAAGGCAGGGGTCGAAGCGGGGGACAGCATCGTCAGCTCGGCCCAGTTTCTGCTCGACTCCGAATCGGCCATCGATTCGGACTTCCAGCGCATGACGGCGGTGCGCCCTGCCCAGGTGTGGACCCAGGGCGAAGTTGAAAGCATCGATCTGGCCAGTCGCACCCTGATGGTCTCCCACCGGCCCATCCCCGAGTGGCAGTGGCCCGCCATGGAGATGGAGTTCACCGTGGCCGACGGGGTCGACATCAGCCAACTGGCCGAGGGGCAGACCCTCCATCTGCAGGTGATGCAGGAGGGGGATGAGTACCGCATCACCACCATCCATCAGGAGCAAGCGCCAGCAACCGGCGATGCCACCAAGCCTGCAGCAGATGAGATGGGCAAGATGGAAGGCATGGACCATAGCCAGCATCAGATGGCGATGCCCGAGATGGAGAAGAAGTCATGATCCCTTCCATCATTCGCTGCCTGACAGACAACCGCTCTTCGCTCTCTGCACCAAATGAGCAAGGAGCCCAATCATGATCCCGTCGATTATTCGCTGGTCCATCGGCAACCGCTTTCTGGTGCTGCTGTTGACCCTAATGCTCACCGCCTGGGGGCTCTGGTCGGTCAAACAGACCCCGGTGGACGCCCTGCCGGATCTCTCCGACGTGCAGGTGATCATCAAGACGGCCTATCCGGGCCAGGCACCCCAGGTGGTGGAGGATCAGGTGACCTACCCGCTCACCACCGCCATGCTGGCGGTGCCGGGCGCCACCACGGTGCGCGGCTACTCCTTCTTCGGCGACTCCTTCGTCTATGTGCTGTTTGACGACAACACCGACCTCTACTGGGCCCGCGCCCGGGTGCTGGAGTATTTGAGCCAGGTTGCGCCCAACCTGCCCGCCTCCGCCCGTCCCCAGCTCGGCCCCGATGCCACCGGGGTGGGCTGGGTCTATCAGTACGCGCTGGTGGACAGAACCGGCAAGCATGACCTGAGCGAGCTCACCTCCCTGCAGAACTGGTTCCTCAAGTACGAGTTGCAGACGGTGGAGGGGGTCTCCGAAGTCGCCACCGTGGGCGGCATGGTGCGTCAGTATCAGGTGCGGGTCGACCCGGACAAGCTGCGCGCCTACGGCATCCCGCTCTCCCTTATCGAGACCGCCATCAAGCAGGGCAATCAGGAGACCGGCGCTTCCGTCATCGAGATGGCGGAAGCGGAGTACATGGTGCGCTCCAACGGCTATCTCAAAAGCGTGGAGGATCTGAAGCAGATCCCGCTCGGTACCACTGTGCGCGGCGCCCCGCTGCTGCTGGGTGACGTGGCGGATGTGGTCACCGGCCCCCAGAGCCGGCGCGGCCTGGCCGAGCTCAACGGTGAAGGGGAAGTGGTGGGCGGCATCATCGTCATGCGCTACGGCGAGAATGCCCAGCACACCATCGACGGGGTCAAGGCGCGGCTCGCCCAGCTGAAAAGCAGCCTGCCAGAGGGGGTGGAGGTGGTCACCGTCTACGATCGCTCCGACCTTATCCAGCGCGCCATCGACAACCTCTCCGGCAAGCTGGTGGAGGAATTCGCGGTGGTGGTGCTGGTCTGCCTCGCCTTCCTGTTCCACCTGCGCTCATCCCTGGTAGTGGTCATCTCCCTCCCTATTGCGATTTTGACCGCCTTTATCGTGATGCACCTGCAGGGGATCAACGCCAACATCATGTCGCTCGGCGGCATCGCCATCGCCATCGGCGCCATGGTGGATGGCGCCATCGTGATGATCGAGAACGTCCACAAGCACATGGAGCGGGAGGCGCTCACCGACAAGAACCGCTGGCGTATCATCACCGAGGCGAGCATCGAGGTGGGCCCCGCCATCTTCTTCTCCCTGCTGATCATCACCATCAGCTTCCTGCCGGTGTTCGCGCTGGAGGCGCAGGAGGGGCGGATGTTCCACCCGCTCGCCTACACCAAGACCTATGCCATGGCGGCGGCGGCCGGGCTCGCCATCACGCTGGTGCCGGTGATCATGGGCTACTTCATCCGCGGCAAGGTACTGGCGGAGCAGGCCAACCCGCTCAACCGCTGGCTGAGCCAGGGCTATGTGCCTTTGCTCAAGGCCGTCTTGGCCCGTCCGAAAACCACCCTGGCCATCGCCGCCGTGGTGATGGTGGCGGGCTTCTGGCCGCTCAAATACCTGGGCTCCGAGTTCATTCCGCCGCTGGATGAAGGGGACATCATGTACATGCCCACCACCGCGGCCAATATCTCGGTGGGCAAGGCGCGGGAGATTTTGCAGCAGACCGACAAGCTGATCCGTACCGTACCCGAGGTACAGAACGTGTTCGGCAAGGCGGGGCGCGCCGAATCGGCCACCGACCCTGCAGATCTGGTGATGATGGAGACCAGCATCCAGCTCAAGCCCCGCGATCAATGGCGCCCCGACATGACCCCGGAGAAGCTCAAAGAAGAGCTCGACTCCCTCATCCGCTTCCCCGGCCTCACCAACGCCTGGGTCCCCCCCATCAAGACCCGCATCGACATGCTGGCCACCGGCATCAAGACCCCGGTCGGCATCAAGATTGCGGGGCCCGATCTCAAGGTGATCCAGCAGCTCGGCCAACAGCTTGAACAGATCGTCGGCAAGGTGAAGGGCGCCTCATCGGTCTACGCCGAGCGGGTGGCGGGTGGCCGCTATGTGAAGGTTGACATCGACCGGCTGAAAGCGGCCCGTTACGGCCTCAACATCGCCGACGTGCAGGCGGTGCTCGCCACCGCAGTGGGCGGCATGGAGGTGGGCCAGACCATCGAGGGGCGCGAGCGCTACCCCATCAACCTGCGCTACCCCCAGAGCTATCGCGACTCGGTGGCCAGCCTCGAGCTGCTGCCGGTGGTCACCCCGAGCGGCGCGCGTATCGCCCTGGCGGACGTGGCGCGGGTTTACATCAGCGACGAGGCCCCCATGCTACGCAGTGAAAACGCGCGCCTCAACGGCTGGGTCTACATCGACATTCGCGGCCGCGACATTGGCTCTTTTGTGGCACAGGCCAAGGCCGAGGTAGACAAGCAGCTGGTGCTGCCGGCGGGCTACGCCCTCACCTGGTCCGGTCAGTTCGAATACATGGAACGGGCCAAGGCGCGCCTCGCCTACGTGGTGCCGCTCACCATCGCCATCATAGTGCTGCTGCTCTATCTGGCGTTTCGCCGCTTCCAGGAGGTGCTGCTCATTCTCACCACCCTGCCGCTGGCGGTGGTGGGCGGGATCTGGACCCTCTGGCTGCTCGACTTCAACCTCTCGGTGGCAGTCGGGGTCGGCTTTATCGCCCTGGCCGGGGTAGCGGTGGAGACCGGCGTCCTGATGCTGGTCTACCTCAACCACGCCTGGGACGACCTCTTCGCCAGCGGCAAGCCGGACAAGGCGGGCCTGCACCGGGCGGTGATCCACGGCGCCGCCCTGCGCCTGCGCCCCAAGATGATGACGGTGGTGACCATCATCGCAGGCCTGCTGCCCATCATGTGGAGCCACGGCACCGGCTCCGAGGTGATGCAACGCATCGCCGCCCCCATGATTGGCGGCATGGTGAGTGCGCTGGTGCTCACCCTCTTGGTACTACCCGCCGCCTACTACCTGTGGCGCAGTCGTTCCCTGCAACAGCTGACCACCGCGGATCAGCAGGAGTCATCACTCTGATGAACAGACCATTTTCAAGCGGACAAACAGCAACCCCGTTGCAACTCCATAAGCCAAACAAGGAAACCAGGATGAACTACAAGATGCTGACACTGACCCTGCTGATGGGCCTCGCTACCCACACCAGCCTGCAGGCTGCCGAGATGATGAACCATCAGGGCCACGACATGAGCCAGATGGGGCAAATGGAGGGCATGAGCGAGATGGGCGAGATGATGATGACCAAGGGGGTCATCACTCGCATCGACGCGGCCAACGGCAAGGTCGGCATCAAGCACGAGGCGATCGACAACCTCAAGATGCCCGCCATGACCATGGTCTTTCGGGTGGCCGATCCGGCCCTGCTCCAGGATCTGAAAGTGGGAGATGCGGTGCGCTTTCACGCCGAGAACCCGGCCGGCAAGCTCACCGTGACCGCCATCCAGAAACAGTAAGCGGAGTCATTTCAATAAAAGACGGCGGGATCATCCCGCCGTTTTCTTTTACTGCGCCATCTACTGCACCATCCGCTACTGCACTATCCGCTACTGCACTATCCGCCGAGCGGCCTCCTCAGCCGTTCGGATAAGCCTGAGCGATATTCGCCTGAGCTATCCCGAGCAACTGAACAGACATGTCCTGCAATACATAGAGGTCGCGGCGACGGGTCCAGGGTTGATCGGATTGCTCGTCATACCAGACGGGCAGTTCGATCCCCTCCGGGGCATGGCTCGCCACCTTGCGGGCACGGCAGGTGATGATGCAGCGTTTGACATGGTCACGGTGACCGATGACGGCCGCCGTGCCGAGGGCGGCGGCCTCTCCGCCGGCATAATCCCTGACGATGGCCTCCACCACCCCGTCCGTACTGAGGTAGACCAGCTTGCCCTCATCATCCCAGTAAGGCTCGATGGAGATGACATCCCGGGCCGGGATATCGGGATAGCGGGCCGAGTCGAGGAAGCGGGCGATCTCCCACTGCACGTACATGGGCACCGGCTTTTGCCGATAGAGGGCCGCGCAGCAGGCGGCCAGCGCCTCGTTCATGGGGCCGGGCTCGGCCAGTTCATCCGGGTTGCCCGAAGCGTTGGGGCGGTTGCCAAAGGCAAAGGCGATGACGCAGTGAGCCTGGTCGATGGCGACCCGGGACGGGGTCATGTTGAAGCAGGCCTCCTCGATGAAGGGGGCCAGCTGGCGGGCCGTCTGCTCGTCGTGCAGCTCGGCGCTCAGCCGGTCGGTCAGGGTGGTGCGAAAATCCCCCGCACTCCCTTGGCTGTCATTGCTGCTGTTGCAGCCGGCCAGGGTGGCGACCAGGGGGGTACTCAACAGCCCCAGGGTGACTCTGCGTCTGTGCTTGTCCATAACGACTCCTTTGTTGATGTCCACGGCTGAAAATCAACCCGTTGGAGTCCATACCGTACGGAAAAAACAGGGGGATAAAAGTCAGAAAGGGAGACAGAGGGGAGGAACGTGCAGCGCCTCACACTTCCCGGGCAATTCGCAAGCAAGCCCTTTTGATTCAATTGCTTGGCGTATAAAAAAGCAGGGCGCAGGGGGAAACCCGCCTGCGCCCCGTCGCTGCTGCACCATCAGCCGCGGATATGGTCGATAAAGGCGTCTATCTGTTCGCGGCCGCAGGCCGGGTTCATGAAGACCGCCTTCTCCCCGGCGATGTAGGAGTACTTGCCACGGGCGTCATAGTCGGAGTGAGCGATGGCCTCCACCCAGTTGGTGTAGAGCCCCACCTTGCCGCGCCCGGTGAAGAGGCTGCGGTGGTAGTCGGTGTTGCGCTGCAAGCGCGCCTTGTAGGCCGCATCCGGGCTGCGCGCCAGCTCGAAGGCAAACTCGGCGTCGGGGTCCTGCACCCACTCGGGGTTGTAGATCTTGAAGCCCACGCTCGGCCCCTGGTTCTCCTGGGCCACCAGCTTGACGTTGCCGAGCTGGCTTAACCGGAAGCGGAAATAGTTGGCGTTTTGCAGGCAGTGGGCCAGCACGGTGCGGTAGCCCTCCACCCCCAGGTAGTTGAGCGCCGCATAGGCGCCGAACAGGCCGCTCGCCCCGCGGGAGCACTCGATGGTGGACTGCAGGTGGGTCTGGCCCTGAATGTCCCGCTCAAAGTAGGAGAAGTTCTCCGGGTCGTTCTCCATCGCCTTGAGGTCGTCCTGCTCCTTGATCATCACCAGGCTGGAGGTGTAGGGCACATAGCCCCACTTCTGGAAGTCGACGGTGAAGGAGTCGGCGTATTTGAGCTCGGCAAAGCGGCTCACGTTGCGCTCGATCCCCGCCAGAGTGGCGCTGTTGATGGCCAGCGGGTTGGCGGCAAAGTCGTAGTCCAGGAAGAAGATCATCGACCAGCCGATGGCGGCATCGACGTGGATGTGCGGCTTGACCGCCACCTCGAACCGCTCGCACAGCCGATCCCGCAGCTCGACCACGGGTTTCACCTGGTCCACCCCGAAGGTATCGGTGGTGCCCATGGTGAGCATGATGGTGGGCACCACGTGCTTGAGAGCAAAGCAGGCGGTCAGGGTGCGCTCCAGGTGGTCGAGATCGATGTCGTTGTTCTCGCCTACCTGGATGCGGATGGTCTTGTTCTCGATGTCGACCCCGAGCAGGGAGAGGTTGGTGATATTGGAGTAGTGGCCGCCCTGGGAGTTGATGATGCGGTAATCCTGATAGTGGCCGAGCCCCTTGTGCTTGGCCTCCGGCAGGCTCTTGCGGATGCCGAGCAGGTAGCCGTAGAGGTTACAGAAGGTCCCCCCCTGGGTGAAGATGCCGGTGGCGCGGGCCGGATCGTAACCCGCCAGCAGCGCTATCTGGCGCACCACCTTCTTCTCCAGCTCCTCGGCCACCCCGGCATATTCGGAGTAGACCAGGTTCGGGTTGGCGAGGATCCCCATCTGGGCGCCGTAGATGGCGGGGTCCGCCGGCATGGTGATGACGTTCTCGACGCTGGAGGGGTTCTCCCAGTCTTTGGACAGGGCGCCGGCAAACAGCAGCTCGGCCATGGGCTCGCCCGGGGTGCGCATGGTGGCCGGCACCGGCATGGTCTCGCACAAGTCGGCGAGGCGGGCGCGGCCATCGGGCCAGTCATTGAGCCGCGCCGCCGGGGCCAGGCCACGGGCACGAAACTCGTTGAGGGTGGCAAAACCGGGTTCACGAAAGACCGGCCAGAGATCGGGGTTGCGCGAGAAGAAGTTGGCTTTGACTGTGGCAAAACGACGTTCGAATTCGGGGTGGATGGCGTTGACGCCTTCATCTTTCAAATAGACCAAGTCACTCATTTTTATACCATTAGTACAGCAAATGTGCAGTCCTTATACCCCTGGGTCGCCGTTTGAAACAGCGACAATATCTAATGGCCTCCCCTACTTTTTGTCATGCATGAGGGCGGACGGCGGCTGGCAAAAAGGCGCCTTTCGGGCGCCTCTTTTGATTTTGTGATCCACCCGCCCCATCGGCGAGAAAAGCGTCAGCGCAGCGCCGCCAGCAACCAGCGAGAGAGCTCTTCCAGCTCGAGCTCCCGGGCCGCAAACTCGCTGCGCCACTGGCGCAGCAGGTCGTCGAGGGCATCGGCGCGGTAGGCCGTGCCGGGCAGCCGCGCGGCCAGCGCATCGAGCGGCGCCGGATCCAGGCTGTCGCTGAAGATCTGCGCCCGCCCTATCACCCCCTTCTCCACGTCGAAGTGCAGCTCCACCCCGCCCCAGCCGAAGCGCTCGTCCAGCTGATGGCTGAACGCAGGCGCATGGCCGAAGTTCCACTCCCAGCTGCGCTGGCGGGCGAAGGTGTCGGCAAAGCCCGGCAGATCGGGCATCTGCTCGGGGGAGATATGCTCGGGCTGCACCCGCTCGCCATAGTGGCTGAAGAAGGCCTCCTGCAGCGCCTCGCTCACCTGTTGGTGATCGAGGCCCGGCAGCAGCTCGCAGAGGTTGGCCACCCGGCTGCGCACCGAGCTGATGCCTTTGGCCGCCAGCTTCTTGGGGTCGGGATTGAGGTAGTTGGCGAGCCGGCCGAGGTCTGCGTCCAGCAGCAAGGTACCGTGGTGAAAACCGCGATCATGGGTCTCCCGATAGGCCGAGCCCGACACCTTGCGCTCCCCGTCCGGGGTCGCCACCAGCAGATCGTTGCGCCCGGAGGCAAACGCCTCGACCCCGAGCCGCGTGAGCGCGTCCAGCACGATGGCGGTGGAGATGCTCTTGTCGTACTCCGGCTTGCCCGCCATGAAGGTGAAGCAGCTGTTGCCAAGGTCGTGAAACACGGCGCCGCCGCCGCTGCTGCGCCTAGCCAGCGTCACCCCGTCCTCCTCCATGCGACGGGTGTTGCACTCCTTCCAGGGGTTCTGGGCCCGGCCGATCACCACGGTATTGGCATTGCGCCACAGGAACAGCACCCGCTGGTTCGGATCCATCTGACGGAAGATGCACTCCTCCACCGCCAGGTTGAACAGGGGGTCGTGAGAGTCGGACAGCAACAGACGCAATCGGGACATGAGAAGGCCTCATCGGGATGGAAGAGTCGCTATCATAACACCGGGGTCGACAGGATCCGGCCCCCTTCTGCCTGTTTCGGCCTGTTACTGACTGATAACGCAACAAATGAAAGATCGACACAATCTGACAGCAACATGAATGTATCCGTTGATACGGCGACACAGGCTGACGCATTGCGCTGAAAATTAAGTAATCACTCACTGATATTGAGGTAAACGGCTGGCAAATACGATTAAAATGCGACCGTTTTTATTGGTCATATGGCTCCGTAATTATTCGCATAATTGCCAAAAATACCGAGCAGGAAAGCCAAATGTGATGAGTGACACAGAAATCTTTTTTTCTGTTGCGCATCCCCCATTCCAGCGCCCTTTCGCCCCCTTGCGGGCAACAAGGAATTGTTTGACTCTAGGACTGACCCCCGTCTCCCGAGAGGAATGAGTATGAGTGTCGTAAATTCCTCCCTTCATCGCCTGCTCCGGTATCTGCCCATGCTTGGTTCAGCGATGTTTTGCACCCTTTTCTCCCTGCCATCCAAGGCGGTGGACAAGATAGTGGTGCAACTGCCCTGGCAACATCAGTTCCAGTTTGCCGGTTATTACGCGGCCCAGGCCAGAGGCTTCTATCGAGATGCCGGGCTGGATGTCACCCTGCGACCCGCCGTCACCGGCACCAATGTGGTCAACGAGGTGATGTCGGGCAATGCCCAGTACGGGGTCAGCGGCAGCGATCTGCTGCTGGCGCGTGCCAGTGGCCAGCAGGTCGTGGTGCTGGCCTCCATGCTGCAGCATTCCCCGCTGGTGCTGCTCACCCTGGAGCGGCCCGACATTCGCCAACCGGCGGATCTGGCGGGCAAACGGCTGATGCTGGAGCCCGGCTCCCAGGAGCTGCAGATCTACCTCAATCGCCATGCCCCGCCGGGCAGCTGGAGCAAGCTGCCTTATGAACAGGGGCTGAAGGCGCTGCTCGCCGGCCAGGTAGACGCCATCAGTGCTTACAGCACCACCGAGCCCTTCTATCTGGCCCGGATGGGGATCCCCTACCGGGTGTTCTCCCCCCGCAGCATCGACTTCGATTTCTACGGTGACAACCTGTTCACCTCGGAGCGCGAGCTGAACAACCGGCCGGAGCGGGTCTACGCCTTTCAACAGGCGAGCCTCAAGGGGTGGCGCTATGCCATGGAAAACCCGGCCGAGATGATCAACTGGATCATGGAGCAGTACCCGAGCGGTTATGGCCGCGAGCAGCTGGAGTTCGAAGCCAGTGCCACCCGGGAGCTGATGCAGCCAGATCTGGTCGAGCCCGGCTACATGCAGCCGGAGCGCTGGCAGCAGATCGCCAGAAGCTACCTCGAGGCCGGCCTGCTCTCGGCCCTGCCAGACCTCGAGCACTTTCTCTACAACCCGGATCGGGAGCGGATCCGCCAGCAGCGCCAACTGCTCGACAAGAGCGTGGCGGTGGCCATGCTGGTGACCTTCTCCCTGCTGACCCTGCTCGGCATCTTCTGCTACCTCTACCTGCGCCTGCGCCAGGAGGCGCGCGACCGCCAGCGGCTCACCCGCGAGCTGGCCCAGAGCGAGCAGCACTACCGTTTCGTGGCGGAGAACAGCGCCGACGTGATCTGGACCATGGACACCGCCACCTTGCGCTTTCGCTACGTCAGCCCGGCCATCCTGCCGCTCAGCGGTTACGAGGCGATCGACGTGCTGACCCTCCCCATCAGGCAGCTTATTCCGGAGACATCCAGAAAGCAGCTGCGCGCCGAGCTGAGCGGTTCCCTCGCCGCCTGGCAACGCGGCGACCACGAGCAGACCCGCTGCGTCATTCGTACCCAGCTGCGTCACAAAGAGGGACATCTGGTGGCCACCGAAACGGTCACCACCCTGCACGGCAACGAGCAAGGGGAGCCGGAGGCGATTCTGGGGGTGACCCGTGACATCACGGAGCGGGCCGCCCGCGAGGAGATGATGCGCCGGCTCGCCTTCTACGATCCCCTCACCAACCTGCCCAACCGCCGGCTGCTGCAACAGCGGTTGAAAGAGGCCATGGAGAGCGAAGCGCAGCTGGCCCTGCTGTTCATCGATCTCGACCACTTCAAGCCGATCAACGACACCTTCGGCCACGAGACCGGCGACGTGCTGCTCAACATGGTGGCCGAACGGATGCGTCACTGCGTGCGGGAGCGGGATCTGGTGGCACGGCTGGGAGGGGACGAATTCGTGATCCTGCTGCCCGACACCGGGGACGAGGCGCTGGCGGTGGCCGACCATCTGCACCAGAGCCTGCGCCATCCGTTTCGCATCGACGAGGAGCAGGAGCTGCGCATCTCCAGCAGCATAGGGGTGGCGCTCTATCCGGAGCACGGCACCGACCCCAAGACCCTGATGCACCACGCCGATCAGGCCATGTATCAGGCCAAGGGCAGAGGGCGGGGCCGGGTCTGTCTGTTCACCGCCGGGCTGGATCCGGAGCAGGGCTCGCTGGTGTGGCAGAGCAGCCACGAATGCGGCCACCCCCGTATCGATGCCGAGCATCGTCAGCTGTTCGTGCTGACCAACCGGCTGCTGGAACACATGAAGGATCACCAGGAGCACCCGGCCCTGTTCCTGGAGTGCATGGAGAGCCTGTTCGACGTGGCCCGCCACCACTTCGCCTTTGAAGAGCAGATGCTGGCCGAACTCGGCTATCCGGAGCTGGCCAGCCACCAGCAAGACCACCAGCTGCTGCTGCAAAAAGCCAGCCAGCTGATGACCGCCGCCAGGGCGGGCACCCTGGGCAACGACGAGTTGCTCAACTTCATCATTCAGGAGCTGGTTGTCGGCCACATGAGCCAGGCCGACCGGCGCTACTTCCCGCTGATGAAAGGGCGCTGACCCAGCGCCCCAGCCACCTGAACGTGTGAAACGAGAAGGGCCACCGAGGTGGCCCTTCTGTCATTGTGCATCCGGCACCTGCGCCAAGAGTTGGCCAACCAACAGGCCGGCCGCAGGGATGGCAATGACGCAGGCAAACATCATCGGCAGCCAGGAGGCCCGTATTAGGGTGCCGCCCCTAGTCCATTGCCCCGGCGCGATGATCAAGCCGGTTGCTTCAGGCGGGACGGGAAGCGCCATGCTGGCCTCCTCGTCTGTCCCATACCCGATCCACCAGCAAGATCCCGCTCACCATGGCGGCGACAAACAACAGTACCATGGGCTGGCCGCTGGAAATGAGACTCAAGCCTGGCCCCGGGCAGATCCCCGCCAACCCCCAGCCAATGCCGAACAGGGCCGAGCCCCCGATGAGGCGGCGATCCAGTTTGGGGGCCGGCACGCTGGCCATGGGCTCCCCCAGCAGGCTGCGCTTGAGCGGTTTGACCAGCAGGAAGTAACCCGGCATGAACGCCAGCAGTGCCCCGCCCATCACGAACGCCAGGCTGGGATCCCAGTGACCCGCCAGGTCGAGAAACCCGATGACCCGGGCCGGATCTATCATGCCGGAGATGGCAAGACCCAGACCAAACAGCAGACCCGCAAACAAACTTGTCAGCAACTTCATGGCGAGCAGCCCCTTACAACAGATGATGAGTGACGAACACGGTGATAAAGCCAGCCGCCATAAAGGTGAGAGTGGCGACGATGGAGCGCAGGGAGAGCCGCCCCATGCCGCAGATGCCGTGGCCGCTGGTACAGCCATTGCCAAGGCGGGTGCCGATGCCGACCAGCAGCCCGGCCAGCAGCACCAGTGGCCAGCCGGGCAGGGGGCTGAATGCGGGCATGCTGGCCCACCCCAGGTTCAGCGCCAGCCAGGCCCCCGCCCCCAGTCCCAGCAAGAAGAGCAGCCGCCAGGGTGCCCTGTGTTGCAGCGCACCGGCCAGAATGCCGCTGATCCCGGCCACCCGGCCGTTGAACAGCATCAGGATCAGGGCCGCGAGCCCCACCAGCATGCCGCCGCCCAGAGAGAGCAGCCATTGGCTTTCCATCATCGAGATTCCTTATTTTCTGAGTGACAAAAATGGGTTTGCAGCGCCGCCAGCACATCGACGGCCGCCTCGCTCAACAGCGAGTAGTAGATCTGCTGGGAGACCTTGCGCGAGCGGATAAGACCCTGGCGCTTCAATACCGACAGTTGCTGGGAGAAAGCCGACTGACCGAGCTGGCTGTGAGCCAGCAACTCCCCGACCCCCTTCTCCCCCTCCACCAGCTGGCAGAGCACCAGCAGCCGCTCGGGATGAGCCAGCGCCTTGAGCAGGGAGGCGGCAGCTGTCGCGTGTCTGTTCATCTCGTCGAATTGGCTCATGGCAGTAAATTAGCAATTGCTGATATTTGGTTCTATTGTATAAAGCGACACTAAATTAGCAATATCTAAATTAACTGGGAGAAGGTCATGACGGTAGATAACGGAGTCAGAGTCGTCGCGGGCTGCATGTTGCTGCTCTCGCTGCTGCTCACCGCCTGGGTGAACCCGGGCTTTGTCTGGCTGAGCGTCTTTGTCGGGGTCAATCTGATCCAGAGCGCCTTCACCGGCTTCTGTCCGGCCGCGATGCTCCTCAAGCGGCTGGGGCTGAAATAGCGTGACGAGTAACGATGGTCAGAGCAGAAGGTGGAACGAGAGCGGTGAGAGTGCTCACCGCGCTTTCAGCGTCCTGGCGGTAGCCAGCCGGCCCCGATTATTGACAAACTTGTATCTAAATGTTGCTGAAAGGGTGATGAAGCTTTACCTCACCGCTCTGGATGAGTACCATCAGGCCGTCAATCAACAGCGGAGACCATCAGTGGGCAACTCATCAAGTGACAGTTGTAGACCGACCCTCGTCGTCGGTACCCGGGTCGCGAGCTAGCCGCAGGTCTTCCTCTGCCGCATGCTCGCAGCCCTGCGAGAAGCGGAAATCCACTCCCCTCTTCTCTTTTTTACACTTGACGTCAGGTGACCTGGCTTTGCCATGACACCTTGCCTGCATAGTTTCTGCTTCCCACAAGGAGGCTGCTATGCGTTTTGTTTCAACTCTGTCCGTATCCAACCGGACTCACCCCCTGCTGAGCAGACTGGGCCGCGGCTTGCTGCCGCTCTGGCTGCGCGGCAAACCGCGCCAGCACCACTACCGGCTGCAGATCCGTTGCGAGGATCGGGCCGACATGGAGCAGGTGCTGGATCTGGTGAACCACACCCTGCAACCGGCGGGCCTGCAACCCCTGCAGTCCCTGCGACCCGGTCGCAGCGGCGGGCGGGAGCTGGTGCTCAACCTGCACTGCACCCCGCCCCAGCGTCGCTATCTGGTGCAGTTCGTGCATCAGGTGGGGGTACATCACCCGGTGCGCTGGGAGCTGCATCCCCGCCGCGACCCCGAACTCGTGCTCAATTGATCGTGCACGACTGATATCCGGGGCCAGCCATGCTGGCCCCTTTCAATCCGTTTCACCGCCCTGCCCGCCATCCTGGATGGACGGGCCGGGCGCCTCGTGCGTGTTTCTCGTCAACTCATGGCCTGCTCGCACGGGGCCGTTGGCGGGGGGACCATACCCTCGCCCGCCTTCAGAAAGGCCATCTGCAACAGAAGGAGTACGCCATGAGAATGTGGCAGCAATTCGACATGATCTCTCTGCTCGACACCCTGGCCAGCCTGCTGCTGGCCTTCGTGCTGGGCAGCCTGGTGGGACTGGAGCGCCAGTACCGCCAGCGCACCGCGGGCCTGCGCACCAACGTGCTGGTGGCGGTGGGCGCGGCCCTGTTCGTCAACCTGGCCCAGCGCATCTATGACCTGCACGGCGGCACCTATGGGGTGGTGCACGTGGTGGCCTACATCGTCTCCGGTATCGGCTTTCTCGGCGCCGGCGTCATCATGCGCGAGTCCGGCAACATCCGCGGCATCAACACCGCGGCCACCCTGTGGGGCGTGGCGGCGGTCGGCGCCGCCAGCGGGGCCGGGCTGGCCATGGAGGCGATCCTCGGCGCCCTGTTCGTGCTGGCCGCCAACACCCTGCTGCGCCCGCTGGTCAACCAGATCAACCGCCGTCCGGTGGACAACACAGATACCGAGGTGACCTACCGGGTGACAGCCCTCACCCAGCGCGAGTACCAGAAGGAGGTACTGCACTGGCTGGAAGAGATGCTGGAGCAGGCCAACTACCCGTTGAGCGAGCTCGACATCGAGCCCTTCGGCGAGCGGGATCTGGAAATTTCCGCGGTGCTGCTGGCTACCTCCATCGATGGCGACGAGCTCGACGCCCTGATGGTGAAGCTCGGCATCCACCCCCACATCAAGCAGGTGTTCTGGCGCGCCAGTACCACCGACTGACACCAGACTCCGCCATTGAAAATGCAAAAGCCCCGCCATTGCCGGCGGGGCTTTTGCTTTTTCAGGATGCGAGGAACTCAGGCGACCCGGGCAGCCCGCTGACTGCGCCGGCGAATACGCGGATTGATCACCTGAGCGGTCTGGGACGGCGGGTTGCCCGCAATAAGCTTTTGCATCAGCTCGAAGGTCGCCCGGGCCAGGGCCGGGCAATCCTGAGCCACCGAGTCGATGTGCATGGGTATGCAGTCGAGCAGGTCGTGATCATCGAAAGTGCACAGCCGCATGCCCGTCTCCATCAGCCCCGCCTCGTTGAGGTAGCGCAGCACCCCCTCCAGCAGGGTAAAGGAGGCGGTGAAGAGCCCCTTGGGCGGCGCACCTAGCTCGGCCACCAGCTCGGCCATCAACTGATAGCCCGAGCTTGGCTGGTAGTCGCGGTGGCGCACCCGGGTCGAGTCAGCCTCCAGACCGGCGCGGTGCAGCCCAAGCTCGTAGCCCGCCAGCCGGTGACGGCTGGGGGAGAGATCCAGCAGGCCGCCGAAGTAGTAGATCTCCTCGCCGCACTGACCGGCCATCTCCTGCACCAGCTCGGCGGTGGCCTTGCAGGCATCGGAGATCACCATGGGCAGACGCGACTCGCCGATGTGGCGGTCGAGCTGCACCACCGGCAGACGGTCGTGAATGCGGGCATAGATATCGTCGCTGTGGCCGCTGGAGGCGACGATGAGGCCATCCACCTGGCGGCTGATGAGGTTGTCCACCACCCGCTGCTCCAAGGTGGGATCATCCTCGGAGCAGGCGATGAGCAGCTGGATCCCGGCCTCCCGGCAGTGGGCCTCGAGGGCGCGGGCGATGCTGGCAAAACCGAAGTTGGTGAGATCGGGGATCACCAGCCCCCAGGTGTAGCTGCGGGTCTCGCGCAGGGCACGGGCATGAAAGCTCGGCTGGTAGTGGCACTCGTCCGCCACCGCCTGGATCCGCTTGCGGGTGTCATCGGCGATGCGGTACTCCGCACTCTTGCCGTTGAGCACCAGACTGGCGGTCGCCTTGGACACCCCCGCCAACTCGGCTATCTGGGCAATCGTGATCCGTTTCTTCTTCTCCACCTGGCCTCCCGGCAAACTGACACCGGGCTATTGTACTAGGCAGGCCGCCAGCGGCCAGTGATCGAGGCAAATTTTGCCGCCCGCGACCTGTTTGCCCGGCGCAAGCTGCGGCCCCGGTCCCGGGAAGTAGCGCGCCGACAGGGTATGGCGGCCGCCATCGACGAAACACTCGAGGCTGGATCGATCGCACAAGACGGTGATGCCGCCGCCCTGCCAGGGGCAGCATCGCTCCTCCCACGCTCCGCTCTGCCAGTTCAGGCGGCGCAGCACCAGGCGCCCCGGCTGCCAGCATAGCTCGGCCACGGCGCCAAACCAGAGGCTTCCCTCGCCGCACAGCGCCAGATCGAGCCAGGCCGAGTCGATGGCCAGGGCAGGCAGCTCGCCCGGCGCTCCCTCGAAGCGGGTCGGAGCCCCCTTGAGGGCCGCGATCTCCGCCACCGGCCGCTGGCAGAGCCAGTCGCCTTGCCAGAACAGCTCCCGCGGGCAGCTCATCTGGTGCAACCAGCCATAGGGGATGGTGGGCTGACTCATCTCGTTCTCTTCGGGCAGTCCCAACCAGCCGAACAGCAAGCGCCGCCCCTGGCTATCCAGAGTGGTCTGGGGGGCATAGAGCTCGAAGCCCCGGTCCAGCTCGTGGAAATCCCCGTGCACGAAGTGCGTGCCATCGAAACTGCCCGCCAGCCAGCCGCACTGGTAGAGGTTGCGATAATCCTCTCCCCGGGGGGCAATCCCCTGCGGGCAGCTAATCAGCACATGGCGCTCACCAAGCGCAAACAGATCCGGGCACTCCCACATATAACCAAACTCACCGAGCCCCCCGCGCCCGCTACCGGCGATGGGGCCCACCCGCTGCCAGCTTTGCAGGGTCTCGCCGCGATAGAGCAGCACTTCACCCTTGTCATCCTGGGTGCGAGCACCCAGCACCATCAGCCACTGCTGGCCGTCGTGCCACACCTTGGGGTCGCGCACATGGCCGCTGTAGCCTTCAGGCAATTCCAGTACGGGGCCCAGCTTGGCAAAACCGCCCTCACCATCGGCGCGGGCCAGACACTGATAGGCGGTGCGGCTGCCGTCCGGGTATTTGACGTTGCCGGTATAGATGAGGGTCAGGCACCCCTGCTCGTCGCTCACCGCCGAGCCCGAATAGCAGCCGTGGCTCTCATACTCCTCGGTGGGCAGCAGCGCCACTGGCTCGTGCTGCCAGTGCAACAGATCGGTGGAGGTGACGTGCCCCCAGCCCTTGTTGCGGTGCTCGCAACCGAGCGGGTTCCACTGGTAGAAGAGGTGGTAGCACCCGCCGTGCTCGATGAAGCCGTTGGGGTCGTTGAGCAGCCCCACCGGGGCCGCCAGGTGCCAGCGGGGCCGATGGGGATCGGCTGCCGCCTTGAGCTGTCCGGCCAGCAGCGACCGGACAATCTGGTTGAGCAGTGCAACGTCCTTCATCACTCCACCTTGTACTTGAGCAGGTAGGAGGCGACGAAGGCGGCGCCAAAGGCGATCACCAACCCGACGATGTAGTGGATGAGGCTCATGGGCTGGACGATGGCCATGCCGGGAATGCCGGTCAGCCCCACCGCCGTCATGCCGACCTTGGCCGCCACCACGTAGGCGCCGCCGCAGGCCCCGCCGAACAGACCGGCCAGGAAGGGCTTGATGTAGCGCAGGTTGACACCGAAGATGGCCGCTTCGGTGATGCCGAGCAGGCAGGACATGGCCGCCGGCACCGTGATGGCCTTGATCTTGACGTCCCGGGTCTTGAAGTAGACCGCCAGACAAGCCCCGCCCTGCGCCACGTTGGCCATGGCCCAGATGGGCAGCAGGAAGTTGACGCCGATCTGCGGATTGGCCAGCAGCCCCGCCTCGATGGCGTGGAAGCTGTGGTGGATGCCGGTAATGACGATCAGTGAATAGGTGCCGCCGAACACCAGCCCCGCCAGCCAGCCCGCCTGCTCATAGAGGGCGCTCAGACCGAACGAGATCCCATCCCCCAACACCCGCCCGGCCGGGCCGATAAAGAGCAGCGCCACGAAGCCGGTGATGATGACGGTGAGAAACGGCGTGAGGATCAGATCCAGCGCGTCCGGAATGCGCCTTCGCAGCTGTTTCTCCAGGTGGGACATGAACCAGACCGCCAGCAGCACCGGGAAGACGGTGCCCTGATAGCCGATCATGGCCACGTCCAGCCCGAAGAAGTCCATGGTCTTGAAGCCACCGGCCACCCCCCAGGCGTTGGTCAGCGCCGGGTGGGTGAGAATGCCGCCGAGGGTCGCCCCGAGGTACGGATTGCCGCCAAACTCCCGCGCCGCCGTAAAGCCGATCAGGATCGGCAAAATGATGAAGGCCGCCGAGCTGAACATGTCGAGCATGACGAACAGGGCGCTGTCGGCGTTGACCCAGCCGTAGGTGCGCACCATGCCGAGCAGCCCCATCAGCAGGCCGGAAGCGACGATGGCCGGAATGATCGGCACGAAGATATTGGAGAGGGTCCGCGCCAGCCGCTGGGCCACGTTGAGCTTGGCCGTCGCCATGTCGGTCAGCTCCGCCTTGCTGGCGGTGCCGGTCCCGGTCAGCGCCACGAACTCCGCATAGACCTTGTTGACCAGGCCGGTGCCGAAGATCACCTGGATCTGGCCCGCGTTGCTGAAGCACCCCTTGACCCCCTCCAGCTTGTCGATGGCGGCCTTGTTCACCTTGCTGTCATCGGCCAGCACCAGCCGCAGCCGGGTGGCGCAGTGGGCGGCGCTGACGATGTTCTCCCTGCCCCCGAGCAGGGGCACCAGATCCTTGGCTATCGCACTGATATTCATATTCTTCCTCTTATGACCCGCCGCGCTGGCGGGCCCTTGTCACATGAGAGTAGGGGCTGTCGAGCCGGGCTTCTAGCCGCGGATCAACAGCCGCTTGCGCCTGATCGCAAAAATTCATCCAGTTCGGTGCGGGTCGGCAGCGCCGTCATCGCCCCCTTGGCGGTGGTGGCAAGCGCCCCGCAGCCGTGAGCCTGGGCCAGGATGGCGGGCAGCTCGGCCAGCGTCGGCAGCGACGAACGCCCGGCCAGGGCCGCCAGCAGACCAGCGACGAAGGCGTCCCCCGCCCCCGTGGTATCGAGCGGGGTCACTTTCGGCCCTACCCACTCCAGCAGCTCGCCACCCAGACGGGCCACCACACCGGCCGCCCCCCGGGTCACCAGCACCAGCGCCGGCCCCGCCATGGTGGCGAGCCCCGCCGCCAGATCATCCAGACCACTCAGCAGTTGCAGCTCCTCCACCGACAGCTTGACCACATCTGCCTGCGCGATGGCTTCGCGCACCAGCGGCAGCATCTCGGCGGGGTTGCCCCACACCTCGGGCCTCAGGTTGGGGTCAAAACAGACCCGTCCCCTGGCCGCCTTGATGGCCGCCATGGCCTGCAGGCAGCTGCCGCGCACCGGTTCGTTGGCCAGCGCAATGGAGCAGGTGAGCAGCCACTGACCGGCGTCGAAGCGGGGCAACTCATTCGGGGTGAGGAACTGGTCGGCACTGGGGCGCACCATGAAGGTAAAGCTGCGCTCCCCCTCGTCATCCAGTGCCACCAACACGGTAGAGGTGCGATGGTCTGGATCGAGCCGCAGCGCAGCGATATCCACCCCCTCCCCGCTCAGGGTCTTGGCCAGGAAGCGGCCGAACGGATCGCAACCGACCCGGCCGATAAAGGCCGCCTCACCGCCAAGCCGCGCCACGCCGACCGCCACATTGGCCGGCGCGCCACCCGGACACTGGAGGTAGTGCCGCTCCCCTTCCGGGATCAAGTCCACCACCGCATCCCCCATTACCCACACACGATTCGTCACCTTGCTACTCCACTGCTGCATCGGATCGACTGCCAAACCCGGACTCTGTTCTGTTGGCTGGCATTATCAGCTAAACCGTTTTAGCCAACCAACAGATCCCGGCACCAGCGGCCATTTTTGTGATCGGGATAACGAACTAGAACCAGGTTTCCATCTGCACGCCAAAGTTCCATTCACCGCCGGCGGTGAAGTTGCTCTGGCCCATGGCATCGTTGCTGGCGTAGTGGTCGAGCTCGGAAGACCAGTCCATCCAGGTGGCGAACACCCGCAACTCGGGCCGCTCGAAGAAACCGGCGGTCTGCGCCTTGAAGGTGGGGGCGAAGGTGAGCTTGGTGAAGTCACCGCTCACCGCCTGGCGACTCTTGTAACCCTTGGGATCCAGATCCATGTACTGCCAGGTCGCCTCGTAGACCAGCTCGACGTTCTGGCTCAGCACCTGGGCCAGCCGGCCATTGAGGGTCACCCAGCGGTATTCGTCTCCCTTCACGTAACGATCCTTGCTCTGCTCGGCCAGCAGGGCCGGGGCGATACGCCAACGCGGGGCGAGATCGGTGGCGCCAAACACGGCGACCCGCACCGCATCGGCGTCCGGCAGCAGCTCGCTGTCGGAGCCCAGCCCCTTGAGCTCGGCACCCAGGCCATGACCATACAGCACCGCCGCCTTGGAGAAGCCGGGGTTGATGCCAAAGAAGCTGTCGGCGTGGTAGGCCAGCAGGGTGTGCGCCCCCTTGTTCGCCGCTTCGCTGCCCGCGCCGCCATCGTTGATGCGGGTCTCGTTGTCCTTGGCGGAGAGGCCGTTCACCATCCACTGCCAGTTGCCAACGCGGTTGTTCATGGTGAGGATGTAGCTCTCGATGTCGGAGAGAGCGCTGGCGCTGATGTCGCCGTAGTCGCGCCCATAGAGAGAGAAGTTGGCCTTCCAGCTGTCGGCCAGCTGCACATCGTAGACACCGCCGCCGGTACCGGCCAGGAACACCACGTCCGAGTCGAGCCAGTGGATGTCGAAGTTGTCGCGGTCAAAGCGCTTGCCCGCCCACAGCACCGCATTATTGAAGGGGCCGTCGAAGCTCGCCAGATTGCCGATCTCGGCAAACACCTGACGGGTGTTGAGGCTCGAATCGCTGGCGGTCCAGTCGTTGCTGGTCTCCACCCCGTCCGCCAGCATCAGCTTGTAGCGGGCCCAGCTGCCATCGGCGAAGGTCTGGGTCTTCAGCAGATTGGCCTCCATGTAGGTGTCATCTTCGTTGCCAAGGCGACCCACGGCGCCGCCCACCGAGCCGGCCGGGGTGATGTAGGGGCCGCCGCGGCCCCCGTTGCCATTGCCATTGCCATTGCCGTTGACCAAGAGGCCCGAGCGGGCATAGCCGTGGAACTCGAAGCCCTGGGCCCCGGCGGTCTGCTTGTCCACCTTCTCGCTCTGGGCCTTGGCCACCACGGCCGTTTCGCGCGCTTCGTTTGCCTTGCTCTGGGCCTCGTCGGCCCGCGCTTCGGCAGCGGTGGCGCGCGCCTCGGCTGCCTGCACCCGCGCCTCCAGCGCCGCCAGACGGGCCTCGATACCGCCATCCGCCGCCCACAGCGGGCTGCTCATCCCCAATCCCAGCGCTACCGCCAGCGCCAACTTGTTCTTGCACATCATCATCGTCCTCACCTGTCATCTGTTGCCCGGTCGGGCCTGTTGTTATCGATGACGAGAGCATAGCTAAACCAATTTAGCTAACTCAATACGTCAGCTAAACCGTTTCAGCTGCAGTGTGAGCGGGATAACATTCGTACAGCAGGAATTGGCGGAAGTTGTGAGGAAGATCCCTCATAGGGATCCACTCAATAAGCGGGGATCTTGCTAAAACAGGGGCAAAAAAAGAGCCGGCACAGGGCCGGCTCTTTTTATCTGGGTCGCGAAAATCAGCTGGTCAGATCGTCGAAGAAGCGTTTCACCCCTTCGAAGAAACCTTCCGATTTCGGCTTGTGGGTCTTGGCGGCGGCGCCGCTGAAGGACTCGTCCAGCTGGCGCAGCAGCTCTTTCTGGGACTCGGTCAGCTTGACCGGGGTCTCCACCACCACCTTGCACATCAGATCCCCCACCTGGCCGGAGCGCACTGACTTCACGCCCTTGCCCCGCATGCGGAACATCTTGCCGGTCTGGGTTTCCGGGGTGACCTTGAGCTTGACCCGGCCATCCAGGGTCGGCACTTCGATCTCGCCCCCCAGGGCTGCCGCAGTAAAGCTGATGGGCACTTCGCAGTAGAGGTTGTTGCCGTCACGCACGAAGATCTCGTGCTCCTTGACGTGCACCTGTACGTACAGATCGCCCGCCGGTGCACCGGCTTCCCCCGCTTCCCCTTCACCGGAGAGACGGATGCGATCGCCAGTGTCGACGCCAGCCGGGATCTTGACCGACAGGGTCTTGGTCTTCTGGTAGCGACCCTCGCCATGACACTTGCGGCACGGATCCTTGATGATCTTGCCGCGACCGTGGCAGTGCGGGCACGCCTGCTGCACCGCGAAGAAGCCCTGACGCATCTGCACCTGGCCGGAGCCGTGGCAGGTCGGGCAGGTCTGGGCCGAGCTGCCGGTGTGGGCACCGGAGCCGTTACAGACTTCACAGTGGACCAGGGTCGGCACCTTGATCTCCTTGGAGACCCCGCGTACCGCCTCTTCCAGCGTCAGCTCCATGGTGTAGCGCAGGTCGGAGCCACGGGCCGGGCCACGACGGCCGCCGCCACGGCTGCCACCAAAAATATCGCCAAACACGTCGCCGAAGATGTCGCCGAAATCGGCGCCGCCACCAAAGCCGCCGTGGCCACCGCCACCCTGGCTCTGATCCACGCCGGCGTGGCCGTACTGGTCATAGCGGGCACGCAGATTGGCATCGGTCAGGATCTCGTAGGCTTCCTTGACCTCTTTGAACTTCTCTTCGGCCCCGGCATCGCCCTGGTTGCGGTCAGGGTGATACTTCATGGCCAGACGCTTGTACGCCTTCTTGATCTCGCGTTCGTCGGCATCCTTGGATACCCCGAGCACTTCGTAGAAATCGCGCTTCGACATACTCATCCTGTTGCTATATCAGCAGTTACGCAGACGGGCGTTGGTTACCCAACGCCCGTAAATTCATTGACTAAGCCGATGGGCGAAGCCTGCTTCGCCCATCTGGGTCGGGCTTACTTCTTGTCGTCTTTCACTTCTTCGAACTCGGCGTCGACCACGTCGTCGTCAGCCTTGGCGGAAGAAGAGGACTGACCGGCATCAGCACCGGCGGCACCTTGCGCCTGAGCCTGCTGCTGGGCAATTTCCATCAGCTTCTGGGACGCTTCCAGCAGAGCCTGCTGTTTGGCTTCGATGGCAGCCTTGTCGTCACCCTTGATGGCGCTTTCCAGCTCGCTCAGCGCAGCTTCGATCTTGGTCTTGTCGTCGGCAGGCAGGGCTTCACCGGCTTCGGTGATCTGCTTGCGGACGGAGTGGACCAGACCATCAGCCTGGTTGCGGGTCTGCACCAGCTCTTCGAACTTCTTGTCCTCGGCCGCGTTGGCTTCGGCTTCGCGTACCATGCGTTCGATCTCGTCATCAGACAGACCAGAGGAGGCCTGGATGGTGATCTTCTGCTCCTTGTTGGTCTCCTTGTCTTTGGCGGAGACGTGCAGGATGCCGTTGGCGTCGATGTCGAAGGTCACTTCGATCTGCGGCAGACCACGCGGTGCCGGACGGATGCCTTCCAGGTTGAACTGGCCCAGAGACTTGTTGTCGCTGGCGCGCTTGCGCTCACCCTGCAGCACGTGAATGGTCACGGCAGACTGGTTGTCTTCGGCAGTGGAGAACACCTGGGACTTCTTGGTCGGGATGGTGGTGTTCTTCTCGATCAACGCAGTCATCACGCTGCCCATGGTTTCGATACCCAGCGACAGCGGGGTCACGTCCAGCAGCAGTACGTCGGTCTTGTCACCGGACAGTACGGCACCCTGGATGGCAGCACCCATGGCCACGGCTTCGTCCGGGTTGACGTCTTTGCGCGGCTCTTTGCCGAAGAAGTCGGCAACAGCCTTCTGCACCATCGGCATACGGGTCTGACCGCCTACCAGGATGACGTCGTCGATCTCGCCAACGGCCAGACCAGAGTCTTTCAGGGCGACACGGACCGGCTCCAGGGAGTCTTTCACCATGTCTTCCACCAGGGATTCCAGCTTGGCGCGGGTCACCTTGATGTTCATGTGCTTCGGACCGGTGGCATCTGCAGTGATGTACGGCAGGTTCACGTCGGTCTGCTGGGCGGAAGAGAGCTCGATCTTGGCTTTTTCGGCCGCGTCTTTCAGACGTTGCAGGGCCAGCTGATCTTTGCGCAGGTCGATGCCCTGCTCGCGCTTGAACTCTTCAACCAGATAGTTGATGACGCGGTTGTCGAAGTCTTCACCACCCAGGTGGGTGTTACCGTTGGTCGCCAGTACTTCGAAGGTGGTCTCGCCTTCCACTTCGTCGATCTCGATGATGGAGATGTCGAAGGTACCGCCACCCAGGTCATACACGGCAACCTTGCGCTCGCCCTTGACCTTGTTCACGCCGTAGGCGAAAGCCGCGGCAGTCGGTTCGTTGATGATGCGTTTTACATCCAGACCGGCGATGCGACCGGCATCCTTGGTAGCCTGACGCTGGGCATCGTTGAAGTAGGCCGGCACTGTGATGACCGCTTCGGTCACCGGCTCGCCCAGATAATCTTCGGCGGTCTTCTTCATTTTCTTCAGCACTTCGGCAGAGATCTGCGGCGGTGCCATTTTCTTGCCTTTGACTTCTACCCAGGCGTCACCGTTGTCGGCCTTGGCGATGGCGTACGGCATGATCTCCAGATCGCGCTGTACTTCGTCATCTTCGAAACGACGGCCGATCAGACGCTTGATAGCGAACAGCGTGTTCTTCGGGTTGGTGATGGCTTGGCGCTTGGCCGGCTGACCAACCAGGATTTCGCCGTCATCGGCATAGGCAATGATGGACGGAGTAGTACGGTCGCCTTCCGCGTTCTCGATCACGCGAGCATGGTCGCCATCCAGAATAGCGACGCAGGAGTTGGTAGTACCCAGGTCAATACCGATGATTTTACCCATTTGACGAATCTCCAAATACTTTGAATAAACTGGCGAGGGGCTCGCCTTAATGCGTTAACGGCTAGGTGGGGGCTGCCAATCTGGCTTTCAAGCTCCCGGCATCAAATTTTTTGTGCCGCCGTGGCCTTGCATCCTATATGGGGTCGCAAGCCGCCGCTTCAAGCCCCGCCCTGAAAAAACCTGCCTTCATTCATTGCCATTGGCAGGATGAAGACCGGCTATCTGTGCACCCGGCGACCACAGGGCCAGGGCACTTGCCAATAAAAAGCCCGCCGAGCGGCGGGCTCAGCACAGCGATGGGGCTCAGGCCGGGGCCTTGGAAACCATCACCATGGCCGGACGAATGACGCGGCCGTTGAGCTCGTAACCCTTCTGCATCACCGCAATGACGGTGTTGGGGGCAAGCTCGGCATTCTCGATCATGCTCATCGCCTGATGGGCATTGGGATCGAACGGCTGATTGAGCGGATCCAGCGGATTGAGGCCAAACTTGCCGACCGAGCTCTGCATGGACTTCAGGGTCAGCTCGACCCCTTCGATCATCGGCTTGAGCGCCTCGTTTTCCTTGTCGGCCAGCTCGATGGCACGCTCCAGGTTGTCCAGTACCGGCAGCAGCTCGGCGGCAAATTTCTCCAGCGCGAACTTGTGGGCCTTCTCCACGTCCTGGGCCGCACGGCGACGCAGGTTTTCCATCTCGGCGACGGCACGAATGGCACGCTCGCGCTCCTCGAGGGAGGCTTGCTGGGCGGCATCCAGTTGTGCCTCAAGCTCGGCAATGCGGGCCTGCTCGGCTGTCACTTCACTGTCTACATCGGTCGGCTCGACTGGCTGGACTTCCACTTGCTCCATCGCTTCAACCTTTTGTTCTTCGTGGTTCATGACATCTCCAATTCCGGGGTTACTTATTGAGGGCCCGACCACCCGGTTGAGCGACCGGGCGGCAATGGGCCGACTATGTTGGCGCTATTATGGGGATGGATCCCCGGCTTTCAAGGGGAAAAGGGCGCCATTATCGCCAAGAGCGTGCGGTGGCGGGCAATTTGGGGCTTTTTCCCCGCATCCGCTGCGGCCAGACCAGCCGGTGGCAGACAAATCCCCCCCAAAGCGCGGTATACTCCCCCCAATACTCATCCCAGACCCGACAGACTATGGATTCTCCGTTCAAAACCATCGCCCTGATTGGCAAACCCCACCACGAAGGGGCCAACCAGACCCTGACCGGCCTGCATCAATACCTGGCCACCCGCGGTTTTCGAGTACTGGTGGAGAGCCGGGTGGCCCATGCCCTCGGCATCATGGACGAGAACGTGATGGACCTGGTGCAGCTGGGCCAGCAGGCGGATCTCGCCATCGTGGTCGGCGGTGACGGCAACATGCTGGGGGCCGCGCGGGTGCTGTCGCGCTTCGACGTGGCGGTGATCGGGGTGAACCGGGGCAATCTCGGTTTTCTGACCGATCTCTCGCCGCAGGATTACCTGCTGCCGCTGGAGCAGGTGCTGTGCGGCCACTACAAGAGCGAGCACCGCTTCCTGCTGGAGGCGGCGGTCTATCGCCATGGCGAGCGCAAGTCCAACAATCTGGCGGTCAACGAAGCGGTGCTGCACCCGGGCAAGATTGCCCACATGATCGAGTTCGAGGTCTACATCGATGGCAGCTTCATGTACAGCCAGCGCTCGGACGGCATCATAGTGGCCACCCCCACCGGCTCCACCGCCTACTCATTGTCGGCGGGGGGCGCCATCCTCACCCCCAAGCTCAACGCCATCACGCTGGTGCCCATGTTCCCGCACACCCTGAGCAGCCGCCCCATCGTGCTGGACGCCGACAGCGAAGTGCGGCTGCTGGTCTCACCGGACAATCAGGACGACGCCATGCAGGTGAGCTGCGACGGTCAGGTGACCCTGGCGGTCCACCCGGGGGACGAGATCCTCATCAAGAAGAGCAGCCACAAGCTGCATCTGGTGCATCCGCTCGATTACAGCTACTTCCACGTGCTGCGCAACAAGCTCGGCTGGGGCAGCAAGCTGTTCTGACCCACGCCTGACGTTCCTGCGCATCCTGTTGCGGGTCGACTCTTTACTGTATGGAAAACCAGTATATACTGGATGCATACACAGTAATGTTGGCCCATACAGGATGAGACCATGCTGACCCAGCTGACCGTCAACAACTTCGCCATCGTCAAGTTTCTCGAACTCGATCTGCAACCGGGCATGACCTGCATCACGGGTGAGACCGGGGCCGGTAAATCCATCGCCATCGACGCCCTGGGCCTGTGCCTGGGGGAACGGGCCGAGGCCGGCATGGTACGACCCGATAGCGACAAGAGCGAGGTCAGCGCCCGCTTCCTGCTGGACGGCAACCCGGCCGCCCGCGCCTGGCTCGCCACCAACGAGCTGGAAAACGAAGGGGAGTGTATCGTGCGGCGGGTCATCTCCGCCGAGGGACGCTCGCGCAGCTACATCAACGGCGTGCCCGTCCCCCTCACCCAGCTCAAGAACCTGGGCCAGCTGCTGGTCAACGTCCATGGTCAGCATGCCCACCAGATGTTGCTCAAACCCGACTATCAGCTCGCCCTGCTCGATGGCTACGCCGGCCACCATCTGCTGCTCGATGAGGTACGTCGCCACTACCAGCAGTGGCGCCAGCTGCAGAACGAACTCAACCGGCTCAAGGCCGAGCAGCAGCAGCGGGAGGCCCGTCGCCAGCTCATCGAATATCAGGTGCAGGAGCTGGACGAGTTCGCCCTGCAGCCGGGGGAGTTTGAAGAGATTGAAGAGGAGCACCAGCGCCTGGCCAACGGCACCGAGCTGATGCAGGAGTGCGGCGCCTGTCTCGACCTGCTCTATGACAACGAGGAGACCACCATCGCCGGCCTGCTGCAGACCGTCGTCGACCGGGCCGAGAGCCTGGTCGCCATGGATAGCCGGCTTGGCGACGTGCTCGGCATGCTCAACGAAGCGCTGATCGGGGTGCAGGAGAGCCACAGCGAGCTGCGCAATTATCTGGACCGGCTGGAGCTGGATCCCGAGCGTTTCAACGAGCTGGAAGCCCGCCTCTCCAAGGCCATCAACCTGGCCCGCAAGCACCATGTCAAACCGGCCGAGCTGGCCCTGCACCACCAGGAGCTGGCCGCCGATCTGGCGCGCCTCAACTCCGACGAGGAGCGGCTGGAGGGGATGGAAGACGAATTGGCCGAGGCCCGCCTGGCCTTCGTGCAGGCCGCCGAGGCCCTGAGCCAGAGTCGCCAGCGCTACGCCGAGGAGCTTGGCGCCAAGGTGAGTGCCAGCATGCACGAACTGGCGATGCCGGATGGCCGCTTTGCCATCGAGGTGCGACCCGATGCCCAGAGCAGCCTCTCGCCCCTTGGCATCGATCGGGTGGAGTTCATGGTCACCACCAACCCGGGCCAGCCCATCCAGCCGCTCGGCAAGGTGGCCTCCGGCGGTGAACTGTCGCGCATCAGCCTGGCCATCGTGGTCATCAGCGCCCGCAAGGTCTCCACCCCCACCCTGATCTTCGACGAAGTGGACGTGGGCATCAGCGGCCCGACTGCCGCCGTGGTGGGGCGCCTGCTGCGCCAGCTGGGTGAATCCACCCAGGTGATGGTGGTCACCCACCTGCCACAGGTGGCGGGCAAGGGCCATCAGCACATGGTGGTCAGCAAGCACACCGACGGCAAGACCACGGAAACCCAGATGCAGGCGCTGGATCAAGGGGCCCGTCTCAACGAGCTGGCCCGCCTGCTGGGGGGAGACCAGATCACCGACAATACCCTGGCCAACGCCCGCGAACTGCTGGCCTGCTGAGATACAGGTCAGCCATCTGCACGCGGGGCCCACGGTGAGCATCGGGTACCTCGCGTCACCTCGCCTGCTGGTGACGGCGGTTTGTGGCTTAGCGGCTGGAGCATCATCACCATGCCGCCGTTGCCGCATTCTGGAGAGATCACCCCCTGACGGTTTGCCTGGTCACGGCCTGCTTGACCGGATCGAAGTCTCATAGCCTCTCACTCATACCGAGCCACGGCCTTATCTCTTTGCTTGTCCGCCTTAGCCTCCTCAACTCCTGCCGCGTGGACCTTGCGGCGATGGGCGAGCCCGCCAGCGTTTGCCACGCGGCTATCTCCTTCCGCTTGTCTCCCTGTCCGAGTTTGCCTCCCTGCTCTAATCTGCCGCCCTGGTCTGCCTCCCTGTCCTGCCCCAAGATGATTCAGCAACAGGGGTGGGCACCCCTTTGACCACAGGATTTCGCCCGCCGCAGAGCGGCCTGCGCCGGTTGCCATCAGCGGGGACGGCGCATAGAGTGAAACCAGAGCGGGGGCCAGCCCCCTGTTTTCCCATTTGCCCCGCATACCTGATCTTGCCTCAGGTACGTCATCAACCGCAGGAATGGCACCATGCTCCATGTGTTCGGTCACAAGAATCCCGACAGCGACAGTATCTGTACCGCTCTGGTTGCCGCCGACTGGCTCAATCGTCAAGGTCGGGCGGCCCAGGCCTACGCCCTCGGCGAGCCCATTGCGGAAACCCGCTTCATTCTGGAAACCGCCGGCGTTGCAGCCCCGCCTCTGCTGCAGGGCAGCGTGGCCAACAAGGAGGTGTTCCTGGTGGATTTCAGCGAGCTGGAGCAGGGCCCAGAAGGGCTGGCCGAGGCGGACGTGCAGGGCCTCATCGATCACCATCGCATCGGTACCCTCATCACCCGGGGCCCGCTCGATGCCTGGATCCGGGCCGTCGGGTGCAGCGCCACCGTGCTGCTGGAGCTGATGGGCTATGACACCCTCTCCCGCGCCCAGGCTCGCCTGCTGCTGGGGGCCATCATCAGCGATACCTTCAGCCTCACCTCGCCCACCACCACGGCCCGCGACCGCGCCGCCGTCCATGCCCTGTTGCCGCTGGCCGATCTGGCGCTGGAGCCTTTTGCCCAGACCCTGCTGGAACGGCGCACTCAGCTCGGTGACGCCCCCATGACCGAGCTGCTTGCCGCCGATGAGAAGGCTTACCAGATCGCCGGCTACCAGCTCTATGTCAGCCAGATCTGCGTGATGGATCCCGCCCAGCTGCACAGTCGCCAGGCCGAGCTGGAACAAGCCATGCAAGCGCGGCTGATGCAGGACGAGCTGGATGCCTATGTGTTGATGCTGACCGACCTGGCCAAGGGGGGCAGCCAGCTCTACTTCGCCAGCAACGGCATTCTGCCCGAGCAGCCAACGCATCTGGTTGGTGCCGTCAGCCGCAAGAAGGAGGGGCTACCCTGGCTGACCCGCTATCTCTCCGGCGAGCAGATCTGACCCCAGGCGGCGGGCCGACCTCTGCCGGTTCGCCGCCCACTCCTCTTTTCAGCCCCCTCACCCCCCGCCTCACCGGCCCATTCACGGCGCTTCCCGGCCAGATAACTCATGCTTTGCTCACACTTTTAACGCCTCGTATCCCATTTTCCCGCCAAAACCCGGTTTTCCTTCATTTTCCATTCAACTCGGTCTGTTATGATGATGTAAACGAACATGGCCTGGCGATGCATCACCGACACGAGGTGACGCCTGCCGTACAGAGAGCCAGGTTCGTGCTATGCGACACATAGCGGGCACACAGTGGTATGGGACAGGCCGTTTGTCCTGGGTGACCCGCGCCATGCCAAGGGAGAACTGCTTATGACCTCAACCAATATTGTGCTGTTGCTGGAAGGCAAGGATTACGAGCAGGAGACGCTGGCCAAAGCGAGTCAATTGGCACAAGCCATGGGGGGCGAGCTGACCCTGTTGCACCTGACCCACAGCAGCAAGATGCGCCGCAAGAGCCTGTCGCTGTCGGAAGAGGAGCGCAGCGCCCAGGGCACGCTGGATGCCAAGGCCATCATCAGCGAACTCATCACCACCCTGCAGCACCCGGTGGATTACCAGTGTCTGGTGGTCGATGACGTGGTGCCCGACCTGAAACGCTGGCTGGCCGCCAACCCGACCGATCTGCTGCTGGTCGGCAGCCGCCACCACTGGATGGAAGGCTCCCTGGCCCGCCTGCTCATCTACAAGCTGCCGATCGACATCCAGATCTGCCACGAGCCCTACAGCGAGCAGCTCAAAGCCGTCGGTTGATGACCGGGGTGCCCACCCGCGAGGTGGGCACCCTGTTGCCACCTCCCTTTCGGGGTCCTTTTTACCCCGCCATCCCCTGCTTGCCCTCCTCATTGCCCCGGCCTAATGACAAGGCTATCTACATGTTTCCTTACATATTCATCGCTGTTTTTTAAGCCTCGTTTGCTGCAGGATATTGCCCTTGCACGCCTTCGTTCGCTTCTTTCAGGTGAAACATGAACATAACTCCCCAGCAGAGAAAAATTGCCCTGCTCGCCCTCGTCCCCCTGCTCGCCATCGGCTGGCTGATCTGGCCGAGCAAGACGCCCGAGCCGGTGCTGACCGCCCAGGTGACCCGTCAGGACGTAGAGCAGACCGTGCTGGCCAGCGGGGTACTGCAGGCCATCGAGCAGGTGGATGTCGGTGCCCAGGTCTCCGGTCAGGTCACCTATCTCGCGGTGGAGGCTGGCCAGAAGGTCAAGCAGGGGGATTTGCTGGCCGAGATCGACCCGCTGATCGCCCAGAACAACCTCAAGACCGCCGAGGCGGATCTCGCCAGTCGCCGCGCCCAGCTCAAGATCAAGCAGGCCCAGCTCAAGCAGAACGAGCTGAGCTGGCGCCGTCAGCAGCAGATGTTCAGGCAGGAGGCGAGCTCGCGCGCCGATCTGGAGAGCGCCGAAGCCCTCCTGGCCGTGACCAAAGCCGAGCTGCAAAGCGCCCAGGCCGAGGTCGAGAATGCCCAGATCAAGGTGGAGCGAACCAAGACCGAGCTCGGCTACAACCGCATTCAGGCCCCCATGGATGGCACCGTCGTCAGCATTGTGACCCGTCAGGGCCAGACCCTGGCCGCCAGCCAGACGGTGCCGACCCTGCTCAAGCTCGCCAACCTGGAGACCATGACGGTCAAGGCGCAGATCTCGGAAGCGGACGTCACCCGCGTCAAGGCCGGCATGCCGGTCTACTTCACCCTAATGGGAGACCCGGATACCCGCTACCACGGCACCCTGCGCACCGTCGAGCTGGCCCCCACCAACATCAACGAGCAGGCCACCAGCACCACGGCCACCAGCAACGCCGCAGTCTACTACTACGCCCTGTTCGACGTGCCAAACCCCGATCACACCCTGCGGGTCGCCATGACCACCCAGGTCACCATAGTGCTCGGTGAGCGCAAGCAGGTGCTGACCATTCCGCAGACAGCCCTTGGCAAGAAGCTCGGTGAAAACGAGTACGAGGTCACCCTGCTCAAGGAGGACGATCAGAAGGAGACCCGCCGCATCAAGACCGGCATGAAGGACGACATCAAGATCGAAGTGGTCAGCGGCCTGAGCGAACAGGAGAAGGTCACCCTGGGCCAGGGCAAGCCGGCCAGCAACAATGACGTGGAGATCATGCTGTGAGCGAGCCGCTGATCCAACTCAAGGGGATCGAGCGCCGCTACCAGAGCGGGGAGCAGGAAGTGACCGTGCTCCATCCGCTCGACCTCACCATCGAGGCGGGAGAGATGATCGCCATCGTCGGTGCCTCCGGCTCCGGCAAGTCGACCCTGATGAACCTGCTGGGCTGCCTCGATCGGCCGAGCAGCGGCCAGTACCTGTTCCGTGGCCAGGATACCGCGACCCTGGATGCCCTCTCCCTCGCCCGGCTGCGCTGCCACCACTTCGGCTTCATCTTTCAGCGCTACCACCTGCTGCCGCACCTCAATGCCGCCGCCAACGTGGAGATCCCGGCCGTCTACGCCGGTACGCCGCGGGCCGAGCGCCAGGCCCGCTCCCAGGCGCTGCTCACGCGGCTGGGGCTCTGCGATCGCAGCCATCACACCCCGAGCCAGCTCTCCGGCGGCCAGCAGCAGCGGGTCAGTATCGCCCGGGCGCTGGCCAACGGCGGCGAGGTGATCCTGGCGGACGAGCCGACCGGGGCCCTCGACAGCCAGAGCGGCAAGGAGGTGATGGCCATTCTCAAGGAGCTCCACGCCCAGGGTCACACCATCATACTGGTGACCCACGACATGGAGGTGGCCAGCCACGCCGACCGGATCATCACCCTGAAAGATGGCCGGGTGCAGGAGGACTGCGGCCGCAAGCCGGCGGCGGTCCCCGTGACTCCGACCGCCGCCCCTGCCGGCAAGGAAGGGGCTGGCCACGACTGGGATCGCTACCGGGAAGCGGCGCGCATGGCGCTGCACGCCATGCTGGCCCACCGCATGCGCACCTTCCTCACCATGCTTGGCATCATCATCGGCATCGCCGCCGTGGTGAGCGTGGTGGCGCTCGGTCAGGGGGCGCGCGCCAAGGTGATCGATCAGATCAACGCCATGGGCACCAACACCATCGACATCTTCCCCGGCAAGGATTGGGGGGACGAGAAGGCGGCCAGCATCCAGACCCTCAACAAGCGGGATCTCGATGCCCTGCTCGGTCAGCCCTATCTGGAAGGGGCCAGTCCCCAGATAGCCGCTCCCGGCCAGCTGCGTTATCGCAACAAGACCAGCAGCGGCAGCATAGTGGGGGTCGGCAACGACTTCTTCCGGGTCAAGGGGATGAAGCTCACCAACGGCCGGTTGTTCGACGAGCGCGACATCCAGAACCGGGCGGCGGTGGCGGTGGTGGACGGCAAGACCATCGAGAGCCTGCTCGGCAAGCAGGATCCCGTCGGCCAGGTGGTACTGGTCGGCACCCTGCCGGTGCGCATCATCGGCGTGGTGGAAGAGGAGACCGGGTTTGGCCGCAGCAGCCAGTCGGTGAACGTCTGGCTGCCCTACAGCGCCGTGATGAGCCGCCTCATCTCCCAGAACCACTTCAGCCAGCTCACCATCCGGGTCAAGGACGGGGTGCAGCCGGCGCTGGCCGAACAGGCCGCCATAGAGCTGCTGACCCAGCGCCACGGGGTGAAGGACTTTTTCACCTTCAGCAGCGACAGCATCATCAAGTCGGTGGAGAAGACCACCGCCACCATGACGCTGCTGGTCTCCGCCATCGCGGTGATCTCCCTCATCGTCGGCGGCGTCGGGGTGATGAACATCATGCTGGTGTCGGTGGTGGAGCGTACCCGCGAGATTGGCATTCGCATCGCAGTCGGTGCCCGCCAGTCCGACATACTGCAGCAGTTTCTGATCGAGGCGGTGATGGTGAGCCTGCTGGGCGGCATGCTCGGGGTCGGCGTCTCCCTCTTCATCGGCCTGCTCTTCTCCCTGTTCGTGGAGAGCATCCAGATGCACTTCTCGCTCTTTTCCATCCTGATGGCGTTTGGCTGTTCCTCGCTCGTCGGGATCCTGTTTGGCTATCTGCCCGCCCGCAATGCCGCCCGGCTCGACCCGGTCGAGGCGCTGGCGAGGGAATGACGATGTACCACTTATCCAAACTGGGGCTCTGCCTCACCCTGGCGTTCGGTCTCGGCGCCTGCAGCCAGCAGAGCAGCTATCAGCGGCAGGATCTGGCGCTGGCCGACCACTGGCAACAGCCGGACGACGGCCTCACTCGGCAGCAGGCCGGCCCCTGGTGGCAAGGCTTCCACGACCCCGAGCTGGATCGTCTGATCGAGGCCGTGCTGGCCGCCAACCCGGACATGCAGGTAGCCGGTCTGCGCCTGCGCAGTGCCCTGCTCGGCGCCGACCTGGCCGACACCAACCTGACCCCCTCGGTCAATGCCGGCATCAGCGGCAATGGCACCAAGGATCTGAACAGCGGCAAGGCCAGTGGCAGCATGGGCCCCTCCCTGACCCTCGGCTACGAGGTGGATCTGTGGGGCCGGCTCACCTCGATACGGGATCAGGCGAGCTGGGAGGCCGAGGCCTCCGCCCAGGATCTGGCGGCCACCCGCCTGATGCTGATCGGCAAGGCGCTGGAGCAGTACTGGCAGCTAGCCTATCTCGGCTCGGCCATCACCCTCGGCCAGCAGCAGCTCGCCAACTATGAGCGCGCCGAGCAGCTGACCCAGGCCAAGTACCGGGCCGGCGCCGTGACCCGGCTCGACCTGGTGCAGGCCAGCCAGCAGAAAGCCGGCAAGCAGGCGGAGCTCAGCTCGCTCCTGATGCAGCAGGAGCAGGCCCGCAATGCCCTGCGGCTGTTGCTCGGCCGCAGCAGCGGCCCGCTGACGTTCGAACCCAAGGCGCTGCCGACGGCTCCCATCCCCACGCTGGCGGTCGGCATTCCGGCCGATGTGCTGGCGCGGCGCCCCGACGTGCGCGCCGCCGAGCTGCGCCTGCGCAAGACCCTGGCGAAAGGGGACGAGATCCGCACCGGTTTCTACCCCACCCTGAGCCTGACCGGCGGGGCCAGCAGCAGCTCGGACACCCTGACCCAGGTGCTGCAAAACCCGGTGGGTACCCTGGGCGCCACGCTGGCGCTGCCCTTCCTCGAATACAACAAGACCCGGCTCGCCATCGCGGGCTCCAGGCTCGATTACCAGATAGCCGAAGCGGAGTTTCGCAAGCAGCTCTACAGCGCGCTGGTGGAGGTGGAAGATGGTCTGGCCGCCCGCCATCACGGCGAGCAGCGCCTGAGCTACCTGGCCGAACAACTGGACTTTGCCAAGGAGGCGGAGCGGCTGGCCAGAGCCCGCTACCAGGCTGGCGCCACCGGGGTACAACCCTGGCTGGATGAGCAGAACCGGTTGTGGGATGCCGAGCTCGCCCTGCTCGGCCAGCAGAAGGAACAGCTCAACACCATGGCCAGGATCTACAAGGCACTGGGGGGGAGTGACCGCAGCTGACCAGCCTTGCCTCATGCCCTCGCACCGCGCGAGGGCATGAGGCCTCTCCCTTATTTCTCCCCTTGTGTGCCTTTCCCCCTCGGCCTGGGTCTGACAGCTGACACACAAAGCAATTGATAATAATTTTCATTTAATGAAAAATGGGCGCCATTATCAGTCAGGAGTATGCCCATGTCCCAGTCCGCCCCGGTCAATCGTCCCCGTCTGCTCACGGTCAAGCACATTCAGGATGTGAGCCCGCACCTGCGCCGGATCTGCCTGACCAGCCCGGAGCTCGCTGACTACCCCTTCACCTGTGGCGGCGCCCATATCAAGATCATGCTGCCCCAGCCGGGCCAGGCCCATGCCGTATTGCCCACCCCCACCCCGCAGGGGCCACGCTGGGAAGATCCGAGCCAGCGCCCCATCATGCGCACCTTCACCATTCGCGCATTTCGCCGCGAGGCGCTGGAGCTGGATATCGACTTCGCCCTGCACGGCGATGGCGGCCCCGCCAGCCGCTTTGCCAACGAGGTCAAGCCAGGCGACCTGCTGGCGATCTCGGGCCCAGGTGGTCCGGACCCCATGTTGCAGCCTGCCAGCCACTACTACATGGTGGGGGATCTCACCGCCCTGCCCGCCATCAGCGCCATGGCCGAGGTAATGCCCGCCGATGCTCACGGCCACATCGCCCTGCTGGTGCCCTATCAGGAAGATGTGCAGGATCTGTCGCTGCCCGCCGGGGTAACCCTGCGCTGGTTTGTCGGCTCCCCCGAAGAGACGGCGCCGCTGGTGGAGTACTTCACCGCCCTGCCGCTGGAAGAGCAACAGAGCTACTTCTGGTTCGGCGGGGAAGAGGGATTGGTGGTCCCCATGCGCCGCCACGTACGGCGCACGCTCGAGGTGGATCGCACCCGGGTCTACGCCGTGCCCTACTGGCGCCATGGCAAGGATGAAGAGGCCTACCACCATGCGCGTCACGACGTGATGGACAGCTGAATCAGCTGATTTCCCCCTGAAATATCAAGCTCATGGTCTGCCGGCCATGGGCTTGATTGCCATTGGTGCAATGCCACCCGCCTGTTCTCCCCCCCATTCTGGTATGCCACTCGGTTGTGCTTGCATTTGTGGCCGACAACAAGATAATGATAATCACTCTCAACAATAACAGGTGATGACGCCCCATTGCAGCTCCCTCGCCCGGGTCCCGGTGTGGAGTGCACGTCATTCACTCCATTTGCACAGCAAGGTAATCCAGATGGCAGTCTTGAACTCGGTAATGCGCGCCTTCGCGGTGGAGGCTCTTCCCACTCCTACCGACCTGTTGGCACTTCACCCCTGTCCCGCCGACCTGGCAACCCGGATCGATCAGCACCGTCAGCAGGTTCGCCAGATCCTGAGCGGGGAAGACGATCGCCTGCTGGTGGTCATCGGTCCCTGCTCCATTCACGATCCCCTCGCCGCCCTCGATTACGCCCGGCGGCTGGCAGTGCTGGCCCACGACTATCGGGATCGGCTGCAGATTGTGATGCGCACCTATTTCGAGAAGCCCCGCACCACGGTGGGCTGGAAGGGGCTGGTGTTCGATCCTCATCTGGACGGCAGCAACGACATAGGCCATGGCCTGCAACTGGCACGCCAGCTGCTGCTCGACATCAACCAGCTGGGGCTGGCCACCGCCACCGAGTTTCTCGACACCACCAGCTTCCTCTACCTGGCCGATCTCATCAGCTGGGGAGCGATCGGCGCCCGTACCACGGAGTCACAGGTGCACCGGCAGCTGGCTTCGGCCCTGCCCTGCCCCATCGGCTTCAAGAACGGTACCGATGGCAACATACGGGTGGCCATCGATGCCATTCAAGCCAGCGAAGCCTCCCACCTGTTTACCACCCCCGGCAGCCAGGGCGGCATGGTGGTGATCAAGAGTGAGGGCAACCCGGCCGGCCACATCATCTTGCGTGGCGGCACCCGCCCCAATTATCACCAGAGCGACGTGGAAGAGGCGGCCGAGCGACTGGCACGGCAGGGGCTCACGCCCCGACTGATGGTGGATTGCAGCCACGGCAACAGCCAGAAGCTGCACAAGAACCAGATCCGGGTGGCAGGAGAGCTCTGCCGCCAGCTGGGGGAAGGCAGCGATGCCATCGCCGCCGTCATGGTCGAGAGCTTCCTGCAGGGAGGCAGCCAGAAACCGGCGCCGCTGGCCGAGCTGGTGTATGGCCAGTCGGTCACCGATGCCTGCCTGTGCTGGGACGATACCCAGACCCTGCTCGCTATGCTGGCAGAGGCCGTCGAGACACGGCGCCAACACCCTGCTCGGGCACAACCGGACACCGCCCGCTGGCATGCCCAGCTGGCAAGTTGAACGACCATAAGCAATAAGGCTCCCACAACGGGAGCCTTATTATTTTGCCGATATTCCTGCCCTGTCGACTGCTCGAGCCTACCGATTAAATGACCAGCTCACTCTTTTTCCATGCAAAGTACGCTGACATTCGGATCCGGCTGGCATTAATAATATATTGGCTCAGGTATTACCCACTGCAGGCCACAGACAAGCAGTCTCCCCCGGTCAGGGTGGATAATCACGCGGTAAAATCCGGCGGGTTGCGGAACAAAAAAGAGGCACCCCTTGCGGCTGACTTAATGCTTTTTCCATTGCAGCATCGCCAGCCAGCTAATACCTGACGGGCTATATGAGTCCAGATATGGCTGGCATTCCGATGATCGCGTGACAGCAAAAACGCGTACAGGGAGCCATTGGTACGACCATATCCAATTAATCGTTCCATCATGGGGCGACCAATTGACGTGCAGAGCACCGGTCTGAATGCGACACAAGAAGGTCGTATCAGGGGAGTTGGGGAATTGACAGAAGATATTTTTGGTGAGCACAAATAATAATGCCGCCTCATGGGCGGCATCATTCATGACTGATCCCATGGATCAGATCAGGAAATCATTCAGATCCTTGCCCAGTGCCACTTGTTCGGCAATGGCTTTCGGCATGCGGCCCTGACCGGTCCAGGTTTTCTCCTGGCCATCTTCCTGGTACTTGTACTTGGCAGGACGCGGGGCGCGCTTGCTCTTGATCGCACCAGCAGCGGCAGCCGGGGCGGCGGCGCTGTTCAGCAGCTCACGGGGATCGATACCGGCCTGCTGCAGCATTTCAGTGAACTCGCTCAGCTTGCGCTGACGCTCTTCCTGTTCGGCACGCTCTTGTTCAACAGACTCGGCACGCTCGTTATATACCAGCTCGAACTTTTCTTTTGCTTCTTGCAGCTGTTCAAACGGCAATTCACGGATGGCAGCGCGCAGGCTGCGAATGTTCAGCAGAACTTTCAGAAACTCGTTCATTACTTCCTCACAGAATTATTTTTGTTTGTCACAGGGATAACACAGCTTGAGAATAGCACGGCTGTTTGATGACAACATAATGATTTTATAGCCGCTGTCACTTTCTTAACAAAAAAGAGTGGCTGAATATACCGCTGACTTTATTCAGCCATTCCCCATTACGTCACACCAGCTCATCTTTTGCCATGCAATTCCCCATACCGGGTATGGCAAATAGCGCAGATGTGCCCCGTTATATTTTCCATCACAGTTGCGACCGCTATTTTTACAATTGGCCACGGTTGTTAAAACCTGACTCACCCACATGAGACTCAAGGTAGACGATTGACACTATATATTACCGGCAGCATCCGCTCGTTACTGCCGGCAATGCAGCTCTGCAACCATGATCTGATCAGTCGCAGGGCGCTGGCGCCCTATTCCAGAATCAACCGCCGCCAGGGGCCGGTGATCTCGCAGTGGCCGGTTTCTGCCGTATTCTGCCACCCCAATCGATGATAAAAGGCCAGCGCCGCCGTGTTGTGGGTCGCCACCTTAAGCGAGGCCGGTTTCTGAAATGGCGCCAGCCCACGACTCAGCAGCGCTCGCCCCATCCCCTGCCCATGCCAGTCGGCCGAGACATACAGGTGGTGAACGAAGCTTTCATCTCCCCAGATGGAGACAAACCCGCAAGGCGCTCCCCCCTGCTCGGCTACCCAGATCTGCTCGCCCCGGGTCTGCTCGTCAAAATCTTCCAGCCGAAAATGCGCGGGATCGACCCAGTGAAACGTCTGCCGCCGCCCTTTGAGAAACAGCTGCGCCAGCTGGGGAATATCCGTCTCTTGCATGACTCTGATCATCAAAGCGTCCTTGTCATTGTGACTGCCTGACCCCACTCTCAATGGAACACAGGCACCATGTCAAATCGCACGGGCATAATAGTCTCTCGGCAATGGCAGGGGTGTGACACACCTCTGTCCATTTCATGAGCCATGGGACTATACTGCCTGAGTCCCATGTATGGATGGTTTGAGGCTCGCTGATTTATGGATAACAAGCAGATAGAAGGCAACATCTTTGTTCCGGCCCATATCGACGATGTCTGGCGCGCCTGGACAACCGAGAGTGGCCTGCGCAGTTTTCTGGCGCCGGAGTGCCTGATGGTGCCCGAACCGAATGGTCCCTTCGAAATCTATTTCAGACCCGATGCCCCGCTGGGTGAACGTGGCAGCGAAGGTTGCCGGGTGATGGCCGTCATGCCCCACGACCTGCTCAGCTTCAGCTGGAATTTCCCGCCCTCCCTGCCCCACATTCGCCTGCAGAAGACCCAGGTCAGCCTGCGGTTCGTGCCGGAAGGCCAGGGCACCCGGCTCTACTTCCTGCAAACCGGCTGGGCCAACGACCCGGACTGGGATCAGGGCTACGCCTATTTTCGCGAAGAGTGGCTGGAAACCAGCCTGCCGCGCCTGCAATACCGCTTTACCCACGGCCCCATCGACTGGAACAACCCGCCGGACAAGCAGCAACTGAAATCCCTGGCTCAATAAGAGCCCATATAAAGAAACACCGCCAGCTGGCGGTGTTTCTTTTTTCATGGAGATCAGACTCGGCACACGCTGACTCACACCCCCAGCCGATCGCGCAGGGTGTACCAGGCGGCGCCGGCGGCGGTGAAGGGGATACGGAACAGGCGGCCACCCGGGAAGGGGTAGTGCGGCAGTTTGGCAAAGGCATCGAAGCGCTCAGCCTGACCGCTCAACACCTCGGAGAGCAGCTTGCCCGCCAGATGGGTACAGGTAACGCCATGGCCGCTGTAGCCCTGCATGTAGTAGATGTTGGAGCCGATACGGCCAAACTGTGGCAGACGCGACAGGGTGAGCAGGAAGTTGCCGGTCCAGGTGTACTCCACCTTGACGTCCGCCAGTTGCGGGAAGGTTTTCAGCATCTTGGGGATGATCAGCCGTTCGATGTCCGCCGGATCCCGCGCCCCATAGACCACGCCACCGCCATAGATCAGCCGGTGATCGCCGGAGGTACGGTAGTAGTCGAGCAGGTAGTTGCAATCTTCCAGGCAGTAGTTTTGCGGCAGCAGCGAGCGGGCCCGCTCCTCCCCCAGCACCTCGGTGGCGATCACCTGAGTGCCGCAGGGCATGCTCTTGCCGGCGAGCTCGGGCACCAGATTGCCAAGATAGGCGTTGCCGGCCACCACCACGAAACGCGCCTTTACCGCCCCCTTGGCGGTCTTGACCAGCGCAGGCGTGCCCGGGGTGATGCTGATAACGGCGGACTGCTCAAAGATCTTGCCCCCCTGCAAGTGGATGGCTTCCGCCTCCCCCAGCGCCAGGTTGAGGGGGTGGATGTGGCCACCGCTCTTGTCGAGCAGGGCCCCGACGTAGCGATCGCTCGCCACCACCTCGCGCACGCCGTCGGCATCGAGCAGCTCCAGCTTGTCGTTGCCCCACTTCTCCCAGCGCGCCTTCTGCGCCTTGAGCTCGTGCAGCTGCTTCTCGGTCTCGGCGGCGAACACCCCGCCCTCCTGGAGATCACACTGGATGTTGTAGCGCTTGATCCGCTCACGGATGATCTGGCCCCCCTCAAACAGCATGGAACCGAGCAGCCTGGCCTGATCCGGCGGGCAGTTCGCTTCTATGGTGTCGATGTCACGGCTGTAGGAGTTGACGATCTGGCCACCGTTGCGACCGCTGGCGCCAAAGCCCACCCGGGCCGCCTCCAGCACCACCACCGAATAACCCTTTTCCACCAGGTGCAGCGCGCTGGAGAGGCCGGTATAACCTGCCCCGATGACGCAGACATCGCACTCCAGCTGTTCGGTCAGCGTCGGATAGGGCGAGTGTTTGTTGGCACTGGCTGCGTAGTAACTGTTTACATGTTCGGTCATGATCCCTGTTTCCTTACCGGTTCTTTTCCCAAACGAGACGATGTCTCGGCACTAGAAGTTGGCCGGGGTGTGGGCGCTGACGATGCGGCACACCTGCCCCGACGGATTGCTGAAACTGTGGGGCTCGCCCGTGTCGATCACATAGCTGTCCCCGGCGCTGAGCGGATAGGCCTGGCCCGCCACCGTCAGGATCACAGATCCCTCCAGCACGGTGCCCACCTCCTCCCCCAGATGCGTGACCTGGCCGCCGGTGTCGGTACCGGGGGCGTAAGTCTCCAGCATGAAACCGAGCTGGCGGCGGTTGTTGCCGTTGTGCACCAGCTTCATGGAGACCCCCTGGCTGCCCAGCTCGATCAGCTGCTCGGCCTTGATCACCACGCTCGGCGTACCGCCCTCCTCTTCCGCGAAGAAGCGCGACAGCGGCAGCTCATAGACGCTGAGCAGTTTTTGCAAAGAGGCCACCGAGGGGCTCACCTTGTCCTGCTCTATCATGCAGATGGCGCCATGGGTCAGCCCGCTCAGCTCGGCGACCCGCCGCTGGGAGAGCCCGAGCCGACGGCGGGTGGCCGCCAGACGCTCGCCCATGCTCTGCGCCACGCCCTTGTCCGTCATGGGGTTGTCGGTCATGGACTGCCAGCGCGTCTCGCCCTGTGGTTGCTGCATTCGGCCACCTCCCTGTGTGCCTGTCAGGTGCCAGCTGGGCACCCGGTTAAAATAGCGAGTCAATCCCACCGACCTGTTTGTTATCCTGCACAGTGTATGCCGTTCATTATTTTGCACACCCTGCACCGCAAAAACCGGTAAAATCGCTCCAACAGCTCCATTTCTAGCACGCGAGACACAGTTTACTCAAATATATTTAACACTTGAAAAACATTTCAGCTCAATTTATGGTCTTCCTGTGCTTATTATTCTATACGGTGGCGGCACAGGATGAGCCGGCCCCCTGACCCACAATCGAGGCTTGCTATCTATGTCAGCATCACAACCCGCACTCTCCCTGATCAAATCCCTTGCCTATATAGATGGCCGCTGGTGTGAAGCCGGCGGCGGACGCCGGTTCGAGGTGCACAACCCGGCCACCGGTCAGGTCATTACCCAGGTGCCCGACATGGACGAGGGCGATACCCGCCGCGCCATCGCCGCCGCCCACGCGGCCCAGCCCGGCTGGGCGGCGCTCACCGCCAAGGAGCGCAGCAACCGGCTCTACGCCTGGTTCGAGCTCATCATGGCCAACCAGGAGGAGCTGGCCCGCATCATGACCTGCGAGCAGGGCAAGCCGCTGGCCGAGGCCAAGGGGGAAGTGGCCTATGGCGCCAGCTTCATCCAGTGGTTCGCGGAAGAGGGCAAACGCGCCTACGGCCGCACCATTCCGGGCTTCTCCAGCGATCGCCGGCTGGCCACCATCAAGCAGCCGGTCGGAGTGGTCGCCGCCATCACCCCCTGGAACTTCCCCATCGCCATGATCACCCGCAAGGCAGGCCCGGCGCTGGCCGCCGGTTGCACCATCGTCATCAAGCCGGCCGCCGAGACCCCGCTGTGCGCGCTGGCGCTGGCGGCACTGGCGGAGCAGGCAGGCATCCCGGCCGGAGTCATCAACATCGTCACTAGCCATCAGGCCGCGGCGGTGGGCAACGAGCTGTGCAACAACAAGACGGTGCGCAAGCTCTCTTTCACCGGCTCCACCCGCATCGGCAAGCTGTTGATGCGCCAGTGCGCCGACACCATGAAGAAGCTGTCGCTGGAGCTTGGCGGCAACGCCCCCTTCATCGTGTTTGACGACGCCGATCTCGACGCCGCCATCGCCGGGGCGCTCGCCTCCAAATACCGCAACGCCGGCCAGACCTGCGTCTGCGCCAACCGCATCCTGGTGCAGGCCGGCATCTACGACGCCTTCGCCGAGAAGCTCACCGCCGCGGTCAAGGCCTTCAAGGTGGACGACGGCATGAGCGAGGGCACCCAGATAGGCCCGCTCATCAACCCGGCCGCCGCCAGCAAGGTGGCCGAGCTGGTCAAACAGGCCACCGCCGCCGGCGCCGAGCTGTTGCTGGGGGGCGAAGCCCACCCCGCCGGCCCGCTCTTCTACCAGCCCACCATTCTGGGCAAGGTCGATAAAGCCAACCCCATCCTGCAGGAGGAGATCTTCGGCCCGGTGGCGCCCTTGGTGCGCTTTGACACCGAAGCCGAGGCCATCGCCCTGGCCAACGACACCCCCTATGGTCTGGCCGCCTACTTCTATGGCCGCGACATCGCCCGCGTCTGGCGGGTGGCCGAGCAGCTCGAATACGGCATGGTCGGCATCAACGAGGGGATCATCTCGACCGAATTGGCCCCCTTTGGCGGCATCAAGGAGTCGGGCCTGGGGCGTGAAGGGGCGGCCGAGGGGCTGGAGGAGTACCTCGAGACCAAATATCTCTGCTTTGGCGGCATCCGCTAGGCAGTCACATCTTGCGCCGGCAGCCGGGCCTGCAACAGGGGCCCGCCACCCGCCGGCGCAGCCATATCAGTTCACAAGGACGAAGTGAGTGCTCCCAAGGGGGCCTCGCCACATTGAGACAGGGGCCCGGCCCCTCAGGGAGGAAAGATGAGTCAGTCAGCATCAAACAAGGCGTGGCAAGCGCGCCGTGAAGCGGCCGTGGTCAACGGCGTCGGCACCCTGCTGCCGGTGTTTATCGAGCGGGCGCAAAATGCCGAGCTGTGGGATGTGGAGGGCAACCGCTACATCGATTTTGCTTCCGGCATCGCCGTGCTCAACACCGGCCACAACCACCCGAAAGTGGTGGCGGCGGTACGCGCGCAGCTGGAAAAATTCAGCCACACCTGTTTCCAGGTCACCCCCTACCCCGGCTATATCGAGCTGGCGGAAAAATTGAATGCCCTGGTGCCCGGCCCCACCCCGAAGCGCACCCTGTTTCTCTCCACCGGCGCCGAGGCGGTGGAGAACGCCATCAAGATCGCCCGCGCCCACACCGGCCGCAGCGGCACCATCGCCTTCAAGGGAGGCTTTCACGGCCGCACCATGATGGGGATGGCGCTCACCGGCAAGGTGGTGCCCTACAAGACCGGCTTCGGCCCCTTCCCGGGAGAGGTCTATCACCTGCCCTTCCCGAGCGACTATCTGGGGGTGAGCGAGGCCGATGCGCTGGCCGCGCTGGATCTCTGCTTCAGTTCGGATATCGAGCCGACCCGGGTGGCCGCCATCATCATCGAGCCGGTGCAGGGTGAAGGGGGCTTCTACCCCGCCTCCGCCAGCTTCATGCAGCGCCTGCGCCAGCTGTGCGATCAGCACGGCATCCTGCTCATCTGCGACGAGATCCAGAGCGGTTTCTGTCGCACCGGCAAGACCTTCGCCACCGAATATGCCGGCATCGAGCCGGACATCATGACCCTGGCCAAGAGCCTGGCCGGCGGCTTCCCGCTCTCCGCCGTGGTGGGCAAGGCGGAGGTGATGAACGCCGCCAAGCCGGGTGGCCTGGGCGGCACCTATGCCGGCTCCCCCATCGCCTGCGCCGCCGCCCTGGCGGTGCTGGAGGTGATCGAGGAGGAGCAGCTCAACCAACGGGCCAACGCTCAGGGCGAGCAGATCAAGGCCCGCCTGCAGCAGTTGGCGGAGCGCTTTGACTGCATCGGCGACATCCGCGGCCCCGGCGCCATGGTGGCCATGGAGCTGGTCAAACAGCGCGATGCGGCCAGCCCGGATGCCGACCTCACCAAGCGGCTGGTGGCCGAGGCGGGCAAGCGTGGGCTGGTGCTGCTGGCCTGCGGTGTGCGTGCCAACGTCATCCGCTTCCTGGCGCCGCTGACGGCCTCGCCGGCCCTCGTCGACGAGGGGCTGGATCTGCTCGAGCAGGCCCTGCTGGCAGCCCAGGGCTGATCAGAACCGCAACATCCGCTCATCAGTGCAAAAAAATGCGTTTTTGCCCCCTTGATATGCTTGTCAAGGGGGCAACACGAATGCACAATGCGCCGCCGCAACAAAGGACCGACCACTTGCTGAGTCAGGTTCTTTTTTTGCGGCAAACAAATCCACAACGAGGCCGGAACCGACCGGAAATGATAGCGAGATGGGTTGCCATCTCACGACACCCGCTTCTCTAGTGAGGAACACCATGGGGTATTTCACTGCTTTCCTGCCGGCCCACGCCGGTCTGCGCCGCGTCTCTGGCGCCCCCTATGCCCAGGTTGATACCGTCAGCCTGATCCCTTCGGCCCGGATTGAGGGGAAAGCACAATGAATGCCCAACCCGTCGGCCTGAAAAAAAGCCTCAAACTGTGGCACGTGGTCATCATGGGGCTGGCTTACCTGACCCCCATGGCCGTGTTCGACACCTTCGGCATCGTCACCGAGATCACCGAAGGCCATGTGCCCACCGCCTACCTGTTCGCCCTCATCGGCATGCTGTTCACCGCCATGAGCTACGGCCACCTGGTACGCAAGTTTCCCTCGGCAGGCTCCGCCTATACCTATGCCCAGAAGGTGTTTCACCCTTACGTGGGTTTCATGGTGGGCTGGGTCTCCCTGCTCGACTACATGTTCATGCCGATGATCAACATGTTGCTGGCCAAGATCTACATGGAGGCCCTGTTCCCGAGCGTGGAACCCTGGACCTACATCCTCGGTCTGGCCACCGTCATGACCCTGCTCAACCTGCGCGGCATCAAGCTGGTGGCCAACTTCAACAGCCTGATCGTCATCATGCAGTTCAGCATCATCGCCGTCTTCATCGGCCTCATCGCCTGGGGTGTCTACCATGGCGAAGGGCTCGGCACGGTGGCGAGCAGCCGTCCTTTCTTCTCCGAGCACATGAATGTGGCCCCTCTGCTGACCGGCGCCTCCATTCTCTGCCTGTCGTTCCTCGGTTTTGACGCCATCACTACCCTGAGCGAAGAGACCCCGGACGCCTCCCGGGTGATCCCCCGCGCCATCGTGCTGACGGCGCTGATCGGCGGCGTGCTGTTCATCTCCGTCTCCTACTTCCTGCAGCTGTTCTTCCCGGACATCTCCCGCTTCCAGCAACCGGATGCGGTGCTGCCGGAGATCGCCCTCTATGTAGGCGGCAAGCTGTTCCAGGCAGTGGTGCTGGTCTGCACCACGGTGGCGGTGCTGGCCTCCGGGCTCGCCTCCCACGCCGGCGTGTCGCGCCTGCTCTACGTGATGGGACGGGATCGCGCCCTGCCGAGCCGCTTCTTCGCCTACGTTCACCCGACCTGGCAGACCCCGGCCCTGAACGTACTGCTGGTGGGGGTGCTGGCCCTCTCGGCGGTGTCGTTCGACCTGGAGATGGCGCTGGCGCTGATCAACTTCGGCGCCCTGGTGGCCTTCACCTTCGTCAACCTGGCGGTGATCGCCCACTTCTACGTCAAGCTCGGTCACAACAAGACGCTGCGGGATCATCTGGTGTTCCTGCTGCTGCCCCTGTGCGGGGCCGCCTGCATCGGCGTGCTCTGGCTCAACCTGGAGCCGGCCTCCTTCGAACTGGGGCTGATTTGGGCCGCACTCGGCGCCCTCTATCTGCTGCTGCGCCTCACCGTGTTCCGGGTCCAGTTGCGCCGGCCCGAAACCGACGCCTCTTAAGCCTTCTTTGCGTTCACAGCGCCCGCCCTCTGCGGGCGCTTTTTTTTACCCCTGTCAGCCCTGCGCAACAGCCATTTTCACGCGTGACCTGCGTCGCTGCAGCCCCCGTCAACACTGGCTGCCAGCCCGGTGGCGCAGCCCGACCTGACCCAGGTCAACAAAATCCCCCGACGAGGGCTTTTTTGCTTGTGTCCTCCCCCCCCTGAGGGCACAATACGCCGCCCCTGAGAGCCGATGTTTTTTGCAGCATCGGTTCTTCGTTTTTTAGGGGAAAACCACATTCACCAAGAGGCCGGACTTTGTACCGGAATTGATATCGAGATTGCCAGGCAATCTCCCGACGTTGTGAGGAAAAACATGGGGCATTTCACTGCTTTCCTGCCGGTGCCCGCCGGCGTACGCCACCCGTCTGTGCCGCAGACCGGCGTCCCCTGTGTCCAGCGACGCGCTGCGTCCCTGATCCCGTCCCCCTTCGCCGACCTGGCGATCGCAGAGGAGAAAGCGTGATGGCCGGTGCCAAGCTGCTCAAGACGCTCACCCTCTTCCAGGTAGTGGTGATGGGTCTGGCTTACCTCACACCCATGGCGGTATTCGATACCTTTGCCATCGTCGGTGACATTACCGAAGGCCGCGTCGCCACCGCCTATCTGCTGGCGCTCGGTGGCATCCTGCTGACCGCCTTCAGCTACGGCCATCTGGTGCGCCGCTTCCCCTCCGCTGGCTCGGCTTATACCTATGCCCAGAAGGTGTTCAACCCCTACATCGGCTTCATGGTCGGCTGGTCCTCCCTGCTCGACTACATGTTCATGCCGATGATCAACATCCTGCTGGCCAAGATCTACCTGACCGCCATGTTCCCCGGCGTCGAGCCCTGGATCTTCATCTTCGGTCTGGTGACCGTGATGACCTTCCTCAACCTGCGCGGCATCAACCTGGTGGCCAACTTCAACGGCGTCATCGTCTTCATCCAGCTCGCCATCATCACCGTCTTCCTCGGTCTGATGGGCTGGGGCATCTATCACGGTGAAGGGGCAGCGACCCTGTTGAGCAGCCGGCCGTTCCACTTCGAGTCGGCCGGCATGGTGCCGCTGTTTACCGGTGCCACCATCCTCTGCTTCTCGTTCCTGGGTTTTGACGGCTTGAGCTCGCTCTCCGAAGAGACCCCCAACGCAGACAAGGTGATCCCGCGCGCCATCGTGCTGACCGCGCTGATCGGCGGCATCATCTTCGTGGCCGTCTCCTACTTCCTGCAGCTCTACTTCCCGGATCTGGCCCGCTTCAAGGAGCCGGACGCCGTGCTGCCGGAGATCGCTCTCTACGTCGGCGGCACCCTGTTCCAGAGCGTGGTGCTGGTGTGCACCACGGTGGCCGTGCTGGCCTCCGGCATGGCTGCCCACGCCGGCGTGTCGCGCATTCTCTACGTGATGGGGCGTGACCGGATGATCCCGGAGCGGGTGTTCGGCTACATCCACCCGAAATTCCGCACCCCGGCCATCAACGTGCTGATGGTGGGCGCCCTGGCGCTCTCCGCGGTGTCGTTCGATCTGGACATGGCGCTGGCGCTGGTGAACTTCGGTGCCCTGGTGGCCTTCACCTTCGTCAACCTGTCGGTCATCGGCCAGTTCTGGGTGCGCGAGAAGCGCAACAAGAGCCTCAAGGAGCACCTGCTGTTCCTGGTACTGCCGCTGCTGGGCGCCGCCACCATAGGCGCACTCTGGATCAACCTGGAGCAGAGCTCGCTGGAGCTGGGCCTGATCTGGGCCGGTCTTGGCGTCACCTACCTGTTCCTGCGCCTCGCGGTGTTCCGCATCCCCTTCCGTCAGTACGAAGAAGCGGCCGACACCCAGTAAGGGCGACGAGCAGAAGCACAAATGCAGAAGGGGAGCCATGGCTCCCCTTCTTGCTGTGCACGCCGCGCTCGCGGCCCCACCCAAAGCAGGCAGGCTGATCAGCCCTGATTGATCACCGCGGTGGCGGCCGCCTTGAGCGGATCCTTGGCCACCGCCTTCACATCCTGCTGGGTCTGCTTGAGCTGCTGACCGGCCTGATTGACCTTCTGCTGGGTCCCCTGCAGCTGGCTCTTGCCCTCTTTGAGGCCGGCAGTTTTCTGGTCCAGCACGTCCGTGGTGTTCTTCTTCACCTCGGCCTTGGCCTTCTCTTTCTGCTGGCGCACCAGCTTGTCGGTATCGCAGTTGCCCTTGACCCCTAGGGTCGCGTTGAGCGCCTCGTTCTTCACCGCCTTGTCGAGGTTGCACTCGGATTTGAACACGCTCGCCTGCGCACCGGCAGACAGCAGACCCAGGGACAGACACAGCACCCATGCACGCATAACAACATCACTCTCGTTGAGGGAAGGAAAGGGGGCAGCATAGCGCCCTGACTCCCGGCTGCAAGTCGCGCGGGGGATCTGCGGCCAAACCGGCCGGGATCCCGGCCTGCTCCGACACCTCCTGTCCAATGGGCCCCACCTTTCATGTCATCAAAGCATCACAAAAGTGTCACTTTGTCATATTTCTGTCATGGAGCCTTGGTCTAATGCGCCCGTCCATTTTCACGCAGACTGTCCCAAGAGGCTTCATGCACAGCACACCATCTTTCGCACAACAGCAGACCCGTCGTACCGGCCCACTGTTCAACTGGCTCGCTGTCATCACTCTGATCTACCTGATCCTGGTTGCCGTCGGCGCCGTCTCCCACGGCTTCAAGGGCTTCTCCGGTGGTGCCGAGGGCGCGGCCCAGATCTTCGCCTTCGCCAGCAACCCCTTCGTCGCCCTGCTGCTCGGCATTCTGGCGACCGCCCTGGTGCAATCCTCCAGCACGGTGACCTCGGTCATCGTCGGCCTGGTGGCCGGCGGCCTGCCCATCGGCATGGCCATCCCCATGGTGATGGGCGCCAACCTTGGCACCACCATCACCAACACCATCGTCTCCCTCGGCCATATCCGGGATCGGGGCGAGTTTCGCCGCGCCTTTGCCGCCGCCACCGTGCACGACTTCTTCAACCTGCTGGCGGTGTTTATCTTCCTGCCGCTGGAACTGATGTTCGGCCTGCTGCAAAAGAGCGCCGAGGCGCTGGCCGACCTGCTGGCGGGCTCCGCCGACATGTCGATGCAGGGCATGGACTTCATGAAGCCGCTGCTCTCCCCGGCCCTCACCTTCATCGACGGCCTGGTGGCCTTCCTGCCGGGCAAAGGGCCCGCCATCGCCACCATCTGCATCGGCATCCTGCTGATCCTCGGCTGTGTCACCTGGCTCGGCAAGGTGCTGCAGAAAGTGCTGGTAGGCCGTGCCAGGGATCTGCTGCACCGGGCGCTGGGCCGCGGCCCGCTGACCGGCATCGCCTCCGGCACCCTGGTCACCGTGATGGTGCAGTCCTCTTCCACCACCACCAGCCTGATGATCCCGCTGGCCGGCGGCGGCGTGTTCAGCACCCGTCAGCTCTACCCCTTCACCCTGGGCGCCAACATCGGCACCACCATCACCGCCCTGCTGGCCGCCACCGCCATCAGCGGCGCCGGTGCCAAGCTGGCGCTGACCATCGCCCTGGTGCACGTGCTGTTCAACCTGTTCGCCGTGGTGCTCATCTACGGGGTGCCCTTCCTGCGCGAGCTGCCGGTCAAGGCGGCCGAGGGGCTGGCCCGGGTCGGCAGCGAGAACAAGCTGCTGGCGCTCGGTTATGTGGCGGGCCTCTTCTTCGCCCTGCCCGCCCTGATGATGGTGGCCGCCAAGTAACGACGGGGGCCGGGGGATGCGCTGCGTCCCTCGGCCCCGGCTCTGCCTCTGGCTTTGCCCGTCCAGTCACATCTTGCCGCCCGCCGGCTCGCCCTCGCTCCCCGGCTGGGATAAGATGCCGCTCTCACTGCCCTCTCGGCATTTCACGACATAGGGATACCCGATGAAATTCGTTTTGATCGCGCTGCTGGTTGCCGGCGTCGCCTACTACTTCTACTCGAGCAGCAACAACAAGAAGCAGGCCGTGGAAAACGTGCGCAAGGGCGCCGAGTTCCTCGCCGCCAACAAGGAAAAACCCCTGGTGACCACCACCGCCTCCGGCCTGCAGTATGAAGTGCTGACCCCGGGCAGCGGCACCGTTCACCCCACCGCCACCAGCAAGGTGAAGGTGCACTACGAGGGCAAGCTGCTGGACGGCACCGTGTTCGACAGCTCGGTCGCCCGCGGCGAGCCCATCGAGTTCGGCCTCAACCAGGTGATCGCCGGCTGGACCGAAGGGGTGCAGCTGATGGTGGAAGGGGAGAAGACCCGCTTCTACATCCCCGCCAACCTCGCCTACGGCGATCGCGCCGCCGGCAAAATTCCGCCGGGATCCGTGCTGATCTTCGACGTGGAACTGCTGGGTATTCAATAAAAACCGGCCAAATCCCACCCAGCGCCCGTGCTGATCTTCGACGTGGAACTGCTGGGTATTCAGTAAAAACCGGCCAGATCCCACCCAGCGCCCGTGCTGACCTGCGAGGTGGCGCTGTTAGGGATTAAGTCCGCATCAAGATGAACTGATGGCTGTGGGGCAAGACGCTCTCAGCCTTTCTCAGGGCCGGCCACTGCGCCGGCCTTGTCATGAGTAAAATCGCCCACCCTCCTCCCCATCACTATCAACCAATAGTGAACAGTGCTTATTCATATAGCTGGATTGTTAACTTCATTATCGGGGCAGATAATGACCATATCGTCAGTGGCATGTCGCCCTGGCCCACAGTTTTCGGTGCGCCGCGCACCGGCATAACGCATATGGAGTCTGTCATGTCTATCGCCCCCGTCTGGTTCATCTCCCATGGCGCCCCGGATCTGGTTCTGCGCGACCAGCCGGCGACCCATTTCCTCAAAAATCTGCGCCTTGGCGATCTCAAGGGGCTGGTGGTCATCTCGGCCCACTGGTTTACCCGCAGCGAGCTGCAGATCAACGTCGAGCCCAACCCGGCCTTGATGTACGACTTCTACGGCTTCCCCGAGCCGCTCTACCACATCCGCTGGCCGGCCAGCAGCCCGCTCTGGCTGCAGGAGGCGGTGAGCGATCAGCTGCTGCTGGCGTGCCTGCCCGCCGAGCCGGTGCGCCGCGAGCTGGATCACGGGGTCTGGTCGCCGCTCTCGCTGATGGATCCCGCCAGCAGCGTCCCGCTGGTGCAGCTCTCCATCCCGGCCAGCTTCACCCCGCGCCAGCTGTGGCAACTGGGGGAGGCGCTGCAGCAGCTGCGCGCCCAGGGGATCGGCATCCTGGCCTCCGGTGCCATCACCCACAATCTGCGGGCACTGGGGCCGGAAAACTCGCCGGTGCCGGGCTGGGCCCGCAGCTTCGTTAACTGGCTGGAGCTGACCATGAGCGAAGGCGACCGGGTGGCGCTGGAAGATTACCGGGCACGGGCGCCGGGGGCGGTGGAATCCCATCCCCACGACGATCACCTGCGCCCGCTGTTCGTGGCACTCGGCGCCGCCGGCCAGGACAAGCCGGTCAAGCTGCACGACAGCTGGGATGGCGGCAGCCTCTACATGGGCTCCTACCGCTTCGGTTGAGCCCTGGCAGTGCCAGACAACGCAAGATGGCGGGTCACTTCCCGCCATTTTTTATGGCGTCGGCACTGACAAACTGCTGAATAAAGGTTCATTGTCCGCCGCTCTTCGGTAGAATCGCCGCTTTCGATCACCATCTGACCAGCGGGAGGGGGCGCAAGCCGGCAATGAACCTTATTCGACCCCTGCTGCTGCTCTGCCTGCTGTTTCCCCTCTGCGCCCAGGCGCTCACCCTGCACAGCCGTCACTACCTGCAGAGCAGCCCGGCCCCCACGCAGGCGGCCGAACAGCAGTGGCTGGCCCGGCACCAGCTGCTGCGCGTCGGCGTGCTGCGCCACGACTACCGCCCGTTCGCCATGACCGGGCCGGACGAGCACTTCGAGGGGATCTCCGCCGACTATCTCGACATCGTCGCCAAGACCCTGCAAAAGCCGGTCGAACTGCGGGTGTTCGACGACAAGCGCAGCGCACTGGCGGCGCTGCGGGCGGGGGAGCTTGACCTTGTCAATCTCGGCAACCTCAGCCTGAGCGGCCCCGACCAGGCGGGCATCGCCCTCAGCCAGCGCTATTTCAGCAGTACCCCCGTCTTCTCGGCGCTCGCCGCCGAGCAGGGCCCGCTGCTGCTGCCAGGCCAGCGGGTCGCCACCGTGCAGGGTTATGTGGACGAGGCCGCCTTCAAGCGCTACTACCCGGATCTGGTGCTGGTCAACTACCCCTCCAACGTGGCGGCCTTCGATGCGGTCTTCTTCGGCCGCGAGCCACTGCTGCTAAGCGACCCCCACTCCCTGCACTACCTCAACAGCGAGCGCTTCGACAAGATCCGGCAGCGCAGCCAGGCACAGCCCGCCATCGCGGCGGACGGCTTTCGCTTTGCTGTCTCGGCCGACAGCCCCCGGCTGCTGGCGCTGCTCAATCACGCCCTGGCGGGGGTGAGCGACATCACCCACAGCCTCATCTTCAGCCAGTGGAACGGCCCCATCCGCGACATCGTCGAACGCCCCAGCGAGCTCTACAGCGCAGAGGAGCGCGCCTGGCTGGCGACGGCCGGCCCAGTCAGGGTGTGGTTGATGGACGATCTCTATCCCTACGGGGTGCGCGACTACGACAACCAGCTCACCGGCATGTCAGTGGAGATGCTGGAGAAGATCAGCCGGCGCTCCGGCCTGCGCTTCGAGTTCGTCAGTTATGGCTCGGAGCTGGCGCGCAACGAGGCCCTGCTCAGGGGCGAGCTGGATCTCATCGGCGCCATCTCCCGCCCGGTGGCCGAGAGCTACCGGCTGCGCCCCTCCCTGCCCTATGCCACCGACGACATCTATGTGCTGGTGGCCCGCAAGGGGGATGCCTTGAGCGGTGATCTGGCACAGCTCGCCGGCAAGCGGGTGGGCAGCACCCACTACAACCCCATCGCCCGGCGGCTCGACAACAGCCGGGTGAGCTATCTGGAGAGTGCCGACGAGGCGATGGCCGCGGTCGACGACGGCCGGCTCGACGCCGCCATAGTGCCGCTCTATTTTGCCCAGCATGCGGTGGAGTGCGGCCGGCTCAGCCAGATCCGCATCGCCGGCCCCGCCGACAACCAGCCCATCCGGATGGGCTTTGCCAGCCTGCCGGGCAACCGGATGCTGATGGATGTCATCGACAAGACCATCCTCTCCATCGCCCCCAACGAGCTGGCCACCATGAGCTACCAGTGGCGCAACCGCAAACTGCCGGCCCCCACCTTCATGGAGCGCAACGCCCCCTACTTCTACCTGCTGCTGGCCGGCCTGTTCGCCATCGCCCTGCTGCTGCTCTATCGCAACCGCATGCTCAACCGGCTGGCCCGCTCGGAGCAGGCCTCCCGCCGCCAGCTGGAGGAACACGTGCGCTTCATCGAGGCGCTCGGCGAGAGCCTGCCCCACCCCATCGTGGTGCGCGACAAGCGCGGCAAGGTGATCCTCTGCAACAGCAAGTACCTGGCCATCCTCAACGCCCCCATCGAGCGGGTGCTCGGCACCTCGTTTGCAGAGGGGCTCAAGGGGCTGCTGGGCGCCGAGGCCATCACCACCCTGGAGCAGGATTTTCAGCAGGTGCTGCAAAGCGGCAGCCCCATCTTGTCGGATCGCATCTTCAGCCAGCGCGGTCCGCGCCAGTTCGTCTACCACTGGATGGTGCCCTACTTTGACTACCGCGGTGCCATCAGCGGGGTGATCAACGGCTGGATCGACATCACCGAGCGCAAGACCATGGAGGAGGCGCTGCGCCGCGCCAAGGAGCAGGCCGACCGCGCCAGCCGCGCCAAGAGCGACTTTCTGGCCACCATGAGCCACGAAATCCGCACCCCCATGAACGCCATCCTCGGCATGCTGGAGCTGGCGAGCCAGGATCCCGCCCTCGCCCCCTACACCGGCGAGCAGCTGCGCATCGCCTCCGAATCCGCCAACGGTCTGCTGGATCTCATCGGCGACGTGCTGGACATCTCCAGCATCGAGTCGGGCCAGCTGACCCTGGCCCCCGAGCCGTGCGAGCTGGCGCCGCTGCTGCAATCGGTGGCCCGCGCCTTTGCGGGCATGGCCGAGCAGAAGGGGCTCAGCTACCGGGTCGAGCTGGATCCCCTGCCGCGGGTGCTGATCGACGGGCCGCGCCTGCGCCAGATCGTCTTCAACCTGCTCGGCAACGCCATCAAGTTCACCGAACGGGGGGAAGTGAGCCTGCAGGCCAGCCTCGCGGGGAGCGCGGAGCAACCCCAGCTGCACCTGCTTATCCGCGACAGCGGGGTGGGCATCGCCCCCGACAAGCTGCCAGGGCTGTTCAACCCCTTCTACCGCGCCCACGACCCTTACCAGTTTGCCGGCACCGGTCTTGGCCTCAACATCGCCCGCATGCTGTGCCAGCTGATGGGAGGCAAGATAGCGGTCAGCAGCGAGCTTGGCGCCGGCACCGAGCTCAGGATCCGGCTGCCGCTCACCCCGCTGGCGCCAGAGCCAGCGTGCGACCCCTTGCCTGCGCCGCTCGATGCCGAGTCGGCCATGGAGCCCTCCCCCAAGCGGCCATCAACCCCGGCCGCCGCCGGCCGGCTGCGGGTGCTGGTGGTGGACGACAACCACGCCAACCAGGTGCTGCTGCGCCAGCAGCTCAAACACCTGGGCCACGAGGTGAGCGTGCGCGGCAACGGCGCCGAGGCGCTGCGGGCCATCCAGAATCAGGACTTCTCTCTCATCATCACCGACTGCCAGATGCCACTGATGGATGGCTTCGAGCTGACCCGCCGCCTGCGCGCCCGCGGCCACACGTTGCCAATCTGGGGCTTTACCGCCCACGCCACAGCGCGCGAGCGGGAGCGCTGCCTGGCCGCCGGTATGGACGAGTGCCTCTACAAGCCCATCGGCCTGGCCCGGCTGCGCACGGCCCTGGCCAGCCTCGAGCAGACCAATGCTGGCGCATTGAGCCCGGTCTGATAATCTGAGCCAGCTTGCGCGGGCCTGCGCTCCCGCCCTATCCGCGCCAGCCGTGTCCACCCCAGTCCTGCCAGCCCGATCTCTGTCACACCCTCGCATACTCACGCCAGCCCGCCATCTCTTGGGACTGGAGTCTGCCAGCGGCAGGGTGTGTAATAGCCGTTTGTGTTTGGCGACGACCCGGAACCCCATGCAACTCAAACCCCTTCTCAAGGGGCGCTTTCAGCCCCACTGGCAAGCCGGCCACGATCTCATCGAACAGGTGGTCAGCTCCTGCATCACGGAGCGGCGTCTCATCCCCGAGGGAGAGCCCCTGATGCGCCAGGGTGAACCGCTGCGGGATCTGGTGCTGGTCAAGAGCGGCCGCATCGCCATGGGCCACACCGCCATGAATGGCCGCCGCTTTCAGCTCGGCACCCTGGAGTGCGACCACCAGCTGTTTGGCGAGATGGAGTTCTTCACCGGCTACCGCTGCCAGCTCGACATCATCGCCGAGGAGCCGCTGGAAGTGGCCCGCATTGACGGCGAGCAGCTGGAACAGGCGCTGGTCGCCCACCCCAAGGTGGCGCTCTTCTTTGCCACCGCCATTGCCATCGACTATCAGGACACGGTGGATATCTTCACCTGCCGCATGCTCTACCCCATCAGCTACAACATCGCCCTCGACCTCTATCACAGCCACTGCCACCACAACCCGGTGAGCGGCTTTCGCAAGGGGTATCAGGAGGCGGAGCGCTTCGGCACGACCGACCGGGTCTACCGGCGGGCGGTGAAAGAGCTGATGGATAAAGGATGGGTGGAGCGCGGCGAGGAGGGATTGCAGATCCGCGATCTGGCGGGGCTCAAGGCCTTTCTGGAGCAGCCATAAGTCACAGGCATCAGTTGCCAGTTAAAGACAAAAAAGAGGGGCGGTTTATACCGCCCCTCTTGCTGTTTACTCCCCCGCTCAGGCGAGACAGGGCTGGGGCCGGGCCATGCGCAGCGACGCCACCAGCATGGCGAGGATCACGCCATAGATAAGCGGGATGGCGTACATCACCGCCTGCAGACCAATCACCTGCTCCAGCAGGGCGCTAATGGCCGGGCTGAACATGGCCCCGGCGCTGCCGCTGATAAGGATGTAGGAGACGTTCTTGCTCGATGCCTGGCGCACAAACGACACCCCGTAGGCGATAAAGGCGTTGTAGAGCGCGGCGCAGACAAAACCGTAACCGTAGGTGAGATAAGGCAGCTGGCTCAGGTTGTCGGTGGTGACGATAAGCGCCGTCATCCCCATCGCCAAGGTGATGATCACCAACAGGAAGGTGCGGATCGCAATGCGGGTCACGATGGCGGTCGACACCAGCGCGCCGAGCAGGGCTGCCGTCCAGTACTGGGTGATGATATTGCCCGCCTCCTCGAAGGGGATGCCGAACTTGTTCTTCACGAACATGGGCGCCCAGGTGAGGAAGGTGTAGAGCGCCAGCATGCCCAGAAAAAGCCCCAATCCGCCGCTGATGATGCCGAGGTTCCACTCCGAGTGCTCGTTGCCGGCGCTCTCGCCGCCCGCCTCGCAGCTGCGGAAGTTGGTCAGCACCGCCACCAGCATGGTCGCCAGCGCCACCACACCCACCGCCAGATAGCTCCAGCTCCACGCCATGGCGTGAGTCAGGGTGTAAGTAGTGATAAGCGGGAAGACCACCCCGGCCACGTTGAAGGTGGCATCCTGCACCACCAGCATGGTGCTCTGCATCCGCGCCTGCCAGACGCTCACCACCAGGGTCCCTGCAATGCAGAGCCCCACCCCGCCGCACAGGCCGATCACCGTCATGGCCGCCATCACCACATAGAGCGAGCCGGTCAGATGGAGCGAAGCCGCCGCCAGCGCGATCAGGCCGTAGCAGAGCAGCGTCATCCGCTTGAGGCCCACCTTCTCGATGAGGAAGAAGGCGGCAATGGTGCCCGCCAGCGCTCCGCCGTTGAGCAGGGAGAAGATGGAGGCCACCTGATTGACATCGGCGCCGAACTTGGCGGCGATGGGGTCGATCAGCATGCCGAACTGGGTCGCAAAACCGGCCATCACGAAGTTGGCCAGGAAGCTGATGGCAGTGAGGGAGAGCTTATTGTTCATATTGGATCTCTCTTGGGGTCAGGGTGCGTGCAGGGTTGGGCGGGCCGCGGCGCTTACAGCGCGGTGTGCAGCGCCAGCTCGATCATCTGGTTGAAGGAGAGTTGCCGCTCGGAGGCACTAGTCTCTTCACCGGTCAGGCAGTGGTCGGAGACAGTCAGGATGGCGAGCGCCTCGATCCCTTGCTGATGGGCCAGCCCGTAGAGACCGGCCACCTCCATGTCGATGCCGAGCACGCCGAACTTCTCCAGCGCCGGAATGAGGTTGTCGTCCGGATCGTAATAGAGATCGCCGGTGAAGATATTGCCCACCTTGACCGGAATCGCCTTCTCCTGCGCCTTGGTAAAGGCCTTGTGCAGCAGGGCGAAGTCGGCCGAGGTGGCCATCTGGTAGCCGGCGCTGCGCTTGGCGTTGGTCGGGGAGTCGGTGCCCGCCGCCTGCGCCAGAATCACGTCGCGCATCTGCACGTGGCGCTGGGTCGCCCCCAGACTACCGATGCGGATGATCCGCTTGACCCCGAAGTCGTTCACCAGCTCGTGGGCGTAGAGCACCATGGAGGGGATCCCCATGCCGTGGCCCATCACCGAGATACGCTGGCCGTGGTAGTAGCCGGTATAGCCCAGCATGTTGCGCACATTGGTCACCTCGCGCGCATCGGTCAGAAAGGTCTCGGCGATATAGCGGGCCCGCAGCGGATCACCCGGCATGATGACGGTCTCGGCGAAATCGCCCGGGTTGGCATTGATATGAGCGGTCATTGTTGTTGTGCTCCAGTTTGACTCGTGTGGATGAGGGCATCCTAGCCCCCGTCCCCTCTCCTCTTGCAGGACAAAAGTCCTGTTGCCCCGATCGAGATCCCAGTTCCGGCAACTTCTCCAGAACCACCTCAGCTTGCCCCCCTTCGCCGCCGCTTATTGGCTCTGAATCAGCCCTGCCCTTGCGGCAAGCGCTGCATCACCCGCCCAGCGATAACGTCCTTGCGCCCCCAAAAGCGCGGGGGGCCTGCTGGCCCCCCGCAAACACACCGGATAAGAAAACGCCTTACTTGGCGGCGCTATCCTTCACGCACTTCTGGACAAAGCTGTTCTTGGCCGCGCCAGCCAGCTTCTTGTCGGCCGCCGCCTTCTCACACTTGGCCGCCGGATCCACCGCCGTGCCCGTCTTCACGCACTTCTGGATAAAGCTGTTCTTGGCCGCACCGGCCAGCTTCTTGTCGGCTGCCGCCTTCTCGCATTCGCCGGTCGCGGCGCCAGCGGCATCTTTCACGCACTTGCCGACAAAGCTGGTCTTGGCGGCGCCCGCCAGTTTTTTGGCCGCGGCCTGCGCCTCGCACTGCAACTGGGCCGAGTCGTTGGCAAAGACCGGATTGGCCAGCAGCACGCTGCCGCAGAGCAGGCCGAACAGGATGGCAATACGCTTCATATGACGTTCCTTATTGTGATGTGTTGGCATGGTGACCTGTTTGCATGGTGATCTGATTGCAAGTAACTGTTATGACAAGAGCTGATTGTTGCCGCAGATCCCCCACCTCGCCAGCTTGGGAGACGGAGCACAGGGCACCATCGCACTATAGCGCCGATTGGCTAAGCGGGATTCTCCCCGACCAGCTCCGTCTCAACAGCAAGCCAACCCCTTCTTCTCCACGACGCTCGCCGATCCCAATAAAATCAAGGGCCATGGGAATCCAGCTTCCTGCCACAGCGATTTCTTGAGCCAGCGCATAAAACGCAGATATTCCTGATAGTTACGTCATTTTTTGACTGGTGAGACCAGATTCGATTGGCTTAACATAGCCATCCGGTGCCTATTCATTGGCGATGGGTTGCTACCCTCTCCGGTTAATGGAGCATTTTGGAAGCTGTAATCCACGGGCGGTAGCGTGGCAATAGAAAATCAAAAACCGAATCTCTCTTTCTCGCAAAACATTAGGTTTTACTTCGTTCAGCACCAACTCGCGAGGGTTAGTCCAACGAAAATTAACTCCCCATAATTCCAAACGACGATTATTATCAAGTCTTTTAAAGAAGGTATTCTATGGACTCTACAACCCTAGCCTTGAGCAGTGTTGCATTAAAAGAAATTGTTTCTCATATGACAAAAAAAATATTAGAGAAACCATGGGGGTTTGATACTGAAAATGGAAAGGAGATATTAAATCAGCTATCTGAGGAATATATACTTAACACCTACACTGATAAATATGTTTCTAGAAACTTAAAAATCAGAACTTTGCATAGCGCTGAAGATGATGTTTATTTAGATGAAATATATTCCCCATTAACCTTGCAGGCTAAATCAGACTTTGAAATCCGAGTTGATGATAATATAAATTTGGATTACAGCAAGGTAATAAACATTATTGGTATCGCTGGCCAAGGTAAAAGCACTATATTAAGAAAGATTTTTCTTGAGGAGATAAGACGTGCTAATATTTTTCCATTTTTTATTGAGCTGCGAAAATTAGATAATTCTTCCATACTAAACTACTTTAAAAAGACATTGAATGAAGTCGGGATAGATACTAGCGATGCCAGAGTAGAATATCTATTGCAATCGAGAAAGGCTCTATTATTGCTAGATGGCTTCGATGAAATACCAAGCAAAGACAGGATAAAAACATTAGCGGAAATTGTTAGTTTAAACACTCAGTTTAATGCAAGAATAATAGTAACTAGTCGGCCAGGAACTGAAATTTGTCATGAGCCAGGCATCTCAAACCTCACAGTTAAAAACCTCACTAAAGACGACGTAATAAATATTATTAAAAGACTTGATCGATACAATTCATCATCTGAACTTAAAACACTACTGGATAATAATAAAAGTTTAAGAGAAACCTTAAAAACCCCTATTTTGGCAAATTTACTATATGTTTGCTATCCGTATCTTGATAAGGTTCCAGAAAATGTCATTGACTTTTATGATAAATTATTCATCACCCTGTACAGCCGTCATGACAAAATTAAAAACTTCAATAGAGAAAAGTACGCATCAATCCCTGCTGGCAAAGCTAATGATATTTTTAATGCTCTATGTTTCGAAAGCATAAGAAAAGACCAACTTGAATTCAACGAGTCAAAACTGAATGAGACTCTTTATTCTGCAATGATGCTATGTGACTGCGCAAATGAAAATTCAGAAAACATAAAACAAGATATTATAAACATTACATGCCTACTCCAAAAGGACGGGTATGACAGGTATGTATTTTTACATAGATCCATACAAGAATTTCATGCGGCAAAATTCATTGCTTCCCTTCCTTTAAATTCGAAAAAGAAAGTTTATTCAAAACTCAAAAGCAATATAAACACAAGTGATTCCTTCTATGGTGCAATAGGTTTTTTAATGGACATTGACACAGATGACTGTGACTCTGAATTAGTATTGTCATATATGAATGACATTGGTATGGACAAACTATCTTCTGACAAAAGTGATACTGCTTTGCAAGAAATAACAGAATCAATAGTTAACAATCTATCAGCTAATGCCATATATAAAAACAATATCCTAGATTTTAGTTCAGTTACAAGTCTGGATGGACAAAAAGCCATCAGAGCAATGCGCTTGTTTAGCGAAAAAATAACCAGCATTGATGATTTTGCTTTAGGCCTAGATGAGCATATTTTTGAAATGTTAGATGATTTCACTCAAATTGCCAATGATGAACGACATACGAAAAAAGGAAATGAAATAATGATGTTGGTAGAAAAATCATTGCTTAGTGGAGGTTCCATATGCATGGGGGAAATTATAAAATCAATAGATGATAAAAAAATTTACAATCAAACCTCAAAGTTCATTTTTGATTTCTACAACTCCCATTACAAATTGATTTCAGAGAGAGTAAACAGATTGAGAAGTGCCATAGATATTGACTGGAACTTGGAATAATAAATAATTGAATTTATTGTTTTAATTACCAACAACCACCAATTGGCATCTTTTAATTCAAGAAAAACTTAAAGGCACTCACCATTCTTAACGAATCATTAAACGGCTAACTCATCTGCAAGCAATACCCCCTTTCAATCCCGACTCCAGCAACAAACTAGGGATTGTGGGAAACGATCAGCAGCTCGAACTTGAGTCATCTTTCCCAATCCAGAAAATAAAAATCCTCCGTTACCGGGGGATTTTTATTTCTATCGGTTAGATCGCATCAAAGGCTCAAGCCAGCAGAAATGCCCTTAACCGAGCAAACTCCGCTGGTAAATTAACGAACAGCAGCGGCTGGTTGGCAAGCGTGCCGGACTGCGGCACATCCAGACCCAGGCTCTCGTCCACCGACCTCTTGAACTTGTACAGAAGTTCATACGCTTTTCACCGTCTGCTTCTCCCCCTCCAACCAATACTCCCTTTCAACCCCCACCCCGGCCACAAACTCGGGATCGTGGGAGACCAGCAGCAGGGTGCCTGGGTAGTCGGCCAGCACCTGAGTGAGCAGCTGGCGCGAGGGGTGATCCAGATGGTTGTCTGGCTCGTCCAGCAGCAACAGGTCAGGCTGTTGCGCCAGCACCATCAAGAGGCCCAGCTTTAACCGCTCGCCACCGCTCAGCCCATGGCTGGGCGCCAGGGCGCGATCGCCGCGCAGTGCGATGCCCGCCAGCCGGGTTCTTGCCTCGCTCTCGGAGAGTGTTGGCGCCGCAGCCAGCAGGTTGGCGAGCGGGCTGAGGTCTCGCGCAATCAGGCTGAGTCCCTGATCGAGACACGCCAGCCGGCCATTGATGCGAAAGCTGCCTGCATCGGGTACCAGCTCACCGCGCAGCATCTGCAGCAGGCTCGACTTGCCGCAGCCGTTGCCACCGGCCAACAGACAGCGAGCCCCCCGTTGCAGCACCAGATCTACCTGCTGATCATGCCAGCGCCTGTGGCGCGCCGCCGTGATCACCAGTGGCTGGGCCGCCCCCTTGCGATCGCTTTTCGCCGGCCACTGCATGACAAGCGGCTGCACCGCCGCCAGCGCGGCCGCCGCCTCGGCGCGCGCCTCCAGCTGGGCACTGTGGCCCCGCTCATGGCGATCCAGCACCTTGCCAAGGGATTTGCCCGCCTGTTCCGCTTTGAAATCGAGCAGGATCTTGGCCTGGGAGCCGCGCTCGCGCCGTCCCTGACTGGCCCGTCTGGCCGCCTGTTCGCGCACCTTTTGCACGCTGCGCGCCGCCGCCTTTTCACGACACTCCGCCTGCGCCAGCCGGGCGCTGCGGGCAGCCTGCAGCTCGGCCTGCTGCGCCAGAAATGCCTCAAACGAGAGGCTGGCACTCTGCAGCCCCTGCTCGCCCAGCTCCAGGATCTGGCTCCCCTGATTGAGCAGGCGCAGGTCGTGGCTTACCAGCAGATAGCCACCACTGTGGCTGGCCAATCGCTGGCTCAGCCACGCGATGCCACTGGCATCCAGGTGGTTGTCAGGCTCATCGAGCAGCAGAAAGTGAGCAGGTCTAGCAAACAGCGCCAGCAGGCGCAAACGGGTGAGCTGACCGCCGCTCAGGGTGCTGACCGGGGCGTGGGCATCGAGTCTGAGCCCAGCCTCTGCCAGCAGGTCGGCAAGATCGCTGCGCAGGTTCCAGCGATCAGCCAGCCGCTCGAAATCGTCCAGGGCGCAGCTCCCCTGCTCGATGCGCTCAAGGGCCCGCAGCGGCTCGCCCCAGCCGATAAGGTCGGCCACGCTGGCTCCGTCGTCATGAGCCTGCACGGGCGCAAACTGGGACAACCAGCCGATGGGAGTCAACCACTCGATCTTGCCAGAAGCCGCGCGGCGCTGGCCCGCCAGCAGTTCGAGCAGCAGGCTCTTGCCGATGCCGTTGCGGCCGATCAGGGTGCAGCCCGCAGCGGGTAAAGTGAAGGTAAGGGGCACAGTGCAGGCGCCGAAGGGCAGCTGCAAGGCGTTGATATGACATGCGATATGGGTCATCTGAACTCCTATGGGCCAATGCGGGAGCCGCAGGCCAAGAGCCAAGCCAAATGACAGGGACACGTGTCCACAAATGGGAAAACAAGCAAGGAATCAGCATCAACCTGTCACGGTAAGACGCACCCGTTCTCCCTGGCGGGAGAGGAACCAACAGCGGGGTGCGGACAGGTTAAATGCGCATCGGAGGAAGTACTCATATATCAGAAGAGCCAAGAGGCTAACCCGGCGTATGCGGGCAGGTCAACACACATCATCTGGTTAAGATCCTGTTGTCAGCCATTTTCAGCCAAAATGAAGCCTCGTACGAAAACCACTCCTTGAGGGATAGTTCAATACCCATATGGAGCACAACTGACGGATGACATGATCTAGAATGTGCGCTCTTTTTTTATTCGGGATTCGATTATATGAAACGCGCTTTCTTCGCCGCTCTCACCATGCTGGCTGCACCTGCCATGGCTGAACAGACCATTGCCCACCACTTCGCCACACTGGAATACCAGCGGATCATCGATGGCTGCCAGATGTATCGCCTCAATACCCCGCAAGGCGCGACCCTGCTGTTCGGACACAACTTCAATGACACCGGCGTCAATGCGGAGGGAGGTGCCTCTGCCGGTACTATGGATCTCTACTCCTACATGTATTCCGACCCGAAATATCGCAGCTACTTCCTGCGGGGCACCAATAATCTCTATCGGCCCTCCACCAGCGACTCTTATACCTTTATGACTCTCTCCGTCGGGGCCGGCAGATCCCCCGACAACTTCATGTTGTCCCAGCGCAAGAACATCGAACGGGCGACCTCTTACTCCAGCGGCGATACCCAGCTCTCGATGCATTTCTACGACGGACAGGATCAGCCGAAATATGACAAGGCGATGCCGAAATATCTCTCGCTGTGCGGCAGCAATATTGCTTCCTTCGAGCCATTGACCAGCCTTAGACTGCGCATCGCCAGTTCCACCATCAAGGTGCAGTACCCAAGATTCAACCAGCCTGCCGGGATCAAGGCCAGCAATGATCTGGTCAGCGAAGTCCAGCTCGCCTGGAGCAATGCCGACAACAGCGCCATCACGACCCGTCAGCATAAATACACCCGCATCTCCCGTGCCGAGAAACTCGACAAGCCGCAAGATCAGAAATTTGTCGAACTGGCCAAACTCGGCATCAACGACGACCGCTATATCGACATCAACGGCGACCAGAATTCTCTGATCCCCGGCAAGGAGTATGCCTATCAGGTGCAGTACTGTGACGATTACGACTTCTGCGAAGCGAGCCCTCAGGTGATTGGCAAAGCCAATTAAGCAGCCCGCTATCGATCCATAAAAAGAGCCCTGCCGGGCTCTTTTTATGTTGTCTCCCCCACAACGTGCTACTGCCAGCAGAAGAGGCAACTAAGGTATCCGGCTGAACCACCTATCCCCCTCAGATCACTGCCCGAATGGCGCTTAATGCTTGCCATATGGAAACCCACCTACGTATGATGCCAAACGGCACCGTTTTGGGGCATGCAGTGCTCTCGCAACCCTGGCGGCCATTTCGCATCATCACCCACCTTCTCAATGAACAGTGAGCCCTTATGAATGTTCGCTACTGCGCCCTGTTGGCGTGCTGTCTGCCGCTGGCAAGCCATGCAGAGGTTGTTGCTCCTTATCAGCTTGATGCCGGCAAGGTCATCTTCAAACCCTATGGCAATCAAGCGGGGATCCCGCTGGCCGGAGCTGTGCCGACAGACTTTGATGTCACATACCGCAACGATGATTTCAGCATTGCCCACTCGCAGGGGCGCTATTTCTGCAATGCCCAGCCACTGCCCGACAGCTTCGATCTCAACACTGCCAAAGCGCTCGGCAGTTTTCTGCTGAGCGGGCAGCAGGCCTATGCCTATTGCGAGCAGATCAAGGTGCCAGTGAATACCGCCGCCTTCGCCTTGCTTGACCACCCTTTTGCCAGCGACGATCGCCATGTCTTTCTCGTCACCGGCGAACTGCTCGAGGGAGCGGACCCCAAACACCTGAAGACGGCCCATGGTCAGGCTGCTGATCAGCGCCACTACTACTATGTGGCCGACCAGACCAAGGTCATTCCTCACAAAGGAAAAGTGGCGTTGTACGACGTCTGCCAAGGGTGGGCCAACATCGATGGCACTCTCTATTTCGAAGGTGAACCCCAACAAGAGGTGGATGCCGCCAGCTTCCACTGCCTGAACTTCTCTTCCGCCGTGACCAAAGACGGCTTCTATAGCGGCAACCAGCGGATCGCCCCCCTGCCAAAAGGGGTCGACAGCGCCCTTATCAAACCGCTGCAGGAGAACTTCGTCACCGACGGCACACGCGTTTGGTATGTGAACGTCCAGCCGACTGAACTGGAAGGGGTCAACCTGGCCGCAGCCAAGGTGGAATACGACCAGCTCAGCGATGGGGTGCACAACTGGGATTGCAGTGTTCACGATGATCTGGGCAACCCCAGCTGTGAAAAAATGGCTGTGGAATAACTTGCTCCCAATTTCTGCTTGCTCTCGACCTCAACGCAGAAAACAAAAATCCCCCGATATCGGGGGATTTTTTATGGCTGCCATTCAGCACCCGGCTATCTTGCTCAACCAGCCTTACTCAATCAGAAACGCTCTTAACCGGGCAAACTCCGCCGGCAGGTTGTGGGACAAGAGCGGCAGCACGGCGTGCTTGGCGAGCGGGCCGGGCAGCGGCACGTCCAGCCCCAGGATCTCGTCCACCGACTCCTTGAACTTGGCGGGATGAGCGGTGCAGAGGAAAACCCCTACCTCGTCCTCAGCCAGCTGTTCGCCCAGCAGATCCCAGGCAATCGCCCCATGGGGTTCGCACAGGTAATCCAGCTCGTGCAGGCGTTTGAGGGCCGCGCGAGTCTGGGCATCGTCACGCATGCCAGACCCCAGGGTCTCCAGCGCCCAGCCGTTGCGACGGCACAGCTCCTCTACCCTAGGCCAGTTGTTGGGGCGGCTCACATCCATGGCGTTCGACAGAGTCGCGACCGTCTGGTGCGGATCCCACTGACCGGATTTGAGGTAGCGCGGCACGGTGTCATTGGCGTTGGTGGCGGCGATAAAGCGCTTCACCGGCAGCCCCAGCGCCTTGGCGATCAGGCCCGCAGTGAGGTTGCCAAAGTTGCCGGACGGCACGCTGATGACCGCCTTGGCGCGATCGGCTTTCGGCAGCTGGGCCACGGCTTCGAAGTAGTAGCAAACCTGGGCCAGCAAACGGCTGATGTTGATGGAGTTGGCGGAGTTCAGACCGATCGCCTTTTTCAGCTCCTCGTCATCGAAGGACTGCTTCACCAGCGCCTGGCAGGCATCGAAGTCGCCGTCGATGGCGATGGTGCGGATGTTGCCACCTAAGGTGCAGAACAACGCCTCCTGCAGCGGGCTTATCTTGCCCTTCGGGTAGAGGATCACCACCTCGATCCCCTCCAGCCCGTAGAAGGCGTGGGCCACGGCGGCGCCTGTGTCGCCGGAGGTGGCGGTGAGGATGGTGATCTTGTCGTTGGTACGGAACGCTGCGAGGCACTGGGCCATAAAGCGGCCGCCGAAGTCCTTGAACGCCAGGGTCGGGCCGTGGAACAGTTCGAGGGCATAGGTGCCATCTTTGAGTTTCACTAGCGGCGCCGGGAAGGTGAAGGCGGCCTTCACCAGCTCGTGCACCTGAGGCGCGGCCACTTCGTCCCCCAGCAGGTGGCCGAGGATGCGGGCGGAACGCTCCACCAGCGGCAGATCCAGCAGAGCATCGACGTCGGCCAACGGCTCGAGCTGCTCGGGGAAGAACAGACCCTGTTCGCGGCCCAGACCCTGACGCACCGCCTGGGCGAAGCTCACCTGTTCACTCTTGTCCTTGATATTGTAAAGATTCATAGCTCGCTTCCTGTTACCCGTGCCCCGGCCATGTCGAGTTTGCAAACCCGGGCAAATCCATCTTCGTTCTGCACGAAATGTGCGTCCATCCAATCTTTCATCCGCTCGGCCTGGGCCAGATCCTTCATCACCACGAACACGCTGGGGCCGGAGCCCGAGATGCCGGTGGCCAGCGCCCCGTTCTGGGCGGCCTGGGCCCGCACCTCGGCAAAACCTTCAATGAGCGCCGCGCGGTAGGGCTCGGCAATCACGTCTTTGAGTACGCTCGCCGCCAGCCCCTCCTGCCCGGTGTAGCTGGCGTGCACGAAAGCGGCCAGCCGGCGGCCATAGGTGAGGCAATCCTGGCGGCGATACTGGGCCGGCAGTATGGCGCGGGCGGCGGCGGTCGAAACCACAGTGCCCGGGTAGCAGACCACCCAGTACCATTGCTCAAACACCGGGATGCCCTGGCTGATGACGCCGTGCTCTTCCAGCACCAGCTGCATGCCGCCCAGATAGCAGGGGGCGACGTTGTCGTAGTGGACGGAGCCGGAGATCTTGCCTTCCATCTCCCCCATCAGCAGCAGCAGGTCGTGTTCATTGAGGGGCGCGCCGTGAAAGGCGTTGAGACCTTCCAGTGCCGCCACCACGCTGCAGGCGCTGGAACCCAGGCCCGAGCCCACCGGCAGGTTTTTCTCCAACACCATTTCGAGCGGCTTGAGACCAAGGCCCCGCTTCTCCAGCGCCTCGCCATAGGCGAGCCAGCAGTCATGGAGGATGTTCTTTTTCGGGTCAGCCGGCAACTTGTGGGCGTAGCGGCCCACGCTAGAGAGGGCAAACGGCACGTCGGCAGCTTTCACCTGGACGCGATCCCCGAGCAGGGAGCCATCCACGGGGGCGAGCGCCGCCCCCAGTACATCGAATCCCACGCTCAGGTTGGCGCTGGAGGCGGGGGCATAGGCCACCACGCTGCCGCTCTGGTACATGTCTGAACTCATGCTTACAACTCCTGCTTCCAGTTCTGGGTACGCAGCACGTCGGCAAAGACGCCCGCGGCGGTCACTTCGGTACCGGCGCCATAGCCACGCAGCACCAGCGGGATCGGCTGGTAGTAAGTAGAGAAGAAGGCGAGCGCGTTCTCCCCGTCTTTGACCTTGAACAGCGGCTCGTCGGCGCCGACCGCCTTGATGGCGACCTTGCACTTGCCCCCCTCGATGGAGCCCACGTAGCGCAGCACCTTGCCCTGAGCTTGCGCGGCCGCAAACTGGTCGCGGAACCAGCCGTCAGCCTCCGGCAGGCGGGCCATGAAGGCTTCCACATCGCCACTCACATCAAAGCCGGGCGGCAGGGCCTGCTCCACTTCTACATCGGAGAGCTCCAGCGCCATGCCGGCCTCGCGAGCCAGGATCAGCAGCTTGCGGGCCACGTCCATGCCGTTGAGATCGTCGCGCGGATCCGGCTCGGTAAAGCCGTTGCCACGGGCAATCTTGGTGGCATCGGAGAAGGCCATCCCTTCGTCCAGCTTGCCGAAGATAAAGGAGAGCGACCCGGACAGCACGCCGTCGAAGGCGCGCAGCTTGTCGCCGGCCTTGATCAGGTTCTGCAGGTTCTCGATGACCGGCAGGCCGGCGCCCACGTTGGTTTCGTACAGGAACTTGCGACGGGTCTGACGGGCGGTGCGGCGCAGCGCCTTGTAGTAATCCAGCGACCCGGTGTTGGCCTTCTTGTTCGGGGTGACCACGTGGAAACCGGCGGCGAGGAAGTCGGCATACTGGACGGCGATGGCCTCGCTGGAGGTGCAATCGACGATCACCGGGTTGATGAGGTGGCTCTCTTCCACCAGCTTTTGCACCGCTTCCAGGCTGAAGCTGTCACGGGCTTCCACCAGCTGTTCACGCCAGTTGGCGAGGTTCAGCCCATCCTTGTTGACCGCCATCTGGCGGCTGTTGGCGATGCCTACCACCCGCAGGCCGGTGCCCTGCTCGGCCAATACCGGCTGCTGGCGGGCAATCTGATCCACCAGGGCCGCGCCGACACCGCCGACGCCGACCACGAACAAGTCGATGAACTGCTGGCTGCCGAAGAAGTTCTGGTGGCAGGCCTTGATGGCTTCCGCCACCTTGCGATCCCGCACTACGGCCGAGATGGAACGCTCGCTCGAGCCCTGGGCGATGGCGACAATGTTGATGGAGGCTTGCGCCAGCGAGGTGAAGAAACGGGCCGCCATCCCCTTGCTGGTACGCATGCCGTCACCGATGAGGGAGATAATCGCCAGATCCTGCATGATCTCGAGCGGATCCAGCAGCTGGTTCTTGAATTCGAGCTCGAACTCGCGCTCCAGCACCTTGCGGGTCTTGTCGCAGTCATAGCTGTGGATACAGAAGCTGACGCTGTACTCGGAGGATGACTGGGTGATGAGGACGATGCTGACCCCGGCGCGGGAGACGGCGGAGAAGATGCGGCCGGCCATACCCACCATGCCCTTCATGCCGGGGCCGGAGACGTTGAACATGCACATGCCGGAGAGATCCGAGATGGCCTTCACCTTCAGGTCATCATCCCCCTGCTCGACGCCGATAAGCGTCCCCGGCCCTTGCGGGTTGAAGCTGTTCTTGATGAGGCAGGGAATGTGGAACTGGGCCACCGGCGCGATGGTTTTCGGGTGCAGTACCTTGGCACCGAAGTAGGAGAGTTCCATCGCCTCCTTGTAGGAGAGGGTCTTCAGCAGATAGGCGTCCGGCACCAGGCGCGGGTCACAGTTGTAGCAGCCCTCGACGTCGGTCCAGATCTCGCAGCACTCGGCATCGACGCAGGCGGCCAGCACGGCGGCGGAGTAGTCGGAGCCGTTACGGCCGAGCAGCACGGTCTCACCCTTGTCGCTGCCACCGGTGAAGCCCGGCATCAGGTAGAGACAGTCGGAGCGCAGGCCCTTGGCGGCGAAGCGCAGGCGGGAGGCTTCGATGTCGACGTGAGCCTCCAGATAGCCGCCGTCGGTCACCAGCAACTGCTCCGGCACTATGATGTCCAGCTCGAGGCCGCGCACCCGCAGCAGCTCGTGCATGAAGGCGATGGAGAGGTTCTCGCCCCGGCTCAGGATGCGGGCCTGCACGTTGTCCGGGCAGAGCCCCAGCAGGCGGATGCCCTGCATCAGCCGCTCCACCTGATCCAGTTCGGCGGTGAGGCGGGCCTGCAGCGCCTTGTCATCCAGCGCCGGATAGGCTGCCTTCAAGCCGGCCAGCAGGCGGGAGAAGATGCCGTTGATCTCGAACAATGTGCTGCTGGCATCCATGCCGCGGCTGGTCTGCTCTACCAGTGCCACCAGGTGGTTGGTCACCTTGGCCGGTGCCGACAGCACCAGGGCAACCTGGGATTGGCCGTGGGTATTCACCGCGATATCGGCGACCCGTAAAAAACGCTCTGCATCGGCCAGTGACGACCCGCCAAACTTCAACACTCTCATCGCTTTCTCTCCCTGTGATCCTTGCAAATTTGCCCGAAAATGGTTCTGAAAATCATCCAACAAAAAGGCCCGTACTGGGTGGGTACGGGCCTTTTCTGATTTCTGTGCTTGTTCGTCAGCGCATCAACCGGCCCCAGTGCCACCTGTGGTGGTACCGGTAATAATGGTGGTGGTGATGACGTTGGTGAATAACTGCATGACGAACACTCTTGAACGAAGCTGGCTTTTAGCAATACCGCGCCGGGCGCAGGGCTGTCAACCTAAACCTCTTTGCCAAGTTTGCGGGCAAGGTCTTTGCAGAGCAGATGGAGCATATTCAAATCCCGCTGCGGCAGCATGGGCACTCGGTCCATCACCCATTGATGCAGTTTTTCATCCTGCGAAACACCGAGTTCACCGAGAATTTCTGCTGCTTTGCTTTTCAGCACCCGAACCTGTCCGGCGTTATCAACATTTTCTGCTACCACCTCCGGCTCATCGAGCAACTGGCTCAGCTCGTAGGCGTACAGCATGATCGCCTGCCCCAGGTTCAGGGACGGGTAGCTCACCTTGAGCGGCAGATAGCTGATGAGGTCGACCTGGGCCAGCTGCTCATTGGAGAGCCCCGACTCCTCGCAGCCAAACACGATGGCGACCTTGTCCAGCGACGGCTTGGCCTTGATCTGATCGCGGATCTCGGCCGGCGTGAGGTAGTGCTGATAACGGCCGCGCTGGCGGGCGGTGGTGGCCACCACCAGGTCCATGTCGGCCAGCGCCTCTTCCAGGGTGTCGAACGCCTCGGCCTGGGTCAGGATCTCCTGCGCACCGTGGGCCACCCAGCTCGCCTCCTCCTCTTCGTGCACCCGGCTTGCCACCAGCCGCATGGCATCAAAGCCCATGGTTTTCATGGCGCGGGCGGCAGCGCCCACGTTGGCCGGGCGGGCAGGGGCCACCAGCACAAAATAGAGTTTCATCGGGTTTTCTCCTGGGCAGGGCCGAACGCGCAAACAACAGCGGATCATCGGCAAAACAGGGGCGCAATCTACCGTTTTCACCCGAAAATTGCCACTTGAACAGACGTTTGAATATTGCCATAGTGGCCGGGAATGTGAACAAATTGCAGCCAATCCCAGGCGCCATCGGCCCGACAGATCACAAGGAAGAGAGAGATGCAGCAGCCATTGGAACAGGCCGTCGCCGAGACGATTCTGCAACGCTTCGAGTCGTTTTACAGCCGGTTTCTCGAAATCACCCAGGGCAGCAAGAGCCGCTTCGAGAACAGCGACTGGCTGGGGGTGCAGCTCGCCGGGCGCGAGCGCATTCGCCTCTATGATCATCACGTCGGCGCCACCACGGCGCTGATCAAGCAGATGATGGGGGCTACCCTGCCGAGCCAGGCCCTGCTCAAGCAGGTGAAGGGGGCGTTCAGCGATCTGCTGCCCAAGTGCGAGAACTTCGAGGTGGCGGAGTCCTTCTTCAACTCCGTCTATCGCCGCATCTTCCGCCATCGCAACATTCGCGACGAGAACCTCTATATCCACCCGTTTCGCAGCCGGGGGGAGCACCCCGATCTGAGCGCCCTGCTGCGCATCTATCGCACCGATCTCGCCCACCTGCCGCAGACCCTGAGCCAGCTGCTGGGGGATTACAGCTTCACCCTGCCCTATGAGGACAAACAGCGCGATATTGTCGACATCCAGCACCATCTTGCCGAGAACGGGCCGGCCATCCTGCACGATGAGCCGTTCGCCATCGAGCTGCTCAAGGAGGTGTTCTACCGCAACAAGGGGGCCTATCTGGTGGGACTGATCCGGGTCAAGGGGCAGGTCTTCCCCTTCATCCTGCCGCTGCTCAGTACCGGCCAGAGCATCTATGTGGATACCGTCATCTTCGAGCCGGAGCTGGCCTCCATCGTGTTCGGCTTCGCCCGCGCCTACTTCATGGTCTATGCCCCCGTGCCGGCGCTGTTCGTGCTGTTCCTGCGCCAGATCATGCCCCACAAGCCGGACTACGAGATCTACAACGCCATCGGTTGCCAGAAGCACGGCAAGACCGAGCTCTATCGCCACTACCAGCAGCACCTGGCCCAGAGCCGGGAACAGTTCGTCATCGCCCCCGGCATCAAGGGGATGGTGATGAGCGTGTTTACCCTCCCCTCCTATGACGTGGTGTTCAAGGTGATCAAAGACGAGTTCACGCCGCCCAAAGACGTGAGCCACGAGCAGGTCAAGGCGAAATACCGGCTGGTAAAACAACATGACCGGGTGGGCCGCATGGCCGATACCCAGGAGTTCACCAACTTCGAGTTTCCCCTCGATCGCATCTCGCCCGAACTGCTGGCCGAGCTCAAGACGGTGGCACCGTCAGCACTGACCCTCACCGACGACAAGCTGGTGATCAAGCACCTCTACACCGAGCGCAAGATGATCCCGCTCAACCTCTATCTGGACAAGGCGGACGAGCAGCAGACCCGGCTCGCGCTGGAGGAGTATGGCAACGCCATCAAGCAGCTGGCGGCGGCCAACATCTTCCCGGGCGACATGCTGTTCAAGAACTTCGGCGTCACCCGTCACGGCCGGGTGGTGTTCTACGACTACGACGAGATCTGCTACATGACGGAGTGCAACTTCCGCCAGATCCCGCCGCCGCGCTACCCCGAGGATGAGTGGAGCGCCGAACCCTGGTACTCGGTTGCCCCCAACGACATCTTCCCCGAGGAGTTCGCCACCTTCTTGCTGCAAAAACCCCAGGTGCGCGACATCATGATGCAGCTGCACAAGGAGCTGTTCGATGCCAACTACTGGAGGATGCTGCAGAGCAACATCAAGGAGGGAGTGTTCGAGGATGTCTATCCCTATCGGCGCAAGAAGCGCTTCAAGTTTCAGCGAGGGGGCTAGCCTATCCGGGAGCCCAGTTGCAAAAGGGAGTGCAAATAGCAAAAGGGACGCCGAGGCGTCCCTTTTGCTTTGGGTCATCAGCTCGCGCTACGACAGCCCCTGACAAAACCGTCAGTTACTTGGCGGCAGGCATGGCATCGAAGGTGAGCAGCGCCGCCTTGTTGGCGTCGCTCAATACCAGCTGCTGACCGCTGATCTGGAAGCTCGCCACTTTCTCCAGCTTCTGCAGATAGAGCATCTCCTTGCCGGCCAGATCGCCCATGCACATCATGCGGGTCGAACCCATGGGGCCCAGCGCCAGCACACCGTCACCCTGCTGGGTGATGGCGCCGAAATAGCGGTTGCAACCGCCCTTGCCCGCCACCTTGTCACCGGCGACTTGCAGGGTAAAGGTGTCGCCGCTCGCCCCTTGCAGTTGCCAGGTGGAGGCTTGCAGTTGAGTCAGCTTGGAACCAGTTGCCATGGCGCAGCCTCCCAGGGCCAGTACGGCCAGCAGAGTCAGTTTTTTGTTCATGGGTTCACCTCTTGATATCAGCAAAATAGGGGAAGAAACATGGTGATGGGGGCCTGTGTATCATGAGAGCGGAGCAAATCAAAACTGTTTTATTGTGATCGGGGTTCCCTTTACTACCAGCTGGCATGTGCCATGCTTGTATTCCTGTTCCGGACCCAGGGAGGGGAAAAGAATGGTCAAATCATCCGTCATCGCACTCGTCTCATGCCTCAGCCTTACCGCCCAGGCCGCCGACTGGGATTTCCTCAAGAACGACGCCAACAGCCAGCTCTACGTCAAGAGTTACTCCGGCGTGCTGCTCGGCAATCAGGCTCATCACAACGACAGTTTCGATCTCTGGCTCATCAATACCGGCTATCAGTATCCGCTGCACGATGGCGTCAGCCTCTACATGGAAGCAGGCCCGGCCGTCGGCCCCAGCAGCGAGCAATCCGGCTACAACCTGAGCTCGGGGGTGCGCTATCAGCTCTCCCCCATGCTCAACATCGGCAGCCAGCTCAAACAGCTGGAAGTGAACAAGCCCAGCACCCTGCTGGAGCTCAACACCAGCCTGCTGTTGACCCCGCAACTGGCCATCACTGCCAACTACGGTGTCAGCGCCTTTCGCACCGAACAATCCCTCAGCGTCGGGGTCGGCTTCAACTTCTAGCGGGATCAGATCAGCCGGGTGGCACTCACCAGCACGCCGTTGAGATCGGCGTAAACGTAGTCCCCCGGATGTATGGTCACCCCGGCAAACGACACCACGGCATCCAGTTCCCCTTGTCCCCGCTTCTCGGTTTTGACCGGACAGGGCGCCAATGCCTTGACCCCCAGCGCCAGTGTCGCCAGCGTGCCCACGTCGCGCACTGCGCCGTAGATCACGATGCCTTCCCAGCCCTGCTCCGCCGCCTTGATCGCCAGCTGATCGCCGAGCAGGGCACGGCGCAGGGAACCGCCGCCATCGATCACCATCACCCGCCCCTGCCCGGGCCGGTTGACCAGCTCCCGCACCAGACTGTTGTCCTCGTAACAAGAGAGGGTGACCGCCTGGCCGTGAAACAGCGCCTTGCCACCAAAATTTTGAAACAGCGGCTCCGCCACCTGCAGGCCATCGCCGTACTCGTCACAGAGATCGGGCAGTAGATCCAGCATCATAAGTCTCCTTCCATGGACATGAATTCGCTCATTCTTTCATCAAGCAGAGCCCCTGACAATCCAGTGGGATTCAATTCTGCCCAGATGGTGTGGCTCCCCCGCCAGCAACACCGGCAGCAGCCAGAGCTCCCCCTGTTCCACCCAGTAGATGGCATTCTGGCCAAAGCGGGCCGCCAGTTGGATGGCCTCGCTGCGCGTGGAGGCCAGCAGCAGCGACGACTCCTGCCAGCTTTCGTCCAGCGAACTGCCCCGACAAGGCCCCATCGCCTGCCAGCGAGGAACCGCCGCAATGGCCCGCCACAGGGCCCGCTGACGGCGGGTATTGCGACGCATTCCCAGCTGGCGGCTGGCAGGATTCCAGGCCGTCACAATGGCGTAGGCAGGCCATTTCGGCGCCGAAAAGGGTGCAATAAAGCAGATTTTTCTGTAGTTTTCCCACAAATTCATGTCAACCACATGTTACATTCCATTACATTTTATAGGGGCGAAAATGGGGGCAACCCCAAGTATCATGCTGTGAACTCAGGGTTTGACCTATATCAAACCAGAGTTAAAAAGTTGCTATCTGACGGCAAAGAGTGTTGTTATGCGCCTGTTAACTGATAAAATGCAGCCACTTTTGTAATGGACTACCTTTCCAGGCTTCTCTCGATCAGACTTATTGAGAGCCTATGTGTGGCACAGGGATGTTTGCCAACGCTGATGCCAAATTCGCGATAATCCGACCTGACATTCATACCCAGGATGACGTAATAAATTTTCAGGACCGGTCGGGTAACGCCAAAGAGTGTTAAAATTTAGATAACTAACTGATAAGAATCTGGGAATACTCATGCAAACACCACACATTCTGATCGTCGAAGACGAACTGGTCACTCGCAATACCCTGAAAAGCATCTTCGAGGCAGAGGGCTATATCGTGCTCGAAGCCAACAATGGCGACGAGATGCATCAGGCTCTGACTTCCCACACCATCAATCTGGTGATCATGGACATCAACCTGCCGGGCAAGAATGGCCTGCTGCTGGCACGCGAGCTGCGTGAGGACGACAACATCGCCCTGATGTTCCTGACCGGTCGTGACAACGAAGTGGACAAGATCCTGGGTCTGGAGATCGGTGCCGACGATTACATCACCAAGCCGTTCAACCCCCGTGAGCTGACCATCCGTGCCCGCAACCTGCTGAGCCGCACCATGAACGTGGCCGCCGGTGGCGAAGAGAAGAAGCTGGTGGAGCGTTACCTGTTCAACGGCTGGGCACTGGACATCAACAGCCGCGCCCTGGTCAGCCCGGCTGGCGACATGTTCAAGCTGCCGCGCTCCGAGTTCCGCGCCATGCTGCACTTCTGCGAAAACCCGGGCCAGATCCAGACCCGTGCCGAGCTGCTCAAGAAGATGACCGGCCGTGAGCTCAAGCCCCACGACCGCACCGTGGATGTCACCATCCGCCGTATCCGCAAGCACTTCGAGAGCGTCAACGACACCCCCGAGATCATCGCCACCATCCATGGCGAAGGCTATCGCTTCTGCGGTGAGCTGGAGCAGGAGTAATCCTCCCTCCTCCCGAGTTGAAAAGGCGCCGATGGCGCCTTTTCCATTTCTGCGCCATTCAGCTTGGCCGATCTGGCACTATCGCCGGCATCAAAAAACAGACAACAAAAGGCTCTGTCCCAGTTATGTGTTGAAAGGCTAACCTTGAAGTAGGTCATCACCTTGAGGGCCTCCATCATGGATACCCAAGCCTTTCAACAGCTACTGTCCCTCTTCCCATCGCTCACTTCGCGTCAGCGTCGTCTCGCGCAACATGAACTCACCACCCCTCACCCCATCACCTCGCTGGCAACTCAACTCCCCGCATGCCAATGCTGCCCTCACTGTCAGGCCGAGACCACACAGCTGGCTCCCTGGGGCTGGTCTCGAGGGCTGCGCCGTTATCGCTGCAAGCAGTGTCTGCGCACCAGTTCCGTTCTCACCAACACGCCTCTCGCTCGACTTCGCAAGCCACAATGCTGGGAAGACTATGCACAGGCCCTCATCGACGGTCTGACCGTCCGGCAGGCGGCGCTCCGCTGTGGGGTCGGTAAAAACACCGCCTTTTTATGGCGCCACCGCTTCCTGAAAGCCATGGCAACCCATCAGGCGGTACGGGAAGACGGTATCGTCGAGGTCGATGAGACCTTCTTCCTGGAGTCATTCAAAGGACAGCGCGGATTGCCCCGGCCGGCCCGCCATCGTGGCGGCAAAGGCCGTACCCGAGGCACAGGACCGGATTACATCCCGGTGATGGTGGTGCAAGACCGAGCAGGCCACCTGGCCGATTTCCAGTTGGAACAGTTGAATGCCAGGGCGGTGAAGGCGGTGCTTGAGCCGCTTATCGCCCCGGATGCCGCCCTGTGCAGCGATGGTGCCGGGGTGTATGCGAGTTTCAGCGAGGGACTGGGGATAACACACCAAGTGGTGCGCAATCGAGCGGGAGAGCGGGTGGTGGGTGCATATCACATCCAACATGTGAACGGGTACCACAGGCGATTGAAGGAGTGGATGGAGCGGTTCCATGGGGTAGCGACCCACTATCTGAAGAATTATCTGGGTTGGCGCAGGATGTTGGAGCGCTATGGGCGGGAAGTGAATATCTCACGTTGCTTGCATGAGGCGCTGGGGCGCCCCATGCAACACGTAATTGGGACATAGCCCAACAAAAAGCCCACTCGCAGGAGTGGGCTTTTTGCATGAAGGCTGGAGCGGGCAGCGGGAATCGAACCCGCATCATCAGCTTGGAAGGCTGAGGTAATAGCCATTATACGATGCCCGCCTGGCATCAAAACTTGCTTGGTGTGATGGGGAAGCCCCACGACAGACAGCCGTTTCGGCTGAGGTGACAACGGCCTTGACCATTATCTGGAATTTGGAGCGGGTGATGGGAATCGAACCCACGTATGCAGCTTGGGAAGCTACCGTTCTACCATTGAACTACACCCGCGTCAGGGCCTCTACTATATGCATTTTGCCGCCGAGCGCAATCACCTCGATACGGTTTTTTACCGTAAATCAATCTGTTCGACCAACTAATGAGCAGCAAGCCGCTTTTTCAATCAACCGTTTTCACAAGCCGGAATTTACAAGGTTGCCAAGCCTGGGGGGCGAGGATAGTCTTGCGCCACTCGACGCGAGGATGGTGGTAATGGATAAAAAAACGCAAAAACGACTCTATGGCTGGTTGCGCAATCAATCGAGCCACGGCCGGCGCTGGATCGGCCTCTCCATCGGCTTTGGCCTGGGTCAGGGCATCCTGATGGTGGCGCAGGCCTGGCTGCTGGCCACCCTGCTGCACGGTTTCATCATCGAAGGCACCACGCCGGCGCAATCCATTCCCCTCTTCATCGCCCTGCTGCTGGCCACCCTCGGCAAGGCGGTGCTGGCCTATGGCCGTGAAGTGGCCAGCTTCAAGGCCGGCAGTGCGGTGCGCCAGGCCATCCGCGAGCTGGTGCTCACCCGCCTCGGTCGCTTGGGGCCGGCCTACATCCAGCGTCGACCGGCCGGCAGCTGGGCCAGCCTGCTGCTGGAGCAGATTGAAAACATGCAGGATTTCTTCTCCCGCTACCTGCCGCAGATGGCGATTGCCGTGTTCATTCCGGTGGTGATCCTGGTGGCCGTGTTCCCGGTCAACTGGGCCGCTGGCCTGATCCTGCTGGGCACGGCGCCCCTTATTCCCCTCTTCATGATCCTGGTGGGGGTCGGCGCTGCCGATGCCAACCGCCGCAACTTCCAGGCGCTGGCCCGTCTCTCCGGCCACTTCCTCGATCGCTTGAAGGGACTGCGCACTTTGCAGCTGTTCATGCGCACCCAGGCGGAAGGGGATGCCATTCGCGATGCGTCGGAAGATTTTCGCGAACGCACCATGGAGGTGCTGCGCCTTGCCTTCCTCAGCACCGCCGTGCTGGAGTTCTTCGCCGCCCTCTCGGTGGCGCTGGTGGCCGTCTACTTCGGTTTCTCCTATATCGATCACCTGAACTTCGGCCACTATGGCACCAAAGTTACCCTCTTTACCGGCCTGTTCGTGCTGTTTCTGGCACCCGAGTTCTATGCCCCGCTGCGCGAACTCGGCGCCCACTACCACGCCAAGGCGCAGGCCATCGGCGCCGCCGAACAGCTGCTGGAGTTCCTCGAAGCCGAGGTGACGGAACCCGCCTCAGGCAATGCGCCCTTCCATGCCGACGCCCCCGTCAAGGTAGAAGCCAAAGGCCTTGAAGTGCTGAGCGCCGAGGGCAAGGTGCTGGTCGGTCCCATCGACTTCACCCTGGCGTCCGGCTCGCGCACCGCCCTCATCGGCATCAGCGGCGCCGGCAAGAGCTCGCTGGTCAATGCCCTGCTCGGCTTTGCCCCCTATCGCGGCGAGCTCAAGGTCAACGGCCAGGAGCTGGCCAGCCTCGACATGAGCCAGTGGCGCCGCCAGCTGGGCTGGCTCTCCCAGAACCCGCAGCTGTTCCATGCCTCGCTGCGCGACAATTTGTTGCTGGCCAACCCCTCCGCCAGTGACAGCGAACTGGAGGAGGCCCTGAAACGGGCTCAGGCCTGGGAGTTTGCCATGGAGAAGGGGCTCGACTATGCGGTGGGGGATCAGGCCGGCGGCCTCTCGGTCGGCCAGGCCCAGCGCCTCGCCCTGGCTCGAACCCTGCTCAAGTCCACCCAGCTGATGGTGCTGGACGAGCCGACCGCCAGCCTGGATCGCCACTCCGAGCGGGCCATCATGACCACGCTCGAACAAGCCGCCGCAGGCCAGACCCTGCTGATGGTCACCCACCGCATCGACCAGCTCACCAAGATGGACCAGATCCTGGTGCTAGAGCGCGGCAAGCTGGTGGAGCAGGGCAGCTTCCAGCAACTGAGTACCGCGCAGGGGCCGTTCGCCCGCCTGCTCTCCCAACGTAACGAGGGTTCTCTCGATGACTGATCTCTTGCCGTTTCTGCGCCTCTATCGCCAGCACTGGCTGAGCCTCTCCCTCGGCCTGCTGCTGGCCCTGGTGACCCTGGTGGCCGGGATGGGACTGCTGTCGCTCTCCGGCTGGTTCCTCTCCGCCGCCGCCGTGGCGGGGATGGCGGTCGCCAGTCGCGACACCTTCAACTACATGACGCCGGCTGGCGGGGTACGCTTCTTCTCCATCATCCGCACCGCCGGCCGCTGGGGTGAGCGGGTGGTGAGCCACGACGCCACCTTCCGGGTGCTGACCCGGCTGCGGGTCTGGTTCTGGCAAAAGCTCTCGCCGCTCTCCACCGGTGCCCTGGCGGGCTTTCGCCAGGCGGACCTGCTCAACCGGCTGGTGGCCGACATCGACGCCATGGACCACGTCTACCTGCGGCTGGTCACTCCCATAGGTGCGGCCCTGCTCAGCACCGCCGGTCTGGTGTTCTTCCTCTCGCTGTTCGATGCCGACCTGGCCCTGATACTGGGCGCCATCCTGCTGTTCGGCATGCTGGCCCTGCCGCTGGTGTTCTACTTCCTCGGCCGCCAGCCTGGTCGCCAGCTGATCGCCGAGAAGTCCAGCCTGCGTACCCGTCTGGTGGACTATCTGGACGGTCAGGCCGAGCTACAGATGTTTGCCGCCGCCCCCCGGGCGCGCGACGAGCTGCAGCAGGCCGAACAGGCGCTGATCCAGGCCCAGGCCCGCATGGCCCGGGTGAGCGGGCTGGCCAACGGCTCGGTGCAACTGCTGAGCGGCTGGACCCTCACTCTGATGCTGTGGCTGGCCGGTCACGGGGTAGCAGGCGCCGCGCCGGATCCCATCACGGCGCTGATGGTGTTCGCCACCCTGGCCAGCTTCGAGGCGCTGATGCCGCTGGCCGGTGCCTTCCAGCACCTCTCCACCAGCCTCACCTCGGCCCGCCGCCTCAACGAGATCCTGCAGGAGGCCAAGGCCCCCGAGTGGGGCCACGAACAGCGCCACGCGCCGCAGGGGGCGCTGCAGATAAGCGACCTCTATTTCAGCTACCCAGGCAACCCGCAGCCGGTGCTGCGCGGCTGCACCCTGCAGTTGCAGGCCGGCGAAAAACTGGCGCTGCTGGGCCAGACCGGCTGCGGCAAGTCCACCCTGATGGGGCTGCTGACCCGCGAATGGAACCCGCAGGCCGGCAAGATCCTGCTCGATGGCAAGCCGCTCACCGACTACAGCGAAGGGGCGCTGCGCGCCTCCCTCTCGGTGGTGAGCCAGCGGGTGCACCTGTTTGCCGATACCCTGCGCGGCAACCTCAAGCTGGCCACCCCCCATGCCAGTGACGAGCAGCTGGTGCAGGTGCTGACCCAGGTCGGCCTCGCCAATCTGCTGGAAGATGACAACGGCCACAGCGACAGCGGGCTCGATGCCTGGCTGGGGGATGGCGGCCGGCCGCTCTCCGGTGGCGAGCGCCGCCGCATCGGCATCGCCCGCGCCTTGCTGCACGACGCCCCGCTCTGGCTGCTGGATGAGCCGACCGAGGGGCTCGACAGCCAGACCGAGCGGGAGATCATGGATCTGTTGTTCAAGCTGGGATCGGATCGCACCCTGCTGCTCATCTCTCACCGTTTGCTGGGGCTGGAGCAGATGGACCGGATCGCCCTGATGGAAGAGGGGCAGATCCGCCTCTGCGCCCCCCATCAGACGCTGCTGGCGGACGACTACTATCGCAGCCTGCATCAGCGGCTGGCGCCGGCCTGATGAGCAACGAGAGAGGGGCGCCCGGTGCGCCTCTCTCTCATGACACCGGGCCAGTCATCTTTGCCGGCAGCGTGCAGCTGCACGGGCAACACACCGCCGGATCCTGATCACACCCCGCCCATACGGCTAAAAATGGGGCTGGTCGACACCGTCGACTGGCCCCTATAATGGCCCCTTCGCTATTCCACAAGATGCCGACATGGAGCGCCTGCGCCTTGCTACTGTCCTCATCACCGACACAAGATACGAGACGATGAAACGCCTGATCCTGATGATGCCCCTGATTGCCTCCGGCTGCGCCGACTTTGCCTTCAACAGCAATCTGGACAAAGAGAACTTCGACGAGTACTTCAAGCCGGGCAGCGTTCAGATCTATGAACAGGGCCAGCTGGCCGATCTCAACTACCTCTACCTCGGCACCGTCGAAGGGGAGTCCTGCCAGAGCGATGCCAAGCAGCCGATCCCCAACGCCGGCGAGGCCCGTACCCTGGCCCGCCGCCGCGTGGCCGACATGGGCGGCAACGGCGTCACCTTCGACAAGTGCGCCGAATTCAGCGATACCCCGGGCTGCCTGAAGCAGGTGATCTGCTACGGTCAGGCACTGAAGGTCGCCACCGAGAAATAAGCGTCAACTGCAAGGAGCCTGCATGGCACTGGCCATCGTTCGCCTCGGCACGCCCCGTCTGACCGACGAGGGGCTGCGGATCGGCACCGTGCGCCGCCCGCCCCGCGGCGTGCCCAAAACCGAGTTTGCCAGCCAGGATTGGTACGACGTCTGGTTCCCCAATCTCGCCCCCAGCAACGACACCATGAAGCTGGGCCAGGCTGCCGAGACGCCCGCCCAGTGGAACGCCTTCTGCAAACAGTACAAGGCCGAGCTGGCCACTCCGGCCGCCAGGCACGATCTGGCGCTGCTGGCCGCCCTCTCCCACACCACCAACCTGTCGGTGGGCTGCTACTGCGAGCAGGAGTCCCGCTGTCATCGCGCCATCCTGCGCGAGCAACTGACCGCTGCCGGCGCCGCCATGCGCACCGAGTAGCGGCGCTCACACCAGACAGAAAAGGGCATCTCTCGATGCCCTTTTGCTTTGCTGCCGCATTTGCCGGCCTCTATCGGACAAGCTGACGCAGCCGCGTCTCCTGCTCGGCGGTGATGCCGGCGGCCACCGCGGCGTCCGGCGCGCCGGCCAGCCACTCGGCCACATCCGCCACCGTCTCCTCCAGCGGCCGAAAGTTGAGACCCTGCACGATGGCCGCCTCGGCGCTGATGCGACCATAACCGGCATACTCGGGCTGCTCATTGGGCAACAGGGTCGGATAGCTCTGCCAGGGCTCCACCCCGGCAGCCAGCAGCGCGGGCCATGGCGCCCACTCCGGCACGAGCGGGGTCGCAGGAGCCAGCCTGGCAGCCAGACGATCCACCCAGTCGTTCAGTGCGATACCGGGCTTGACCAGATTGAAAGTACCGCTCAATTGCTGCTCGGCGGCCCGCAGCACGAACTCGGCGCAGTCGCGCACGTCCAGATATTGCAGCCGGTCTTCCCCCTGCCCCGGCAGCAGCCAGGGACCGCCCTGCTGCACCCGCTTCACCCACCAGGCCAGCCGGCCGGTGGGATCATGGGGGCCGCACAAGACACCTGGGCGCAAAACACAGAGCCGCTCGCCCCAACGGGCCCGATACGTGGCCTCGCACAGCACCTTGAGGGGGCCGTAATCTTCCGGCATCTTCCCCTCGGCAATCGCGTGCAGCGGCGCCGACTCGTCCTGCCCGGGCTGGGCGAAGTCGCGATAGACGCTGATGGTGGAGATGAAGATCAACCGCTCGCAGCGCCCGAGCAGGGCGGCCGAGAGGCTCGTCGCCTGTTCGGGACGATAGCAGCAGGTGTCGATGGCCAGATCCCAGCTTCCCTGATAGCGATGCAGCGGGGTCAGGTCCTGATCCCGGTCCCCCTGCAGCTGGGTGAGTTCGCGCCAGTCCGGGTGCTGGCGTCGGCCGCGATTGAACAAGGTCACCTCGTGGCCCCAGTCCAGCGCCAGCGCAGTGAGATGGCGCCCCAGAAATCCGGTGCCGCCGATGATCAGCAGTTTCATCCCTGTCTCTCCTGTGCGGCGCGGCCCCTCTCCTGCGGTCACGCCGGTTGTAGCAAGCCGCCCTGCTGGCGGACGCGCCTTTCACTCATCCTGCGCCCACCCTACGCAACTTGGCGGCGCGATACAGCCCCGAAGCGGCCGGGATGGGAGCGGGATCACGGCAAGCAGGCAGCCACCGGCCGGCGGGCAAGCCTGCGTTTTGAGGGCCGCTGTGCTACATTGCCGGGGTTTTCAGTCAGGATCCGCCATGAAGTTCGAAATCGACACCCTGGGTATCATCCGCTCTCCCTACAAGGAGAAGTTCGCCATCCCGCGCCAGCCCGGTCTGGTCAAATCGGCCCGCGCCCGCCTCGAGTTGCTGCCCCCCTACGATCAGCCGGACGTGCTGCGCGGCATCGAGCAGTTCTCCCACCTCTGGCTCAGCTTCGTGTTTCACCAGACCATGGCGCAGGGCTGGCACCCGACGGTGCGCCCGCCGCGTCTGGGCGGCAACGAGCGGGTCGGAGTATTTGCCACCCGCTCCACCTTTCGTCCCAACCCGCTCGGCCTCTCGGTGGTCGAGCTGCACGGGGTCGGTCGTGAGCGCGGCAAACTCTGGCTCGAGCTGGGGGCGGTGGACCTGCTCGATGGCACTCCCATCGTCGACATCAAGCCCTATATCCCCTATGCCGACAGCCTGCCGGATGCCCGCGGCGGTTTCGCCCCCGATGCGCCCACCCCGCCGCTGGCGGTGAGTTTCAGCCCCGAGGCGGAGCAGCAGCTGCAACCCTGGCTCAAGGCCCACCCCGAGCTGCGCCTGCTGGTGAGCGAAGTGCTGGCCCAGGATCCGCGCCCCGCCTACAAGAAGGGCAAGCCGGATGACAAGGAGTACGGCGTCAGGCTCTTTGACTGCAACGTACGCTTTCGCATCAGTGAGCCCAGTTGCCAGGTGCTCGCCATCGAGCCGGCCCAGTGAGCCAGCCATAAAAAAACCACCCGCCCGGGTGGTTTTTTGTTGCTTGCCGCTGCTCGGCCCCCTTACAAACGGGTGAGCAGCAGGCTGCCGATGGAGTAACCGGCGCCGAACGAGCAGAGCACGCCGCGCGCCCCGGCGGGAAGGTCGCCGTTGTGGAGGTGGAACGCAATGATGGAACCGGCCGAGCTGGTGTTGCCGTAACTGTCGAGAATGACCGGCGCCTCCTGCTGGCTGGCGTCGTGACCGAGCAATTTGCGGGCGATGAACTGGTTCATGGTGAGGTTGGCCTGATGGAGCCAGAGCCGGCTCAGGGAATCGGCTGCCCAGCCCTGCTCGTCGAGCTGGCCGGCAATCTGGTCACACACCAGCGGCAGCACCTCCTTGAACACCTTGCGCCCCTGTTGGCGGAACAGCTTGTCATCGCCGTAGCGGGTGCGCGGGCTGAGCCGGTTCAGGAAGCCGAAGTTGTTGCGGATGTTGTTGGAGTACTGGGTCACCAGCTTGCTGGCCACCAATTGCCAGGGGTTGGCCACCTTGCAATCGGCCTCCCGCTCCAGCAGCACGGCGGTACAGGCGTCGCCGAAGATGAAGTGACTGTCCCGATCGCGAAAGTTGAGGTGCCCCGAGCAGATCTCCGGATTGACCACCAGCGCCAGTTTGGCACTGCCGGCCGCCAGCATGTCTGCCGCCGTCTTGATGCCGAAGGTGGCGGAGGAGCAGGCCACGTTCATGTCAAACGCCATGCCGCCCGCCCCCAGATAGTGCTGTAGCTCGATGGAGAGGGCCGGATAGGGGCGCGGCATGTTGGAGGCGGCGACGATGACCAGATCGATCTCGCCGGGCTCGCGACCGGCGGCGATCAGCGCCTGCTCGGCGGCGGCCACCGCCATCTCCACCATGATGGAGGGCTTGTCATCGGGCCGCTCCGCCAGCAATGGCTGCATGATGTCGGGATCCAGCACCCCCTCCTTGCTTACCAGATAACGGCTCTTGATGCCGGAGGCCTTCTCGATGAACTCGCTGCTCGAGTGCTGCTTGGCGGGCAGCTGGCCGGCGTCGATGGCGGAGGCGTTCTCCTCGTTGTAGAGATCCACATACTGGTTGAAGGCGGCCACCAGCGCTTCGTTGCTGACGGCAAAGGGAGGGGTATAGAGGCCTGAGCCACTGATCACGATAGAGGTCATCTTTGCTCCTCGCCGGGTTCACTCCCGGCTTGTTGGTCTGTTCGGGTAGAGAGGGTCACAGCTGGTCGATGGCCGCAGCCAGACCCGCCAGGGTCAGCGGGTGCATGCGCCCGCCGATCAATTCGTTCATCAGCTTGATGGAGGGATGCCAGAGCCACTCCCGCCGCGGGGTGGGGTTGATCCACACCAGCTTGGGAAAGTGCTGCTGCAGGCGGGCCAGCCACACCTGACCGGCCTCCTCGTTCCAATACTCGACGCTGCCGCCCGGCCAGGTGATCTCGTAGGGGCCCATGGTGGCATCCCCCACCAGGATCACCTTGTAGTCGCTGCCGTAGGTGCGCAGCAGGCGCAGGGTATCGAAGCGCGCCTCCTGCCGGCGGGCGTTGTCCTGCCAGACGAAGTCGTAGAGACAGTTGTGAAAATAGAAGTACTCCAGATGCTTGAACTCGTGGCGCAGGGCCGAGAAGAGCCGCTGCACCTCGGCCACGTGGGCATCCATGGAGCCTCCCACATCGAAGAAGACCAGCAACTTGACCCCGTTGTGGCGCTCGGGTCTGAGCTTCACATCGAGCCAGCCCTGTCTGGCCGTGCTCTGGATGGTGTCGTCGAGATCCAGCTCGTCGGGGTTGCCCTTGCGCACCCAGCGCCTGAGCTTGCGCAGCGCCAGCTGGATGGCCCGTTGCCCCAGCGGCGAATCGTCGCTGAAGTTGCGATAGTGGCGCGCCTCCCACACCTTGACCGCCTTGCCATGCTGGCCCTCTCCCCCCATGCGCACTCCTTCCGGGTGAAAACCGCCGTGACCGAACGGGCTGCTGCCGCCGGTACCGACCCACTTGTTGCCGCCGGCGTGACGCTCCTTCTGCTCGCTTAACCGCTGGTTGAGGGTCGCCAGCAGCTGGTCGAGCCCGCCGAGGGATGTGAGCAACGCCTTCTCCTCGGCGCTCAATAGCCGCTCGAACTCCTTGCGCAGCCACTCCTCGGGCAGGCTTTCCGGCAACAGGGGGATGGCGGCCAGCCCCTCGTAATACTCGGCGAAGGCGCGATCGAAGCGATCGTAGTGGGCCTCGTCTTTCACCAGCAGGCAGCGGGAGAGCTGGTAGAACTCGTCCATGTCGAGGCTGGCCAGCCGGGCTGCCAGCGCCGCGTGCAAGTCCAGCAGTTCACGCAGACTGCAAGGGAGCTTGTGGCGGCGCAGGTGGGTAAAAAAGTCGATGAGCATCAGTCAGCTGCCGCGCCGGGCCAGAAAGGCGAGCTTCTCAAACAGATGCAGGTCCTGCTCGGTCTTGAGCAGGGCGCCGTAGAGGGCAGGCACCAGCTTGCCCGGCTCGCGGGCACGCATCGCCTCGGGAGCGATATCGTCGGCCAGTAGCAGGCGGATCCAGTCCAGCAGCTCCGAGGTGGAGGGCTTCTTGCGCAGCCCTTCTACTTCGCGCAGCTCGAAGAAGAGATCCATCGCCTCACCGAGCAGGCTCTCCTTGAGGTCGGGGTAGTGGAGTTTGACGATGGCCTGCATCTCGGCCTTGTCGGGGAAGCGGATGTAGTGGAAGAAGCAGCGGCGCAGGAAGGCGTCCGGCAGCTCCTTCTCGTTGTTGGAGGTGATGATGACCACCGGCCGCTGCTGGGCCTTGACTCGCTCGCCGGTCTCGTAGACATCGAACTCCATCCGATCGAGCTCCTGCAGCAGATCGTTGGGGAACTCGATGTCCGCCTTGTCGATTTCATCGATGAGCAGCACCGGGCGCTGGTCGGCGGTGAAAGCCTGCCACAGCTTGCCCCGGCGTATGTAGTGGCTGATCTCCCCTACCCTGGGGTCGCCGAGCTGGGAGTCCCGCAGCCTGGCCACCGCATCGTACTCATAGAGCCCTTGCTGGGCCTTGGTAGTGGATTTGATGTGCCAGGCAATCAGCTCGGTGCCCAGATGGCGGGCCACCGCTTCGGCCAGCTCGGTCTTGCCCGTACCGGGCTCCCCTTTGATAAGCAAGGGTTTTTCCAGCACGATAGCGGCATTGACCGCCATCTTGAGCGATTCAGAGGCGAGATAGCGATCGCTTCCTGCAAATCCCATAACGTCCATTCCTTTGACGATGAGAGACCTTTTTGAGATCGAGGCCTCAATAAGAAAGAATAAGCTCTATATCTTGTAATAACATATTGTTATAACAAATCGTCACTTCTCATTCAGAAACCACAGGGTAATCTTGTTTCATCGCCGTAACAAACAGGGATAGCACCATGAGCAAAATTTTTGAGGACAACAGCCAGACCATAGGTCACACCCCGCTGGTTCGTCTCAACCGTGTTACCAAGGGCCGCGTGCTGGCCAAGATTGAGAGCCGTAACCCGAGCTTCAGCGTCAAGTGCCGTATCGGCGCCAACCTGATCTGGGATGCCGAGAAACGCGGCGTCCTGACCAAGGGCAAGGAGATCATCGAACCCACCAGCGGCAACACGGGTATTGCTCTGGCCTTCGTGGCCGCCGCCCGTGGCTATCCCATCACATTGACCATGCCGGCCACCATGAGTCTGGAGCGCCGCAAGCTGCTCAAGGCACTCGGCGCCAATCTGGTGCTGACCGAAGGGCCGCTCGGCATGAAGGGCGCCATTGCCAAGGCCAACGAGATCCTCGAATCCGAGCCGGGCAAATACGTGCTGCTGCAACAGTTTGAAAACCCCGCCAACCCGGAGATCCACGAGAAGACCACGGGCCCCGAGATCTGGGATGCCACCGATGGTCAGGTGGATGTATTTGTGGCCGGCGTCGGTACCGGCGGCACCATCACGGGTGTCTCTCGCTACCTGAAACAGACCAAGGGCAAGGCGGTGGTCTCCGTCGCCGTCGAGCCGAGCGAATCGCCGGTGATCAGCCAGCGTCTGGCCGGTCTTGAAATAAAACCGGGTCCCCACAAGATCCAGGGCATCGGTGCCGGTTTCATCCCGGGTAACCTGGACCTCACCCTGCTGGATCGCGTCGAGCAGGTGAACAGCGATGACGCCATCGAGATGGCTCGCCGCCTGATGGAAGAGGAAGGGATCCTGGCCGGGATCAGCTCAGGCGCCGCCGTGGTGGCCGCTGCCCGCCTTGCCGAGCTGCCGGAGTTTGCCGACAAGACCATCGTCGTCATTCTGCCGAGCGCCGCCGAGCGTTACCTCTCCAGCGCCCTGTTTGCCGGGGTGTTCAGCGAGCAGGAACTGCAACAATAAGTGATCGGATTATTTCAAAACAACGGCGCTCCCAGGAGCGCCGTTTCTTTATGAGCTAGACTGAGCACTTGGCAGCGCCAGTCGACCCCTTATTTTTCGGGGTAAAATAACAAGCAACCCAGCGACAAAAAAAGCAGACATTCTGTGATAAATCTCATATCCTGTGCCGCGTCACGAGGTGTTTGCCGACTAGGTATCACAAAGTAACAAAGTGTTATTTTTCGTTATAAAATAATTTCAAGCCAGCATTGACGCGGCTTGTAGAGCGATAACGGAAAAGAGTTGAGGCAGACACCGAATACTGCACAGAAAATTGACCTGGATTAAACCATTGCAGGTCTGATTTCGTTACTTTACAACATATCCATACTGACACGGTGCGAGAAGGAAGCGTCAAAAGCATCCCTCACACCAAAAAATATCAATAATATGGGGTGAAACCATGTACGAGAAGTCTGTTGTTATTACTGCTGAAAACGGCCTGCACACCCGTCCGGCAGCTCAGTTCGTGAAAGAAGCCAAAGAATTCCAAAGCGAGATCACTGTGGTCTCCGGTGGCAAATCCGCCAGCGCCAAGAGCCTGTTCAAGCTGCAGACCCTGGGCCTGACCAAAGGCACCAACGTGACCATCCAGGCCGACGGCCCGGACGCTCAGAAAGCCGTTGAGAAGCTGGTTGCCCTGATGGACGAGCTGGAGTAATCCAGCTTTATTCCTCCCCCACAGTCGTTTTAATAGGAAGGATTATGATATCTGGCATTCTTGCGTCCCCCGGTATCGCATTCGGCAAGGCGCTTCTTCTGAAAGAAGATGAAATCGTTATCAATCAGGGCAAAATTGCTGCCGAACAGATTGATGCCGAAATCAACCGCTTCCTCGAAGCCCGCACCAAGTCAGCCGCACAGCTGGAAGCCATCAAAGAGATGGCCGGTCGCACCTTCGGTGAAGAAAAAGAGGCCATCTTCGAAGGCCACATCATGCTGCTCGAAGATGAAGAGCTGGAAGGGGATATCAGATCCTTCATCAAAGACAACAAGGCCAGCGCCGACAAGGCCATCTACGAGGTCATCGAGCAGTACGCGAAGATGATGGCCGAGCTGGATGACCCCTATCTGCGCGAGCGCGCCACCGACTTCCGTGACATCGGCACCCGTCTGGTCAAGAATGTACTGGGCATCGCCGTTGTCAACCTGAGCACCATCGACGAAGAGGTGATCCTGGTCGCCAAAGACCTGACCCCGTCCGAAACCGCTCAGATCAACCTGAAATACGTGCTGGGTTTCGTCACCGACATCGGTGGCCGTACTTCCCACACCTCCATCATGGCCCGCTCCCTGGAGCTGCCGGCCATCGTGGGCACCAACGACATCACCGAGCGCGTCAAGAATGGTGACGTGCTGGTGCTGGACGCGATCAACAACCAGATCATCATCAATCCGACTGCCGAACAGCTGAACGAAGCCAAGCAATTCCAGGCCCAGTTCCAGGCCGAGAAAGATGAACTGGCCAAGCTCAAAGATCTGCCTGCCATCACGCTGGATGGCCATCAGGTCGAAGTGTGCGCCAACATCGGTACCGTCAAGGATACCGAAGGTGCCATCCGCAATGGCGCCGAAGGCGTGGGTCTGTACCGTACCGAGTTCCTGTTCATGGACCGTGACGCGCTGCCGACCGAAGACGAGCAGTTCAAAGCCTACAAAGAAGTGGCCGAAGCGATGCCGGATCAGCCGATCATCGTGCGCACCATGGACATCGGCGGCGACAAAGAACTGCCCTACATGAATTTCCCGAAAGAGATGAACCCCTTCCTGGGCTGGCGTGCCGTGCGGATCTTCTTCGATCGCGCCGACATCATGCACGCCCAGCTGCGGGCCATCCTGCGTGCGTCTGCCTTCGGCAAACTGCGCATCATGTTCCCGATGATCATCTCTGTCGAAGAGTTCCGCAGCCTGAAGGCTACCGTAGAGACGCTGAAAGCCGAACTGCGTGCCGAAGGCAAAGCCTTTGATGAATCCATCGAAGTGGGTATCATGATCGAGACCCCGGCTGCTGCCGTGATGGCTCATCATCTGGCCAAGGAAGTGGATTTCTTCAGTATCGGTACCAACGACCTGACCCAGTACACCCTGGCTGTCGACCGTGGTAACGAGATGATTTCCGCCATGTACAACCCGCTGTCACCCTCCGTCCTGACGCTGATCAAGATGGTTATCGATGCATCCCACGCCGAAGGCAAGTGGACCGGTATGTGTGGTGAACTGGCTGGTGACGAGCGTGCCACCCTGCTGCTACTGGGTATGGGTCTGGATGAGTTCTCCATGAGCGCCATCTCTGTACCGCGTATCAAGAAGCTTATCCGCAACACCAACTTCGAAGATGTGAAGGCCATGGCTGATCAAGCGCTGAGCTTTGCCACCGCCGCCGAAATCGAAGCCTGTGTAGATAACTTTATTAAGCAGAAGGCAGTCTGCTAAGATCGGCTGCAAACAGCGACAATCATCTCTAGGAGCTTTTACTATGGGTCTGTTTGATAAACTGAAGAAACTGGTTTCCGATGACAGTTCTGATACCGGCGGCATCGAAATTTTTGCCCCGCTGTCAGGCGAAATCGTACCGATCGAAGATGTACCCGACGTAGTCTTCGCCGAGAAGATCGTCGGCGACGGCATCGCCATCAAGCCGGCTGGCAACAAGATGGTTGCGCCGTGCGACGGCACCATCGGCAAGATCTTCGAGACCAACCACGCGTTCTCGCTGGAATCTGACTCTGGTATCGAGCTGTTCGTTCACTTCGGTATCGACACCGTTGAACTGAAAGGCGAAGGCTTCAAGCGCATCGCCCAGGAAGGTCAACAGGTCAAGCGCGGTGACACCATCATCGAGTTCGATCTGGCCGTTCTGGAAGCCAAAGCCAAATCTACCCTGACTCCGGTGGTCATCTCCAACATGGACGAGATCAAAGAGCTGGTGAAGATGACAGGTGCCGTGACCGTGGGCGAGACCCCGGTGATCCGCATCAAGAAATAAGGCCGCATGGGCCGAGCGCCCGTCGCCGCAACAAAAAACCGAAGCCCTGGCTTCGGTTTTTTTATGGGCGTTTTCCGGCTAGGCCCTGCCAAATACCACCCGGTTGCGGCCGTTGCTCTTGGCCTGGTAGAGCGCCTTGTCCGCCACCTGCAGCAGGCTGTCGCAGCTCTTGCACTCGCCTCGGGTGGCACAGCCCAGACTCATCGTCAGGGAAAAACTCTGCCCCTCCCACGCCACCACATGGTCGACAAACTGCCGGCGCAACTGCTCGGCTCGCTCGACCACCTGTTCGGCATCCACCCCAGGCAGGATCAACAGAAACTCCTCCCCGCCCCAGCGGGCCAGATGCTCTGCGGGCTGCAGCTGCTGCGCCATGATGCGGGCCACCTCGCACAACGCCGCATCCCCGGCGGGATGACCGTAGCGGTCATTGATCTGCTTGAAGTGGTCGATATCGCACAGGATCACCGAGAAGGGCTCCCCCTGCAGCCAGAGCGCCTGCAACTGCTGCCCGGCGGCACGCCGATTGCCGAGCTCGGTCAGCGGATCGGTGCAGGAGAGCCGGCTCACCTCCTCTATCATGCAGTGCAGGTCGTGGATGTCGCGCAGCGTCACTATGTGCCAGCCCGGCATGGCATCCGCCGTCAGCTGGGCCGTGATGGTAAACCAGCGCTGCTGGCCGCTCTTGCAGTAGAGACAGGCGTTCATCTCGGCCACCGCCGCGCCGTTGGCCAGACTGGTCATCACCGCCTGATTCCAGCTCTCAATCGCCTGGGCCCTGCTCTCTTCATCGCGATAGACGGTGGCAAACCAGCTGGCCATGTCGGGCAGATCCGTCAGGTCGTAGCCCAGCTGAGTCACGAAGGCCCGGTTCACGAACCTGTGATGACGGGCCGGGATCTCCGACAGTCGGGTGGGTATGCTGCCCAGCGTCTCGCTGCAGGCGGATTCCGATATCAGGATCGGAAACGGGATCACGTCGAAGGAGCGAAACAGGATCTGCTGCAGCTCGGTCAGGATCACAGGATCGGTGATGTTCAAGGTAACTCCTTTACCAAGGTACCGTTCCAAGGTAAGTGAGCGCTGATCGCGGGTAAAGCGCTCATTGCGCGGCTCTGACCGCCTTGGTCGCAGCATTTTCTCCCGGTTGCCACTCCTGATAGGGACCGTGAATGCCGGAGTAGATCTTGTCGAGCTGACCGGAGGCCCTGAGCCGCTCGATGGACTGGGTCAGGAAGCGGTCGACCGCATCCCCTTTCGGCCCCTTGGGGATGATGAACACATCGTCGAACTCGCCGAAATAGACCCGGTGGATATTGGTCAGCCCCATCTTGCGCAGGGTGAAATCCGCCTCCTCCTGCGCCCACAGAAAGGCATCGATGCGGCCCCGGCTCAACTTGCCGAGGGATTGCTCGAGCGAGAGGGAGCGCTTGACCGAGAAGGGCCAGAAGTCGGTCACCCCCTCGATGAGCAGATCCCGCTTGGTGTACTCGTAGCCCAGCACCATGGCGGGAGTAATGGGCGCCGCACTGTTGCTGTAGAGCACGTGGGTCACCTTGCCAAAGGTCGCCGAGCTGAAGCGATAGGGCAGCATGGACTCATCGATGTAGGGGTTGCGCAGCGCCGGCAGGTTGAAGTCCGCCTCCCCCACCACCACGCTGCGGGTGGCACGGGACATGGGGTAGACCATCACGCTCACCTCCACCCCGTCATCCAGCCCGGCGATGGCCTTGACCAGGTCGACGAAGGGACCGGTGCCGTTGGAATCGATGAGCCCCGGCAACAAACCAAGATAGGCTGAAAAATGAGTCGGTCGGCCAGGTTCTGCCGCAGCCAGCCGCTCCTCGTCGACCCCCATCATCCCCAGCAGCATGGCAAGCAGCATCAAGCCTGCCAGCACGCCCACTCTCAGATGCTTCATGATGCAACCTCTCACCACCCTGGCCGGCATGGCCCTGTTGATCAGAAGCATAGACTCGGCACCGAGTGTGTCGGGCGAGTTGCAAATAAGATGTTAAAACACACACCGAGATCAAGGTTTTGACACATCTGCGCGGTAACATGAAAAGGAATGGTGCGGGGGCAGGATGCCCGATGCGACCACCCTTGATGCAATGCGAGCCCCGAGAAGGATATGAGCATGTTGAAAAATACCGAACAACGTTATGGCAGCCTGAGCATAGGGCTGCACTGGTTGACCCTGCTGCTGATGATCGCCGTCTATGCGCTGATGGAATTCAGGGGTATATTCCCCAAAGGGTCGGCCGGCCGCGACCTGATGAAGGAGTTTCACTTCATGGTGGGTCTGCTGATCCTGGCGCTGGTGGTCGTGCGCCTGCTGGTGCGCGTGGCTAGCCCCTCACCGCGTATCGTGCCCGAGCTCTCCCCCCTGATGCTCACACTGGCCAAGCTCGCCCACCTGGCGCTCTATGGCTTCCTGATCCTCACCCCGCTGCTGGGCTGGCTGCTGCTGAGCGCAGGCGGCAAACCCATCCCCTTCTTCGGCCTGGAACTCCCCGCCCTCATCGCCCCCGACGACGGCCTGAAGGGCACTATCAAGGAGCTGCACGAGACGCTTGCCAACATTGGCTATGCCCTGATTGCCCTGCACGCGGCGGCAGCCATCTACCACCACCATGTTCTCAAGGACAACACTCTGACCAATATGCTGCCCGAGCGGCGCAGTTGATCCCTCGCCAGCAAAGAGGGGCGTACTCGCCCCTCTTTTGATCAGGCCTGTTTGGCCACCACCTCGGCAGTATCGGCAGCCTTGTTTTTACCTTCAGGCTGTAGCTGCTTGACGTTGCCCTTGCTCTCGCCCTTCTGCTCCTCCTGAGACTGGGACTGGCCGACAAACTGTCCTCCTTTGCGGATGGAGAGGCTCCCGCCCTTGAACAACCCCTTCATCTTGCCGTTTTCGAGGATCTCCACCTCGCTTGAGGCGCAGGTGCCATCCAGAGTGCCATTGATGATCACGTGGGCGGCGCTGACATCCCCTTCAATCCGGCCGCCTTCCATGATGCGTACCGTCCCGCCGTTCAGTTGCAGCGTCCCGACGAACTGGCCATGCACCTCCAGATTGCCCTCCACCTGCAACTCGCCCTTGAAACGGGCCCCCTTGGCGATCACCGTGGTCGTGCTCCCTGCCCCGACCACCTCAGACTCATTGCGCTTTCGTCCAAACATCTTGGTTTTCTCCACCATCAACAGCAGCACCATCAGTAGCAACGGCACTATGGGTAATTTGTAATATGCAGATCCCGCCACATAGAGCAGCAACGCCAGGCCCCAGCAGAACCAGATGAGATACAGCGCGTCACTGCGTGGCCGCATCGCGATGCGAGCCAGGATCCTTTCAGGCATCAATGTCATTGACCATTCCCTCTTGCGGGCAGATGGATGCAAGACCGGGGTCAACCCCTCACTCTCGTTTCCCGCGATACGCGGGCATGGACCTAGCTCAAGCGACCAGATTGCCGAAACACTGAAACAAAAAAGCCCCGCCAGAAGGCGGGGCCGTGATTCATCAGCAAACAGAGGCAGGACTCAGGGCAGTACCACCCGGCTTTCGCCGCCGCCGAGGGCCTCCACCCGCACCTGCACGCCGATCCGCTCCACCAGGGTCTGCACGTGGGAGATGACTCCGATCTGGCGGCCGGCCGCCTGCAGGGAGTCGAGGCTGGAGAGCGCCAGATCCAGGCTGTCGGGATCGAGCGTGCCGAAGCCCTCGTCGATAAAGAGCGATTCGACCTGGGTCTGGCGCGACGACAGGCTGGAGAGAGCTAGCGCCAGCGCCAGCGACACCAGAAAACTCTCGCCGCCGGAGAGGGAATCCACCGAGCGCACCTCATCCCCCATGTCGAGATCCACCACCTGCAGCGCCAGATCGGTGCCGGGCACTCGCTCCAGCCGATAGCGGGGGGAGAGCTCGGCAAGCTGGGCGTTGGCCTCCAGCAGCAGCCGTTCCAGCGTGAGGCTCTGGGCGAAGGTACGCAGCTTGGCGCCGCTGGCCGAGCCGATGAGATCGGAGAGGCGCTGCCAGTGATCCGCCACCGCCTGCTGGGCGGCCAGCTCCTCCTGCAAGGTGCCCGCCTTGAGGGCGGCTGCCTCGGCCTGGGCCAGCGTACTCTTGCACTGGAACAGCTGCTCGTCGAGGGCGCGGCAGTGCGCCTCCAGCGCCGTCAGCCGGCTGGCGAGATCCTGTGGCGCCAACGCGGCCAGCTCGGGGTGATGCTCGCGGTAACGATCCCGCTTGCTCTCCTCCAGCGCCAGTGCCCGCTGCCGCTCGGTCAAACGGGTACGCGCCTCGGCGCGGGCATCCTCCAGCGCCTGCAAGGCGGCACGGCGCCCCTTGAGCTCATCCGGGCTCATGGCCAGCAGGCGGCGCAGGTCATATTCGGCGATACCGAGACTGCTGGCGTGGGCAGCCCAGCGCCCCAGCACCTCCCGCCGCCGCCGACTGCTCACCTGTTTCTCCTGCTCCAGATGGCTGAGACGGGTCTTGAGCTCGGTCTGGCGCTCGCGCAAGGCGCGGGCCGCCCCCTGCATCGTCTCCAGCTCGCTGGCCAGCTGCTGCAGCCGCTGCTGCCAGCGATGCTCGACCAGGGCTATCTCCTCGCCCCCCAGACAGGTGGCACGGCTGGTGACCAGCCCCTGCCGCTGTTGTTCATGCTCCTTGTAGTCGCGCTCGAGCTTGTGCAGCAGCTCGCGCTGGGTCTGCAGGCGCGCCTCCTGGGCGCTCAGGGCCGGGGTGAGGCTGGCAATCTCGCCGGCCAGCCGCTCCCACTCGCTCTGGCCGTGCAGCCAGGCCTCGCAGGCCCGCTGCCACTCGTGCCACTGCTGGCTGCCGAGCCACTGGCGCCAGGGCTGGCCCCCCATCTGTTCGTCGAGCCGGCTGCCCCCCTGCTCAAGGCGCTGGCGCAGGGTCGTTTCCTGCTCGCCCATCGCCTTCACCTCCCCTTCCAGGGCGATGCGCTGGCGGTCGGCCTCCTGCCACTGCTGCTCGAACTGCTGATGCTGGCTGGCCAGTTGGCTCAGTTGCTGACGCACGGCCTGCAACTGCTGCTGGCCGAGCTGGGCCTCGCGCAGTTGCTGCTGGCTGCGGGCCAGCCCCTGCTCCAGACTCTGGCCGCGGCCGAGCAGGGTACTCATCAGTTCGTTCCACTCGATCGGGCTCTGACGCAGCGGCAACGGATGGCCCAGCAGTTCGGCACCGCCGAGCTGCTGCCAGCGCTGGGTCAGCTGCTCGGCGCGCGTCTCCAGCTCAGGCAGATGTTGCTGGCGCACCGCCAGCTGGCGAGCCAGCTCCTGGCGTTCGCTCTCGCACTGAATGTATTGGTGATTGAGCCGATCCCACTCGAGCTCCAGGCTGCGGACGCGCTCCGCCAACTGCCCCAGAATACCCGCCACCTGTGGCTGACTCTGGTGATAGGGGTGCTCCTCGGCGCCGCAGAGCGGGCAAGGTTCACCGTCGCGCAGGATGTGGCGATGCTGCTCGAAACTGGCGATGGCGCGAGACTGCTCCAGCGCGTGGCGTGCCTCGTCTCGTTGCAGGGCGAGCCGCTCGCGGGCCGGCGTCAACTCGTCGCCGAGGATGGCCAGCTTGCCGAGCGCCTGCTCCAGCTGGGCGATCTCCTGCTGCAGGCGACCATGCTGCTCGCCGTGATTGCGGCCATAGTCGGCCAGCTCCAGCAGCTGGCGCAGCTGGCCCAGCTGCTCGGTCTGCCCTTGCCACTGCTCCTGCGCCTTGGCCAGACGCCCCTCCCACTGCAGCTCCTGCAGCTCGTGCTGTTGCTGCTGCAGCCGCTCCTGCTCGCGCTGCCAGTAGTCGCGCTCCTGCTGCCCCTGCTCCAGCTGGTGCTGCAACTGCCTGAGGGCGCGCAGCTTGTGTTCGCGCAGGGTAAGGAGCTGCTGCAGCCTGTCGGCATCCTCGGCCCAATCCTGCATGGCAGTGAGCAGAGGCTGCCACTGGCGGGCCACCGGCGCCAGCTCCTTGTGCTCCTCAAGCCAGGCACCCCACTGCAGGTGCTGGGCCTGGAGCTGCTCCACCTGCTGGCGCTGCTGGCGCCAGCCCTGCTCCAGGGTAAGCTGCACCTCCCGCTCCTGCGCGCCCTCCTGCTGGATCTTCTGCAGTTGCTGCTGCTTTTCCCGAATGCGGGTATCGAGCTCCTGCGCCCGTTTGAGTTCAGGCTGCAGGGCGCCCCACTCGCGCTCGGCGGCGATCTTCTCCGCCAGCAACTGCTGTTCGGTGAGGGCGCTCTGCTGGGTCTGCTCCTCCAGCTTGCCAAGTTCGGGACCAAACTCGGCCAGCGCCTTCTCCTGCTGCTGCACCTCCAGGGTGAGGCGGGCCAGCTCGTCGTGATCGGCGCGGGCCACCTGGGCCTGCTCGGCGCGGGAGAACTCCTCGCGCTCGGGGGCGGCCGCAGCGTGGGCCGCCTCAGTCGCGGCAAGGGCCGCCTCTCCCTCCTGACAGGCCTGCACCTGGGCGGCGATACGGCCGTTGAGATCGCGCAAGTCCTGCATCAGCTGCTGTTGCTGCTGCTCGTGTTTGAGGCTGGTGGCGAGGCTGACCTGCTGGCTAACCCACTGCTCGCGGGTCGCCTCGTCCATCAGTGCCACGTCGCCGAGCCGCTGGCTGATGGCGGCCAGTTTCTGCTGCTCCTCCCGCGCCCGCTCATGAGTCTGAACCGAAATGGCGGAGTAAAGCTCGGTGCCGGTCATCCGTTCGAGCAGGGCTGAACGCTCGTCGGCGCTCGATTTGAGGAAGGCGGCAAACTCCCCCTGCGGCAGGATGACGGCGCGGCGAAACTGCTCCCAGGAGAGCCCCACCAGCTCGTCGATGCGATCCTGCAGCTCCCGCTTGCTGCCACTGAACACCTGACCCGACGCCACGTCGGTCAGGCTGCGCTCCTGGGCCTGAAAGCGCCCCTCGGCGCGGTTGCGGGCCCGGCGCACCGCCCAGCGGGCCAGCCAGATGCGGCCGTCACAGCCGCGAAACTGCACCTCGGCAAAACAGCTGGCATGGCCGCGGCTGAGGATGTTTTTCACATCATTGGCGGTTAACTTTTCTTTTTCGTCTTCATCTGCTCGGCCAATTTTCTCAACATTCTTGCGGTTGGCGATAAAGCGCGGCATCTCGTCGTAGAGCGCCAGACAGATGGCATCGAGCAGGGTGCTCTTGCCGGCGCCGGTATTGCCGGTGATGGCAAACAGGCCGGCGGCCCCCAGGGCGCCACCGGCAAAATCGATGGTGAATTGACCGGTCAGGCTGGCCAGATTCTCCCCTGACAGCGACAAGATTTTCATTGGCTAGACTCCTTCACCTGCTCCAGGATCTCTTCAAACGACGCCACCAGCTCGGCCTCCGGCTCCCCGTCAAACTGACGCTGATAGCAGAGGCGAAACACCTCGCTGGGGGAGAGTTCATCGAGCCGGCGCTGGCCGGCACCGTCCGCCAGTCCCTGGCCCGAGCCCTGATAACTGGTCGTGATGCGGGCAAGGCGCACCGGCTTGTCGCCGATGGCGACCAGCACGCGCTCGCGGATGCGGGCCTCGGGTTTGGGCAACAGCAGCCGCACCTCGAGGAAGGGCTGCGCCTGCTGCGGGCAAGCGGGTAGCTCCAGCGCCTCAATGGCCTGGAGCGCCTCGTCGAGGCCGCTCTGGGGCAGCCGGATCATCTCCACCGCGCGGGGCACCGGGATCCGCTCAAGCCGGGCCAGCTTGCCCCCCTCAAACGTCACCTCCAGCACCTGATGGTTGTAGTTCGCCTCGGCCAGCGAGAGCGGCAGCGGCGAGCCGCTGTAGTGCACCCCCTCGGCCGGGCTCTGGGCCAGGTGCAAATGACCCAGCGCCGTGTAGTCGGCGGCGGCAAACAGCTCGGCAGGCAGGGCATGCTGGTTGCCGCCGAGCACCCGCCGCTCGGAGAGCTCGGAGAGCTGGCCCGCCGCCAGATAGGCGTGGCCCATGGCGATGAGGGCCTGATCCGGATTGCAGCGCGCACGCCCCTCGCTCAGCACCGCCTCATAGACCTGGCGTACCCCTTCGATGAGTCTGTCCTGCCCCTCGCTGAGCCCGTCGGGGCGCAGATCGCTGCTGCGCAGAAACGGCACGGCGGCGCACCAGGCGGCCACCTCACCATCCTTGCCTCGCAGCGGCACCAGCAGACGCTCGGTCTCGAGGCGCCCCTCGTCGTCCCGGCTGATGCTGCCCACCAGATGCAGGTCGAAGGCGCGCAGCAGCTCGTGAGGGGCATCCAGCTTGGAGGGAGAGTCATGGTTGCCGCCGATCAGCACCATCTCCAGTGCCGGGTGCTCGGCGCGCAGCCGCGCCAGAAAACGGTAGAGCTGCTGCCAGGCGCTGGCGGGGGGATTGGCGGTATCGAACAGATCGCCCGCCACCAGCAGGGCGTCGATGTCGCGGCGCTTGATGGTGTCGGCCAGCCAGTCGAGAAAGGCATCGTGTTCAAAACGGCGATCGTGGCCATGGAGTTGATGGCCAAGATGCCAGTCGGCGGTATGCAGGATCTTCATGAAAAACGGCTCGTATGGAGGAGGTGTCAGCGGCACCCGATGCAGACAAGATGAGGATATGCCTCCCCTTTTTCAAGCCATACCCGGCGCGGCCGGCAGAGTCAGGCGGGCTCGCAGCACATCTGGTACTGGGAATGGCCGGTGAGGGGATCGGCCACCTCCCCCTCGATCACGAAACCGTGGCGACGATAGAAGCGCACCGCCAGATCGTTTTCCACGAACACCCGCGCATGCAGTCGGGCCCCCTTGGATTTGGCCTCCTGCAGCAGGGCATGGCCCACCCCCCGCCCCTGGCGGTCGGGGCGCACGAACAGGGCCGCCAGATAGTCATCCACCAGCGCCATGAAACCGAGCAGCTCGCCGCGCTCCTCGAACACCCAGATGCGGGCGTGATCGAGATAGCGGGTGCGCAGATCTTCCTGGGCCTGCCACCAGCAGGAGGCATCGACAAAGTCGTGGGCCTGCAGGGAGGCCAGCAACCAGATTTCGACGATCTCGTCCATGTCGTCGGACCGACTCGCCCTCAGCATATTGGTATCCTTGTTAACAACCTGAACATCCGCAGTCTAGGGGAGTTTGATGACGGCTTTGGGGACGAATATGACTCCCTGTGAAGTCGATCGCCCTTTATTTAACAAGAATGATTGGCTGATCACAAAGCGCCTCTCTAGTACAATGCCCGCCGGACAATCTATGAGACCGAGGACGCCATGTGGTTTAAAAACCTGCAGATTTATCGCTTTACCCGCCCCTTCGAGCTGACCGTCGAGCAGCTGGAAACCCAGCTGGAAGCCTGTGCCTTCACCCCGTGCGGCAGCCAGGACATCTCCCGGTTCGGGTGGGTCAAGCCCCTTGGCAAATTCGGCTCCACCCTGACCCACTCCGCCGCCGGCCACATCCTCATCTGTGCCCGCAAGGAAGAGAAGATGCTGCCCGGCACCGTGGTCAAGGAGATGCTGGCGGAGAAAGTAGAAGCGATCGAGTTCGAGCAGGGCCGCGCCCTCAAGAAGAAAGAGAAGGAAGCGCTCAAGGAGGAGATCCTCCACACCCTGCTGCCGCGCGCCTTCAGCCGCACCAGCCAGACCTTCGCCTGGATCAATCCGGCCGACAACCTGATGGTGGTGGACGCGGGCTCCGCCAAGAAGGCGGATGACCTGCTGGCCCTGCTGCGCAAATCCATCGGCACCCTGCCGGTGGTGCCGGTGGCCCTCAAGAACCCGCCCGAGATCACCATGACCGAGTGGCTGAACGAGGGCAACCTGCCCGCCTCCTTCACCCTGGAGGACGAGGCCGAGCTGCGCAGCGCCATGGAGCACGGTGGCATCATCCGCTGCAAGCAGCAGGATCTGATGACAGACGAGATCAAGAACCACCTGGCCAACGACAAGCTGGTCACCAAGCTGGCCCTCAACTGGGGCGAAACCCTGAGCTTCGTGCTGGGGGACGATCTCTCCATCAAGCGCCTGAAATTCAGCGAAGAGCTGCGCGAGCAAAACGACGACGTCACCAGCGAAGATCCAGCCGCCCGTCTGGATGCCGACTTCGCCCTGGTCACCGCCGAGCTGGCCCAGTTCATCCCGGCCCTGTTTGCCGCCCTGGGCGGTGAAGAGCAGTCCATCTAAGCGAATTGGCCCAGCCTGATTGCAAAAAGCCGCCTCCGGGCGGTTTTTTTTATGGGCGTACGCAGGCGTGACTTGTTGATAGATGAGTAACTTGTTGATCTGATTCAACAACTTGAGTCATTAGCGCCAATCGTGACATAGTCGCCCTTCATGCTCATAAAACAGACAAGGAGAGTGTCATGTTGCGCAAACCACTGGGGCTGGCCATCGCCCTCGCTCTGCTGGCCGGCTGCGCCGCTCAGCAGAGCCTGCAAGCGCCCCCCGCCCACACCCTGATCGCACCGGAGGCCGCCAGCGGCTGGCAGGACAAGCAGGGCTGGCAAGGCCGCGACTTCATGGTGGCCGCCGCCAACCCGCTGGCGGTGGAAACGGGCTACCAGATGATCCAGGCCGGTGGCAGCGCGGTGGACGCCGCCATCGCGGTGCAGCTGGTGTTGACCCTGGTGGAACCGCAATCCTCCGGCATCGGCGGCGGCTCCCTCATGCTGGTGTGGGATGGCCAGAAAGTTGCGGCGGTGGATGGCCGCGAGACAGCCCCCGCCGCCGCTACCGATCAGCTGTTCATGAAGGATGGCAAGCCGATGGCCTTCTACGACGGCGTGGTGGGCGGGCGCTCGGTGGGCGCCCCCGGCACGGTGCGGGCACTGGCGCTGGCCCACCAGCGTTACGGCAAGCTGCCCTGGGCTGCGCTGTTCGAGCCCGCCATCACCCTCGCGGAGCAGGGATTCGTGATAAGCCCGCGGCTGGCCGCGCTGCTGGCCAAGGACCCTTACCTTGCCAAGGACCCGGACGCGCGGGCCTACTTCTATCAGGCCGACGGCAGCCCCAAACCAGCGGGCAGCCGACTGACCAACCCGGCACTGGCCAAGGTGCTGCGAACCCTGGCAAGCCAGGGGCCGGACGCCTTCTATCGCGGCCCGCTGGCCGAGGCCATGGTGGCCAAGGTGCACGCCCACCCAACCAACCCCGGAGTGCTGAGCGCCGTCGATCTCGCCAGCTACCGCGCCAAGCTGCGCGACGGCCTCTGCTTTGACTATCGCCAGAGCCGGGTATGCGGCTTCCCGGCCCCCTCGTCCGGCACCATTGCCCTCGGCCAGATCTTCGGCATGCTGGAGAGCCGCGACATGGCGGCCCTCAAACCGGTGCAGGGGGAGCAGGGCCAGCCGGCCGCCTCCGCCGAGGCGATCCACCTCTACAGCGAGGCGGCGCGGCTCGCCTTTGCCGATCGCAACCAGTACCTGGCGGACAGCGACTATGTGGCGGTCCCCGTCAGTGGCCTGCTCGACAAGCACTATCTGGCCCGCCGCGGCGCCCTCATCGGTGAGCGTTCCATGGGCCTGGCCAAAGCGGGCACCCCGCCACTGGCGCCGGCTCGCGGCCAGGATGCCACCCCGGAGCTCCCCTCCACCAGCCATGTCTCCATCGTCGACAGGGCGGGGATGGCGGTCTCCATGACCAGCTCCATCGAAGACGGCTTCGGCTCGCGGCTGATGGTCAACGGCTACCTGCTCAACAACCAGCTCACCGACTTCTCCTTCACCTCGCTGGACGCCGCCGGGCTGCCGGTGGCCAACCGGGTGGAGCCGGGCAAGCGGCCGCGCTCCTCCATGTCCCCCCTGCTGGTATTTGACAAGAGCAGCGGCGAGCTGGAGATGAGCCTGGGCTCGCCGGGGGGCTCCGCCATCATCAACTACGTGGGCAAGACGTTGCTGGGCACCCAGGATTGGGGGCTCAACCTGCAGCAGGCGATCAATCTGCCCAACTTCGGCAGTCGCAACGGCCCTACCGAGCTGGAGGCGGGTCGCACCCCAGCCGCCGTAGTCGAGGCGCTCAAGGCGAAGGGGCACGAGGTGGTGCTGAGCGAGCAGACCTCGGGCCTGCAGGGCGTGCAGCGCAACGCCGGTGGCTGGCTTGGCGCTGCCGATCCGCGCCGGGAGGGGATCGCCAAGGGCCAGTGAGCGCGGCTAACTCTGCACTCGGAACCTCATGCAGCGAGCGGCCAGTCGGCCGCTTTTTTATTCTCCACCCTCCTCCAGCTATGGCCGGAAAAACCATCATCGATTGATTACTGTTGCCAACCTGAGCACCAGAGAAGCGCGCTTTCGCCTCAAAACAGCCACTTATACAGTTTTAATCGCAAATTAAGTCTTAGATGTGGATAAATATTGTTTTTCTACCAAAAACGTATTATTTTTCAACAGAAACGGCAACTGTTGTCCCCCAGACACACCCTCTGTGCATGCGGCCAGCATCTGTCTCTTTCGCCCCCTGCTCATTGACAGCTGCCCTCTTCGCCCGCGCGGTGATCTGGTAGCCCCCTGACTGCCATTAGCGAGGTGACGACATGGACCACTCCCTTCCCCTGATTACCACTCTGGTCGGCGGCTTCGTGCTGGCCTACATCCTCGGCATGTTTGCCCAGCGCCTCAAGATCTCCCCCATGGTGGGTTATCTGGCGGCCGGGGTGATCTCGGGCCCCTTCACCCCGGGTTATGTGGCCGACATGAAGCTGGTGCCCGAGCTGGCGGAGCTGGGGGTGATCCTGCTGATGTTCGGGGTGGGGCTGCACTTCTCCTTCCGCGACCTGATGTCGGTGAAGCGGATTGCCATCCCTGGCGCCATCGCCCAGATCGCGGTCGCCACCCTGCTCGGCATGGGGCTCTCCTCCCTGCTGGGCTGGGATCCGGTCGCCGGCCTGATGTTCGGCCTCGCCCTCTCCACCGCCAGTACCGTGGTGCTGCTGCGGGCGCTGGAGAGCCGTCAGAATCTGGAAACCCTGCAGGGGCGCATCGCCATCGGCTGGCTCATCGTCGAGGATCTGGTGATGGTGCTGGCGCTGGTGATGCTGCCGATCATCGCCGACATCCAGTTCGGCGAGCAGACCCTGAGCTGGCAGAGCATAGCGCTGGATCTGGGCTGGACTCTCGGCAAGGTGAGCCTGTTCGTGGCACTGATGATGGTGGTGGGCAGCCGCTTCATCCCCTGGCTGCTGGCCCACACCGCCAGCACCGGCTCACGCGAGCTGTTCACCCTGGCGGTACTGACCTGCTCGCTCGGCATCGCCTTCGGCGCGGTCAAGCTGTTCGGCGTCTCCTTCGCCCTCGGCGCCTTCTTCACTGGCATCGTCATGAACCGCTCCGAGCTGAGCCACCGCGCCGCCAACAACACCCTGCCGCTGCAGGACGCCTTCGCCGTGCTGTTCTTCGTCTCGGTGGGCATGCTGTTCAACCCGGCGGTGCTGCTGACCGAACCGCTGGCGGTGCTGGCCACCCTGTTCATCATCATGTTCGGCAAATCGGCGGCGGCTTACGCCATCGTGCGACTGTTCCGCTACAGCCGGCGCACCGCCCTCACCATCTCCGCCAGCCTGGCCCAGATCGGCGAGTTCTCCTTCATCCTCATCGGGCTGGCCATCGTGCTCAAGCTGGTGCCGGAAGGAGCCCGTGACCTGATCCTGGTGGGTGCCAGCCTCTCCATCATGCTCAACCCGCTGGTGTTCAACGCCGTCGAGCGCTACCTGGAGAAACACCCGGACGCCGACAACGCCAAGGTGCTGGCCGAGTGCAAATGCCCGGCGGTGGAGATGAAGGCCCACACCATACTGGTGGGCTATGGCCGGGTCGGCCGCCTGCTGGTGAACGGCCTGCAGCAGGCCGGGCGCGAGCTGGTGGTGATCGAGCAGGATCCGCACCGGCTGGAGAGCCTGCGCCAGGCCGACATTCCCCACGTCAACGGCAACGTGGCCGATGACGAGGTGCTGTGCCGCGCCGCCATCACCGACGCCAGCTGGCTGCTGGTGGCCATCCCCAACAGCTTCGAGGCCGGCGAGGCCATCGCCCAGGCCAAGCTCATCAACCCGGCGATCCGGGTGATCGCCCGCGCCCACAGCGACGACGAGGTGAGCTTCCTCACCAGGCAGGGGGCGGACAAGGTGATCATGGGCGAGCGGGAGATAGCCCTTGGCATGCTGGCCCAGGCCACCGCATAAACCGCCATCCAGTGAACCAGAGGGGCCTTGGCCCCTCTTTTCATGCCTCTTTGTCCACCCGCGCTTTGGGGTACCCAGGCCCCTCCCCACCCATTCCCGCCAGCTTCTCGCGGCGATATGGCACAATTTGACTCCCTTTGTCAGCCCCCCAGGTCAGGGCGGCACGCCGCCTCTGCGGCGGGCACGCTGCGCAGCTTCCCCTCGCCAGCACAAAGCTCCAGCGGTTACCCCCAGCGGGGCACAGTAGACAGCAGATCCTGCAGCGGCCCCCACCGGACGGGGGTAGGGTCGCGCCAGATGGGCAAATTCGCCGGTCAGCCACCTTGGCTAGACTGGGCCAGTCGTCTTATGACACCCACTTGGCACACATGCCCGCAACTCATTCTGGAAGGATCCGCTATGAAACCCTTGTTGACCGCCCTCTTGCTTCCCCTGCTGCCCCTCGCCGTACAGGCTGCCGAACCCGTCTGGATCACGGTCGGTGCCGACAGCGGCGTCGAGCTCAAGCAGGTCAAGGCCAAGCTGGCCCCCCTGTTCAGCGCCAGCGGCGCCCCGGTCCAGCTGGCCCAGGTCGAGGCGAGTGAACTTGGTACCCTCTCCCACCTGATGCACGAAGGGCACCAGCGCTGCGGCGGCTATGTGGTGCACAGCACCCTGGCCGACGCCCTGCAGAGCATGGCCCAGCCCATCAGTCAGAACCTGTTCAGCGCCCCGCCGCTGACCCAGGGGGCCAGCGTCAACCGGCTGCTGCCCTATCTGGATCAGGGCAACATAGTCGGCACCATCAGCCAGCTCGCCAGCTGGCGCAACCGCTACTACACCACCACCACAGGGGTGCAGTCGGCGGACTGGGTAGCCGGTCAGTGGCAGACCCTGAGCGCGACCCTGCCCTGGGCCAGCGTCAGCCGGGTCAAGCACAGCGGCTATCCGCAGCAATCCGTGGTGCTGACCCTCAAGGGCAGCCGCTACCCGGACGAGGTGGTGGTGCTCGGCGGTCACCTCGATTCCACCGCGGGCTCGGCCCCCAACAGCCGCACCCTGGCCCCCGGCGCCGATGACGATGCCTCCGGCATCGCCACCCTGACCGAGGTGCTGCGGGTCATCGCCGAGCAGGGCCGCCAGCCGGAGCGCACCCTGCAGTTCATCGGTTATGCGGCGGAAGAGGTGGGGCTGCGCGGCTCCAAGGACATCGCTACCCGCTACAAGGCGGCCAACACCAAGGTGCTGGCGGCGCTGCAGCTGGACATGACCAACTACCAGGGCTCGGCGGAAGATATCGTCTTCATGACCGACTACACCGACAAGGGGCTGACCGGCTATCTGGCCCAGCTGCTCGACGCCTATCTTCCCCAGATCCGCTACGGCTATGACAGCTGCGGTTACGGCTGCTCGGATCACGCCTCCTGGCACAATCAGGGCTACCCGGCCGCCATGCCGTTCGAGTCGCGCTTCAACGACTACAACCCCAACATCCACACCGCCCAGGACACCTTGCAAAACTCGGATCCCTCGGCTGCCCACGCCCTCAAGTTCGCCCAGCTGGCCACCAGCTTTGCCATCGAGATGGGCAAGATAAACTGAGCCGCCGAGGCGAGGTGACGCATCCAAAACAAGAGGGAGGCCAGGCCTCCCTCTTTCGTCTCAGCGTCTGCCACTCAGGGCTGTCGATGCGCCCCGTCAAGCGGGGGATTGGGGTGCGGCAAGCCTTGCTGCGCGCGGACCGTGGCGGCCTGGGCCTGGTGCATTTCAAGGCGCTCGAACGCGCGCAGCGCGCCATCTAGGGGAGCAGGATCCGCCGGCCAGCAGCTGGCGGGCAGCGCCTGCACGCCCAGCAGGGCAACGGACAACAGCAACAGATAAGGGGCCATTTTGCAGCACTCCGGTGGCAACAGAGTGTCTATTCTTGTCGAGGACCGATGACGGCTTGATGACGGGACGGGATCGTCATTTTACAACATCTGACGAGGCAGGCCGGCGCCGAGATACATATGGCGACATTTATGCCAAATCTGCGCGGACCAGTTAATTTATGCCCTAAAAAGTAGCCAAGAGGAAAACGTTATCCCTGAAAAGAAAACGTTATCTGGTCAAAACGTTGTTTCTGGATCATAAAAAGTATCCAAAAACTGGTGTATATTGCACGGCGGAAACTCCTTAACCATGAAGACTGACATGAAAAAGACCAAAATCGTCTGCACCATCGGTCCCAAGACCGAATCCAAAGAAATGCTGGCCAAGATGCTGGACGCCGGCATGAACGTCATGCGCCTGAACTTCTCCCACGGCGACTACGCCGAGCACGGTGGTCGCATCAGCAACCTGCGCGCTGTCATGGCCGAAACCGGCAAGCACGCAGCCATTCTGCTGGACACCAAGGGTCCGGAAATCCGTACCATCAAGCTGGAAGGCGGCAACGACGTTGCCTTGGTCGCTGGCCAGACCTTCACCTTCACCACCGACCAGACCGTGGTTGGCAACAAAGACAAAGTAGCCGTGACCTATGCCGGTTTCGCCAACGACCTGCGCGTCGGCAACCGCATCCTGGTTGACGATGGCCTGATCGGTCTGGACGTCATCGAGATCACCGAGCGCGAAGTCATCTGTAAAGTACTGAACAACGGCGATCTGGGCGAGAACAAGGGCATCAACCTGCCGGGCGTCTCCATCAAGCTGCCGGCCCTGGCCGAGAAAGACAAGCGCGACCTGATCTTCGGTTGCGAGCAAGGCGTTGATTTCGTTGCCGCCTCCTTCATTCGCAAGAAAGAAGACGTGCTGGAAATCCGTGAGCACCTGAAAGCCCACGGTGGCGAGAACATCCAGATCATCTCCAAGATCGAGAACCAGGAAGGCCTGGACAACTTCGACGAGATCCTGGCTGTCTCCGACGGCATCATGGTTGCTCGTGGCGACATGGGTGTAGAAATTCCGGTTGAAGAAGTTATCTTCGCCCAGAAGATGATCATCGAGAAGTGCAACAAAGCCCGCAAAGTGGTCATCACCGCCACCCAGATGCTGGACTCCATGATCAAGAACCCGCGTCCGACCCGCGCCGAAGCCGGCGACGTGGCCAACGCCATCCTGGACGGTACCGACGCAGTCATGCTGTCCGGTGAGTCCGCCAAGGGCAAATACCCGCTGGAAGCCGTAACCATCATGGCCACCATCTGCGAGCGTACCGATGCCGTGATGCCGTCCAACCTGTCTGCTGCCAACGACAGCAACAAGCTGCGCATCACCGAAGCCGTATGTAAAGGCGCGGTAGAGACCTCCGAGAAGCTGGACGCCCCGCTGATCGTGGTTGCCACCGAAGGCGGCAAGTCTGCCAAGGCCATCCGCAAGTACTTCCCGAAAGCCTGGATCCTGGCCATCACCACCAACAAGAAGACCGCTGCCCAGCTGGTACTGACCAAGGGTGTGGTTGCTCACGTGGTTGACAGCATCGCCTCCACCGACGATTTCTATCGTATCGGTAAAGAAGCGGCGCTGGCCAGCGGCATGGGTCTGAAGGGTGACGTGGTTGTCATGGTCTCCGGTGCCCTGGTACCGAGCGGCACCACCAACACCGCTTCTGTTCACGTTCTTTAATCGGAACTGAACAAGCTGAAAACGGCGCCTGCGGGCGCCGTTTTTTTTATCTGCCCCCCTGCTGCCCATTCCTGCCCGGTGTTAGAATCCACGCGGATTTAATCCAAGTGGGAAATCTCCCAAATATCGCGTAATAACCCGGAAGTTTTATGCTCTCAACACGCTTCAAAAGAGCCTCGGCCACCCTGTTGCCGGTGCTCTGCTTACTCGTCAGCCTCTGCGCCCCGCAGGCCATGGCGCAGGATGTGCCCTCACGTGCCAGTGTGCAGCGGGCGCTCGATGCCCTTGGCAAGTCTGATACCCTCACCGTCAGCCAGCAGGCCGACCAGAAATTCCTGACCGACACCCTCAGCCTGCTCGACAGCATCGAGAAGGAGAAGAGCAAGGCCAAGAGCCAGAGCGAGCGCATCCGCTCCCTGCCGGCCGAGCTCAGGGACATCAGCGCCAAGCTCGATGCCCTGACCCAGAACAAGAGTGCCGAACAGATCAAGAGTGAATACGCCAGCATGAGCCTGAGCGAGCTGGAGAGTCGCCAGCCCGACGTCATGGCCAACATGCAGGATGCCCAGGAAGCCCTCGGCACCATCGGCAGTCAGATCACCAGCCTGCAAACCCTGCCGGAGCGGGCCCAGGCCCTGATGAGCCGCGCCTATCAGCGCAGCCAGGAGATCCGTACCCGCCTCAACGCCGGTGACGGGGTGAGCGGCGCCGAGAAGATGAAGCTGGGCGCCGAGCTGGCCTTGCAGGAGCTGCAACTGGCCAACCTGCAACAGCAGCTGGACAACCGCACCAGCATGCAGGATCTGGCGGTCAAGCAGCGCGACTACCAGAGCGCCCGCCTCGCGAGCGAAGAGCAGAAGCTGCAACTGCTGCAAGAGCAGAGCAGTGCCAAGCGCCTCGGTGACACCGAAAAGACCGCCGAACAGACCGGCGAGCTGGTCGCCGCGGATGACAATCCGCTGGTACAAAAAGAGCAGGAGCTCAACCATCAGCTCAGCCAGCAGCTGGTCAGCGCCACCACCAACCTCAACTCGCTGGTACAGAAGAACCTGCAGGCCAAGAGCTGGCTGGAGCGCGGCACCCAGACCGAGCGCAACCTCAACGAACAGGTGCAGATGCTCAAGGGCAACCTGCTGCTGTCACGCATTCTCTACCAGCTCTATCAACAGCTGGAGTCGTCGCCCTCCACGCTGGTGAAGAACCTGGAAGAGCAGATCGCCGACCTGCACCTGGCCCAGTTCGAGCTGAGTCAGCAGCGCGACCAGCTGTTCCAGAAGACCCAGTATCTGGACAACCTGATCGCCAACAGTAGCGAGCCGGTGAGCGAGGAGGACAGAACCAGCCTCTCCAAGCTGCTCGACACCCGCATCAGCCTGCTCGACCAGCTCAACCGCCAGCTGGATGCCCAGCTGACCAACGCCATCAGCCTGCAGCTGACCCAGCAGCAGCTGGCGCGGATCTACTCCTCCATCGAATTTACCCTGCAGCAGCACATCTTCTGGGTGAGCAGCAACAAGCCCATCGATGCCAAGTGGTTCATCAACTGGCCGGCCCAGGCCTACAAGCAGGCCTCCGACTGGGTGCTGAAACCGGATTGGAGCGGCTGGGGTGAAACCTTGCTGCCCATCACCCTGCTGGCCCTGCCGCTGCTGCTGATTGGCGGTCTGCTGATCTGGAAGCGCCCGGCGCTGGTGGAGCGGCAGAAGAAGATCACCAAGGATCTGGGACGTTTTCGCCAGGACAGCCAGTGGCACACCCCGCGTGCCCTGCTGTTTACCGTGCTGCAGCGCCTGCCGGGCAGCCTGTTCATCCTGGCTGCCGGCCTGCTGCTGACTGACTGTGGTCTGCTCAGCTCCAAGCTGATTTTCCAGATCACCCTCAACCTAGCGCTCGGCTACCTGGTGTTCAGCGTCTATCTGGCGGTGATGCGGCCGGGCGGCATTGCCGAGACCCATTTCCGCATGCCGAAAGCCGAGCTGCAGGCCAAACGCACCAGCATGCGCTACCTGTGGGTGCCCTTGCTGCCGCTCATCATGCTGTCGACCAAGGCGGTGGTAGAACCCTCCTCCCTTGGCAATGACGTGGTGGGTCAGGCGCTGACCCTGGCCCTGCTGGGGCTGGCCGCCTACCTGGTGTTCCCCATCTCCCGCGCCCGCATCAAGGGCGAGGCGAGCATGCAGCAGTCCATCACCGCCATCGCCCTGGCGCTGGCACCGGTGGCGCTGATAGTGCTGGTGGGACTGGGTTACTACTACACCGCCCTCAAGCTGACCGGCCGGCTGATCGAATCCTTCTACCTCATCATCATCTGGAGCCTGGTCTACCGCACCGCCCTGCGCGGCCTGGAGCTGGCGGCCCGCCGTCTGGCCTATCGCCGTGCGGTGGCCAAGCGCGAGCACAAGGCCCAGGAGGATGCGGAAGGGGGTGAGTCCATCGAAGAGCAGCCCATGGATCTGGAGGATGTCAGCCAGCAGTCCCTGCGTCTGACCCGTACCGTGCTGCTGCTGGTGTTCGGCGTCGCCTTCTACTGGCTCTGGTCCGATCTGGTGGCGGTCTTCTCCTACCTCGACAGCATGGTGCTCTGGCACCGCACTGAAGGGACAGGGGCCAATGCCGTGCTTTTCCCGATCAGCCTGAGCGACGTGCTGATAGGCTTCCTGCTGCTAGGCGGCGCCTGGTCGCTGGCCCGCAACCTGCCGGGTCTGCTGGAGGTGTTGGTGCTCTCCAAGCTGAACCTGGCCCAGGGCACGGCCTACGCCATCACCACCATGCTCAACTATGTGCTGATCGGGGTCGGCTCGCTGACTGCCCTCTCCATGATGGGGGTGCAGTGGGACAAGCTGCAGTGGGTCGCCGGTGGTCTGTCGGTCGGTATCGGTTTCGGCATGAAGGAGATCCTCTCCAACTTCGTCTCCGGCATCATCATCCTGTTCGAGCGTCCGGTGCGGATCGGTGACACCGTCACCATAGGTTCCTTCTCCGGCACCGTCTCGCGGATCCGTATTCGCGCCACCACCCTGACCGACTTCGACCGCAAGGAGGTGATCATCCCCAACCAGCAGCTGATGACCGAGCGGCTGATCAACTGGTCGCTGAGCGACACCGTCACCCGGGTCATCGTGCGGGTGGGGGTGGCCTACGGTTCGGATCTGGAGCTGACCCGTACCCTGCTGAAACAGGCGGCGGACGACAACAGCCGCGTCTTGAAAGACCCGGCCCCCATCGTCTACTTCCTCACCTTCGGCCCCAGCACCCTGGATCACGAGCTGCGCTTCTTCGTGAGCGAGCTCGGCGATCGCAACCCGGCGGTGGACGAGCTGAACCGCAAGATAGACCAGCTGTTCCGCGAGAACGGCATCGAGATCGCGTTCAACCAGATGGACGTCTACATCAAGAACATGAAGGACGAAGAGCAGAAGGTGGAGTCCGACTCCGCCCAGCCTCCCGCCCTGCCGGGTGCCCAGCCCGTCTAAGGCAGCACGCCATGCCACTCGAAGGCCCCGCAAGGGGCCTTTTTTATGACCAGCCGCCGGCCGCCCACGCTGGTTTTGTGACATGCCGGCCAGAATGGGACACCGTTTGCCGCTAGCCTGAAGCGCTTACCTCCCCCAGTGAGGGGGTCTGCCAATCCGGGCCGGCCGCGATACACTGAGGGGCCAACCCCCACATTTGCCAAGGTGCGCCAATGAGTTCCCAACCCTCTCTGCTCTCTTTTCTCGGCTCTCCCCTGCTCGGGGTGGCCGCCACCTATGTCGACCCCGCCAGCAAGGAGACCGGCGTCTACATCTGCGGGGTCGAGATCCAGGCCGGCGACGAGCTGCTGCTGAGCTTCCCCAAGGGGCACCAGCTGGTGGTGGGGGAGAAGATCACCCTGCATCTGGACAACCGCACCGGGGTCGACGAGTACGATGCCTCCTTGAGCGTCTATCGCGTCTCCTACAAGGGGGTGATAACACGCACCGCCCCGGACAAGGTGCAGGTCACCCCGCTGCAGTTCGAGCTCTGGTACGGCAACCGGGTAGTCTATGGCTTCGCCCGGCCGGACTATCAGCATCCGGCCGATGAACGCCCCGCCCGCGAGCTGCCGGTCACCCCGCTCACCGGCCTGCCGGTGCCTGACCTGCGCGAAGTGGAGAACAAGATCGGGGTACTGGTAACCCAGGCCCAGTCCCAGCCACACACCACAGTGCTGGCGTTTCTCTCCTCCGATGAGGACGACATCTTCTTCATCACCTTCCCCGAGACCTTCAAGTCGCAGTTGCTCAAACGCGACGGGCGCTGCCACTTCGCCATCGACTCGCGGGCGGTGTTCACCTACACCCGCGCCATCGAGTGGAACTACACCATCATCGCCGCCGATGCCTACCAGATCCCGCAGGATCACCCACTGTTCGAGCCCATCCGCGCCGCCTTCGTGCAGAAAAACCCGTGGGAAGTGGGCTTCTTCAGCCACCCGCAAGTGGAGCTCTACCACCTCAAGGCCCGTCAGGTGGTCTGCCCGAGGCGGGCAAAAGAGTAGGCCAGAGCGGTCCCGAAAGAGGATAAGATGACCGCCGTTGCCCATGACAAGGAGTAGAGAGCAGATGCAGCAGGTAGTTTATGTCGCAAGCCCCGCCAGCCAGCAGATCCACGTGTTCGCCCTGGCCGCGAGCGGGGAGCTCGCGTTATTGCAGGTGGTCGACACCCCGGGCCAGGTCCAGCCGCTGGTGATCAGCCCGGACGGACACTGGCTCCATGCCGCCGTGCGGCCCGATTTTGCGCTTATCAGCTACCGGATTGGTGTGGATGGCCGGCTCAGCGAGCCGGGCTCGGCGCCGCTGGCGGGCAGCGCCTCCCACACCGCCATCTCGGCCGATGGCCGCTTCCTGCTGGCGGCCTCCTATGCCTTCAATCATGTCACCGTCTCCGCCATCGGAAGCGCCGGTCGGGCAGAGTCGCCCCACCAGCAGCTCGACGGCTTGCAGGCCGCCCACTCGGTCACCCTGCTGGCCGCCGATGGCCAGGGCGAGCAGGAGGTGCTGGTCGCCTGCCTCAAGGAGGACCGTATCCGCCGCTTGGTGCTCTGCCGGGAGGGTCGGCTGCGCCCCCATCCGCTGGGGGATCTGCAGACCGCCAGCGGCGCCGGCCCGCGCCATCTGGCGCTCCACCCAAGCAATGGCGACCTCTATTGCCTGAACGAGCTCGACTGCACCATCAACCGCTATCGGCGTAGCGCCGATGGCGACATCACACTGTGCCAGAGCCTGGAGATGCTGCCCGCCGGTTATCAGGGGGAGTACTGGGGCGCGGATCTGCACGTGACGCCGGATGGGCGCTTTCTCTACAGCAGCGAGCGGGCCAGCAGCCTGCTGACCCAGTTCGCCATTGCGCCGGATGGCGAGCTCGGCGTAGTCGACCACTTCCCCACCGAAACCATGCCGCGCGGCTTTGCCATCGACGGGCAGGGCCGCTGGCTGCTGGCGGCAGGGCAGGCCTCCCACCGGCTGGCGCTGCACCGCATCGATCCGGCCAGCGGCGCCCTCACCCTGCAGGCTCGCCAGCCGGTGGGCGAAGGGGCCATGTGGGTACGGGTATTGACGCTGACGCCCTGAGCCCTCAGCACTTAGCCCCGAGCCCGGCGCATCGACAAAACAGAGAGGCCACCCTGGGGTGGCCTCTTTTTTCATCATCTCAACGAACAACAGCCAGGCGCTTAATCCTTGGCGCTCTCCATGTCCCCCTCTTCGGAGTGTTGGGGCAGGATGAGGTTGAGCAGGATGGCGGCCACCGAGGCCAGACCCACGCCCGCCAGGGCGAAGTCACCGATCTTCATCTCCAGCGCGCCGACACCCACGGTCAGGGTCACGGCCACGATGGCGATGTTGCGCGACAGCCCCAGGTCCACCTTGGACTCCACCAGGGTCTTGAGACCGATGGCGGCGATGGATCCGAACAGCAGCAGCATGATGCCGCCCATCACCGGCATCGGGATGGAGGTGAGCAGGGCGTTGAACTTGCCGAAGAAGGCCAGAATGATGGCGAACACCGCAGCCCAGGTCATGGTGACCGGGTTGAAGTTGCGAGTGATCATCACGGCGCCGGTCACTTCGGCATAGGTAGTGACGGGGGGGCCACCGATGAAGCCGGCGAAGCAGACGCCGATGCCGTCACCGGCCAGGGTACGGTGCAGACCCGGGTTCTTGGTGTAATCCTTGCCCGTCACACCACCGATGGCCAGCACGCCGCCGATGTGTTCGATACAGGGGGCGATGGCCACCGGCAGCATGAACAGCGCCGCAGCCCAGTTGATCTCGGGGGTCACGAAGTGGGGCAGCGCCAACCAGGGGGCGTTCACCATGCCATCGAAGCTCACCTGACCCATCAGCACGGCGGCCACGTAACCGGCGATGACACCGGAGAGGATGGGGATGAGCTTGATCCAGCCCTTGCAGAACACCGCCGCAATCAGGGTGACCGCCAGCGAGATGCCAGCCAGGGTCAGCGCAACCGAGGCTGGCACGACCTGCTCACCACCGGCACGGCCCATCGCCATGTTGCAGGCCACCTGGGCGACCGACAGACCGATCACCATGATCACCGGACCAATCACCACAGGCGGCAGCAGCTTGTGCACGAAGCCCATCCCACGCACGCGAATGAGCGCGGCCAAGATGAAGTACATGAAACCGGCGGCAAACAGACCGAACATGGTGGAGGGCAGGCCCCAGGTCTGGGTGGCGTAAATGATGGGGGCGATGAAGGCAAAGCTGGAACCGAGGAAAATCGGGACCTGGCGGCGGGTGCAGAGCTGGAACAGCAGGGTGCCCACACCGGCGCCAAGCAGGGCCATGGAGGGGTTCAGTCCGGTGAGCAGGGGCACCAGAACCATGGCACCGAAGGCGACAAACAAGATTTGCAGCCCGGCGACACTTTGCTTGACTAAGGAAAACATGGATGTCCTTAATTTTTTGATAACTGACAGGGATATTTGACACTTTTCAGTTATCACAAGACTTTTTCAAGGCACTGAATGAGCCATTTGGCGTCATTTGTTGCCTCTTACTGCTTGGGGAGGGCATGAAACTGGCTTTTTAGGCGGGATTCGTTGCTACAAGCATCGAGGAAGCGATTTTACGCACTTTTATGGCCGGCGCCAATCGTTTTTCCATACTGTTTTGTTGTCAGGTGTTGCCCCTGCCCCGCCACCGGCCCCCTCTATACTTGATGACGTGAACCCAGCCGGACAAGGAGTCCCCCATGTCACTGCCCGCTTTCAAGCCCAGCCAGCGCCGACTGCTGGTGGGCTCGGCCATCGCCCTGGCCCTGTTTGCCACCCCGCTGAGCTATGACTTCAGCCACCATCAATGGCAGCTGAATCAGGCCTATGCCAAGTCCTGTTTCGTAGCCGGCACCCGCATCCTGATGGCCGACGGGGAGGAGCGCCCCATCGAGACCCTACAGATCGGTGAACGGGTACGGGATCAATATGGCCACAGCAACCGGATCCTGGCGGTCGAACGGGTGCTGCTGGGAGCGCGCCGGCTCTACGGGCTCAACCGGCTGGCCCCCTTCTTCACCGCCGAACACCCCTTTCTGACCACCCGCGGCTGGGCGGCCATCGCCCCGGCCATGACTCGTACCGAAAACCCGACCCTCGCCGTGCTGCCGCTCTTTACCGGCATGTATCTGCTGGGTTGGTCGGAACACGGCAGCGCAGGCAGCCTGGCGCTGGCACCTCACCCCACCCCACTGCTGGTGGAGTCCCTCTGCTGGCTTGACGCCCCGCCCACCACCGCACTGTTCAACCTGATCCTGGATGGCAGCCACAGCTATGTCGCCAATGGGCTGATCGTTCACAACAAGGATGGCGATGGCAGTGGAAACGGTGGAGGAGGAAATAGCGGCGGAGGTGGTAGCGGTAGCAGTAGTGGAGGCAGTGACAGCGATGGCGGTGGAGGCAGCGACAGCGATGGCGGCGGCAGCGGTGGTGGAGGCAGTGACAGCGATGGCGGCGGCAGCAGTAGTGGAGACAATGACAGCGATGGCGGCAGCAGCAGTGGTGGAGGCAATGACAGCGATGGCGGCAGCAGCCATGGCGGTGACGACCACGGCGGTGGGGAACACGCCGGGGGCGATCGGCATGCCGGTGGTGAACAGCATGGCGGAGGGGACCGCCACGCCGGCGGCGATCGTCACGGTGGCGGGCGTGGCCTCGGTAACGGCCTCGACAACAACGGGGTAGACGCCGTCGATGCCAATGGCAACGAGATCCGGGGCGACGGCACGGTCGACGACAACGGCATGGATGCCATCGATGCCAACGGCAACGAGATCCGGGGCAACGGCACGGTCGACGACAACGGGATAGACGCCGTCGATGCCAATGGCAACCAGATCCGGGGTGACGGCACAGTCGACGACAACGGGGTAGACGCCGTCGACGCCAACGGCAACCAGATCCGGGGCGACGGCACGACCGACGATCGCGGCCAGACCCTGACCGATGCACAGGAGCAAGCGCTGATCCAGCAAGGATTCAACAGCAAGGTGCAACCATGAGCCGTTATCTGCTGATCTGCCTGGCGCTGTCGCTGTCCGGCTGTGCCACCCAGCCAACCGCCCCGCTCTATCACCAGATGGACGAGCAGGACGTGGTGCTGGCCAATCAGGCACTGGCCGAGGCGCTGCAAACCCGTCCCAAGGGCCAGAGCCTCACCTGGTTCAACTCCGCCAACCGCCACTCGGGCAGCGTCACGCCGCTGCGCACCTTTCGCCATTCCAACGGCCTCTGGTGCCGCGACTACCGCGAGCAGCTCTACATAGGCCAGGCCAGTCAGCAGTGGCAGGACACCGCCTGCCGCAGCAAGGCGGGCCACTGGCTGCCGCTGCGCAGCTGACAGCTCAGGTAACAAAAGGGGGTGGCCATGGCCACCCCTCTTCTATTGCAAGTGCAAGCTTGCGACCATCATACCCGGCGATAGGGCAGATAGACCGGCTCCCACATGTGGTTGAGGATGTGCTGCTGCAGATCCTGACCGATCAGCGGGTGGGAAGGATCCCGCCGCACTATGTCCTTGAGCACCGCTGTCGCCACGTGCACCGAGATGTTGCGCAGCTCGCGAATGCGCGGATAGACGGCCCCCTTGGCCAGGTCCACCTCGCTCACACACTCCGCCAGCGCGAAGGCAGCGGTGGTGAAGATGTCCGGCGTGATCTCGCGGATCTGGCTGACGATGGCCGCCAGACCCACCCCCGGGAAGATGAAGACGTTGTTGCCCTGGCCGACCCGGAACTCCTGACCCTCGTAGTGCACATCCTTGAATGGGCTGCCGGTGGCGACAATGGCCTTGCCCTGGCTCCAGCGATAGATGTCGTCCGGCAGCGCCTCGCAGTTGGCGGTCGGGTTGGAGAGCGGGAACACCATGGGGCGCGCGCAGTGTTTTTGCATCAGCTGCACGTGCTCCTCCTTGAAGGCGCCGCCCGAGCCGCTGGTGCCCAGCAGCACTGTGATCGGCACGTGACGCAGCACGTCGGTCAGGTTGGCCTTGCCGGGCACTTCGGTGTCCCAGCCGGCCAGCAGCAGGCCCGGCTTGGCGTAGCGACGCTTGTACTCGTCGAGCCCCTCGCGGTTGTCACACACCAGCCCCTGGGTATCCAGGATGTAGATGCGATCGCGAGCCGCCTGCGGATCCAGCCCTTCGCGGATCATGCCCGCGCAGATCTGATCCGCCACCCCGACCCCGCCGGCACCGGCGCCATAGACCAGGTAGTTCTGCTGGCCCAGGGTCTCGCCCTTGACCTTGACCGCCCCTATGATGCCCGCCAGCACCACGGCCCCGGTACCCTGGATGTCGTCGTTGAACGACGGCAGCGACTGCTGATAACGAGAGAGATTGTTGAAGGCGTTGGACTTGCTGAAGTCCTCCCACTGCAGCACGGCGTTCGGGAAGTGACGCTTGACCCCGGCCACGAACTTGTCGATGAAGTCGTCGTACTCCTTGCCGCGAATGCGCTTGTGGGGCTGACCCAGGTACATGGGATCATCCAGCAGCGCCTGATTGTCAGTGCCGACATCCAGCGCGATGGGCAGGCAGCAGGCGGGGTGAATGCCGGCGGCCAGGGTATAGAGGGAGAGCTTGCCGATGGGAATGCCCATGCCGCCCACCCCCTGGTCACCGATCCCCAGGATCCCCTGGCTGTCGGTCACGACGATGATGCGCACCGATTTGGCATCCAGCTGACGGGCCAGGGAGCCCATGTCATCGACGTTCTTCGGGGTGATGTAGAGGCCGCGCGCCTTCTGGTAGCGGTGGCTGAACTCCTGGCACGCCTTGCCCACGGTCGGGGTGTAGATGATGGGGGTCATCTCCTCCACGTGGCGCGCCAGCAGGGCGTAGAACAGGGTCTCGTTGCGATCCTGCAATGCCCGCAGGTTCTGATACTTCTCGATGTCGCTGCAGGCGCTCAGAAAGCCCTGATAGACCCGATCCAGCTGGGCTTCGAAGGTTTGCACCTGGGGAGGCAACAGGCCGTCGAGCTCGAAGTCGGCGCGCTCCTGTTCGGTAAAGGCGGTGCCCTTGTTGAGATTGCGATCGTTGAGCAGATCGGTGCCAGTCAGTGCAACGGGGCGAAAATCTTGTCCCTGTGCATCTTTCCACAGCAGATATTGTCCGGTAGCCATAGTCATTCTCTTTGATTTACGTGAAATTGCCGTTCGGCAGGAGAGCAAGACTCATAATGAAATCAATCATATGACGTTTGCCTGTTTAGTTTTGTGAGCTTGGGCATACCCTGCGGCCAAAATCCGCGCCGAGGCGGGTAATGGTCTCATACCGGCCACGCGCCACAGAGAGCGGCCAACTATGCTCAACAGCAGGCCACCGGCAGGGAGAGGTTCCCGGGGGCAGGAGAAAACAAACAGATGAGTGAAATCCTGATCGTCGATGACATGGCATCCAACCGCTACATCTTGCGCAGTCTGCTGGAAGAGGCGGGTTACCGGGTGCGGGAGGCCACCGACGGCCTGCAGGCGGTGGATGCCGCCACCGAGTTCCCCCCCGATCTGGTGCTGATGGACATCAACATGCCGGTGATGGACGGTTACGAGGCGTGCCGCCGCATCAAGCAGTTGCCGGGCCAGTGGTGCCTGCCGGTGCTCTTCATCAGCACCAACAGCGGGATCGGGGCGCTCGAGCAGGCCTTTCAGGCCGGTGGCTGCGACTATGTCTCCAAGCCGTTCCACCAGCTCGAGGTGCTGGCCCGGGTGCAAAACCAGCTGCGCCTCAAGGAGCTGGGGCGCCAGCAGGCCAAGGTGCAGCTCTACCAGAGCCTGTTTCAGCTCACCGCCGGCATCGCCCACGAGATCAACACCCCCATCGGTATCGGCATCACCGCCTCCAGCCTCATTCACGGCGCCGGCGATCTGCTGGCCAGCGCGGTGCAAAACGGCATGCTGGGGCAGCGCCTGCTCCAGCAGCAGCTCACCGACATCAAGGAGGGCACCGAGCTGGTGGAGTCCAGCCTGCGCCGGGTCGCCCTGCTGGTGACCCGCTTCAAGGAGCTGACCCGGGATCAGACCGAACTGCCCGCCACCCCCTTCGCCGTACAGAAAAGCCTGCGCAAGCTGCTGCAGGCCTTCACCCCGGAGTTTCTCATCGCCAGGGTCAACGCCGATCTGGGTGGCGAAGAGGTCACCCTGACCGTCCCCGAGTCGCTGTTTCTCGACCTAGTGCAGGAGCTCATCAAGAACAGCATGGAGCACGCCTTCAAGGGGCCGGGGGAGCATCGCCTCACCCTGCAGGTGGAGCGGGCCGGCAGCGAGCTGCTGCTGATCTACCGGGACAACGGCCCCGGCATGGCGGCCGAGCAGCTGGCCCACCTGTTCGAGCCCTTCTTCACCACCCTGCGCGGGGACGCCCGCCACTGCGGGCTGAGCGCCTGTCGCATCCACAATCTGGTGGAGAACAACCTGCACGGCCAGCTTGCCGTCACCAGCCCGCCCGGCGAGGGGCTCTGCTACCGCATCCGGCTGCCGCTGCAGCCGCCGCTTTGAGGGGCAGACACAACAAAGGGGCGCCGCAGCGCCCCTTCTCTTTCATCCTGATCTCGCAGTCAGCCTCAGCCTGACTTGCCTGCCTTGGGCTCCTCAAGCTGGTGCTTCACCTCTTCATACCAGAGGTCGTGGTGCTCCTTGGCCCAGGTCTCGTCCACCTCGCCGCTGATCATCCCCTCCAGCGCCCCTTCCAGCTGGAACAGGCCCATATAGATATGGAAGATGAAGCCGCAGATGAGGATCAAGGCGCCGACGATGTGGATGAAACTGGCCCACTCCATCTGGCGGCGCAGCTGGCCGAAGATGGGGAAGTCCAGAAACAGCCCGGTCGCCACCACGATGCCGCCAAACCAGATCAGCAGCCAGAAAATGGCCTTCTCGCCGCCGTTGGAGAAGCCCGCCGAGGGGTGACTCCCCTTGTGGGGCCCCAGCATGCCGCCCGCCTTCATGAACCAGCGCACGTCCACCATGTTGACGATGTTGTGGCGAAACCACTTGATGAGCACTCCCATCAGACAGAGGAAGAAGAGCGGCCCCACGTAGTTGTGGAACACCTTGGCGAACCAGATCCAGTTCTCCCACACCCCGAGGCTCACCACCGGCTTGATGAAGTGCTTGCCATAGATGATGGCCAGCCCCGACCCGGACAGGGTCAGAAACATCCCAGCCGTGCTCCAGTGCAGCGCCCGATCGAGCCGGCTCCAGCGCTTGAGCTTGCGCCCGGTGCGCGGTTTGGAGAGCTTGGTCGGCCCCACCGCCCAGTACATCAGGCCGCACATGGCCAAGGAGCCGAAGATAGCGATGGCACCGAGCGGCGACACCCACTTGGTCTTCACCTCGAACCAGAGCTGGCCCGGCACCGAGATGAGCACCCCGTGCTCCGGCGAGCGGGAGGTGGTCACCCCCTCCTGCCCGTCCTTCACCGCACGCCAGTAGTCGGCGCCGGCAAAGCCGACCGCCTCTTTCTCGGCGTCGGCGAAGCTGGCGGTACTCACCAGCAGCAGGGCAGCAAACAGGGCCATTAGCCAGGTTTTCATGCCGCCCCTCCCTTGCCCGCCTTGCTGGCGTCGTAAAACAGCTCTTCACCACTGCCCCAGCCCGCTTCCTTGGCGCCGCGATAGGCGACCCGCTCGCGGAAGATGTCGGAGATGACCTGCGCGTCACCGGCCAGCAGCGCCTTGGTGGAGCAGAGCTCGGCACACATGGGCAGCTTGCCCTCGGCGATGCGGTTGGCACCGTACTTCTGGCGCTCCGCCTCGCTGTGATCCTCCTCCGGGCCGCCGGCACAGAAGGTGCACTTGTCCATCTTGCCCCGATCGCCGAAGGCGGCGGTCTTCGGGAACTGGGGCGCCCCGAACGGGCAGGCAAACAGGCAGTAGCCGCAACCGATGCAGAGATCCTTGTTGTGCAGAACGATGCCGTCGTCGGTGTGATAGAAGCAGTCGGCCGGGCAGACCGCCATGCAGGGAGCGTCGGTACAGTGCATGCAGGCGACCGAGATGGAGGTTTCCCCCGGCAGGCCGTCGTTGAGGGTCACCACCCGGCGGCGCTGGATGCCCCACTCCAGGGCATCGTCGTTCTCGTTCTTGCACGCCGTCACACAGCCGTTGCACTCGATGCAGCGCTTGGTGTCACACATGAATTTCATTCTGGCCATGAGATCAGGCTCCTACTTGGCGAAAACGGCACAGGGTGACCTTGGTCTCCTGCATCTGGGTAACCGGGTCATAGCCATAGGTGGTGACTATGTTGACCGACTCCCCCAGCACATAGGGGTCTGACCCTTCCGGATATTTGGCGCGCAGATCCTGGCCCTCGAAGTGGCCGCCGAAGTGGAACGGCATAAAGGCAAGCCCAGGTTTGACCCGCGGGGTCACCAGCGCCTTCACCTTGACCCGGCCCCCTTCCGGCCCCTCCACCCACACATCCTGACCGTCACGCACGCCGACGTCGTTGGCATCCGCCGGGTTCATCTCGACGAACATCTCCTGCTGCAGCTCGGCCAGCCAGGGGTTGGAGCGGGTCTCATCGCCCCCTCCCTCGTATTCCACCAGACGGCCGGAGGTGAGGATGATCGGGAACTCCTTGCTGACGTCTTTCTCCTGCACCGAAGCGTACTGGGTCGGCAGGCGCCACAGGCTCTTGGCATCGGGCCAGGTGGCGTAGTCGGCCAACAGATCCCGGCGCGGGGTGTAGAGCGGCTCGCGGTGCTTGGGCACCTGATCCGGGAAGGTCCACACCACGCAGCGCGCCTTGGCGTTGCCGTAGGGCACGAAGCCATGCTTGATGGCCACCCGCTGGATGCCACCGGAGAGGTCGGTCTTCCAGTTCTTGCCCTCGGCCTCTTTCTTCTCGGCCTCGGTCAGCTCATCCCACCAGCCAAGCTGCTTCAGCAGATCTGCGGTGATCTCGGGATAGCCATCCTCCACCTCGCTCCCCTTGGGCCAGGAGTCTTCGGCCAGCAGCGAGACGCCCTGATACTCGATGCCGAAACGGGCGCGGAAACCGCCGCCCCCTTCCGACACCGGAATGCTGGTGTCGTAGAGGATGTGGCTGCCGGGGTGCTTCATCTCCGGGGTACCCCAGCAGGGCCAGGGCAGACCGTACACTTCGCCACTGACCGGGCCCCCTTCGGCCTTGAGGTTGGTCTTGTGGAAGGTGTGCCAGTTCTGCTGGTGCGCCTTGAGCCGCTCCGGGCTCTGGCCGGTGTAGCCCACGCTCCACATGCCGCGGTTGTATTCGCGGGTGATGTCTTCCAAGAGCGGCTCGTTGTTCTCCACCTTGATGTGCTTGAACAGCTCATCGGCAAAGCCAAGCTTCTTGCTCAAGAGATACATGATCTCGTGGTCGACCTTGGATTCGAACAGGGGTTCTATCACCTTGTCGCGCCACTGCATGGAGCGGTTGGTGGCGGTGACAGAGCCATAGGTCTCGAACTGGGTGGTGGCCGGCAGCAGGTAGACGCCGTCGGTGCGATCGTTCATGACGGCGGCGACCGTAGGGTACGGGTCGACAATCACCATCATGTCGAGCTTTTGCATCGCCTTCTTCATCTCGGGGCCGCGAGTCTGGGAGTTGACCGCATGGCCCCAGTAGAACATGGCGCGGATGTTGGAGCCCTGCTCGATGAGATCGGCGTTCTCCAGCACCCCATCCACCCAGCGGGAGACCGGAATGCCGTTGTTGTTCATCGGCAGCTTGCCGTTGTAGGCCTTGTTGTCAAAACGCGCCTTGATCCACTCGTAATCGACGTCCCACACCCGGGCCCAGTGTTTCCAGGAGCCCTCTTCCAGCCCGTAGTAACCGGGCAGGGAGTCGGAGGTGACGCCAAAGTCGGTGGCGCCCTGCACGTTGTCGTGACCGCGGAAGATATTGGTGCCCGCCCCGCTCTTGCCCACGTTGCCGAGGGCCAGTTCGAGGATGCAGTAGGCGCGGGTGTTGTTGTTGCCGGTGGTGTGCTGGGTGCCGCCCATGCACCAGACCACGCAGCCGGGGCGGTTGTCGGCCAGCAGCTTGGCGGCACCATGAACCTGCTGTTCGTTGAGGCCGGTCACCCGTTCCACTTCGGCCGGGGTCCAGCGCGCCACCTCTTTTTGCACCTCGTCCATGCCATAGACGCGGGTGCGGATGAACTCTTTATCTTCCCAGCCGTTCTTGAAGATGTGCCAGAGCATGCCCCAGATAAAGGCGACGTCGGTGCCCGGACGCAGGGAGAGGTACATGTCCGCCTTGGCGGCGGTGCGGGTACGGCGCGGGTCGACCACCAGGATCTTGCAGCCGTTGCGCTCTTTGGCCAGCAGGATGTGCTGCATGGCGACCGGGTGGGCCTCCGCCGGGTTGGAGCCGATGAACATGATCGACTTGCTGTTGTGCATGTCGTTCAGGCTGTTGGTCATGGCGCCGTAACCCCAGGTGTTGGCGACCCCGGCCACCGTGGTGGAGTGGCAGATGCGCGCCTGGTGATCCACGTTGTTGGTGCCCCACAGGGACGCCATCTTGCGAAACAGGTAGGCCTGCTCGTTGGAGTGCTTGGCGGAGCCAAGCCAGTAGACGCTGTCGGGGCCGGACTCCTTGCGAAGGCGCAGCACTTCATTGCCCACCTCTTCGATGGCCTGATCCCAGCTCAGACGCTGCCACTTGCCGCCCACCAGTTTCATCGGGTACTTGAGGCGACGCTCACCGTGGCCGTGCTCGCGCAGGGCCGCCCCTTTGGCGCAGTGACCACCGAGGTTGAAGGGGTGATCGAAGGCCGGCTCCTGACCGGTCCAGACGCCGTTTTGCACCTCGGCATAGACGCCGCAGCCCACCGAGCAGTGAGAGCAGATGGTGCGCTTCACTTCGACCGGCACCTCGGCCGCTACGGTTTTGGCCTCGGCCCGCTGCATCATGGCCGGTGCCAGCCAGCCGGCTGCCACGGCGCCACCGGCCACCAGACTTGAGTTGACCATAAAGGCGCGACGGGTCAGCCCCTGACCGCGGGCGGTCCCATTGCTTTGCAAGCTGCCCTGCTCGCCCGCCTGGGGCTGCTCGGCACGTTTCGTCAGTTTCATGAGTTCTCCTTCACTGAGTCGGCTCAGTCGGTGCCGCGCAGGGTGCGATAAAAGTCGTGAACGTGGGGGGTCTCCCGATAGCCCTTGTCGGGCTCGGTGTCGTGGGTCAGCACCTCTTTGCCCACCACCCGGCCCGTGGCACCGGCCAGCACGCCTATGGTGGCAACCACCCCCACCCCCTTGATCAGATTGCGGCGGGACGGGTCTTTCAGCTGTTCATCGCTCATCTTTCTGTGACCTCTGTTGTTATGGTCGGCTGCGGTGAGCCGGTTTTGCTATGAGTGGGTGGCGCAGCGTCATGGCTGCGTCACCACCGGGCTGCCAAAGGGCAGGCGCAGTTCCTGTTCCAGTTTGAAAAAGTCTTCGGCAAGGGCCCCGACCGCCCGGTAGAAGCTGCCCCCTTTCGCCTGTTGTTGATCGCGGCAGCAGGCGAGTACCCAGGGGGCAAGGTGGCGTTCATAGAAGCGGTTGCGATCCGGGTGCTGCTCGGCAATCAGTACCGCCATCACCTCACAGAGGGCGGCGAGGTGATCTTCCGGCTCGCACACTCCGCTCTGGCGCTCGAAACCGAGGGACTGCAGGTCTGCACGCAGCACCGCCAGCGGCAGCTCCATCAGTGAACCGGTGAGATACCAGGAGGCAAACGGCACGATTTCACCACGCCCCAGCCCGATAAAGAGATCCTGATACTCCTCGGCAAGCTCGTTTTCGTGGTGGCTGCTGGCTGCCAGCTGCACCAGCCCCAACCCTCTGGCAAAGGGGCCGGGCATGGCCTGCAGGCCTTGCAGCCAGGCGAGTTGCTCGCCACGGGGGGCGGCGCGCCAGAGGCTCGCCAGCAGGGCATACATGTCGGCGCTATTGCGATCCAGGTCGGTCATTGCCGGCGCCTCCGGGTAGTCATTGCGTTGTTCAGTCATCAGAGCCCCCTCACACCTTGAGCTGGGAGACGGGATCCGCCGCCAGCGCCGCAAACACATCCTTGACCCTGCAGTCCTCGCACATCAGCAGCCGCTGGGCGGCCTCGTTCTGAAAGTGGGAGTGACCGGCCAGTTTCTGCTGGATGCGGCGGATAAGGGAGGCCGGCGCGAACGGCTTGCCACAGCGAATGCAGCAGGCGGCTTCTTCGGCTTTGAGGCTCTGCACGGTGCGGCGCGCCTCGGGCACGGGTTGCAGGCGGGGCATCAGCACGATGGCCTGCTCGGGGCACGCCTTTTCGCACATGCCGCACTGGATGCAATCCTGCTCGATAAAGTTGAGGCCTGGGGCATGGCCCACCGCATGCAGGGCGCGGCTCGGGCAGACCGCCACGCAGCCCATGCAGAGGGTGCAGTCAGCGTCTTTGAGCTCCACGCTGCCGTAAGGGGCGCCGTGGGGCACCGCCAGCGGCTCGCGGCTTCCCTCGTTGGCCTGCCAGAGGGCGTCGAAGGCGGCAAACAGATTCTCCCGTTTGTCCCCTTTCAGCGGTTTGTCCAGCAGGGCAACAGCTGGCTCACAGAAGAGCGGCTTATCTTGTTCGGCATCCGGATTAAACAGGGCGATGCGATCGGCAGCAAGACCGGCACCCGCCAGCAGCACGGCGGCGCTCGCCAGCTCCCGCTCAACCAGCGCGCGGACGCTGGCGGGGGTATCATCGCCCAGCGCAATGCGCACCCCGCAGGCGCCATAGGCGAGGGCGGCGAACCAGCTCTCGATGCCTAGACTCGCACTCTCCTCCACCCAGACCGGCAGCCAGTTGGCGGGTAGAGCAGCAAGTTCGGCTTCCACCCATTCGCGCTCGCTTTCACCGGCAATCAGCAGCCGAGGCGCGTCTCCCCCCGCCTCCCGGTAGTGCTTGAGCAGACGCAGCAGGTAGTCGCCGCTGGTGTTGGCATCGGGCTGGTGATAGCCAATCGCCCCGGTCGGACAGGCCGAGGCGCAGCTGCCGAAGCCCTGACAGAGATGGGGATCGATCTGGATGCGACCATTGACGGGCTTGAGGGCATCGGTCGGGCAGACATCGAGACAGCGGCTGCAACCGGGCACGCCGCGGGCGGTAAAGGCACACGCCTCGGGGTCGAGGCGAAAATAGCGCGGCTTGTCGAAGATGCCGGTCAGCGCACAAAGTTCTGCGAGTTGCCCGGCGAGTCGTGCGGCCTGGTCAGCGTCATCAAAGAGATGCAGATAGCCCACCGGCGGGCGCTCCAGCGCAAACAGCTGGGTCGTACCCAGATCGGCCACCAGATCGAAACGCGGTTCGCTACCAACAGTCGCTTGTTGTGGAAAACAGAGCGCCGCCAGAGAAATACGCTCACCCTGCCCATCGAGGCCGGTGAGCTGGAACTGACCGAGATACCCGGTCAGGCTCGGTTCGCGCAGGGTCAGGGCATCCAGGGCGGCGGTAGCCTCGAAGATGGCCTCGAGATCCGCCGCCTCGGCGTCGTGGACCGCTTCGGTCACCAGCAGGGTCGGCATCACGCCTTGGGGCAGCAGGCTGGCGGCGCGGCGAATGCGGTCTTCCGGGCCGACCAGCAGCAAGCGCCCCTGACTCTGGTAGGAGACGGTGGCCGGGATCAGGTTGTCGGTCTTGACCGTATGCTGCAGGGCATGGGCGCGGGCACGTTCGCTGCGCGCGGCCACGCCATCGGCGGTCAGAGTTGCGACGGATGTTGTTATGGGTTGTTCGATGCTCACATGCACTCCTGTGCGCGCCACCTCGTGGGATGGCGTGCTTGTTGGTCAGCTGGGAGAGCAAGAGCCGAGCCAACTCCCCCAGGAAAAAAGTGACTGGCAGGGAGTCAGGATCCCAAATGCTCCATTCCCCCACCCTTGGTTGGGACATTTTGTCCATCATGGTCAACCAAAATGTCCCGATCGTCGGTGGGGTTTTGAGAATGGTTATCAGCCAACCCTTGCGGCTCGCTGGTTATGGCCGTGGCGGCCACCGTCGCCGGTTCGGGTGCGGCAGCGGTTGAGTGAGGGGCTTCACCATCCGGTGTGCTCACCTGCTCCACCAGCCAGTTGCGCAGCCCGGCGCTCAAGGCTGCTGGCAGCAATTCGGGCTGACTGAAATCCTGGGTGTAGTCGTCGAGCCCATCCGGCTTATGGCTGCGAAACATGGCGCGCAGCGCCTCCTTGTCGGGGAGTTTGGCCTTGCCCGACTGCGCCGTTTTCAGCGGAGGTTCGCCACTCTCTGCCCCCTCAACAGCAAGGGGGTCACAGCTCCCCTTGTCAGTGCTGACTACGGGGCTATCCAGCGCAGTATCAGGCATTTCACCTTCGCCACTGCCTTCGATGGGGGTCGCAAGCGCCTCAGGAGTCACCTCCTCTCGTGGCTGCAATGCCTGATGCTTGCGCGCCTCACTCTTGCGAGACGACCAGCGCTTGAGAAACTCACTCATGGGCGCTGTTTCCGGCCTTGTTTCCGGCACAGGTTCCGGCGTCGCTGCCACGCTCGCGGCCATCGGGGCCGGTGGCCTTGACGGCGCCACAACTGGCTTGATCCTGGCTATCGACACCGAGCTGATCCTGCGCCCGCCCCTTGCCCTTCTTGCCCTTGCGACGGGCCTCCAGCAGCTCGCCGTGGCGGCCGATAAAGGCCTCCACCCAGGCTTGCAGCGCCTCGGGCAGCGGGCAAGAGAGCACCTGCCGCTCGCCATCCATATAGGCGGCGGCCACGGTCTGACTCAGGGTGAGGCCATCGGCCACAAAGCCATTGTCCACGCGGCTTCCGGTGACAAAGAGGCGGGGCGAACCGGAGCTCAAATTGAAGCGATAATCCCCCCGCTCGTCGCGAAACAGGGTAAGGGGCAAGGCACCGGCAGCCTCGGGCTCGGCGGGATGGAGCGCCGCAATCTCGAAACGGCGGCTCTGCCAGCGGCCAACCTGGCTGTCGATGGCCTTTAACTCCAGCTGCAGCCAGCGCTGCGGGGAGAGAATATTGGTTGTGTCTTGCACTGTCGCGGCTCCCATCAGAAGGTCTCTGCCGGGCCGCCCTCCCCCGTGATTCCACCCCATTAGGAGCGGATCAGAGCAGGAGATTCATGGCGGCCACGGCCATCAATGGGATAAGACTTAGCAAGAGTGGGGCCAAGGCCGGTTTGGTGGTTGATGGTGGGGCCTTGTGCGGGACATGGGTTGGCGCTGAGCACAGCCCAACATACGGAGCAAGGCTAATCTGCCAGTACCGAGTAGAGGGGATGACAATAATCGAATAACACCGAACTATCCGATTATTGCTGTTGAAATATTCCGCGGTAAACGTTGGGCTTCACTTCGTTCAGCCCCAACATACGAGATAACCTACGATTTATCATCTCATATGAAATTAACAATCATGGACATTAATTAACGTCACATTGATAGTCTTCCCTTTTGGCCATTTGTACTCAACTTTTTTACAGAGTCCTTTGGGTTTGAACTCGACAATGCCAATTGCGCTGAAATATAACGATTCACTTCCAGAAAATGTAGCTTTAGAAGTGAGCTGATTTTTATTTATTGCATCCAATTGCTCCCCTCCAGATAGCCATCCCTCCTGTTCCGTTAAATAAAACAAAGCAAACCCAGATTCCCAGCGCCCTTGTTTTAGCTCAGCAGCATGACGATTATAAATATATAAAGTTACAGCTATCAAAATCAAAAAACAGATGATTGATATTTTATTCATAACTATCCAAAGATATAAGCAACAAAAAATGGGCTTTGATAGTTCTGATTCGATAAGTATGTCAACGTTGGATTCAAAACATCTTTTTCATCAGCCTGTTCCATTTCCCATTCTTTATATGCAACCGGAACCGCTACCTCTTTTATCCACCTAAACATACTTAACGGCCCACCTTTTATCGCATAACCTGCCGATTTCTCAATAAAAGTCATCCATAAAGCCAATGCTTTAGAACCATCAAGGGTTTTATCATACATATAGTAATAGGTATTTGAAACCTCTTCATTAAATGAATATCCCGATGGAGGTGTAAATACAGTACATTTATTTCCATAAATGTTTCTATCCCCTACAACCCTAAATCTTTCCATACATTGCAAAAAATATTGTTCCGCCTCTGCCGGTGTCGGTTCTAAGTCATAACCGAGTAACTTATATTTTGACTCAATTAGACCAAAAATATCCTCGCCCTTACAGTCAAGAACTTCAGATATGGAAAGATTAGGTAAATTAAATGCTTTATTCATTTTTTCAAATTGCGCAGCCTGCAGTTCCTTTATTGACAAATCAACATTGAATGAATTTAACGCATCTGCAGCTTTTAATCTGAAATCAGCCATAGTCATCAATCAACCTCCACAAGAAACTCAATTGAACCACTATACATACTAACTAATGTTGTTTTTGTGATATGGCTGGCATTTATTTTCTTGACATTAACATTGGTTTGCAATCATCGAATTTAATTACTCATACGAGAATTTGTGTTGCAAACTGACCGACAATCAATCTCTGAATGCACACCGTCAGATCCTACTTTTAAATATCCACTGTTCATACTTGCAATTTTTCTTTCACCAGATGTTCTCTTCAAATGAGATCGCGCCACCATCTACTTAACCGGTCTGGAACAAAACTTGCTGTACCTCTCCCCTTAGATCCCGGCAACCGGTCGCGAGGGGCCCATGACACCGACCTTTATCAAAAGCAATGCCGCCGCCCAGCTCACCATGGCCGTCGAGGTGATGGATGAGCAGGGGCAGTTGCAAACCCGCCAAATCGCCTGTGAGCGGCCACTGACGGTCTACCTCAACTGGAAGGAGATCGTAACCCTGATGACGCTGGGGGCCCGCCCCGAGGCGCTGGTACTGGGTTATCTGAAAAATCAGGGCTTTATCGAGGATATTTCGGCCATCGAGTCGGTGATCGTCGACTGGGAGAGCGAGGCCGCCGCCGTGGTGAGCAGCCAGCAGGCCGCCGATCTCGACAAGTCACTAGAGAAGAAGACGGTCACCTCCGGCTGCGGTCAGGGCACCATGTATGGCAGCGTGATGAAAAAGCTCGAAGGGGTCGTGCTAGCGGCGCCAGAGCTTAAACAGAGCACCCTCTACGCCCTGCTCAAGGCGCTGTCGGCCCATAACGAAACCTACAAGATGGCCGGTGCCGTGCATGGCTGCGCCATCTGCCGCGGCAGCGAAATCCTCTCCTTTGTCGAGGATGTGGGGCGTCACAATGCGGTGGATACCCTGGCGGGCGAGCTCTGGATGCGCGGCGAGGCTGGCCACGACAAGATCTTCTACACCACCGGGCGGCTCACCTCGGAGATGGTGATCAAGGTGGCGCAGATGGGCATTCCGGTGCTGCTGTCGCGCTCCGGCGTCACCCAGATGGGGCTGGATCTGGCCCGCCAGCTCGGCATCACCATGATTGCCCGCGCCAAGGGGCGCCACTTCGAGGTCTTCAGCGGCCACGACCATCTCGTGCTGGACGAGAAGCCACCGGTGCTGGCGCCCGGTTCGGCCGGTCGCGGGATGCGGGATTAAGCCATGAACGAATTGATGAGTACCCAGCAGATCGCTCAGTGTCTCGATCAGACCAGCCAGAGGGCCAAACGCAAGCCATGAACGAGTTTATGAACGTGAAGCAGGTGGCGGAATACCTCGATCTCAACGAGAAGAAGGTCTACCAGCTCGCCAACGAGGCGCGTATCCCCGCCACCAAGGCGACCGGCAAGTGGCTGTTTCCGCGCTCCCTGCTCGATCGCTGGCTGCTCGGCAGCTGTCACGAGGGGGTGATGAACGACCGGCTGCTGCTGGCGGGCTCGGACGACGTGCTGCTCCACTACGCCAGCAGCCGGCTAGCCCAGCAGCTCGGCACCCAGGCACTGGTGGGCTATACCCCGTGCGGCACAAGGCAGGGGTTGGCGATGCTGGCGCGCGGCCACGTGGATCTGTGCGCCATCCACTGGGGTCAGGCCGAAGAGGCCCACCTGCGCCACCCGGCGCTAGTACAGCAGTATCAGGGCCACCGGCAATGGGTGATCGTTCATGGATTTCGGCGGGTGCAGGGGCTGGTGCTGCGCCGGGGCTTGCAACCGAAAGAGGCGAGACAGGCGCTCGACTGGCGCTGGGCCATGCGCCAGGAGGGGGCCGGCAGCCAGCGCGCCCTGCAGGAGTGGCTGCAAACGCAAGGGGAGTCGCTGACCCGGCTGGAGCGCACCCTCGAGGTCAACAGCGAGCGGGAGCTGGCCGCCGCCATCAGCCGCGGCGATGCCGACGTCGGACCCGGCGCCCAGAGCACCGCCACCGAGTTTGGCCTCGACTTCATGCTGCTCTCCCAGGAGTGCTTCGATCTGGTGATGCCACAGGGGGTCTTCTTTCGCACCCTGCTGCAGCAGCTGATCGGCTGGCTGCAATCCCCCGAGGGGCGCGAGCTGGCGGCCCGCCTCGGCGGCTATGACCTGACCCAGAGCGGCAAGCTGGTGTGGAGCCCGCAGTAAGTATCCCCTCACTCACCCGTAAAAAAGCCCGCCAAGACCAATATTGACGGGCTTTTTTGTGCCTCACTCTGAAGCTCGGCAGCCACCCCCTCCCCATTGAGGGCAATGCGCACCCTTCAAGTTCGGCGGGCTTTTTTGTGGCTGGCGTGGTTAAGACGGGTGGTCGCCACCGGCATCACGCCCCTCGGCATTGAGGGCGATACGCCACCCCTCCAGTCGGGCGCGCTCGCCGCCACTGGCCAGCCGGGCGTGGCTGCGCAGGCGGATGGTAAAGCAACTGCCCAGCCCCGGGGTGGAATCCACCAACAGCTCCCCGCCCCAGCGGCTGATGATGCGGTGGCTCAGGGCCAGCCCCAGCCCAGTGCCGGTGGCGCGGGTGGTGAAGAAGGGGTCGAAGATCTTGTCGATGATGGCCGCCTCGATGCCGCTGCCGTTGTCGATGACCCGCACCTCGGCCCCTTGCAACTGGCCGGCGTCATCCAGCCAGTCGCGGCTCTCGACCCGGATCTCCCCCTGCTCCCCCAGCGCATGGCTGGCGTTGACCAAAAGGTTTATCAGCACCTGCAGCAGCTGCTGGCGATCCGCCTCGATGGGCTGCTGGGCCCTGAGATCGGCCACCAGGTTCACCTGCTGCTGGCGCAGGGCGGAGCGCACCAGGGTCAGGCTCTCCTCGATGATGGGGGTGAGGTGCTGCCACACCGGCGCCGTCTCGTAGTCGCCGGGACGGGAATATTGCAGCAGGCTGCGGGTGATGGCGCGAATGCGCTCGATCTGGGCCAGCACCAGCGCCAGCTCCTCGCTCACCGGCGCGGCCGCCTCCCCCAGCTCCAGCTTCATCAGCTCCACGTTGCCGAGGATCACCGCCAGCGGGTTGTTGATCTCGTGGGCCACCCCGGCGCAGAGCTCGCCGAGGGCCGCCAGCTTCTCGCTGATCAGCAGCTGCTGGCGGGCCTGGGTCAGCATGTGGATGTGGTGCTCGAGCTCGGCGGTCTTCTGCTCAAGACTCTGGGTGCGCTCGGCCACCTTCTGCTCCAGCTCGTCGGCGCTGCGGGCCAGCTGCTGCTGGTGCGCCGCCTGCTGATCCAGCATGGCGTCGAACTGGCGACCGAGCTGGGCCAGCTCGTGAGCGGGGTCGAGGGCCAGCACGCCGATGCGGGCCGGCTGACCCGCCTGCACCTGGCGCACCACCTTGTGCATCCGCTCGATGGGGGTGAACAAGTCGCGCGCGCCGCGATAGACCAGCAGACCGGAGAGCAGCAGCAACACCACCACGCCGGAGCCCAGCTCCAGCAGGTTGGTGAGGTAAGTGCGGATGATGGGCCACTCGAGAAAACCGACGTAGAGCATGCCGATGCGCTCACCATTGGCCCCCAGCAGCGGCTCGTAACCCGACACATACCAGGCGTCGTGCACGAAGGCGCGATCAATCCAGGGCTCACCGCGTCCCAGCACCTGCTCGCGCACCGGCGCCGACACCCGGGTGCCCACCGCCCGCCCCAGCTGGCGACTGCTGCTGGCGGGCACGTTGGTGCTCACTCGCAGATCGCCGAGAAACAGGGTGACGGTGCCGATGCTGCCGGCCGGCAGGGTGTTCTTGGCGAACACCTGGCCCTTGAGCTCATCCACCAGCCGGGTGCTGCCGTTGATGAGCTCGCCCCCCTCCAGCACGCCCCAGAGGCTGCCGTCCCGCCCCATCACCGGGGTCAGCGAGAGGCTGACCAGGCCGCGGGTCTCCTGCCCGGCCACCGGATCATACTCCCGCTCCAGCACAGCGCGGCTGGCCAGTGCCGGCGAGAGCGCCAGCAGTTGCTCCCGCGACCAGACCACGAAGTGGCTGATGCTGCGCCCGGCGGCGAGGGCCGCGCGATCCTGCGCTGGCAGCAGATCCAGCTCGCTGCCGCTGCGCAGGCGCAAAAAATCGAGGCCGTAGTTGGCGGCCAGCGGCATCACCCATTGGCGCAAGCGAGCGGGGGATTCACGCAGCTGCAACTGGAAGGCCCAGGCATCGCGCAGGTGCTCGAGGTGTTCGGCCTGACGCTGCTGCTGCACGCTCACCGCGTGGTGGGCAACGCCAAGGTCGCTGCGCACCGTGGTGAGCAGGTTCTGCCAGCTGTAGGTGAGGGTCCAGTAGAGAGTGAGCCCGATCATGCCGGCCAAAGTCAGCATGATGGGCACCGAGGTGAGCAGCAGCAGACGCCAGCGCACCTTGGTTCTGAGCAACCCCGGGATCTGCGCCAGCCTCATGACTCACTCCGGCGGCAAGGGGCGAGCCGGCTCATTCGATGGCCCACTCCTTGAACTTGCGCTCCAGGGTCTTGCGCGCCACCCCGAGTACCCGGGAGGCAGCTGACTTGTTGCCATCATGGCTCGCCACCACCTGCAGGATGTGGGCCTTCTCCACCTCGGCCAGCGCCCACTCCAGCGGATAGCCCTCCTCGCTCCGCGCCGACTCGGCCGGCTTGGCGCTCTGCCAGTACTCGGCGGGCGGCTTGCCCAGCAGCAGGCAGCGCTCAATGAGGTTGCGCAGCTCGCGCACGTTGCCAGGCCAGGGGTAGGCCTGCATGGCCACCACGTCCTCGTGGGTCCAGTGCAGGGCCCCCATGCCCATCTCGGCGGTGAGCTGGCGGGTGAAGTGGTGCACCAGGGCGGGGATGTCGTCGATGCGCTCGCGCAGGGGCGCCACCGGCAGCGCCACCACGTTGAGGCGGTAGAAGAGGTCTTCACGAAACCGGCCCGCCTCCACCTCCGCCTTCAGGTTGCGGTTGGTGGCGGCGACGATGCGCACGTCCACCGAAAGCTCCCGCTCGGCCCCCACTGGGCGGATGGCCTTCTGCTCCAGCGCCCGCAGCAGGGAAGCCTGCATGGCGAGCGGCATCTCGCCGATCTCGTCCAGAAACAGCGTGCCCTGGTGGGCGACCCGGAACAGGCCGTCGCGCCCCTTGCGGGCGCCGGTAAAGGCCCCCTGCACGTGGCCGAACAGCTCGCTCTCCAAAAGCTCGGGGGCGATGGAGGCGCAGTTGAGCGGCACGAAGGCTCCCATCCGGCCGGAGAGCTGGTGCAGGGCGCGGGCCACCAGCTCCTTGCCGGTACCGGACTCCCCCTCCACCAGCACGGCGGCGTTGGAGGGGGCGACCCGGGCGATCAACGTCTTGAGCTCGCGGGTCTTGGCGCTGTCGCCGATCAGGGTGGGCGGGAACAGCTTGCTCACCTCCCGGCGCAGCAGCAGGTTCTCCCGCTCCATCTGGCGGCGCTCGATAACCCGGTCCACCGCCTGCACCATCTGATCCAGGTTGAAGGGTTTGAGAATGAAGTCGCTGGCGCCGAGCCGCAGCGCCTTGAGGGCGGTCTCCATGTCGCCGAAACCGGTCATGAAGATGATGTCGCTGCGCCGGGTGGCGGGATCGATGGCCTCGTGCCACTCGATGCCGGAGCGTCCCGGCAGGCGGATGTCGGCGATAATGAGATCAAAATGCAGGCGGCAGCGCAGGGCTTCGGCCTCCTCCACGCTGGCGGCCGTCTCTATCTGGGCGAAGCGGCGGGCCAGCGCCTTGGCGAGGAAGCTGCGCATGCCGGGTTCGTCGTCGACGATGAGCAAGGAGAGGGCGGACCAGCGGCTGGCGGGTGCAGTCATCAAAAAAGTACCTCAGATTCGACAAGGTTCCGGGATTGTCCCACCGACCTTATAAACTGTGGGACATTTTGTCGCTAACCGGCCTCAAGTGCCAACTCCGTTTATTAAAAGCGACGGTGCCATCACGCAATTAGTGCGCTTAACCGACTGTTTTCACATTAAAAACCGGGCCAAACAAGGCACGCGGTCAGCTTGGCACCCTGCTTGCTTAGTCCTGCCCTCTCTCCATCACCGGGTACCCTGACATCATGATCACAGCCACAGTGCGCAAACGCCTCGCCCTTGCCCTCTCCTCCGCCCTGCTGCTCAGCCTGCCGCTCTGGAGCGCTGCCAGCCATGCCGAGACCAAGGCGCCCATCCGCCTCGCCACCACCACCAGCACCGAACAGTCCGGCCTGCTGGGCTGGCTGCTGCCCCAGTTCACCAAGGAGACCGGCTACCCTGTGCAGGTGATGGCGGCCGGTACCGGCCAGAGCCTGAAGATGGGCGAGAACGGCGACGCGGATCTGGTGATGACCCACGCCCCCTCTGCCGAGAAGGCCTTCGTCGAAGCGGGCTTTGGCATCGAGCCGGAGCATCTGATGTACAACGACTTCGTCATCGTCGGCCCGGCGAAAGATCCGGCCGGTCTTGGCAAGCTGCACGACGCCGCCAAGGCGCTGGAGGCCATCAAAGACAAGGGGCAGACCTTTATCTCCCGCGGGGACGAGTCCGGCACCCACATCAAGGAGAAGACCCTGTGGCAGGCGGCCGACGTCAAGCCTGAGTTCGCCGGCTACAAGTCCATCGGCCAGGGTATGGGGCCGACCCTGACCATGGCTTCGGAGCTCGGTGCCTACACCCTGACCGACCGCGGCACCTGGCTCGCCTACCAGAGCAAGCTGGATCTCGCCGTGCTGCTGGAGGGGGACAAGCGGTTGTTCAACCCCTATCAGGTGATCCTGGTCAACCCCAAGCGCTACCCGGATCTCAACACCGAAGGGGCCCGCACCCTGAAGAACTGGCTGGTCTCCCAGCATGGCCAGCAGCTTATCGGTGACTTCAAGGTGGCCGGCCAGCCGCTGTTCGTGGCCGACGCCAAGCCACAGTGATGCCAAGGCCGACCCTGCTCGACCTGCCCCTGGTGCCCCTCGCCACCTTGAGTGACGGAGGCGCCCGGTGCCGACCCTGATCGAGACCACACTGGCGGCGCTGGCGCTGCTGTTCAGTGGTGACGCCGAACTGTGGCAGGTGGTGGGGGTTTCCTTCTCGGTGTCGGGCCTCGCGCTCGGGCTGGTGCTGCTGCCGGCCCTGCTGCTCGGCTTCGCGCTGGCCTACCTGCCGATCCCGGCCCGCTGGCTCTGGCTCTCCTGCATCAATACCCTGCAGTCGGTGCCGACCGTGGTGATTGGCCTCTTGCTCTACATGCTGCTGTCGCGAGCCGGCCCCTTCGGCGACTGGAAGATGCTGTTCACCCAGCAGGCCATGGTGGTGGGGCAGATGCTGATCGCCTTTCCGGTGATCGCCACCATGGCCCACGCCGCGTTCGTGCAAAGCGATCGGCGCGCCTGGGAGACCGCCCGCACCCTGGGGCTCTCCTGGCCCAGGGCGCTGCTCGGGCTGATGCGCGAGTGCCGTTTCGGCCTGCTGGCGGCGGTGATCGGCGCCTTCAGCCGCATCGTCACCGAGGTGGGCTGCTCCATGATGGTGGGGGGCAACATTTTGCACTTCACCCGCAACATCCCCACCGCCATCGCGCTGGAGACCCAGAAAGGGGCCTTCACCCAGGGGGTGGCACTCGGCATAGTGCTGCTGGCCCTGGCCCTGCTGCTCAACCTGTTGCTGACCGCGTGCCGTGGTCACAGCTATCTGAAGAACTGACCATGGCGCAGCGCACTATTATCCATAACCAAATGCTGCTGACCCCCTCTCTGTCACGGTTATGTGAAGAACCGACCATGCCCCCACCGTCCATCCACCGGAGTACGCCATGGCCCTGACCGCCCACCAGCTGATGATGCGCTTTGGCGAGCGCGACCTGTTCCAGATTGAGCAGCTCTCCATCGCGGCCGGCGACGCCATCTGGCTGCGCGGCGCGAACGGGGTGGGCAAGACCACCCTGCTCAAGATCCTGGCCGGCCTGCTCACCCCGACCCGGGGCCACACCAACCTCCCCTCTGGCTGGCACGGCAAGCTTGGTCAGTGGCTCAAGCGCGATCCGGGGCCTGGCCGGGTCACCTACCTGCATCAGACCCCCTACCTGTTTGATCGCAGCGTGCACGACAACGTGGCCTGGGCCCTCGGCCATCGCGCCGCCGACGAGGTGCGGGTGTTCGAGGCGCTGCGCCGGGTCGAACTGGAGAGCCTGGCGCGCGAGCACATCAGCATTTTGTCTGGCGGCGAGCGCCAGCGGCTGGCCATGGCCCGCGCCTGGGCGCTGCAGCCCGCCTTTTTGCTGATGGACGAGCCCACCGCCAATCTGGATGCACATTCGGTTGCCCTGATGGCCGCCATGGCGCAAGATCTGCGGGAACAGGGCAGCGGCCTGGTCATCATCAGCCACCAGAGCAACGATCTGACCGACCTGTGCGAGCGGCAATGGACCCTCGCCCGGGGCCGGCTGCACGAACCCACTCCTTTGAAAATCATCGAGCGACATGACTTCAAACAGCGAACCTCGTACTGACCGCTTTCCCGTCTCCGCCGTGGTGCTGGCCGGCGGCCGTGCCACCCGCATGGGGGGCGCCGACAAGGGCTGGGTCGAGTTGGCGGGCCGCCCGCTCATCGACCACGTGCTTGACCGACTGAGGCCCCAGGTGGACGAGATCCTGATCAACGCCAACCGCAGCCAGGCCCGCTACCAGGCGCTGGCCCCGGTCATCGGCGACGACAACCCCGACTATCTCGGCCCACTGGCCGGCATGCAGGCAGGCCTTGCCGCCGCCCGCCACGACTGGGTGCTGTTCGTGCCCTGCGACGGCCCCGCCCTGCCCCGCGATCTGATGGCGCGCTTTCGCGCCGCCCTGACCCCGGCGACCGAGCTGGTGGTGGCCCATGACGGTGACTGGCTGCAACCCGTGGTGGCCCTGCTGCACAAATCCCTGCTCCCCTCCCTATCCGCCGCGCTGGCCGAGGGAGAGCGCAAAATCGATATCTGGTTTGCCCGCCACCAGATGGCGGTGGTGAGCTTTGCCGACCAGCCGGATGCCTTCATCAATCTCAACAGCCCGGACGAGCTGGCCGCCTACGAGGCGCGCCTGCCAGACGCCACGACCGGACAAGGAGCCACTTCATGACCCCGGCCCCCACCCTGCCCCTGCTCGGCTTTGCCGCCTGGAGCGGCACCGGCAAGACCACCTTGCTCGAGCAGCTCATCCCCCTGCTGGTGAGCCGCGGCCTGCGCCTCGGGGTGCTCAAGCACGCCCACCACGACTTTGATATCGACCAGCCGGGCAAAGACAGCCACCGCCTGCGCCAGGCCGGCGCCAGCCAGATGATGGTGGCCTCCCGCCGCCGTCACGCCCGCATCGTTGAGACCGATCTGGGTGAGGCCGATTTTCGCGAGCTGCTGGCCAGCTTCGATCAGCGCAGCCTCGACCTGCTGCTGGTGGAAGGGTTCAAGCACGAGCACTTCCCGAAAATCGAGCTGCACCGCGCCGCTATCGGCAAGCCGCTGCTGTTCCCAGACGATCGCGACATCATCGCCGTGGCCAGCGACCAGCCCGCAGAGACCGCCCTGCCCCGGCTCGACATCAATGATCTGGAGGCCATCGCCGACTTCGTCTGCCACTGGCTCAAAGAGAGTCAGACGCGGGAGCAGGAGGCTGGCAACGGCTTTCTGTCGGTCGAGGGGGCGCGCCAGGCCATTCTTGACGCACTCGAGCCTGCCACCCGCAGCATCGACCTGCCGCTCGCCCGCTGCCACGGCGCCGTGCTGGCGGAGGATCTCGTCAGCCCCATCAATGTGCCGCCCCACGCCAACTCGGCGATGGACGGCATTGGCCTGCGCAGCGACGATCTCGCCGCCGGCCGCTGGCAACTGGTGGGAGAAGTGCTGGCGGGCCAGCCGCGCAGCGAGCCGGTACTGGCGGGCGAGGCGGTGCAGATCATGACCGGCGCCCCGCTCCCCCCCGGCGTCGACACCGTGGTGATGCGCGAAGAGACCCAGCTTGAGGGTGAGTGGGTCAGCGTCAGCGCCCCCGTCAAGGCGGGGCAGAACGTGCGCCAGGCAGGCGAAGATCTGGCGCTGGGCGCGGTCGCCATCCCAGCCGGCACCCGCCTCGGCGCCCCTCAGCTCGGGCTGGCGGCTTCTCTGGGGCAGGCAACTCTGACGGTGCGCGCACCGCTCAAGGTGGCGCTGTTCAGTACCGGCGACGAGGTGCAGGCACCGGGCGAGACGCTCGCTCCGGGCCATATCTTCGACAGCAACCGCTTCACCCTGATGGCGCTCATCGCCGGGGCTGGCTGCGAGGTGATGGACCTTGGCATCATCCCCGATGACCCAGCCATCCTGCGCCAGCAGTTGGCACAGGCCGCGGCCGATGCCGACCTGGTGCTGAGCTCGGGCGGGGTGTCGGTGGGCAATGCCGACTTCATCAAGCAGGTGCTGGCCGAGCTTGGCCAGATCGCCTTCTGGCGCATCCAGATGCGGCCGGGCCGTCCGCTCGCCTTCGGCAAGCTGGGGCAGACCCCCTTCTTCGGCCTGCCCGGCAACCCGGTGGCCGCCATGATCTGCTTCCTGCAATTCGTCGAACCCGCCATCGCCCGCCTGCAGGGCCGGGTCTGGCAGCCGCTGCGCCTGTCGGCGCTGGCCGAGCAGCAGATGCAGAGCCGCCCTGGCCGCACCGAGTTTCTGCGCGGCATCTTCCATCAGGACGCCAGCGGCGTGCTGCGGGTGCGCACTACAGGGCCGCAGGGCTCCGGCATTCTCAGCTCCATGAGCGATGCCAACTGCCTGATTGAAATCGTCCCCGCCCAGCCCGCCATCGCGGTCGGCGAGCGGGTCTGGATCCACCCACTCCAGGGACGAGTGGCCTGATACCGGTCTCCACCCCGCCGGGCGTGGCGGGGTGGCTGCCCCCATGAATCCGAGGCTTGTCCCTTGCGCCTGAATGCCCCCCTCTCCCGGCTCGATCTGCTGATCTACGGCCACTACCGCATCGTCCACGGCCTGCGCATCGCGCTCGCCTTCATGCTCACCTTTCTGCTGACCCGCGAGCTCAAGCTGCCGGAAAGCACCTGGCCCCTCATCACCCTGGTGGTGGTGATGGGCCCCATCTCGTTCTGGGGCAATGTGCTGTCGCGCGCCCTGCAGCGGGTGGTCGGCACCATCTTCGGCGCCAGCTGCGGGGTGGTGGCGCTCTATCTGGAGCTCTACTCCCTGCCGCTGATGCTGCTGTGGTGCGGCTGCATCATGTTTTTGTGCGGCTATCTGGCGCTCGGCAAACGCCCCTACGTGGGGCTGCTCATCGGCATCACCCTCGGCGTCACCATGGGGGCCATGCCCGGCGACATCGAGACCGCCCTGTGGCGCAGTGCCGACGTGATCCTGGGCTCATTGCTGGCGCTGCTGTTTTGCAGCATCTATCCCCAGCGCGCCTACAGCCACTGGCGGCTGCAGATGCACGACACCCTGCAGCAGGCCCAGCGGCTCTATCACACCCACCTCTCCCCCAACGTGCTGGAGCGGCCACGGCTCGCCCACAGCCACGCCAGACTGCTCTCCAAGATGGTGAGTCTGCGTCCCCTGCTGACCCCGGCCGTCAAGGAGACCCGCCTTGGCAGCGCCCTGTTCGAAGCGATCCAGACCACCATGCGCAACACCCTCTGCACCCTGGAGATGTTGGCCAACACCTACTGGCGCGATCGCCAGAGCCACTTTCTGATGCAGAGCACCCCGGAGCTGCGCGCCTGCCAACAGGCGACCGAGGCGCTGATGAGCGAGCTGGCGCTGATGCTCAAGAGCGGCAAGCTACAGGGCTCGGAACTGGCCATCAGCCGTCTGCAGGAGGCGGCCGGTAGAGTGCGGATCGATGCCGGTGGCGAGGCCGCCATCAGCGGCTATCTGTGGCTCAATCTGCAACTCACCGAACAGCTCACCCACCTGCGCCGGCTGCTGGGCCTGGTGATGCACCCGCCCCGCAGCCAGAGCCACCCATAGCAAAACGCCCCGCAAAGCGGGGCGTTGTCGTTGCAGGCCGGTGACGTCAGGCCATCGCGGGGTGGCGGCTGGCCAGCTCGTCCAGCTGGGCCGGCGTCAGGGTCGACACCAGCCGGCCGTCGAAGTAGATGTCCAGCAGCTCGCCGCGCTTCTCACCACGCATCAGGCTGCTGCGTCCGTCCAGGTAGTGCACCTCCATCTGGGCGGTGCGCTCGTCCGGGTAGCTTACCTCCACCTCGCGCACCCCTTGCGGCAGCATGGCCAGCGGCACCTTGTTGAGAGACGGATCCAGGTGCTGATTGACCTTGATCAGGGCGTCCAGCTTCTGATCCACCAGCGCCGGCGACTTGCCGGTGATGGGGTTCTTGCCAGACCAGAATTCGATGGTGTTGAACACGAACAGATCGGCGGTGGCCGCCAGACCGTAGACCGGCGAGAGCAGGACGAAGACCCCGGCCCGGCCGTAACGGTTGTCCACCACACTGAGGTTGCCCTTGGTCACCATGGAGGAGAGCCCCATCTGCCCCATGCAGCCGCTCAACCCCACGCTTGCCACCATGCCCGCCAGCAGCGCCAGTGCCCTGCCATGTCTTCTCGTTGCCATCGTCTTCGCTTGCTCCAGAAATAATGAGGCGGCAAGCCTAAACAGGCCGCTGCCGGCGGGCAATTCACAAGCAGGGAGCGATACAGCGGGGGTTCAGATTGACGAGTCGTTCGCACAAATATCAGGCAGCCACCCACGGGCGGCTGCCTGGAACAGACTCAGGCACCGATGGCCAGACCGGAGACGGTTTCAGTCACGTTGCTCGCCCCCTGTTCGATCTGGGTCATCACGCTGCTCGCCTCGACAATCTGTTCCTTGCCGCGCTGAGCACTCAGGGCAACCTCATTGATGTTGTTGGTGATCTGCGCCGTCAGTTCGCGGTTTTTCTGCACCACGCCGTCAATCTCGCTGGTAGAGAGGGTGGTGCGTGCCGCCAGCTGGCGCACCTCGTCGGCCACCACTGCGAAACCGCGTCCCTGATCCCCGGCCCGAGCAGCCTCGATGGCGGCATTGAGGGCCAGCAGATTGGTCTGCTCGGCAATGCTGCTGATGGTGGAAACGATGGACTGGATGCTCTTTGACTGCTCGTTGAGCAGCCCGATGAGCTCTGCCATCCTGCCCACCTGCTCCGAAATGGCGGTGGAGAGCGTCACCGATGAGTTGAGCAAGGCGGTACCGGTTGCCGCCGCCCGAGTCGTATCCTGCGAGATGGAGTGCGCCACCCGGGCGGCATCGCTCACCGCTTGTGCCCGCAGGATCCGCTCGGTCACATCGCTGGCAAACTTGATCACCTTGATGACCTTGCCCTCTTCATCCTTGATGGGGTTGTAGCTCGCCTCCAGCCAGATGTCGTTGCCATGGCTGGTGCGGCGCAGGAACAGTCCGGACTTTACCTGGCCCCTGGCCAGATCCTCCCAGAAGTGCGGCTGCTCCCGATAGAAGCTCTCATCGCAGAAGATCTTGTGATGCTGGCCTTTTATCTGCGACAGCGAATAGCCCATGCAGGAGAGAAAATTCTGGTTGGCACCGACAATCTCCCCTCTGGGGGTGAACTCTATGATGGCTTGAGAACGATCGAGGGCGCTTGAGGTCGCTTCCTGGCTCAGCAGTTGCTCATGGCTGTGGGTGATGTCGGAAGCGACCTTGATCACCCGTACCACCCGCCCCTCTTGTCTGACCGGAAAGTAGGTCGCATCCAGCCACAGCGTATGACCCTGCTTGTTCAGCCGCCGAAAGACACCACTGTGGCTGCGCCCTTGCCGCAGCTGTTCCCAGAATTGCTGATAGGCATTTGACTGGGCATACAGACCGTCACAGAAGATCCGGTGTGGCTGACCCACGACCTCAGACTCACTGTAACCAACCACCCCGAGAAACAGGGGATTGGCCTCCAGGATCTGCCCCTCAGGCGTGAAGGTAATCACCGCCACCCCGCCCTTGACCGCATCAATGAAGGTCTGTGCCTGCGCCAACTGCTCCTGACAAGCCTGAAGTTCGGCTTTGAGTTTAAGATTGAACATCTTGTCTTTACCTCGTCATCAGGGTACGCGCCCCGCCTGAATTGATCTTAGTCAAGGTTTCTAGCGTTTCAGCGTCTGAATCGCAATGGGCTTAGCCGGTAACGGGCCACTCCAGATAGGCGGGATTGGCCACAAAACCGATCCGCTCATAGAGCGGGCGTCCCTCGTCGCTGGCGTGCAGCCAGACCCGGCCCAGTTGCTGCGCCCTGGCATAGTCCGCCATCTGATCCAGCAGGGCGCCGGCCAGCCCCTGCCGGCGGTAGGGCGGCAGGGTATACATGTTGAGCAGATAGCCCTCCCTTCCCGCCAGGTTGCCGGGATAGGGCGGGCGCACGAAGAGGGCCAGGGTCGCACTCGCCACCACCTCGCCATCCACTTCCGCCACCCAGGAGCGAGCGCTCTCCTCGGCCTGCGCCGTGCTGAAGTAGCGGCTGGTCGCCTGCCAGAGATCGAGGTCGGCCAGCGGTTCGCTCAGCTCCCCCACCTCGCAAAACAGTGCCATGCGCAGGGTCACCAGCGCGGGAATGTCTGCCTGCGTTGCCTGACGGATGATCATCGGCGCTTCTCCTTGTGACGCTCGTTGAGGTGAACAGGCCCCCTGTGGGTGCCTGAACAAAGCGCCAGTGTGGAGACTTCACGCCCGCCTGGCAAGGCGCCACTGGTCCCAGGCCAGCGGCCCCGCGCCCCAGACGACCAGGGTCAGCAGCATCCAGCCCCACAGCTGGTGATCGTAAAAGCCGCCGGCCCAGAGGGTGGGATAGGAGATCACCGCCACCATGTTGAAGGCAAACAACAGGGCGGCGACCGGCCGGGTAAAGAGCCCGACCAGCAGCAGCACCGGCAGCAGCAGTTCGGTGGCCGTGCCAAGCCAGGCCGCCCACTGCCAGGGCAGCAGGGGCACCTGATACTCGAATTCGAACAGATAGAGGGTGCTGTCCCAGGCGCTCAGCTTGAGCCAGCCGGAACGAAAGAAGGCCGCCGCCACCCAGCATCTGGCCAGCAGCAACAGGGCGCCGCTCAGCCACCAGGGAACGGCGGGGCCCACCGGTTGCATCAGTGTCCACTTGTGATTTGTCATCGAATTTACTCCAGCGTTGAGGTCACATCGACCAGCAGGCCCAGGGTGACGAGGCGGGTCAGAAACTCTGCAGCCTGCGAGTCCCGTGCCAGCAGGGCCGACAGGGCAATGCCCCGGCGGCAGCCATCCAGCAGGCGCCACTCTCCTTCGCTCAGGCTCAGTGGCAATACCCGGCAATCGGGCTGTTTCTTGAGGGCAAGCCAGGCGGGAGCCGCCAGATCCTGCACTGTCTCGCCTTCGTGCAGGGCCATCAGCCAGAGGGCATCAACCGGGCGCGGACTGTCGAACAGGCACAGATCGCAGGCCGGGAGCAGCACCAGCGTCTGCCAGGCCGCTGGTGACAAGCCGGCCACCCGCTCGGCCGGCCAGTGGCGCCCCTCGGAGGCCAGCAAACTGGTGCGCTCCAGAGCCCACTCGAAGCGGGCCAGCTCCCCCAGCCAGGGCAGTTCGGCAGTGGTCGGCAGCCGGGCAAGCCAGTCGCCAAAGCCGGCGCCGTAGTGCATCACGCTCCCTTCGCAGAGCGGCTCTGCCAGCACGAAGCCGCGCGCCGCAGCGTCGAAAAACGCCTCCCCCACCATGGCTTTGACGGCCGGGTAGCTGCCCGCCAGCACCTCGCCAAGGCTCAGGATGAAGTGGTTGCGATAGACCTGCAGCACGGCATCCGCCGTAAAGAGACGGGAGTGGATGTGGGGCAGGATGGCCTCGCTCTGGCCAAGCAGCCCCTCGGCAAACTGCTGCTGCCGACGAGCCAGTTCAGACATGGGCGGCCTCCGGCACAAGATCGGTGGCCATGGCGGCGTCCAGCATGGCGCTCGCGCGCTCGGCCTCTGCCAACAGCACGGGAAGCGGCGGTATCTCCAGGTCCCACTCGATCAGGGTGGGGATGGCGCGCTGGCGGCAGATCTCCTCATAGAGGGCCCAGACCGGTTCGCTCACCGGCGCGCTGTGGGTATCGATGTAAAGATGCCCCTGTGGCAGAGACTGATCGGTAAAACCGGCCAGGTGAATTTCGCCCACAGTAGCGATGTCGATGGCAGCCAGATAGTCGCTGCATGCAAAGCCGTGGTTGAAGGCACTGACGTAGAGGTTGTTGAGATCGAGCAGGATGGCGCAGTCGCTGCGTCGCTGCAGCTCCGCCAGAAACTCCCACTCCGGCATCTCCCCCGCCAGTTGCAGGTATGAAGAGGGGTTCTCGATCAGCAGCCGGCAGCCGAGTGCATCCTGCACCTGCATGATCTTGTCGCTCATGTTGAGCAGGCTCTTCCGGGTATAGGGGACCGGCAGCAGATCGTTGAAGTGGCGCCCCCCAATGCTGCCCCAGCTAAGGTGTTCCGAGATGCGCACCGGTTTGATGGCGCGGGCCAGCGCCGAGAGGCTGGCCAGATGTTCAAGATCGAGCCCATCGGCCGAGCCCAAGGACATGCCGACACCGTGCAGGCTGACGGGATAGTGCCGGGCCAGCTCGCTCAGCACCTGAAAACCCCGGCTGTGACGCTCAAAGTAATTTTCGCTGTGCACCTCCAGCCAGCCAACCGCCGGCAGGGTGCGCAATATCTCGTCGTAATGGGGCGTGCGCAATCCAATACCAATCAAGGGGTTCATCGCAAAGCCTCGCTGCAAACCAGCCAAAAGAAGGCCACGGTGCCCCTGAGGCAACACCGTGGCACCCAGCCTTACTTGGGTTGCAGCGAGCCGCCTGCTAGCTTCTCGCACAGCCCCTTGGGCACCACCACGAAGGCGTCACCCTGGGCATCCATCTTGGCGGTACCGGCGCAGGAGCTGGTCTTGGTCGCGCAGTCGTTCTTGCTCGCCTTCACCACCCCGTAGCACTTCTCCTTCTCATCGGCCGCCATGGCAGGGGCGGCGACAAACTGGGCACCGAGGGCCAGCAGACCGGTCATGGCGGAGGCGATGGCAGTGCTCTTTTTAACGTTCATTCTCTGTTCCTTCTGATTGTGTGTGGTGTGCCCGATCGGTCACGACCGGATGCCCTCCATAGAACCGGAGCGCCGGCGAATTGATTTCAAAAAAATGCAAAATCGACACATCTATAAAAAACACAATTGGCAATATATTGTTTTTAAAGGGTTATTCCATTCCACTTTCAAATGAACTTTCGCCATGAAAATGTGCACTGCGCCACCCTGCCGCCGCCAATGCCCGGGATGTAGGCAATAAAAAACCCCGCCAGAGGGCGGGGTTTGCTTGGCACGATACCACCGTGCGGGCATCGGCGGCCGGTGCTTAATGACAAAAAAGACAGCCGTAGCTGTCTTTTTCAATTGAAACCTGACTTAGTAGAAGATCCGCTCGCCACGCTCGCTCATCTTGAGCCATACCGGCTTGGTACTGGTCTTGTTCCAGATCCGGTGCAGATAGCTGTAGAAACGGGCCCGATCGCTGCGAAACAGCATCACGGGGAAAGCCAGCATACCCACCAGCAGCACATAGATGCGACGAAGAATTATCTGAGTCAGAGAATAGGGATGAAACATGATAGAACTCCTTACTGGTAAGACCACTGAGCAAAGATTACTCCACAATTTGTAGGATTACTACACCAAGATTCCCATTTTTTTGCAAAAAGATCCCTTAAAAGCCTTAAAGTGAAATTGGGTTACATCCATTAACTTACAAGCAACAAAAGCTGGCAAAGCAGCTCCCGTCGACCAGATTTAATGAGTTGGCACTCAAGATGGAGTCGGTGCGATGAAACCCGCAGAAATGGCGATCATAGGGATACTGGGCCTGCTGCTCTGGTCGGAATGGCAGGATTGGCAGCTCAACCAGGCCGACAGCATCACGCTGGCCTACAAGGGAGCACCGACTGTCAGCATGTGGCAATGCGGCCAGTTGAAACAGAAGATGATGGATGTGACCGAACACTCGGCCGAAGTGCAGTTTCAATACCGAGGACAAGACCTGACGCAGGTCAACCGCTATCTGGAACGGGAGTGGCAGCAACAGGGCTGTGAGCAGCTGTTGTTGCAGCAAGGATATTGAACAGAGTGATCCACACCGGGCTGGTGTGATGAAATACTGTAAGAAATGAAACAAAGAGAAGATGGAGGCACGTTCCGGAGTCGAACCGGACTAAACGGATTTGCAATCCGCTGCATAACCGCTTTGCTAACGCGCCATGCTGACAAGGCATTGCCTTGAAAGTGATATCCATGATTGGTGCCATGGAAGATTGGAGCGGGAAACGAGACTCGAACTCGCGACCCCGACCTTGGCAAGGTCGTGCTCTACCAACTGAGCTATTCCCGCCTGTACTGCTTGCTGCCAGTTACCTGACAACGAGGCGCATTATACGTACCCCGAGCGCGGGCACAACCCTTTTTTCGCACTTTGGCCCCTTTCCCGTGCTGTTTGCTCAGGGTTTAGACGGCTTGCCCAAAAAATCCGCACCAGGCTGTGACCCCACAGGCGAATTTGAGATAAAGTCATTGAAATGATTAGCCTTTAGTCAGAGACTTGCTGCGGTTAGTAACCGGATTCTCAATTGAAAATCACCCGATGAAATGGATCTTCAAGCCCCGTGGGCTCAGGCCGCAGCTGATGCTGGCATTTTTCATGCTAGCCATGGTGCCCTTCCTGGTCGTCACCCTGTTTTTCCTCTATAGCCACGGCAAGGATCTCACCACCCAGACTTCCAACCATCTGGTTTCCGTTCGCAACATCAAGAAGAACCAGCTGGAAGACTATTTCGGCAACCTCAAAGAGCAGATCATCAACTTCTCCCAGCAGGATTTTGCCGGCAACAGTATCGGTCGCTTCTATGGCTTCACCGGTGCCTTCGAGAAACTCGGCACCACACCGCAGGAGGCCCGTGCCCGTGCCCAGGCCCGCTATGTGCCGGGCTCCTGGGATCAGCTGCAAAAACCCGACAGCACCAGCGACATCGAACCCTCCATCAGCGCCCTGATCCTGGCGGACGAGATGTACGGCCGGGTGCACCAGCGCTTTCACCGCGGCTACGCCGACATGGTGCGCAAGTCCAACTACAGCGACATCTTTCTCATCGATCTCAACGGTGACGTGGTCTATTCGGTCACCAAGCACGCCAACTTCGCCACCAACCTGCTCTCCGGCCCCTACCAGTCGAGCGGCCTTGGCAGCACCTTCGCCAAGATCAAGCGGCGCCTCGACGGTGGCCAGAAGCCGCAGCAGATCTTCGAGTTCACCGATTTTGGCCGCAACGAGCTGACCGGCCAGGTGGTCGCCTACATGGCGGCCCCCGTTATGCAATACGACTATGTGCGCGGCGTGGTGATCTTCGAGCTGCTGCCTGACAAGCTCAACCAGATCATGGCGGAGCGTGAAGGACTGGGCGAGACCGGCGAAACCATCCTCATCGGTCCGGACAAGCGGATGCGGGCCAACGCCTGGCTGGCACCCGAATTCAGCGTGGAGAATAGCTTCAGCCCCAACTTCCGGCCGCTGCAGACCCCGCTGGTGGTCAAGGCGCTCTCCGGCGAGCAGGGGGTCGGGCTGTTTCGCTCCTACCACGATGACGAGGTGCTGGCCGCCTACACCCAGGTGAAGGTATTCGACACCGAGTGGGCCTTCATCGCCGAGATCTCCACCAGCGAGGCCTATCGCCCCATCCGCCAGCTGGAGACCCTGGTGATCCTGCTGGGGGCCGGCTCATTGCTGCTGCTGATCCTCTTCTCCCGCTGGCTCTCCCACTCCATCACGGCGCCGCTGCGCTCCCTCACCGCCGCCGCCGAACAGGTGGCCGACGGTGCGCTGGATCACCCCATCGCCATAGAACGTACCGACGATGACATCGACCGGCTCGCCCAGGCGTTTCGCCACATGCAGCGCTCGGTGAAGGACAAGATCGAACTCATCGAGCGCCAGACCCAGGAGCTGCAGCAGCAGGTCAAGCTGACCCACAAGCAGAACCTCAGTCTGCAGCAGGCGGACAAACTCAAGGATGAGCTGCTGGCCAACACCTCCCACGAGCTGCGCACCCCCATTCACGGCATCAAGGGGATGGCCGAATCCATGCTTGCCAGCCAGCAGGACTTGACCGAAGGGCAGCAAAAACAGCTGGGGCTCATCATCAAGAGTGCCGACGGCCTGGCCCGGCTGGTGGACGATCTGCTCGACTACCACCAGATGCGCTACGGCCAGCTGGAGATCCACCCCCAGCCGGTCTCCTCCAAGGGGGTCATCCGGCTGGTGCTGGATCTCTGCCAGCACCTGGTGCAGGCCAAGCCGCTCACCCTGGTGGACATAAGCCCGGTGGAGCTGCCGCCGGTGCTGGCCGACGAGCAGCGACTCGAACAGGTGCTCTACAACCTGGTGGGCAATGCCATCAAGTACACGCCGCAGGGCAAGGTGGTGCTGAGCGCCCTGGTGGAGGGCAACTTCCTGCGCATCAAGGTGACCGACACCGGCATCGGCATCGCCAAGGACCACCTGGAACACATCTTCGAGCCGCTGGTGCAGATGAGCCCGGAGGTCAGCAAGCAGGGGGCCGGTCTCGGCCTCTCCATCACCCGCCAGCTGGTGCACCTGATGGGGGGCGAGCTGTTCGTGGAGAGCGAGCCGAGCGTCGGCTCCACCTTCGCCTTCACCCTGCCGCTCGCCAGTGGCAAGGCGGGCAGCCTGACCCTCGACAGCCGTCAGATCGAGCACCAGCTGGTGCGCCAGCAGCCGCTGATCCTGCCGGACTGGGAGAGCGATGACCTCTCGCCTCCCCCCGAGGATGCCCCCCTCATCCTGGTGGTGGACGACGAGCCCATCAATTTGCACATCCTGCGCCACCTGCTGCAGCCCTGCGGTTATCGCATCCTGCCCAGCAGCGACGGCCACGATGCGCTGGCCAAGCTGGCTCAGGAGCCGGTCGACCTCATCCTGCTGGACGTGATGATGCCCACCCTCTCCGGTTTCGACGTCTGCCGCCGGCTGCGCCAGCAACACCCCAAGGAGAAGCTGCCGGTCCTGCTGCTCACCGCCCTCAACCAGCCCAAGGACATCGAGGAGGGCTTCAACGCCGGCGCCAACGACTATCTGGTCAAACCCTTCTGCAAGGAGGAGCTGTTCGCCCGGGTCAGGGCCCTGCTGGAAGCGAGCGCCGGGCGCGCCTCTCTGGTGGAGAACCGCTTGCTCAAGCAGGAGATAGAGCACCGTCTGCTGCTGCAGGAGCAGCTGCATCAGGATCAGGAGCGACTGCTGGGTCTGCTCGGCGAAGGGGCCGACCCCATGGTGTTCATCGATGGTCAGGGCACAGTGCTGTTCGCCTCGCGCGCGCTGGCCCGCCTGCTGGGCCAGGAGCCGGAAGCCATGGAGGGGCAACCGCTTGACGACTGGCTGGCCAGCCCGCTCACCAGCCAGTGGCCCGATCTGCACGATCGGGGGGAGCAGCAGCTGGCGTTTCTGGTGGCCGGCCAGAAAGACGAGCTCAATGCCCGCGCCTTGCCCATCAGCCTGGGGGGCCAGGCCGCCTTCGCCCTCACCCTCAGCACCGAGCTGCGCCAGGACGAGAACCGGGTGATGGCGCTGGAGAACGCCCTCAAGAGCCTGTCACGCCAGGCCATCATCGAAGATGGCCAACTGCTGGGCGAGCTGAGCCGGCTGGGCGGGGAGTTCCGCTCGCTGGCCGACGACCTCATCCGCCAGCAGGATGACGAGCCCCTGCGCCGCGCCCTGGTGGACACCATGCGGCTCACCCTGGATGCCTGGCAGCAGAGCACCGGCAAGGGCAAGATAGTGCTGGCCGAGAAGAGCAAGCTGTGGCGGGTCTACATGGACCGCTCCAGCCCGCAGACCCGCACCCTCGACAAGTACCTGAGCCTGGATACCCTGCCCAAGGCGCCACGCTGGAAGACGGTGGTCGCCACCGCCGAGTATGTGCTGAGCCACGGCCCGCTCAACGAGGCCCAGCGCCAGCAGCTGCACCACAGCGCCCAGACCCTGCGTCAGCTCGCCAACCGCAAGCCCTGATATCCACCGCCCAATCTGCGCCCTGGCTCACACTTGCCGGGGCGGTTTTTTTTTGTGCAGAATTAAGCCTTCGCCATACGTCAAAACGAGAGCCGATCCAATTCACACAATTGTCATGGAAGGTCGATTGACAGGGACTTATTACGCCAAAGCAATTAACATAACCTAATGATTTAAATCGAGTTAAAAGCGGTTTTGACGAAATTGACGTGAGAGCGTCGATTTTTACGATATCGACGATCTGAACAGTTGTTGTTTTCCTGTTAACTCTGCTTTGCTAGGAACGTTGGATGACACAACTACAAGGGTGCAAAACCTGGCCAACATTGAGGGCCGACCTCCCCAGCATGCGAAGTCGGTGCTCAAATCCAAACAAGGAATATAAATAAGAAAGGAAATAATATGCTTGCCAAAGTATCCAAAATCTCTACTGCTGTAATGCTGGGCACCATGATGCTTGCCGGCGCTGCCGGCAACGCCATGGCGGCCGACAACAAGACGGTGCTGACCCTGGTCGCACAACAGGAGACCGCGTGGGTCAAGAACTTCAACCCCTTCCTGCAAGCGGGTCTGTTGCACACCACTCGTCACTTCATCTATGAACCGCTGGTGATCTTCAACGATATGCAGGGTGGCAAACCCGTCTATCGTCTGGCCACCCACTACGAGTTCAGCAAGGACCTCAAGTCTGTCACCTTCGATCTGCGTGACGGCGTGAAGTGGTCGGACGGTCAGCCCTTTACCGCCGATGACATCCTGTTCTCCTTCAATCTGGTCAAGGCCAACAAGGCGCTGGACGAGCGCTCAATCTGGACCCAGATCAAGAGCGTCGAGAAGCTGGCTCCCAACAAGGTCAAGTTCGAGCTGACCGACGTAAACACCAACGTGGTGAACGATCTGGTACTGGTCCCCATCGTGCCCGAGCACCAGTGGAAATCGGTGAAAGACCCAGTCGCCTTCACCAACGACAAGCCGGTCGGCACCGGTCCCTTCACCGAAGTGGACAACTTCTCCGCCCAGCTCTACACCCAGTGCCGCAACCCGCACTACTGGGACAACGCCAACCTCTCCATCGACTGCCTGCGCATGCCGCAGATGGCCACCAACGACCAGGTACTGGCCGCGGTGATGAAGGGTGACGTGGACTGGTTCGGCTCCTTCGTACCGGACATCGAGCGCCTCTACGTCGGCAACGATCCGAAGAACAACAAGTACTGGTTCCCGGCCTCCGGCACGGTGGCGTTCAACGTCAACTTCCAGGCCAAGAAACCGGGCAACCACGAAGCCTTCAACGACATCAACTTCCGTCGCGCCTTCTCCATGGCGATGGATCGCCAGTCCATGGTGGATATCGCAGGCTACGGCTACCCGACCGTCAACGAGTACCCGTCAGGGCTCGGCAAAGCCTTTGACTCCTGGAACAACCCGGAAGTGGACAAGAAGTACGGCAAGTACAACAAGTTCGATCTGGAAGGCGCCAAGGCCCTGCTGAAACAGGCCGGCTACAAGGATTGTGACGGCGACAAGTTCCTCGACACTCCCACCTGCCAGAAGATCGAGTTCAAGGTGCTGGTACCGAACGGCTGGACCGACTGGGTCAACACCGCCCAGATCGGCGTGGAAGGGCTGCAGGCACTGGGCCTGAACGCCAAGACCGCCACCCCGGAAGCCACCGTCTGGACCGAGAACCTCATCACCGGTGACTTCGATGTCGCCTTGCAGGGTTACTTTGCCGGTGCCAACCCGCACAAGTACTTCGAGACGGCCTTCCACTCCCGCAACATGGGTGAGCGTGGCAACCGCTTTGCGGCACCCCGCTACAAGGATCCGGCACTGGACAAGCTGATCGACGACTTTACCCAGACCGCCGATGCCGCCAAGCAGAAGGAGATCATGTTCGAGATCCAGGACAAGGTCGGTGCCAACCAGACCATCATCCCGGTATTCAACAACCCGACCTGGTACGAATACAGCACCAAGCGTTTCCACGGCTGGTTCAGTGCCGACAACCCGGTCGCCAAGCCGCAGGTTCACCCGGACACCCCGGAGCGTCTGCTGCACGTGTTGTCACTCAAGCCGAACAGCTAATCAATCCCGGCCCCCTGCGGGGGGCCCTCTTCCCCGCCCATCCCCCTTTTTTCCCGGCTCTACCGGGGTTGGGGTAACTATGCCCGGCGCGGGGCGGACCAGCAGTAAAAGGTATCATCATGGGATTCATACTGAGACGCTTTTCCTTCTATCTGGTCGCCTTTCTGGTGGCCGCCACCATCAACTTCCTGCTACCCAGAGCCATGCCGGGGGATCCCGTCTCCGTCATGTTTGCCCGGGCTGGCGCCATGATGGAACCCGCCGCCCTGGAAGCCCTCAAGGCTACCTTCGGGTTCGTGGACGGCCCCATCGGCACCCAATTTCTCACCTATGTGAAGAGTGTCTTCACCTGGGATCTCGGCACCTCGGTGCGCTACTACCCCCAACCGGTCGCCGACGTGCTCGGCCGCGCCATCGGCTGGACCCTGTTCCTGGTGGGCACCTCCACCATTCTGAGCTTCTCCATCGGTTCCATCGTCGGCATCTTCGCCGCCTGGCACCGGGGTGGGCGCATGGACAGCTTCCTCTCCCCGCTCACCCTGGTGATGCAGGCCATTCCGCCGGTGGTCATCTCGCTGCTGGCGCTCTTCCTGTTCGGGGTGAGTCTGGAGTGGCTGCCCATCGGCTACGCCTACAGCCCGGAGATCAAGCCTGACTGGGGCTGGGAGCACATCAAGAGCATCCTGACCCACGCCATCATGCCGGTGGGCACCCTGGCCATGGTGCAGGTGGGGGGCTTTCTCATCACCATGCGCAACAACATGATCAACCTGCTGGGCGAAGACTACATCACCATGGCCAAGGCCAAGGGGCTCTCCAGCAACCGGGTGATCTTCAACTACGGCGCCCGCAACGCCATCTTGCCGAGCGTCACCGCCCTCTCCATGGCGCTGGGCTTCGTCATCGGCGGATCCCTCATCACCGAGGTGATCTTCAACTACCCGGGACTGGGTCTGACCCTCTATCAGGGCATTCTGGCCCGCGACTACCCGCTCATTCAGGGGCAGCTGCTCATCATGACCATCACCATGCTCAGCTTCAACTTCCTGGCCGACGTGCTCTACGTCTTCCTGGATCCCCGTCTGCGTACCGGAGGCAAATAAGATGCGCATGCCGACTATTCTGAAAATCCTGCTGGGCAACAAGAAGGCCGCCTGCGGCCTCTTCATCGTGGTCAGCTTCGTGCTGATGGCACTGTTCGCCCCGCTGCTGGCCAGCTACGAGCCGACCAAGCGGGTCTCCCGCCCGCACCAGCCACCCAGTGCCGAGTACGTGATGGGCACCACCCGCATGGGTCACGACATCTGGGCCCAGTTCACCAACGGCGCCCGCATCTCCCTGATGGTGGGCTTCGGGGCCGGCATTCTGGTGTGCGCCCTCGCCATCACGGTCGGCATCACCGCCGGCTACTTCGGCGGCGTCATAGACGAATGCCTCACCTTCCTGATGAACGTGGTGCTGGTGATCCCCAACCTCCCCTTGCTGCTGGTGCTGGCAAGCTTTATCGGGGAGGCGTCGCCGACGGTGATCGCGCTCATCATAGGCTTTACCTCCTGGGCCTATGGCGCGCGCGTCATCCGGGCCCAGACCCTGGCGCTGCGCGAAAAAGAGTTCGTCATCGCCGCCGAGGTGCTGGGCGAGCCGGCCTGGCGCATCATCCTGGTGGAGATATTGCCCAACCTCATCTCCATCATCGGGGTGAGCTTCATCGGCTCCATCATCTACGCCATCGTCACCGAGGCGACCCTGGAGTTCCTGGGGCTCGGCGATCCGACCGTGGTCAGCTGGGGCATCATGCTCTACAACGCCCAGACCTCAAGCGCCATCCTGGTCGGCGCCTGGTGGGAGATCCTGGCCCCCTGCTTCGCCATCGCCACCTTGGGCGCCGGCCTGGCCCTGCTCAACTTCGCCATCGATGAAATCGCCAACCCGCAGTTGCGCTCCCACAAGGGGCTCAATCGCTGGAAGAAACTCGCCGCCCCCGTCACCACGCCGGTGCCGGCCGTACAGGAGAAGACAGCATGAGATCGCAACAACCCCTGCTGTCGGTACGCAACCTCTGCGTCGACTACATCACCGAGAACGGCGACGTGCGCGCCGTCAACTCGGTCAGCTTCGACATTGCCCCCGGTGAAGTGTTCGGCCTGGCCGGCGAGTCGGGCTGCGGCAAGTCCACCGTCGCCTTCTCGGTGGCACGGCTGCACAAGCCGCCCGCCTACATCAGCGGCGGCGAGATCCTGTTCAAGGGGGAGAACATCCTCCACTACGGCGACGAGCGGCTGCGATCCTACCGCTGGCAGCAGGTGTCGGTGGTGTTCCAGTCCGCCATGAATGCGCTCAACCCGGTACTGCGCATGGAGGAGCAGTTCTGCGACGTGCTGCTGGCCCACAACCCGGGGCTGACCCGCTATGAAGCGATCAAGCGCGCCCAGGAGCTGCTCGCCATCGTCGACATCCACCCGAGCCGACTCAAGGACTACCCGCACCAGTTCTCCGGCGGCATGCGCCAGCGGCTGGTGATCGCCATCGCCATGGCGCTCAACCCCGAGCTGCTCATCATGGACGAGCCGACCACGGCGCTCGACGTGGTGGTGCAGCGGGAGATCCTGCAGAAGGTTTATGCGCTGAAAGAGAAGTTCAACTTCTCCATCCTGTTCATCACCCACGACCTCTCCTTGATGGTCGAGTTTTGCGATCGCATCGGCATCATGTATGCCGGTGAACTGGTGGAGGTGGCGCCGGCCAAGGCGATCCTGACCGCGCCGCTGCACCCCTATACCAAGGGGCTCGGCAACTCCTTCCCACCCCTGCACGGGCCCAAGACGGTGCTGGAAGGGATCCCGGGCACCCCGCTCAACCTGCTGGAGGTGCCGGTGGGCTGCCGCTTTCAGGCCCGCTGCGCCAGGGTGCACGAGCGCTGCCGCCAGCAGTACACCAAACTGGCCGAGATCCGCCCCGGCCAACAAACCGCCTGCCACCTCTATGAGGCGCAGGATGAGCAACAAGATCCCCTGATCTATCTGGACAAGGCCGCTGGCTGTTAAGGATGTCTGTCATGCAAATCGCCCAAACCGACGCCCCCATCATCGAAGTCCAGCACCTCTACAAGGACTTCCCCGTCAACTCCAACGCCATCAAGAGCGGCAAGATGCGGGCCCTCTCGGACATCACCTTCAACCTGCACCGGGGCCGCGCCCTGGCGGTGGTGGGAGAGTCCGGCTCCGGCAAGAGCACCATCGCCAAGATCATCGCCAAGATGTACAAGCTCTCCGGCGGCCGCATCCTCTATCGTGGCCGCGACCTCGAGGAGTTCAACAAGGGCACCGCCCTGCTCGACTACCGTCAGAGCGTGCAGATGGTGTGGCAAGATCCGTTCGGTTCATTGAACCCGACCCACACCATCTACCACCACATCGCCCGCCCCCTGCTGCTGCACAGCAAGGTGATCGACAAGAGAGATCTGCCCGACATGGTCTACGGCCTGCTGGAGAAGGTGGGGCTCACTCCCGCCAAGGCCACCGCGGCCAAGTACCCGCACCAGCTCTCCGGCGGCCAGCGCCAGCGGGTCAACATCGCCCGCAACCTGGCGGTGGAAGCCGAAGTGGTGCTGGCGGACGAGCCGACCTCCATGCTCGACGTCTCCATTCGCATCGGCATCCTCAACCTGATGGAGCAGATGAAGGATGAGCTCGGGGTCTCCATGCTCTACATCACCCACGACATCGCCACCGCCCGCTACGTGGCCGAAGATCTGGCGGTGATGTACGTGGGGCACATGGTGGAGTGGGGCGAGGTGGACGAGATCCTGCACCACCCCCAGCACCCCTACACCCAGCTGCTCATCTCGGCGGTGCCGGACCCCGAGAAGAGCATCCACGCCGAGCTGGAGGGGGGCCGCAAGGGGGAGATCCCGCTCTGGACACCGGAGTCCTGCGGCTGCCCGTTTGCCGGGCGCTGCAATCAGGCGATGCCCCGCTGCAAGGAGACCCTGCCCCCCGTCAGCAAGCTCGCCGACAACCACTTCGTGCGCTGCTACCTCTACCAATGACAGACCGGCCGGACACGGCGTCCGGCCACGCCTCGCAACGGGGCCGTCAGGGCCCCGCAATGTGCCTCGCCACACCAGACGAGCCACAGGAGTAAGACGTTGATGGAACTCTTGATCAATCAGGTGGGTTACCAGTGCGACGGGGAGAAGATCGCCCTGTTGCAGAGCGACACCGACCTCGATATTCGCGGCCACCTCAGGCTGCTGCGCCAGGATGACGAACGCATCCTGCTGGAAGTCCCGCTGCAGCCGGCCGGTCAGGTCGAGGGCTGGCAGGGGCGCCACTACTGGCGCGCCGACTTCTCCCCCTGCAAAGAGCCCGGTCACTACCGGCTGGAGGCCCTCATCCAGACGGGCGCCAAGGAGCGCATCGTGCGCACCGCCCCCTTCACCATCGACGAGGATCTGCTGGCGAGCCGCTGCCTCTCCGACGTCATTCACTACTTCAAGGGGCAGCGCGCCAGCGGCGCCTTCGATCGGGCCGACCGCAGCGCCCGCCTGTTTGGCAGCGATCAGCGCAAAGACGTGCACGGCGGCTGGTATGACGCCAGCGGGGATGTGAGCAAGTACCTGAGCCACCTCTCCTACGCCAACTACCTCAACCCCCAGCAGACCCCCATGGTGGTCTGGTCCCTGCTCAAGTGCCGGGAGCTCTTGGCCCCGCGCCAGGACATCGACGGGATCAACCTCTGCAAGCGGCTCAACGACGAGGCGCTGCACGGCGCGGATTTTCTCTGCCGGATGCAGGATGAGTCGGGCTTCTTCTACATGACCCTGTTCGACAAGTGGAGCAAGGATCCCGCCCAGCGCGAGCTGTGCGCCTACGCCACCCAGCAGGGGCTCAAGTCCACCAGCTGGCAGGCAGGTTTTCGGCAAGGGGGCGGCATGGCCATTGCGGCGCTGGCCCGCGCCGCCCGCGAGAGCGTCAGCGGCGACTTTGATGCCAGCCGTTACGCCGAGGCGGCCCGCCGCGGCTACCTGCACCTGCGTGAACACAACCTGGCCTATCTGGACGACGGGGTCGAGAACATCATCGACGACTACTGCGCCCTGCTGGCCGCCATCGAACTGACCCGCACCCTGGGCCCCGAATGGCTGGCAGAGGCCAGAGTGCGGGCCGACAAGCTGTGTGCCCGCCAGCGCCCTCACCCTGAGCTCGGCCACTACTGGTCGGCCAACGAGGATGGCTCGCGCCCCTACTACCACGCCGCCGAGGCGGGCCTGCCGGTGCTGGCGCTGCTGGAGTATCTCGCCATCGAGCCGGATCCGGCGCGCCAGGGGACGGCCCAGCGCGTCATCGAACAGGCGCTGGCCGCCGAGCTGGCGCTTTGCGCCCGTCCCGGCAACCCGTTCGCCCTCGCCCGCCAGTATGTGAAGGGGGTCGATGAGGCGCCCCGGGTGAGCTTTTTCATGCCCCATCACAACGAGTCGGGCTACTGGTGGCAGGGGGAGAACGCACGGCTGGCGTCGCTCGCCGCCATGGCGTTTGCCGCCGCGGCCCAGCTGCCGCGCCAGTGCAAGCCGCTGCTCACCTTCGGCCAGCACCAGCTCGACTGGATCCTGGGGCAGAATCCCTTCAACGCCTGCATGTTGGCGGGCCATGGCAGCAACAACCCCGTCTACACCGCCGGTTATCCCAATGCGCTGGGGGGGGTCTGCAACGGCATCACCGCCGGTTTCGATGACGAGGCGGAGATCGCATTCATTCCAGAGGCGTACAAGGATCGGCTGGATCAGAACTGGCGCTGGGGCGAGCAGTGGATACCCCACGCAGCCTGGTTCGCCCTAGCCATCAGCTGGCAGAGCGCCCTCGGAGGTTCCCATGATTGAGTACTGGGTCGGGGTCGATGGTGGCGGCACCCACACCCGTGCCCGCATTCGGGATCGGGCCGGCAAGCTGCTCGGCGAGGGGCGTGCCGCCGGCTCCAATCTGGAGCTCGGCATCGCGCTCGCCCACGGCAACGTGCTGGCCGCCATCGAGCAGGCCCGTATCGAGGCAGGGCTGACTGAGGATGCCCAGCAACGGATGGGGGTCGGGCTGGCGCTCGCCTCCGCCGAGCTGGCCGACTGCTATCACGCCATGCTGACCATGCCCTTCCCCTTTGCGAGCGTGCGGCTCACCTCCGACGCCTTCGGTGCCTGCCTCGGCGCCTTTGGCGGCGAGGAGGGGGCCATCCTCATCGCCGGCACCGGCTCGGCCGGGCTCATCTATCGCCACGGCCAGCTGCACACCTGCTCCGGCCGCGGTTTTCCCATCTCGGATCTGGGCAGCGGCGCCTGGCTGGGACTGCGCGCCATCCAGCAATCCCTGCTCTGCCACGACGGCATCCTGCCCCCTAGCACGCTGGCCATCCGCTTGCTCGATCACTTCAAGCGGGATCAGGCCGAGGTAGTGCGCTGGGCCGCCCGCGCCATTCCCGCCGACTACGGCCGCTTCGCCCCCTGGGTGTTCGATGCCGCCAGCGACGGCGATGAGCTTGCCTGCCAGCTGCTGGATGAAACCTGCCAACAGCTGGCTACTCTGCTGGAGGGGATGCGACAGCTGGGCGCCGACCGGATAGCCCTGCTCGGCGGCATCGGCATGCGACTCGCCCCCCGTCTGGCACACCTGCCGCTGGTCAGTCCCGCTGCCGATGCGCTGGAGGGGGCCATCCTGTTTGCCCGATCGGAGGCCTACCCATGTCTGCATCCCTGAACCTGCCCCCATTCACCCCACCCCAAAGTGCGGGCCTGACCCCGGTCTGCCCGCTGCGGGGGGTGCCCATGTCAGCCCTGCGGCTCCCGGCCGAGGTTGACCAATACCACAAGGACGCTGTCTGGCTGTTCGTCCCCTTCACTCCATCAGAGGAATTTTCATGTCTGCACCCCTGATCCACACCCAGGTCGACCGACGCGACGGCGATGACGTCTGGTTTCGTTTCAGCCTGAGCCAGCTGCCGGATGCCCCCTGGAAACTCCACTTCTGCTTGGCCCGCCACATCGACCCCGGCTCGGTAGAGGGGGGGGAGCTGGAGCGCCAGAGCGGCAGCTACAAGGTCTTGATCCCGCAAACGGGGGCCAGCGAGCTGTGCTTCTGCTGTCGCAACACCCCCATCAAGCGTCTCTCCGACATGCCGCGCGGCTTCTTCCTGAGCCTGCCCCAGGCCAGCGGCGGCCCCCAGCTGATGCCGGTGGAACTGACCGGCGAGGAGCTGGGCCTGCCACAATCCGCCACTGCGGCGCCGGATCTGCCCGAGGTGGAGCCCCTCGCCGGCATCGTGCCCCAGCCGGATCGGCTGTTGCTGCTGGAGGGCAACTTCCGGCTGGCGGAGCGCGCCCACGTCAGCGGCCCGAGCCCCCTGCTCGGCCCGCTGCTGGCCCACTTCAACGAGCTGACCGGGCTCGCGCTGGCGCAAGATCATGACGCCGAGATCCGGCTGGTTGAAAGCGGGCTGGGCCCGGAGGCCTACCGGCTGACCATCACCCCGGAGGAGATAGTGATTGCCGCCAGCGGCGAGGCGGGCTGGCGCCACGGCCTCGTCAGCCTGGCCCAGTGGTATCTGCAGCACGGCGAGAGCCTGCCCTGCATCGAGCTCAGCGATGCACCGCGCTTCGGTTTTCGCGGCATCTTTCTCGACTGTGCCCGCCACTTTCACTCCCTCGCCACCCTCAAGCGCCTGCTCAAGCTGATGAGCCTCTACAAGTTCAACCGCTTCCACTGGCACCTCACCGATGACGAGGGGTGGCGACTCGAGATCAAGGCCTTCCCCCAGCTGACCGAGCTGGCCGCCTGGCGCGGTCACGCCCTGCCGGTGGGGCCCCAGCTGAGCGGCGGCCCCGAGCCCTACGGCGGTTACTACACCCAGAGCGAGGTGCGCGAACTGGTGGCCTACGGCGCCGGGCTCGGCATCACCATCATTCCGGAAATAGACATCCCGGGTCACTGCCACGCTGCCATCAAGGCGCTGCCCGAACTGCTGGTGGAGGAGGCCGACCGCTCCCGCTACCTGTCGGTGCAATATTTTGACGACAACGTGCTCAACCCGGCGCTACCCGGCACCTACCGCTTCCTGGAAGCCGTGATGGACGAGGTGTGCGAACTGTTCCCGGGGCCGCTGGTGCACATGGGGGGGGATGAGGTGCCCGCCGGGGTCTGGACCGACAGCCCCGCCTGCCAGCAGCTGATGAAGCAGCAGGGGTATCAGGATTGCCGCGAGCTGCAGGGCCACCTGCTGCGCCACTGCCAGCAGTACCTGGCCGGCAAGGGCAAGCGGATGCTGGGTTGGGAGGAGATTTTGCACGGCGACAAGGTGAGCCGGGACGCCACCATCTTCGCCTGGACCAGCTTCCAGGCCGGGCTCGACGCCGCGACCGCCGGTTATCCGGTGGTGATGGCACCGGCCCAGCACCTCTACCTGGATCTCGCCTGGAGCCAGGACATCCATGAACCCGGCCTCTACTGGGCGGGCACCCTCAATCTGGCGCAGGTCTACGCGTGTGACCCGGCCCCAGCCGATTTCCATGCCAACGATAACATCCTGGGGGTGTTGAGCCCCTTATGGTCGGAGCTGATCACCTCTCGCGATCGCCTCGACTATATGTTGTTCCCGCGCATGCTGGCGACCGCCGAGGTGGCCTGGAGCGACCCCGCCCGCAAGGCGTGGGAGCACTTCGCCGCCCGTCTGCCGGGCCAGCTGCAGATCCTCGACCAGCTTCAGGTGCGTTACCGGGTACCACAGAGGTAGTGTTATCTTTTTGCCTTGGCGGCCCGATGGCCGCCTTTTTTTTACGATTCGCCAACAAAACATCAACTTGCCCCTACCATTCATCCGCCATTGTTGGCAAAATTCAGCCCCCTATGAAGCCGGTCTGCCGCCTGCTGGCGCGAGCCTGCAGCCACCTCCAGATCTGCCACAATAACAACGACAAAGTTATCAACAAGAACATCGGAGCGTATTCCTATGGCCCGCAGAGACGTCCATACCCTGGACAGCGAAGTGGAGTTTCCTGCCGACGAACAACTGGTTTCCACCACGGATCTGCGCGGGGTGATCACCTACGCCAACCCCGCCTTCTGCCGCATCGCCGGCTACCCCGTCGAGGAGCTGGTCGGTCACAATCACAACCTGGTACGCCACCCCGACATGCCCAAGGCCGCCTTCGCCGATCTCTGGGCCCGCCTCAAGGAGGGCAAACCCTGGCGCGGTATGGTGAAGAACCGCTGCAAGGATGGCCGCTACTACTGGGTCGATGCCTATGTGACCCCCATCTACGAGGGCAACCGGATCAGCGGCTACCAGTCGGTACGCTGCAAGCCGGATCCCCAGCTCAAGCGCATCGCCAGCCAGACCTACCAGGCCCTGCTCAAGGTGGAGCGCGGCACCAGCAGCCGCCTCCCCTCCCTCGCCCGTGCCCGCCTGCCACTGCTCGCGCTGTTGCTGCTCGGCCTGCTGGGCTGGGCCGCCAGCAGTCAAGGCCCGATGACAGCCCTGCTGATGCAGCTACCCCTGCTGCTCATCGGCGGCGCCTACTGGCGCGAGCTCTTCGCCCTGCCGCTCTATCTGCAGCAGCTGGGTCGCGAATACGACAGCCTGACCCGGCTGGTCTACTCCGGTGACGGCCCCGGCGCCATCGCCGACTTTCACATCAAGATGCTGCAGGCCCGCATCCGCACCGTGCTGGGCCGGGTCAACGATGCGACCAATCCGCTGCAGACCCTGGCCACCAACCTGAAACAGGCCTCCCATCAGGCCTGCCTCGACATCAACGAGCAGGATGCCCAGACCCAGCAGATGGCCGCCGCCATGACCCAGATGGCCAGCACGGCCCACGAGATTGCCCGCAACATCCAGGACTCCAACGGTCAGGTCAGCGAGGCCCGCAGCCGCTGCCAGCACACGGACAAGCAGCTGGCCCAGACCGAGCAGCGCATCGAGCAGCTCGCCAGACAGGCGGAGCTGGCCTTCAACTCGGCAGTGGAGCTGGCCAGCGAGTCGGAGCGGATCGGCAGCGTGATGGGGGAGATCCAGGGCATCGCCGACCAGACCAACCTGCTGGCGCTGAACGCCGCCATCGAGGCGGCCAGGGCCGGCGAGCAGGGGCGCGGCTTTGCAGTGGTGGCCGACGAGGTGCGTACCCTGTCGACCCGCACCCACAAGGCGACCGAGCAGATCCAGGGCAGCATCCAGCAAATCCAGCACACCCTGGGCCGCTGGAAGGGGATGATGCAGGAGAACCTGCAGCAGACCCGCGAATGCGCCGAGATGACACGCCAGGGCTCCAGCAGCCTGCACAGCGTGCTGCAGGAGATCGAGCTGGTCACCGAGTTCTCCACCCAGATCGCAGCCGCCGCCGAGCAGCAGCAGACGGTGGTGGAGGACATCAGCCGCAGCATCAACCAGATCTCCGAGTACTCCCACGCCAACAGCCAGAAGATGCAGGAGGTCGACGACTCCAGTCAGGAGCTGCTGGAGCGGGCCAAGCAGCTCAAGGGGCTCAGCCAGACCTTCGGCTGACCCATTTGCCAGCCACCCGACAGAAGCGCCACAATGGCGCTTCTGTCGTTATTGACGAGTGATCCGGATGAGAATGGAATCGACCCCTGCCCCGCTGAACAAGGTTGCCCGCATCGAGGCGATCCTCGCCCTAATCCCGGCCGGTCGCGTGGTGAGTTACGGCCAGGTGGCGGATCTGGCGGGGCTGCCCGGTCGGGCCAGGCTGGTGGGTAAGGTGCTGCGGGAGACCGACAAGGTGCTGCCCTGGCACCGGGTGCTGGGCGCGGCGGGCACCATCTCACTGCCCAAGGGGTCGGCAGGCTTCGATAAACAAGCGGGATTGCTGCAGGAAGAGGGGGTACCCGTGATTGGCGGGCGGGTCAGGATGCGGGAGTGGCAGTGGCAGCCCGACCTCGCCGAGCTGCTGTTTCTCCTGCCCTTTTGACGATGGCGGCCCGCCTCACCGGGTGATAGGGGCCAGGATCTCGTCGCTGCGCACCTGCACCGGGATGGTTTCGTACTCCCGCTGCAGCAGCACCAGCAGACTCTGCTTGTCTACTTCCAGCACATAGGCGGTTCCTTCCCGGGTCAGACAGGTCATTCCCGGCCGGATCTCGTTAATCTCCATCACAACCTCCGTGTCCAGCGCTGCCATCCTTGCAGCGGTTTCAGTATACCGCCATCCGAAAACAAAAAGGCCCCTGCGAGGGGCCTCTTTCATCAGAGTGTGAACTGCGCGCAATCACGCCTTCTTCGACTTGGCCAGGCTCGCCTGCCACTTGCCGTTGTCGTAGTGCGCCGTCCAGCCGGTCGCCTTGCCGTTCACCTCGGTCATCACGTACTGCTCCTTGGTCTTGCGACTGAAGCGCACGATGGCGAGGTTTCCGTCAGGATCTGACGCCGGGGCATCGGCCAGATACTGGTGCTTGGGCGACAGACGCTCCTTGAAGCGCTTGAGCTCTTCCACCAGCGGCGCACGGGTCTCGCGGGATTTCGGGAAGTTGCTGGCGGCCAGGAACAGGCCGGCCGCCCCGTCACGCAGCACGAAGTGGGCATCGGACTGGGTGCACTTGAGCTCCGGCAGCGGGACCGGATCTTCCTTCGGCGGCGCGATATCACCGTTTTTCAGGATCTTGCGGGTGTTCTTGCAGGTGTCGTTGGTGCAACCCATGTACTTGCCGAAGCGGCCGTTCTTGAGCTGCATCTCGGATCCGCAGCGGTCGCACTCGATGCTCGGCCCTTCGTAGCCCTTGAGCTTGAACTGGCCTTTTTCGATTTCGTAGCCATCGCAATCCGGGTTGCGACCACAGACGTGCAGCTTGCGGCTGTCGTCGATGATGTAGGCATCCATCGCGGTGCCACACACGCCACAGCGATGCTTGGCACGCAGCGCCTCGGTCTCGGCCTCTTCACCGTCGGTAGCGGAGACGAACTCGTCGGCGGAGACGAGGTTGATGGTCTTCTTGCAGCGCTCTTTGGGCGGCAGTGCGTAGCCGGAACAGCCGAGGAACACCCCGGTGGTGGCGGTACGGATGCCCATCTTGCGGCCGCAATCCGGGCAGTCGATGTCGGTCAGCACCATCTGGTTGGCACGCATGCCTCCCTCTTCCGGCGCCTTGTCCGCTTTTTCCAGCTCCTGGGTGAACTCGGCGTAGAAGGCGTCCAGCACCTTCTTCCACTCCAGGCTCCCTTCGGCGATGCCATCGAGCTTGTCTTCCATCTTGGCGGTGAACTCGTAGTTCATCAGCTCGACGAAGTTTTCCACCAGCCGGTCGGTGACGATCTCACCCATCTTCTCGGCGAAGAAACGGCGGCTCTCGACCCGCACATAACCACGATCGACGATGGTGGAGATGATGGAGGCGTAGGTGGATGGACGGCCGATGCCGCGCTTCTCCAGCTCGCGTACCAGCGCCGCTTCGGTGAAGCGAGCGGGTGGCTTGGTGAAGTGCTGGCGCGGATCCAGCTTGACGAGTTTGAGGATCTCGCCGACGGTCACCGCCGGCAGCTGGCTGTCTTCGCCCTTGCGGCCCATCGGCGGCAGTGCCTTGGTCCAACCGGCGAAGCGCAGGGTACGGCCGCGCGCCTTGAGCTCGAACTCACCGGCCTTGACGGTCAGGGTGGAGGAGTCGTATTGCGCCGGGGTCATCTGACAGGCGACAAACTGACGCCAGATGAGGTCATACAGACGCATCGCGTCCGGCTCCATGCCTTCGAGCATCTCGGCGGTGACCTGGACGCTGGAGGGACGGATCGCCTCGTGGGCCTCCTGGGCATTCGCCTTGGCACCGTACAGGTTCGGATCGCTCGGCAGGTAGGCTTCGCCATACTGCTCGCCGATGTATTCCCGCACCGCTTCGACCGCCTCTTTGCTGAGGTTGGTGGAGTCGGTACGCATATAGGTGATGTAACCCGCTTCATAGAGGCGCTGGGCCATCATCATGGTCTTCTTGACCCCGAAGCTCAGCCGGGTGGAGGCCGCCTGCTGCAGGGTAGAAGTGATGAAGGGGGCGGACGGCTTGGAGCCGGTCGGCTTGTCTTCCCGGTTCACCACCTTGTAGTCGACCCCTTCCAAGGCGGCCACGGCGGCGAAGGTCTCGGCCTGGGTCACCGGCTTGAAGTCGGCGCCATTGCGGCTGACCACTTCCATCCGCAGATCGCTCTTGTCGGCGGTCAGCAGATCGGCGTTGAGATCCCAGAACTCGACCGGCACGAACGCCTTGATCTCGCGCTCTTTATCGACGATAAGGCGCACCGCGACGGACTGTACCCGACCGGCGGAGAGGCCGCGGGCCAGCTTCTTCCACAGCAGCGGGGAAACCATGTAGCCCACCACCCGGTCGAGGAAACGACGGGCCTGCTGGGCGTTGACGCGGTGAATGTTCAGCTCGGATGGCTGGGCAAACGCCTCCTGGATGGCGGTCTTGGTGATCTCGTTGAACACCACGCGCTTGTAGCGGCTGTCGTCGCCGCCGATGATCTCGCGCAGGTGCCAGGCGATCGCTTCTCCCTCTCTATCCAAGTCGGTTGCGAGATAGATGGTGTCGGCCTTCTCGGCCAGACTCTGCAACTCGCTGACCACTTTTTCCTTGCCGGGCAAAATCTGGTAGTTGGCCTGCCAGCCTGCGGTCGGATTGATCCCCATCCGTGAGAACAGGGCATTGCGATCCTTGGCAGCCTTCTCTGCTTCGCTCAGCTTGATGCCGCGAATGACAGGTTTTTTGGGCTCGTTGCTGGCGCTGCCGCTGGTGGGCAGATCGCGCACGTGACCGACGCTGGATTTCACCACGTAGTCCTTGCCCAAATATTTGTTGATGGTCTTGGCCTTGGCCGGAGACTCCACTATGACCAGTGATTTGCCCATGCTGTAACTATTATCCTCATTGCACCCGACGGGGTTGGTGTGCGGTTTTGTGGGGCTGTATAAGAGATTTGACGGGAAAAAGCAATCTTGTGAGCAAATTTGCCCGGCAGCCCGAACCACTTTGTTTCTTTATTTATTAATGCGAAGCCGAGCCGCGGGAAGCAACCGCTTTTTTATTTTTATGCTATATCCACCCTCTTTTTATATTTGAAACGACATAACCAACCGCTCTTGTAACATAACAAACCAGTTTCGTTATCAGCTTGTTACAAAAGACAAAATCTCCTTATAATGGCTGCATCCCGCAGCATTGTGCGCGGAAGGAACCGCTACCCATATAAAAATCGAAAGGATGTACTCAATGAAGCACTTCGAGGTCAACTTCGACGGCCTGGTCGGCCCGACTCACAACTATGCCGGCTTGTCCTATGGCAACGTCGCCTCCCAGAACAATGCCAAGGAGGCGTCCAATCCGAAGGAGGCGGCCAAGCAGGGTCTGCGCAAGATGAAGGCACTGACCGAGCTCGGCATGACCCAGGGAGTGCTGGCACCGCAGGAGCGACCGGATCTCGCCACCCTGCGCCGCCTCGGCTTCACCGGCAACGATGCCAGCGTGCTGGCCCAGGCCGCCAAACAGGCTCCCGCCGTGCTGGCCGCCTGCTATTCGGCCTCCAGCATGTGGACCGCCAACGCTGCCACCGTCTCCCCGAGTGCCGATACCCAGGATGGCCGCATCCACTTCACCCCCGCCAACCTGACCAACAAGTTTCACCGCTCCCTCGAACCCGAGGTAACCGGCCGCATCCTGCGCGCCGTGTTCAACAACGACCGCCACTTCTATCACCATCAGCACCTGCCGGAGAACGACCACTTCGGCGACGAGGGGGCCGCCAACCACACCCGGCTGTGCCGCGCCTATGGCGAGTCCGGGGTCGAGCTGTTCGTCTATGGCCGCAGCGCCTTCGACGTCTCCCAGCCCGCCCCCAAACGCTACCCGGCCCGCCAGACCCTGGAAGCGAGCCAGGCCATCGCCCGCCTGCACGGCCTGGGGGACGAGAGCGCGGTCTTCATCCAGCAGAACCCGGACGTCATCGATCAGGGGGTGTTCCACAACGACGTGATCGCGGTGGGCAACCAGAACGTGCTGTTCTTCCACCAGCAGGCGTTTCTCAACACCGCCTCGGCGCTGGCCGAGGTGCGCACCAAGTTCGGCGACGGCGAGCTGCACTTCATCGAGGTGCCGACTGCCGAGGTGTCGGTGCAGGATGCGGTGAAGTCCTATCTGTTCAACACCCAGATCCTCACCCTGCCCTCCGGCGAGATGGCGATCATCGCCCCCACCGAATGTCGCGACAACCCGGCGGTATCCGCCTATCTGGCCAAGCTGGTGACCCTGGGGACCCCGATCAAGGGGGTGCACTACATGGACGTGAAGCAGAGCATGCGCAACGGCGGCGGCCCCGCCTGCCTGCGGCTGCGGGTGGCCATGAACGACACCGAGCTGGCTGCGGTCAACCCGGCCTGCCTCATCACCGACAGCCAGTTTTCCCGCCTCGATGGCTGGGTCGATCGCCACTACCGCGACAGCCTGGCACTGGATGACCTGCGGGATCCGGCGCTGGTCATAGAGTCCCGCACCGCGCTGGACGAGCTGACCCAGATCCTCAAACTCGGCTCCGTCTACCCGTTCCAGCGCTGAGACGCGCCATCGGCCTGCAGCGCCGACGCCATGAAAAAGCCGGGCAAGTGCCCGGCTTTTTTATTGGGTTTTACGTTGCCCTGACTCAGCGCCAGGGGCTCTGCTGCCACAACCGACCAAGACCGGACTCCAGCGCCACGGCGGCCTGCTGACCGAGCTTCTGGGTCAGACTCTTTGGCTTGCTGTAGCGAATGCCGACCACCTTGTGCTGGCTGGCTTGGGCCAGCAGATAGTCATCGCTGGTGCAGAGGCTGTCCACCAGCCCGAGCTGCTTGGCCTGGCTCGCCAGCCAGTGTTCGCCGGTGGTGACGCTGTCGATGTCGAGGTTGGGTCTGTGCTCGGCCACGAATGCCTTGAAGCGCTCGTGGATGGCGCCCAGCTCCTCGCGAAACTTCTCGCGCCCCTGATCGTCGTTCTCGCCAAACATGGTGATGGTGCGCTTGTACTGGCCGGCGGTGTGCATCTCGAACTCGATGTCGTGCTTTTTGAGCAGCTTGTTGAAGTTCGGCAGCTGGGCGATCACCCCGATGGAGCCGACGATGGCGAACGGCGCTGCCAGGATCTGATCCGCCACGCAGGCCATCATGTAGCCGCCGCTCGCCGCCACCTTGTCGATGGCCACGGTCAGCTTGATGTCACGATCCCGCAGCCGCTGCAACTGGGAGGCAGCCAGGCCGTAGCCGTGTACCACGCCGCCGCCGGATTCGAGCCGCAGCAGCACCTCGTCGCCGGGCTGGGCCACCCCTATCACGGCGCTCACCTCTTCACGCAGGGAGGCCACCTCCTTGGCATCCATGCTGCCGTGAAAATCGATGACGAACAGCCGGCTGCGCGCATCTTCGCTCTTGGCCCGCGCCTTGTGCTCGGCCTTGCGTGCCTTCTCCAGCTGCTTACGCTCCGCCTTGCCGGCCAGCGCGGCCTGCAACTGGTGACGTCCCTGCTCCAGCTCGCTGGAGAGATCGGTCACCACCAGCTCCCCCTTGCGGGATTTGGGCTGACGGCAGCTCACCACCATCAGGATGACGGCGCCGATGGCGAGCAGTAGGGTGAGGGTCTTGGCCAGGAACAGGCCGTATTCGGTCAAAAATGCCACTTGATGCTCCACTGGTGTGCCCCGGGGGGACGATTTTTTCACATTCTAGGGAGTTTGCCCGGTGTGCGCAAAAACTCTGCGTCAACCCGTCAAAAATGCCAATCGACAATCACAACCCCTCTAATTTATTCACATTTTTGCCATCTCATACTGGTCAAACGCCGTGCGGGATCAGTACACTTGCCCCTCTATTTGCCGCGCGCATCTGCCACGAATTGTTAACAGGAGTTGTCATGTTCAACTATCAGGCCCCCCAGGATCTGCTCAAGGACAAGGTCATTCTGGTCACGGGTGCCGGTGACGGCATCGGCCGCGAAGCGGCGCTCACCTATGCGGCCCACGGCGCCACCGTGATCCTGCTCGGCCGCACCAGCGCCAAGCTGGAGGCTGTCTACGACCAGATCGAGGCCGCCGGCCACCCGCTGCCCGCCATCGTGCCGGTGGATCTGAAAGGGGCGACCAAGAGCCACTACCTTGGCATGGCCGAGACCTTCGCCCAGCAGTTCGGCCGCCTCGACGGTGTGCTGTTCAACGCCGGCCTGCTCGGCACCCTGTCACCGTTCGAACACATCCAGGAGCAGGAGTGGGACGAGGTGATGCAGGTCAACGTCAAATCCGAATTCCTGCTGACCCAGGCGCTGCTGCCGCTCATCCGCCAGACCGCCAAGGAGCAGGGCAATGCCTCCATCGTCTACACCTCCTCCAGCGTGGGCCGCAAGGGCCGCGCCTACTGGGGCACCTATGCCATCTCCAAGTTCGCCATCGAAGGCATGATGGAAGTGCTGGCTGACGAGCTGGAAAATACCGGCGTGCGGGTCAACACCCTCAACCCGGGCGGCACCCGCACCAAGATGCGGGCCAGCGCCTTCCCGGCCGAAGATCCGATGAACCTCAAGACCCCGGCCGACCTGATGCCGCTCTATCTCTATCTGATGGGTGCGGACAGCCGGGGCAAAACCGGCCAGACCTTTGTGGCCCAGCCCAAATAAATCAACAAAATAACCGCAACCCTGCGCCGCATGGGGTTACATTCAATAGGGTGCCGTCGGCACCCTGTTGCAACATCCGCTCCCTTATCAGGTTGAGATATGTTTCGTCCCAAGAGCACGTTTGAGCAATGGCGGATCTTTCAGGCCGTGGTGGACTGTGGCGGCTACGCCCAGGCCGCCGAGGCGCTGAACAAGAGCCAATCCTCTCTCAATCATGCGGTAGCCAAGCTGCAGCAGAGTCTGGGTGTGGCTCTGCTGGAGGTGAGAGGGCGCAAGGCGGTATTGACGCCGGCGGGGGAGATCTTCCTCAAGCGGGCCCGTCAGCTCAGCCAGCAGGTGGAAGAGTTGGAGAATCTGGCCAACAACCTGGAACGGCAGTGGGAGCCGCAGATCAACCTCTATGTGTCGGTGTTGCAACCGCGCGAGCGGCTCTATCGGGCGCTGGCCCACTTCTACCCCCGCAGCCGGGGCTGCCGGGTCAATCTGCACGAGCGCATCCACTGCCACTTCAATGCCCTGCAGGTGGGGGATCTGATGCTCTCCGAACACCTGCCCCACGATCGCACCGGCCTGCCGCTGGACGAGGTGTGCCTGCTGCCGCTCTGCTCGGCCGAGCACCCGCTCGCCACCCAGGGGGGCGCCATCGCCGCCGAGGAGCTGGCCAGCCACAACCAGATCAGCCTGCATCCCCCCATTCACCGCTCGGTGGACTGGAACGACGCGGACGACACCGGCTGGAAGGCGACCCACTATCACGAGGTGATCGCCATGCTCAAGCTCGGCCTCGGCTACGCCTGGCTGCCGCGCCACCTGGTGCAGGAAGAGCTGACAAGCGGCGCCCTGGTACCGCTGGATCTGGCGAGCGGCAACGAGCGCCACCTCTATACCTATCTGCTGACCCCGTCGGCCGACGCGCTGGGTCCGGCCACCGAGCTGCTGCTGCGCTGCCTGCGCAACGAATACCAGAACGACAACGACCGCTAGAGCGCCTCCCCGCCGCCACAGACATTGAGGCGGGCCAACCCGCTCGCCCCCTCACCCTTTCAGCTTCAGACGTTCGGCACCCGCCAGCAGGCGGCCAGCGCCAGCAGCGCCAGCCCCATGGCCACCATGAAGACCCCGTGGAAGCTCCAGATCTCCGCCACAGTCCCCGCTATCGCCCCCGCCATGATGGAGCCGGTGCGGATGCTGTTGGCGAACAGGGTGGTCGCCACCCCGGCGCGACCCGGCATCAGATCCTGGAAGTAGGACATGCCGATGCCGGCGACGATGCCGATGAAGATGGCGTTGAGCAGTTGCAGCGCAATGAGGGCATGCTGGCTCGACAGGGTCACCAGCCCCACGTAGAAGCCGACTCCGGCCAGCACCGCCAGCAGCATCATGGGGCGCTTGCCAAAGCGCTGGGTGTAATGGCCCGCCAGCAGCATGAAGGGGATTTCGAGGGCCGCCGCCGTGCCCATCAGCACCCCGGCCAGCTTCTCCTCCAGCCCCAGCTCGCGGGTGATGTAGAGCGGCATGTTGATGAGGTACATGCTGTTGCAGGTCCACATCAGGGTGGAGGCGATAAAGAGCGCCCGCACCGACGGATCCCGCCAGCTGCTGACCCGCTCCACCTCGCTGTCCATCACCGGCAGCGGCAACGAGGGCAGCCAGCGCCACACCACGAAGGCGCAGAGCAGATAGGCCACCGCGGAGGCGAGGTACATCACCTCGAAGCCGTAGCCGATGGCCAGCGCGAAGGCGATGGGCGGCCCTATCACCCAGGCCAGCGAGAACTGGGCCCGCAACACCGAGCTGAACATGTCGGCCCGCTTGTTGCGGCTGTCGGCGTATTCCCGCGCCAGCGCGAACAGCTGGGGGCTGGCGGTCGCCGCCAGGCTCGCCAGCAACACCCCCAGGCTCACCAGCAACCAGTACTGCCGGTTCCAGGCAAACAGCAGGGAGAGCACCACGCCGGCGAAGCAGCAGCGCAGGATCAGCCGCTTGCGATCCCCCTTGTTGTCGGAGCGATGGCCCAGCCACTGGCTGATGAGGATGCCGATCACCGCGTTGACGGTATAGAAGAGCCCTACCAGGAAGGGGCGCACCTGCACCTCCTCGGCCAGGAACAGGCTCAAGGTGGGCACCTGCAGTGCCACCGCCACCCCGGTCATAAAGGTCACGGCCAGAAAAGAGAGAGAGACGGGGTCCGTCCTGTTGCGAGCGGCGGTCAGCAAGTGCATAGAATTACCACTGATTGGAGGGAAGAAAACTGGCCAAAATTCGGCAAGTGCATGAAATGGCGTCGCTTATTTTATGTCATTATCAAGAGCCACCTCAAGGCTTGCGACCCCGTCCCCGACCCCGTACAGTGAAAGCCCACTGGCCAGCATAAGGATTTCACATGTTTGATTTTGACCGGGAAATAGATCGCAGCGGCACCATGAGCCTGAAATGGGACAAGTACAAGGGACAGGACGTGCTGCCCATGTGGGTTGCCGACACCGACTTCGTCTCCCCCCCTGCCGTCATCGAGGCCCTCACCCAGCGTGTCGCCCACGGCATCTTCGGCTACTCGCGCCCCTCTCCCCGGCTGATCGAACTCATCATCGCGCGGCTGGCCAGCCGCTATGGCTGGACCATCCAGCCCGAGTGGATCGTCTTCCTGCCCGGCGTGGTGCCGGGTCTCAACCTCGCCTGCAAGGCCTGGAGCCAGCACGGCCGTGGCATCATCACTCCCAAGCCGGTCTACTACCCCTTCCTGCAAGCGCCGGGCTTCAACGACCGGCCGCTGCTCACCGTGCCCATGGTGGAAGAGGCCGGTCGCTGGGTGCTGGACATCGAGGAGCTGGAGCGCCAGGCGCCGGCGGCGGATCTGCTGCTGCTGTGCAACCCGCACAACCCGGGCGGCACTGTGTTCACCCGCGAGGAGCTGCTGGCCATCGACGCCATCGCCGAGCGCCACAACCTGGTGATCTGCTCCGATGAAATTCACTGCGACCTGTTGCTGGACAAGGACGCCCGCCACATCCCCTACGGCGCCATCAGCCCGGCGGCGGCCGAGCGCTCGGCGGTGATGATGGCCCCGAGCAAGACCTTCAACATCGCCGGGCTCTGCTGCTCCTTCGCAGTGGTTCCCAATGCCCGCCTGCGCCTCAAGCTGCAGCAGGCGATGCGCGGCATCAGTGCCGACGTCAACCTGCTGGGCTTCGTGGCGGCAGAGGCGGCCTACGAAGGGGGCGAACAGTGGCTCAGCGAACAGCTCGACTACCTGGCCGCCAACCTGGCCCTGATCGAACAGGCGGTCGCCCGCTGGCCCGGCATCAAACTGGCGCGCCACCAGGCCACCTACCTCGCCTGGATCGACATGAGTGCGCTCGGGCTGGACGACCCCATCGCCTTCTTCGAGCAGGCCGGGGTGGGGCTCTCCCCCGGCGCCCAGTTTGGTGACGGCCAGTTCGTGCGCCTCAACTTCGGCTGCACCCGGGCTCGCCTCGTCGAGGCGCTGGCCCGCATGGAGAAGGCCATTCTGGCGCGCTGATCACGCGCGCTCTCCCTCATGGCCTCACCATATGGGCAGTGGCGGGGCCGGCAGCAGCTGGCCCCGCAATATATTGAAGTCAGCCAGATCCGTATCCGATCGCAATAGGGTATATTTTCGCAACATGCCGCCACGGCCCCGCAACCCGGGATTGTCGATGGCGCCGAATACGGCACAGTGCCGCCGCCAGCAGCTGGCGCGGCCGAATGCCAACCGGGATGGGCCAGCCCATCCCTTTTATCAGCCATTGATCCGGTTCACTATGCCCCAACCAGCCTTGCACCCTCTGCCGACCCTGCTTCGCCGCACCCTGCCCTGGCTGGCGGCGGCCCTGGCGCTGCCCCTGCAGGCAGCCACGCCTGCCTATCTCACCATCGGTACTGGGCCCCTCAACGGCGTCTACTACCCGACCGGTGGCGCCATTTGCCGGCTGCTCAATGAAGAGACGGCCAACCATGGCCTGCACTGCTCGGTGCAGAGCACCTCCGGCTCCCTTGCCAACCTGAAGGCGCTGCATCAAGGGAAAGTGCAGCTGGCGCTGGTGCAGTCCGATGTGGTGCACCATGCCGCCCACAGCACCGGCCCCTTCATGGGTCAGGCGCCCGATGACCAGCTGCGCAGCCTCTACCGGCTTCATCAGGAGTCGCTGACCCTGCTCGCCAGCGCCAACAGCAACATCAACACCCTGGCCGACATCGAGGGCAAACGGGTCGATCTGGGCAATCCGGGCTCCGGCGAGCACATCACCAGCCAGGCCCTGCTCGATGCCATGGGCTGGCAGGCCAAGAGCTTTGCCCCCGTCATCCCCGCCGCGGCCAACAACCGGCTGGAGGGGCTCTGTGACGGCACCCTGGACGCCGCCTTCGTGGTGGCGGGCCACCCCAATCAAGCCATCGGCGATCTCACCGGCCGCTGCAAGGCGCGCCTCATCCCCATCGAAGGAGAGCAGGTCGACGCGCTGCTCAAACAGCATCCCTACTATCAGCGCAGCCGCATCGGCGCCAACCTCTACCCGGGCCAGCCCAGCGGCGTCAACACCTTCGCCGTCACCGCCGAGCTGGTGGCGCTGGCCAGCCTGCCAGAGGGCGAGGTGCGCACCGTGCGCGACGTGTTGAGCGGGCGACTCAAGCAGTTCACCCGCCTCCATCCGGCCCTCACTGCCCTCACCCTGGAGGGAATGCAGGGCGAGGCGGAAGTACCGCGCCACGCCGGCATGGCGGATGCCCCGCCCGCCCTGCTGCCCGAAACCCTGAGCCCGGCTCCGGCCACCTCGGAGGCCCTGGCAACTTCATCAGCCGCGCAGCCCACCGAACTGGCACACCCCGCCGGTGAAAACACGGCACAACCTGCCGGTGAAACGGGCGCCCCCTCCCCGGAAGGTACGCCCGCCACCTCGTCCGGGCAGACCCCTGGCGCCCTGCTGCCGACTCCCTCGGCAGCCACAACTACCGAACCTGGCGCGAGTAACGTGCTCGAAGGGGCCGCCGTGGAGCAGGGCGGCAAACTGACGGGCACGGCCGCGCCAAGCCCCTCTGCCGTGATGAGCGGGGAACAACCCTCCTCTCCGGCCCCCGCCGAACCGGCATCGACAGCACCGGCACCGGCCACGCCAAGCGCCGCCTCACCGACCGGGGACGGCGTGCCAGCCAAGTAAGGCCGCCAAACAGCCACAACGACAGAGGCCACCCAAGGGTGGCCTCTTTTTGTTTCGATATTGGGTGGGCTCAAGCCCTGGCGTCCGGCAACGGCTGCGGGCGCTGGATCTCCTGCTCCACCCAGTGCAGCAGTTGCTTGATGGCGCGCGACAGCACCTGGTTCTGGCGCACCACGTACCCCAAGCTGGTGCCGGGGAAATCGGTGAGCCGGGTCACCGGGGCGGTCAGCTTGAGCCGCGGGTGAATGGAAAAGTCCGGCACTATGGCCACCCCGAAACCCGCCTCGGCCCAGTCGAGCTGGGCGTCCACGCTGCCTACTTCCATGATGCGGCAGCTGGGCAGACCGAGCAGCGGCAAAGAGGGGTCAATGAGCGCCCGGGTACGGGTGTCGTGGCCCAGCAGGATCAGGGTCGGCTCGTCGAGGGGATCGCTCTCCCCCGCCTTTGCCCGCGCCTGCCAGCGAGCGAGACCGTGGCCCAGCGCGCACCAGGTCACCTGCTGCAACTCGGTGTAGAACAGCGGCTCGCTGCGCTTTTGCGCCATCACGAAGCCCAGATCCGCCTTGCCCGCCTTGACCAGCTCCGCCGCCTGATCCGAGGTGGTGTTGAACAGGGTGAGGTCGATGCCGGGGAACTCCTGCTTGAAGCGCTGAAAGGGCTGAATGAGCAGCAGGCGCGAGATGATGTCGCTGGCGGCGATGGCCAGCGTCCCCTGACTCAGCTGGTTGAGGGCGTTGAGATCGGACTGGCAGAGCTGCAGCTCGGCGATGGCGCGCTCGGCGCTTTGCAGCAGCCGCTCGCCCGCCTGGGTCAGCCGAAACGGGCTGCGCTCGATGAGTTTGACCCGGGTGGCCTGCTCCAGATTCTTGAGGTGCAGGCTCACATTGGGCTGGGTCATGTGCAGTTCGGTGGCAGTCTGGCCGAAGTGCTGCAGCCGGGCCAGGGTGACGAAGGTGTGCAACCAGTGAATATCCAGCATGGGGATCCTCTTGTGCCGCCACGGCCACACGGGCCCCTGAGGGGGACGTCGGCACGGCAGCGGGGCGGTTTGCCGATAAATTCACCGCAATTATATGACTCTCTTATCGGAATTATAAAGATAATTAATTTTTCTAATCCTCCTGAGCCTCCTAGGATGATCGCCTAACGTCTTAGGAGAAAGAGTCATGTCGTCTATCGTAGTCGTAGGTGCCAACTGGGGTGATGAAGGCAAAGGCCGCATCGTGGATTATCTGGCAGGCCAAGCAGGCGCCAGCATTCGCTTCCAGGGCGGCAACAACGCCGGCCATACCGTCGTCAACGACCTTGGCACCTTCAAGCTGCACCAGGTTCCGAGCGGTGTGTTCAACCCGGATTGCCTGGTCGTGCTCGGCCCTGGCATGGTGATCAGCCCCGAGAAACTGACCGTCGAGCTGGACGAAGTGAAAGCCTCCGGCGTCACTCCCAAGCTGGCCATCTCTGATCGCGCCACCCTCTGCCTGCCGCTGCACGCCATGGAAGATACCCTGGAAGAGCAGCGCCTGGGTGACGGCGCCTACGGTTCCACCCGTCAGGGCATCGCTCCCGCCTATGGCGATCGCGTCATGAAGAAGGCGATCCTGGTGGGCTGGCTGAAGCAGCCGGAAGTACTGGTCGAGCGCATTCAATTCTTCCTCGACTGGAAACTGCCGCAGCTCAAGGCCCTCTACCCGACCTTCGAATTCAACCAGACCGCCCAGGAGATGGCTGACTGGCTGCTGGAAGTGTCCGCACCCTGGATCGACTCTGTCTGCAACGTCAGCATGCCGCTCAAAGCGCTGCAGGCCGAAGGCAAGACCCTGCTGTTCGAAGCCCAGCTGGGCGCCGGCCGTGATCTGATCTACGGCGAATACCCCTGGGTGACCTCCTCCCACGTTTCCGGCGCCTATGCCGGCATCGGTGGCGGCCTGCCGGGTCTGCGTCCCGAGCGCGTCATCGCCGTCGCCAAGGCGTTCAGCACCTCCGTCGGTACCGGCACCCTGCTGACCGCCATGGAGAACCAGGACGAGTTCCGCAAGATCGCCAACGAGTTCGGCGCCACCACCGGTCGTCCCCGTGACGTCGGCTACTTCGATGCCGTTGCCACCAAGAACGGTGTCGAGCTGCAGGCTGCCAACGAAGTGGCGCTGACCAAGCTGGACTGCCTGACCGGTCTGCCGGATCTGAAGATCTGCGTCGCCTACGAAGGTGCCCACACCGAGAACCCGATCTGGCCGCAAACTGCCGGTCTGAAGCCGGTTTACGAAGTAATGGAAAGCTGGAGCGAAGACATCACCGGCTGCCGTACCTTCGCCGAGCTGCCCAAAGCGGCTCAGCAGTACGTACTGCGCATCGAAGAGCTGCTGGGCGTACCGGTGCCGATGGTCTCCGTCGGCCCGGGCCGTGACGAGATGATCCTGCGCTAAGTCGCGCGATCAGCTGTCAGCACAGTAAAAAACCGGCATCCAGGATGCCGGTTTTTTTATGCCCGGGCGCACCACATCTCTTTCACCGCCCTCATTAAAAATCAACGTAAAGACTCATATCATGGCAGCAAGACGGCCACTTTGAGCGGTTGAGTCACTCACATCCTCCTCCTCTTCGCTAGACTGATCCCATCATCCACCGAGGAGCCTCACCATGAAGATTGCCAAGCGTACCACCCTGCTCTCCCTACTGTGCGTGGCGGCCCTGCCCGCCAGTGCCATGACCCTAAAGAGCAGCGACATCCACGAAGGCCAGCTGATGGACAAGGCCTTCAGCTTCAACGGCTTCGGCTGCAGCGGTGACAACCGCTCGCCCCAGCTGAGCTGGCAGGACCTGCCTGCCGGCACCAAGAGCGTCGCCATCACCGCCTATGACCCCGACGCCCCCACCGGCAGCGGCTGGTGGCACTGGCTGGTGGTGAACCTGCCTGCCAGTCAGAACGAACTGCCAAGCAACGCCTCCGGCAAGCTCAAGCAGGGGCTGGAGCTTAAGACCGACTTCGGCAGTCAGGGTTACGGCGGCCCCTGCCCGCCCGCCGGCCACGGCATGCACCGCTACCAGTTTACCGCCTGGGCCCTGCCCCAGCCCCTGGAGGTGAAGGCAGACACCCCGCCCGCCATGGTAGGCTACATGCTCAACAGCATGGCCCTTGGCAAGGCCACCCTGACCGCCACCTTCGTCACCCCCTAGGAGCCAGCCGGATGAGCACGCCGCTGCTGCAACTGCACCACTATCTCGGGATCCGCCAGCAGCCGCTGCACCGGGTACTCATCTACGCCCCCACCATCATCTGGGTGGAGCAGGGTCACAAGCAGTTGTGGTGGCAGGAGAAGCGCCTGGCATTCGATCAGGCGAGCTGGCTGCTGATCCCGGCCGGTCACCAGCTCACCTTCGTCAACCAGCCGGAGCAGGGCAAGTTTCGCTCCCGCGCGCTGACCCTGCTGACCCCGCCCCCCGTCGAATGGCTCGGCGCGGCCCAGGCCGGCCCGCTCAGGGAGCCGCGCCTGGCGGTCAGTCCGGCGCTAGCCTTCTGTTTCGAGCTGGTCTGCTCCATGGCGGATCGGCGGCTCAATGAGACCACCCAGGCCCAGCTGCTGCAGGGCTTCTATGCCGAGCTGCAGGCCGCCGGCGGGCTCGACCTGCTGTTTCCCGCCCACACCATGACCCTCGGCGAGCGGCTGGCCCGCTACCTCGGGGTGGAGCCGGGCGCCGATCACACCCTGGAGGGGGTCGCACCGCACTTCGCCATGAGCCGCGCCTCCATGGCGCGCAAGCTGGCCGCCGAGGGGCGCAGCTTTCGCCAGCTGCTGACCCAGGTGCGCATGAGCCACGCCCTCACCCTGCTGCAGCAGGGGCTGGCGCCGCTGGAGACGGCCCTCGCCTGTGGCTACGACTCCCCCAGCCGCTTTGCCGCCCGCTTCAAGCAGGAGTTCGGCCTGACCCCCTATCAATACCTGCGCACCTGCCCCTCCTCTCTCTCGCTGGCTGCCGCCAGACAAGTAAATAGTTACTAAAATACCAAGCTATGTAACCTCGTGTAACCGGGTGATCCGGCTCACACCTTCCCCTCCTGCACTGTGATGCAGCGCCAACAATCCCCTCAAAATCGCCCTATAATCGCTCTCGCAAACGCTTTCACTAAAACAAGCACTAAAAAACACCTTCCTTAACCTACAAAAACTGTCATTGGAGCGAGAGATGTTTCGTAAAAGTTTACTATCCGTTACCCTGAGCGTCGCCCTGTTCGGCCTCACTGCCTGCAACGGCAATGACTCCAGCAGCCCGGCCGCCCCCAGCGCCACCCTGGCGAACCAGTATCAGAATGTGATCGACCGCAGCGGTACCCCGCTCCAGTTCCGTGACTTTGACAGCTACTCCAACCTCAAATACAACCCGCTGCTCGATCTCGGCGCCTGGCACGGCTTCCTGCTGCCCGCCAGCGACAGCGAATGGGGCGGCTTTACCGGCCCCATGGTCATCGCCGAGGAGTACAGCCTGTTCTTCGCAAGCGAATTGGACAAGCTGACCCTGAGCGACGAGAGCGGCCGCGCCTTCCCGCTCACCAGCGCCAGCAAGCAGGCGCTGTACGCCATCCCGGGGGCGCTGGTGCAGCGCTTCGAATTCGAACCCTTCACCCTGGAGCTGGAGCTGCGCTACGGCGATGCCCGCACTGCGCTGGTTCGCACCCGCCTCATCAACCATACTGACGCCCCCTTCACCCTCAAGCTCAACTGGCAGGGGGAGCTGCTCAACCAGTGGGATGCCAACAAGACGGTCGCCGAGCAGTACCCCGCCTGGACCCGCACCATCAGCCAGACCGAGCGCGGCGTGGCATTCCAGTTCGGCAAACTGCGCAGCACCTGGAACATCATGCAAAGCGGCAGCGCCAGCTACCGCATCGATCGCACCCTGCCCAGCCGTACCACCCTCGACGAGCAGGGGCTCGGCTACGTGAGCGAGGCCAGCCTCACCCTGGCCGCCAAGGGCCAGCAGGATATCTATACCCTGCAGAGCTATGTCCACAGCCGTGCTGACGCCGACCGTTTCGAGCAGAGCCGCCAGGCGCTGCTGGCCGACCCCGCCAGCCATTTCGACGACTCCATCCGCCGCTGGGAGGATTACCTGGCGCGCGGCCTCTCCAATCAGGGGATCCCGGAATCGGAGCGACGCATCGCGGTCAAGGCGATGGAGACCCTCAACGGCAACTGGCGCTCGCCGGCCGGCGCCATCCTGCACGACGGGGTGACCCCCTCCAACACCGCCCGCTGGTTCGACGGGGTCTGGGCCTGGGACAGCTGGAAGCACGCCTACGCCATGGCCCACTTCAACCCCGAGATAGCCAAGAACAACGTGCGCGCCATGTATGACTACCAGATCCAAGCCGATGATCCGGTTCGGCCGCAGGATGCCGGCATGGTGATCGACGCCGTCTTCTACAACAAGCTCGCCGATCGCGGTGGCGACGGCGGCAACTGGAACGAGCGCGACACCAAGCCGCCCCTCTCCGCCTGGGCCATCTGGGAGATCTACAGCGCCACCCAGGACAAAGCCTTCATCGCCGAGATGTATCCGAAGATCCAGGCCTATCACGACTGGTGGTACCGGGCGCGGGACAACAACCGCAACGGCATCATCGAATATGGCGCCACCCGTCACGTCGAGCACAACGACGAGTTCGGCAACATCACCTTCAAGGTGCAGTACCCGACGGGGGCACCGGCCGGGCTGGATCTGTCGAGCTGTACCGATGAAGGAGATGGCTGGTATGGCTGCGCCGGCATGGCGCTCTATCAGCAGGTATTGAGCGTTGGCGGCTACGCCGACATGGATATTGGCGCCCAGCACGGCGCCGGCTGGGAGTCCGGCATGGACAACGCCGCCCGCTTCGGCTTTATCGAGCCGGATCAGCTCAAGCGCTATGCCGATAACACCTATGGCGGCGACATGGCCAAGGCGCGCCAGGACTGGAACGTCTTCTTCTTCGAAAACCATCAGGACGATGGCAGCCTCATCGGCTTCTCTATCGATCAGGAGTCGGTGGAGCTCAACGCCTTCCTCGCCAAGGAGAAGCGCATCCTGGCCGACATGGCCGAGCTGCTCGGCAAGCCGGACGAGGCGAGCCGCTATCGCGAAGGAGCAACCCAGCTGGCTGGTTACATCAACAGCTGCCTGTTCGATGAGGCCTCCGGCTTCTATTACGACCGCCAGATAGCCCAGGGGGATCTGCCCGACGCCAACAGCTGCGTCGGCAAGCTGTTGACCGCCCGCGGCCGTGGCCCGGAAGGGTGGAGCCCGCTCTGGGCCGAGGTGGCGGACCAGGATAAGGCGGCGCGGGTGCGCGAGGTGATGCTCAATGCCCAGGAGTTCAACACCAAGGTGCCGCTCGGCACGGCGGCGCTGACCAACCCGGCCTATGACCCCGACATCTACTGGCGCGGCCGGGTCTGGCTGGATCAGTTCTACTTCGGGGTGAAGGGGCTGGAGAACTACGGCTATCGCAGCGATGCCCAGACGCTGGTCAACAAGCTGTTTGCCAACGCCGAGGGGCTGGCGGGCAGCGGCCCCATCCGCGAGAACTACAACCCGGAGACCGGCGCCATGCAGGGGGCCAGCAACTTCAGCTGGAGCTCGGCCCACCTCTACATGCTCTACCGCAACTTCCTGAAAACAGAGGGTTGATCCCTCTTTGCAGGAATGAGCCAACAAAAAGGCCTCCGCAAGGGAGGCCTTTCTTATGGCGGCACCGGAGATGGCGACTTACTTGACGGTCACCCGGGCAAACTTGCGCTTGCCGACCTGGTAGACGGCGGTACCGGCACCGATGAGTGCCTTGCCATCTTCCAGCTTCTCGCCGTCAACCTTGACCGCGCCCTGCTTGATCATCCGCAGTGCTTCGGAGGTGGTGGCCACCAGATCGGCATCTTTCAGCAGGTTGGCAATCGCCAGCCCTTCGCCTTCCAGTGCCAGCTCGACTTCCGGCATTTCGTCCGGAATGGCGTTCTTGGAGAAGCGCTGGGTGAAATCTTCGTGGGCTGCTTCGGCCGCCGCTTCGTCGTGATAACGGGCGATGATCTCTTTGGCCAGCCAGATCTTCACGTCGCGCGGGTTGAGAGTGCCGGCAGCGATACCTGCCTTGAACTCTTCGATTTCAGCCAGTGGACGGAAGGAGAGCAGTTCGTAGTAGTTCCACATCAGATCGTCGGTGATGGACATGATCTTGCCGAACATCTCGCCCGGGACATCGTGCACGCCGATGTAGTTGGCAGCGGACTTGGACATCTTCTTGACGCCGTCCAGGCCCACCAAGAGCGGCATCATCAGCACGCACTGGGTCGCCATGCCGGCATCTTTTTGCAGCTCGCGGCCCATCAGCAGGTTGAACTTCTGGTCGGTACCGCCCAGCTCGACGTCCGCCTTCAGCGCGACCGAGTCATAGCCTTGCAGCAGCGGATAGAGGAATTCGTGAATGGCGATGGACTGGCCGTTGCTGTAGCGCTTTTTGAAGTCGTCGCGCTCCATCATGCGGGCTACGGTCTGCTTGGCCGCCAGCTTGATCATGCCGGTCGCGCCCAGCTCGCTCAGCCAGGTGGAGTTGTACTCGATGCGGGTCTTGGCGGGATCGAGGATCTTGAACGCCTGCTCGGCATAGGTGAGGGCGTTGTGCTTGATGGCCTCTTCGGAGAGCGGCGGACGGGTGGCGTTCTTGCCGGAGGGATCACCCACCATGGCGGTGAAGTCACCGATCAGCAGGATCACTTCATGGCCCAGATCCTGGAAGGTCTTCAGCTTGTTGAGGATCACGGTATGACCCAGATGAATGTCGGGAGCCGTCGGGTCCATCCCCAACTTGATGCGCAGCGGGCGCCCTTCCTTCAACTTGGCGACCAGTTCTTCTTCCACCAGAATTTCTTCCGCTCCGCGCTTGATCTCGGCTAGCGCCACCTCGAGCTGGGACATTTTTTGACTCTCCAATCACGATTCCACAGGGCCAGACATATTACTGGAATGGCGGGCCAATTGGAAAGGCGGTAAACTCCGACATTCTTCCCGGCTCAACTTCGTCTGCTTCTCATGGTCATTTGGCACGCCTTCAACTCTCTCCCTCACTGGCACCGAAAAATGGTGCTGATCCTGAGCATCATGGTGATGATGCTGGCGGCCTGGCCGAGCGAACAGGCAGTCGCTACCCGGGTCGATGACAACGGCAACGAGCTGGCCATCGAGCAGCAGGTCGACGAGGAGGCGCGGCTGGCCGAAGCCAAGCCCGTCGCCCCGCCCAAGCCGAGCTACATCACCAAGCAGGTTAAGGTACGCAGCGGTGACAACATGGGGATCATCTTCCAGCGCCTCGGCCTCAGCACCACGGATCTGCACCTCATCGACCAGCTCGAGGGCACGGATACCCTGCGCCTGCTCAAGCCAGGCCAGGAGCTCACCTTCAAGCTCACCAAGGGCGGCAAGCTGCACAGCCTCTACTACCCCCACAGCCTGGAGCAGGCGCTCAAGGTGAGCCGCAAGGCCGACAGCTTCGTGGCCAGACCGGTCAAACTCGAACTCGACACCCGCGAGCAGGTGGCCAAGGGCGAGATCCGCTCCAGCTTCTGGGGCGCAGCCGTCGACGCCGGCATGACCGAGGATCAGATCATGGACTTGGCCGCCATCTTCGGCTGGGACATCGACTTCGCTCAGGACCTGCAGCCGGGCGACAGCTTCCGGGTGGTCTACGAAGAGAAGTACCAGGATGACGAGCGGGTTGCCTCCGGCGACATCCTGGCCGCCGAGTTCATCAACCAGGGCACCGCCTATCGCGCCGTGCTGAACGAGGATGGCAACTACTACACCCCGGATGGCAAGGCGATGCGCAAGAGCTTCCTGCGCGCACCGGTCAACTTCAAGTACATCAGCTCCAACTTCAATCCGCGCCGGCTGCACCCGGTCACCGGCAAGGTGCGCCCCCACAACGGCATCGACTACGTGGCGCCGGTGGGGACCCCCATCATGGCGGCGGGCGGCGGCAGCGTGGTGGCCGCCGGCTACAACCAGTTCAACGGCAACTACGTCTTCATCAAGCACGCTGGCAACTACGTGACCAAGTACCTGCACCTCTCCAAGCGCACCGTCAACAAGGGGCAGCGAGTGAAGCAGGGCCAGACCATCGGCCTGCTCGGCGGCACCGGCAGGGTCACCGGCCCACACCTGCACTATGAGTTCGTGGTGGGCGGCGTGCACAAGAACCCGCGCACCCTCAACCTGCCCCAGGCGGAGTCTCTCAGCGGGCGGGCGCTGGCCAACTTCAAGGCCCAGGCCATGCCCCAGCTGGCCAAGCTGGACAGCCCGGAGCTGCAGCTGGCACAGAACAAGCGGGCCAACGGCGGCAGCTGAGCCACCATGCCAGAGACCCACAAGGAGCAGTCATGAGCGAGCGTTATATAGGCTTGATGTCGGGCACCAGAATACGGCATGGGATCGAGGCCGCTCCCTCTCTCACGTGCGTTTTCCCGCTCTGCAAGTAAGGAAGCCCCATGACTGAACGCTATATAGGCTTGATGTCCGGTACCAGAATACGGCATGGGATCGAGGCCGCCCCCTCTCTCACGTACGTTTTCCCGCGCTGCAAGTAAGGAAGCCTGATGACTGAACGCTATATAGGCTTGATGTCCGGTACCAGCATGGATGGTATCGACACCGTGCTGGTGACGATGGATAGGGAAGCACTTCGAGTAGAGGCGGCGCTGTGCCACCCCTGGCCAGCGGAGACCGCCCACGAGCTGCACGCTCTCTGCACCCCGGGCGACAACGAGATCGACCGCATGGGGGTCGCCGACAACCTGGTCGCCCGCGAGTTTGCCGCCGCCACCCACGCCCTGCTGGCCAAAGCGGGGCTGACTCCCAAAGATATTCGCGCCCTCGGCAGCCACGGCCAGACCATCCGCCACCGCCCCCAGCTCGGCTTTACCCTGCAGATCGGCAACGCGGCCCTGCTGGCGGCGCTGACCGGCATCGATGTGGTGGCCGACTTTCGCACCATGGACATGGCCCTCGGCGGCCAGGGGGCGCCACTGGTGCCCGCCTTCCATCAGGCCTTCTTTGCCCGCCCCGGCGCCCTGCGGGTGGTGCTGAACCTCGGCGGCATCGCCAATATCTCGGTGCTGCCGGGCCAGGCCGATGGCGTCTATGGCTTTGATACCGGCCCGGCCAATACCCTGCTCGACGGCTGGTATCGCCGCCATCACCCCCAGGGAGCCGGTTACGATGCCGGCGGCCAGTGGGCGGCCAGCGGCCGGCTTATCCCTGCACTGCTGGAGCAGCTGCTGGCTCACCCCTACTTTGCCGCCCCCCACCCCAAGAGCACTGGGCGGGAGATGTTTACCCTCGACTGGCTCGATGGCGAGCTGGCCGGTCACGCCCATGCCCCGGCGGATGTGCAGCGCACCCTGCAGGCGCTCACCTGCCACAGCATCGCCCGCCAGCTGCCCACACTGGCGGATGCGCAGAGCCGGCCCGAGTTGTATGTCTGCGGCGGCGGCGCCCATAACACCCCGCTGCTGGCGGAGCTGGCCAGCCTGCTGCCCGGCTGGCGCATCGCCAACACGGCCGAGCTGGGGATCGCCCCCGACTGGATGGAAGGCGCAGCGTTTGCCTGGCTGGCGCAGCGCTTTATCCACCGCCAACCCGGCAACCTGCCGGCTGTCACCGGTGCCAGCCGCCCAGCGATACTGGGTGCTCTCTATCCCGCCTGAGCCAAGCCTGTTCCAGACCCAATAGAGCAGGGCCGTCACGCGACGGCCCTGCTCTATTTCCTGCCTGCTCTGCTCTGCCAGCCCCTCTTGCGAGGGACGTGACACTATTGGTGGCTCACCGCCTCCAGCAGGGTAGTGGCGGCCAGCTTGCCGAGCGGATTGCCGGCCAGCGGGCTGTCACCGGTCAGCAGATTGCGATCCCGGCACACCTCCCCCGAGATGCCGCTGTTGACGATCTCAAATCCCATCCCCTTGAGCCGCTCGCCAAACTTCCAGGTGAGCCGACCCGGCATGTAGCCGATCGCCGGCGTCTGCTCATCCAGCGCATCGGGGAAGGCGCAGATCCGGTAGCCGGCGAAGGTGTGCGGATTGGCCACCGCCAGCAAGGCCGCCGGCCCGTGGCAGAGGGTGATGATGAAACGCTCGTGGGCCATCGCCCACTCCAGCAGCGCCTTGATCTCGGCGCTCTCGGGCAGCCCCATCAGGGCGCCGTGCCCGCCGGGAATGAACACGCCGAGGTAGTCCGAATCAGGGGCCTGCACCTGGGCCAGCAGATCCGCCAGTTTGGCCGGCTGGCGGAATTGCCCCTGGTATTTGCCATAGAGCCCCACCACCGCCTCATCCTCCGTCGGCATGGCCCACCACTCGAACTTGACCGGATTGCCCGACAGGGTGGCCACCTCAAAGGCAAAGCCCGCCTTGTCGAGGTGATACATGGGCAGCAGGGTTTCCACCGGATGGTTGCCGGTAGAGAACAGGGTACCGTTGTCGGTGGGCAGATAGCGCTCATCGGCCCCGATCAGCAGGATCTTCCAGCGACCGCCCAGATAGGGGGCGGGATAATCGGCCCCCGCCAGATCCGACTTGCGCGAAGTGAACTGGCTCAATGAATAGGGGGAAGGGAAAAAGCATTCTGCTCCGCCGGATCCGGGGTCGGTTGCTTGTCGTCAATCAGCTTCTTGGTCATGGGACTCTCTCCATCATGGGTTGACTCGCTCACACAGTATTGGCTGCCAGGGGCCGGGTAAATGCGCCGTGCTCTTCCCTCTGACAGGGCGCTGACGCACGGCGCCCGCGCAGCCAGGTCCTGTTCGCGCCGCTGAAAATATATGGCATATGCAGGGTGGCGTCCTGTCCGCCTGGTTGCCGCATCCGGCAGTGAACGGCGCCCCTCATTTCCATCCGCTCCCACCACCTCAGCTTATTGCCATGCAGATGGGCTGAATGTTATTTCAATGGCCCTATTGCGGCTCACTTCAGGCATATTTTTGGCCTTATGAAAAGCCCTTCACCAGGCCGAAAAATAAATAGCTATGCAAAACCGGGATAATATCCTGCAAGTTGGTCAGAATCATTAACCTGGGATTTACAGCTGGTAACCTGAATTGACGCAAATAAAGGCGCCATCAGCCGCCTGCATGGCAAAAAGTGGGAGCGCCATCACCTTTATTGCTCTTTCTGGTCATGCATTGAATAGCAAAGTGAATATATTTCACTCTGTTGAGCCACCTCATAGAAACCGGATCCCGGTTTGCATCCGCTGGCGAACGCCCCCTAGAATCCTCCCGTCTGAATCATCAAGCCGATTTATTTCTCCCTTATCCGTTTGCACGCGCCGGCGGCACCGGCACAAGGCTTTACACAGTGATGACCATGGTCCCTTGCCCCGTCGCCCTGCGGCGGGAACGGGCAACTGTTGCCGCCATCATGGGTATCGCCCTGCGTGACGCATTCGGCCAGGGAAGAGCAACGCGGCCTGACCCTACATCAAAAACGAAAAAGGAGTATCGCCATGAGTGGTACCATCATCAAGTCAGCCAGAAATACCGCCAATGCACCGCAGGATCTGAGCCCCAGCACCCAGAGCGTGGCGTTCTCCCACTACAACAATATCTCCGCCCAGCTGCCGGTCGACCCGAAAACGGGCGCGCTGGTCGCAGGGGATATCAAGGCGCAGGCCAGACAGTGCCTCACCAATATCAAGGCCATCATCGAGAGCATCGATCATGTGATGGATGACGTGGTCAAAATCACGGTGTTTCTCAAAGAGATTACCGATCTCGACGCGGTCAACGCCGTCTATGGCGAGTTCTTCCCCCACCTGCTGCCGACCCGCACCGTGCTGGCGGTGGCCGGTCTGCCGCTCGGCGCCGCCGTGCAGATGGACGCGCTCATCTCCAACGGTGAAGGCACCTTCCCGCAGGCGCCCTGCCCGCTGCTGAAGCTCTCCCGCAACAGCGACAAGGCGCCGCAGGATCCGCTCTCGACCCATACCGTCGCCTTCTCCCACTACAACAATATCGGTGCCCAGCTGCCGGTCGATGCCGCATCGGGCCAGCTGGTCGCCGGTGGTATCCAGCAGCAGGCTGGCCAGTGCCTGCGCAACATCAAGCACGTGCTGGAGAGCATTGATGTGCCGTTTGACGATATCGTCAAGGTCACCGTCTATCTGACCAGCCTGGCCGATCTGGACGCCGTCAACGAGGTCTACACCACCTTCTTCCCGGACTCCGCCATTGCCCGCGCCGTCGCCTACCTGCCGGCGCGCAGCGTGATCGTGGCCTCCGCCCTGCCGCTGGGCGCCCGGGTGCAGATGGATGCGGTCATCTCCCACGGTGACGGCACCCCGCCACAACTGGTGGAAGACAGACACAATCTGGTGATCAGCGCCCGCAATACCGACAAGGCACCGCGCAGCCCGCTGCACACCCAGACCGTCGCCTTCTCTCACTACAACCATATCGCCGGCCAGCTGCCGGTTGATCTGGCCACCGGCAATATCCTGACCGGTTGTGTCAAGGAGCAGACCGCCCAGTGCCTCGGCCATATCAAGACCATCGTCGAGAGCATCGGCCACGTGATGGACGATATCGTCAAGGTGAATATCCAGCTTGCCAACATCGCGGATCTGGCGGACGTGGATGCCATCTACACCAAATACTTCCCGGCCTATCTGCCGGCCCGCACCGTGATTGGTGTGAGCGAGCTGCCCGCTGGCGCCGTGGTGCAGATTGATGCGGTGATGTCCAACGCCGAAAGCACCCCGCCTTTGGTTTAAAACATTGCTCTAGCATTAAAAATACACCGGCTTAGGCCGGTGTATTTTATATGAAATAATTTGCAAAACTACTCAGTTCAATTTCTATATGGAATCTCAGACAAAGATACAGGCACACTACCTAATGAGCATGTATCTAGCAGTACACAAATGGAATTCTTACAAAACATTTTATTAGGATTGGGTCCAACCTTGATTGAGGTGACAATGCTTCGTGGTTCTATGGAAATTTTCTTTATGGGTTTTATATACGACTCCTTAGCAAGAAAATCTATGTTGTTGCGCTCAAAATTCACTAACCGCCATTCTTTTTCCTCTTTAAATGAGGAGTCTTTAATAAGAGCGCATGCAACATTCAGTCTAGATATCAATGCAGAACCAGCCTCATTAATTGCATCCCAATACGGAAGCTCTGAAGGATCAATACAATTTGATTTGTCATGCTTACCCATTTCAGCAGTTTCATTAAATGTTTTTAAGGCCAAGTCAAAAAGATGCTTAACATAAGCCTCTTGCTCTTCCAATAAATATAAACATGGTAAGAGTTGAAACCCACTACTCTTTAAATTTGATGAGCGAAAACCAATACTTACACCAATACCATTTTTGGTGTAACCCCGCCATTGACTTAAAAGATCTCCTTCTTCAGTAAGGGAAAACGAGAAGGGGGGCTTTTTTAATAAAAGACCATCAATACTATCTAGGCTATTCAAAAAAATTAAAAACGGTGATGATTTATAAATTTCTTTTTGGATTCCAAGCTGTTTTTTGAACAAATCCAAACCTAGTTGATACTCTTTTTCATCATTTAAAAAAAAGAGATCACCCATCCATATCTGTTTATTTTTAATTATTCCTACTAATGCATTAAAATCTGAATAGTGAAAAAGCTCTTCTGGTGGAGTTCTATTCACAATATTCATTATATGTAACATAAACCCTCATGTTGTATATTATAAAATAATTGACATTATAATTACACTCGTTGTTTATAAAGGCAACTATTATAGGTGATTTTCAAGTCAGCTTTTTCGACTTTTATATCCAATAAAAAACGCCCTCCATCTTGCGATGGAGGGCGTTTTATCGTTCCGGCTATTGGGCCAGAGTGGCCCAACGTTCAGGAATTACAGGGGCTGTTACAGGGACTCTGCGGTCGCAACCACGTTTTCCACGGTAAAGCCGAATTCCTTGAACAGCAGCTCGGCCGGTGCAGACTCACCAAAGGTGGTCATACCGATGATCTTGCCGCCGAAACCGACGTACTTGTACCAGTAGTCGGCGATGCCGGCTTCGATGGCCACACGCTTGGTGACGGAGGCCGGCAGAACGGACTCTTTGTACTCGGCAGATTGAGCGTCGAACACGTCGGTGGCCGGCATGGAGACCACGCGCACGGCACGGCCCTTGGCAGTCAGCTGCTCATAGGCGGCAACGGCCAGTTCCACTTCGGAACCGGTGGCGATCAGGATCAGCTCAGGCTTGCCAGCGCAATCCTTCAGCACGTAGCCACCCTTGGCGGTATCGGCCAGTTGCTGGGCAGTACGGTCCATCTGGGCCAGGTTCTGACGAGAGAAGATCAGCGCAGTCGGGCCGTCGGTACGCTCGATGGCGTGCTTCCAGGCGATGGCGGATTCAACCTGGTCACAGGGACGCCAGGTGCTCATGTTCGGGGTCAGACGCAGGGAGGCGATCTGCTCGACCGGCTGGTGAGTCGGGCCATCTTCACCCAGACCGATGGAGTCGTGGGTGTAAACGAAGATGGCGCGCTGCTTCATCAGGGCGGCCATGCGCAGGGCGTTGCGGGCGTATTCCATGAACATCAGGAAGGTGGCGCCGTAGGGGATGAAACCACCGTGCAGGGCGATACCGTTCATGATGGCGGACATGCCGAACTCGCGTACACCGTAGTGGATGTAGTTGCCGGAGGCATCGTCGTTGGTCAGGGACTTGGAGCCGGACCACATGGTCAGGTTGGACGGTGCCAGGTCGGCAGAGCCACCCATGAATTCCGGCAGCAGCTTGCCGAAGGCTTCCAGCGAGTTCTGGGAGGCTTTGCGGGTAGCAATCTTGGCCGGGTTGGCTTGCAGGGTTTCGATGATCTTGGCGGATTCAGCAGCCCAGTTGGCCGGCAGCTCGCCAGCGGTACGACGCTTGAATTCGGCAGCCAGGGTCGGGTGAGCGGCTTCATAGGCGGCGAACTTGGCAGCCCAGTCGGCTTCCAGCTTGGCGCCCTTCTCCTGACCGTTCCACTCGGCAGCGATGTCGGACGGGATAACGAACGGCGCGTGGTCCCACTTCAGGAAGGCACGGGCGGCGGCGATCTCGTCGTTGCCCAGCGGTGAGCCGTGGCAGTCGTGGGAACCGGACTTGTTCGGGGAACCGTAACCGATGATGGTGCGGCAGCAAATCAGGGTCGGCTTGCCGGTCTCGGCCTTGGCGGCTTCGATGGCAGCGTTGATCGCTTCCGGGCTGTGGCCGTCAACGGCGGCAATCACGTGCCAGCCGTAAGCTTCGAAGCGCTTGACGGTGTCGTCGGTGAACCAGCCTTCCACGTGACCGTCGATGGAGATGCCGTTGTCATCCCAGAACGCGATCAGTTTGCCCAACTGCAGGGTACCGGCCAGGGAGCAGGCTTCGTGGGAGATACCTTCCATCAGGCAGCCGTCGCCCATGAAGGCGTAGGTGTAGTGGTCGACAATGTCGTGACCCGGCTGGTTGAACTGCTCGGCCATGGCCTTCTCGGCGATCGCCATGCCGACGGCATTGGTGATGCCCTGACCCAGCGGACCGGTAGTGGTTTCAACGCCCGGCGCGTAACCGTACTCCGGGTGACCCGGGGTGCGAGAGTGCAGCTGGCGGAAGTTTTTCAGATCGTCGATGGAGAGGTCATAACCGGAGAGGTGCAGCAGGGAGTACAGCAGCATGGAGCCGTGGCCGTTGGAGAGAATGAAACGGTCGCGGTCGGCCCACTTGGGGTTGTTCGGGTTATGTTTGAGGTGGCTGCGCCACAACACTTCGGCGATATCCGCCATTCCCATGGGGGCGCCCGGGTGACCGGAGTTGGCTTTTTGAACGGCATCCATACTCAATGCGCGAATGGCATTGGCAAGCTCTTTACGAGAAGGCATCTGTATCTCCTGCGATTGCTTCATTTGATGGCCAAGATTAAGGCGCGTTATTGTCCCAGCAGGGGGCGCGGCGTGCAAATATTATCTGGGCGAATAAAGTGGCTTTGGGAGCTCAATCGCTTTTCTTGACGGGGCAAACGATTGAGTCGTAACCGCTTTACACCCCAAATGGGGTAAAGCGCGGATCTTGTTCGGCCGGGGGGCGGTAAAACCAAAATAGTGCTGGCAATCGAGGGGGGCGCTAACTAAAATGGACGTCCAGATGTAGATACCTCTACAATCATCCTATCATCACCCGGTTATTGCTGCGGCGATAACCCCAGACAAGCTGAGAATCCCATCATGGCAAAGCTGTTTACTTCCGAGTCGGTCTCCGAAGGCCATCCCGACAAGATTGCGGACCAGATCTCCGATGCGGTCCTGGACGCCATCCTCAAGCAAGACACCAAGGCCCGCGTTGCCTGCGAGACCCTGGTCAAGACCGGCATGGTCATGGTGGCCGGTGAAGTAACCACCACCGCCTGGGTAGACATCGAGCAGATCGTCCGCGACACCGTGCGCGACATCGGCTACACCCACTCCGACATGGGCTTCGATGCCGACTCCTGCGCCGTGCTGAATGCCATCGGCAAGCAGTCCCCGGACATCAACCAGGGCGTTGACCGCAGCGATCCGCTGGAGCAGGGCGCGGGCGACCAGGGCCTGATGTTCGGCTACGCCACCAACGAAACCGACGTGCTGATGCCGGCCCCCATCACCTACTCTCACCTGCTGGTGAAGCGTCAGGCTGAAGTGCGCAAGAACGGCACCCTGCCGTGGCTGCGCCCGGATGCCAAGAGCCAGCTGACCTTCGCCTACGACGACGCCGGCAAGATCATCGGTGTGGATGCCGTGGTGCTCTCTACCCAGCACGCCGAATCCATCAGCCACAAGGATCTGGTGGAAGCGGTGCGCGAAGAGATCATCAAGCCGGTGCTGCCGGCCGAGTGGGTCAACAAGGACACCAAATACTTCATCAACCCGACCGGCCGTTTCGTCATCGGCGGCCCGATGGGTGACTGCGGTCTGACCGGTCGCAAGATCATCGTCGACACCTACGGCGGCATGGCCCGTCACGGTGGTGGCGCCTTCTCCGGCAAGGATCCGTCCAAGGTTGACCGCTCCGCCGCCTACGCCGCCCGCTACGTGGCCAAGAACATCGTCGCTGCCGGTCTGGCCGATCGCTGTGAAATCCAGATCTCCTACGCCATCGGCGTGGCCGAGCCGACCTCCATCAGCGTCGAAACTTTCGGCACTGCCAAGGTCGCCGAGGATCTGCTGGTCAAGCTGGTACGCGAGCACTTCGAACTGCGTCCGTACGGCCTGATCCAGATGCTGGATCTGAAGCGCCCGATCTACCAGGCCACTGCCGCCTACGGTCACTTCGGTCGCAACGAATTCCCGTGGGAACAGACCGACAAGGCCGAACTGCTGCGTTCCGCCGCCGGTCTGTAAGCGTCACGCTTGTGGTATAAAGGGGAGCCTGGCTCCCCTTTTGCTTGTCCGCCATTTGCCGAGAACCCGATGTCCGTCACCGCTACCCGCCTCGATCCCGCCCTGCACGATCAGTTGCTCGCCCGCGTCGACGCCTGTTTTGTGCAGGCCGAAGCACGCCTTGGCCGCCCCTTTCCCCGCCCACAAGTCCATTGCAACATGCGCGGCCGGGCGGCGGGGTCGGCGCGGCTGCAAACCTGGGAGCTGCGCTTCAACCCGGCCCTCTATCAGGCCAACCAGCAGGCGTTTCTGGCCGAGGTGGTGCCCCACGAGGTGGCCCACCTGCTGGTCTATGCCCTGTGGGGCGAAGGGCGCGGCAGATCGCGGGTGCTGCCCCACGGCCGCCAGTGGCAATCGGTGATGCGGGAGGTGTTCGGCCTTGAGCCCAGAACCACCCACAGCTTCGATCTGGCGGTCCTGGCGCAGCAGACCATCCCCTATCGCTGCCTCTGCCAGCAGCATCAGCTGTCGGTGCGCCGCCACAACAAGGTGATACGCGGCGAGGCCCGCTACCACTGCCGCCGCTGCAAGCAGCCGCTGGAGCGGGTTGGCTCGTCGCAGTAAGCCAGCCGGTGTCGCGTCCCTGTGCTAGGGTGCCTCTCTGCTTTTTCCGCCAACCATCTCATTGCCAAGGATCACCATGTTTCGTCCCCTGCTCTCTCTCGCCCTGACCCTGCTGGTCAGTCTGCCCCTGCATGCCCAGACCTTTCGCGCCGCCAAACAGGATCTGAACCGCCTCTATCAGGATCATCCGGTTACCTTCTACTGCGGCTGCAAGATTGACTATCAGGGCAAGAAAATGAGCCCGGATCTGGCCAGCTGCGGCTATGAGCCGCGCAAGCAGCCCAAGCGCGCCGCCCGTATCGAGTGGGAACACGTGGTGCCGGCCTGGGAGTTCGGCCACCAGCTGCAGTGCTGGCAACAGGGCGGTCGCAAGAATTGCGGCAAGAGCGACGAGTTCAACCAGATGGAGGGGGACATGCACAACCTCTTCCCCGCCATCGGCGAGGTGAACGGCGATCGGGCCAACTACCGCTTCTCCGACTGGAATGGCACCCCGGATCAATACGGCCAGTGCCGGATGCTGGTGGACTTCAAGAATCGCCAGGTGCAGCCGCCCAAGGGACCGGTACGCGGCCAGATCGCCCGCGCCTACCTCTACATGAGCCAGCAGTATGGGCTGCGTCTCGCGGCGCAACAGCGTAAACTGTTCGAAGCCTGGGACAGGCAGTACCCGGCCGACGGCTGGGAGTGCGAGCGCAACCGCCGCATCGGCAAGCTGCAGGGCAATACCAACCCCTTTATTGAAAAGCAGTGCCGATAACCCCATCTATGGACACAAGGGATTGAAAATCCCTCTTCTTGAACCAGAGACTGACACTGAGCCATGCGCATTCCACGTATCTATGAACCGGCCGCCCTGCAGGTGGGCCAGACCCTCGCCCTGTCGGAAGACGGTGCCAACCACATCGGCCGGGTGCTGCGCATGCAGCCGGGTCAGCAGCTCGAGCTGTTCAACGGCGACGGCAACCAGTACCCCGCCACCATCGCCAATGTGGGCAAGAAGTCGGTGGAGGTGACCATCGACAGCTGCGACACCCGCTCGGTGGAATCCCCACTGGCCATCCACCTCGGTCAGGTGATCAGCCGCGGCGACAAGATGGACTTCACCATCCAGAAATCGGTGGAGCTGGGCGTCACCTGCATCACCCCGCTCTTCTCCGAGCGCTGCGGCGTCAAGCTGCCGGCCGATCGGCTGGAGAAAAAACGCGAGCAGTGGCAGAAGGTAGTGATCAGCGCCTGCGAGCAGTGCGGCCGCAATACCGTGCCCGAGGTGCGCATGCCGATGGAGCTGGACGCCTGGCTGGCGGAAGAGACCCAGGAGCTCAAGCTCAACCTGCACCCGCGCGCCCCTTACAGCATCAACACCCTGCCCGTTCCTGAGCACGGCGTGCGCCTGCTGATCGGCCCGGAAGGGGGCTTGTCGAGCGACGAGATCGCCCGTACCGTGCAGGAAGATTTCAAAGAGATGCTGCTGGGGCCGCGGGTGCTGCGCACCGAAACCGCCGCCCTGACGGCGATTACTGCGCTGCAGTGTCGATTCGGCGATCTGGCCTAACTCCCGGAGCCTGCCAAGGCGGGCTCCTCTACAGAAGGAACAGCGGATGACCATTAAACTCGGCATCGTGATGGACCCCATCTCGGCCATCAACATCAAGAAGGACTCCAGCTTCGCCATGCTCGAAGAGGCGCAAAAGCGCGGCTACGAACTGTTCTATCTGGAGATGAAAGACCTCTACATGGAGGCCGGTCGCGCCTTCGGTACCATGCGTCCGCTCACCGTCAAATATGACTATGCCGACTGGTATAGCCTGGGCGAGGTGGTGGATCAGCCGCTCTCCAGCCTGGACGTGATCCTGATGCGCAAGGATCCCCCCTTCGACACCGAGTTCATCTACGCCACCTATATGCTGGAGCGGGCCGAGGATGAGGGTTGCCTCATCGTCAACAAACCGCAGAGCCTGCGCGACGCCAACGAGAAGCTCTACACTGCCTGGTTTGCCGAACACACCCCGACCACGCTCGTCACTCGCAGAGCCGACAAGCTGCGCGCCTTCCACGCCCAGCACAAGGACGTGATCCTCAAGCCGCTGGACGGCATGGGCGGCGCTTCCATCTTCCGCATGAAGGAGGATGACGCCAACGTCGGCGTCATCATCGAGACCCTCACCGAGCACGGCAGCCAGTACTGCATGGCGCAGACCTATCTGCCCGCCATCAAGGATGGCGACAAGCGGGTGCTGGTGGTGGACGGTGAGCCGGTGCCCTACTGCCTGGCCCGGATCCCGGCCCAGGGGGAGACCCGTGGTAACCTGGCGGCCGGCGGCCGTGGTGAAGCGCGTCCCCTGAGCGAAGCCGACTGGGCCATCGCCCGCGCGGTGGGCCCGACGCTGAAAGAGAAGGGTCTTATCTTCGTCGGCCTCGACATCATCGGCGATCGTCTGACCGAGATTAACGTCACCAGCCCGACCTGCATCCGCGAGATTGAAGCGGCCTTCAACGTGCACATCACCGGCATGCTGATGGATGCCATCGAGCGCCGGCTGGCCAAGGCTTAAGCTGCCCCAGCCACGACCACAGGCGATAAACAACAGAGGCGGCCCCGGGGCCGCCTCTTTTCTATCATGTTTTTGTTCTTTTCTACCTCTGCCCCGTCAACAGCGGAACTGCCCCACCTTCACCTTGAGTTCGCTCGATAGCTGTTCCAGCTCGTGGCAACTCTGGTTCAACTGGGAGGCGGCCTGTGTCGATTCGCTGGCGATGTGGGCGATATTGACCACATTGCGGCTGATGTCCTCGGCCACCTTGCTCTGCTCCTCTGCCGCCGTGGCGATGTGGGTATTCATTTCGTTGATCACGTTGACCGAGCTGACTATCTCGCCAAGCGCCTGACCACAGGCCAGCACGGTACGGTTGGACTGCTCCACTAGATCCAGTCCCAGCTCCATGCTGGACGCCGCCTGGGTGGCCCCCTGCTGCAACTTGACGATGGTCTTGCCGATCTCCTCGGTGGAGCGCTGGGTACGCTGGGCCAGGGTGCGCACCTCGTCGGCCACCACCGCAAAACCCCGGCCCTGATCACCGGCCCGCGCCGCCTCGATGGCGGCATTGAGCGCCAGCAGGTTGGTCTGCTCGGCGATGCCGCGAATGGCGTCCATCACGCTGCTGATATTGCGGCTGTCATCGGCCAGCTGGGTGATCATGGCGGCGGTGTTCTGGATCTGGGACGACAGGCCGGACATGCACTGGATGGCGTCCGCCACTATCTGGTGACCGTGCCGGGCACTCCCATCGGCATGGTGCGCCGCATCGGCAGCGTTGTTGGAGCTGTTGGCCACTTCTGCCACGGTCGCGCTCATCTGGTTCATGGCCGTCGCGGTCTGATCGGTCTCGGCCTGCTGCTGGGCGAAGCGGTGGCGGCTCTCGACACCGATATGGGCCAGCTGGGCCGACTCCCTGGCAAGCTGCTCCGCCATGCCGTTGATCTGGGTGATGAGCTCGCGAAAATGGCAGATCACCTCGTTGAGGGAGTGGGCCAGTCCGCCCATCTCGTCCTTACGCAGCACCGGTGCCAGCTTGCTCAGATCGAGATCCCGCTGCATGCCGCGCAAGATCCCGCCCATGGCAGCCAGGGGCTGGCTGACGCTGCGCCCGGCCCACACCCCGAAGAACAGGATGCAGGCGCCGCCGACCACCAGCAGCAAGATAAACAACCGGTTGAGCTGCACCCTGAGCCCGTTGAGCTCGGTCATGCTCTTCTCGGCCTCCTTCAGCTGATACTCCACCAGGGCGCTGATCCCGTCGCTGACCGGGTCGATCACCCGATAGAGCGGCATGATATGGGCGGCCAGCTGACCCTGATTGCTCCCCTGCATGTCGGCCAGGATCTGCATCACCGCCTCAATCTCCTGGTCTGCCGCCGCAAACAGCCCCTGCATCTGGTCGGCTTCCCGCTGCTCCGCCTGGCTCATCGGCTGACTGCGGTAGCCCTGCCAGATGCGCTTGATATCCTGCTGGGCGGCGCTCATGTCCGCGCGCGATCTGGCGGGGTCAAAGCCCCCCACATTGGCCTTGTTGGCTGCATCGATCACCTTGACCGCGTAGAGATCGGCGATCTGCTTGAGCTCCTTGAGCTGCACCACCTCCCCCTGATACATGGCGTTTATGCCGGTCATCAGCCGGGACATCGCCTGAGTTGCCCCGATGACCAACAACAACAGCGCCAGCAGGGGAACCACACAACCCAGAATCAACTTCTGTCTGATCGAAATACCTTCCATGGCGTTATCTCCATCCTGACTCTGGCGGGGAACCGGTCCGCAAGCGGTAAAAAGCGGTTTTGCCCGCCCCGGCTAACTGCCATAATTGACCCAAATACCTTTGCAATATTTGGCCCATATGCAAACACTGCAAAATCACTTCCTGCTCGCCATGCCGAGCCTCTCCGATCCCTATTTCGAGCGTTCGCTGGTCTACCTGTGCGAACACAGCGAAGAGGGTGCCATGGGGCTGGTGGTCAACATCCCGGTGGACATGTCGCTGGATACCATGCTGACCCAGCTCAAACTGGCGCCGCCTCCCAGTCCAGAGCTCAAGCAGCCGGTGCTGCAGGGAGGGCCGGTACATGCCGACCGCGGTTTCGTGCTGCACAGCTTCCGGCCCGGCTTCAACTCCACCCTGCAGGTGGGGGATGAGCTGATGGTCACCACCTCCAAGGACATACTGGAAACCCTGGGTACCGAGGAAGCACCGGACCACTGGCTGGTGGCGCTCGGTTATGCTGGCTGGAGCGCCGGCCAACTGGAGCAGGAACTGGTCGACGGCGCCTGGCTGGTGATCCCGCCCAATCCGGATCTGGTGTTCAAGACCCCGATCCATCAGCGCTGGCAGCAAGCCGCTGCCAGCATAGGGGTCAACCCCGTCCATCTATCTCGCGACATCGGCCACAGCTGATGCCGTTTGCCACGCATTTTGCGATGCATTTTGAGGAAACAATGCAATGTCATCACGCAGTATCATGGGCTTTGACTACGGCACCAAGAGCATAGGGGTGGCCATCGGTCAGGAGCTTACCGGCACGGCCCAGCCCCTGCGCGCCATCAAGGCCAACGACGGCATCCCCAACTGGGACGACATCGACAAACTGCTCAAGGAGTGGCAACCGGATCTGCTGGTTGTCGGCCTGCCGCTCAACATGGACGGCACCGAGCAGGAGATCACGGTGCGGGCCCGCAAATTCGGCAACCGGCTGCACGGCCGCTTCGGCAAGCAGGTGGAGTTCAAGGACGAGCGGCTCACCACCACGGATGCGCGGGCGCGCCTGTTCGAGCGGGGGGGTTATCGGGCGCTGGAGAAAGGCAGCGTGGACGGAGTCTCCGCCCAGTTGATCCTGGAAGCCTGGATGGAAGAGCAGTACGGTTGACAGACGGGGGAGAGGCAGGTCAATCCTGCCCCTCCCCCATGCCTGCATCAGGCCTTGGCCTGTTGCGAGAGCAGATCCTCCCCTTCTTCACCCTGACCGGCATGCATCATGCGGTTGAGCCAGGGCACCATCAGCGCCATCACCACCGCCACCAGCAGCGTCACCAGCCCAATCTTGCCAAACACGTCCGTGTAGATGGGCAGGGTCTGCAGCGGATCGGTGACCCCTTGCGGCACGGCGGTAAAGGTCGCCACATAGCCCCCCAGCAAGGAGGCCATCGCCTGGGTCAGGAACCACATCCCGAGGATGAAGCCCATCAGTCGCTGCGGCACCAATGCCGCCACCATGGCCAGCCCCAGGGCGCTGATCATCAGCTCTCCCAGACTCTGGAACAGATAAATGAGCACCATGAACCAGGGTGAGGTGAGCCCCTGAGCATCGGCAAACCAGATGCCGGAGGCCGCCGCAGTGAGAAAGCCGAGGGAGCAGAACAGCATGCCCAGGGTGAACTTGAGGGGCATGGTGAGATCGCGCCCCTTGCTGCCCAGCCGGGTATAGATCATTGCCAGCACCGGGCTGCCTACCACCACCCAGAAGGGGTTGAGCGCCTGGAAGCTGATGGGGTTGACGCTCATCCCCAGCATCTCGTGATGCATGTTGTTGATGGCAAAGAAGTTGAGCGAGGTCGGCATCTGGGCGTAGAGCACGTAGAACACCACGGCTTCCAGCATCAGCACGAAGGCCACGTACATCTTGTTGCGGGCCACCGCATCGAGCTTGAAGGCCTCGCGAAAGAAGAAGATCACCACGGCCAGGGTCACCGTCATCAGCACCATGTTGGCGATCACCACGTGGTGCATCAGCCAGGCGCAGAAGAAGACCAGCGCCACCGATCCCAGCAAGACCAGCAGCAGCTTGCCGTAATCAAGCGGCAGATGGTCGGGCTCGGAGCCGATGTCCCTGACCATGTGACGACAGGCGAAGAAGGTCAGCAGCGCGATGACCAGGCCCACCCCGCACAGGTTGTAGGTCACCGTATAGCCGTAGTGATCGGCGATGACCGGTGCCAGCGACAGCGAGATGAGCGAACCGATGTTGATCGACATGTAGAACAGGGTGAAGGCCCCATCCAGCCGGGGATCGCCACGCTCATAGCATTTGGCGAGCAGGCTGGCAGGGTTGGCCTTGAACAGGCAGTTGCCGACCGCGATGGTGCCCAGTGCATAGAAGATGAGGTCGGGATTGTAGATGGACATGCCGGTCATGAAATAGCCGATGACCAGCACGATGGCCCCCAGCACCATGGTGCGCTTGGTGCCCAGCACGTGGTCGCCCACATAGCCGCCCACCGAGATGAGGCCATATACCAGTGCCGAGAAGGCACCGAAAGTGATGAACGACTGCTCCTGTGAAAATCCCAGTTGCTGGACGAAGAACACCGCCAGGATCCCCTGGACGCCGTAATAACCGAAGCGCTCCCAGAGTTCGACGAAGAAGATCATGAAAAAGGGTTTGGGCTGTTGCAACAACCCGGTCGGGGCCGATGGACGCATGCTAACCTACCTGTCTTGGTGTTTTTATTGGTGTGATTGGGCCCCCCGCACGGATAAGTGTGCGCGGGCACCTCTGTCTGTGGTGGTCACCACTGTGCTCGCAGCGGCGGACGGTCAGCTGGCAGGGCTGGGAATAAGCCGGATGGCTCCTGACACGATAAGGTGGGGGATCGGGCGACTTCATGCCCGGCACAATATTCCGCAGGCGTTTGGCAACGGGCTGGCAGCCGTTTGCCCCCGTCATCGACACCGGACACTCTCGCGACAATTGTAAAAGCCGAAAAATCGACAGATGGCATGATAAGACACTGCTATTAGCGCAAACCAATAGCCGATCACACTTCACTTGTTGCAATAGGTAAAGCTTTCTAATGAAACCACATTAGTTTTATTGGTGCAAACGGATCTGTTTTTCCCGCGGCCAACCCTCTATGCATAAAAAAACGCCGGACTGGCCGGCGCTTTTCAATATGGTGTTGGCGACCCGTAGGCCGTCCGCCAAGTGCGGCGGATCAGGGGGCCAGCTGGCTCAAAATGGCATGGGCCGCGCTGATCCTGGCCTCGTTGGGGTAGTTGCGGTTAGCCAGCATGACGATGCCGATCCCTTTGGCGGGCACGAAGGCCACGTAGGCGCCAAAGCCGTTGGTCGAGCCGGTCTTGTTGTAGAGTCGCGCCCCCCCCGTCTCTTGGGACGCGGCAACAGGTTTGACCGGGTTGGCATTGTAAATCACCGCCGAGGAGTTGCCCGCCAGCAGCGTCTGCTCGCTGACGGGATAGGGGTAACTCTCCCAGCCCAGCCCCTGGGTCATCTCGCCTACCGAGTAGCACCCTTGGTGGGTCAGGGAGATGGCCTGCTGCAACGCCTTGTCATCAACCCCGCTGATGTTGGCCTTCACGAAGGCGAGCAGATCCGCCGAGCTGGTCTTGATGCCATAGGCCTCGTCGGCCAGCATGCCGGGATTGACCCTGATGGGCTTGTCCTCTTTCGAATAGCCATAGGCGTAGTCCCCCATGGCCTGCTTCGGCACATCGAGATAGGTGTGGTGCATACCCAGTCCGGGCAGAAGGGTCTGCTCCATCAACTGGGCAAACGGCTGCTGCAGGCTGCTCGCCGCCAGATAGCCGAACAGACCGATACTGGGGTTGGAGTACTGACGATGGCTGCCCGGCTGATAGGCCGGCGTCCACTGGCGATAGTAAGCCTGCATCTGCTCGACCGATTCCACCTCGTCGGGGAATTGCAGCGGCAGCCCGCCGGCACTGTAGGTGGCGAGCTCGGCCATGGTGATGCCATCAAAGGCGGAGCCCTTGAGCCAGGGCGCGTGCCGGCTCACCTTGTCCTCCAGCCCAATCGCCCCCTTGACCACGGCGTAGGCACCCAGGGTGGCGGTATAGGTCTTGCTGACCGAACCAATCTCGAACAGGGTCTGCTCGCTGACCTTCTTCCCGGCCGCCATATCGGCCAGCCCGTAGTTGAAGTAGTGGGCCTGCCCCCCCTTCAACACGGCGACCGCCATGCCCGGGATCCTGTGCTGCTTGAGCATGGGGCGGATGGCGTCATCCACCACAGCGTTCAGCGGATCGACGGGGGCCGCCAGGGAGAGCGGGGCAAGCAGCAGGGTGCCGAGGGCCAGCAGTGGCAGGGATCTGGTCTGTTTCATGGCAAAAATCTCAGTATGTTCAGGAGCTGTCAGCCTAACCGGCCAGCGTGTGCCGAGCATGAGCCTGTGTGAAGTCTGTGTGAAGTCGCCAGCCAAATCATCCAGATTCAATGAGTTATCCATGACTTACCCTCCTTGCCATGCGGCTGGCGTATAAGCTGTAGGGGCGGCATCACACAGGGAGGCGCACGTGCAGACACAACCACAAATAACCCGGCTGCTGACGGCACTGGAGCAGGTGATCCTCGGCAAGCCGTTGCAACTCAAGATAGCGCTGGTGACCCTGCTGGCCCGCGGCCACCTGCTGATCGAGGATCTGCCCGGCATGGGCAAGACCACCCTGGCCCACGCCCTGGCGCAGGTGCTGGGGCTCGACTGCCGGCGGGTGCAGTTCACCGCCGATCTGCTGCCAGCCGATCTGCTGGGGCTGCAGATCTTTGATCCCCACCAGCAGCAGTTTCGCTTTCACCCGGGCCCCGTCTTCGCCCAGGTGCTGCTGGCGGACGAGATCAACCGCGCCAGCCCCAAGGTGCAGAGCGCCCTGCTGGAGGCCATGGCCGAGGGCAAGGTGAGCATAGAGGGAGAGAGCCACCCGCTGCCCTCCCCCTTCTTCGTCATCGCCACCCAGAACCCGGCGGATCAGGCGGGTACCTACCCCCTGCCGGAATCCCAGCTCGATCGCTTCGCGGTGCGCCTCTCCCTCGGTTTTCCCACCCCGGAAGCGGAGCGTCGACTGCTGCGCGGGGCCAGCCAGAGCGCCCCCCTCGAGCGGCAGCTGGACGCCGCCGAGCTGGCCGCCCTGCAGGCCGAGGCGGCGCAGATCCACCTCTCCGATGCCAGCCTCGACTACCTGCTGGCGCTGGTGCAGCAGAGCCGCTTCGACGCCGAACTGCCGCAACCGCTCTCGCCCCGCGCCGCCCAGACCCTGCTGGCGGTGAGCCGGGCCTGGGCCCTGGTGGCGGGCCGCCGCTTCGTCAGCGTGGAGGATGTGCAGGCGGTCTTCCCCTACGTGGCCGAGCACAGGCTCAGGGGCAGCTTTGGGGTGCAGCGTGGCGAAGCCTGCCCGCTGAGCCAGCGCCTGCTGGCCCGGGTCGATCCGGATCGCCCCTGATGAACTGGCGCCAGCGCAGGGCCAGGTGGCAACAAGGCTGGCTGGCCCAGCGCATCCCGCCGACCCGCCAGATCACCCTGCAGGGGCGCTGCCTGTTCATCCTGCCCACCCGGCTCGGCCTCTGCTATCTGCTGGTGATGCTGGCCATCTATCTGCTCGGTACCAACTACCAGAACAACCTGGTGTTGCTGGTGGCCTACGGCCTCGGCAGCCTGTTCATGGTCACCATGTGGCTCACCCACCGCAACCTGCTGGGACTGGCCCTGCTGGGGGGGCCTGCCGTGCTGGGAGAGACGGGCAGCCCCCTGCCCATCCCCATCACGGTGCGCAGCGAACGGCCGCTGCAGGCACTGCAATTCTCCCTCAATGAAGGGCGGCTCTGGCTGGCGCAGGTGGATGCGGTGCCGCAACCCCTGCTCCTGCCGGTGCTGGGCCCCCGGCGCGGACGCCTGCCGCTGGAGAGGCTGCGGGTGGAGAGCCGCTACCCCCTCGGCCTGTTTCGCTGCTGGACGCTGCTGGACCTGCAGCTGGAGGGCTGGCTCGCTCCGGCCCCCGAGTATGGCCCCCTGCGCGGGGAGACAACGACCGATGCGACGGGCAACCGGGGGCAACCCACTCCGGCCTCGATGGGGGACTTCGACATGCTGCGGGCCCACCAGAGTGGGGAGCCGCTGAGCCGGGTCGCCTGGAAGCAGCTCGCCCAGGGACGCGGCCTGCTGGTGAAGCAGTTCTGCGAGCCGGGGCAGGATGATACCCACCTCAGCCTGCCGCGGGTCGGCGGTCGGGAGCTGGAGCAGCGGCTGGCGGTGCTCGCCTGGTGGTGTGACGACTATGCCAAGCGGGGCATTCCCTTCAGCCTGACGCTGGCGGGCCAGACGCTCGGGCCGGACAGCGGCGCCGTCTTTTTGCAGCGCTGCCGGCTGGCGCTGGCCCGCGTCGATGCCGTGGCGTCGCCGCAGGAGACCGACCTCGATGCTGCTCGATAACCGGCGTCTGCTGCCGCTGCTCGCCCTGCTGCAACTGCTGCTGATCCCGGCACTCTGGCCCCAGTTGCAACTCTGGGTGGTGGCCGTTTCACTGCTCACCCTGGGCGTGCGGGCCATGATGCTGTGGTGGGGCTGGCGTCCGCCGCCCGCTGCCGCGCTGGCACTGCTGGCCATGCTGGGCGTGGCGCTGCTTGGCTGGCAGTGGCGCCAGCTCGGCACCCTGCCGGCCCTCATCAACCTGCTCTGGCTCGGCTACGGCCTCAAGCTCATCGAGGTCCGGCGAGAGCGGGATGTGGAGCAGGTGCTGCTGCTCGCCTTCTTTCTCGTCGCGCTGGCGCTGGTGCAACGGCAAAGCATGGGGTGGGCCCTGGCGATGACGGGGGCGCTCTGGCTGGCGGTCACCACCTTGCTGGCGGCTGTGCAGCCTCTCGGCCAGCGGCTGTGGCGCCGGGCCGGGCTCATCCTGCTGCTGGCCATCCCCCTGCTGCTCACCCTGTTTCTGCTGCTGCCAAGGCTGGCGCCACTGTGGCAGATGCCGAGCAGCAGCCGCGCCCTCTCCGGCCTCTCGGAGGAGGTGGCCCCCGGCGACATCAGCGAGCTGGTCAACTCCTCCGAGCTGGCCTTTCGCATCACCTTCGCCGCCGCGCCGCCCCCGCCAAAGGAGCGCTACTTTCCGCTGATGCGCCAGGAGCTGTTCGATGGCCGGCGCTGGTTGCTCAGCAAGCAGGTGCGCCGCTGGCAACAATCCCAATCCGTGCAGATGCTGCCAGCGGCCAACCCGGCGACCCCGCTGCCCGCCGGCAGTTATCAGGTGATCGCCGAGCCCCAGCGCCTGCGCTGGACCCTGGCCCAGGCCAACCCCGAGGTGTTGAGCGGCCCGGTCACCTTGAGCCCCCTCGCCACCCTCTATCGCCAGGATCGGGGGGATGGCCGCGTCAGTTACCGGGTCAGCACGGCCGCCATAGCGCCACCTGCCGATGACACTGCCCGTCGCCTCAACCTGCAGTTGCCCGCCGGTGGCAACCCCAAGGCCCGGGCCCACGCCCTGGCCCTCAAGGCCCGCCATCCGACGCCAGAGGCGCTGGCCGCCGCCCTGCTGGGCGAGTTTCACCAGGGCGACTTCTACTACACCCTGCAGCCGCCGCGGCTGGGACAAGAGGGGGTGGATGACTTTCTGTTCGAGAGCCGGCGCGGCTTTTGCGGTCACTACGCCACGGCCACCGCCTTCGTGCTGCGGGCGGCCGGCATCCCGGCCCGGCTGGTGACCGGCTACCTCGGCGGCGAGTGGAATCCGAGGGGCAACTACCTGGAGGTGCATCAGTTCGATGCCCACGCCTGGGTGGAGTATCTGGATGAGCAGAACCGCTGGCAGCGGCTCGACCCCACCGCCGCAGTGGCCCCTCAGCGCATCGAAGGGGGCATGACGGCGGCCCTTGGCGGTGAGTTCGCCGCCGCCGACCCCCCATCTTTGCAGCGCTATCGCAACTGGGCTTTGCTCAACCAGTTGCGCTGGTGGGGGGCCAATCTCGACTACCAATGGACCCGCTGGGTGCTCAACTATGATGCCGCCAGCCTGTGGCAGCAGCTGGGACAACGCTGGCCGGTGCTGGCCGGCCATACCCACTGGCTGATCCTGGCCGCCCTGTTGGGGGTGGCCAGCCTGGTAGGTAGCCTGCTGATCTGGCGCGGCCCGGCTCCGCTCCCCCTGCGGCTATGGCAGCCTCTGCGCCGGCGCGCCGCCCGCCACGGCTGGCAGCCCTTGGCGGGAGAGAGCCTGGCCAGCTGGTGCGAACGCCTCGCCGGCCTCAGACCCTCTCTCGCGCGGCCGCTGCAACAGGGCGCCTGGCTCTACCGGCGCTGGCGTTATGCCCCCTTGTCGGCGGCGCAACGTCACCGCACCTTGCGCCAGCTACGGCGACGACTCCGTCAGATCTGCCAGCGCTGGGATGCCCACAGCTGACGGCGGTGCAGCGTCAACACACCTTGCACAAGGTGCGGCGACGGCAGCGCCAGATCTGCCGGCACTGGGATGCCCACAGCTGACGGCGGTGAAAACGGTGCCCAAACAAAAGGGGAGCCACTGGCTCCCCTTGTTGTCAGACAACGGCGACTGCGAGGCTTATGCCTGCTTGCTGCTTTGCGCCGGATTGTCCCAGATCCCCTCTTCCAGCTGGCTGCGGATCTCGGGGTACTTGTTGGCATCGAAGGTGGGCACCTTGCCCAGCTTGAGCTGGTCGTTGTAGTCCCGCGCCAGCTTGATGGCCACCCCGGAGAGCAGCAGAATCGCCACCAGGTTGACGATGGCCATCAGCCCCATGGAGACGTCCGCCATGGCCCACACGGTCGGCAGCTCGCCCACCGAACCGAACATCACCATGCCCAGCACGAACATCCGGAACAGCATCAGGCCGCCCTTGTGGTTGTGCTCGAGGAACACCAGGTTGGTCTCGGCGTAGGAGTAGTTCGCTACGATGGAGGTGAAGGCGAAGAAGAAGATGGCCGCCGCGATGAAGATGTTGCCACCGCCACCGATCTGGGAGGAGAGCGCCCGCTGGGTCAGCTCCACCCCGGTGATGCCGGAGCCCGGTTCGAACTGGCCGGACATCAGGATGATGGCGGCAGTACAGGTACAGATGACGATGGTGTCGAGGAACACCCCCAGCATCTGCACATACCCCTGGGAGGCCGGGTGCGGCGGATAGGGGGTCGCGGTCGCGGCGGCGTTGGGAGCGGAGCCCATACCCGCCTCGTTGGAGAAGAGACCGCGCTTGATGCCGTTGATCATCGCCTGGGAGATGGCGTAGCCCAGCGCACCGGAGCCGGCCTGCTCAAGACCGAAGGCGGACTTGATGATGAGGCTGAACACCCCCGGCAGCTCGCTGATGTTCATGGCCACTACGAACAGCGCCATCAGGATGTAGGCCAGCGCCATGAAGGGCACGACCAGCTCGGCGAAACGGGCGATGCCGCGAATGCCGCCGAAGATGATGAGACCGGAGAGCACCACCAGTGCCAGACCGCTGACCCAGTCGGGGATGCCGAAGGCCACGTTCATCGCCAGGCTGATGGAGTTGGCTTGTACTGCGTTGAACACCAGACCGAACGCCAGGATCAGGCAGAGCGAGAACAGCACCCCCATCCAGCGCATGCCGAGCCCCTTCTCCATGTAGTAGGCGGGGCCGCCACGGTAGTTGCCGTCCTCATCCTTGACCTTGTAGAGCTGGGCCAGGGTGCTCTCGACGAAGGCGGTCGCCATGCCGATGAAAGCGATCAGCCACATCCAGAAGATGGCACCCGGGCCACCCAGATAGATGGCCACCGCCACCCCGGCCAGATTGCCGGTACCCACGCGGGCGGCAAGGCTGGTACAGAGGGCCTGGAAGGAGGAGATGCCGGCGTTGTCTGATTTGCGGCTGTTGCGCAAGACGGAGAACATGTGGCCGAAGTGGCGGATCTGGATAAAACCCAGGCGGAAGGTGAAGAAGATGCCGACGCCGATGAGCAGGTAGATGAGCACGGCTCCCCACATCAGGTCGTTAATCATTGCGATCAAGGTGTCCATATTTCTCTCGTTGTTATCACATCCATGGTCAGTCTGCGCTGACCCCTTGCTGTCTGTTTCTGAATTTGCGGTTCACTAAAGGGGCGGAATCTAGCATAGCGAGGGAGTTCAGAATAGTGATCGGGATCACTGCGGAAACAAAAAACGAGCGATCCAGTGCATTAAAGCTTCATTTAACTCGCAAAATTTCAACAAAACTGAGAATCCAATCAATCAGCCGACAAATTAGACCCAAAAGAGCACTTTTTGGCAATTATCTACATAGAGGTAGAGCAAGCAGAGAAGGGGGCAAACCATTACGCAAGCGTTTATCCATCCGGGCAACCAAAACCCCCTTGTTTCGCCAAACGTTTTACACGTAATAAAATTTCAAGAGGCTGATCGGACAATTTTTGTGATCGATGCCACAAAACCGATAATCAACCAAAAAAGTTGTTTTTGGCAGCCGTTAAATTCACTCCGGCAAAAAGGATAAAAGTCGTTTTTTATCAAATACTTTTAACCACTCTTTCCCACTGCGGCCAGGGAGTGGCTGATAAGCATACAGCCCCCCCTATTGCAGGATGAGCCACATCCGTATTAATTAGGCAGGCAATGACGATGGGACACACCCATCGCGCTTTTCTGAGCCTGAGTCGCCGGGATTTTGTAATTTTATTTCAGAACTGTCGTCTCACGCCCGCCACCCCCGAGCCAGCACCCTCAGCAGGAGAGTGCGCCCTCATAAAGAGATGATATTTGCCATGGCCGATAAATTAACCCAGCTGAAAGCCCTGACCACAGTTGTCGCCGACACCGGTGATATCGAAGCCATCAAGCGCTACCAGCCCATCGATGCCACCACCAACCCCTCTCTGGTGTTGAAGGCATCCGAGATCCCCGAATACGCGGCGCTGATCGAAGACGCCATCAACTGGGCCAAAGCCCAGAGCCAGGACAAGGCACAGCAAATCATCGACGCGGGCGACAAGCTGGCGGTCAACATCGGCCTGGAAGTGCTGAAAATCGTCCCGGGCCGCATCTCCACCGAAGTGGATGCCCGTCTCTCCTTCGATACCCAGGCCAGCATCGCCAAGGCCCGCAAACTGATCCGTCTCTACAACGAAGCCGGTATCAGCAATGATCGCATCCTGATCAAGCTGGCCTCCACCTGGGAAGGCATCCGTGCCGCCGAGGTGCTGGAGAAAGAGGGTATCCAGTGCAACCTGACCCTGCTGTTCTCCTTCGCCCAGGCCCGTGCCTGTGCCGAAGCCGGCGCCTTCCTGATCTCCCCGTTCGTGGGTCGTATCCTCGACTGGTACAAGGCCAAGCACAACCGTGACTACACCGCCAGCGAAGATCCGGGCGTGGTTTCCGTCACCTCCATCTACGACTACTACAAGCAGCACGACTACCCGACCGTGGTGATGGGCGCCAGCTTCCGCAACACCGGCGAGATCCTGGAACTGGCCGGCTGCGACCGTCTGACCATTGGCCCGGCCCTGCTGGAAGAGCTGAGCAAGACCGAAGGCGCCGTGGTACGCAAGCTGAACTACACCGGCGAGCGCAAAGCCAAACCGGCTCCGATGACCGAAGCCGAATTCCGCTGGGAACTGAACCAGGACGCCATGGCCCACGAGAAGCTGGGCGAAGGCATCCGCATGTTTGCCATCGACCAGGGCAAGCTGGAAACCATGCTGGCCAGCCGCCTCTGATGAGAGCCGTCATGAGCCGATGAAAACCGGGTTCCCGCAAGGGAACCCGGTTTTTTTATGGGCGCCGGACCCTTGTCATGTGTTCGTCACGAAAACGTTTTATTTTCAATGCCGTTATGTTATACGGATGGTGAAAACGAGAATAACCAAGGAGGGAGCCATGGAAATGTTCAACTTCGAATATGACGATGTAGTTGAGCTCGGTTCACGTAGCCGCGGGACAACGGGAAAGAAACGTAAATGGCGTGAGATTGAGGCGTTGAAAGACAAGCACCGCCTGCAGAAGGAGCTGCAATCCATCGACATCGCCTACGAAGGTCTCTCAGACGAGATCGAACTGTAAAAACAAGGCCCCGGTTAACCGGGGCCTTGTTTTTTTAAGAGAGTGTTCCCCCTCAGGAAGAGAGCGGCAGCGACAGGCGCTTGGCCAGTGCCTGAAAGTGCTGGCTGATCTCGGGCCCGAACAGGGGATCCCCGATGGCGCGGTTCTGCCAGATCTGTTCGAGGTGACGCCAGTCATCCTCGGTCAGCGAATCGCGCAGATGGGGGAAGATGACCCCCTCCTCGTAGTTCATGTGCGCCTCCTGCAGCGCCACGAACTGCTCCAGCTTGGCGGTAAACTGATCGAGCGGGATCACCGCATCCATCAGGATCATCTCCACCATCTCCTTGAGTTCGGCACCGGCTTCCAGCAACTTGGCATGCTCCGCCTGCAGCCGGTTGGCGACGTCCCCCTCCACGACCCGGTACTTGAGGTAGTAGTCATAAATGATGTCTTCCTTCGGATGGTGATACTTGTCCGACACCTCCCTCAGGTAATCCACCACATCGCGGATCAGGAAATAGCTGACCCGCTGTTCGTCGCGAATGGCGGCGAGCTTGTGTTTGAGCAGATCCAGCAACCTGGCGATGTTGAGATGGTCCTTGTGCAGACTGGCTAGCATGGGCACTCCTTGCGCTGAAATGAGACGATCCTGTTTCGAGTATACGGTCATTTATCGCGCCAACTTTGCACTCAATCAAGTCATCTGCAGACAAAACAGCGGGTAACGCACAATGCCGCCCCCCTGTTCATGCCCCCGCTCGCCAGCCGCCGGGCCCCTCAGTCGCAGACCGAGTGCCAGTTGATGGGGCTCATCCCCTGCTGGCTCAGCAGCCGGTTGGTTTCGGAGAAGTGGCCGCAGCCGATGAAGCCGCGATGAGCAGAGAGCGGGCTGGGATGCGGTGCGCTCAGCACGTGATGCCGCTGCCTGTCGATGAAGCGACCCTTCTTCTGGGCATGGGCCCCCCACAGCAGGAAGACCACCCCCTGACAGCTGGCATTGATCTGCTCGATGACCCGGTCGGTGAAGGTCTCCCAGCCCAGGTGTGCATGGGAGTGGGCCTGGCCCGCCTGGACCGTCAGCACGGTATTGAGCAGCAGCACCCCCTGTTTGGCCCAGGACTCCAGAAAGCCGTGACTGGGTGTGACAAAACCCGGCAGGTCCCGCTGCATCTCCTTGTAGATGTTGACCAGCGAGGGGGGCGTGCGCACCCCCGGCAACACCGAGAAGCAGAGGCCGTGCGCCTGATTGGGGCCGTGATAGGGGTCCTGGCCCAGGATCACCACCTTGACCTGATCCAGCTCGGTCAGCTTGAAGGCATTGAACACGTCGGTCGCCGGCGGATAGATCACCTTGCCCGCCTCCCGCTCACTCCTGACGGTCGCCAGGGTCGCCTTGAAATAGTCCTGCTCCTTCTCGGAGCCAATTACATCAGTCCAGGTCTGCACCCCAATCTCCTCATTGAATCTGTCCGGATGGACGCCCTGTTACCCCGTGCAGGGTCACACCGCCTGATGCGGGTCGGCGCGCCACCATCCTCGATGAATACGGCGGTTTTTGCGGCATGCGGCTTGGCCCATTGCGAGCCAGCACGCCGTCATCCTCGCTGAATGCGGCAGGACATGGTGCTGGGCCCAGTGCTGGCATCACCATGCCCTCATTAATGCGGCAAGGGGCTCAGGATAGGGGGCCAGCCCCCGGGACGCAACCTTGGCACCCTCTACCGAGTCCCCTCGCCCCCGAATGGCAACTGCATGGCAACGGTATGACAAGCTCCCGCGCACCCAGCTCTCCCTGCCAGTGTGGGCAGCGGGGTCACGTTGACCGTGGCAATCGGCGGCTCGGCTGAGACAGCCTTATGCCAAGGCAACCTTATATAGATGTGTGAGCACCAGGGAGGGCAAACCTGGCCCAGCCACCTTCACCGCAGGCTTGGCCCTGATGTCCCCCACAAAGGAGATGAGGTCGGTTCATACATGACACAAACCTTAAAACATGTAGTTAAATTACTAGATTTAATTAATAGAAGATGCATAATTCAGATATCTTACATAATCAGAAAAATGACCTCTTTTTGATTAATCTCAATAATTTAATCCTTCCAAGCTCGCGCAAACCGCGTGTTTTTTGATTTAGATCAATTTTCGTAATATTACCATCGTGGTATATATGACCCAACAAAGTAAAGGTGTAAGGCAAGGGCCCTTTAAATCATCCCGGTGGTTTAAATACATCAGGGTAATTTCCTTACAGTTGAATCCGCTTTCCTATGAGGAGTCATACCATGATCAAGGGCATCCAAATCACCCAGTCTGCCAACGCCGCTCTGCTGAACTCGTTCTGGCTGCTGGACGAAGAGAAGCAACAGGCTCGTTGCATCTGCGCCAAAGGCGACACCTTCGCCGCCGATCAGGAAGTCAGCGTCTCTGACCTGGGCCAGTTCGAATACCGTGAACTGCCGGTACAAGCCGAGCCGGCTGTCGAAGGTGGCCAGCACCTGAACGTCAACGTCCTGCGTCGCGAGACCCTGGAAGACGCCATCGCCAACCCGGAAAAGTACCCGCAGCTGACCATCCGTGTCTCCGGCTACGCCGTGCGCTTCAACGCACTGACTCCGGAACAGCAGCGTGACGTGGTGACCCGCACCTTCACCCAGAGCCTGTAAGTCGCTCTGCAGCAACCGGTATCATGAAAAACGGCCCAAACGGGCCGTTTTTTTATGGCTGTAATTCACTCACCCGCATTGGTGGCCTTTGCTCGACAGGCTGGCGGCACACGGCGCAGACATCTGCGGCTCAATGCTGATCCAGCTTGACGGCTTGCGGCGGGTTGCTCAGCGCCTCGTGCATCTGCTGCTCATCGAGCTGATCGCAGTAACGGGCCACCACCAGGGTGGCCACCCCGTTGCCGATGAGGTTGGTCAGGGCGCGGGCCTCCGACATGAAGCGATCGATGCCGAGGATCAGCGCCAGCCCGGCCAGCGGCAGGTGGCCCACCGCCGAGATGGTGGCCGCCAGCACGATGAAGCCGCTGCCGGTCACCCCGGCGGCGCCCTTCGAGGAGATGAGCAGCACCACCAGCAGGGTGATCTGCTGGAACAGGTCGAGCGGGGTGTTGGTGGCCTGGGCGATGAAGATGGCTGCCATGGTCAGATAGATGGAGGTGCCGTCCAGGTTGAAGGAGTAACCGGTCGGGATCACCAGCCCCACCACCGACTTCTTGCAACCGAGCGCCTCCATCTTCACCAGCATGCGCGGCAATACGGATTCAGAAGAGGAAGTTCCCAGCACGATCAGCAGCTCTTCCCGGATATAGGAAATAAAGCGCAGGATGCTGAATCCATTCGCTCTGGCAATACTGCCCAGCACCAGGAAAATAAACAGCAGGCAGGTCATGTAGAAGCAGGCAATTAATTGTCCGAGCTGAACCAGCGAGCCGATACCATATTTTCCGATGGTAAAGGCCATCGCGCCAAATGCCCCAACCGGTGCCAGCCGCATGATCATGTTGATGATCCCGAAAATAACCTGGGAGAAGCTGTCGATGACATTGAATATCACTTTGCCCTTCTCGCCGATATGGTGCAGGGAGAAGCCGAACAACACCGCAAATAACAGCACCTGCAGAATGTTGCCGCTGGCGAAGGCGCCGATCACGCTGCCCGGGATCACGTCCAGCAGGAAGGGGATGATGCCTTGTGCCTTGGCCTGCTCGGCGTAGGCGGAGATGGCGCTGGCGTCCAGCGTGGCGGGGTCGACGTTCATGCCCGCCCCCGGTTGCAGCAGGTTGACCACGCACAGCCCGATGATGAGGGCGATGGTGCTGACCACTTCAAAATAGAGCAGCGCGATGGCGCCGGTTTTACCCACCGCTTTCATGCTCTCCATGCCGGCAATACCGGTCACTACGGTGCAGAATATAACCGGGGCGATGATCATTTTGATTAATTTAACGAAACCATCCCCAAGCGGTTTCATGTCCGCACCGAGGTCGGGATATATATGTCCCAGAATGACCCCGAGGGTGATCGCTAACAACACCTGAAAATACAGGCTGCTGACTATTCTTTTCTGCATTCTTAACGTCCTGTCAATTTAATGAGATGTGTCATGGCAGAAATACGCATGCAGCAATCCGTGACGAAATAGTGTTATTTCGCCCGGTTCGTGCCGTTCCCTCATCACAACAGGGGCTACTTTCCCATGTTAAAAAAAGCAATTAATAGACATCAATCACACAACAGATTTAACAACATTAACACCACGGAAACCTGGCTGTATTTATTCTGTGATTGATTTATGCTGGCCAAAGAAATAAAAACAGGCCGCAAACAAAAATGCCCCGCAGTGGGGGCATTTTTATTGGGCAAGCAAAGCCGGACTTAGATGGAAGTATCGAGCGGCTCGAAGCCCTTGATGAGATCGTCGATGGCCTTCATCTGCTTGAGGAAGCCTTCCAGCTTCTCCAGCGGCAGCGCGCTCGGACCGTCGCAACGGGCAATCTTGGGGTCCGGGTGGGATTCAATGAACAGACCGGCCAGACCGACCGCCATGCCGGCACGGGCCAGCTCGGTCACCTGCTCGCGGCGACCGCCGGAGGCAGCGCCCATGGGATCGCGGCACTGCAGGGAGTGGGTCACGTCGAAGATGACCGGGTAGCCGCCGGTGCTCTTCTTCATCACGCCCAGCCCCAGCATGTCCACCACCAGGTTGTCATACCCGAAGTTGGCACCGCGTTCGCACAGGATCAGACGGTCGTTGCCGCACTCCTCGAACTTGTCGGTGATGTTCTTCATCTGGCTTGGGCTCAGGAACTGCGGCTTCTTGATGTTGATGACGTTGCCGGTGCGGGCCATGGCCTCCACCAGATCGGTCTGGCGCGCCAGGAAGGCGGGCAGCTGGATGACGTCGACCACCTCGGCCACCGGTTTGGCCTGATGGGGCTCGTGCAGATCGGAGATCACCGGCATGCCGAAGGTCGCTTTCAGCTCCTGGAAGATCTTCATCCCCTCTTCCAGACCCGGACCGCGATAGGAGTGGATGGAGGAGCGGTTGGCCTTGTCCCAGCTCGCCTTGAACACGAACGGGATACCCAGCTTGGAGGTCACTTCCACGTACTTCTCGCACACCGCCATCGCCATGTCGCGCGATTCCAGCACGTTCATGCCGCCGAACAACACGAACGGTTTGTCGTTGGCGACGTCGATGCCATTGACCTTGATATTCTTCTGTTCCATCTCAGGCTTCCTTAGGTAAAAGGGCTTGCAGGGCTTGAATCCACATCCGGCCGCGCTGCCCAAAGCAGCGCGGTCTCGATACTCGTCGGTTGCATCTCCCAGGCCTTGCATGTAACGGCATGGGACTCTTCATTCGGCCAGGGCCTCGCCATGCAGCGGGGCCGTTACCCGCCCCTCAGTGGAGGGGCTTGGGGCTCAGATCCAGGGCGGCCAGCTGGGCCTTGAGCACGTCGGCCACCGGATCGTCCGGGCACTGTTCAATAAAGTATTCAAAATCGTCGGCGGCAAAACGCGGGCAGTCGAGCTGCTCGTAGATGAAGCCGCGATCCCGCGTCTCCAGCGGGTCGCCGGGCTTCATCCGCAGCAGCAGTTCGCTGCAGCGCAGCGCCTCGGTCATCCGGTCTTCCCGCAGCAGGGCGCCCTTGCTGACGTTGAGCAGCCGCTCGATGATCTCCCACTGGCCGGCAGGCTGCAGGTGATCCGAGCTGAGGGTGGCCAGATTGCCGAGGGCCCCGCGCAGCAGCAGCTCGATGTGGTGCAGGCTCAGCTCGTCGCCAGTGAAGGGGTCCACATAGACCTCTCCCTCGCTACCGGCAAAACTCACCAGGAAGTGGCCGGGGAAGCAGATCCCCTCCACGTCCAGCCCGAGCTTGCGCCCCAGCTGAATGATCAGGATGCCAAGGCTGACCGGAATGCCCTGCTTGCGGGCCAGAACCTCGGCCAGATCGCAGTTGGCCACCGAGAAGTAGTCCTGCCAGTCGCCGTGAAACCCTAAGGTCTGATAGAAGCCCTGCAGCAGCTGGCGGCGCACTTGGTCGCAATCCCCTTCCTCGATGGCCTCGTCCAGCCAGGCGTCGAGCCGGGCCAGCTCAGCTGTCCCGCGACCGCTGATGCCATGGATCTCGTCGCTCACCGACAGCGCCAGCTCGGCGATGTCATGGGCTTCGAAATCAGTCCATTCGTCTACGCGTATCATCGTCATCATCCTTAACCGAACAGGCTGGCCTGCTTGTAGACGGCCAGCTTGGCGATGAAGAAGACCCAGCCGAGGGCTCCCAGAAACGCAAACCAGCGGATGCCGTTACTGCGGGCCAGGCGCAGAGCCATCATGGCCAGAAAGGCCACCACCAGGATGGCGGTCAGCTTTTCGCTGAGCCAGGGGGTGGCGTTGTTGAGCGGGTTGAGATCCAGCACCATGCACAGCAGCACCCCGGAGAGCACCACCAGGCCGTTGAGCCAGCCGCTCAACCTGAGGGTGCGGGCGCTGGCGGCGCGGTTCGAGCCGGTCTGCAGCCAATAGAAGCGCAACATGAACATCAGCACGGCCAAGCCTATCAGCAGCAGGTGCAGATGTTTGATAGCAAAATACATAACGTGTCCTTGAACAAAGGCAGGCCCGGCCTGCCCGTCATCATCACTGAGCCAGCCGCCCCAGGGTCACCCGCTCGTTATCGCCGTAATCGCGCACGGTTTCCACCTGAAGGTAGCCCTGTTGCAGCAGGAGTTGACGCACCGCCTCTCCCTGTTGCCAGCTATGCTCCAGCAACAGCCAGCCGCCCGGCAGCAGATGGGCCGGCGCGCCCGCCACGATCAGCCGGATATCCGCCAGCCCCTGCTCATCCGCCACCAGGGCGGAGCGGGGTTCGAAGCGTACGTCCCCCTCATCGAGGTGCGGATCCGCCCCGTCGATGTAGGGCGGGTTGGAGACGATCATCGCAAAGCGCGGCGCCTTGCTTGACAAGGGATCGACCAGCGGCTCAAACCAGCTGCCATCGCGCACCTCGATGGGCAGACTAAGGGCGGCGCTGTTGGCACGGGCCAGGGCCGCCGCTGCCGGCATCCTGTCCACCGCCCATACATCGGCATCCGGTCGCTCCGACTTGAGCGCTAGAGCAATGGCGCCGGTGCCGGTGCCCAGATCCAGCACGGCGCAGGGGCCTGCTGGCAGCCGTGCCAGCGCCTGCTCGACCAGCACCTCGGTATCGGGGCGCGGGATCAGGGTAGCCGGGCTCACCTTGAGCGGCAGCGACCAGAACTCCCGCTCGCCGATCAGGTGAGCGATGGGTTCGCCATTGAGACGGCGTTCGAGCCAACCCTGCAAGGTCGCCTGCTGGGCGGCATCGAGCTCGCGCTCCGGCCAGGTCATCAGGTAGCTGCGCCGGCACTCCAGCAGATGGCAGAGCAGCGCATCGGCATCGGCACGGGGGGATTCCCCCCCGGCCAGGGTCGCCATGATGTGGGCGCGAGCCTGCTGGATCTGCATCAGTTGCTCTCGGCCAGGGAGGCGAGCTGATCGGCCTGGTACTCCTGGATCATCGGGCTGATGACGCAGTCCAGGTCCCCTTCCATGATCTCGCCGAGGCGATAGAGGGTGAGGTTGATGCGGTGCTCGGAGAGGCGCCCCTGCGGGTAGTTGTAGGTGCGAATACGCTCGGAGCGATCCCCCGACCCCACCAGATTGCGGCGGGTGCTCTGCTCGGCGGCGCGGTGGCGCTCATCCTCGGCCGCCTGCAGGCGGGCGGAGAGCACCGACATCGCCTTGGCGCGGTTCTTGTGCTGGGAGCGCTCATCCTGGCACTCCACCACCAGGCCGGTGGGCAGGTGGGTGATGCGGATGGCGGAGTCGGTCTTGTTGACGTGCTGACCACCGGCCCCGGAGGCGCGGAAGGTGTCGATCTTCAGCTCCGAGGGGTTGATCTCGATCTGCTCGGCTTCCGGCACTTCCGGCAGCACGGCGACGGTACAGGCGGAGGTGTGCACCCGGCCCTGGGATTCGGTTTCCGGCACCCGCTGCACCCGGTGACCACCGGATTCAAACTTGAGGCGGCCGTAGACGTGCTCGCCCTCCACCTTGGCGATCACCTCCTTGTAGCCGCCATGCTCGCCGTCGTTGCAGCTGACGATGGAAACCCGCCAGCCCTGGCGCTCGGCGTAGCGCGAATACATGCGAAACAGATCGCCCGCAAAGATCGCCGCCTCGTCACCACCGGCGCCGGCGCGGATCTCCAGGTAGCAGTTGTTGTCATCCTTGGGGTCGCGCGGCAGCAGCATCACCTGCAGCGCCTGCTCCTGCTCCTCGAAGGTCGCCTTGGCCAGCGGCAGCTCCTCCTGCGCCATCTCGCGCAGGTCGGCATCATCCTCTTCGAGCATCTGGCGGGTGGCGTCCAGGTTCTCTTCGGCCTGGCGGAATTGCTGGAAAGCATGAACGATATCTTCCAGCTGGGCATATTCCCGGGTCAGGGCGCGGTAGCGATCCTGATCCGAGGCCACGTCCGGCTCGCCGAGCATGGCCTGTACTTCTTCGTGGCGCTCGATGAGGCCTTCCAGCTTTCTGATCAGTGACGGGTTCATAAATCTTGTGTTCTCGATGGAGGACGGGACGACCGGCTGGTCGCCCCAAAACTATGACTCTTGTGACAACCCCAGCACCTGGCGCAACTGGGCCAGCTGGTGGTGATCCCCCTGGGCCGCGGCATGGCGCAGGGCCTGGGTCGGTGCGTGGATCAACTTGTTGGTGAGGCGGTGGGCCAGCGCCTTGAGCGCCTGCTCGGCATTCTCGCCCTGCTGCAGGGCCAGCAGGGCGCGCTGCAGCTCTTCGTCGGCCACCTGTTGGGACTGGTGGCGGTAATCGCGGATGAGATCCACCGAGTGCTGGCTGCGATACCAGCCCATGAAGTCGTCGCGCTCTTCCTGCACGATGAGCTCGGCCTCGGCGGCGGCCCGTTTGCGGGTCTCGAGATTCTGCTCGATGATGCCCTGCAGGTCGTCCACCGTGTAGAGATAGGCGTCCGAGAGCTCGTCCACCTCCGCCTCGATGTCGCGGGGCACCGCGATATCCACCAGGAACATGGGCTTGAAGCGGCGGGCCTTGAGGGCGCGCTCCACCATGCCCTTGCCGATGATGGGCAGGGGGCTCGCGGTAGAGCTGATGACGATGTCCGCCTCGTGCAGATAGTCCGGGATCTCTTCGAGCGTCATCACCTGGGCGCCGAACTCCTCGGCCAGCAGCTGGGCCCGCTGCAGGGTGCGGTTGGCCACCATCATCTGGGTGACGTTCTGCTCGCGCAGGTGGCGGGCCACCAGTTCGATGGTCTCGCCGGCGCCGACCAGCAGCACCTTGGTCTGGGAGAGATCGGAGAAGATCCGCCGCCCCAGGCTCACCGCGGCAAAGGCCACCGACACGGCGCTGGCACCAATCTCGGTATCGGTACGCACCCGCTTGGCCACCGAGAAGGATTTCTGGAACAGCCGCTCCAGCGATCCCTTCACCGCCTCGGACTGCTGGGCATGGGCGTAGGATTGCTTGATCTGCCCCAGGATCTGCGGCTCCCCCAGCACCAGGGAGTCGAGCCCGCAGGCCACCCGCATCAGGTGACGGACCGCCTCCTCGTCCTGATGCTGGTAGATGGCGGAGACCACCTCGGCCGCATCCAGACCGTGGAAACGCTGCAGCCACTGCAACACCTGCTCGCCCTGCCCCTGCGCCAGGCTGCAGTAAAGCTCGGTGCGGTTGCAGGTCGAGACGATCACCGCCTCGCTTACACCGGGTTGGGCGACCAGCTCACGCAAGGCGCGATCGATGCAGTCCGGGCCGAAGGCGACCCGCTCCCGCAAGGCGACACTGGCGGTGTTGTGGTTGATTCCGAGGGCAAGCAAACTCATGAGTGGGCGTGGATCGTATCTGTGCGCTGGGAGTAAAGGCTGCCAATTGTACGAGAAAGGGTAAGTCTTTAAAAGCAATACGGCCGCCCCGTATACTGTGGCAAATCACCTTTTCCGGAGCATGACCTTGTTGTTGCGTCTTTTCACCCTTGGCTGCCTGCTGTTGCTGGCCGGTTGCGCCACTACCCAACCCCAGCGTGATCAGGTCAACTGGCAGCAGGAACGTACCCGCCTCGAGCAGCTCAGCCACTGGCAGCTGTCGGGCAAGATGGCCATCATCACCGCCCAGCAGAAGGGCAGCGCCCGGGTCAACTGGCAGCAGGATGGCGACGACTACCGCCTCAACCTCACCAGCCTGATCGGCACTCACATCCTCGAGCTCTCCCGCAGCAAGGGCGAGATCACCCTGATCGACAACGAGGGCAACCCGCACCAGAGCCAGGATGCCGAGGCGCTCATCTATCAGCTCACTGGCTGGAACATTCCGGTGGCTGGGCTGCCGGAGTGGATCAAGGGCTTGCCGGGCCAGGCCGAATTCGAGCTCAACCCCGACCGCAGTCTGGCCAGCGTGCGGGACGGTCAGTGGCAAATCGTCTATGGCGACTACCGGGATCAGGACGGCTACCGCCTGCCGCACCTGCTCACCATGACCGGCCAGGGCAGTCGCCTCAAGCTGCAGATCAACCTGTGGACCATAACCCGCTGATGGCGGCCATCGACAAGGACTCCCCCATGAGCGCCATGCGCTGGCCGGCTCCGGCCAAACTGAATCTTTTTTTGCACGTCAACGGCCGTCGCCCGGACGGCTACCACGAGCTGCAGACCCTGTTCATCTTCCTCAACCACGGCGACTGGCTCGAGTTCGAGCCGCTCACCGATACCGACTTGCTCACCCTGAGCCCGGCCATTCCCGGCGTGCCCGACGAGCAGAACCTGATCATCCGTGCCGCCCGCCTGCTGCAGGCGAAACTGCCAAACCCGCAGGGAGCCCATATCCGGCTGGAGAAGGTGCTGCCCATGGGCGGCGGCATCGGCGGCGGCTCGTCGGACGCCGCCACTACCCTGGTCGCCCTCAACCACCTGTGGCAGGCGGGCTTGAGTGAAGACAAGCTGGCCGAACTCGGCGTCCAGCTGGGCGCCGACGTGCCGGTGTTCGTGCGCGGCAAGGCGGCCTTTGCCGAGGGGGTCGGTGAGCGACTGCAGCCGGTCGAGCTGCCGAGTGCCTGGTATCTGGTGCTCAAGCCCGATTGCCATGTGGCGACCGCCGCCGTGTTTCAGGATCCGGACCTGCCCAGAGATACCCCGAAAATGGCATTGCACAATCTGCTGGAAGGGGAGTGGAAAAACGATTGCGAATTGCTGGTGAAAAAGCGCCACCCCGAGGTTGCCAATGCGCTCGGCTGGTTGCTAGAATACGCGCCGTCAAGAATGACGGGCACAGGAGCCTGCGTCTTTGCTCAGTTTGAAGACGAAGTGGCTGCTCGGGAAGTGTTGGCAAAAGTGCCGAAAGGATGGGATGGGTTTGTCGCCAAGGGCGAGAACATATCACCACTCTTCGCTGCATTGCAACAAGTCAGTGATTGGGGTATCGCCAAGCGGTAAGGCAGCGGGTTTTGATCTCGCCATTCCTAGGTTCGAATCCTAGTACCCCAGCCATCTCCTGAACATCGAACAGGGTATATCGATTCACCTGCCGCAGCAGTCTTGCCGGGAGTGCACACTCCCCCTCGCCGGTTGCAGCACCCATCGTTACCCTCTCGTTGTCGGGAGGTCACTGGTCATCATGGATGACGGGGCGTCGACCAGCACGACGCTCAACCGACTTGCCACATGCAACGTAGGCACCTGGCCTGAAAGCAGCCTATAGTGGTCTGACCCGTCAACTTGATAAATCGTTTGCCCCAAAACGATAAGGGTCTGAATAAGACTCCCCACATACTGGATGCAACCCCGAGGTTTCAAACCGTGCCTGACATGAAGCTGTTTGCTGGTAACGCAACGCCGGAACTAGCCCAGAAGATCGCAGATCGCCTGTTTATCAAACTCGGCAATGCTGCCGTAGGTCGCTTTAGCGACGGCGAGATCAGCGTACAGATCAACGAGAATGTACGTGGTGGCGATATCTTCATCATTCAATCCACCTGTGCCCCGACCAACGACAATTTGATGGAATTGATCGTGATGGTGGATGCTCTGCGTCGTGCTTCAGCTGGCCGTATTACTGCCGTTATCCCCTACTTTGGTTATGCCCGTCAGGACCGCCGCGTCCGCTCCGCCCGTGTTCCCATCACCGCCAAGGTCGTCGCCGACTTCCTCTCCAGCGTCGGTGTGGATCGCGTGCTGACCGTTGACCTGCATGCCGAACAAATCCAGGGCTTCTTCGACGTCCCGGTCGACAACGTGTTCGGCAGCCCGGTGCTGCTGGAAGACATGAAGTCCAAGAACCTCGAATCCCCCGTGGTCGTGTCGCCGGACATCGGCGGCGTGGTACGTGCCCGTGCCATCGCCAAGCTGCTGGACGATACCGACATCGCCATCATCGACAAGCGTCGTCCCCGCCCGAACGTCTCCCAGGTCATGCACCTGATCGGTGACGTGGCTGGCCGCGACTGCATCATCGTCGACGACATGATCGACACCGGCGGCACCCTGTGCAAAGCCGCAGAAGCCCTGAAAGAGCGCGGCGCCAAGCGTGTATTCGCCTACGCCACTCACCCGGTCTTCTCCGGTTCCGCCGTGGAGAACATCAAGAACTCCGTGATCGACGAACTGATCATCACCGACTCCATCCCGCTCACCGCGGAGATGAAGGCGGTCGACAAGGTCAAGCAGCTGACGCTCTCTTCCGTGCTGGCCGAAGCCATTCGCCGCATCAGCAACGAAGAGTCCATCTCTGCCATGTTTGAGCATTGATAGACCCTGTTGTGACAAAAACCGCCAGCTGGCGGTTTTTGTCTTTTTAGTCCCAGTTACACCCGGTACTGCCCTGCCCCGTCGCAGGTTAAGGATTGTTCCATGAATCGCTTGCGCCCGCTGCTGCTCCTTGCCTTCTGCAGCTTCCTGTTCGCCTGTCAGCCCGGCAATGAAGGCCAGCCCTTCGTGCTGACCCTGGCTCACATGAACGACACTCACTCCCAGTTTGACCCGGTCAACGCCGAGCTGAAGGGGCCCATCTTTGGCAAGCAGGGGGAAACCGACACCCTCTACACCCGCTTCGGCGGCTATCCGCGCCTGCTCACCATGGCGAAATCCTTCCAGGCCGATGCGCTGGCCAAGAACCAGCCGATCCTGCTGCTGCATGGCGGCGATGCCTGGCAGGGTAGCGGCTACTTCAAGCTAAACGAGGGGATGGCCAACGCCGAGCTGCTGAGCCAGTTCGGCCTCGACGCCATGGCCCTTGGCAACCACGAGTTCGATCTTGACAACCAGAAGCTCGCCCGCTTCATCCAGGGGGTCAACTTCCCGGTGCTGGCCGCCAACCTGGATACCCGCGACGATCCGGATCTGCGCCACGCCGCCAATCTCAAGCCGTTCGTCATCTACGCCTTCGACGGCAACCAGAAGAGCCCGGTCAGCGATCTCAACAACCTGCCCCAGGGCAAACAGCTGGTCGCCGTGATGGGGCTGGTGCTGGAGGACATGGCCAACATCTCCCCCAACGTCGGCAAGCTGCGCTTTGGCAACGAAATCACTTCGGCCCAGGCGACGGTGGACCTGCTGCGCCAGCACGGTATCAACCAGATCGTGGCGCTCACCCACATCGGCAACCAGCGGGATCTGGCGCTGGCGGCCAAGGTGAACGGCATCGACGCCATCGTTGGCGGCCACTCCCACAGCCTGCTCGGCGATTTTCGCAACATCGGCTGGGGCAACACCGGCGAGTACGCCCAGCTGGTCACCAACCCGGACGGGGTCGGCATGACCTGCGTGGTGCAGGCCGGCTCCTATGCCCAGGCCATCGGACTGGCTCAGGTGAGCTTCGATGCCCAAGGCCGGGTCATCGCCTGCAAGGGCCAGAATCAGTTGCTGGCCAGCCGCGACTTCTTCGCCGATCCCGCCCGCAAGCAGGCACTGGACGAGGCCAGCAGCAAACAGGCAGCCAAGTTCATCGACGCCCAGCCCAACCTGGTGACCGTGGATGAGGATCCCCGCCTGCGCGGCATCATCGACAGCCACTACAAGCCCGCCCTCGAGCAGGCCTTCGGTCCCGTCATCGCCACCCTGCCGGCCGCCCTGCAAAATGCCCGTCGCCCCGGCGACAACGGCAGCGACAGCCATGGCTCCGACGTCGCCCCGCTGGTGGCCGAGGGTCAGTACTACTGGGCCAATACCCCAGCGGTGCAGGCGCTGACCGGCGGCCCGGTCCACTTCGCCCTGCTGGCGGTGGGCGGCGTGCGCGCCGATCTGCCGGCCGGCGAGCTGCGCGAAGGGGATGCGGCGCTCACCCTGCTGCCGTTCAAGAACCAGCTCTCGGTGCTCACCCTGACCGGCGCCGACGTGCGCGCCCTCTTGACCGAGACCATCACTGCCACCCTGCCCGCCAGCGCCCACGCCGGCAAGTTCCCCTACGGTGGTCACCTGCGCTATACCTTCACCGAGACCACACCGGGCAAGCGCGGCGCCCTGACCCAGCTGCAGTGGCAGGACGCTGACGGCCAGTGGCAGGATCTGGTGGATGCGACACGCTACCGGGTGGTGATGAACGCCTACAGCGCCAACGGCAACGACGGCTGGCAGGCGCTGGCCCGCGCCCAGGCACAGCACGCCGAGCGCCAGGATCTCGCCTGGCAGGATGGCAAGTTGACGGCGTTCCCGGTCGAGCGGGTGGAGCAGAGCGGCGATCAGCTGAGCGCCCGCTATGCCGCCGGCCATCAGCTTGACTGCAAGGCAAGCGGCATGGATTGCGGCACCGACGCCGCCTCCTTCGTGCAGTATGTGCGCGAACAGCGCCCGACCCTGACGGCACTGGCGGAAGAGACGGTCACCCTGGTGCGGGCCGCCCAGTAAGTCGGCTCTGCCACCGGCAAGCCACACCACGGGCCCCACGCAGGGGCCCGTTTTGCTGCCGTTGGCCACCGGTTCTCCCGCTTTTCCCCGGCACTGGCCGAGCTTTGGTTGAGTGATCGCCAGTCGGCGGCTAGAATATTGCGTCCCATTGCCCTGGGCAGTCGGCCCATTGCAAGCAGCGAGTGAAGAAATCAAGCGTGACAAGCCAAATCAAACTGATCGTGGGTCTGGGCAATCCCGGCCCGGAATATGCCAAGACCCGCCACAACGCCGGGGCCTGGTATGTGGAGCAACTGGCTCGCTGGCACAATGTCAGCCTGCGCGAAGAGCCCAAGTTCTTCGGCCACACGGCCCGCATTCAGGTGGAAGGTCAGGATGTGCGTCTGCTCATCCCGAACACCTACATGAATCTCTCCGGCAAGGCCGTGGCGGCGCTGGCCCGTTTCTACCAGATAGAACCGGAAGCCATGCTGGTGGCCCACGATGAACTGGACCTGCCCCCCGGCATCGCCAAGTTCAAGCAAGGTGGTGGTCACGGTGGTCACAATGGCCTCAAAGACATCATCGCCAGGATGGGCAACAACAATAACTTCTTCCGGCTGCGCCTCGGGATAGGCCATCCCGGCGCCAAGGAGCTGGTGGCTGGATTCGTCCTGACCAAGGCCCCAAGCAGTGAACAGAGCCTGATCGAGGCCGCATTGGATGAGTCCCTGCGCGCCACCGATATCCTGTTCAAGCAAGACATGACCAAGGCCATGAATCGCTTGCACAGCTTCAAGGCCGAAAAAGTCTGAATACAGATGCCTGACACGCGTCAGGCTCGCACAATATGACAGGGTCGCCCAAGAACCTGTCCACGCACTGTGACGAGAGGTCGTCAGCAAGGTAAAGCGCAGCGCAGGAACCGGAGCGTATAGTCATACGTGAGCGCTCTTGGTTTCACATAAGCGAGCAGCACATGAGCCTTGATCACAGCCTCGCAGCAAGAGCGTGGACAGGTTCTGCGGCCCTCACACAGCATCCATCACGTAAGGTAACAATCCATGGGTTTTAAATGCGGTATCGTGGGCCTGCCCAATGTAGGCAAATCCACCCTGTTCAACGCGCTGACCAAGGCCGGCATCGAAGCCGCCAACTTCCCGTTCTGCACCATCGAGCCGAACACCGGCGTGGTACCGATGCCGGATCCCCGCCTCGATCAGCTGGCGGCCATCATCAATCCGCAGCGCGTTGTGCCTACCACCATGGAATTCGTGGACATCGCCGGCCTGGTGGCCGGTGCCTCCAAGGGTGAAGGTCTGGGCAACCAGTTCCTGGCCAACATCCGTGAAACCGAGGCCATCGGTCACGTGGTGCGCTGCTTTGATGACGAGAACATCGTCCACGTCGCCGGCAAGGTCTCCCCGGCCGACGACATCGAGGTGATCAACACCGAGCTGGCCCTCTCCGACCTGGATGCCTGCGAGCGCGCCATCAACCGCCAGTCCAAGCGCGCCAAGGGCGGCGACAAGGATGCCAAGCTGGAAGTGGAAGTGCTGGAGAAGATCAAGGTGGCGCTGGAAAACGGCCAGATGATCCGCGGCATGAAGCTGGACAAGGATGAGCTGGCCGCCGTCAGCCACCTCAACTTCCTGACCCTCAAACCCACCATGTACATCGCCAACGTGGCGGAAGATGGCTTCGAGAACAACCCCTACCTCGACAAGGTGCGCGAAATCGCCGCCGCCGAGAACGCGGTTGTGGTGGTCGTCTGCTGCGCCATCGAGGCTGACATCGCCGAGCTGGACGATGCCGACCGCGCCGAGTTCATGGCTGACCTTGGCATCGAAGAGCCAGGCCTGAACCGGGTGATCCGCTCCGGTTACGAGCTGCTCAAGCTGCAGACCTACTTCACCGCCGGTGTGAAAGAGGTGCGTGCCTGGACCATCCCGGTCGGTGCCACCGCTCCGCAGGCGGCCGGCAAGATCCACACCGACTTCGAAAAAGGCTTTATTCGTGCCCAAACCATCGCCTTCGAAGACTTTATCACCTACAAGGGTGAGCAAGGTGCCAAGGAAGCGGGCAAGATGCGCGCCGAAGGGAAAGAGTACATCGTCAAAGATGGCGATATCATGAACTTCCTGTTCAACGTCTAATCCCATGAGAGGCCAGCATTTGCTGGCCTCTTTTTTAACTGGCCAAGGCTCGTATCTGCTGGCAAATGTCGTAAAAAAAACCAGATTGTTGGGCTTTTGCACGACAGCGACCAATAACTCGCCAAACGCACCCAAATTCGGTTTTTCAAACAAAAAAAGGGTTGACGCCCCAGAGCCAGATACGCATAATTCGGCCCGCACAGTGACGAGGCAACGAGGCACTGGAAGCAAGGTTGGCTATGTAGCTCAGTTGGTTAGAGCATCGCACTCATAATGCGGGGGTCACAGGTTCGAATCCCGTCATAGCCACCATCTCTAGTTGGGGTATCGCCAAGCGGTAAGGCAGCGGGTTTTGATCTCGCCATCCCTAGGTTCGAATCCTAGTACCCCAGCCATTATTTCAGTTGTCGGCATTCAAGTGTCGGTGACAGGTCAAGGGAAGCAGTGATGGGTGTTGAACTCGTCAATGTGCCTAGGTTCAAATCCTGGTATCCTGGCCACTGTTAGAAGATGTTTGATAGACTCTGTCAGGCATCGCAGTTGGGGCATCGCCAAGCGGTAAGGCAGCGGGTTTTGATCTCGCCATACCTAGGTTCGAATCCTAGTGCCCCAGCCATTTTTAAAAGATGTTTGATAGTCTCTGTCAGGCATCGCTGTTGGGGTATCGCCAAGCGGTAAGGCAGCGGGTTTTGATCTCGCCATCCCTAGGTTCGAATCCTAGTACCCCAGCCATTATTCTGTTCTCTTCCACACCGTGGTTGACAACAAACGGCTATGTAGCTCAGTTGGTTAGAGCATCGCACTCATAATGCGGGGGTCACAGGTTCGAATCCCGTCATAGCCACCATTTTTGAAAACGTTCCTTCAATCATCTGATTGCAAAGAACACTGTTGGGGCATCGCCAAGCGGTAAGGCAGCGGGTTTTGATCTCGCCATACCTAGGTTCGAATCCTAGTGCCCCAGCCATTTTTGCTTGTATTCGACGCGAGTCGTGCACAAGACGGCTATGTAGCTCAGTTGGTTAGAGCATCGCACTCATAATGCGGGGGTCACAGGTTCGAATCCCGTCATAGCCACCATTAATCCTGCGGAAGTGGCGAAATTGGTAGACGCACCAGATTTAGGTTCTGGCGCCCTAGGCGTGAGAGTTCGAGTCTCTCCTTCCGCACCATCAAAAGCAGTACCAAACAGACCAGCTCAGGCTGGTTTTTTTGTATCCGGCATTTGCCACTCTTCTTCCCCTCCCCATGCCATCGCACGTCTGCAATACCTCCCATGTATCAACGGCTGCGTCTTGTGCTCTCCTCTACGACGGCGCTGATGCTGGGCTCCCGCTTTATTCATCCCTCTTCATGTCAGAGTATTACGGGCAATAAAAAGGCGGCCCGCAGGCCGCCATGTCGTTTGCTGTCGTCAGAACGGGAAGAACCAGGGAATGGCGATGACGCTCACCACCATCACCAACAGGGTGAAGGGGACGCCGATGCGCACGAAATCCACGAACTTGTAGTTGCCGGGGCCCAGCACCAGGGTGTTGACCGGCGAGGAGACCGGCGTCATGAAGGCCGCCGAGGCGGCGATGGCGATGGTCATGGCAAACGGATAGGGGGAGATCCCCATCTGCTGCGCCGTGCCCAGCGCAATCGGCGCCATCAGCACCGCCGTCGCGGTGTTGGAGATGAACAGCCCTATGATGGCGCACAGGGCGAACAGACTGGCCAGCATCACCCGCGGCCCCATCTCCCCTACCGCCGAGATCAGCGCGCCGACGATGAGATCCACCCCGCCGGTCTTTTGCAACGCCAGCGCGAAGGGCAGCATGCCGACGATGAGGATCAGGGTCGGCCAGTGGATGGACTTGTAGGCGCTCTCCATGTCGATGCAGCGGAATTTGCCCATCAGCAGGCAGGCGATCAGCGCCGCGATCACGTTGGGCACCGGATCGGTCACCATCAGGGCGATCATCACCCCGAGGCAGATGAGGGCGTGAATGGCCTGGCTGCGGGCCGGCGCCATCTCGTCCACCTCGGCCGGCAGCCCCAGCAGCAGGAAGTCGCGGCTGTGAGTCTGCAGCAGACGGATCAGGCTCCAGTTGCCCACCACCAGCAGGGTATCCCCCAACTGCAGCGCCTCGTCCACCAGCTTGCCGCCAAGCGCCTCGCCGGCGCGGCGAATGCCCACCACGTTGAGCCCATAATGGGAGCGAAACGCCACCTCGCGGATGCTCTTGCCGAGCAGGCGGGATTCGGGGATAAGCGACACCTCCGCCATGCCCACCTCCCGCGCCTGATCGGAGAAGTATTCGCCGCGCAGGATCATGGGCTCGAGCCGCGCCTCGCTACAGAACTCGCGCACGTCCACCTCGGGGTCGGACATGTCAATGAGCAGCACATCCTTGGCCTGAAACTCGGTCACCCCGGAAACGGTCACCATCACCCGCCGAAACTTGCGCCAGCGCTCCACCCCGATGACGTTGGCCCCGTAGCGGGCTCGCAGTTGCAGCTCGTCCAGGGTCTGGCCGATCAGCGGTGAATCGGGCCGGATCGCCAGCCGGCGCGCCCGGCCGGCCAGCCGGTAGTCGCGAATGAGATCGCGCATGGTGCTGCGGCCGATCTGCTTGCTCTTGCCCTCTTCCCCTTCACGCACCAGGGAGGTGCGCATCAGCAGCATGTAGAGGATCCCCATCCCCAGGATAATGACCCCCATGGGGGTGAAGCCGAAGAAGCCGAAACCGTGGATGTTATGGCGCATCAGCTCGCTGTTGACCACCATGTTGGGCGGCGTCGCCACCAGCGTCATCATGCCGCTGATGAGGCCGGCAAAGCCGAGCGGCATCATCAGCCGGCCGGCCGGGATCCCCATCCGGTTCGCCACGCTCAGCACCACCGGAATGAAGATGGCCACCACCCCGGTGCTGCTCATCACGGCCCCGAGCAGGGCGACCGCCACCATCAGCAGTACCAGCAATCGGGTCTCGCTGCTGCCAGCCACCTTCACCAGCGTATCCCCCACCTGATAGGCGATGCCGGTGCGCACCAGCCCCTCCCCCACCACGAACAGGGCGGCAATCAGGATGACGTTGGGATCGCTGAACCCCGCCAGCGCCTCCGGCAGGGTCAGGGTGCCACTCAGCACGAACAATATGATGATCAGCAAGGCAACCACATCCATGCGGACCTTGTTGCTCACAAACAGATAAATGGCGCCCACCAGCATGCAGAGGACCCAGACCAACTCGGAATTCACACTTGCTCCTTTTGTTCAGCTCCACCCCGGCCGGAGCGGATTCCATCAGACCACAGCTTATTTCTCCCCGATTTGTTACATATCAATAAAGGGGCAGGGCATCATCGCATATCAGGGCGCCATCGGGGGCCTAAAGTTGCCCCTGCTGTTTGCCCATTCTTTGAGGTGGCTCGGCCCGGGTCGGACAAAAGTCCTGCCAGCCTCCCCCCGTCGCCCCTAGAATAGGCCCGGTTAACGCCCCCAATTTTCAAAGGAAACGAAAATGAGCATATTCGAGTGGTTCAGCATCAATCACACCCTGGTGACCATACCGCTGGGCGGTGGTTACGCCATGTCGTGGATTGAAGCCGTCGGCACCCTGTTCGGGCTGGCCTGCATCTGGTGCGCCAGTCAGGAGAAGACCATCAACTACCTGTTCGGGCTCATCAACGTCAGCCTGTTCGCCATCATCTTCTTCCAGATCCAGCTCTACGGCCTGTTGCTGCTGCAGCTGTTCTTCTTCTGCGCCAACGTCTACGGCTGGTACGCCTGGACCCGCCCCGCCAACGAGCAGGGTGACAGCCTGCAGATCCGCTGGCTGAGCAAGTCCAAGCTGATGATGACCGCCGCCCTGAGCGTGCTGGCCATCGCCCTGCTGACCCTGTTTATCGACCCAGTGTTCGCCACCCTGGCCCGCACCTCGGTCGCCCTGCTCAACCTGTTCGGGGCCGGCCTGGCTACCCCTGAGCCCTCCCCCGACGCCTTCCCCTTCTGGGATGCCAGCATGACGGTGCTCTCTGTGGTGGCCCAGATCCTGATGACCCGCAAATACGTGGAGAACTGGATCCTCTGGGTGGTCATCAACATCATCAGCATCGGTGTCTATGCAGCCCAGGGCGTCTACGCCATGTCGCTGGAGTACCTGATCCTGCTGTTCATCGCCGCCAACGGCACCCGCCTCTGGATGCTGGCCGCCAAACGCCCCCAGCAGGAAGCGATCGCATGAGCCTGCTGCCCCATCTACAATGCCGCCCGGATCAGATTGCCGAGCGGGTGGTGCTGTGCGGCGATCCGGCCCGGGTCGATCGCATCGCCAGTCAGCTGCAAGGGTGCGAGTCGCTCGGCCAGAACCGGGAGTTTCGCCTGATCAACGGCCATCATCAGGGGCTGCCCGTCACGGTCTGCAGCACCGGCATCGGCGGCGCCTCCGCCGTCATCGCGCTGGAGGAACTGGTGCAGGCGGGCGCCCGCTCGCTCATCCGGGTCGGCTCCGCCGGCGCCCTGCAGCATGAGATCGCGCTGGGGGATCTCATCGTGGTGGAGGGGGCGGTGCGCAGCGAAGGCGCCTCGCTGGCCTACCTGCCCCCCGAGTACCCCGCCTGCGCCGACATCCGCCTGCAGGCCGCCCTGCTCGCCCATCTCGGCGCCAGTGGCCAGCCTTACTGGCACGGTCTGGTGCGCTCCCACGACAGCTTCTACCGGGATGACGAGCAGGACGTCTGCCGCTACTGGCACGCCCGTGGCGTGCTCGGGGCGGACATGGAGACCGCCTCCCTGCTCGCCGTGGGACGCCTGCGCAAGGTGCGGGTGGCCGCCGTGCTCTGCAACGTGGTTGCCTTCGAGCAGGACGTGCAAGCGGGGGTGAGCGACTACGCAGCCAGCGAAGCCGCCATGATGACCGGCGAGCGGCTGGCCATCGCCGCCGCCCTCCACGCCCTGACGCAATAGACCGGGTCTGCCGGGGCCGCAACGGCCCCGGCAAAACGTTAAGCCCGGCACATTCAGAGGCGCCGGGGCTGGCATCCCGCCTGCGCTCTTGCTAGCCTCATGGCCCTCGTCAAGCCGGGCCTTCACCATGCAGCAACAACCCTATCCGCTCGGTCGCTTTCACGCCGAGCTTGCCGCACTCGAACCGTGCTTTGCCGCGGCGCTGGCAGACTGCACCCTGTTTTCGCGCCGCTATCTGCCAGGCGAGCCCATCATGCGCCAAGGGGAGCGGTGCGAGCAGCTCTATCTGGTGGCGCAGGGGCGGATTTCCCTCAACAGCGCGGTCCACTCAGGGCGATTGTTTCAACTCGGCGAAATCGAGTGCCATAGCCAGATATTCGGCGAGATGGAGTTCTTCAGCGCCACCCCGGTGCAGTGGAGCGTGGTGGCCGAGACCGAGCTGGACGCCGCCGTCATCTGCGCCGACAAGCTGGCCAAACGGCTGCTGGCCGAACCCAAGCTGACCCTCTTCTTCGCCGCGGCGCTTGCCAGCGACTATCTGGATACCCTGGACATCACCACCAGCCGGCTGCTGCACCCCATCGCCTACAACATCGCCTTCGAGCTGTGGCGCGAGCGCCAGCGCACACCCATGCTCGGCTCGCGCAAGCGGGCCCACGAGGCGGCGCGCTTTGGCACCACCGAGCGGGTCTATCGGCGCGCCCTCAAGGAGCTGATCGAACAGGGCATAGTCGCCGACGGCAGCGACGGCCCGGTCATCGCCGATCTGGCCAGGCTGCGCGCCTACCTCGACCTTTGATTTCCATTCACCCCATTTCGATTCACCCTGTCAGGAGAGTGCCATGTCTACCCATCCCGAGTTCACCTTCTTCAGCCGCTTCGTCGCCGATATCCAGGCCGGCCGCAAGACCATCACTATCCGCGACGAGAGCGAGGCCAACTGGCAGCCCGGCCAGCGGCTGGCCCTGTTCACCAACCCGGAGCACCAGCCCTTTGGCACCATAGAGGTGCTCTCGGTCAAGGCGGTCGCCTTCGATGAACTAAACGACGAGCACGCCCGCCAGGAGAACATGACCCTCCCCGAGCTCAAACAGGTGATCCGCGACATCTACCCCGCCCTGCCGCCGCTCTATGTCATTGAATTCAAACTGCTTGATTGAGCCGGATTTGGTCTTTGCCGAGCGATGTGTTAATAGTGTCCTCTTTTGAATCAGGGAGGTGACCCGAGTGTTTGAGATAGCAAGCCTGCGAGAGGGCATGATGCACGGGGTCGAGCTGTTCCAGCTGCTGCTGGAGATCATCTCCATCGCCTGTGTGGTGATAGGGCTGGGCAAGACCCTCTGGCTGGCGGCGCGGGTGCGGGATCACGAGCCCGGCTTTCCCCATATCCGGCTCTGTTTCGGCAGCTGGCTCATTCTGGCGCTGGAGTTCCAGCTCGCCGCCGACATCCTGGCCACCACGGTGGCGCCGAGCAAGGAGGAGCTGATCCGCCTCGCCATCATCGCGGTGATCCGCACCTTCCTGAACTACTTCCTCGGCAAGGAGCTGGAAGCACAAGCGGAACGCCAGCAAGACAAGGCTGAGCGCCAGCAGGAGCAGCGCAGCGAGCAGGCCAAGGCGGCCCAGTAGCCCGTTACCTTGCACTGTATCAGCAAGAAGTGCCTGCCATCCCGACCACAACCGTGGCTCGGGATGGCCCAGTTGTGACCCTCCCCTCACTTTTGGCAATCAGCCAACTATGGAACCCTTTTCAAACCTTCCCCCGCTCTGTCGAGGGCCCGCGCATCTGCGTAAGATAAACCATCGCTTCCCCCAACCGGCACAGCTGATGAACCCGCGACCTCTCCACACACCCGACATCGACCTCGATAGTTGCGTTATCTACCAGATCTACCCCATGAGCTTTCAGGACAGCGATGGCGACGGCATGGGCGACATCAACGGCATTCGTCAGCGCCTCGGTTATCTGGCCACCCTGGGGGTCGATATGCTGTGGCTCACCCCCATTTATCGCTCCCCCAAGCGGGACAACGGTTACGATGTGGCGGACTACCGCACCATCGACCCCGCCTTCGGCACCCTGGCCGAGATGGAGCAGCTGATAGCCGAGGCGGCCGCTCACGGCATCGGCATCATGATGGATATCGTCGCCAACCACACCTCCACCGAGCACGAGTGGTTTGTGCAGGCACTGGCCGGCGATCCCCGCTATCAGGGCTATTACGTGTTTCGCGATCAGGCCTTCGTCGACGCTCACCCCATCACCTCGATTTTTGGCGGCAGCGGCTGGCAGTACGTACCGGCGCTTGATCGCTACTACCTGCACAACTTCGATGCGAGCCAGGCCGATCTGGACTGGGACAACCCGGCGGTGCGCGCCGAAATGGCGGCGGTGATCAACTTCTGGCTGGGCAAGGGAATCAAGGGATTTCGCTTCGATGTGATCGACATGGTGAGCAAGGAGTGGAACCGGCTTGCCATGAGCAATGGCCCGCGCCTGCACGACTATATCCGCGAGCTCAATGCCGAGAGCTTCGGCGGCCAGGGGATCATCACGGTGGGGGAGACCTGGGGAGCGGATCTCGCCCATATGCAGAACTATTCGAGCCCCGATGGCAGCGAGTTCAGCATGGTGTTCAACTTCGAACATCTGGGGCTCGGCAGTGACAAGTGGTCATCCCGCTTCGACCCCCTCACCTTCAAACGTGCCATGGCCCGCCACCAGCAGGGGCTGCACGGGCGAGGCTGGAACAGCCTCTTTCTCGGCAACCACGACCTGCCCCGCGCCGTCTCCCGCTTTGGCGATGACAGCCCCAAGTGGCGGGAAACCAGCGCCAAGCTGTGGGCCATGGTGCTGCAGCTGATGCAGGGCACTCCCTTCATCTATCAGGGCGAAGAGCTCGCCATGACCAACCGCCACTGGCAGCCGGACGAGCTGCGCGACGTGGAGGCGATCAACTACCGCGCCAGCCAGGCGGAGCTGGATCCTGCCGAGCTGAGTCGGCGGCTCGATGCCATCGGCCGCGACAACGCCCGCACCCCGATGCAGTGGGACGCCGGCCCCTACGCCGGATTCAGCACGGCCACGCCCTGGATTGCCCTCAACGCCAATCACCTCGAGATAAATGCCACCGAGCAGCTGGCCCGCCCCGACTCGCCGTTCCACTGCCATCGCCAGCTCATCGCCCTGCGCAAGGCTCACCCTGTCGTTCGCCACGGCGACTTTGAGCTGCTTGATGGGGACGACCCAGATCGCATCAGCTATCGCCGCTGCTGGCGGGATCCGGCAAGCGCAGAGCGGCACACCCTGCTGCTGCTCGCCAACCTCACCGAGCGCCCCCTGGTCATGCCGCACCTTGACCAGGTGGAGGCAGGTGCCACCCTGCTGATGAGCAACTACCCGGGGCAACCCGCCGCCATCTTTGCCCCCTATCAGGCGGCCGCCTGGCTGCTGCCAACAAGGGAGTAACGGGCAGCGCTATCCCTCGCGCCATCCTCCGCTATGGAGGGTGGCCCCTGCCCTCTGATGATTCCCCTCCCCTGGGCGGTCGATGCGCCCCGGCGATTTACTCACTTAAAAACTTCGCATTTTCAGGCCCGCACCGCCTTGCCAGGCAATATCCAACCACCGCTTGCTATCGACAATTGAAATAGTTCAACACCCTGTTTTTATTGGCAATAAACCCCATCAAAAACAACGTTTTTATCATCAAGCGGCGATATTAAACGCTGTTTAGTCAGGGTTAAAAGTCAATTCAGATTTGCCCCCTTGTGGTTCTTCGCCGGCTCCTTATGGTTTCCATCCGAAGCGTGCGGCACGGCGCCGCACGCCGACGTTCAGGCTCGCGGGCACTCTCCCGCCATAACAACAGGAAATCATCATGCGCAAAACCGGCGTGGCACTCGCCATCTCCACCCTCTTCTGGTTCCACTCGGCCATGGCGGCCCCTCTGATCTTCCCGGACGATCCGACCCTCACCGACAGCCAGCACTCCCCCGCCCTCTCTCGCAGTTTCCAGCTGGCCCAGGACGATCTGGGCAACCGGATCCACCAGCTTCACCTGCCCCTCCAGACCGAGCCGGAACTGGTGGCGGAGCTGGAGCTGATCGGCAGGGAGCAGGGCTTTTCGGTCAGCACCCACGCTGACATGTACACCTGGACCGAGGACAACATGTGGTTGTCGCGCGATGGCGCCCTCATCTTCCGGCCCCGGGCGCCACTGGCCGACAAGGACAGCTACCACGCCTTCGTCACCGCCCTGACCAGGCAGAGCCCGGAGGCCGAACAGGAGGGCCACCACAGCCTCGGCAGCCAGGCCTCCCAGGGGCTCAACGAGAGCATGCTCTCCCAGGCCAACACCTTCGCCGAGGCGCAGGGGCGCGAGCTCATCCCCACCTTCTCCATCATCGATGGTGGCAACATGCTGACCGGCCAGCGGGCCGACGGTACGCCCTATGCCCTCATTGGCCGCGACGCCCTGCTGCAGACCACCCTGCACCACAGCCGGCTGGACAGTGAGCGCATCGCCACCCAACAGGAGAAGATGGAGCGCGACGGCGAGTTTCGGCTGCAACTCAGCGAAGAGGAGTGGCTGGGCAGCCCCTATACCTTCCAGAAGGGCCATGATACCGAGGTGGACCTCATCTTGCTGGAGGCGGCCAACCTGCTGCCGCAGGGGCTGGATGAGCCGCAGCGCCGCGCCTTTGCCAGAACCGCGCGTGCCAAGGCCGAGCTCGCCAAGTACGAAGTGGATGGGCCAACCCGGGAGGCGGCGGAGCAGCGGATGTTTCTGAGCCCGCAGCAAGGGGAGCGGATTGCCGAGCGCTATCGCGCCATCCATGGCCAACCGCTGCCGGCCTCCTTCGATCTGCTGACCCGCCTCAAGCAGGAGTACGCCAGCCTGGTGGTGACTGCCGAGCTTCACTCCGAGTTCAATGATGAGCAGATAGCCCAGGCGCTGCCGACGCTGGCGGCCGATGCCGCCACTCTGGCCCGGCTGGGTCACATGTTGCAGGCCGGCGGCTACCAGCGAACAGGGTTGGCTGGCGCCGAGCAAGATCATCAGACCCGCCGCTTCCTCGCCATGATGGCCATCAGCCAGCGCCTGATGGCGCAGGAGCTCCAGGTGGCCGAGCGGGATCTGGTGATCCTGGCCCAGCCCGGTTTCCACCTCGACATGGCCATGCGCCCGCTGGCCGACGGTCGCATCCTGCTCAACGATCATGCAGCCAGCGCAGCGCTGGTCGAACAGGTGCTGACCGAGAACGGCAGCCTGAGCGAGAACGAGCGACAGGAACTTGGCCAGAGCGTGACCAACCTGCGCCAGCAGAGCGAGCGCTGGCACAAGATCCACGCCCTCATCCGCCAGCAGTTGCGCGATGCCGGCCTGGCCCCCATCGCCACCCCCGGCGTGTTCAGCGTGGGCAAGCGGCCGGTGAACTGGATGAACGGCATCATGGGCACCCGCCAGCAGCCCTTCTACATCACCAATGCCGCCAGCATCGCCCCCCTCAATCAGGCATTTGCCGCCTGGCTTCAACACGAGGTGGCCGGGCTCACCCCCTATTTCGTGGGTCAGGCTGCCAGCAACAATCGGGAGGAGTTCAACCAGGCGGAGGCCCTGCTGCGCAGCAGCGGCGGGCTGGATTGCATCACCCTGCACCACGAGTAGGGCAACCCCCTCTCACGGGCCGGCAATGCATCTGGCTGGTCCATTCCCCGAGGCCAGATCCAAGGGAAATAGTGGTGGCAGAGAGCCGCCAAGATGATTCAAAAGGGCTCCTTTGGGAACCCTTTTTTGATACTGATGAGCGTTACCCTCCGCACCATGACCCTGTCATCCCGGTCGTGAAACACTCTCGCATCGCCCGACGGCGCAAATTAATTTGCCTCTTGATTATTTATTGACGAGCCCGGATCGACCCGTTTTGCGGCCGATCCAGTTAATCGAATTACCCTCAACAACCATCCCGCCCGCCCCTCTGCCGGCTTGTCACCGTCACCGGCCGTGAGCCGCCATCCCGCGCCGCTGCTGCCTTCGGCCTGATTATTTATCCCGTTTGTTCCGCGTTAATTTCCACTCTTACTATGACGACGACCTATCCATGGCCGGCTGATCGCAGCGGTCATTCACACTGGCATAGCAAGTGGGCAATTCATGATCACCACAGACGGAAACAACGCGGTCGCCTCGGTGGCCTACCGCACCAGCGAAGTCATCGCCATCTATCCCATCACCCCCAGCTCCAGCATGGCGGAGCAGGCGTCGGCCTGGTCGAGCGAGCGGGGCCTGAACCTGTGGGGCGACGTGCCTCGCGTGGTCGAGATGCAGTCGGAAGGAGGCGCCATCGCCGCCGTCCACGGCGCGCTGCAGACCGGCGCGCTGGCGACCTCGTTTACCTCGTCCCAGGGCCTGCTGCTGATGATCCCCAACCTCTACAAGTTGGCGGGCCAGCTCATCCCCTTCGTGCTGCACGTGGCGGCGCGCACCGTGGCGACCCATGCCCTGTCGATTTTCGGCGATCACTCGGACGTGATGGCGGTGCGCCAGACCGGCTGTGCCCTGCTCTGCGCCAGCAATGTGCAAGAAGCCCAGGACTTTGCCCTGATCGCTCAGGTGGCCAGCCTCAACAGCCGACTGCCCTTCATCCACTTCTTCGACGGCTTTCGTACCTCCCACGAGATCGCCAAGATAGTGCCGCTCGATGACGACACCCTGCGCGCCCTGCTGCCGGCCGAGGCGATCCGTGCCCATCGGGAGCGGGCGCTGACCCCCGACAAGCCGGTCATTCGCGGTACCGCCGCCAACCCGGACACCTATTTCCAGTGCCGGGAGGCCACCAACCCCTGGTATGACGATGGGTATCGCCATGTGAGCGAGGCGATGGACGCCTTCGGTGAGCGCACCGGCCGCCACTACCGGCCGTTCGAATACCTGGGTCACCCACAGGCCGAGCGGGTGCTGGTGCTGATGGGTTCCGCCATCGGCACCTGCGAGGAGGTGATCGCGCGGCTGATTGCACAGGGTGAGAAGGTGGGGCTGGTGAAGGTACGGCTCTACCGCCCCTTCTCGGCCGCACACCTGCTGGCGGTCATTCCGCAGAGCGCCCGCAAGATTGCGGTGCTGGATCGCACCAAGGAGCCGGGCGCCCTGGCCGAGCCGCTCTATCTGGACGTGATGAGCGCCCTGGCCGAGGCGGTCAGCCGAGGGGATCGTGCCAGCCTGCCACGGGTCATCGGCGGGCGCTACGGCCTCTCCTCCAAGGAGTTCAACCCGGCCTGCGTGCAGGCCATCTTCGATGAGCTGGCCCTGGACAACCCAAGGCCGCGCTTCACCGTCGGCATCTTCGACGACGTCACCGGCCTCTCCCTGCCGCTGCCGGCCCTCGATTATTCGAGTTCCGACCTTGGCAACCAGCACAAGCTGGAGGCGCTGTTCTACGGCCTTGGCAGCGACGGTACCGTGTCGGCGGCCAAGAACAGCATCAAGATCCTCGGCAACCACACCGACCTCTACCCTCAGGGCTACTTCGTCTACGACTCCAAGAAGGCGGGCGGCCTCACCGTCTCCCACCTGCGGGTCGGCGAGCGGCCGCTGCAGTCGGCCTACCTGGTGGACGAGGCGGACTTCATCGGCTGCCACCAGTGGCAGTTCATCGACATGTACCAGATGGCGGAGCGGCTGAGGCCCGACGGCATCTTCCTGCTCAACAGTCCCTACGACGCCGAGCAAATCTGGCAGCGGCTGCCCCAGGAGGTGCAACAGGCCCTGCTCCAGAAGCGTGCGCGCCTCTACACCATCAACGCCGCCAAGATTGCCCGCGAGTGCCAGCTCGGCAACCGCATCAATACCGTGATGCAGATGGCCTTCTTCCAGCTCACCGCCATCATACCGCCGGCAGAGGCGACCGAGCTGCTGCGCCAGACCATCGCATCAAGCTATGGCAGCAAGGGGCAGACACTGGTGGAGCGCAACTGGCAGGCCCTGGCCGCCACCTGTGAGGCGTTGACTCAGGTGCCGCTGCAGGCGCTTGACCCCGCCAGCCACCAGCGCCCGCCCGTGGTATCGACCAAGGCCCCCGACTTCGTACAGACCGTCACCGCCACCATGCTGGCGGGGCTGGGTGACAGCCTGCCGGTCTCCGCCTTCCCGCCGGACGGCACCTGGCCGGTGGGCACTACCCGCTGGGAGAAACGCAACATCGCCAAGGAGGTGCCCATCTGGCAGGCAGACCTCTGCACCCAGTGCAACTACTGCGTGGCGGCCTGCCCCCACTCCGCCATCCGTGCCAAGGTAGTGGACAAAGCGTCGCTGGAAGGGGCCCCCGCCACCCTGGATGCACTGGATGTGAAGGCCCGCGACATGCGCGGCCAGCAATACGTACTGCAGGTAGCGCCTGAGGATTGCACCGGCTGCAACCTCTGCGTCGAGGTGTGCCCGGCCAAGGATCGCACCGAACCGAGCCGCAAGGCGATCAACATGGAGTCCAGGCTGGATCACCTCGAGGCCCAGAAGGCCAACTACGACTTCTTCCTGGACTTGCCCGAGCGCAGCGCCGAGCAGCTGGAGCGCATCGACATCCGCACCTCCCAGCTCATCTCGCCGCTGTTTGAATACTCGGGCGCCTGCTCCGGCTGCGGCGAGACCCCCTACATCAAGCTGCTGACCCAGCTCTACGGGGACAGACTGCTCATCGCCAACGCCACCGGTTGCTCCTCCATCTATGGCGGCAACCTGCCCAGCACCCCCTACACCACCAACGCCGACGGGCGCGGGCCGGCCTGGGCCAACTCCTTGTTCGAGGACAACGCCGAGTTTGGCTTGGGCTTCAGGCTCACCGTGGATCAGCATCGCGAGCGGGTACGCCGCCTACTGGCGAGTCTGGGGGACGCCGTCCCGGCCGAACTGCAACAGGGGCTGCAAGACGCCAGCCTGCCGGTCTCCGAGCAGCGCGCCCATATCGAGCAGCTGCGCGCACTGCTGCAGGGGCGCACCGACGCCGCGGCCCGGGAGCTGGCCCGTGATGCAGACTACCTGGTGGAGAAATCGGTCTGGCTCATCGGCGGCGACGGCTGGGCCTACGACATCGGCTACGGCGGGCTGGATCACGTGCTGAGCCTGGGGGAGAACATCAACGTGCTGGTGCTCGACACCCAGTGCTACTCCAACACCGGCGGCCAGCAGTCCAAGGCCACCCCGCTCGGCGCCATCACCAAGTTTGGCGAGCAGGGCAAGCGCAAGGGGCGCAAGGATCTTGGCGCCAACGTGATGATGTACGGTCACGTCTACGTGGCGCAGATCTCCCTCGGCGCCCAGATGAACCAGACAGTGAAGGCGATTCAGGAGGCCGAAGCCTACCCGGGTCCGTCGCTCATCATCGCCTACAGCCCCTGCGAGGAGCACGGCTACGATCTGGCCCAGAGCCACGAGCAGATGAAGCAGCTGACCGCCACCGGCTTCTGGCCGCTCTACCGCTACGACCCGCGCCGCAGCGAGGAGGGCAAGGCGCCGCTGGCACTGGACTCTCGGGCCCCCAGCGCATCGCTGGCCGAGACCCTGCAGCAGGAGCCCCGCTTCAAGCGGCTGGAACGCCAGTTGCCGGAGATTGCCAGCCAGCTCTATCGGGAGGCGGAGCTGGACGCCAACCGCCGCTTCGCCTGGCTGAGCCAGCTGGCCGGCAAGGAGGCGCCAGCCCAGGAGTAGCAACGCAATCCCACCAACAAACAGGGCTCCCCATGGGGAGCCCTGTTGCTATGTCGCCGTCACGCCATCAGGCGTGGATACTGGCCAGCTCGTGGCGTTTCAACGCCAGCAGAGTGATGAGCAGCGCGGCGGTGGCGATCAGTGCCATGCCGATATAGGTGGCGCTGAAACCGGGTGCCAGCTCGGCCGGGCTCAGACTGGCCAGGTTGTGGCTGCTGCCCGCCGGCAGGGCGGAGTGAAACAGCACGGAGCAGATGGCCACCCCCACAGCGCCCCCCAGCTCACGGCCGAAGTTGAACAGCGACATGCCGATGCCGCGATCTTCCCGTGGCAGGGCGTTTTGCACCACCACCGACAGCGCCGGCAACACCAGGCCCAACCCCAACCCGGCAAACCCCAGCCCCAGTCTGGCCCAGACGTCGAAGTGGATTTGCCACAGCGCCAGCGCCGACAGGGCGAACCCCACCACCACGAAACGCCGGTAGTAGCCGGTGCGGCCGATCAGCTTGCCGCCGACGAAGGCCCCTGCCGTGATGCAGATCATGAAGATCACCATGTAGAGCCCGCTCTCGCTGGCCCCCATCCCCTTCTGCCACTGCATCTGCAGCGGTAGGTAGACCAGCACCGCGAACATCAGCAACTGCGAGGCCAGTGCCAGCAGCACGCTCACCAGATAACCGGGCAGCCGGGCCAGATGGGCCGGCAGAATAGGATCATGGGCGCGCCGCTCCACCAGAATGAGCAGCAGCAGGGCCAGCGCCAGTCCCGCCGCCAGCCAGATGGCGGGCAGGGCCGTCTCCGGCGAGAGCAGCAGCAGGCTCAGGGTGGTGACGGTGATCAGCAGCGCCGCCCCCTTCCAGTCGAAGCGACTGTGGCGGCGCACATTGAGGTGACCCAGGTTGCGGTTCACCAGCCAGAGCGCGAGCGCCCCGAGCGGCAGGTTGATCCAGAAGATCCAGCGCCAGCTGAGCTGCTCGGTGAAGTAGCCGCCGAGCAGGGGCCCGGCGATGCTGGAGACCGCATAGACCGCCGAGATGTAGCCCTGATACTTGCCCACCTCCCGCGGCGGTATGCTGTCGGCGATGACGGTGAAGGCGAGCGCGATCAGGCCGCCGCCCCCCAATCCTTGCAGCACGCGGGCCGCCAGCAGGGTCGGCAGATCCTGAGCCAGGCCGCAGGCCACGGATCCGGCCAGAAACAGGCCGATGCCGATGTTGAGCATGCGCACCCGGCCAAACATGTCACTCAGCTTGCCATAAATGGGCAGGGCGGCGGTGGCCGCCAGCAGGTAGGCGGTGACCACCCAGGTGAGGGCGGCGCCGGCGTTCAGCTCGGCCCCGATGATGGGCAAGGGGGTGGTGACTATGCTCTTTTCCAGTGAACCCAGGGCGATCACCAGGGCCACGCTCGAGAAGATGGTTTTTGGGGACATATAGGGGCTCGCTAATTTGAAATGCCAGGATCTGCGGCGCAGAACTTATTATTGTCTCATAAATCACCAGTCGATGGCCAAAACCACTGCCATGGCGCCGCCGACCCGCAACCATGACCCCGGTCGCGGCATTGCCTCCTGCATTCTGATAGGCTGGCTGTTCACACCCCAAGAGGAAGCAGCCCCATGTCCGAGCAGTTCCGGTTTGAGCAATACGATGCCCTGATTTTCGATATGGACGGCACCCTGGTCGACTCCATGCCCCTGCATCTGGATGCCTGGGAGGAGACCAGCGCCGAGTTCGGCCTGCCCTTCGATCGTGCCCAGCTCAATGAATTCGGCGGCATTCCCACCCGCAAGATAGTCGCCATCCTGGCCGAGCAGCATGGGCTGGATATCGATGTGGACGCCTTCACCCGGCGCAAGGTGGCGCTCTATCTTGAGCATATCGACAAGGTCAGCGTGTTTCCCACCATGTGGGAGCTGGTCAAGCGCTGCCACGGCAAGGTCCCGATGGGCATAGGCACGGGTTCATCGCGCGAGCACGCCCTGCACATCCTGAAAAACACCGGTCTGGATGCCTATATTCCCGTGCTGGTCAGTGCCGATGACATCGACAACCACAAGCCCCACCCCGACACCTTTCTGAAAGTGGCCGAGCTGCTCGGCGCCAACCCCGCCAACTGCCTGGTGTTCGAAGATACCCAGATTGGCCTGCAGGCCGGCCGCGCCGCCGGGATGGAGACGGTGCTGGCACTGGAGGGGGAGCTATACCAGAGGTAGCAGGGGAAAACCGGGCGGCGTTGGGCAAGACCGCAGCCCCCATCCTTCCCCTTACGAAGGCCTGTATCACCTGACCCGGCAAGCCCCTTTGGCAAACAAAACGCCTCCGCTGGGGAGGCGCTTTTTGGCGGGTCAGAGCGGCACAACAGCCTTGGTCGATGGTCTATTACATAGCGTTGGTGGATTCGAAAATCTTGTCCGCCAAGGTCTCTACAATCTTAATTGGAAAGAATTGATTCAGCTTCGCTCATGATATAGGCAATCTGCTCTTCACAATTTTTTCTACTGAAAATTTTATAGGTCGATAGGTGCGGCAACCTGATTAGTAATGATTTTTTCCCTTCCCGTTCATACCACCGCATCTGATACGTCACACGTCCCCATCCGATATGCGTGCGGTGCTCTTTACCAATCTGCTGATATCCCTGAGCTAATAGCAGCTGGTGTAACTCATCAAACACCAGCTGTGAAATTGATATATATAGGCGATTATATACTTTGTTAATCCTATCTGCCCAGATAGGCCTCATTTTTTCAATCAGCATCTGCTTATTGTTCAATGCATGCCAATTTGGAGAACGTGGTGGAATATAGTTTGTCATCAGACACCCATCCATCAATTCCTGATAAGTGGCTCCAACCATATTACCGAGTAAGGAGAACAATGCTCGCATCTGTTGCTGGAAAGGGGCTTCCCCTGCAGGAGCCCCATACCACTCCTCATCATAATAAGCACATTTTCCCTCACAAGATATAGCTCCTTGTGTCCAACCACTACCACCAGGATTTAACCCAAAAAAAGCTATTGGATAACGTGAATTCAACATGTTTTTATATGAGCAAAAAAGAAGATTCCAACCCAGTTCATTACTACTCAGCACATACTGATTCTCGATATAAGCAGTCATGGCTTTTTTATCATCTAATACAATCATTTATTCCTTCTCTCCTATCTGACCGACAATGAAAACAATACTGATATTCACCCCAAAGAAAGTCAATATAAAAATACAATTCAAGTGGGTTTAAAAAAACAAACCCAACCACTCATTCCATCTCAAGCATTTTAGAATCCTTTTATATGCATATGCGCACAAAAAACTCGACGTACCGATGTGGCAATCGCTCTAAAAACTCTAGTTGGAAAAATGTAACGAAGTGAATTTATAAAATCACCTACGCATTAATGTTATATATGAACTCTCATTTTTTATATCCATCATCATTATTTTTTACAAAGCAATTTATTATCGCTATCCCTAACTCCATTTTGTGGCGGGCCGATGAATTGGCTGAGTGAACTTTAATGCTTGGTGGTATGAAACCATGAATGATTACCTCTTCCTCTATCCACAGGATAACATCATAACCTGTTCCTCTCTTATCATTCCCTAGATCATGATCGAGGCTAATTTCAGAAACTTTACCTGTTTTTAACCATTTTATCGCCTCATCAGGACAGAATATACTAACCCAGCCTTCCGGTGTTTCTCTTTCGTCATCTAGATACAGTTTCATATTATCCAGCCTAATTAATTAGACAAACAATGTGTGCGTTTAAATAAGCCCCAGAAACTAGATACATATCAACTATCTCTACTTCATCCGGCCTGACTAGCCAAAATAATTAGCCTGCATCAATCTCATTGCCAGCAACTACTTATTTCACCCAACAGACGAGACATCCCACTATTAGCACCATCGATGATCTGCTCACCTGGAAATGGCAAATCAGATGACAGATGCGACTCTGGATTGATGTAATAGACCTTGGCCATAGGATTGGTGTTACCCAATAGAGAGTGAGCTGGTTCAACCAGTAGGCTGGTACCAATAATCACCACGATATCCGCCTCACAGAGCCAGCGGCGAGCCTGCCGATAGCCATAAATTTTTTCGCCAAACAGAACAACGTCGGGACGCAATTGCGAGCCAGTGTGTGGGCAACAGTCACCCACATAAATATCATCACACCATGGTCGGCGATATTTTGGGTGGCGAAATCCTTTGGGTACCAGAAACTGGATAGAGCCATGCAAATGGGTAACACTATGACTTCCAGCCCTTTCATGTAGATCATCGATATTCTGAGTGATGATCCTGACATGGTACTTCTGCTGTAGCTCAGCCATTAAGTAATGAGCCTGCGAAGGGCATGCTTTCAACATACTCCTTCGGCGTCGGTTGTGAAAGATCAAGAATTCAGTTAGGTTTTTCTCCAAGCTACTAACTTGAGAGTAGCGAATATTATCGCTTTGATACCAGAGTCCACTTTTCCCTCTAAACGTGGGAACTCCACTCTCGGCAGACAGACCCGCACCGGTAAAAAAGACCATGTTTAGTCGACCAATTTCATTTCGATTGTCGAGTTGCATACGATTTTTTCGATGGCGACGTTGATGTCTTAGCGCACGAGAAGAGATAATCTTCATTGCGACTCCTTGGGTAAAATATGTTTTACACAACAATATTTAGCGACACCAAATTAAAGGCTGGCATGAGTTAATAACGTATATTAACAAATGCGTGACTTATAGAAAGTATAGTCTCATCTACCCCAGAATTATGCTCGAAAGTAGGTTTACTATGCATAAAAAACCAAAAACGGTAATCCTGTGCAAAGTCATTGCAGGCCGATAATAACGAACCCCGACAATCACTATTTACTTTATCCAAGAGCACCTGTAGATCTTCTTGTGATATATCTTGAAGGCTAACCCCTTGGTGTCTGAGCCACCACTCTACCGCACACAAAGCGGTTAATAGGTTATAGTGTTGAAATGGCCGCTCCGAGGTAATGAGATAAAATAGTTCAGCTGCTCTGGAAAAAATACAGGGTTCATAACCCTCTCTGGTTTGATCTTGTGTAACCAATAGGATTATCCAATCCAGGATTTGCATCATTCTTCGAATGCGAAATCTAGCTGGAAGCTCTTGCTCCACCGAGTACACAATACACTGGTGGATTTCTAGTATTTTTCTCGCTGATATCATCAATACTTCCTAATAAATAGACTGGCGCTATACCACTCATATAAGGAAGATTTAGAAGCCTTTTATATCGCTAAATCAGGCTAAATTGGATAACCCACATATCAAAACAACGCCTCCGCAAGGGAGGCGTTTTCATTAGTAGCAGTGCCGGGATGACCCGGCCCCGCTTTACATGGCGTTGGTGGATTCGAAGATCTTGTCGGCCGAGGCTTCGACGAAGCCCGGGTAGAGCACACCGTCGGCCTGCGGGTAACGCAGGGCGAATTCGTAGAAACAACTCGGGATGGTGCGCACGCCGTCGGTGAAGGCCACGTCCGCCTTGTCGGCCATGGTGGACGATTGCTCCAGCATCACCTGCGGCTCCCCTTTCACCTCGCCACCCACGCCATTGAGCACGAAGCCTGCGGCCTTGAGGGCGGCATTGACCTGCTGGATGGTGTCGAAGTCTTTCAGGCGGTTGATGTTGACGGTGAAGTGGTTGGCGCGATAGCCCCAGGCCGCCATCCAGGCCGCATACTCGCTCTCCGCCAGCAGGGTCTGGTAATCGGCCCAGGATACCTGCCAGGGGGCGCCGGCATAGAGGAAGGCCTGGGTGTCGGTCAGATGATCAGGCACCTGATCCGCCAGCTTGTGGATGATGGCCTGGGCCGCGTCAGAGAGCTCTTCCACCTTCAGCTCGCTGATGAACACCTTGGGCGCGTCCGGGTCTTTATGCTCGAAGTGCTTGGCGTAGAGCTTCTTGGCCTTGAACACGTACTCGCCCTTCTGCTCGTAGCCGAGCGCCAGGAAATGGGCGGCCAGCTTCTCCAGCCCCAGCTTGGGCAGGTTGTAGGTGCGAAACGCCACGTGATCGTTGACGATGGGCTCGCCACCACCCAGCAGTTGATGAACCTTGTGGGCACTCGGGGTGACTTGAATGTAGTTATCCCACAAATGACCGAACAGGGTGTCGATATCCTTTTGCATCTCTCTTTCCTTTGATTGCGGGTACAGACAAGGGCACCAGTTCAGTGCCCCTTTTATTGTCGTGGTCAGACGCTGGCTCCAACGCAGAGAGCGCACGCCTTTGCCTTGTTTAGAACGTCAGGCCGGGGGACAGCTGATCCGGCATGGCGGCCTTGCTGTCTTCGACGGAAGCCACCGGGTACGCACAGTAGTCGGCGGCGTAGTAGGCGCTCGCCCTGTGGTTGCCGGAGGCGCCGATGCCACCGAACGGCGCGGCACTGGAGGCACCGGTGATGGGCTTGTTCCAGTTGACGATGCCGGCGCGAATGCGTTTGAAGAAGTGCTGCCAGTCCGCCTCGTTGTCACCGAGCAAGCCGGCCGAGAGGCCGAAGCTGGTGGCATTCGCCTTCTCGATGGCGGAATCGAAGTCGTCGTAACGAATGAGCTGCAGCAGCGGGCCGAAGTACTCTTCGTCCGGCAGCGCGCTGACTGCGGTCACGTCTATGATGCCTGGGGAGACGAAGCCGGTGCCCGCTTCCAGGTGCGTGAGGGTGAGCAGACTCTCGCCACCGAGGCGCTGCAGGTTGGCTTGCGCCTCGACCATGCCAAGCGCTGCTCGCTCGCTTATCATGGCGCCCATGAACGGCTGCTCGGCGGCGTCATAGAGGCCGACCTTGATCTGGCTGACCACCTCTACCAGGCGCTTGACCAGGGCATCGCCCCGCGCGCCGCGCTCGACAAACAGGCGGCGCGAGCAGGTGCAGCGCTGGCCAGAGGTAATGAAGGCGGACTGCACGATGGCATGGACGGCGCCATCGATGTCGCTCACGTCTTTCACGATCAGCGGGTTGTTGCCACCCATCTCGAGGGCCAGGATCTTGCCCGGCTGGCCGGCAAACTGCTGGTGCAGGAAGTGACCGGTACGGGACGAGCCGGTGAAGAAGAGGCCGTCGATGTCCGGATTGCCGGCCAGCGCCTTGCCGGTGTCGACCTCGCCCTGTACCAGGTTGAGCACGCCCTTGGGCAGTCCCGCCTCCTGCCAGATCTTCAACATGGCCTCAGCCACCATGGGAGTCAGCTCGGAGGGCTTGAACACCACGGTATTGCCGGCGATCAGCGCCGGTACGATATGGCCGTTGGGCAGGTGGCCCGGGAAGTTGTAGGGGCCGAACACGGCGACCACGCCGTGGGGCTTGTGGCGCACGAACGCCTTGGCGCCCGGCATGGGGTTCTCCACCGTGCCGGTGCGCTCGTCATGGGCGCGGATGGAGATGGCGATCTTGCCCTGCATGGCGGCCACTTCGGTGCGGGTCTCCCACAGCGGTTTGCCGGTTTCGCGGGCGATGGTCAGCGCCAACGCCTCCTTGTGCTCGCCGAGCAGGTCGGCATAGCGGCGCACGATGGCCAGACGATCCTCGAGGGCCAGATCGGACCAATGATAGAAGGCATGGCGGGCGGCCTTGACGGCGGCCTCTACCTGGGCGGCGCTGGCGGCCTCCCCTTGCCAGATCACCTGATTCTTGGCCGGGTCCTTTGACTCGAACGGCTTGCCTGCACCGGCCAGCCACTGACCATCAATAAACTGAACTAACTGGCTCATCCTTCACTCCCTGTGGTTCGCAGGCAGCCTTGGCTGCCTGTTTCATATGCGGTTTTACTGCTGATATGGCTCAATCGAGATCGACGGCGCGCACCATGTCGCCATCCTGCACCTTGAGTGCGGCCGCCATCTTGGGCGGGATGATGGCTTCGTGCTTGTCCAGATCGACCCGGATGTTGCCGTAGCAGGCGCGGTAGTGCTCGTAGCGGGTATTGCAGACCAGATGGGTCTTGCCGCCGATGGGCTCACCCACCAGCACCCGCAGCTTCTGACTGCGGCGCACGCTGCGAATGTTCTTCACGTCACACTCGACGGTGGGGCCGGCATCGAAGATGTCGACATAGCCGCGATTCACAAATCCTTCGTCCTGCAGCATCTTGATGGCCGGACGGGTCTTCTCGTGGGTCTGACCGATGACGGCACGCGCCTCGTTGCTCAGCAGATTGACGTAGATGGGGTACTTGGGCATCAGTTCGGCGATGAAGCGCTTCTTGCCGATGCCGGTGAGATAGTCGACGGTGGGAAAATCCATCGAGAAGAAATGCTTTTGCAGCCACTCGTAGAAGGGGCTGTGACCATCGGTATCGGAGACGCCACGCATCTCGGCGAAGACGGTCTCGTCAAACAGCTCGGGGTGTTCGGCCATGAACAGAAAGCGGTGCTTGGAGAGCAGACGGCCATTGAGCCCCTCGCGGGCGCATTCGCGCAGAAACAGGGTGCAGAGCTCGGAATTGCCGGTGTAGTCGTTGGAGAGGGTGAGGGTTTCCACGACGTTGTAGATGCCGAGCTTGGGGGAAGAGTGCACCACCTTGCCGATGTGATAGTTGTAGAACGGCTGGGACAGGCCCACGGCCGCATCGATGGCGCAGGTACCGACCATTTCGCCGGTCTCCAGATCCTCGGCGACGAAGAAATAGAGGCAGTCACCCTTGCCCGCAGGCTTGTCCGAAAAGGTCTGGGTGGAAGCATCTATCTTGCGCTGCAGCAGTTCATCGTTGACGGGCAACGAGGTCATGCCGGTGCCGGATTCGATGGCACAGGTCTTGAGACCGGCAAAATCTTTTTGCTCGATGGGACGGATAACCAACATAAATGACAACTCCCTTTCATTGACGACAGGTGGGGTCCCGGCTCCTGCCGGGAGGGCTCCCCACCTCAATTTTGATCAGGCGTTAACCACCTGGGCAACCGCTTTCTCGAACCGTACCAGCCCTTCCTTGATGTCCGCTTCCGGAATAACCAGGGACGGCGCGAAACGCACCACGTTGGTGCCGGCTACCAGCGCCATCAGCCCCTGGTCGATGGAGGCCAGCAGGAAGTCGCGGGAGCGGCCCTTGTAGTCGTCGTTCAGCACGGCGCCCAGCAGCAGACCCTTGCCGCGCACTTCGCTGAAGCAGTGGTACTTGGCATTGATGGCCTCGATCCCTTCGCGGAACAGCTGTTCGCGCTGCTTGATGCCATTGAGCACTTCCGGGGTGTTGACCACGTCGATCACCGCCTCGGCCACCGCGCAGGCCAGCGGGTTGCCGCCGTAGGTGGAGCCGTGAGTGCCCACTTTCAGGTGGGAGGCGATGTCGGTGGTGGTCAGCATGGCGCCGATGGGGAAACCGCCGCCCAGTGCCTTGGCGCTGGTGAGGATGTCCGGCGTGACGCCCAGACCCATGTAGGCAAACAGATCGCCGGTACGACCGACGCCGGATTGCACTTCGTCATAGATCAGCAGGGCGTTGTGCTTGTCGCACAGCTCGCGCACCCCTTTGGCAAACTCGTCGGTGGGACGAATGATGCCGCCCTCGCCCTGCAGCGGCTCCATCACCACGGCGCAGGTATTGTCGGAGATGACGGCAGCCAGCTCCGCCAGATCGTTGTAGGCCACGTGGGTGATGTCCGCGGGCTTGGGACCGAAACCATCGGAGTAGGCAGCCTGGCCGCCGACGCTGACGGTAAAGAAGGTACGACCGTGGAAGCCCTGGTGGAAGGCGATGATCTGGGTCTTGTGGGCACCGAATTTCTCGATGGCGTAGCGACGGGCCAGCTTGAGGGCGGCTTCGTTGGCTTCGGCACCGGAGTTGCAGAAATAGACCTTGTCGGCGAAGGTGGCGGCGACCAGCTTCTTGGCCAGGCGCAGGGCCGGCTCGTTGGTCATCACGTTGGAGAGGTGCCACAGCTTCTCGCCCTGGGTTTTCAGGGCCTCGACCAGCTTGGGATGGCAATGGCCCAGGCCATTGACGGCGATCCCGCCGGCGAAATCCACATACTCACGGCCTTCCTGATCCCAGACACGTGACCCTTCACCACGCACCGGGATGATCTTGGCGGGCGCATAGTTGGGAACCATCACTTCATCAAACACTTCACGTGTCACTGCCAACAACTCTGACATATTGCTCTCCTTCGATCTGGCGACAGAATAATCCACCGCCCAAAAGTTAAATCCATGTAAACACATCGGCATTGTCACAGAAAAAAAGCTAAAAGTCTGCAACAAAGCGCGTTACAGGGAACAATGTTCGACTGCCCGTGAGATTTTAGGCAACCGCATTGCATAACGGCTCAGGGGGTGTTGGCAAGAGATAATTTGGACAGGGAGGGAGGTGAATAAAGTGTCAGGGAAAATATTTTTGGCCTCCTTTCAATTCTGGGAGGCCGGTCACAACTATTCAGGGATTAGCCAAAAAATTGGCCAGCAACTGATGACCCTGCTCGCTCAGAATGCTCTCCGGATGGAACTGAACACCCTCTATATTCAACTGCTTATGGCGCAGGCCCATGATCTCATCCGGGCTGCCATCGGCATGTTCGCTCCAGGCGGTGATCTCGAGACAATCAGGCAAGGTGTCGCGCTCCACGATGAGCGAATGGTAGCGAGTGACCCGCAGCGGATCGTTGAGCCCCTTGAATACCCCCTCGCCGCGATGACGAATGAGCGAAGTCTTGCCGTGCATCATCTGGCGCGCACGTACAACCTGAGCACCGAAGGCCTGCGCCAGCGACTGGTGACCGAGGCAGACGCCGAGAATGGGGAGCTGGCCGGCAAAACGGGAGATGGCCGCCAGCGAAATACCCGCCTCATTGGGGGTGCAGGGACCGGGAGAGATCACCAGATAACGGGGAGAGAGCCGGGCAATGGCGTCCAGCGTCAGCTCGTCATTGCGCTTCACCACTACCTCCTGTCCCAGGGCGCCAAAATATTGCACCAGATTCCAGGTAAAGGAGTCGTAGTTATCGATCAACAACAGCATGGGTCAACCAGGGCAGAGAATTAACGATCCAGATAGCGACCCTGTTCCATTTCACGCTCGCGCTGGCACTCGGCCAGGTAGATGGCGGCGGCGATGGCAGGGGTTTTGTGGTGCTTGTCGATGGCATTGGAGACCATCAGTTGCAGGGTATTGAGGTTTTTGGCCTTGCGAAACTTGCGCAGCCAGTGACCCTTGTCACCCAACTCTTCAATCGTGGTATTTGATTCGACAGACATGCTAACTCTTGGGGCAGACGCCCGCGTTTGAAATTGGAAGATGAAATAACGAATAGCAGGTCGGGTAAAACAAAGAAAGCCAGGCAAATACCCAGCTCTCTTCTACTACACCTTCCCAGTATGTCAGGCTCGAGGAACGAAGCCGACTACATCATATACGCTGGCCAGGGTTTTTTCAGCCCTTTCCCGCGCCTTTTGTGCACCGGCCGCCAAAATGGCCTGCAGATGAGCCTCATCCTGACGCAGCTCGTGGAAGCGGGCCTGAATCGGCTCCAGCAGGGCGACCACGGCCTCGGCGGTTTCGGTCTTGAGGTGACCGTACATCTTGCCTTCGAAATGCTGCTCCAGCTCGGGGATGGAACGGCCGGTCACCCCGGACATCAGGGTCAGCAGGTTGGAGACCCCCGGCTTGTTTTCCGGATCGAAACGCACCACCGCCGGCTCGTCGGAGTCGGTCACCGCGCGCTTGATCTTCTTGACGATCTGCTTGGGATCTTCCAGCAGGCCGATGAAATTGGCCTCGTTGTCATCCGACTTGGACATCTTCTTGGTCGGATCCTGCAGGCTCATCACCCGGGCGCCTTCGGTCGGAATGAAGGGCTCCGGCAGGGTGAACACCTCACCGTAGAGGTTGTTGAAGCGGGTGCAGATGTCGCGGGTCAGCTCCAGATGCTGCTTCTGGTCGTTGCCCACCGGCACCTGATTGGCCTGATAGAGCAGGATGTCGGCCGCCATCAGCACCGGATAACCGAACAGGCCGACGTTGACGTTGTTCTCGAAACGGGCGGACTTGTCCTTGAACTGGGTCATGCGCGACAGCTCGCCCATCTGGGTGTAGCAGTTCAGGATCCAGCCAAGCTCGGCATGCTGCGGCACGTGGGACTGGATGAACACGGTGCTCTTGGCCGGATCGATGCCGACCGCCAGATAGAGGGCGGCGGCGTCCAGGCAGGCCTTGCGCAGGGCAGCCGGATCCTGGCGGGTGGTGATGGCGTGCAGATCGACGATGCAGTAAAGGCAGTCGAAGTCATCCTGCATGTTGACCCACTGACGCAGGGCCCCCATGTAGTTGCCGATGGTCAGCTGGCCCGACGGTTGGGCCCCGCTCAATACGATAGGTTTAGTCATCAGAGTGTTGATCCTTGTTATTCGGCCTGCCTGGCCAGCTTATTCGGCCAGCAGCGCGTCGAGCTGGGCAAACTGTTCGCATACCCAGTCCGGGCGGGAATCTGCGATGGGACGGCCGTAGTTGTAGCCATAGGTCAGTCCCACCACCTTCATGCCGGCAGCCTGGGCGGCCAGCACGTCATTTTCGGAGTCGCCCACCATCAGGGTGCGCGACGGGCTGACGCCCAGCTCGTGGCAGGCCAGCAGCAGCGGCTCCGGGCTCGGTTTTTTGACGGGCACGCAGTTGCCCCCCAGCCAGAGTGCGAAACAGTCGCCGATGCCGAGGGCATCGAGGATCGGCTGCACGAAGTGGCTCGGCTTGTTGGTCACGATCCCCTGCTGGTAACCCAGCGCCTGCAGGCGACGCAGGCTCTGTTCGACCCCGTCATACATGGCCAGCCCTTCCAGCAGGCAGGCCTGATAGTGGCGATCAAACAGCGGACGGGCGCTGGCAAACAGCTCGGGCGCCGCGCGATAGTCCAGCGCGCGCTGGATCAGCTTGTCGGCACCGTTACCGACCCAGGTCCGCACCACGGCTTCGTCGGCCTCGGCCAGCCCGAGTTCGGTCAGCGTACGGTTGACCGCCAGCGCCAGTTGCGGGGCGCTGTCGATCAGGGTGCCGTCCAGATCGAACAGCACTAGGTCAAAATCACGTTCAGCGTTTGACATGAGAGAGCTCCGCCCGCATCTCGTCGATCACCGCCTTGTAGTCCGGACGACTGAAGATGGCCGAGCCTGCCACGAACATGTCGGCGCCAGCCTGGGCAATTTCACGAATGTTGTCGACCTTGACCCCGCCATCGATCTCGAGGCGAATGTCGCGGCCGCTCTCGTCGATCAGGCGACGCACCTGACGCAGCTTGTCGAGGGTGCCGGGGATAAAGCTCTGGCCACCGAAGCCCGGGTTGACCGACATCAGCAGGATCACGTCCAGCTTGTCCATCACGTACTCCAGACAGGTGAGCGGCGTGGCCGGGTTCAGCACTAGGCCGGCCTGGCAGCCCTGCTCCTTGATGAGGCCCAGGGAGCGGTCGACGTGGTCGGACGCCTCCGGGTGGAAAGTGATGAGGGAGGCACCCGCCTTGGCAAAATCGGGAATGATGCGATCCACCGGCTTGACCATCAGGTGCACGTCGATGGGGGCTTCGATACCGTAGTCACGCAACGCCTGGCAGACCATGGGGCCTATGGTCAGGTTGGGCACATAATGGTTGTCCATCACATCGAAATGGACCACGTCGGCACCGGCGGCCAGCACCTTGGCGACATCGTCCCCCAGACGGGCAAAGTCGGCGGAGAGGATCGAGGGGGCAATCAGAAAGTCTTTCATCAGCGTCATCCATTGGCAGCGTGGCAGAAAAAGCGGCGCAATTTTACCGCAAATGGACGCCGAAAACGACCCGCACACGGTACGGAAAAAGCGAACGCCATCATCACTGCAAACAGGCACTGAAAACGCCCCGCACGCGGTACGGAAAAAGCGAATGCCATCATCACCGCATGCGGACGCTGAAAACGACCCGCACAGGGTACGGAAAAAGCGAACACCATCATCACCGCAAACAGGCACTGAAAACGCCCTGCACACGATACGGAAAAAGCGAACGCCATCATCGGCCACGGCAGACATTAAAAACGGCACCCCGAGGTGCCGTCTGTGTCAGCCGAGTGGCGCCAGTTCGGCGTCGCTCGGGTAGTAGCCCTGCTCCGGCTCGATGCCGGGCGGATAGAGCGCCAGCAACTCGGCCACCTTGTTGCGGGTGCCGCCGTTGCGGCTGATGGTGCGCTTGACCAGGATTTCATCGAGGCGAGCGCCACGATAAAGCTCGCGGGTCAGCTCGATGTCATGGTTGCTGATGAGCACGGGCACCCCTTTGCGCGCTGCGGTGTGGCGGGCCAGCCTGGCCAGCACGGCCTGATCGTCCAGGGTGAAACCGCCGGCCGAATAGGTGGTAAAGCTCGCGGTAGTGGAGAGCGGGGCATAGGGGGGATCGCAATAGATCACCCAATCCTCTTCCGCGCGCTGGATGGCATCGGCATAGCTTTCACAGATGAAGGTCGCCTTCTGCGCCTTCTCGGCGAAGGCCCACAGCTCTTTTTCCGGGAAATAGGGCTTCTTGTAGGAACCGAACGGGACGTTGAAGCCCCCCTTCTTGTTGTACCGGCACAGGCCGTTGAAACCGTGTCGATTCAGAAACAGGAACAGCAGGGCGCGCTCGAAACTGGTGTCGGTCTGGTTGAACTGGGTACGCAGCCGGTAGTAGGCCGCTTTGTGGTTGTGCTCGGTCACGAACAGCTTGCGTGACTCAGCGATGAACCGATCCGGCGTCAACTTGAGATGATTGTAAAGACCAATCAGATCCGGATTGATGTCGTTGAGCACATAGGCGTCGTAGTCGGTGTTGAGAAACACGGACCCGGCCCCGACGAAGGGCTCCAGCAACACACGCCCGGCTGGCAAACGCTCGGCAATCTCTTCAACCAGGGAGTATTTTCCCCCGGCCCATTTTAAAAAAGCGCGTGTTTTTTTCATGGAAATCCGGTGTTAAGAAGGCATCGACCAAAAAAGGGGGACGATTCTACCCCCTTCCCGGTCAAAATGGCTATTGCTTCAACTCTTTTTGTACCTGCGCAAACGACTTGGGCCAGGGTTGACCCTTCAGCAAGACGGGCGACAGCTTGCGAATGGCGGCCTTGGCCTGGTTACTGCTGGCATAGTCCCCCTGCAGCACCACGTACCAGGGGCTGCCGCGGAATTTGGTCTGATAGACCCAGATCTTGCCGGCCAGACCATTTTCGGCCACGAACTTGTCGACCGCCTTGGTGTTGCTCGCCCCCATCAGCTGGATGCTGTAGTGGTTTCTGGGCTTCTTGTTCAGAGTGGCAGCGGGGGTCAGCGCCACCTTGGGAGCAGGGGCCGCCACCGGTTCAACCGCGACTGGCTTGGCCACCGGCTTGCTGGCTGCTGGCGTGGGTTGGGCCTTGGCGGTGTTTGCCGGCTGGGCAGTCTGAGCAGTGGCATTGGGTGTAACAGCCTGCTCGGCAGGAGCAACTTGAGTGGCCACCGCTTGCGAATCGGTACCGGTCAGCTCATCCACCACCTCGGTGGGTAGGGCGCCGCTGACGTTGGGCTGCTTCATCAGCTTCTCAACCACCTCGTCGGAGATCACCACCCGGCGTCCTTCGTAGTTGGTCGATTCGGTGGTCACGGTGTCGCTCTCCACCGCCTTGGGTAATACCTTGGCATCCGGCTGCCAGTCGCGGACCACGCCGCCGGGATTGCTGGCGGCGCCATCACTGGCCGCACTCTGGCTGCCGTTCTGGCTGGTGTTGCTGCCACCGATGGTCAGTGGATCGCCACCCGAGACGGGGATGGGCAACGCCGTGGTTTGGGTGGGCTCGGGGGCAGTACTCTTGCTGTCGCCGCCAAACAGGGCCGGCAGCAGATAACTCAGCGCCAGCAGACCGCCGGCCAGCAGGGCCAGCAGGGTCGCAATCTTCTTGACGGGCAACTCGGCCTGACGTTTCTTGGGCCTTCTGTCGGTCATGATATCCTCCAGTAACTGCATGATGGTGGACGGATGTCCATTTGCCACTTTCAGGATCTCTTCCACTTTCGGCTTGGGCAAGAGGGCTGTCGGGATCTTGAGCTCTTTGGCCTTCTCATACAAGAAGATGCGTTGTTCGGGCGCGCCAAGCGGCGCGACTTCCAGCTCCAGCGCGGGCATCGCCCGCCCTTTCAGCTGCGCCTTCTGATTGCGACACCAGACGTCACTGCCGGAGAGCACGATGGCCAACTGATGGGGGATCTTCAGGGTATCGTTGTGACGACACAGGCTCCACAGCTCGCCGACCAGCTCGGCAGGCAGCTCGTCAGCCCGCTCGATCAGCAGCAGCAGGGTAGCCGGCTTGCCTTCCAGCATGCGGAAAAAGCTGTCTGCCAGCGCATCCTGCGGGTTGAACAACGGCCGGGCCACCACCTGGGGCAGCAACAGCTGGCGCACGTCCACCATCTTCATGGCGGGGCTGCCAATCAGGCTGACCACCCGCACTTTTTCCGGCAACGCTCCCAGCAGGGATTCGCACAAAGTGCCACGACCACTGCCGGGTTTGCCGGAAAGAAAGATAAAAGGATGATTGAATTCAATCAGATGCAGCAGCCGGTCAACCAGCTGCCGCTGGGAGGGAAATTTCAGCAGTTTATTCGTCACGACCAGACTCGATCACCGCCAGCAGTTCAGCATCGGAGACATCGGCCACCACCTGGGCATGACCTATGCCGACCGGCAGCACCAGACGCAGTTTGCCTTCCAGCACCTTCTTGTCGCGGCGCATGTGACGCATGAAGGCCGCAAAATCCATCTCTGGCGGCGCCTGCACCGGCAGATTGGCCGCCAGCAGCAAGGCCCGAATACGGTCTACCTGTTGCTCGGTCACGTCACCACGGGCCAGGGCGGTATTGGCAGCCAGCATGGTGCCTGCCGCCACGGCTTCGCCGTGCAGCCAGTTGCCATAGCCCTTCTCGGCTTCAATGGCATGGCCAAAGGTGTGGCCCAGGTTAAGCAGGGCACGCACACCATGTTCGGTCTCGTCCTGGCCAACTACATCGGCCTTGATCTCGCAGCAGCGGCGGATGGCATAGGCCAGCACGGCCGGCTCCTGCGCCTGCAGACGGGACATGTTGGCTTCGAGCCAGCAGAAGAATTCGACATCCCAGATGATGCCGTATTTGATCACCTCGGCCATGCCGGCGGCAAATTCGCGGGCAGGCAGGGTCTGGAGGCACTCGGTATCGATCACGACGTGTCTGGGCTGATAGAAGGCCCCGATCATGTTCTTGCCGAGGGGATGGTTGACGGCAGTCTTGCCACCAACGGAGGAATCAACCTGGGAGAGCAGTGTGGTAGGCACTTGAATGAACGGAATGCCACGTTGATAGCTTGCAGCAGCGAAGCCGACAACGTCCCCTATCACACCGCCACCCAGGGCAATCAGAGTGGTATCACGACCATGGTTGGTTTCCAGCAGAGCAGACATGATCCGCTCAAAGGTAGCCAGGGTCTTGTAGGCCTCGCCATCCGGCAGGATCAGGTGTTCAACCTGATAGCCCGACAGCAACTGGACAATCCGCTCAAGATACAAGGGCGCAACCACTGTGTTGGTCACAATCATGACCCGCTTGCCCTTGATGGTTTGCGTCAGCACCTCTGCATGCTGCAACAGACCTGCGGCTATCTCGATGGGATAGCTGCGTTCACCCAGTTCGACCTTCAACCTTTCCATGGACGTCCTCTATATTACATGCCGATCAACTTAACGATTTGATTGGCAACAACTTTAGCGCTCTGGTCATCAGTCTGGATGACAAAGTCAGCCACTTCTTCATACAGGGCGTTGCGTTCTTGTGCCAGACGCTCGAGTACTTCGCGCGGCGGCTCTTCGGTTTGCAGCAAGGGGCGACGCTTGTCTCTTTGCGTACGTGCCAGTTGCTTCTCAATGGTGGTTTCGAGGTACACCACGATGCCGCGAGCAGAGAGCTTGTTGCGTGTTTCACGGCTCTTGATGGCACCGCCACCCGTCGCCAGCACGATACCCTGCTGTTCGGAAAGGTCACCGATGACCTTCTCTTCGCGGATCCGGAAACCCTCTTCGCCTTCAACATCGAACACCCAGCCGATATCGGCACCACTGCGGCGCTCAATCTCATGATCTGAGTCGAAAAACTCCATATGCAGTTGTTCTGCCAGATGTCTACCTATGGTGCTCTTGCCCGCACCCATGGGACCTATCAGGAAAATATTGCGTTTCTCAGCCATGTCTTTTCGTTAGTAATTACAAACTGTACGACCCCGACAAACTCTCGATCGGGGTACCTATGAACCTTATCTTGCGATGGATCAGGAGGGGGATTATCTCAATAGAAATCAGGACTGGCAACCGCAGCCCTTACGCCCCAGCCTCATTGGGGCGTAAGGTTATATGTGTTTTACCTTCACATGTAAAGTCTTCAGAAGGCGTCGGTGACTATCTTCGGCGTCACGAAAATCAGCAGCTCGCGCTTTTTGTTCTCGCTGGTTGTCTTGCGAAACAACACGCCCAGACCCGGGATGTCGCCCAGCAGGGGCACCTTGCTGACGTCGCTCTTGATGGTCTGTTGATAGATGCCACCAAGTACCAGGGTCTCGCCATTGTTGACCAGCACCTGGGTGGTGATGGACTGGGCGTTGATGGAGACGGCATCACCGGTACCGGTCGGCACGGTTTCACCCTTGGTATCCTGGGTCACGGTCAAGTCCAGGATCACCCTGTTGTCAGGTGTGATCTGCGGCGTCACCTTGAGGCTCAGCACCGCCTTCTTGAAGGTGACCGAGGTTGCCCCGCTGGAAGAGGACTCCACATAGGGGATCTCGGTACCCTGCTCGATCAGCGCCGGTTTCTGGTTGGCCGTGGTGACCCGGGGACTGGCAATGATCTCGGCCTTGCTCTCTTTCTCCAGTGCCGACAGCTCGAGATCCAGCAAGGTACCATCCGCCAGCCGCGCCACCTGGAAGGCCAAAGTACCGGCCGCATTGGTCACCGGCAGATTGACATTAAGCCGATCGTCCACCCCCGGTCGGGTGATGGTCGAGCCGCCATTGTTGTTGCCGGAACCGTCATTGCCCTCGATGGTGCCTGAGGTACTGTTGCCGTGACCGTCGTTCTTGGTTACCCCCCAACGCACCCCGAGCGCCTCGTCAAAGCCGTCATCAATGGTCACCATGCGCGCCTCGATCACCACCTGCTTGACCGGAATATCCAGGATATCCAGCATCCGCTTGATGTTGCTGATGACGTCGGCCGTGTCCTTGACCACCAGCACGTTGGTCCGCTCATCGACGCTCACCGCCCCCTTGGAAGAGAGCAGCTTGGTGCTCTCGGACGAGAGCAGCGCCGCCACTTCGGATGCCTTGGCATAGTTGATCTGCAGATACTCGGTATAAAGCGGGGCCAGATCGGCGACCTGGTTGCGGCTCTCCAGCTGCTGTTTCTCGCGAGCAGCAATCTCTTCGGCCGGCGCGACCAGCAGGATGTTGTTATCCAGCCGCTTGTCGAGCCCCCGCACCTTCAAAATGATGTCGAGTGCCTGCTCCCAGGGTACCCCGTCCAGCCGCAGGGTGATGTTGCCCGACACCGAATCCGTGGTCACCAGATTAAGGTTGTTGAAATCCGCGATGAGCTGCAGCACGGTTCTCACCGGGATATCCTGGAAGTTGAGAGAGATGGGTTTGCCCTGATACTGCTTGCCGGCAGTCGCTGCGGTGCGCTTTTTCACCTCGACGATGAACATCTTGTCCGCCTGATCGTAACGGTAGTCAAACTGACCGTTGACCGAGAGTTCAAACAGGGTGTCGTTACCCTGGCGGAACACCTCAACCTGAGAGACAGGGGTAGCAAAATCCTGCACGTTGATCAGATTAAGCAAATCGTCCGGTACCCGGGTGCCGTGAAACTTGGCAAGCACCGTCTGACCACGGCTGCTGACGTCAACGGCGGCAGAGCTGTTGTCCAGCGTCACCAGAAATTCCCCCTGCCCGTCCTTGCCGCGCCGGAAGTCGACCCCCTTCACGGAATTGAAGTAGGCACCACTGGCCGCCGTCTGTGGTGATGGCAAGACCGGCTTGCTGGCCACCGGCGCTGCCACTGGAGCGCTTTGGCGAGCAAGCTGCTGACTGTTGATCAGAGCGGACGAGGCTGCCGGCTGGGTATTGATAAGTGCAGACGAGGTCGGCTGGGGAGCCACCAGCCCGGAAGATGCAGTGGTGGCTGGCAGCGGCATGGCTGCTTTTTCTCCCAGAGCCACCAACAGCTTGTTGCCCTGCTGATGCACCTGATAAGGGGTCAGTTGATCGAGAGCGATCTTGATATCGAGACCTGCCCCCTTGCCCTCGACTTTGAGGTTGTCCACCCCTTGCTGCTTGATGGGCAACGGGTTCACGTTGAGCGCCCCCACTGCCCCCGGCACATGCAGCAGCAGCTGATTGGGTTCATAGGAGAGACGATCGGTAAATCCACTGACCGGTTCACTGAAACTCAACTCCAGCAACAGCTGATCGGCCATCAGCGGATTGACCTTGACCTCCTGCAGGGTTGCCACGGCCCAGGCCTGGCTCCATGCTCCGGCGCAAAACAGCAGGGTAACTCGGGCTACCATACCTATTATTGTTTTCATCGCATCATCCCTGATTATCGTTTTGCTTCAAGATTGGCCATGCCCAGCTGAGTTTCTCGGGTCACCCAGCATCCTTTGCCATCCGGTATAGTCTCAATCAAATCCACGTAGGTATCAGTGATCCTGATCACCCGTCCCTGATCCAGTCCCATATGTTGATTGAGACCCACCCGGATGGATTGTCCATCAGGTGTCCTGATCAAGGCCCACAACTGTCCCTGCTTGCCAAGTGAGCCCTGCATGCTCAGGCTGGCCAGTGAATAGCGCTCCAGTACTTCTTTTTCCCTGTTGGCCACGATCTGGGCACAATCCGGCTTCACCTTGGCATCCACCTTGGCACTGCTGGTTTCAGGCTGGGGGGCGATGAAGGGGCTGCGCTGATCGCTGAGGTGATAAGCCATCGGAGAAAAGGGTTTGATTTCGGGAAGAGGCTCGATGGGTATTGGTTTTCTGGCCTTGGTTTCGGCCACATAGTTGTCCATGTCGTCCTGCCCACCGCAGGCGGTCAACAGCAGGGCAGGCAACAACACGCAGAGTAGCTTCATTTGGTCTGCCCCACGGTTTTGCCATTGTATTTGTAGGTTTTGGCCAGCATCGACATGGCGATCATGTCGCCTTGCTCCTTGCCCTGTCCCAGCGTGAACGATTCCAGGATGACGATACGCGGCAAGGCCGCCATGTCGGCCGTGAACTTGCCTATCTCATGATAAGTGCCCACCACTTCGATTCGCATGGGCAGCTCGGTGGAGAACTCGTGTTTGATCTCGGGCTCCCAATTGATGCGATTCAATTTGAGCCCATTGTCGGTGGCAATGAAACTGATGTCATCCAGCAATCCGGCCACTTCGTGAGTATTGGGCAACTGCTTGAGCTGGGTATCAACCAACTGTTCGAGCTGCACCATCTGCGTCTTGTAGGCGCCGAGGTTGGCAGCCAGCATCGCCTTGCTCTCGAACTGAGCCTTGAGCTCGGCCTCCTTGTTGGTCTCCTGGGTCAACAGGGTCAGCGAGTTGGCAATCACGTAGTAATAGATGGCACCCCCCAGCAAGGCACAGAAGAACAGGATGAAAATCCCCTTGGCCAGCTTGGGCCAGCTGGCAATGTTGTTGAAATCCAGTTCGTTGAGCTGTTGTAGATTCATTGCTGCCCCTTAGCCACGTCGACCGTGGCACCTGCGACCTGGAACATCATGGAGAACTGACTAAGCGAAACGGGCGCCACATCGGCCGCAAAAATCGTGCTGATCTTCGACTGCCCCAGCCAGCCGGAGCCATCGATGCGACGCATCATGCTGGCTACCCTGCCATAGGCCTCGGTCTTGCCATTCACATCTATTTGATTGTTCTGCAAGGCAAGCGTATTGAGGTAAACCCCGTTTGGAACCAGCGAAGGCAACTGGTTGAACAGGCGAACCGGCAGATTGCGACGCATCTGCAGGTGTTCGATCAATTGCATGCGATCGATCAACTCCTTGCGTCGCTCCTTGAGCAGGCGGATCTCACCAAGCTGGGCATCGAGTAAAGTCATCTCCTGCTGCAAACGCTGGTTGCGCTGCTGCTGATGGCCTATCTGCTGCTCCACCAGCCAATCGGCGGCAAAGCCGAGTGAAGCCGTGATAGCCATGAAGATGCCCAGCATGACCCCGAACTGTTTCTTCTGCCGCTGGGCCCTGGCCTCACGCCAGGGCAGGAGGTTTATATTTGACATGGCGTGAAGCTCCTCAATGCCAGACCCAGCGCCGTCATAAACTTGGCACCGTGGACCGCCCCCTCCCCTTTCGGCTTGCCAAACAGGGCAAAGGGATCAGGATGCAATACCTCACAGTTCAACTCGCTGCCGACCTGGGCCGCCAGCCCAGGCAGCAGACTGCCACCGCCGGTGAGCACCAGCCTGGACAACTCCCTGTTCCCGGAAGAGCTGCAAAACAGCTGCACGTTCCGCCTGACTTGCTGCAGCAGAGCATTCATATGGGGCAGCAACACATCCAGTTCGTGATCAACCGGCAGCTTGCCTTGCAACTTGGCCTGCTCGGCATCATCCAGCGACAGGTTGTAGAAAGAGGCCAGCGCCTGACTATATTGATCGCCACCGAAGTTTTGCAGGCGTGAGTAGATAACCTCTCCCTTTACCAGTGCAGCAAAGGTCATGGCGCTCGCTCCGATGTCGATCACACCGACCGGTTTCTCCCACTCCTGCAGCTCCGGCAGGCAGGCAAGCACGGCGCGGCCCAGCGCGTGGGCGCCCACATCTACCACCTTGGTGGTCATGTCGGCTTCCGCCAGCGCAGTCACCCGCCCGCTCACGCTCTCGGTGCGGGCCGCACTCAGCAACACTTCGCGGCGCTCCTGATCATTGACCTTACCCAGAATTTCAAAATCCAGGCTCACTTCATCAAGGGGAAAGGGAATGAGTTGTTCGGCCTCAAGCTGAACCTGATTCTCCAGCTCGTTCTCACCCAGCGCGGCATCCACCTGAATGACTTTGGTGATCACGTTGGAACCGGTGACGGCAGTCGCAACATACTGGCTGCTGCCCGAGATGAGGCGCTTGAGGGCCTTGAGAGACTGGCTGACCCGCTCGATATCCTGCAGCTGATAATCGACCAGAGTGCCTTTGGGAGTGGCGACTTCGGCCACCGATTCGAGATGCAGCTTGCCGGGACGACCGGTAATGGTCACGGCCTTGATGGTCTGGCTGCCAAAATCAATACCCGCCAGAGGAAGCAGAGAACCTTTGTTGAATAGCCCAAACATATACACATCCATGCGTTATTGGGTTTTAGGATTGATTGTAGGACAGCTAATCAGAAGATGATGACTTAACTCATCCTAAATGCTCTATCTATCAATGTCATAAAGTTTATGCCGAAAAGTGATACAACTCGCTTTCCGGCGGCCCCTCGCCTCCCCTTGGTTATTGAGCCGCAGAATGCTAACCTCCCGCCTCTTCTCGAGGCGCCGGGCTGCCGTCAGGAAAACCTCGAATTTCCGGAGGCAAAAGGGCTATACTCTGCGCCCGTTGGCTAATTTTAAGACGATTGGTAGTTCTTCCATGCTGAAATGGCTCGTACGCCTGTTTATTGTCATGATGCTGGGTGCTGTGCTGGGTGTTGCCAGCCTCATCGGTATCTACTTCTACATCAAGCCCCAGTTGCCGGATGTGACCGCGCTGCGCGACGTCAAGCTGGCCACCCCGATGAAGGTGTACAGCCGGGATGGGGAATTGATCTCCCAATTTGGCGAAATTCGTCGCATCCCGCTGCATCTGGATGAAATCCCTCAGTCGATGATCGATGCGGTACTGGCGACCGAAGATGCCCGTTTCTATGAGCACCCGGGGATTGACCCCATCGGCATCATTCGTGCAGCCACCGTCTGGGCCGTCTCCGGTCAGGCTCGCCAGGGTGCCAGTACCATCACCCAGCAGGTTGCCCGCAACTTCTTCCTGAGCAATGAAAAGACGCTGGTGCGCAAGATAAAAGAGGTCTTCCTGGCTTGGCGCATCGAGCAGAATCTCTCCAAGGACGAGATCCTGCAGCTCTATCTCAACAAGATCCCGCTCGGCTACCGGGCATTCGGGGTCGGTGCCGCCGCCCAGGTTTACTTTGGCAAGGAGGTCAAGGACCTGACGCTGGACGAGATCGCCATCATCGCCGGTCTGCCCAAGGCGCCGTCCATGCTGAACCCGATCCGCTCGCCGGAGCGTGCCTTTGCCCGTCGCAACGTGGTACTTGGCCGCATGCTGGAAACCGGCAAGATCACCCAGGCCCAGTTCGACGAAGCGTCCAAAATGCCGGTCAAGGCCCGTTATCACGGTGCCGAGATCACCTTGAATGCCCCTTACCTGGGGGAGATGGTGCGCCAGAAGATGGTGGAGCAGTTTGGTGAAGATGCCTACACCATGGGTCTGCACGTCTATACCACAGTTACCGCCAAGCGCCAGCGCGCCGCCCGTCTGGCATTGCTCGACGGCGTGTTCGACTATGACACTCGCCATGGCTACAAGGGCGTGACCGCCCAGCTGTGGAAAGCGGGCGAAGCCGATTGGGATTATGACAAGATCATGGCCCATCTGGCCAAGCAGCCCACCTATGAGCCGCTGATGGCCGCCGTCGTCACCAAGCTGGCTGACAAGAGTGCGACCATAGTGCTGAAGAACGGCAAGCAGGCTGAGCTTGGCTGGAACGGCATCAAGTGGGCACGCGCCTTCATCACCGATGACCGTCAGGGCTTTGCGCCCCGTTCTGCCCGCGACATGCTGAAAGTGGGCGCCCAGATCTGGGTACGGGAAAAGGGTGAAGAGCTGCTGCTCTCCCAGATCCCCGAGGTCAACGCCGCTCTGGTGGCCATGAACCCGCAGGATGGTGCCATCGAGGCGCTGGTCGGCGGCTTCAGCTTCGAGCTCTCCAAGTTCAACCGGGTCGATCAGGCACGCCGCCAGATAGGCTCCAACATCAAGCCGTTCCTCTATGCCACCGCGCTGGAACAGGGCTACACCCTGGCCTCTCTCATCAACGATGCGCCGATCAACCAGTGGGATCCCTCCAAGGGCCCCATGTGGCAGCCCAAGAACTCCCCGGCCATCTATGAAGGCCCCACCTCCCTGCGCCTCGGCCTCGCCAAGTCGAAGAACGTGATGTCGGTGCGCCTGATGCGCGCCATCGGGCTGGATACCTACATCGACGGCCTGACCCGCTTCGGCTTTGCTCGCGATACCATCTCGCCCAACGAGTCGCTGGCCCTGGGTGCCGCCGAGTTTACCCCGCTGGAAGTGGTGCGCGGCTACTCGGTCATGGCCAACGGCGGCTTCCAGGTCACCCCCTACTTCATCACCGAAGTCACCGACAGCTTTGGCGCACCTCTTTATCAGGCCAACCCGGCAGCCGCCTGCCGTGACTGTGGCGTGCTGGCCGCTGCCGGTCTCGACAGTGCGGATGCCTATGCCAATACGGCGCCGGACTGGAAAGCCCAGTGCCCCATCGATCCGGTCGTTCCCGGCAACATGGCACCGCAAACCATCAGTGCCCAGAGCACCTTCCTGGTGACCGACACCCTGACCACCGCCATCTGGGGTGGCAATGGCTGGCGCGGTACCGGCTGGCGGGCGGCACGTGACCTCAAGCGCCACGATATCTCCGGCAAGACCGGGACCACCAACGAATCCCGTGATGCCTGGTTCTCCGGCTATACCCCGAATCTAGTCGCCACCTCCTGGATCGGTTTTGACAACCACCAGCGTGGTCTGGGCCGGGCCGAATTTGGCGGTGGTGCCGCACAGCCCATCTGGATCGACTTCATGAAGACTGCGCTCAAGCAGGTGCCTGAGCGCAAGATGCCGGTACCGGAAGGGATCATCACGGTGCGGATCGATCGTGAGACCGGCCTGCTGACCAACCGGACCGACGGCAGCAGCACGGAAGAGTTCTTCAAGGAAGGCACCGAGCCGACCCGCTACGCGACACAGAGCTCGGATGGCAATCAGGTGTACGGCGGTGATGGTTCGTCCACCGATGGTCCCGTCTCCACCGACGATATCTTCTAAACCACAGCAGAAGATAAAAAAGCCGGCGCAATGCGCCGGTTTTCTTTTTTATGGCCTTGTAGTAGCGATGCGCAGTTAGCCAAGTAGGCTCTGCATCAAGCGCGAGATACGAGCGGCCAACTCGTTGAAACAGGGCCGGCGCACCGAGTAGTGGCGATAGAGCAGCGCTATGGTGCGCCCAGGCACGGGGTCTATCACAGGTCGATAGCTGACGCCTCCCTCTTCGGCATTGGCGGGCACGGCAAGCCTGGGCACCAGCGTCATGCCGCTGCCAGCAGCCACCATGTTGCGCAGCGTCTCCAAACTGGTGCCCTTGAAGCGCTGATCTTCGCCGATACCGGCGGCGAAGCAGAATCCCATCGCCTGATCCCGCAGACAGTGGCCATCTGCCAGCATCAGCAACTTCTTGCCCTTGAGATTGCTGAGCGGCACCGCCTTGGCCTTGGCCTCCGGGTGCTGCTGGGGCACCGCCAGCCACATGGGTTCCTTATAGAGCGGGATCGAACCAAACCCGTCCATGCCCTCCAGCTCGGCCAGGATCAAGCAATCCAGCTCCCCCTCTTCCAGCCGCTTGAGCAACACCTGGGTCTGCTCTTCATAGAGGTAGAACTCCAGCTTGGGAAAGTGCTCGCGCAGATCCTGAATGATATGGGGCAGCAGGTAGGGGCCGACGGTAGGAATGAAGCCGATGTGGATTTCACCGGACATGGGCTCGGCAAAGTGCTGGCCGATGCTCTTGAGCTCGCGCACCTCTTTGAGCACCTTGCGGGCCTGCTGGGCCATGGCATCACCAGCCGGGGTAAACAGCACCTTGCGCGAGGTACGCTCGATCAGGATCACCCCGAGTTCATCCTCCAGCTTGCGCAGCTGGCCGCTCAGGGTCGGCTGACTGACGAAGCAGCGCTCCGCCGCCTTGCGAAAGTGCTTCTCCTCTTCCAGCGCCACCAAATACTCGAGATCGCGAAGGTTCATACATCCAGAATCCTGCCAACCAATGGGGCCATTAGCATGCCCAAGAACGGCGGAGCGAACAAGGGATGGTGCAAGAGGGAGAGTCGGCAGGCCGATAAAACAAGACGGGCCCGGATCCAGGATCCGGGCCCGCAGCAGCGAGCATCCAACCCGCCTTACACCCGGAAGCGGCGCACCATCTCCTGCAACTGGGTCGCTAGGTGATTGAGGTCGTTACAGGCCTGTGCCATCTGGGTTGCACCGGCGGCCACTTCCTCGGAGGCATGGCTGATATTGACCACATTGCGGTTGAGCTCTTCACTCACCGCTCCCTGCTCTTCGGTGGCGGTCGCAATCTGGATATTCATGTGGGAGATGCTCTCCACCGAGCCGCTGATCTCGGAGATGGATGCCCCCGCCTCCCGCGCCGTGCTCACGGTGGAATTCATCATGTCCTGGCTCTGCTGCATGGTGGTGCCGGCCTGCTCGGCCCGCTGCTGCAGTTCGGCGATGATGGTGTTGATCTGGGAGGTGGAATCCTGAGTCCGCTTCGCCAGGGTACGCACCTCGTCGGCCACCACCGCAAAGCCGCGGCCCTGCTCGCCGGCCCGGGCCGCCTCGATGGCGGCGTTGAGCGCCAGCAGGTTGGTCTGCTCGGCGATCCCGCGGATCACCTCCAGTACCATGCCGATGTTGCGGCTGTCGTCGCCAAGCTGACGGATTACCACGGCGGTGCTCTCGATGGCACCGGCCACCTGCTCAATACGCTTGATGGAGTCGTTGACGGTGCGAGCCCCCAGTTCGGCAGTGCTGCTGGCGGCACTGGCGGCACTGGCGGCGTCGCTGGTGTTGCGGGACACCTCCTGCACCGTGGCCTGCATCTCATTCATGGCAGTGGCCAGCTGATTCAGCTCGTGCTGCTGGCTGTTCATGTTGTTGGCGGATTGGCGCGCCACCGCGCTGATCTCTTCGGCTGCCGAGCTCAGTTGCACCACGGAGCCGGAGACTTCGCTGACCAGGGTGCGCAAGTTCTTCTGCATCTCGCCAAAGCCCTTGGCCAGTTGCCCCAGCTCGTCGTTGTTGAACTGGCTGGCGTCAAGATGAGCCGCCAGATCGCCGGCTGCTACCTTGCGGGTCTGTTCCAGCATCGCCATCACCGGGTTGCGGATCTGGCCGGTCAGCAGCCAGGCCACCACCACCACGAACAAGACGGTGATAAGGCTCACCACGATACTCATGGTGCGCGAGCTGCTGTAGAGGTCGGCAACTGCCTTCACCATGCTGTCGGCAAGCTCGTTGTTGATCTCGCGCAGGCGATAGGATTTGGCGCCAACTTCTTCCAGGGCGATCCGGGTCTCGTTCTTGCGCAGGCTCTTCACTTTTTCCAGATCGCCGCTGGCAAAAGCCGCAATCAGCTGCTCGTGTACCGAGAAGTACTTGGCACCAGCGGCCAACAACGCCTCGTAAGTCTGCTTCTCCTCATCGGTGCTGAAGGGCAAGGAGCCATACTTTTGCGCCGCCGCGTCAAACTCCTGCTTGGCCTTGTTGAAGGTGACGGTGCGTTCGCTCACCTCCTGGGCATCCTGGTTGAGGCCGCCAATCACCTGCGCCAGCTCGGAGCGACGGGCATCGAGAATGGCCACGTGCATCTGGCTGGCATAGCGGGTCGATGGCAACAGGTTGCCCGAAATGGTGGCGGTATCCGTGTAGAGACGGGACAGCTGAGTGATGGAGAACCACGCCAGTCCCACCACTAGCAGGGCCAATACGGCAAAACCGGCGCTCAACTTCTGACCTATAGACATATTTTTGAACATGATTGGTATCCTTGGCGGCTAGACGCAAGCCTGCAGAGCCGAGCTCCCAGACTATCCCCATAGAGCATAGCGCGATGATCGCAAGCGGATGATTTTCAAACTGTCCGCTACTGAATATATCGTCTCGCCTGGGGATAGCATGAGCGCCGGACAGGTAGGAAAAATCTGCAACGAGCACCTCGGGCGCTGCACATCTGCCACCGGATACTGCCTGCTGTTCGCTCAACGACTCATCATGAGCTGGAGCTGGCGAGCAAACGCCTGCGGTTCACCCAGGAAGGAGGAGGCGGACAAGGGGGTGACTTTGTCGCCCTGCACCAATCCCAGGGTCGGGTAGCCCTGCCCGCCGAGACGGCGCATCCAGCGCTGGCTGTCGGCCAGATGACTCGCCAGGTCGGCCTGCTGGTAGGCCTTCACGAAATCATCCGCGCCAATGTTCTGCTCCGCCGCCAGGCTGGTCAGATGCTCGAGCGAACCGATCCAGATGCCATCGCGATAGTGGGATTGCTGGATGCGGTGCAGCAGGCTCAGACCGTTGCCACCCAGAGCCGTCACCGCCAGGATGGCGCGGATGGGCTGCTCCGAATCGAGCAGTAGACCATCGCGCAGCAGCAGCTCGTTGAAATAGCGCTCGCCGAAAGGCTGGCCGGTCAGCGCCTGGATCCGCTCGTCATGGGGACGGACGTAATCGCGCAGGGCCTGGCCCATCGCCTGCCTGCGCCCGCCAAGCCAGAGACCACCGGCGTGCAGCTCGATGCGCAGTTCCGGGATGGCAGCCGCAGCCTTCAACAGCGGGGCGGCGCCGTAGCACCAGCCACAGAGGGGGTCGTATACATAATGCAGAGTCGTTTCGTTCATGTGATTCACTCGTTCATTCGGCTAAAAAAACCGGGCCCTCGGGCCCGGTAAAAAAACACAGGGAAGTAGGCGTCAGGGGTTTACCACTTCATCTCGCCGGTGTTGACCTTGGCACCGATGGCCAGACCGTCGTCGACCGGCAGGGACGGGTAAGCCTTCTTCAGTGCTTCAATCAGCTGGCCGGAGTTCTTGGCTTTGGCCAGCTCCTGCTCAAAGCGCTCTACGTAGTCACGGGTGAAGGTCACGGCTTCAGTACCTTTGGGCGCAGTCCCCAGGAAGTGACCCGGCACCACGCGCTCGGGCTTCAGCGCCAGCAGATTGTTCAGCGCCTTGACCCAGTTGCTGCGAGCAGCCTTGGTCTGGCTGTCAGCCATCCACACGTGCACGCCGCTGTAGACCGGTACGCCACCAAACGCCGTCTTGATGGAGGGTGCCCACAGGTAGGCATTCGGGGTGTTCATCTCTTTGATCTCGATCTTCTCACCATCCAGGGTCAGATGGCTGGCCGTCATCACTTGCGGCACGGTCAGGCTCTTCGGTGCACCCTTGCCGAGGATGGGGCTCCAGTAGCTCAGCTTGGCGTCCTTGGTCTGGTTGATATGGTCGACCACATGCTGGTCCGCCAGCACCTTGACGTCCGGGAAGGCTGCCTTGATGGGTTCCAGACCGAAGTAGAAGTCGGGGTCACCGGCACTGATATAGACGGTGGTCAGCTTCTTGCCGCTCTTCTTGATCATGTCCACCAGCGCCTGGCCGTTTTGTACGTCGAACTGGGCATCGATCAGGATTGCTTCTTTGTCGCCGGTCACCAAGGAGGAGGAGACCGGGAAGATTGCCTTCTCGCCCGGGTTGTAGACGGTCACGGTGAGCGGGGCGGCCATGGCGGCACCGCTCAGCAGGGTGGTGGCCAGGGTCAGGTTGCGGATCAGGGTGTTGTTCATCGGGTATTCCTCATCAAGTCATCAGGGGTTCATCAGATGGACACAGTTTATTGGATCAATTCTGGTACAAATACAGCATAATAAGCACATCACTGTTGCATTAATCGAGCATATAGAGAGCCTGAGATGGATCGACTGACCGCATTGCGGGTCTTTGTCAGCGTAGTCGAACAGGGCAGCCTGAGCGGCGCCGGGGAGAAACTGGAGATGTCGCGCGCCATGGTGACGCGCTACCTGGCGGAGCTGGAGCAGTGGATGGGGGCACGGCTGCTGCACCGCACCACTCGCCGGCTCAGTCTGACCGGCCCTGGGGAAGAGGCGCTGAACCGGGCCCGCGCCATGCTGGCGCTGGGGGAAGAGATGGAGCAGATCGCCGTGCGCGGCGACGAGGCCCCCAAGGGGCAACTGCGCATCACCAGCAGCTATTCACTCTCGGAAGCCCTGCTGGTGGGCGCCGCCAACGACTACCTGGCGCGCTATGCGGGCACCGCCATCGACATCCTGCTGCTGGACCGCACCGTCAACCTGGTGGAGGAGCGGATCGATCTCGCCGTTCGCATCACCAATGACCTCGACCCCAATCTGGTGGCCCGCCGGCTCGGTACCTGTCACTCGGTGGTCTGCGCCAGCCCGGCCTATCTGGCCAGACACCCGACCCCGCACAAGGTGCAGGATCTCGCCCTGCACAACTGCCTCACCTACACCTATTTCGGCAAGAGCCTGTGGGAGTTTCAGGGACCGGACGGGCCCGAATCGGTACCGGTAAGCGGCAACCTCAGCGCCAACATCTCCAACCTGCTGCTGGAGGCGACGCTGGAGGGCGCCGGCATCAGCCTGCAGCCACGCTATTCGGTCCAGCCTCACCTCGACACCGGTACCCTGGTACCGCTGCTGGCGCAGTGGCAGCCCAAGCGACTCGGCGTCTACGCCGTCTACGGCACCCGCAAGCAGATGTCACCGCTGTTGCGCAGCTTCCTCGACTTTCTGGTGGAACGCATAGCCGTCGACCCCATGTGGCGAGAGTAGTGGCGGGAACAAGAGACAACGCAAACATGCGAAAGGGGCCAGCAGGCCCCTTTCGCGCATATGTCACACCAGTCCGCGGGCGTCAGGCTTCGAAGCCGGTCAGCGAAGATTCGGCAGGCGCCTCCTGCGTCACGTCCAGATAGATATCCCGGTAGGCCACATAGATGGAGTAGTTGAGCGCCGGGATCACCACCAGCAGACCCACCAGCATCAGCGCCGCGCCGAACAGCATCAGGATGGCGGCAATCAACCCCCACCAGAGGAAGGGCCACATGTTGGTCAGGCAGCCTTTGAAACTCAGTTTGGCGGCCTGCAGGATCCCCACGTCGTGGAAAAAGATGAGGGCGGGGGCGAAGGTGATGGCCATCAGCACCGGGATCAGCAGTGCCAGCCCCAGCAGCAGACAGAGCAGCAGCCCCTGGGCCTGGGCCGCCGTCACGACCAGAGATTCGGGATCCTGGGTCAGCAGGGAAGTGAGTCCCCACATGGAGAGCAGCCCCAGGCAGATGAGGCCGATCAGGCTGAACAGGGCCAACACCAGCAGACCCCCCAGCATCAGTGGGGTCAGCTTGTGGCGAAAACCGGAGAAGAAATCGGCGAAGCGCAGCGGGTTGCCTTCATAACCGTGACGGGCCACCGCCACCCAGCCGGCGCCCCAGACCATGTAGAGCAGCTGGGAGATGAGGCTGCCCGCCGGCAGACGCTCCAGCAGCAGGCCGACCGCAAACCAGATGAGGACCATGGCGACACTGACCCCCATCCCCTTGTTGAAGACATCGAAACCGGATCGCACCCAGACCCAGCCACGCCCGATGGGGTGACGAGCAGGTTCTGCGCGCAGGGGGGACAATCCATTCATAACATTTCCTCGGTTCAAAACGGCTGGTTGCCGATTCTAGAGCCATGGGCCGACCGACTCAATGGCGGGTCACCACCGAGGCCGGTTTTGCACGTCATGGCTGCTTGTATCAGACGTTACGGTTATCATAAGAGCCCCCTTTGCAAGGGGCATTCACTTATTCAAGAGAATCCAAGATGCGTACATCTCACCTGGCGCCAATTCTGCTGGCCTCCCTGTTGCTCAACCTCTGGCAGTGGCAGGCCGACCCTGTCGCACCTCAGCCGGGATCCGACACCGCCAGCCCCGCCAACAGCCCGTCACAATGCGATGCGGCCACCAGCCAGAACAGCGGCCAGAGCACCGGGCAGAGTCTGCTGGCCAAGCTGCCTGGCAAGGGAAGCCAGAACGAGCCCGCCCCCGCCCAGGAGGTGCTGCCTCCCAATCCCGAGCTGGAGGCCGCCATCAGTCAGTGGAGCCAGTCGAGCGAAGGCTCCGTGCTGATCGAGCGGCTCTATGACGCCGAACAGGGCAGCCAGCTCACCACCGTCTTCGACCGGCTCGACATAGTGGAAGACGTGCGCGCCCAGGTCCAGGAGCAACTGCGCGAGCTCTATCGCCTCGGTTTCGACCATCCCGATGCCTATGAGCAGGAGAGCCAGCGCATCTGGGGCAACCTCAGCAACCTGCTGGGGGAGGATACCCGCACCCGGCTCGAACAGGAGATCTACTCGGGCGATACCAACCGCCTGCTGGAGATCCAGGGTCGCCTGGCGGAGCACGGCGAGCTGCTGGCACCGGCCCAGCGCCAATCCCTGACGCGTCTGCTGAGCGAGGCGAACCAGCAACTGGCCCAGCAGGAGAGCGGCGATGCCGGCACCTATCTGGAGAATCAGCGAGCCTATACCCAGCGGGTGCTGGAGAGCAGCCGCAGCTTCCTCAATCCGGATCAGCTCAAGGTCGTACAAGACATGCTGGAGCTGGACCTGGTGCGCCAGGAGGTGTCGGTCCAGATGGAGGCCATCTACCAGCGCTTCCAGCCAGCGTCCTGATTTCGTTACCGTTTCGTTTTAGTCAACCCAGCCTGGAATCATCATGAGAGTCGTTTGTTGTCTATTGTTGCTGCTGGCCAGCCAGTCCGCCCTCGCCGAGGGCTTCATCAGTCGTCTGCTCAACCACCCGGTGCCGGGGGGCGTCGCCGTGGTGGCGCTCGGCAGCGAGGCGCAGGCCCCGACCGCCCGCTATCAGGGCAAGCCGGTACTGGTAGTACGTGAAGAGGGCAAGCGCTGGATTGCCATCGTCGGCATCCCCCTCAAGAGCCAGCCCGGCCCCCATCAGCTGCAGGTGAGTGATGGCCGCACCCTCGGCTTCACGGTCGGCACCAAGCACTACCGGGAGCAGCACATCAAGCTCAAGAACAGCCGTCAGGTCAACCCGCTGGCCGAAGACATGACCCGCATCAACCGCGAACTGGCGGAGCAGACCCGTGCCTACCAGACCTTCAGCACGGCCCAGCCGAGCAACCTGCTGTTCGACAAACCGGTGGACGGGCCGCTCTCCAGCCCGTTCGGACTGCGCCGCTTCTTCAACGGCGAGGAGCGCAACCCCCACTCCGGCCTCGACTTCGCGGTCGGTGCCGGCACCCCCATCAAGTCGCCGGCGGCGGGCAAGGTGATCCTGATCGGCAACTACTTCTTCAACGGCAATACGGTGTTCGTCGATCACGGTCAGGGCCTCATCAGCATGTTCTGCCACATGTCGAAGGTCGACGTGAAGCTGGGCCAGAGCCTGCCCCGCGGCGGCATCGTCGGCCGGGTCGGCGCCACCGGCCGCGCCACCGGTCCCCACATGCACTGGAATGTCAGTCTCAACGACGCCCGTGTCGACCCCGCCATCTTCATCGGTGCCTTCAAGCCCTGAGGTCGGTGACCTGTCAGGGGCGCTCAAAACGAAAAAGGCAGCCTAGGCTGCCTTTTTGATGGCCGAATGACGACATATCAGGCTGCGGCGTGCAGGCGCGCCTCCTTGCCCATGGCCCGCCACATCACCAGCACCAGCAGGGTGCTGCAGGTGGGCAGCGCCAGCCAGACGCCGGATACCCCCCACAGGGAGGAGAAGCCCCACAGGAAACCACCGATCAGCACCAGCTTGCCGCCGGTGAGCAGGGAGGCGATTCGGGCACGGTTGATGGCCTGGAAGTAGGTGGCCCCCACCAGCAGCAGGCCTTCCATCGGCAAGCCCCAGAAGTAGAGCCAGATGCCGAGGCTGGCCACCGGCAAGAGGGCTGCGTTGTCCCCGGCAAACAGGTAGACCACCCCCTCCGGCCACAGATAGAGCGGCAGCATGCCGCACAGAGCCACCAGCAGGGTCACCCCCAGCGCCAGGTTGCGCACCCGCAGCACCCGCGCCCAGTTGCCCGCCCCGGCGTTGAAGCTGGCGATGGGCTGGATGCCCATGGCGATCCCCTCGAAGATGAGATAGAAGAAGGCCTCGCTGTAGCTGATGACGCCGTAGGCCGCCACGTGCAGCGAGGTGCCCACCGCCAGCAGCGCCTTGTTGTGCAGCGCCAGTACCACCGACAGATAGAGGTACATCAGAAAGCTCGACACCCCGAGTCGCAGCGTTTCCCCCATCAACCGCCAGTCGGGTCGCAGGGTGTCCCAGCCAATGCGCAGCTGGCTGCGCGGGGTGAAGAAGTGCCACAGACAGAGGCCGCCGGTCACCGCCTGGGAGAGCATGGTCGCAATGGCGGCTCCCGCCAGCCCCCAGGGGATCACCGCCATCAGCAGGTAATCGAGCAGCACGTTGAGCACGCCGCCCCCCACCAGGATCCAGGTGGTGAGGCCGGGTCGTCCGTCGTTGCGCAGCAGGGCGGTAAACGCCATGGAGAGCACCGCAAACACCCCGAGCCAGGCATACCACTGCAGATAGGCGAAGCCGGCGTCAAAGATCACCCCCTCCGCCCCCATCCAGATCAGCATGGCCTCGCCGTAACGGATGCCGATGAAGGCGAGCAGCCCAGAGGCAATGAGCACCATCACCAGCGCATTGCCGACGATGTGGCGGGCCCTCGCCTGCTCCCCCTTGCCCAGATAAAACGAGGCGAGCGCCGAGGAGCCCATGCCGATCAGCGCCCCCACCGCATAGAGCACGGCGCAGATGGGGTACGCCAGCATCATGCCGGCCAGCCCGTCCTGACCCAGAATATGGCCGACGAAGATGCCGTCTATGGTGACATAGATGCCGGTGACCAGCATGGCGGCCACGGTCGGGGTGACGTAGCGCCAGAACAGGCGGGAAAGAGGGGCCGTGCCCAGATCGACTGCGGACATAAAATGCTCAACGGAGGGAAAAACGGCCAGAATAATAGCCAAAGCGGGCCGGGAACGCCCGTTATTTATGTTACAAATCATTAATATGGAAAACTTTACCCGCCCCGGCCCCTGCTTTAGGCTAGGGCGACCTCACCTGAACGGAAACGTGCGCCATGTTGCAACGCCTGCTCTGCCTGCTGCTCTCTCTCACTCTCCTCATTCCCCTTGCCCAGGCCGATGACGCCATCACCCAGGTAGAAGAGCTGCTGCAGAGCGTGCCCAAGACCGACACCCCGGAAAACCAGAAGTTGCGGGAAAGTTACCAGCAGGCGCTGCAGTTTGCCCGGGAGGCCCAGCGTTATCGCGAGCAGGGCAAGGCCTATCAGCAGATCCTCATCGACTATCCCAAGGAATCGGCCCGCCTCAAGGAGAGCCTGCACAACTACCAGCCCCAGCCTCGCCCGGCCCTCTCCTCCCTGAAGGAGGAGGCGCTGCGCCAGGCCATCGGCCTGAGCAGCAACCGCCAGCTCAACCTGCGCAAGGAGCGCCAGGGGGTGATGGACAGCCTCAACCAGCTGGAGAGCACCGGCCAGGAGTATCACCTGCGGGTCGACGAGCTGCGCAAACAGTTGCAGCAGACCCGCGCCCTGCTCGACCGGCTCAGCTTCAGCAGCGAATCGGACCGCCTGCAGGATGCCCAGCAGCTGGTCACCCGTCTCAAGGAGCAGAGCCTCTCCGACCGGATCCAGATGCTGGAGCTGGAGCAGCTCTCCGCCCAGCAGCGCAACGATCTCGGCAAGCTCAGGCTGCAGGAGCTCAACCTCGCCATCACCGACGAGGATGAGTGGCAGACCAGCCTGCTCAACCAGCAGAACCAGCTGCGCCGCGACAAGACCGAGCAGGCGCTGGCGGAGAGCGAGCGGCTGCGCAAGCAGCTCACCTCCGACATGCCGCTGTTGCTGGAGCAGCAACAGCAGAACCAGGCGCTCTCCATCCAGCTCGGCGCGCTGGAGGATCAGATAGAGCGGGTACAGGATGAGCAGCGGGTGATCGACAAGAACCTGTCGAGCCTGAACGACCTGGTCAACTCGGTGCGCGAGCAACTGGAGTGGCTGCAGATCAGCAACGCCTACGGCGAGAACCTGCGCAGCAAGCTCTCGGATCTGCCCGCCTACTTCCCCCTCGACAAGCTGGAGTCGGCCATCGTCAACGCCCGCATGGCCAAGTACCAGTACGAGACCGAGCAGGACGCGCTCAAGGATCCGCGCCAGATGCGCGATCAGCTGCTGGCCACCGACGAGGTGGCCCTCGATCGCGCCCAGCAGGCGGTGCTCGACAACCTGCTCAAGGCCCGTCGCCAACTGCTGACCCGGCTCAACGATGCCTCCGACAGCCTCATTCAGGAGCAGACCCGGCTCAAGCTGCTCTACAGCCGCCAGAACAGCAAGATCGACGAGATCCGCGAGCTCAGCGCCAGCCACCTGTTCTGGATGCCGGACGTGCGCCCGCTCACCCCGGCCGTGCTGCTCGGGGTACCGGCGGCCCTCGGCCTCGCCCTCAACCCGGTCAACTGGCTGCAACTGCCCCAGGCCATCGCCGAGAACAACCCCATCACCCTCACCTTCGCCGGCATCGGCATCCTGGTGCTGGCCTGGTGCTGGTTCAAACTGGCTCGCCACCTGACCCACTACAGCCAGCACATAGCACCCCGCATCGGCAAGGTGACCCAGGACAAGTTCAGCCTCACCAGCCGGCTGCTGATGCGCTCCCTGCTGGCCTCCCTGCCGCTGCCCGCCATGGTGCTGATGGTGCGCGGCCTGCTCGACGGCGCCTGGCAATATCCGTTCGCGGTGGCGGTGGCCCGTGGCCTCGGCGAGATCTGGTTCCTGCTGCTGGCACTCTTGATGGCCCGTCACCTCACGCTGGAGAAGGGGATCCTGATCCTCCATTTCCGCTGGCAGAAGGAGCGGGTGCAGAAGGTGTGGAGCCAGTTTCGCACCCTCTTGCTGGTGATCATCCCGAGTTTCTTCGTGCAGGGCATGGCCAACAGCTATCAGGAGCACGCCTTCTACGACTCCCTCGGCCGACTGGCCTTCATCGTCGGCGCCCTCTGGCTGCTGCTGTTTTTCGCCCGCCTCAACCGGGAGCGGCTGCCGCTCACCTGGGGCCAGGCCGACATGACCAAGCCGCACCTGCTGCACCACTTCATCTGGAACAGCCTGATGCTGGCCCCGCTGCTGGCGGTGATTGGCTCCCTGCTCGGCTACTTCTATACCTCCCGCATCCTGTTGCGCCAGCTGGAGCTGAGCCTGCTGATGGGGCTGGGCTGCCTGCTCGTCTACTACCTGGCGCACCGCTGGATGCTGATCCAGCGCCGCCGTCTCGCCTTCGAGCGGGCCAAGAGCAAACGGGCCGAGATCCTGGCCCAGCGCGGCCGGGAAGAGGGGCATGACGAGCTCAGCTCCGAGATCCCGGACGTGGTGGAAGACACCGAGCTGGATCTGGATACCATCAGCGCCCAGTCGCTCGGGCTGGTGCGCACCCTGCTGATGCTGGGCTTCACCATGCTGGTGGTGGTGCAGTGGTCCGAACTCAACTCGGCGTTCAGCTTCCTGCGCAGCATCGAGGTGTGGCAGGTGAGCAGCAAGATTGGCGGCATCGAACAGCTCTCCGCCATCACCTTGCAGGATCTGATGCTGACGGTGTTTACCTTCATCCTGACCGTGGTCACCGCCCGCAACCTGCCGGGCCTGATGGAGCTGACTCTGCTCCAGCACCTGAGCCTCTCCCCCGGCACCGGCTTTGCCATCACCACGGTGACCAAGTACATAGTGCTGGTGGTGGGGGCGCTGACCGGCTTCTCCATCCTCGGCATCGACTGGTCCAAGGCGCAGTGGATGGTGGCGGCCCTCTCCCTGGGTCTGGGTTTCGGGCTGCAGGAGATCTTCGCCAACTTCGTGTCGGGCCTCATCATCCTGTTCGAGAAACCGATCCGGCTCGGCGACACCGTCACCATTCGCGAGCTGACCGGCACCGTCACCAAGATCAAGACCCGCGCCACCACCATAGTGGACTGGGACAGGAAGGAGATCATCGTCCCCAACAAGGCCTTCATCACCGAGCAGTTCATCAACTGGTCGCTGTCAGACGCCATCACCCGGGTACGGCTGCGCATCCGCATCGGCCTGACCCAGGAACCCAGAAAGATACAGACCATTCTGGAAGAGTCGATCAGAGCCTCGACCCTGGTGCTGGAGACCCCCTCCCCCGAGGTGTTTCTGATCGAATTCACCGACTCGGCGCTGATCTACGAGATCCGGCTCTACGTGAACAGCATGGATCACCGCATGCCCATCACCCACGAGGTCCACTCGCTGGTACTGGAGAAATTGCAGCAACAGGGGCTGGGGCTGCCGCACCAGCAGATCGACATTCGTCTGAGCCGGGCCTGAGCAGGCACCACAGGAGTACATCATGCAGATCATTGCCCATCGCGGGGCCAGCGGACTGGCACCGGAAAACACCCTCAAGGCCATCCGGCTGGCTCTGGCGCTGGGCGCCGGGGCCATCGAGATCGACGTGCAGCTGGCCGACGGCGAGCTGTGGGTGTTCCACGACCGGCGGCTGGAGCGCTGCACCGACGGCGGCGGCGTGTTGACGGCCCAGTCGCGCGCCTATCTGGCGAGCCTGGATGCCGGTGAGGGAGAAGGGATCCCGACCCTGTGGCAGGTGATGGAGGCGATTGCCGGCCAGGCCGAGCTGCATATCGAGCTGAAAGGAGCGCAAACAGCCGACGAGGTGGCCCGACTGACCCGGCGTGCCGAGGCAGAGCTTGGCTTTGCACCCACGCAGTGGGTCGTCTCCTCCTTTCATCACCCGGAGCTCGCCCGCTTTGCCGCCCTGCGCCCCGACATCCGGCTGGGGGCGCTGACTTCCACCATTCCCCTCACCCTCGCCAAGTTTGCAGCCGAGCTGGGGGCCTGGTCGCTCAACTGCGACGTGGATTTTGTCGATCAGACGCTGGTGCAGGATGCCCACGACCGCGGGCTCAAGGTGCTGGTCTATACGGTCGATGAACCCGCCGATCAGGCGATGCTGGCCGCCATCGGCGTCGATGGCATCTTTACCAACCGACCGGACCGCTTCCTGCCGCCGGCCAAAAACGGACTCATTGTGCCAGGGGGAGTTCGATAACCGCTGATTTAAGCTATAAATTTAAAGGCGCACCGGGATACAAAAAGTTCTACTTTGGCCGATACAGTGTTGGCCCATAACAATAAAACCACACATCGCAGACTGACGCTCACAAGGATGTAAACATGAACTTATCCATCAAGAACAAGCTTGTCCTCGCCATCGGGGTCATTATCCTGGTCATCACCGGCCTGCAGGTCTGGTACAACACCACCCAGCTGAGAAGCGAAACCCAGCGCCTGATCTGGAGCTTCATCGACGACAGCTCGGCTGCCAATGTGAAAGGTATCTCCCGCTGGCTGGATGCCCGCATCAGCATGGTCACCTCCACCAAGGAGGCCTTCGCCAAGGAGGACGAACCCATCAGCCATCTGGCCCAATCCATGAATGCCGGCAACTTTGACCTGGTCTACGTCGGCACCAAGGATGGCAAGATGATCCAGAGCAAGCCGACCGATCTGCCGGCCGGCTATGACCCTCGTCAGCGCCCCTGGTACAAGGACGCCATGGCCGCCGGCAAGCTGGCCATCACGGCCCCCTACGCCGACATCACCACCGGCCAGCTGATCATCACCATCGCCGAGCCCTTCACCCGGGGCAATACCCAGGGGGTCATCGCCGGTGACGTCTCCATCGACGCCCTGGTACGCGATGTGCTGGCCATCAACTCGGAAGGGACCTACGCCATCCTGGTGGACAGCAATGGCACCATCATTGCCCACCCGGACAAGGAGCTCGCCCTCAAACAGGCGACCGCCATCTCCCCCGAGCTGACCGCCGCCAAGGTCAACGAGCTGGCCCATGACAACACCATCTCCGAGATGGAGATCAGCGGCAAACCCAGCGTGTTCGACCTGACCGAGATCCCCAACACCAACTGGTATTTCGGCATAGTGGTGGATGAAGCAGTCGCCTATCAGTCCGTCTCCCGCATGGTGACCTCCGCCCTGCTGCAAGGTCTGCTCACCATCCTCATCGTCGCCGGCTTCTCCTATGTCGCCATCAACGGCTCGCTGGCCCCGCTGAAAACCCTGGGCGAAGCGATTGCCGATCTCTCCCGCGGCAACGGCGACCTGACCCGCCGCGTCAAGATCGAGCGTGAAGACGAAGTGGGTATCGTCGCCAAGCACGTCAACACCTTTATCGACCGGATCCACGTGATGGTGCAGGACATCTCCAACTCCTCCGGACAGCTGAACCAGCAAGCCAAGTCGTCCCACAACATGGCGGAAAAATCGAGCCAGGGTCTGGCGCGCCAGCAAAACGAGATCTCCCAGATCGCCACCGCAGTACACGAGATGTCCGCCACCGCGGTGGAGGTGGCCAGCAACGCCGAGCAGACCGCCGATGCGGCCCGCAGCTCTTCCAGCAGCTGCGAGCATGGCAAGCAGGTGATCGCCCGCAACCAGCGCTCCATCACGGATCTGGCCACTCAGGTCAAGCAGGCCTCCGGCATCATTCAGGAGCTGGAAAAGAACGCCCAGGAGATCAACACCATCCTCTCCACCATCCAGGGCATCGCCGAGCAGACCAACCTGCTGGCGCTGAACGCCGCCATCGAAGCGGCCCGGGCCGGTGAACAGGGTCGCGGCTTTGCGGTGGTGGCCGACGAGGTGCGGGTGCTGTCCCAGCGTACCCACAGCTCCACCGTCGAGATCCGCAGCATGATCGAAACCCTGCAGCGCAACACCCAGGGCGCCGTCAGCACCATGCACGAAGGTCAGTTGCTAGCCCAGAACAGCGTGGAAGATGCCAACGATGCCACCCAGGCACTGGAGCAGATCACCGCCTCCATCAACCAGATCTCCGACATGGCCACCCAGATCTCCAGCGCCGCCGAGGAGCAGCGGGCGGTGACCGACGAGGTCAGCCGCAACATCCAGGCGGTCAAGGACGTCTCGGACGAGCTGGCGGTCGATGCCGACAGTTCGCGCCATCTGTCTGAACAACTTAAAAATATTTCAGGTGAACTGAGCAATCAGGTCGGCATGTTCCGGATCTGATCAACCGAAATCAAAGGGGCCACTCAGGCCCCTTTTTTTATGAAAAAATGCTTTTGTTTCAATAGTTATTACCACATCAACCATCGGGACAATGGGGATGAAAATCCCCATACGAAGCGGTATCTCGTCATAAAGTAACGCATCAAGGCCGACATTCGGATTAGTTTTTTGAACTAAAGCACAGCATTGTTCTATCCGTGAATAATTCTTATTAAATATTTTTGATAAAAAACTTAAAAACTTTATGGGTAATACCTAAAAAGAGAGGTGTTTCTCATTTTTTTGAAAGAAAACTACGTATAATCCTGAGCTTAAAATAACCATAGCAATGACAGCGGCTGATACCGATAACTGAAGGATGGCGATAATTACGGCGTTTTCATCCAAGGAATGGGGTGATTTTGATAAAAGTCACCATTGCCAAGCACTAAAACAAACCAGTTTGACTTGCATCAAGCCTGAATTTTTTTCATAGAGCAAAATCGTGCCCAGCAAATCTATCCCTAAGGAGGCAGATGTGGATATTATCAAGACCGATGTCGCCATCATCGGTGCTGGTGGCGGTGGCCTGCGTGCCGCAATCGCCATAGCAGAAGCCCACCCGGAGCTGGAGATCGCCCTGATCTCCAAGGTCTACCCGATGCGTAGCCACACCGTGGCCGCAGAAGGCGGTGCCGCCGGTGTCGTCCGTGATGATGACTCCCTCGAAAACCACTTCAACGACACCGTATCCGGTGGCGACTGGTTGTGTGAGCAAGACGTGGTCGACTACTTCGTCAACAATGCCACCAACGAGATGATCCAGCTGGAGCACTGGGGTTGCCCCTGGAGCCGCAAGCCGGACGGTAAAGCCAACGTGCGTCGTTTCGGCGGGATGAAGATCCCCCGCACCTGGTTCGCGGCGGACAAATCCGGCTTCCACATTCTGCACACCCTGTTCCAGACCTCCATCAAGTACCCGACCATCAAGCGCTTTGACGAGCACTTCTGCATGGATCTCATCGTGGAAGATGGCCGCGTCCAGGGCGTATTGACCTTCGACATCCAGAACGGCATCACCCGCTTCATCCAGGCCAAATCCGTCATTCTGGCCACCGGTGGCGCCGGCCGTGTCTATCGCTACAACACCAACGGCGGCATCGTCACCGGTGACGGCATGGCGCTGGCCTACCGCCACGGCGTGCCGTTGCGCGACATGGAGTTCGTGCAGTACCACCCGACCGGCCTGCCGGGTACCGGCATCCTGATGACCGAAGGTTGTCGTGGTGAAGGCGGCATCCTGCTCAACAAGGATGGCTACCGCTACCTGCAAGACTACGGTCTGGGCCCGGAAACCCCGGTCGGCCAGCCGAAGAACAAGCACATGGAGCTGGGCCCGCGTGACCGTCTCTCCCAAGCCTTCTGGCAGGAGCAACAAAAAGGCCGCGTGATCCAGGGCCCGATGGGCGATGTGGTTCACCTCGACCTGCGCCACCTCGGCGAGAAGTACCTGAAAGAGCGTCTGCCCTTCATCTGCGAACTGGCCAAGGCCTACGTGGGTGTGGATCCGGTGAAAGAGCCGATCCCGGTACGTCCGACTGCCCACTACACCATGGGCGGCATCGAGACCAACGGTCAGTGCGCAACCCGCATGCCGGGTCTGTACGCCCTGGGCGAGTGTGCCTCCGTCGGTCTGCACGGCGCCAACCGTCTGGGTTCCAACTCTCTGTCCGAGATCGTGGTATTCGGCAAGGTAGCCGGTGAGCACGCCGGTGAGTTTGCCAAGACCCAGCAACACGGCAACACCCAGGCGCTGGCCGCCAAGGCCGAGGCGCTGATCAAGCAGCACCTCTCCCTGCTCGATATCGACGGCACCGAAAACCCGGCCGATATCCGCAACGAGTTGGGCATGTCCATGGAAGCCGGGGTCGGTATCTACCGTACCGAAGAGCTGATGCAGGGCACCATCGACAAGATCAACGAGCTGAAAGCACGTTACAAGAAGATCAAGATCAACGACAAGTCCTCGGTCTTCAACACCGACCTGCTGTACGCCATCGAACTGGGCTACATGCTGGATGTGGCCGAAGCCATGGCGCACTCCGCCCTCAACCGGAAAGAGTCCCGCGGTTCCCACCAGCGTCTGGACGGTTACGAAGAGCGTGATGACGTGAACTTCCTCAAGCACACTCTCTCCTTCTACAACGGTGAAGGGGCCCCGACCATCGATTACTCCGATGTGAAGATCACTAAATCCCAACCGGCGAAACGCGTGTACGGTTCCGAGGGTGAGAAACAAGACGAGGCTAAGAAGAATGGCTGAGATGATCGAAATTGAAATCCTGCGCTACCGTCCCGAGCAGGATAACGAGCCCTGGATGCAGACCTTCCAGGTGCCCTACCTCAAAGAGATGTCCCTGCTGGATGCACTGCAATACATCAAGGATCATCTGGACTCTACCCTGAGCTTCCGCTGGTCCTGCCGGATGGCGATCTGCGGCTCCTGCGGCATGATGGTCAACGGCATTCCCAAGCTGGGTTGCAAGACCTTCCTGCGCGACTACCTGCCGGGCAAGATGACCATAGAGCCGCTCAACAACTTCCCGATCGAGCGCGATCTGGTGGTCGACATGTCCGACTTCATCGAGAAGCTGGAGAGCATCAAGCCGTACATCATCCCGGCCGAGCCGCGCAGCCTGTGCGACGGCGAGTACACCCAGACACCGGCTGACATGGCGAAGTATCACCAGTTCTCCATGTGCATCAACTGCGGTCTGTGCTATGCGGCCTGCCCGCAATATGGCATCAACAAGAAGTTCACCGGTCCGGCAGCACTGGCGCTGGCCTATCGCTACAACGCCGACAACCGCGACAGCGCGTCCAGAGAGCGGATGAAGATCATCAGCCAGGACGAGGGCGTCTGGGGTTGTACCTTCGTGGGCTACTGCTCCGAAGTGTGCCCGAAAGGCGTGGATCCGGCGGCGGCCATCCAGCTTGGCAAGGTCGAGAGCGCCAAGGACTACATGATCGCCATGTTCAAGCCAGATTGAGATCAGGAATGAGACCATGAACAACACCAATAGCAAACGTAAGCCTTACGTCCGCGAAATGAAGAAAGACTGGTGGCTGAAGAATGCCTTCTACACCGGTTACATGATCCGCGAAGGCACCAGCATCTTCGTCTCCATCTACGCCGTCGTGCTGATGTGGGGTCTGTTGCGGCTGGTACAGGGTCAGGAGGCGTTCAACGGCTGGCTGGAATCCCTGCAAAGCCCGATCGCCATCCTGTTCCATGTCATCGCCCTGGCAGCCTGCCTGTTCCACGCCAAGACCTGGTTCGCACTGGCCCCGAAAGCCATGCGCATCTTCCGTGGCGAAGACCTGGTGCCGGAGAAGCCGATCGTCATCGCCCAGTATGTGGCGCTGGCGGTGGTATCCCTGCTTGTCCTGATCATCGTGGCCTGAGGAGAAAACCATGAGACGTTCTGACGAACCCAGTTATTGGTGCCTGTTTGGTGCCGGGCTGTCACTCAGAAACGTTGGCCACGATCTCTCAATCATGATTTGAGGAAAAAATATGAGACGTTCTGACGAGCCTATATACTGGGGACTGTTTGGTGCCGGTGGCATGGTGGTTGCCATGCTGCTGCCGGTCATTGTCCTCATCACCGGTCTGCTGGTGCCCATGGGCATCATGGACGTGGAGACCATGAGCTACGAACGCGCACTCGAGTTCGCCAGCTCCTGGTGGGGTGCCTGCATCCTGCTGGTGATCATCGCCCTGCCCATCTGGCACGGCATGCACCGCATCTACCACGGTCTGCATGATCTGGGGATCCACACCACCAAGCTGCACCACTATGTGTTCTATGGCTTCGCCTTCCTGGTGTCCGCCATCACTCTGGGTCTGCTGATGGTACTGGTATTCCAGTAAGCGCATCCTGACGCAATGACAAACCGGGCCAAGTGCCCGGTTTTTTTATGGCCCCTCGGCGGCTCACGCCACAGCCCGATAACGGGCATGCTCCCTAGCTGTGCCAAGGCACCCAGCAACGTTCAATGCCAACTGTCAGCCCAGTCACCAGAGGCGCGGCGCCGGTTCACGGCCGTTTTCCGCGTAGTAGAGCGACGGCAGAAACTGCGCCAGATAGCTGAACTCGCTGTAGCAGTGGCGCATCAGATTGAAGCCTACCTCGTCCGGCACCTCGTCAAACCGATTGGCGCAGGCCTTGCCCAGCAGGAAACGACTGCGCAGCACACAGCCATAGGAAGTATCGCGCGCCAGGTGCAGCATCTCGCCATCCAGCGGCGCCCCCTGCTCATCCAGCGCCACCTCGTCGCCAAAACCGATGCGGGCGCAGATGGCGGCAGAGAGAGCCTGCGTCTCCCGCGCCTCCTGCAGCGGCTGCGGCGCGAACACCTCTTCGGCGCCATGGAACTTGAGGCGGGCCGCCACCGGTGGCAGCTCGGCAAGCCACTCCACCGCCGCTATGCTGGCCCCCACGTAGCGCTCCCCTTTTTTCCAGTGATGATCCCAGCCCCGGTGCTCGACGTGGTCGTGCGGGTGCCACCACCTGATGTGCTGGGTCGTTTCGAAGAAGGTGAACCACCAATCCAGCATGCGCCCCTTGCAGCCGTGCAGATCGGTGCGGATGGCGACCGTCAGCAGGCCGTCTGTGCTGCGGGTCAGGCCCATTTCCAGGCGCAGCGGCTGCGGCCTGAGCAACTCATTGATGTCATTGACGCCCCAGGGGGCAAACAACGGGGAAGTATCCATGATGAGACTCCAAAAAATTAGGAAACGAATTTCGTTTCCTAATTTAAGCTATGCCTGTATGCTGGGTCTGTCAATGCTTTCCAGGAGTCAATCATGTCACAGCAAACCGATGAAGAGACACGCTCTCGAGGCCGCCCGCTCACCCCGGAAGCCGACCTGCGCGCCGCCCTGGCCGAGGCGACGCTGACCTTGTTGCTCAAGGGGGGCTACGGCGCCGCGACCGTGGATGCGGTGGCCAAACAGGCGGGGGTAGCCAAGAAGACCCTCTACCGCTTTGCTGCCAACCGCGACGATCTGGTGGCGCAGGCGGTGCGCAGCTGGACCGATGCCTTTCAGCCGGCATTCGAGCAGGATGCAACCCATCCCGAGGAGCTGGGGAAAATGCTGGAGCAAGGCTTGCAAGCCATTGCCAGACAGGTGTTGAGCGCGCAGGCGGTGGGCATGTTCCGGCTGCTGCAGCATGAGTTCGCGGGGCGCGATGCCCTGCTGGCGGCCTATCAGGAGAACGGCATTGCCCGCGGCAGGGCGACCCTGGCCATCTGGTTGCAGCGCCAGCAGCAACTGGGCTGGCTGCGCGAGCTGGACACCGCCCAGACCAGCGACCTGCTGCTGGCGATGACCATGGCGGAGCCGCTGCGCCAGATGGCGCTCGGCTTGCTGGCACCGGGCAGCGACATCCGCGCGCGTATCGCCGCCGCCGTAGCCCTGGTTCTGCCCGGTCTGGTGCGAGAGTAAAGCCCCCTCGGCAAGAAGGCTGCACCAGGGCAACGGGCGAGATGACATCCGAGCACGTCCCCTGCCGAGGAGCCGCCAGGGCCCCCATCACCGTCATAAAAAAACCGGGCGTCAGGCCCGGTTGTTGATGGTGGTCACTCTGCCGGCGGCAAAAAGCGGCGCATCACCTCGTCGCTGTAACCGCTGTCCTGAAACTCGATGAACACCTGGTTGAGACGGGTCACCAGCTCATAGGCCCGTGGCGATCCCTTGCTCACCAGCAGATAGAAGCCCTTGCGGCTGGGCAGGGCGAGGTTGAGCAGGCCGCTCTCGCTCCGGTAGATGCCAAGGCCGATGCCGCTCATCAGCGGCTCAATCTCGCTGGGCAGGAAGTCGCAGCGATCGCGCCCCAGCATGTCCAGCGCCTGCTGCAGCTGCTTGACCCGGCGCGGCTCCAGCGCCAGTCCGTAAGGGGCATAGTTGTAGCCGATCACCCCGCACACCCGGGAGCGATTGACCGTCTGCAGATCGGGCGCCTCGGGGAAGCGCCGCTTGAGATAGAAAAATCCGAGGTGGGTGTAGTAGAGCGGCACGCTGTAGAAGGCATATTCCCCCCGCTCCGGCTTGTAGCTGGCATCCCAGGTCAGCTCACACAAGCGGTTCTGGCGATAATCGGCCAGCTCCTGCTGCACCCGCGCCCAGGGCAGATAACGGATCTTGTAGGGCAACCCGAGCTTTTTCAGGGCTTCGAGCACCTGGGTCGTGGCGGAGCCGGTGAGACGGCGGGTGTCGGGCACGCCATCCTTGCGCTCCCAGTAGGTGAAGGGGGCCCACTCGTTGCCCTCTCCCAGACAGATCTGCACCTCGGGCTGGGCCGCCTCCACCAGCCCGGCCAAGCCCCATCCCAGCAGCAACAACATGGATCGCGTCATCGTCTCCCTCCTTCGCTTCCCTTGCAGCTTAGTTCAGGTGGGGGTGATGCTCCCCGTCAGGGTGCCCCCTCCTGCCACAGGGCCAGCAGCGGCGCGGGGATGGCGCCGTAGCGCAAGGTCGGGGTCTGGTGCCAGTCGGCCAGCCGCTGCAGCGCTTTGGCCAGATCCTGCGCCAGGGTCCGGGTCACCCTGACCCCCGCCTCCAGATAGAGGCTCTTGATCTCGAAGATCCCCTGCTGGCGATGGGCCTTGGCGTCCATCCTGCCCACCAGCTTGCCGCGATGCAGCAGCGGCAGCACGAAGTAGCCGTACTGGCGCTTGGGCGCCGGGGTGTAGCACTCGATGCGATAGTCGAACTGGAACAGCTCGCTGGCCCGTTTGCGATCCCAGACCAGCGGATCAAACGGCGACAGCGCCGTGGTGTGGCTGGCCTTGAGAGTGCCGGACTGGGCCTGGGCCAGCTCGTCTGCCAGCGAGGCGTGCACGAAGGCGCCGTGCTGCCATCCCTCCACCCGCACCGGCAGCAGCTCTCCCTCGTCCGCCAGCTGATGGAGCAGGGCATCGTATTTGCCGCGCCGCAACCGATAGTAGTCGGCCACCCAGCCAGTCTTGACCAGCCCCAGCGCCCGGCAACTGGCTCGCACCATGTCCCTCTGCGCCTGTTCCAGGCTCGGCAGATCCCGCTCGTCGCGCCACTCGGGCATCACCCGCTCGGCCAGATCGTAAACCCGCTGGAAGTTGCGCCGCTCGCGCACCATCAGCTGGCCTGCGGTAAACAGCACCTCCAGATGGCGCTTCTCCGGCTTCCAGTCCCACCAGCCGTTGCCCTTCCCCTCCTTGCGTTCAAAATCCGCCGCCCGCACCGGACCGTGCTGGCGAATGCGCTCGATGATCTCGCCAATCTCCTGTTGATGGGTGGCGAGCCAGTTGGCCGAAAATTTCCAGCCCATGGCGGCGGGATCCAGCATGCGATGGCGCAGCAGGCGGTAATCCTCGCGTGGCACGAAGCAGGCCTCGTGCGCCCAGTATTCGAAGATCTCGCCATCGGCCAGCAACTGCTCCAGCCAGCGCGGATCGTACTGTCCCAGCCGGCTGAACAGCACCAGATAGGGGCTGCGGGCCACCACCGAGATGGTGTCTATCTGCAGCAGCGCCATACGGCGAATGGTGGCCAGCAGGTCGGCCGCGCGCGCCTTGCCACGGCGCGGCGTCAGCAGGCCCTGGGCCGCCAGTTGCAGATGACGGGCATCCTGCAGTGAAAGATGGGGAATCGACATGACGAACCACTCCTTGGTGTCGGGGGACGGCCGGCTGGCGGCACCTGGGGCTCAATGCAGGGAAACAGGCAAGCGGACCCCGCCAATCAGGCCATCAGCATGCCCAAGCCGCCGCCAAATGAAAATGCCCGGCTCAGAACCTGTTCACGATCTGTGACGAGAGGTCGTCAGCAAGGTAAAGAGCAGCGCAAGAACCAGAGTGTATATAAATACATGAGGATTCCGAGCAGCACATGAGCCTTGATCACGACCTCACAGTAAGAACATGAGCAGGTTCTCAGGGTTTGGTGATGACCGCCACATCCACGTGGGGAAACTCGACCTGTGCCTGCCAGCGGGCTGCCAGGGCGCGAAACGAGGCTTCGGCGAAGAAGACGATGTGGGTCGGATCGTGGCGGTAGCGCCACTGCCGGAAGCGCTCGTCCCCCAGCACCCGCTGGGTCTGCAGCACCAGCAGGCCGCCGGGCTTGAGGCAGCCCCACAGCCCGTCCAGCACGGCGCGCGGGGTGGCGATGTGCTCGATCACCTCGGTGCTGGTGATGAAGTCATACTGCTGCGCCAGCAGCTCGGGCTCATCGGCATAGAACTTGTCGTAGCCCGCCATCTGGTAGCCCGCCTCGCGCCCCATGGCGATCAGCGCCGGGCCCGGCCCGCAGCCAAAATCGAGGCCGCTGGCCGGCGGAGGCAGGCGGCGCTGCACCTCGCCGAAGGCCCGCTGCAGAAACTGGCGATAGCGGGGATCATCCACCTGGTTGTCGTGGCCGTCATAGACCGCCTTCTCGCGCGCAGGATCCAGGTGCTCGGCCGCATCCAGCCAGACCAGCTCGCAGGCCCGGCAGCGATGATACAGCTTGCCGGCCACCGGCAGCTCATAGGCATCGGCAGCGTAGCAGAGCGGGCAGGATAAGGGGGTCATGGCATCTCCTCTCGAAAGCGGGGCGGTCAAAAGTGGCCGCAGCTTGCCTGCCCGCCTGGCGGCTGACAAGGTTTTTGTCCGGTCGCCCCGTGTTCGGGCCGCAGCTTTACCTCTCTTTTCAACCAGTTGCCTCTGTGTGAAACAGATTTTTTACCTCTTAAGGGTTTCTTAAGTTTGCCCCTTTAGTCTGATGACAATCGACAAGAAGGAGCCATCCATGACCACCGACATTCAAGCCCCCTATCGGCTGACGCTGGCCGATACCCCGCAACAGGTCATGGCACTGCAAGGCTACATCCAGGCCGCCTACAGCCAGGAGTTCAACGCCCGCATTCCCCATTTTCTGCCCTGCCTGCTCGGCCTCTACCGGGCCGACGGCCTGCTGGTCGGCGCCTGCGGTCTCAAGCTGGCCGGCAGCGAGCGCCTCTATCTGGAGCAGTACCTGGAGCAGCCCATCGAAGCCGCCATCGAAACCCGGCTCGGCGCCCCCGCCCGGCGGGATCGCATCGTCGAAGTGGGCAATCTCGCCTGCAGCGAGCCCGGCAACGCCCGCCTGATGTTTGCGGCGCTCTGCCGCCTGCTGTGCGACAACGACCTCGACTACGTGGTGTTCACCGGCACCGCCAAGCTGCGCAACAGCTTTCACCGCCTGCACCTCACCCCGGTCGAGCTGGCCCCCGCCCAGGCCGACAAAGTGGGGGACGACGCCAGCGCCTGGGGCGCCTATTACCACTGCCAGCCCAAGGTGATGGTCGGCGATCTCGGCCAGGGACGGCAGGCACTGGCTCAGGGCAGCCTGCTGCTCTCCCTGCTGGCGCCCATGCCGTCCCTGTTCAACTGCCCGCACCGGAGCGCCTTATGATGCTGTTTGACCAAATCGCCTACTTCGCCCGCCAGACGCCCCACAGCCCGGCTCTTGCCAGCAGCCAGCACAGCCTCAGTTACGAGGCGCTGTGGCAGCAGTTGCCGCCGCTGGCCGACCACCTGCAGATGGCCGGGATCAGCCGGCTGGCGCTGCAGCTGGACAACGGCCTGCCCTGGGCGCTCATCGATCTTGCCTGCACCATGGCCGGCATAGTAGTGATCCCAGTCCCCCACTTCTTCAGCCTGGAGCAGCAGGAGTGGCTACTGGAGAGCAGCGGTGCCGACGCCCTGATCGGCCCCCACCATCCCGGCTGGCAGGCCAGCGAGCCGCTGCAACTGGCAGTCGGCGAGCTGCCACTGTGGCGCCGCACTCCTGCCCGGTTGCCGCCTCTGCCGGCCGGCACCGCCAAGATCACCTATACCTCCGGCACCACAGGGCAGCCCAAAGGCGTCTGCCTGTCGCTGGCCCAGATGATGGCGGTCTGCGCCTCGCTGGCCGAGCGGGTCGCCCCGGCCAACGTCGAGAAGCACCTGACCCTGCTGCCGCTCACCACCCTGCTGGAAAACCTGACCGGCCTCTACGTGCCGCTGCTCACCGGCGCCTGCAGCCGCATCCCTTCGCTGGCAGAGCTCGGCTTTGCCGGCTCCAGCAAGCTGGACCCGGCCACTCTGGCCCAGGCCCTGCTGCGCTGGCCCACCCACAGCCTGGTGCTGGTGCCCGAGCTGCTGCGCCTGCTGCTGGCCCTGTGCAGCACCAACCCGGCGCTGGCCGAACAGCTGGCCGGCTTGCGCTTCGTCGCGGTGGGCGGCGGCAAGGTCTCGCCCGAGCTCATCAGCCGGGCCCGCAAGCTGGGGCTGCCGGTCTACGAGGGGTACGGCCTGTCGGAGTGCGGCTCCGTCGTGGCTCTCAACGGCCCCGACGGCCACAGCCTGGGCAGCGTCGGCCAGCCACTGCCCCACTGCCGGGTATCGATCGCCGCCGACGGCGAGATCCTGGTGGAGGGAGCCGCCATGCTCGGCTATCTGGGCAGCGACGAACCGACGCCAGCACGGGTCGCCACCGGCGATCTGGGCCACCTGGATGATGAGGGCTATCTGCATATCACCGGGCGCAAGAAAAACGTCCAGATCACCGCCTTTGGCCGCAACTTCTCCCCCGAGTGGGTCGAGGCGGAAGCCCAGCTCTGCCCGGCCATCGCCCGCATCGTGATCTTCGGCGACGGCCAGCCGGCCAACGTCGCCCTGATCCAGCCACTGCCCGGCGCCGACGCCCAGCTGGCCCAGCAGATCGAGCAGCTCAATCATCGCCTGCCAGACTATGCCCGCATCCATCACTGGTTGCCGGTGGCGCTGGATCAGCATCCGGAGCTGCTGACCGCCAACGGTCGCCCCCGTCGCGAACGGATTTATCACCACTTTTCCCGGCAGATCAGCCAATGCCTTACAGGAGAGACCTCATGAGCTTCTATCAAGTGCTGCAACAAGCCACCGCCCCGGCCCGGGAGCATCTGTTCAACGCCCCCATCATAGAGGCGTGCCGCAAGGGGGAGATCTCCCGCGACATCTACCTGCGCTTCCTCTCCCAGGCTTTCTATCACGTGCGCCACACGGTGCCGCTCTTGATGGCCACCGGCGGCAAGCTGGGCCAGGAGTACGAGTGGGTGCGCGGCGCGATCAAAGAGTACATCGACGAGGAGTACGGCCATCAGGAGTGGATCCTGAGCGATATCCGCGCCTGTGGCGGCGATGCCGAGGCAGTGCGCCACGGCCAGCCCGAGCTGCCCATCGAGCTGATGGTGGCCTTCCTCTATGACCAGGTGCAACGCGGCAACCCCATGGGGTTCTTTGGGATGGTCCAGGTGCTGGAAGGCACCAGCGTCGCCATCGCCCTGACCGTGGCCGAGCAGCTCAAGGCAGGTCTCGGCCTGCCCCCTCAGGCCATGAGCTACCTGAGCTCCCACGGCGCGCTGGATCAGGAGCACCTTAAGTTCTTTGAATCCCTGATGAACCGGGTAGAAGCCCCGGCCGATCAGGCGGCCATCATTCACTCGGCCAAGGTGGTCTACCGCCTCTACGCCGACATGCTCTATCAACTGACGGAAAACCAGACATCATGAAGCTTGAAGGAAAACTCGTGCTGCTCACGGGCGCCAGCGGCGGGATCGGCGAAGCGCTGGCCCAGGAGCTGGCGGCCCAGGGGGCACACCTGTTGCTGCACGGACGCAGGGCCAGTGCGCTGGAGCGGCTTCGCAAGGAGCTGCCGCACCCGGAGCGCCACCAGACGGTGATCGCCGATCTGGGCTCGCCCCAGGAGCGGGCCAAACTGTTGCAGCATCCGGCGCTGGACGAGGGGCTGGATGTGCTGATCAACAACGCCGGCTGCAACCAGTTTGCCTGGCTGGAAGATCAGAGCAGCGAGCAGGTCGAGCGCCAGCTGCTGCTCAACGTCGAGGCGCCGATCCAGCTCACCCGCATGCTGCTGCCCCGCCTGCGCAAACCGGCGGTGATCATGAACGTCGGCTCCAGCTTCGGTGCCATCGGCTACGCCGGCTACAGCGTCTATTGCGCCAGCAAATTCGCCCTACGCGGCTTCAGCGAGGCGCTCGGCCGCGAGCTGGAGGGAACTGGCATCCAGGTGCTGCACTTTGCTCCCCGCGCCACCCGAACCCGCCTCAACTCGGAGGCGGCCTACGAGATGAATGCCGAGCTCGGCACCCACACCGACAGCCCGCAGGACGTGGCCGAGGAGGCCGTCATCGCCCTGTGCAACGAAACCCGCCGCAGCTGGCTCGGCTGGCCGGAGAAGCTGTTCGTGCGGCTCAACGGCCTGCTGCCCAGCCTGGTCGACCGGGCGCTGGCCAAACAAAAACCCATCATAGAGCGCTATGCCCGCCACGCGGCGCCCGCTGCCGGCAATGCGGGGCACACCACTTCCGTCATGACAGAGAAGGAACGTTAAGATGAAGCACGCCACTTTCCGCCCCCGTTTCCCCCACGGCGCCCTCCTGCTGCTCATGCTGGGCTCGGGGATGGCCCAGGCCGCCGACGCCCTGCCCGTCATCCAGCAACAGTGGGCCGTCTGTCAGTATCAGCAGACCGGCAAGGCCAAGGAGAACTGCCTCGAACAGCTGAGCAGCCAGGCCGATCAGGCCAGCGCCAAGGAGGCCTTTCGCACCGACCTGCTGATCTGGTCGGCCATCGTCAAGAGCACCTGGGCCGGCGCCAAGGGTGGGCTGGGGGCGCTGGGTCTGGTCAAGGAGGCCAAGGCCAAGCTGGAGATCGCCCTCAAGCAGGACCCCAAGGCACTGGACGGCTCCGCCTACACCAGCCTGGGCTCGCTCTACTATCAGGTGCCGGGCTGGCCGGTGGGTTTTGGCGATGACGAGAAGGCCGAACAGCTGCTCAAGCAGGCGCTGGCCATCAACCCGACCGGCATCGACCCCAACTTCTTCTACGGCGACTTCCTGCTGGATCAGGGTCGCAAGGCCGAGGCCAAGAGCTATCTGGAGAAGGCGCTGAGCGCCCCGCCCCGGCCGGGTCGCGAGCTGGCGGATCAGGGTCGACGCATCGAGATCCGCGATCGCCTCGACAAGCTGTAAACCCAAGTCGGATCAGAGCGCTATTTAAACTCTGCCCACCAGCTTGCATACTGGTGGGCAGCGTCTTTTGAGGGGAATAACAATGCGGATCCTGTTGGTGGAAGATGATGTGATGCTGGGCGACGGCATGGTGGATGCCCTGCGCAGCAGTGGCTACACGGTGGACTGGCTGCAGCAGGGGCTGCCCGCCCTGTCGGTGCTCAAGAGCGAGGAGTTTGCCGCGCTCATTCTGGATCTCAACCTGCCGGACATCGACGGCATCAGCCTGCTGCGCAAACTGCGCCGGGAAGGCCAGACGCTGCCGGTGCTGATCCTCACCGCCCGCGATGCCCTGGACGACCGGGTGCTGGGGCTGGATGCGGGCTCCGACGACTACATGGTCAAGCCGTTCGCCCTGCAGGAGCTCAACGCCCGCCTGCGCGCCCTGGTGCGGCGCAGCAAGGGGCAGGCCCAGGCGGTGCTCGAATACGGCGAGCTGCAACTCTATCCCGAGTCCCAGCAGGTCACCTATCGCGGAGAGCCGGTCAAGCTCACCCCCCACGAATACAAGCTGCTGCAGGAGCTCATCACCCAGAGCGGCCGGGTGCTGAGCAAGGATCAGCTGCAGCAGAGCCTCTACGGCTGGGACGAGGGGGCCGAGAGCAACGCGGTGGAGGTGCACATTCACCACCTGCGCAAGAAGTTCTACAGCGACCTCATCCGCAACATCCGCGGGGTCGGCTACATAGTCCCCCAGCTTGAACAGGCCCAGCGCCGGGACCACCGGGCATGACGCGTCCCCGCTCCATCCGCCGCTTCCTGCTCTCCGGCATCCTGGCGCTGGTCAGCGCCAGCCTGGCCATCAGCGCCCTCATCGGTTATCTGGAGGCCAACCACGAGATGGAGGAGCTGTTCGATGCCCGTCTCGCCCAGTCCTCCCGCATCACCAACCAGCTGCTCAGCCGCTATCTGGAGCAAAATGGCGAACTGCCCGCCAACGGCACCGTCTATCAGGACTGGGAGCAGCACAACCCGGATCAATGGCAGAAGGACACCAGCTTCAACCTGCGGGGAGAAGACAGGGAGCTCACCCCCTTCGGCCACGAATTCGAGCGCAACCTCTACTTCCAGCTGCTGAGCGAGCAGGGCCATATACTGCTGCGCTCCCCCAGCGCCCCGAGCCAGCCCCTCGGCGCCCTGGCCCCCGGCTTCAACAACGTCACCAAGGACAACCACGAGTGGCGCACCTTCACCCTCTACAACCAGGACGAGCACACCTGGCTCATCGTGGCGGAGCGGGATGACGAGCGCAGCGAGCTGGCCAGCAAGATGGCCACCCTGGCCATGCTGCCGCTGCTCATCACCCTGCCCTTCCTGCTCGGCCTGCTGTGGTGGCTCATCTCCCGCGGGCTGGCGCCGCTGCGACAGCTGGCCCAGGCCATCGGTGAGCGCCACCCGGCCAACCTGAGCCCGCTCACCCTGAAGATCCGCGCCCAGGAGCTGACCCCGCTCACCAACGAGATCAACCGATTGATGCACGCGCTGGCCGATACCATAGAGCGGGAGAAGCAGTTCACCAACGAGGCGGCCCACGAGCTGCGTACCCCGCTGGCGGTACTGCGCATCCACAGCGAAAACGCGCTGGCCGCCGAAGATGCCGAGAGCCGTCAGCACTCCCTGCAGAAGATGCTGCTGGCGCTCGATCGCAGCGATCGGCTGCTACGCCAGCTGCTGACCCAGGCCCGCATCGACAACCAGCAGGGGCTGGAGCTGACCGAGCTCAACCTGAACCAGCTGCTGCAGGGCACCCTGGCCACCCTGGCCCCCATCGCCCTGAAAAAGGATCAACAGCTGTCGCTGGAAGGCACCGAGCAGCTGACGGTGATGGGGCAAGCCACCCTGCTAGAGCTGATGTTCAGCAACCTCATCGACAACGCGCTGCGCTACACCCAGGCGCAGGGCGAGATCGCTGTCGAGGCACGCCAGGAGGGGCACAGGGTCAGGGTCGACATTCGCGACAACGGCCCCGGCATCCCCACCGCCGCCCTGTCACGCCTGTGCGAGCGCTTCTTTCGGGTCAATCCCCAGCAAGGGGACGGGGTCGGCCTCGGCATGGCCATCGTCTCGCGCATCGCCCAGCTGCACGGCGCCGATCTCGACATCCACAACCGGCCGGAAGGGGGGCTGGAGGTGAGCGTGCTGCTGCCCTCTCGCAACCCATCCCAGCCATGACCCAGAAACGACAACGCCTCCCATCGGAGGCGTTGTTCACACAGGTTGATTACACAGAAGGAGCCAGGCTGCGGTCGGCAGATCAAGCAAGCAGCTCGTCCAAACCGGCCGTCACGGCCTCCATTCGGTGACCACCGGAATGTTCTATGACATACCGCTTGCCCACCTGAGCAGAGGCATCCAGCCCGAAAATCCCGTGCTCAACCTTCTGGCTCAGCGGATCGCCACTGGTGTTGATATGGGTAACGTTGGCTTGATCAAGCTTGTGGGCGAGCCGATCCCGCAACCCGACATGCAGTCCCATGCTGTTAAAGGCGGTGACCTTCAACCCGTGTTTGATGCCGGCATATTGCGCCAGGCCGCCTCCCAGAGAGTGGCCCAGCACCTCGACCTTGCCCCCATGCTGCTCGGCAAACGCCTTGACCAGACGGTCTGCATCCTGAAACGCACTGTCCTTGATCCCGAGCGCCGCACCGGCATCGCTCTTTAGCGTCCCCGGCCGCTTAGTTGGCTGGGTACCAACAAACGAGAGCACCAGAGTGTCGCCACGCTTGTAGACAGCGACCTTGAGCGCAGACCAGGCATCCCCGGCCAAGATGAAGGGATCGTTCTCACCCTTTTTCGCAACGACATGCAGGGCCAGCGCACTCCCGCTACCACCGGTTCCATCTCCACGCCGTGCCAGAATAGAGGGTGGAATGTCCGCCAGCGTGGCGTGATGGTAGCCAGCCGGCATCTCACGATAACTGCTGGAACAACTGACTCTTGCCAGCTGGGCGGCATCCATGACGGCACGAGCCCCTTCGGCAGTGAGTGGTTCCTGCTCCGCCTTGGCCACGAAGGCAGGCTTGAGCACCTCTTTGGCTGCACTCAGCGCCTGTAGTGACCCTTGCTGCAGTCGCTCCGACATTCCCAGGGGCAGATGGGAGGCTCCTTTCATCACGGCACCTGCCAATCCCAGTGAAGAGGAGGCAACCAGACGGGCGGCCGACTCACCCAGGTTTTTCACCCCGGCAGCGCCAGCGGCCACCGCGCCGCTGGCAACACTGCTGACGCCTCCGGTGATATTGGCCAAGCCCTTGATGAGGGCACCGGTCCAGTAACGCGCCTTGCCTTTGACACTCTGGGCATGGGAGTCATGGCCGCCCTGAATGGCGATGCCAATCTTGCGAGCCGGGGCACTGAGGGTCAGCCATTTGAGCGAGGTATTCAATACCTTGCCAGGCTGTACACGGGAACCCAATCCGAGGCTGGTGTAATGAGATGCCAGATTGTGGTGGACCTTGTTTTGACCAGACGGGCTCTGTACCTCGCCATGAGCATGAGAGGTAACCGCGGTGGCATGCAGTGGCTGGCCAATGCTTTGGATAGACATGTTCTGTTCCTGATTAAAACGAATGGACACCCGTCAACATGGAATGATGACGCCGGACAACGGGGATGGCTGTGAAGGGCTCTTCTGCTGCGCCAGCACACTCTGCAACTGCGCCTGCAACGTAACGCCGAGATCGAGAAACTCGCCCAGGGTCTGCATAAACAGAGTGCTATCGAGCATTTCGACGAGAGAAGAAAAGGTCAGCACCAGGTGGTTGCTGCGGCTGTCCAGACTGATCTGGCTGCCCCCGGTGGCCAGACCGAACATGTTCAGTTCGAGGGCGGAGCGGGTCAGCTGCAACTGGCTGGCAGCATCATCAGGTAGACGCAATAACGGGATATAGAAGTAACATACCTGCAGTTCATCGTTGTCTGGCACTTCGACCAGACACTCGCCATCCTGGCCGAACGGCACACGGCAGTGACCGTCACTTCCCAGGCTCAAGGCAACACCTTGCTGCTCACCTGCGAGCGATAGCCATTCAGATACAGTTTGTTGGTAGGCTTTCACTATGCTCCACTCCATGCTCCATCCCTTGCGGGCGAATGGGCTCGCCCGCATCGAGGGTATGGTGCAAATGCTACCTCTGGCAGAGACAGTGTGATTTAGCTGTGAAACGCCGTTTTTTAGATCCGCGCCGAAATTACACTAACGACAGCTCGGCTGCACCGTGAAGGTGCGACTCGAATCCACTGCTCCGAGATCCGCCAGCAGGCGGCGCCCCAGCAGCACCGGATAGATCATCTTGCTGCGATCGCGCAGGGTGAACCACTCCTCATACACCTTGTCACCCAGGCAGATGGACATGGTGACCGTGGGACGCTGCTCCATGCCGCCGGCGCCACGCACCGTCACCATGTGCTCCACCGGTCGCTCCAGGGTCTGGCTCACCTGCCGGTCGGTGTTGGCATCGGTCACCTGCAGGGTAAAGCGCACCCAGGACTTGCCGTCACGCTTGAAGTGACGCAGATCCCGCGCATCGAGCGAGGAGGTGAGCGCCCCGGTATCCAGCTTCATCTTCACTGCCACCCCGCTCGGCATGATGAGTCCCTTTTCAATCCAGCCATAAACGGCGGGATCGGAGGCAGCCCGAGCCGCTCCCGGCAGGACGAGACCGACCAGCAACAGCAGCGGCATCATTCGCAATCCGAACATCTTCACTCCTTGTCAGGGCAGGGCCGACGCTGGCCCGAGCAGCCCAGAGTGGGGATGGAAAAGGCGGCTGTCAACTGGTGAACGTGGCCGCCTCGCCGCCACCAGCGCGGCCATGGCGCGTAACGTCAGGATCACGCAGCAGCTTGCCAAACAGGATTCAATCAGGATCTTTCAAGTAGACGGACGAGACGAGATAAACGGGGCTGGATGAAACCCAAGGCTGCGCTCAGGTTGTGACGCCAAAGGCTACCACAAGGCTTCGTGAATTATCAGTCTTGTTCCGACGGGATTTTTGCCTAGACTGTTGTAAACCGGAGGCCTTGAAAACCTGCGGTTTTTTTGTGCCTGCCGAAAGTTGCCACTGCAAAGTGCCGTATCACTCGAGGCTCAAAAAGGAATATTCAATGCGTATCGAAGAAGACTTGAAGCTCGGTTTCAAGGATGTCCTGTTCCGCCCCAAGCGCTCTACTCTCAAGAGCCGTTCCCAAGTCAGCCTGACCCGTCAGTTCACCTTCAAGCACACCCAGACCCAATGGCAGGGCGTCCCCGTCATCGCCGCCAACATGGACACGGTCGGCAGCTTCGCCATGGCCCGCACCCTGGCCGGCTTCGAGATGATGACGGCGGTGCACAAGCACTACAGCCTCCCCCAGTGGCAAACCTTCGTGAACGAGACAGATCCGGCCCTGCTCGGCCACGTGATGGTATCGACCGGCACCTCAGAGGAGGACTTCACCAAGACCCGCCAGATCCTGGCGATGTCAGAGGCTCTGCGCTTCATCTGCGTGGACGTGGCGAACGGCTACTCCCAGCACTTCGTCGAGTTCCTGCGCAAGATCCGCGAGGCCTGCCCGAACCACGTCATCCTGGCGGGCAACGTGGTCACCGGCGAGATGGTTGAAGAGCTGATCCTCTCCGGCGCCGACATCGTCAAGGTGGGCATAGGCCCGGGCTCGGTCTGCACCACCCGGGTCAAGACCGGCGTCGGCTATCCGCAGCTCTCCGCCATCATCGAGTGTGCGGATGCGGCCCATGGTCTGGGCGGTCAGATCGTCGGCGACGGCGGCTGCACCTGCCCGGGGGATGTGGCCAAGGCGTTTGGCGGCGGCGCCGACTTCGTGATGCTGGGCGGCATGCTGGCGGCCCACGAGGAGTGCGGCGGCGAAATCGTCGACGTGGATGGCGAACCTTTCATGAAGTTCTATGGCATGAGCTCCTCAAGTGCCATGGACAAGCACGCCGGCGGCGTCGCCGAATACCGCGCCTCCGAGGGCAAAACCGTGCTGCTGCCCTATCGCGGCCCGGTCGAAAACACGGTGCGCGACATTCTGGGCGGGGTGCGCTCCACCTGCACCTACGTCGGTGCCAGCCAGCTGAAAGAACTCACCAAGCGCACCACCTTTATCCGGGTACGCGAACAAGAGAACAACGTCTACGGCAAGGAGTAACCTGCCGCAGCCACCGTCACGCGTTGACGGTTAGAAGCCAGCCAACCGGTGTGCTACCCTGCGCACCGGTTTTTTTGTATCTGGATGCCCTGAGATGACCAGCCCCCTCCCCCAATTTGACTGGGATATCTTCTGCTGCGTAGTGGACAACTTCGGCGACATCGGCGTTACCTGGCGGCTGGCCCGCCAGCTGAAACAGGAAGGCGCGCTCCCGCCCCACGGCAACGAGGTCCAGGTGCGGCTCTGGGTGGACGATCTGGCCAGCTTCGCCCGCATCTGCCCGGGGCTCGACCCCGCGCAGGATAGCCAGTGGGTCGATGGCATCCATATCCAGCACTGGCACGACACTCTGCCGCCCGACACCCTCCCGGCCAGGGTGGTGATCGAGGCCTTTGCCTGCCAGCTGCCCGCCCCCTTCATTGAACGAATGGCCGAGCAGATGGCGAGTCAGCCCAAGCCCCCCTGCTGGATCAACCTCGAATACCTCTCGGCCGAAAGCTGGGTCGAGGATTGCCACGCCCTCGCCTCGCCCCAGCGGGTCGGCAACCAGAGCCTCAACAAATACTTCTTCTTCCCGGGCTTCACGGCCAGAACCGGCGGCCTCTTGTGCGAGCGCGACCTCATCGCCGAGCGTGAGCGCTGGCAACAGGATGAAGCTGGGCTTGCCGCCTACTGGGCCAGCCTCGGCCTGCCACCCAAACAAGAGCACGAGTTGCGGGTCAGCCTCTTTACCTACGAGAGCCCTGCCCTGACCAGCCTGGTCGAGAGCTGGTGCCAGAGCGCCACGCCCGTCACCCTGCTGCTGCCGCTCGGGCGATCCCTCAATGACGTGCTCACCGGCGCCGGGCTGGCAGCGGCCATTCCGACGGCCAAGGCAGGGGCGCTGCTGCAGGCGGGCAACCTCACCATCAAGCTGCTGCCGATGACCGATCAAGCCGGTTACGATCGGCTGCTGTGGAGCTGCGATCTCAATCTGGTGCGCGGGGAGGACTCCTTCGTGCGGGCCCAGTGGGCAGCCCGCCCCTTCCTGTGGCACATCTATCCGCAGGAAGAGCAGGCCCACATGGTCAAGCTGGACGGCTTTCTCGACCACTATCTGGCAGAGCTGCCCACCGCCACCGGCCAGTGGCTGCGCGGTTTCAGCCACGCCCTCAATCAGGGGGAAAACTGTCGCGATTGGTGGGCGCAATGGCCGGAACACGCCGCGATATGGCTGCAACATGGGCGACCTTGGTCACAGAAGCAGCTCAGGGATGGGGATCTCGTCACTCGGCTGGTGAAATTTTTAGAAAGCCGTATATAATCTGGCAGTTTTTATCTGCCCGTATACGAACAGGAATTTTTACATGAAAACCGCACAGGAAATCCGCGCTGGTAACGTCGTCATGATCGGTACCGAGCCGATGGTGGTCCAGAAAGCCGAATTCAACAAATCCGGCCGTAACTCCGCCGTGGTCAAGATGAAGCTGAAAGGCCTGCTGAACGGCAGCGCCACCGAGACCGTCTTCAAGGCCGACGACAAGCTGGAAGTTGTTCAGCTGGAACGTAAAGAGTGCACCTACTCCTACTTCTCCGACCCCCTGTATGTCTTCATGGACACCGAGTACAACCAGTACGACGTCGAGAAAGACAACCTGGGTGACGCCCTGAACTACATGGTTGACGGCATGGAAGACATCTGCGAAGTGACTTTCTACAACGAGAAAGCCATCTCCGTAGAACTGCCGACCACCATCGTTCGCGAAGTCGAGTACACCGAGCCGGCCGCCCGTGGCGACACCTCCGGTAAAGTGACCAAGCCGGCCCGTCTGAAGGGCACTACCTACGAGCTGGCCGTTGCCGCCTTCGTAGAGATCGGCGACAAGATCGAAATCGATACCCGCACCGGTGAGTTCAAGCGTCGCGTCAACTAAGTTGACCCCTTGAATCCATGGTGAAAAAGCGAGCCTTCGGCTCGCTTTTTTTATGGGTGCACGACGCCACCCGGCTGTATTCAAAGCGCAAACATGGCTAAATGGGCAAGCTGGTTTGTGCCATCCTCCGGAGCGCCCCATGACATCTCTGCATAAAGGTCTGTTGCTGCTGTTGACCCTGGTACTGCTGATCCTCTCCGGCTGGCAACCCTATGACCGGGCGACCTGGCTGATGGAGGTCGCCCCCGTGCTCATCGCCATGCCGCTGCTTGCCCTGACGCACCGCCATTTTCCGCTCACCAGCCTGCTCTATCTGTGCATCGCCCTGCACGCCATGGTGCTGATGCTGGGCGGCGCCTATACCTATGCCCGCGTCCCGCTGGGATTCGAGCTGCAGCAGTGGCTCGAGCTCGGCCGCAACCCCTATGACAAGATTGGCCACTTCTTTCAGGGCTTCGTGCCTGCCCTGGTGTGCCGGGAGATCCTGCTGCGCGGAGGCTATGTACAGGGTCGGCGCATGCTGGCGTTTCTGGTGGTCTGCGTGGTGCTCGCCATCAGCGCCACCTACGAGTTCATCGAGTGGGGGGCTGCCCTCGCGCTCGGCCAGGGAGCGGATGAGTTTCTCGGTACCCAGGGCGACCCCTGGGATACCCAGTCCGACATGTTCTTCGCCCTGATTGGCGCCGTCACTGCCCTGCTGCTGCTCTCCCCCTTGCACGACCGCCAGCTGGCCGGGCTCGCCAGCACCGAGCGGCCGTCACCCTAGCGCTGCCACTTCCCCCTTCAGAAAACCGGCCAGGTGCCGCTAACCCGAGTAACCGGGGGAGCGCACTATGGCCAGATTGTTCTTATCACTGCTGTTACTGACTCTGCTGGCAAGCAACCCCTTGCAGGCCAGCGAGGGCACACCGCTGACGCCGCTCGACTACTGGCAGAACAACGACTGGCAGGGGCTGCCCAACAGCACCCAGATCGACAAGCAGACAGTGCTGTTCGCCAAACACGACAGCGACAGCTATGTGGGGCTGGCCATCCTCTTGCCCGACTGGCAGCGCAGCGGCCAGCTGTGGCAGCTGACCCGGGCCCTCGGCCGGCTCGGCTTCGATACTCTGCTGCTGCTCCCCTCGCCCCAACAGACCGAACTGGACCCCGCCGCCGAGAAAAAGCAGCAGGCCATCGACGACTTTCGCAAGCAGTTCGCCACCCGCATCAGCAAGCTGGGGGATGCCAAGCTGCAGGAGGGGGGCTTCAAGCTGATACTGGCGCAAGGCACCGGCGCCGCCTGGGCCACCAACCTCATCGCCAGCGAACAGCTGCCCGCCCCCGATGCGCTGGTGCTGCTGGACGGCTTCTTCCCCGACCAGCAGAGCAACCAGATCTTCGCCAAGGAGATCGCCCAGGCCACCATGCCGACCCTCGACCTCTATCAGGAGGATGGCGGACGCTGGCCGCTGCTGGCCGCCGAGGCGCGCAGAAGCGAGAGCCGTCGCAGCCACAAGCTCAACTACCGCCCCTACGCCCTGCTGGAGCTGGATGAAACGCCGACCCGGATCCAGGGCTGGCTCACCCACCTCGGCTGGCTCTGACCCGAAAAATGCCGCCTGCCTCACATCCGGCGCGATTGCCAAGCCGTTGAGGCGCAGCAAACTGGCCCTCGGTCGCCGATGTTTGGCATCATGAACGCCTCAACGGCAGGAGGCTCCATGCAGCAAATTGTGTTTCTCGACAGCGATACCCTGGATACCGGCATCACCCTGCGCCACCCCGACTTTCCCCATCACTGGCAGAGCTACCCGAGCACGGCCCCCGAGCAGGTGGTGGAACGGCTCAAAGACGCCAGCATCGCCATCATCAACATGGTGCGCATCGGCGCCGCCGAGCTGGCCCGGCTGTCGGACCTGAAGCTCATCGCGCTGGCCGCCACCGGCAGCGACAACGTGGATCTGGAGGCGTGCCGCGCCGCCAACGTCGGTGTCTGCAATATCCGCAACTACTCGGGCCCCTCGGTGCCGGAACACGCCATGGCGCTGATGCTGGCCCTGGCGCGCAACCTCTTCTGCTGGCGCCAGTCGCTGCTGGAGGGGCGCTGGCAGCAGAGCGGCCAGTTCTGCTTCTTCGATCACCACATCACGGATCTGCACGGCAAACGGCTCGGCATCATCGGCAAGGGGACGCTCGGTCAGGCCCTCGGCGAGCGGGCCAGGGGGATCGGCATGGAGGTGCGCTACGCCCAGAGCCAGGTCGGCGCCAGCCACGACGAGGATCGGCTGCCGCTGGACGAACTGCTGCAAAGCGCCGATGTCATCAGCCTGCACTGCCCGCTCACCCCCTACACCCGCAACCTGATTGGCGAGCGGGAGCTCGAGCTGATGAAGCCGGGCGCCCTGCTGATCAACGTCGGCCGCGGCGGTCTGGTGGACGAGGAAGCCCTGCTGCGGGCACTAGCCAACGGCCGCCTCGGCGGCGCCGGTTTCGACGTGGCGAGCGTCGAGCCGCCGCCTCCCGACCATCCGCTGATGCAGGCGCTGCAGTACCCCCACTTCATCCTCACCCCCCACGTGGCCTGGGCCAGCGAGGAGTCGATGCAGCGCCTCGCCGATCAGCTGATCGACAACATCAACGCCTTCGCCGAGGGGCGCCGCCAACACCGGCTGGTGTGAGCGGCCAGCCAAGCCAAACAAAAGAGAGGGGCCTGTCGGCCCCTCTCTCATTGCTGGCAGCGATCAATCATCGTCGTGCCATCTGTGTTTCTTGTGCTTCTTGTGTTTCTTGTGGTGCCTGTGCTCATCGTCGTAGTAACGATCGTTGTTGCTCTTGTGGCCATCGCCAGTCTTGGCGCCGATGGCGGAGCCGCTGGCCCCGCCGACGCCGGCCCCGATCAGCTGACCCGTGCTGCCACCCACGCTCTTGCCGATGGCCGCGCCACCGAGGGCCCCGACCGCGCCACCAAGGGCCGCTTCATTCTTGTTGCCCTTGTTGGCCGTGGCGGCGCCACCAGCCGCACCGCCCAGCGCCGCCCCCACCAGGGCGCCGGTATCACCGCCCAGCTCCTTGCCGATCATGGTGCCGGCCACGCCACCCGCACCGCCACCGAGGATGGTATTGAGTGTCTCCGAGGCCTGCGCTACGCCGCTGACCAGCAGCAGTGAGCCCAGCAGGGCCAGGGCGCTCATGCCACGCTTGTTCATCTCCATGGGGTACTCCTGTCAAACCTGATTAATTTCCCCGAACTATACGATTCCCGCCAAAGGGCGCCACTGTCGCAGGAGAGCGACACCGCCTCCCGCACCGCCTTCGATGTCGGTCAATTAGCTCATAAGATGTTGAATCTAAATACGTAAATGACATCGTATGGAAATTGGGCAGTGAACGGTGCCGGGACCCACCGAGCGGCAGGGGTCGCTTAGCCGTTATTCATATGACAGGATCTGTCAGCACCCTGCTCCTGCCGGGTCCGCTCCGTCAAAGACCAGCCATCGCGCCCCAGCCGCTTGCTCCGATAGAGACACTCGTCGGCCCGCTCGAACAGCAGCACACCGTCATCCGGGCTGTGGGCGCCGCCCACGCTCAGGGTCACCGCCTCGCGAAACTCGCGCCACTGCTGATTGCGCACCCGCGCCAGCAGCCGGGTCAACCCGGCCTCCAGCTCGCTGCGCGGCCAGGGCAGCAGGGCGGCGAACTCGTCTCCCCCGATCCGGTAGACGCAGCCACTGCCCAGCTCCGCCACCAGCAGCTCGGCTACCCGGCAGAGCACGCCGTCCCCCACCGTGTGCCCCCAGTTGTCATTGATGCGCTTGAAGTTGTCGACGTCGAACAGCAGCAGCCAATGGGGAGTGGCGCTCTCCTCCAGTTCGCTGCGACGCTGGGTGAAGGCCCGTCGGTTCATGATGCCGGTGAGGGGGTCGTGCAGCAGGGCATCCTGCCCCTGCAGAAAGCTGGCCCGCACCTGATCTATCTCGCTCAGGCTGCTGTGCACGAACCAGGTCTTCAGCTGGCAGGGAGTCTGGGTCGGATCCCGCACTATGCCGGTCAGCGAGCCAGCCACCAGCGCCTGCTCCTGATTGAATACCCGCACCAGAAAGTTGATGCTGCAAAACCAGATGGCAAACAGCGAGAGCAGCGGCAGCACCACCATCAGCAGGGCCTCCTCGAGGCCGTCGTGAAACAGCTCGGGCGGCAGATAGATGTTGAGATCCCAGTCGATCCCCTCCAGCTCCCGGCGCAGATGGCGGCCATGCCAGATCACCTCCAGTCCGCTGCCCACCACGCCCACCGTGGTCACTGGCGGCTGATAGAGCGCCATGTTGCAGCCCACCACCAGCTGATCTCCCCCCCGCGAGCTGATGTAGATGGCCGCCTGGTTGCGACCCATGGCCCGCTGCAGTGCCTGCTGGATGGCGTTGAACGACATGTCGACCATCAGCAGGCCGAGCAGCTGACCATCCAGCCCCTTTACCCGCTTGATCAGGGTCAGGATCTGCTTGTCCGAGCCGTACTCCTGATAGGGACCCAACCAGATGAGCTCATCCCCCGGCATCGACAGCGCCCGATACCAGGGCCGGCTGGCGGCGCGATACTCGGCCGGCTGCTGCCAGGCCGGGTAGCTGCTGATGCGGTCCATCTGCGGGTTGTAGAAGTAGATGTAGTGGCTGTCGCGCTTGATCTGGTGGGCAATGGCCCAGAGCGGGTTGTCGGCCGGCTCGCCGCGGGCGATGGCGGCCTTGTCCAGCGACGCTTCCAGCACCGCCAGCTGACGCTGGTTGGCCAGCACCAGCTCGTGGATCAGGGCCGCATCGAGGGAGGAGAGCATGTGGCCGTAGCCGGCCACCGTCTTGTCGATGCTGCGCAGATAGCTGACCGTCGCCAGGGCCAGGGTCACCACCAGCACCAGGGTGCCCAGCAACAGACTAAATGAGGTCAACAGGTAGTAACGCCGACTAATCAGCCACTGAAACATCAACACCCCGATAGAAATACTGGAATGCGGAGATCTTATGGTTGCCGGCAAAAATTATTCATTGATTAAAATCAGCCCTCATGCCGGCCAATTGATAAAAAACATATAAACGTGATACTGCTCATCCATGCCGTGGATATGCATATCAACAAAAAGTAAAAACAGTGACCACTGTGCGTTGACGGCTAACCAGGAAGGGGGTGTTATAGTCTATAGCTTGAACAATCGGAGCCGGATGGCCTTGCCAAGGACCACCGCAGACGATTCCCTGTCAAACAAAGGAGATGTTATGAGCAGTCCGTTTATCGAACAGATCAAAGTACGTCGTACCATCTATGCCCTGGGTGACCAGGTTTCCCATACGCCGGAGCAGCTGACCACTCTCATCCAGGATGCCATCAAGCACAGCCCCTCCTCGTTCAACTCCCAGAGCTCCCGCGCCGTCATCCTGTTTGGCGCCCAGCACCACAAGCTGTGGGACATCGTCAAAGCCGAGCTGAAGAAGATAGTGCCGCCGGAAGCCTATCCCCAGAGCGAAGCCAAGGTGGACGGCAGCTTCCGCGCAGGTTTCGGCACCGTGCTCTTCTTCGAGGACACCGACGTCATCAAGGATCTGCAGCAAAAATTCGCCCTCTACGCCGACAACTTCCCCATCTGGTCGGAACATGCCACCGGCATCGCCCAGTTCGCGGTCTGGACCACCCTGGCCCAGGAGAAGATCGGCGCCTCCCTGCAGCACTACAACCCGCTCATCGACCAGGCGGTACACAAGGAGTGGAATCTGCCCGCCAGCTGGCTGCTGCGTGCCCAGATGCCCTTTGGCAGCATCAAGCAACCGGCCGGTGACAAGACCTTCATGGACGACGCCGTGCGTTTTCGCGTGTTCAAATAAGCGCGTCGCCCACCACCCAAGCCCCCGCTCGACGGGGGCTTTTTGTTGTCAGGCCAGCAGCGTCAGCTGCAGACCAGCCGCCTCCTCTACCACGCTCACCTGACGCCAGTCCTGGATCAGGGTACTGATGTTCGGATCCAGCCGCTGCCTTCCCCCCACCTGTACCACGCGGCAACCCGCCCGCAGGGCACTGGTGATGCCGGCTGGCGCATCCTCGAACACCAGGCAATCGGCCGCCGCCAGCCCCAGACGCTCGGCCGCCAGCAGGTAGGGCTCGGGATCCGGCTTGCCATGCACCACATCCTCGGCCCCCACCAGCAGGGCGGGCAACGGCAGAGCGGCACTGCGCAGCCGATGACGGGCCACCCGCTGGCTGGCGGAGGTCACCAGCGCCCAGCGCTCGCTCGGCAAACCTGCCAGCAGAGCCCGGGCACCGGCGATGGCCTCCGCCTGGCCGGTATGGTTGATCTCCAGCTCGTCGAGCAGGGCTACCTCCTGCGCCATCTCCAGTTGCGGGGCCAAGGCACGGAGCACCTCTCGCGAGCGCACCCCGTGGCACATGGCCAGCACCGGCTCGGGCGCCAGCTGATGGCGGCGGCACCAGAGCCGCCATACCGTCTCCACTTCACCGGTGGAGTGCACCAGGGTGCCATCCATGTCCAGCAACAGGGCGCTGGCCCGCAGCACAAGCCGGCTCATGCGCCGACCCCTGCCAGGCCGGGTTCGCTCCCCGCCAGAATATCGCCGAAGGCCCGCCGCTGGGCCGCCTGTTCATAGCAGGCCAGCGCCTGTTCGGCATTGCTCGCCCAGACTTGCAAGGGGCCGACCGCAAAGCCCTGCTGCAGCAGACTGGTAAGCAGTTCCCCCGTCTCCGGCGCAGCCAGCGGCTGGGCCAGTACCAGGGTTCCCTTGATCAAAAACAGATAGCGTTCGGCAGGCATGAGATGACTCCTTGTGACGGATCGGATGGGGCCAATGGGGCCCGCTACCAGACCATTAGAACAAGGCAATTAGATAATTTATAATCACAAAATGGCCACTTTAGATAACCATATGGAATGAAATTCGATCTGAAGCAACTGCAGGCATTCGTCACCCTGGCCGACACAGCCAACTACCGGGAGGCCGCCAACCGGCTGTTCATCACCCAGCCGGCGCTCACCAAGCAGATCCAGGGGCTGGAGCAGACCCTCGGCAGTACCCTGTTCAACCGGGGTCGCCACGGCGCCGAGCTGACCGCCATCGGCGCCCAGCTGCTCACCCAGGCGAGCGCCCTGGTCAAGCACGGCAAGGGCTTTGAACGCCACGCCATGGCGTTGGCCAGCGGCATCGCCGGGCGCCTCAAGATTGGTTTCGGTCTATCGAGCTTCGCGCTGGCACCGGCACTGGTGGCCAGCTTCAAGCAGCAGGTGCCCGAGGTGATGGTACATCTACAGGACATGACCTCCGCCATCCAGCAGGAACGGCTGCTCTCGGGCCAGCTGCAGCTCGGCTTCATGCGCAGGCCCCAGGCGCCGCAGTTGCAGGAGCACAGACTGCTGACCGATCGGCTGGTGCTGGCGGTGCCAACCCTGATGACCCGGCCGGATCCGGCCGCCTTCGATGTGGAGCAGGCGCTGGCCAGCCAGCCCTTGCTGCAGATGGTTGGCCACCGCTGCCCCGGCCTTAGTCAGCAGATCGCCGGCTTCCTCGGCGCCAACCGGCTGACCGGCATGACCCAGGAGGCGGAGGATATCCAGACCCTGGTGGCGCTGGTGGCCGCCGGCATCGGCAACGCCATCCTGCCGCGCAGCGTCAGCTTCATCGCCGGCCCGGACGTCACCCTCTACCCCTTGTCCGGCCCCTGCTCCGAGTGGGAGATAAGCCTGGTGTGGAACCCGGAATTTGCCGATCCCATCCGCGATCGCTTCGTGCAGCTGGTCATCGATGCCCACCCGGCGCCGCAGCCAGCCCTGCCGGGTCGCTGATGCGATAGGTTCAGGGAGCCGATATCAGGGGACAGGCGAGGTATCGCCACGGGGGGTGTGGCAATCGAGTATCAGGCGGCCGGCAGCGCGCTGCAGCTGACGCAGTGGCAGCGATTCTTGCCCCCCTGCTTGGCCAGATAGAGCGCCATGTCGGCGGCGGTCAGCAGCTCCTCTTCCGAGACGCGGGCCTGCTGCGGCAACAGGGTGGCAATGCCGACGCTGGCGCTGAGTCTAAGCCCATCCGCCCCCGGGATCAGCAGCTCGCCGATGCCGACGCGAATGGCCTCCCCCATGCGGGAGGCGGCCTCGTCCCCGGTGTTGCCGAGGATCAGGGCAAATTCGTCGCCGCCGAAGCGGCACGGCAGATCGGTGGCCCGCTGGCAGAAGGTGCTCAGCAGCTGACCCACCTGCTGCAAGAAACCGTCCCCGACCTGATGGCCGAAGTGGTCGTTGCACAGCTTGAAGTTGTCCAGATCCAGCATGATGAAGGAGATGGGGGTCTGTTCGCGCATGCTGCGCCGCCACTCGTTGTGCAGAAAGCTGTTGAACAGCCGCCGGTTCGCCAGCCCGGTCAGCGGGTCGTGCAGGGAGAGGTAGGCCATGTCCAGCTCCTGCAGCTTGCGTTCGGTAACGTTGATGTGGCTGATGGTGTAGAACTCGACCTCGATACCGGGGATGGCAGAGACCCGCATCATGAACCAGCGCTGGGTATCCGGGCTGTGACAGGGGTACTCCAGATGAAAGTGCTGCTGCTCGTGGCGCAGTACCCGCCGGATCCCCTCGGCCGCCATCTGGGCCAGCGGCTCCACCGAGTTGTCGCACACCCTCAGATAGTTGACGCCCAGCCAGTCGTACCCCTCCGGCATGCCGTTCTGTTCGGCGAAGCTATTCCAGGCGAGATTGGTGTAGTGGATGACGCCATCCCGATCGATCACCGAGATCTGCTCCTCCAGCGAATTGAGCAATGCAGACAGGTATTGCGCCCGATCGGAGAAGTGAAACAGTGATCCCTGAAAATAGTCCGCCATGACCCTGCTCCTCACCCAACAACGACGTACCGCACCTGCCGCAACCACCAGCCTAATGCCGGTGTTCCCTCCATGACGAAGGGGCATCGGCGGCCATGGCCCGCCCCCGGCCTGCAAGATAAAGATAGATGATCAACCACTTGCACCGGCCCCATCCCCGCTAGTGGCCACACCACTGGCTTTCACAAGGAATCCCGTTCCCTCGTCCTCTGCCGTCCATCTTGGTATTGGGGCAGTTTTGCAAAAACCAGGTCGCCTCCTCGCAGGAGGTCATCTGGGAGCAGTACTGCCGACCGTCGCACTGACGGACGAAGGTGGGCGCCGCCTGCGGGCTGTCTGTGCTGTCCGCCGCCTGCTGACTGAAAGAAGAGCTTGGCGAAGGCGAGACCGACTCGGCCGAGAAGCGGGAGTAAATGGAGAAGATCCCGGCCAGCACCAGCAGCGGGATCAGCTTGCCGCGCCAATTGCTGCGGCGCCGATAGACGGGGCGCGGGCGTGCCCTGGCTGGCGTCGGCCGCTCCCCGGCCACAGCCTGTCTGCCCACAGAAGGCGCTGGTTGGGCGCCTGCCAGCGACAGCGGTCGATCCACAAAGAACACCTGCTCGGCCCTGAGTTTGCCATCCTGGCCGCTGCCAAGCTGATAGGAGACCCGCTCGCCAATCTTGGGCAGCGAGCCATCTGACTGCAGCGCCGAGATGTGCACGAACAGCTCGGCTCCTTTTGGCTCGCCATCCCCCTGCTCGGGGGCGATAAAACCAAAGCCGCGCGCCTCGTTCCAGCGCACGATCCGTCCCTGATAACGCATGCCCTCATCCTTGTGGCCATCGATGCTCGCTTCATGTTGCCCAAAATGGCTGCGACCCGACAGGGGGCCGCAGACAATATGAATGTCAAAACAGTGAGCAAGCTCCGCTTGCCGCCGGGATCAGGCCAGCTGGGCCACCTTGCAGACCTCGGCGATACGGCCGAGCATCCGCAGCGAGGCATGGTGCTCATTGGCATCCGCCGCCGCGCAGGCATCCTCCAGGATGGTGATGGCGTAGTCCCGATCATGCCCCTCCCGCGCCGCCGCCTGAATGGCCCAACTGGTACTCACCCCGCACAGATAGAGGTGGTCGATGTGATTGGCCCGCAGCGCCGGCTCCAGCGCGGTGCCGTAGAAGGGGCTGACCCTGGGCTTGGTCAGCACCAGATCGCCGGGCTGCACGTCGAGGTCGGCGTGAAAGTCGGTGCCGCCATCACCAAGCGACAGCGCCCCGAACTGGTGAGCCCGACCAAACATGGGTGAGCCCTTGGGCTGCAGCAGATAGTGCGGGTCAAAACCCACCTTGATCAGCACCACCAGCCAGCCGTGGGCGCGGGCATGGGCCAGCGCCTGATTGGCGTGCACGATGGCGTCCTGTTCCAGCACATGGGCCGCCGAGGCGGCGATGCGCCCGTCCGGGTGGGCGATGTCGTTGATGAAATCGATCACCAGCAATGCCTTGTTCATGCTGCCTGCTCCCTCATGATGGCGCCGCGCGCCTTAAACCAGCCCCAGCGCATAGCGTAGCGCCATCTCCTTGAGCGGGCCTGCCTTGTCCGCCAGATTGAGGGCCAGGTTGCGCGCCAGCTTGAGCGGGCCTATCTCGTTGCTGAACACCCCGTAGAAGAGATCCATCCCCGACTGCATCAACAGGTTGTCGGGGCGGCGACGCCGCTCATAGCGCCCGGCCAGCGCCAGCTGATGCCAGTCGGCCCCGGCCCCTTGCAGCAGATCGCGCCAGCAGGCCACGTCCTTGAAGCCGAGGTTGACCCCCTGCCCCGCCAGCGGATTGATGGTGTGGGCGGCATCGCCCAGCAGCACCACCCGGCCGGCGTGGTAGTCGTTGGCGTGGCGGCGCACCAGCGGGAAGCTCCCCTTGGCCGTCACGGCAAACCCGCCGAGCCGGCTCGGGAAGTGGCGGCACACCTCGGCGGCCAGCCCCTCGTTGCTCATGGCAGCCAGCGCCCGGATGCGGGCCGGACTGTCATACCACACCAGGGAGCCGTGTCGGCCCGGCAGCGGCAGGAAGGCGCGCGGGCCGCTCGGGGTAAACTGCTGCCAGGTGATGTCTTCCTGCGCGAAGTCGGTGTCGATGTTGATCAGCATGCAGTGCTGGCGGTACTCAAAGCGCGACACCCCGATGCCGGCCAGCTTGCGAGTGTGGGATTCAGCGCCATCGCAGGCCAGCACCCAGCGGGCGGCCAGCTCGCTGCCATCATCCAGGGTCAGCACCGCCTCGTCCGCGCTCTGGCGCAGGCTCTTGACCGCCGCCGGGGTATGGGTCTGGATGTTGGGAAAATCCTCCATCCGCTTGAGCAGGGCGAGCTGCACCAGCCGGTTCTCGATGATGTAGCCGAGCTGCGGCAGACCGAGGTCGGCGGCGTTGAAGCGGGTGGCGAAGCCGTCCAGCTCCCAGGTTTCCAGCCGGCGATAGGGGCACAGCCGCATCTGTTGCAGGTGCTGCCAGGCGCCGGCCTGCTCCAGCAGCGCCACCGACGCCTGGCTGATGGCGGAGACCCGCAGATCCAGCGGCTGCTCGGGGGCGTATTGCTCCGGCAGCCGGGTCTCGATGACCCGCACCGACAGACCCTGCGCCGCCAGCAGACAGGCGGTGGCGGCGCCGACCATGCCGGCCCCGACGATGGCGATATCACACTGTTCCATAACTTGATTCCTGCAAGGGGTGGGTCCGGGCAAGGGGAAAAACACAGCCGGACCGAATGGTCACATGATACCGCAAGGGGCGCCGAGAAACAGTGAAGGCAGTGGAGAATTAGTGCGCCAAATCAAGGAGAAAGCCGATGCCTCTCGGGGCGGCTACGGCTGCGTTCCGGCCATGGCGGGCTGGATATTTGCTAGGCAGTCTCCGGATTGCGGAGTAAAATGCCCGGTCCTTTGACCATGCCGCATTCAAAACAAGTCAAGAGAAGCAATGAGCAAGAAACTTCACATTAAAACCTGGGGCTGCCAGATGAACGAGTACGACTCGTCCAAGATGGCCGACCTGTTGGATGCCAGCAATGGCTACACGCTGACCGAAGAGCCCGAAGAGGCAGACGTCTTGCTGCTCAACACCTGCTCCATCCGCGAAAAGGCGCAGGAGAAGGTGTTCCACCAGCTGGGACGCTGGAAAAAACTGAAAGCGAACAAGCCCGGTCTGGTGATCGGCGTGGGCGGCTGCGTCGCCTCCCAGGAGGGGGACAACATTCGCACCCGCGCCCCCTATGTGGACATAGTGTTCGGTCCGCAGACCCTGCATCGCCTGCCCACCATGATCAAGCAGGTCCAGGAGGGACGTGGCGCCCAGGTGGACGTCGCCTTCCCCGAAATCGAGAAGTTCGACAGCCTGCCCGAGCCGCGCGCCGAAGGGGCGACCGCCTTCGTCTCCATCATGGAAGGCTGCTCCAAATACTGCTCCTTCTGCGTGGTGCCCTACACCCGCGGCGAGGAGGTGAGCCGACCGCTGGACGACGTGCTCTATGAAATTGCCCAGCTCGCCCAGCAGGGCGTGCGCGAAGTGAATCTGCTCGGCCAGAACGTCAACGCCTACCGGGGCCCGACCTTCGACGGCGGCATCTGCACCTTCGCCGAGCTGCTGCGACTGGTGGCCGCCATCGACGGCATCGATCGCATTCGCTACACCACCAGCCACCCCATCGAGTTCACCGACGACATCATCGAGGTCTACAAGGACACCCCGGAAGTGGTCAGCTTCCTGCACCTGCCGGTGCAGAGTGGCTCCGACCGCATCCTGACCATGATGAAGCGCCCGCACACCGTGCTGGAGTACAAGTCCAAGATCCGCCGCCTGCGTGCCGCCCGTCCCGACATTACCATCAGTTCCGACTTCATCGTCGGCTTCCCGAACGAGACGGACGAGGATTTCGAGGCCACCATGAAACTCATCGAGGATATCAACTTCGACATGAGCTTCAGCTTCATCTACAGCCCGCGCCCCGGTACCCCGGCCGCCGACCTGCCCGATGACGTCGACATGGAGGTGAAGAAAGCCCGCCTGAGCCGCCTGCAGCACGTCATCAACAACCAGGCGATGCAGATTGGCCGCGCCATGCTGGGCTCCACCCAGCGCATCCTGGTGGAAGGCCCCTCCAAGCTCGACCCCATGCAGCTGTGCGGCCGCACCGAGAACAACCGGGTGGTCAACTTCGAAGGCCCGCATACCCTGATCGGCGGCTTTGCCGACGTGGAGATCACCGAGGTGCGTCCCAACTCCCTGCGCGGCAAATTCCTGCGCGGCGAGAACGAGATGAACCTGCGCATCGCCACCGCCCCGAGCGAGATCCTCGCCCGCCGCCCGGACAACGTACCGGACCAGCTGGGCGTGGCCGCCTTCACTCCCCACTAATCTGTTCACCCCATCCGGCCCCGGCCGGATGGGATCGCGTCAAGACGAGGACACTTTGAGCCGACACCTCTCGACCCTGAATTTGCATCTGGAACCCGCCGACAACCAGCGTCTCGCCAGTCTGTGCGGTCCGTTCGATGACAACGTCAAACAGCTGGAGCGCCGCCTCGGCGTCGAGATCAGCTACCGCGACAACCACTTCCAGCTGCTGGGCAAGCAAGCCCAGGTGGACGCGGCCGCCGTCATCATCAAGCACCTCTATGTGGAAACCCAGCCGCTCAAGGGCGGCAAGGTGACCGACATCACCCCCGACATGGTCCATCTGGCCATTCAGGAGTCGCGGGTGCTGGAGCAGGATGACGAGCCGGCGCCGAGCATCCCCTATGGCAAGGAGGTGACGGTCAAGACCAAGCGTGGCCTCATCAAACCGCGTAGCCCCAACCAGGCCCAGTACATCGCCAATATCGTGCGCCACGACATCTGCTTCGGCATAGGCCCTGCAGGAACAGGCAAGACCTATCTGGCGGTAGCGGCGGCGGTGGATGCGCTGGAGCGCCAGGAGATCCGCCGCATTCTGCTGACCCGGCCGGCGGTGGAAGCAGGCGAGAAGCTCGGCTTCCTGCCAGGCGATCTCTCCCAGAAGGTGGACCCCTACCTGCGCCCGCTCTACGACGCCCTGTTCGAGATGCTGGGCTTTGAGCGGGTGGAGAAGCTGATGGAGCGCAACATCATCGAGGTGGCGCCGCTCGCCTACATGCGTGGTCGAACCCTCAATGACGCCTTCATCATCCTGGACGAGGCCCAGAACACCACCACCGAGCAGATGAAGATGTTCCTGACCCGCATCGGCTTCAACTCCAAGGCGGTGGTGACCGGTGACATCACCCAGATAGACCTGCCCCGCAACCAGAAATCGGGCCTGCGCCACGCGCTGGAAGTGCTGCAGAATGTCGACGGCCTGTCATTCAACTTCTTCCAGTCCGCCGACGTGGTCCGCCACCCTGTGGTGGCCCGCATCGTGCAGGCCTACGAGGCGTTCGATGCCAAACAGGCGGCCGACAAAGTCGCCACCCACACCAGCAAAGAGAGTGCCCAATGAGCGTGACCCTGGATCTGCAACTGGCCAGTGCCAGCACCGACGGCCTGCCGAGCGAGGCCCAGCTGCAGGGCTGGCTCGACGGCACCATTCTCGGCTTCCAGCAGGAGGCCGAAGTGACGGTGCGCATCGTCGACGAGGCGGAGAGCAACGAGCTCAACCTCACCTATCGCGGCAAGGACAAGCCCACCAACGTGCTCTCTTTCCCGTTCGAGGCACCGCCCGGTCTGGAGCTGCCGCTGCTCGGCGATCTGGTGATCTGCCGCCAGGTGGTGGAGCGCGAAGCCATTGAGCAGGGCAAGCCGCTGATGGCCCACTGGGCCCACATGGTTGTGCACGGCAGTCTCCATCTGCTAGGTTATGACCATATCGAGGATGACGAGGCCGAAGAGATGGAAGCGCTCGAGCGCGACATCATGCAGGAGCTCGGTTTCGCCGATCCTTATCTGAACGACGAAGAGTAAACCGCGGGATGGTCATCGCCTTGAAACAGCCGATGGTCATCCTCATATAGCCACAACGATTTCAAGTGTGTTCATACGAGTAACCAAGAGAGAAAATGACCGACGATCACCCTAGTACCGGCTCGCCGAAGAAAACCTGGCTCGACAAACTCAGCCAACTCTTCCAGGGCGAGCCAAAAGACCGCAACGATTTGGTGGAAGTGATAGCCGACGCCGAAGAGCGCGATCTCATCGATCAGGACACCAAGGACATGATCGAGGGGGTGCTCGAAATTGCCGAGCTGCGCGTGCGCGACATCATGATCCCCCGCTCCCAGATGGTGACCATCGAGAAATCCCAGCCGGTGGACGAGATCCTGCCGGTGATCATCGAGTCGGGCCACTCCCGCTTTCCGGTGATCAACGAGGACAAGGATCACGTGGAGGGCATCTTGCTCGCCAAGGATCTGCTGCCGTTCGGGTTTGGCGGCCACCATGCCAGCGAGCCGCTGCAACTGGAGAATATCCTGCGCCCCACGGTGATCGTGCCCGAGAGCAAACGGGTCGACCGGCTGCTCAAGGAGTTTCGCGAAGAGCGTTACCACATGGCCATCGTGGTGGACGAGTTCGGCGGCGTCTCCGGTCTGGTGACCATCGAGGACATCCTCGAGCTCATCGTCGGCGAGATCGACGACGAATTCGACGACATCGAGGATGAGCCGGACGAGATCCGCCGCATCAGCAAGCGGGTGTTCGCCGTCAGCGCCCTCACCGAGATCGAAGATTTCAACGACTTCTTCGGCACCCAGTTCAGCGATGAAGAGGTGGATACGGTGGGCGGTCTGGTGATGCACGCCTTCAGCCACCTGCCCAAGAAGGGCGAGGAGATCGAGCTGGAAGGCTACCTGTTCAAGGTGATGCACGCCGACAAGCGCCGCCTACAACAGCTGCAGGTGAAGATCCCCGACAACCATGTCGCGGCCCAGTCCGAGGCCCAATAAGCCTTGCTCCGTGCCAACAGCGCCCCGCCCGTCGGGGCGCTGTTCGTTTGGCCGCACGCCCCTGCTTTCTACCGTTCAAAGAGCCCGTCATCTCCCTTTTATCCCCTCGCTCCGGGCCGTCGGCCGGGAGGCTCGCCGTTGACCGCCTTTACGGGTTAAGATACCGGCCACTCAACCCATTGCAGTTCAATCCGAGCCTTATCGCCCGTGAAATTACAGCCCGTGAAATCAAAACTCCTGACCAGCCTGTTTGCCATGGCCTCTGGCGCCATCGCCGTGCTCGCCTTCTCGCCCTTCAACTACTGGCCGCTGGTGATCCCCTCCCTGCTCGGTCTCTACGCCCTGCTGGACAAGGCCAACCCCAAGCAGGCGGCCTGGCGCGGCTTTGGCTACGCCATGGGGCTGTTTTTGCCGGGGCTGTGGTGGATCCACGTCAGCATGACCATGTTCGGCGGCATTCCGCTGCCGGTGGCCTTTGTGCTGCTGACCGGGCTGTCGGCCTATCTGGCGCTCTACCCGACCCTGGCCTGCTGGGCCTTCGCCCGCTTCTTCAGCGGTCGCCACTGGAGCCGCTGGCTGCTCGCCTTCCCGGCGCTCTGGCTGATGGCCGACTGGCTGCGCGGCTGGGTGATGACCGGCTTTCCCTGGCTCTGGTTCGGCTACAGCCAGATTGACGGGCCGCTCAAGGGCTTTGCTCCCATCCTCGGCGTGCAGGGCATCACTCTGGCGCTGCTGTTGACCGCCTCCGCTCTCTGGCTGCTGTGGCAGAGCCGCAAGCCGGCCTGGCTGCTGGTGCCGGTGGCCCTGGTGGGGACCGCCCAGGGGCTGATGCAGCTGAACTGGGTGACCCGCGGTGAACCGGTCAAGGTGGCGCTGGTACAGGGCAACATCGAACAGTCCCTCAAGTGGGATCCGGAGGCGCTGGTGCCGACCGTGCGCAAGTATCAGGATCTCAGCCGTGAGAACCAGGACGCCGACATCATCGTCTGGCCGGAATCGGCCATTCCGGCCATCGAGAAGGAGATGGGCAACTATCTGGAGAGCCTGGACAAGGCGATGAAGGTGAACGATACCGGCCTGCTGGCGGGGATCATCCACTACGATCTCGAGCAGCAGCGCTTCTTCAATACCGTGCTCGGCATGGGGGTGCAGGATGCGGAAGGCAAGGAGTCCTACTACTACCAGCACAAGAACCGTTACTACAAATACCACCTGCTGCCCATCGGCGAGTTCGTGCCCCTTGAAGATCTGCTGCGTCCCATCGCGCCCTTCTTCAACCTGCCCATGTCCTCCTTCAGCCGCGGTGACGAGGTGCAGCCGAACCTGATCGCCAAGGGGCTCAAGTTTGCCGCCGCCATCTGCTACGAGATCATCTTCCCGGACGAGGTGCGCCGCAACGTGCAGCCGGATACCGACTTCCTGCTGACCGTCTCCAACGACGCCTGGTTCGGCACCAGCATCGGTCCCTGGCAGCACATGGAGATCGCCCGCATGCGTGCCCTCGAGCTGGCCCGCCCGCTGCTGCGCGACACCAACACCGGCATCACCATCGTCACCGAGACTGACGGCAGCATCATCGCCCAGATCCCGCAGTTCGAGGCCGGCGTGCTGCGCACCGAGGTGCGTCCCGCCCACGGCGAGACCCCCTACCTGCGCTTTGGCAGCTGGCCCATGTATGGCATCGCCGCCCTGCTGCTGGCGCTGGGACTGGGGCTGCGCCCCCGCGCCCACCCCTGGGCGCGCAAGGGCTGACCCGGTCGTACAACCCGATAAATAAGAGAGGCGCCCTTAGGCGCCTCTTTTTATGGCTTGGCTTATGGCTTGGTACTGCCTGACTGCTTAGGGAGAGAGTGGCTCACGGTGATACTCATCGGCCCCGCACTCGGGACAGGTGCCGAGCTGTTCGGGGTGCAGCACGGTATGGCGCCACTCGCAGTGATCGCACACCAATACTCCGAGCCCCACCCAGTCGCCAGCCCGGTAGACGCCCTTGTGCTCCAGCTCGTCCGCCAGCTCCTGCCACTCCACCTGGGTGCGGTCGGTCACGTCCGCCAGCCAGGACCAGGCGGTGTCTTTGAGCGCCAGCATGAAGGCGGACTCCTCCACCTGCTCATCCTTGCGCCCCTCGTCATAGTTGCCCAGATCCCGCTTCACATACTCGGCGATCAGCGCCAGCTCGTCCTGGGTCAGATCCCCGGCCGCCTCCAGATAGGCCTGCACCTTGGCGATCATCCGGTTGAGGCGCTCCCCCTGGAACTGTTCTGTCTCTTGCCACTGCTTTTGCAGCTCGGCAATGAAGGCTTCGTACCCTTTTTGACGTTTGTCCATGGCCGTTACTCCTCTACTGAACCCTGATCAGGCCCGGCTTAAGGCCCGAGGGACGCTGGCGGTTGTTGCCGCCGCAGGATATGGGTATTCTATTGCGATTTCCCAGCTGATTTATCTATCCATTTCACAGATCCGGATGTCACCAATGCAAGAGCAATACGTTCCCCAATCCATAGAACCAGCAGTGCAAAAGCACTGGGATGCCAAGAAAACCTTCAAGGCGGTGGAGAAAGTAGACAAGGAAAAGTTCTACTGCCTCTCCATGTTCCCCTATCCGTCTGGTCGTCTACACATGGGGCACGTTCGCAACTACACCATAGGTGATGTGATCTCCCGTTATCAACGCCTCAATGGCAAGAACGTGCTGCAACCCATCGGTTGGGACGCCTTCGGCCTGCCGGCGGAAAACGCCGCCATCAAGAACAACACGGCACCGGCGCCCTGGACCTACGAAAACATCGAATACATGAAGAACCAGCTGAAGATGCTGGGTCTGGGTTATGACTGGGATCGCGAGCTGGCCACCTGCAAGCCGGACTACTACCGCTGGGAACAGTGGTTCTTCACCAAGCTTTACGAGAAGGGTCTGGTCTACAAGAAGACCTCTTCCGTCAACTGGTGCCCGAACGACATGACCGTACTGGCCAACGAGCAGGTTGTCGACAACTGCTGCTGGCGCTGTGACACCCCGGTGGAGCAGAAAGAGATCCCCCAGTGGTTCATCAAGATCACCGACTACGCCGAAGAGCTGCTGAACGATATCGACAATCTGGAAGGCTGGCCTGAGATGGTCAAGACCATGCAGCGCAACTGGATTGGCCGCTCCGAAGGGGTCAACATCAGCTTCGCCATCGAGGGTCAGGCTGAGCATCTGGAGGTCTACACCACCCGTCCGGACACCTTCATGGGCGTGACCTATGTCGGTATCGCCGCCGGCCACCCGCTGGCGCTGCAGGCAGCCGAGAGTAACCCCGAGCTCGCCGCCTTTATCGAAGAGTGCAAGAACACCAAGGTGGCCGAAGCCGAGCTCGCCACCATGGAGAAGAAGGGCATGGCCACCGGCCTCTACGCCATTCACCCGCTGGATGGCCGCAAGGTGCCGGTCTGGGTCGCCAACTTCGTGCTGATGAACTACGGCACCGGCGCCGTGATGGCGGTACCGGGCCACGACCTGCGCGACCATGAGTTCGCCACCAAGTACGGTCTCGAGATCAAGCCGGTCATCAAGCCGGTCGATGGCGAGCTGCCGAACGTGATCGACGCCGCCTACACCGACAAGGGCGTGCTGTTCAACTCAGGCGAGTTCGACGGTCTCGACTTCCAGGGCGCTTTCGATGCCATCGCCAACAAGCTGGAAGCCCTGGGCCACGGCAAGCGCACCGTCAACTACCGTCTGCGCGACTGGGGTGTCTCCCGTCAGCGCTACTGGGGCGCCCCCATCCCCATGCTGACCCTGGCTGACGGCACAGTGGTGCCGACCCCGGAAGATCAGCTGCCGGTGCTGCTGCCGGAAGACGTGGTGATGGATGGCATCCAGAGCCCGATCAAGGCCGACGCCGAGTGGGCCAAGACCACCTACAACGGCCAGGAAGCGTTCCGCGAGACCGATACCTTTGACACCTTCATGGAGTCCTCTTGGTACTACGCGCGCTACTGCTCCCCGGACTACGACAAGGGCATGCTGGACCCGGCTGCTGCCAACCACTGGCTGCCGGTGGATCAGTACATCGGCGGCATCGAGCACGCCTGTATGCACCTGCTCTACGCCCGCTTCTTCCACAAGCTGCTGCGTGATGCAGGCCTGGTCAACAGCGACGAGCCGTTCAAGCGCCTGCTCTGCCAGGGCATGGTGCTGGCCGACGCCTTCTACTACAAGGACGAGAAGGGCGGCAACGTCTGGGTCAGTCCGACCGACGTCAAGGTGGAGCGTGACGAGAAGGGTCGCATCACCAAGGCCGTCGACAATGAAGGCCGTGAAGTGATCCACTCCGGCATGACCAAGATGTCCAAGTCCAAAAACAACGGCATCGACCCGCAGCTGATGGTGGAGCGTTACGGCGCCGATACCGTGCGTCTGTTCATGATGTTCGCCTCGCCGGCCGAGATGACCCTGGAGTGGTCCGACTCCGGCGTCGAGGGTGCCCAGCGCTTCCTGCGCCGTCTGTGGCGCATCACCTTCGAGCACGTCAGTGCCGGCATAGCTCCCGCACTGAATGTGGCGGCACTCAGCGGCGACCAGAAGGCCGTGCGCCGCGAGCTGCACAAGACCATCGCCAAGGTGAGCGACGACGTGGGTCGCCGTCAGACCTTCAACACCGCCATCGCCGCCATCATGGAGCTGATGAACAACCTGGCCAAGCTGGGCAGTGACGAGCAGGATCGCGCCCTGATGCAGGAAGCGCTGGAAGCGGTCGTGGTCATGCTCTACCCCATCACCCCGCACATCGGCTTCGAGCTGTGGAAGATGCTGGGCAAGGGTGACGACGTGGATCACGCCACCTGGCCGGTGGCCGACGAAGCGGCCATGGTCGAGACCGAGAAGCTGGTGGTGGTGCAGATCAACGGCAAGATGCGCGGCAAGCTGACCGTACCGGCCGAGATCAGCCAGGCCGACGTCGAGAAGCTGGCCATGGCCGATGCCTCGGTCCAGAAGTTCACCGACGGCCTGACCGTGCGCAAGGTGATCTACGTGCCGGGCAAACTGCTCAACATCGTGGCCAACTGATGCCATACCGCCTTGCCATGCAGACTGACCGTCTGGTTGCCAGGCGGTAACAGCAAACGGATGATAACGGCGGGCCCTGCGCCCGCCGCTCTTCACTTCATGCAAAGAGGATTTTCTATGGGCACCACCCTCACTCGCTGGCTGACCATACTGCTGACCGGTCTGCTGCTGCAGGCCTGCGGTTTTCAGATGCGCGGCACCGCCATCCCGCCCGAGTTGATGACCATGAAGGTGGTCGGTGACAACAAGAGCGATTTCTATCGGCTGGTCACCACCCGCCTCAAGGCGGCCGGCGTGCAGCTCGCCGACAAGGAGGGCATCCCGGTGCTGACCCTGTCCGGCGTCGGCAGCACCAGCCAGGTCGCCTCCGTCGACTCCATCGGCCAGGCCCGTGAATACGTGCTGGGCTACAACACCCAGTTCACCGTCTCCATGCCGGGCAAACCGACCCAGGTCTTCCCCATCGCCTTCAACCGCAGTTTCCTGAACAAGCCGGACGCGGCGCTCGCCTCCTCCCGCGAGCAGGAGCAGCTTGGCAAGGAGATGCAGGAGCAGGCCGCCAACCTGGTGATCCGCCAGCTTAGCCAGGTCAAGTTCTGATGCACGTATCTTGATGAGAATGTGTTGATGAGAGTCTATCCCGAGCAGTTTGCGGATCACCTCAAAGCAGGGCTCAAGCCCTGCTATCTCATTGTTGGGGACGATCCCCTGTTCAAGAATGAGCAAGCCATCGACCGTGCATCCTTCCCCCTCAACCAGGCCAGGCTCTGATGCGGATTTACCCTGAACAACTCGCGGACCATCTCAAGGCAGGGCTCAAGCCCTGCTATCTCATTTTTGGAGACGAGCCCCTGCTCAAGCTGGAAGCCATCGATGCCGTGCGCCAGGTGGCGCGCAAACAGGGCTTCGATGAGCGCCACAGCTTCGTGGTGGAACAGGGACTGGACTGGAATCAGGTCTACGATGCCTGCCAGGCCATGAGCCTGTTCTCGGCCCGCCAGATCATCGAACTGGAGCTGCCAGCCAAGGTCGACAAGGAGTTGGCCGCCCGCATCAGCGAGATCGGCAAACAACTGCACCCCGACCTGCTGCTGGTGCTGAGCGGTAATCGCCTCAACCAGACCCAGATGAAGGCAGCCTGGTTCGACAAGCTGAGCCAGAGCGGTACCTATGTGCCGGTCAACCACCCCGAGCCCCGCTTCTTTCCGCGCTGGATGAGCGCCCGCTTCCAGCGCTTCGGGCTGAAGGCGCTGCCGGATGCGGTCAACTTCATGTGCCACTCCTACGAGGGCAACCTGCTGGCCGCCAGCCAGGAGATAGAGAAGCTGACCCTGCTCTCGCCGCCCCAGCCCATCAGCGTCGCCTATCTGCAGGAGACCATCATCCGCCACGCCCACTTCACCCCGTTCCAGCTCATCGACACTCTGCTGGAAGGGAAGGTGAATCGGGCCCAGCGCATCCTGCTGGCCCTGCGCGCCGAGGGCACCGAGCCCGGCATGCTGGCCTGGGCCTTGTGCCGCGAGCTGGAGCAGCTCACCGAGCTGGCGCTGGCGGCCAGAGCCGGTCAGCCGCTGGTGGAGCACTTCTCCCGCCTGCGCATCTGGCAGAGCCGCCAGCAACTCATTCAACAGGCGCTGACCCGGCTGCCCTTCGCCAAGCTGCAGCAGTTGTGGCAGCTGATGGCCCGGCTCGACGACGCCCAGCGTCGCTTCGATACCGAGCAGGCTTGGCTGATGCTGCAGACCCTCGCCCTCGGTTTTCGCGATGGTACCCCCTTGCCGCTGGCGGGATCTGACGCATGAGCCAGCCCGTCGACATCCCGGCTGCCACCGGAGGGAGCCCCATGTTGCAGCCGCCCATCGGCATTCTGGGGGGGACGTTCGATCCCATCCACATCGGTCACCTGCGCCCGGCCATCGAGGCCCGCGACGCCCTGGGCCTGGCCGAAGTGCGCCTGCTGCCGAACCATATTCCACCCCACCGGGCCAGCCCCTTCTGCTCGAGCGAGCAGCGCCTGGCCATGGTCGCCCTGGCAGCGGCGGAAAACCCGGGCTTCATGGTGGATGAGCGGGAGCTCAAGCGGGACACCCCCTCCTGGACCATCGACACCCTCATCGAGCTGCGTCATGAACTGCCGGACACCCCGCTCTGCTTTTTGATGGGGATGGACTCCCTGCTCGGCCTGCCGAGCTGGCATCGCTGGCAGGAGCTGCTCGATTACGCCCACCTGGTGGTGAGTACCCGCCCCGGCTGGCAGCCGGACTACCCGGCCGAGGTGGCCGAGCTGCTGGCCCGCCACCAGAGCCGGCAGGTGGCAGATCTGCATCGGCTGCGCCACGGCCGCATCTGGCTGGCGGACAATCTGCCGGTCGAGCTGTCGGCCACCCGCCTGCGGGCGCTGCTGGCAACGGGCGCGGATCCCCGCTATCTGCTGCCGCCGTCGGTGGCGCAATACATCCGCCAGCAGGGACTGTACCGGCCGGCATGAACCCGATCGCGGCCGGCGGTTGTCCGGCACGGATCGCGCACTATAGTGATCAACAGGGGGCGAGTTTGCCAAGCGGGCACGGCCCCTGTTCCACTCCCCTTCACCGCACTGGGAAACGGGAGTGACCATGATATAATCCGCCGCCCTCACGCCGTGAAAGCGCGCCGGAATACAGGAGAGACTCATTGCAAGGTCAAGAATTGCATGCCTTTATCGTCGACAAGATCGATGACATGAAAGGCCGCGACATCATCACCCTCGATGTACGCGGCAAATCCAGCATCACCGACACCATGATCGTCTGTTCCGGCAACTCCAGCCGTCACGTCAGCGCCATCGCCCACCATCTGGCCAGCGAAGCCCGCCATGCCGGACTCGATCTGCTGAGCGTGGAAGGCCAGCTCACCGGCGAATGGGTACTGGTAGATCTGGGGTCGGTGATCGTGCACGTGATGCAGGATGAGCATCGCGACTTCTACCAGCTGGAAAAACTCTGGAGCGGCACCGCTCAAGTGAACGCGCAATAACCGAGTACAAGTGTAATAAACGATGAAGATCCAGTTGATTGCGGTGGGCACCAAGATGCCCGCCTGGGTAGAGCATGGCTTCGAAGAGTATCGTCGTCGTTTCCCCAAAGACATGCCGTTCGAGCTGGTCGAGATCGGCGCCGGCAAACGTGGCAAAAATGCCGACATCCCCCGCATTCTGCAAAAAGAGGGGGAAGCCATGCTGGCGGCGGCCGGTCGTTCGCGTATCGTGACCCTGGATATTCCCGGCAAACCCTGGACCACCGAGCAGCTCGCCGTGCAGCTGGAAGCCTGGAAGCTGGATGGCCGCGACGTAGCCCTGCTGGTGGGCGGCCCTGAAGGACTGTCGCCCGAGTGCAAGGCTGCCGCCGAACAGAGCTGGTCGCTGTCGCCGCTGACCCTGCCCCATCCGCTGGTGCGGGTGCTGGTGGCCGAGAGCCTCTATCGCGCCTGGAGCATCACAACCAATCATCCGTATCACAGAGAGTGAACCATGCGTTATTCCAGCATCACCCTCGCATACCCGAATCACAGAGAGTGAGCCATGCACTATTCCAGCATCACCCTCACATACCCGAATCACAGAGAGTGAATCATGCGTTATTCCAGCATCCCCCTCTCAAACCAGAATCACAGAGCGTGAGCATGCACATCTGCACCCCGTTTCTCACCTGCTCGACAGTCATAAGGTAGCGGCATGCTGAAGAATCGCATCGAGATGCGCGACCACAGCGCCGAGGGTCGCCTCTTCTTCCGACGTACCCTGGTCGCCTACATCGGCATGATAGTGCTGATGCTGGTGTTGCTGGGCAACCTCTATTACCTGCAGGTCGAGTCTTACGACACCTACCAGACCCGCTCCAACGACAACCGCATCCGGGTGGTGCCGGTGGCGCCGCCGCGCGGCCTCATCTATGACGCCAACGGCGTGCTGCTGGCGGAGAACCGCCCGGTCTACAGCCTGGAGATAGTGCCGGAAGAGACCAAGGATCTGGAGAAGACCGCCGACGAGCTGATCGCCCTGCTGAAGCTGCCGGAAGGCACCAAGGAGAAGTTCCTGGCCGAGGTCAAGCGCCAGCGCCGCTTCAAGCCGGTGGCCCTGTTCGAGAAGCTGACTGAGTATCAGGTTGCCCTCTTCTCGGTCAACCAGCACAACTACCCCGGGGTCAGCATCGAGGCCTACCTCAAGCGCTACTATCCGTTCGGTGACACCCTCACCCATGCGCTGGGCTATGTGGCCAAGATCAACACCCGCGACGTGGAGCGCCTCGACAAGGAGGACAAGCTCGCCAACTATGCCGCCACCAAGGACATCGGCAAGCAGGGGGTGGAGAAATACTACGAGGATCAGCTGCACGGCGTGGCGGGCTACCAGGAGGTCGAGGTCAACAACCGCGGCCGGGTGGTGCGTACCCTCAAGTTCCAGCCGCCCGAGCCCGGCAAGGACATCTACCTCAACATCGACATCCGCCTGCAGCTCAAGGCGCAGGAGTTGCTGGCCGGCCGCCGGGGCGCCATCGTGATGATGGATCCCAATACCGGCGCCATTCTGGCCATGGAGTCGAGCCCGAGCTACGATCCCAACCTGTTCGTGACCGGCATCTCCAGCGCCAACTACTCGGCGCTGCTCAACGATCCGGCAAGGCCACTGGTGAACCGCACCACCCAGGGCATCTATGCCCCCGCCTCCACCGTCAAGCCCATGATGGCGGTGATGGGGCTCAACGAGGGGGCCATCACCCCCAACTACCGTTACTTCGGCGGCCCCAGCTTCTCCATCCCCGGTACCACCAAGAAGTTCCGCGACTGGCGCCGCTGGGGTCACGGCTGGCTCGACGTCTACCGCGCCATCGAAGTGTCGGCGGATACCTACTTCTACGATCTCGCCTACCGGGTCGGCATCGACAAGATCAACAGCTACATGACCAAGTTCGGCTTCGGTCAGTACAGCGGCGTCGATCTGTACGAGGAGACCAAGGGGGTGATGCCGTCACGCGACTGGAAGATGGCCCGCTGGCGCCAGCCCTGGTATCAGGGTGACACCATCTCCATCGGCATCGGCCAGGGCTACTGGAGCGCCACCCCGATCCAGCTGGCCAAGGCCATCAGCATCCTGACCCAGAACGGCCACGACGTGACGCCGCACCTGCTCAAGAGCACCGCCTCCATCGATGGCGTGGTCAATGCCCCCATCAACCCGAACATGGCCATCCAGACCAAGAGCGACAGCTACTGGCAGGTGGCCAAGGACGGCATGTGGCGGGTCATCAACGGTCACGAGGGGACGGGTCGGCGCGCCTTCGCGAACACCCCCTACAAGGCGGCAGGCAAGTCCGGTACCGCCCAGGTAGTGGGGCTGAAGGAGAACCAGGTCTACAACGCGGCCACCACCAAGGTGGAGCATCGCGACAACGCCCTGTTCGTCTCGTTCGCCCCGTTCGAAGCACCCAAGGCGGTCGTCGCCCTGGTACTGGAAAACGCCGGTGGCGGCAGCAGCATGGCCGCTCCGGTGGCCCGCCAGATGCTGGACGCCTACCTGCTGCCGCCAGAGCCGCAACTGCCGCCGGCGCCGGCCAAGAAGCCCCAATCTGAAGAGGTCGCTCCTCATGAGTAATTCCGCTCGCCAGCAGAGCATCTGGTACAAGCTGCACATCGACTTGCCGCTGCTGCTCGGCCTGCTGACCCTGATGTCCCTCTCCATGGTGGTGCTCTACTCCGCCTCCGGCCAGGACGTCGACTCCATCGTGCGCCAGCTGGTGCGCGGCGGGCTGGCATTCGCCCTGATGATCGGCATGGCCCAGCTGCCCCCCTCCCTCTATGCCCGCTGGTCGGTGCCGCTGTTCGTGGTGGTGGTGCTGCTGCTGGTCGCGGTGGACGTGTTCGGCCATATCGGCAAGGGGGCCCAGCGCTGGCTGGACCTCGGCTTCATGAAGTTTCAGCCCTCCGAGGTGATGAAGCTCTCCATGCCCATCATGGTGGCCGCCTGGCTCAGCCGTCATTCACTGCCGCCCAAGTTCAGCCACCTGGTGCTGAGTCTCATCATGGTGCTGCTGCCTACCCTGCTGATCGCGGCCCAGCCTGACCTTGGCACCTCCATCCTGGTGGCCGCCTCCGGCTTCTTCGTGATCTTCCTGGCGGGGATCAGCTGGTGGCTGATCGGGCTGGCGGTGCTGCTGATCTGCGCCTTCATGCCGGTGCTCTGGTTCTTCCTGATGCACGACTACCAGCGCCAGCGGGTGCTGATGCTGCTGGACCCGGAGAAGGACCCGCTCGGTCGCGGCTATCACATCATCCAGTCCAAGATAGCGATCGGCTCCGGCGGCGTGTTCGGCAAGGGCTGGCTGCAGGGCACCCAGTCCCAGCTCGAGTTCCTGCCCGAGCGCCACACCGACTTCATCTTCGCGGTATTCAGCGAGGAGTTCGGCCTGGTGGGCGTGGCCCTCCTGCTGGTGATCTACCTCTACATCATCAGCCGCTGCCTGTTCATCTCCATGCAGGCCCAGAACAGCTTCGAGCGCCTGCTGGGCGGTGCCCTGACCCTCACCTTCTTCGTCTACGTGTTCGTCAACATGGGCATGGTAAGCGGCATCCTGCCCGTGGTGGGGGTGCCCCTGCCGTTGGTGAGCTACGGCGGCACCTCCATGGTGACCCTGATGGCCGGCTTCGGCATCCTGATGTCCATCCAGACCCACAGAAGGCTGCTGGCCTGATGCGACTGGCCGGTTTGCTGCTCTCTCTCGTTGCCCTCACAGCAACTGCGGCCGTCGAGCCCCCGGGGCTCGCCCGGCTCGCCGAGCAGCAACAGGTGCCGCTGGCCGAGCTGCAGGCCGCCGCGGCCCAGGCCAGCTTGCGCCAGGAGGTGCTCGACACCATCAGCCGCCCGTGGGAGGCCAAACCCTGGCACCGCTACCGGCCGCTGTTCATCACCCCTGAGCGGATCCGGGATGGTGTCAACTTCTGGCAACGCCACGCCGCCACCCTGGCGCGGGCCGAACAGACCTACCAGGTGCCGGCCTCCCTCATCGTCGCCATCATCGGCATCGAGACCTTCTACGGCCGCCAGATGGGCCGCCATCCGGTGCTCGACAGTCTCTATACCCTGGGCTTCCACTACCCCGAACGGGCAGATTTCTTCGCCAAGGAGTTTGCCCAGCTGGTGCTGCTTGCCCGGGAAGAGAAGTGGCCACTCACCCGCCTGAAGGGCTCCTATGCCGGCGCCATGGGCATGGGCCAGTTCATGCCCTCCAGCTATCGCCACTACGCAGTCGACTTCGACGGCGACGGCAAGCGCGATCTGTTCGCCAATCCGGTGGATGCCATCGGCAGCGTTGCCCACTATTTTGCCGAGCACCAGTGGCGCTGGGGGGAGTCACCGGTCGAACCCGCCTTGATCGGGCTGGCGCCAGTAGGTACCCTGCTGGGGCCTGCCCCCGAGCTGACCCAGACCTGGGCCGAGCTGGCCACCGCAGGCATTGAACTCGCCACCCCGCTGGCACCCGACACGCCGGTGAAACTGCTGGCATTGGAACAGGCCGATGGACCGGAATACTGGGTCGCGCGCCACAATTTTTATGTGATCACCCGCTATAACCGCAGCCCGCTCTATGCGATGGCGGTGCATCAACTCAGTCAAGCAATCCAGGACGCGTATGCATTACAGCCACAAACTTCTCCCGCTCAGCCTGACCTTGTTGCTGGCCGCCTGTAGCAGCCAGCCGGAGCAGCTTCCCCCGCCTCCCGAACCAGTCCAGCCGGAAAAACCCCAGGTCATCGAGATCCCGCAGGCCACCGGCGCCATACCGCGCCCCGAACCCCTGAGCGCCAGCGGCAACCGGGATTACTGGATAGGCAAGCAGAAGAACGAGGTGTGGCGCGACATCAAGCACTACAGCGAAGAGGGCACTGCCAGCTGGCTGGCGCAGGATCTGGACGGCCAGAAGACCGCCAACGGCGACGTGCAGGACAGCAAGCTGTTCAGCGCCGCCCACCGCAACCTGCCGCTGCCAAGCTATGTGCGGGTCACTAACCTGGACAACGGGCTGGAGACCATAGTACGCGTCAACGATCGCGGCCCCTTCGGCAGCGACCGGCTGATCGATCTCTCCCATGCGGCCGCCAAGCAGCTGGAGATGGTGGAAGGAGGCGAGGCACGGGTGCGGGTCGAGCTCATCAACGACACCCCGGACCAGATGGTGATCATGGCCCCCATGAAGCCCATCGAGATGACACCGACCACGCCGGCTACCGCAGCCTCTGCAGCTCAGGATGGCTTCGTCGGCCAGCCCACCGAACTGGCCATGGCCACACCGGCTGCCGCCGAACCGGCCCCCGTCAAGGCTCCGGTCGCCAAACCCGCCAAACCGGCAGTGGCCAAGCCGACCGCGCCCGCCAGCAGCGGCGAGGGCAAGATGATCCAGGTGCTGGCCAGCGGCTCGCAGGCACGGGCCGAGGCGATGGGCAAGGTGATGACCCAGCGCCATGGGGTGCCCTACCAGGTGGCGGCCCACGGCGCCATCTTCCGGGTCCTGCTGGGGCCGGTCCCCGCCGCTCAGCAGACCGCCCTGCTCGAACAGATCCGTCAGGGGGGGCTGGAACAAGCCTTCATCGTCCCCTGATCGCGGAGTGGCTCAGCCAGCATGAACCACCGCCAACCGCCCGCCATCACGTCGTTTCCCGGCGTGATGGCGGCAACGGATGGATAAAAAACCAGGCCAGATGGCACGTCGGGCTTTGACCGACGGTCGCTTCTGGTATAGTGAAGCCCGCATTTTTAACTTGGGTTACCCCAACCAGGCTCCAGGAATTTCAAGATGTCCAAATTTGCCCGTTCAGTTATTCTGGCCTCCCTGATAAGCGCCACCGCTCAGGCCAACACGCCTGTACCGACCCCGAACGCCAACCCCGTGGTCGTTCCCGCCGCGCCGGAGATCTCCGCCAAGGCCCATATTCTGATCGACTACTACTCGGGTCAGGTGCTGGCCGAGCAGAACGCCGAAGAGCGTCTGCCGCCCGCCAGTCTGACCAAGATGATGACCTCCTACATCATCGGCCAGGAGCTGCTGAAGGGGAACATCAAGCGCACCGACATGGTGACCATCAGCCAGAACGCCTGGTCCAAGAACTACTCCGACTCCTCCAAGATGTTCATCGAGGTGGGCAAGCAGGTCTCGGTCGATGACCTCAACAAGGGCATCATCATCCAGTCCGGCAACGACGCCTGCGTCGCCATGGCCGAATTCCTGGCCGGCAGCACCGACTCCTTCGCCAGCCTGATGAACAGCTGGGCCGCCAAGCTCGGCATGAACGACAGCCACTTCATGAACCCGCACGGGCTGGATGCGGAAGGTCACTACAGTACCGCCCACGACATGGCGCGCCTGGGCCAGGCCCTGATCCGCGACCTGCCGGACGAGTACAAGATCTACGCCCAGAAGTCCTTCGTGTTCAACGGCATCACTCAGCACAACCGCAACCGTCTGCTGTGGGATCAATCCCTGCAAGTTGACGGCATCAAGACCGGCCACGTCAGCCAGGTCGGCTACAACCTGGTCTCCTCCGCCACCAACAACGAAGGCATGCGCCTGATCGCCGTGGTGCTGGGCGCCAGCAGCGAAGCCTCCCGCGCCGCCGAGAGCAAGAAATTGCTCACCTACGGTTTCCGTTTCTTCCAGAGCCTGACCCCGTACAAGGCCGGCACCGAGCTGGTGACCCAGAAGATCTGGATGGGCGACAAGTCTGAAGTGAAACTGGGCGTCGACAAGGACGTCTCCGTGCTGGTCACCCGTGGCCAGGGCAACAACCTCAAGGCTGACTTCCAGCTCGAAAGTGAGCTGAAGGCACCGCTGGCCAAGGGCCAACGGGTCGGTACCGTGTTCCTCAAGCAAGGCGACAAGGAGATCAAGCAGGTTCCGCTGGTCGCCCTGGAAGAGGTGCAGGAAGGTGGCCTGATGAGCCGTCTGTGGGATTACCTGGTGATGCTGGTCTCCAGCTGGTTCAAGTAACCTGCGCACAAACCTGACCAAACAGCGGCGCCAACAGGCGCCGCTGCTGTCTTTTGCGGTCGGGCCAGTCAATAACCCTGCAATCTGCAGGTTCCGCCGACTGACGATTTGTGGTAAAAAGCAGCACCTCCATGCCTCGTCTGCCAGACCGGACCTTGATCCCGGCCTGGGCAATGCCCATATACACTTGAGCAGTGCCCGCCACAGACGGGTAGATGGCGGCCCTGATGGGCCATCGGCCACTAGCCACAAGCGATGAAGTCGTCCCGTGACGACACCAAAAGGTGAGTAAATGAATACCAAGTTTGATGAACTGCTGGAGTTCCCCTGCAAGTTCCCGTTCAAGGTGCTCGGCGTTGCCGATCCGGCGCTGCCGGACATGGTGGTGGAAGTGCTGCAGCAGCACGCCCCCGGTACCTACAGCCCGACCGTGCAGCCCAGCTCCAAGGGCAACTACCACTCGGTCCGGGTCACTGTGACCGCCCAGAGCAAGGAACATATCGAAGCCATGTATACCGCACTCGGTAACATAGAGCTGGTTCGCTACGTCCTGTAAGTCGCCTCTCTCGCCCCGCCACCGGGGCGACTGATTATTTGCCAGCCGGCTGTCGTGGCCGCGCTGGCCGACCCAAGCGCCTGTCAGTGAGGAAAGATGTCACTCCAAACCCCCGCCGAATCACCATCGTCAGCCCCCCGGCTGCTGGTCAGACAGCTGGGCCGCCGTCCCTACCAGCCGGTATGGGATGCCATGAAGGCCTTCACCGACAGCCGTACCCCCGACACCCCGGACGAGTTCTGGGTGGTGGAGCACGATCCCGTCTACACCCAGGGTCAGGCCGGCAAGGCCGAACATCTGCTCGCCCCCGGCGACATCCCGGTGGTGCAGAGCGATCGCGGTGGCCAGGTGACCTATCACGGCCCCGGCCAGCTGGTGCTCTACGTGCTGGTGGATGTGCGCCGCAGCAAGTTGACGGTGCGCGAGCTGGTGACCTGCCTCGAGACCGCCATCATCAACACCCTGGCCAAGAGCGGGATTGAGGCTTATGCCAAACCCGACGCCCCCGGCGTCTACGTGAAGAACCAGCTCGGTGCCTCGCTGCAGACAGAAGCCAAACTGGCCTCGCTCGGCCTGCGCATCCGCAAGGGCTGCTCGTTCCACGGCCTGGCCCTCAACGTCAACATGGACATGACCCCCTTCCTGCGCATCAATCCGTGCGGCTATGCGGGCATGGCCATGACCCAGACCAGCGCCCTGGGCGGCCCGCAGAGCGTGGCCGAGGCTCAAGCGATTCTGGTGGCCGAACTGGCCAGCCTGATCGGTTATGAGACAATCACGAATACCGAAGAGGCGGCATGAGCAAGTCCATGCTGCCTGGCCATGAGGGCACTGAGATGACCCTGGTGGCTATCAACCAGACAATAACAAACACCGAGAGTGAATCATGAGCAAACCCGTTCGTATGGAGCCGGGCGTCAAGCTGCGCGATGGCGACAAGATGGCCCTGATCCCGGTGAAATTCATGCCGGATCCCAACGAGGAAGTGCTGCGCAAGCCGGACTGGATGCGGATCAAGCTGCCGCCGTCGAGCCAGAAGATCGAGCACATCAAGAGCACCCTGCGCAAGAACAAGCTGCACTCAGTGTGTGAGGAGGCCTCCTGCCCCAACCTGGCGGAGTGCTTCAACCACGGCACCGCCACCTTCATGATCATGGGTGCCATCTGCACTCGTCGCTGCCCCTTCTGCGACGTGGCCCACGGCCGCCCGCTGGCGCTCGATCCGGACGAGCCGAAGAAGCTGGCGCTGACCATCAAGGAGATGGGGCTGAAATACGTGGTGATCACCTCGGTGGACCGCGACGATCTGCGCGACGGCGGTGCCCAGCACTTCGCCGACTGCATCAAGCAGATCCGCGAGCACAGCCCGCAGACCCGCATCGAGATCCTGACCCCGGACTTCCGCGGCCGGATGGAGCAGGCGCTGGAAGTGTTCCGCGAGACCCCGCCTGACGTGTTCAACCACAACCTGGAAACCGCCCCGCGCATGTACCGGGTCGCCCGTCCGGGTGCCGACTACAAGTGGTCGCTGGAGCTGCTGCGCCGCATCAAGGAGATGCACCCCCATGTGCCGACCAAGTCCGGCGTCATGATGGGTCTGGGCGAAACCAACGAAGAGATCGTGCAGGTACTCAAAGACTTGCGCGAGCACGGCGTCAACATGCTGACCCTGGGCCAGTATCTGCAGCCGAGCCGCCACCACCTGCCGGTGAAGCGCTACGTGCCGCCTGCAGAGTTCGACGAGCTCAAAGACGTGGCCATGGGGCTGGGCTTCTCCCACGCTGCCTGCGGCCCCTTCGTCCGCTCCTCCTACCATGCGGACCTGCAAGCCAAGGGCGAAGAGGTGAAATAACCTCGCTCCCTCTGGTCAAAAAAGAGCGCCCAAGGGCGCTCTTTTTTATGGGCCGGCCGCAGGCGGACGCCGTTCCGCTTGCTGACCACGACCAGCGCCGTTTGCACTCACTTCGCCTCCGGGTTAACGTGAGCCTCCCTTCTCCCCTTGAGTGATCTGCAGGATGCCGACACCGCTTATCCGCTTGCTGCCCATGAGCGAGCAGCACTACCCCGCTTATTGCGCCTGCTTCATCGAGGAGTACGCGCAGGATCTCGCCAGCAACCAGGGCCACGATCTCGCCACCGCCCGCCACAAGGCCGAGGCCTCCCTGCAGCGCTATCTGCCGCAAGGGGTGGCCAGCGCCGGTCACCGCCTGCTCTGCATCCTGCCCACAGAGGAAGCGGTTGTGCCTGCCGAGGAGGAGCCACTGGGTTATCTCTGGCACGCCATCGACAGCGACGGTACCGCCACCTTTATCTATGACTTCTATGTCGCACCGGCCCACCGCAGCCGGGGGATCGGCAAGGCCGCCATGGCGCTGCTGGAAGCCGAGCTCAGGAGCCTCGGCATCCGCCAGATCACCCTGCGGGTCGCCCACGACAACCCGCGCGCCCTGGCGCTTTACCAGGAGGCGGGCTTCGCCATCACCGGCTACAACATGGCCAAACGGCTGGGTTGAAAGCCCTATACTGCCCTTGTACTACCCGGACAGGGGCGTGCCACCACCCGGCTGGCGCTGATATGATGAGGCCGCCCGGTCTGCGTCACTGCGCACGCCCTTTTGTTCCCTGTCGCCCCCTTTCAGGATCCTGCTTATGTCACACACCCGCGTCTTCATCGTGCACGGCTATACCGCCTCCCCCCACTCCCACTGGTTCCCCTGGCTCAAGGCGCAGCTCGAAGCCCGCGATATCCGGGTCGAGGTGCTGGCCATGCCTGATCCCCACCATCCGCAACCCGCCGCCTGGGACGCTGCCATGGACAGCCTGGTGCGGGATCACGATGAACGGACCTTTCTGCTGGGCCACAGCCTCGGCTGCATCACCATCTTGCGCCAGCTGAGCCGCCTGCCTGCCTCCCGCCGGGTGGGCGGGATCCTGCTGGTGTCCGGCTTCGATCAGCCGCTGCACACCCTGCCTGAGCTGGATCCCTTCATGACCCAGGGTTACGAGCCGGCCCACATCATGGCGCTGGCGCACCGACGGGTCGTGGTCGCCTCCCGCGACGATGCCATCGTGCCCTATCGCTACTGCCAGCATCTGAGCGAACAGCTGGCCGCCCCGCTCTACAGCCTGGAGCATGGCGGTCACTTCCTCGACCGGGACGGTTTTCTGGAGCTGCCACTGGTACACGACCGCCTGCTGGGGATGATCGAGGACCAATAGATGGCAAAACGGCCACTTGCGTGGCCGTTGTAACACCCATTCGGCTAGAGCGAGATGCCGGAAAAAGACATGAAGCCGAGCGACATCAGCCCGGCCACGATAAAGGTGATGCCGATACCGCGCAGCCCCTCTGGCACATCCGAATACTTCATCTTCTGGCGCAGGCCGGCGATGGCGACGATGGCCAGCAGCCAGCCCAGCCCTGAGCCCGCCCCGTACACCACGGATTCGATGAAGTCGTAATCCCGCTGGGCCATGAACATCACCCCGCCGAAGATGGCGCAATGCACCGTCAGCAGCGGAAGATAGATGCCGAGCGCGTGATAGAGCGCCGGAAAGTGCTTGTCGAGCACCATCTCCATCACCTGCACCAGCGCCGCCAGTACCCCGATATAGACGATGAAATCGAGAAAGCTCAGATCAAACTCGCCGAGGAAGGTACTCTCGGGACGCAGGATATGGCGGTAGATCAGGTTGTTGAGGGGGATGGCGATCACCATGACCACCAGCACCGTCATGCCAAGGCCAAAGGCGGTATTGATGTTCTTGGAAACGGCCAGGAAGGTGCACATGCCAAGGAAGAAGGCCAGCGCCAGGTTTTCGACAAAGATCGAGTGAATAAAGAGGTTTACATAATAATCCATCGGGTCGGCTCACAAGGTGTACGGGGCGGGAGCCGCCTTCGCACTCGCCGGTGGGCAGGCACGAAGACGGTGCAAGGAGGGCACCGGACCGCACGGGCATGCCTTCGCGGCTGACATCAATCAGCGAGGGAGCAAGCCTTGGGCGGACGGGCGCTCAGCAAGCAGCCGGACGCGAGTCGCTGTGGCAGAAACGAAATTGCAGGTGATGGCAGCTCAACTGCCACCGGTGCAGATAACCGAAGTAGTCGCTCAGTTGCCTGAGGTAGATGAGGGGCAGGAAGAACAGCAGGCCGCAGAGCAGGCCGAGGATATCGTGCTGGAACCAGGCCAGCAGCACCTGATAGAGCTCGGCTTGAGCGGCCCCTTCCAGCCGTCGACCCTGCTCGAAGCTGAGCCGCCACTGGCAGCCCGGCGGCAGGCTGACGCTGTTGACCAGCCCGGGATCGGCCGGCTCATGCAACTGCATCGAGGCGCCCTGGCCAACCGCAGCCTGACGTACGGCGGCACCGACCTCTGCCGCGGCGAAGGCGGCAAGCCACAGAAGGCAGGCGATGGCGAGGGCCATCGGCCAGGTCGAGCGTCGGCCAGCGGGTGACAAGCGGGGAGTCCCTTCTTTAAAAGAGGATTCAGCGAGGCCGAATATATCACAATTCATCTTTTTATTGAATTTGAAACCCTGCAAACGCTCACGAATCGATACTAAAAACCCTCGTTATCAATAAAGCCGGCAATTAAAAACCACAATGAGCGCAAGGAGCACCCTCTTTGCCCTCACGGTGACCCTCACGCCTGCACAAAGGCTGGGTGGTAGCACACTTCGCCACGGGGCATGGCGGCGCCGAACGAGCGGGCCATGAAGTACTCCGCCGGCACGCCGGACAGTGTCAGCCCCGGCTCGGACACGAAGCCGAAACGGCCGTAGAAGCCGGGATCCCCCAGCACCACGCAGCCGGCCGCTCCAATCCCCTTGAGCTCGGCCAGACCCGCGTCCATCAGCCGTGAACCCAGCCCCTTGCCGTGCAGAGCAGGAGAGACCGAAATGGGGCCAAGACCATACCAGTGCGGGCTGCCATCACTGATGGTCACCGGCGAGAAGCAGAGGTGGCCTACCACACGCCCCTCCTGCTCCGCCACCAGCGACAGGCTGAGCGCCCCGGCTTGGCGCAAGGCACGCACGATCCGCTGTTCGTTGTGATCGGTATGGGGCGCATTGAGGAACGCGACTATGGTCAGCGCCTCAATGGCGTCGTGATCGGCGCCCGTTTCGGGCCGAATGATGATGTTCATAGGTTTTCTCCGTTTGTTCTCTTGCAATGGATGGCCTGATCAGGCGGCCTGCAGGCAGCAGATCACATAGCCGTAGCTACCCAGGTATTGGCGGTGAATGGCCACTTCCCGGCTCAAATCCTGCCAGGCGGGGCTATCCCCCAGCGCGGCACTGTGGTGCGCCAGATTGCGCTCGATGGGGTCCAGATAGTTGTGCCAGGCCCTTTGCGGCAACGGGGTGTGCGACAGACAGCGATAACCCGCCTCTTGCACCGTTTTGAGCAGGCCCGCCAGCGTCTGCATGGCGGGATAATCCCGCTGCCAGAACGCCAGCGCCTCCTCTGGCGGCGTGTCCGTCAGCCACACCAGGTCGCTCAGCACCAGGCAGGCATTAGGATCGGCAAGGTACGGCCGCCATGCCTGCAAGGCATTGGCCACCCCGATGGTGTAGGCGCTCCCCTCGGCCCAGATGAGGTCGGCGGGGGCAAGTTCCATGGGCAAGTCCGCCATATTGGCGCACAGGGTAGTGACCTGACCCAGCCCAGCCGCACTGGCGCTGCGGGCCACGGCGGCCAGCGCCTCCTCGTCCAGATCGATGGCCACTATGGTGGCGTCCGTCACCTGTGCCAGCGCCATTGTGGCGGCGCCGCGCCCGCAACCCATGTCGAAGATCCTGCGAGGCTGGCTGGGCAACGCGGCAAACTGCTGCTGGGTGAAGAGGCTATCCCCCGGCCCCCAATTGCTCATGCCGTCCAGCAGCAGCTTGAAATCCCGGATGTAGCGCTCATGTTCGTTCATGTCTTTGCTCAGCCATTGCAGGTGGTAACGCTCTTTTTCACTGAATCCCTGCTTCATCACCCAGGCAAAGTAGGCCTGCGGGGCTTGATGCTGCAGTTGCCGCTGCCAGGCCTTGAACTCGTCGCCGGAGTGCGCACGCAAACCGGCGAGATCCGCCAGCAGATCCCGGGCGCGCTGCATCTGTGCCAGCTCTTCATCCAGCTCCCTGACCCGGGCCTGCAGCGTTGCCTGCTCCAGCTCACCCGCCAGACAGGCGAGACACTGCTTGAGGCTGAGCCCGCCGGCCTGCAGGGCCTGTACCATCAGCAGCCGCTGCAGATCTTCATCGTCGTAGTGGCGATAGCCGTTGGTGGCCCTCGTTCCCGCAATCACCCCCAGCTTTTCGTAATAGAGCAGGGTGGAGCGGGCCAGGCCACAGCGCCGGGCCAGTTCGGATATTTTCATGACAACCACTCGCTGAGGGGTCTGTGACCCGATGAAGGGAAGCTTAAACTGTGAAGCAATAGACGGGTCAACGGCAAAATCCGGGTTCACACCATAAAAAACGGCCACCCTGAGGTGGCCGTCATCGGCAGCAAGAGAGACTCGCGGGATCAGAGGCCGGCGGCCTCCAGATGCTCCACCAGCAGCTGCACGCTGCGGTTGCCGCGCCACTCGTTGACGTCGAGCCGGTAGACCAGCCGCACCCGCTTCACCGAGGCATCGGGCCAGCGCTGCAAGTCGACGCCAAAGGCGATGGCATCCACCGCGTGGCCGGAATCCGTGGTCAGCATCATCTTGAGGTGCTTCTCCCCCACCAGTCGCTGCTGCACCAGCACGAATTCGCCGTCAAACAGCGGCTCGGGGAAGGCCTGACCCCAGGGGCCGGAGGCGCGGATGAGCTCCGCCAGCTCCAGACTCAGTTCATCGGGCAGCAGCTCGCCATCGGTGAGCAGTACCCCGGTCAAGAGCTCAGGGGTCACCAGCTCGCCGATGATCGCCTCAAAAGCCCGCCCGAAGGCCTCGATATTGGCCTTGAGCAGGGTCAGCCCGGCCGCCATGGCGTGGCCGCCAAACTTGCCCATCAGCCCCGGGTGGCGGGTATCGAGCAGTTCCAGCGCATCGCGCAGGTGCACCCCCGGGATGGAGCGCCCGGAGCCCTTGAGTTCGGTCTCGCTGCTCTCGGCAAACGCGATGACCGGGCGGTAGTACTTCTCCTTCACCTTGGAGGCCACCAGCCCCACCACCCCCTGATGCCACTCGTCCCGGTGCAGCACTATACCCGACGGCACCTCGCCATCACGAAAACGGATCTGTTCCAGGGTGGCGAGCGCCTCCTGCTGCATCCCCTGCTCTATCTCCTTGCGCTCCTGGTTGAGGCTGTCCATTTCGGAAGCGAGCTGGCGCGCCAGGTTGATGTCCTCGCTCAGCAGGCAGGCGACCCCGAGCGACATGTCGTCGAGCCGGCCCACCGCGTTGAGGCGCGGCCCCAGCGCAAAGCCGAGATCGGCGGCGCACAGGCGACGACCGTCGCGACCCGACACGTCCACCAGCGCCTGGATGCCGGGGCGACAACGGCCGGCCCGGATCCGCTGCAAGCCCTGATGGACCAGGATGCGGTTGTTGCCATCCAGCGCCACCACGTCAGCGACGGTGCCGAGCGCCACCAGATCGAGGTAATCCGCCACGTTGGGGGCGCGCAGCCCCTGGCGCTCATACCAGCCGCTCTGGCGCAGATGGGTGTTGAGGGCCGCCATCAGATAGAAGGCAACCCCGACCCCGGCCAGCGACTTGGAGGGGAAGTCGCAGCCATGCTGGTTGGGGTTCACTATGGCATCGGCGTCAGGCAGCGCCTGGCCTGGCAAATGGTGATCGGTAACCAGTACCTGCATGCCGGCCGCCTTGGCCGCCGCCACCCCGGCGATGCTGGAGATGCCGTTGTCCACCGTGATCAGGAACTCGGCGCCGCGGGCCACCGCCAGCTCGACGATCTCGGGGGTGAGGCCATAACCGAACTCGAAGCGGTTGGGCACCAGAAAATCGATGTGGCGGCCGCCCATGGCGCGCAGGGCCAGCACGCACAGCGCCGAGCTGGTGGCGCCGTCGCAGTCAAAGTCACCGACGATGAGAATGCGTTTTTGCGCCGTCAGCGCCTCGGCCAGCAGCGGCACCGCCTGCGCCATGCCGAACAGACGCTGGGGCGGCAGCAGCTGGCTGGCGCTGCGCTCCAGCAGAGCGGGATCTTCGACCCCGCGGCTGGCGAAGATTTGACGAAGCAGCGGGTGCAGGGTGGCGGGCAGATGGGAATCATCAACTCGCGGACGACGACGGATTTGCAGGGGCATTGATGTGATCCAGTATCTTGAGCAGTTGTTCAGGACTCTGATAACCGCGCACCAGGTCGCCATTTGGCAGGACCCAGCTCGGCAGCGCCTTGATCCCGAGCCACTGGCTCAGGCCGATATGATGGGCAAGGATCTCATTACAGCCGGTCTCAGGCAAACGATCACTGAGATCCAGAGCATCGAACTGCCGGGGATCGCACCAGCGTGCCTGCGCCTCGGCCAGATCGGCAAAGGTGCCGAGCACCGGCAGCAGCTGCACGCTGACCCCTCTCGCCTGCAGGACCGGCAGCTCTGCCAGGGTGGTGCGACAGCTGCTGCAGGCGAGATCGGTAAACAGGGTGACGCGATGGCGCTCCTGCTCGGCCGTGAGCTGCATCCGCCGCTCGCCGATCTGCGCCAGGGCCAGTTGCCGCTGCTGACGCAGCCCCAGCATGGTGAGGTTTTTCATGTCGTGGGCCAGATCCAGCATGGTGCCCTGCAGCACATAGTCGCCCCTGGCATCGGTATAGAGCAGCCCCTGGGCGGTGCCCAGCATATAGAGACCGGGCATGGGGGTCTCGTCCACCAGATAGACCTGAACCCCGAGCCGTTGCTCTATGGTCTGCTTCAACAGTTGGGGATCCATCCCCGCGCTGGCGGCAAAAGAGCCCAGCAGCATCATTCCCAGCAGTAAATACTTCACTCTTTTACTCACTTGGCATGAACGAATGGACTCACAAGGTAACTCAGTGAATATTCTCTCCTCAACCGCTTAATTACCGATTGATTAATAGCGAAGGCCGCAAAAAAATCCCGATCTGACAGGTTGCCAATCGGGCAAAGGCCCAGCAAGCTAACCGGGACGACAGGAAACACGACGGTCATCCTCTGTTTTCCTGCAGCTTTAATTATTCAAATACCGGTGCGGCGCTGGCCGTACCCTGCCCATTTTTGGAGGGGAAAATGAGTCTGATTCAAGAGTTCAAGGCCTTTGCGTCCAGAGGCAACGTGATCGACATGGCGGTCGGTATCATCATTGGTGCCGCCTTCGGCAAGATAGTCTCTTCCTTCGTCGGGGACGTGATCATGCCGCCCATCGGCCTGATCCTGGGGGGCGTGGACTTCAGCGACCTCGCCGTGACCCTGAAGGCCGCCGAGGGGAGCACCCCGGCCGTGGTCATCTCCTACGGCAAGTTCATCCAGACCATCATCGACTTCCTGATCATCTCCTTCGCCATCTTCATGGGGCTGAAGGCCATCAACACCCTCAAGCGCAAGCAGGAAGAGGCAGCGGCCCCGGCCGGCCCGACCAAGGATCAGGAGCTGCTGACCGAGATCCGCGATCTGCTCAAATCCCAGCAGGGAAAATAAGCGCCAGCTCCTGTCGTGTATTCTAAAAAAACCGCCTTCTGGCGGTTTTTTGTTGTCGGTCAGGCGCGCGGATGGTGCTGGCCGTGCAGCGCCTTGAGCCGCTCGTTGGCCACGTGGGTGTAGATCTGGGTGGTGGAGAGATCCGCATGGCCCAGCAGCATCTGCACTACTCGCAGATCGGCGCCGTGGTTGAGCAGATGGGTGGCGAAGGCGTGGCGCAGGGTGTGGGGGGAGAGCTCGCCCTGGATGCCGGCGCGCTGGGCATAGAGCTTGATGCGGTGCCAGAAGGTCTGACGGGTCATCATGCGCGCCTGCTTGGAGGGGAACACCACGTCCGAGCTGGTGCCACCGAGCAGCAGAGTACGTGCCTCCCGGTAGTAGCGCTCCAGCCAGTGCACCGCCTCCTCCCCCATGGGCACCAGCCGTTCCTTGTTGCCCTTGCCGACCACCCGCACCAGCCCCTGGCGCAGGCTGACATGCTCGGCGGTCAGCCCCACCAGCTCGGAGACTCGCAGCCCGGTGGCGTAGAGCAGCTCGAGCATCGCCTTGTCCCGCAGCTCCAGCGGCTCGTCCACCAGCGGCGCTTGCAGCAGCGCCTCCACCTCGGCTTCGCTGAGATCCGATGGCAACTTCTTGGGCAGTTTGGGCCCCTCCAGCAGCACTGTGGGGTCGTCGCTGCGCAGCTTCTCCCGGTTGAGGTACTGATAGAAACGGCGCAGGGCCGACAAAAAGCGGGCCGTGCTGCTGGCCGCAAACTGCTGGTCCACCCGCCAGGCGAGATAGTGCTGGATGTCGTCCAGCCCCGCCAGCAGCAGGGAGCCGCCCTGCTCGTCGAGCCAGAGGGCAAATTTTTCCAGATCGGTGCGATAGGAGCTGACCGTGTTGTCGGAGAGGCCCCGCTCCAGCCAGAGGGCGTCCAGAAACGGCTCGATCAGGGGATGGGATTCAGACTTGCTCATGGTGCGCCACGCTCAGGGGAAACATGGCCCATTGTAACGTGCCGACCCACCGCCGCCGCAAGTTGCCGTTGTCCATCGCCCGCCAGGCGGTGAAGCGCGCCGGCCAATCTGCTAGACTGACGCCCTCCCCCGGGCGCCACCCTGCGGTTGCCCGCTCCCATTGCCGACTGCGATCAAGAGAAGAGCGATGAAGATAGGTTTGTTTTACGGCTCTACCACCTGCTACACCGAGATGGCCGCCGAGAAGATCCGCGCCCTCATTGGCCCCGAGCTGGTCGATCTCCACAACATCAAGGATGTGCCCCTCACCCTCATGCAGGAGTACGACATCCTGATCCTGGGCATCTCCACCTGGGACTTTGGCGAGCTGCAGGAAGACTGGGAATCCCGCTGGGAAGACATTCAGGATGTCGAGCTGGAAGGCCGCATCATCGCCCTGTTCGGCATGGGCGATCAGCTGGGTTACGGCGAATGGTATCAGGATGCCCTCGGCCTGCTGCACGATCAGCTGGTCCCCAAGGGCGTCAAGCTGGTGGGCTACTGGCCCAACGAGGGGTACGAGTTCGATGCCTCCAAGGCGCTGATCGACGATGGCCGTCACTTCGTCGGGCTGGCGCTCGACGACGCCAACCAGTACGACCAGACCGAATCGCGCATCGAGCAGTGGGTCGACCAGATCCTGGGGGAAATTCACGAGCTGCTCTGACGCAGGGTTGCCTGACACCAGTGGCGATGGCCCCTGGCCCCCGGCCCCCGGCCATCGCCCTCTCCCCACACGGCATGACGACGAAGGCCTGGCGAAAGGCCTCCTTGAACAAACGTCAGCTGCGACGCTTCACTGACAGCCGGCCCAGGTTTCGGGCCGCCGGGCGCATAAATCGCACCGATTTTCTCAATCGGTATCATCGCATGACGCTATAGCGACTTTTTTGTGCTGGTCTGCAACAATGGAAACGGTACCCCATAACAATCACAGCCGGGTATCGGAAGCAAACGGACAGACCAGAATAAGGAAATTCTATGACCCCATTCTCCCTGTTGGCCCCTGCCATCGCCCGCGACGTGCTCGATCACGCGCTGGCGCTGGGTGCCGACTTCGCCGAGCTGTTTGTGGAGCGCAAGCGCCGCAGCCAGCTCAGCCTGCTCTCCAGCCAGATAGAAAACATCAGCGGCGGCCTCGATTTCGGCATCGGCGTACGCCTGTGTTACGGCCACAAGGTGCTCTACGGCTACACCAACCTGGCCAGCCGCGATGAGCTCTTGCGCATCGTCAGCCTGCTGGCGGCCAAGGACCGGCGTGACCCCGTGGTGACCGCCACCGCCTTCGATTTCAGTCGCCTGAGCGATCGCAATCCGGTGGCCTTGCCGCTGTCGGCCGACAAGCTGCTGGAACAGAAGATCGCCTACCTGCACGCCATGGATGCCGCGGCCCGCGCCGAGAGCACCAAGGTGAGCCAGTTTGCCGGCAACGTGCTGGGCTGGGAGCAGGAGGTGGAGATCTTCAACAGCGAAGGGGTGCAGGTGAGCGATCGCCGTCACTACAACCGCATCATGGCCCAGACCATCGCCGCCCTTGGCAGCGAACAGAGCGTGGGCTATGAAGCCCCCGGCGCCATGATGGGCTGGGAACACGCGGCCCTCATAGACCCGCTCGAGCTGGCCCTCACCGCCACCCGTCAGGCGCTGGTGAAGCTGGGCGCAGCCCCCTGCCCGAGCGGCAAGTTGCCGGTCATCATGGAGAGCGGCTTTGGCGGCGTCATCTTCCACGAGGCGTGCGGCCACCTGCTGGAGACCACCTCGGTGGCCAAGAAGGCCTCGGTGTTCCACGACAAGATGGGCCAGCTCATCGCCAATCCGGCGGTCAGCGCGGTAGACGAGGGGCTGCAGGGAAACGCTTGGGGCTCCATCAACGTCGATGACGAGGGAATGGCGACCCAGCACACCCAGCTCATCAAGGATGGCGTGCTGACCGGCTTCCTGGTGGACCGGATGGGGGCGCTGCGCACCGGCTACGCCCGTACCGGTTCCGGGCGGCGTGAATCCTACAAGTTCGCGCCGGCCTCGCGCATGCGCAACACCTACATAGAGCCGGGCCATCACAGCCTGGACGAGATGCTGGCGACCGTGGAGCACGGCATCTATGCCAAGCGGATGGGGGGCGGCTCGGTGCAGCCCGGCACCGGCGAGTTCAACTTCAACGTGCAGGAGGCCTACCTCATCGAGGGGGGCAAGATCACCCGGCCGCTCAAGTCGGCCACCCTGATCGGCACCGGCCCACAGGTATTAAAGGAGATCTCCATGGTGGGGCGCGATCTGGCCCTCTCCGCCGGCATGTGCGGCTCGGTCTCCGGATCCATACCAGCCTCGGTCGGCCAACCGCCGCTCAAGGTTGACAGCATTCTGGTCGGAGGGAACGCCTGATGAGCCAGCTCGACATGAACCAACTGCTTGCCCGCCTGCTGGACCAGGTCGCCAATCTTGGGGCCGAGGCGGACATCATCGCCAACCAGGACAAGGCCTTCTCCCTCAAGGCCGACAAGGGCGAACTCAGCGAATACAAGGTCACCAGCAGCCAGCAGATCGGCATTCGGCTGATAAAAGAGGGCCGGGTCGGCATCGCCTATTCGGAGTCCCTCGACGAGTCGGCGCTGGCCGCCATGCTGCAGGATGCGCTGGATGCCAGCCGCTTCGCCAAGGTGGACCCGGATCAGACCATCGCCGTGCAGCAGAGCCGGCTCACCACCGACTGTACCGAGATCAATCAGCCCGATACCTCCCCCGTGGAGGAGAAGATTGCCCTGGCCCTGCGCCTCGAGTCGGACATGCTGGCGCTGCCGGACGTGACCGGCGCCCCCTACAACAGCTTCTTCGAGGGAGAGGGCCGGCTGTGGCTCGCCAACAGCCAGGGCAGCCTCTGCCAGCATCAGGCGTTCAGCGTCGGCTGCTACAGCTCCGCCCTCATCGAGCGCGACGGCCGTCAGTCCATGTTCTCCCAGGGGCAGTATGAGCGCCGCTTCGATGCGCTGGACAGCCAGACCCTCATCCGCCAGATCCACGCCGTGGCCGATGGCCTGCTGGCGGGAGAAGCGGTGCCGAGCGGCCACTACAGCGCCATCTTCGACACCAATGCCCTGGCCAGCCTGTTCGGCTGCTTCCAGGCCGCACTGTCGGGCAAGTGGGCCCAGCAGGGGATCAACCCCTGGCGCGACAAGCTGGGCCAGTCGGTGGCCTCCCGCTGGCTCACCCTGGAGAGCCGGGCCTATATGCCGGGCGGCATGCACATCAAGGCCTTCGATGGCGAGGGTGCCCCCACCCGGGATCTGCTGTTGATCGGCGAAGGGGAGCTCAAAACCCTGCTGCACAACAGCGCCACCGCCCACCACTTCGGCCTGGCCAGCAACGGCTCGGCGGCGCGCAGCGCCCGCAGTGCGCTGGATGTCAGCCCGCGCCACCTGGTGTTCGGGCTCGGCCCTCACAGCGAGGCCGAGGCGCAAGGCGGCGAGTACCTGGAGCTGGTCAAGCTGGACGGCCTGCACTCCGGCGCCGATGCGGTGAGCGGTGACTTCTCGTTCGGCGCCTCCGGCTTCCTGTGTCGGGACGGCGTGCGGGTGGCGCCGGTGCGCGGCATCACGGTGGCGGGCAACTTCTATCGCCTGCTGGGTGAGCTGGAAGCGGTCGCCAACGTGCTGCACCACGACGACGGCAAGAGCTTCTATGCCCCGCTCATCCGTTTCGGCGGGCTGAGCATTGCAGGCAAGTAGCCATCTATGGATGACCATGAGCATCATGCTTCTCCATTCGTCCGCTTCGGCGGGCTGAGCATCGCTGGCAAATAACTGTATATCGAGGGAAAAAACCTCCAGCACCCCACCAGAAAGCGGCGCCATCAGGCGCCGTTTTTTTAGCTCTGGCGCCCCTCATGGGCCGCTCCTAACCTCTAGGAAGCTGCCTGCGAGCTGCCGCGAGAGGCCGTCAGCAAGGAACAGCGCCGCCGGTCGCATCGGCCGGAACATGCTGGAGATCACCAAGATGGACAATACCCTGGTCTGGGCCGACATTCCGACACGGGATCTGGATCGCGCCATGGCCTTCTACTCGGCCCTGCTCGACGTGCCGGTCACGCCGATACAGGAGGAGATCCGCTTCGCCATGCTGCGCCACGATGGCAACAACGCAGCGGCCTGTCTCGGCCCCATGGACAAGTACCACCAACCGGGGCACACGGGCCCCCTCATCTACCTCGCCCTTGGCAAGCGCCTGCAGGAGGCTGAACAGCTGGTGCCCAAGATCGGCGGACGGGTGCTCGAGCCCCTGCACAGCATCGGCAGCGGCCATGGCTCCCGGGTCATCATAGAAGACACCGAGGGCAACTGGCTGGCCCTCTATGCGCCTCCCGCCAGCTGATAACCGGTGGCTGTGCCAGAAACAACAACGGCGACCTCATGGTCGCCGTTGTGCATTAGCCACTCTCCCCGGTCATCAGACCTGCGGGTTGAGACGGGTCGGCATGCCGGTACGCTGTTCCAGCACCTGCTTGACCACATTGGAGTCGCTGTCCATGTGGGCGATGAAGCGGGTGGTGGCCTGGGTCATGGGCAGCGGCACGGAGGCGGTGGAGTTGAACTCCTCCTCGTTGCGTGACAGCGGCTCGTGCACTTCCATGTAGCGACCGCCATCCGGCTCGACCGTGGTCTTGACCGGCTGGTTGACGAACTGGACGCGAGTGCCGACCGGCACGTTGTCGAACAGGTACTTGATGTCGTCGGCGCGCAGACGCACGCAGCCGCTGCTCACTCGCAGACCGATGCCGAAGGTGGCGTTGGTGCCGTGAATGGCGTACAGGTTGCCGATGTAGAGCGCGTGCAGACCCATGGGGTTGTCCGGACCGGCCGGCCAGACTGCAGGCAGGGTCTTGCCCTGGGCGGCGTAGCGGCGACGGATGTTCTCGGTCGGGGTCCAGGTCGGGTTGGCGCGCTTGCGCTCCACCTTGGTGATCCAGTTCTCCGGGGTGTTGACCCCCAGCTGGCCGATGCCAATGGGCAGCACCTGCACCACGTTCTTGCCTTTCGGGTAGTAGTAGAGACGCATCTCCGCCACGTTGATGACGATCCCTTCGCGGGGAGCGTTGGGCAGGATCAGCTGATGGGGGATGACCAGTTTGCTGCCCGCCTTGGGCAGGTAGGGGTCGACACCCGGGTTGGCTTCCATGATGTTGGTCAGACCCAACTGGAAGTCGGAGGCGATCTGCTCCAGCGGACGGTTGTCCGCGGGTACCACGTACTCCTGGTTCTCACCGATCAGGCGGCTGTTGGCTGCAGGCAGCTGGTATTCAACGGCGGCGGCCTGCTGGCTGACCAGCGCCAGAGTACATAAAAGAGCCGAAGCGGCTGTGCGAAGGGGATTCATAAAATTCCTGTGTGGTTTCCTGTACCAAGTTGGCCGACGGCCATTTCATCCTCGGTCTGGCCCGTGACGAGTCACCTTGCGTCCGAGGTCGATTACCGAGCGCGCATTCTTTCCTGAGTCGGCCAAAAATTCAACGTCGGGATCGCTCTTTTTGCAGGAAAAAGCGCATCCGGCGCCGCTGACGTCGCCTCTTGTCACCCTGGCCACCCTAGCAGCCACAAACTGAGCGCAAGCTGAACAACAGGGAGGCCATCGAGCCCCCCTGTTTCATCACGGGATCACCCTTGCCCGCCGAGCAGGGCCGTCACCGCCCCGGTGATGGCGGTGCGGGCATCGAGCGCAGCCATCTCGTCGGCCAGCAGCCGGGCCCTGGCCCGATAGCGCGGCTCGTGCACCAGCTTGCGCACCGCCGCCGCCACCGCGTCCGCCGTCGGCTCGTTGCAGTGCAGATTGATGCCGGCGCCGCTCCACGCCACCCGGGTGGCCACCTCCGCCTTGTCCTCCCCGGTGCCCGCCACCACCAGCGGCACCCCGTGGGCCAGCGCGGCCTGCACCGAGCCATAACCACCGTTGGTCACCAGCACGGCGGCGCGGGGCAGCGCCAGCTCGAACGGCACGTGTTCGGTGACGATGGCATTGGCCGGGACGGCGGCGCCGAGCCGCGCCGGATCCCGCCCGCCGGTGGTCAGCAGCAGTTGCAGCTCGTCGCCGGCCAGCCCCTGTATGGCCGGGATCAGCAGTTGCCCCAGATCCACGTTGGCCAGGGTGCCCTGGCTGACGATGACCAGCGGCCGCTCATCGAGCCGCTCCCACCAGGGCGGCGGCGTCAGCTCAATCCGGGATGGCAGCAGCGGGCCGACATAACGGATCACCCCCTCCAGCTCCGGTCGCTCATATTCAAAGCCGGCGCAGGAGAGCTGCAAAAAGGCATCGGGGGCCGTCACCATCACGTCGGTGAAGGGAGCCGTCAGCGGCGGCGCCCCCGCCTCGGCCAGCGCGGCATCGAAGCGCTGCTGAACCTCCCTTTGCAGTTGCCGGGTCGGCTCATCGAGCCAGGGCAGCTCGCCAAGGGAGCGGCGCAGCTCGGGAGGAATGCGCGGGCCGTAGAAGATGGCGTCCGGACTCGAGAAGGAGACCGGGTTCACCCCCAGCATCAGGATGGGAAGGCGCCGCCCGTCCCCCTGCTGCAACAGCGGCAGCACGCCGTAGAAGCCGTTCTCCACCAGCAGCAGATCCACCCCCTCTGCCGCGATCAGTGCCCGCAGATGGCTGTCGTGTTGCGCCATGGGGGCGGCGAAGAAGCGTTTGAGTGCCAGCGCCATCTGGGCGGCGCCGCTCAGGCTGGCCCGCTCGGGAAAATGCCGCTCCAGCGCCCGGTAGTCAAAGTCCAGCTCGGGGGCGAAGGGCACGAATTCGGCGCCAGTTGCGCGGATGCGCTGCTCGAACAGGGCGCCGCACAGCATCAGCACCCTATGCCCCTCCTCCACCAGCAGACGGGCCGCCGCCAGCATGGGATTGACGTGGCCCGGGGTGGCGGTGGCCGCCAGCAAAATGGTCGCCATCACGCCGCCCCTTGCGGCGCCAGCGCCGGGTTGAGACAGACCGGGCTGGCCTGGATGTGGACTCGCTGGATATGGCGCGCCGAGCGGGCGGTGAACCCCTCGCGGCCGTGCAGCAGACCGAGGTTGTCGGCAATCACCACGTCTCCCCCTTGCCACTGGTGGGCATAGAAGTAGCGCGGGTCGTAGAGCCGCTGGTGCAGATCCTGCAGGAAGGCGGCCTGTTCGCCGGGTGCCACCCCCTCAATCTCGAGGGCATGCTGGTTGAGAAAACGTACCCCCTCGCGCGGCGGCTCGTTGTAACGCAGCACCGTCTCGCCGCTCACCGGATGAGGCACCAGCAGCGGCGAGCGCACCTGGCCGCCGTAGTGCACCACCTGCTTGATGCGATAGGTGATGTGCACCCGCTCCCAGCGGGCCAGTCGCTCGCCGTCGAGTTCGGTGAGCAGCTGACGGGTATTGATGAAAGTGGTGCGCCCCCCTTCGTCCGCCGCCGGGGCGTGCACGCAGTGAAACAGCTGGAACTCGGGCAGGGTCGGCTTGTACATGCCGTCCCAATGCAGCGGCACATAGCTGGAGTCGAAGATGTGGTCGGTGGCGTTCTCGTGCTCCTTCACGTCCAGCACGGCGCCGAAGGGCCACATCATGATCTCGCCCCACTCCTCGCCGTAGCGGGTCAGCCGCTCGGGATCGGTGAAGCCGGACTCGAACCCGCGCAGGATCAGCACGCCGTGGCGGCGGGCCAGCTCGCGCAGCGCCTCGATAACCAGGCTCTGCACCGGCTGGGCGTTGCGGGCCGGTTCAATCAGCAGGCCGAACGGGGCCTGTGGCAGGATGCGGCAGCGCTCGCCGCCGAGGGTAACGATGGATGCAGTCATGGGAAGCTCCTCAGGCGGCGGCCTGCTTGCCGTTGATCAGGTAGTGGCTCGGACGGCCGTGGATATGGACCAGCTCATGCTCCATCGCCAGCACGTCGCGCCGCTTCATCAGCACGAACTGGCCATCCAGATTGGCCGCCACCCCGTGCCAGGGGGTGAGCCAGTCATCCCGGGTCGGCAGCATGTGGATGCCCATCTTCAGGCTGTGGCTCGCCTGGGGGTGGATGGAGAGACGGATCGCCTCGGGGAAGCGCTCCGCCAGCAGGTTGCCCCAGGCGCGGCTGCGCTGGATCACCGCATGGGTGCGCGCCTTGGCATCCCGCTGCAACGCCGTGTTGGAGAGCGGGGTGTCCGGCAGCTGGCTGTCTTCATAGAGGAAGCGGGTCATGGCGCGATAGAGGCGAATGCCCTCTTCGGTGCTTCTCACCTCTTCCGTTATCTGTGCCAGCGGCTCGGCATAGCGCTCCACCAGCTGTTCGCGCAGGGTGTCGAAGTCGCGGCTGGCGCAAAACTCGGCCATGCCCGCCACCATGCCCAAATGGAAGACCCCGAGGTGGGTCGCCCCCAGCTCCAGGATCAGCTGCTCGATGTGGGTCTGATAGGCGTCGATGGCCGGGTCCGCCACCCGGATGAGGTCACCGAACACGTGGCCGTCCGAGCAGATGAGGATCCGCATGCCGGGCGCGTAGTGCAGCTGAATGCGCTGGCAGAGGTGGTTGAGAAAGCTGAGGGAGAGCCGCTCCGCCATGTCCGGCAGGGTGCCCAGCACCTTGTTCGGATTGGGCGACTTGGTGGGGAAGGCGGGCAGCACGCAGGTGATGGTCTCGCCCCGCTCGATGAAGGCCTGCAGACGGGGGATCTGGATGGCGGCCACCTCGGCTTCCTCCTGCTGCTGCTCCAGAATGGGATCGGGGAAGCGGCGGCGATAAGGCAACAGCTCGGCAAATATATTTTGGGCAATATGATGGGAAGATAAACCACTCATTATTCCGGCTCCTTTGGCAGGATTAAAATCAATAAAGATGACTCTTTATCAATGCGTCCAGTCTCTGTCGTTATTATTTTTGTATCCGTTTGCTACCCAAACGAATCGAGAGGGGACAGTAGCCGAGATGAAGTCAGGCTATCAATTCGCCATTGATGTAAACAGATTCAACCCGCAGCGAATAATTTATTTCGCATAAGTTAAGTTTAACTATGCATATGAATAAAAACAGATTTTACTTAAATTGATGCGTATCAAATATCACCAATCAGAAAAGTTCCCCAACCGCTTTATTATTCAGTCACAATTTGACTCGTGGATTATTTAGCACAGCTTAATAGTGATATTTTTTCATGGCGGCAATCCTGACCATTTCGCTGTAAATATCGCAAATAATTATCCAGCTACATATTAAGCAGACGAACGGAGTGCAGCCACCGCCGCGCAAGAGGGGGAATGACCGGGCGAAATGACGCGTCTCAGATCTGCTGCGCCATCGCCATGCGCTTTCATGGTGGCGACCCCGACCGGAGCCGCAATGGTGTGCAAAGAGCGCCTAAGCGCTCCCTAGATAGTCGAGGGCCGCCTGCCAGCCCATCTGGTAACCCTGCTCCAGCCGCCCCCGGTCGGTGGTCATGCGGCCGACCCGAAAACCCGCCGGCGGCACTATGACCCGGATGCGGCAATCGGCCGGCGGCTGGCGGATGAAGTCGATGGCATCGTTGTAGCTTTGATGGCGCGACGGGCTGGCGCGAGCCAGGGCCGGCGTCTCGCGTAGCAGATAGCGATGCAGAGCGGGCAGGCGCGGCGCCCGCTTGCGATAGCCCAACGGGCGGGAGAGCACCACAGTGATGTCGCGCGCCCCCTGCTCATAGGCGTGGCGCACCGGAATGGAGTCGGCCACCCCGCCGTCCGTCATGGCCTCCCCGTCGATGCGCACGAAGTCCCGGTAGACCAGCGGCACCGAGCAGGAGGCCTTGATCTGCTGCTCCAGCTCGGCGGCGTTGGCCTTGAGGTAGGCGGCCTGACCGTCCGCTACCCGGGTGGCCACCACGGTCAGCGGCACCGGGTTGGCGGCAAAGCGCGCCAGATCGAGCCGGCACTCGCGGATGGTGATCGCCCACAGCCAGTCGAGATCGAGCCAGTGGCCGCCGCGCAAGAACTTGGCCAGGTTGATGAACTCGGGACGGCAGGAGTAGTCGGTGATGACGTTGTGGTTGCGCCCCTGCTGACCGGCCAGAAAGGCCGCCAGATTGACCGCCCCGGCCGATACCCCGATGCAGTGATCAAATGCCGTGCGGCCCTTGGCCAGAAACGCATCCAGCACCCCGGCGGCGAAAATGCCGCGCATGGCGCCCCCCTCGACCACCAGGGCCGTCTGTCGCCGACTCATCTCACCTCCCCGTTTTTGCTCTGTGAATGGTCTCACACTTTGGCCCATTCAGAGCCCGGCTGCCGGCCGGGATCCCTATAATGGGCACGCCTTCGCTCCCCATGAGCAAGGTATAACTTATTGATGCTACGGAATATTACAATGAAAAATATCAGCAAATCCCTACTGGCCGCTGCCATTTCCCTCGGATTGATGGCAGGCTGTAACAGCCAAAATGACTCCGAGACCCCGACCCCCATGGTTCGCTTCGCTACCTTCAACCTCTCCTTCGATCGCACCGCCGCCGGCATGCTGGCCGGTGAACTGGCCCTCAGTCGCACCGAGCAGGACGCCCTGCTGGCCCGCCTCGCCGACGGCACCTTGAGCGGCGCCGAGAAGACCAAGGCCCTCGACGTGCAGCAGATCCGCAACATCGCCGAAATCATCCAGCGCACCCGGCCGGACGTGTTCCTGCTGAGCGAATTCGACAATGACGGCAAAGGCGCCGACACCACGGACCTCAAAGCCTTCAACGACAACTACCTGGCCCATGCCCAGCACGACGAGGTGAAGGCCATCAGCTACCCGGTGCTGCAGAACTTCGCCACCAACACCGGTCTGATGAGCGGCCATGACCTCAACCTGGACGGCAAGGTCAACAACGGGCCGGACGACGCCTGGGGCTTTGGCAACTACCACGGCCAGTACGCCTTCGCCGTGATGTCCCAGTACCCCATCGATACCAAGCAGATCCGCACCTTCCAGAAATTCAAGTGGAAGGACATGCCGGGCGAAGTGAACCCCGTCATCGACGACTGCAACAATGCCAAGGCGCCGATCCCGGCCAGCCGCCAGTGCGGCGATGCCTGGTATGACGACGCCGCCTGGCAGGCCTTCCCGCTCTCGTCCAAGAACCACGCCGACGTGCCGGTGCGCATCAAGCGCGGCAACAAGGAGGAGGTGATCCACTTCCTCATCTCCCACCCGACTCCGCCTATCTTCGGCAACGCGGCGCGCCACAACGTCAAGCACAACCGGGCCGAAGTCGCCTTCTGGCAGGATTACGTGGAGACCGCCAGCTACATGGTGGATGACGCCGGCAAGGCTGGTGGCCTGCCCGCGGGCGCCAAGTTCGTCATCGCCGGCGATCTCAACGCCGATCCCCAGATTGGCGATGGGGATCTCACCGCCATTCAGGATCTGCACAACCATGTGCTGGTCAATCAGGCCGTCACCAACGGCGCCCTGATCCCGGTCAGCCAGGGCGGGCCCGAGTGCCTCGCCAGCCAGCCGGATCAGTGCAAGCGCAACAACAACCGCCCCACCCCGGAGCGCATCACCAGCAGTAGCGGCCTGCAGCTCGACCACGTGCTGCCCTCCGCCAACCTGAACGCGGTCGCCTCCGGCGTGTTCTGGCCGGCCAGCTTCGAGCCGGGCTACCACCTGGTGTATGACGCCAAGCTGGGCATCGCCAAGGGAGTCAGCTCGGATCACCGCCTGGTGTGGGTCGACTTCAAACTGTGACAGTGACGCAGAGCAGATAAGCAACGGGGCCCGCAGGCCCCGTTTTCATTGGATCGTCATACCAGCTTCTCCACCCGGGCCGGCAGCCCCTGGCGGGCCGACGAGCCGATGGCCCAGTCCACCAGGGGGTAGCGGCCATGGCGGCTGGGATCCAGCACCGCCAGATCGTTGAGGTTGACTCCGGCTCCGCGCAGCGGATTGGCGACCACTTTCTGGCCGTCTATCCAGTGTTCCCGCGCCCCCAGCTCCTTGTGGCCGAAGCCGTGCTCGATGGCGATGGCATCGGCCTGCACCCCGGCCACGCACTCGGCCACCCCGATCACGCTGCCATCCGGGGTGCTGACCCGCACTCTGTCCCCGCTCTCGATGCCCAGCTGCGCCGCCGTCCGCGCATTGAGCCGCACCCGGTTGCTGGGGTTCACCTGGCGCAGGCGATCCGAGCCAATGCTCATGGAGCTCATGGTGTGGGACTTGTAGCTGGTGAGCAGCAGGGGCCACCGGGCCGGCTTGAACGCTTCGTTGAGCGGCGTGCCATCCGCCAGTTGGGAGCGGAAGAAACGTGGGGTGCCGCTCAGGAACCGGCCGCTCTGGCTGTGACGACGGCTGCCCACCTCGGGATTCCACAACATCAATGGCTTTGGCCAGCGCTTGCTCGGCTGACCGGCCTCGTCGCGCCCCTTGGCGACGGGTTCGAAGCGTCCACCGCGGGCGAAGAGGTAGGCGGCGCGGCTCGCCTCCTCCGGGCTCAGAGTGGCATTGAGGACGGGCATGATGCGCTCCACCCCGGACCAGGCAAGATCCTCAGGCTCTATGGCTGGCACCGGCTCGCCGAGATAGGCGACGTTGGCCGCGCCGTAGAGGGAGAAGTCCGCCGCCCGGTTCAAGCCGTGCACCTTGCCGTCCGCCCCTTTGAGCGCCCCCTCGCCAAAGCCCGGCAGCCCCAGCCGTTTGGCCACCGCGATAAAGAAGGACTCCATGCAGACCGGATCCCCCTCGGCAGTCTTGGCGACACGGGGCTCCACGATGGGCCAGCGGCCGGTGGAGACCTTGGTCATCACCCCGTGCCAGGCGGTGGCCCAGCCCCAGGACTCGTAGGTGAGGGTGTCCGGCACCAGGTAGTCCGACAGCGCCGAGGACTCGTTGATGAAGCTGTCGATGCTGATAAAGAGCGGCAGCACGGCAGGGTCCTTGAGCTGCTCACCTATGGCCTTGGCGAGCCCGGCCTGGCCGTAGAGGGGGTTGCCCATGTGGTTGATCCAGGCCTTGAGCCGGTAGGGGTAACCGTTCACCGCCGCGGTCAGGTGTTCGCCGAGCAAGGGGCCCGAGATCGGGAACCAGGGTTCTTGCGCCGGATAGGGGTTCTGGCCGGCCTCGCGCTTGCGGCGATATTCGGAGGTCTTCTCGTAGGGGAACTTGGAGCGCGACAGGAAGACCCCGGCGGGCTTGACCATACCGGGGAAGCTCGCCAGATCGTAGCGCGGCCCTGCCCCGAAGGGATCGAACTTGCCGCCGCTCGCCACGGCGCCACCCCGGGCATTGAGGTTGCCGATCATGACGTTGAGCATCATGATGGCCCAGGCCGAGTAGAAGCCGTTGGCGCTCATGGTACCGCCGTGGGAGACCACAGCAGCCCGGGTGCCGTGGCTGGTGAACTCCCGCGCCAGCGCCTCGATGTCGGCCACCGGCACGGCGCACTCGGCGCTGTATTGCGCGAGAGTGTGCTCCCGGCACGCCTCGGCCAGCAGCTGGAAGCTGCTCTTGACCGTGAACTCCCCCTTGGGGCACTGGATGAGGCTATTCACCCAGAGGTTGGCCCGCTCGCACTGGCCAGCGGGTCTCGGCTCGCCGCTGCCCGCAGCCTCTACCAGCATGGCATCCCCCTCCCCATAGGCTTCCCCCTCAAAGGGCAAGCCGAGATCGCTGGCCCGCAGCATCTGGCCGAAGCGTGGGTGGGACTCGTCGCACAGCACCAGGTGGCTGGCGTTGCAAAAACCGCGATAGCCGGCCCGCTCGGCAGCGGCAGCATGGGGTGCCGTCAGGAAGGGCTCGGCGTAGCGTTGGTTGTCGATGATCCAGCGCAGCATGGCCATGGCCAGCGCCGAGTCGGTGGCGGGCCGGATGGGCAGCCAGCGGTTGGCGGGGGCGGACGGCATGTTCACCGTGTTGGGCAGGCTGGGGGCCACCACCACGTAGGAGAACGGCTTGCCCGGTCGCGCCCGGTTCGCCGCCAGCTGACGGGACTGACGCTTGAAGGGGTTGCCCGATTGCTGGGGCGAGGTGCCCATGAACAGCAGGAAGTCGCTCTCGTCCCAGTCCGGCTTGAGGTGGGCGTTCTTCTCCAGATCGTCCAGCAGGGCGCCGGCCCCGACCCGGAACGACAGGCCGCAGTAAGCGCCGTGGTTGGCGAAGTTGCGGGTGCCGAAGCTGTTGAAGGTGAAGCGCTTGATGAAGTGATCCCGCCCCTCGTCCGAGGCGTTGCTCACCAGCAGCTGGTTGGCCCTGGGGCCGTACTCCGGGTTGGCCGGGTCGAGCGGCTCGGCGAGGTTGCGAATGGCCCGCAGCCCATCAACCTGGCCCTCGCCAAACAGATCGCCCCCTTCCACCACCTCGGCCACCAGCTGCTCGAAGGGGATGCTCTGCCAGCGACCGCTGCCACGGGGCCCCACCCGCTTGAGACAACGGGTGACCCGCTGCGGGCTGTCGAGCTGCTCCAGCATGGCATTGCCACGGGCGCAGGCGGTGGAGCGCCCGTCCAGCCCCTCTTCCTGGTAGCCACTGGTGGCGAGCAGCGCCTGCTTGATCGGGGTCTTGAAGTCGATGTGATGGCGAGCGGAGAGGGGATGATAGGGGTTGCCCAGGATCCGCACTATCTGGTCGCGTTCGTTGTCGATGCGGGCCCGCACTCCGCACAGGGTCCAGCAGCCGAGGCACATGGTGTTGGCAACCCGCTGGTCCGGGTTGGGGTGCAGCTCCCCCCGCTCGTCAACCCGGTACTCCACGGCCAGCGAGTTGCCATGGATCGGATCCCGGGTCGGCTGGCCCGAGCTGCCGGTGGTGAGGCCGCTCGCCACCTGCTTGAGGGTGTCGCTGTAACCGGCGACGAACAACCCGGTGCCGCCGGCGATGGCGGCGCCCTTGAGAAATTTGCGTTTGCTGTGATCCATCAGAGTGCCTCGCGTGCAAAAGGAGTGGGTGCCTTGATGGCGGGGGAAGCAGAGGGGCGCACCAGCTCCGAGAGAGCCACCAGCAGGGCCAGCAGCAGACCGAAGGTGCCGAGAATGCCGAGCACACCGGCCGGGCCCCAGGCGATTTCATAGAGATAGACGCCAGCCCCGTACTTGGGTGCGAGCTGCCCCTGGATCAGCACCAACCAGCGCAGGCCCCACACCAGGTGCAGCCCCAGCAGCGCCAGCCCCCAGAGTGCCAGGCGGGCAGAGATCCTGGGCCGCAGCAGCATCAGCAGGCTGGCCAGCCCCAGGGTCAGCAACAGCCAGTGGGCCGCCAGCCGCCAGCTCGGGTCGAGCCGATAGAGGGCTGCGGCCTCTGTTGCCGAAGCGCCACCAAACAGGGCCCAGCCCAGCAGGGAGAGGGCCAGCAGGCCTAACGTCCAGCCACTCTGGCGCAGCAGGGTCGACTCGGTCTGGCCCCCCCAGCCCGCCAGCAAGCGGTTGAGCAGCAGCAGGGCACTCTGGGCCCCCAGCACGGCGCTCAGGGTCAGCAGCCAGGGCAACCAGGGGGTATGCCAGAGCGGGCGCGCCGCCACCGCCATGGTCTCGAGCCCGGTGTAGAGGGCGATGCTGAGCCCGCTCAGGGCCGCCAGCAGAGAGAGGGGCCGCAGCCAAACGTGCCCCGACCAGCTTCCCAGGCAGAGCAGCCGGGCAAGGCGGGCTATCTTGTCCCCTTCTGCGCCGCGCCGGGCCAGGGCAGGCCTTATCAGCAGCCAACCGAGCAGCATGGAGAGCAGGCTGAACAGCGGCAGCAGATAGGCGCCATACCACATGACGGAGCCAAAGCGCGTCTGGGCGTAGAAGTGCCAGGCCCGGGCCGGCTGGTGCAGATCTGCGGTCAGGGCGATGGGAGCCACCAGACCGGCCGCCACCATCAGCACCGCCGCCAGGGTCTGCAGCCGCGGGTCCGGCGCCTTGCGCCACAGCTCAAACGCGCCGAGCCAGAGGGCCCCGTAGGCGAGGCCGATGAGAAAGAAATATTGCACCGCCCAGGGCAGCCAGGTGATGGGCTGAGCCGGGGCCAGCAGTTCGTTAATGACCATGGGCTATCTCCTTGCCATCGTCGGTGAGCAGGGTGCGCAGGGCCGGGTTGCCGTCGACCTTGCTGACGAAGGCCTCGTCCATGCCGAGATAAAAGACCCGCGGCTGGGTATTGGCCTCGGGCTTGAGCACCTTGAGCGCCGGCTCGTGTTCGCGCAGCAAGCGGCTTATCCGGCTCGCGGGGTCGTTCAAATCGCCTATGATGCGCGCCTCGCCGACACAGCTCTCCACGCAGGCGGGCAAGAGCCCCGCCTCCAGCCGATGGGCGCAGAAGGTGCACTTGTCGGCGGTGTTGGTCTCGTGGTTGATGAAGCGGGCGTCGTAGGGGCAGGCCTGCACGCAGTAACCGCAGCCGACGCACCAGTCGTTGTTGACCACGACGATGCCGTCGTCGCGCTGGAAGGTGGCGCCAGTGGGGCAGACATCGAGGCAGGCGGGCTCGGCACAGTGGTTGCAGAGCCTTGGCAGCATCAAGAGGGAGGCGGGAGCCTCGAGGGCGGCCACGTCACTCACCTCGTACTGGCTCACCGTGGTGCGAAACTGGCCGAGTGGAGGCTGGTTTTCGATGGTGCAGGCCACGGTGCAGGCCTGACAGCCGACGCAGCGGCGCAGGTCGATCAGCATGCCGTAACGCTTGCGCCCGTCCCCCCGGCTGATGGCCGCTCGCCCGTTGCGGGGAGCGGGAACGGACTGCGCCTGAACCTGGGTGACTGGGATCAGGGCCGCCCCTGCGGTGAGGGCGGCGATCCCGGATAACAATCGGCGCTTGCTGGGCTCCATGGCGTCTTTCCTTCTGCTGAGCTGGCTTGAAAGGGGTTTGGCCGATTGTCCTCAACGCAGGAAGTCGCCTCTATTGTGGTTTTCCACATACCGGGAGACGGGTTGATCCAGCGCAATAAAAAATGCCCCAGCCCTGCTGAACTGTGACCGGGGCGGCGTTTGCCGCCCCTCCCGGCCCCGTTCGCGTGCAAGCGCGCGCCCCGGTGATAGACTGCCCCCTTTGCACCGAGAGGAGAGCCCCCTGCACGCCCCAGTTCCCTTGCCTCTGCTCAGCCTGCTGCTCTGGCTCGCCCTGTCAGCCCTGCCGCTGCGGGTGCAGGCCGCCCCGACCCCCTCTTCGCCAGCGCCGGCCCGACAGGAATCCGCACCATCCCAGGCCACGCCGGTGCAGACCATGGCCGAGCCGATACGCATCGGCGTGCTGGCAACCCGCGGTCCGGCCCTGGCCAGAGCCCAGTGGCAACCGCTGCTGCGCTGGCTGGCTCAGCGCGTGCCAGGCCATCGCTTCGTACTGCATCCGCTGGGGCTCGATGAGCTGGCCGAGGCCGTCGCCCGCGAGCACCTCGATTTCGTCATCACCAACCCGGGCCAGTCGGTGAGTCTGGCGCGCCAGTACCCGCTGGCCTGGCTCGCCACCCTCAAGAGCCCGGCCGGGGGGGACAACCTCGCCATCGGCGCGGCGCTGGTGGTGCCCGCCCAGGCCCCCTACCGACACTGGCGTGACCTCGAGGGGCAAGCGGTCGCCGCCGTTTCGGAGAACGCCTTCGGCGGCTACCTCGCCTATCGCTTTGAGGCGGGCGAACAGGGGGTCAGGCTGGAGCACTTCTTCTCCACCGTGCAGTTCACCGGCTTTCCGCTGGACCGGCTCATCGAGCGGCTGGCGGCAGGGGAGGTGGCCGCCGCCATCGTGCCGGTGTGCCAGCTCGAGCGCATGGAGCGGGAGGGCAAGGTCGCCAGGGGGGCGTTTCGGGTGCTGGACGATCAGGCACCGGCCGGTTTTGGTTGCCAGAGCTCGACCCGACTCTACCCCAACTGGTCCTTCGCCAAGACAGAGCGGGCATCCCCCGCGCTGGCGCTGGCGGTGACCCGCGCGCTGTTCGACCTGCCCGCTGATAGCGAGGCGGCCATCGCCGCCGATTCGGCGGGCTGGACCGTGCCCACCAGCGAGCTCGCCATCGACCGCCTGCTCAAGGCGCTGGATCGCCACCCGCTGCAGGGCCCCTGGTGGCAAGCGGCCTGGCACTGGCTGCGCCAGCATCAACAGTGGGGCTGGGGCGCCCTGGCGCTGGTACTGCTGCTGGGGGGCCACCACCTGCTGCTGCAATACCTGTTCAACCGCAGCCAGCGCCGGCTGCTCAAAGCCCGCCACCAGCTCGAGCAGAAGGGACGCCAGCTGGCACAGGCCAGACGGCTCGCCGAACTGGGCGAGCTGGGCGCCAACGTGGCCCACGAGATCAATCAGCCCCTCAGCGCCATCGCCAACTACAGCCAGGGGGCCTTGTTGCGACTGGACAGATTGGCACAGGATCCGGCCCAGGCTGCCGCCCAGGCCTCCCTGCGTCAGGCCCTGGAACAGATAGGGCTCCAGGTCCAGCGCATCACCCAGACCGTCAACCGGCTCAGGGCCCGGCTGCAAAAGCGCCCTCCCCGCTTCGCGCCTTGCGATCTGCCCACCCTGGTGGCGGAGTTGTGCCCCCTGCTGGAGCAGATGCTGGCGCCGCTCGACGTCGCCCTCTCCCTGCACTGGCGGGGCCAGCCGCGCCGGCTGCCTCTGGACGGCACCGGGATGGAGCAGCTGCTGGTCAACCTCATCAAGAATGGCGCCGAGAGTGCGGCGCAGAGTGTAGCGAAGAGTGCAGCGAAGAGTGCGGTGAAGAAGGCGCGCACCGCTGTTCACACTCCTGCTCACCCCCCTGCGCAAGCAGCGGCACAGGAGCCTGCCCGGGTCGAGCTGTTGATCGCCTTCGAGGCGCAGAGTTTGCTGCTGGAGATCCGCGACAACGGCGCCGGCCTGAGGGTCCCCGCCACCGAACTGCAGCAGGCGTTTTACAGCGACAAGCCGGATGGCATGGGGCTGGGGCTGGGGCTGGCCATCTGCCGGGAGGTGGTCGAGAGCCATCGCGGCCAGTTCAGTCTGGAGAACCTGAGCCCCCACGGCTGCCTGGCCCGGGTCATTCTGCCCGTGCCGCCCCCCGACCCCCTCCTTTCATCCACCGACATGCCGAGGAACTGAGATGCCGACCCCTGCCCGCCCCCCGCTCTATCTGGTTGACGACGACGAGGCCGTGCTCGACTCCCTGCGCTTCATGCTGGAGAGCTGCGACGAGCGGCCGCTGTTCAGCTTTGCCGATGGCGAGCGCTTTCTGGCCGAGGTCGACCTGCACCAGCCCGCCTGCCTCATCCTCGACTGCCGCATGCCGGGGCTGTCGGGCCCCGAGGTGCAGCAGCGGCTGAAGGCGGCCCAGAGCCCCATCGCCATCCTGTTTCTCACCGGCCACGGCGAGGTGCCGCTGGCGGTGGAGTCCCTCAAGCTGGGGGCGGTGGATTTCTTGCAAAAGCCGGTGCAGCTGGCCCCTCTGCTCGCCGCCATCGCACGGGCCGAGCAGGCAACGCTGAGTGCGGCCACCCGTTTCGCCCAGCTGGCCGCCTATCAGCGGCTCACCCCGCGCGAGCACCAGCTGCTGCAGCTCATCGCCCGGGGCCACAAGAATCAGCAGATAGCGCAGGAGCTCTGTATCTCGGTGCGCACCGTCGAGGTGTGCCGCGCCAGCCTGATGCGGCGCCTCGAGGTTGACTCCCTGGCCGAGCTGATGCTGCTCTATGCAAACGTCCATTCAGCCCCCTGAGCCAAGCCACTAATCCAGGCCCCTGAGCCAGGCCGGGAGAGTGACCCACTTGCCGGGCCTATGCCCAGTCCCATCTGCCGCACAGGGGATGCCTTTGGCTCAGGGTGCCGGCAAATCTGTGCGCAGGCGCGCTATTCCGGCGCCCGCGGCTTGCAGCGCAAATCGGGGTTTGCTAATACTCCGCGTCCATTGGATGAGCATCCCCATTCGAGATAGTGTGCCGTGGCTTTCGAACAATTCGCGCTCGTGATATCTCTCTTCCAGCAGCTCTGCGTCTATCTGGTGATCGCCTGGCTGCTCTCCAAGACGCCGCTGTTCATGCCGCTGACTCAGGTGACCCTGAGCTGGCCCCACAAGATCCTCTGCTACCTCATCTTCTCCGGCTTCTGCGTGATGGGCACCTATTTTGGCCTCAGGGTCGAGGACTCCATCGCCAACACCCGCGCCATCGGCGCCGTGCTCGGCGGCATCGTCGGCGGCCCTGTGGTTGGCCTGCTGGTGGGGCTGACCGGCGGCATCCATCGCTACTCGCTGGGGGGCTTTACCGCGCTGGCCTGCACCTTCTCCACCATCGCCGAGGGGCTGCTCGGCGGCCTGGTGCACCGCCACTTCGTCGCCCGCCACCGGCTCGACCTGCTGTTCAGCCCCTGGGTGGTGGGATCTGTAGCCCTCATCGCCGAACTGATGCAGATGGGCATCATCTTGCTGGTGGCCCGCCCGTTTGACGACGCCGTCCACCTCATCGAGAACATCATCGCCCCCATGCTGGTGGCCAATACCCTGGGGGCCGCCATGTTCATGCGGATGATCCTCGATCACCGCGCCATGCTGGAGAAGTACTCGGTTGCCTTCTCCGCCCGCGCCCTCAAGATCGCCGAGCGGGCGATGCGGGTGCTGGACAAGGGCTTCACCCAGGAGGCGTGCCAGCAGATGGCGCGCATCCTCTACGAGGAGACCGGGGTGGGTGCGGTGGCCATCACCGATCGGGAGAAGCTGCTCGCCTTCATCGGCATCGGCGAGGATCACCACCTGCCGGGTACCGCCATCAACTCGGCCCACACCTTCAAGGCGATCCAGCACAACGAGGTGGTCTATGCCGACGGCAACCTCATCCCCTACAGCTGCAACCTGCATCCCCAGTGCCGACTCGGCTCCTCACTGGTCATTCCGCTGCGGGGGGAAGAGGGGTCGGTGGTGGGCACCATCAAGCTCTACGAGCCCAAGCGCAAGTTCTTCTCCTCCATCAACCGCACCCTGGGGGAAGGGATTGCGCGGCTGCTCTCCGGCCAGATCCTGGCCAGCAAGTACAACGAGCAGAAGCGACTGCTGGCCCAGTCGGAGATCAAGCTGTTGCAGGCGCAGATCAACCCGCACTTCCTGTTCAACGCCCTCAACACCCTGGCGGCGGTGATCCGGCGCGACCCCGAGGATGCCCGCACCCTGGTGCACCACCTCTCCACCTTCTTTCGCAAGAACCTCAAGCGGCAAGGGGACGAGGTGACCCTGGCCGACGAACTGGAGCACGTGAACGCCTACCTGCACATCGAGCAGGCTCGCTTCGCCGAGCACCTGAGCGTGCAGATCCAGATTCCCGAGCCGCTGCTGGAGTACCGGCTACCCACCTTCTCCCTGCAACCCATCGTCGAGAACGCCATCAAGCACGGCATCTCCCAGATGTTCGAGCCCGGCCGGCTCACTCTGACGGCGCGGCAGGAGGGCGAGCAGCTGGTGCTGGAGGTAGAGGACAACGCCGGTCTCTATCAGGCCAAGCGGGAGGAGAGCGGCCTTGGCATGAACATAGTGGACCGACGCATCAAGGCCCGTTACGGCGCCGAGTACGGGGTCACCATTCACTGCGAGCCCCATCAATCCACCCGGGTGAGGATCACCCTTCCCCTGCAGGAGAGCCCATGCTGACCGCCCTGATCGTCGACGATGAACCCCTCGCCCGCGAGGAGCTGCGGCTGCTGCTGGAGCAGGCGGGCAACATCCGCCTGCTGGGGGAGTGTGCCCACGCCATGGAGGCGCTGCCCGCCATCCACCGCCTCAAACCCGACCTGCTGTTTCTCGACATCCAGATGCCGCGCATCAGTGGGCTGGAGCTGGTGAGCATGCTGGACCCGGACTTGCGCCCCCACATCGTCTTCATCACCGCCTACGACGAGTTTGCCCTGCGCGCGTTCGAGGAGAACGCCCTCGACTACCTGCTCAAGCCGGTCACCAGCGAACGGATGAACAAGGCGCTGGAGCGCATCCAGCGGCTGCTCTCGCCAAAAGGTGAGCTGGCAGGCCAGCCGCTGCCGGATCCGACCCGCATCGCCCAGCCCCTGCGCAGCATTCCCTGCAGCGGCCACAACCGCATTCTGCTGCTGCCTCTTGGCGAGGTGGAGTTCGTCCACAGCGATCTGGCCGGCAACAAGGTGGTGAGCGCCCAGCAGCAGGGCACCACCGAGCTGACCCTGCGCACCCTGGAGGAGAAGACCGGCTTCGTGCGCTGTCACCGCCAGTACCTGCTCAATCCCGGCCAGATCCGCGAGATCCTGCTGCTCGACGGCGGGCTGGCAGAGGTGGTGACCCAGGGCGGCCACAAGGTGCCGGTGAGCCGCCGCTACCTCAAGCCCCTCAAGGAGCTGCTGGAGATCCCCTGAGGGGCGGGCCACCCTCCCCGCTCCTGCTCTGCCCGTTACCACTCACCCGCTTGCCACACCCGCCAGCTCATCCCTCAAACCGCTCGGGGCCGCTTTTCTGCCGCTCGCGGGCGGCCCTCTGCCACTGACCTTTTCTGCGCTCCCCTTTCCCTGCCGCCTGCGTAGAGTGCAGCCTGAGCCCGGCCAGATTGGCCGCAGGAAAAGGAAACTCCGTCATGCAACACGCAATCACCTTCGTCATTGCGGCCCTCTGCATCCTCGCCATCGCCTATCGCCTCTACGGCGTGTTCTTTGTGCGCAAGGTGCTGATGGCCGACGACAAGCTGGTCACCCCCTCCCACCAGCTGGAAGATGGCAAGAACTATGTGCCAACCAACAAGTGGGTCAACTTCGGCCAGCACTTCGCGGCCATCGCCGCCGCCGGCCCGCTGGTGGGCCCGGTTCTGGCGGCCCAGTACGGCTACCTGCCGAGCTTTCTCTGGCTGCTGATCGGCTGCGTCATCGGCGGCGCGGTGCACGACACTGTCGTGCTGTTCGCCTCCATGAAGCATCAGGGCAAGTCCCTCTCCGAGGTGGCCAAGGCCGAGCTCGGCCCCATCGCCGGCTGGTGCACGGGTCTGGCGATGCTGTTCATCATCACCATCACCATGGCGGGTCTCTCCATGGTGGTGGTACACGCACTGGAGCGTAACGCCTGGGGCGTGTTCGCGGTGTTCATGACCATCCCCATCTCCATGGTGGTGGGGATCTGGCACAAGCTGACCGGCAACCTGCAAGCCGCCTCCTGGGTGGGCTTCATCGCCGTGCTGGCCTGCGTCTTCTTCGGCCCCTACGTGCAGGAGAGCGCCTTCGGTGCCTGGCTGACCCTGCGCGCCGAGACCATCAGTCTGGCGCTGCCGGTCTACGCCTTCTTCGCCACCGCGCTGCCGGTCTGGTTGCTGCTCACCCCACGCGGCTACATCTCCAGCTTCATGAAGATCGGTGTATTCGGCGCCCTGGTGATCGGCGTCATCTGCATCAACCCCGAGATCCAGTTCCCCGCCATGACCCAGTTTGTCCACGGCGGCGGCCCGGTGCTGGGTGGCCCGGTCTGGCCCTTTATCTCCATCACCATCGCCTGTGGCGCCATCTCAGGCTTCCACGCCTTCATCGGCTCCGGCACCACCCCGAAACTAGTGGACAAGTGGAGCGACATCCTGCCGGTCGCCTTCGGTGCCATGCTGGCCGAGTGCGTGGTGGGCGTGATGGCGCTGATCGCTGCCACCGCCCTGCACCCGGCTGACTACTTCGCCATCAACGCCACCCCGGAAGCCTTTGCCAAGCTGGGGATGCAGGTGGTGGATCTGCCGTTCCTCTCCCAAGAGATCGGCATGGATCTGAACGGCCGCACCGGCGGTGCCGTCACCCTGGCGGTGGGCATGTCCTACATCTTCACCAAGGTGCCCTGGTTCAGTAACCTCGCCTCCTACTTCTTCCAGTTCGTGGTGATGTTCGAAGCTGTGTTCATTCTGACTGCCGTCGACTCCGGCACCCGAGTCTCCCGCTACCTCATTCAGGACTTCTTCGGCGAGTTCTACCCGCCCCTCAAACGCATCGACTGGATGCCGGGCGCCATCGGCGCCAGCGTGCTCGCCTGCGTGATGTGGGGGTATCTGCTGATGTCCGGTGATATCGGCTCGGTGTGGGCGCTGTTCGGGGTCTCGAACCAGCTGATGGCCTCAGTGGGCCTCATCATAGGTGCCACCATCATCCTGCGACTAGCCAGCAAACGCCGCTACATGCTGACCTGCCTGATCCCGCTGGCCTACCTGTTCGTCACCGTCAACTACGCCGGTTACTGGATGGTCAGCCACGTCTACTTCAACCCCGAAGCCAAGGGCTACAACCTGCTCAACGGCGGCATCTCGCTGCTGATGCTGGGGCTGGGCGCCGTCATCCTGGTGTCGGCCATCCGCAAGTGGATTGAGCTGTGGAAGCTGCGCCAGCAGCCCGAGTTCCGGATTGCCCCGGCCAGCGCCAGCTGACCCATCCGCTGCAACCACAAACCCCGGCATGCCGGGGTTTGTGGCATCTGGCGGTCAAAAAACGGCCTCATCAGGATACATGGCGCCATCGATCACAGAACCCGAGCAGCAATCGGGCTAGAATGGGGGCTTCCGTCACCCGGCCTGGGGCCGGTGACCTCTTCGCGCTTTCACTTATCGAGGATACGCTTCATGGAACTGCTTCTTCTCAGCAACGGCAAAGCCACCGAATGCCCGGGCCTGCTCGGCTGGGCCCGGGATCGGGTGCAGACCCTGCTCGCCCGCAAACAGGTCAAGCGCATCCTGCTCATCCCCTACGCGGTGATCCGCAGCGACTGGGATGCCCGCGCCCTGGAGCTCAGCGAGAGCCTGGGGGTGGAGGCCATCAGCATCCATCAGTTCGATGACCCGGTGGACGCGATCAACCATGCCGACGCCATCTTCATCAGCGGCGGCAACACCTGGCGCCTCAACCAGCTGCTGCACGAGAACGGCCTGGTGGTGCCCATCCAGCGCGCCGTGCGCGAGCGGGGCGTGCCCTATGTGGGCTGGAGCGCCGGTTGCAACGTGGCCACCCCCAGCATCCGCACCACCAACGACATGCCGGTCTGCAGCGCCGCCGTGCTGCCTGCGCTGGGGCTGTTCCCGCTGCAGATCAACCCCCACTATCTGGATGCCAGCATCAGTGGCCACATGGGGGAGACCCGCGACGAGCGCCTGGCCGAGTTCTGCGCCATCAACCCGAGCGAACACGTGGTGGCTCTGCGCGAGGCAAGTCTGCTCCAGATAAGTGGCGAGCACATCGAATACTGGAGCGCCCGCGGCGAAGGCTTCAAAATCTTCAAGCACGCCGAAACCACTCAGGAGTTCAGCACGGCTGCGCCGCTGGCCGAGCTGACGCCGTTTCGCCCGCGCGGCTGAATGGCACTGACCGGTTGAGAACCCACAGGGGCGCAGGATGTCGCCCCTTTTTTGCAATGAAGGGAGGATGAGATGAAGAACAGGACTGAACACGACAGCTTCGGCGCGATCGCCGTGCCGGCCGATCGGCTGTGGGGAGCCCAGACCCAGCGCTCCCTGCAGCACTTCGACATCTCCGGCGAGCGCCAGCCGACGGCGCTGATCCACGCCCTGGCCCGCATCAAGTCGGCCTGTGCCCGGGTCAACCACGCCAACGGGCTGCTGCCCGCCCGCACGGCGCAGGCCATCATGAGCGCCGCCGACGAGATCCTGTGCGGCCAGCATGATGAGGAGTTCCCGCTGCGGGTATGGCAGACCGGCTCCGGCACCCAGACCAACATGAACCTCAACGAGGTGCTGGCCAACCGGGCCAGCGAGCTGCTCGGCGGCACCCGTGGCGAGGGGAGGCTGGTGCACCCCAACGACGAGGTGAACAAGAGCCAGTCGAGCAATGACGTCTTCCCGAGCGCCATGAACCTGGCGGCCGTCACGGCCATCACCCAGCACCTGCTGCCCGCCCTGGCCACCCTGAGTGCCACCCTGGCCGGCAAGGCGGCGGCCTTCGACGACATCGTCAAAATCGGCCGCACCCATCTGCAGGATGCCACCCCGCTCACCCTGGGGCAGGAGTTCTCCGGCTGGGTCGCCCAGCTCCAGCAGGGGGAGCGCCATATCCGGGCCGCCCTGCCCCATCTGTGCGAGCTGGCGCTAGGGGGCACTGCCGTCGGCACCGGCCTCAACACCCCGCCCGGCTTCGCCGAGGCGGTGGCCGCCACCCTGGCCGAGCAGACCGGTCTGCCGCTGATAAGCGCCCCCAACAAGTTCGAGGCGCTGGCGGCGAGCGATGCCCTGGTGCATGGCCACGGCGCCCTCAAGACGCTGGCCGCCTCCCTCATGAAGATCGCCAATGACGTGCGCTGGCTGGCGAGCGGCCCCCGCAGCGGGCTGGGGGAACTGCTCATCCCGGAAAACGAGCCCGGCTCCTCCATCATGCCCGGCAAGGTCAACCCGACCCAGTGCGAGGCGCTCACCATGCTGTGCGCCCAGGTGATGGGCAACGACGTCGCCATCAACATCGGCGGTGCCAGCGGCAACTTCGAGCTCAACGTGTTCAGGCCGATGATCGCCCACAACTTTTTGCAGAGCGTGCGGCTGCTGGCGGACGGCATGCAGAGCTTCCACGACCACTGCGCCGTCGGCATCACCCCGAACCAGCCCCGCATCGACGAGCTGCTGGCCCGCTCCCTGATGCTGGTGACGGCGCTCAACCCTCATATCGGCTATGACAAGGCGGCAGAGATCGCCAAGCGGGCCCACCATGAGGGGTTCAGCCTGCGGGAGGCGGCCATCGCCTCCGGCCACCTGACGGCGCAGCAGTTCGATACCTGGGTGGTGCCGGCCGACATGGTGGGTCGGCGCGGCGGCTGAGCCAGCCCGAAGGGAAACACGAGACAAAAAAGAAGCCGGACTGCGCCGGCTTCTTTTTTCATCAATGAGTCAGGGTTTGATCAGCTTGCTCAGGGCATCCAGCTCGCGCTGGGCGGCCAGCAGTTTGGTCTGGGCCTCTTCCAGCTTGGCCTGCTTCTTGGCGATCTTGTCGGGCTTGCCCGTCACCCTGGCGTTTTGCAGCTCGACCAACCGTTCGTTGACCTGCTCCTTGAGTTCGGCCACCCGCTGCTGCTGCTCCTTGAACAGGCCGGCGTCGGTACAGTGAGTCTCGATATTGCGCAGGGCCCGCTCCAGCCCGGCGACCTGATCCGCATTGTCGTGCGCCTTGGCAAACACCAGCTGATCCTTGACGGCCTGCTGGCGCGCCTTGCAGCCAACGGCCTCACTGCCATAGGCCTGGCCGGCCAACAGCAGCATGCTCATTCCGATAACCTTCCACATAACGACCTCGTTCCCCTGTCATGTTTGATGGCCGCCTATCAGACCGTACTCGGCCTGCCGGGTCAAGGCGCGGGCAAACCGCTACGACAGAGTTTGTGCGACATCACGCCAACCGGGTGCCGATGGGCCTACAATGGCTACTTTCATGAAGGAGTCTGTTATGAATCAAGAGATTGTCATCATCGCCAACGGCGCCCCCTATGGCAGCGAATCCCTGTTCAATGCCCTGCGCCTGGCCATCGCCCTGCGCGAACAGGGCGGTGCCAACCTGAAACTGTTTCTGATGTCCGATGCGGTCAGCGCCGCACTGGCGGGCCAGGCTCCGGCCGAGGGCTACAACCTGCGCCAGATGCTGGAGATCCTGCTGGCTCAGGGGATCAGCATCCGCCTCTGCAAGACCTGTACCGATGCCCGTGGCATCACGACGCTCCCGCTCATCGAGGGGATCGAGATCGGCACCCTGCCGCTGCTGGCCCAGTGGACACTGGCGGCCGACAAGGTGTTGACCTTCTAGCAGTGCGAGAACCGGGCGCAGGCATTGATCTGCGATAATCCTGCGCCATTTGAAAACCTGTTCACAGCTGTTAATGTCTACACTGTCAGTTAGATAACAACGTGCGCGCTTTCATTTTCGTTCAGGGAACTGCCATGAATCCAACCGAACAGACTCTGCTGGAACAAATGCGGATCACCGAGTTCGAAATCGCTCATCGCAAGGAGCTGTTGCTGCTGGATGAACGGGATTTCGCCCTGCTCGCCAGCTACCGTCCCAAAATCGAGCCTCATATCGACGCCCTGGTCGACAAGTTTTACACCCTGCAGACCGGGATCACCGAAATTGCCCTGCTGATCGGCGACGCCGACACCCTCACCCGGCTGCGGGCCGCCCAGCGCCGCTACATTCTCGACCTGTTCAGCGGCCTGTACGACCTGGAATACGTCAACAACCGGCTGCGGATCGGGCTGGTGCACAAGCGGATCGGGGTGGAACCCAAGCTCTATCTGGCCGCCATCAACACCCTCAAGGGGCTGCTCATCGAGGATATCTTCACCCAGATAGACCATGAGCCGGACCGCATCACCATGCTGACCGCCCTCGACAAGCTGTTCCTGTTCGACATCACCTTGGTGTTCGAGACCTATATCCGCAGCCTGGTGTCGGAGATCGAGTCCTCCAAGGAGAAATCGGAGATCTACGCCAAGTCGCTGGAGGAGAAGGTGCGCGAGCGCACCCAGCAGTTGGAGGAGATGAGCCGGATCGATGCCCTCACCGGCCTGCTCAGCGTGCGCCACCTGCAGGAGAACCTGACCCGCACCCTGCGTACCTGCCAGCGCCGCTCAGAGCCGGTGGTCATCGCCTATCTCGACATCGATGACTTCAAGCAGATCAACGACAGCCAGGGCCATCAGCGCGGAGACGAGATCCTGCGCATCGTCGGCGACTGCATTCGCAAGGTCTCACGAGCGGAGGATTGCTGTTTCCGTTACGGCGGGGACGAGTTCTGCCTGATCCTGCCCAACTGCAACGAGGAGCAGGCCAGAGACGTCTACCTGCAGCGGCTGACCAACGCGCTGGCCGAGCAGATCAGTGACGTCACCCTCAGCATCGGTCTGGTGCAGACCGGGCCGGTCCAGTTCGACGAGGGCAACAACCTGATCCGGCTGGCCGACGAGCGCATGTATGCCGCCAAGAAGGCCATGAAGCAGGTCAACCAGAAGAGCACCCACTGAGGTTCAATCCTGCCTGACCCGAATCCGTTCCGGGCGCGCAATGCGGGCGCCCCACTCATAGAGCAGGAAAGTAAACAGGCAGAGCACCGCCATCAGCACATAGAGCGCCTGACCGCCCCACACGGCAAGGATCCAGCCCCCCAGTAGAGCGCCGATGGCGCCACCCAGCCCGGCCAGCGCACCGGCACCGAAGTAGCTCCCCTTCAGGTGCGGGGGCGACATCTGATCGATCAGCACGTTGAGCAGCGGAAACAGTATGGTCTCCCCCACGCTCAGCATCAGTACCGCCCCAACCCAGTGCGACCACTGCTGCGGATCCCCCAGCGCAAACAGCACCTGAGCCCCCAGAAACAGGGTGATGCCGACCTGCAGGCGCACCTTGCCCGGCCAGCGGGCCAGGAGGTGCAGCAAGGGGAACTGCAGCAGCACCACGGTCAGGGCGTTGGTGGCCACCAGAAGAGCGATGAGGCTCGCCACCTCTGGTGTCCCGGCCCTAGTCAGGTATTGCACCAGCGGTGAGTGGAACTGGGAATAGACCAGGTTCATCAGCAGGTTGGCCAGTACCAGCAGCAAGAAGCCACGGTCCAGCCACAGCACCTTGATGGCCGCACGCAAGCCCAGCTCGCTGCCGCGGGTCGCCACTACCCTGCTTTGCGCAAATCCCCAGAGGAAGGCAGCTCCCAGCAGCAGATAGCTGCCACTGAGCAGCAGGAAGGTCTGCTGCTGGGCACTGATGCCAAGGGTCACCCCCAGCAGGGGACCGAGAGCCGCCCCCAGGTTGAGCAGGAAGTAGCGCAGGTGCAGCGCCAGCTCGCGGGCCTTGGCCGAAGCCAGGCTGTCGGCCATCAGCGCCTTGCCGGGCGCATCGATGAGCCCGGAGGAGAGGCCGCTGCCGAGCACCCCGAGTCCGAGCCACAGCACCGAATGGGAGAAGCCGAGCAGGCCGTAGCAGAGCACGGAGACCAGGCAACCCGCCAGCAGGATGTTGCGCCGCCCCAGCTTGTCGGACAGCCAGCCGCCATAGAAGCTGACCAGGGTGGAGATGGCCGCAGTCGCCCCCAGCATGGCGCCGATGGCGGTCGCCGAGAGACCATACTCCCGATAGAGCAAGATGGAGAGAAACGGCCAAACCATGTAATAGCTGGTGCGCACCATGAAGGTGCCCAGGATCACGGTCCAGACCAGGGGAGGAAACTGCCTGAGGAGGGCCCACGACATCACACTGCTCCTTGTTGCCCGTCGCGCGGGAAGCCTTTCGTTATAACAAGAGGTCTCAAAAGAGACAACATCAAGCCGCAAATATAAAAAAAGCCGACCCTGAGGTCGGCTTTTTCACGGCTCGGCGGCTTATTCGGCGGCCGGCTCTTCGACGGCAGCAACAGCCGGCTCGGCTGCGGCTTCGGTCGAGGCGTTCGCTTCCTTGATGGAGAGACGCACGCGGCCCTGACGGTCCACTTCCAGTACCTTCACCTTCACCACGTCACCGATGGTCAGGTGGTCAGCCACGTTTTGCACGCGCGCGTCGGTGATCTGGGAGATGTGCACCAGACCATCTTTGCCCGGCAGGATGTTGACGAAGGCACCGAAGTCAGCCAGACGCACAACCTTGCCTTCGTAGATGCGGTTCACTTCGATCTCGGCGGTGATGGCCTCGATACGACGGATCGCTTCCATGGCAGCTTCGTTGGCCACGGCGGAGATACGTACAGTACCGTCATCATCCAGCTCGATGTTGGTGCCGGTCTCTTCGGTCAGCGCACGGATCACGGAACCACCCTTGCCGATCACGTCCTTGATCTTCTCAGGATTGATCTTGATGGTGTGGATACGCGGGGCGAAATCGGAGATCTGGGCACGCGGTGCCTGGATGGCTTCGTCCATCACTTTCAGGATGTGCAGGCGAGCACCACGAGCTTGCTTCAGGGCAATCTCCATGATCTCTTTGGTGATGCCTTCGATCTTGATGTCCATCTGCAGTGCGGTCACACCTTCGGTGGTACCGGCAACCTTGAAGTCCATGTCGCCCAGGTGATCTTCGTCACCCAGGATGTCGGACAGCACGACGAAACCTTCTTCTTCCTTCACCAGACCCATGGCGATACCGGCAACGGAGGCCTTGATCGGCACACCGGCGTCCATCAGCGCCAGGGAGGAACCACAGACGGAGGCCATGGAGGAGGAGCCGTTGGATTCGGTGATTTCAGATACCACGCGTACCACGTACGGGAACTCGTCGGCGCTCGGCATCACGGCAGCAACGCCGCGCTTGGCCAGACGACCGTGACCGATTTCACGACGTTTCGGGCTACCCATCATGCCGGTTTCACCGACGCAGTATGGCGGGAAGTTGTAGTGCAGCATGAAGCGGTCGGCGCGGTTGCCGGTCAGCTCGTCGATGTTCTGGGCGTCACGCTCGGTACCCAGGGTGGCAACGACCATGGCCTGAGTTTCACCACGGGTGAACAGGGCGGAGCCGTGGGCACGCGGCAGTACGCCGGTGGCGACGGACAGGGCGCGGATCATTTCCGGATCGCGACCATCGATGCGCGGCTCGCCACGGACGACGCGGCCACGGACGATGCGGCTTTCCAGGCTGTGGAACTCTTCACCGATCTTCTTGGCATCTTCTTCCACGCCGGAAGCGATGACTTGCTCAACCACGCGAGCCTTGATGGCACCGATGGTTTCGTAACGTACAGCCTTCTCGGTGATGCGGTAGGCTTCACCCAGCTCGGCTGTTGCCAGCTCGGCCACCTTGGCTTTCAGCGCTTCGTTGACGGCAGGAGCAGTCCAGTTCCACGGCTTGGTGCCGACGTCGGCAGCGAATTCGTTGATGGCGTTGATAACGGCCTGCATCTGCTCGTGACCGAATACCACGGCACCCAGCATCACCTCTTCGGAGAGGATGGCCGCTTCGGATTCAACCATCAGCACGGCGTTGGCGGTACCGGCAACTACCAGGTCCAGATCGCTCTGCGGCAGTTCGGTAGTGGTCGGGTTCAGCACGTACTGACCGTTCATGTAACCCACGCGGGCTGCACCGATCGGGCCGCCGAACGGGATACCGGAGATGGCCAGCGCCGCGGAGGCACCGATCATGGCAACGATGTCGGGAGAAACGGCCGGGTTCACGGACATGACGGTGGCAACCACCTGAACCTCATTGAGGAAGCCTTCCGGGAACAGCGGACGAATAGGACGGTCGATCAGACGGGAGATCAGGGTCTCGCCTTCGCTCGGACGGCCTTCACGACGGAAGAAACCACCCGGGATACGACCAGCAGCATAGGTACGCTCCTGGTAGTTGACGGTCAGCGGGAAGAAATCACGGCCGTGATCGGCCTCTTTCTTGCCAACTACGGTCACAAATACGCAGGTATCGTCCATGCTGACCATGACGGCCGCAGTGGCTTGACGGGCCATCACTCCGGTTTCCAGAGTGACGGTGTGTTGACCGTACTGGAATGACTTTACAATAGGATTCACGTGAATTTCCTTTTTACAATTTGGCGCTTTAAATTCGCGTGCAAGTATACTTGATTCGATGCAAAAGGTAAGCAGCGACACAAATTCTGTGAGGGCGGCAACAGCCTGACGCGCAATAAAAAAGGGGAACCCGGAGGTTCCCCTTTTTCGCAAAATCTGATGGTCGATTAACGACGCAGACCCAGCTTGGCGATCAGAGCAGCGTAACGCTGAACGTCTTTACGCTTCAGGTAGTCCAGCAGCTTACGACGCTGGGAAACCATGCGCAGCAGACCGCGACGACCGTGGTGATCCTTGGAGTGCTCCTTGAAGTGACCTTGCAGATGGTTGATCTGGGCAGTCAGCAGGGCAACTTGCACTTCGGGGGAGCCAGTGTCGTTGGCACAACGAGCGTTGTCAGCAACGATTTGAGCTTTGATCTCAGCATTTAGAGACATGGTATTACTCCAGTAGAGTGTTTAAAGGTTCACAGCCAATCTCTAATTCAGCCGTGAAATGAGGGCGGTATCATAATCGTCCCCATCACTTTTCGCAACGGGAAAGAGCCACAACGGCCAACACGCGTCGATACCGCCTGAGGATCACTCCTCGTCGTGTTCGTCGTGATAACGCACCAGACGCTTGGGCGCCACGCGCCCCTCGTCGTCGATCTCGCCCACGCCGATGAACTCGCGCTCCGGACCAACCGTCATGCGCACCTGACCGCTCTGCGGCGCTCCGGCGACCTGCACGGCCTGGCCCTGGTTCACATAGGCGGCCACGGCGGCCAGCATGTTCACCTCGGGCAGGCTTGCCACTGCGGTGTCCATCGGCAGCAGCAGCGGATCCAGCTGCTCGCGCGGCGGAATGCTTTCGGCCTTGGCCTGCTCGAAGATGCACTCGAGCTGTTCCAGGGTCAGCATCCGCTCATAGGGATAGCTGGCCACCTGGGTACGGCGCAACTGGGTGACGTGCGCGCCACAGCCCAGCACCTCCCCCAAGTCGTCCACCAGGGAGCGGATGTAGGTGCCCTTGCTGCAGTGCACCTCCAGCTTGACCTCGTCCCCTTCAAAGCTGATGAGCTTGAGCTCGAACACCGTGATGGGACGGGCTTCCCGCTCGATCTCGATGCCTTCACGGGCATACTCGTAGAGCGGGCGACCGTTGTGCTTGAGGGCGGAGTACATGGACGGCACCTGCATGATGGGGCCGCGGAACTGGTCCAGCGACTCGATCAGGGTACCCACGGCCACGTTCACCGGCCGGGTGGAGACCACCTCGCCATCGGAGTCGCTGGTATTGGTGCGCTCGCCCAGCTTGGCGGTCACCTCGTAGCGCTTGTCCGCTTCCAGCAGATACTGGGAGAACTTGGTGGCTTCGCCGAGGCAGATCGGCAGCATGCCGGTTGCCAGCGGGTCCAGGGCGCCGGTGTGGCCGGCCTTGGCGGCGTTGTAGATCCGCTTGACCTTCTGCAACACATCGTTGGAGGTCAACCCGGTCGGCTTGTCCAGAAGCAGGATACCGTGCACATCACGGCCCTTGAAACGACGTCTACGAGACATCTCAGGCGTTATCCTCAGTAGTTTCATCCGGCGCGGCATCGTCTTCTTCACGACCGGATTCGGCCATGCGACGCTTGTCTTCACGGATGGTGTTGGTCACCAGGTTGGAGAGACGCATCCCCTCGACCAGGGTCTGGTCGTAGAAGAAACGCAGCTCGGGCACGACCCGCAGACGCATGGCGCTGCCCAGCAGGCTGCGGATGTAGCCAGCGGCTTCCGTCAGCGCCTTGAGCCCTTCCTTGATGCGTTCGGCATCATTTTCCAGCTGCAAGAAGGTGACATACACCTTGGCGTAATTGAGGTCACGGGACACTTCCACATCGGAAACGGTCACCATGCCGATGCGCGGATCCTTGACCTCGCGCTGCAGAATGAGCGCGATTTCACGCTGGATCTGCTGTCCGACCCGACGGGTCCGGCTAAATTCTCTGGCCATATTCTATCCTGCGATAAAAGGGGGCCGCGGCCCCCTATTTAATCTGACTCCAGCCTTACAGAGTCCGTTGAATTTCAACGGTCTCGTAAACTTCGATCTGGTCGCCTTCGCGCACGTCGTTGTAGTTCTTGACCGCGATACCACACTCGTAGCCGTTCTTGACTTCGTTGACGTCATCCTTGAAGCGACGCAGGGATTCCAGCTCGCCTTCATAGATAACCACGTTGTCGCGCAGAACGCGAATGCGGTTGGAACGCTTGACCACACCTTCGGTGACCATACAGCCGGCCACGGCACCAAACTTCGGTGACTTGAACACGCTGCGCACTTCGGCCAGACCGATGATTTCCTGACGGTACTCGGGGGCCAGCATGCCGCTCATGGCCTGCTTCACTTCGTCGATCAGGTCATAGATGACGGAGTAGTAACGCAGATCCAGGCTCTCGGCCTCGATGACCTTGCGTGCAGAGGCATCGGCACGGACGTTGAAGCCCACCAGGATGGCGCTGGACGCGGCAGCCAGGGTAGCGTCGGTCTCGGTGATACCACCCACACCGGAACCCACGATCTTCACCTTCACTTCGTCGGTGGAGAGCTTGACCAGGGCATCGCAGATCGCTTCCACGGAACCCTGTACGTCGGCCTTGATCACCACGTTCACTTCGGACACTTCGCCCTCGGTCATGTTAGCGAACATGTTTTCCAGCTTGGCCTTCTGCTGGCGAGCCAGCTTGACTTCGCGGAACTTGCCTTGACGGTAGAGCGCCACTTCACGGGCTTTCTTCTCGTCACGCACGACAGTGGCTTCGTCACCGGCAGAGGGAACGCCGGACAGGCCGAGGATTTCCACCGGCAGGGACGGACCCGCTTCCTTGATCTCGCGACCCAGCTCGTCGCGCATGGCACGGACACGACCATATTCCAGGCCGCACAGCACGATGTCGCCCTGACGCAGGGTACCTTCTTGTACCAGCACGGTAGCAACCGGGCCACGACCCTTGTCCAGGAAGGACTCGATCACGACGCCGTTGGCCATGCCGTCAACCACCGCTTTCAGCTCCAGTACTTCGGACTGGATCAGGATGGCTTCCAGCAGGTCATCGATGCCCTGGCCGGATTTGGCGGAGACATGGACGAACTGGCAATCGCCACCCCAGTCTTCTGACATGACGTTGTAACGGGCCAGCTCGGTCTTGACGCGATCCGGATCCGCTTCCGGTTTGTCGATCTTGTTGACCGCCACTACCAAGGGCACTTCAGCGGCCTTGGCGTGCTGGATGGCTTCGATGGTTTGCGGCATCACGCCATCATCGGCAGCAACGACCAGCACCACGATATCGGTCGCCTTGGCACCACGAGCACGCATGGAGGTAAACGCCGCGTGACCCGGGGTATCCAGGAAGGTGATCATGCCACTGTCGGTTTCGACGTGGTAAGCACCGATATGCTGGGTAATACCACCGGCTTCGCCCGCGGCAACCTTGGCTTTACGGATGTAGTCCAGCAGCGAGGTCTTGCCGTGGTCGACGTGACCCATGATGGTCACGACCGGCGCGCGCGGCTTGGCTTCGGAGGTCTCGTCACGATCGGACAGTACCGCCTCTTCCAGCTCGTTCTCGCGACGCAGCACCACCTTGTGACCCATCTCCTCGGCGACCAGCTGAGCGGTCTCCTGGTCGATCACCTGGTTGATGGTGGCCATGGCACCCATCTTCATCATCACCTTGATGACTTCAACGCCCTTGACGGCCATCTTGTTGGCCAGGTCGGCCACAGTGATGGTCTCGCCGATCACCACGTCGCGGTTCACCGCGGCAGCCGGCTTGTTGAAGCCGTGCTTCATGGCGTTCGGAGTGGCAACCTTGCCACGCTTGCCCTTGCGAGCACGCGGGTTGCGCGCATCGCGATCGTCTTCACGACGACCGGCCTTTTTCGGGCCCTTGGCAGCAGCGGCAGTGCGGCGGCTGGTCTCTTCCTTACGATCCAACTCATCTTCAGCCGCCTGAGCGTGCTTGTTGGTGGTCAGATGGTAATCGCTGCTCTCTTTGGCGCGAGCGGCTTCTTCTTCAGCCCAGCGGGCTGCGTTCTGTTCCGCCATGACACGAGCCTCTTCGGCTTTCTTCGCGGCGAGTTCCTCAGCCTTGGTCAAGGCTGCTTGTTCTTGTTGGCGCTTCAGTTCTTCTGCTTCGCGCTTGGCCATCTTTTCTGCCTCTTGCTGAGCTGTGCTACCGGCTGCTTTGGCGGGCTGTTGAGCCTGTCGAGCCTTTTGTTGTGCCTCGATCCGCGCCTTTTCCTCAGCTTCACGACGAGCCTGCTCAGCCTCACGGCGAGCCTTCTCTTCAGCGTCGAGACGGGCCTTCTCTTCGGCCTCGCGACGAGCTTTTTCTTCTGCTTCCAAACGCGCTGTTTCCTCGGCTTCCGCCTGGCGCTGTTCATCTTCCAGCGCCGAACGTCTTACATAGGTGCGAGACTTGCGCACTTCTACCTGCACTTCCTTGTTCTTGCCGCCAGTCCCCTGAACACTGATGGTGCTCTTGGTCTTGCGCTGCAAGGTCATGCGGGCAGGTGCGGCGACCTCGTCACCTCCATGCTGTTTCTTCAGATGGGCCAGCAGTGTCTGTTTCTCAGACTCGCTGACCATGTCGTCGGCCTTGCTCTTGCTGATACCGGCATCGACAAACTGCTGGAGAAGACGATCAACCGGTGTGTCGATGTCAGTGGCAAGTTGTTTGACTGATACTTCTGCCATTCATTTTCCTCCGTTTGATCTTACTCAGACTGCTCTTCTCCGAACCAACAGATATTACGAGCAGCCATAATCAGCTCACCGGCTTTCTCTGCCGTCAGCCCTTCAATATCAGCAAGGTCATCGATGCCTTGCTCTGCCAAATCTTCCAGGGTACCGATGCCGCGAGCGGCCAGTGCGTACGCCATTTCACGGCCAAGGCCGTTCAGATTGAGCAGTTCTTCGGAAGGCTCTACACCTTCAAAGGATTCTTCTTTGGCCAAAGCCTTGGTGGTCAGAGCATCTTTGGCGCGTTTGCGCAGCTCTTCCACCATGTCTTCGTCCAGGCCATCGATGGCCAGCAGCTCGTTGACCGGCACGAAGGCGATCTCTTCCAGAGTGGAGAAACCCTCTTCCATCAACAGGCTGGCGAAATCGTCATCGATGTCCAGAGTGCTGGTGAACAGCGTCAGGATGCGGTCGTTCTCGGCCTGGTGCTTGGCACGCATGTCCTCGACGGTCATCACGTTCAGCTCCCAACCGGTCAGCTGGGAAGCCAGACGCACGTTCTGACCGTTGCGACCGATGGCCTGGGCCAGGTTGGCGGCTTCCACGGCGATGTCCATGGTGTGGTTGTCTTCATCAACGATGATGGAGGCCACATCGGCAGGCGCCATAGCATTGATCACGTACTGGGCCGGGTTGTCATCGTACAGCACGATGTCGGCGCGCTCGCCGCTCAGCTCGGCGGAGACCGCCTGAACGCGTGCACCACGCATGCCGATACAGGCACCGATCGGGTCGATACGACGATCGTTGGTCTTCACCGCGATCTTGGCGCGGGAACCCGGATCACGGGCTGCGCCCATGATTTCGATCATCTCTTCACCGATTTCCGGTACTTCGATGCGGAACAGCTCTTTCAGGAAGTCCGGGCTGGAACGGCTGACGAACAGCTGGGAACCACGGGCTTCCGGACGCACGGCGTAGAGCAGACCACGGATGCGGTCACCCGGGCGGAAGGTCTCGCGCGGCAGCATGTCGTCGCGGAAGATCACGGCTTCGGCGTTGCTGCCCAGATCCAGGATCACGTTGTCGCGGTTGCTCTTCTTGACCACGCCGCTGATGATGGTGCCTTCCTTGTCCTTGAACTGGTCAACGACCTGGGAACGCTCGGCTTCGCGCACTTTCTGCACGATGACCTGCTTGGCAGTCTGGGTGGTGATGCGGTCGAAGGTGACAGAGTCGATCTGATCTTCAACGTATTCACCGATCTGGATTTCTGGCTGCTCGATCTGGGCAGCTTCCAGGGTAATCTCGGCGTAGGGGTTTTCCATCGCAGCTTGATCTGCAATGACCACCCAGCGGCGATAAGTGTCGTAGTCACCGGTCTTGCGATCGATCTCGACCCGAACTTCAATCTCGCCTTCGTATTTTTTCTTGGTCGCTGTCGCCAACGCGGTTTCCAGAGCCTGGAAAATCTTCTCGCGGGGTACCGCCTTCTCGTTGGAAACTGCGTCAACGACCAGCAAAATCTCTTTATTCATATCCGATAGCCTCGTTAACCAAAGTTCGGCACTATGTTCGCTTTTTGGATATTGGTGAAAGCCAACACTTCGTCCTTACCATCTACCGTCAGGGTGATCATGTCGCCCTGCACGGCTTTGATTACGCCTTTGAACTTGCGGCGGTTGTTTGTTGCCATCCGAAGCGTTACCGCCGCCTCTTGGCCAACGTATTTTTCGAACTGGGCAACCTTGAACAGGGGACGATCCAGACCCGGGGAAGACACCTCGAGGTAATACTCCTCGGTGATGGGATCTTCGACATCCATGATGGCGCCAACCTGATGGCTGACCTCAGCACAGTTCTCGACGCTCACGCCATGCTCGCCGTCGATATAGACGCGCAAGGTGGAGTGTTTACCCGCACGGATAAACTCAATACCCCACAGTTCAAAGCCCAAGGCAACGACAGGAGCCTCGAGCAGATCGGTCAAACGTTGTTCCAACGTAGCCAAAGTCACCCTCCGAAAAAACAAAAAAAGGGCATAAAGCCCAGATAGAAATTGGTTCAGAGTAAATTGCACATAACAAAAAGCCCCGATGTCAAATCGGGGCTTGGCGCTTTACCCTGATTGTCGCCTCGCAGCGACCGCCTTCCTGAGCGTAGGAAATGCGTGAAATTTGGTTGCGGGGGCCGGATTTGAACCGACGACCTTCGGGTTATGAGCCCGACGAGCTACCATGCTGCTCCACCCCGCGTCCGAAATCGTGCGAGATTATAGCCACTTCACCCTCGTCACACAAGACTGACTGGCTATAATACACCCGGTTACCCGGGCTCACTGCTTAATTGGTGCCGTGGGCGGGACTCGAACCCGCACACCCTAGAGCACTACCCCCTCAAGATAGCGTGTCTACCAATTCCACCACCACGGCAAAACTCTTACTCGGGAACGTCAGTGTCTTTCTTGACTGGCGCTTTGCTCTGCTCAACCTGTTGGGTTTGTTGCAGATTTTCCCATTCACTACCCTGTTTGACCTTGTTGCTGGACATAGAGCCAAGCACCAAGCTAATCAAGAAGAACAGAGTAGCCAAAATCGCTGTTGTGCGGGTCAGGAAGCTGCCTGAACCACCGGAGCCGAATACGGTATTCGATGCCCCTGCGCCGAAGGAGGCGCCCATGTCAGCCCCTTTACCTTGCTGAATCATCACCAGACCAATCAGAGCCAGTGACACCAGCAGATAAACGACCAAAAGAATCTCGTACATTTAACTTGCACCCTTTGCCGCTTCAACAATTCCTAAAAACGTCTGGTCATCGAGACTTGCTCCACCAATCAGGCCGCCGTCAACGTCGGGCTGGGCAAACAACTCTCTCGCATTGGCCGGCGTCACGCTCCCACCATAGATGATTCTGACTTTCTCACCTATGACCGGAGTATCCTCCGCCAAGCGACCACGTATAAAGGAATGAACCTCTTGTGCCTGCTCGGGTGTGGCGCATTTACCTGTACCTACAGCCCAAATCGGCTCGTAGGCGATGATAGCATTATCGAAAGCCATCGCGCCATTTTTCTCTATGACGATGTCCAGCTCTTCGGCGATCACCTCGAAGGTTCTTCTCGCCTGCCTTGCCGCCCCTGATTCACCCAAACAGAGAATGGGGATCAGACCTGCCGCTCTGGCTGCCGCAAACTTCTCTGCGACGATAAAACTGGTCTCACCAAAGAGACGCCTACGCTCGGAGTGCCCTACCAGTACGTATCGACACCCTGCCTCGACCAGCATCTGACACGAGATTTCCCCCGTGTAAGCGCCCTGTCTGTGCTGGCTCACATTCTGAGCCCCCAACTTCATTGTCCGCTGCTCACCGAGCAATGCGGCCGTAAAGTCGAGATGCACATGGGATGGACACAAGACCACGTCTACTCGTTCATCAATGCCCTTCAGACATTGACCGGTAAACTGCTCTAACTGCGACCTACTACCGTGTAACTTCCAGTTGGCGGCTACAAACGGCTTGCGATGTCCCATCGGCAACTCCCTTGCGAAAGCGGGGCTGATAATATCCAGAGGATTGTCAGCTGACAAGCGCTATTTTCAAATTTTCGAATCGTTTGAACAAGATACAACCAGGGCGGCTTAAAAGCCGCCCTTTTTGTTCATTAAAACGCCGATTCGACCTGTTGTGCGATGCGTTGGGCCATATCACGCACCTGCTGTTCATGTTCCCCTTCCACCATCACGCGGATCAGAGGTTCGGTGCCAGATTTGCGCAGCAGCACACGACCACGACCAGCCAGCTCCTGTTCCACCTTGGCCACTTCCTGCTGCACGGCGTCGGCCGCCAGCGGGTCCTTGCCTTCGGCAAAGCGCACATTGACCAGCACCTGCGGGAACTTGTTCATGCCGGAGCGCAGCTTGGCCAGCGGCATCTCGGCGGTACAGATGGCTGTCAGTACCTGCAGGGCGGCGACGATGCCATCCCCGGTAGTGGTCTGATCCAGGCAGATGATGTGACCGGAATTCTCGCCACCGATGCGCCAGCCCTTCTCGTTCATCATCTCCAGCACGTAGCGATCGCCCACCTTGGCGCGAGCGAACGGGATGCCGAGGGTCTGCAGCGCCAGTTCCAGACCCATGTTGGCCATCAGGGTGCCCACCACGCCTCCCTTGAGGCGACCATTGCGCAGTGCATCGCGGGCAATGATGTAGAGGATTTCATCGCCGTCGATGATATAGCCGGTGTTGTCCACCATCACCAGACGGTCGCCATCACCATCGAAGGCCACCCCCAGATCCGCCTTGCACTCCAGCACCTTGGCCGCCAGGGCTTCGGGCGCGGTCGAACCGACACCGTCGTTGATGTTGAGACCATCCGGGCTGCAGCCGATGGCGATCACTTCTGCCCCCAGCTCGCGGAACACGGAGGGCGCAATGTGGTAGGTCGCACCATGACCACAGTCAACCACCATCTTCAGCCCTTCCAGGCTCAGATTGGAGGGGAAAGTGCTCTTGCAGAATTCGATGTAACGACCGGCGGCATCGTCGATGCGCAGTGCCTTGCCCAGCTCGGCGGACTCCACACACTTCAGCTCGTGGTCCAGCTCGGCTTCGATAGCCATCTCGACTTCGTCAGGCAGCTTGGTACCGTCGGCGGAGAAGAACTTGATGCCGTTGTCGTAATAGGGGTTGTGGGAAGCGCTGATGACGATGCCGGCTTCTGCTCGGAAGGTGCGGGTCAGGTAGGCGACGGCCGGGGTGGGCATGGGGCCCATCAAAATGGCCTTGAGACCCGCGGCGGACAGGCCCGCCTCCAGTGCGGACTCCAGCATGTAGCCGGAGATGCGGGTATCCTTGCCGATCAGCACCTTGCGAGTACCCTTCTTGGAGAGCACCTTGCCCGCTGCCCAGCCCAGTTTCATCACGAAATCCGGGGTGATTGGGTATTCACCCACCTTGCCGCGTACACCGTCGGTGCCAAAATACTTTCTTGCCATTGTCTGTTCTCGTTTTTATTTGGATATGAAATCTTGTCCCGTCATGACCATCCAGCCAGTACGCAAGGCATCCATGGTCGCTCGCACATCGTGCACCCGAATGATCCGGGCACCGCGCTGCATCCCGATGAGCGCACAGGCCAGACTGCCGGCCAGCCGTTCATCAACTGAACGGCCGAGCAGGTTGCCTATCATAGACTTTCGCGACATACCGACCAAGAGCGGAAGCTGGTAATCGAGCAACTTCTCCTGCTGCGCAAGCAGCTGATAGTTGTGCGCGAGCGTCTTGCCAAAACCGTAACCGGGGTCCAGCAACAACTGCTCCCTCCGTATTCCCGCTGCCAGGCAGGCGGCGATCCGCTCGTCGAAGAAAGCCCTCACCTCCCCCAGCAGATCGTCATAATGCGGCTCTGCCTGCATGGTTCTGGGCTGTCCCTGCATGTGCATCAGGCACACCGGAACGTTGGCAACGGCGGCCGCGGCCAGGGCCCCCGGCTCGAGCAGGGCTCGTACGTCGTTGATAAGATGGGCACCCGCCGCGCAGCCTTCCCGCATTACCGCCGCCTTGGAGGTATCCAGGGAGATCATCACCTCCAGCTCGGCGACCATGCGCTCCACCACAGGAATGACTCTGTCCAGCTCCTCCTGCTCGCTCACATCGGGCGCTCCGGGACGGGTCGACTCGCCACCGATGTCGATGAGGGTCGCCCCCTCCGCCACCATCTGGCGCGCATGGGTCATCGCCCGCTCCAGCTGATTGAAATGACCGCCGTCGGAGAAGGAGTCCGGTGTCACATTGAGGATCCCCATGACGTGGGGACGTTCGAGGGAGAGGCTGAGCCCCTTGCTGGTTAGCTGCATCGTTACTTCCGTTGACATAAAGAAAAACCCCGGGGCCAGCCCGGGGTTTGTATCATCACGATTTATTTGGCCGGCAGATCGTTGGCCTTGTCGATATCCACATCAGCCACCTGCTCGGTCTCGGCTACCGCCGGCTTGGCCTCTGCTGCAACCGTGGCACCGCCTTGCGGGGTATCACCGTGCTCATCATGCCAGTTGCTGGGGGCACGCACTTCGCGGCGAGCCATCAGATCATCGATCTGCTTGGCATCGATGGTCTCGTACTTCATCAACGCATCTTTCATGCTGTGCAGCACGTCCATGTTGTCCAGCAGGATCTGCTTGGAGCGGGCGTAGTTGCGATCGATGACCTGCTTGACCTCGGCGTCGATGACGCGCGCAGTATCATCGGACATGTGCTTGGCCTTGGCCATGCTGCGACCGAGGAACACCTCGCCATCTTCTTCCGCGTAGAGCATGGGGCCGAGACGCTCGGACATGCCCCACTGAGTCACCATCTTGCGGGCGATGTCGGTGGCGCGCTCGATGTCGTTGGACGCACCGGTCGATACCTTCTCGGCACCGTAGATCAACTCTTCCGCCAGACGACCGCCATACAGGCTGGAGATCATGGACTCCAGATGCTGCTTGGAGTGGCTCCAGCGATCCTGCTCTGGCAGATACATGGTCACACCCAGCGCACGACCGCGCGGAATGATGGAGACCTTGTAGACGGGATCATGATCCGGCACCAGACGACCAATGATGGCGTGACCGGCTTCGTGATAGGCCGTCATCTCCTTCTCGGACTCTTTCATCACCATGGAGCGACGTTCCGCGCCCATCATGATCTTGTCCTTGGCCTTTTCAAACTCGGCCATGGAAACCACACGACGGCTCTCGCGGGCCGAGAACAGGGCCGCTTCGTTGACCAGGTTGGCCAGGTCAGCACCGGAGAAACCGGGGGTGCCGCGGGCAATCAGCGCCGGATTGACATCATCCGCCAACGGCACCTTGCGCATGTGCACTTTCAGGATCTGTTCGCGACCACGGACATCCGGCAGACCGACCACGACCTGGCGGTCGAAACGACCCGGACGCAGCAAGGCCGGGTCCAGTACGTCAGGACGGTTGGTGGCGGCGATGACAATGATGCCTTCATTGCCTTCAAAGCCATCCATTTCGACCAGCATCTGGTTCAGGGTCTGCTCACGCTCGTCATGACCACCGCCCAGACCGGCGCCACGCTGGCGACCGACCGCATCGATCTCGTCAATGAAGATGATGCAGGGAGAAGACTTCTTGGCCTGCTCGAACATGTCGCGCACCCGGGAGGCACCGACACCCACGAACATCTCGACGAAATCTGAACCCGAAATGGTAAAGAAGGGCACCTTGGCCTCGCCCGCAATGGCCTTGGCCAGCAGGGTCTTACCGGTACCGGGAGGACCGACCAGCAGTACGCCGGTCGGGATCTTGCCACCCAGTTTCTGGAACTTGCTCGGATCGCGCAGATAGTCGACCAGCTCCTTCACCTCTTCCTTGGCCTCGTCACAGCCAGCCACGTCGGCAAAAGTGGTCTTGATCTGATCTTCACTCATCAGGCGAGCCTTGCTCTTGCCGAACGACATGGCACCCTTGCCACCACCGCCCTGCATTTGACGCATGAAGAAGACCCAGACACCGATCAGCAGCAACATCGGAAACCAGGAAATGAAGATGGACGTCAGCAGAGACGGCTCTTCCGGCTTCTCGCCCATCACTTTGACATTGTGATTGAGCATGTCGTTGAGCAGCTGGGGATCCGGCGCCGGGATGATGGTGGTGAAGCGTTCACCGGTGCGCTTGACGCCATTAATGACCTTGCCATCCATCCGCACTTCACGGATCTGCTCTTGGGTCACTTCTTTAACGAAGCTGGAATAGTCCAGCTGGCGACTGGTGGTATCGCTGGGGCTGAAGCTATTGAACACCGACATCAACACGACGGCGATGACCAGCCACAGGATTAGGTTTTTCGCCATGTCACTCAAATCAGTAACCTCGCAGACTGACAGTTAACGATGAAGGTTAGGGTACTACAGTTTAAAACCGGTAGCCACAATGTAGACTTCTCGTGAACGGGCACGAGACGAGTCTGGTTTACGAATCTTGACGGCAGTGAAAAGTTTACGGATTTCATTGAGATAGATATCAAACCCCTCCCCCTGGAACACCTTGACCACGAAGCTGCCGTTGGCCCGCAGGACCTGATTGCACATGTCCAGCGCCAGTTCGACCAGATACATGGAACGGGCCTGATCCACCTGCTGGGTACCGCTCATGTTGGGCGCCATGTCGGACATGACGACGTCAACCTTGTCCGGACCTACCCGTTCAAGCAGAGCGCCCAGCACAGTTTCCTCCCGAAAGTCGCCCTGAAGGAAATCGACACCGGCGATGGAATCCATCGGCAGAATATCGCAGGCGATCACTCGACCCTTGTCACCGACCTGGTCGATGGCAAACTGGGACCAGCCACCGGGGGCCGCCCCCAGATCCACCACCGTCATGCCCGGCTTGAGCAGTTTGTCCTTGCCCTGGATCTCGTCGATCTTGAACACGGCACGGGATCTCAGTCCCAACTTCTGGGCTTTTTTGACGTATTGATCGTCAAAATGCTCTTTTAACCAGCGGGTTGAACTGGGGGAATGTTTTTTCTGGGTCATGATCGTCGACTTTAAAAAACCACAAGGGTTATTAGTATTAAGGGCTAAGTGGGGGTAGAATACGCCCCTTTCAACCCTGACTTATGAAGAAATTGCCATGATTCTCAACAATAAACAGAAACAGTACCTCAAGGGCCTTGCCCACAGTCTGAAGCCGGTCGTCCTGCTGGGACAACACGGTCTGACCGAAGGTGTGCTGGCCGAGATCGATCTGGCGCTCAACCACCACGAGCTGATCAAGGTTAAGGTTGCGTCTGAAGATCGTGAGATGAAACAGCTGGTTATGGATGCCATCGTCCGTGAAACCGGCGCGGTGAAAGTACAGAGCATCGGCCACGTGCTGACCATCTATCGTCAGGCCAACGAGCCGAAAATCCAACTGCCCCGCAAGTAACAGGAAAGAGCATCGCTCTTTCCTTCATTTCCCTTCTTCCCAAGTCGCTTGCCAAAGTAGTCGCCAGGCCCTTAACCTGCGATGAATACTCGTGGATACCCGCTATGGATCACCATCAGATTCTCACCGAAGATGAACTGGCCATGCTACGGGACTTGGGAAGCGATCAGGAGACGGCCGCCGGTCAATCCCTGAGCGGTTATCTCGCCACTCCCCTGCTAGGCCTGCTGCAACGCGCCGACCAGCTGGTGCTGGAAGCCCGTTTTGCCGGGCATCAGCTCCGTTTTCCGCTGCGCTTCACTCAAGGGGATGATGGCTTCGTCGAGCCACGCATCACCGCCCCCGTCATCAAGGAGCTGGGTTATCCCCATCCACGCACCTGGCGGCTGGACGAGCAGGCCAGCTTCAGGATGGGTGAGCACGAGTATCTGGTGCACAGCCTGTCGCTCGATGGTCTGGTCGTCGAGGGCCTGCCGCCCGGGCTGGCCGTCGGCGCCACCTTGACAGGCAGCCTGCTCATTGAGGATCTCGCCCCCCTGCCGCTCAGCGCAGAGCTGGTAAGGCACATTCATCGTCGCAACGGCATTCAGGGCTGGGCACTGCATTTCCAGATGGCCAAACCGGACCTTGAACTGCTGCGCAACTGGATGTTCCAGCGTCATCAGGACGCCTTCACCCAGGCTTACCAGCCCCGCTAAATACAAACAGGGGAGCCGGGCTCCCCTGTTCTGGCATCAACCTACCTCAGAGGTAGGCAACTTCCAGGATCTCGTACTCCACATCGCCTGCCGGCGTCTTGACGATGGCCACATCGTCCACTTCCTTGCCGATCAGAGCACGGGCAATGGGGGAATTCACGGAGATCATGTTCTGTTTGATGTCCGCCTCGTCGTCGCCCACGATACGGTAGACCACCTCTTCTTCCGTCTCGCTCTTGAGCAGAGTCACGGTTGCCCCGAAGATGACGCGACCATTGTTGGTCATCTTGGTGATGTCGATCACCTGGGCGTTGGAGAGCTTGCTCTCGATTTCCTGGATACGGCCTTCACAGAAGCCTTGCTGCTCGCGGGCAGCATGGTATTCGGCGTTTTCTTTCAGATCACCATGTTCACGGGCATCTGCAATCGCTTCGATAATCTGCGGACGCAGCTCGGTCTTGAGATATTCGAGCTCTTCACGCAGCTTTTCAGCGCCGCGAACAGTCATCGGAGTATGATTCATAGTCGAAACCTGGGTTGCTTGAAAAGAGAAGCTGCGGCTATCAGAGAGAGCCGCAGCTGTCGGTTCGGATGAGGCATCTTAATATGAAGCCGGCACAAAATCCATGTCAGTCCCTGCGAGCGGGATCGCGCTTTCTCATCAGAATTTGCCGGAACTATTTCTGCTCCTGTGCGCTGATCGGGGCTGACACCGTCGGTTTGCCCTGCATGATGGAGATTTCCACCCGCCGGTTCATGCGCCGGTTTTCCGGGCTGGTGTTGGGCACCAGCGGCTGGGAATCAGCCATGCCCTGTACCACCAGCCGGCCACCATCGAAGCCCGGCACCTTGATCATCTGGTGGGCTACCGCCACCGCCCGCTGGGAGGAGAGCTCCCAGTTGGACTGGAACAGCTCATCCTCAGTGGCGGCATCATCGGTGTGGCCCGAGACGGTGATCTCGCCGGGCACATCCTTGAGCAGAGCCGCCACCTTGCGCACCACCGGCCAGAACTGGGGCTGCAGGAAGGCGGAACCCGCCGGGAAGGCCGCTTTTTCCCGGATCCGGATAATGATCTGCTGGCCCAGCGCCTCCACTTCGATGGCACCATCCTGGATCTGCGCCTTCATCTGATCCGCCAACGCCTTGGCCAGCGCGTTGGACTGCTCCTGCTGCTGTTGTTTCTGCGCTTCCTGCTGGGTGTCGCCCCCCACCAGCTTCTCTTCGCTCTTGTCATGACCGCCGGCCTGATCGGCATCGCCGGGCTGGAAATCCAGCTCGGTCTGGGTCATGTCCATGGTCTGCTGCATGATGGTATCGATGGGGGTGGGCTCCGGGCGACCCGGCCTGAATTCCTGAGCGATGACGGAGGTTCCCTTAGGGATGTCCTTCACCTCGAGAATGTTCTGCACCCCGAACGCCTTCTCCATGGAGCCGGCAATCTGCTTGAACTTCTGCACGTCCATCTCGGCAAACGAGAGCAGCAGCACGAAGAAGCACATCAACAGCGACATCAGGTCAGCGAAGGTTCCCATATAGCCGGGCAACCCGGGTGGCGGACACTTGCAATCAGACATAAGAACCCCTACTCGCTGCCATTGTTACGTTTGGACTGGTTCAGGTAGTTCTGCAGCATGGACTGGATCACCCGCGGGTTCTGGCCATCCTGAATGCCCATGATGGCGTCCAGCACCAGACAGCGACTCAGCCTCTCCTCACCGCTGCGCAGCTCCAGCTTGTCGGCGATGGGGATGGCGATCATGTTGGCCTCGATCGCCCCGTACAGGGTGGTGAGCAAGGCCACCGCCATGGCCGGGCCGATGGATTTGGGGTCGCTCATGTTGGCCAGCATGGCCACCAGCCCCACCAGGGTACCGATCATCCCCATGGCGGGGCCAAGATCCCCCAGGGAGCGGAACACCTTGATGGCGATGACGTGGCGCTCCGAGGTCAGCTCGATGTCCTTCTCCATCACGGCACGGATGACGTCGGCATCATGGCCGTCCACCAGCATGTCGATGCCCTTCTTCATGAAGGCATTGGGCACCTCGGCCGCCTCCAGGGCCAGGAAGCCCCCCTTGCGGGCCGCGTCCGCCAGCTCGACCGCCTTGACGATCAGGTCGTCTAGCTTGTCCCCCTTGTAGATGAACGCCTTGCCGGCCACCTTGAACGCCATCAGAAACTGGCCGAGGTTGAACTTCATCATGGCGATGAAGATGGACCCGAGAATAGTGATATAGACCGAGGGCATATCCACATACATGCTCATGGGGCCCCCCAGCAGCATGCCGTACACCACCACCCCAAATCCCAGCACTATGCCAATCAGACTACCTAGATCCACATCCCTACTCCTGTCAGCTGAAATTTGTTGTATCTGCAGTTTGTTGAATTTTCTGCTATTGGCTCATCAGCGGCAAGGGTTGCCACAATTTTCCCCGTTCAGAAGATGGCTTATTATCGGCCACTTTTCCGAGAGTTTAAGCCGACGGCATTTTTCTGCCTCCCCCCTGCCCGTCGTCGATGTTAAGATAAGCCGTTTTTTTCAATCCCCGAGGATGGACATGGCCAGTAAAAAAATCGACCGCCTGAGTTTTGATGCCACTCTGGAAGAGCTGGAAACCATAGTTCATCAACTGGAACAGGGCTCCCTGCCGCTGGAAGAGGCCCTCAAGCAGTTTGAGCAGGGCATTCATCTGGTGCGGGCCGGTCAGCAGAAGCTGGAGCAGGCCGAGCAGAAGATCCAGATCCTGCTGACTCAGGCCGATGGCAGCGAGCAAGCCGTCCCCTTCCAGCCAGAGCAAGGAGAGGAGTGAGTGACGCTGGACGATTTTTCCCGCCTGCACCGGCAACGTATTGACGACTGTCTGTCTGCACAACTTGAATCCTTGCCCGCCATGGCCCCCCGCCTGCGCGATGCCATGCGCTACGGCCTGCTGCTGGGCGGCAAACGGGTGCGCCCCTTCCTGGTCTACGCCGTCGGCGAGATGCTGGGCGTAAAGAACGAACTGCTGGATGGCCCGGCCGCCGCGGTAGAGTGCATTCACGCCTACTCCCTGCTGCACGACGACCTGCCCGCCATGGACAACGACGATCTGCGTCGCGGTCAGCCGACGGTGCACAAGGCCTTCGATGAAGGCACCGCCATTTTGGCCGGCGACGCCCTGCAGACCCTGGCCTTCACCATTCTGGCCGATCACCCGATGCCGGACGCGCTGCTGGCCAACCGGGTACGGATGCTGAGCCGGCTGGCCCGCGCCTCGGGTTATCTCGGCATGTGCGGTGGCCAGGCGCTGGATCTGCAGGCGGAAGGTCGCCAGATCTCCCTCGCCGAACTGGAACAGGTACACCGTCACAAGACCGGGGCCCTCATCGAGTGCGCCGTGGCGCTTGGCGCCCTGTGCAAGGCCGACGTGGATGACGCCACCCTGAGCGCGCTGCAAACCTATGCCGCCGCCATCGGTCTCGCCTTTCAGGTGCAGGATGACATCCTCGACATCACGGGCGATACCGCCACCCTCGGCAAGCGGCAAGGTTCCGATCTGGCGCTGGAAAAGAGTACCTATCCGGCGCTGCTGGGGCTCGACAATGCCCGTGAGCTGGCTCGCGAACTGCATGGTAAAGCCTTAACAGCCTTGCAATCTTTGCCCTACAATACCGACATTCTGGAAGCGTTTGCCGATTACATCATCGAGCGAACCCACTAAACGCTGGATAACAGTAACAATATGAGCGTTGATATAAGCAATTTCCCCAACCTGGCCCTCGCGGATACGCCGGTCGAGTTGCGATCCCTGCCATTCGAGCGACTGCCCGTGCTGTGCAACGAACTGCGTGAATATCTGCTGCGTTCGGTGAGTCGCTCCAGTGGCCATCTTGCCTCCGGGCTCGGCACCGTCGAACTGACGGTGGCGCTGCATTACGTCTACAACACCCCGTTCGATCGGCTGGTGTGGGACGTGGGCCACCAGGCTTATCCCCACAAGATCCTCACCGGTCGCCGCGATCGGATGCAGAGCATCCGCCAGAAAGATGGTCTGCACCCCTTCCCCTGGCGCGGCGAGAGCGAATATGACGTGCTTTCGGTCGGCCACTCCAGCACCTCCATCGGTGCGGCGCTCGGCATGGCCGTGGCAGCCGAGAGCGAGGGGCTTGGCCGCAAGGTGGTAGCGGTGATCGGCGACGGTGCCATTACCGCCGGCATGGCGTTCGAGGCCCTCAATCACGCCGGCGATGTCCACAAGGACATGCTGGTGGTGCTCAACGACAACGAGATGTCCATCTCCGAAAATGTCGGGGCACTGAACAACCACCTGGCCCGCATCATGTCTGGCAAGCTCTACACCACCATCCGCGAGGGTGGCAAGAAGGTGCTGGCCGGCCTGCCGCCGGTCAAGGAGCTGGCCAAGCGGGCCGAGGAGCACCTCAAGGGAATGGTGGTGCCCGGCACCCTGTTCGAGGAGTTTGGCTTCAACTACATCGGCCCCATCGACGGCCATGACATCAACGCTCTGGTCGAGACCCTGCGCAACATGCGCAACCTCAAGGGGCCGCAGCTGCTGCACGTCAAGACCAAGAAGGGCAAGGGCTACGAGCCTGCCGAGAAGGACCCCATTGGTTATCACGGCGTGCCCAAGTTCAATCCGGACGAGTGCACCCTGCCCAAGGCGAGCGGCGGCAAGCCGAGCTTCTCCGCCATCTTCGGCCAGTGGCTGTGCGACATGGCGGCCAAGGATGAGCGGCTGGTCGGCATCACCCCGGCCATGCGCGAAGGCTCCGGCCTAGTGAAGTTCAGCCAGCAGTATCCGGATCGCTACTTCGACGTAGCCATCGCCGAGCAGCATGCGGTCACCTTCGCCGCCGGTCTCGCCATCGCCGACCAGAAGCCGGTGGTCGCCATCTACTCGAGCTTCCTGCAGCGGGCCTACGACCAGCTGATCCACGATGTGGCGCTGCAAGAGCTGCCGGTGCTGTTCGCCATCGATCGGGCCGGTCTGGTGGGGGCCGATGGCCCCACTCATCAGGGGGCGTTCGACATCAGCTTCCTGCGCACCGTGCCCAACATGGTGATCATGACCCCATCCGACGAGAACGAATGCCGCCAGATGCTCTACACCGGCTACCAGTGCAACGGGCCGGCGGCGGTACGCTACCCCCGCGGCAGTGGCACCGGCATCCAGGTCGAGAGCGAGATGCAGGCGCTGGCGCTCGGCAAGGGCCGCATTGTCCGTCAGGGCAAGGGCACTGCCATCATGGCGTTCGGCACCCTGCTGCAACAGGCCAAAGCGGCAGCCGAGGCGCTCGATGCCACCCTGGTGGACATGCGCTTCGTCAAGCCGATGGACGAGGCCCTGGTGCTCTCCCTGGCCGCGACCCACGATCAGTTCGTCACCCTCGAGGACAACGCCATCATGGGCGGCGCGGGCTCTGCGGTGAACGAGCTGCTGATGCGCAGCAAACAGTGCAAGCCGGTGCTCAATCTCGGCCTGCCGGATCGCTTCGTCGAACAGGGTACCCAGGAAGAGATCTACGCTCTGTTGGGGCTCGATGGCGCCGGCATCCAGCGCAGCATCGAGCAGTGGCTGCAGGCTTGACCTCCTCAGCACACAGCAAAAGGGCGCCGTTATGGCGCCCTTTTTGTTTGTCTGTCTCGTTGGTTTATCAGTGGCCATCAGCCCTTGTAGAGCTTGGGATTGAACACATCCCGCAGCCAGTCACCCAGCAGGTTGATGACCAGCACCAGCACCACCAGGCAGATGCCCGGGAAGGCGGTGATCCACCAGGAACCGGAGAAGATGTAGTTGAAGCCCACGCTGATGAGCGAGCCCAGCGACGGCTGATCCACTGGCATCCCCAGACCGAGGAAGGAGAGGGCCGCCTCGCTCATGATGGCGTTGGCCACCTGCACCGTGGAGATGACCAGGATCGGCGACAGGCAGTTGGGCAGAATGTGGCGGAACATGATGCGCGGGGCGCGAAAGCCCATCACCTTGGCCGCTTCCACATACTCCTTCTTCTTCTCCGCCAGCACCGAGGCGCGCACGGTTCGGGCGTACTGCGGCCACTCGGCGATACCGATGATCACCACCAGCATCAGGATGGCAAACTTCGAGTAGAACTCGGAACCAAACGTCGCCTGGAAGATGGCGGAGATGATGATCGCCACCATCATGGTGGAGAACGACAGCTGCACGTCGGCAAAGCGCATCAGCAGGCTGTCGATGCGGCCACCGAAGTAACCGGCCATCAGCCCGATGACGATGCCGAGCACCAGCTGCAGCGCCACCGCGAACAGACCTATGGTCAACGAGATGCGGGCGCCATAGAGAATGGTGCTCCAGATGTCGCGGCCCTGGTTGTCGGTACCGAGCCAGAAGCGCTCTTCGCCCCCTGCCAGCCAGGAGGGCGGCAATTCGGCATCCATCAGATCAAAGCTGGTCTGGTCATAGACGTTGTACGGGGCCAGCCAGGGTGCCAGCAGCGCCGCCAGTACGAACACCACGAACACCGCAAAGCTGAACATGGCTACCTTGTCCCGCAGGAAGTAGTAGACGATGTCGGAATTTTTAAAACGAGCCCAACGGCTTGGGCTTGCAGTCACAGCATGAGTCATCTGTTACCCCTTGGCGGTCAGGTTGACGGTCGGGTTGATCAACCCGTAGAGCAGGTCGACCAGGGTATTGGTCACCACGAAAATGAGCCCGACGAAGATGACGTAGGCGGTGATGAGGGGCGTATCGACCCGATGGATCGCCTCCAGGAACAGAAAGCCGGTCCCCGGCCACTGGAACACGCTCTCGGTCAGGATGGTGTAGGCCACCATGGTACCGATCTGTACACCACCGACGGTAATGACCGGCAGCATGGTGTTCTTGAGGGCGTGGCTGTAGTAGACCTTGTTGTTGTCCAGCCCCTTGGCACGGGCGAACTTGACGTACTCGGAGGAGAGCTGCTCCAGCATCTCGGAGCGCACCAGCCGGATGAACAGCGGCAGCATGATGGAGGAGAGCGCCACGCAGGGCAGGATCAAATGCTTGATGCCGTCCCAGGTGAAGAAGCCCGACTCCCAGCCCAGCAGGTTGTAGGTCTCGCCGCGGCCATAGGCCGGCAGCCAGCCCAGCTGGATGGAGAAGAGGTACATCAGCATGATGGCGGTCAGGAACACCGGGATCGAGATGCCGATGCTGCTCCCCGCCATGATGATCTTGGTCGGTATGCTGTGCGGGCGGATCGCCGAGTAGACCCCAAGCGGAATGGAGACCACCACGATGATCAGCGCAGCGCCAAACACCAGCTCAAGAGTAGCCACCAGCTTGTCGAGGATAACCTCGAGGGCTGGTCGCTTGAAGAAGTAGGAAGTACCCAGATCCCCGTGTACCGCGTTCTTCAAGAAGCGGCTGTATTTGACGAGGAAAGGATCGTTGAGGCCCATCTTCTCGCGCAATTCGTGGCGCTGGGCTTCGGAGACCGATTGTCCCACCAGCTCGCGCAACGGATCCCCCAGGTTGTCCTGGATGGAGAAGGCGACCAGGCTGATGACGAACATCACTATCACGGCCTGATAGAACCGTTTCAGCAGGAATGTAAACATGCTTGTCCTTCTACGTGGCCTGTGTCATGGCACAGGCTTCTGTTAGCAGGCGGGGTGGCCGGCTGACCACCCCGCCCCGTCCTTCCTTGCAACCTTCGCTTACTTGCCGACCACCAGGTCGCCGAAGTAAGGGAAGTTCATCACGTTGACCACCGGCTTGATGTCGGCGTTCTTCTTGGCGCCGTAGGCCAGATCTTCCCAGTGCAGCGGCACATAGGCAGCGTCGTCGATCAGCATGGCTTCCACCTTCTTCAGCATCTCGGCACGCTTGGCCGGATCGGTCTCGGCGTTGGCCTGCTCGACCAGCTTGTCAGCCTCGGCGTTGGCATAACCGGCGCAGTTGTACTGGCCCATGCCGGTCTTGGCATCCTTGGTGAAGGTCAGAAACTCGAAGAAGTTCGCACTGTCTTCGGTGTCGGAGTGCCAGCCGATCAGCTGCATGTCCGCGGCGCACTTGTCAAACTCAGGCCAGTACTGGGCCACCGGCATGGTCTTCAGATCCACCTTGATGTTGATCTTGGCCAGCATGGCGGAGACGGCCTGGGCAATCTTGACGTCGTTGACGTAACGGGCAGCCGGGGAGATGAAGCTCATCTTGAAGCCCTGCTCATAGCCGGCTTCCTTCATCAGCTGCTTGGCCTTGGCCAGATCATACTGGGGCTTGAGCGCCTCGTTGTGACCGGCATAGCCTTTCGGGCTCAGCTGGCCGGCAGGGGTACCGAAGCCTTTATTGATCTTCTCGACGATGCCCACTTGGTTGATGGCGTAGTTGATCGCCTGACGCACGCGCTTGTCTTTCAGCGCCGGGTTGGTGTTCTGGTTCAGCTCGATGATGATGGCGCGGGTACCGGACAGGGTCACCAGCTGAGTGTCCTTGCCGTTCTTCACGCGCTCCAGATCGTTCGGCGCAACCGGGTAGATCACGTCCACGTCGCCACCCAGCAGGGCCGCCACGCGGGTGGCGTCTTCCTTGATGGGCACCACAGTCAGGTTGTCGACGTTGCCCTTGGAGGCCTTGTCCCAGTAGTTGGCGTTGCGGGTGTACTCCAGCTTCACGCCCTGCTCGCGGAACTTGACGCTGAACGGGCCGGTACCGGAGACGTGGGTGGAGGCGTAAGAGTCGCCATTCTTGACGATCTCGGCCTTGTCTTTGCCAGCCTCGGTCTTCCCGGTATAGAACTTGGAGTCCATCGGGAAGATATAGGTGACGGTCTGCAGCACCAGCGGGAACGGCTTGGCGGTGACGAGATCGACGGTGTACTCATCGACCTTCTTCACTTCGGCGATGGGGTCGAAGATGGCCTTGAAGTCGACGGAGGACTTCAGACGGTTGACGGTCCACACCACGTCGTCGGCGGTGAAGTCGTTGCCGGAGTGGAACTTGACGCCCTTGCGCAGGAAGAAGCGCACGGTCTTGTCGTCGATGCGCTCATACTTCTCGGCCAGACGCGGCTCGAATTTCAGGTCCTGGGTGTAACGCATCAGCGGATCGAACACCAGGTGGGACATCTCCAGGGTCTGACCGGAGAGCTGCTCCTGCGGGTCCAGCGAGGTGGCGTCGGAGGCGACGGCGACCTTGATGTCGACGGCAGAAACGTTAAAAGCGAAACCGGCGGCAAACAGCGCCAGGGCAATCTTGGATAATCCTTTCTTCATGTCTTTCTCCATGCTTTTGGCTTTTTATTGACACTTTTTTTGACAAGCAGAGCGGCGGGCCGCCCCTTTCCTAGCTTGCGATTTCCAGCCCCTCGCGGGACATTCCCTTGAACTCCGGCATGAGGGAGATCAGCTTGCGGCTGTACTCATGCTCGGCATTGGTAAAGAGTTTCTCGGTCTCCGCCACTTCCACCAGATGACCGTGCTGCATCACCCCGATGCGATCGCACATCTGGCGGATGACCGGCAGATCGTGACTGATGAACAGCATGGTGAGGCCAAGCTCCTGCTGCAGATCCTTGAGCAGGTTGAGGATCTGGGCCTGCACCGACACATCCAGCGCCGAGGTGGGCTCGTCACAGATGAGGAAGCGTGGCCGGGTCGCCAGGGCGCGGGCAATGGAAATGCGCTGACGCTGGCCGCCGGAGAATTCGTGGGGATACTTGACCCCGGCACCGCGGCCAAGGCCGACGTGATCCAGCAGATCTCCCACGATCCCCTCGATCTGGCTCTCGCTGCCGGCCAGCTTATGAAAACGGATCGGCTCTGCGATGATGTCGCGCACCTTCATGCGCGGGTTCATCGAGGAGTAGGGGTTCTGGAACACCATCTGCATCTGGCGACGCAGCGGGCGGCGCTCATGCTCGCCCTTGAGCGCGGTCAGATCGATCCCCTCGAAGAAGATCTTGCCGGTATCGGGCGGATAGAGGCCGGTGATGGCACGGGCGATGGTCGACTTGCCGGAGCCAGACTCCCCCACCAGACCAAAGGTTTCACCCTCGAAGATCTCGAAGCTGATGTTGTTGCAGGCCCGCACGTACTGACGGCGGCTCGGGAACAGGGAATCCTTGGTGACGAACTTCAGATCCACGTTCTCCACTCGCAGCAGCGCCCCTTCATAGGCGCGCTCGTCCTGACTCTGGCCGAGCCAGTGGGTCTTGAGATCGATGCTGGTATCCGCCGCGCCGGCGTCCTCGATATAGGAGACCAGCGGGAAGCGCACCAGCTTCACATCCGAGCGGGGCACCGCCGAGATGAGGCTGCGGGTATAGGGGTGGTTGGGGCGACCCAGCACCTGTTCGGTGGTACCGAACTCCACCAGATCGCCGCGATACATGACCGCCACCTTGTCGGTGACGTTGGAAACCACGCCCATGTCGTGAGTCACCAGCATGCAGCCCACCTGCCGCTCTTTGCAGAGGTTGCGGATGAGCTGAAGGATCTGATCCTGAATGGAGACGTCCAGCGCCGTGGTCGGCTCGTCGGCGATGATGAGCTCAGGGTCGCCGGAGAGGGCGATGGCAATCACCACCCGCTGGCGCATGCCGCCGGAGAACTGATGGGGATACTGCTTGATGCGCAGCTCAGGCTGCGGGATGCCCACCGCCGCCATCAGGGAAAGCGCCTTGGCAAAGGCCGCCTCACGGGTGAGGTCGGTATTGGCCAGAATGGTTTCAACCAGCTGCCGTTCGACGGTGAACAGCGGGTTGAGGGAGGTCATGGGGTCCTGGAAGATGAAGCCGATGCGCGACCCTCGAATGGCCCGCATCTCGTTCTGGCTCTTGCCGGAGATGAGTTCGCCATTGAGATAGATGTCGCCACGGGCGATACGGCCAGGGGGGCTCAGCAGGTCGATGACGGCGTTGCCTATGGTGGACTTGCCGGCACCGGACTCGCCTACCACACCGACTATCTCCCCCTTTTCCACGGAAAAAGAGAGATCCTTCACTGCGGCCAGCACCCCGTAGCGGGAGGGGTACTCGATCCGCAAGTTTTTCACTTCGAGCAAGGACATGTTTACCTCTGCGGGGGACATCCGTCCCAAATAATTCGTCCGTAAATCGGCCGCAGATGCCGGTCGTGCCTTGGGGTGATCTTGAGTGCTTGATATGACTGCAAAACGCTCAATCCATGAGACAACGAAACCAGCGATCCGGGCGGGTTTTTTGCATTTTTTTGGAATAACCCGCGAGTAACTTAGACGGTTTGGCGGCGAGTGTAAATGATCGGGTTATACAATTTCGCAATACTTTGCTCAGTTAGCAGCCAAGTCAGCAGTCATAAATCATGACTCCTATCACATATACAGACTATATGACCGATAAAATGCCTGACTAGTGATTTTACTTTCAACAATGGCGTAACAGGCGGGAATATTCACTATTGACACAATAGTCTTAAGCTTCGAATGAGTAGTGAATATTTATGTGAAATGATTTTTTAACGGCAGCATATGCCGATGAATGAAAACTAAACAGAGATATATAGGGGGATGCCAGCATGGCGCTCCCCCTTGCTGTGACCCTCAACCCAGCCAGTATGCCAGTGATTGCATACAAAACAGGGCGAACAGGCCGGCGATGAGATCGTCCAGCATGATGCCGAGGCCGCCATGAATGCGGCGGTCGAACCAGGAGATGGGCCAGGGCTTGAGGATGTCGAACAATCGGAACAGCACGAAGCCGGCCAGCACCCACTCCCAGCCGGCCGGGGCCGCTATCATGGTGACCCCAAAACCGATCACCTCGTCCCAGACGATGGCACCGTGATCCGGCATGCCGATGGCATCGGTGGCGCTCTGACAGATGCGGATGCCCGCTACGAAGCCCAGCACCAGCAGCCCGATGAACCAGGGCGTCGACAGACCGCTTACCAGCAGGTAAAGGGGGATGGCGGCGAGCGTCCCCATGGTACCCGGCGCCTTGGGCGAGAGGCCGGATCCAAAGCCCACCGCCAGAAAGTGCAGCGGATGCTTCAGGTTCAGCCGCTTCAGCTCGGGCTTTATCGTGAACAGGCTCATGCGAAGTGGTCCCACCCTTTCAGTTCCAGCGCCACCGTTTGTTCACCCCGCAGATAGTCGATGCCCGGTTCGCCGGCAACGATGCGGCCGATGCGGGTAAACTTGACGCCGCAGTTGGCCAGCGCCGTGTCCAGCGCGCCGCGATGCTCCTCCGGCACGGTGAAGCAGAGCTCGTAGTCATCGCCACCGGCCAGTGCCAGCTGCCAGCCATCCTGTTCGCTCACCGCATCCTGCAGCACCGGCGAGAGCGGCAGCAGATCGAGATCGATCTGGGCCCGCACGCCGGAGGCCTTGAGGATATGGCCGAGATCCGAGGCCAACCCGTCGGAGAGATCCAGCGCACTGCCGGCCAGCCCGCGCAGGGCCTGTCCGGCCAGAATACGGGGATGGGGATGGTCGAGGCGCGGCAGCACGGCCGCCAGCTGGTTCTCGTTGAGGGTTCGCTTGGCCAGCAGATGGGAGAGCGCCAGGGCGGCATCGCCCAGGGTGCCGGTCACGTAGACCCCGTCCCCGGCCTTGGCACCGCTGCGCAGCAGGGCACGGCCAGCCGGCACCGACCCTTTCACCGACACCGTGATGGAGAGCGGGCCGCGGGTCATGTCGCCGCCCACCAGCGCCACGTTGTAGTATTCGGCAAGCTCCAGGAACCCTTCCGCAAAACCGGCCACCCAGGCCTCGTTGATGGTGGGCAGGGTCAGCGCCAGCGACACCCAGCGCGGCTCGGCGCCCATGGCGGCCAGATCGGATAGATTGACCGCCAGCGCCTTGTAGCCGAGATCCACCGGATCCATGTCGGGAAAGAAGTGGACGCCGCTCACCAGGGTATCCGTGCTCACCGCCAGCTGGGTGTCGGGGGGCAGGGTCAGCAGGGCACAATCATCTCCAGGGCCCATCACCACGTCCTTGCGAGCGTGGGGGACCTTGAAGTACTTATCAATCAGCTCGAATTCACCCATACAGTAAAAAGCCAGCAATAAGCTGGCTCCTCTCTTAGATGCTGTTGACGGACAGCAGGATCAACGCTTGTTCAGCGACTTGATCACCTTGTCCAGTACACCGTTGACAAACTTGTGGCTGTCATCGGCAGCAAAGGATTTGGCCAACTCGATCGCTTCGTTGATGGCCACACGCGGCGGCACATCATCACGACGGGTCAGCTCATAGGTCGCCAGACGCAGGATCGCCTTGTCCACCATGTCCACTTCTTCCAGCGGACGGGAGAGGAAAGGTGCGAAGACCTTGTCCAGCTCGTTGCAGTGGAGGGCTACCCCGAACAGCAGATCGCGGAAGTAGTTCAGGTCCACACCCTTGGTGTCCTGATCGATCTTGAACTGCTCTTCGATGTCGCCCACGTTGGCCTTGGTCATCTGCCACTGGTAGATGGCCTGGGTGGCACAATGGCGGGCCTTGCGGCGCTCGGACGGTTTCAATGCATTTCTCCTCGTTACACGTCCAGCTGTTTCAGGACGTTGATCATTTCGAGCGCGCTCAATGCTGCCTCTGCACCCTTGTTACCCGCCTTGGTACCGGCACGCTCGATGGCTTGTTCAATGTTTTCAGTGGTCAGTACGCCGAAGGCAACCGGAATTTCATATTCCATCATTACCTGGGCCATGCCCTTGCTGTTCTCGTTTGCCACCAGATCGAAGTGATAGGTGCCGCCACGGATGACGGTGCCCAGCGCCACGATGGCGTCATATTGACCACTCTTGGCCAGCTTCTTGATGGCCAAGGGGATTTCGACTGCGCCCGGCACTCGCACCAGGGTCAGGTTGCTGTCCTGGACTTGACCTTGACGCTTCAGTACGTCTACCGCACCGTCCACCAGGCTTTCGTTGATGAAGCTGTTGAAACGGGCAACAACAATAGCAACGCGCGCCTCAGGAGCGGCGATATTTCCTTCGATAACCTTCATGGGAAATCCTGTCTCTGTGCAATCAAAAGGGGCCGGAGTCAAAAGTGCGCACATTCTAGCACAAAGGGGAATCGGACAAAAACATGCATCACAATTCTGGTAATGAGACCTCTATTGACCTTTTGCTTAACTGCTCCGACCTGTTAATAATACGTCGCCCCAGCACGGGGTAAAAATAATAACATCAAGGAGTTCAGTATGTTGGATTTAAAACGCAGCGGCGTCGCACTCGCCTGCCTGCTGCCGCTGGCCGTTCAGGCCGATGCTGGTAGCCAACGCATCATCGGCGGCAGCGCCGTGACGGCCCCCAGCTGGATGGTGGCCGTCGGCGAAGTCGTCAACGGCAATTGGAGCAATTTCTGCGGTGGCACCCTCATCGACAAGCAGTGGGTACTCACCGCAGCGCACTGCGTCGCCGAGGCCCAGTCCGGCCCCATGGAAGTCGCCATCGGGGTGAGTGATCTCAGCCGTCCTCACCTTCGCAGCAAGGTCGACCAGGTGCTGATGCACCCGGAGTATTACGTCAACCTGCTGATCAATCTGGGTTATCGCGACATCCCGAACGCCTCGGATGTGGCCTTGCTGCACCTTGCCACCCCCGTTACCCAGGCACCGATCACCATCGCCGACCCCGTCATCAAGGATACCTGGCAGCAGAACACGACCATGCTGCATGCCCTGGGGTACGGTGGCATCGACCCCAGCGCGACCAAAGCCAGCCCGCAGCTGCTGGCGGTGGATCTCGCCTATCGGGGAGACCGGGACTTCTGGTACGGTGACCCGACCACGACCCATATCTTCGCCGGCAAGCTGGCCGGTCAGGACACCTGCAAAGGCGACAGCGGTGGTCCGCTCACTTATGATGGACAACTGGTCGGCGTGACCAGCTACGGGGCCTTCCCCTGCGCCACCGGCAGCGCCGGTGGCTATGTCTACGCCCCCGCCTTCAGTGACTGGATCGCCGAGCAGCAGCAAGGCGTCACCCTGACCACGGTCCGCGGCCTGATCCTGCCTTCAGGCACCAGTGGCTGGGCCGACTACCTGCTGGCCAACCGCAGCAATCAGGCGGTCACCCTGAGCGGCATCTACAGCGACGCTCCCGCCATGAGCAACGGCTGCGCCGCCCGTCTGGAAGCGGGTCAAACCTGCACCCTGCGGCTTCGCGCCGATGGCAACGACACAGTCGGTACCCTGCGCGTGCAGGGCGTTGAACTCACCGCCACCAATGAACAAGGGGCGAGCCAGCGCCTTGAAGGGGCCTTGATCAGTCTCACCAGCGAGCCCACCGAGACTCCGGATACCACCACGACCACCACAACGACGACCACGTCAAGCAGTGGCGGTGGTGGCGCCACCGGTTTCGCAGCCCTGTTGCTGCTGCCGCTGGCCTGGTTGCGCCGGCGCCGCTAAGGCAAAACAACAAGGGATGACCGAGGTCATCCCTTGTTTCATCTCCGTTTCATCGCATCAGGCTTATTCGCCGACGTACTCCACCACTTCCAGACCGAAACCGCCAAGGGCATGGTACTTCTTCGGCGAGCTCAACAGGCGCATCTTGCCCACACCCAGCGCCTTGAGGATCTGGGAACCGACGCCGACCCGGCGCGAGGTGCCCTGCCACTTGGCCCCTTCCGGTGCCAGCCCCTTGTCCGCCGCCTCGAACCCCTTGACCCGGGCCAGCAGCTCGGCGCCGTGGGCTTCCGCCCCCAGGATCACCAGCACCCCGCCTTCGTCGGCGATGCGGGCCATGGATTTGGGCAACGGCCAGCTGCGGGCGCTGTGGCGATCGGTCAACAACAGATCGCTCAGCACGTCGTGCAAATGGACCCGCACCAGGGTCGGCTGTTCGGCCTGTACCTCACCCTTTTTCAGGGCGAAGTGCACCTGGTTGTCGATGGTGTCGCGGAAGGTGATGAGGTCGAACTCGCCAAACTCGGTGGGCAGCTTGCACTCGGCCACCTTCTCCACCGTAGTCTCGTGCTGGTTGCGGTATTCGATAAGGTCGGCGATGGTGCCAAGCTTGATGCCGTGCTGCTCGGCGAACAGCTCCAGATCAGGGCGGCGCGCCATGGTGCCATCTTCGTTGAGGATCTCGACGATGACGGACGCCGGCTCGTAACCCGCCAACCGGGCCAGATCGCAACCGGCCTCGGTGTGGCCGGCGCGGGTCAGCACGCCACCGTCCTGCGCCATCAGCGGGAAGATGTGGCCGGGCTGCACCAGATCGGCGGCCTTGGCATTGGGCGCTACCGCCGCCTGCACGGTCACCGCGCGGTCGGCGGCGGAGATGCCGGTGGTTACCCCTTCGGCCGCTTCGATGGTCACGGTAAAGGCGGTGGAGAACTGGGCATTGTTGCGATCGACCATCAGCGGCAGCGCCAGCTGCTTGCAGCGATCCCGGGTCAGGGTCAGACAGATGAGCCCCCGGCCGTAGCGGGCCATGAAGTTGATATCTTCCGGGCGGACACAGGAGGCGGCCATGATGAGGTCCCCTTCGTTCTCCCTGTCTTCGTCATCCATCAGGATCACCATCTTGCCAGCCTTGATATCGGCAATGATTTCCTGGGTCGTGCTTAGCGCCATGGGCTACTCCATCAACATGCTTGGGGGTGTGAGCCTGCCGGCTCGGCTTGATACTGCCTATTGTGCTCTAGATGGGGGCGCTGGGCCCCATTTCAATCGGAGCGGGATCACAGAAAGCGTTTTTCCCGCACCGTGCCGCGTCACAGGAAGCCGGACTGGGCCAGCTTCTCCAGAGTCAGGCTGGATGCGCTCTGCTCCTGTCCCCTGCCCTGCATCAGCCGCTCCAGATAGCGGGCAATCGGATCCACCTCGAGATTGACCCTGTAGCCAGGTTTCCACTGGGCGATGGTGGTCTCCTGGGCGGTGTGGGGCACTATGGTCAGCCGGAACAGATCCCCCTGCACCGCATTGACGGTGAGGCTGATGCCATCCACCGCGATCGAGCCCTTCTCGGCGATGTAGCGGGAGAGCTCGCCCGGCGCCTTGATCCAGTACTCGATGGCGCGGCCGCTGGCGGACTTGCTCTTCACCTCGCCGATGCCGTCCACATGGCCGGAGACCAGGTGGCCGCCAAGGCGGGAAGTGGGCATCAACGCCTTCTCGAGGTTGACCCGATCCCCCACCCTGGCGGTGGCGAAACCGGTGCGGGAGAGGGTTTCCAGCGACACGTCGGCGGTATAGCTCTTGTCGCCGAGCGTAATCACGGTGAGGCAGACGCCGTTGGTGGCGATGGAGTCACCCAGCTTGACGTCGCCAAAGTCCAGGGTCGGCGCGTGCACGGTGAGGGCCATGTCCTCACCCTGACGGCGCAGCTCGGCCAGGGTTCCCACCGCTTCGATAATTCCGGTAAACATGCAGATCACCTTGCTGATGACGGGGGCGGCACCGCCCCCTTTAACATTGATAAATCAGGCCAGTCTGGCCGTAATGCGGATATCCGGCCCCACCATGCGCACATCCTTGATGTTGAGCTTGGGCGCCAGGAACAGCCGGGTCAGCGCCGGCAGGTGGAACAGGCCACGCCCCTCATCCCCCATCAGTTTGGGCGCCTGATAGAGCACCAGCTCGTCCACCAGCCCCTTGTCCAGCAGGGCGCCGCACAGCCGCGGTCCCGCCTCCACCAGCACCGAGTTGACGTTCTGCTTGGCCAGCAGCATGAACAGGCTGACCAGATCCAGCTTGCCGTCCAGCAGCGGCACTTCCAGCTGCTGCACCCAGGCGGGCCACTCACCGGATGCCTTGTGGCGAGCCAGCAGTACCGGGCCCTCGCTCTGGAACAGCGGCAGATCCGGGGTGAGCCGGTTTTGCGAATCGACGATGACCCGCAGCGGCTGGCGCAGAGTCTCTTTGGGATAAGCGGCCTTGACCGAGGCAGGCAGCTCGTCCCAGCGTACGGTGAGGGAGGCGTTATCCGCCAGCACGGTTTCTGCGCTGGAGAGCACCGCATCGTGGCGAGCCCGCAGCCGCTGCACGTCGCGACGCGCCTCCGGGGAGGTGATCCACTGGCTCTCGCCGCTCGCCATGGCGGTGCGACCATCCAGGCTGGCGCCGAGCTTGACCGTCACCTGCGGAAACGCGGTGCGCATCCGCTTGAAAAAGCCCGGGTTGAGCGCCTCGGCTTCGCTTGCCAGCAGGCCGAAATCGGTCTTGATGCCCGCCTCGGAGAGCATGCGCAGGCCGCGCCCGCCCACCTGAGGGTTGGGATCCACCATGGCGGCGACCACACGGGTCACCCCGGCCTTGATCAGTGCCTCGGCGCAGGGCGGGGTGCGGCCGTGATGGGAGCAGGGCTCCAGGGTCACGTAGGCGGTGGCGCCGCGGGCGTTGTCACCGGCGGCATGCAGGGCGTACACCTCGGCATGGGGCTCGCCGGCGCGCTGGTGCCAGCCCTCTCCCACCACCACACCGGCCTTCACCAGCACGGCGCCGACGCAAGGGTTGGGGGCCGTGGTGTAACGGCCGCGGCGGGCCAGTTCGAGGGCCCGGCTCATCCATTGGTAATCGTCTTGACTAAACATCTGGGCTCCTCTGACAGCACATCCAGGCTTATGCAATATCGTAGGTTCGATTAGCGCTGCGTAATCGAACGCGGCAACCTGGTTTGGAAGAAAGACTTACTTCTCCAGCTTGGCGATCTCTTCGCCGAACTCGCGAATATCTTCAAAGCTGCGATAGACGGAGGCAAAGCGGATATAGGCCACCTTGTCCAGGCTCTTGAGCTCGTCCATCACCAGGTTGCCCACCAGCTGGGAGGCGACTTCGCGCTCGCCGGTGGCGCGCAGGCGGGACTTGATGTGGTTGACCGCCTTTTCGATGGCCTCCATGCTCACCGGCCGCTTCTCCAGCGCCCGCAAGATGCCGGCGCGCAACTTGTCTTCGTTGAACGGCTCGCGCGAGCCATTGGACTTGATGACGCGGGGCATCACCAGCTCGGCCATCTCGAAGGTAGTGAAGCGCTCGTGGCAGAGCAGGCATTCGCGACGGCGGCGCACCTGATGGCCTTCGGCCACCAGACGGGAATCGATCACCTTGGTATCTACCGCACTACAGAAAGGGCAATGCATCGGACCTCCGGCGTTGACGGAAAAGGGCGCCGGCCCCGGGGGCTGGCGCTAGGCCGGCCAGTGTAGCACGGCCATCCGGAACCGGTAAAAGCCCGTGGAAACAAGGGATGTGACAGATGCCATCAGCAACCACGGAGTGCATCAATGGCGACATCAGACAACCAGAGCACAGTATTGGCGTCGCTCTCTATCAACTCGACAATGGCTTCTCTCGGACCTGTCCGCCATGCTTCAGTGGCATAGAATGCCGCCTGTGAACGGTTCAATTCCTCAAGGTCATCGTAAGCCCGCATCAAAAAATAAACGTCCGGATCATGTAGGGAGGGTCCGTGATTCACCACATCCATCCCCCACTCACGATGTAGAGGCAAACTCTGCTCTGCCACCAACTTATGAAAAATCGCTCCACTCCCGACTTTGAGCCGATAGTTCCGAATCTCTAGCACTCTCTTCACTGAGCTATCTCCTGCAATCCATCTCTTGAAAATAGTGTTTCCGATGTTCACCCTGACTATCCAATCAACCGAGCTCAATCATCATAAGGCAGGGTATCGGGGTCGCAGCCCTGATAATCGGGTTCGGGATCCACGGCAAAGCGACGCGCCTCGATATGGCAGTGACCCAGCAGCAACGCCTTGCCCACCCGATGCATGCCATCCATCACCCGACCGGCGCTGTCCAGCAGGATGGGATAGGCGAGATCGGCCGCCATCATCAACTGGCAGTGCTCCACCACGCTGCGCACCGTGGGGCTGGCGGCGTCATGGCCATACCAGTGCACCTGATCGAGCTCGGCAATCTCGCCAAGCGCCACCGCCTGCACCGGCAGATCGCGGCTCAGTCGCACCAGCCGGCGCACATCCCAAGCCAGCAGCCCCTGTTCGCTGGCGCGAAAGTGGTACTGGGCGCGGATCGCCTGCCTGAGCGCAGCCTCCAGCGCCAGCTCTTGCTGTTCCCTGGCCATGGTCAGATTGCCTTGCCCGCTATGCTCTTCGCCGTTCAGCGTCATCAGGCCCTCCTGTGTTGCCAAACGCCACAAAAAAACAATGCCACCCGTGGGTGGCATTGGTCTCAAACCGGATGGTCTGACTTATCAGCCATAAACCGGGAAGCGGCGGCAGATATCCAGCACCTTCTCACGCACGGTGGCCAGCACGGCATCGTTGTCGTGGTTGTCCAGCACGTCGCAGATCCAGTTGGTCAGCTGGATGGACTCGGCTTCCTTGAAACCACGGCGGGTGATGGCCGGGGTACCGATCCGCACACCGGAGGTGACGAACGGGGAGCGCGGGTCGTTGGGCACGGAGTTCTTGTTGACGGTGATGTTGGCTTTGCCAAGGGCCGCATCGGCCTCTTTGCCGGTCAGCTCGCGGCCGATCAGATCAACCAGCATCAGGTGGTTGTCGGTACCGCCGGAGACGATCTTGTAACCGCGCTCGATGAAGGTCGCTGCCATCGCCTTGGCGTTTTTCACGACCTGAGCCTGGTAGGTCTTGAACTCGGGTTCCAGCGCCTCTTTGAAAGCCACCGCTTTACCGGCGATGACGTGCATCAGCGGGCCACCCTGACCACCCGGGAATACGGCGGAGTTGAGCTTCTTGTAGAGCTCCTCGTCGTCGGCGGCAGAGAGGATCAGACCACCGCGCGGACCAGCCAGGGTCTTGTGGGTGGTGGAGGTGACCACGTGAGCGTGGGGAACCGGGTTCGGGTAGACACCAGCGGCGATGAGGCCGGCCACGTGAGCCATGTCGACGAACAGCCAAGCACCGACCTTGTCGGCGATTTCGCGCATGCGAGCCCAGTCGACGATGCCGGAGTAGGCAGAGAAGCCACCGATCATCATCTTCGGCTTGTGCTCGACGGCCTGACGTTCCATGTCGTCGTAGTCGATCTTGCCGGACTCGTCGATGCCGTAGGGGATGATGTTGTACAGCTTGCCGGAGAAGTTGACCGGGGAGCCGTGGGTCAGGTGACCACCGTGGGCCAGGTTCATGCCCAGCACGGTGTCGCCCGGCTGCAGCAGGGCCATGTAGACGGCGCTGTTGGCCTGGGAGCCGGAGTGCGGCTGCACGTTGGCGTAGGTGGCACCGAACAGCTCTTTGGCGCGCTCGATAGCCAGGGTTTCAACCACATCCACATACTCGCAACCACCGTAGTAACGCTTGGAGGGGTAACCCTCGGCGTACTTGTTGGTCAGCTGGGAGCCCTGGGCTTCCATGACACGGGGGCTGGTGTAGTTCTCGGACGCAATCAGCTCGATATGCTCTTCCTGACGACGGGTCTCGTCTGTGATGGCCTGCCACAGCTCTGGATCATAGCCGGCAATGGTCATGTCACGTTTCAACATCCGTTTCTCTCCTGAAAATCGTTTGCGCGATAGGTGAAGTGGGCAGGCGCATTGTAACGTGAGCTGGATCAAAGAGACAGTCCAACCACCCAAAAATTTGTTTAAAAAATGTAAAATGTGTCGCGAAATTCACAATGCCCATGCTCCCCAATCGGCTAGACCGTCATCACCCGACACCCACGCCAGCCGTGCCATCCCCTATTACCGCCCGGGCAACATGACCGGGCCCGGACTGGCCGAACTGCCAAAACCAGAGCCAGATCATGGATATAGCATTTACTAACAGATAACATCTTTAGCTGGCACAGCGGTTGCCCGGCATGCGCAGCAACGACGCGACCGGCAACAGAAGGGCCCTCTCATCGCATCCGGTCAACTGCTGCTCACGTCACCCCCTTGCCTCTTTGCACCGCAGACCTCATGGGAGTAAGCCATGCTGGATAACCTGATGCTGTTTCTGATTATTTCGGTATTCGCGCTGTTCTATTGGATCTACTATACCGGCACTCGCAAGAGTCCCTTTGTCACGCAGTGGGATCAACTGCCCACCCGCGAGCAGTATCTGGCAGCGCACCCGGAAGCCATCGATGGCGACATCATCTTCTGTATTCACTGCGGCCACCATCAGCAACTGGATGTGGGCCTGGTGCACCAGACCGATTTCCGGCGCCAGCATATCTGCACCCGCTGCAAGAAGACGCTCTATCGCGAGGAGCTCTGACCCATCAGCCAAGGATCCGCAAGATGACATCATTGACCGCCAGCTGCCTGTGCGGCGCCGTCGCCCTTAGCCTGCCCGACCGCTTCGACTATCTGGGCAACTGCCACTGTTCCGAGTGCCGCAAATTTTCCGGCGCCGATTACGCCCCGGTGGGCGGCCTGGATGGCGCGCTCGTCACCATCACTCGAGGAGAGGAGGCCATCAGCCGCTTCCAGAAATCCCCCGAGACCACCCTCGCCTTCTGCCGCCACTGCGGCTCCAGCCTGTTCAGCGAGAAGCGCAGCAGCGGCAAGCTGAATCTGCGCCTCGGCATTCTCGACACGGCGCCGAGCCAGCGACCCGGCTTTCACATTTTCGTCGGCTCCAAGGCTCCCTGGCACGAGATCACCGATGAGCTGCCGCAGTTCGAGACTCGCCCCACCGCCTGACACCGTCGCCGACATGCCCTGAAAAGGCCGCCTCTGGCGGCGTTTTTCCCGACTTGTTCGGCGGATTGTCACCTATGGGTTAACTTTTCTGCCAAAGCCGTTAGAATCGGGCTCAGTCTGCTTCCCGCTTGCCATCCACGGAGGAAAAATGCAGGAATTTCTGGCCACTAGCGAACGTCGGGCCGAACTTTACTGGTGGTTTGCCACCCTGTTTACCGCCCAGCTCAGTGACGAACAGATCGCCGAATACGACAGCTATGATGTGCGAAGCTTCCTGAAGAGCCTCTCCACGCTCGATCCGATGCGCCCGGCCGTGGCCGAGCTCAATGACGCCATCGCCCGCCTGCTGGTGCGCCCCGAGCGGGCCAACGCGCTGGCCGGCGACTTCCATGAGCTGTTCCTGGCCAACGACGCCGTCTCTCCCCATGAATCCGCCCACCAGGACGCCGCTGCGCTCGAGCGCATGCAGGCGCGGCTGAGCCGGCTCAATATCGATGTCAGCGCCAAATACCAACAACCGGTCGATCATCTGGGGGTCGAACTGGATCTGATGGGCAATCTCATCATCCGCGCCGCCGAAGCCGCCAGCGCCGATCTGCGCGAACAGTGGCTCGGCGAGCAGGAGGCCTTGCTGCACGGCCATCTGCTGGCCTGGTTCCCGCATTTCGAGCGCGCCTGCCGCGCCGCCGATCCGTTTGGCTTCTACGGCGCCAGCGCCCGCCTGCTGGGGGTATTCCTCACCATGGATGCCAACTACCTCAGCCTGGTCAAACCGGCGCCAGCCGCCGACTGAGTTCGACATGAAGACGGCCCTGCTGCTGATCGCCTGCTGGCTGCTGGCCCTGATCCCGCTGGATCAGGGCCTTACCCCCCTCGTGACCCTGCTGTTCAACCCGGACCGCGTCCTCTACGGCACCGCCCAGCTCACCGGTTTCGCCGGCATCCTGCTGACCCTCTACCTCGCCAATCTCGGGGTGGAGGTGGTACTGCGCCGTCGCTTCCAGATAGCGGGCATGCTGGCCCTGCTGGCCGCCTGGGTCGACTTCATCAACAGCAGCGGCAGCGAGGCCCACTGGCTGCTGCTGCTCGCCCTGGCGCTGCCGTTTCACGGGCTCGGCCTGCTGGTGCTGGTGCGCGGCATCCAGGCCTTCGGCCGCCAGAAAGGCTGATAAACCGCCAAAACTATTACAAATCATGACAGCCCGATCCGCCCATCCGCCCTTGTCACAAGGGCAGACCCTCAATTGCTGGTAACATTCGCTTACATTCAGCTCCCGTTCAGTTTCGCCGCAACCGTTATAGTGCCGCTCCTTTTCCAACCAATGCAGGAGCATCAGCATGCCTCCACAGGATGCACGCATCACGGGTCTCGACCTGTTGCGAGGGCTCGTCATCTTCATGGCCGTCTTCGAGCACTACACCGGCTACCTCAACTACTGGTACATCGACTTCTTCAACCGGGAACACGCCCTGTGGGACAGCTTCTATCTGTCGCACAAGGCGATGGCCGGCCAGCTGCTGCCCATGGATCACACCACGGCTCAGGTCTCGGCCTGGCTCATTCCCTGGGTCAGCCAGATCTACCTGGCACTGGCCGCCTTCAATCTCAGTCGCCGCGATCAGGCCAGTTTCAGACCGCAACTGGGCGGCAAGCTGGTGCTGTTCGCCAGCATCATTCTGGTGCTCTATGTGGAAGGGCTGGTGATCGCCCCCAACTTCGGCGAGGCCATCTCGTTCTACCCGGTGATGCTGTGGATGTGCCTGCTGGCGCTCTTCTCGCTGGTCTACGCCTGGTTCGGCATTCGCGGCATGCTGCTGCTGACCCTGCTCAGCCTGCTGCTGGATCAGCTCGGCGTGCAGGATCTGCTCGGTCACATCGACGGCTGGATGAAGCTGCACGTGCACCCCGACTACGAGCTGGATGCCCGCCTCGACCTCTTCATGGCCAGCGGCTGCTTCGGCTTCCTCTATGGCTGGTGCTGGCATCAGCGGCCCCAATGGCGGGACCGCCTCAACGGCCTGGTGCTGACGCTCTCGCTGGTGGCGCTGGCCGTCTATCTCATGTTCGGCGAGACCAGCACGGTCGAGCTCAGCGACATCTACGCCAACGAACACGAACTGGCGATGGACATGGTCGGCCGCGCCGGCATCTGGGGCATGGAGTTTCTGGTGATCGGGGCCGTGCTCTGGCTGCATCAGCGCAACATCCGGCTGTGCTGGCGCCCGCTCAACTGGATCGGCATGTACTCGCTGACCGTCTTCATCTTCCACAAGAGCATCTTCGTGCACCTGTGGGGCCCGCTCTTGCTGTGGTGGACCGCCCGTCAGGGCACCATCTTGCCCAACAACTTCGGCCTCATCATGGCGCTCAGCGCCACCAGCGTACTGCTCATCTATGCCTTCCAGCGCTCCGGCATCATCTGCCACCTGATGGGCATGCATCAGGACCGGGACTGGGTGCGGCTCTATGGCAAATAAGTGCTGGCTGCCGCTGCTGTTCCTGACCCTGTCCCTGTCGGCCAAAGAGCCGGACAACCAGTGGCAGCTGGGCGGTCAGTGGCAGCTCGGCAGCAATCAGGCGGGGGTCAGCGCCGATGCCAGCATGCAGTTCTGGCTCGCCTATGAGCGGGAAACCCAGGTCGGCCTGCTCTTCGCCGATGGCCAGAGCGCCGGGCTGGCCTTGCCGCTCTACAAGAAGAGCTTCTTCGCGGTCGGCGTCGCGCCCATGCAGGTGGTCGATCGCAACCGCTTCAGCGCCTTCTGGCGCCTCGGCTGGCAACTGGACGACGATCACCAGCTCACCCTGGGCCAGCTCTATGACGTCAGCGGCCGTTATGGCCAGCTCTGGTACATGGAGCACAGCCTGCCGCTGCCGGCCGAGATCTCCCTCAACCTCTGGCTGACCCGAGGCAGTCAGGCCCACATGGCCGCCTATGGGGCAGATGAGGGCCTGCGGGACTGGGGAGTCACGCTGGAACGCAGCTGGCGCTGGCAGCAGTGGCGGCTTGGCACCGAGTTCGGCGCCAAGCAGTGGCTCATCAAGGAGCACGACTGGCAACCGATGATCAACCTGACCCTGAGCTATCACTTCAGCTGGTAACACCGTAAAAAAGGGGGCGAATGACGCCCCTCTCTTCCCTCCAGAATGCTTCATGCCATACTGACAGCAGTTTAAATGACAAAGAAGTCAATTCAGGAGCGCGCGATGGGCGAAGAGACTTTCAATGCCATGCCGGATCCCCCGCTGGCGGGGCAATTGAACATGAACGAGCTGCAGCAGCTGTTCGAACTGGCCCCGTTTGGCATAGGCGTGTTTGACCGCCACTTTCGCTGCCGCAGCGTCAACCAGACCCTGGCCGATCTCAACGGCCTCTCCCGAGAAGAGCACTACGGCAGATACCTGCGCGAAATCGTCCCCACGCTGGCTCCGGTGCTGGAACCCCTGTTCCAGCAGATCATCAGCAGCGGCGTCCCCCGGGTCGAGCTGAACCTGAGCGGCCATACCGCGGCCCATCAGGGTCGGCAACGCCACTGGCAGGCCATTTACAGCCCCATGCTGGACGAACAGGGGGTGCCCGACCGCATCCTCACCATAGTGCGGGACGTCACCGAGCAGGTCGAAGCGCAGCAGCGGCTGCAACTGGCCATGAGTGCCGGCCAGATCGGGGTGTGGGAGTGGCATGTGACGGAGGACAGGCTGCAGTTTGACGGCCAGGTCGAGCGCCTGCTCGGCACTGCGGCCAACCAGTTTCAGGGGGGGATGGAGCAGTTCATCAAGCGCTTCGACCCGCTCTCTGGCGAGCAGTTCAGGGCGGCGGTCAACGGCACGGCCCCCATTCACCTCACCCTCGGCTATCTCGGGCCGGATCAGTTGCGGGGCTGGGTCGACATTCACGCCGATCACGTGGCAGCCACCGACCATCAGGGGCGGCGCATCACCGGGGTGATCCACGATGCCACCAGTCGCTGCAACCAGGAGGACAAGCTGCGCCAGGCCAACGTGGTATTCGAGACCGCTGCCGAAGGCATCATCATCATGGATGGCCAGCGCCAGATCATCTCGGTCAACCCGGCCTTTTCCAGCATGACCCAATATGAAGAGGCGGAGATCGTGGGCAAGTCGCCGGAGGCCATCATGCATCCGCGCCGCCACACCGACATCGATTATCCCTGGCATACCCTGCTGCCCGGCAGTCACGCCTGGCATGGCGAGATGATGTGCCTGCGCAAGGATGGCGGCTACTTCACCTCCTGGCAGCATGTCAGCGCCGTGCACGACAGTCGCCACAACACCACCAACTACGTCATCGCCTTCTCCGACATCAGCGCCATTCGCAAGGCCGAAGCACAGCTCAACCACCTCGCCTATCACGATCCCCTGACCGAGCTCGGCAACCGCAACCTGCTGCAGGAGCGGCTGGAGCTGGAACTCAAGACCGCCCAGCTCAACCACCAGCAACTGGCCCTGCTGTTTATCGATCTGGATGGCTTCAAACTAATTAATGACACCCTGGGCCATAGCGCCGGCGATGAGCTGCTCAAGCTGCTGGCCGAGCGGATCCGCCGCGTCCTGCGCCACAACGACGTGGCTGCCCGGCTCGGTGGCGATGAATTCCTGGTGCTGATCCCCTTCTTTGAACGGCCACAGGAGCTGGAGCGACTCGCCGAACAACTGCTGGCCAGCCTGCGCGAGCCGGTCGAACTCGGCCACGAGCAGGTGGCCGTCTCCGCCAGCATCGGCATCGCCCTCTATCCAGAACACGCCACCAGCCCGGATACCCTGGTCAGCGCCGCCGACAGCGCCATGTACGAGGCCAAGAACCGGGGCCGCAACGGCTATCTGTTCTATACCCCGGACATGACCGAGCAGACCCGGGAGCGAATGAGCATGGAGCAGGGACTGTTCAAGGCCATCGAGCAGCATCAGCTCTGCGTCCTCTATCAGCCCATGACGGAGCTAGCCAGCAACCGCATGAGCGGGCTGGAGGCCCTGCTGCGCTGGCAGCACCCCAGCGAGGGGATGATAGGGCCCACCCGCTTCATCCCGGTGGCCGAGGAGTGCGGGCTCATCGAACAGATCGGTGAGTGGGTGATGCGCACCGCCTGCCGGCAGGGACAGGCGTGGCTGGCCGCCGGGCTGGCGGTCCCCAGGCTGTCGATCAATGTGTCGGTGCGGGAGATGCGCTCGGCAGGTTACGTGGAGCGGGTCGCCGCCATCCTGGCCGAGACCGGCTTTCCGCCAGCGAAGCTGGAGATAGAGGTCACCGAGAGCATCATCCAGCGGGTCGATCAGAGCCTGCAGCTGTTCAGACGCCTGAAAGCGCTGGGGGTACAGATCGCCATCGACGACTTCGGCACCGGCTTCTCATCCCTGAGCCTGCTCAAGAGCCTGCCCATCGATCGCATCAAGATTGACCGTACCTTCGTGCAGGCACTGCCCGATGACAAGCACAGCCGGGAGCTGTGCCGCACCATCATCAACCTGGCCGACAGCCTGGGCATGGTGGTTACCGCCGAAGGGATTGAGACCCAGGCCCAACGCCAGTTTCTGCAATCACTGCACTGCCAGGAGGGGCAAGGCTATCTGTTCAGCCACCCGCTGGCCGAGCCCCATCTGGCCGAGCAGCTGGGCTCGCGCAAGGGCGCCTGGTGCTAGCGGTGCGCCGGGATCCGCGCCGCGCCAGCGGTTCAGGTGACGCTCATCAGTTGAAGGTCAGCCTGGCATCCCACCCTTCGTCCTGCTGCCGGCGTGACTCTTCCAGCAACGAGCCCTGCGGATAGGAGGATTTTTTCTCTTCGAGGGTGACGGACACCGACGGCTTGCGCGCCAGCCAGGCCTCGCTCAACTGACCGCTGATGTGGTCCCGCAGGGATGGCGAAGCGGGCTGTGCCGGTGTCAGCGCAAGGTCGTTGGCATGGGGGGCAGCCAATGCGGCCTCATCGGTGGCCTGCGGGGCCTCGAACTGCCAGAGGGAGGAGCACAATAGCAGGGTCAACATGGGACTATCTCCGTCGCTAAAACGACGTTTTACCCAATCAGCGATGAATTGTCATCGACTCGACTGTAAGCGGATGTTGCCATCTATCCAAAAGTCTAATTGCCCTCCCCCGCCAAAGGTATAAGTTGTTACCTAATCATTACAAGAATGTATTCAAAGGAGTGACACATGAGCGAGAGCAAGGTCTACCCGGTCAAAGCCCACATCAGCAACGGCGCCCTGCTGGACAAGGCAGGCTATGAAGCCATGTACCGGGCCTCGGTGCAGGATCCGGATGCCTTCTGGGGCGAGCAGGGCAAGATCCTCGACTGGATGAAGCCCTACACCAGGGTCAAGAACACCTCCTATGATCCGGGCCACGTCTCCATCAAATGGTATGAAGACGGCCTGCTCAACGTCTCTGCCAACTGTCTGGACCGCCATCTGGCCCAGCGCGGCGACAAGGTTGCCATCATCTGGGAAGGGGACAACCCGGCCGAAGATCGCAAGCTCACCTACCGCGAGCTGCACACCGAGGTGTGCAAGTTTGCCAACGTCTTGAAGGCGCAGGGAGTGCATCGCGGCGACGTGGTCTGCCTCTACATGCCCATGGTGCCGGAAGCCGCCATCGCCATGCTGGCCTGTACCCGCATCGGCGCGGTGCACAGCATCGTGTTCGGCGGTTTCTCGCCGGAAGCCCTGGCCGGTCGCATCATAGACTCTGGCTCTTCCATCGTCATCACCGCCGATGAAGGGCTGCGCGGCGGCCGTCCGGTGCCGCTCAAGAAGAACGTGGATGAAGCGCTCACCAACCCGGAGACCAAGGTCAACAAGGTGATCGTGCTCAAGCGCACCGGCGGCAACATTGCCTGGCACAACCACAGGGACATCTGGTGGCACGACGCCGTCGCCACCGTCAGCGCCGACTGCCCGCCCGAGGCGATGGGGGCCGAAGATCCGCTCTTCATCCTCTACACCTCCGGCTCCACCGGCAAACCCAAGGGGGTGCTGCACACCACCGGCGGCTATCTGGTCTATGCCACCCTCACCTTCAAGTACATCTTCGACTACCACGAAGAGGACATCTACTGGTGTACCGCCGACGTGGGTTGGGTCACCGGCCACTCCTATCTGGTCTACGGGCCGCTTGCCAACGGCGCCACCACCATCATGTTCGAAGGGGTGCCCAACTACCCGGCCACCAACCGCATGAGCCAGGTGGTGGACAAGCACCAGGTCAGCATTCTGTATACCGCCCCTACCGCCATCCGCGCGCTGATGGCCAAGGGCAACGAGGCGGTAGCCGGCACCTCCCGTTCGAGCCTGCGCATCATGGGGTCGGTAGGCGAGCCCATCAACCCGGAAGCCTGGGAGTGGTACTACCGCACCATAGGCGAGGAACGCTGCCCCATCGTCGATACCTGGTGGCAGACCGAGACCGGCGGCATCCTCATCAGCCCGCTGCCCGGCGTCACCGACCTCAAGCCAGGCTCGGCTACCCGTCCCTTCTTCGGCGTGCAGCCAGCGCTGGTGGACAACATGGGCGAACCGCTGGAGGGGGCCACCGAGGGCAACCTGGTGATCACCGACTCCTGGCCGGGCCAGATGCGCACCGTGTTCGGCGATCACGAGCGATTCGAGCAGACCTACTTCTCCACCTTCCCCGGCCGCTACTTCACCGGCGACGGTGCCCGTCGCGACGAGGATGGCTACTACTGGATCACCGGACGGGTGGATGATGTACTGAACGTCTCCGGTCACCGCATGGGCACCGCCGAAATTGAATCCGCGCTGGTTTCCCATCCCAAGATCGCCGAAGCGGCGGTGGTGGGCGTGCCGCACGAGATCAAGGGTCAGGGCATCTACGCCTATGTCACCCTGATCGCCGGCGAGGAGCCGAGCCGGGAGCTGCACAAGGAGGTGAAGGAGTGGGTCCGCAAGGAGATCGGCGCCATCGCCACCCCGGACGTGATCCACTGGGCCGAGGGGCTGCCCAAGACCCGCTCCGGTAAGATCATGCGGCGAATTTTGCGCAAGATCGCCACCGGCGAGACCGACAGCCTGGGGGATATCTCCACCTTGGCGGATCCCGGGGTCGTGGACAAGCTTATCCGCGAGAAGTCAGAAGCGGCTTGATCATGCGCACCATATTTCCGCGCAAGATCGCCACCGGCGAGACCGACAGCCTGGGGGATATCTCCACCCTGGCGGATCCAGGGGTCGTGGACAAGCTTATCCGCGAGAAGTCGGAAGCAGCCTGATCCTGACTGCGTTCCTGCCTCCAAAGCCGGCCTCGAGCCGGCTTTGTCGTCTTTGCTACTGAGCGTTTCAATAACGCACCAATTAGCGCAAAAAATAGACAGATGTAGAGATTAGACCAGTAAAATGCTGCTAATTTTCACGAAATCAATATAATTGCGAAATCTGTGTGCCAGTGCACATCGATTTGCGCAGAAAATGACTAGATTTCTGATAGTCCACAAGATGGCTGACAGATAGCAGCATTATCATCGAGGATGTACTCAATATGTCGCAAAAACACCGAATTCTCCTGCTCAACGGGCCGAACCTGAACCTGCTGGGCAAACGGGAACCGGGCATCTACGGCAGCAAGACGCTCGATGAGATCGTCGCCGATCTGACGCACAACGCCGGCGAACTCGGGGTCACACTGGAACACCTGCAATCCAATGCCGAACATGAGTTGGTCGGCCGCATCCACCAGGCCATGGGTCAGGTGGATTTCATCATCATCAACCCGGCCGCCTTCACTCACACCAGCGTCGCCATCCGCGATGCGCTGCTGGGTGTGGCTATCCCCTTTATCGAGGTTCACCTGTCCAACGTCCATGCCAGGGAACCCTTCCGCCATCACTCCTATCTGTCTGATGTCGCCAAGGGGGTCATTTGTGGGCTGGGGGCCGATGGCTACCAATTCGCTTTAACCGCGGCCGTGCACCAGTTGCGCGCGGCTTGATAATCACTGATCAGATAAAGAAGAAAGAGAATGCTAATGGATATCCGCAAAATCAAGAAGCTGATTGAACTGGTTGAAGAGTCCGGCATCGCCGAACTGGAGATCTCCGAAGGTGAAGAGTCCGTTCGCATCAGCCGCAACTTCTCCGGTCAGGTGACCGCTGCTCCGCAGATGATCATGCAACAAGCTGCCGCCCCGGTTGCCGCGCCTGCCGCCGCACCGGCTGCTGCTGCCCCGGCTGCCGACGCCATCCCGAGCGGTCACCTGATGCGCTCCCCGATGGTTGGCTCCTTCTACCGCTCCTCCAGCCCGGAAGCCAAGCCGTTCGTGGAAGTCGGTCAGCACGTCAATGTCGGCGATACCCTGTGCATCGTCGAAGCCATGAAAATGATGAACCAAATCGAGTCTGACAAGGCCGGTGTGATCAAAGCGATCCTGGTTGAAAATGGTCAGGCCGTCGAATTCGACGAGCCGCTGTTCATCATCGAATAAGGGAAGTCGCCACCCATGTTGGACAAAGTAGTCATCGCCAACCGCGGTGAAATTGCCCTGCGGATCCTGCGCGCCTGCAAAGAGCTCGGGATCAAGACAGTGGCCGTTCACTCCACCGCCGACCGGGAGCTCAAGCATGTGCTGCTGGCCGACGAAACCATTTGTATCGGCAAGCCGGCCAGTACCGACTCCTACCTCAATGTGCCGGCCATCATCGCCGCCGCCGAGGTGACCGGTGCCGTCGCCATCCACCCGGGTTACGGTTTCCTCTCCGAGAACGCCGACTTCGCCGAAGTGGTCGAGAAATCCGGCTTCATCTTCATCGGCCCGCGCGCCGAGACCATTCGCCTGATGGGTGACAAGGTCTCCGCCATCGAGGCGATGAAGAAAGCGGGCGTGCCCTGCGTACCGGGCTCCGACGGTCCGGTCGACAGCGATGCCAAGCACAACGCCGCCATCGCCAAGCGCATTGGCTATCCGGTGATCATCAAGGCCGCCGGTGGCGGTGGTGGTCGCGGCATGCGCGTGGTGCGCAGTGAAGCCGAGCTGTCTGCCGCCATCGCGCTGACCAAATCCGAAGCGGGCCAGTTCTTCAAGAACGACATGGTCTACATGGAGAAGTACCTGGAGAACCCGCGCCACATCGAAATTCAGGTGTTGGCAGACGGCCAGGGCAACGCTCTCTACCTGGGCGAGCGCGACTGCTCCATGCAGCGTCGTCACCAGAAGGTGGTCGAAGAGGCGCCGGCACCCGGCATCACCGAAGAGATGCGCAAGTTCATCGGCGAGCGCTGCGTGCGCGCCTGTATCGAGATCGGCTACCGCGGTGCGGGCACCTTCGAGTTCCTGTACGAGAACGGCGAGTTCTATTTCATCGAGATGAACACCCGTATCCAGGTTGAGCACCCGGTCACCGAGCTGGTCACCAGTGTGGATCTGATCAAGGAGCAGCTGCGCATCGCCGCCGGTCAGCCCCTGTCGATCACCCAGCAGGACATTCGCATCCGTGGCCATGCCATCGAATGCCGGATCAACGCCGAAGACCCGGCCACCTTCATGCCGTCTCCGGGCCTGATCCAGCGCTTCCACGCGCCGGGCGGTCTGGGCGTACGCTGGGATTCCCACATCTACGCCGGCTACAAGGTACCGCCTTACTACGACTCCATGATCGGCAAGCTGATCTGTTACGGTGAAAACCGCGACGTCGCCATCGCCCGCATGCGTCAGGCGCTGGACGAGCTGGTGGTGGAAGGGATCAAGACCAACGTCTCCCTGCAAAAAGAGATCATGAAGGACGAAAACTTCCAGCACGGTGGGACCAACATCCACTACCTGCACAAGAAGCTGGGTCTGTAAGGATCCTTGACGAAGACCGCCATGTCGGTGGGCGTCGGCTCCACAAGGAGCCTCTGTTGAAAAAGGGCCATGGCGACATGGCCCTTTTTTGTTATCCTTGCGCCCCTCAAAATTGTCGGAGGCCAAGGTGAATCGTTTCGCGCTCGCTCGCCGGGAAGCAGCCCTCTGCCTGCTGCTGACCCTGCTCTACTTCCTTGCCTGGTATGGCACGGCCTATTTCATCCCCGCAGAGATCGAATGCTGGGACATGCCGCTCTGGTTCCTGCTCAGCTGCATCCTGATGCCGCTGCTGTTCATCGTGCTGTGTGGCCTGATGGTGGATCGTCTGTTCGTGGACATCCCCCTCGACTCCCCTCCCCTCGATGCCAAGGAGCCGTCCCATGAATCTTGAGCTGATGCTGCCGCTGTGCATCTATCTGGTGCTGGTGCTGGGAGTCGGCTTCTGGGCCAGCCGCCATCGGGTAGGCGGCGACTTCGTGCAGGAGTACTTCATCGGCAACCGCAGCATGGGCGGGCTGGTGCTGGCCATGACCCTGGTGGCTACCTACACCTCTGCCTCCTCCTTCATCGGCGGGCCGGGGGCGGCCTACAAGATCGGGCTGGGCTGGGTGTTGCTGGCGATGATCCAGCTGCCCACCGTCTGGCTCACCCTGGGGGTGCTTGGCAAGAAGTTCGCCATCATCGCCCGCCGGGTCAATGCGGTGACCATCAACGACATGCTGTGGGCCCGCTACCAGAGCAAGGCGGTGGTGGTGCTAGGCTCGGTCACCATCATCCTCGCCTTCATCGCCACCATGGTGGTGCAGTTCATCGGTGGCGCCCGTCTGCTGGAGACCGCCACCGGCCTCAGCTATCAGCAGGGGCTCCTGCTGTTTGCCAGCTGCGTGCTGCTCTACACGGTGATCGGCGGCTTTCGCGCCGTGGTGATGACCGATGCGCTGCAGGGGATCATCATGCTAATTGGCACCGGCGCGCTGCTGGCGGGCATTCTGGTGGCCGGTGACGGCCTGCCCAACCTCATCCACCAGCTCAAGGTAATAGATCCCAAGCTGGTGAGCCCGCAGGGAGCCGGCGACCTGCTGACCCAGCCCTTCATGCTGAGCTTCTGGGTGCTGGTCTGCATCGGGGTGGTGGGGCTGCCCCACTCGGCGCTGCGCTGCTTCGGCTATCGCGACAGCAAGGCGCTGCACCGCGGCATCCTCATCGGTACCATCGTCAGCGCCTTGCTGATGTTCGGCATGCACCTGGCCGGCGCCCTGGGCCGCGCCATCCTGCCCGGCATGGACAGCCCGGACAAGATCATGCCCTCCCTGATGATGGAGGTACTGCCCCCCTGGCTGGCGGGGGTCTTCCTGGCGGCGCCCATGGCGGCCATCATGTCTACCATCGACTCCCAGCTGATCCAGGCCTCCGCCACCCTGGTGAAGGATCTCTACCTCAACTACCTGAGTCCGGAGAAGGCCGGCCAGGAGAAGCTGGAGGTGCGGGTGCCGCGCCTCTCCCTGCTCTGCACCCTGATCCTGGGCACCCTGGTGCTGCTGGCGGCGCTGCAGCCCCCCGAGATGATCATCTGGCTCAATCTGCTCGCCTTCGGCGGCCTGCAGGCGGTGTTCCTGTGGCCGCTGGTGCTCGGCCTCTACTGGTCGCGGGCCAATGGCCCGGGGGCCCTGGCCAGCATGGTGTGCGGCATCCTCTGCTACGCCATCCTGAGCCAGTGGGAGATCAAGCCGGCCGGTCTGCACGCCATCGTGCCGAGCCTGGCGCTGGGGCTGATTGCCTTCGTGCTGGTCAGCCTGCTGACCCCGGCCCCGAGCCAGCATGTGCGGCGCTTGTTTGAGCCGCAATCATCGATGGATTAATAAAGGGTTCCGAAACTATCCCAAAATGGGTGTTTTACGGGTAAACTGTGCGCCATGTCACAAAATGCCGCGCCCTTATGCCCGTACAGAACGCCAGACAGATCCTGACCCAAGCCCTGCAGCGACTCGGTTACGCCCTGTTGCTGCCGGTCTCCATCCTGCCGCTGGCCGCGCTGCTCTATCGGCTCGGCCAGCCGGACGTGCTGGATCTGGCGGTGCTCTCCCTCACCGGCCGCGCCCTGTTCAGCCAGATGCCGCTCATCTATGCGGTGGCCATCGCCTTCGGGCTGAGCCGCCAGGGTGAAGGCACCCAGGCGCTGGCCGGTGCGGTCAACTTTCTGCTGCTGAGCTCGGCGCTCGGCACCCTGGCCCCCGGCCTGCACAGCGACATGATCTGCGGCCTGCTGGCGGGATTGACCACCGCCATCGTCTACCCCTGGCTCAAGCGCCACCCCATGCCCCACTGGCTGCGGCTGGTCAACGGCGATTTCACCAGCCTGCTCGCCTCGGCGCTCACCTGTCTGCTGCTGGCCTTCCCCCTCGCGCTGCTCTGGCCGCTGCTGGAACAGGGCATCACCCTGCTCGCCTCCGAACTGCTCACCACCCCGTTCGGCGCCTTCTGCTACGGCGTGCTGAACCGGCTGCTGATCCCGCTCGGCCTGCATCAGGTGCTGGGCAGCCTCATCGGGCTGGGGGAGAGCAACCTGCAGGCGCTGGCCAGCGCCCAGCCGCTGCACGAAGGCTATGTGGCCGGGCTCTACCCCATCATCATGTTTGGCCTGCCGGGCGCCTGCTTCGCCATCTGGCTGCACCGCCAGCGCATGCAGCGATTGCCGCAGGGGGGATTGCTGCTCACCCTGGCGCTCACCTCGGCGCTGGTGGGCATCACCGAACCCATCGAGTTCCTGTTCGCCTTCACCGCCCCCTGGCTGTTTCTGGCCCACGCCCTGCTGACCGGCCTGTCGCTCGCCACCTGCAGCGCGCTCGGCATCAAGGTGGGCAGCTACTTCTCCGCCGGCCTGCTGGATCTGGTGCTGAGCTACCACGCCGGCGAGCACAGCTTCTGGCTCATTCCGGTCGGCATCCTGTTCTTCGTCGCCTACACATTGCTGTTCTATCAGCTGCTGGAGCGCACGCCCCTCAGCCTGCCGAGCAAGCCCATCGCCCCGGAACACCCACGCCTGGCCAGCGTCGCCCCCTCCGATCCCCAGATGCTGGCAATCCAGTACCTCAAGGTGCTGGGCGGCATGGACAACCTGCAGGCGATGAGCGTCTGTCTGACCCGCCTCAGCCTGCGGGTACGCGACATCTCGCTGGTGGATCAATCCCGCCTGCTGGGGCTGGGCTGTCTCTCCTGGATCCAGCTCAACGACCATCAGCTGGTACTGGTGCTGGGCCCCAACGCCAGCCTGATCGAGGGGCAGATCCGCATGCTGGCGGAGCGCCAGTCGGTGCCACTCGGCCTCAAGCCCAATCAGGAGTCCGCCGGCCAGAGCGGCTGGTAGCCTCAGGCAAACGGCAACCGCTCGGCGACAAAGTCCATCAGGCTGCGCAGGGCGGGGGCCAGATGCTCCCGACTCGGATAGATAAGGTAGAACGGGTTGGCCGGAATGGGGTGGCTCGGCAGTACCTTCTGCAATCGGCCACTCGCCAGATCCCCTTCGCAGACATGATGCGGCAGCAGGGCAATTCCCCCCTCGTTGATGGCCAGCTCCCGCAGCGCCAGCAGGCTGTTGCTCAGACAAGCCCCCTGCGGCCGCCAGCCTCCCTCCTGCAACGGCCACACCGGCAGCGACGTGTGCACCAGGCAGGCGTATCGCCCCAGCTCGCTCAGCTGTTGCGGCGTGCCGTGGGCCGCCAGATAGGCGGGCGCCGCCACCAGATGGCGCGGCACCTGACCGATGCGCCGGCAGATCAGGCTGGAGTCTTTCAGCGGCGCCGCCCGCAGCGCCAGATCGTAACCCTCCCCCACCAGATCGAGCTGCTCATCGCAGAGGGTCAGCTCCAGCACCACCTCCGGATAGAGGGCCCGAAACTCGGCCAGGATCCGGCCGAGCAGCAGGGTGCCGGTGGCCTCCGGTGCGGTGATCCGCACCCGGCCGGCCGGGGCCGCGCGCAGTCGCGCCATCGCCAGATTGGCGCTGCGAGCCAGCGTCAGCAGCCCCTGACAATGCTCCACATAGACCTCCCCCTGCGGGGTCAGGCTCAGCCGGCGGGTGGTGCGCTGCAACAGGCGCACCCCGAGCTGGGACTCGAGCCGCGAGATCTTCTGGCTGACCGAGGATTTGGGCATGCCGAGCAACTCGGCCGCCCCGGTGAAACTGCCCTGCTCCACCACGGTGGCGAACAGCCCCATCAGCTCCAGTTCGACATTGTTCATATATTCAAACAGTCTTTACCAATTACCCATCTTAATCTGAATAATCAACCAGACTAGAGTGGCTGGCAATCCCCATCCAACCGATTTGAAAGGAACTGCCATGAAAGCCATCGCCCTGACCCACTATCTGCCGAGCGATCACCCCCACTGCTTCATCGAAGCCAATCTGGCCGACCCGACACCGGGCCCGCGCGACCTGCTGGTGCGGGTCAAGGCCACCTCCATCAACCCGGTGGACACCAAGGTGCGTGCCCCCAAGGCCAAGGTCGAGAGCAGCCCGCGGGTGCTGGGCTGGGACGCCGTGGGCGAAGTGATCGCCGTCGGCCGCGAGGTGACCCTGTTCAAGGCGGGCGACCGGGTCTGGTATGCCGGCGACATCAGCCGCCCCGGCAGCAACAGCGCCCTGCAACTGGTGGATGAGCGCATCGCCGCCCTCGCCCCCACCAGCCTGAGCGACCTGGAAGCAGCCGCCCTGCCGCTCACCGCCATCACCGCCTGGGAGACCCTGTTCGAGCGCATGCGCCTCACCCGCGAGAGCCGCGGACGGCTGCTGATCATCGGCGGCGCCGGCGGGGTCGGCTCCATCGCCATCCAGCTGGCCCGCCAGCTCACCGGCATGGAGGTGATCGCCACCGCCTCGCGCCCCGAGACCGGGGCCTGGTGCCTGCAGATGGGGGCCCACCAGGTGGTGAGCCATCACCAGTTGCAGGAGGAGCTCACCGCCCTCGGCATCACTCAGGTGGACGCCATCTTCTGCACCAATGCCACCGAGCAGCACTGGGATGCCATGGCCAGCCTCATCAGCCCGTTCGGCCATATCTGCACCATCGCCGAATCGAGCGTGCCCTGGGACCTCTCCCTGCTCAAGAGCAAGAGTGTCACCTTCAGCCAGGAGTTCATGTTCACCCGCTCCCTGTTCCAGACCCCGGACATGGTCGAGCAGCACAACCTGCTGGGGCTGGTCGCCGCGCTGGTGGACCAGGGCGTGGTCAAGACCACCCTCAGCAAGGTGGTGGCCGAGCTGACCCCGACTACCCTGGCTCAGGCCCATGCCGAAGTGGAAGCCGGCCGCATGGTGGGCAAGCTGGTGATCGACATGAGCCAGTTCGGCAACTAATCCCTTATGGGTAAAAACTGCACCATCATGGGGTGAACTCACCAGTGACAAGCCCCATCACAGCACAGCTCACCTCAGGCAACAGACAGTCACCACGCAGCATCACCATAAAAAGAGCCAAAAAAAGGGGCCATCCCGCCGGGATGGCCCTAAATACCTGAACGTTGGGGTAACAATCACACACATATCCTTATGCAGGACCTCTGTATCTTTGCAGCTAGTGTGCCAATCCCGCCCCTATCCCCGCTTGCTTGCCACATTGCACCCTGCCACCGGGGTCTGCAGCCCCCGGCCAATCTGCAGGCAAAAAAAAAGCCACCCGAAGGTGGCTGAAAAAGATGACGGAACTTTCCTAGAGCAAAGCATTCAGCGGGAACAGGTTGCTTCCCGTCACCCAATGAGGAATACACGAACCGTGCCAACTCGGCAAAGTCCGCCTCCTCCACCACACTGCATGGGCAAACCACGACAGCACACGCCCATGATGATAGAATCCCGCGGTTTCACATTTATGAAGAGTCGACGCCATGCCCTGGATACAAATTCGAATCAACGCCACTGCCAAGACCGCAGACAAGGTGAGCAACATGCTGCTGGGGCGTGGTGCCCAGGCGGTGACCTTTATGGATGCCAAGGATGTGCCCGTCTATGAACCCATGCCGGGCGAAACCCCGCTGTGGGGCGAGACCGAAGTAATGGGGCTGTTCGACGCCGAAACCGATCCGGCCCCCACCATCGCCTTCTTCCAGCAGATCTTCGGTGAAGACGTGGGTTACAAGGTGGAGCAGCTGGAGGACAAGGACTGGGTGCGCGAGTGGATGGATCACTTCCACCCCATGCAGTTCGGCGAGCGGCTCTGGATCTGCCCGAGCTGGCGCGACGTGCCGAACCCCGATGCGGTCAACGTCATGCTGGACCCGGGTCTGGCCTTCGGTACCGGTACCCACCCCACCACGGCGCTCTGCCTGCAGTGGCTGGACGGGCTGGATCTGGCCGGTAAAACCGTGGTCGACTTTGGTTGCGGCTCCGGCATCCTCGGCATCGCCGCCCTGAAACTGGGCGCCGCCCGGGTCATCGGCATCGACATCGATCCGCAGGCCATCCAGGCCAGCCGTGACAACGCGATGCGCAATGGCGTCGCCGATCAGATCGAGCTCTACCTGCCGGCGGATCAGCCGCAAGATGTCGAAGCGGACGTGGTGGTCGCCAACATCCTGGCCGGCCCGCTGCGCGAGCTGGCGCCGCTTATCGCCGGCCACGGCAAAGCGGGCAGCCTGATGGCCCTCTCCGGCGTGCTGGAAAGCCAGGCGCCGGAGCTGGAAACCATCTACGGCCAGTGGTTCGAGATGGACCCGACCGCCGTCAAGGAAGAGTGGTGCCGCCTCTCCGGCCGCAAACTCGGCTGATAACCAACAAGCCACGGCAGCGGCCAACCCATCGGCCGCAAACTCGGCTGATAAACAACAAGCCACGGCAGTTGCCAACCCATCGGCCGCAAACTCGGCTGATAAGCAGCAAGCCACGGCAGCTGCCAATCCATCGGCCGCAAACTCGGCTAAGCGGCACTTGCCAAACTATCAACGGGGCTCCCACACGGGAGCCCCGTCTGTTTTCAAGCAACCATCTCTCTGATGCTGCCCGTAGCGGGCCGCTGATCACGGTTATCCGGCGGCCGGACCGCTAACATGTGAACCCCATGCGCCACCAAGGCAAGCCACAGGAGCCGCCATGACCGAGTACGACAAGATGATCGCCAGCCAGCCTTACAACTGCATGGCGCCGGAACTGGATCTGTTGCGCCGGGAGACGGCCCGCCTGTACCGCCGCTTCAATCGCAGCGACGAGGAGAATGAACAGCTGGCGCTGCTGCAGCAGATCGTCGGCGAGCTGGCCCAGGGGGCCTTCATCTGCCCGCCCCTCTACTGCACCTATGGCCGCCACATCCACCTTGGCGAGCGCAGCTACATCAACATGGGGGCCACCCTGCTGGACAACGCCCCCATTCGCATCGGCGCCGAGGTGATGATTGGGCCGAACGTGCAGATCTACACCGCCGCCCACGCGCTGGACGCCGATGAACGGATCCAGGGGATCGAAACGGCGCTGCCGGTCACCATCGAGGACAGGGTCTGGATCGGCGGCGGCGCCATTCTGCTGCCCGGTGTCACCATAGGGCGGGAGGCCATTGTGGGTGCTGGAGCCGTGGTCACCAAAGACGTGCCGGCCGGCGCCCGGGTAGTGGGCAACCCGGCCCGCGTGCTGCCCGCCAAAGGCAAGACGCCGGTGAGCTAGCAACACGTACCGAGAACTACCCGTAAAAGGTGAGTTTGCCGATCCTAAAGAGTTGAGGGTACCGGCACCTGCAAAGCGCCCATAAAAATGAAGCTCAATGTCATCAAGACCATGATGGCCTGTAAAAAGGTGGGTTTGCCGGTATTAGGGAGTTAAGGATACCGGCGCCTGAACAGCACCCATAAAAATGAAATCCAATGCCATCAAGACCATGATGGCCTGTAAAAAGGTGGGTTTGCCGGTTAAGGGTATTGGCATCTGAAAAACGCCCATAAAAATGAAGCCCAATGTCATCAAGACGTTGGGCTGTAAAAAGGTGCTACGGAATTGCGACTCTCATCGCAGAAAATTAGAAGGGGTCACCTTCTAAACTGGCACAGGGATATTAACGAGGCGCAAACGTTTTACATAGCGTAATAAACCAGGATTGAGAACGACATCTCACTATTTAAAAAATTCCCTGCCAGCCACGGCCTCCCTCTTGGCAATCTTCCAAATATCAGTACAGCCCGCCACCAGAAACAAAAAAGCCCTGACGAGTCAGGGCCTTGCCGGTAATGAAGCAGACTAGAAGCGGCGCACGAACTCGCTCACCGGCAGCTCGCGCAGCTTGCGGGCCTCCAGCATGGGGGTACCGAGGTAGAGGAAGCCCACCAGCTGATCCTCCGGTGTCAGTCCCAACCCTTCATTGATCTGCTCGTCGAAAATGAACCAGCCGGAGCGCCAGATGCCGTTGAAGCCCTGGGCCTGGGCCGCCATCTGCATCGCCATCAGGGCGCAGCCGGCGGAGAGCTCCTGCTCCAGCCGCGGCACCTTGGGATGCTCCTGATAGCGGGTTGCCACCGCAATCAGCAGCGGTGCGCGCAGCGGGGCCTCCTGACACTTCTTGATGCTCTCCTCATCCTCGCCGCGGCTGCGAGCGGCCTGTGCCAGCAGGGTGCCGAGCCGTTCACGCCCCTCCCCTTCGAACAGAATGAACTGCCAGGGGGTCAGGGTGCCGTGATCCGGCGCCCGCAGCCCGGCCTTGAGGATATTGTCGAGTACCTCGCCGCTCGGGGCGGGCTCGGCCAGACGACCACAGGAGTGACGATTCAGTAACAGGTGGAGGGCATCCATGGGCAGTTCCTTGTCAGGGGCTATGATGGCGCTACCTTAGCACAGCACCAGATGAAGAAAACCCCTGAGCATCAGGGGTTTGTCGCAATACGTGGCGGCCCGTCGACTAGATGACCGCCGCCAGTTCGGCCCCCTGGCGGATGGCGCGCTTGGCGTCCAGCTCGGCGGCCACGTCGGCGCCGCCGATGATGTGTACCGGTTTGCCCGCCGCCTGCAGACCGGCCTGCAACTCCTTGAGCGGCTCCTGGCCGGCGCAGATGATCACCTGATCCACCGGCAGGCACTGCTGCTGTTCACCCACCTGAATGTGAAGCCCCTCGTCGTCGATGCGCAGGTACTGCACGCCGGAGAGCATCTCCACCCTGCGGTTCTTGAGCACGGTGCGGTGGATCCAGCCGGTGGTCTTGCCAAGGCCGTCGCCCACCTTGCTCTCCTTGCGCTGCAGCAGCCAGACCTGGCGCTCGGGGGCGTCGATCACCGGGGCCATCAGGCCGCCGCGCTCGCCGAGCTGCTTGTCGATGCCCCACTCCTTGAGCCAGTGATCGCGACTGCGATCTCCCTTGCCCTCTACCAGGTATTCCGCCACGTCAAAGCCGATGCCGCCGGCGCCAATCACCGCCACCTTCTCGCCCACCGGCTTGTGATCCCGCAAGACATCGAGGTAGCTCATCACCTTGGCATGCTCGATGCCCGGGATGTTGGGGGTGCGCGGGCGGATGCCGGTGGCGAGGATCACCTCGTCAAAACCGCCGCCCAAGAGGCTCTCGGCACTCTGGCGTTGGCCCAGATAGAGCTCGACGCCGCACTTCTCCAGCCGCCTGGCAAAGTAGCGCAGGGTTTCGTGAAACTCCTCCTTGCCCGGGATCTGCTTGGCGAAGTTGAACTGGCCGCCGATTTCGCTGGCCTGATCGAACAGGCTCACCTGATGGCCGCGCTCGGCGGCGTAGCAGGCAAACGCCAGCCCGGCGGGACCGGCGCCCACCACCGCCAGCTTCTTGGGCTGGGGCACCCGGCCGAAGGTGAGCTCGGTCTCGAAGCAGGCGCGCGGGTTGACCAGGCAGGAGGCCCGCTTCTGTTTGAACACGTGATCCAGGCAGGCCTGGTTGCAGGCGATGCAGGTGTTGATCTCGTCCGCCCGGTTCTCGGCAGCCTTGATGACAAATTCGGGGTCGGCCAGGAAGGGGCGCGCCATGGAGACCATATCCGCCTCGCCGCCCGCCAGAATGCGCTCGGCCACCTCGGGGGTATTGATGCGGTTGGTGGTGATGAGCGGTACCTTGAGGTGTTTTTTCAGCTCGGCGGTCACCCAGCTGAAGGCGCCGCGCGGGACGCTGGTGGCGATGGTGGGAATGCGCGCCTCGTGCCAGCCGATGCCGGTGTTGATGAGGGTGACCCCCACCTGCTCCAGCGCCTTGCCAAGGGCGATCACTTCCTCCAGGGAGGAGCCCTGCTCCACCAGATCCAGCATGGAGAGGCGGAAAATGATGATGAAATCCGGCCCGACCCGCTCGCGGATGGCGCGGACAATCTCCACTGGGAAGCGCATGCGGTTTTCGCTGCAGCCACCCCAGCCATCGGTGCGCTTGTTGGTGCGCTCGCAGATGAACTGGTTGATGAGATAGCCTTCCGACCCCATCACCTCGACCCCGTCGTAACCCGCACTCCTGGCCAGTTGCGCGGTGGCGGCGAAGTCGCGGATGGTGCCGCGGATCTGGCGCTCGCTCATGGCGCGCGGCTTGAATGGAGAGATGGGGGCCTTGAGGGCGCTCGGCGCCAGGCTGAATGGATGATAGGCGTAGCGGCCGGCATGGAGGATCTGCAGCGCTATCTTGCCCCCCCCCTGATGCACCGCACTGGTCACCTTCTTGTGCTTGGCCACCTGCCAGGGAAAGCTCAGCTGGGAGCCGTGGGGCACCAGCCGGCCACGCAGGTTGGGGGCGATGCCGCCGGTCACGATGAGGCCGACCCCGCCCCGGGCCCGCTCGCCATAGAAGGCGGCCAGCTTGTCAAAGCCCCCCTTCTCCTCTTCGAGGCCGGTGTGCATGGATCCCATCAACACGCGGTTGCGCAGCTGGGTAAAGCCGAGATCGAGGGGGGTCAGCAGGGTCGGGTAACGGCTCATCATGAACTCCTTTTCGAGGCCGGGCTGGATGGCACCACGCCCATCCTCCGCCGTCCGGGCTCAAGCCCAAGACACGGCAGCTGGATGCGTGGGCGGCTCACAGGGCCTCCAGTTAATTTTTTGTTATCAAACCGAGGCTAGAGTAAAGAATCGAAAATGCTTTTTCAAACAAATGTTTGGACAATTTTTCGGCGAACAGACGTGTTCCGAACAACCGGGCTCCGATCCTGTCCAAGCGGAAATGGCATTTCACCGGCCAACTGGTTAATAATGGCGCTTCCCTCCCCATTAACAGGGCGATAACGCGACTATGTCTATTTTCAAAGGTCTGGGTTGGCTGTTTCGCAGCCTGTGGCGCCTGCTCAATTTCACCCGGCTGATGCTGGTCAATCTGCTGTTTCTCGTCGTGGTCTTGATCATCGTCTTCAGCGTCAGCCAGAAAGAGGCGCCCAGCGCCCCCATCGAAGGGGCCCTCACCCTCAATCTCTCCGGCGTGCTGGTGGAACAGCGCTCGCAGACCGATCCCACGGTGCAGCTGCTGCGCCAGGTGGACAACAGCGACGAGCTGCCCAGCGAGATCGTCCTCTCCGATCTGCTGTGGGCCATCAAAAGCGCCAAGGATGACGATCGCATCAAGGCGCTGGTGATCAAACCGCAGGGGCTGCAGGGCACCAGCTTCTCCAAACTGCAGGAGGTGGCGAGCGCCATCGATGCCTTCAAGGAGAGCGGCAAGCCAGTCATTGCCATGGCCGACTTCTACACCCAGGGCCAATATCTGCTGGCCGCCCACGCCGATCACGTGCTGCTCAACCAGAGCGGCGCCGTGGTGATCGAGGGGCTCGGCGTCTACCAGACCTACTACAAGTCGGCGCTGGAGAAACTCAACATCACCCCGCACGTGTTCAAGGTCGGCACCTACAAATCCTTCGTCGAACCCTATACCCGTGACGAGATGTCCCCCGAGAGCAAGGAGGCGAACCAGCGCTGGCTGGATCAGCTGTGGCAATCCTATGTGGCCGACGTGGCCGAGCAGCGGGAGATCGAACCGGACGCCGTGGCGCCGGGCAAGGATCGCTTCCTCGAGCTGCTGCGCAAGGCCGGCGGCAACGCCGCCAACTACGCCCTCGACAACGGTCTGGTGGACCAGCTGGCCACCCGCGACGAGATGACCCAGGCGGTGATCAAGGAAGTGGGCGAGAGCGATGACCACGGCTGGAAGGGCGTGGGCCTCAAGGAGTACCTGGCCGCCATTCCGAGCCAGTATCCCCAGAGCGGCAAGGATGAGGTGGGCCTCATCGTCGCCAGCGGCGCCATCATGGATGGCGTCCAGCCAGCCGGCACCATCGGCGGCGACAGCCTCGCCGACCTGCTGGCCGATGCCCGCCGCGACGACACGGTGAAAGCCCTGGTGCTGCGGGTCGACAGCCCGGGCGGCAGCGCCTTCGCCGCCGAGCAGATCCGCGCCGAGCTGCTGGCCCTCAAGCAGGCCGGCAAGCCGGTGGTGATCTCCATGGGCAGCTACGCCGCCTCCGGCGGCTACTGGATCTCCGCCGATGCAGACAAGATCTTCGCCTCCCCCACCACCCTCACCGGCTCCATCGGGGTGTTCGGCATGTTCGCCACCATCGACAAGGCGCTCTCCCAGTACGGGGTGCACACCGACGGCATCGGCACCACCGACTATGTCGGCGTCGGCCTGACCCGAGCCCTGCCGGAACACGTCGGCCAGGCGATCCAGCTGAGCGTGGAAGATACCTACCAGCGTTTCGTCGGTCTGGTCAGCAAGGGCCGTGGCCTGAGCCCGGAAGAGACCGAGAAAGCGGCCGAGGGCCGGGTCTGGACCGGTCAGGATGCCAAGGCGCTGGGACTGGTGGACGAGTTTGGCGATCAGGAGGCGGCCATCAAGGCGGCAGCCGAGCTGGCCAACCTCAAGGAGTGGCAGGTCACCCCCATCGAGCAGGAAGAGTCGGCCAAAGACAAGTTCCTGCGCCAGCTGTTCGACAGCAGCGCCCAAGTGCTGGCTTCCCACCTGCAGAGCTGGTTGCCGGCCGGGCTCGGCAAGGCGCTGGTGGAGGTAAACCGCAACCTGGGCCCGCTGACCCGCTTCAACGATCCGCAGGGCACCTACGCCCTCTGCCCGGTCTGTACGCCCTGAGCGGCAGCAAACGCAAAAAACCGCCCTAGGGCGGTTTTTTTACATCTGCCTCAAGGGGCCCGAGTCACGCCAGCAGGCCGGATTCGTGCCAGTGGTGCAGTTCGGCCAGCACCCGGGTCTCCCGCACCGTCCACTGGGGGCAAGGGCCCGCCAGCTGGGTCTTGTTGGTCTGCAGCGCCTCGGCCAGCTCGAACCAGCCGGGGGTGAAACCGAGCCTTATCTCGTAGGGCTGGGGCTGGGGTTCGCACCACGCCTCCCCCACCTGACAGAGGTAGTAGAAGGAGCGGATGCAGTAGGCGTCGTAGTCGGTCTCGCGGGCCGGCCGGTACTCCCGCGTCTCGCCGAGCAGGGCACCGACCGCCACCAGCTCGGCGCCGCACTCTTCGCGCAGCTCGCGCGCGAGGGCCGTGCGGTGGGACTCCCCTTGCTCGATACCGCCACCGGGAAACATCAGATCGCCGTTGACCCGGGAATGCACCAGCAGCAGTTGATCACCGCGCAGCACGACGGCCCTGACGGTGACCCGCTCCAGCTGGCGGCCATCGGTGTTGACCCGACCGTGGGTGAGCCGGATGTCGAAGGGGTGTGGCCAGTCGCTGGCCAGGGATTCAATGTGGTTCATCAGGGTTCAGGGACGATAGGTCCCGCTTTTCAGTTGTTCGACCAGGGTGGCGGCCTGGCTGTCTAGGCTCTCCTGCTCTTGCTTGCTCAGGGAGTGATAGAGGCTAAAACGGGTGGCCGACACCTCGGCGGCATTCTGGAACGACTCGCTCACCTTGCCCCACAGATAAGCCTGCCCGTACTGCTTCTGGCCCATGTAGAGGGTGCTGAGGGAGGTGAGGATCCGGCCGTTGACCTGCTCCCCTTCCCGGTAGAGGGAGAGGGCGTGCTGCATCAGCGCGATGGCCTTTTGCGGCTCGCTCTTGGCATAGATGCCGCCGAGCGCCAGTTGCAGCTCGGGCTCCTCCAGCACGGGTTGCCCCTCCAGCGCCAGAAACTGCTGGCGAGCCAGCTCGTTGGTGTTGTTGGTCCAGTGCCACAGCAGCAGGTAGGGATCTGTGGCGTTGCGGGTGGCGGCATCAAGCTGGGCCAGCTGTTCGCCGGCCGCCAGCATCCCCTCCACCCGCGGGCTCTTCTGCTCGCGGGCCCGCTTGTACTCGATGTTGGTGGAGCGTTCGGCGCATTTGAGATAACGCTCCAGGCTGCGCATCAACTCGTACTGGCGCCGCTCACTCCCCTCCGCCTGCAGGTAGTAGCGGGCCCGGATGATGTCGCTGCGCTCGTAACGACACCAGCCATCGTCCACCAGATCCTGACAGAGGGCCGGGTAATTGGCGCAGATGTTGTGGATCCTGTCATCGTCACAGGCGGTGAGCAGCAGGCCGCAACAGAGGCCAAACAACAGGGAACGAGCTGGAAAAGGGGTCATGGTTCATATCTTGTTGGTAACAATTGCAGCCTGCCATGGCCACCCTTGGCTAGCAAACAGATTACATATCCATTACAATGCGCGCGCCGTATAAGGCCGCGACTGCAGAATAATATAACGAAATATACACCCCTACACTGATCTGCATTCGACGAATTTCTATTTGCCCCAACAACGTGAAATAAAGGATCTGGTTAATGACCCACGAGCACTATCTGCAGGCGTGGCAGGAGAGCCAGGAGCTCGCCGAAGCCATGCAACCCTTGATCGGTCGCCTCTACCGCCAGCAGGGGATCGAGATCACCATCTTCGGCCGCCCGCTGCAAAACGCCTCCACCATCGATATCCTCAAGGCCCACCGGGTCGTTCGCCGCCACCAGGGAGCTCCCCTCCCGATCCAACAGAGCTTCCCCCTGCTGCAAGCCATCCAGGCCCTGAACCCGACCGCCGCCGAGATCGATCTGGGCAAGCTGGCCGTGGGTTACTGGCAGGATCACCAGGATGAAGCCGGCATCGACGACTACCTGCGTGCCAAGCTGGCACCGGCCCTGGGCCGCGGCGTGCCAGCCCCCACCGACGTTGTGCTGTACGGCTTTGGCCGCATCGGCCGCCTGCTGGCCCGGCTGCTGATCGAGCGCACCGGCGCCGCCAACTCCTTGCGGCTGCGCGCCATCGTGGTGCGCGGCGGCCGCGACGGTGATCTGGAGAAGCGTGCCAGCCTGCTGCGCCGCGACTCGGTGCACGGCCCCTTCAACGGCTCCATCGAGGTGGATGTGGAACGCAGCGCCATCATCGCCAATGGCACCTTCATCCAGGTGATCTACGCAAACAGCCCGGCCGACATCGACTACACCGCCTACGGCATTCACGATGCGCTGATCGTCGACAACACAGGGGTCTGGCGAGACGAGGCCGGTTTGTCTGAACACCTCAAGGCGCGCGGCGCCGCCCGGGTGCTGCTGACCGCTCCCGGCAAGGGGGAGATGAAGAACGTGGTGTTCGGGGTCAACCACGAGGTGATCGGGCCCGATGACAAGATCATCTCCGCCGCCTCCTGCACCACCAACGCCATCACCCCGGTGCTCAAGGTGATGCAGGACAAGTACGGCATCCGCCACGGCCACGTGGAGACGGTCCACTCCTACACCAACGACCAGAACCTCATCGACAACTATCACAAGGGCGAGCGCCGCGGTCGCAGCGCGGCCCTCAACATGGTGATGACCAGCACCGGCGCCGCCAAGGCGGTGGCCAAGGCGCTGCCCGAGCTCAAGGGCAAGCTGACCGGCAACGCCATCCGGGTGCCCACCCCCAACGTGTCGCTGGCCATCATCAACCTGTCGCTGGACCAGACCACCGATCGGGAGAGCCTCAACGCCTATCTGCAACAGATGGCGCTGAGCTCGGCCCTGCATCGCCAGATCGACTTCAGCGCCAGCACCGAGCTGGTCTCCTCCGACATGGTGGGCTCCCGTTTTGCGGGTATCGTCGACTCCCAGGCCACCATCGCCGAGGGGGATCACTGCGTGCTCTACGTATGGTATGACAACGAGTTCGGGTACAGTTGTCAGGTAGTGCGGGTGATGGAGCAGATGGCTGGCGCAGTCCGCCAGGATCTGCCGGCCTGATCCCGATTCGTCATGGCTCAATGTGCAAGGAGAAGGCCGGATGTCGTTTCAACAAGGTGAGTTTCTACAAGCAATCAGGCAGATGCCCACAGAGGTGTACGAGCGCCTCAAGACGGCAGTCGAGCTCGGCAAGTGGCCCGATGGCAAGCCGCTCACCGACGAGCAGAAGGCCACTTCCCTGCAGGCGGTGATGGCCTGGCAGGCGATGCACCTCGACAACCCCGAGCACATGAACATCGGCCGTGACGGCGAGATAGTGATGAAGAGCAAGAGCGAGCTCAAGCGTCAGTATCGCGACGAGGAAGAGATAGTGCGGGTCGACCTCAACCATTGAGTCAGACCCGCCAGGCCGCCCGTGGCGGCCACAACAGAGAGGGGAGCCAATATGGCTCCCCTCTCTTTTTCCTGACATATCCCCCTCATCCCCGGCCCTTCTCCCGCCAGGGGAGGGCTCACACCTGCGAACAGTAAGCAGGCCACCTGCCAGCAATCTTCATGGCAAACCTCGCCACCTCGCTCTATCCCCTCTCCCGCTGGGAGAGGGTTAGGGTGAGGGGGAAACCAGTCAGGGGGTCAGCTCCCCGCGCAGGGATTGCTGCATCAGCTCGCGGATGCGCGGCGCCGGCAGATCCTGGCTCAGCAGGAAGTGCAGCTTGGTCAGCGCCGCCTCGGCGGTCATGTCGAAGCCCGAGATGACCCCGGCCCGCGACAGCGCATTGCCGGTGGCATAGCCCCCCATGTTGACCTTGCCGTGCAGGCACTGGCTCAGGTTGACGATGATGACGCCGCGGGCCGACGCCTCGGAGAGCAGCGCCAGCATGGCCGGATTCTGCGGCGCATTGCCCACCCCGAACGAGAGCAGGATCAGCGCCCGCACCGGCTGCTGCAGGATGTTGGCGATCACCTCGGCCGAGATGCCCGGATAGAGGGTCACCACGCCGATGGGCTGGGGGGTGATGTCGTGCAGCACCAGCGGCCGCTCGGACGGCACGCCCAGCTCGCCCGCTTCCAGCGAGATGGCGATGCCGGCGTTGAGCAGCGGCGGGTAGTTGGGCGAATCGAAGGCGTGGAAGCCGTCGGCGTGCACCTTCTTGCTGCGGTTGCCGCGATAGAGCTGGTTGTTGAAAAACAGCGTCACCTCGTGGATCGGGTAGTTGGCCGCGATGTAGAGGGCGTTGAGCAGGTTCTGCTGACCGTCGGAGCGCAGCTCGGCGAGCGGGATCTGGGAGCCGGTGATGATGACCGGCTTGTGCAGATCTTCGAGCATGAAGGAGAGCGCCGAGGCGGTGAACGACATGGTGTCGGTGCCGTGCAGAATGACGAAACCGTCGTACTTGTCGTAGTTGCCTTTAATATCCTCGGCGATGCGCTGCCAGTCCGCCGGCGTCATGTCGGAAGAGTCGATGAGGGGCGCATATTCGTGAATATGGTAATCCGGCATCTCGGGGCGATGGAACTCGGGCATCCGCGCCAGACAGTCTTCCATGAAGCCCGCCATCGGCACATAACCGTGGTCGGAACGCTGCATCCCAATGGTGCCGCCTGTGTAGGCGATGTAGATGGACTTCTTCACACCCTCTCCTCTTTGATGGGCACAACACCCGCGAATCGTGGCTCACACGGGGCGAAACAGCGGCATCGACTGCCCGCCGCGTTCGCCATGGGCCGAAAGCCCGCCCATGATAGCGCGCCGGGCCGCCGGCTCACATCCCACCAGTGCCGTCCGGCGGGCCAAAAACCGCCGAATTATAGGGACTGGCGCCCCAAATGACAGCCGGGAAATAGCCTGCGGCCGGTATTAAACGGCGACTAACCCAATAGTGTTAAATGTCACAAGATACATCAAGAGTGACCATTTATCTGACAAATGTGGATATAAGTGGTGCTTTTTGCTACCATCCGCTCGATTTTTCATAAATCTCATCTAGAAGCCTGATCCGTTCAGGCCCGCACTGGTCCCATTTTTACGTGGGGCGGGGGCATGTCGCCCCTTCTTTGTTGGCACCTGAGCCACACTGTTTTTATCCCGGCTGAATCTGTGAGTCTGCATCAACGAAAGACACAGCCAATCAACATGGGAGTACTGAATGCTACAACTTGATTCCTACGCCACCCTGGTCGCAGCCACCCTGGTGTTGCTGCTCGGTCGTTTGCTGGTGACCCGAGTCGGGCTGCTGCGAACCTTCAACATCCCCAAGCCGGTTGCCGGCGGCCTGGTGGTCGCCCTGGTGCTGCTGCTGCTGCGCTCCACCCTGCAGATGGAGCTGCAGTTCGATACCAGCCTGCAAACCCCGCTGATGCTGGCGTTCTTCGCCTCCATCGGTCTCTCCGCCGATCTCGCCAGCCTCAAGCGCGGCGGCAAGGCGGTGCTCACCTTCCTGCTGGTGGTCACCGGTCTGCTGCTGGTGCAAAACAGCCTGGGCGTGGGTCTGGCGACCCTGCTCGGTCTGGATCCCCACATGGGGCTGCTGGCCGGCTCCATCACCCTCTCCGGCGGCCACGGCACCGGGGCGGCCTGGGGTGCCACCTTCACCGAGAAGTACGGGGTGCAATCCGCCGCCGAACTGGCCATCGCCTGTGCCACCTTCGGCCTGGTGCTGGGCGGCCTCATCGGCGGCCCGGTCGCCCGCTATCTGGTGAAAAAGGTGAAAGTACCCGGCGAGGAACACAACCGGGATGACGCGCCGCAAGGCTTCGAGATGCCGGACATGGAACGCCCGCTTACCACCTTCAGCCTGATCGAGACTCTGGCGCTGATCGCCATCAGCCTGAAGGGGGGCGAGATGCTCTCCGCCTACCTCAAGGGCGGCGCCTTCGAGCTGCCGGTATTCGTCTGCGTGCTGTTCGTCGGCGTGCTGCTGCGCAACGTGCTGACCCTGCTGAACTGGCACGAGGTGAGCGACCGCGAAGTCTCCCTGCTCGGCAACGTCAGCCTGTCGCTGTTCCTGGCGATGGCGCTGATGAGCCTGCGACTGTGGGATCTGGCCAACCTGGCGCTGCCCATCTTCGTCCTGCTGGCGGCCCAGACCGTGGCCATGGCGCTCTACGCCATCTTCGTCACCTTCCGGGTGATGGGCAGCAACTACGACGCAGCCGTGCTGGCGGCAGGCCACTGTGGTTTCGGTCTGGGGGCCACCCCCACCGCCATTGCCAACATGCAGGCCATCACCCAGCGCTTCGGCCCCTCCCACCTGGCGTTTCTGGTGGTGCCCATGGTGGGCGCCTTCTTCATCGACATCATCAACGCCATGGTGATCAAGCTGTTCCTGGCACTGCCCTTCCTGTAATTCCTTTCCCGTCAGACGTCTATGAACAGAGCCCACCCCTTGGTGGGCTCTGCCTTTTCTGCTCGCCAGCGGCGCTCCCCCCCATCCTTCATGGCTGCCCGCTGCGAGACCCATAAACAAAAAGCCCCGCGCTCGGCAGAGGGCGGGGCTTTGTCATGGCGGCCGTGCTCGCCGCGTTTCAGCACTTACAGGATAAAGGTCGAGACCTGCTGGTTCAGGTCGGTGGCCCGGCCCTTCAGGCTCTCGGCCTGATCCAGATCGCGCATGGCGGCGGCGGTGATCTCGTCACTCACATCCTTGATGGCGGTGGTGTTCTGAGTGATCTCGCCAGTCACCTGGGTCTGCTCCTCGGCGGCCGTGGCGATCTGACCCGCCATGTCGGAGATGAGCGACACCGCCTGGGTGATCTCTTCGAGCGCGGCAGCGGCGGCATCGGCGTCTTTCACGCTGTTGTCCGCCAGCCCCTGGCTGGTCTGCATCAGGCTCACCGCACGGGCCGTGGTCTGCTGCAGGGTCTCGATGGTGGACTGGATCTCCTGGGTGGAGTCCTGGGTACGGCGCGACAGCACCCGCACCTCGTCCGCCACCACCGCGAAACCGCGACCCTGTTCACCGGCGCGGGCCGCTTCGATGGCGGCGTTCAGCGCCAGCAGGTTGGTCTGCTCGGCGATGCCCTGAATGGTGGAGAGGATGCCGGAGATGGCCTGGGCGTGGCGGCTCAGCTCGCCGATCACCTCGGTCGCCTGCCCCACTTCCTCGGCCAGACCATTGATGGACTGACGGGTCTGGTTCACCAGCATCTTGCCCTGCTCACTGCTCTGGGCGGATTGCTGGGCCGCAGCGGCGGTGTTCTCGGCGTTGCCGGCGATCTCCATGGTGGCGCTCGCCATCTCGGTGACGGCGGTGGCGACCATGGTCACTTCCTGCTGCTGGCGCTGCAGCTCGTCCACGGCGGCCTGGTTGGTCACCAGACTGCGCTCGGCATCGGCGTTCAGCTCGTTGGCCAGCTTGCGGATATTGCCGATCAGCTGGTGCTGGCTGCCGACGAAGCGGTTGAAGCTGTTGGCCAGCTGACCCACTTCGTCGTTGGTGTCGATCTTGATGCGCTGGGTCAGATCGCCGTTACCGTCGGCGATGCGCGCCAGGGCCTGGGAGACCTTGCTGAGCGGGCCGAGCAGCATGCTGACCAGCCAGGAGATGGCGAGGATGCTGCCCACCAGCACCAGCAGAGCCAGGCCGAGCTGGGTCATCAGCAGGGAAGAGAGCGGCGCCTCCAAGGTCTCCTTGTCCAGTACCAGCACCAGCTCCCAGTCGGTATCGGGGATGTCCACCGCCCACAGCAGCTTGTCGCGCCCTTCGTTGTCGAAGTAGGCCGGCACCAGGCTGTTGCTGGTCTTGCTCTGCTCGATCAGGGCATTGGTCAGATCGTTGTCGATCTCGGTGGCCGGTTTCATCGCCTTGGCGGCGTCCTTGTAGGCGATGACGGTGCCATCCTTGTGCATCATGATGGCGAAACCGTCGGCCGGCAGCTTCATCTTGGTGACGTCTTCCACCAGCGAGGCGATGGAGAGGTCGCCGCCGACCACGCCGCCCTGAGCCGGCTGGGCCAGGGTCACCACCATGATGTTGTAGGCCACATCCAGATAGGGTTTGGTCACGATCAGGCCGCCCTTACTCATGGCTTCCTGATACCAGCCACGGGAGCGGGGATCGTAACCGTCACGGTTGATGGAGGGGTCGGAGTCGTTCATCTTGCCGCTGCTCTCGCCAAAATAGGTGAGCTGGAAGCGACCGGAGACTTGCGCCTGTTGCAAGGCGTTGAGGGGTTCGGCACCGGCCTTGTTGCCGAGCGCCTGAATCACGTCGCGACGGGCCGCGAGCCAGTCACTGACACTGGCCGCCTGCTGGCTGCCGAGGCGTTGTACCTGTTCCTGACTGCCTTGCAGCAACAGGGACTTCTGGCTGGTATAGCTCTGCCAGGAGAGCAGCAGGATCACCAGCGACAGGGCGATCACCACCGACAACAGTATCTTCTGCTTGAGTGATAGGTTTTTCATCATGCGTTCTTCTTATGAGGTCAGGAACAGGATTTCCCAAAAAGTGCACAGCACTGCGTAGTTATTAACGACCCGTCGGCGCAAAACTAAACCGGAAAATGGGCCGGCGGGCGATATTTTCCACCGAGTTGGGGAAAACTGCACCAGAAATTGACTACGAGGCACGCACAAGGACAGCCGACCCTGTTTATTCCTTCCACAATTGGCTAGAATATCCCGTTTTTAAATCACATCGACCCCGAGAGTTTTCACGATGTTTGAAGTCAATCCTGTATTAAACAAGCTTAAGGAGCTGTCTGAGAGGACCGAGCTGCTTAGGGGGTACCTTTGACTATGACGCCAAGAAAGAGCGTCTAGAAGAGGTCAACGCCGAGCTGGAACAGCCGGACGTCTGGAATGAACCCGAGCGCGCACAGGCGCTGGGCAAGGAGCGCGTGGCGCTGGAAAACGTGGTCGGCACCATCGACACCCTGACCCAGGGCGCCGACGACGTGGCCATGCTGGTCGAGCTGGCCGTGGAAGGTGAAGACGAAGACACCTTCAACGAAGCCGTGGCCGAAGCCGACGTGCTGGAAACCAAGCTGGTGGATCTCGAGTTCCGCCGCATGTTCTCCGGTCAGCACGATCCCTCCGACTGCTACATCGACATCCAGTCCGGCTCCGGTGGTACCGAAGCGCAAGATTGGGCCAACATGGTCCTGCGCATGTACCTGCGCTGGGGCGATGCCCACGGCTACAAGCCCGAGCTCATCGAATGCTCCGAAGGCGACGTGGCTGGCATCAAGTCCGCCACCATCAAGTTCACCGGTGAATACGCATTCGGCTGGCTGCGTACCGAGACCGGCGTGCACCGCCTGGTGCGCAAATCCCCGTTCGATTCCGGTGGCCGTCGCCACACCTCGTTCTGCTCGGTGTTCGTCTACCCCGAGATCGACGATGACATCGACATCGAGATCAACCCGGCCGACCTGCGTATCGACGTCTACCGCGCCTCCGGCGCCGGTGGTCAGCACGTCAACCGGACCGAATCCGCGGTACGTATTACCCACATTCCTACTGGGGTCGTGGTACAGTGCCAGAACGATCGTTCCCAGCACAAAAACAAAGATCAGTGTATGAAGCAGCTGAAAGCCAAGCTCTACGAGCTGGAGATTCAGAAGCAGAATGCCGAGAAGCAAGCCCTCGAAGAGACCAAGTCCGATATCGGCTGGGGCAGCCAGATCCGTTCCTATGTGCTGGATGATGCGCGCATCAAGGATCTACGTACCGGCGTCGAAACCCGCAACACCCAGGCGGTACTCGACGGCGACTTGGACAAGTTTATCGAAGCTAGCCTGAAATCAGGCCTGTAAAAAAACAGAACAGCAGGAATCACCATGTCTGAACAAACCACTACTCCGGAAGTCGACCAAACTCTCGATCTGAACAACGAGATGCAGGAGCGTCGTTCCAAGCTGGCCGCCTTGCGCGCCCAGGGCAACCCCTTCCCCAACGACTTCCGTCGTGACAGCCTCTCCGGCGATCTGCACGCCGAGTTTGGTGACAAGAGCGCCGACGAACTGGCCGCACTGGGTAAACGGGTGAAGATTGCCGGTCGCATCATGACCCGCCGGATCATGGGCAAGGCATCTTTCGCCACCCTGCAGGACATGGCTGGCAAGATCCAGGTCTACGTCACCCGTGACGACCTGCCGGAAGGCTTCTACAACGAGCAGTTCAAGAAGTGGGATCTGGGCGACATCGTGGGTGTCGAAGGTACTCTGTTCCGCACCAACACAGGCGAACTCTCCGTTCACGTCTCCGACATTCGCCTGCTGACCAAGGCCCTGCGCCCGCTGCCCGAGAAGCACAAAGGTCTGACCGACCAGGAAGCCCGCTGCCGTCAGCGTTACCTGGATCTGATCGCCAACGAAGAGTCCCGCAAGACCTTCGTGACCCGTACCAAGGTCGTGGCCGGTATCCGCAAGTTCCTGAACGACAAGCGCTTCATGGAAGTGGAAACCCCCATGATGCAGGTCATCCCGGGTGGCGCCTCGGCCCGTCCGTTCATCACCCACCACAATGCGCTGGACATCGACATGTACCTGCGTATCGCTCCGGAACTCTATCTGAAGCGTCTGGTGGTTGGTGGTTTCGAGCGTGTGTACGAGATCAACCGCAACTTCCGTAACGAAGGTATCTCCGTTCGCCATAACCCCGAGTTCACCATGCTCGAGTTCTATATGGCCTACGCCGACTACATCGATCTGATGGATCTCACCGAAGAGATGCTGCGCACCCTGGCGCAAGACATCCTGGGCGACACCAAGATCCGTTACGCCAAAGAGGGCGAAGAGGGTCTGACCATCGATTTCGGTCAGCCGTTCCAGCGTCTCTCCATGGTTGACTCCATCCTGAAGTACAACCCGGATGTGACCCGTGACGATCTGGCGACCCTGGAGAAGGCCACCGCCGTCGCCAAGCGCCTGCACATCGAGCTGATGAAGAGCTGGGAACTGGGCCACGTGATCACCGCGATCTTCGAAGAGACCGTGGAGCACATGCTGCTGCAGCCGACCTTCATCACCGAGTACCCGGCCGCCGTTTCTCCGCTGGCCCGTCGCAACGACCAGAACCCGGACGTCACCGACCGCTTCGAATTCTTCATCGGCGGCCGCGAGCTGGCCAACGGCTTCTCCGAGCTGAACGATGCAGAAGATCAGGCCGAGCGCTTCCAGGCTCAGGTTGACCAGAAAGCCGCAGGCGATGACGAAGCCATGTTCTACGACGCCGACTTCGTGACCGCGCTGGAACACGGTCTGCCGCCGACTGCCGGTCAGGGTATCGGTATCGACCGTCTGGTCATGCTGTTCACCAACAGCCACACCATCCGCGACGTCATCCTGTTCCCGGCTCTGCGTCCACAAAAGTAAGAGCCGAAGAAACAGGGCCGCAGCAGCGCAGCTGCCGTCCATGACAATCAAAACGCCCCGCAACTGCGGGGCGTTTTTTTATGGCGGGCACAAACCGGTGACGAATCTTCAAGACGCCGCCAGCTTACCGATTATCAGGCCGGCGGCAGCAGCCACTCCCCCTGCCACAAGGTGATGGCCTGGCCGGCCATCAGCACCCGATTCTCCTGCAGTTCTAGCCGCAGCTCGCCACCTCTGGCCGAGATCTGGCGGGCCCGCAGCTGCCGTTTGCCGAGCCGCTCGGCCCAGAAGGGTACCAGGGCGCAGTGGTTGGAGCCGGTCACCGGATCCTCATCTACCCCGACCCAGGGGGCGAAGTAGCGGGAGACGAAGTCATGGTCCGGGTCGCGCGAGGGTGCCGTCACCATGAGACCGCGACCGGGCAGGGCGCGCAAGGCCTGAAAGTCTGGGGTGAGCGCGCGGACCTCCTCCTCGCAGGCGAGCTCCAACAAGAACTTGGCGCCAGCCGCCAGGGTTTGCAGCGGCTGGCAACCGACCGCAGCCGCATAGGCCGGATCCAGAATGAGCGGCGCCGGGGCAATGCGCGGGAAATCGAGCCAGATCCACGCCCCTTCACGCCGGGCCAGCAGCTCGCCGCTGCGGGTCTCAAAGCGAATGACCTCATCCCCGGCCACCGCCCCCGTCTGCCACAACACGTGGGCCGCTGCCAGAGTGCCGTGACCACAGAGATCCACTTCCAGCTCGGGGGTGAACCAGCGCAGCTGGTAGCGGGCCCGGCCCTGGGGCACCAGAAAGGCGGTCTCCGACTGGTTGAACTCGGCCGCCATGGCCAGCAGGGTGGCATCCGGCTGACTCGGCCCCAACGCCACCACCGCCGGGTTGCCGCCAAAGGGGTGGCGGCTGAAGGCATTGACATGAAACAAGCTGATGGTCGACATTCACGCTTCCTGTGTGGGTAATACGGGCTCATTTATCGCCCTTTATACCATGAGAGCCCTGTCGACCTGAGTCGCGTTGCGCCCCTCTCCATCGCCTTTTTAATGCAGTAATAGAATAAAAAAGACATTTTTATTCTTTGTTGTTATCCATCGCACCCCTTAACCTGACCAAAAATCAGACCATGGAAGACGTGTGTGATGCAATTGAAGGACTCCCTGACCAACCTGACTCCCCTCTCCGACGAGCAGCAGCGACAGCTGAGCCAGGCGCTATCGACCCTCAACACCCAGCAACTGGCCTGGGTGAGCGGTTATCTCTACGGTCTCTCCCAGGCGGGCAGCCAGCCGGCCGTGACCGGCGCAGCCGCCACAGCCCCCAGCGGCAATCTGACCATTCTCTACGGCTCCCAGACCGGCAACGCCAAAGGCGTGGCCAGCGCCATCAAGGCACAGGCCGAGGCCCGTGGCCTGCCGGTGACCCTCACCTCCATGGCGGACTACAAACCCAAGCAGCTCAAGAAAGAGACCCACCTGCTGGTGGTAGTGAGCACTTACGGGGAGGGTGAACCGCCGGAGAGCGCGGTCGATCTGTTCGAGCAGCTCAAGAAGGGCAAGGTCGGCAAGCTGGAAGGGCTCAAGTTCGCCGTGCTGGGGCTGGGTGACAGCTCCTATGAATTCTTCTGCCAGACCGGCAAGGACTTTGACAGCCTGCTGACCAAGGCTGGCGCCGATCGGGTGCATGAACTCGCCAGCCTGGACGTGGATTATCAGGATGCCGCCCAGGCGTGGGGCGAGCTGGCGCTCAATGCCATCGCCACCACCCTCTCCGCCGGCCCTGCCGGCAGCAGCGTGGCCAGCGCGGTACAACAGGCGGTCGGCCACAGCCAGTACAGCAAGGAGAACCCCTTCCCGGCCAGACTCTCGGTCAATCAGAAGATCACCGGCCGCGACTCGACCAAGGATATCCGCCACATCGAGATCAGCCTTGAAGAGTCTGGCATCCGCTACCAGCCGGGCGATGCCCTCGGCATCTGGTTTGACAACGACCCCGCACTGGTGAACGAGATACTGGCGCTGGCCGGTCTCTCCGGCGACGAGGCTACCGCCCGCGGCAGCCTGCGCGAAGTGCTCAGCCGCGAGCTGGAGCTGACCCGCTTGCACGGCGGCTTCATCACCGGTCTTGCCGAGATCTCGGGCAACGCAGCACTGAAAGATCTGGCTGGCGACAAGGCCCAGGTCAATGCTCTGGTGGCCTCTGCCCAGGTGGTGGATGTATTGAAACGCTTCCCGACCGCGCTCACAGCCGAACAGCTGCTGGGCCTGCTGCGCCCGCTCACCCCGCGCCTCTACTCCATCGCCTCCAGCCAGAGCGAGGTGGAGGAAGAGGTGCACCTGACCGTCGGCGTGGTGCGCTACCCACAGGAAGACGGCACGGTACGCAGCGGCGCCGCCTCCTCCTACCTGGCGGATCGGCTGGCTGAAGATGCCGAGGTGCGGGTATTCGTCGAGCACAACGACAACTTCCGCCTGCCGTCAAACCCCGACACCCCAGTCATCATGGTGGGGCCGGGTACCGGCATCGCCCCGTTTCGCGCCTTCCTGCAGGAGCGTGAGGCCCAGGGGGCCGAGGGCAACAACTGGCTGTTCTTCGGCAACCCGCACTTCACCCAGGATTTCCTCTATCAGGTGGAGTGGCAGCGTTATGTGAAGAGCGGGCTGCTCAACAAGATATCGCTGGCCTTCAGCCGGGATCAGGCCGAGAAGGTCTACGTACAGCACCGCCTGCGGGAAGCGGGCCAGGAGCTCTACCAGTGGCTGGAAGCAGGCGCTCACTTCTATGTGTGCGGCGATGCCAACCAGATGGCGAAAGATGTGCAGGAAGCCCTGCTGGATGTGATTGCGGAACATGGCCACAAGAGCCGTGAGGAAGCAGAAGAGTATTTGAGCGAATTGCGTCGTGCCAAACGTTATCAAAGGGATGTCTATTGATGAGCAAGCAACTGATTCCAGGGCCGGTGGAAGGACCGCTGGCCGACAACGAACGTCTGAAACGCGAGAGCGATCATCTGCGTGGCACCATAGCGCAGGATCTCACAGACCCGCTCACCGGTGGCTTCAACGGCGACAACTTCCAGCTGATCCGCTTTCACGGCATGTATCAGCAGGATGACCGCGACATCCGCCCGGAGCGCACCGCCCAGAAGCTGGAGCCGCTGCACAACGTCATGCTGCGCGCCCGCCTGCCCGGCGGCATCATCACTCCCGCCCAGTGGCAGGTGATCGACAAGTTCGCCGAGGATCACAGCCTGTACGGCAGCATCCGCCTGACCACCCGCCAGACCTTCCAGTTCCACGGGGTGCTCAAGCGCGACATCAAGATGATGCACCAGACCCTCAACAGCACCGGCATCGACAGCATAGCCACCGCCGGCGACGTGAACCGCAACGTGCTCTGTACCAGCAACCCGGTGGAGTCAGAGCTGCATCAGGAGGCCTACGAGTGGGCCAAGAAGATCTCCGAGCACCTGCTGCCCAAGACCCGCGCCTACGTGGAGATCTGGCTGGACGGCGAGAAGCTGGGGGGTGACGAAGAGCCGATCCTGGGTTCCAACTACCTGCCGCGCAAGTTCAAGACCACTGTGGTGATCCCGCCCCACAACGACGTGGACATCCACGCCAACGATCTCAACTTCGTGGCCATCAGTGATCACGGCAAGCTGGTGGGCTTCAATGTGCTGGTGGGCGGGGGTCTGGCCATGACCCACGGCGACACCAGCACCTACCCGCGCAAGGCGAGCGATTTCGGCTTCGTGCCGCTCTCTCACGTGCTGGAAGTGGCGGCCGCCGTGGTCAGCACCCAGCGCGACTGGGGCAACCGGGTCAACCGCAAGAACGCCAAGACCAAGTACACCCTCGAGCGCGTCGGCGTCGAGGCCTTCAAGGCCGAGGTGGAGAACCGCGCCGGCATCCAGTTCGGGCCGGTGCGCCCCTATGAGTTCACCAGTCGTGGCGATCGCTTCGGTTGGGTAGAGGGGATCGACGGCAAGCACCACCTGACCCTGTTTATCGAGAACGGCCGCCTGCTGGACTTCCCGGGCAAGCCCCTCAAGACCGGCATGCTGGAGATCGCCAAGGTGCACCAGGGGGATTTTCGCCTGACCGCCAACCAGAACCTGATCATCGCCGGCGTACCTGCCGGCGAGAAGGCCCGCATCGAAGCACTGGCACGCCAGTACGGCCTGCTGGATGACGGCGTCAGCGAACAGCGCAAGCAGTCCATGGCCTGCGTGGCCCTGCCCACCTGCCCGCTGGCGATGGCCGAGGCCGAGCGCATGCTGCCGGCCTTCGTCACCGACCTTGAAGGGCTGCTGGCCAAGCACGATCTCGCCGATGATGCCATCATCTTCCGGGTCACCGGCTGCCCCAACGGCTGCGGCCGCGCCATGCTGGCGGAGGTGGGACTGGTGGGCAAGGCGCCGGGACGCTACAACCTGCACCTGGGTGGCAACCTCGAGGGAACCCGCATCCCGCGTCTGCACCTGGAGAACATCACCGAGCCGCAGATCCTGGCCGAGCTGGATGCCCTGATCGGTCGCTGGGCCAAGGATCGCAACGCGGGCGAGTGCTTCGGCGACTTCGTCATCCGCGCCGGCATCATAGCCCCGGTCATCGACTCCGCGAGGGACTTCTATGCAGCCTGATCAGACCGATACAGCCCGGCTGGCACGCACCGCTGACGGCCGGCTCGACCTCGACGCCCTGCTGGCCTTGAGTCGCGAGGAACAGGTCGAGGCGCTGGCCCCTATCAATCGGGCTCTCGATGCCATCAGCGCCCCCGAGCGGGTGCGCTGGGCCCTGGCCAACCTGCCGGGAGAGCACGTGCTGTCATCAAGCTTCGGCATCCAGGCGGCGCTGATGCTGCACCTGGTGAGCCGCGAGCGGGCCGATGTGCCGGTAGTGCTGACCGATACCGGTTATCTGTTCCCGGAGACCTACCGCTTCATCGACGAGCTGACCGAGCGCCTCGCCCTCAACCTCAGGATCTATCGGGCCGCGCTCACGCCGGCCTGGCAGGAGGCCCGCTTCGGCCTCCTGTGGGAGCAGGGGGTGGAGGGGATCACCCGCTACAACCAGCTCAACAAGGTGGAGCCGATGGACCACGCCCAACAAGAGCTCGGTGCCCGCACCTGGTTCTCGGGCCTGCGCCGGGAGCAGTCCGGCAGCCGAGGCAAGCTGCCGGTGCTGGCCATCCAGCGCGGCCGCTTCAAGTTCCTGCCGGTGATCGACTGGAGCAACAAGGACGTCTTCTACTACTTCAAGGAGTTCGACCTGCCCTACCACCCGCTGTGGGAGCAGGGCTACCTGTCGGTAGGCGACGTGCACACCACCACCAAGTGGGAACCCGGTATGAGCGAGGAGCAGACCCGCTTCTTCGGCCTCAAGCGCGAATGCGGCCTGCACGAGGAGAACGGCGAGAACGACGGCTCCGGCATCTGAGCCAGAGGGCCCGCCCGCACGGCTCCCATAAAAAACGCCCGGCAACTGCCGGGCGTTTTTCTTTGCGCAAAGAGCGAGCTACCGCCCCTCATTACTTGGCGGCGGCGCGCGCCTGGGTCAGCCAGTCGTTCACCAGCGCCTCGTGGCCCTTGAGCCAGGCGTCGGCGTGACGCTCCACGTCCGCCGGCTTGTTCTGACCCTTGTTCATCAGGCCGTTCTGGACGTTGATGTCATTAAGCGGCAGCTTGACGATGGAGAACAGCCTGGCGGCTGCCGGGTTGGCCTCGGCGAACTGCTTGTTGGCGACGATGTGCATGGTGTTGACCGGGAAGCCGTAGTTCTTGCCGTTCGGCAGCCGGGTCTTGGCCGCATCAGGGCCGTCGGCGGGCACCTCCAGCCACACCACGTCCTTGCCCGGCACCAGCTCGCTGCTGAGCCAGTAGGGAGTCCAGGTGTAGTAGAGCACCGGCTTGCCGGCCTGGTAACGGGCACGGGTATCGGCGATCAGCGCCGCGTAGTTGCCCTGCTTGTGGGTGACGGTCGGGGTCAGGCCAAACCCGGCCAGATGACGGTTGATCGCCTCTTCGCAGCCCCAGCCCGGGTTGCAGCCCACCAGATCGGCCTTGCCGTCGCCATCGCCGTCAAACAGCGCCGCCAGCTTGGGATCCTTGAGCTGACCCAGGTTGGTGATGCCGTAGCGGGTCGCGGTCTGCTTGTCGATGAGATAGCCCTGGGCGGCTCCGGCCACATAGGTGCCCTCACGGAAGAACACCTTGTCCCCCCCCGCCTGCTCATACTTGTTGTTTTGCAGCGGTATCCAGTTGAAGGCGAGGAAGGTGCCATCCCCCTGCGCCACCGAGGCGTAGGCCACGTTGTAATCCACCTCCTGGGCTGGCTGGACGTCATAACCCAGGCGCGCCATCAGCTTGCTGACCAGCAGGGTCTGGAAGCTCTCCTCCGGCAGCGAGCTCTGCAAGGGCTGGACGCGCACGCCCTCCCCCGGCAGCTCGGTGCTGGCCATGGCGAGCGGGCCGAGCAGTTGGGAGCTCAACAGCAGGGAACCCAGGGTCAGCCTTTTGGTGATGAGTCTCATGCATTTACTCCTTTGTAATCGATTGACTTGTCGCGGCCGAGCAGGCGCAGCAGCAGGGCGGCGGGGCCGCGTTGATACCAGCGGCCGCTACGGCTGCGATCCGGCTGCCCCATCGCCTGGGTCAGGCGGTCGAGCACGATGGCCAGCAGCACGATACCGAGGCCACCGATGGAGGCGAGACCCATGTCGAGTCGGCCGATGCCGCGCAGCACCATCTGGCCTAGGCCCCCCACCGCGATCATGGAGGCGATCACCACCATGGAGAGTGCCAGCATCAGGGTCTGGTTGACCCCGGCCATGATGGTGGGCATGGCGAGCGGCAGTTGTACCTTGAACAGCAGCTGAGAGGGGCTGGCACCGAACGAGTGGGCCGCCTCCACCAAATCGGCGGGCACCTGGCGAATGCCCAGCATGGTCAGCCGGATCATCGGCGGCAGCGCGAAGATGACGGTCACCACCACCCCGGGCACGTTGCCGATACCAAACAGCATGACGATGGGGATGAGGTAGACGAAGGCCGGAGTGGTCTGCATCGCATCCAGCAGCGGCCGGGTCCAGCGCGACAGCCGCTCGCTCCTCGCCAGCAAAATGCCGACCGGCAGCCCGATCAGCACGCAGAAGAACAGCGAGGTCAACACCAGCGACAGAGTCACCATGGCATCGGACCAGGCGCCGATCAGCCCCACCACTACCAGTGAGAACAGGGTACCCAGCGCCATGCGACCGTTCACCAGTTGCCAGGCGATCAGGGTCAGCAGGCCGATCATCAGGGTGGAGGGCACCGTCTGCAGCAGATGGGTCATGCCGCCCAGCGCCAGTTCCACCGGCGCACGGATCAGCTGAAACACGGGACGCAGGTTGTCCACCAGCCAGCCGATGCCGCCCTCGACCCAGCTATCCAGCGGCACCAGCGCCTGCTGGAAGGGATCCAGCCAGTCGACGGCGGCAGTGGTGTCAACAGTCTCGATCTGGTTCTGCCAGTCGGTCGCCTCAGTGTCGGTACTGCCCCAGGGATCGGCAACCTCGGTGGCGGCCGCACTGGCCCCCCAGAGGTCGGCTGCCGCCTCGTCCGCATGCAGGGAGGGGCTCGCCAGCAGCACCAGGGCCAGCAGCCCGCTCAGTAAAAAATGGGGATTCATCTGCTTCATGCCGGGGTACTCCTGTCCAGGGTGTTCAGCAGGTTGGCCTTGGAGATGAGACCCAGGTAAGTGCCATCCTCCTCGACCACGGGTACCTGACAGGGGGCGGCCGCCACCTGGCTGATCAGTTCGTTGAGGGCGGTGTCCGCCAGAATGGGCTGGATGTCTGCCAGCAGCGCCTGCTCCAGGCTACCTTTGGCCCTGACCGCCTGACCGAGCGACTCCACCGAGACGACCCCGATGAAGCGACGCCGGCGATCCACCACGTAACCGAACTCCCGCTCCTGCTCCTTGAGCTGGCGCAGGGCGTTGCCCGGCCCGTCGGTGGTGTGCTTCTTGATGAGCGGCATCTGCTTGCGGCTGGCCACGTCGCGGGCGCTGAACACGTTGGCCAGATCCACCCCGCGAAAGAAGGCGCGCACATAGTCGTTGGCGGGCTGGTTGAGGATCTCGTCCGGGGTGCCGACCTGCACCAGCTGGCCGTCCTGCATGATGGCGATGCGATCGCCGATGCGCATCGCCTCGTCCAGATCGTGGGAGATGAAGACGATAGTGCGCTGCTGGCTGGCCTGCAGCTTGAGCAGCTCATCCTGCATCTCGGTGCGGATCAGCGGATCCAGCGCGGAGAAAGCCTCGTCCATCAGCAGGATGTCGGGGTCGTTGGCAAGCGCGCGGGCCAGGCCGACTCGCTGCTTCATGCCGCCGGAGAGGGCATCGGGGAAAGCATCTATCCACTGACCCAAGCCCACCTGATGGAGCGCCTGGCGGGCGCTCTGCTGGCGCTCCGCCAGCGGCACTCCGGCCAGCTCCAGCCCGAAGGCGGTGTTTTCCAGCACGCTCAGGTGCGGCATCAGGGCGAAGGACTGGAATACCATGCTGATCTTCTTGCGCCGCACCTGACGCAGCTCGCTGTCGGAGATGGCGGCGATGTCCTCGCCATCGATCAGTACCTGGCCGCGGGTCGGCTCGATCAGCCGGTTGAAGAGACGCACCAGGGTGGATTTGCCCGAGCCGGAGAGGCCCATCACCACGAAGATCTCCCCTTCGTCGATGGCCAGATTGACATCCTGGACCCCCAGGGTCTGCCCGGTTTTTTGCAGGATGCTGGCGCGGTCATGCCCTTTCGCCAGCAATTTGAACGCTTTTTCCGGCTGATCGCCGAAGATTTTGTAGAGTGATTTAACCTCGAGTTTGACTGTCATATTGTCCTTTTTTCTTGGCCGACGACTTGCCTGGCAAACCGTCGAACGTGAGCCAATTACTTTTAACACTAAGTAATTTGCAGCCAAAACAAAAGAACCAAAAGAGTCCAAACAAAAAGATTGAATCATAATTTATTGATTTTTAAGGGTTATTTAACATCATAAAAATTCATCAAAAGATGGTACAAGCCCCTGTATCAGGCCATGAAATGCAAACAAACTCAATCGAAATGCCGGATTTATTGAGGAAGAAAGCCGGGAAAAGGTCAAGATAATGCGCCAGACAAGGAAGGCACCTCGCTTATCTGCCAAGGGCAATAAAATAATTAGATAGCTAATGATTTTTAAATCCGCTTTAGGGAGAAAAGCAGAGAGGGCGCTGGTCAATCGATACCCTGACCAACGGCTCCATTCATCCCTCGCGCGGCAGCTACGGACAACAAAAAGGCCCCTTGTGCAGCACAAGGGGCCTTTTATCTGCCAGAGAGTTAACGTCGCCCGTCAGCGCCGCTGCCAGGTCTCGAAACAGTAGGGATGGGGGTTCTTCTCGTCGGGCTGATGCGGCTCGCGCTCGATGCAGGACCAGTCGCCCTCGTCGAAGGCCGGGAAGCGGGTATCCCCTTCCACCGCCAGATCGATGCGGGTCAGATAGAGCCTGTCGGCCCGTGGCAGCAACTGGCCGTAGAGATGACCGCCCCCGATCACCATCAGCTCCTCTGGCGCCTCGGCCTCAGACAAGGTGGCCAACACCTCGTCGACGGATGAAAAAACCTCTATGCCTGGCGCTTTGAACCCTAGATTACGGCTAATGACCAAGTTTCGACGCCCGGGCAGCGGCCGTCCGATGGATTCAAAAGTCTTGCGCCCCATCAACACCGGCTTGCCCAGGGTCACCCGTTTGAAGTGGGCCAGATCCGCCGGCAGGTGCCAGGGCATCTGGTTGTCCAGCCCTATCACCCGATCGTGGGCCATGGCGGCAATCATGGAGATTTTCATGGTGTCAGCCTCTCACACAACCATTCATATTATGGGCCGGTTACGGTACACGACCAAGGAGGGTATCGCCAGCCCGAAGCTCAATGCGCCTACTATAAAGATAGCCTTCAAGCCGTTCTCCACCGCGCTCTGGATAAGCTCCATGGTCACCCCGGAGATATTGAGCTCCACCACCGCGATCATCGCCTTGAACGCGTAGCTACCCGGGATCATGGGGATGATGGAGGCAACGCTGAACACCGGGCGCGGCGCCAGCAGCCGGCGCGACCAGTAGACGCAGACAAAACCGACCGTGGTCGCCGCCGCCAGGGTGGCCCACTCGATGGGCATGCCCTGATGGATCAGCAGGGTGCGCAGGCTGTGAGCCAGTGCGCCGCCCATGGCGCAGTACTTCAACATCCGTGGCGGCACGTTGAACAGCATGGCAAACCCCACCGCTGGAATGGCCGACCAGAAGGCATCCTTGGCCAGCAGCCAGATGAAATCCATCATACCTTCCACCCCCAGATGCCAGTCACCGAAATGGCGAGAATGATCCCGATATGGTTCCGCGCGCTGATGGATGGCCGGGTTGATACAGCGTCAAATCCCTTCATACCTTCCACCCCCAGATACCGGTCACCGACATAGCGAGAATAATCCCTATCGCTGCGCTGATGGTCAGCAGGGTCGCCGTGCCCCAGCGGGCCAGCCCCATGTTGAAGTAACCCTTCACCATGTCGGAGACCGCATTGATGAGCGGAAAGCCCGGCACCAGCAGCAGTACGCTGGCCGCCATGGCGAGATAGGGCTGCGCCCCCCAGTTGAAGAAGGTGGCGCTGGAGGCGAGCAGGGTGGCGATGAAACCGGTGGCGGCAAAGTTGATGAGGGGGCTGTGGTGATGGCGGGCGATCAGCTGGCGTACCCGCATGGCGACCGAGGCCGAGAAGCAGGTCACCAGGAAGATGGGCCAATCGCCGCCAAACAGCAGGCTGAAAGCGCCGCAGGAGAGCCCCACCATGGGCACCACCAGCCAGGGATGATAGTGAAACGGCACTATGGCATCGAGCCGCTGACGCACTTCCCGCGCGCCGATCAGCTCCTTCTCCGCCATGATGCAGATACGCTGGATCTCGCACACCACCTGCATGTTGATGCCATGCTCGCGCACCCGCCGGGTGGTGGTGACGCAACTGCCCTGATAGAGGCTGGTGAGCACGATGGCGCTGGAGGAGATGGCCATCTCGACGCTCTCCAGCCCGAGCGCCATGCCGAGCCGGACCGTGGTCTGCTCGATGATGCGACTCTCGGCGCCGAACTGGGCCAGCATCTGGCCCACCTTGACGATAATGCGGGTGATCTCCGTCTGCTGCTCCCGCGACAGCACCCGTCTTGGTGTGATACTTCTCATAATCCCTTCGAGTCGTAGCAAATTAAAAAAGTCTCGCCATATTAGCCTAACAATCGGCGCCATACATCTACACATATCACGCCAATAACCAAACTCAAATAAAATAAAAGGCGACACAAAAATACATCAAATGGATTACAAATCACGCCAAACTATACAACGTTGGTCAGCCGGCCTCACCCGGCAACTGCGCAGAATAACGGGGATACATTTCAATAATTACTCTGGAATAATATTATTTTTTCTTGCGGTAATAATTGCTGAAATAGAGGACATTGTTCTCCTTATATTCAGGCAATGGTTCAGCATAATCAGGATCATTGAGATGAACCATTTCACAGCGCATGGAATAAAAGGAGTCGTGCATCATGGCGGCAATCCGGATGCAGCTGTCCAGGTTGTTTTTGGCCAGCTGGCGCTGACAGTCGATGCGAAATTGCAGGCCGCGCAGACGCATTTGCTGCTGCGGGCTGACCCGGTCGATCAGCCCCTCAATCTGCTGCTGCAGCAACTCGTCGAGCCGCTCGGGCTCCGCTACCGCCAACCGTTTCAAGGTATCAAAATCAGGCAACTCCATATGCCCTCCCGCGGCCAGCCGCTGCATGGTGATACTCAAACAACAACAATCGGTTCATATTTTCACCAATCGCATATGGAGTTATATAAGCCGAACCCCGCCGCGGTTCAATCCGCCGGGCCTGCTTTCCCCCTCTCTTGCGCCAAAAGATGACGGCGCGGCGGGACCTCCGGCGGGTTATTCGTTATGGATCAACCGATTATTCCTGAATATCGATGGCGGGTTCGTTTATACATTTTTGGCACGGCAATATGCCGATGTTATGTCTTATTGAAAGGAGGCTGCCAATATGGTTTTCCATTTGGCGCTCGCCTTCGCGCCACCATCCGGCTGGTTTAACATATCTTGCTGATTATGTTATTTTATTTGCCACTTATAGCGGCAACCAAGAGCAGACCATGAGCAAGGCAAGAATCGGTATTGTCACCGTCAGCGATCGCGCCAGTGCAGGCATCTATGAAGACCTGTCCGGCAAGGCCATCATCGACACGCTGAACGCATATTTGACCTCGGCGTGGGAGCCCGTCTATCAGGTGATCCCCGATGAACAGGAGCAGATCGAAGCGACCCTGATCCGGCTGGCGGACCAGGAGCAGTGCAGTCTCATCGTCACCACCGGCGGCACCGGGCCGGCCAAGCGGGACGTCACCCCGGAGGCCACCGAGGCGGTGTGCGATCGCATGATGCCGGGCTTTGGCGAGCTGATGCGGGCCGAATCCCTCAAGTTCGTGCCGACCGCCATCCTGTCGCGCCAGACCGCCGGTTTGCGCGGCAGCTCGCTCATCGTCAACCTGCCGGGCAAACCCAAGTCGATCCGCGAGTGCCTGGATGCAGTCTTCCCCGCCATCCCCTACTGCATCGACCTGATGGAAGGCCCCTATCTCGAGTGCGACGAGACCGTCATCAAGCCGTTTCGTCCGAAGAAATAAAAGCTGAGCGGGGATTTGCCCCCGCCCTTTGCTTATTTGCGGCCGTATACCTTGACCCCGGCCTTGCTCCCTTCCGAATTGCCGTACACCTCGATCCGCTTGATGCAGAGCCGGCTGCCGAGGGATTTCCACCCCGACTCCTGATCCTCTTTCAGATCCTTGTCGAAATAGAGGGTCTTGCTGCGATCGTTGCCATAAAACACCTTGACCCGCTCCAGGGTCAATTCCCGCCCAGCCTTGACCATGATGGATTTGGTCGGCCGGCAGGAGAGCATGGGAATGATGGCGGGATGATCGCCGACCCCGAGCAGAATGGTCTTGCCCAGCCGAAATTCATCATCGGCCATGGCGGGGGCGGCCAGCGCCCACAACAAGCTGGATAACAGAACGCCCTGCAGGATACGCAGCCGCGCGGCGGCAAAAGAAAAACCAGATAACAAAGACATGGTGCCTCCCGAAAAAAACGGGGGGCATATTAATTCATCAAGGCTAAACCCAGCCTGTACCGGTGCCCTGCCAGGCAGGGCACCGACCCTCAGGACCAGCGTTTGAAGATGAGGGAGGTGTTGATGCCGCCGAAGGCGAAGTTGTTGGACATCAGGTACTCCACCGCCAGCGTGCGGCCGCTGCCCACCACGTGATCGAGCGGGGCGCAGGCCGGGTCCGGCTCGGTCAGATTGATGGTGGGGGCAAACCACCCCTCCTGCATCATCTCAAGCGCCAGCCAGGCCTCGATGGCACCGCAAGCCCCCAGGGTGTGGCCGAAGTAGCTCTTGAGCGACGAGATGGGGGTACGGTCGCCAAAGATGGCGGCGGTGGCGTGGCTCTCGGCGATGTCACCGCGCTCGGTGGCGGTGCCGTGAGCGCTGATGTAGCCGATGTCGGCGGCCGTGAGCCCGGCCTGGGCCAGCGCCATCTCCATGCAGAGCTGCATGGTCTCCTGCTGGGGCTGGGTCACGTGGGCGGCATCGCAGTTGGTGGCAAAGCCCACCAGCTCGGCGAGGATGGTGGCTCCGCGCGCCTGCGCATGTTCCAGCTCCTCCAGCACCAGGGTGCCGGCCCCCTCGCCTATCACCAGCCCGTCCCGCTGCCGGTCAAACGGACGCGGCGCCAGTTCGGGGTTGTCGTTCATCTGGCTGGTGGCAAACAGGGTATCGAACACCACGGCCTCCGACGGGCAGAGCTCCTCCGCCCCGCCAGCCACCATCAGGGTCTGGTAGCCGTGCTTGATCGCCTCATAGGCGTAGCCGATGCCCTGGCTGCCGGAGGTGCAGGCGCTGGAGGTGGGAATGACCCGCCCGCGCAGGCCGAAGAACAGCCCGGTGTTGACCGCCGCCGTGTGCGGCATCATCTGCACATAGGTGGTGGCCGTGATGCTGGCGGTGCTCTTGTCGTTGAGCATGACCCCGAAGGCGCGGATGGGATCCGTGCTGCCGGTGGAGGAGCCGTAGGCGATGCCGGTGCGCCCGTCGGTGAGCGCCGGGTTGTCCAGCAGCCCTGCCTGCGCCAGCGCCAGCTCGCTGGCGACGGTAGCCAGCTGGGACACCCGCCCCATGGCGCGGGTCTTCTTGCGCGGATAGTGGGCCGGCAGCGTGAAGTCCGGAATGGGGGCCGCCAGCCGGGTGTTGAGGCCGTCGTAGATGGCCCACTCCGGCATGTTCACCACGGCGTTGCGCCCCGCCTGCAGGCGGGCCCGCACACTCGGCCAATCCTGCCCGAAGGCGGTCACCCCGGCCATACCGGTCACCACGACCCGCTTCATACCATGCCTCCGTTGATGGAGATGACCTGACGCGTGACATAGCCGGCGATGTCGGACATCAGGTAGGAGACCAGCCCGGCCACCTCGTCGGCCTGCCCCATCCGCTTGAGCGGGATCAGCTTCAGCGCCTCCGCCTTCACCTCCTCGTCCACCATGCCGGTGTCGATGAGGCCGGGGGCCACGCAGTTGACCGTGATCTTGCGCTTGGCAAGCTCCAGCGCCAGCGCCTTGGTGGCGCCCATGATGCCCGCCTTGGCGGCGCTGTAGTTGACCTGGCCCCGGTTGCCCATCAGCCCGGACACCGAGGAGATAGTCACGATGCGCCCACCCCGGCGCAGGCCGATCATCGGCATGATGCAGGGCTTGAGCAGGTTGTAGAAGCCGTCCAGGTTGGTGTGTAGCACCCCGTCCCACTCCTCGTCGGTGAGGGCAGGAAAGGCGCCGTCACGGATGATGCCGGCGTTGCAGACCACGCCGTAATAGGCGCCGTGCTCGGCCATGTCGGCCTCCAGCTGCGCGCGGCAGCCCTGCCGATCGGCGATATCGAACTGGAGCAAGCGCCCCTGCCCACCGGCCGCTTGCAGGCTGGCCAGAGTGGCTTCGGCCCCGCCCCGATCGCTGTGGTAGTGCACCACGATGGAAAAACTGTCGGCCGCCAGCTTGAGGGCGATGGCGCGGCCTATCCCCTTGCTGGCGCCCGTGACCAATACGCTAGAGATCATGAAGCTTCCTCAGGCTAACAAATCGGACAATTCGCCGGAGCTCGGCTGGTAGGTGGAGAGTCGCGCCTGGGCGCACTCCTCCCCCGCCAGCAGGATCCGGCAATCAAAACTGGCCATGCCGCCGTCTTGCAACAGGCAGCAAGCCTCGATGGTGAGCAGGCTGCCGGCCGCAAAGGCGGGGCACAGGCAGCGATACTTGCGACTGCCAAGCAGCATGCCGATGCGCACCGGCTCGCCGCGCAGACGCCCCTGCATGCCGGCCCAGGCGGCGATGGTCTGCGCCATCAGCTCGATGCCGACCCAGCCGGGCAGGTTGCCCTCGCCATCCAGCAGCAAGGCATGGCGGGCACCGATGCGGGTCTCGCAGCGCGCCTGCTGGGCATCCGCCGCGCAGAGCCGATCCAGCAGCAGCATGGGGGCCTGATGGGGCAGCAGGGTCTCGATGGCGGGCAGTGAACCTGGCTCATTCATGGTGAACGCTCCCAAGCAGCAGGCTGACATTGTTGCCACCAAAGGCAAAGGAGTTGGAGAGCACCCGGGGCGCCGCGAGCGGCACTTCACCGCTCACCAGCCGGATGGGCGCCAGCGCCGGATCTGCCGTCGTCACCCGCTGGGGCGGTAGCGGCAGGGCGCGCTCCAGCAGCAGGCAGGCGAGCGCGGCTTCGATGGCCCCCGCCGCCCCCAGGGCATGACCGGTGAGCGGCTTGGTGGAGCTACAGGGTACCTCGGCTCCAAACAGCCGATGCACCGCCTGGCTCTCCATGGCGTCGTTGAGGCGGGTAGCGGTGCCGTGCAGGTTGACGTAGCCCACCTGCGCCGGCGTCAGGCCCGCCTGGGCCAGCGCCATCTGCATCGCCGCCTCGGCGCCGATACCGTCTGGATGGGGCGCCGAGATGTGCCAGGCATCGGACGATTCCCCCGCCCCCAGCAGTGCCAGCGGCGCAGGCGTGTTACTCAGCACAAACAACGCCGCCCCCTCGCCGATGTTGATCCCCTGGCGCGCCTCATCAAACGGCTGGCAGCGCGCACAGCTGAGGGACTCCAGGCTGTCGAAGCCGTTGAGAGTGAGCCCGCACAAACTGTCGGCGCCGCCCACCAGCACGGCGTCCACCAGCCCGGCCGCCAGCAGCCGCTGGCCGCTGATGAAGGCGCGCGCGCTGGAAGAGCAGGCGGTGGAGATAGTCCAGGCCGGCCCGGTCAGGCCGAGGTGGCGGGCCAGAAATTCGGACGGCGAGCCCAGCTCCTGCTGGCGATAGTCAAAGGCGGGCGGCACGGTCTCCCCGCGCCGGGCGGCGGCCACCGCCAGCTCGGCCTCACCGATCCCGGCGGTACTGGTGCCTAGCACAAGGCCGACACGGTCGCTGCCAAAGGTGGCCAGCGCCTGATCGAGGGCGGGCCGCACCTGGGCCAGCGCCGCCAGCAGCAGCTGGTTGTTGCGCGAGGCATAAGGGGCCAGCGCCGCCGGCATGGCCGGCAACTCGCCCTCCACCCGCCCCACCGGGGTCTGGCGGCCATCCAGCAGCGGCGCCCGGTGGCGATCCAGCGGGCTCACGCCCGACTGCTGCCAGGCCAGCAGCGCCTCGGCGCTGGCATCGCGCCCCATCCCCAATGCCGAGACGAGGCCATAGGCGGCGATATAACAGCTCATTGGCTCAGGGTCTCCAGTTGCAGGCGGTAGCGGAATACGTGCTGCTGCAGGCCGACCGGCTCGCGCACGCCGTCGACGTCGCGGTAGCGGATTTCGGTCACCAAAGTGCCGTCAGGGGCGCGCAGCCGGCGCAGCGGCCCTTCGTCACGCAGCGTCCAGCCCGGTGGCAACTGCGACTGCCAGCTGGCGAGCGGCCAGTAGCAGAGCATCACGTCCGCCAGCACCTGGCTCACCGGCGGCATGCCTGTAGTGAGCAGCGGGCTGAGCTGGCGGGTGGAAATCCCCTGCTGGTCATAGCGCACCAGAAACAGCCGCACCCCGCTCGGGGTCAGCCCCACCAGGGTCAGCTGGCGGCCGTCGGCCTCCAGCACCGTCATCAGCTGGTGAGTGCTCTCCCCCACGCTGGCGGTCAACAGCTGCTGGCGATAGAAGGGGGCGGCCAGCACGGGGGCCGGCAGCGTCATGACGGTCCCCTTGTCGAGATAGGCGGTCGGGGTCGGCTGGCTGCTGCAACCAGCCAGCAAGAGAATGATAAAGGCGAACAGTGGTCTCATGGTTGCTCCTGCTCCCGGTGGCCCTGCACCGGCGGGGTGCATGCCGGCTTGTCCAATCCCTGTTTATCCAGCACCAGAGGCGACAACAGGAAGGCGGTAAAGATACCGCCGCTCAGCACCAGACCAAAGCCCGCGATGGCAGAGGTGTGGCTCAGCGCCAACAAACCGAACGAAAGCTGGGTGGTCAGGTTGGCCAGCAGGATGGCGAACATGGTCGAGCGCTGGCGCAGGGGATCCCCCCCGCTGTAGGCAAAAAACAGGCTGTAGTCGATGCCGATGCCGAAGATGAGGCTCATGGCCAGCACCCCGAACAGGGTGAGCGGCTGGCCGCAGGCGGCCAGCAGGGCCAGCCCGGATCCCAACGAAAACCCGCTGATCAGCAGGATCCGCCCCCCCTTGCGCCAGCCGAAGCGGGCCCACAGCAGCCCCCCCACCAGGGCGATCGCCACCAGCAGCAGTTCGGTCAGCTTGACCCGGTAGTGGGCGAACAGCTGGCTCCACTGATTGCGCGGATCCTGCCAGAACACCCCCTCCTGCCCCTCGGCCAGGGCCGCCACGGCGGCCGCATCGGTCACGCCATTGACCGGCAGCCAGAGCGCCACCCGGCCATCGGCCATGGTATGCCACAGCAGCCGGCTGCCCTCGCTGACCGGGCTGGCCAGCCACTGCTGCGGGGTCAGAGGGTGCCAGGGACGAGGCTCGGCCTTGACCGGCACCCCGGCCTGGTTGAGCCGCGACACCACCTCGGGCAACAGACCCGTGAGGGCGGCGTGATCCGCCTGCTGCCGCGCCAGCGAGGACAGCCACTGGGCCAGTGACACGAAGCCCGTCAGCTGACCCTCTGCCTTGGCTTCGGCCAGTTTGCGGCCCATGGCCTCGAGCCGCTGCAGCGCCGTTTCACCATCGGCCGCCGTCACCAGGAAGCCGGTCATGCCCCCCTGCTGGCCGGTGAGGCGCTGGATCTGCCGCTCCTGGGCCTGCAGCTCGACGGGCAGCGGTTGCAGGCGAGCGATGTCGTCATCGACGGCCAGCCGGCTCAAGCCCGCGCCGATCAGGGCCAGCCAAAGCAGGGGCACACCCCAGCGCAAGAGACGCCACTCGCGCCACCATGTGAGCCAGAGCGCCATCGGCACCAGGATGCGCGCCTCCCGCTGGGGCAAGGCACCGAGCCAGAGCGGGAACAGGCAGAGCACGGTAATAAACGAGGCCGTCAGACCCACCAGGGCGCACAGCGCCATCTGCTGCAAGCCGGGGAAGGGGGCAAGCCAGAGCAGGCCATAGCCGACCAGGGTGGCGAACAGCGCCATCGAGAGGCTTGGCAGCAAACGGGCGCGGGTCTGGTGAGGGCTCTCCTGCAACCCATGCAGGCGCCGCTCGGTCAGGAAGTGGATCCCGTAATCTATGATGCCGACCAGGCTGGAGCTGATCACCAGGGTGAACATGTGCACCTCGCCAAACCACAGCAGCACCGCCAATACCCCCCAGGCGAGGCCGACGGCGATGGGCAGCAGGGAGATCCAGAGCGCCCGCAACGAGCGAAACGCCAGCCACATCAGCAGCAAGACCCCGACCGTGGAGCCGAGCCCTATGGTGGAGATGTCCTGCTGGGCCAGCTCGCTGGCATGCTGGCTGTAGAAGAGGGTGCCACGGCGCAGCAGCTCCACGCCCGGAAACTCGGCCTTGAGGTGTTGCTCCGCCTCGTTGAGCCGGCTCAGCAGCTCGCTGTTGCGGGCAAGGTCGAAGGCCGACAAGTCCAGCTCGGCGCGCAGCAGGTACCACTGCCGCCCGGCCTCGTCCCGGCTGATCAGCCAGCCGTGGTCGAGGCGCAGGGGGCTGGCCATCTGCCCCTGCACCGCGGCCCGAGTCAGCAGCAGGGGATCCGCCTGCCACTCGGTGCGGGAGACGCCGCCAAAGGGGCTGTAGATCTGGCCGAGCACCCACTGGCTCCAGACCTCTGGCCCTGCGGCCAGCCGCGCCCGGCTGCCATCGTCGAGGTGCTGCCAGCCATAGTCATAGATGAAGCCTTGCCAGGCGGAGGCCAGCTCCGGCTGGGCGGCGCGCACCGCGCTGAGCTCGGGCAGGGACTGCAGGTTGTTTGCCCACGCCTGCGCCGCGGCCAGCCCATCCTGCCCCGCCGGCAGGCTCAGCATCCAGACAAGCTGCCTGTCGACCTGGCGCAGCAAGCCCTCACGCAGGGCGGGATCCAGCGCGGAGCGCTCCTCGTGGGGCAGCAGGTCCATCAGGCTGGTGTTGATGCGGCTGTGGGAGAGTTGCCAGCCGAGCAGCGCCAGCGCCAACGCGCTGAGCAGCAGCCAGAGCCAGGAGAGCCAGCGCCAGGTGGTTTCAGCTTGCAGCAAGAGGGGCTCTCCTCGTCCCGGCGGGGGCGCCGCGCTGGCGCGTCATCGTGCTAGTGGGCAGCAAAGCGGGCCTGCTCCTCAGGGGTCAGCGGCAGGGCGCGATCCCGCCAGGCCGTGAAGCGGATGCGGGTGCTGTCACCCTGCTTGTCGGCGATGAGCAGCTGCTCCAGCTGCCCCTGCCCGCTCAGGGTGAGGCTGGCAAACACCTTGTCGAGCGGTGCCAGGGTCGGCACCAGCACCAGCTGCCAGCCCGCCTCCGTGCTGTGAAAATCGATGCTGAAGTAGCGGCTCAGGGTCGCCTCGTCCGAGCCGAACAGCGCCAGCAGCATCTGGCTGAACTCCAGCAGCTGCGGGTTGTCGATGACGGTGGCGGGCTGGCCCGCCATCTGCTGCACCATGCGCGTCGGCGTCAGGACAAGGGTCAGCGGGAAGGGTTTCTGCTGCTGCCACCAGAGCCCCTGATCGCGCACCAGCAGCAGCTCGCCGGAGGCTTTGAGCGGCTGGCTCAACCCCGCCACCTGTTTCTCCTGCTCGAAACTGGCCTGCTTGGCTTCGTTCAGGGCGAGCAGTTGCTGCACCTCGGCCCGACTCAGGGGCGCCGCCTGCAGCGGCCATGTCAGCAGCAGGAGCAGACCGGCCAGCAGCGGCCTTGTCAGCCGGCTCATTGGCTCACCCCCAGCTTGTCCAGCAGCACCTGGGGTGAGGCCAGGCACATCTCGCCGCTCGCCTTGCTGACCGCCACCTGGATGCTGTAACCCTTGCTGGTGCGGGTGCCGCTCACGGCGTCGCTCAGCAGGTAGTCGATCTTCAGGCGGTTCTGGTACTCGGTCAGGGTGGCGCGTACCCGCACCCGCTGGCCGAAGCGCAGCGGCGCCAGGTACTTCATCCGGGTGTCGATGATGGGCCAGAGGTAGCCGGAGGCCTCCATCTGCGGGTAGTTGTAATCGATGAGATCGAGCAGGGCGCAGCGGGCCAGCTCGATGTAGCGAAAGTAGTGGCCGTGCCAGGCAACCGCCATCATGTCCACGTCGTGGAACGGGATGGTCACCTCGATCTCGGCACTGATCTGCCAGGGTTCATTCTGCATGGCTTGTCTCATCAATAGTGACCTTGTCTCAGTTCCGGTTCGGCCCATAAAGGGGATAGTGGCGCTGGCGAATGCGGGCGATCAGCGCCCTCAGTTCGGGCTCGAGCCCCCGATCTTCCAGCAGCGGGGCAAACTCGGCCCGCACCTGCGCGACCATGGCGGCCAGCGCCGTGCCAAGCGGGCGGGTGAAGGGGGTCGGCCGGGCCAGGCGCAGCTCCACACCCTGCACCGCCGCCAGCAGGCAGGCGGCCGCCACCTGTTCGGTCAGGGTCAGCACCCGCAGCGCATCGCGCGCCGCTATGGTACCCATGCTCACCTTGTCCTGGTTGTGGCACTCGGTGGAGCGGGAGAAGACGCTGGCGGGCATGGTCTGCTTGAGCGCCTCCGCTGTCCAGGCCGAGACACCGATCTGCACCGCCTTGAAGCCGTGGTTGATCATCTGCCGCTCCTCTGGCGCGCCGGAGAGGTTGCTCGGCAGGCCGCCGTTGAACTTGCTGTCCACCAGCTGGGCCAGCTGGCGATCCAGCAGGTCGGCCAGGTTGGCGACGGCCGCCTTCATGCTGTCCATCGCCATGGCGATGTGGCCGCCGTAGAAGTGGCCGCCGTGCATCACGTGCTCCCCCTCGCCATCGATCAGCGGGTTGTCGTTGGCGCTGTTGAGCTCGTTTTCGATGAGCTGGCGCCACCAGGGCAGGCTGTCGGCCACCACCCCGATGACGTGGGGGGCACAGCGCAACGAGTATCTGTCCTGCAGCCGGTCGCTGTGGCGCGGCAGCTCGCCGGCCACCAGATCGTCCCTCAGCCAGGCCGCGATGCCTTGCATGCCAGGGTGCGGCTTGGCGGCAAACAGCCGCTCGTCGAAGTGGAAGGCGTTGCCCCCCATGGCGACGCTCACCAGGGCGGTGATCCGGGTCGCCAGCCGCATCAGGTAGTCGGTGCGGGCATAGGCAAGACAGGCCAGCGCCGTCATCACCGAGGTGCCGTTCATCAGCGCCAACCCCTCTTTCGGCCGCAGGGTCAGGGGGGCGACCCCCAGCTCCCGATAGACCTCGGCGGCGGGGCGCAGCACACCATCATGATGAAGCTCGCGCTCCCCCACCAGCACGGCGGCGACGTAGGAGAGCGGGGTGAGATCGCCGCTGGCGCCCACCGACCCCTCTTCGGGAATGCGCGGCACCAGATCCTGCTCCAGCAGCCAGCAGAGCCGCTCGAGCAAGGCCGGGCTGACCCCGGAGACCCCCTGCGCCAACGAGCAGAGCCGGGTCGCCAGCACGGCGCGGGCGGCATCGAGCTCGAGATCCGCCCCCAGCCCGCAGCCATGGAAGCGGGTCAGGTGCAGCGGCAGCTCAGGCACCAGCTCGGTCGGCACCGGCCGGGTCACCGAGTCGCCGTAGCCGGTGGTCACCCCATAGATGACCCCCTCTTCGGCCAGCAGCCGGTCGAGAAAGTCGGCGCCCCGCTGGATGCGGGCCATGAAGGCGGGATCCGGATTCAGTGCGGGGGTGGCGCGCCCTTCGGCCAGCGCCACCACGTCCTCTATGGTCAGCGGCTTCGCGCCGAAGGTGACCCTTCTCATCTCACTCTTGTTCATCGGTCAGCTGCCAGAAATCAAAAAAGTTGAACCAGTCCAGCGGGGCCTGCAGGCAGTGATGCTGCAGGCGATCGGCATAGGCCTGCACCCGGGACGCAAGAATCTGTTGGCGCCCTTGCCGTGGCAGGGGTTGGCCGTCGGCAAAGGGTTCGAAATGCACCCGAAAGCGGCCCTGCTCCTTGAGGCCGAACATCAGGTAGACCGGGCAGCCCAGCACGCTGCTGAGCACGAAGGGGCCGAGTGGAAAGGGCGCCGGCGCGCCGAGAAAGTCGGCCCAGATCACCCGCTTCTCCCGGGTCACCGAGGTGCGATCGCCGACGATCACCACCCACTCCCCCCGCTCCAGCTTCTCCTTGAACAGGATGGCGGTATCGGCCCCCAGCTCCTGCACCTGGATGAGATTAAGGTGCGAATCCGGGTTGATCTGTTTGAGCAGGGCGTTGAAGCGGGCCGCATGGCGGGTGAACACCAGCGCGTTGATGCGCAGCCCCTGCTTGCGGCTGCCAAGGGCGCGGCACAGCTCCAGATCGCCGAGGTGGGAGCCCAGCAGCAGCACGCCCTGACCGCTGTTGATGGCCGCCTGGTAGTGCTCCGCCCCCACCAGCTCCACCTGCTGCTCGGTGATGTCGCCGCGCCAGCCGGCCAGCTTGTCGAGTGCCGCCTCGCCAAAGCGCAGGAAGTGGCGAAAGCTCGATCGCGGCTCAGGGGGCAACGCCACACCGCTCCCATCGGCGAAGGACTCGAGGCGGGTCAGATAGGCTTGGGATGCCTGGCGCTGGGCACGGCCGGTCAGCCAGAAGTAGCCGATGACCGGATAGAGCAGCAGGGAGAAGCCGCGCCGCCCCAGCAGGCGATAGCTGGTCAGCATGATCTGCATGCCGAGCAGCGATCCCCGCTCCGGGGTGCGCGACCAGTGGGTGCGCCGCTCGCGCCACAGCTGCGCCGCCCGGGCGCCGAGGCGGCGGGGCCAGCGACAGAGGCGCAGCAGCTGATCCCACAGCAGGCGGCACACCAGCCGGGTATGCATCCAGGAAATGTCGCGGTTGTCGCGCCAGAGCTGGAAGTGGGAGCTGCCATCGGCGGGATAGATGACCCGGGTCGGCACGAAGCGCACCGCCACCCCGGCCCAGTAGAGGTGCACCATCACCTCGGTGTCAAAATCCATCCGCCGGCCGATCGCCACCCGTTCGAGCAGCGCGCAGGTGGCCGCCAGCGGATAGACCCGAAAGCCGCACATGCTGTCCTTGATGGCGAACGACAGCGTCTCGATCCAGACCCAGACATGGGTGATGTAGCGGCCGTAGAGGCGCCCCTTGGGCACGGAATCATCGTAGAGCGGGCGGCCGGAGACAAGCGCCGCCGGGTGCTTGTCCGCCTCGGCCAGCAGGGCCGGAATGTCCGCCAGATCGTGCTGGCCATCGGCATCCACCTGCAGGGCGTGGCTGAAGCCGAGTGCATGGGCGCGGCGCAGCCCCGTCATCACGGCGCCGCCCTTGCCCTGGTTGTGGGGGTGGCGCAGCAGGGTGACCCAGGGGTAACGCGCGGCCAGCGCAGCCAGCTCGGCGGCGGCGACCGACTCGCTGCCATCGTCGACCAGCAGGCAGGGCAGCCCGTATTCGGCCAGCCGTGCCAGCACGGCGGCCAGCGGGCCGGCGTGGTTGTAACAGGGGATGAGAATGCAGGGCGTCATGGGAGCAACCGCACCCGTCCGCTGCTCGCCGGCTCATCGTCGAGCAGATAGCTGAAGAGAAGCTGCCCCTTGTCCGCCTGCCACTGCAGGCGCAGGCTGCACTCGGCCCCAGGGCGCAGGGGGCGCTGGAACTTGAGCTGATCCACCCCGTGAAACGGCTGCGCCAGCTTGAGCAGGCTGGCGGCATAGTACATCACCCAGTGGAGCTGGGTCACCCCGGGCAGCAGGGGCGCACCGGGAAAATGGCCTGCAAACCAGGGCAAATCGGGATCGAGCCGCAGTTGCAGGCGCACCCCGTCGGCCAGCGTCTCGCAGGCCAGCACGGTGGGCAAGGTGTGCGCTGGCAGAGTGTCAACCGAGAGGCTCATCGAACAGCTCCTTGAGTTGTGACCAGGGGCGCTTGCCCTGGGCGTTGACGGGCATCTGCTCGACCCGGCGCACGCTGCGCGGCAGGGCGACCGGCTCGAGCCAGGGACGCAGCTGCTGGCGCAGGGCCAGCAGGAAACGCCCGGGACCGAGCTCGGCCCAGCGGGCGGCGCCCAATTCGCTCAGCACCAGCACGGCGCCGAGGATCTGGCGCTGGCCCTGCTGCAACGGCAGCACGGCGGCTGCCTCCACCTCCGCCAGCCCCTGCAGGCGCGCCTCCACCTCGTCGAGGGAGATGCGCTTCTCCTCCAGCTTGACCACCCGATCCTGGCGGCCCAGCAGCTCGAAACCGCCCTCGTGCAAGGCGATGCGATCGGCGCAGGCCAGCCACTCCGCCGTTGGCAGGAAGGGGGAGCGCAGCAGCAGACCCTGCTCCAGGCCGACTCGCACCTCGACCCCGGGCAGCGTCGTCCAGGGGGTCTGTACCTGGTGGCACTGACGCCAGCCGATGCCGCCGGTCTCGCTGCTGCCGAAGATCTCCACCGGCAGCTGACCGAACAGCTGTCTGGCCTGCTGGGCATCGCCCGGTTGCAGGGGACCGCCGGAGGAGACGATCAGCCGGCAGCCGGCGGCAGCAATGGCCGGATCGAGCCGGCTCAGAAATGCTGGCGAGGCGATCAGGCACCAGGGGGCCGTTTGCAGCGCCAGCTGCTCCGGGTAGTCGATGCTGCGGCGATCAAAGGGGCGGCCGAGGCCAAGCGGCAACAGAATGCGAAACAGCAGGCCGTAGATGTGCTGGTGGCTGACGCTGGCCAGCACTCGGGTGCCCGCCAGCCGCTCGCCCCACAGCGCCATCTGCACCCGCAATTCCGCCTCCAGCTGGGGCCAGGCCTTGGGGATTGCCTTGGGCTCGCCGGTGGAGCCGGAGCTGAACAGGGTGAGACTGAGGCGCTCGGGCGACAGAGCCTTGCCGTCTGCCTCCGGTTCGTCATCCACCGCCAGCAGCGGCAGCCTGAGCTGCGCCGCCGTGAGCGCCGTCCCCGGCAGCTCGCCGTCGGTGAGCAGGCCGTCGAACTGGCTCTGCAGCGCCTGCAGACCGGCCAGTCGCTGATGACCCGGCAGGATGGCCCTGTGCCCGCCGAGGGCGCAGGCGAGCAGCGCCTGGGCAAACAGCAGGCTGTCATCGAAACAGAGCGCCCAGCGCATGCCGGGCCGATCCGGGCCGGCCAGACGGGCCATTGCCCGCGCCAGCTGCAGGCTGCCGCGGCGCAGCTCGGCCAGGGTGACCTCGCCATCCGGGCCGAACGCCACCACGCGCTCGCCATCCCGCTGCCAGATAGTTTGCAGCAGGGTCATGGGGCCAGCCTCTTGAGCAGGCGGCGGCGCACCAGATATTCAGCGCCCATCAGGCCGCCCATCAGGGCGTAGCTGATGAGGCCGTTGTAGAGGCTCCAGAGCGCCAGATCCCCGTGCCAGATGGTGAAGGCCGCCAGTGCGCCGTTGATGACGAAGAAGCCGCACCAGACCTGGGTCACCCGCCGGGTGTAGCCGATGGCTGCCGGCGGCAAAGCGGGATCCTGCAGGCGGGCCAGCCGCTCCACCAGGCTCATGGGACGGGTCAGGCTCCAGCCGAACAGGCAGAGCAGCGCCAGGCTCACCGCCAGCGGGTAGTAGAGCAGCCAGTGCCGGGCGCTGAACAGGGCTGACAGCAGGGTCAGCCCCAAGCCGATGCAGGCCAGCAGGCGGCCCAGCCAGAGCCACTCCGGCAAGGGGCCGAGCCGGACCCGCCCCTTGAGCAGGCCGGGCAAGAGTCGCAGCGAGAAGATGAGCAGCAGACCGAGCAGCAGCGGGGTCTGACCGGCGTGGGTCAGCCCCCAGTAGACCGCCAGCGGGTAGAGCAGCAGGGCACCACCGGCCAGCCAGGAGAGCCAGCGCATCATGGCAGGGCGTGCACCGGCATCAGGCGTCGGCCAGCAGACGCTCGACCGCATCCACCACGTCGTTGACGCTGCGCACCGACTTGAACTCCTCCGGCTTGATCTTCTTGCCGGTCAGCTTCTGCAGGTGCACCACCAGATCGATGGCATCGATGCTGTCGAGCTCGAGATCCTGATAGAGACGGGCCTCGGGGGTGATGGCCTCTTCGTCGACCTCGAACAGCTCGACGAGGGCAGCCTTGATCTGGGCAAAGATGTCGTCACGGGTCATGGCTCAGGCCTCCCCTTTCGACTGGGCCTGCACCAGCGCGACCAGCGCCGCGACGGAGGCGAAATGACGACGGGTATTTTCATCCTCGGCGGAGAGCACGATGCCGTAGCGGCCCTTGATGGCAAGGCCCAGCTCCAGCGCATCGATGGAGTCCAGCCCCAGGCCGTCACCGAACAGCGGCGCCTGACTGTCGATGTCGTCAGGGGTGAGCCCCTCGAGGTTGAGGCTGTCGATGATGAGTTGTTTTATCTCTAGATGCAGGTCTTGCATAACTGTTCCACATGCTGTCATTGAGGCCCCGGTTGCAGGGCCTGGGTGAGAAACCGGGTCAACTGGCGGGCGGCCAGCGCACTGCTCTGGCCGGTGGCGACCACCTCGTCCGCCGCCACTTGCTGCAGGAATTCTATGGTGAAAATCGGCTTATTTTCCGGGATCTTGAACCATTTGTCCTGCTTGGTGAGAAATCGGGTGCTGCAGTGGATCCGCACCAGTTGCAACGGCACCTGGCTGCGCACCGCCAGCTGGGCCGCACCGCGCTGCAGCTTGATGGGTTCGCCCGGAGTGGTGCGGGTTCCTTCCGGGAACACCAGCAGCAGGCCGCCGGCCCGGATCCGTGCCTGGCACAGGGCCAGCAGATCCTCCCCTGCCACGTTGGGCAGGTAGTCGGCCGCCCGTACCACGCCGCCGATGAAGGGGTTGCGCCAGAGGGACTGCTTGACGATGCAGTCGCACACCGGCATCTCGGCCGCCAGCATGACGTAATCGAGCAGGCTGGGGTGATTGGCCACCACCAAGGCGCCACGCAGGTGAGCGGGCATGCCGCTCACGCGGTAATCGAGCACCCCCCAGCCACGCAGCACGCCGAGAAACAGCCGAAAGCTGTGGCGAATGGTGAGCTGGGCCAGGGTACGACGCCGCTCGCCGCGCAGACAGAGCGCCAGCAGCGGAAACCAGAACAGGGAGAGCAGCAGACCGCCCACCCCGAACAGGGTGAAGCCCAGAGCCGTGCCGATCAGCCGCCAACCCCGATTCAGCAACGCTGCCATGTCCACTCCTGACGGTCGTCAGCGAGGAGCAGGGTCGGCTCGCCTCGCAGCAGGGCACGCCAGCAGGCCAGACTCTGGGGCAGCGGGCGGGCGGCCGACTCGACGGTGCGACACGCCCCCGCGCAGCGCCACTCTTCGCCCGCCGTCAGCACCAGCCCCAGCGCGTAGGGTGGTGCCTCCTCCGCCAACCAGGGGCGGTGAAACGCGGGCACCGGCCCCTCGAAGGCCACCAGCAACACCCGACGGGCACCGGCCTGCAGGGCGCAGACCGCTTCGGTCAGGCCCGCCATCAGGCTGTTCTCCCCCGCGGCCAGCGAGGTCATGGGGATGGCGGCCTTGCCCTGAATGGAGCAGAGTCCGGCGGCGGTGTTGTGCACCGACATGGAGAAATCGGTGGGCGACAACGCCTGCCCGTCCGCCAACGCCTGCAGCAGGGTCATGGAGCGGGCCAGCTCGCCGTGGCGGCTGACGAAGACGGCACTGTCTATCTGGTGGCGGGCCAGCAGGCTCAGCCCCACCTGCACCGCCAGCCGGGCGCCCTGACTCAGGCGGCGCGCCATCATCATCGGCAGCAAGGGGGTGGCGGGAAACGGCGGGTCGACCGGCCAGCGGCCCTGCTGCGCCCACGCCTGCCAGGCAGCCTCATCGGCCAGACCGGGTGACAGGGCCTGACTATCCAGCAGCGAGAAAGAGAGCATGTTTCGGGCAACCTGTCCTTACATCGATGGGTGGACGCGAAGACGATAAAAGGCACTCACCCGGCGGGCAGTGCCTGCTCCACGACATTGAATGGCGTCATCGGCTTAATACCGGCGGATAATACCATTATTCATCAAAAATAATAGCCAGCGCAGATTATCAACCGCCTTGGTGATTGAAAATAAACTATTTGTGTTGTCTCATTGCCACGCCCAAATTGATGAATATCCTTCCCAAGGAAAATATTATGAAACTCATTAATAAAATATCCCTGCTGCTGGCCTGTGCCCTGCTTGCCGCCTGCTCCACCAGCCAGCCAATTCGCAATATGGCAGCCAATCCGGTGCCCTTCAATCTGACCGAAGAACAGGTGGCCAATGCCATTATTACGGCCGGCATCAGCAAGAGCTGGGTAATGCGCCAGGAGCAGCCAGGACTAATTCGAGGCCAGGTCAATGTGCGCCAGCATCAGGCGGTGATCAATATTCCTTATAGCGCTCGCGATTATTCCATTAATTATGTGAGCAGCGTCAATCTGGACGACAAAGGCAAGGGCAGCATCCACCGCAGTTATAACCGCTGGGTACTGGGTCTGAACCAGGCCATTCAGGCGGAACTCGCCCGCACCCAGAGCCGCTGATCCGGCAGGAGCCACCCCGTGAATCACTATCAGGCGGATCCCTACAACGCGCTGGAAGCCATCAGCGAGGCCCAGAAAATCGCCTTCGGGCCCATGCTGTTTCAGGCCAGCTGGTGCCTGCGTGAAACCGGGGTATTGGCCTATCTCGAGACCCGCGGCTCCCAGGGGGCCGCGCTGGCCGACATCGCCCAGGCGTGTCAGCTCAGCGAATACGGCGCCGGCGTGCTGCTGGACATGGGGCTCGGCGGCGGACTCTGCTATCTGAGCGAGGAGCACTATGTGCTGGGCCGGGTCGGCAAATACCTGCTGCACGACGCCATGAGCCGGGTCAATCTCGACTTCACCCAGCACGTCTGCTATCAGCCCCTCGCCCACCTGCTCGACGCCATCCGCGACGGCACCCCGGCCGGTCTGCAGGAGTTCGGCCCCTGGCAGACCCTCTATCCGCACCTGAGCGAGCTGCCTGAACCGGCCCGCCGCAGCTGGTTCGCCTTCGATCACTTCTACTCCGACTGGGCCTTCCAGCAGGCACAGGACAAGGTGTTCGGCTACGAGCCGCGCCACCTCTACGATCTGGGCGGCAACACCGGCAAGTGGGCCATCGCCTGCGCTAGGCGGGATCCGGCGCTGCAGGTCACCATCCTGGACTTGCCCGAGCAGCTGGCGCTGGCCCGCCGCAACATCGAGGAGGCGGGGCTGGCGGCGCGGGTGCATGGCCACCCGGTGGATCTGCTGCAGGCGGGCCCCCTGCCCGGCGAGGCGGATATCTGGTGGATGAGCCAGTTTCTCGACTGCTTCAGCCACGCGCAGATCGTCGCCATCCTGAACCGGGTCCGGCTGGCCATGAAACCGGACGCCCGGGTCTGCATCCTGGAGCTGTTCTGGGACAGGCAATCCTTTGAAGCCGCCAGTTTCAGTCTCAACGCCACCTCCCTTTACTTCACCTGTCTGGCCAACGGCAACAGCCGCTTCTACCACTCCAAACAGCTGTACCAGTGCCTGCGCGAGGCCCACTTTCACGTGGAGGCCGAGCACGAGATCCCGGGGCCCGGCCACACCCTGCTGGTTGCCCGCCCGTTGCACACGAGGCCATAATGCCGCCATCGGCATGGAGATGATGATGAAACGAAAAGGAGCACGGCATGAGGCGTGACTGCATGACCCTGATGGCGATCGGCCTGGTTCTGGGCAGCCTGCTCGGCGGCTGCGCCGACATCAAGGAGGCGGGCAGAACAGTGGGGCACACCACCCGCAACGTGACCCGCGAGATTGGCCACACCACCCGCGACGTGACCCGGGAGATCGGCCACGGCACCCGGGATACCGTCAAGAAGGTCGGGGATGAACTGAGCAAATGAAAACAGGGGCCGCGGCCCCTGTTTTCATGATGCTCATGACCAGGCTCAGTTGCCCCACATGGCCATCAGCTGAGACTCCATGGCCTCTTCCTGCTCATCCGGCAGCTCGGCGAAGAAGTCCAGCCCGGTCTGCTCCTCCACCGCATCCACCGTCACTATGTAGTCTGCCAGCTTGCTGGCCGACACGTTCTGCTGCGGCAGGATGAAGGCGATCGCCTCCTTGTTGGCCACATCCATCACCACCCGGTAATAGGCGTGGGGCACGGTCACGCCGTTGCCGATGGAGGCGTCGGAGTTGGTGAAGATGGGGCCGGTGATCACATAGACATCCTGATAGGCGATGGCCCACTGCCGGGTCTTCTCTTCCAGGATGCGCCAGGCCCCCTGGTTGAGCGCCGGCAGTTGCGGGGTCATGTTGGTCAGCAGGAAGCTCTGCTTCATGGTGGTGGCGGTGGAGCGCATGTCCGCAGCCGGTGCCTGATGGCCGCGGTCATAACCTGAGCCCTTGTAGTCGGCCAGGGTGGCGCGGAACTGCACCGGCACCTCCTTGTCCTCGGCAAAGGCATCCTTGCGCGGCACCTGGCCCTGGGCGCTGGTGGCCGTCATTCGATAAGAGACCCAGTCAGAGACCTTGGTGTCGTAGTTGTAACCGGCGGCATAGCCGTCCCGGCACAGCAGTTGACTGGATTGGCTGGGCACCCCGAGCTTGACGTGATCCTTGCATTGGAAGCCCGCCGCCAGGCTCGGGAAGGTGGTGAGAGTGAATCCGATAGCCAGAACTAATTTATTGATATTATTCATTATTATGCCACTCCTTGTATTAGGCGGAGTGATTTGACACCAGGTCGGATGAGTAAGGCAATCGAACAAATTGTGAGCGTGTCGGAAATGTGAAGAGGGCTGCAAATCGGTAAAATCGCCGTCGCCAGCTGGGGGATTGTCATCCCTTTGTCATTGTGTAGTGCAGTAACTTCGAGAGACTTATCAGATAGATAGGAACAAAAAAGCGGAGCCGGTGGCTCCGCTGTAATCATCACTCCCGCTCAGCTCTTGACCTGAGGCCTGGGGGTATCGGGTTGGGAGGGCGGCAGAATAGGCAACACTATCTGCGGCTGCTCGCCGGTCAGGCTCTTGAGGTAGGCGGTCATGTCGTCCGCCTCCTGCTCGCTCAGGGTCTGGCCGAGCTGGATGTCCGCCATGACCTGCACCGCCTCCTTCAGATCCCACACCGAGCCGTCGTGGAAGTAGGGATAGGTCAGCTCGATGTTGCGCAGGGTCGGCACCTTGAACCAGCCGATGAACTGCTTCTCGCCGGTCACCCCCCCGCGTCCCTGGGCCGGGTTGTCGGTCTTGAACGGCTTCACCAGCCCCATCTTCTGGTAGGAGTTGCCGCCGATGGCCACCCCGTTGTGGCAGGCGGTGCAGCCCTTCTCCTTGAACAGCTGATAGCCCTTCAGCTGCTGCGCGGTCAGCGCCTTGGCATCCCCCTTCAGCCAGCGATCAAACGGCGCATTGGGGGTGACCAGGGTCTCCTCGAAGGCGGCGATGGCATCGGTCACCTCGTCGATGCCGAAGTCCGCCTTGCCGTACACGGCGCTGAACCGGGCCCGGTACTCGGGCAGGGTGTGCAGGGTCTCCACCGCCAGCTTGTGGGTGAAGGCCATCTCCAGCGGGTTCTCGATGGGGCCCGCCGCCTGCGCCTGCAGATCCTTGGCGCGCCCATCCCAGAACTGCACGAAGTTGAGGCTGGAGTTGAGCACGGTGGGCGAGTTGATTGGCCCCTCCTTCCACTTGTGGCCGAGGGAACTGACCTGGTTGTCTACCCCGCCGGTGGCCAGGTTGTGGCAGGAGTTGCAGGAGATGGCGTTGGATTTGGAGAGCCGCGGCTCGAAGAACAGCATCTTGCCCAGCTCGACTTTTTCCGGTGCGCTCACCTTGGCCGCTTCCACCGGCTGGATCGGCTCGTTCGCCCACCCCATCCCTGGCAGGCCCAGCGCCAGCAACAGACAATATTTATTCATTTTTTCTCTCTCCCTTGTGGCTGTGCATAACAGCAGCCTCAGCCTGCCCGGGAAAGCCTGTGCATTATTTGTTCAAGATCAAATGAGACCAACAAAAACCATATTAAAAACAATGAATTAATATATTGCAGACGGACTGATGGCGGGGACTTGCGCGGCAAAAAAGAGCTGAATTCCGATGAGTGAATTATGAGCAAATTCATCTGCGATAACAGCCAATTAATTAGATTGCTGTCATTGAATAAAGCGATTATTCAATATGCAGGCGTGACCGCCCATTATTTAGATTCATCTTGAATGCATCATAAATATCGTCGGCGATCACCCAGCCAATAATAAAAATACCGTCTGATCTTCTGTATCCCGCAATTCAGATGATGCCTTCCGTTATTTCCTCGTCAATGCAGGAAACGGATCGCCGTGCTTTTCAATCAAGATAAGGATGTATGATGAGAAAGTCCCTGTTGGCCGCCGCCCTGTTGCTCTGCCCCGCCGCCTTCGCCGCCCCCCCCCATTGGGAATACAGCGGTGAGGCCGGCCCGGCGCAATGGGCCAGACTGACCCCGGAATTTGGCCAGTGCGCGGGCAGCAACCAGTCGCCGGTCAACCTCGACGGTCTGGTCGAGGCCAAGCTGGCCCCGCTGGAGTTTCACTACCTGGCAGGGGGCCGCAGCGTCACCAACAACGGCCACACGGTGCAGGTCGACTATGCCCCGGGCAGCCGCCTTGAGCTCGACGGCATGCGCTTTGAGCTCAAGCAGTTCCACTTCCACGCCCCCAGCGAAAACCTCATCAAGGGCCACTCCTATCCGCTGGAGGGGCACCTGGTGCATGCCAACGCCAAGGGTGAGCTGGCGGTGGTGGCGGTGATGTTCGAGCCGGGCCAGGCCAATGCTGCCCTGAGCCAGGCCTGGCAGGTGCTGCCAGCCAAAACGGGAGCGAGTCACGCCTTCAAGGAACCGATCTCGGCCGAACAACTGCTGCCCATCAAACGCGACTACTACCGCTTCAGCGGCTCGCTGACCACCCCGCCCTGCTCGGAAGGGGTCCGCTGGCTGGTGATGAAGCAGCCGGTGCAGGTGAGTCAGGCCCAGATCGACGCCTTCAAGGCGGTGATGCACCACCCCAACAACCGCCCCGTGCAGCCGCTGCACGGTCGACTGGTGCTGCAATAACGCCCCCGGCAACTCACAGAGCCAACATAAAAAAAGAGGGCCCGCGGGCCCTCTTTTTTGTTGCGACAGCGGATCAGAGGCTGGCGGCGATGCGCGCCCCCAGCGCGGCGTTGTTCAGTACCAGCTGAATGTTGGCCGCCAGCGAGTTGCCGCCGGTCAGTTCGCACACCCGGGCCAGCAGGAAGGGGGTGGACTCCTTGCCCTTCACCCCCTGCTCGTCCGCCTCTCGCAGTGCCTGGGCAATGGCAGCGTCGATGTCGGCCTTCGGCATGGCAAACTGGGTCGGGATCGGGTTGGCCACCACGGCGCCGCCCGCCAGCCCCAGCTCCCACTTGAGGCGCAGCGCCTCGGCGATCGCCGCCGGGCTCTCGAGGCGGTAATCCACCTTGAAGCCGCTCTCGCGGGTGTAGAAGGCGGGCAGCTCCTCGGTCTGGTAGCCGATCACCGGCACGCCCTGGGTCTCCAGGTACTCCAGGGTCAGGCCGATGTCGAGGATCGACTTGGCACCGGCGCAGACCACCGCCACCGGGGTCTGGGCGAACTCCTGCAGGTCAGCCGAGATGTCGAAGGTCTCCTGGGCACCGCGGTGCACCCCGCCGATGCCGCCGGTGGCGAACACCCGGATCCCGGCCATGGCGGCAATGATCATGGTAGAAGCCACCGTGGTCGCCCCCAGCCCCTTGTTGGCCAGCACGAAGGGAATGTCGCGGCGGCTGCACTTGGTGGCGGCATGACCGGCCCGGCCCAGCGCTTCCAGCGCCCCCTCATCCAGACCCACCTTGAGGCGGCCATCCAGGATGGCGATGGTGGCCGGCACGGCGCCGTTGTCGCGCACCACCTGCTCTACCTGGCGCGCCGTCTCCACGTTCTGCGGATAGGGCATGCCGTGGGAGATGATGGTGGACTCCAGGGCCACCACCGGCTTGCCGGCAGCAAGGGCTTCAGCGACGACCGGTTGGATATCGAGGTAAGCGTTCAACATGGGTACTCCTCCAGCATGCGTTCAACGGCGGCCTTGGATAGGCCGGAAAAGACGGTATCGGAACAATTGACGGTGAGGGCGGCACAACCGAGGGCGAACCGGGTTGTCTCCATGATGCCCTGCTCCTGCAACCAGGCGTGGGCCAGCCCTGCCATGAAGGCATCGCCGCCGCCGGTCACGTTGACGACCGGGCTGCCGAGCACGGGCAGATGGCCCTGGCACTCCCCGTCGCTATAGAAAATTCCCTGATCGCCGAGGCTCAGGAACAGCCGCTGCACCCCGGCGCGGTGGAACCAGGCCGCCGCCATGGGCCAGGTGTCGGATCCCTCGATGGTGAAGCCGCACAGCTGCTCCGCCTCGCTGCGGTTGGGTTTGAGGGTGTGGATGCGGTGCAGCCAGGGGCGGATCTTCTCCACCTTGGCCACCGAGACGGTGTCGACGAAGATGATGTGCTCACCCTGGCGCTCGAACAGCCAGTCGAGGGTGTGGGTGGCGAGGTTGGTGTCGAGCACCCAGAGCCGGGCCGCGCCGAGAAAACCGCTCAAGGGGGTGAGCCGGGCCGGGGTGAGCTGCTCGATGATTGCCATGTCGTTGACGGCGCAGCTCATCTCGCCGCTGCCATCGTGCAGGCTCAAGTAACAGGAGGTCGCCTGCCCATCCAGCATCAGCACCTGGCGCACGTCGACGCCGGCACGCTGGGTCACGTCCAGCAGATGATGGCCGTATTGATCGTTGCCCACCGCGCTCAGCAGCCGGGTGTCGGTGCCAAGCCGAGCCAGGTTCTCGGCGATGTTGCGCCCCACCCCGCCGGCCGAGGTGCGTACCTTGCCGGGGTTGGAGTCGCCGATGCGCAGGTTGTCGTGGCTGCAGCCGCAGATATCCATGTTGGCGCCGCCGATCACCACGGCGTAGGGCCCTTCGCGCAGCACGTAACCACGCCCCTGCACATAGCCCTGGCGCATCAGGCTGGAGATATGGCTCGCCAGCGCCGAGCGGCTGATGCCGAGCCTGTCTGCCAGCTCCTGCTGGGCAATCATGGGGTCCTGGCGCAGCAGGGCGAGGATCTCTTGCTCACGTTCCGTCATAGACAAACATCCAGTTACAAACGTTTGTCCATTATTTCCGAAAAACGTTTACCCGCCATCGCCTCGTGCAAAAATTGTCGACTTGCGCACAAAAAATCACCGGGCAAAACCCGGTGACAGGAAAACGGTTTTCAGATGGTGCCATTCACCCCAGCAACACCCAGACCTCGCCGGCACTGTGCATCACCGGCCAGCAGGCGACCCGCAATGCCGGGTCGTCCAGGCAGCGGCCATCTGCCAGGGCGTAACGCTGCTTGTAGAGCGGCGAGGCCACTACCGGCTCGCCGTCGCAATCCCCCACCAGGCCGCGGCCCAGTACCGCCACCCCGGTCAGGGGATCCACCGCGTCCAGCGCATAGACCCGCTCGCCAAGCCGGAACAGCGCCAGCGCTCTGCCCCCCAGCCAGGCGCTGCGCCCCGCCTGCTCCGGCAGGGCGGCCAGCTCGCATGCCCGCAGCCACTCGCCATGCTCCGATGGCAACATATCGTCCTTGAGTCTGTTCATCCCATTCTCCCGTTCCTTATGACTGCTGCCCAACTCACAGCTACCGTTCATACCCTCTCCTTGATGCCGATGGCTGGCTTGCAACCCGCTGACCCCGTTCATACCCTCTCCTTGATGGTGATGGCTGGTGTGCAACCCGCTAACCCGGTTCATACCACCGCCTTGACTGCGATATCCGGCACCCACTGACCCCGCTCCTCTCGCCGTGGCGGCGTCTGATCCTCGGGCCGGTTGACGAAGGCCTCGAACAGTTTGAGCTTGTCCGGATCCGCCAAGGTGCTCTTCCACTCGCACTGCCAGCTGCCGACTATCCCCTCCATCATGGCCTCCAGCTCGGCGCCGATGCCGAGCCGGTCCTCGATGATCACCGACTTGAGGTAGTCGAGCCCCCCCTCCATGCCCTCCATCCAGACCGAGGTGCGCTGTAGCCGATCGCCGGTGCGCACGTAGAACATCAGCAACCGGTCGATATAGCGGATCAGGGTCTGCTCGTCGAGGTCGGTGGCGAACAGGTCGGCGTGGCGCGGCCGCATGCCGCCGTTACCGCACACATAGAGGTTCCAGCCCCGCTCGGTGGCGATGACGCCGATGTCCTTGCTCTGGGCCTCGGCGCACTCCCGGGTGCAGCCGGAGACCGCAAACTTCAGCTTGTGGGGAGCCCGCAACCCCTTGTAGCGGTGCTCCAGGGTCTGGGTCAGGGTCATGGAGTCCTGCACCCCGTAGCGGCACCAGGTCGAGCCGACGCAGGACTTCACGGTGCGCACCGACTTGCCGTAGGCCTGACCGGTCTCGAACCCCGCCGCCACCAGCTCGCCCCAGATGGCGGGCAGCTGGTCGACCCGGGCGCCGAACAGATCGATGCGCTGGCCACCGGTGATCTTGGTGTAGAGGCCGTACTTGCGCGCCACCTCCCCGATGGTGATGAGGCCGTCCGGGGTGATCTCCCCGCCCGGGATGCGCGGCACCACCGAGTAGGTGCCGTCCTTTTGCAGGTTGGCGAGGAAGGCGTCGTTGGTATCCTGCAAGCCGCGGTGGGGCTGCGCCAGCACATGCTCGTTCCACAGCGACGCCAGGATGGAGGCGACCGTCGGCCGGCAGACGTCGCAGCCAAGGCCATGGCCGTGTTTGTCGCGCAGCGCCTCGAAGCTCTTCAGCTTGCCAACCCTGGCCAGGTGATAGAGTTCCTGGCGGCTGTGGGCGAAGTGCTCGCACAACCCCTTGTCCGCCTCAACCCCGAGATCCTCCAGGGTCTGCTCCACCACCTGCTTGAGCAGGTTGCCGCAGCCGCCGCAGCCGGTGCCCGCTTTGGTGCAGCTCTTCACCGCCGCCAGCTCGTGATTGCCCGCCTTGACGGCGGCCACCACGGCTCCCTTGCTGACGTTGTGGCAGGAGCAGAGGATGGCGCTGTCCGGCAGCACCAGGGGCGCCGCCGCGCCGCCCGCCGCCCCCACCAGCAGGGAGAGCGGCGGCTGGGGCAGTGCCACCCCATTCTGGTAGTACTGCAGCAGCCGCTCATAATCGGCACCGTCCCCCACCAGGATGGCGCCGAGCAGCCGGCTCCCCTCGCCGTCGGTCACCAGCTTCTTGTAGATGCCGTTGACCCTGTCCAGCAACAGCAGCTCCTGGGCCCCGGCGGTGCTGGCGTGGGCGTCGCCGATGGAACCCACGTCCACCCCCATCAGCTTGAGCTTGGTAGACATGTCCGCCCCCGCGAAGCGGCTCTCGCCGCCGCACAGGCTGGCTACGGCGGCCCGGGCCATCTGGTAGCCGGGGGCCACCAGCCCGAAGATGCGGCCCTGCCAGAGCGCACATTCGCCGATGGCGAGGATGGCGGGATCCGAGCTGTGGCAGCCGTCGTCGATGCAGATGCCGCCGCGCTCGCCGACGCTCAACCCGGCCTGCCGGGCCAGCCCGTCGGCGGGTCGGATGCCGGCCGAGAACAGCAGCACATCGGTCTCCAGGTGAGAGCCATCCTTGAAGCGCAGCCGGTGGCGGGCCTGCTCCCCATCCTCGATGCACTCGGTGGCCTTCTCCACCAGCACCTCGACCCCGAGCGCCCGGATCTTGTCCCGCAGCACGGCGCCGCCGCTCTCGTCGAGCTGCACCGGCATCAGCCTGGGGGCGAACTCCACCACCCGGGTGCTGAGCCCGAGCAGGCGCAAAGCGTTGGCCGCTTCCAGCCCCAGCAGGCCGCCGCCGATCACCACGCCGCTGCGCGCCCCGGCGCAGGCCTCGCGGATGGCGGCGAGATCTCCCAGGGTACGGTAGACGAAGCAACCGGCCCGCTGATGGCCGGGAATGGGGGGCACGAAGGGGACCGAGCCGGTCGCCAGCACCAGTCGGTCGTAACCGAACTGCTCGCCACAGGCCAGGGTCAGGGTGCGGGTGGCTCTGTCCAGCACCTCCACCTCGGCCCCCAGCCGCAACGCTATGCCCTGCGCCTCGTACCAAGCGGGATCCGCCATCCGCAGCGCCTCGGGCGCCTTGCCGCCGAATACCTCGGAGAGGTGCACCCTGTCGTAGGCGGAGTCCGGCTCAGCGCCGAATACCGTCACCTCGAAACGCTCGAGGCCACCGGCAGCCACCAGCTGCTCGACAAAGTGGTGACCCACCATGCCGTTGCCTACCACCAGCAGCCGCTGTTTCTCCATCCTCTCGGACGACTCGACGCAGTGATGGTCCATCTCATCATCCATGCCGTTACCCACCACCTGCACTCTCTGCTTGTTGTCCATATTTCTCTTCCTTGAATAGATGGGCTCAGGCCCGGCGCTGGCTGCGAACTGGCTCGGCCACCTTGAGGGGCGTCACCTTGCGCTGCTTCTCGTAGAGGAAGCGCAGCACCTGCTGGCGCAGCTTGTGATAGTGACCATCGTCCGCCAGGGCCACCCTGTCCCTGGGCCTTGGCAGGTCCACGGTCAGGATCTCGCCGACGGTGGCACTGGGGCCATTGGTCATCATAACGATGCGATCGGAGAGCAGCACCGCCTCGTCCACGTCGTGGGTGATCATGATGACGGTATTGCCGAGCTCGGCCTGGATCGCCATCAGGGCGTCTTGCAGATGGGCACGGGTCAGGGCATCGAGGGCACCGAACGGCTCGTCCATCAGCAGCACCTTGGGGGAGAGCGACAGGGCGCGGGCGATGCCGACCCGCTGCTTCATCCCCCCCGACAGCTCGTGGGGCATCTTCTGGCTGGCGTGCTCCATCTGCACCAGGGAGAGGTAGTAGTCCACCCGCTCCGCCACCGCCCGCCGGTTCGGCTCAACCTGCCCCACCGCCAGCGCCACGTTCTGCCGGACGCTGAGCCAGGGCAGCAGGGCATGGTTCTGGAACACCATGGCCCGCTCCGGGCCCGGCCCCGCCACCTCGCGCCCGTCGAGGATGATGCCCCCCGTGGTGGGCTCCAGCAGCCCGGCCACCAGGTTGAGCACGGTACTCTTGCCGCAGCCGGAGTGACCGATGAGGGAGACGAACTCCCCCCGCTCGATGCGCAGGTTGACCCGGCTGAGGGCCTCGAAGCGCCCCTGCTCCGTCTCGAACGAGATGCCGACGTCGCTTAACTGCAGATAACTCTTCATTGGCTCTTCTCCCGCCTGAATATGGAATTGGTTGTTAACGCAGCACCTGGCGCTTGTCCCAGGACAACCACTGCTGCAGGGCCAGCATGCCTTTGTCCAGGGCGCAACCGATGAGGCCAATGGTGATCACCGCCACCATGATGCGAGCCAGCGAGGCCGAGCCGCCGCTCTGGAACTCGTCCCACACGAACTTGCCGAGCCCCGGGTTCTGGGCCAGCATCTCCGCCGCGATCAGCACCATCCAGGCCACCCCCAGGGAGAGCCGCAGCCCGGTGAAGATCATGGGCAGGGCGCCGGGCAGCACGATGCGCCGCACGTGAGTCACAAACGACAGCCGCAGCACCCGGCTGACGTTGTGCAGATCCCGGTCCAGCCCCGCCACCCCGACGGCGGTGTTGATCAGGGTCGGCCAGAGGGAGCAGAGGGTCACCGTCAGCGCCGAGGTGAGAAAGGACTTGGCAAGCCAGGGAGTGGGGCTGGCGTAGAGGGCGCTCACCACCAGGGTGATGAGCGGCAGCCAGGCCAGGGGCGACACCGGTTTGAGCAGCTGGATCACCGGGTTGGCGGCGCGATAGAGCCCCTGATTCATGCCAAGCAGTACGCCGCACGGGATGGCGATCAGGGTCGCCAGGCCAAAGCCGCACAGCACGGTGAGCAGGCTGGTCCCTATCTGATCGAAGAAGGTGGGGCGTCCTGTGTAGGGACGCAACTTCACCTCGGCCGCCGGATCCGCGGCCAGCCGCTCGGCGTTGCGCACCCGCTGGCGCTCGAGGAAGGCGTTCGCCTTCTCCCGCTCGGCCAGGTGATCCTGACCCAGCGACCAGAGCTGGCTGGCGGTGGCGAGCGGCCCCGGCAACGTGCCCAGGCTGGTCTGTACCTGGCTCGCCCCCCACTGCCAGAGGCCGAGGAACAGCAGCATACCCAGCAGGGGCTGCACCAGGGTTTTCCAATCAATGACTTTCCACTGATGTCGTTTCATTGCGCGCTCCTCGCTCATTGCACCCGCTCATCGCCCTTGAGGCCGATGGCGAACTGCTGCAGATAGGCGTTGGGGTGGCGGCCGTCGTAGATGAGGCCGTCGATGAAGCCATCCTGAGGGCCGCGATAGCCCTGCTCGCTGGCAAAGTCGGGGAAGTCCTGCGCCTTGAGCTTGCCCTCGGCGATCAGCGCCTCGGCGGCCTGGCGGTAGACCTCGGGTTGATACACCGCCTTGGCCACCTGCTCGAACCAGGCATCCGGCTTGGCCTCGGGGATCTGGCCCCAGCGCCGCATCTGGGTCAGATACCAGATGGCGTCCGAGTAGTAGGGGTAGGTAGCGTGATGGCGAAAGAAGACGTTGAAGTCCGGCAGCTGGCGCACGTCCCCCTTGCCGTACTCGAAGGTGCCGGTCATGGAGCTGGCGATCACCGCCTCGTCGGCCCCCACGTACTCGGGCTTTGCCAAGAGTCTGGCCGCCTCGCGCCGGTTGCCGTTCTGCTCGGCATCCAGCCACCAGGCCGCCCGCAGCAGCGCCTTCACCAGCCGGATGTGGGCGTTGGGGTGGCGCTCGGCCCACTGCCGGGTGACGCCGAACACCTTCTCCGGGTTGTTGCGCCAGATCTCCTGATCGGTGATGACCGGCACCCCGATCCCCTTGGCAAGCGCCTGCTGATTCCAGGGCTCCCCCACGCTGTAGCCGGCGATGGTGCCCGCCTCCAGGGTGGCAGGCATCTGCGGTGGCGGGGTGACTGACAGCAGCACATCCGCCTGGCGCTGGCCCGAGTTGTCCCCCAGTTTGGGCGCATAGAAACCGGGATTCAGGCCGCCGGCCGCCAGCCAGTACCTGAGCTCGTAGTTGTGGGGGGAGACGGGGAACACCATTCCCATGTTGAACGGCTTGCCCGCCTGCCGGTATTGCTCCACCACCGGCTTGAGGGCGGCGGCACTCACCGGCGCCGGCACCTTGCCCGCCACCGGCTTGGGCAGTTGGGTCGCCATGGCTGCCCACACCGGCTTGGCCACCGTGATGGCGTTGCCGTTGAGATCCATGGCAAACGCCGTCACCAACTCGGCCTGGGTGCCGATGCCGATGTGGGCCGCCAGGGGCTGGCCCGCCAACATCTGGGCGCCGTCCAGCTCGCCATCGATCACCCGATCCAGCAGGATCTTCCAGTTCGCCTGGGCCTCGAGGGTGACATAGAGCCCTTCGTCCTCGAAATAGCCCCGCTCATAGGCCACCGCCAGCGGCGCCATGTCGGTCAGCTTGATGAAGCCGAGCTTGATCTCCTCCTGCTCGGGCGCCCCCACCACGGCCAGCGCCGGCAGTGACAGCACCGCCAGCAGCATCCCCGCACATCCTTGTCGTCTGTTCATGCCATTCCCTCGCTCGGTTCCTGTTCCGGGCTGCCGCCCGCCTGCCTCGTTGCAGGATGACGACCAAAAAAAAGCCCCACCGATCCGGGATCGGTGAGGCTTCTTTGCCCTGTTGCCGGTGGAGCCTTGCGGCCTCACCACTGCGTCTTGTTCTGTCTGTTCGTTAATTCACTTTCCGTGCCAATCTGACCGAACCACCGTTGGCGGGCCCTGAGCGGCCCGGGCGCCCATTCCCTCTCCGTTTCTGCGCCTCAATGAGGCGCAGTTGCACCAAAACGGTTTGCCAGTCCCTTCAGAACCGGTTCGCGATCTGTCACGAGAGGTCGTCAGCAAGGTAAAGAGCAGCGCAGGAACCGGAGTTTATAGACATAAATGAGGATTCCGAGCAGCACATGAGCCTTGATCACGGCCTCGCAGTAGGAGCGTGGACCCGGTTCTCAGGCGGGCAATGCCTGCAGCAGTTGCCGTGCCAGCTCCCCCAGGCTCAGGTGGCGGCTCATGGCGGTGCTGCGCATCAGCCGGTAGGCCTGCTCCTCGTCCAGCCCCTGATGGCGCATCAGCCGCCCCTTGGCCTGCTCGATCAACCGCCGCTCCACCAGTTGCTGGCGCAGCTCGCTTTCGGTTCGGGCCAGCGCCTGCACCATGGCCAGCTGGCTGCGGGCGAGGCGCAGCCACTGCTCCACCGGCTCCTTCTCCCCGCACGGGTGGGGCACCAGCAAGACTCCCTGTTGCAGCAAGGCCTGCTGCGCCTCGCCCCCCAGCCGCTCGCAGAACAGCAGGCGCGGCATGTCAGGCCAGAGGGAGAGACCGAGCCGCGTCTCGGCGTCGAAACGGCGACTGCTGACGAGCAGGGCATCTCCCTGCCCATCCGGGCTCAGCAGCTGGCGAGCGTCGAGGATCCTGGGCTGATGGCCATACTGGCTGACCAAGAGGGCCAGCCGGTTGGCCTGACCCGGCTCGTCGGCGTGGATCAGCAGTCGGGAAACGGGGCCAGCGGGGCCCCCTGAAGTGAGAATGGTCATGGCGCTCCTTGCCAACGGCATTCGATTGGTCTGCCACCACTGTGGTCTGTCACCACAGAGGCAACATGAGCGCCAACTGTTTGAATCTACCCCCTTTTTATTCCTCTGGAGGTAGTAGAGGTAGAGAGGGAACGGCGGCTCAGGCCACCCGATCCAGCGCCTGTCCCAGCAGGCCCTGCAGCTCGGCGCGCAGGCGCACCACCTCCCCCATGATCATCAGCACCGGGCTTTGGCCGAGCAGGGCCCCGGCGGCCTGCGCCAGCCCGTCCAGCCGGGTCGCATGCACCTGCTGGCGGGCGCTGCAACCGGCCACCACCAGCGCCACCGGCAACTCAGGTGAGGCACCGGCCGCCAGCAACCCCTGCCGGATCTCGGCCGCCCGCTCCAGCCCCATGTAGAACACCAGGGTGTGACCGGCCCGGGTCAGTCCCTGCCAGCCCTGATAGTCCCGCTCGTCCATCAGGTGGCCGGTGACCAGAGTCAGGGAACGGGCCAGCCCCCTGTGGGTCAGCGGGATCAGGCTGCTGGCGGCGCAGCCGAGCGCCGCCGTGATGCCGGGCACCAGCTCGGCGGCGATGCCGTGGCGCGCCAGGTGCAGTGCCTCCTCGCCGCCACGACCGAACACCAGGGGATCGCCCCCCTTGAGCCGCACCACCCGCTTGCCAGTGCGAGCCAGCGCCAGCAGCAGGGCGTTGATCTGCGCCTGACTCGGGCTCGGCTCGCCACAGCGCTTGCCCACGTCGAAGCGGGCCGCCCCCTGGGGAATGCGGGCCAGGATCTCCTCTCCCACCAGGCGGTCATAGACCACCACCTCCGCCGCCTCGATCCGCTGCAGCGCACGCAGGGTCAACAATTCGAGCGGACCGGGACCGGCCCCTACCAGACTGATTTGGCTCATCACAGACTCCTTGTATCCCGTCTTAAACGGTGGCGATAAAAACATGCTTGATCAACAGCTTGTCGATCTCTGGCAGGCAGGTTCCGCAGTTGCTGCCGCAGCCGAGCAGGGCCTGCAGCCCCGCCAGCTCGCTCACTCCCTGCCGCACGATGGCGTCGACGATGCGCTGCTCCGACACCCGCAGACAGGAGCAGATCAGCCGGCTCTCCCCCAGCAGGGCCGCGCTCAGGGTCTGGCTCAGGGCTCCCGCCTGCAGCGGGGTGCCGAGCAGACTCGCCAGCAGCTCGACCTTGATGTCCGGGCGCCGATCCCCCACCAGCAACAGGCCGTCGATGCGATCCCCGGCCAGCGCCACGGCGAGCCAGCCCGACGCCAGCGGCAGTCGCAGCCAGCGCCCCTGGGTTGCCAGCCGCTGCCACAGGGCGTCGGGCGCCTCTGACCAGGAGGCCAGCAGGGTGCAGTTGCCTTCCGGCAACGGGCGCCTGGCCCACCAGTCCAGCGGCTCGCCCCAGTCTCGCCGACCGAGCCAGAGCCCCTGCCAGCGAGTCGGCTGCGGCTCGGCCCACACCCGGCCCTGCTTGAACATGGGCTGGCCGGAGAGGGGATCCACCACCGCGGCAATGAGGCGATTGACCGCCCCCAGACTGCACTGGCTGTCGGTCCAGTGCATGGGCAGGAAGGCCTCCCCCTCCCTGAGCCCCTCGTCCAGCCCGACCAGCAGCCGCGCCTCCCCGAGCGCATTGTAGAGGCGCACCAGATCCCCCTCCTTGAGCCCCAGCGCCAGCAGGCTGGCGGCGCCGAGCAGCACCCTGGGCCATGGCTCGGCCTCCTGCAGGCGCGGTACGTGGCCGGTGCGGGTCATGGTGTGCCACTGATCCCGCAGCCGACCGGTATTGAGTAACAAGGAGAGGCCCGCCAGCGGCTGCACCGCTTCTGGCGCGGCGGCAGGCTCGGGAGGAAAGAACTGGGCCAGGGGCAGCAGACGGGCGCGGCCATCCGGGGTGGCGAAGCTCCCGTCCTCGAACAACCGGGCCCGGCCCCGTGGCCAGCGAGCATTGACCGGCCAGCTCAGGGGCGCCAGCGCCTCGAACTCGGCGCGGCTGAGATGCGCCAGCCCGGAGATGTCGAACTGGCGTTGCCCCTCGTTCTCAAAACCCGACAGGGCTGCATGCTCACAGAAGATGTCGTGCTCGTGCTCATAGGCAAACCCTTCGCCGAAGCCGAGCCGACGAGCCAGCTGGGTCAGCGCCCACCAGTCGGGTCTGGCCTCCCCCGGCAGGGGCAGGAAGGCGCGCTGGCGGCTGATGGTCCGCTCCGAGTTGGTGACGGTGCCGCTCTTCTCCCCCCAGGCGGCGGCGGGCAGCAGCAGGTGGGCGAGGCGCGCCGTGTCGGTGTTGGCGGTCACCTCGGAGACCACCAGCAGCTCGCAGCGAGCCAGCGCCTCGCGCACCCGGTTGCCGTCGGGCAGGGAGACTGCCGGGTTGGTGCCGAGTACCCAGAGTGCGCGGATCTCCCCCCGGTGCACCTCCTCAAACAGCTCGACCGCCTTGTGGCCAGGGCCACCCACCATGGTCGGGCTCTGCCAGAAACGCTGCACCCGATCGAGCTCGGCCTCGCCAAAGCCCATGTGGGCCGCCAGCTGGGTCGCCAGCCCGCCCACCTCGCGCCCGCCCATGGCGTTGGGTTGCCCCGTCATGGAGAAGGGGGCCGCCCCCGGCTTGCCGATGCGCCCGCACAGCAGATGGGCGTTGATGATGGCGTTGGCCTTGTCCACCCCCTGGTTGGACTGGTTGATCCCCTGGCAGAACAGGCTGACCGTTTTGGGGGTGCTGGCAAACAGCCGGTAGAAGCCGAGCAGATCCCCCAGCGCCAGATCGCAGCGCTGGGCCACCGCCTCCAGCTGCCAGGCCGGGTCATCCAGCGCCGCCGCCAGCGCCTCGAAGCCGCTCACATGGCGCGCCACGTAATCCTTGTCCCAACCGTCGTGATCGAGCAGATAGCGGCACAGACCGTTCCACAGCGCCACGTCGCTGCCGGGCCTGAGGGCGAGGTGCAGGTCCCCCTGCTCCGCCGTCATGGTGCGGCGTGGGTCCAGCACCACCAGCCTGAGCTCGGGGCGCCGCGCCCGCGCCTGCTGCAGACGACGAAACAGCACGGGGTGGGTCCAGGCGGTGTTGGCGCCGGTGATCACCACCAGATCCGCCAGCTCCAGATCCTCGTAACAGGCCGGCACCAGATCCTCGCCGAAGGCACGCTGATGGGCCGCCACCGCCGACGACATGCAGAGCCGGGAGTTGGTATCCACGTTGGCGCTGCCGAGATACCCCTTCATCAGCTTGTTGGCGACGTAGTAATCCTCGGTGGTGAGCTGGCCCGACAGGTAGATGCCGATGGCCTGTGGGCCGGATTCGGCCAGAATGGCGGCGAAACGCTCCGCCAGGGTATCCAGGGCCTGCTCCCAGCCGATGCGCTGCCCCAGCCAGCGCGGATAGAGCAGGCGATCGGGAAAGTCCAGACTCTCCAGCAGGCTGGCCCCCTTGACGCACAGAGCACCCGCGTTGGCCGGATGCCCCTCATCCCCCTGCAACTGCCAGCCATCTCCCTCCCGGCTCAGCCGGATGCCGCAGCCCACTCCACAATAGGCACAGGTGGTGTTCATTCCCTTGCTCCTCGTCGTCCGACTCCCCATCCCTGGGTCGCCGCTGCCATGGCCCATAAAAAAAGCGCCCGCCCCCGCAGGGGACGGACGCCTTTGTCCGGATAAGCCGCATTTACTCTCTCCTGGGATAACTGCAAGCCCCGCGCCAGGATGCAAGGTGCGCCTGGACGGCGATCGGCAGCGAGCGGCTGCGCCGGGACGGTGCAAGCGCCCCCTTGTTGGGCCCGTCAGGCGGGAGTTCATACCCAGGCTGGGCAAGGGGCGGTGCGGGAGTATAATGCGGCCGCCACAGAGGAGAGCGAGATGAGAGAGTCAGACCACGAATGCCTGCCACCACAGGGGAGCGAGCCGGAAGCGCACGGCGACGCAGGCTATTGCTGTATCGGGCTGGTCAACCCCAAGTCACCGGAGAACGTGGGGGCCGTGATGCGGGCCGCCGGCTGCTACGGGGCGGACGAGGTCTACTACACCGGCAACCGCTTCGAGCTGGCGCGCCGCTTCGCCACCGATACCAAGCAGATGGTGGAGAAGATCCCCCTGCTCGGGGTCGACGATCTGATGGAGATGGTGCCGGCCGGCTGCACGCCGGTGCTGGTGGATCTGATCGAGGGGGCCACCTCGCTGCCGGATTATGTGCACCCGGCGCGCGCCTTCTACATCTTCGGCCCGGAGGACGGTACCCTGGATCCCGCCCACTTCAAGGCGGTGCAGGAAGTGATCTACGTCCCGACGCACGGTTGCATGAATCTGGCGGCATCGGTCAACGTGATCCTCTATGACCGGCTGGCCAAGCGGCTGCGTGCCAAGTAAGCAGCAGAGGCTCTACGTAGCCAACCCAAGGGCTGCATGAACCTGGCGGCCTCGGTCAACGTGATCCTCTACGACCGGCTGGCCAAGCAACTGCGTGCCAAGTAAGCAGCAGATGCTCTACGTAACCATACCCCAGGGCTACATAAATCTGGCAGCCTCGGTCAACGTGATCCTCTATGACCGGCTGGCCAAGCAGCTGCGCGCCAAGTAAGCAGCAGGTGTTCTACGTAACCACACACAAGGGCTGCATGAACCTGGCGGCCTCGGTCAACGTGATCCTCTATGACCGGCTGGCCAAGCAACCGAGACGCTGACAAAAAAGCTCCTGAACAGGTAGCGCAGGGCGCTTTAGTTGCCAGGGGCTAGCCTCTGTTCCTGCTGTTCGATGAAATCGCGGTAGTAGTCATAAAGCCGGTAGCGTCGGTAGATCTCGGCCAGGGTGCCGTGTCGCACCAGGTTGACCATACCTTGATCCCAGAGCTGTTGCAGGCTGCGCCCCTTCTCGGTATCGGTAAAGATGGGGTAAGTCGGGATCCAGCGCAGGAAGATGCGCTGCATGTTGGCGGGAATGGAGTCCGCCGAGTAGAGCACCCCGGCAGTCAGGTAGTAGCGATAGCGCTCCTTGGCCAGCAACTGCAGCGCCATGTCGTGGCTGTCGATCTCGTGCCAGCGCATGGAGACCGGTATGTACTTGTCAAAGGCCCAACCCCGCAGCCATACCACCCCCTGCCCGCTCAAGCTGTGTTCCCCTTGCCACTGGGGCCGCCACTTCTTGAGCATCAGCACCGTCAGATCATCGGCCGAGGCGGGATGGTGGGGTTGCAGCACGCCGCTCACCTCATCCCGATAGACCCCCATCGCCATGTCGCCCCCTTTCTGGGCGATCACCGCCAGGGCCCGCTTGTAGGGCACGATACGCGGCATGACCTGGTAACCGTTGGGCTGATAGATGGCCCGCACTATGTCCAGATAGACGCCCCTGCCATCCGGCTGGCAGAAGCCAGGCCAGTCATCGCAATAAACATCGAGGGGATCGGCCCGACCCGGCCAGCAAATCAGCAACGTCAATGAAAGCAACAAACGAATCATGTCTTACCGTTTCTCCGCAGGCGATGCCGTTTGCAGACGCGCCCATACCATTCCTCATGATATGAAGATCTACCGGCAACGCACCTCTTTTTCCCGGTTTTGCGAGCGAGTCGAGGGTTATTGCCCGCTGAATCGGTATTATTGACAATAAGATTCATTAGTAACCCAACATAGGGGAGCCTTCATATGCCATCCATTAAAACCCTGCTCTGTCCGGTCGATTTTTCCCAGATGTCACAAGCCGTGCTCGACTATGCCGTATTCATGGCCCAGAGCCACAAGGCCGAACTCAAACTGGTCCACGTGGTGGATCAACTGCACGGCTTCGACAGCTACAAGATCCTGCACATGACCGCCATCGAGATCACCCACGAGATGGAGCGTCAGGCCAAGAGCCAGATGAAGGAGCTGATCGCCAGCCTGCCGATTCCGGCCACCTTCGAGGTGCGTTTCGGTCGCGCCGCCGACGAGATCGTCGTGCAGGCCAAGGAAGAGAAAGCCGACCTGGTGGTGATGGGCAGCCACGGCCGCTCCGGCATCAGCCATCTGCTGGTAGGCAGCGTGGCCGAGTCCGTGGTGCGCCATGCCCCCTGCCCCGTGCTGGTGGTGCGCAAGTAGCCGCCACGCCAGACTCACTGCAAAAGGCCAGCATTTGCTGGCCTTTTCTATTTAGGCTCCCGGGCCGGCCTCAGCCGTGGGCGTAGATGACACTGCCCCCCTTGATGATGTCGATGATGGCCCTGGATTGCTCCTTGGGCAGTGCGGGGCAGCCCCAGCTGCGGCCCAGCTTGTCATATTTGCGCAGATGGCGCGGGCTGGCATAGTCGGCGCCGTGCACCACGATGGCCCGCTTGCGGGCATTGCTGTTCTGGCCCGGGCTCAAACCATCGAGGCGCAACGAATAGCCGTGCTTGCCCTGATAGGTCTCGGCGGTGCGATAGACCCCGAGCGAGCTCTTCATGGAGTTGAACTGGTTGGAAAACTGGTTGGCGGCCAGCTCGCCCGAGTTGCGGCCATGGCTGACCCAGGTGTGGTAGAGCAGCTTGTGGCGCTTCACGTCGATGACGAACAGCCGGCGCATGGTCGAGGGTTTACTGTAGTCGATGATGGTGAGAATGGGTTTGCGCTTGTGGCGCACGCTCTGGTAACTGGTGATGGCCTTGCGAAATACCTGTTTGTCGAGCTTGCCGGCCAGCCCCAACTGGCGGTAGAGATCCTGATCCCAGCTGGCGTGGCTGTTGCTGCTGAAGCAGAGCGCCCCCAGCAGCAGCGGCAACCCCAGCCAGAGCGCGCCCCAACGCTTCATCCAATCTGTTTGCTTCATCCTTGAATCTGCTCCCGTTTTTGTGGCTAGCGCAGCGCTCAAAATATCGCCACACCTCGCTGGATAGTTATATGCAAGCCCCTGATAGCAGGCAAGAAAAAAGCAAAAAAATGCCGACCTGAGTCGGCATCTTCACACAGGACCACAAAGGCGTCAGGCGCGACTCAGATAGTCCGCCAATCCCACCCACTTGTAGCTGGTGAGTTCGGTCAACCCCATGGGGCCGCGGGCGTGCAGCATCTGGGTCGAGACCGCCACCTCGGCGCCCAGCCCGAACTGGCCACCGTCGGTGAAGCGGGTGGAGGCGTTGACGTAGACCGCCGCCGAACCGGCCCCGTTGACGAACCGCTCGGCATTGGCCAGATCGTTGGTGAGGATGGCATCGGAGTGGCCGGCGTTGTGCTCGCGCATATGGGCCAACGCCTCGTTCACATCCGCCACCAGCTTGACCCCCAGGGTCAGCGAGAGCCACTCGGTATCGAAGTCTTCCGGGCCGGCGGCACGCAGGCTGTCGGCGCCCGCCAGCAGCGGCATGGCCTCCGGGGTCGCGACCAGGGCCACCTTGCGCTCGTTCATCAGGCCCACCAGCTGCGGCAGCAGGGTCGCGGCGACCTTCTCGTGCACCAGCAGGCTGTCGAGGGCATTGCAGGCGGAGGGGCGCTGCACCTTGGCGTTGTCGATGACCGCCAGGGAGCGCGCCAGATCGGCGCTCTCGTCCACGAAGATGTGGCTGATGCCGAAACCGCCGATGATCACCGGAATGGAACTGTTCTCCTTGCACATCTTGTGCAGCCCGGCGCCGCCGCGGGGGATGATCATGTCCACGTAGCGATCGAGGCGCAGCAGCTCGCCCACCAGCGCCCGATCCGGGTTGTCGATGTATTGCACCGCATCGCGCGGCAGGCCGGAGGCCGCCAGCGCGCTCTGGATCACCCGCACCAGCTCCAGGTTGGAGTGGAAAGTTTCGCGGCCGCCACGCAGTATGCTGGCGTTGCCGGTCTTGAGGCAGAGGCTGGCGATGTCGATGGTGACGTTGGGACGCGCCTCGTAGATGACGCCGATGACGCCGATGGGCACCCGGCGGCGGGAGAGGCGCAGGCCGTTCTCCAGCACCCGGCTGTCGATTTCGGCCCCGACCGGATCGTCCAGAGAGATCACCTTGCGCACGTCCGCCACGATACCGGCCAGCCGGGCCGGGTTGAGCAGCAGCCGATCCAGCATGGCGTCTGACAAACCCGCCGCACGGCCGGCGGCGATGTCTTTCTCGTTGGCGGCCAGGATCTGGTGGCTGCGTGCCTCCAGCTCGTCGGCGATGGCGGCCAGCGCCCGGTTCTTCTGCGCCGTGCTGACGGTGGCCAGCTGATAGGCGGCTTCACGGGCCGCCAGCCCCATTTTCTCCAGACTCATCTCTCTTCCCTTTGGTTCTTGCGGGGCCGCCCGATGGTGGCGTCCCCCCTTATCTTGATGTGCCGCTGCCCTTGCGTGGCAGCGGCTGGCGACTCACAGCAGCACCATATCGTCGCGGTGGATGGCCACGGCACCGTAGCCGTAACCCAGCACCTGTTCGATGTTGTCCGAATGGACGCCGCGCAGCTTGTCCAGCTCCAGATGATTGTAACGGCAGATGCCACGCGCCAGCTCGGCCCCCTTGGGGTCGAGAATGCGCACCACGTCGCCACGCACAAAATCGCCTTTCACCGCCACTATGCCCTTGGGCAGCAGGCTGGAGCCCTTCTCCTGCATGGCGGCCACGGCGCCCTGATCCACCTGCACTTCGCCGTGGGGAGGAGGCCCTGCCAGGATCCAGCTCTTGCGCCCTTCCAGCGGCGACGCCAGCGCCGGGAACAGGGTGCCGATGCGCTCGCCCTTGGCGAGACGGCCGACCACTTCCGGCATCTGGCCAGTGGCGATCACCACGTTGACGCCGGCGCGGCGCGCCACGTCGGCGGCCTGCAGCTTGGTGGCCATGCCGCCGGTACCGAGCCCGCTGACGCTGTCACCCGCCAGCTTGCGCAGGGTGTCGTCGATGGTCTGTACCTCTTCGATGAGCTGGGCATCCGGGTTGGTACGGGGATCGGCGGTGAACAGCCCCTTCTGGTCGGTGAGCAGGATCAGCAGATCCGCATCGGCCAGGATGGCGGCGCGAGCGGAGAGGTTGTCGTTGTCGCCCACCTTGATCTCAGCGGTCGCCACCGCGTCGTTCTCGTTGATGACCGGGATGATGCGGTGATCGAGCAGGGTACGCAGGGTGTCGCGGGCATTGAGGTAACGCTCCCTGTCCTCCAGATCGGCGCGGGTCAGCAGCATCTGACCGATGTGCAGCCCATAGAGGTTGAACAGATCCTGCCATACCCGGATCAGCTGGGTCTGGCCGACGGCCGCCAGCATCTGCTTGTTGGGCAGGGTTGGCGCCAATGGAGGGTGGCCCAGATGCTCACGGCCGGCGGCGATGGCCCCCGAGGTGACCACCACGACCCTGTGGCCGTGACGGTGCAAGGCTGCACACTGTCTGACCAGCTCAACCATGTGGGCACGATTGAGCTGGGAAGATCCCCCGGTGAGCACGCTGGTGCCCAGTTTGACGACTATGGTTCTGTTTTCCATGGGAGCAAAAAGGCTGAAATATAAGGAATCCCTTTATACCCACGGCCCTGTTGCCCTGCAAGGCAATTAACACCAGGGCAGCGGCGGGGGCAGGCAAAGCGGAGCAAGCGGCAAAGAAACGCCCCGCCAGCCGATGGGTGGCTGGCGGGGCGGCGGGTCATCAGGCGGCGGTGACGGTCAGCTCGTTGGTGACCTGCTCGGCGGGAGCGAGCTGGCAACCAAGCTGGTGCAGCTTGTCACTGATGAGCTTGTAGAAGTGGTTGAGGGTACGTTCGACTTCAGCCTGATGTTTCTTGGGCAGCGGCTTGTTGAGCCACTCCCCTTCGGCGTTGTAGAAGCCGACCTGATAGTGATAGCTGAAGCTGTGATCCTGCTGCTCCAGCACCAGCCACCAGCCCCAGAATTCCCGTTTGTCCGGCGCCGGCTTGGCGCTGACACAGACGGAAAGGCAGTCGAAACGGTAACGCCCCTCTTCACACAGGTCCTCACGTAAATAGGGGCCAATCGCGGCAAACAGCCTCAGCAGTCGCTTGTAGGTCACTCTTTCTGACATGTTAACCTCCCTGTTGAACAAGCCACATCACCCTGGGATGACGTTATATTTTAGCGCTATATCATGTACATAGGTGCTTCTTGAGCCAGTCGACCATCTCTTTCAACGCCTCGTCGTATACCTCCAGCAAGGGTTGCTTGTCGAACACCACCGCCTTGCCGTTGCGGCTGGCGGACGCCAATGCCCGGACATCCTGCTCGGGACAAATAAAATCTTTCTTGTGTCCAATACTCAATATCGGCACGGAAGTGCGAGTCCCCAGCAATCCTTGCGTCTTGAGTGAAAATACCTGGCACTTGGTACGCAGCGACTCCCACTGGGCTGCATCGGCCCCCAGCCGGTTGGCCAGCCCGTCCCGCATCATGCGCGGGCAGCGGGCAAACATCTCCTGATTGGTAAACACCTGATTGACGCCGGCGCCGATGCAGACCACGGTCCTGAGCTTGAACGGCTCGATGAAGGCGAGGCGCGCCGCCACATTGCCCGCCAGGCGAAAACCCACCATGGCGATGCGCTGATGATCGACCCAGGCCACTTCGGACAGATGATTCAATACCGCCTGATGCAGCCGGCTGGTGTCCTGCACCAGCGGCCAGTGCTCGGCATAGCCGATGCCCGGCATATCGAGCGACAACATGCCGATGCCGTTGGGTTCCAGGCACTTGAGATAGAAATTGAGGAAATCGACCTGCAGCGAATCGATGCCACCGCTGACGATGACCAGAGGCACCGGCTTGTCGGTGGTCGGCAGATGCAGGTAGCCCTGAATGTGCTTGCCGCGAAACGGCACCTGCAGCTCCTTGAGCGGCACCTTGAACAGGCGTCCCGCCTCGCGGTAGGCCATGTTGCCGAGCAGCTGGGCCTGATCCGCCAGCTCGTCATTCTTCAGATGGGGATAGCTGGCGATGGAGTAGTAGCGCACCGCCTTGAGCAGGCTCTTCAGAGCGGCGGCCCGCTCGCCCTGTGCCACCAGCTCGCGACCCCGGTTGAAGTAGCGGCCGGCCAGCTGGCTCCACTCATAGACCCAGTTGCCGGGCACATAACCCTTGATGGTATCCAGGAAGCGCTCGTGGGTACGCTCGCCCTCTCCCATGGCGATGCAGGCCAGGGTCTGCTCCACCTCGACCGGGTCCGCCCCCTGCCAGGCCCAGGTCGGCCGGCGCAGCAGACGATACCAGCGCGATGACATGGAACCGTCGATGAAGGTCTCGTCGACAATGTCATCCTGCTCCGCGACCGGGCTGGAGTTGGAGACTTCCGAGGTCTCCAGCACCTTTTTTACCCGGGTAAAGAGCTTCTCGGTCAGGTTAAGGTCGTCGTTCAAGTCCAAAGCTATTACTCATACTGTCATGCAATGGCTCCATCTTAACCACTTTTCCCGCCCGGCAGCCAGTTGCACCACAAAAAAACAGGGCTCCATATAGGAGCCCTGTGAAGCTGATTCGCTGCTTACTCTTCGTCGCAGATCGGCGTGGCAAACTCCAGCGCCATATCCCACGGCTGTTCGATCCAGGTGTCTTGCGGGATGGCAACTTCGAAGTCATCCAGCAGTTGCTCACCCATCGGCTTGGCGAAGATCGCGATGAACTTGGCCTTGGGGTAGAGCTCGCGGATCGCCTTGGCGGTGGTGCCAGTGTCAACCAGATCTTCCACCACCAGCCAGCCTTCGCCGTCACCGGCGGTGGTGGCGGCCTTCACCACCACCAGATCACGCTGGTTGTTGTGGTCATAGCTGGAGATGCACAGGGTTTCGACGTTGCGGATGCCAAGTTCACGCGCCATCAGTGCAGCCGGTACCAGGCCGCCGCGGCTGACCGCGATGATCCCTTTCCACTGGCTGACGGGCAGTTGACGACGGGCCAGACGGCGCGCTTCACGTTGCAGGTTGTCCCACGACACATAAAACTTTTTCGGCATACTATCGATCTCAACGAGTTATAAAAACAATCACTTAAGACTTGAAACCCCGTGCTGATGCACGTGATTTCGTTAATGCTGACGGCCCTTTTTCCCAAATTCGGCTTGCACCGCGGCCGCCTCGGGAGAAGACCCTCGGCAGCGAAAACAGATGCAATGGAAGCAGGATGGGCAGAGCTGGCGGTCATGTCACAGAGGGGGCAGGACCGCAGACAGGCTGTTGGGCGGGCATGATACCATCGTTTGCGGATAAATTGACTGGCAAACGTATGCGAAATGCAGGAAAAAATCGAAGCAAGTCCGGCTGACTCCCTCTTTTTCCCTCTCCCGGGCTGAGTTCGCCGAGCAGCAGATAAAAAAATAGCAGGGGGAGGATGGATTCCTCACTCGCCTGCTGTTTTCGATCTGCCTGTCAGCCCGGCCGGCAACCTGCCTTAACGGCGGCTGGCGTAGGGGTTCGGATAGTTGAAACCCTGGGTATAAAGAGACTGGGCGAACCAATAGGTTGAATTGCTGCCTGACATCATAAACTCCTGATTGCTTAACAAGTTACGTACCTTAATGCGGGTTCAGATCCTTGAACGGACACTCGGTTCCATGGAGGCGCACTTGCTTTGCTTCGGTTCCCTGGAGGCATTCATCGTCATCCTGACGGGTGGCGAACCACGGTCGTTAATTTACCAGCCGGCGCCATAAACTCAATATTTTTGTGATGAGAGTCACAAATTTTCTTTTGTGCTGGTTCGTTTCATCCATACCGGAGCTGTACGCTGCCATTCCCCCGCTTGCCAGCACAAGCCGCCCGCAATTTGCGCTGATCGCTCACATTTTTGTGTGATTGACTGTATTATCGTTATCCTCTTGCTCGCCCCGCTACCGGGGCCCTGTCATCTTCCGTGCTGGTAAGGAGTCCCGACGTGGCACAGCTTAGTTCTCTCTCTCCCAAACTGATTTGGCATTTCTTCGAACAGATCTGCTCCATCCCCCACCCTTCCAAGCACGAAGCCCAGCTGAGCGCCTGGATCGTCCAATGGGCACAAGGGGAAGGTCTGGCGGTCAAGCAAGATGCCGTCGGCAACATCATCATCAAGAAACCGGCCACGCCGGGGATGGAAAACCGCAAGGCCGTGGTGCTGCAGGCGCACATCGACATGGTGCCGCAGGCCAACGCCGACACCCAGCACGACTTCACCAAGGATCCCATCGATGCCTACATCGACGGTGAATGGGTCACTGCCCGCGGCACCACCCTGGGCGCCGACAACGGCATGGGCATGGCTGGCTGCCTGGCCGTGCTGGCCGACAAGACCATCAAGCACGGTCCGCTGGAAGTGCTGCTGACCACCGACGAAGAGACCGGCATGACCGGCGCCTTCGGTCTGGAAGCGGGCTGGCTGGAGGGCGAGATCCTGCTCAACACCGACTCCGAAGAGGATGGCGAAGTCTACATGGGCTGCGCCGGCGGGGTGGATGCCAATATCCGTTTCCCGCTGGAGCTGGTCGCCGCTACCGAGGGTGAAGGTTTCGAGCTGCTGGTCAAGGGCCTGCGCGGCGGCCACTCCGGGGTCGACATTCATCGCGGCCGCGGCAACGCCAACAAGCTGCTGGTGCGTCTGCTTAAGGCCGCCGAGCCGCTGGGCGTGCGTCTGGCCGAGATCCATGGCGGCACCCTGCGCAACGCCATCCCGCGCGAGGCCCGGGCCAAGCTGCTGGTACCCGCCGCCAGCGTCAACGAATTCAAGGCCCTGGTTGACCGTTATACCGGCATCTACCAGAGCGAGCTCGCCGCCACCGAAGCCAACCTGACCGTGCTGCTCACATCCCAGGAGAAACCGGCCCAGCTGATGAGCGAGTCCCTGCAGGCCCGCCTGCTGGACTCCCTGATGGCCTGCCCGAACGGCGTCATCCGCATGAGCGATGCCATCCCAGGCGTGACCGAAACCTCCACCAACCTGGGTGTCATCAAGACCCAGGATGGTGAAGTGTACGTACAGTGCCTGATCCGCTCCCTTATCGACTCCGGTCGCGAGAGCGTCGAACAGATGACCCGCTCCCTGTTCAATCTGGCTGGCGCCAGTTGCGAGTTTACCGGCGCCTACCCGGGCTGGGCACCGAACGTGGACTCCCCAGTAATGGCGCTGGTACGCAACAGCTACCAGACCCTGTTCGGCGAGATGCCGAACGTCATGGTGATCCACGCCGGCCTCGAGTGCGGTCTGTTCAAGAGCGCCTACCCGGAGTGGGACATGGTCTCCTTCGGCCCGACCATCCGCGGCGCCCACGCCCCGGGTGAGAAGGTGCACATTCCGGCGGTCGAGCGGTTCTGGCAACTGCTGGTTCACGTGCTGGAACAGATCCCGGCCAAATAAGCCCGCAGGCCAAGGCCGACCGGCCACACCACATACCCCGCCAGGTGCGGGGTATTTTTTTGCCTGCTCCCGCCAGCCCTTGGCATGTTTCCCCTCAAAACCGCCGGACTGCTCTGCCGTCCCCCATCCGTGGCTCATCCAGACCCGTCAGCCAGACCACGGGGATCAATCTGAGAGCCTGCTGAAACCGTCTCCATAAGCAATCTTGGATTTGAAAACCCTTTCTATGATTTATGTAAATTTACAACACAAAAAGTTGATCCAGCTCACAGAAGACCATAGGATCAAAGCGTGATCCAGGTCACAGATAACAAATCAACGACAGAGCAATGAGGTGAATATATGTTTGAGAATCTGGCAGTTCTGTTCCACCTGAAGGGTGTAACCAGCAAGAAAGGCGTCGTAGAGAAAGATACCTATGCGCCGGCAACCCGCAACTACTACTTCCGCTATGGTGCCTGATGCCGCCAGCGGGCAATTTCGTGAAAGCGTGATCGAACATTTTAGTAGTAAAATTACAAAAAACAGCAATCCACACAGCAGCCATCCCCTTGCGGGGGAGCTGTCCTGCCCTGGCCAGATGTTCCACGGCCAAACCTGAACTCCAACCATGAAGATGGGGCCCGCAGGCCCCATTTTTTATTCGTTGTTTCCCGTGCCATCTTGCTGCGATGCGGGCACCGGCATCATACCGCCTTTCCCAGGGGGATCGCCTCGGCCAGCGGCAACGGCGTGTGGCAGGCCACCTGATGATCGGCCCCGTCGCACGGCTGCAGGCTCGGCGACTTGGTGCGGCACAGCTCGCCGGCGTAAGGGCAGCGTTGATGAAAGTGGCAGCCGCTCGGCGGCGAGATGGGAGACGGCACATCCCCCGTCAGCAGGATGCGCTGGCTGCGCCGACGCGGGTCCGGCACCGGAATGGCCGAAATAAGCGCCTGGGTATAGGGGTGGCGGGGTGCCAGATAGAGCGACTGGGCCTCGGCCAGCTCGACGATCCGGCCCAGATACATCACCGCAATCCGATCCGAGATGTGTTTGACCACCGACAGGTCGTGGGCGATGAAGATGATGGCGAGGTTCATCTCCCGCTGCAGGGTGAGCAGCAGGTTGACTATTTGGGACTGCACCGACACATCCAGCGCCGACACCGCCTCGTCACAGACCAGCAGCTTGGGCTTGAGGGCGATGGCCCGGGCGATCCCGATGCGCTGGCGCTGGCCGCCCGAAAACTCATGGGGATAGCGATCCACCGCGCTGCCGGGCAGCCCCACCTTCTCCAGCAGCTCCTGCACCCAGACGCGCCGCTGTTCGGCGTTGCCCTTGCCGTGGATGACGAAGGGCTCCTCCAGGATCTGCCCCACCGTGTGACGGCTGTTGAGGGATTCCGCAGGATCCTGAAACACGATCTGCATCTCCTGGCGCAAAGATCGCATCTCCTTGGGCCGGAGGTGGGTGATGTCGCGCCCCTCGAAGGTGATGGTGCCGGCGGTCGGCTCGAACAGCTTGAGCAGAGTGCGCCCCAGGGTCGACTTGCCGCAGCCGGACTCGCCCACCAGCCCCAGCGTCTCCCCCTGCTTGAGATCGAAGCTGATGCCGTCCACCGCGTAGACGTGATACTTCTTGCGCAACAAGCCACCGCCCAGCTGGAAGTGCTGCTTCACGTCGCGCACCGATAAAAGCGTCTTCATACGGCTAGCTCCCTCCAGTGGTGGCAGGCCACCCCATGCCGCTCGGCGAGCTGCTCGGTGGCCGGAATGGCGCTCACACAGATCTCGGTGGCATGGGGACAACGGTTGGAGAAACGGCACCCGGCGGGCATCTCGTGCAGGGCGGGCACCTGGCCCTTGATGGTCTTGAGCAGGCTCTTGGGCTCATCCTCGAGCCGCGGGATCGAGCTCATCAGACCATGAGTATAGGGATGGCGCGGGTGGTCAAACAGCTCGAACACATCGGCCTGCTCCACCGCCCGGCCGGCATACATCACCACTACCTCGTCACACAGCTCCGCCACCACCCCGAGATCGTGGGTGATGAAGATGATGGCCATGCCGGTCTGGGCCTGCAGCTCCTTCATCAGTTCCAGGATCTGGGCCTGGATGGTCACATCCAGCGCCGTGGTCGGCTCGTCGCAGATAAGCAGCGCCGGCTCGCAGGCGAGCGCCATGGCGATCATCACTCGCTGGCGCATGCCGCCGGAGAGATTGTGGGGATAGACGGCAAAGCGCTGGGCGGGCTCGGGGATCCCCACCTTCTGCAGCATGGCGATGGCCGCCTCCCTGCGCTGGGCCTTGTTGTAGTCGGGACGATGAAGGCGGAACACCTCCATCAGCTGATCGCCGACCGTCTGCACCGGGTTGAGTGCCGTCATCGGCTCCTGAAAGATCATCGAGATGCGGTTGCCGCGCACCTTGTACATCTGATCCGGTGACAGCGCGAGCAGATCCTCCCCCTGAAAACGGATGGAACCCGCCACCACCTGACCATGAGGCTTGGGCAACAGCCCCATGATGGCGAGCGAGGTGACGCTCTTGCCGCAGCCGGACTCGCCGACCACCCCCAGGGTCTGGCCGGGGGCAACCTGGAAGCTGACCCCGTCGAGCACCTTGATCTTGCCGTCGTCGACGGCAAATTCCACCTCGAGATCGCGCACCTCAAGAATCGGGGCCTTGCTCTGGCCATCATCCACGCCGAGCTGCCTCCCATGATCCCGGGCGCCCGGGTGGGGAGCCTGTGTGTTGGGCATGACTGCTGCTCCCTTCTGCGCCATATCAGTGACGTGCATAGGTCTTGTCGAGCAGGTTGATGGGCGCCAGCGCCTCCCCTGCCTCCTTGGCTTTCAGGGTATCTTCCTTCACCTTGGGATCGAGCCAGAGCAGGCCGCCACTGCTGTGGGGATAGCCGTCCATGGGCCAGTAGAGCAGATCCGGCGTGTTCTTAGTGGCGGGCACCTCGGGCAGCATCACGTAACGCCAGCTGCTGGCCCGCACGTAGTTGAGCTGCACCCCGGGCACGAAGATGGCCAAGTCATAGATGCGCTGCTGGATCTGGCGGGAGAGCTCGGCCCGCTTGGCCATGTCGAACTCGACGTTGTAGGCGTCGATCAGCACGTCGAGCTGTTTGTCGGCCACGTTGAACAGGTTGTTGGTCTGCGGCTTGTTGGCGTTGGCGGAGTGGAACGACTCCCAATACTGCGGATAGAGACCGCCGCCGGCCCAGCCCATCCAGGCCGCCTCGTGTTTCTTCTCCAGCATCGCCTTGAAGCCGGTGGCGCCGTCCACCAGGTTGAGCTCCAGATCCAGCCCCGCCTTCTTGGCCTCTTCCTTGAGCACGGTCAACCGCTTGGAGTGCTCCTGGCTGGTGTAGGTGAGCGCCAGGGTCAGCCGCTCACCCTTGTCGTTCTGCAGGATGCCGTCCGGCCCCGGCTTGCTGTAACCCGCCTTGGCAAAGTAGTCGCGCGCCTTGCTGATGTCATAAGCCCGTTCCGGCAGCTGCATGTCGGTGAACTCGCCAAAACCTGAGCCGAAGGTGGTGGCTCTGTCGTAGTCGCCACGCAGCACCGTCTTGATCATCTTGTCGATGTTGAGGGCATGCTGAATGCCGAGCCGCACGTTGATGTCCGCCAGCTTGGGAGTGGCGATATTGAGATGCAGCCCTTGCCCACCCTGCTTGGTGTCAGTCATGGCCATCACCTTCTGCACGTATCCCTGCTTGTACTCGGGGGTGACCGCTTTTTCATGCCACCAGTTGGGCAGGATCATCTCGAAGGTATCCAGCTCCCCTTTCAGGAAGTGACGGAAGGCGATGTTGTGATCGCGGATCACCTGCACCTTGATGGTATCGAGGTTGAACCTGTGCTGGTTGTAGCGATAGTTCTGGGCCCACCACCCCTTCTGCTTGCTGAAGGTGATGGACTTGCCCTTCTTCACGTCTGTCATCACGTAAGGGCCTGTGGTGGGCACCACGGCCCAGTTGTACTGCTTCACCCAGTTGGGGGTGAGCTTGTAGTAGTGCTTGGGCTGAGGCCACAGCTCGGTGGTGTTGAGCAGATCCAGTTTGGCCTTGCGAGTACCCGCCTTGACCAGGATGGTGTGGTCGTCAATCTTCTCCACCGCCACCACCTCGGTGGTGTAGTAGTTGTTGAACCAGGGCCCCTTGATGTCCTTGGAGCGCATCATCTCGTAGCCGAAGGTGTAGTCATCGGCGACCACCGGCTTGCCATCGGACCACTTGGCCTGCGGATCCAGCTTGAAGTAGACGGTCTGGTTGTCCGGCGCGATGGCCCAGTGGGTCGCCAGCGCAGGGATGGGGTTGCCGGTATTGGGATGGAAGCTGATGAGCCTCAGCTGGTTGTCCATGATGAAGGAGCGGAACGCGCCGTTGGAGTCGGGCCCCACGGTGCGAAACGTCAGCGGAAAGCTGTCTACAAACATGGTGATGCTGCCGCCGGGCAGCGCCTTGGGCGAGGCGAACACGGGGTCGGTGTCGTTGGTTTCCCACTTGAGATCCGCAGGCAGGCTGGCCGCCCACACCCAGGTCCCGTTCACCAACAAGAATAGAGCACCTATCCATTTGATTTTATTGTTCATGTTTGACTTCCTGGTCATACCCCTGCACTGGGGGTTTAGCAATTTAAGGGTGAGCAACCCGGCGCCTTGAGTGCGCCACAGGTCACTGATAACGGGTAAATTTGCGCGGGTCGAACGCCTCGCGGATCGCCTCGCCGATGAAGGAGACCATGATCAGCACCAGACTCACCGCCGCCACCACCGAGCTCACGATCCAGATGGCATCCAGGTTGTTGATGCCTTGGGAGAGCAGCTCCCCCCAGCTCGGTGTGGGCGGGGCCAGACCAAAGCCCAGGTAGTCCAGCGCCGTCAGGGTGGAGATGTTGCCCACCACGGCAAACGGCGCCAGGGTGACGATCATCATCAGGGTGTTGGGCAGAATGTGGTTGAAGATGATCCGCCCGGTACCGGCCCCCTGGGCCCGCGCCGCCATCACGTAGTCCCGTGCCCGCTCCTTGTAGGTGAGAGTGCGCATGTACCAGGTGATGCCCATCCAGCCGAACAGCACGTTGATGGCCACGAACAGGCCGAAGTTGGGCTTGGCCAGCGACACCAGGATCATGATGACGTAGAGAAACGGCACCTGGGACCAGATCTCGATAAAGCGCTGCAGCACCAGGTCAAACCGCCCGCCGAGGAAGCCCATCATGCAGCCGATGGTGACCCCGATGGCATAGCTGGCCACCAGCGCGATGAAGGCAAAACCGATGGCGATGCGAAAGCCGTAGACCAGCCGCGCCAGCACGTCGCGGCCGCTGGTGTCGGTGCCGAGCAGGTGACGCTCGGCCAGGCTGGGCGCGTAGGGTGGGTAGGCGTCCTGCTTGAAATCCTGCTCATAGGGGTTCCAGGGCACCGGTGGCAACACCACCCAATCCCCCTTGCCATCGGCGGCGAATTTGGCTTTGAGCTGGCGATAGTTGGTCTCGTACTCGTAATCGAGCCCGAACTGCTGACCCGGGATCACGTCGCCATAGGTGGGAAAATAGAGCTCCCCCTGATAGCTCACCATCAGTGCCCGGCTGTTGACCAAAAGCTCCGCCAGCAGGGAGAGCAGCACCAGGGTGGTGAAGATGATGAAGGAGTAGTAACCACGCTTGATCGACTTGAAACGCTTGAGTTTTTTTAAGGTGACAGGGTTCATGTTCACTCTCCGAACCGCACGCGGGGATCGACCAGGGCAACGCAGATGTCGGAGACGATATTGCCCACCAGCATCAGCATGGAGGTGATGGCCAGAATGCCCATCACGGTGGGGTAATCCCGCTCGACGATGGCCTCGTAGCCGAGCAGACCGATGCCGTCGATGTTGAAGATGGTCTCGATGAGAAAGGAGCCGCCGAAGAAGACGGTGAGCACCGACCCTAAGTGACTGGCGATGGGGATCAGGCTGTTGCGCATGGCATGATCGGTCACCGCCTTGCGAAACGGCAGCCCCTTGGCCACGGCGGTGCGCACGTAATCCGCCGACAGGTTCTCCATCAGGCTGTTCTTCATGGTCATGGTGAGGATGGCGAAATCACCGATGGCGTAGGCGATGAGCGGCAGCAGGGCATGGGCGAACACGGTGCGGATCTGATCCCAGCTGCTCTCCATGCCGTCAAACTCGTCCCCCGGAAAACCGCCCATCGGCAGCCACTCCAGATGAAACGCGAACACTGTGATGAGGAAGATCCCCACCACGTAGGCGGGCAGCGCATAGGCCATGTAGATGAGCATGGAGCTGAGCGAATCGAAGCGACTGTTGTGCCTGAGCGCCTTGGCCACCCCGAGCGGAATGGAAACGGCATAACTGAGCAGAAAGGTCGCCAGCCCGAAGAAGGCGGTCACCGGCAACCTGTCCTTGATGAGGCCCCACACCGGTTCGTAATAGCGGGTCGATTCGCCAAGATCCAGCACCGCCAGCTTCTGCAGCCACTCCCAATAGGCGACCAGCATGGGCTTGTCGAGCCCGTAAAAGGCCTTGAGCTCCTCGATCTGCTCGTCGGAGAGCGCCTGCGCCCCCTTGCTGCCGCTGGAGCGGCCCGATTCGTTCTGAGAAACCTGGGCTTGCAGCAGCATGCGTTCGACCGGGCCGCCCGGCACGAAGCGGGTGATGGTGAAGACGAGCAGGGTGATACCGAGAAACGTCGGGATGATCAAAAGCATCCGACGTAAGAAATACGACAGCATGGTGGAACCTCGTCCTTGTTGTTCTTTTGTGGCCAGTCACATCCGGTGACGGGCCTGTCCTTCCTGGCATTACTCACTGGATAGCCGGTTATTGACAGACTATCCGCTCGGTCACTGTAAAAGCTCTGCAACAAAAATCAAGTAGAACGAAGGGCATGACATGCCCCTTTGGCAAACAGTGGAATTTACTGTGAGTTTTTTATGAAAAAGCCAACTTCAAGATAAAAAACTGCGAGATGAACAATTTAAATAACGTTTAAAACTTAAATTAAATCCATAAAAATAGTCTCCACAAAGTGATTTTAAATTACAAAACAATGACATAGCTGAAAACCAAAATAAAAACTCCTTCTCTATATGCACAAACTGAAATCCGCTTCGACTATGCAATCTGAACCACAGCCGAACACGCCACCAAAACAGAAAATAATGCTAAAAAAGTCTTGATTAACAATATAAAAACTAGCGAGACATCCCCCTTATCGATAAGTTCAAAATTAATCAATAAAATGGAAACCTCTCATTTTAACATCGATTTTACATCGTAAAATATCATCAAGTCAGAATAAATCGCTGCGAAACAGGAAGTATTAAAACATAGTCAGCTTATTGCGCCCCCCTTCCCCATCCACACCGCCTCAATTGACGTCAACCGTCAAAGCTTGATAAGCCTTACGCATCGCTCCAACGAGGGCGGTATGGAAGCAAACAAAAAAACAACCAGGAAGGATATAAGCGATGCTTAGGAAAAGCAGACTCTCTGCTGCCGTAGCGTTTGCCTTGGCGAGCGCGGCAGTAGTAGCCACCCCTGTTTTGGCCGAAGAGGGCCAAAACGTCGAAAAACTCCAGAAGATCAAGGTTACCGGCTCCCGCATATCCCGTGTCGACGTGGAAGGCGCCACCCCGGTTGTCTCTGTCACCAAAGCCAAGATCGAACAGTCCGGTCAGCAGACCGTGGCCGACTACCTGAAACAAGCCTCCTACAACTCCTTCGGCGGCGTATCCCCCTCCTCCGGCAGCTCTTTCCAGTCTCAAGCCACCATTGGTCTGCGCGGCCTTGGCTCCGAGCGTACCCTGGTGCTGCTCAACGGCAAGCGAGTTGCCGGTTCTCCTACCATGGGCGGGACCTCCATCAACCTGAACACCATTCCCATGGCGGCTGTTGAGCGGGTGGAAGTCAACCTGGATGGTGGCTCAGCCATCTATGGCTCCGACGCCATCGGTGGTGTCATCAACGTGGTGCTCAAGGAAGGTTATGAAGGTCTGACCTTCCAGGGCAGGATCGGCAGTCCGACCGAAGATGGGGGCGATGAAAAGAGCGGCTCCATCGTGGCCGGTATTACCGGTGAAAAAGGCTCCCTGATGACTGTCTATGAGCACGACAAGAAAGACGTTATCTACAGCCGTGATCGTGACTACCTCGCCAAGCAAGGCAACGATTCTCCCAGCGTTTACGGCCGCAACGTAGAAGGCATCACAGGCCTGGACGGCAATGGCGATGCCATTTGGAAATACGGTCCACTGGCAGGTTCCACCAATCCAGACGGCACCTGTAAGGAACCCTTCACCAGTTTCGAGGGCGGTTGTAACTTCAACTACGGCCAGGTTGCCGCCAAGACCGCTTCCCGCAGCCGTGACACTCTCTATGTGAATGGCCGCTATCACATCAATGACAACGTCGACTTCGTGCCCCAGATCATTGGCTCACGGGTCGAGAGCTTTGGTCGTTACGCTCCGGCTGCAGGTGCATTCACCATAGACCCTGCCAACCCGAAAAATGCGCAGTTTTTCACCGAAAACGGCCTGGATGCCGCAGCAACCCAAGGGCTGGGGGAAGCCGCTTACGCCTACTACCGTTTCAACAACGTCGGTACCCGTGACAACCTGGTCACAGACACTACCGGCAGCATAAACCTGGGCTTCGAGGGCACCATTGCGACCGAAAGCGTTGGTGACATGCAGTGGAACGCCGGCTACATGTACTCCAAGACCGACAACAAGGAGAATGGCACTGGCTATGTGCTGAAGTCTGCCGCCCAGAAGGCCATCGAAGATGGCAAGTTTGTCGGTGGTGAGTTTGATGCCTCCACCACGGCCTCCATGGCTGCCGACACCAGCCGTCGTTCCACCATGGACTTCTATCAGTGGTACGCCGGAGTCCAGTGGGACATGGGAGAACTGCCGGCCGGGCCGGTCAGCTGGTACGCCGGCGCCGAATACAACGACTGGGTCTATGTCGACAAGTACGATGCCCAATCGGAAGCTGGCAACATCATAGGCTCCGCCGGTAACTCCTCCGGTGGTGTTCGTGACGTGACTGCCGCCTACATCGAGTCCCTGGTACCCATCACGGATCAGATTGAACTCAACGTGGCTGGTCGCTTCGACAAGTACAGCGACTTCGGCAGTGCCTTCTCACCCAAGACCAGTCTGCGCTACCAGCCGCTGGACAACCTGATGCTGCGCACTTCCTGGTCCCGCTCGTTCCGGGCACCCAGCCTGAGCGATCTCTACTCTGCAGATTCTGAATCTGCCGACTGGGCCAAGGACTATGTCTATTGCGAAGCAAACGGTATCTCGGCTGCCGCCTGCCCGAACCAGCAATACACCACCATTCGTACCGCCAACAAGGACCTGAAGGAAGAGACGGCAGATACCTGGAACTTCGGCGTGGCCTACAGTCCGCTGGATGATCTGAACCTGTCGCTTGACTACTACACCATCAAGATCACTGACGTCATTCAGCTGAACTCCCTGCAGTCCATCATCTATGACGAGCTGAACAACGGCAGTTCCAGCAACATAGTGCGTAACAGCCAGGGCAAGATCAAACAGGGCACAGCCCCCATGGTCAACCTGGGCGAGCTGAACACCAGCGGTCTGGATTTCAAGGCTGACTACAAGTACGACCTGAACGTGGCAACCATTCGTTATGACTTCGGCAGCACCTACATCCTGGAGTACAAGGAAGGTCTGTATGCCGGCGGTCCCGTCGTCGACAAGATTGGTCAGAACGGCAAGCCACAACTGCGCTTCAACACTGGGGTCGGGGTCAATGTGCCGCAGTGGTGGAACATGGACACCTACCTGAGCGCCAGCTACATCGACTCCCAGAGCCAGGACTACATTGCCGATACCGGTGAGGAAGTGGGTCATATCGCCTCCCAGACCACCTGGAACCTGAACGTCGGTGTGGATGCCCCCTGGGACGGCAAGATCCAGGTCGGTGTGAAGAACATGTTCAACGTAGGTCCGTCTCTTGAGAGCGATGGTTTCACCTACGACGAAGATGTGTACAGCATCGATGGTCGTATCTACTACCTCGACTACACCCAGAAGTTCTAATCAACTCCCGTTGAGATATAAACCCAAGCCGGCCCGGTCGGGCCGGCTTTGCCCAACGTCCAAGGAAGTTACGGAGATAGGGTAATCCTATGAAAAAAAGGACAATTACAATGAAGAAAGCGCTCCTCGGCAGCCTGGTTTCTGCTGCCTTGCTGACCAGCTTCAATCTGAGTGCCGCCTCTGCCAGCCAGGCTGTGGACGCTCAAGCCGCCACCGACAATGCATCCAAAGTGTCCCAGCAGAAGATCGACAACTACGCCGACTCTGCCGAATCCGCCCTCGCCCAGTACAAGGCCGCCCTGCGTCAGGTCGACAGCCTGCGTACCTACAACGAGCAGGTGGGCAAGATGGTCGACTCCCAGAGCAGCGAACTGGCCTCGATGCAGCGCCAGATCGCCCAGATCGATCAGACCAGCACCGAAGTGGTGCCGCTGATGCTCAAGATGATCGACTCCCTCGAGCAGTTCGTGGCGCTGGATCTGCCGTTCCAGAAGGTCGAGCGGGAGGATCGCGTCGCGGCCCTGACCGACCTGATGAACCGGGCCGATGTCACCATCTCCGAGAAGTACCGCAAGATCCTGGAGGCCTACCAGATCGAGGAGGGCTTCAGCCGCACCATCGAATCCTACAAGGCCAGCCTGGCCAAGGATGGCGGCGAGAAGACCTACGAGTTCCTGCGCGTCGGCCGCATCGCCCTGCTCTACCAGTCCCCGGACGGCAATGAGACCGGCATGTGGAACAAGAAGACCCGTCAGTGGGAAGAGTTGCCCCAGGAGTATCGCAGTGCAGTGGAACAGGGCCTTCGCATCGCCAAGAAGCAGGCGCCCCCCGCCCTCATCAAGCTGCCGGTTCAAACTGCGGAGAAAGCATCATGAAAGGAATCAAACTTGCCATCGCCTCGCTGATCGCGGGCGCTACCCTGATCACCCTGCCGGTGACCGCCGCCGAGAAACCGGTGGACCTGAACGCCCTGCTCAATCAGGTCAAGGCCGCCAGCACCACCGAATCCCAGCTCAACAAGGAGAGGGAAGCCCGCTTCCTGGCCGACAAGAACGAGCAGGCCGCCCTGCTGGCCAAGGCCAAAGCAGAACTGGCCGCCGAAACGGCCAAGGGTGAGCGGCTCAAGGCCACCTTCGATGCCAACGACAAGCAGCTGACCGAGCTGACCGAGACCCTGCGCCAGCGTGCCGGCAACATGGGCGAGATGTTCGGGGTGCTGCGCCAGTTCGCCGGCGAGTTCAAGGGGATCTTCAACGCCTCTGCCCGCCGGGTCGAACATCCGGAGCAGACCGCCCTGCTGACCCGCCTGGCCGAGAGCAAGGAGCTGCCCTCCAGCGACGACCTGACCGCCTTCTGGACCGTCACCCTCGGCCGCATGGTCGATGGCGGCAAGGTGAGCCAGATCCCGGCCACCGTGGTCTACGGCGAGGGCAACCAGGCCGAGAAGACCGTCACCCAGATCGGGGAGTTCAACACCGTCTCCGAAGGCAAGTACCTGACCTTCGTGCCGGAGACCGGCAAGTTCGAACAGCTGCCGCGCCAACCCGACAACAGCGTGCTGGAGCCGGTGGCTAAGTTCGAGCAGGGCGGCGGCGCCGTCGAGCCCATCTTCGTCGATCCGTCCCGCGGCGTTATCCTTTCCCTGCTGGTGCAATCCCCCACCTTCAAGGAGCGGGTCGATCAGGGGGGTGAAGTGGGTTACGTCATCATGGTGCTCGGCGTGCTCGGCACCCTGCTGGCGCTGTTCTGCGGCACTCGCCTCTCCCTCATCGGCGGCTCCATGCGCAAGCAGCTGAAATCCGACAAGATCGTCAAGGGCAACCCCATTGGCGAGATGCTGGAGGCCTATCAGAGCCATCGTGGCGACAACATCGAGGATCTGGAGTCCAAGCTCGACGAGATCATCCTGCGCAACGTGCCCAAGTTCGAGAAGGGCATCAGCATCATCAAGCTGATCGCCTCGGTGGCCCCGCTGCTGGGCCTGCTCGGTACCGTGGTCGGCATGATCGCCACCTTCCAGGCCATCACCCTGTTCGGCACCGGCGATCCCAAGCTGATGGCGGGCGGCATCTCCGAGGCCCTGGTCACCACCATGCAGGGTCTGGTGGTCGCGGTGCCCATGCTGTTCCTCTACACCATCGTGCAGACCCAGAGCCGTCGTCTCATCCAGGTGCTGGAAGAGCAGAGTGCCGGCTTCGTCGCCCGCTATCAGGAAAATCTGCACGCCGCCAAAGCCGCAGCCTAAGGAGTCACCATGTGGTTCTGGTTGATTGAAGAAGTCGAGTCGGTCCGCCGGTTTCTGGGATTGGGGGGCGACGTACTGGTCGCCCTGTTCTTCCTGACCCTGATGATGTGGGCCCTGCTGCTGGAGCGCTGGTTCTACTTCATGACCGTCTACCCCAAGCAGGTGAAACAGACCAAGGCCGCCTGGCTGGCTCGCAGCGACCATCTATCCTGGTCGGCCAAGCAGATCCGGCGCGAGCTGGTCTCCCGGGTCGCCATGGCGGTGGACAAGGGCATGCCGGTCATCAAGGTGCTGATTGCCCTCTGTCCGCTGATGGGGCTGCTCGGCACCGTGGTGGGCATGGTGCAGGTGTTCGATACCCTGGCCATCACGGGCACCGGCTCACCGCGGGCCATGGCCTCGGGCATCTCCAAGGCGACGGTACCGACCATGGCGGGCATGATTGCCGCCCTTTCCGGCCTGTTTTTTGTCAACCAGCTCGACCACAAAGCCAAGCTGGCGGTCGAGAAGCTGGAAGACAACCTGAAACACGGTTGATGCAGGATGCACTCCCCCGCCGAGCCCGGCTCTGGCGGGGGCACAGAACAAGCAAGGAGTTTTTGCCATGAGAAAACGTCACAGCGACAGCGGTGCTGATGAGGCGGCCATCGATTTGACCCCCATGCTGGACATAGTGTTCATCATGCTGATCTTCTTCATCGTCACTACCTCGTTCGTCAAGGAGTCCGGCGTGGAGATCAACCGTCCGAGCGCCAGCACGGCGGAGACGGTGAAGAAGGGGAACATCATGGTCGCGGTTCGCGAGAACGGTCAGGTCTGGGTCGACAAGCGGGTCGTCGAGGTGGGGGCCGTACGCGCCAACATCGAGCGTCTGCGCGCCGAGAACCCGGAGAGTGCCGTGGTGATCCAGGCCGATACCGAATCCCGTTCCGGTCTGGTGGTCCAGGTCATGGATCAGATCCGCATGGCCGGTGTCCAGAACATCTCCATCGCGGCGAGCAAGAGCAGCTGATGCCGGAGCGAGCACCATGAGATACCTGATAGCGATTACGGTCTCCTGTGTGGTGGTGTTCTTCCTGTTCCTGGGAATGAACAAGCTCATCACGCCGGATCACCGGGAGCTGACGGAGAGGGAAGACGTCACCATGACCGACTTCATTCGCCTCAAGCCCCAGGAGACCCTGCAAGAGAAACAACGGGAACTGCCCAAGCCGCCGCCTCCGAACCGGCCCCCTCCCCCTCCGGAGATGGAAGTGGCCAGCACGGACAGGCCGCAGATGGAGAGCTCGCCGATGGACATGCCCAAGCTCGACATTCCGGTCAACATCGGTGGCGGCAATGCCCTCGGCGCCTACAGCACGGGTGGTGGCGGCGGTGGCATGGGGGGCAACAACGGCGCCATTCCCATGGCGACCTTCGAGCCCATGATGCCCCGCAAGGCGGCCCTGGCAGGGCTGGCGAGCGGCAAGGTGCTGGTGGAGTTCACCGTCACCGAGCGCGGCACCGTCAGCAACGTGCGGATCGTCAAGGAAGAGCCACGCAGCTACGACCTCGGCAAGGAGGCCCGCAAGACCATCGCCAAATGGACGTTCAAGCCGGCCATGGTCGATGGCAAGCCGCAGGCCACCCGCATGCAGCAAGAAATCGAGTTTGCGGTCAACTAAGGAAGGTGGCGATGAAAAAGTTACATACCCTGATCCTCGCCCCGGTCGCCATGGCGGTGCTGCTTAGCACCGCCAGCTGGGCCGCCGAGCAACCCGCCCTCTCCGATCGCGCCTACCGCGCGGTCAACAAGGCGCAGGCGTTGATCACCGAAAAGAAATACGGCGAGGCGAATGCCAAGCTGCAGGATGCCCTGTCCGGCGTCGGCGAACGGGTCTACGACAAGGGGGTGATACTGCAGACCCTGGGCTTCGTGGCGGCGCAACAGGAGAAGTACGGCCAGGCGACCAAGTACTTCGCCGATGCCATCGCCACCGGCGGGCTGCCGCAACCGGTGGCCCAGCAGGTGCGCTACAACCTGGCCCAGCTCTACATGGCGGAGGGCAACTTCAAGGCCTCCATCAGCACCATGAACCAGTGGTTCGCGAGCCTTGGCAAGGACGAGAAGCCGACCCCGCACGCCTACATCACGCTGGCCAACGCCCATGTACAGCTCAAGCAGTACAAGGACGCCATACCGGCGGTGGATCAGGCCATCAAGCTGTCGGGGGGCAAGGCACCCGAGTCCTGGTACCTGCTCAAGATGGCGGCCCACTACGAGCTGAAACAGTACAAGCCGGCCACCGAGGTGCTCACCGCCCTCATCGACAGGTATCCGGAGAAGAAGAAGTACTGGACCCAGCTCTCTGCCATGCACATGCAGGCGGGCAACGATGCCAAGGCGCTGGCGGCGCTGGAGGGGGCCTACAACCTCGGCATGCTGACCGAGGCGGCCGAATTGCAGCGTCTGGCCAACTACCTGGCCTTCGCCGGCATTCCCCACCGCGCCGCCCGCGTGATGGAGAAGGCGATGAAGGAGGGGACCATCGAGAGCAACGCGGCCAACTACAAGGCGCTGGCCAACTACTGGCACCAGGCCAAGGAGCTGGACCCGGCCATCGATACCCTGGCCAAGTCCTACAAGCTGGCCCCCAATGCCGAGCTGCAGCTCAAGATGGCGCACATGATGATCCAGAGCAAGCGCTACCAGGATCTGGTGGCCTTCGCCGCCAAGCCCGCCGCCAATGCCAGCGGCGAGCAGCGGGCGGATCTGAAGTTCCTGACCGGGGTCGCCTATTTTGAGCAGCAAAAACCGAAGGAAGCGCTCTCCGCCTTCACTCAGGCTGCCCAGAACGGCAACGTCAGTGGCCGCGCGTCACCCTGGATCAGCTTCTTGAAAGAGCAGCAGGGCGGCGCCGTCACCCAATAAGCAACCCAGGCGTGCCGGCCCGGGGGAATCTGTTCCCGGCATGGCACGCAATGACACCCGGCAGGACGGGCACCCTCCCCGCCCTGCCGATCAGCAACAAGGGGGTCACCCCGCAGATTGCCTTGGTGGCAATTGGCCGCTCCCCGGAGCGGTCTTTTTTATGTCCCTACCTTTGTCATCGCGCCATAAAAAAATCCGGAGCCTGGGCTCCGGATTGGGTCATTGCCTTGCGAGAGGACAGGCTAGGCAGAGTGCCGGCCTGCCCCTCAAACGGTCATCAGTAGCTGCATACCAGCTTCCAGCTGCCATCGCTCGCCTTGGGCTCGCTGCTGGTCCACCAGTTGGCCTGCCACACCGCCTTGTTGTTGGTCATCCGGTCACCACCGTTGGCATGATCCCCCTGCGGCCAGGTCGGATAGGCCTTGTAGGCGGCCGGGTTGACGTTCTGGCTGCTGCAGGTAGTACCGCCCGGGTTCTCGCCGCCACCACTGCTGCCCAATACGGCCTCCGGCAGGGTCGGGAACTCGGCCTTGAGGCCGGCGGTCTGGGTGCCGCTGATGATACGGATACCACTCGGTACACCGGCGGCCGGCAGATAGTAGGTCATCGCCACTTCCACGTCGCTGCCCGGCGCCCATGCCTTCCAGGTCGGCAGCGTAAAGGCCGCCTTGTGGAAGTCCTTCTCATTGGCGATGCCGTCGGAGTTCTGGTTGCCACCGCTCTCCACCACTTTCAGCCCCATCCCGCTCTGGTCGGTGATGGTGTCGGAGGTGGAGGTGGGCACCAGGAACTCGATGCGAGTACCGCCCGGAATGGTCTGGGTCGAGTTGTTGGTGAGCTTCAGGGTCGGGTTGATCGGGTAGTTGGAATCCCCCTCCTTGAAGCCGGAGAGGCTCACCGCGATGTCGAGCTGGGCGGTTGGCGCCGCCAGATCGTTCTGCTGGGTGTTGTACTTGGCTGCCTTGGCGAACTTCTCGTAAGCGAGCGTGGTCAGCGTGCTGCCCATGCCGTACTCGTTCTTGGCCGGATCGAAGGCGTAGTCACCCGCCATCTCCCAGAACATGACCCCACCCAGACCCCGCTTGATGATGTAGTCGAGTTTGTGGCCCATGGACTCTTCATCTTCGGTGGAGAGGAACACCTTCTTCTCTTCGTTCCACAGCCAGGGCGCCTGCGCCTTGTCATCGTAGTAACGCACATACTTGCCCTGCATCACGTGAGCCGGGTTGTTGGGATCCAGACCCCAGGCCTGGCCGTAGCTCGGCATGGTGGTGATACCCAGGCTGGCGGCATTCTCCAGGTTCTTGGCATGCCACATGGGCACGGCGCCACCGCCGATCTCCTTGCCGTTCTTGTCGAGATCGTGCCAGATGTTGTCGATGCCGACCGCCCCGTTGCCGCACGGAATGGTGCTGCCACCGGTACCCGGCTGACAATCGCTCTGGCTCGGCAGGGCTGCCTTGCCGGCCAGGCCGTGGGTGCCGCCGCTGACCCCCTGCCAGCCGCGGGTGTAGTAAGGCACGCCCACGTTGATCTTGCCGGCCGCCAGGGCGCCACGGAAGTAATGGGCAGACCAGGCCGCGTTGAGGTAGCCGATACCGCCAAACTGGCTCTGGGTATAGACACCCCAGTGGGCGAGTTCGGCATCCGCCTTGTTGTCAAACAGGGCGGCGTTGTGACCGACGAAGTTGTTCCAGGCGCCGTGGAAGTCGTAGGTCATCAGGTTGACGTAGTCGAGGTACTGGGTGACCTGGAAGTTCTCCATGCCGCGCAGCAGGTAGGCCGAGGCCGGCGAGGCGATGGTCAGCATGTACTTGCGACCATCCTCGCTGCCGGCGCTGTCGAGCTTGCTGCGCAGGGTCTGCATCAGCACCTTGTAATTGGCAAACAGCTTGCCGCGGCACTGGTTGGAGAGCGGGAAGTCGTTGGGGTTGCCCGCATCCTTCATGGAGGTGGGGTATTCGTAGTCGACGTCGACCCCGTCAAAGCCGTACTGACGGATGAAGCTCACCGCCGAGTTGGCAAAGGCGTTGATGCCGTCTCTGTTGACCGAGCAGTCACCCTTGGTGGTGGCGGTATAGAAGCCGCGGGTATCGGCCCAGCCCCCCACCGAGATCAGGGTCTTCACGTCCGGATACTGCTTCTTGTACTTCGACAGCAGGTTGAAGTGGCCCTTGTAGGCAAACTCCGGATCCATCTCGGCACCTGGCACGCCGTCCCAGGTCATCTTGGTCGCCGAGTCGTCCACCTTGATGGTGTGGCTCTGCTCGTCCACCGCCGCGAAGGCATAGTTGATGTGGGTGATCTTGTCCCAGGGGATGTCGCTCACCAGATAGGAGGGCAAGCCGTTCTTGCCGGTGCGCCAGGAGGTGAAGTAGCCGATGACCCGACGGGCGTGGTCATCCCCCATGCACTCGTAACCGTCCGGGCGGTAGATCTGGCGGATATCGCAGGAGAGGTTGCCACCGGTGGGCGGCAGGGCCGCCTCTTCCACCTGCACGTCGACCTGGTTCGATTCGCCGCTCAGGTTCTCCTTGTCGGTCGCCACCAGCTTGAGGCCGGCCAGCCCCTTGCTCTGGGGCGTCCAGTTCACCTGCCAGGGGGCACTGGTGTCTTCGCCCACCTTCTTGCCATCGACGAACAGCTCGACCTTGGCGACGTCGTTGTTGGCATCGGTGACGTTGCCGCTCACCGCCACGCTGCGACCCAGGGTCACCTTGGCGCCGCTGGCCGGGCTGCTGATGCTCACCTTGGGCGCCTCTGGCGCCACCACGGCGGCGACGTTGAAGCTCGAATCCGCCTCGCTCAGCACCTTACCATCTTTATCCAATGCCCGTGCCTTGAGGGCGTGGGCACCGACACCGGCGGCACTCCAGCTGCCGTTCCAGGGCGAGGCGCTCGCCGTGGCCACCAGCTTGCCGTCGATGAGGTATTCCACCCGAACCAGCGCCGTCACCGGGCCGCTCAGGGTCACCGCCAGCGCGACGCTGGCCCCCTCGTTGAAACTGGCGCCGGCAGCCGGCGAGCTGACGGCTACGCCGAGCGCCGGGGGCGGCACGTCCCCACCATAGAGTTTCCAGGCATCGGCCCAGACCACACCCACCCCGGGGGCGTAGTGATAGGGCGAGGCCCCGCACCAACCGGAGTAGGGAAATTCTTTGCACTCATAGAGATTGCCGACGTTGCTGACGATGTCGCCGGCCTTGTAGGCGGTACCGGCCTGATAGGCGGGATAGGCGGCCTGTGCCCAGGCGGGCATGGCAGCCAAAGCCACCAGCATGGCAAGCCTGCTGGGCCTTAGGGTCTGTTGCATATTGTTATCTTCCTTGTTTTGTCTTGGCATTGGTCACCAAGGCAAAGAACAAGCGCAACCTGCGTGATGGGCGCAGACAACTGGCAATGGACCTGCCACAAACGTCACCCTCACCCTGGGAAGCCCCGCTATCTGGATCGCACGATCTGAAGACCGGAGGCATTGCGTCCCGGCATCTCGACCGGTTTGCCCTTTACCTGGGTTCCGTGAGGAACAAGCCGAGTATAGGAATCAACCAGCCGAGTCTCAATCTTCATTCTCGAGGAAAAATATGTGGATGACAGCCAGATCACATTTTCACTGACGCGACGAAATAACTGTTTTGTCATTAATTTCATACTGTTAGCCAAGTCAAAAAAACCGGCATTGCCCTCATTTGTATCCCCGTAATGTGCGTTGGCTCACTGGTATGACATGCCAGAAATGTGACAATGCGCGCCCTTGGCCGATGCGCCAAGGCTATGGAAACACTGGCAAAAAATAAAAAAGGAACAGTTATGAAAGGAACACGTACCCTGCTGTCGCTGGCCGTGGGGCTTGCGCTCGCCTCCCCGTCCGTCTATGCCGCCGGCTTCAGCTGCCCGGCCGACAGTGCCCTCACCCCGATCCCGGTCATTCAGGGCAGCGGCGACAAGAGCCCGCTCATTCCCGCCGACAAGTTCGAAAGCCCCCAGAGCGTCACGGTCAAGGCGGTGGTCTCTGGCCTCGGCGATGCGCTCAACAAGAGCAATGATCGGATTGGATTCTACCTGCTGGATGTGCAGGGTGACGGCAACCCCCAGACCTCAGACGGCATCTTCGTCTTCCTGAACGACAAGAACTTCGCCAGCAAGTACCCGGACATCAAGCCGGGTGCCGAAGTCTGCCTGGAGGCCAAGGTCGAGGAGTATTACAACCACACCCAGCTCAAACCGGTATTTGACAGCGGCACCCCGCGCCTGCAGGTCGTCGCCCAGGGCTCGGTCCCGGCCGCCATCCCGCTGCGGGTGCTGGAAAACGAAACCCTGGCCCGGGCGCTAGAGCGCCACGAAGGGATGCGGGTACGGCTCGATGCCGACAGCGCGCTCAAAATCAGCCGCAACTTCAGCTATGACTACGCCGCCCGGCGCAACAACCTGGTGCTCTCCCACCAGGCGCCGCTGATGAAACCGACCCAGCTGCACGATGCCGACAGCAAGGCCGCCAAGGCGCTGGCCAAGGCCAACGCCGGCAACCGGGTGTTCCTCGAATCGGACTTCAAGGCCGCCGACGGCAAACTGCCCTGGCTGCCGGCCTGGGAGCCTGAGCAGGGTTACCTGCGCATCGGCGACGCCCCGGTCAATCTGGACGCCATGGTGGGCTACAGCTACAACGAGTACCGGCTGATCGTGCCGCAGGATCAGGTGATCACCGCCGGCGATCTGCTGCGCACCAGCGACAACGACCGCCAGAGCGCCCCGGCCCGTGCCGATGGCACCGATCTGCGCGTCGGCAGCTTCAACGTGCTCAACTACTTCACCAGCCACTCCAGCGTGGGCGGTGCCCTCAACGTGCTGTGCAAGGATCAGGCGGATGCGGACAGCGCCAAGGGCTGCAACCGCGGCGCCAAGAACCTGGAAGATTTCCAGAAACAGCGCGCCAAGATCGTCAATGCCATCACCGAGATGGATGCCGACCTGCTCGGCCTGATGGAGATGGAGAACAACGGCTTTGACAGCCACTCCGCCATCAGCGACCTGGTACAGGCTCTCAACGCCCAGCAGAAAGAGGCGGGCAAGCAGTACGCCTTCGTCACCCTGCCCAAGGCGCTGCTGCAGGGCGAGCACTACTTCGGTGGTGACGCCATCATGGTGGCCATGATCTACCGGCCAGCCAAGCTGGCACCGCAAGGGGACGCCAACGTCATCACCCTGCCGGTGCAGAAATACCTGGATGCCAAAGGGGTCGAGAAACAGGCCTCCCAGCGTGACTCCCTGGTACAGACCTTCACCGTCGAAGGCAGCAAGGATCCGCTGACCTTGGTGGTCAACCACCTGAAGTCCAAGGGTTCAGGCTGCCTCGAGAACCTGGACGGCAAGGAGCCGGCCGATCTGCAGGGCAAGTGCACCGAGTTCCGGGTCAGTGCCGCCAAGGTGCTGGGCGACGCGGTGAGCAAGCTACCCGGCCAGGTGCTGCTGGTGGGCGACTTCAACTCCTACGCCCGGGAAGATGCGATCCGGGTGCTGACCGACTATGTGCCGACCGACGGTCAGCGCAAGATAGTCTCCGCCTCCCAGACCTTCCTCGGTGACAAGGTCTTTGAGCAGACCGGCAGCGAAGTGGCCAAGAGCTACGGCCTGGTGGACATGAACGTCAAATTCAACAAGGAGAAGGCCATCTCCTACAGCTACGAGGCCGAGCTCGGCACCCTGGACTATGCCCTCGCCAACCCGGCGCTGGCCGGCAAGGTGATCGCCGTGGCCGACTGGCACATCAACTCGTTCGAGAGCAACCTGTTCGAATACGGCCGGGACTTCACCGGCGACATGATCAAGTCGGACAACCCGTTCAGCGCCTCCGACCACGACCCCATCATCGTCGACCTCAAGCTGAAAGAGGAGAGCAACGGCGGTGGCGGAGCCATGGGTGCCCTGCTGCTGGCGCTGCTGCCGCTGGCCTGGCGTCGTCGCCACGGCTGATGACTCATCGCCATCAAACCAAAAGCCCGCAGCGATGCGGGCTTTTTATTGGCCGGCCGGCACGATCGGTGTGCCGAGCGCAAAACAAAAAGGCCACCGCAGTGCGGTGGCCTTTTCTACTTTCGTTACGAAAGATGGTGGAGCTACGCGGGATCGAACCGCGGACCTCTTGCATGCCATGCAAGCGCTCTCCCAGCTGAGCTATAACCCCAAATTCGGCACTGAATGAATGGTTCTGGCGGCCATTCATCCTCAATAATGGTGGAGCTACGCGGGATCGAACCGCGGACCTCTTGCATGCCATGCAAGCGCTCTCCCAGCTGAGCTATAACCCCACAAAGGTCGGCCTGGGTGATACACACCGCACTGCCCTGGGTACTTCATTTCAATCAGGAACCTGGTGGAGCTACGCGGGATCGAACCGCGGACCTCTTGCATGCCATGCAAGCGCTCTCCCAGCTGAGCTATAACCCCTTGGATTCCAGATTGTTCGAGGAGAATTTGGTGGAGCTACGCGGGATCGAACCGCGGACCTCTTGCATGCCATGCAAGCGCTCTCCCAGCTGAGCTATAACCCCAACTCACCTCGGCGCTACCAAAGTTATCTCCGGCAACGGAGGCGCATGATAGGCACCGACCGCTTTGCTGTCAACCCAAAAATAACGCCGATTCGCGCGTTTAGTCAAAATTCAAGCAGTTAGCCGATTTAACCGGCAATGACACAGCTATCTCGCTGTTTTATGTCACAAAACCGGCCTTTGGCCAAAAACAAAGGGCCCCCATACGGGAGCCCTTTCTCAAGCACTGGCTGGCGCTTATTCGGCGGCCATGCGCGCTTCGATGTACGCTAGGGCGCGGTCGATGCGGGCCAGTACCCGCTCCTTGCCCACCAGCGCCATCACGGCGTCGATGCCAGGGGAGAGATTACCCCAGACCGGTGACGGCAATGTGCGACGGCAAGCTTACTCGGCAGCCATGCGCGCTTCGATATACGCCAAAGCGCGGTCGATGCGGGCCAGTACTCGCTCCTTACCCACCAGCGCCATCACGGCGTCGATGGCGGGGGATAGATTACCCCAGACCGGTGACGGCAATGTGCGACGGCAAGCTTACTCGGCAGCCATGCGCGCTTCGATATACGCCAGAGCGCGGTCGATACGCGCCAGAACGCGCTCCTTGCCCACCAGCGCCATCACTGCGTCGATGCCTGGGGACTGACCCAGACCGGTGACCGCCACGCGCAGCGGCATGCCGACCTTGCCCATGCCCTGGCCCAGCTCGGCAGCAGTGGCTTCAATCAGCTCGTGCAGCGCTTCGGTGGTCCAGCTATCCAGGGCAGCCAGCTTGGCCTTGGCCAGGGTCAGCGGCTCGGCCGCAACCCCGCGCAGGTGCTTCTTGGCAGCCGCTTCGTCAATCGCTTCGTACTCTTCGAACAGGTAGCGGCTCTGGGCGGCCATCTCGACCAGGGTGTTGCAGCGCTCGGCCAGCAGGGTCACCACGTCGGCCAGCGCCGGGCCATTGCTGGTGTCGATCTTCTGGTTTTCCATGTGCCATGCCAGATGCTTGGCAACGTAAGCCGGATCCAGACTGCGCATGTAGTGGTTGTTCAGCCACAGCAGCTTGTCGGTGTTGAAGGCGGAGGCAGACTTGGAGATGGCATCCAGGCTGAACAGCTTGATCATCTCTTCCAGGCTGAAGATCTCCTGATCGCCGTGGGACCAACCCAGACGCACCAGATAGTTCAGCAGCGCTTCCGGCAGGTAGCCATCGTCGCGGTACTGCATCACGGAGACTGCACCGTGGCGCTTGGAGAGCTTGGCACCGTCGTCACCCAGGATCATGGAGACGTGGGCAAACTCAGGTACCGGCGCATTCAGCGCCTTGTAGATGTTGATCTGGCGCGGGGTGTTGTTGATGTGGTCTTCGCCACGCACCACGTGGGTGATCTCCATGTCCCAGTCATCGACCACCACGCAGAAGTTGTAGGTCGGCGCACCATCGGTACGACGGATGATCAGATCGTCGAGCTCGGTGTTGGCGAACTCGATGCGGCCACGGACGTGGTCATCGAACACCACGGAGCCTTCGGTCGGGTTGCGAAAGCGAATGACGTGCGGCGCATCGGCCGGGTGATCGTGGGCATGGTCGCGGCACTTGCCGTCATAGCGGGGCTTCTCGCCGTTGGCCATCTGGCCTTCGCGCAGCGCTTCCAGCCGCTCCTTGGAGCAGTAGCACTTGTAGGCGCGGCCGTCAGCCAGCATCTCGTCGATCAGGCCGTTGTAGCGATCGAAGCGCTTGGTCTGGTAGTAGGGGCCCTCATCCCAGTTCAGCTCCAGCCATTCCATGCCCTCAATGATGGCGTCGATCGCCTCCTGAGTGGAACGTTCCAGGTCGGTATCCTCGATACGCAGCACGAACTCACCGCCCTGGTTCTTTGCAAACAACCAGGAATAGAGTGCGGTACGGGCACCGCCGACATGCAAAAAGCCGGTCGGGCTGGGAGCAAAACGGGTTTTGACTTTCATCTTTAAGCCTTGTGTAGAGGGCCTTGGGCCAATTCGTTAAAAAAACCGTCGCATTTTAGCACCGACAATGACGGATGGGAAAACCATGCAGCCGCAGCGGGCAAAAGTAGGGGGTTGCACAGGCGTCCCAGCCGCTTGCCGCCTGATATTTGAAGGGGATCGCAAAACAAAATCCCGGTTTCCGTTTTGCTATGACAAGTGTTGGAGAGCTGCCTCCTCCGGCCGATATCCAAATAACGCTCACCAACAAGGAAGAGACGATGCAGTTCCGTTCTATCCAGAATCGCATTCTGGTGATGGCCGGGATCGCCATGACCGCCGCCCTGGTCATCCTGATCCTGCTCAACCAGTACTCGGGTCAACAGACCCAGAAGCTGACCATCAGCTCCAGCCGCGCCGCCCTGCAGCAGGAGGCATGGCAGAAGGTCAGCGCCAACGCCCGTGCCGAGGCCGCCACCATCACCCAGCTGCTGCAAAAGGGGCTCTCCTATACCCAGCAGATGGCCAGTGCCCTCGCCCTGCAGCAGGAGGGCAAACTGCCGCTGGATCGCCAGCAGGCCACCGACCTGCTCAAGGCCCAGCTCTCCCTCGAACCCCAGCTCTACGGCGCCTTCGCCGGCTTCGAACCCAACGGCTTCGACGGCCAGGATGCCAGCTTCGCCGGCCAGACGGCGCTGGGCAGTGACAGCAAGGGGCGCTTCGTGCCCTATTTCTATCGCGACAAGGAGAGCATCGGCACCGACCTGCTGCTCTCCATCGAGAAGAGCGATCCGGATGAGTTCGGCAATCCGGCCAACGACTACTACGCCTGCCCGAAACGAGAGGGACGCTCCTGCCTCATCGATCCCTTCAAGGTGGACATCAACGGCCAGCAGGTGCTGGTGAGCACCATCACCACCCCCATCATGGTGGGCGGCCAGTTCAAGGGGATCGCCGCGCTCGATCTGGCGGTGGACTCCATCAGCCGTCAGGCCCAGTCCCTCAACAGCAACATCTATGACGGCAAGGGAGAGACCCTGATCGTCAGCGCCGCCGGCGTCATCACCGGCACCAGCGGTGATGCCAGCCTGCTCGGCAGCCGCGCCGACAAGCTGCTTGGCAACGGCTGGCAGCAGTACCTCAAACCCGAGGTTCAGCGCCAGGAGCTCGACGATGCGTTTCGTATCTCGGTGCCCATCGCGGTGCCTGGCATGAGCCGCAACTGGGCCATCATCGTCACCCTGCCCTACAAGGTAGTGCTGGCCGGGGCCGACCAGCTGGAAGCCCAGCTGAGCGACATGAACCGGGCCGCCATGACCCAGCAACTGGTGGGCGCCGTCGTCGTGCTGGTGCTGGCGCTGGCCACCATGCTGGTCATTGCCCGCAGCATCACCGGCCCCATCCGCCAGATGGTCAGCCTGGTGAATGACATCGCCGATGGCGAGGGAGATCTCACCAAGCGGCTCAATACCCAGTCCCGCGATGAACTGGGGGATTTGGCCAAGGGCATCAACCGCTTTATCGACAAGCTGCAGGTGCTGCTGGGGGATGTGCTCAAGACCGCCAGCGAGGTCAACCGTCACGCCGGCGACACCGATCGCATCGCCGGCCAGACCGATACCAACCTGCAGCACCACCAGGCGGAGATGGAGCAGATGCTGACTGCGGTACAGGAGATGTCCTACGTCAGCCAAGAGGTGGCGACCCACGCCAACAACACCGCCGACTCGGCCAAGCAGGCCCAGGGGGCGGCGGATCAGGGCAAGGTCCGCTTCCAGCAGGTGATCCAGTCGATGCACAAGGTGGCCGCCGAGGCCGGCAAGGGTGCCGAGGTGGTCGAGGGGCTGGCCCACGACAGCGAGCAGATCACCAGCATCCTCACCGTCATTCAGGGGATCGCCGATCAGACCAACCTACTCGCGCTGAACGCCGCCATCGAGGCGGCCCGGGCCGGCGAGCAGGGCCGCGGCTTTGCGGTGGTGGCCGACGAGGTTCGCAAGCTGGCGGGCAACACCCAGCAGGCGGTACAGAATACCCAGGAGCTGATCGAGAAGATCCGCCACAGCTCGGCCAACGCGGTCAACGCTATCAACCAGAGCCAGCAGCTGACCCATCAGGCGGTGGGTGAGGCGGATCTGGCAGAAGAGGCGCTCGGCAGCATCTATCAGGCCATCTCCACCATCAACGACATGACCTACCAGATCGCCTCCGCCGCCGAAGAGCAGAGCTCGGTTTCCGAGACCGTCTCCGGCAACCTGTCAAAAACCAACGCACTGGCTAACGACATCGCACTGGATGCGACCGAAACGGCCAAAGCCAGCCAGGCGTTGCGCCAGGCGGCCGAGCGTTTACAGCAATTACTGGGACAATTTCGTCTCAGCTGATAATTTTCCACCTCAGGACTCTCCCCCTCGGGGGCGAGTCCGTTTACCATAGGCACGAATTTGCCTGATGGCAGGCAATGTAGTGAGAGGTAAATGCCGTGCCCACCCCGGACCGTCGCCCCCGTGGCCACAACAGACGAGCCCAGCAGCGTCGCCAAGACGAATCACAAGGATCCCTGCTCCATCGTATCAATGCCGCCACCCTGCCCCTGCGTCAACGCATCGGCCAGGGCATGAGTGAACTTGGCCAACGCGGCCAGGAAGCCAAAACAGGCAAGTTCAAGCTGGCGAGCCCGCTGCCGCGCAAGCACACCATAGGGCTGCTGATCCTGATCCCGCTCTGGTTGCTGGTGCTGGCCTGGGAGCCGGCAGTCCCCGCGCCCAAAGCCGCGCCGTCCGGTTCGCTGGCGGTCCCCATCGCCGTACCGGCGCAGGCCCTCACCGTCGGCAATGGCGCCACAGGCAGTGCACCGGCTGCTGCCAAACCGGTCGAAGAGAAGGTGGATGGCACCTGGCTGCAGCACGACGTGCAAGCCGGCGAGACCCTCTACTCCATCTTCCGCAAGTTCGAGCTGCCGGGCGCCGAGCTCAGCCGCCTGATCGCCATCGAAGGGCCTGATCGGCCGCTGACCCGCCTGCAATCGGGCCGGGCCGTGTTCATACTGATCGATGACACCCGCCGCATCCAGCGGGTCGAGATCCGCTCCTATGGTCAGGCCATCTACCGCTACGACCGACAGGGTGAAGGATTCGCCCTCAAGGAATGAAACAACGGGAGGCCTGGTGCCTCCCGTTTTTTTGACCTGAATCCATGAAATAAGCCGCTGAGTTCACAATATTTTTAGCTTGCTCAAAAAATGAAAAGTGCCAAATTGACAAGGGATCGCGCTCACGTACAATCGTTTGTGCTTTAGACAGGGATTGTTCTACATGCTACTGGGACAAATTGACGTGGTCAGTCATGCTTCAACCCCTGATTTCTAGGCAAATGCTGCCCAACAAGGCTTAGTTTCATTTTGTTATAGATAGGACTTACCACATGTCTGACATTCGCACCGGCCAAGTAAAATGGTTCAATGAGACCAAGGGTTTTGGCTTCATCGAGCAATCCCAGGGACCGGACGTTTTCGTTCACTTCTCCTCCATCCAGAGCGCCGGTTTCAAGACCCTGGCTGAAGGTCAAAAAGTCCAGTTCACTGTGACCCAGGGCAAAAAAGGCCCTCAGGCTGAGAACGTTACCCTGCTCTAAGCCACGCCAGTGAGCCTGTAGGAGGAGCCATCGGCCCTCCTATTTTTTTGCCCGCCGTTTCCCCTTCCCCGCCACGCTCACAAGCCTGCCCGCAGCAACAGCAACCCTCCCCACGACAATCATAAGCTTGCCTATAACCACAGCCCTCCCCAGCACCTGCGCACGAAGCGGCTACAGAAGACATGGGCCTGATCTGGCTGAACGCCGGGTACGACAAATCATCGCGGCGCGATGTAATGGGCAATTCAAAGGGATGATGAGAACTTCGAAGAGAGATTGGGTTCGTGAGCTTGGGGGAGAGAGATTGGAGCGGGAAACGAGACTCGAACTCGCGACCCCGACCTTGGCAAGGTCGTGCTCTACCAACTGAGCTATTCCCGCAACAGGATGTCATCTGCAAGTGATTGGAGCGGGAAACGAGACTCGAACTCGCGACCCCGACCTTGGCAAGGTCGTGCTCTACCAACTGAGCTATTCCCGCAACGGAATGTCACTTACAAATTTTTGGAGCGGGAAACGAGACTCGAACTCGCGACCCCGACCTTGGCAAGGTCGTGCTCTACCAACTGAGCTATTCCCGCAACATTAGGTTGTCTTGAGGCTGTGCTGATGATTGGAGCGGGAAACGAGACTCGAACTCGCGACCCCGACCTTGGCAAGGTCGTGCTCTACCAACTGAGCTATTCCCGCATCGGAACGTCATCAGCAAACTTTTTGGAGCGGGAAACGAGACTCGAACTCGCGACCCCGACCTTGGCAAGGTCGTGCTCTACCAACTGAGCTATTCCCGCAACTACCTTAAAACGGCCGTACAGCATTTGGTTGCTTGCGCTACTGTACGGGAGCCGAATTATAAGAGCAGACATTCCAATTGCAAGGGCTTTTTTGTCTGGTTGCGTGCGTTCGCTCAAAAGCTGGTCGAACTGTCGATTTTAACAACCGGGAGACCACAAGCCCTTGCCGCAGACTCAGATCTTGAAGACGTGGCTGCGGTAAAACTGCAGTTCGGCAATGGATTCGCGGATGTCGTCCAGCGCCTGATGGGTACCGCTCTTCTTGAACTGGTCCAGCAGCGCCGGCTGCCAGCGGCGCACCAACTCCTTGATGGTGCTGACGTCGACGTTGCGATAGTGGAAGAAGGCTTCCAGATCGCTCATGTGCTTGACCATGAAGCGACGATCCTGGCCGATACTGTTGCCGCACAACGGGCTGGTACGCTCCGGCACCCACTGGCGAATGAACTCGAGGGTCTCGGCGACGGCTTTCGCCTCATCGTGCTGGCTCGCCTTGACCCGGGCCACCAGACCGCTGTTGGTATGGGTGTTGACGTTCCAGTCGTCCATCTTGGCCAGCTCTTCATCGCTCTGGTGAATGGCGATGACCGGCCCCTCGGCCAGCACGTTCAGGTCCTTGTCGGTGACTATGGTGGCGATCTCCAGTACCACATTCTGCTCGGGGTCCAGACCCGTCATCTCCATGTCGATCCATACCAGGTTCTGCGCGCTGACTGTCATGATTGCTCTCTCTATTGGGAGGAATGGCGGAATTTTGCCAATTTGCATGTATCATACTGGCTTTGGATCTGTTCATAAACTGGCGAATCGAGTGGCAAAGAAAGCAAAACTCAATCTGGGTCAACAAAGGCGCGTCCAGGCCAACCGCGAGCGGCGGCTGCAAAAAGAGCACACCACAGTGGTAGATGACACCCTGTTTGGCCCGGCCATCGAAGGGGTGGTGATCAGCCGTTTTGGTCAGCACGCAGACGTCGAGGCAAGCGATGGTGCCATCCACCGCAGCAACCTGCGGCGCAGCAGCATCAGCAGCCTGGTGTGCGGCGACAAGGTGGTGTGGCGTCCCGGCCTCAATGCCGCGACTGCCGGCGTCATCGAGGCGGTGCATCCGCGTCACTCGGTGCTGACCCGGCCGGACTTCTACGACGGGGTCAAACCCATCGCCGCCAACATCGACCAGATCATCATCGTCTCGGCGGTGATGCCCGAGTTCTCCACCAACATCGTCGACCGCTATCTGGTGGCCGCCGAGGACGTGGAGATCCGCCCCCTGATCGTGCTGAACAAGGTCGACATGCTCGATGACGCGGCCCGTGCCCGTATCGAGCGCCAGCTCGAAACCTACCGCAAGCTCGGTTACGAGGTGTTGCTGGTAAGCTGCGAGAGCGGCGAAGGGCTCGATGAGCTGAAAGCCGCTCTGACCGACAAGATCAGCATCTTCGTCGGCCAGTCCGGGGTCGGCAAGTCGTCCCTTACCAACGCCCTGATGCCGGGGCTGGATGTATTGACCGGCGAGATCTCCGAAAACTCGGGGCTCGGCCAGCACACCACCACCACGGCGCGGCTCTACCACTTCCCGAGCGGCGGCGATCTCATCGACTCCCCCGGGATCCGCGAGTTCGCCCTCTGGCATCTGGAAGCCGACCGCATCACCTGGTGCTTCGTCGAGTTTCGCGACTACCTGGGTGGCTGCAAGTTCCGCGACTGCACCCACAAGGACGATCCCGGCTGCGCCCTGCGGGCCGCCGTCGACAGTGGCGCCATCAGCGCCGATCGCTTCCACAACTATCACCGCATCCTGGAAACCATGCAGGAAGCCCGTCACGGTCGCCAACAGGCGCGGCTGTGACCCTATTCAACCTACCTTGATGATGAACATGAGCATTACTGACAACCTGAAAATTGCCGGTCAATACTGTCTGCCCAAACACGCCCTCTCCCGCCTGGTCGGCAAACTTGCGGCTGCCGAAGCAGGCAACCTCACCACCAGGGTGATCGAGGCCTTTATCAAGCAGTACCAGGTAGACATGAGCGAGGCGCTGCACGAGAGTCCGGCCCACTACAAGAGCTTCAACGAATTCTTCACCCGCGAACTCAAGCCGGGGATCCGTCCCTTGGTCGAGGATGCCATGACCCTGGCGCTGCCGGTGGATGGCACCGTCAGCCAGCTCGGTCCGATCCAGCAGGGTCGCATCATCCAGGCCAAGGGCCACGACTACAGCGCCCGCGAGCTGCTGGGCGGTTATGAGGATCTGATGGCGCCGTTCAAGGATGGCGACTTCGCCACCATCTACCTGGCGCCCAAGGATTATCACCGCATCCACATGCCGCTGGACGGCGTGCTGGAGAGCATGGTGTTCGTGCCGGGGGATCTCTTCTCCGTCAACCCGCTCACCGCCGAGAACGTGCCCAACCTGTTTGCCCGCAACGAGCGGGTGGTGGCCACCTTCCGCACCCCGCACGGCCCCATGGCGCTGGTGCTGGTCGGTGCCACTATCGTGGCCAGCATCGAGACCATCTGGGCCGGCAACATAGCGCCGACCAAAGAGAAGCGCGTCGTGCGCTGGGATTACAGCGGCGACGAAGCCATCACCCTGCAAAAAGGTGCCGAGATGGGCCTGTTCAAGCTGGGCAGTACCGTGGTCTGTCTGTTTGGCCCGGGCATGCTGGCCGGTTTCGAGCCCCATCTGGCCAACGGGGTCACCACCCGCATGGGTCAGCCCTTTGCCAAGCTGGCGGCGCAGGCATGAGCGAGCAGCCCGCCTCCTCGCAGAAGAACAACCCGCTGCACGGGCTGACGCTGGAAGCCATCGTCACCGCCCTGGTCGAATACTATGGCTGGGAAGAGCTGGGGCAGCAGATCAATATCCGCTGCTTCACCCATGAGCCCAGCGTCAAATCCAGCCTGAAGTTCTTGCGCAAGACCCCCTGGGCCAGAGAGAAGGTCGAGAGCCTCTATCTGTACGTCCAGCGCAAGCAGGCCAAATCAAAGGAATAACGCCATGGCGTTCAAGATTACCTACACCTACGGCAAAAAAACCAAAGAGATTGGCTACGCCAACGACAAGTTCAACAGCATCTACGATGCCATTGCTGCTGCCGAGGGGATCAACCTGGCCAGCTTCCACGCCATGGAAGAGCAGCTGGCCCAGGTGTGCCGGCGCGATAAGAAGAGCGTGAAGGATTACCGGGAGAACTACTTCAAGGAGCTGGGCTTCTCCAACATCGTCATCGAGCGGGACGCCAAGGAGTAAGCATGCGCACCCTGACCCTGATGGCCGCCTCCCTGCTGCTGGCGGCCTGCAGTACCCCGGAACAACATCTGGTTGGCGCAGATCGCGACAGCCACGGCTGCATCGGCAGTGCGGGCTATCAGTGGTCGGCACTGACCAAGCAGTGCGTGCGGCTGTTCGAGCAGGGCATCCGGCTCAACCCGACCGATGCCGGCCAGACCAGCAGCGCCTTCGTGTTGTTCAACGCCGATCAGAGCCAGGCCGAGCTGACCCTGCCAAGCGGCGAGCAGCACCTGCTCACCCGCCAGGGGGCGGAAGGCAACTGGTCGTGGCAAGGCAGCGGCTATACCCTCTTCCCCTGGAAGGGCTATGTGCTCAAAGCTGGCGAGCAGACGCTGTTTCACGGCGACGTCGCCCGCTAACGCGGCAACCTTCTGCAAGCCCCCGGCCCCGCCGGGGGCTTTTTTATGCATGCCTCCCACCCCATAAAAAAAGCCGCACCCGAGAGGGTGCGGCAAACGGTAGGCAGGGTCACTCATCCACGTCTGGCCAGCAGGGTCCTGGCCGAATCCACCATGGCGATATAACCACACGCCAGCATCATGATGTCCTTCAGCACCAGCCGCCCCGCTCCCGACAGATAGGGGAAACCGTGGTGGGCATCCCCCAGCGCCGGCACCCAGGTTTCCGGCGTGAACACCAAAAAGCTGAAGGTAACGAAGGGGGTCAGAAACGCCATCAGGGCCCCGATCAATCCCAGCAGGGGAAAGCGGAAATTGGCCAGGATCAGCAGGGCGAACACCAGTTCCACCACGCCCAGGCCATGGGAATAGCCATAGGTGTTGTTCTGCTCGTGCCAGGCCCGGTTTTCCGGCACCAGCTCCCCCTCGTGATTGAGGTGCTGACGATACTGGTCCGGATGTTCATAGAAGAACGACATGAAGGGGCTGTTGGCCACGAAAGGGGTGATGCTGTCCGCCTCGTAGGGAATGAACTTCAAGAGCCCGATCCAGATGAACACGACCCCGACGGCAATGCGGCAGAGGGTCGCGCCCAGACGATCACCACCCGCGAGCACGGCCAGCAAGCGATTGAATATCAACATCCTTACTCCTCAGGGGCCGGCCGCAGCCGGCCCCGCACAGCCTCAACGATCGATGGCATCCAGCACCCGGGCGGAATAGACCATGGCGGCCCCGGCGTTCATGGCAACGGCGACGCCCAGTGCATCGGCGATCTCCGCCCGGCTGGCACCCTGCTTGAGGGCGGCATCGGCATGGACGGCGATGCAGCCATCGCAGCGGGTCGTGACGGCCACCGCCAGCGAGATGAGCTCGCGGGTCTTGCCATCGAGCACGCCGCTCTTGCTGCCGGCGGCCGACAACTGCTGATAGCCCTTGAGGGTATCCGGGCTCAGGGTGCCCAGCTCCATGACGCGGCCCATCAATTGTTTACGGTATTGATCCCAGTCTTGCATCTTGACTCTCCGGTTTGGCAGAACAGGCCCCTGCCTGCTCGATGAAACCAGTATTGCATCGAGGCCTGAGTCGTTTAATACTTTAAAGACGCAAATAACAGTCAAATAGAATCATGAACCAGATAGACCAGCTGATCAGCCAGGCCGGCATCCAGGGCACGTTCGACGTGCGCTGCCTCTATCGCGGCGGTTTCAGACTGCCCCATGAACAGAGCCCGGCCGGGGTGATGCCGTTCCATCTGCTGATGAAAGGAGAGATCCGGGTCAGCACGGCGCAGGGCGATGACGTGGTCCTGCGGCCGGGCGATCTGCTGCTGCTGCCCGGTGGCGAGCCCCATACCATCTGGCGGGAAGGCGATGCCCTGACCCTGGCCGAGCCGGGCGACGGGCTGCTGCCGCTAAGGGGCGATGGCGGCGATCAGGTGGAGTTTCTGTGCGGCGAGTACCGCTATCAGGGGCCGCTGCGACCGCTGTTGCTGGATGCCCTGCCCAGCCCGCTCTGCATCCCGCTGCTCGCCAGCGAGTCGCAACAGGCGCTGAGCCTGGTGCTCAGCCTGATCCACCAGGAGCTGCGGCGCGAGCAGCAGGGCTCGGGGGCGGTGCTGACGGCCCTCAGTCAGGTGCTGCTGGCCATGGGGTTGCGCGCCCATGCCAGCGATCCGCACGGGGCGCTTGGGCTGATCGGCGCCCTGCAGGACCCCAGGCTGGGACGTTCGCTGCAGGCCATGCTGGCCGACCCGGCCCACCCCTGGAGCGTGGATGAACTGGCGGCGCTGGCCGCCATGTCCCGCGCCACCTATTTTCGCCACTTTCGCCAACGGCTGGGCTGCAGCGTCTGGGAGTTCATGGTGCGGGTGCGGATGGTGCGGGCGGCCGAGCTGCTGCGCCACCCGGATCAGCTCCCCCTCGGCGAGGTGGCGCAGCGGGTCGGCTATCAGTCGGAGGCCTCCTTTGCCAAGGCATTCAAGCAGTCGAGCGGGATGGCACCAGGCCGCTTTCGCCAGCAGGGCTGGCCGGCCCTGCCCGGCTAGCGGGCCAAAAACAAAAACCCCGTTGCAGGCAACGGGGTTTTTGCTGGCACTCGGCGCGACTTAATTGCCGAGGGTGGAGAACAGGCTCTGTTCCAGGCTGCCGCGGGAGACGCACACCGGGGTGATGGAGGGTGCCAGCACCCGCTCGCCGGAGGACTCGACGAAGTAGAGCTGGGTGTTGCCCTTGACGTTGACGGTCGCCACGCTGTTGTTGCCGCTCTGGGTGATGATCAGGTTGATCTGCAGGTTGGGGTTGCCCAGTGCGACCTTGGAACCCATGGTACCGCAATCCAGCCACTCCAGACCGTCGGCCGAATTCTCGACGTTGGCGGTCATCAGGCCAGAGCCGCGCTGGCTGTTCTCGATGTTAAGACCGTGATCGCCAAACCACTTCTCGGCACGGGCCCACACCAGATCCACCGGGATCTGCATCTCCTGGGTGTTGTTGGTCGCCTTGGCTACCGGCGGGGTATAGCGGTACTGTTCGCCGCCATTGTTGTCGCTGGCACAACCGGCCATCAACAGGGCCAGTGCTACTCCCACAATCTTTTTCATGCTGCTTCTCTCATCCATATAATCCGGCCATCGGCCGACCGGCGGCTATTATGGCGTCAGCGACACAGACTGTCAGCAGGGATCGGCAGAAATGAGTCAGCCTTAACCCAAGCTTTACAAAACCAGCCTGCTATCATAGATTTGCTCGAAATTTCCCCCGTGAGTGTCTGTGTGAACTCCTTGCTCACCCTGCCCCTGCTGCAGCAGATCATCGACCAGCTACCCATGAATATCTTCTGCCGGGATACGGATGGGCGCTACCTGTTTGCCAACCGCGCCTTCACGGAGCAGGCGGGCCTGCCGCAACCGGCGGATCTCATCGGCAAGACCGATGCCGACATGCCCTGGGGCGACATCTTTCGGGAAGAGGATCTGCGCCTGCTGGCGGAGGGCAAACCGCTGCTCTATCAGCAGCTGCACTGCAGCAGCGGTGATGCCACCAGCTGGATGGAGATCCACAAGATCCCGCTCTACGACGGGCAAGGCAAACCGGTGGCCCTGTTCGGCATGGTCAATGAAATTGGCCAGCGCAAGGAGCTGGAGCAGACCTTTCGCCAGCAGCAGCTGCTGCAACGCCGCCTGCTGGATGCCATCCCGGATCCGATCCGGCTGGAAGACCACCAGGGGCTGCTGATCGACTGCAACCAGGCCTTTCTCGACTTCATGGGCATGGTGGCGAGCGAGGCGCTCGGCCAGCGGGTCGCCCACCGCCTCTCTACCGAGCTGCCGATGGGGCGCGGTGAATACTGCCTGGTGGATGCCAACGGCCAGGGCCGCCATCTGGAAGTGACCCGGGTCGATGTGCCGGATGACGAGGGCAACTCCCTCGGCATCCTCACCCTGAGCCGCGACATCACCGGGCTGCGCACCACCCAGGCCCAGCTGCAGCAGGAGCAGCACTACGACAGCCTGACCGGCCTGCTCAAGCTCTCCCACTTTCTGCAGACCAGCCGCCATCTCGGCGCCCGCAAGGCGAGCCTGGTGCTGGTCGATTTGCAGCACTTTCGCGAGATCAACGACCGCTTCGGCATCCGGGTCGCCGACCGGCTGCTCAATCAGGTGGCCCGCCGCCTGCAACAGCTGGCCCCGCCCCAGTCGCTGGTGTGCCGGGTCGCCGCCGACGATTTTGCCATGCTGCTGCCCGAGCTGAGCGAGCCGTTGACCAGCTGGAGCAGCCGCCTGCAGGGGGCGCTGATGGTGCCCTACCAGGTGGAAGAACACAGGATCCAGATCCCGGTGTTCCTCGGCATCGCCCACGGCAAGGCCAACGACGCCGAGCGCCTGCTGAGCCACGCCGAAGCCGCGCTGGCCCAAGGCAAGCGCCAGCAGCAGCACTGCACCCTGTTCGACCCAGAACTCGATGCCAAGCTCAAGCGCCGCCAGCTGATCGCCGCCCAATTGCCGCTGGCCATCAAGTCCGGCCAGCTGACTGCCGTCTACCAGCCCATCATCAGCACCCGCACCAGCCAGCTGCACGGGGCCGAGCTGCTCTGCCGCTGGCCCCACCCCGAGCTCGGCATGATCTCGCCGGACGAGTTCATCCCGCTGGCGGAGGAGCTGGGGCTCATCGGCCTGCTCGGCAGCCACATGCTGGAGCAGGGCTGTGCCCAGCTGGCCCGCTGGCAGGTGGCGGCACCGGATCTGGTGCTCTCCATCAACCTGTCGCCGCTGCAATTTCGCGACCCCGAGCTCTGCCCGCAGATCTTCGCCTGCATCGAACGCCACGGGCTCGCCCCCTGGCAGCTGGAGCTTGAGATCACCGAAGGGGTGCTGATGGAGAATGCCGACGAGATTGAGAGCAACCTCGCCAACCTGATCGAGGCGGGCTTTCAGCTCGCCATCGATGACTTCGGCACCGGTTACTGCTCGCTCGCCTATCTGCCCAGACTGCAGGTGGCCACCCTCAAGCTGGACCGCAGCTTCACACAAGGGCTGGCCACCAACCAGGCGACCACCGCCATCGTGCGCTCCGTCATCGGGCTGGGTCACGAGCTCGGCATCAAGATCACCGCCGAAGGGGTAGAGACACAGGAGCAGCAAGCGTGGCTGGTGCAGGCCGGCTGCGATCGGCTGCAGGGCTACCTGTTCAGCCGCCCCCTGCCCCCCGCCGAGTTTGCCCGCAGCTACCAGCTGCCGGAGCAGTAAGCCAGCAACAACAAGGCCACCCGAGGGTGGCCTTGTTGTTTTTGCAACGCGTGCGTGAGCGGGCGCCTTACTCCTGGAAGTAGGTGCCCCAGCCGTCGTAGTCCACGCCGTATTTTTCGAGGATGGGCAACATCTTGGCGATGTCCGCGACTATGGTCTCGATGTCCAGCTTGCACTCGGTGGTGGCGTCGAAGCAGAAGATGGTGGCGCCGTCATCCAGCTCCATCTCTTCGGCATCGGTCACTTCGAAACCGGCCTTGAACAGGTCGACCGCCGCCTTCTCCAGCAGATCGAAATCCTGGCAGGCAAAGTGGTGCTCAATCTCGTATTCCAGATCCGGGTTGCTGCCATCGGCCAGCAACTCGTTGACGATGGCGGTGGTCTCTTCGCGCCACTCTTGCATATCAAGACTCATATTAACCCCAGATGCGACTGTGTTGGTATCAAATGCCCGCGCGGGCGGGCGCCGTATTGGCTGCGCCCCTGCCCCGTAGGCATGGTTGCGGCAAAGCATACCCGCACAGCCACCTTGGCTCAATGCGGCAAGCCAAGATAAGCAGCTGGCAGCGGCCACCCCAAATGGGGTGCCATCACAAAAGGTTAATAAAGCGTAATCTTTTGCCGGGAATGAATTGCTCCATATGGAGCTTCAGCGAGACACGAGAAAACCGCACAACCCCCGCAACAAGCCGTTTGAAATCAGCAGGATCCACCAGCAGCACCCCGGTGACAAAGGCCATGGACGAGGTGTATCAAGGGACGCGGGCGGAGCACTGCCCGTACGGAAAGAGGAGCCAGCCAGGCTCCCTTTTTATCATGTGAAGGAGCACATAGATAATGCCTAAAAAAACAATAATGAGCCTGCTTGTCGGCTCAACCCTTATGATTGGAAACCAGGCCATGGCCGCCCCGGTCCACGGTCCGTTCGATGCCCCCTTGGCCGACGAGGTGAAGGTGCTGGAGATGCTCAAGAAGAGCGGCCGCATCCCCACCCTGGCCTCCCCCGAGCAGGAGCAGGCGGCCCTCGCCAGCTACTATCGCCAGAAGTCGCGGGCCTATCAGGGCAACAGCGGCACCCTGGCGGTGAAAGAGGGCAAGGTGCGCGAGACCATCCTCAAGAAGATCCGCCTCAACGGCACCGCCCGTCCCGGTGATCGGGTGCCCACTCTGCTGCTCAAGGCCATCGAGCGGGAGCACTACCAGGGCCAGATGCGCAAGGACAAGATCCTCGCCATCCTGGTGGACTTCCCCGACTATCCGAAGAACAGCGTGCGCCCCGAGCTCACCAAGATGTACTACCCGGATTACACCCCGGCGCACTACAACGACCTGCTGTTCTCGTCCAAGGGCTATGCCGGCCCGAACGGCGAGCGGTTCATCTCCATGCGCCAGTTCTACGAGCAGCAGTCCGGCCAGAGCTACAGCGTGCGCGGTCAGGTGGCGGGCTGGTATACCGCCGACAAGAACGCCGCCTACTACGGCGCCAACGCCACCCCGAACACCATCCGGGAGCTGGTGAAGGAGGCGCTGATCCAGGTGGCGAACGACCCTGCCATCGATCTGGCGCAGTTTGACCAGGAGGATCGCTACGATCTCAACGGCAACGGCAACCGCAACGAGCCGGACGGGCTCATCGACCACCTGATGATCTTCCACTCCAGCGTCGGCGAGGAGGCCGGTGGCGGCGATCTCGGCGAAGACGCCATCTGGGCCCATCGCTGGAATCTGGGCGCCCCCTACCCCATCCCCGGCACCAGCAGCCCGAGCCAGAACTTCGGCGGCCAGTTTGCCGCCTACGACTACACCATCCAGCCCATCGATGCGGCGGCCGGGGTCTGTGCCCACGAATATGGCCACGATCTGGGGCTGCCGGACGAGTACGACACCAAGTACACCGGCAAGGGGGAACCGGTGGCGACCTGGTCCATCATGTCCTCCGGCTCCTGGGCCGGGGTCATCGGTGGCACCGAGCCGACCGGGTTCTCCGCCTGGGCCAAAGAGTTCCTGCAGGCCTCCCTCGGCGGCAACTGGCTGCACGGCAGCAACGTGCAGCTCGCCGATCTCGGCCCCCGCGGCAACGTCTACATGCTGGATCAGGCCAACGACAAGGGGCGCAACGACGACGTGGTGCGCATCAACCTGCCGGCCAAGCAGATCCCGCTCAACCCGCCCTACGCCGGCCAGTACCAATACCATGGCGGCAAGGGCAACAACCTCGACAACCGCATGAGCCTCAAGCTGGATCTGAGCGGCAAACAGAGCGCCAGCCTCGGCTTCAAGGCCTGGTATCAGATTGAAGAGGGATACGACTACGCCCGGGTGCTGGTCAACGGCCAGCCCATCGCGGGCAACCTGACCACCAGCGACGATCCCAACGGGGTGGGCTTTGGGATCGGCATCACCGGCAACTCCAACGGCTGGACCGATGCCGAGTTCGATCTCACCCCCTGGGCCGGTCAGCAGGTCACCCTCACTCTGCAATACCAGAGCGATGGCGGCGTGGCCGAAAACGGGCTGTTCGTGGACGAGCTGCAGATCCTCGCCGATGGCGACACCCTGCTGAGCGACGGGGCCGAGGGCAGTTCTGCCTTTACCTTGGCCGGCTTTGTGAAGAGCAACGGCAACGAGGCCAAGGATCACTACTACCTGGCCGAGTGGCGCAACCACGCCGGGGTGGACAAGGGGCTGGCCCACATCAACGTGGCCGACCAGCTGATGCGCTACGAACCGGGCATGCTGCTCTGGTACGTGGACAACAGCCAGGCCAACAACTGGGTGGGTGTCCACCCGGGTGAGGGCTTCCTCGGGGTGGTGGATGCGGATCAGCGCACCCTCAAGTGGAGCGACGGCGCCGTGGCCGGCACCCGCTACCAGATCCACGACGCCACCTTCAGCCTGGGCTTCCAGCAGCCACTCAACCTCAAGCACCCGAGCGGCTCCCTGCTGCGCGACTTCTGGATCACCCCGAACCGGGTGTTCAAGGATTCCCGCAGCTACCAGAGCAAGGAGATCCCGGATGCCGGTCGCCTGCTGCCCGAATACGGGCTCAAGATCAGCGTCACCGGCCAGGCCCGTGACATGAGCACCGGGCGGATCATCGTCAGCCGCCACTGAGCACGACAGTTGTGACCAGGGGGGACTCAGGCCCCCTTTTTTATCTGCTGACCTGCCGCCCAGGATAAAAACGGGCCAAACCGCCCAATAAACGCCCTGATTGCTCACTTGTCGAGCGAACAGTCCGACTATCTGCGCCCTGCGGTTGACACATCCGTTCAGAAAGGGTTTAATGCGCGCCGTTGCCCAGATAGCTCAGTCGGTAGAGCAGGGGATTGAAAATCCCCGTGTCGGCGGTTCGATTCCGTCTCTGGGCACCACAATTCCTCCTTAGTTCAGTCGGTAGAACGGCGGACTGTTAATCCGTATGTCACTGGTTCAAGTCCAGTAGGAGGAGCCAAATTTAAAAAGCCCGCTCATCGAGCGGGCTTTTTTCATTTCGGTCAGCTGCCGTTGCAGGTTGCCAGCAGCAGGGTCGCTCCGCAGGTGGCACTGAACAGCAGCAAGCCGGTCTGCAGCATACCCTCCGGGTTTACCCGTTTCTCTTTTTTGCGAAATCGTATCCACTTAGGCTTCATCAAGCCCACCTCGTCCTGTTACGACCCCTGCCCCGTCGGCAGGCGAGCCATCTTTGTGCAGCCGCCCGGCGCCGTCAACTCCCTTGCCGACAATAAATTCATCACGCTGCCACCGTCCGTTTTCCCTTCGTGACAATGTTAACAATTTGGAAAACCGGCGTGACCCGTTCCCACGCCGGGGCTATGATGAGGCCGACGATTTTCCTACCCTCAGGGAGACCCCAGATGAGCAGCCCGTTGCGTTATGTGCTGGATGGCATCCATTGCGAGCCCCGCTTCTTCACCGTGCCCCTCGACCACCAGCGACCGGATGACGAGGAGACCCTCACCCTGTTCGGCCGCACCCTCTGTCGCCAGGACCGGCTGCACGACGATCTGCCCTGGCTGCTGTTCCTGCAGGGTGGGCCCGGCTTTGGCGCCCCGCGTCCGACCGCCGACAGCGGCTGGATCAAGCGGGCCCTGCAGGAGTTTCGGGTGCTGCTGCTCGATCAGCGCGGCACCGGCCACTCCAGCCCCATCAGCGCCGAGGCGCTGGCCCAGCTCACCGCCCCACAGCAGGCGGAGTACCTCGGCCAGTTTCGCGCCGACAGCATAGTGCGCGACGCCGAGTACATTCGCGAAGTACTGAGCCCGGGGCGCCCCTGGAGCCTGCTCGGCCAGAGCTTCGGCGGCTTTTGCAGCCTCACCTACCTCTCCCTGTTCCCGGACAGTCTGCACGAGGTCTACCTCACCGGCGGGGTGGCCCCCATCGGTCGCCGTGCCGACGAGGTCTACCGCGCCACCTACCAGCGGGTGGCGGACAAGAACCGTGCCTTCTTCGCCCGCTTCCCCCACGCCCAGGCCATCGCCAACCGGCTGGCCAACCACCTGCACAGCCATGAGGTGCGCCTGCCCAACGGCCAGCGTCTGACGGTGGAGCAGTTGCAGCAGCAGGGGCTGGATCTGGGTGCCAGCGGCGCCTTCGAGGAGCTCTACTACCTGCTGGAAGACGCCTTCATCGGCGAGCGGCTCAACCCCGCCTTCCTCTATCAGCTGCAGGCGATGCAGCCGTTCAACACCAATCCGGTGTTCGCCATCCTGCACGAGTCCATCTATTGCGAAGGAAGCGCCAGCAACTGGGCGGCTGAGCGGGTGAGAAGCGAATATCCAGCCCTGGCCTGGGCGCCGGGCAAGGATTTTGCCTTCACCGGCGAGATGATCTTCCCCTGGATGTTCGAGCAGTTCCGCGAGCTCATCCCACTGAAGGAGGCCGCCCACCTGCTGGCCCAGAAAGCGGACTGGGGTCCCCTCTACGACCCGGCGCAGCTGGCCCGCAACACCGTGCCGGTGGCCTGCGCCGTCTATGCCGAGGACATGTACGTGGAGTTCGACTACTGCCGCGACACCCTCAAGGGGCTTGGCAACAGCCGCGCCTGGATCACCAACGAATACGAACACAACGGCCTGCGGGTCGATGGTGAGCAGATCCTGGATCGGCTCATCCGCATGAATCGGGATCGCTGATCCCGCCGGGCTCGCGCCCACAGCAAGACGACAATATCGAGGGCGACCCATGAGTCGCCCCGCCCCTCTGGAAGCAGCACAAAATAATAAGGACACCCATTGGATCATCCGGAAATCTCGGCCGGCTGGCTGAGCCGCCTCTTCTATCACTGGACCGGCCCGCTGCAGCGCAAGGGGCTGAGCGAGCCCCAGGTCAACCTCGACGATCTCTATCCCCTGCTGCCGGAAGACAGGCGCGATGGCCGCGCCGACGCCTTCCTCGCACTCACCGCCGCCCAGCCGGTGCGCTCCTGGCCCATCACCGCCTTCATCTGGCGCCATTACCGCGGGCGCATTGGCCTGCTCACCCTGCTGCAAATGTTCGGCATGCTAGCCACCCTGGCCAGCCCCTGGCTGCTCAACCACAGCATGACCCAGCTCGGTGCCGGCGCCCCCACCGAGCAGAAATTGCTGCTGGCGTTCGCCCTGTTTGCCTCGGTGCTCGCCTCCGGCATGCTGGCGGAGCACTCGCTGCAACTGGCACTCAAGATGCACGTGCCCATCCGCCGCCTGCTGGCCGAGTCCCTGCTCGCCAAGGTGATGAAGCTGGGTGGCAAGAGCTTCGACGACCGGGCCGGTGGCCGGGTGCAGAACCTCATCAACCGGGACGTGTGGGACATCACCTGGATTCTTGCTGATCCCGCCATGCCGCTCACCATGCTGCTGCAACTGCTCGGCACCATCGCCCTGCTGGTGTGGCAGGTGGGCAGCGCCGGTCTGGTCGGCTTCGCCGTGCTCACCCTGCTGCTGCTCATCTCCACCCGGGTGGTGCGACGCATGAACCAGCAGGAGCAGCAGCTCAAGCGTCAACAGGACGAGCGCAACGGCATCCTGGCGGAGTACATCAAGAAGCTGCGGCTGGTGCGCCAGAACGGGCTTGGCGCCTTCTTCACCCGGGCCGCCGGCCACAAGCGCCAGCAGGAGCTGGGGGTGCTGGGGCGAGTGCTCAGGCTCGATGCCATCAACGAGAGCCTGATGCTGAGCACTCCGCTGCTGGTGACCCTGGCCACCTTCACCACCTATCTGGTCTCGGGCAGAGAGCTCACCCTCCCCCAGGTGTTCACCACCATCGCCCTGTTCACCGTGCTGCGCATCCCCATGATGCGGCTGCCCTACCTCATCCGCACCCTGATCAACTTCAACACCGGCTTCAACCGGCTGTGCGAGTTCCTCAACAGCCCCGAGCAGCACCGGGATCTCACCGACCCCAACTTGCCGGTGGGCGGCCTGCGGCTCGACAACGTCACCGCCCTGCACCAGCAAAAACCGGTGCTGGAGGGGATCAGTCTGCACATCGAGCCGGGAGAACTGGTGGGGATCACCGGTGCCACCGGGGCGGGCAAGAGCTGCCTGCTGCACCTCATCGCCGGCTTCGACAACGGCTTCGAGGGCAGCATCCGTCGCCACGGCCGGGTCGCCCATCTGGGCCACAAGCCCTGGCTGATGAACGACACCATCCGCAACAACATCCTGTTCGGCCAGCCCTGGCATGGCGAGCGCTATCGCTGGGTGCTGGGAGCCTGTGCTCTGGGCGCCGACCTCAGCCTGCTCAGCCACGGCGATCAGACCCTGGTGGGCGAGCTCGGCACCCGCCTCTCCGGCGGCCAGCAACAGCGGGTCGCGCTGGCCCGCGCCCTCTACGCCCAGGCCGACATTCTGCTGCTGGACAACCCGCTCTCGGCGCTCGACCCCATCGTCTCGGCCCAGGTGCTGGAGCAGGGGCTCGCCTTCAAGCCGGGGCCGACCCGGCTGCTGGTGAGCCATGACCCGGACGTGCTGGCCCACTGCGATCGGGTGATCCGCATCGAGCATGGCCGACTGGTGGAGCTCGATGCCCACCAGCTGGCGGATCTCATCCAGCATCCCCGCCCCACCCCGCCGGTGCCGCCTCAGGAGGCGGAGCAGTTCAGCGAGGAGAAGGTGGTGGAGGGCAAGGTGGACTGGGGGCTGTTCGGCTTCATGTGGCAGCGCCTGGCCGCCCCCGGCGCCATCCTGCTCGCCCTGCTGCTCACCCTGGGCCAGGAGGGGCTGCGCATCGCCTCGGATCTCTGGCTCGGCGGCAAGGCCGGGGTAACCGGGGTGAGCGAGCTGCTCGGCATCTATGTGCTGCTGGGGGCTGGCTCTCTCACCTGCATCATGGTGGTGCGGGTCATCAACTACAAACTCGGCCTCAAGCTGGCCTGGACCCTGTTTGACGGCATGCTGGGGCGTATCAGCCGTGCCCCCATGGCCTTCTTCGACAAGGTGCCGCAGGGGCGCATCCTCAACCGCTTCGATCGGGATCTGGGGGAAGCCCAGGAGATCCTGCTCTCCATGCTGATGGGGCTGTTCGGCATGCTGGTGTCGGTGGCGCTGCAGGTGGTGGTGATCGGCATCAACATGCCGCTGTTGCTGCTCATCGCCCCCCTTGTGGGCTGGGCCCTCTACGTGCTGCAGCGCCGCTACCGGGCGGTGCAGCTCAAGCTGCGGCGACAGGCGTCGGTGCTGCGCTCGCCGCTCTACATCAGCATCAGCGAGACCATCCGCGGTGCCCCCGCCCTGCGCCTGGCCGGGGCCGAGCGCTTCGCGCTGGATCAGGTGCTGCTGCACTATGACAACAACCTGCGCAGCTGGTACACCACTACCTCCATCAACCGCTGGCTCGGCATGCACCAGACCCTGCTCTCCGCCGCCCTGGTGGGCGCCGTGGCGCTGATGGTGGCCTTTGGCAACAGCTCGCTGCTGGGGGCCGTGGCCATCACCTACGCCTTTACCGCCTCCGCCATGCTCAACTCCCTCATCCGCACCTTCGCCGAGGTGGAGCAGGTGATGAACGCGGTGGAGCGGGTGCGCGAATACAGCGAAATAGAGAGCGAGCGTCAGGAGGGGGAGGCTCTCGCCACCCCTCACCCTGCGGTGCGTTTCGACAACCTGGGGCTGCGCTATCCGCAGGCCAGCCAGTGGGCGCTGCACAAGGTCAACTTCGAGCTGGCCCCCGGCGAGAAGGTCGGCGTGTGTGGCCGCACCGGCGCCGGCAAGAGCTCGCTGCTGGGGGTACTGCAGGCCATGTATCCCGCCTCCCAGGGGGAGATCTACTACGGCGAGCAGCCGCTGTCCCGGCTGGCACCGGAGGCGGTGCGCGATCTCTACGATACCGTCTCCCAGATCCCGCTCACCTTCTTTGGTACCCTGCGCGCCAATCTGGCTCCCCTGACCGAGCATGACGACGCGGCACTGGAGCAGGCGCTGGCCCGGGTCGGGCTGGCCGAGCGCTGCGCCGGCCGGCTGGACGAGGAGCTCGACAAGCTGCAGCTCTCCGCCGGCGAGACCCAGCTGCTGGTGATCGCCCGCATTCTGCTGTCGCGCCGCCCGCTCATCGTGCTGGACGAGGCCACCTCGGATCTCGATCACATCGGCATGCGCAAGATGGCGGAGCTGCTCTATCGCTACCGGCCCGAGGCCAGCTATCTGGTGATCGCCCACCATCTGGAGCCGCTGCTGTCGGTGGACCGGGTGGTGGTGATGGAGGCCGGCACCGTGGTGGAGCAGGGCTCGCCGGTGAGCCTGCTGGCCAACTCCCACTCCCGTTTCCACCAGCTGTTCGTGGGTCAGGTGAACCGCCAGGTGCCCCAGACGGTGTGAGGACCGAAAATGACAAGGGCTGCCCGCGGGCAGCCCTTGTTGCTTGAGGAGAGCCTCAACGCTCCATGATCTGGGTGACGTCATCCTTCTTGATCATCACCTCCCGCCCTTCGGTATCGTAATAGCGGTACATGCCGGTGCTCTCGTCCAGCTTGGGTTTGCTGTCGGTGGTGATCATCTTGCCATCCTTGGTGCTCATGATGTACTGGGAGCTGCACGCCACCAGTGCCAGGGCACACACCAGGATCATCATCAGTTGCTTCATCGCCTGTTTTGCCTCCCGCTTCACCCTCACCACGAGGGTGGTGTCTGAAGCCTAGTTCAACCAGATGAGCCCGTTTGCCGCCATTGCCGCAACGGGATCAACGTCAACAATCAGCTACTTGCGCCCACCCGGCTTGCCACTGCCACCGGTTCCCGGCCCGCAGCCGAGCGCCATTCTGTCTGCCGCCGCCTTCGCCTGCACCAGGCCGTAGCCATAGCTGTTGTCGCGCCCCAGCGCCCCCAGATCCTGGGCGCTGCTGCGCAGGGTCTGGCGCAGCTGATCGTTGCTGCACTCCAGCCGCTGTGACCAGACCAGCGCCGCCACCCCGACCACGTGCGGCGTCGCCATCGAGGTGCCGCTGTAGTAGGCGTAGCCGGTCGGCACGGTGGAGAGCACGGAGACACCGGGGGCCGCCAGCTCCACCTGATCGTTGCGCTGGGAGAAATAGGCCAGCTGCTTGTTGGCATCGATGGCGGCCACGCTCACCACGCTGCTGTAGGAGGCGGGATAGGACTTGCTGGTATTGCCCGCATTGCCCGCCGCCGCCACGCTCAGCACGTTCTGGCCATAGGCCTGATTGAACGCCTGCTCCTCGGTCTTGCTGGGAGCGCTGCCCCCCAGGCTCATGTTGATGACCATGCGGGTAAAACCGCGGTTTATCATCCCCTGCCTGCAGGCATTGAGCGCCCCCACCAGATTGGAGGAATAAGCCCAGCCGTTGGCCCCGAACACCTTGACGATCTGCAGCGGCACGCTCTGGTTCGGCAACACCCCGATTACCCCCAGATCGTTGCCGCCCACGGCGGCGATGGTGCCCGCCACGTGGGTGCCGTGGCTGTTCTCGTCGCTGCTCCAGCTGCCGGTACCGGCATCGTTGCTGCCCTGCACCTGGGCCCCGTGGGGCAGGTCCGGGTGGCCGCCGCTGTAGCCAGAGTCAATGATGCACACCAGCACCTCTCCCGCCGCCGCGTCACTGAGCTGCGGCGCCTGCACCATGGGAATGCCGTAGGGCAGGGTCTCCGAGCTGGCATAGCGTTTGGCGTCCGGCTCCACCCAGAGCACGTTGGGATTGTGCGCCAGCGCCGTGGCTGCCGCCGCCGGCAACCAGAGCGCCAGCGCGTGCTGCTCGGGCAGCGCCAGGGCCAGCTCGCCCCCCATTCCCTTGCTCTGGGCCACTACCGCCGCCTCCGCCCCCGGTTTCAGCTGCACCAGATAGCGATCCCGCTCCGCGGCCATCGCCCCCTGTCCCAGTACGCCTGCCACCAGCAGGCCTAGCCATATCCGTCTCATCAGTCACTCCTTGCATCGACCTGATTGTCACTCGCAAAGTGTAGTGTCCGGCTGGCGCAGGCCCGAGCGGGTACAAAAAGGCCGGACATGGGTCCGGCCTGTTTTACGATCTGTATCCGTTACTTGGCGGGCTTGCGCTCGCCGGTCACGATGGGGTTCTTGGGATCGGCGCTCCACTCGTACCAGCCGCCGTCGTAGACGCTGATCCGCTTCCAGTCCATCAGCCAGGCGTAGAAGAACGCCTCGGAGGCGCGCCAGCCGGTACCGCAGTAGAAGGCAGCCTGCTGGGTCGGCTCTATGTTCCACTCGTCCCACATGGCGAGGATCTCGCGGGCCGGCTTCATGGTGCCGTCCGGGTTGTGGAAGTCGCTCATGCTGTTGGCATCGACACCACCACGACCCCACTTGGCACCGGGAATGTCGCCCTTCGGCTTGATGTAGCTGTAGCCGGAGGTGTTGCCGACGAACTCGTCCCAGGTGCGCACGCTGACCAGGGCGCCGTCGGGCTGCTTGAGCAGTTCCTTGGCCTGGCTCAGGGTGGTGTAGTACTCGGGATGGGCCGGGATGGCGACGCCGAACGCCTTGGCCGGAGTGAACTTGTTGGCCAGCCCGGTCTCGGTGCGCAGATGCTGCACGAACCAGGCATCCAGGCCGCCGTCCAGCAGCCGCACGTCCTGCACGCCGGCATACATCATCAGGTGGGCCGCACGGGCCGCCGCCATGGTGTTGCGGCCGTAAAGGATGACGGTGGTGTCGTGGCGGATGCCATTCTCCAGCAGCAGCGCCTTGAGCGCCTCGTCAGAGACCTTGTTCCACAGCGGCTCCTCTTCCAGCCGGTTGGTGTCGATGTAGCCGGCCCCCGGGATGTGGCTCAGCAGATAAGCCTTGGGGGAACCCCACGCCACCTCGAACAGCTTCCAGTCGCCCCTGGGTGCAGCCACCACCGGCTTGCCCTCCTGCAGGTCAGCCAACCAGCGCGGGTAGACCAGCTGCTGCCAGCGGGCCAGATGCTCGCGCGGCGCGGTTTTCCAGCCCTGCAGCTCGAACAGCTGCTTGATGCCCTGCTGGCGCAGCAGGCGAGCCACTTCGGCCACCTCGCGCGGGGCACCGTAGAGCGCCACCGGCCGATCGGCCTTCAGCCCCTTGGTCGCCAGTGCCGCCGGCCACTCCTCATCGCTGTACTTCCATTCGGCGGAGAGGTTCTCGGCGCCGACCACGTGGCCGCCCTGCTGCTCGCCCTCCATCGGCCAGCCCTGATAGAAGTAGCTGGCACGGGTATCCAGAATGACCGCCTGCTTGGCGTTGGCATCCGTCAGCGAAAGCGGTGGCAGTTCGGCAGCCAGGGTCGGCAGGGCATGCCAGAGCAGCAAGGTTGCCAGGGTGGCCCGTAACAAGCTCATTATTCGTTTCATGGTGATCTCTCGATTCAGAGTGACAAGGTTAAAAAATAGAGCGGCCCAGACGCTCGGCCAGCAGTTCCAGCGCCGCCGTGCCCGCCAGCGAGTTGCCCGCCTTGTTGAGCTCGGGCGACCAGACACAGACGCACAATTCCCCCGGGATCAGGGCGATGATGCCGCCACCGACCCCGGATTTGCCCGGCATGCCGACCCGATAGGCAAAATCCCCCGCCTCGTCATAGAGGCCGCAGGTGGCGAGCAGGGCGTTGACCTGTTTGGTGGTGCGGGCCGGCAGCAACGGGGTCGTCGCGCCCAGCGGCACCCCGCGATTGGCCAGATAGATGAATGCCCGCGCCAGATCGACGCAACTCATGCGGATCGCACAGGCATTGAAGTAGCTCTGCAGCACCTTGTCCACTTCGTTCTCGAAATTGCCATAAGCCTTCATCAGATAGGCGATGGCCGCGTTGCGGGCAGAGTGCTGATATTCGGAGCGGGCCACCACTTGATCCGCCATGATGGCCGGGTTGCCCGAGAGGCGGCGCACCAGCTCCAGGGTACGCTGGCGCGGCGCGGTGAGCCGGGTCTCCAGCAGATCGCTCACCACCAGGGCACCGGCATTGATGAAGGGGTTGCGGGGAATGCCCTGCTCGAATTCCAGCTGCACCAGGGAGTTGAAGGGCTGGCCGGAGGGCTCCTTGCCGACCCGGGCCCAGATCTCCTCCTCCTGATAGAGGGTGAGCGCCAGCGTCAGGCTGAGGGCCTTGGAGATACTCTGGATGGAGAAGGGCTCGCTGGCATCACCGGCGGTGAACAGCTCCCCTTCCACGGTACAGACGGCGATCCCGAGCCGGTCGGCCGGCACCTGGGCCAGCGCCGGAATGTAGTCGGCCACCTTGCCCTGTCCGAGCAGCGGGCGCACCTCATCCAGGATGCTGGCCAGTAATTCGGATGACAACACCATAAGCGATTCCATAACTAACGTGGCGATCCCATCACCACCGACAAAAATCCCGCCAGCGGCGGGACTTGTCTATCTGCTGTCGCAGGCTGTCGACACCGGGGCACCTGCCACAGCCAGCCTGTCATCAGGCCGGTTCACCGTACCAGAGGTCGAACAGCTCGGTGACTACCACGGCTTCCATCCCCTTGCCTTCCAGCCAGGCTTTGACGGCAGCGCGGTCTTCTTCGCTGCATTTGCCCAGCTGCTGGGTGCAGATCATCCCTTCCCAGGCCAGGTGGCCGGAGCCGGCGAAGGCCAGCTTGCGGGGTTCGATCACTTCATCGATCATCGCGTCGACTACCGCATCGATGGTCTCTTCGGCGGTACCGACCGGGAAGTTGAAACTGATGTCGAAGCCCATTTCCTGGAATTCATCGACGCGCAGTTTCTTGCGCAGGCGGCGGCTACGATTGGCCATGATAGCTCCTTCAGTTAGTTGACACGTTTGAAAATCAGATCCCACACCCCGTGGCCGAGACGGTGGCCACGTTGTTCGAATTTGGTCAGCGGGCGCCAGTCGGGGCGCGGCACCCAGTTGCCGGTGGCAGAGGTGTTCTCATACCCCTCGGCGGCACTCATCACTTCCAGCATGTGCTCGGCGTAGTTTTCCCAGTCGGTGGCCATGTGGAACACGCCACCGATGGCCAGCTTCTGGCGAATGTCCTGGGCAAAGGCCGGCTGCACGATGCGGCGCTTGTGGTGACGGCTCTTGTGCCAGGGATCCGGGAAGAACAGCTGCAGGCAGGCCAGCGAGCCGTTCGGGATCATGTGCTCGAGCACCTCGACCGCATCGTGGCAGATGACACGCAGGTTGGTGACTCCCGCCTCCTGGGCGGTACCGAGGCAGGCACCGACACCCGGCGAGTGCACTTCGATGCCGATGAAGTTCTTCTCGGGGGCATTCTTGGCCATCTCCACCAGGGAGGCGCCCATGCCGAAGCCGATTTCCAGCACCACCGGGGCCTCGCGGCCAAACAGGGCAACCAGATCGAGCGGCTCCGGTGCGAAATCGATACCCATGACCGGCCAGAGCTCTTCCAGGGCCTTCTCCTGCCCTTTGGTCAGGCGGCCTTCGCGACGGACAAAGCTGCGGATCTTGCGCATGAACTTGCCGTCTTCGTTAAACACATCTTGGGTCACTGGCATAATCAAATTGCTCGTTATTGCATCGGTCTGGGTCACAGACCACATAAATGGATTGCTCGTTATCTCGTCGTGCTGGTCACAGACGATCGAGATGAATTGCTCGTTGTTTCATCGTTCCACCTCGCCGACGAGGCGCGAAATTGTTCGTCATTTCATCGCTCGGCGAAACAGGGTAGCGAATTATCCCAAGATAGGCTCAGGGCGCAAGTGTTTCGCACAACAAATCCCCCGCCACTGACCAATTCCGCCACCGCGATTGACAAATGCCACCCCCTTCACAGAATCTGCCAGGCGCCGGGTGCATGCTGACCTGCGCAAATAAAACCATACACAACAAAGGATTGCAGTATGAAACACACCGCATTGGCGTTTGCCATCACAGCCCTGCTGGCCGGGTGCAACACCTCCAGCAACGATTCACAGGCCCCCTCTGCCGCCGAGCAGGCCTATGAATACCTGGTGCAGCTGAGTTCCACCGCCGAGGGGATCGGCGCCAGACCCACCGGCAGCGAGGCCGAGACCCGCGCCGCCGCCTGGATCCAGGACCATCTGGCCGGCTGGGGCTACGAGGTGCAGAACCAGCCCTTCATCTACACCAAGAGCGGGGCCAGCAAGACCTCCCAGAACCTGGTCGCCGAGCTCAAGGGCAGCAGCGACAAGGTGATCCTGATCGGTGCCCACTATGACAGCACCGGCGACAAGAAGGGCTCCGAGGGAGCCACCGACAACGGTGCCGGCGTCGCCGCCCTGCTGGCGGTGGCCGAAGCGCTCAAGGGACAGACCCTGCCCTACACGGTGCGCTTCGCCTTCTTTGGCGCCGAGGAAAACGGCCTCAACGGCTCCAAAGCCTATGCCGCCAGCCTCGACAGCGCCGCCGTCGCCAAGCTGCTGGCCATGGTGAACTACGACACCATCGCCGGGGGCGACATCGTCTACGTTCACTCGGCCCACTCCGACGTGGCCGAGTACAACTGCGCCGATCCGAGCCGCTACAGCTTCGATCCCAAGGTGCGAGATCGCCTGCTGGCCATCTCCAAGCAGACCTCTACCCCGTTTGCCATCCACCCCAGCTACAGTGGCTACCCGGAAGGGGAGACCGGCAGCTGGTCCGATCATGCGCCGTTCGCCTGCCTCGGAGTGCCCATCGCCTACGTGGAGGCCACCAACTTCACCATCAACGGGGCGGATGGCTACGACGGCTACTCCCAGACCACCAATCCGGCGCTGTGGGACTGCTACGACGATGCCACCAAGAGCGCCTGCGATCGGGACAGCGAAACCCAGTGGGGCAAGATCTGGCATACCCAGTATGACCGCCTCGACAAGATGGCCGAACTGTTCCCGGGCCGGGTGCAGCAGCAGCTCGGTGCCAACACCGAGCTGATGATCCGCTTCCTCAAGGAGCCGGGACTGTAACGGGTCACGCCGGGGCTTTTGCGCCCCATGGCCGTCCCCGACCGATAAAATTCGGGCAGGTGCCAAACCTGCCCTTTTTTATCGATTTTTGTTACAGCCATTGCCTCATTTTTTAAATCTGATACAAACGGATAACTTGGCGGTCGAATGGAGCGACCGCTCACCATGCCAGAGAGAATCCTATGCAGCCGTTTTTTGCCCAGCGCTTCGAGAAGGTAGAGCCTTCCTTCATCCGCGAGATCCTCAAGGTCGCCGCCAATCCGGAGATCATCTCCTTCGCCGGCGGTCTGCCCAATCCGCACCTGTTTCCGGTCAAGGCCATCGACCAGGCCTGCCAGGACGTGCTGCGCGAGCAGGGCGCCGCAGCCCTGCAGTATGCCGCCACCGAGGGCTTCGCCCCGCTGCGCCAGTACATCGCCGACCGCTATCTGGCCCGCCACGGCATGCAGGTCAATCCGGACAACATCCTCATCACCAGCGGCTCCCAGCAGGCGCTGGATCTGCTGGGCAAGGTGCTGATCGACGAGGGGCAGGATCTCATCATCGAGGAGCCGGGCTATCTTGGCGCCATCCAGGCCTTCTCCGTCTATCAACCGGCCTTCAAACCCATCACCCTGGGTGAGGAGGGGCTGGATCTGGCGGCGCTGGATGCGCTGCTGGCGAGCGGCTCCAACGCCAAGCTGCTGTACGGCGTGCCCAACTTCCAGAACCCGAGCGGCGTCTCCTACAGCCGGGCCAACCGCGAGGCGCTTGCCGAGCGACTGGTCAGCCACGAGCTGCTGATGGTGGAAGACGACCCCTATGGCGAGCTGCGCTTCGAGGGCGAACACCTGCCCCCCATCGCCAAGCTGGCGCCGAACAATACCGTGCTGCTCGGCTCCTTCTCCAAGACCGTCGTCCCGGCCTTCCGCCTCGGCTGGATGCTGGTGCCGGACTGGCTGCGCAAGAAGGTGACCATCGCCAAGCAGGCCACCGACCTGCACAGCAACGCCTTCAGCCAGCAGGTGCTGCACCGCTTCCTGATCGACAACTCGCTGGATGCCCATCTGGAGAAGATCAAGGAGGTCTATGGCCGTCAACGTGCCGCCATGGAGGCCGCCCTGGCCCGTCACTGCCCGCCCGGCGTCAGCTACACCCGACCGGAAGGGGGCATGTTCCTCTGGCTGACCCTGCCTTCGAGCGTCAGCGCCATGGCGCTGTTTGACGAGGCGATCAAGGAGAAGGTGGCCTTCGTACCGGGCGCCCCCTTCTATGTGCGCCCCGAGATCCAGAACACCCTGCGCCTGAGCTTCTCCTGCGTGGATGAAGCCACCATCGAGGAGGGGGTCAAGCGTCTGTGCCGCGCCCTCGCCCGCATGCTCTGACCAGCCTCTGGACGAAAAAAAAACCAGCGACCTCGGTCGCTGGTTTTTTTATGGCTATGTCCCAATTATGTGTTGCATGGGGCGCCCCAGCGCCTCATGCAAGCAACGTGAGATATTCACTTCCCGCCCATAGCGCTCCAACATCCTCCTCCAACCCAGATAATTCCTCAGATAGTGGGTCGCGACCCCATGGAACCGCTCCATCCACTCCTTCAATCGCCTGTGGTACCCGTTCACATGTTGGATGTGATATGCACCCACCACCCGCTCTCCCGCTCGATTGCGCACCACTTGGTGTGTTATCCCCAGTCCCTCGCTGAAACTCGCATACACCCCGGCACCATCGCTGCACAGGACGGCATCCGGGGCGATAAGCGGCTCAAGCACCGCCTTCACCGCCCTGGCATTCAACTGTTCCAACTGGAAATCGGCCAGGTGGCCTGCTCTGTCTTGCACCACCATCACCGGGATGTAATCCGGTCCTGTGCCTCGGGTACGGCCTTTGCCTCCACGATGGCGGGCTGGGCGGGACAATCCGCGCTGGCCTTTGAACGACGCCAGGAAGAAGGTCTCATCGACCTCGACGATACCCTCTTCCCGTACCGCCTGGTGGCTGGCCATGGCCTTCAGGAAGCGGTGACGCCACAAAAAGGCGGTGTTTTTACCGACCCCACAGCGGAGCGCCGCCTGCCGGACGGTCAGACCGTCGATGAGGGCCTGTGCATAGTCTTCCCAGCATTGTGGCTTGCGAAGTCGGGCGAGAGGCGTGTTGGTGAGCACGGAACTGGTGCGCAAACACTGCTTGCAGCGATAACGGCGCAGCCCTCGAGACCAGCCCCAAGGAGCCAGTTGTGTGGCCTCGGCCTGACAGTGAGGGCAACATTGGCATGCGGGGAGGTGAGTAGCCAACGAGGTGATGGGGTGAGGGGTGGTGAGTTCATGTTGTGCGAGACGACGCTGACGCGAAGTGAGCAATGGGAAGAGGGACAGTAGCTGTTGAAAGGCTTGGGTATCCATGATGGCGGCCCTCAAGGTGATGACCTACTTCAAGGTTAGCCTTTCAACACGTAATTGGGACAGAGCCTTTTTTATGCGCGCAAGTTGGCTCAGCCCTGCGCCAGCAGGCCGGCAAACTCCTTCATCGGCATCGGCCTGCCATACAGATAGCCCTGCAGGAAGTTCACCTGACGCGCCCGCAGATAGGCGGCCTGCACCTCGTTCTCCACCCCTTCGGCAACCAGCAGCAGACCGAGCCGGGTCGCCAGATCGATGACGTTCTCCACGATGTGGCTGGAGAGGGCATCGGAGCCGATCATGCCGACAAAGCTCTGGTCGATCTTGAGAAAATCCACCTGGAACTGCTGCAGATAGGTGAGGCTGGAGTGGCCGGTACCGAAGTCGTCGATGGCGATGAAGACCCCCAGCTGATGCAGCTCGGCAAACAAGCGGTCGGTCGTCTCGTCCGCCACGATCAGTTCCCGCTCGGTCAGCTCCAGCACCAGCTTGATGGGGTTCTCCCGAAACGCGTTGATGAAGTCGCGGCAATCCTCCAGCAAGCTCATGTCCTTGCAGTGGCTGGCGCTGATGTTGAAGCCGAAGTGGAACCCTCTGGGCAGGCTGTGCACTCGGCCTGCGAACTGCTCGCGCACCTGCTCCATCAGCAGCCGGGTCATGGGCACGATGAGGCCGCTGTCTTCGGCCAGCGGAATGAAGCGATCCGGCGAGATGAGACCCTGACGCGGATGCTGCCAGCGCATCAGCACCTCGCAGCCGCTCCAGTGCGCGTCGTCACCGGTCACCACAGGTTGCAGGTAGGGGATGAACTCCCGCTGATCCAGCGCCCGCTTCAGCTCCTGGGAGGGAGAAGTCGAGCGGCCGGCCAGCCAGTAGACCAGGCAGCCCGCCAGCAGACCCAGCAATGGGTAGATGATGAGACTGGCCCGAGAGTAGATCCAGATATGGCTGCCGTACTCGTCGTGGGAGAGCTCCGTGACCACCCGAAACGGATACTTGCCGGAGGTCTGCTCCAGCGACCCCAGCGCCACGGGCGGCACCTCGTCGTGGATCTGGCCGTCGGCCAGCATGCTCTGCGCCCCGATCACCAGGGTCAGCGGCGAGTTGCGGCTGAGCATGTCGAGGATGTTGTGCAGGTAGTAGCCATCGATGCCGACCAACACGCTGTACTCCCCCACCGGTTGGCGATAGACCACCAGAGGCCGCCCCGGCGTCACCGGATTGCCCCGCATCAGATCCAGCTGGCCATTGGCATAATCGGCCAGCTTGAAGGGGCCCTGATAGGGACCGTAGAGGGAGGAGCAGTAGACCACTTCCCCTTTGGCCAGGTTGACGGTGCGCACGTCCGGCACGGTCGCCACCTGATCCCGCAGCCCCTGCACCACCTCCTCGCAGGGGCGCCCCACGCTGCCCTGCACCATGGCCGCCGCCTGATGGGCGTGATCCAGGGTGCGCTCCAGCATCTCCCTGGCATGAAGCAGGCGCTCTTCAGCATCCTGCTTCATGCCGGCAAAGGTCTGCCAGGAGACGATCAATACCCCGAGCAGCAAGGGGAGCAGGCCGGCCAGCAACGCCGCCCCCAGCCTGGTATAAAACTGGCGCAACCTCAAACGACGAAACGGCATACCCACCCTCGCGGCAACGGTGAAAAAGCGGACGAGTCTACTCCTATCCCCTTCTCTGACAAGCCTTTCTGACAACTCTGACGGCAGAGCGGGGCGCTCTGACCAACACTATATCGCGTCTGCAGCGGGGCGACAGCGGCAGTCGCTGCCATCCCTTCGCATGCTCGCGCGACTCGCTGCACGCCCCCTGGCGCGATGCGCCAGATGCCTGCAGTGACGATTATAATCTTTGCAAAAACAGCTGCTTGTTCATCTGGTGCCAGCCCACTAGAGTAGAGCCAACAGCGTCAGGGAGTCTGCATATGAAAATATTGATCACGGGAGGGACAGGCTTCATCGGTCGCCGTCTGGTGGCCCATCTCAAGGTGGCTCACGAGGTGCTGGTGCTGACCCGTCAGGGCAGCCGCGCCTATGATCTGCTCGGCCACGACGTCAAACTGCTCGACAGCCTGGATCGGCTCGACAACCTCAACGACGTGGACGCGGTCATCAGCCTGGCGGGGGAGCCCATCGCCAACGGCCGCTGGAGCGAGCGGCGCAAGCAGCTGCTGTGTGACAGCCGCTGGTTATTGACCGAACAGCTGGTCGACTTGGTCAAGCTCTCCGATACGCCGCCCAGGGTGCTGATCAACGCCTCCGCCATCGGCTGGTATGGCCGTCAGGGCGATGAGCCGCTGGACGAGCAGTGCCAGACCCCTCACGACGAATTCACCCATCAGCTCTGTCAGCAGTGGGAAACCCTGGCCCGCGAAGCCCGCAGCAAGCATACCCGGGTCTGCATCGTGCGCATCGGGCTGGTGCTCGGCACCGACGGCGGCGCCCTGCCCAAAATGTTGCCTCCCTATCGCGTCGGCCTCGGTGGCCCCATGGGCACGGGGCACCAGATCATGAGCTGGATCCACATTCAGGATCTGGTGCGCGCCATCCTGTTCCTGCTGGAACACGACGAGTGCGACGGCCTGTTCAACGGCACGGCGCCGCAACCGGTCAGCAACCGCGAGTTCAGCCAGACCCTGGCAGGCACCCTGCACCGGCCGCACCTCTTCTTCGTACCGGCCCCCCTGCTGCAGTTGCTGATGGGCGAAGCGGCCGATCTGCTGCTCACCGGCCAGAGGGTGCTGCCGACCCGTCTGCAGCAGGCCGGCTTCCACTTCACCTACCCGGCGCTGCCCCAGGCCCTTGCCAATCTGCTGAGCACGCCCCGCTGACCGGGCTTATCAGCCAACCGGATAACAGTCAGCCCGGCCATTGGCCGGGCTGACTGTTATTGCGCCTTGCGGCATCCGCACAGGATGCGGTGATCAGAGCAGGCCCTGCCCCAATCCACGCAGCCGATCGCTCAGGGTGCCCGCCAGCAGCTGACGCTGCATGCCCTGCCCCGCCAGCGTCACCAGCACGGCCCCCAGCAGCGGTAGACCGGCCCAGATGGCCCAGTGGAACTGCCACTGCCCCTCGAACCACCACCACTGCAGGCCGAGGGAGCAGAGTTCGACCACCATGGCGGCGCACAGCCCCGCCAGCAGGCCGCTGGCAACCAGCTCCCAGCGCAGCATCTTCCGAAGCAGCTCGCTGCCGGCCCCCAGGGTGCGCATCAGCAGCAGCTCCCGGCGCCGATGGGCCATGCTGGCCTGGGTCTGGGTCAGCAGCACCAGCAACGCCGCCACCGTCACCAGCCCCAGCATCAACCCCAGCGCCCGGCTCACCTGATCCGATACCGCCGTCAGCCGCACGATCAAGTCGTCCACATCGATCAGGCTCACCGTGGGGTGTCGGCGGATCAGCTCCACTTCGGCCACTCGCCCCTGCTCCGGCAGACGATAGCTGCCGAGCCAGGTCTGGGAGAAGGGCGCCAGCACGTCCGGCGAGAAGATCATGTAGAAGTTGGGCCGCATGTTGTCCCACTTGATGGCCCGCAAGCTGGTCACCTGCGCCTTGAAGCTGCGCCCCTCGATGGTGAAGCCCAAGGTGTCGCCGAGGGCGATGTTGAGCCGTTTGGCCAGATCCTTGTCTACCGATACCTGGCCGGGGCCATCCAGCCAGCGCCCTGCGGTCAGGGTATTGTCCGGCGGCAGGGTGGCGGTGGTGGTGAAGTTGAGCTCGCGATTGACCCCTTCGCGGCCATCTTCATCCGTGTCGCGCACCGCCTCGCTGGCGATGCTGACCAACCGGCCCCGCACCATGGGGTAGAAGTCCGAGGTCACGGCCCCCGCCTGGCGCAGATCGGCCAGGATCCCCTCCCGCTCCCCGTCTGCCACGTTGACCAGGAAGCGGTTGGGGGCATCCGCCGGCAACCGGGCCGAGAACTCGCCGAGCAGGTCGACCCGCGCCGCCCACAACAGGCCGAACAGCATGAGTGCCAGCGCAAAGCCCGCCAGCTGGAACAGGCCGCTGCCCCGCTCGCGGGAGAGATGGCTGATGGCCAGCCGCAGCGCGTGGGGTCCCTGCACCCGGCGTCCCAGCCGCAGCAGCAAGGAGGCGATCAGCGCCAGCAGCCCCATCAGCAAGCCCATGCCGCCGATCAGCCCCAGCGCCAGGGTCGCATCGGCGGTGAAGCCCCACACCAGCCCAAACAGGCCGAGCAGCGCCACCGGCAACGCCAGCCAGGGGGGGATCCCTGCCTCCAGCTCGCGCCTCAGCACCCGCAGCGGCGGCACCTTGAGCAGGCGCAAAAAGGGCACGAAGGCCAGCAGCAGGGTGATGAAGAAGGCCACCGCCAACCCCAACGCAAAGGGCCGCCACGACGGCGGCGGTAGATCCGCTGGCAGCAGGTTGCCCAGCAGATGCAGGGTCAGCCACTGCATGGCGCTGCCCGCCACCAGACCGAGCAGGGCGCCGACCAACGTCAGCGACAGCAGCAGGGTGCCCATCAACTGCCATAGCGAGCGGCGGGAGGCCCCCAGGGTCTTGAGCAGCGCCACCATGTTGGTCTGGCGCTCGGCGAAGTGACGCACCGCGATGCCCATGGCCAGCGCCCCCAGCAGCACTCCCGCCAGGGAGGCGAGCCGGAAGAAGCGCTCGGCATTGGCCAGCGAGCGGCCCACCTGGGAGCCCTGATCGTCCGGCTTGATCAGCTTCTGCCCCGCCTTGAGTCTGGGTTTGAGCCAGCGTTCATAATCGGCCACCTGCTCGCGGGTGCCCTTGAACAGGTAGCGCCACTGCTGGCGGCTGCCCGGCAGCAGGGCACCGGTCGCCTCCACATCGGCGCTGTGGATCAGCGCCCGCGGCGCCAGCAGGAAGGGGCTGAAGCCCTGATCCGGCTCCTGACCCAGTCCCCCCGCCACCTTGAGCACCGTATTGCCCACTTCCAGCTCATCCCCCGGCTTGGCCGCCAGCAGCTGCATCACCCGGGCGGAGAGCCAGATCTCGCCGGGCGCCGGCGCCCGCTGGGGGCTCAGCTCCAGCTTGCCGTAGAAGGGGAAATCCTCAGGCACGGCGCGGATGGAGGCCAGTTGCAGGGCATCACCATGAAACAGCATGCTGTTGAAGCTGACCGTGGTCTGCACCGCCAGGCCCGTTTTTGCCGCCTGCTCGAGCCAGGCGGCCGGCGCCGGCGTGGCCGAGCGCAGCACCCGGTCAGCACCGATAAAGTCCCGGCCGGAGGCTTTGAGCCCGGCATCCAGCCGATCCGCCACCAGGGCCACGCTCAGCACGCAGGCCACACTCAGCGCCAGCGCCAGCACGAACCAGCGCAGCTCGCCATTGAATCCTTCCCGGCGCAATAACTTGAATCCCAGTCGCCATTGACTCATGACGTGCTCCTCACCTGCGCCAGTCCGGGCTGCCCCTTGTCATTGACGCCTTCCCCACACCATAACTTGAATCCCAGTCGCCACTGACTCATGACGTGCTCCTCACCTGCATCAGTCCGGGCAGCCCCTTGTCATTGACGCCTTCCCCACACCATAACTTGAATCCCAGTCGCCATTGACTCATGACGTGCTCCTCACCTGCATCAGTCCGGACAGCCCCTTGTCATTGACGCCTTCCCCACACCATAACTTGAATCCCAATTGCCACTGACTCATGACAGCTCCCTGACTCTTGCTGCAGAGGCAGCTTCGGATGCTGACGCATCCGCCGCCAGCCGTCCGGCCGCCATCACCAGTTGCCGCTGGCAACGCTGAGCCAGCTCGTGATCATGGGTCACCACCACGAGCGTGGTGCCATGCTCGCGGTTGAGCTCGAACAGCAGCTCGATCACCCGCTCCCCGGTCTTGCTGTCGAGGTTGCCGGTGGGCTCATCGGCCAGCAGCAGGCTGGGCCGGGTCATGAAGGCCCGGGCGATGGCGACCCGCTGTTGTTCACCGCCGGAGAGGCGCGGCGGCAGATGGTGCAGCCGTTCGCCGAGGCCGACCGCCGCCAGCAGCTCGCGAGCCCGCGGCTCGCAGCGGGTCTCGCCACGCAGCTCGGCAGGCAGCATGACGTTCTCCAGCGCGCTCAGGGTGGGCAGCAGCAGGAAGGACTGGAACACAAAGCCAACCTGCTCGGCCCGCAGCCGGGCACGCCCCTCCTCGTCCAGCTGCAGCAGCGACTGGCCGAGGATCTCGATATCCCCCTGGCTCGGCAGATCCAGCCCGGCCAGCAGCCCCAGCAGGGTGGACTTGCCGGAGCCGGAGGCGCCGACCAGCGCCACCGTTTCGCCGCTATTGACTTGCAGGTCGATCCCTTCAAGGATGGTGAGGCTTTCCTGGCCCAGGCGCACTGTCTTGCCCAGGCCCTTGACGTTGATAATGGGAGTTGAATTCATGACGCGTTTCCTGTTTGCCTTGTGCTGCCTGGTGTCATCGGTGCAGGCCCAGACCCTGCTGGTACTGGGCGACAGCCTGAGTGCGGGTTATCAGATGCCGGCGGAGCAGAGCTGGCCTGCGCTGCTCAATCAGAAATGGCAGCAGCAGGGGGGTAAACATCAGCTTATCAATGCCAGCATCAGTGGTGAAACTACGCAAGGGGCGCTGGCCAGATTGCCGGCCCTGCTCAAGGAACATCAACCGGACTGGGTGCTGATCGAGCTGGGTGGCAACGATGGGCTGCGCGGGTTCGCGCCGGCCATCACCCGGGACAATCTCACCAAGATGGTGGCGCTGACCAAGGCGCAACAGGTAAAAACCGTGTTGACCCAGATCCAGCTACCCCGCAACTACGGCGCGCGTTACCTGCGCCAGTTCGAGCAGATCTTCCCGGAACTGGCCAGCGCCAATCAGCTGCCGCTGATGCCCTTCTTCATGGATGATATTGCGCTGCGCCCTGAACTCATGATGAACGATGGCATCCACCCCACCGCCGCCGCCCAGCCGCAGATCCGCGACCGGGTGGCCAGCTTCATCGAGCCGCTGCTGACCCAGTGATCCCGGTGTCATGGCCTTGCCTATCTTCCGGGTTCCAACCCCAATAAAAATCCCGCCTTGGCGGGATTTTTATTGCTCCGGTCTCAGCGTTCCAGGATCTGGCGCAGCCGCTCCTGGGCCACCCCGACCAGCAGGTCTGGCTGGAACTTGGAGATGAAGCGATCGCAGCCCACCTTCTTGACCATGGCCTCGTTGAAGTTGCCGCTCAGCGAGGTGTTGAGGGTGATGAAGAGATCGGACATGCGGGCATCGCTGCGAATTTCGTGGGTCAACCGGTAGCCGTCCATCTCCGGCATCTCGGCATCGGTGATCATCAGCAGGATCTCGTCGGTCACCTTCTTGCCCGCATCGCACCACCCCTTGAGCAAGTTAAGCGCCTGCAGGCCATCCTGGCATTCGATCACCTCCAGCCCCAGCTGGCCCAGGGTTTCGCGCACCAGATTGCGGGCCGTGCTGGAGTCATCGACGATGAGCACCTTGCGGCCGTGCATTTCCGGCAGGATCTCCCGATCCAGCACCTCTTCCGAGATGCGGATGTCATAGGTGATGATCTCGGCCAGCACCTTCTCCACGTCGATGATCTCGACGATCTGATCGACACCGTCCTCGGGAATACGGGTGATGGCGGTCAGGTAGTTCGCCCGCCCGGCGGAACGCGGCGGCGGCAATATGTCCTTCCAGGTCATGTTGACGATGTTGGCCACCTGCCCCACCAGAAAGCCCTGAATGGTGCGGTTGTATTCGGTAATGATGAGGTTGGACTCGGCATCGATGGGCATGGGGCGCATGCCGATGGCGCTGCGCAGGTTGATCACCGGAATGGAGGTGCCACGGATGTTGGCTACCCCGCTGATGTTGTGGTGCGCTCCCGGCATCTTGTTGAGATGTGGCAGCTTGACCACTTCCCGCACCTTGAACACGTTGATAGCAAACAACTGTTGGGATCCCAAACGGAACATCAACAGCTCCAGGCGGTTCTCCCCTACCAGCTGGGTACGTTGGTCCACTGAATCCAATATGCTCGCCATATAAAGCCCTTACGTCCGTTGCCCGAGTCTCGCCATAGTATAGAAGGGTCAGAATCCCAACACGACCCGTATTCTTATCCTATGTCGGCCAGATGATGCAGGAACTTGATAAAAAAAAGCGAGACCCAGCTCGCGGCCGGGCTCTCTTCAAGCTTGTCAGTAACCATTCGCTCACAATCCTCTGTCGACGGTGATACGGCCCTGATTATCCGATGAAAATCAGCGCCCCCTTCAATCCCATGACATAAAAAAAGCGGCAGATGACTCTGCCGCTTGTTGCCTGGGGTCGACCGGATTACTTGTCGATATCCAGCATGTTGTTGTTCAGCATGTAGTCGATCACCTGAGACGAGGTGGCCGACGCGCTGCCGGTAAGGCTGTCGAACGTGTGGTTCATCAGCACTATCTCCTGGGTCACGGGGGCGGCGCTGCTCTCCTTGACCTGCAGGTGAACCCCTTCGCTGTCCTGGAAGACAGAGAGCAGGCTCTTCAGATCGTTCTGGTTGCGAGAACCATCGTGATCCAGCAGGTCGCTCAGATCCAGCTTGTCACCTTCTGCCTTGGAGAAGTCAACCACGTAATCCTTGGCCACGCTGCCCGCAGCGGTATCGCCCTGCAGCCAGGTGAAGGTATCGGCTCCGCCATCCCCCTTGAGGATGTCATTGCCAAGCCCGCCGACCAGGATGTCATTGCCCAGACCACCGCTCAGGGTATCGTCACCGCTACCGCCGTACAGGGTGTCGTTGCCGCTGCCACCGTACAGGGTATCGTTGCCGCTCTCGCCGTACAGGGTGTCGTTGCCGGCACCGCCGAACAGGATGTCGTTGCCGGTACCGCCGAACAGGAAGTCATCGCCACCCTGGCCGAACAGGATGTCGTTGCCATCCCCGCCGATCAGCACGTCCGCCTTGTCGTTGTTGGAGGACTGATCGAACTCGCTGGCATGATCCGTGATGTAGTCATGAACCTGGGCATCGGTCACCGAGCCTGCACTCAGCTTGCCGGCCACATACTGCTTGATGGCCGCGTAGCCTTCACCGTTGATACCGGCGAAGTGGATGGCATCACCGAACAGGATGTCGTCACCGGCACCGCCGTCGATCCGGTCGCTGCCCGGCAGGTTGTTCACCGAGGTACCCAGGATGGCGTTGGCCAGGTCGCTGGCGTTGACACCGGTCATGATGACGCCGTCAGAGTCGTAGGACTTGAGATCGTTGTAGGAGATGTTGGCCCCCAGTCCGATCGCTTCCACCGTGACCCCCATGCCCGTCAGCAAACCAAAGCCAGCAACGGAGTTCGTAATTGTAGTATTGGTGGTATTACGGCCATCACCGTCCAATGTCGAGTAGGTATAACCACCCAGACCATCAGGGCGCATATAGCCAATCGTGGAGACCTTGCCTGAGGTATCGCTCTTGTACACGACGCCCTGACCATCAATCACGGTGAAGTTACCGTTCTTGTATACCTGACCGGGCACATAGCCATTTTGCAGCAGCTGATTGAGATACACGTCCTTGTTGTTGTTGGTGTAGTCATCAACCAGCGGGTTGCTGCCTTCATTGCTCAGATAGTAAGTCGGCTTACCATCGGTAATGAAGTAGGTCAGGTTCTTGGCATTGGTATTACCCTGTACGCTCGAGCTGTTGAACCAGTTGGCCGTAGTCTTGAACACATCCTCGTAGTTGGTGCCACCACCGCTGTTGGTGCTGCCATCCATGCTGTCGAGAATGGCTTGCAGCTGGCTCAGGGCGTTGCTGTCCTTCAGGTTCACGCTGACCGACTTGTTGGCCATGGTGTCGAAGTCCACCAGGAAGATGTTGACCGTCCCGGCGCCATCGGTGCCGGCGCTCGCCTTGAGGCTGGAGAACACCTGTGCCAGCTGGCTCTTGATGGTGTTCATGGCGCTGGTGCCGATACTGCCCGAGCTGTCGACCATGAAGGCGATGTTGTAGTTCTGGCCCGGCAGTACCACGCTGCCATCCAGATCCCCGACCACGATATTGTGCTCGTTACCATAGGTGCGGTTCTGATCGCCCGGCTCCCCTTCGGTGGAAAGGAAGTAGCTCATGCGGATCGAATCCTGATCCGATGCACTGCTGGTCTGATCGGTCGCCACTTCCTTGGCGATGGCTTCTACCTTGAGGTCGAACTGGCCGGCACTGCTGCCCGGAACCCGCAGGGTCAGACCGGTCAGCTTGACGTCCAGCGCGCTTTGGTTCCACAGACCGGTCAGCGTCAGCTTGCCGTCGGCTCCCACGGTGCCGAGCACGGTGGAACCCTGATACAGAGTCGACCCCGTCGGCATGCCGGTCAGTACCAGGCTGTCGAACTGCTCGCTGCCATCCCGGTCGGTCAGGGAAGCGCTGATCTCGAACGGGTAATCCACCACGCTCGGCTGTACCGCCGTCAGGGTGCCGTCGGTCTGGTTGAACTGGTAGATGCCGTCATCAAACTGTACCAGCTCGATGTCGTAGAGCGACTTGCTGATGGTGACGCCGTTCTCCTTCACCAGGAAGTTGAAACCACCGTCACTTCTGCGCTCGATGACATAGTTGGCACGCGAGCCCATCAGTACGGCCAGGTCGGTACCGGCGCCGCCATACAGGGTATCGCCACCCAGTCCGGCCACCAGGATGTCGTTGCCGGTGCCGCCGTCGAGGGTATCGCCGGAGACCGAGTTGCCGCCGACCAATACATCATTGCCCGCACCGCCGACGAAGTAATCGCCGCCCCCCTTCACGCTGACGATGTAGTCGTTGCCGCTGGTCCCCACCACGCTGTCCTGAGTGGTGGTGCTGTCGGTAAAGCTGCTGCTGATGCCAAAGTTGCCCTTGTTGAAGTTGCCGCTCTGGAACGCCCCGGTGGAGATGCCGGACGACGGGTACTGGGTATAAAGCGGGACGCCGTTGCCCGTCAGGCTGATGTCGACCACCGGCTTGTCCGCGACCGCCGTGATATCGATCACCAGCTTGCCGTTGTTGCTCAGGTTGGCGCCGTCGCTGATCTGGTAACCAAAGCTGGCGTAATCACCCTGCAGGTTGCCGGTCACGAGGCCATTGCCGTTGCTGGCATTGGTGCTCGACTCGTTGAGGCCTGGCACGAAGCGCAGGTGGCCGCTGTCAATATCGGCGTAGGAGACAAGATCCCCCACCTTCACCGCAATCCACTGGCCGGCTGCGTTCAGGTACTCCAGCTTGCCGTTCAGCGGCAGGGTGTTGATCTGCACGCTCAGGTCAGAAGCGGCCTGATCATCACTGGCACCAAACTGGGCCCACTTCAGCACCAGCAGCGTGTCTTCCTTGCCGGTACTGTAGCCACCCGTGGTCACCGGCGCACGATCGTTGTCGATGATGGTACCGATGCCGTTCTGACCGCCCACGGTCACCGTCAGGGTCTCATTCGCTTCGACCAGACGATCGTCTACCGTCGGGATGGTCACGGTAAAGCCCGACACCCCGGCCGGCACGGTGATCTTGCCGGTGGCGTTGTTGTAGGTCACCCCGTTGCTGAACTGGGCAGTACCCCAGTCAAAGCTGGAGGCCGGGCTGGTGCCGCTGCCCTTGATGCCGAAGTCATACTGGGTCGCTTCCTGGGTCGCATCAGACAGCGTCACCGTGTGCAGCAGGTTGCCGCCCTCGGCCGCACTCTCGCTGGAGACCGACTGTACGATGGGCGTAAACAGCGGCTTGGTTGCGAAAGAGCCCAGGCTGTAGTCGCCGTCGCCATCCACCACCTTGATCTGGAAGTCGATGTCGCCATCTCCCAGCGGTTTGGACATGTTCTGATACTGGAAGAACTCCCACTTGCCGGTGGCCGGGGTAAATTCCAGACGGAACACCAGGGTGCCATCGCTGGCCTTGCCGACCAGAGTATTGGCCGATTCCATCGTGGTGGTGATCAGCTTGCCGGTCGCCGTGGTCAGCCCGGTCTCGGTAGAACCGACCAGCTGCATGTAGCCCTTGCCGTCGGCGCCCCACTGCGGGGTGACAGTGCCGGAACCGTAGGCGATGGCCGGCGCCGTGGTGGCACCAAGGAACTCGATGCTCTTCACGGTGAAGTCGCTGTTGTCGCCATAGAGGCCGTTACCATTGTTGGTGGCCTTGATGACCATGGTATCGAAGCCACCCTGCTGCACCTGGAAGTTGCCGGCATAGTCGCCACCCGCCGCGTTGGAGCTGAAGGTCTGGGTACCAATCAACACGCCGCCGCGGTAGAACTCGACCACGCCGCTCTCCAGCTCGCCACCGAACATCTGGCTGAACTTGATGTTGGCGCCATAGGCCACCTTGCCCGCATCCAGCTTGACGATCAGCTGCTCGGAAGCAGAAGTACCGTTTGCAAAGTGGCGGAAGTCCACCTCGTTGGCGAGGTTGTGGTTCGGTGAACCGACACTGGAAACCCCCAGGCCAGCGCTGGAACCGTTGACATTGGCGGTGATAAGGGCCGAGTTGGTCGACGAGGTAAAGCCCAGCGCCGTGATGCTGAAGCCGCTCACGTTCAGGGTCGTCTGGTTGCTGCCACTGTACTTAGTCAGATCAAACAGGCCGGTCAGGGTATCCGGGATGTTGGTCTTGATGACGGAGACGGCCGCCATGTCACCGGCCACCGGCGAGTCATCCTCGACGGTGACATCCAGCTTGCCCTTGGTGACGCCGCTGCCATCGGAGACCTCCACGTCCAGCTGGAACGACAGCTTGTCTTCCGAGGTCGTATCCCCGTGGTCGAGGGGGCCCTTGAGGGTCACGTCATAGGTCCACTCTCCCTTGCCGCTGGCATTGGGTGCCGTCAGCTTGACCTCGACCACCGCCTTGTAATCGGCGCCGCCAATCGCTCCCGTGTAGCCGACCAGCGTCTTGCTACTCGCATCCCAGTTCCACTGAACCTTGGCACCACCGGACGTCAGCCCGGCCGGTCCGTTCAGGGAAATGTTGAGCGTGCTGCTGTCGATGTCGCCCACCGAGAGGGTACCGGATGCCTTGATGGCGTTGGTGGTATCCGGGTTGCCGATCGTGTCGGCAATGCCATTTGCCAGCCCCTCTTCAGAGACGACAGCCCCGTTGGAGATGGTCAGCGTCGGCAGATCGTTGACCGCATCCACCTTGATGGTCACGGTCGCAGGGCTAGCATCCACGGCGCCATCGTTGTCCACAGCCGCATAGTTGAAACTGGTATTGCCGTTCCAGTTGGCATTCGGAGTGAAGGTGAGCTTACCAGCATCCGCCACCGCAATGCTCTGATCCACCGTCACCGCTACCCCGTTCAGATAGAGGATGCCGTTGGCAGGCAGGCTCTTGATGGTGAAACTCACCACGCTGCCATCGATATCGCTGCCACTGAGGGTCGGGATGGCGATACTGGTTGCATCTTCCTGACCATTTGCCTGTTTATTCGCAGTCTCCGGCGCTTCATTCAGGATCTGCGCGTTGTCGCTGCCCGGCAGGGAGACGTTACCCGCCTTGTCGGTCTGGGTCGCCGTCACAGTCAACGACTTGCCGTTGGCCGGGGTCGTTTCCGTCCAGCTGATGGTGCCATTGTTGTAAACAAAGCCGCTTGCCAGCTGCCCGCTTGCCAACATCAGCACACCATTCACCAGCTTCAGCTCTACCGAGCTTTCGGTGCCGCCGTTATTGATGGTCAAGGTGACCTTGCCACCTGCAACTAGGTCACTATTGCTGACCTCTGCCCGCATCTGGATCTGATCATTGCCGATCTCGGCTTTGGTCAATATCTGGTCATTATTGGTGTCATCAACAATGGTCACGGTCGGCGCACCGGTCGCGGTGGTGTCGCCCATGGTGGCACTGTCGCTGCCCGGCAGGGAGACGTTGCCCGCCGCATCGACAATGGTGGCGGTCACGGTCAGTTTGTCGCCGTCCGCCGGACGGTCAAACTCGTAGCCCACCTTGCCGGCGCGGATGTCGTCTGCCGTCAGCTCGCGGTCAGGCTGGCCGCTCACCTTGAGGGTGTCCCCCGCCTTGGCCTCGCTCGGCAGGCCCACTTCCACGTTCACCTTGCCGCTGATCTCGGTGCGGTCGATGATGCCGTCGTTGTTGATGTCTTCGGTGATGACCACGGTCGGCGCACCGGTCGCGGTGGTGTCGCCCATGGTGGCACTGTCGCTGCCCGGCAGGGAGACGTTGCCCGCCGCATCGACAATGGTGGCGGTCACGGTCAGTTTGTCGCCGTCCGCCGGACGGTCAAACTCGTAGCCCACCTTGCCGGCGCGGATGTCGTCTGCCGTCAGCTCGCGGTCAGGCTGGCCGCTCACCTTGAGGGTGTCCCCCGCCTTGGCCTCGCTCGGCAGGCCCACTTCCACGTTCACCTTGCCGCTGATCTCGGTGCGGTCGATGATGCCGTCGTTGTTGATGTCTTCGGTGATGACCACGGTCGGCGCACCGGTCGCGGTGGTGTCGCCCATGGTGGCACTGTCGCTGCCCGGCAGGGAGACGTTGCCCGCCGCATCGACAATGGTGGCGGTCACGGTCAGTTTGTCGCCGTCCGCCGGACGGTCAAACTCGTAGCCCACCTTGCCGGCGCGGATGTCGTCTGCCGTCAGCTCGCGGTCAGGCTGGCCGCTCACCTTGAGGGTGTCCCCCGCCTTGGCCTCGCTCGGCAGGCCCACTTCCACGTTCACCTTGCCGCTGATCTCGGTGCGGTCGATGATGCCGTCGTTGTTGATGTCTTCGGTGATGACCACGGTCGGCGCACCGGTCGCGGTGGTGTCGCCCATGGTGGCACTGTCGCTGCCCGGCAGGGAGACGTTGCCCGCCGCATCGACAATGGTGGCGGTCACGGTCAGTTTGTCGCCGTCCGCCGGACGGTCAAACTCGTAGCCCACCTTGCCGGCGCGGATGTCGTCTGCCGTCAGCTCGCGGTCAGGCTGGCCGCTCACCTTGAGGGTGTCCCCCGCCTTGGCCTCGCTCGGCAGGCCCACTTCCACGTTCACCTTGCCGCTGATCTCGGTGCGGTCGATGATGCCGTCGTTGTTGATGTCTTCGGTGATGACCACGGTCGGCGCACCGGTCGCGGTGGTGTCGCCCATGGTGGCACTGTCGCTGCCCGGCAGGGAGACGTTGCCCGCCGCATCGACAATGGTGGCGGTCACGGTCAGTTTGTCGCCGTCCGCCGGACGGTCAAACTCGTAGCCCACCTTGCCGGCGCGGATGTCGTCTGCCGTCAGCTCGCGGTCAGGCTGGCCGCTCACCTTGAGGGTGTCCCCCGCCTTGGCCTCGCTCGGCAGGCCCACTTCCACGTTCACCTTGCCGCTGATCTCGGTGCGGTCGATGATGCCGTCGTTGTTGATGTCTTCGGTGATGACCACGGTCGGCGCACCGGTCGCGGTGGTGTCGCCCATGGTGGCACTGTCGCTGCCCGGCAGGGAGACGTTGCCCGCCGCATCGACAATGGTGGCGGTCACGGTCAGTTTGTCGCCGTCCGCCGGACGGTCAAACTCGTAGCCCACCTTGCCGGCGCGGATGTCGTCTGCCGTCAGCTCGCGGTCAGGCTGGCCGCTCACCTTGAGGGTGTCCCCCGCCTTGGCCTCGCTCGGCAGGCCCACTTCCACGTTCACCTTGCCGCTGATCTCGGTGCGGTCGATGATGCCGTCGTTGTTGATGTCTTCGGTGATGACCACGGTCGGCGCACCGGTCGCGGTGGTGTCGCCCATGGTGGCACTGTCGCTGCCCGGCAGGGAGACGTTGCCCGCCGCATCGACAATGGTGGCGGTCACGGTCAGTTTGTCGCCGTCCGCCGGACGGTCAAACTCGTAGCCCACCTTGCCGGCGCGGATGTCGTCTGCCGTCAGCTCGCGGTCAGGCTGGCCGCTCACCTTGAGGGTGTCCCCCGCCTTGGCCTCGCTCGGCAGGCCCACTTCCACGTTCACCTTGCCGCTGATCTCGGTGCGGTCGATGATGCCGTCGTTGTTGATGTCTTCGGTGATGACCACGGTCGGCGCACCGGTCGCGGTGGTGTCGCCCATGGTGGCACTGTCGCTGCCCGGCAGGGAGACGTTGCCCGCCGCATCGACAATGGTGGCGGTCACGGTCAGTTTGTCGCCGTCCGCCGGACGGTCAAACTCGTAGCCCACCTTGCCGGCGCGGATGTCGTCTGCCGTCAGCTCGCGGTCAGGCTGGCCGCTCACCTTGAGGGTGTCCCCCGCCTTGGCCTCGCTCGGCAGGCCCACTTCCACGTTCACCTTGCCGCTGATCTCGGTGCGGTCGATGATGCCGTCGTTGTTGATGTCTTCGGTGATGACCACGGTCGGCGCACCGGTCGCGGTGGTGTCGCCCATGGTGGCACTGTCGCTGCCCGGCAGGGAGACGTTGCCCGCCGCATCGACAATGGTGGCGGTCACGGTCAGTTTGTCGCCGTCCGCCGGACGGTCAAACTCGTAGCCCACCTTGCCGGCGCGGATGTCGTCTGCCGTCAGCTCGCGGTCAGGCTGGCCGCTCACCTTGAGGGTGTCCCCCGCCTTGGCCTCGCTCGGCAGGCCCACTTCCACGTTCACCTTGCCGCTGATCTCGGTGCGGTCGATGATGCCGTCGTTGTTGATGTCTTCGGTGATGACCACGGTCGGCGCACCGGTCGCGGTGGTGTCGCCCATGGTGGCACTGTCGCTGCCCGGCAGGGAGACGTTGCCCGCCGCATCGACAATGGTGGCGGTCACGGTCAGTTTGTCGCCGTCCGCCGGACGGTCAAACTCGTAGCCCACCTTGCCGGCGCGGATGTCGTCTGCCGTCAGCTCGCGGTCAGGCTGGCCGCTCACCTTGAGGGTGTCCCCCGCCTTGGCCTCGCTCGGCAGGCCCACTTCCACGTTCACCTTGCCGCTGATCTCGGTGCGGTCGATGATGCCGTCGTTGTTGATGTCTTCGGTGATGACCACGGTCGGCGCACCGGTCGCGGTGGTGTCGCCCATGGTGGCACTGTCGCTGCCCGGCAGGGAGACGTTGCCCGCCGCATCGACAATGGTGGCGGTCACGGTCAGTTTGTCGCCGTCCGCCGGACGGTCAAACTCGTAGCCCACCTTGCCGGCGCGGATGTCGTCTGCCGTCAGCTCGCGGTCAGGCTGGCCGCTCACCTTGAGGGTGTCCCCCGCCTTGGCCTCGCTCGGCAGGCCCACTTCCACGTTCACCTTGCCGCTGATCTCGGTGCGGTCGATGATGCCGTCGTTGTTGATGTCTTCGGTGATGACCACGGTCGGCGCACCGGTCGCGGTGGTGTCGCCCATGGTGGCACTGTCGCTGCCCGGCAGGGAGACGTTGCCCGCCGCATCGACAATGGTGGCGGTCACGGTCAGTTTGTCGCCGTCCGCCGGACGGTCAAACTCGTAGCCCACCTTGCCGGCGCGGATGTCGTCTGCCGTCAGCTCGCGGTCAGGCTGGCCGCTCACCTTGAGGGTGTCCCCCGCCTTGGCCTCGCTCGGCAGGCCCACTTCCACGTTCACCTTGCCGCTGATCTCGGTGCGGTCGATGATGCCGTCGTTGTTGATGTCTTCGGTGATGACCACGGTCGGCGCACCGGTCGCGGTGGTGTCGCCCATGGTGGCACTGTCGCTGCCCGGCAGGGAGACGTTGCCCGCCGCATCGACAATGGTGGCGGTCACGGTCAGTTTGTCGCCGTCCGCCGGACGGTCAAACTCGTAGCCCACCTTGCCGGCGCGGATGTCGTCTGCCGTCAGCTCGCGGTCAGGCTGGCCGCTCACCTTGAGGGTGTCCCCCGCCTTGGCCTCGCTCGGCAGGCCCACTTCCACGTTCACCTTGCCGCTGATCTCGGTGCGGTCGATGATGCCGTCGTTGTTGATGTCTTCGGTGATGACCACGGTCGGCGCACCGGTCGCGGTGGTGTCGCCCATGGTGGCACTGTCGCTGCCCGGCAGGGAGACGTTGCCCGCCGCATCGACAATGGTGGCGGTCACGGTCAGTTTGTCGCCGTCCGCCGGACGGTCAAACTCGTAGCCCACCTTGCCGGCGCGGATGTCGTCTGCCGTCAGCTCGCGGTCAGGCTGGCCGCTCACCTTGAGGGTGTCCCCCGCCTTGGCCTCGCTCGGCAGGCCCACTTCCACGTTCACCTTGCCGCTGATCTCGGTGCGGTCGATGATGCCGTCGTTGTTGATGTCTTCGGTGATGACCACGGTCGGCGCACCGGTCGCGGTGGTGTCGCCCATGGTGGCACTGTCGCTGCCCGGCAGGGAGACGTTGCCCGCCGCATCGACAATGGTGGCGGTCACGGTCAGTTTGTCGCCGTCCGCCGGACGGTCAAACTCGTAGCCCACCTTGCCGGCGCGGATGTCGTCTGCCGTCAGCTCGCGGTCAGGCTGGCCGCTCACCTTGAGGGTGTCCCCCGCCTTGGCCTCGCTCGGCAGGCCCACTTCCACGTTCACCTTGCCGCTGATCTCGGTGCGGTCGATGATGCCGTCGTTGTTGATGTCTTCGGTGATGACCACGGTCGGCGCACCGGTCGCGGTGGTGTCGCCCATGGTGGCACTGTCGCTGCCCGGCAGGGAGACGTTGCCCGCCGCATCGACAATGGTGGCGGTCACGGTCAGTTTGTCGCCGTCCGCCGGACGGTCAAACTCGTAGCCCACCTTGCCGGCGCGGATGTCGTCTGCCGTCAGCTCGCGGTCAGGCTGGCCGCTCACCTTGAGGGTGTCCCCCGCCTTGGCCTCGCTCGGCAGGCCCACTTCCACGTTCACCTTGCCGCTGATCTCGGTGCGGTCGATGATGCCGTCGTTGTTGATGTCTTCGGTGATGACCACGGTCGGCGCACCGGTCGCGGTGGTGTCGCCCATGGTGGCACTGTCGCTGCCCGGCAGGGAGACGTTGCCCGCCGCATCGACAATGGTGGCGGTCACGGTCAGTTTGTCGCCGTCCGCCGGACGGTCAAACTCGTAGCCCACCTTGCCGGCGCGGATGTCGTCTGCCGTCAGCTCGCGGTCAGGCTGGCCGCTCACCTTGAGGGTGTCCCCCGCCTTGGCCTCGCTCGGCAGGCCCACTTCCACGTTCACCTTGCCGCTGATCTCGGTGCGGTCGATGATGCCGTCGTTGTTGATGTCTTCGGTGATGACCACGGTCGGCGCACCGGTCGCGGTGGTGTCGCCCATGGTGGCACTGTCGCTGCCCGGCAGGGAGACGTTGCCCGCCGCATCGACAATGGTGGCGGTCACGGTCAGTTTGTCGCCGTCCGCCGGACGGTCAAACTCGTAGCCCACCTTGCCGGCGCGGATGTCGTCTGCCGTCAGCTCGCGGTCAGGCTGGCCGCTCACCTTGAGGGTGTCCCCCGCCTTGGCCTCGCTCGGCAGGCCCACTTCCACGTTCACCTTGCCGCTGATCTCGGTGCGGTCGATGATGCCGTCGTTGTTGATGTCTTCGGTGATGACCACGGTCGGCGCACCGGTCGCGGTGGTGTCGCCCATGGTGGCACTGTCGCTGCCCGGCAGGGAGACGTTGCCCGCCGCATCGACAATGGTGGCGGTCACGGTCAGTTTGTCGCCGTCCGCCGGACGGTCAAACTCGTAGCCCACCTTGCCGGCGCGGATGTCGTCTGCCGTCAGCTCGCGGTCAGGCTGGCCGCTCACCTTGAGGGTGTCCCCCGCCTTGGCCTCGCTCGGCAGGCCCACTTCCACGTTCACCTTGCCGCTGATCTCGGTGCGGTCGATGATGCCGTCGTTGTTGATGTCTTCGGTGATGACCACGGTCGGCGCACCGGTCGCGGTGGTGTCGCCCATGGTGGCACTGTCGCTGCCCGGCAGGGAGACGTTGCCCGCCGCATCGACAATGGTGGCGGTCACGGTCAGTTTGTCGCCGTCCGCCGGACGGTCAAACTCGTAGCCCACCTTGCCGGCGCGGATGTCGTCTGCCGTCAGCTCGCGGTCAGGCTGGCCGCTCACCTTGAGGGTGTCCCCCGCCTTGGCCTCGCTCGGCAGGCCCACTTCCACGTTCACCTTGCCGCTGATCTCGGTGCGGTCGATGATGCCGTCGTTGTTGATGTCTTCGGTGATGACCACGGTCGGCGCACCGGTCGCGGTGGTGTCGCCCATGGTGGCACTGTCGCTGCCCGGCAGGGAGACGTTGCCCGCCGCATCGACAATGGTGGCGGTCACGGTCAGTTTGTCGCCGTCCGCCGGACGGTCAAACTCGTAGCCCACCTTGCCGGCGCGGATGTCGTCTGCCGTCAGCTCGCGGTCAGGCTGGCCGCTCACCTTGAGGGTGTCCCCCGCCTTGGCCTCGCTCGGCAGGCCCACTTCCACGTTCACCTTGCCGCTGATCTCGGTGCGGTCGATGATGCCGTCGTTGTTGATGTCTTCGGTGATGACCACGGTCGGCGCACCGGTCGCGGTGGTGTCGCCCATGGTGGCACTGTCGCTGCCCGGCAGGGAGACGTTGCCCGCCGCATCGACAATGGTGGCGGTCACGGTCAGTTTGTCGCCGTCCGCCGGACGGTCAAACTCGTAGCCCACCTTGCCGGCGCGGATGTCGTCTGCCGTCAGCTCGCGGTCAGGCTGGCCGCTCACCTTGAGGGTGTCCCCCGCCTTGGCCTCGCTCGGCAGGCCCACTTCCACGTTCACCTTGCCGCTGATCTCGGTGCGGTCGATGATGCCGTCGTTGTTGATGTCTTCGGTGATGACCACGGTCGGCGCACCGGTCGCGGTGGTGTCGCCCATGGTGGCACTGTCGCTGCCCGGCAGGGAGACGTTGCCCGCCGCATCGACAATGGTGGCGGTCACGGTCAGTTTGTCGCCGTCCGCCGGACGGTCAAACTCGTAGCCCACCTTGCCGGCGCGGATGTCGTCTGCCGTCAGCTCGCGGTCAGGCTGGCCGCTCACCTTGAGGGTGTCCCCCGCCTTGGCCTCGCTCGGCAGGCCCACTTCCACGTTCACCTTGCCGCTGATCTCGGTGCGGTCGATGATGCCGTCGTTGTTGATGTCTTCGGTGATGACCACGGTCGGCGCACCGGTCGCGGTGGTGTCGCCCATGGTGGCACTGTCGCTGCCCGGCAGGGAGACGTTGCCCGCCGCATCGACAATGGTGGCGGTCACGGTCAGTTTGTCGCCGTCCGCCGGACGGTCAAACTCGTAGCCCACCTTGCCGGCGCGGATGTCGTCTGCCGTCAGCTCGCGGTCAGGCTGGCCGCTCACCTTGAGGGTGTCCCCCGCCTTGGCCTCGCTCGGCAGGCCCACTTCCACGTTCACCTTGCCGCTGATCTCGGTGCGGTCGATGATGCCGTCGTTGTTGATGTCTTCGGTGATGACCACGGTCGGCGCACCGGTCGCGGTGGTGTCGCCCATGGTGGCACTGTCGCTGCCCGGCAGGGAGACGTTGCCCGCCGCATCGACAATGGTGGCGGTCACGGTCAGTTTGTCGCCGTCCGCCGGACGGTCAAACTCGTAGCCCACCTTGCCGGCGCGGATGTCGTCTGCCGTCAGCTCGCGGTCAGGCTGGCCGCTCACCTTGAGGGTGTCCCCCGCCTTGGCCTCGCTCGGCAGGCCCACTTCCACGTTCACCTTGCCGCTGATCTCGGTGCGGTCGATGATGCCGTCGTTGTTGATGTCTTCGGTGATGACCACGGTCGGCGCACCGGTCGCGGTGGTGTCGCCCATGGTGGCACTGTCGCTGCCCGGCAGGGAGACGTTGCCCGCCGCATCGACAATGGTGGCGGTCACGGTCAGTTTGTCGCCGTCCGCCGGACGGTCAAACTCGTAGCCCACCTTGCCGGCGCGGATGTCGTCTGCCGTCAGCTCGCGGTCAGGCTGGCCGCTCACCTTGAGGGTGTCCCCCGCCTTGGCCTCGCTCGGCAGGCCCACTTCCACGTTCACCTTGCCGCTGATCTCGGTGCGGTCGATGATGCCGTCGTTGTTGATGTCTTCGGTGATGACCACGGTCGGCGCACCGGTCGCGGTGGTGTCGCCCATGGTGGCACTGTCGCTGCCCGGCAGGGAGACGTTGCCCGCCGCATCGACAATGGTGGCGGTCACGGTCAGTTTGTCGCCGTCCGCCGGACGGTCAAACTCGTAGCCCACCTTGCCGGCGCGGATGTCGTCTGCCGTCAGCTCGCGGTCAGGCTGGCCGCTCACCTTGAGGGTGTCCCCCGCCTTGGCCTCGCTCGGCAGGCCCACTTCCACGTTCACCTTGCCGCTGATCTCGGTGCGGTCGATGATGCCGTCGTTGTTGATGTCTTCGGTGATGACCACGGTCGGCGCACCGGTCGCGGTGGTGTCGCCCATGGTGGCACTGTCGCTGCCCGGCAGGGAGACGTTGCCCGCCGCATCGACAATGGTGGCGGTCACGGTCAGTTTGTCGCCGTCCGCCGGACGGTCAAACTCGTAGCCCACCTTGCCGGCGCGGATGTCGTCTGCCGTCAGCTCGCGGTCAGGCTGGCCGCTCACCTTGAGGGTGTCCCCCGCCTTGGCCTCGCTCGGCAGGCCCACTTCCACGTTCACCTTGCCGCTGATCTCGGTGCGGTCGATGATGCCGTCGTTGTTGATGTCTTCGGTGATGACCACGGTCGGCGCACCGGTCGCGGTGGTGTCGCCCATGGTGGCACTGTCGCTGCCCGGCAGGGAGACGTTGCCCGCCGCATCGACAATGGTGGCGGTCACGGTCAGTTTGTCGCCGTCCGCCGGACGGTCAAACTCGTAGCCCACCTTGCCGGCGCGGATGTCGTCTGCCGTCAGCTCGCGGTCAGGCTGGCCGCTCACCTTGAGGGTGTCCCCCGCCTTGGCCTCGCTCGGCAGGCCCACTTCCACGTTCACCTTGCCGCTGATCTCGATGCGGTCGATGATGCCGTCGTTGTTGATGTCTTCGGTGATGACCACGGTCGGCGCACCGGTCGCGGTGGTGTCCATTCCATACCCTTCGCTGTCGGTCGCAGTAGCGCTGTTACCGGCCGCATTGGTGCTGGTCACGCTGGCCTCAATGGTGCGGTCGCTGTCCGCCGCCAGCTCGCTGCCCGCCACCAGAATGGTGAAGCGGCCATCGGCGGCCACCGGACCGGTGAAGGTTTTGCCATTGACGGTCAGGGTGACGATGTCGCCAGCCTTGAACTCGCCGCTCACGGTGCCGCTCACCGGTATATCCTGCTGGGCCTCGGTGGCATTGATCACGTCATCATCGGTGATATTGGCGTCCAACCGGATGGCCAAGTCAGCCGGCCCATTGGTGTCCACCCCGTACCCTTCGCTGTCGGTCGCAGTAGCGCTGTTACCGGCCGCATTGGTGCTGGTCACGCTGGCCTCAATGGTGCGGTCGCTGTCCGCCGCCAGCTCGCTGCCCGCCACCAGAATGGTGAAGCGGCCATCGGCGGCCACCGGACCGGTGAAGGTTTTGCCATTGACGGTCAGGGTGACGATGTCGCCAGCCTTGAACTCGCCGCTCACGGTGCCGCTCACCGGTATATCCTGCTGGGCCTCGGTGGCATTGATCACGTCATCATCGGTGATATTGGCGTCCAACCGGATGGCCAAGTCAGCCGGCCCATTGGTGTCCACCCCGTACCCTTCGCTGTCGGTCGCAGTAGCGCTGTTACCGGCCGCATTGGTACTGGTCACGCTGGCCTCAATGGTGCGGTCGCTGTCCGCCGCCAGCTCGCTGCCCGCCACCAGAATGGTGAAGCGGCCATCGGCGGCCACCGGACCGGTGAAGGTTTTGCCATTGACGGTCAGGGTGACGATGTCGCCAGCCTTGAACTCGCCGCTCACGGTGCCGCTCACCGGTATATCCTGCTGGGCCTCGGTGGCATTGATCACGTCATCATCGGTGATATTGGCGTCCAACCGGATGGCCAAGTCAGCCGGCCCATTGGTGTCCACCCCGTACCCTTCGCTGTCGGTCGCAGTAGCGCTGTTACCGGCCGCATTGGTACTGGTCACGCTGGCCTCAATGGTGCGATCGCTGTCCGCCGCCAGCTCGCTGCCCGCCACCAGAATGGTGAAGCGGCCATCGGCGGCCACCGGACCGGTGAAGGTTTTGCCATTGACGGTCAGGGTGACGATGTCGCCAGCCTTGAACTCGCCGCTCACGGTGCCGCTCACCGGTATATCCTGCTGGGCCTCGGTGGCATTGATCACGTCATCATCGGTGATATTGGCATCCAACCGGATGGCCAAGTCAGCCGGCCCATTGGTGTCCACCCCGTACCCTTCGCTGTCGGTCGCGGTCGCGCTGTTGCCCGCTGCATCGGTGCTGGTGACGCGAGCGTCAATCGTGCGATCGCTGTCCGCCGCCAGAGCGCTGCCCGCCACCAGAATGGTGAAACGGCCATCGGCGGCCACCGGCCCGGTGAAAGTCTGACCATCGACGGTCAGGGTCACAATGTCACCGACCTTGAACTCGCCGCTCACGGTGCCGCTCACCGGGATCTGCTGGCCAGCTTCGGTGGCGTTGATAACATCGTCATCGGTGATATTGGCATCCAACGTGATGGCCAGATCCACCGGCGCCGTGGTATCGACCCCATACCCTTCGCTGTCGGTCGCGGTAGCGCTGTTGCCCGCTGCATCGGTGCTGGTGACGCGAGCGTCAATCGTGCGATCGGTATCAGCCGCCAGAGCGCTGCCCGCCACCAGAATGGTGAAACGGCCATCGGCGGCCACCGGCCCGGTGAAAGTCTGACCATCGACGGTCAGGGTCACAATGTCACCGACCTTGAACTCGCCGCTCACGGTGCCGCTCACCGGGATCTGCTGGCCAGCTTCGGTGGCGTTGATGACATCGTCATCGGTGATATTGGCATCCAACCGGATGGCCAGATCCACCGGCGCCGTGGTATCGACCCCATACCCTTCGCTGTCGGTCGCGGTAGCGCTGTTTCCCGCTGCATCGGTGCTAGTCACGCTGGCCTCGATAGTGCGGTCGGTATCTGCTGCCAGATCACTGCCCGCCACCAGGATGGTGAAGCGGCCATCGGCAGTCACCGGACCGGTGAACGACTTGCCGTTGACGGTCAGGGTAACGGTGTCACCTTCATTGAACTCGCCGCTCACTGTGCCACTCACTGGAATATCCTGCTGGGCCTCAGCTGCGTTGATCACATCGTCCGCAGTGATATCGGAGTCCAAACGAATCGCCAGCTCTGATACTTCTAGATCAACTTCGTACCCTTCGCTGTCGGTCGCGGTGGCGCTGTTGCCCGCCGCGTCCGTGCTGGTCACGCTGGCATCGATGGTCTTGTCGCCATCGGCCGCCAGGTCGCTGCCCGCCACCAGGATGGTGAAGCGGCCATCGGCGTCCACCGGACCGGTGAACGGCTTGCCGTTGACGGTCAGGGTGACGATGTCGCCAGCCTTGAACTCGCCGCTGACGGTGCCGCTGACCGGGATCTGCTGACCCGCTTCGGCGGCGTTGATGACATCGTCCGCAGTGATGTTCTCATCCAGGGTGATGGCCAGGTCCGGGGCTGTACTGTCCACGCTGCCGTCATCGGTGGCTGTGGCTGTGTTGCCGGCCGGATCGGTGACGCTGGCTGTCACTGTGTAGGAGCCATCAACCAGCGGAGTGGTGACATCCACGCTGAAAGTGCCATCCGGATTGACTGTGGTGATCAGGGTTTGCTGATTGCCATTGGCATCGGTCACCAGCAGAGTCACGGTACTACCTGCGGCGGCATCCGTGGTCCCCGTAATGGTCGGCGTAGTGTCGTTGGTATTGTCAGGTGCGGAGACGGTGATCACCGGCGGGACGAGATCAATCAGGCGGTTCTCTTCGCCCGGCAGTGCATCAGCGGTCACGCCGGCATCGGCCTGGTTGGCAGTATCAAAACCTGCCGCTGCTATGGTTGCATCACCGGTACGATCGATGGTAACGAAACCACCGTTGCCGCTGGCGCCAGCCACGCCACCAATACCACCACCACCGGCGGCAGGCGCCCCACCCGCGGCAGATGCTTCAAATTCCTTGGTCGGGTCGGCGCCGCCCAGAATGGCCTCTTGCAGGGCCGCGATGTCATTCGGGTTGCCGGTCGGCACATTCTGGGCAAGCAGAGGCTCTTGAGACGCTTCATCCTCAGCCTGCTGCTCGTGGGTCGGGCTCAGGGTGAAAGTCTGGTTGCCGCCTTGGAAGCTGGCGCCTTCAGGAGTGATCAGCACCGCATCCTTGGGCAGGATATCGCCTTCGGCGAGCTGCTTCTGGCTGCCATCAGCGGCCACCAGGTAAACCTTGCCTTTCAACTGGGTAACGACGACGTCCTGATCCAATGCGATATTGTGGCTGCTCATGTTCTCTCCTGAATCTCTATTGGCATGCAATATTCCACCGTCTAATGTGCCCGCGAATGGCGCCGGAAACCAGTTAGAAAATTCGAATGGATAGACTGATTTGAGGCTGGAACGGTCGGTTAAACAGAAGGGTCAACAACGGCGGGAATGGAAAATAAAACCAAGATGATCAATGTGTTGCATTTTGATGACGGGAGCACTGCCAGTGCCCCCGTCAGGGGCTTCATATCAGGCACCAGCCCACAGCAGTATGGCCAGCAACTGGGGTGAGATGATGCGCAGGAACATCACCAGCGGATAGACGGTCGCGTACGACAGGGCACTGGCACCACTGGTGGGGTGCATGCCGTTGGCAAACGCCAGGGCGGGAGGATCCGTCATGGAACCGGCCAGCAAGCCGCACAGGGTGAGGTAGTTCATCTTGCCGTACAGACGGGCCAGCACGCCGACCACCAGCAGCGGGATCAGGGTGATCGCCACCCCATACATCATCCAGGCCGGACCATCGCCGTTGATCAGGGTATCGATGAAGCCGGCGCCGGACTTGAAGCCCACCACCGCCAGAAACAGCACTATACCGATCTCCCGCAGCGCCAGGTTGGCACTGGGGGGCATGAACCAGTAGAGCTTGCCGATGCTGCCGATGCGCGACAGGATCAGCGCCACCACCAGCGGCCCGCCCGCCAGACCCAGTTTGAGTGCGGCCGGGAACCCGGGCAGATAGAAGGGGATGGAGCCGAGCAGCACGCCGAGGCCGATGCCGATGAACACCGGCAACATCTGCACCTGCTGCAGTTTCTGCTGCACGTTGCCCACCACATTGGTGACCGCCTCGATGGCGTCGAGCCGCCCCACCAGGTTGAGGATGTCACCGAACTGCAGGCTGGTCTGGCTGGTCGGGACCAGCTCGATGCCGGCCCGGTTGAGGCGCGAGATCACCACGTCGTACTTCTGCTTGATGTCGAGATCGCGGATCTTCTTGCCGAGCACCTGCTCGTTGGTCACCACCACCCGCTCTACCCGCAGGTCGGTGCCGCGAGTGGAGAGCGAGGTCTCCACCTCCTCCCCCAGCACCAGCAGTACTTTACGCAGGGCGTGCCGCTCACCTACCAGGTGCAGCAGGTCGCCCAGTTCGATGCGCGAATCTGGCCGCGGCACCATCAGATCATCACCGCGCTTGAGGCGCGAGCAGATGACGTCTGCCTCGTCGAGACTCGGGATCTCGCTCAGCATCAAACCGTGGATGTTGGGGTTGCGCACCGCGATGTTGATGGTCTGCAGACTCTCCTTGGTCTTGCCGGCCTGTTGTTCAAACTGGGCTGCTTCTTCGTCGATCTTGATGCGAAAGAACATGCGGATCAGCCACATGGTCAACAAGATGCCGCAGATGCCGAACGGATAGGCGACTGCATAGCCCATCCCCATCAGGCCGGTGGAGCCGGGCGCTGCTCCCAGTTCCGCCAGGATCTGCTGGCCGGCACCGAGAGACGGGGTGTTGGTCACGGCGCCAGAAAATACCCCCAGGATCACCGGCAGCGGCACGTCGAACAGCTGGTGCAGGGCTGCCGCCACGGCGCAGCCAAGCAGTACCAGCAGGGCGGCGAAGCCGTTGAGCTTGAGGCCGGAGCTGCGCAGGGAGGAGAAAAAGCCGGGGCCGACCTGAATGCCGATGGTGTAGACAAACAGGATCAGGCCGAACTCCTGAATGAAGTGCAGGGTCTGCTCATCCAGCGCCAGCCCCGAGAGGCCGGCGAAGTGGCCCACTATGATGCCGCCGAACAGCACCCCTCCGATCCCGAGACCGACGCCATAGACCCGCCAGTTTCCCAGCCAGAGCCCCAGCACTGCCACCAGCGACAACATGCTGATGGAAAGCGCGATATCACTCATTTCGTGCATCCTTTGCGAATTGAACTGTCCCTAGCTTGTCAGCAAACGCCGCGGCCAACTGTGTGATACCGCACGAATTTATCCTTTTGAGCAGCAAAAAATACCAATTAAGGGCTAGTTATGCGACGTAGCCATAAATGGCCATAAAGTGACAAACGCTGCCCCCCAGCACAAACAGATGCCAGATGGCATGGTTGTAGGGGATACGCTTGGCCACATAGAAGATCACCCCCAGGCTGTAGATGAGACCACCCAGCCCGAGCAGCAGCAAGCCTTCCCCCTCCAGGTGAATGTAAAGCTGATAGACCACCAGCAACGACAACCAGCCCAGCATCAGGTAGGTAAACAGCGACAGCTTCTTGAAGCGGTTGATGAAGAGCAGCTTGAACACCACCCCCGCCAACGCCAGTCCCCAGATCACCACCATCAACCCCTGTGCCAATGGCGTGTCGAGCGCCACCAGCAGGAAGGGGGTATAGGTACCGGCGATCAGCAGATAGATGGCACAGTGGTCGAATACCTTGCACCAGCGTCTGGCCGGCCCTTCCGCCATGCTGTGGTAGAGGGTCGAGGCCAGATAGAGCAGCACCAGACTGCCACCATAGAGGCTGTAACTGACCAGCGCCTGAGGGCCCTGCGCCCAGCCTTTGTTCAACAACAACACCAACCCCAGGATACCCAGCACCAGCCCCAGGCCGTGGCTGAGGCGGTTGGCCAGCTCCTCGCGGGGCGAATAATCCGTCACACTGCTCATTGCATACTCCTGCCCAAACTGCGCTCACTCTAGCTGCCGTCATTTCAGAGTACAAGTGTTAGCTTAAAGTGATTTTCATGCCATTTGCCGTGCGTTGAGGCGATGCGCATGGCTGTCACCCGCTGGCCTTTGGTGTATGCTCTGCGGCCGATGCCCACGTAGCTGTTGCCACCGCGCTTGCTCACCCCCCAGTGACTCCCTGGCAACCCGGTCTGGAGAACCTGATGAAGTTGACTGAACTGTTTGCACTACCGGATCCGGCCTTCGGCCAGGCCATGACGGATCTGCTGGAGACCTTCCACCACTCGGATGACAGTCAGGCTCCCTACCAGCGCGACCAGTTCACCCACCAGCTCGATCAATCCCGCATGCCGGCCACCGGCATCGCCATGGATGAGTACCTGGCGCGCCTGGCCACCCTGGTGCCTGGCGCATCCCACCTCACCTCGCCACGCTACATGGGCCACATGACGGCCCCGTTACCGGCCTTCACCGCCGAGTTGTCCCGCCTGGTGGTGATGCTCAACCAGAACCCGATGAAGATGGAGTCCTCCCGTCTGCTCAGCTTTCTGGAGCGGGAGGTGCTGGCCAAGCTGCACCGCCTCATCTATCGCGCCGACGATCTCTTCTATGACGCCCAGATGCATGCCAAGGATGCCGCCCTCGGCGTCATGACCAGCGGCGGCACCATCGCCAACGTCACCGCCCTCTGGCTGGCCCGCAACCGCGCCTGCGGCGACAACCTGTTCGCGCTCTATGAGCAGGGCTATCGCGGCGCCGTCATCCTGGGCTCGCGGCTCATGCACTACTCCTTCGACAAGGGGATAGATCTGCTGGGGCTGGGGGCGCGCAGCGTCTGGCGCCTTCCCACCGACGACCAGAACCGGCTCGACATGGCCGCGCTGGAGCAGGCCCTTGCCCAGTGCAAAGAACAAAAGATCAAGGTGCTGGCACTGGTCGGCGTGGCCGGCAGCACCGATTTCGGTTCCATCGACCCGCTGCCTGAGCTGGCGGACATTGCCGAGCGCGAGCAGATCCACTTTCACGTGGATGCCGCCTGGGGCGGCCCGACCCTGTTCTCGCCCCGCTATCAGGCACTGCTGGCGGGGATCGAGCGAGCCGATACCGTCACCCTGGATGGCCACAAGCAATTGCTGGTGCCGCTCGGTACCGGCATGCTGCTCTGCCGCCAGCCGGACCTGATGATGGCGGTCAAGCGGGAGGCCCCCTACGCCATCCGCGCCAGCTCCTTTGATCAGGGCCGCTTCACCCTGGAGGGCACCCGCCCGGCCAATGCGCTCTATCTGGATGCCGCCTTCCAGCTGTTCGGCCAGCAGGGTTATGCCGAGCTCATCGAGGCCAACTACGACCGGGCCCGCCTGATGGCCAGCCTTATCGACCAGGATCCCGCCTTCGAGCTGATGTCGGCCCCGGTGATGAACCTGCTCTCCTATCGCTGCATCCCCCCTCATCTGCAGGGCAAGGTACTGGACGAGGCCGCCAACGAACAGGTCAATACCTTCAACGTCGCCCTGCAGAAGGCCCAGCGCGCCGAGGGGCACAGTTTTGTCTCCCGCACCCAGCGCGCCGTGGGGCGCTACGGCACCCAGCCGCTCACCCTGCTGCGGGCCGTGCTGCTCAATCCGCTCATCGAAGAGCGCCACATCCGCGATCTGCTGGGGGATCAGCAGCGGCTGGGCGCCGAGATCGCAAGGCAGCTATTTGGCTGAGGAACTGGCTGACGAATGAGCGGTCTTATTCATTTGCCGTTGCCCATCGGGCAGGTACACTGAATGAAATTTTGCGGTCCACTTTTGAGGGCGACGAGCCAGACATGAAGCAATTTATTGAATTTATTCCTCTTATCGTTTTCTTTGCAGTCTACAAGTTCTACGACATCTACATGGCGACCGGTGCCCTGGTGGTGGTGACCGGTCTGCAGCTCGCCTACAGCTGGATCCGCTATCGCAAGGTCGAGAAGATGCAGCTGTTCACCTTCCTGCTGGTCGGCTTCTTTGGCGGCCTCACTGTCTTCTTCCACGACGACACCTTCATCAAGTGGAAAGTCACCGTCATCAACGTACTGTTTGCGCTGGGCCTACTCATCAGCCGCTACGGCTTTGGCAAGAACCTGATCAAGCAGATGCTGGGCAAGGAGCTGCAGGCACCGGATCCCGTCTGGGATCGGGTCAATCTCGGCTGGGTCGGCTTCTTTACCGTCTGCGGCCTGCTCAACCTCTATGTGGCCTTCACCCTGCCGCAGGAGATGTGGGTCAACTTCAAGGTGTTCGGTCTGCTTGGCATGACCCTGGTATTCACTCTGCTGAGCGGTGTCTATCTCTATCGCCACCTGCCCGCCGAGCAGAAAAATGAAATGAAAAAATAACTGCCATCAAGAAAAGGATCCTCTCATGTGGTATCTCATCTATTCCGAAGATGTCCAGGGCAGCCTGCCGCTGCGCAAGCAGGCGCGCCCGGCCCATCTGGCCAGGCTACAGGCGCTGCAGGATGAAGGGCGGCTGCTCACCGCCGGCCCCAACCCGGCCATCGATGCCGAGGATCCGGCCGATGCCGGCTTTACCGGCAGCACCGTCATCGCCGAGTTCGCCTCACAGGCGGATGCCAAGGCCTGGGCCGATGCCGATCCCTATGTGGCGGCCGGTGTCTATGCCAAGGTGACCATCAAGCCGTTCAAGAAGGTCTTCTGACCCAACGCGAATAGAGAAATAAAAAAGGCCGGACTGGCTGTTCACGCCAGTCCGGCCTTTTTCTATCCCGATATCCCGTTTTATGCCTTGGCCACGAACCAGGGGTTGAGGATGTCCGGCTTGTTGTAGCGCAGCGGCGAGCCATCGAGCTGGGTAACGCTGCCGCCCGCCCCCTCCAGCACCGCCTGCGCCGCACCGGTATCCCACTCGCAGGTGGGAGCGAGGCGCGGGTAAAGCTCGGCGCACCCCTCGGCGATGATGCAGAACTTGAGCGAACTGCCCATGGAAACCAGCTCAATCTCGCCCCGCGCCATGTCACCAAAGCCCGCCAGGTAATCCAGCGTTGCTTGGGAGAGGTGATTGCGGCTGCCCACCACCCGCCAGGGTGTACCTTCCTGATGAGGTCGGCTCTGGATGGCCTCACGCTTGCCATCAGCCACCAGCCAGGCCCCCAGCCCCTTGCCGCCATACCAGAGCTGGTCCAATACCGGGGCATAGACCAGTCCCCAACGCGGTGCTCCCTCTTCAATCAGGGCGATATTGACGGTGAACTCGCCGTTGCGGGAGACGAACTCCTTGGTGCCGTCCAGCGGGTCCACCAGCCAGTAACGGGACCAGCCGTGGCGCGCCGCCATCACCTCGGGCCCGGACTCCTCGGACAATACGGGGATGTCGGGAGTCAGCCGGGCCAACGCCTGCACGATCACCTCGTGCGCGCCCTTGTCGGCGGCGGTCAAGGGGCTTTCGTCCTGCTTGTACTCCACCGCAAAGGGCTGACTGTAGATGGCCATGATGGCGTCACCGGCGGCACGGGCGATGGGCTCCAGCTCGGAAATCGCAGGAAAAAACATAAGAAAAGACATCCTAGTCAAATGGTTAGCACAGTGTACCTATTTTGGAATGGCCTGGGTTATAGCCGATTCAGCTGAGTTATAACCCTGTTACTTCTGACAGACAAAAAGTGGCGCGACTCGGCTAATTCTCAATAGGCATACCAAACCACACAAGGACGTGACGCCATGAACTACAAGACCCTGACCGCCACCCTGCTGCTGAGCTGCCTGCCCCTGCTCAGCCAACCTCTGCTGGCCGCCGACAAGCCTGCAGCCAAGCCGGCAACCACGGTCACCGCCGCCAAGGAGAGCGGCAAGGTGAACCTCAACACCGCCAGTATCAATGAGTTGACTGCGCTCAAGGGCATTGGTGAGAAGAAGGCCCAGGCCATCGTCGATTACCGCGAGAAGCAGGGCAAGTTCACTACCGTGGATCAGCTGGCCGATGTGAGCGGCATCGGGCCGGCCACGCTGGAAGCAAATCGGGACATGATTATCGTCAAGTAACCGATCCACACCCCTTCCATCATAAGGGCAGCCTGTGGCTGCCCTATTTTTCTTCGGGTATCATGGGCCCACTTTGTATCCTTTGGAACTTATCCATGAAAAATATCCCTCTTGTGGTCCGCAAAGCCGTTCTTCCTGTCGCCGGTCTGGGTACCCGCATGTTGCCAGCCACCAAGGCCATCCCCAAGGAGATGCTGCCCGTCGTCGACAAACCGCTGATCCAGTATGTAGTGCGCGAAGCCATCGCCGCCGGTATCAAGGAGATCATTCTGGTCACCCACTCGAGCAAGAACTCCATCGAAAACCACTTCGACAAGAGCTTCGAGCTGGAGGCGACCCTCGAGAAGCGGGTCAAGCGGCAACTGCTGGAAGAGGTGCAACACATCTGCCCGAAAGACGTCACCATCATGCACGTCCGCCAGGGGGAAGCCAAAGGTCTGGGACACGCGGTGCTCTGTGCCCGTCCGCTGATCGGCGACAACCCGTTTGCGGTATTGCTGCCGGACGTGCTGATCGACGAGGTGGCCAGCAATCCCAAGCAGGACAACCTGGCCGAGATGGTGCACATGTTCGAACAGGATCACATCAGCCAGATCATGGTGGAAGCCGTCCCCGAGAGTGAAGTGGACAAATACGGTATCGCCGACATCAAGGGAGAAGCGCTGAGCGAGGGCATGTCTCTGCCGATGCAGGCCATCGTCGAGAAACCACCCCGTGACGAGGCCCCCTCCAATCTGGCCGTGGTCGGCCGTTACGTGCTCTCTTCCAACATCTGGCCGTTGCTGGAGAAGACCCCCGCCGGTGCCGGCGACGAGATCCAGCTGACCGATGCCATCGCCATGCTGATGGAGCAGGAGCAGGTGAATGCCTACTTCATGAAAGGGCGCAGCCACGACTGCGGCAGCAAGTTAGGTTACATGAAAGCCAACGTGGAATATGCAGTGCGCCATCCGGAACTGAACGGCGAATTTATCACTTGGTTGAAACAATTTGCCAAGCAGCTGTAATAGCTGAATATTTAACCTATTAATGGAATAAAACACTGGGCATCATTCGATGCCCTTTTTCATTTTATAAACATATATTCAACCATTGATAGATAAAATATCGCTAAATCATAATATTGTAATTTAATCACGCTTGTTCTATAAGGATTATGGCTTGTTCCTAGCCCTTGCATAAAATTTCTAAAAAAATATAAGACACAGGTGGAAGTTCCAATGAATAATCCGTCCAAAGGGACCTTTTTAGGTCACCCTAAAGGGCTTTTTTTGCTCTTTAGTACCGAACTGTGGGAGAGATTCTCCTATTACGGCATGCGTGCCGTGCTCGTGCTCTATCTGACTGACATGACTGCCAACGGCGGGATGGGCTGGACTCAGGCCGATGCCCTCAAGCTGTACGGCATCTATACCGGTCTGGTCTACATCACCCCGATCATCGGCGGCTGGCTGGCAGATACTTTCCTCGGCCAACGCCGCGCCATCCTGTTTGGTGCCGTACTGATGGCCGCCGGCCAATTTACCCTGGCGCTGCCGCACGCCATGTTCCCGGACATGGTCAACACCGTCTTCTATTCGGGTCTCGGCTTGCTGATCGTGGGTAACGGTCTGTTCAAACCGAACATCTCCACCATGGTGGGTGACCTGTATCAGGAAGGTGACCACCGTCGTGACGGTGCCTTCACCATCTTCTACATGGGTATCAACCTGGGCTCCCTGCTGGCCGGCGTCATCTGTGGCGCCGCCGCAACCGCCTATGGCTGGCAAGCCGCCTTCGTCAGCGCCGGTATCGGCATGCTGCTCTCCCTGGTGGTGCAGGCCACCATGGCTCAGCGTTTCCTGGGTGATATCGGCCGCGTGCCGGCCGCCCAGCGCGCCGCCGAGCAGCGCTCCAAGGAGCAGAAGGCGCCGCTGACCAAGCAGGAAGTGGATCGCATCAAAGTCATCCTGGTGCTGGGTCTGTTCACCATCATCTTCTGGGCTGGCTTCGAGCAGGCCGGTGGTCTGATGAACCTGTACGCGCAGGAGTATACCGACCGCATGATCGGCAGCTTCGAAGTGCCGACCGCCTGGTTCCAGTCCCTGAACCCCTTCTTCATCATCACGCTGGCCCCCATCGTGGCCGCCATCTGGATCAAGCTCGGCAAGAAAGAGCCGAACTCCCCGGTGAAGTTCGCCATGGGTCTGCTGTTCCTGGCCGTGGGCTTCCTGTTCATGATCGGTGCCGTGCTGGAGCAAGGTGGTGATCAGGCCGTCAAGACCTCCATGTTCTGGCTGGTCGGTGCCTACCTGTTCCACACCCTGGGCGAGCTCTGCCTCTCCCCGATCGGCCTCTCCATGGTGACCAAGCTGGCTCCGCTGCGCCTGGCCTCCCTGATGATGGGTGCCTGGTTCGGCTTTGTGGCCCTGGCCAACTATGCCGCCGGTTTCATCGGCTCCTTCGTCGGCGAATCCGGTGCCATGGCCATCTTCGGTGGCATCGCACTGGCCGCCGTGATCAGCGCGCTGATCCTGCTGACCATGGCCAATCGCCTGGTCTACTGGATGCACGGTGCAGAAGGTCCGGCCAAAGAGCCGCAGGAACACGACAAGAAGCTGCAATCTGCCGCCGTCTAAGCGGTCCGGATTGTCTAGCAACAAAGAGGGCGCCCATGGGCGCCCTCTTTGTATGTGGCCATCTGACACGGCCTCAATGATGTCGAACCTGCATATGCAGGGCACTGCCGCTGTCACTGCGAAACTGCAGGTCAAAGGGTTCATGCCAGATGCGCCTGTGCAAGGCGTAGTGGCTGGTACGCAGCAGACCGAGCGGCAGGCCGCCGGATCGCACCAGCCAGTGGGGCGAAGTCAGCCCGGCATTGGCAAAGACCAGCCCGTCCTCCTGATCAAACAACAGGGCGGCCATGGCGAAGGAGTGCCGCAGACCGGATTCGACCAGCTGCAGATTGAGGTAATCAAGCAACCGGTGGGGCTGGGTCAGCAGCAGACTCTCGCCACGCTGAAACTGGCGATACGGGGCGTTCATCAGAGAGCGCACCAAGGCACCGCAGAAAGCGGCATCCACCCCGAGGATCGGCAGCTCCATCACCAGCACCAGCAGCTTGTCATCCACCTTGAAGGTATCGGGAATGAACAGATTGCCCATCCCTTCAAAGGTGACCTGCCAGGGCCCCCACTCCTGCAGGCCCGGCGGCTTCAACCAAGCCAGCAGCCGGGTCGCCGCCTGGTCGTGTTCGCGAAAGAAGTCGATGTGTTCCATCAACTCCAGCTGCTGTCCATAACCGTAGTTGGCGCTCAGGCACTGCTCTATGCTGCGACGCACCTGACCAAAGTCAGAAATGGGCTTGAGCAGGAAATCGCGGGCACCGGCGCGCAGCGCTCGCTCGACCGCCGCCATCTTGCTCTGGGCCGAGATGACGATGACAGGAATATGAGGGTAGCGGGCCGTGAGGCAGGCGATCACCTCATGCCCATCCATGTTGGGCATGTTCAAATCACATAACACCACATCGGGGTGATAGAGAGCGGCGGCAGAGAGGCCTTCAATGCCGTCTTCGGCCTGGAAAACGCAGGCACCATCGTGAGCGAGATAATTGACCAGCGAGTGGCGAAAAACGGCTTCGTCCTCCACCACCAGGATCCGTAGTCCGGCTTTTAACATCTTGATAAAGCTCTTATTAGTCAACCAGTTATTTAGCCTCAAGCCTAGACCATAACCGACTGCATTGACCAATCAGATGATTGAATAATCGCCGAAAAATCCATGCCCGGTAGCTATTCTGGCGGCCAACTGCTTGAAATAAAGCAGCTAATGATGCTCATCAAAACTCAGCTTTTTCTCCTCTTTGCAACTTGGCTGACAAAAAAACAGCGTCATACGAAAACAAGCAACCCCGATTGCGGGCGAGCCGACCACCCGCCGGCGGTGCCGGACATGCCATCAATTGTATGAGGCTGCGCCATGGGGGATAATACCGCCACCTCAGTCAATGAAGCATGCCATGACCCCTGCCGAATACAGCGCCCTCGCCCATCCCAGATTGTCCCACCCAGCCCGCAGCCTCTATACCCTGCAGTTGCGCCGGCTGGTGCTGGAAAATCAGCTGGCCAGGCTCAACTACCCCGAACTCGGCCGGGCGCTGGCGGTGGTCGACCCGGGCGATCCCAGCGGCTTTTCCTTTCAGGTCAATGCCCGCCAGCTGACCGAGCTGTTCGATGAGCTGATGGAGGCGGGTTTGCTGCAAGTCGAGGCGCAAAACGACAGTGAGCACTACCATCAGTGCCCGTTCCAGCTGCCACTGCTGACCCAGCGGGTGCGCAGCCCGCTGCCGGAGCGCCCGTTCCAGATGCACCTGCAATGGCGCCCGGATGCAGAGCTGCCAGCCCTCGCCCGCCTGTGCGGGGTGATCGATGCCAGCTACAGCGAAGAGGATCTCGGCGAGTTCATCGCCTACTGGCTGGGGCGGCCCGAGGTGTTCGACTCCCAGCACCAGTGGATGCTCAAGTTCATCCGCGCCCTCAAGACCCGCCGCTATACCCGCCGCAAGCCGATGGAGGTGCAGGGCTACCAACAGGTGACCCAGGCACAGGTCGAGGCGGGCCCAAGCAAGCGGGCCCAGGAGATGATCGAAGAGGCCAAGCGGCTGGCCGGCCAGCCACAGGAGCCGGATAATGATTGATAGCAGGCACCGCCAGCAGGCAAAATCAGAGACCTGTCCCCACCCCAGACCGAGCAGAAGGAGCATTCCATGACTGACCCGCACGATCCCCTGCGCCAGGAGCTGGAAGAGATCGAAGCCAAGCGCCAGAAGATCGCCAAGGCCAAGCAGGATCATCGCGTTCACGACCCGGAATTGAGCCGCCACGTTGGAGGCCTGCTGGAGCGCATTCGTCGCCTTCAGCAAGAGACCGGCGGCAGCCAGTACGACTACGAGACCCTGCGCAAGGAGTACGACGCCAAGGCCAATGCCGAGGTGCGCGAGCTGCAGAAGGCGGCGCGCCAGGAGCGGATCCAGAAGCTGATCGCCCAGGCCGACCTCAACCCCGACTGGGTGTTTGAACGGATGGATGCCGGCGATCCGGCGCTGCAATATCCCATCGAGACCGCCCGCTACTTCATCAGCGGTTTCGAGCACTGGGAGAAGAGCGGCGGCGGCTGCATGCTGATCTACGGTGACTACGGCACCGGCAAGTCGACCCTGGCCGGCGCCGTGGCGCACGAGTTGATCGCACGCCACCAGAAGTCGGTGATCTTCCAGCAGTGGGCCTCCATCGTGGACAGGTTGTTCTTCAACGTGATCCAGGATCAGGAAGAGCGCAACCAGTACCGGCGGGCCCTGGAAGAGGTGGATCTGCTGATCATCGACGAGGTCTCGGCCAACCGCGCCAAGATGGCGGAGAGCCAGTCCAGCTTCCTCGGCCACCTGCTGCGCCGCCGTCGCAACCTGTCGAAAAGCGTCATCCTCATCACCAACCACAATCCCCAGAGCCTGCATCAGGCGATAGGTGATTTCGCTTTCGAAGCGATCAAGGCGTTCAATCCGGTGGATATCCATCTGAGCGGCCCCAGCCGTCGCCCCCATATCGGCCACTACAACGGCTGATCCCCGTGCGAGCCAGGCTCCGCCCCTGGCTCGCCGCTTCCCTCTTTTCCAGGCAAATAAAAACAACTCTCATTTACAGCCTCCCCACAACCCTCTAGGCTAGCCCTTTCGTCAAAGGGAGCAGCAGCATGCCAACCACACTCATCTTCGGGGCCAGCCGCGGGCTGGGCCGCGCCTTCACCGAGCAAGCCCTGCAGCAGGGCCACCGGGTCATCGCCTTGATCCGCAGTCCCGAGGTAGCTACCGAGCTGCGCGCTCTGGGAGTCGAGGTCGTCAACGGCGATGCCCTCGACCCGCAAGCGGTAGCGGCGGCCTGCCAGCTGGCCGGCGACGGGGCGCAGGTCATCTCCACCCTCGGCAGTTTTCGCCAGGCAGAGCCTGTCGACTATCTGGGCAATCGTCAGGTGATCGATCAGATGGAGCTGGCCGGGCTCAAGCGCCTGCTGCTGGTGACCTCCCTCGGTTGCGGCGACAGCTGGCAATATCTGCCGCAGCGGGCCCGGGCAGCCTTCGGTCACGAGGTCAGATTGAAGAGTCTGGCGGAGAGCTGGCTGCAGACCAGCGCGCTCGAGTGGACCATACTGCGCCCGGCGGGTTTGCAGGATGGCGAGGCCACCGGTCAGGCCGTGCTGAGCCAGGGCAAGGAGGTACACGGCCTGGTACGTCGTGCCGACGTCGCCGCCTGCGGGCTGCGTCTGCTCGGCGACAAGGCGGCACACTGCCAGATCTACGCCATCGGCGATCCCGAGCTCCAGCGCGGCTAAACCAGCGCCAGCTTCACTGATCCAGCACATACAAAAACGGTCAGCCCAAGGGCTGACCGTTTTTCGCTTTACCGCACACACTGTATCACGCGCGCTGGTACCCTCCCGCTTAACCGGCGGTGGTTTCACTCTGCAAAGCAGGCTGGCTGGCAACCGGCAACGACTGCTGCCGCCAACGCAGCAACAGGCAGGCCAACGCACCGTAGAGCAGTGCCAGCCCCCACAACTGCCACCAGTAGTGGGAAACCTGAGCAAACTCGGCCCCCATCTGGTTGAGCCGCAAAAAGCCTTCGATGGCCGGGGTGCTCGGCACCCACTGGGCCAGCCAGTTGAGCGGAGTCGGGATCAGCTCCAGCGGCCAGATGAAGCCGGCCAGAAAGACCAGCGGCAGCGAGGAGACAAGCACCACCTGGGTCGGCAGATCCCGGCGGGTAAACAGTGCCCCCAGCACCACTCCCAGCCAGGTGGTGGCCAGCAGGAACGGCAGGGTGAACAACCAGAGTGCGGCCGGCTCGGCGGTGCGCACTATGTTGTAGTGATCGAAGCAGAAGCCGAAGAAGTAGCTCACCGGCAGCACGAACAGCCCCCCCACCACCAGGGTGCGGGCCAGCAGCAGTGGCAGGATGGGGGCATTCTGCCAGTAGCCCGCCTCGCCGCGCTGGCTGCGCTGGTTCTGGGTTGCCCCCAGGATGCCGGTGCCCATCAGCAGCACCTGGTGCAGGATCAGCACGAACACCGCCGGCACCACGTAGTTCACATAGCCCATGGTGGGGTTGAACACCGGCAGCACGTTGAGTGCCACCGCATTCCAGCCCATGGCGGCCTGCGGCAAGGCTTCACCGTGGCTCAGCAATCTGGCGACCTTCACCTGGGCGGCGAGGGTGCCGCCCGCCTGGGCCAGTCCCTCGGCAATGGTGCCATAAACCAGGAAGTAGGAGGCATCGCCGGCATAGCCCAGGGTGACGCTCTTGCCCTGCATCAGATCCCGATAGAAGTGGCGGGGAATGTGCAAAATGCCGCTGCCCTGCCCCGCCAGCAGCAACGCACGAGCCTCATTCAGGCTGCCCGCCCGCGCCACCAGTTTTACCTGCGGCGTGGCATCGGCCATGAACTCCAGCTGACGCGACAGCTGGCTGCCATCCTCGTTGACCACCACCACCGCCTCTTCCCGCGGCAACTGGTGCAGATAGGGCTGCGGGTAGAGGAAGGAGTAGAAGAAGACGCCGCCGAACAGGGTGAGCATGATGGCCCTGTCCGCCAGCAGGGTGCGCAGCTCAAGGCGCAGCAGATCCCAGAAACCTAGCATGTCATTGGCTCCTTCCACCGCCAGGAGGCAGCGATTTGTGGCGCCAGCGAGAGGCTCAAAGCAATCGGCCGCCACTCGCAGCGTGGCAAATCCCAACATCCCATCATGACCTGGGCTCCTCATTAACGGGGGCCGCGCTCGCCTGGGCCTGGTAACGGCATACCACCAACAGCAGGGGCAGCAGAAACAGCAGCAGGGCGCCAAACTGGGGCAGCGCTGCCGCCAGCGGTTGACCGTAGTTGGTCTGGCCTATCTGCAGCTCGACGTAGTGGGAGATGGGCAGCAGGCTGCGCCAGAACTGGGCGAAATCCCCCATGGCGCTGACCGGAAAGGTGACCCCCATGAAGGCAAAGCCCGGCGCCGTGTAGGCACCGGCCAGCGACAGGGCACGAGCCGGATCCCGGATGATGCCGTAGAAGAAGGCCCCCATGCTGACACAGGCGGCCGACGCCAGCCCCAATCCCATCGTCAGTACCAGCCAGCTGCCCTGCATCGGGTAACCAAACCCCTTGAACAGCAGCAGGCTCCACCCCAGCCCCCAGCCCCAGCCAATCAGCACGTGGGGCAGCAGGGTGCGCCAGAGACCGAACCAGACCCCTTTGGTGGTCCAGTCCAGCCCCAGCCTATCGGTGCGGGCCAGCGCATTGATGCCGTAGAGCACCACCAGGATCTGCCACACCGCCGGCAACAGGGCGCTCAGCAAAAACTGGGCATAGCTGGAGTTGATGTTGTAGAGCGCCGTCACCTGGCTGGCGATGGGCACCGCCTGCCCCAGCGCACCGGGCAGCGCCTTGCCGCCCGCCATGGCCGAGAGCACGCCCACCTGACCGTTGAGCGTCCCGACCACCTGGGCCAACGCCGAGTTGATCAGCTTGGCGATCAGGATGAACTGGCCGTTGTTGAACACGGTGACCTGAGGCTGGGTGCCTTGCCGGGCATCCCGCTCCAGGTGGTTCGGCAACACGACCAGGGCGTAGATATCGCCCCCTCGCAGCGCGCTGGCCCCTGCCTCGATGGAATCAAACTGCTGGGCGACCTTGAGTCCGGCGGAGGCATCCAGCGAAAAGGCCAGCTCGCGTGACAGCAGGCTCTGATCCAGATCCACCAGACCTATCTTGAGATCCCGCGCCAGCCCGGCCGAGAAGACCCAGCAGAGGATCCCCATCAGCAACAGGGGGAGCCAGCTTGCCAGTGCCCGGCCGAACGGATCCTGCCACAGCAACCGCCATTCACGTCCCATCAGAGTTCTACCAGCACGCTCATGCCGACCCGCAGCCCCTCAACCGGTTGCAGCGGGCGCGCCTCTACCTGGAAGCTCTTCATGTCAAAGCCCTGCCGGGTATCGGTGGCACGCCAGGTGGCGAAATCCCCCATCACAGCCACATGGGTCACCTTGAAGCGCACCCTCTGCTCGCCCAGGCCGGGAATACGGGCATCGAACTCGGTCCCCAGCGCAAAGCGGGGCAACAGATCTTCACGCACGTGGAACTGGGCCCAGGCATCGCTCATGTCGAGCAGGGTCACCACGGGGAAGCCCTGCGGGGCCAGCTCGCCGCTGCGCAGCAGCACCTGGGAGACTTCCCCGGCGTGCGGGCTGGCGATGCGGGTATCGGCCAGGTAGGCCTCCACTTCGGCCACGCCGCCGGCGGCCATCTTGGCCTGCTCGCGCGCCGCAATCTTGGTCTCTTCCCGCGCCCCTTCCAGGGTCATCTGGTATTGCTGCCAGGCCATGCCTTCGCTGTACTTGGCCGCCTGCCAGGCAGTCCAGGCCTCATCGCGCTTTTGCAGCGGCATCACGCCATCCCGATGCAGGCTGGCGATGCGCTCGTAGGTCTTGCCGCGCAGCAGCGCGGCCGCTTTGGCCTTTTGCCACTGATCCTTGGCGGCCGCAATCTGCTGCGCGCGCGCCCCTTTCTCGGCCTCTTCAGCCATGGCGCCAGCTGCCGCCTGACCGGCCTTGGCCTGACTCAGCTTGGCTTCGATTTCCGGGCTGGCCAGGGTAAACACCAGCTGCTCCTTGGCCAGCTGATCCCCCTTCTTCACCAGCACCTCGTCGATACGGCCCGCCACCTTGGAGGAGACGGAGTACTGCTGCGCCTCGATCTGCCCCTGCAGGCGCACCGGCTCCGGCTGATAGGCCAGCCAGAAACGCCAGCCCAGCCAGATGACCAGCAGCACCAGCGCCAGTGGCAGCAGCAGCGGCTTGGCCTGGCTCATCTTCTTCTTGATGGGGGGATGACTCATGCATTCACCTCGGCAAACGGGCGACCCTTGGCGGTCGAAACAGACATGAAAAAAGGAGCAGAGTGGCGTGCGATCATGAATTCACCTCGATCACTTGCCCATGCTGATATTGATTGAAACTGTTCATCTGACCGGAGAGTGCCAACAGGCGGGCCAGCGAGATCACGTATTGATAGGCGGCAGCGGCGCGCTGGGTCTTGACCCCGGCCAGCTGGTTGCGGGCATCCACCACGTCGAGGGAGGTAGAGAGCCCCTGCCCGAACGCCTTGTCCCGCAGCAACACGTTTTCCTCGGCCAGCGCCTGGGTGGAAGAGAGCGACTGGAACTCCTCCAGCCCCTGCGCCGCCTCGCGCCAGGTCTTCTCGACCAGCAGCTCCAGATCCTGGCGGGTCTTGGCCTGCAGCAGATTGACCTGCAGCTCGGCGCTCTTGGCCGCCTGTACCGTCTCGGAGCGGCCGTCACGGCTCACCAGCGGCATGCTGACGCCCACCCCGACCAGCCAGTCCGGCGTGGTCTTGGAGGCCAGCGAATCATCTTCATAGAGGTTGTAGTTGCCGAACAGGAACAGCTCGGGGGCGTACTTGCCCTTCTCCAGCTTGATCATCCCCTGCGCCTGCTCCTTCTTGGCCGTCAGCAGCTTGAGACCGGGATGCACCGCCAGTGTCTCCTGCACCAGGGCATCGAGCTCGGGCATCTGCTGGTTGATGAAGAGCTGGGTGTTGGGCTCGGCCTGCTTGAGCTTGAGCATGTGGCCAAGGGCCAGCTGGGCAATCTCCAGGCTGCGCCTTGCCTTCTGGGTATCGATGCGTGCGCGGTCATAGGCCGACTGGGCGGAGAGGCGTTCGACCCGGGCAATCTGGCCCTGGGCCTCCAGCTTCTTGGCATGCTCCAGATGGTGGGACAGCCCCTGCTCGATCTCCTGCTTGGTCTGCACCACCTGGGCCGCCAGCACCACCCCGAAGTAGGTCTGGGAGAGACTCTCGAAGGTGGACTGCTGCTTGAGCACCAACAACTGCTGCGCCTCGCTCACCTGGGCCTGGCGAATGTCCTGCGCCGCATCGATGCGGCCACCGGTAAACAGCGGCCACAGCATCTTGACCGAGCTGGTCACTACGTTCTGTTTGGTGAGGGGGGTGACGAAGTCGTTGGGCGTCAGCTTGAGCGCCTGCATGATGGGCGCCAGCACCTTGCCGAATTCCGGATGGTTGGCGATGGGGTTGAGATCCATCATGTCCAGTTCCATCGGCTGATCGAGGTGGGTATAGCTGGCCCCCACGTCCACCTTGGGCAGATACATGGCCTTGGCCGCCTCGCGCAGTTGCTGTGCCCGCTCCACCCCTGCCTGCTCGGCCGCCAGCCCGTCATCCTGGCGGATGACCCGACTCCAGGCTTCGCTGAAACTGACCGTCTGGGCCTGGGCCGAGCCCAGCACGGCACCAAGCAGACACGGGTAGAGAGATTTGATGAACCTTGCCGTCATACATCCCCAATCTGTTTGTAATGAAATTGTTTGGAGCCTTTGCTCGATACAAGCTCGCTATCATAACGCAAACCGGTCCGGGATGGGGACAGGCAAATCGCCTCTCCCCTCACCCATTTGGCCCCGCCAGTCCGGCTCGACAATATGTCTGATTTTCAAGCACTCCTGAATTTGCAAGCCTTGGCACGACGTTTTTTTCAGAAAAAAATGGCTGACGCTCAAATACTAACCTTTTCTCCTGACTAAAAAATGCGTAATATACGCCGCCCTAAGCCGATGGTAACCGTGGAATGCAGATAGGTCCCCACACGCTTGAAACTCCCCTGATCGTGGCTCCCATGGCCGGTGTAACAGACCGACCATTTCGTGAACTTTGTTTGCGATTGGGCGCTGGCATGGCCGTTTCCGAGATGCTGCTGGCCAACCCGGATGTCTGGGATACCCAGAAAACCAGGATGAGAATGGATCACTCTGCAGAAGGTGGCTTGCGATCGGTCCAGATTGCCGGAGCCGACCCCGAGATGATGGCGTTTGCTGCCCGCTACAACGTGGAGCAGGGCGCTCAGATCGTCGACATCAACATGGGATGTCCGGCAAAAAAAGTGAATAAGAAGCTGGCAGGTTCCGCCCTGCTGCGACAACCCGACCTGGTCAGAACCATCTGCCGGGCCGTGGTGGACGCAGTGGAGGTACCTGTCACCTTGAAGATCCGCACAGGATGGGATCCGGATAACCGCAATGGCGAGGAGATCGCCCGAATCGCCGAAGATTGCGGCATCGCGGCCCTTGCCGTGCATGGTCGTACCCGTACCGACCTCTATCGGGGCGAAGCGGAGTACGACACTATCAGGGCGATTAAGCAGGCCGTATCGATTCCTGTTGTCGCCAATGGCGACATAGACAGCCCGGAGAAGGCCCGGTATGTCCTCGACTATACCGGCGTTGATGCCGTGATGATCGGCCGTGCTGCGCAAGGACGACCCTGGATTTTCCGGGAAATCCGTCATTTTCTTGAGACGGGCACCAAGCTGCCGCCTCCCGAAAGGGAAGAGGTTCGCACCCTGATGAACGAGCATGTAACCAACCTGCACCGGTTTTATGGTGCATATCTGGGAGCGCGCATTGCCCGTAAACACGTGGGCTGGTATCTGGATGAAGAAGAGACGGGCCGAGAATTCCGTAAGCACTTCAATGCCCTGGATTGTGCAGATGCACAACTCGAGGCACTCGAAGCGTATTTCGATGGATTAGGTTAACGCATAACTAAAGAGCCGACCGAATATGTTCGAACAAACCCTGACTTCTGATGCATTGGTAACAACTACTCACAATCACGCTGCCGAGCCGACCCAGCGCCCCCTGCGTGACTCTGTGCAACAGGCCCTGCGTAACTACCTGGCCCAGTTGAACGGTCAGGAAGTGATTGATCTGTACGATATGGTTCTCTCCGAAGTCGAAGCTCCCATGCTGGACGTGATCATGCAGTACACCCGTGGTAACCAGACTCGCGCCGCCGTGATGATGGGCATCAACCGCGGTACTCTGCGCAAGAAACTCAAGCGCTACGGCATGAACTGATTCCAGTCAGCCTGCTGCAGTGCAGACGAAGGCGTATCCCAGCGATGGGATACGCCTTTTTCTATGCCCGGCGTTTACCCTCTCACTCCACCGCCAGCTTGATACCAAGCCCCACGAACAAGCCTCCCATCAAGCGGTTGAGCCAGCGGCCCAACCAGCCAGGCAAGGTCACCTTGCGACTCGCATAGGCGGTCGAGAAGGCCAGCAGATGGCACCAGATCATGCCGTTGAAATTGAAGATGCAGCCCAGCACGACAAAGGCCAGCGCCTTCTGCGGTGCATCGGGAGCGATGAACTGGGGAACAAAGGCGAGGAAGAACAGGGCTACCTTGGGATTGAGCACATTGGTCAGCAACCCTTGCCGGAAGATCCGGCCGTAGGAGAGCGCAGGCAGCCGCACGACAGGCTCGCACACAGCCGGTGAGCCAGCCCCTTGCCATAGGAGCGAGCCTCCCAGATAGACCAGGTAGAGCGCTCCCATCAACTTGATGACGGCGAACAGCTCGGCCGAGGCACTCAGCAGTGCCGACAGTCCCAGCGCTGCCGCCAGCACGTGCACCATGGTGCCAGTCCCTATTCCCAGCGCCGCCACCGAACCGGCCCGCCAGCCTTGTGAACCGCTGCGCAGCATGATGAGCAGGGAGTCCGGTCCCGGCATCATGTTCAACAGCAGACCGGATACGACAAACAACGACAGATCGTGGATCCCCAACATACACAGCTCCTAATGCCTGAAAGAGACAGTCTATGGATCCAGCCTTCCTTGTCATCCCCCGCCGCAGCAATAGTGATCATCGACGAATGGAATAGCCGGGCAATTCAAGCGCTAAAAGCGCTCAGCTCCGATGGCCGGAGGGAATAGTGTAGTGGTCAACTAAATCCGGACACTCGGTTAGGCCGATGTTCGGCTTTTGCTGGCGGTATCCCGTCATTGTGTTGATGTGGACGCCGCCAGTTGTAGTAATCCATCAGGTAATAACTGATATCCCGTTTCGCCTCCCGCAGGCTCAGGTATCCCGTTACCGGGAGCCACTCTGACTTCAGGCTCCTGAACAACCGCTCCATCGGGGCGTTATCCCAGCAGTTACCACGACGACTCATGCTCTGGGTCATGCGATAGCGCCACAGTCGTTGCCGAAATGCCCGGCTGCCATATTGGCTGCCCTGGTCAGAGTGAAACAGTACGCCGAACGGGCAACCTCGTTGTTGATAGGCCATCTCCAGTGCGTTGATGGCCAGCTCTGCATCTGGTTTATCTGACATCGCCCACCCCACAACCCGCCGGGTGTACAGGTCAAGCACCGCTGCCAGGTAATGCCAACGACCACCTGCCCAGACGTAGGTGATATCGCCACACCACACCTGATTGGGTTGCTGGACATCAAATTCGCGGGCCAGCAAATTGGGAATGTCCGGTCGTTCAGACTGTGCCACCTTATAACGGTGTGCGCCCGGCTGCTTGGATGCCAGCCCGGCTTCCTTCATCAGGTTACGTACTTTGAACCGGCCAATCTGATACCCCAGCTCCCGCATCATCGACATCAAGGCACGGCTGCCTGCCGAGTTCCGGCTCGCTTTGAACAACCGGCGCAACTCGCAGCGCTGCTGCATGCGCTCACGGTTAATCGTCCGCCTGCGAGCCAGATAATCGTAAAAACAGGAGGTGGGAACATCGAAAGCGCAGCAGACCAAGGTGATGGGGGCTTGCTCCCTTAATCGGTCTATCAGCGCGTACGTGTGAACTCGTCCGCCATCAAGAGAGCAGTAGCCTTTTTTAGAATGTCCTTTTCACGTTCGAGCCGGTTGATACGGGCTTCCAGCTCCTGGATTTTCTGCTGCTCCGGAGTCAGCGCTTTGCTGATTGGGGTAGTGCCACTGCGTTCGGATTGAAGCTGCTGAACCCAGCGGCGAAGCACGGTTTCACCGACATCCAGCGAACGGCTGGCTTCGGGGACTGAATACCCCTGATCAAGCACCAGGGATGCAGCTTCCAGTTTGAATTCGGCAGTAAACGAGCGACGCAATCTTGTCATTGAACACCTCAGGTCATGGTGGCGACTGTACCACCTAAAATGGTGTCCGGGATGATTAGACCACTACATAGTGAGACTTAAAAATGAGGAGATGAACAGCGAGATATCGAGTGTTCAACAACACCAATCTAGCGTTACTGAAGCATTCACGACAAAGGGGGAACAATAATTATAGCTGGCACCAAGACCACAACACGGTGAATTTCAGGCAATAAAAAACCCCGCTCAGATGAGCGGGGTTTCTTATATTGGGTGCCTGGCAGTGTCCTACTCTCGCATGGCGAATGCCACACTACCATCGGCGCTACCGCGTTTCACTTCTGAGTTCGGCATGGGTTCAGGTGGTTCCACGGCGCTATGGCCGCCAGGCAAATTCTTCAATCTGAGAAAGCTGACGTGAATAACAACTGTCACCTGGTGAGGTGGTCGCTATCACTGAATTAGTAGTTCACTCATTCGCTACAAGGCCAGAAACACTTCTTGGGTGTTGTATGGTTAAGCCTCACGGGTAATTAGTATGGGTTAGCTCAACACGTCGCCGCGCTTACACACCCCACCTATCAACGTTGTGGTCTCCAACGGCCCTTTAGGACCCTCAAGGGGTCAGGGATGACTCATCTCAGGGCTCGCTTCCCGCTTAGATGCTTTCAGCGGTTATCGATTCCGAACTTAGCTACCGGGCAGTGCCACTGGCGTGACAACCCGAACACCAGAGGTTCGTTCACTCCGGTCCTCTCGTACTAGGAGCAACTCCCTTCAATCATCCAACGCCCACGGCAGATAGGGACCGAACTGTCTCACGACGTTCTGAACCCAGCTCGCGTACCACTTTAAATGGCGAACAGCCATACCCTTGGGACCGACTTCAGCCCCAGGATGTGATGAGCCGACATCGAGGTGCCAAACACCGCCGTCGATATGAACTCTTGGGCGGTATCAGCCTGTTATCCCCGGAGTACCTTTTATCCGTTGAGCGATGGCCCTTCCATTCAGAACCACCGGATCACTATGACCTACTTTCGTACCTGCTCGACCTGTCCGTCTCGCAGTTAAGCTGGCTTATGCCATTGCACTAACCTCCTGATGTCCGACCAGGATTAGCCAACCTTCGTGCTCCTCCGTTACTCTTTGGGAGGAGACCGCCCCAGTCAAACTACCCACCAGGCACTGTCCGCGACCCAGATTCATGGGCCTGCGTTAGAACATCAAACATACAAGGGTGGTATTTCAAGGACGGCTCCAGCGCAACTGGCGTCACGCCTTCAAAGCCTCCCACCTATCCTACACATGTAGGTTCAATGTTCAGTGCCAAGCTGTAGTAAAGGTTCACGGGGTCTTTCCGTCTAGCCGCGGGTACACCGCATCTTCACGGCGAATTCGATTTCACTGAGTCTCGGGTGGAGACAGCATGGCCATGGTTACACCATTCGTGCAGGTCGGAACTTACCCGACAAGGAATTTCGCTACCTTAGGACCGTTATAGTTACGGCCGCCGTTTACCGGGGCTTCGATCAAGAGCTTCGCTTGCGCTAACCCCATCAATTAACCTTCCGGCACCGGGCAGGTGTCACACCCTATACGTCCACTTTCGTGTTTGCAGAGTGCTGTGTTTTTGATAAACAGTCCCAGCCATCTGGTCACTGCGACTCCCAACTGCTCCATCCGCAAGGGACTTCACTGTCAAGAGCGAACCTTCTCCCGAAGTTACGGTTCTATTTTGCCTAGTTCCTTCACCCGAGTTCTCTCAAGCGCCTTGGTATTCTCTACCCGACCACCTGTGTCGGTTTGGGGTACGATGACTTGTAATCTGAAGCTTAGAGGCTTTTCCTGGAAGCAGGGCATCAATGGCTTCCACACCGTAGTGTGTTCGTCTCGTGTCTCAGTGTTGTGTCTCCGGATTTGCCTAGAAACACCACCTACGCACTTTCACCAGGACAACCGTCGCCTGGCCCACCTAGCCTTCTCCGTCCCCCCATCGCAATTACAAGTCGTGCAGGAATATTAACCTGCTTCCCATCGACTACGCCTTTCGGCCTCGCCTTAGGGGTCGACTCACCCTGCCCCGATTAACGTTGGACAGGAACCCTTGGTCTTCCGGCGAGGAGGCTTTTCACCCCCTTTATCGTTACTTACGTCAGCATTCGCACTTCTGATATCTCCAGCATGCCTCTCGACACACCTTCGCAGACTTACAGAACGCTCCCCTACCACTCACACTTAGTGTGAATCCGCGGCTTCGGTGCCTGGTTTGAGCCCCGTTACATCTTCCGCGCAGGCCGACTCGACTAGTGAGCTATTACGCTTTCTTTAAATGATGGCTGCTTCTAAGCCAACATCCTAGCTGTCTGAGCCTTCCCACATCGTTTCCCACTTAACCAGAACTTTGGGACCTTAGCCGGCGGT
>NZ_CP137631.1:4007500-4472500 GCF_033349375.1 Aeromonas sp. CD
CCGGCGATGGCAAAGGCGCCGGGCTCGATGCCCAGCTCCGGGAAGGCCGCATGGAACAGATGGCCGAACACCACCCCGAACAGGGTGCCCAGCGCCAGAGTCGGGGCAAACACCCCGCCCGGCGCGCCTGAGCAGAAACAGACCAGGGTGGCCATCAGCCGGATGGAGAAGATGAGGAACAGGGTGGCCATCGCATACTCCCCGCCCATCAGATGGGGGATGAGCTCGGTACCGCCGCCGGTCACCGCCGGGGCAACCAGCGACAGCACGCCGAAGGTCCCCGCCACCAGCGTCCCGATGGCCACGAAGCGGTGGCGCTTGTTTTGATGCAGTGCCAGATAACCATCCTGACAGGCCAGCACCAGCTTGTTGAAGACGAAACCCAGCACGCCGAAAGCGGCCCCCATGAAGAGGAACAGCCAGAGCGCCCTGAGGGCCGGCGCATCGTAGTGAGGCAAGCTGATCACCGCCCCCTGCCCCTTCATGTTCTGCAGCATCAGGGTCGCCATGATGGCGGAGATGCCCACCGCCTTGATGGCCAGGAAGGAGTAGCGAAACTGCGGGCGCATCTCCTCCATCACGAACAGGATCCCTGCCAACGGCGCATTGAAGGCCGCGGCCAGACCACCGGCCGCCCCGGCTGCCAGCAGGGCGTGCCCATGCTCTTTGGGCAGCCGGAAGATATCCGCCACCATCTTGCCGAGGTTGCCGCCGATCTGTACCGACGGTCCTTCCCGCCCCAGCACCATGCCGGAGCTCAGGGTGCAGATACCGCCGAAGAACTTGACCGGCAACACCCGCCACCAGCGTACCGGGCGCAGCTCGTCCATGGCCCCCTCAATCTCGGGAATGCCGGAGCCACCCGCCTCCGGCGCAAAGGTATGGGTCAGGAAATAGCCAATGCAACCCAGCAAGGCACTGAAGCCAAAGCCGAGCAGACCGAGCTGCCACCAGGGGCGATCGGCCAGCAGGTCGACACGCTGCTGTGCCAGCCAGTGCACGCCGGACTCGAACAGTCCGCAGACCAACCCGGCCAGGGTGCCGACCAGCGCTGCCAACAGCAGCACCAGCAGGGGCATCTTGTCTTGATGAATGATCCGCCGCAGAACGGGGCCGTGGGGAGGCGAGAGCGGTTCGGAGGAGGAGAGAGCTTGTTGCGACATGAAAAAACCACATTCGTTTGCTGACGGAGGTGACGATCATCCGGCCTGCTGTCCGGCTGCCCAGCACCGGGCCTTTCTGCTATAGTCGGCCCGTTTCATTTAACACGGGGCAGTCCTTGGCCGGGGTCAAGAGCGCAAGCATACTCCAGCGCCCCCTGACTGCCGAGCCGCAATCGGCCACCTGCGCCTGTGTGACGACCAAAATCCCATTAAGGATGATCCATGTCAAAATCAGATCAGCTGTTTGAACAGGCCCGCCAGACCATTCCGGGCGGCGTCAACTCACCGGTCCGCGCCTTCAATGGGGTCGGCGGCACACCCCGCTTCATCGATCACGCCGATGGCGCCTACCTCTATGACGTGGATGGCCAGGCCTATGTGGATTACATCGGTTCCTGGGGCCCCATGCTGCTGGGTCACAACCACCCGGCCATCAAGGCCGCCGTCATCAAGGCGGTGGAGAAAGGGCTGAGCTACGGCGCCCCGACCGAGATCGAAGTGCTGATGGCCGAGAAGGTGCGCCAGATCGTCCCCTCCATGGAGCAGGTCCGGATGGTCAACTCCGGCACCGAGGCGACCATGAGCGCCATCCGGCTGGCCCGCGGTTATACCGGTCGCGACAAGATCGTCAAATTCGAAGGCTGCTACCACGGCCACGCCGACTCCCTGCTGGTCAAGGCCGGCTCCGGCGCGCTGACCCTGGGTCAGCCCAACAGCCCGGGCGTACCCGCCGATTTCGCCAAGCACACCCTGACCTGCGTGTTCAACGATCTGGACTCGGTACGCGAAGCCTTCAGCCAGTACGGTAGCGAGATCGCCTGCATCATCGTCGAGCCGGTGGCCGGCAACATGAACTGCATCCCGCCGGTACCCGGCTTCCTGGAGGGGCTGCGCACCATCTGTGACGAGTTCGGCGCCCTGCTGATCCTGGATGAGGTGATGACCGGCTTCCGCGTCTCCCTGCGCGGCGCCCAGGGCCACTACAACATCGACCCGGATCTCACCACCCTCGGCAAGATCATCGGTGCCGGCATGCCGGTCGGCGCCTTCGGCGGCAAGAAGAAAGTGATGCAGCACATCGCCCCGACCGGCCCGGTCTATCAGGCCGGCACCCTCTCCGGCAACCCGGTGGCCATGGCTGCCGGTCTGACCATGCTGGATCTGCTGCTGGAGCCGGGCCTCTATGAGCAGCTGAGCGCCAAGACCGCCCGGGTTGCCGAAGGGCTGAAAGCCGCCGCCGCCAAGCATGGCATCCCGCTCGCCATCAACTACGTGGGCGGCATGTTCGGCGTCTTCTTCACCGATGAGCCCGAGATCACCCGCTACGAGCAGGTCACTCGCTGCGACATGGAACGCTTCAAGCGCTTCTATCACCTGATGCTGGAAGAGGGCGTCTATCTGGCACCGAGCGCCTACGAGGCCGGGTTCCTGTCGCTGGCCCACGGCGACAAGGAGATTGAACACACTCTGGCCGCCGCCGAGCGCAGCTTCGCCAAGCTGGCCGGCTAAGCCGCCGCTTGTCGCAAAAGGGCCCTTCACGGGCCCTTTTTCATTGCCGCTTCGGCGCCTTTCGGCCTCCCCCGGTACGCCCGATGTTGGTGCAGCATTTGTGCAAGCGGTACGGCTCTGTCACCAAACGGTGCATATCCCGCCCCTCTATCCGTCATAAAACGGGCCCACAATTTGCACCCTGCAAGTTGAATGCAAGCCCGTTTGAGCGAGGTGTATATGGCGGAAATGAGCCCCATCGATGTGCTGCGGCGCTATCAGGAGTACGAAGCCGAACTGGCCCCCCTGCTGCTGGGACTGCTCACGGCATCACCCGATTCACTCAGCAGTTATCCCTTCATCCTGAACCAGGCACCCAGCCGGGAACCGCTCGGGATCCTGCCACCAGTGCCGGCGCCGCAAGCCCGCTTGCATCTAATCGTAAGAGGCCAGGGCCGTGAGCTGACCCTCTGCCTGAACCAGCTCATCGCCTGGCTGATGGGGGACAGGGAACGACGCCGGGCCATGCCCTGGTTCAAGGGGGTTTATATGGTGCTGAGTCTGGCGCTGTTTCTGATCGTCGCGACGCTCATCTGGCACGGGCTGGAGCAACTCTATCTGCTGCTGTGCGGGGCGCAGCAGAACCGGCTGGGGGCCTTCAGCGCCATCATCTTCCTCACCCTGGCGCTGGCGGTGTTCGACTTGGGCAAGACCATTCTGGAAGAGGAAGTGCTGCTGCATAAGGACATCTTTCGCCACAGCGCCATTCGCCGCACCATTACCCGCTTCATCGCCGCCATCTTGATCGCGGTCTCCATCGAGGGGTTGTTGTTGCTGTTCAAGGGATCATTAGGCCAGAGCGAACTGCTCTGGCCGGCGGTGGGTGTGATGGGGTGCGCCGTGGGGCTGCTGCTGGCCCTCGGACTCTATGTGTTTCTGGGGGCCAGGGCCGAAGCGGCGCTGGTGCAGGCCAGCCTGCGACCTCTGCCAGCCGGAGTTGCAGTGCCCGCCGCGCCGCCCGCCAAGAAGCGGGCATGGTCCAGGAGGTATAGATAACGCTGAAGAGCTGCAATCACGTCAATACCCCACGGCCAGCACTGACACGCGCCGTACTGGCTAACCAGTGACGCCTGCCAGCCGGGGTGGTGGCGCCCGCCGCGCCGCTCGCCAGGAGGCGTACATGGTCCAGGAGGTATAGATGACGATGAAGGCCACCAGCCATTTGAGCATCGCCATGTCCATGGATTTGACCAGCATGGCCGCCAGCACCACGCCGACAGGGCCGAAGATGGCCACCGCCAGCACCGCCTTGGCATCGAAGGCCCCCTTGCGGATGAAGGTGCCCGCCGAGAAAACGCTGAGCACGGCGGTGGAGCCCATCATGATGGGAAACGCCGCCAGCGGATTCATGCCGAGCAGATAGACCAGGGTCATGCAGGGGGCGAACAGGCCGATGCCCACGTTCATCAGCACACCGAAGATGAAGTTGCCGAGCAGCGCGATCCCGAGCTTGTAACCGGTCAGCCCCATGGCATCGCCACCGAGGGGGAACAGTCCCAACAGGCCCGCAAAGATGAGGCCGGCCACCACCAGCAGGGAGACCGCCATCACCAGCCGGATGGTCTGGCGATCGAACGAGGCAACGTGGCGCGCGCCCCAAGCAGCCCCGGCGGCCGCGGCCACCATCATGCCGATGAGGGTGAGCGGATCCACCTGCACGGCGCCGATGAAGATCAGCGACTGGGTGACCGTCGGCAACACGCACTGGCCGTTGAGGGTGCCCGGCAACAGCCGGTCGTCGATCAGCTTGAACTGCTTGTAGCAGGCGGTCTTCACCGCGAAGCTGCCGACCCCCAGGGTATCGAGAAAATTGGCGACAAAACCGATGGCCGCCACCGGCCAGAAGGGGGTCGACTCCAGCTCCCCCTGTTGCCGTTTGTGCCACCAGGCCCGTACCAGCATGAAGATGAACACCAGGGCGCAGATGATGAATATCAGGCGCAAAAGATTAATTAACATACAGAGTTCTCCAGCAACGGGCGGCGATTCTAAGGCAGCAAAAATAAAAAATCTTGGTCAGGATCAAGCATTCAACCCATGCAAACGATTATCTGGAGAAAGTCATGACGAGCACGCCCGAACGAATCTGCTAATACTTGTCTATGAGGGCCAGCAGGCCTGGGGCCACCGGTGGTAGTCATGGTCATTTCGCGACGACCACAGTCACCGGCGGGAAGTAGCCAAAAAGAAGGCCGGTATGCACCGACCTTCTTTTTTTATTGCTGACTCGCCGGCGTTTTGCCCGCCAGCCACTGCCAGCCCGGCAGGCGTGGCAGTCGCTGGGCGATCCAGCCGATCAGCACGTTCGACAGCCCGGTCAACAACAGCAGCGGCAGGCAGAGCAGGGTCAGCGACAGGGCCCCCACATAGACATCCGTCAGCCAGTGGGCACCGGAGAGGATGCGGGGCGCCGAGAACAGTGGCACCATCAGCAACGCGGTCACCCCGGCCCAGCGCGGCAGATGGCGCAGGGCAAAGCCGGCGAAGATCATCAGGAACAGGGCGTGATCGCCGGGGAAGCTGTCGCTGGAGGAGTCCTTGGTCGGGATCCCGCTGAGCTGGGTTACCCGCAGCGCATCCGTCACCGTCAGGGTCGGACTGGGCCGGCTGACCGGCAGCAGATGACCGAACTGGTTGATCACCAGGGCCCCCAGCAGCATGACGATCCCCATGGCCACCAGCCGGCGGCGTCCCTGCTCGTCCGCACGCCAGAAGCAGCGTGAGAGGATCAGCCCCATGCAGGAGAGCACCGCCAGATCGAACAGCCGGTTGTTGGTCACCGCCACCAGATCGGCCCACCACTGGGCCTGGCCCAGCCAGCCATTGACCAGATGGAAGACGGCGAGATCCCACTGATCCCAGGGGCCGTGATCGGGCAGAGCAGCCCAACTGATGGCGATGAGACCACCCAACAGATAACAGGGTATAAATTTGCGCATACGGACTCTCCTCCCCGAAAAATGGGGCCGTATTTTAAAGCATAAAAAGCGTGACGTGAATCACGCAAACGAGGGGGAAGGCGCCATGCCTCCTATCCGGAAAGCCGGCGCGTCCCCTGCCGGCTTGGCCTGTTGCAGCCTTGCGGCTAGTATGGAGTCCCTCTATTTCGCGAGATGACGAGTGCTATGCGCAGCTACCTTCGGATGATGCTGTTTGCCCTGGGCCTGCTGGCCGGCGTGCAGATCCCGGGTCTGATCGACCTCTACTACCAGCGGCTGGATGCTCGCCTGCAGCAGGCCAGCCTCAGCCTGGCCCCTTTTCAGGAGACGGCGGACCAGCATTTCAACGGCGATCTGACGGCCCTGGTCAACCACTATCGCACCAACCCGGATCCGGTATTCGCCAAGGATGCCGCCAGCCTGCAGCTGTTGGTCAGCCAGCGCCAGACCCTGCAGCAGGAGAGCGTCTACAAGCACCATCCCTGGTACCGGCAACTCTCCCATTTGCTGCTGCGCGCCGAGCCCCAGCTCTGGCAGGATACCCTGCAAAACTACAGCTACGTGGTGCCGCTCAAGCAGGCTGCCATCGTCTGCGGCATGGCGGCAGGCCTGCTCGCAGCCCTGCTTGGCGATCTGCTGCTCAGCCTGGTGTTGTTGCCGTTTCGCCGGCAGCAGCCCCGCACACGCTACGCGCCGCGCTGACGAAACCGACGCGGTGGCTCAGGCAGACGGAAACAACAAAGGGGCCAATGGCCCCTTTGTTGTTTCCGTCCAGATTCACAGCTCGTATGGCAGCCGCGACTGGCTCACCAAACGCTGGAGCGCCTGCACCACCTGGGGATCGAACTGACTGCCGGAGCGTGACAGGATATATTCCATGGTCTGCGCCAGCGACCAGGGCTCCTTGTAGGGACGCTTGCTGAGCAGGGCATCGAACACGTCGACCACGGCCACGATGCGAGCCGACAGCGGGATCTGCTGGCCGGCCAGCTGCTCCGGGTAACCCTTGCCATCGAAGTGTTCATGATGGCCGCGAGCAATCTCGGCCCCCAGCGACAGATAGCTGGTACCCTCCACCATCTCCCCCGCCTTGTGCAAGATGCTGGCGCCGATGTCCGCGTGCTGCTCCATGATGAGCCGTTCATCCGGTTCGAACCGGCCCGGCTTGTGCAGGATGTGGTCCGGCGTGCCCACCTTGCCCACGTCGTGCAGTATGCTGGCCATGCCGATCATGTCGACGAAACCCGGTGTCAGTTCGTCGGGATAGGCCCCCGCCTGCTGCAGCTCGGCCACGATGGCATCGGAGAGCTTCTGCACCCGCAGCACGTGATCACCGGTATCCGAATCGCGGAACTCCGCCAGCGCCGCCAGCGCCACCACGGTCGCCTCCTGGGCACGCAGCAACTGGTTATAGAGATAGAGGTTGTCGTACGCCGCCGAAATGCGCTGACAAAACACGTCCAGCAGATCGCACTCGAGCGGATCGAGCGGCTGGGTGGGAGTGAAATTGAGCACGAACTCGCGCCCGTTCTGGGCCGCGATATAGAGCGCATCCTGGGGATGCTCGAAGCGGTTGCAGCGGTTGGCCAGCGCACTCATCACCGAATCGTGCAGGGCCGGGAAGGCACTGAGCGGCACATCGCTCAGCAGGGATTCATAGTCGCCGGTGGCCGCCAGGATCTCCAGCTCCTGCGAGCCGGGGCGGCGTTCGGCGCAGATGGCGCCTTCGGTGCCCACGTCGAGAATGGCGCTGATCTGCTTGAGCACGCCGGAGGCAAATTCCCGCAGCGAGTGCAGATGATAGAGATCCCCCGCCCCCTCCAGTATCTTGCCGAGCCCCTGCCGGCTCTTGTCGATGGCGCAGAGGGTCTCGTAGGAGCGCAGGGAGGCGATGACGGTGGTGTAGAGCTTCTGCACCGTCAGCTCGGTCTTGGTCTTGTAGTCGTTGATGTCGTAATCGAGGATCACCCGCTGCTCCGGGGCCTGCCCCGGCTGGCCGGTGCGCAGCACGATGCGCACCAGGCTGTTGTGCATCTCGTTGCGGATCTGGTGCACCAGCCGCAGGCCGGCATCCTCGGTCTCCATCACCACGTCGAGCAGGATCAGGGCGATGCGCGGATTGGCCAGCAGCATGCGGGCCGCTTCGGCGCCGCTGTAGGCGTTGAGCAGTTCAAGCGGGCGGGATTTGTACTGAATGTTGGAAAGTGCCAGCCGGGTGGCATGATGAATGTCCGGCTCATCATCGACGATCAACACCTGCCAGGGGTTGATCGCCTTGGTCACCACGGCCTCATCGTCATCCAGCTCGATGATGTCGTCATCCAGCCAGAGCTCGTCCTTGTCTTGGGCACTGCTCATATCGTTCACGCCTCCAGGCGCTGCATGAGGGTACTGACAGTATGTACCATCAGGCAGCGATGGATCACAAGCCCCAGCACTTGCTCCCTCGTGCCCGCCCAGCGCCGGCCGGTTTATTCGAACGGTTCGAGATAGGCCTGGATTGCCTTCCTCAGCCACGCCAACACCTTGCCGTGATAGGCATTTTCCGACAGATAGACGCCGTAGTCGCGCCACTGCAGGCTGAACTTGTGCTTCAAGGTCAGCAGCTCCCCTTGTCGCAGCTGGCTCTGGATCAGCGGCGACGGCAGCACGGCCCAGCCGAGGCCGTCGAGCACCGCATCGCGCATCAGCTCGAAGCTCGACAATCCGATGTGGTGGCCGCCGATGGGCAGCAGGCTCTTGACCGAGAATTCGTCCACATAGGAGAGGGTGACCTGGGTATGACCGGTCAGATCCTGCTGCAATACCCGCTTCAGGCTGGCCAGCGGGTGGCTCGGGGCCACCACCATCAGGGTGCGGATCGGGTTGAGCACCTCGATGTTGAGGCCGCTGCGCTCCTGCTCCTCGGTGATGAGACCGAAGGCGGCGTCGACAAACCCCTCCTCCACCAGCGCGGGCAGCTCCGGCGGCGAGGCCAGCACCAGCGAGATGCTGGTGCCGGGAAACTGGTGGCGCAGCGCCCCCAGCATCTCCCGCCACACCGCCTCGGGAATGGCGTCATCCCGCGCCACCCGCAGCGCCACCTCGGCGCCGGAGGCGTAGTGCTCGCACTTGAGCTTGAGGCTGTTGGCGGCCTGCAGCAGCCGCTTGCAGTCGTCCAGCACCTGCTCGCCGATCTCGGTCAAGCGGCTCTGGTTGGCACCTCGTTCAAAAAGTTCGACGCCAAGCTCAACCTCAAGCGCCGCTATCGCCGTGCTGACTGCGCTGCGACTCTTGCCAAGTCGGCGCGCCGTATTGGCGATGGAGCCACTGCTGGCTGATTCCACAAAGAGTTGTATCTGGTAGAGCTTCATGATCTGGGTCGTGAGCAGGGTATCCGATATTCACCTTACCTTGCCCCCTTCTAGCAAGGCAAACCATCAGCGTCTGAATTGTCGACGCTCAGCGATTCTGTCGCCTGAGCAAGCTGCGGCTATCATGGCCCCGTCGCAGCAACAAAAGGACATTTTATGTTATTCAATCGCATGCTCCTGGCCCGCATCTTCCTGACGGGCGCCATTCTGACCGAGGTCGCCGGGACCTCCAGCATGGCCATGATCCCGGAGAACGAGGCCGGCTGGCTCAACTATCTGCCAATGTGGCTGCTCATCTCCTTCTCTTATCTGTTGTTGGCCAAAGCCGCCAAAACAATCTCCATTGGTATTGCCTTCGCGCTCTGGGAGGGGCTGGGGATCGCGCTGATCACCGTCGTCTCCGTGCTGTTCCTCGACTACCACCTGAATGCTCAGGAGTTGATCGGACTAGCGCTGGCCATAGTGGGTATTGTTCTGGTGACAATGGGTGAAACCCATGACGAACCGACCGCGGACACCGGCAGCATCCGCCGCCTTGGCGCAGCCCATGACAAACCGGCCGCAGGCACCGGCAGCACCCGCCGTCTTGGCGCTGCCCATGACAAACCGGCCGCAGGTACTGGCTGTACTCGCTGCCTTGGCGCTGCCAAGGAGGCCGTATGCACCCGTTGATCATCGTACTGGGGGCGGCCCTGCTGGATATCGGTGCCAACATGGCGATCAACCGCTCGGTTGGTTTTCGTCACAAAGGCTGGGGGTTTCTCGGCATCCTGCTGGTGCTGTGTGCCTTCACCCTGCTGTCGGAAGCGGTGAGCACCGGCAAGATCGATCTGGCCGTGGCCTATGCCACCTGGGGTGCCATCGGCATTCTGGGCACCGCCCTCGGTGGCTTGCTGCTGTTTGGCGAGCGGCTCAAGCCCATCGGCTGGGTCGGCATGCTGGTGATGGCCGTTGCGGTAACCCTGCTCACCACCGCCTGATCGCCCCCGTCACGCACCGCACACCATGAAAAGAAGCCGCCCGGCTAACCAGGCGGCTTCTGCTCTTTATGAGGCAATGCAGGCTCGCGACAGGTCTGCCTCAGCGGCCCGCTTCGTAGAGCTCCAGCGGCAGGCCGTCGGGGTCGGCGAAGAAGGTAAAGCGCTTGCTGGTCAGCTCATCCACCCGCACCGGCTCCACCTCGATACCATGCCCCTGCAGATGGGCGATGACCCGGTCGAGCTCAGCGACCCGAAAGGCCAGATGGCGCAAGCCGCACGCCTCCGGCCGGGAGGAGCGCGGCGGCGGCGCCGGGAAGCTGAACAACTCCAGCTGGCTGCCGTCCGGCAGCGCCAGATCCAGCTTCCACGACTGGCGCTCCTCGCGCAGCGTCTCGGCGATGATGGGCAGCCCCAGCACCTGATGGTAGAAGTGGCGCGAGCGCGCATAATCGCTGGCGATGATGGCCACGTGGTGGATGGCATCGAACAGGGGATGTGACATGAGTTCTCCGGGCAAGCGGGCAGCCTGGGCTGCCCGCCGCGGTCAGTTGAAGAAACCGTTGAACCAGTTGTCCAGCGCATTGGCCGGGCTGGACACCGGGCTGGCGCAGCCCATGGGCTCGGCCAGCCCGGCCAGCTTGGCCGGCACCTGCAGACTGCCGGGGCAGTCGCTGGTGACCCGGGTGCCGCTGGCGCGGGAGAAGCTGGCCCAGCTCACCCCTTGCGGCATGTTCATGGCCAGGCTGTTGACCCCGCGCTGGCTCATGTAGCCGCTGAACAGCTGCAGGGCACCGCTGGCACCGGTCAGGCCGGCCGGGGTGTTGTCGTCGCGACCGACCCAGATACTGACCAGCTCGTTGTTGTCGAGCCCGGTGAACCAGGAGTCGCGCAGCTCGTTGGTGGTGCCCGTCTTGGCCGCCATGGTGGCGCCGGGGAACTTGGCACCGAGCGCGCGCGCCGTGCCCTGGCTCACCGTCTTGGTCATGGCGAACAGGGTCAGCCAGCTGGCCTGCTCGTCGGTCACCCGCTTGGCCGCTTCATCATGCTGATAGAGCTTGCTGCCGTCGCTGTTGACCACCGCCCGGATCGCCGACAGCGGCTGGGTCAGCCCCTGGTTGGCGATGGGCAGATACATCTGGTTCACCTCCATCGGCGAGAGCGCCACCGCCCCCAGCACCAGCGAGGGATAGGGCTGGATCTCCTGCTCCACCCCCAGCTTGTGCAGGGTGTCCACCACCTTGTCCAGCCCCACCTGCAGCCCCAGATTGACGGTCGGCACGTTGAGGGAGCTGGCCAGCGCATCCATCAGCGGCACGCTCTGGCGGAACTTGCGGTCGTAGTTTTGCGGGGTCCAGATCTGGCCATCCTTGCCGCGAATGCGGATCGGCTGGTCCTTGAGCGGCGTGCCCAGGGTCAGGCCGTTGGAGAGACCGGTCAGGTAGACTGCCGGCTTGACCAGCGAGCCTATCTGGCGACGGGCATCCAGCGCCCGGTTGAAGCCGGCATAGCGCGGATCCCGGCCGCCCACCATGGCCACCACCTCGCCCTTGTGCCAGTCGGAGACCACCATGGCCGCCTCCAGCTTCTTCTTGCCGCGCAGCTTCTCGATCTGGGCCAGACCCGACTCCACCGCCTGCTCGGCGGCGTGCTGGGCGATGGGATCCAGACTGGTGAAAATCTTGAGGCCGGACTGCTTGAGCAGATCCGGACCGAAGCGGCTCTGGATCTCCCGCTTGAGCAGGCCCATGAAGGCCGGGGTGCGGCCATAGCTCATCTGACCGCGGGTAATGATGCCAAGCGGCTGCTTGCTGGCGAGCTCATACTCGGCCGGTTGCAGGCTGCCGTGATCCATCAGCAGCTTGAGCACCAGATCACGACGCGCCTTGGCACGCTCCGGGAAGCGCCAGGGATCGTAATAGGAGGGCCCCTTCACCATACCCACCAGCAGGGCCACCTGATCGATGTCCAGCTCGTTGACCGGAATGCCGAAGTAAAAATAGGAGGCGAGCCCGAAGCCATAGACCCCCTGGGAGAAGTTCTGCCCCAGATAGACCTCGTTGAGGTAGGCCTCCAGGATCTCGTCCTTGCTGTAGCGATAGTCGATCAGCACCGCCATGTAGGCTTCCTGCGCCTTGCGCCACAGGCTGCGCTCCCGGGTCAGGAAGAAGTTCTTGGCCAGCTGCTGGGTCAGGGTACTGCCCCCCTGCACGGTGCGACCCGCCAGCAGGTTGGCCGCCATGGCCCGCATGATGGCCACCGGCGAGACGCCGCCGTGCTGGTAGAAGTCGCGATCCTCGGTGGTGAGCAATGTGATCAGCAGGCTGTCCGGCACCTCGGCGATGCGCACCAGCAGACGGTCCTCCCGATCCTCGGTGTTGAGGCGATCGAGCAGCACCGGGTCCATCTGGGCGTAGCCGAGCTGACGCTGATTCTCCAGCGACTGGATCCCCTCCAGCCGCGCACCGTTGAAGGTGAGGCGCAGGCCGCGGGCGGCATCGGCCCCGTCATGGAATTCGAACGGCCGGCGAATAAGCTCGATGCGGTTGCCGCTCACCGCATACTCGCCCGGGGTGTGGGGCTGGCGCACCTGCTTGTAGCTCAGCATGTTGAGCTCGCGCAGCATCTGGGCCTGGGAGAGGCGCTGGCTGGGATAGAGTTCCAGCGGCCGGCTGTAGACCATCACCGGCAACTGCCACTTCTCGCCGTCGAAGCGTTCACGCACCTTGGTATCGAGGTAGATGCCAAACACCACCATGAAGGCCGCTCCCACCAGGGAGAGCTTGAAGCCCAGCCAGAACAGCGTGCGCCAGATGGTGCGTTTGGGCGCCGCCTTCTTGGGGGTGCGCTTGCGTCGTTGCGTTGCCATAAATCCTCTTTGCTTTCCTTTCTACTTGTTATGTCGCGTTCGCGAACGTCCGATCAGACTTGGCCAATCGAACCTACAACCCCATCTTCTTCTTGGTGACCCTGGTCGGCATCGCCTCCAGCGGATTGTCCGGCCAGTAGTGGCGGGGGTAACGTCCCTTCATCTCTTTTTTCACCAGCTCGTAGGAGCCGGCCCAGAAGGCGGCCAGATCGGCGGTGATCTGCAGCGGCCGCTGGGCCGGGGAGAGCAGCTCCACCACCAGTGCCACCCGACCATCGGCCACGCACGGGGTCGCGGCCTGGCCGAACATCTCCTGAATGCGCACCGGGATCACCGGCGCCTGACCCGGCTGATAGCGGATCCGCACCCGGCTGCCGGTCGGTGCGGTAAAGTGGCCGGGCAGCGCCTCGTCCAGCCGCTTGGGCAATGGCCAGGGCAGAGACTGGCGCAGGATGTCGCTCATATCGAGCTTTTTCAACTGCTCCAGCCGGGTCATGCCGCTCACCGCCGGCAGCAGCCACTGCTCCAGGTCGGCCAGCAGGCTCGCCTCGTCCATGGCTGGCCACCCTTCGTCGGGCAACCAGTCGCGGGCACAGCGCAATCGGGCCAGCAGCCCCTCGCTGGCGTCATCCCAGGGCAGCACATGCAGCCCCTTGCGCCGGATGCCCTGCAGCAGGCAGCGCCCCTTCTGTTCATCGGAGAGATCGGTCAGCGGCCGCTGGCTCAGCACCAGCTCGCCGAGCACCTGCTGGCGTTCGGCCCGCACCCGCTCCTCGCGCTCGTCCCAGTCGAACCACTGGCGCTCGTTCACCAGCTCGGGCAGCTGGCGCACCAGCTCATCCAGCTCTATCGGTTCAGCGATGAAGATACGGCTGCCGCGCTCGTTCTGGCCCATCTCGATGGCAATGAGCGCCCCCTGCCCCTGACAGGGGTGACCTTCTACCAGATCGCAGCTCACCCCGCCACTGAGCTGATAGCGGCTGCCGCTGCGCAGCTTGCCGATGCGGTCGGGCCAGGCGAGGGCGCACAGCAGCCCCAGCCATTGCCCCTGTGCATTGGCGGGGCGAGCGCCGAGCCGCTCGAACCAGCGGGCTGCACTCTGGCGCAAGGCCCCCTGGCGGCGGTGAAACAGCACGGAGAGCCGCTCCGATCCTCGCAGATCTTCTTCCAGCAGCGCCACCAGGAAAGCCGCATCGGCGACAATCCCTGTCAGACCTTCCGCCTCCAGCGCGCGCGCGCGCAGCAGCATGCGGGCAAGCCGGGGATGGGTACCGAAGGCCGCCATGGCGCGGCCGGCCGGGGTAAGTTGTTGCTCACCCTCCGGCTTCATGGCGCCGAGGCTCACCAGCAGTCGCTGGGCGCTGGCGACGGCGGCTGCCGGCGGCATGTCCAGCAGCGGCAGCTCTTCGACCTTGGCCCCCCACTGGGCGGCGTCCAGCAGCAGGCCGGTCAGCTCCTGGGTGAGGATGTCGGGCGGGCTCTGCTCGGCGAGGCGCTCCTGTACCTCGCTGCTCCAGAGCCGGTAGCAGACACCGGGGCCGAGACGACCGGCACGACCCGCCCGCTGGGTGGCGGAGGCTTTGGCGATGGGGCGGGTCTCCAGCCGGGTGACGCCGCTCTTGATGTCGAAGGAGGCGCGCCGCTCCAGCCCGCTGTCGACCACCACGGAGATCCCCTCGATGGTGAGGGAAGTCTCCGCCACATTGGTGGTGAGCACCAGCTTACGACGCCCCGCAGGTGCCGGCTCGATGGCCGCCTGCTGGGCCGCCATGTCGAGGCGACCGTAGAGGGGGGCGAGGGTCACCTCGTCCGGCAGCCGCCCTTCCAGCCACTGCGCCAGCCGCTCTATCTCTCCCTGGCCCGGCAGGAACACCAGCAGGCTGCCGGCGTGGGCAGCCAGCGCCTCCAGCACCACGGCGCCGACCTGGGGTTCCAGCCACTGCTGGCGATTGGCGGGGCGATAGTGGTGGTCGATGGGAAAACCGCGACCCTCCGAGCGAACCACCGGGGCCTCCGGCAAAAGCCGCTCCAGCGCCATGCCATCCAGGGTGGCGGACATCACCAACAGCTTGAGGTCATCGCGCAGCCCTTGCTGGCTCTCGATGGCGAAGGCCAGCGCGGTATCGGCGTGCAGGCTGCGCTCGTGGAACTCATCGAAGATGACCAAGGAGACGCCGGTGAGCTCAGGATCCTGCTGCAGCATCCGGGTCAGCACCCCTTCGGTGACGATCTCGAGCCGGGTGGCTGCGCTGGTGCGGCTCTCGCCACGCACCCGCAAGCCGATACGCTCGCCCACCTTCTCCCCGAGCTGACGCGCCAGAAAGGCAGCGATGTTGCGCGCCGCGAGACGTCTGGGCTCCAGCATGATGATGCGACCGGGCAGCCGGTGCTGGCGCACCAGCTCCAGCGGCAGCAGGGTCGATTTGCCCGCACCGGGCGGCGCCTGCAGGATCACGCTGGCATGGTTGTCGATGGCGGCAAAGAGTGCGGGCAGCACCGACACTATGGGGAGGGAAGACAAAGGGATCTGCACCTTCTTGTTGCAAGTCGTAAAACGGCGCCTATTCTGCCACAGCCTGCCCGGCCACCGTGAGCGGATGTCGGCTGGCGAGACAGGATGCAGTGGCTGCCCTAGAATGGGCCACCCTGTCTGCATGAAAGAGGCATGCTCACCCGAATGGCCAAACTCTTCTTTGCCCTGCCCGCCGAGGCGCTGGCATCCGATCTCGTCGCCTGGCGCGACCAGCTGCCCTGGCCGGGTCAACCGGTGCCCGCCGCCAATCTCCACCTGACGCTGGCCTTCCTCGGCGAAGCGGATCAGTTCACCACCACCCGCCTGATGGCCGCCGTCGAGCGCCAGCACTGCCCGCCGCTCACCATAGCGCTCAATGAAACCGGCTGGTTCGGCCGCGCCAAGGCCGCCTGGGTCGGCCCGACAGAGTGGCCCAACGAGCTCACCGTGCTGGCCAGGGCGCTGCGTCGCCACGGCGAGAAGCTGGGGCTTGGCAACGGCGAGCAGGGCTATCGCCCCCACGTCACCCTGTCACGCAAGGCGAGCGAACCGCCGGCCGCCTTGCCCGCCCCCGATTTCGTGCTGCAGGCCGACCGCTTCTGCCTCTATCAATCCCTCTCCACCCCGGACGGGGTGCGCTACGAGCCCCTCGCCTGCTGGCCGCTGCGGGCCAGAGAGAAAATGGCATCCTGACCGGCGGCCATGCCCAGACTCATCGATTAAGAGAGCCATACCATGATCTTCGATCCCCCCCTGCAATCCGGGCAGCTGATCTCCCGTTACAAGCGCTTCCTGACCGATGTGCAGCTCGACAACGGCGAGGTGATCACCATCCACTGCGCCAATACCGGCGCCATGACCGGCTGCGCCGAGCCGGGCACCCGGGTCTGGTACTCCACATCAAGCAACCCCAAGCGCAAGCTGCCCCACAGCTGGGAGATCGCCGAGAGCCCGGCCGGGCACTTCATCTGCGTCAACACGGCCCGCGCCAACCAGCTGGCCCGCGAGCTGATCGAGCAGGATGCCCTCGCCCCGCTGCGCGGCTATGCCAGGCTGCGCACCGAGGTGAAATACGGCGAAGAGAACAGTCGCATCGATCTGCTGCTGGAAGATGACCACCGGCCGGCCTGTTATATCGAGGTGAAATCGGTGACCCTGCTCGATGAGCGGGAGCAACCTGGCATGGGCTACTTCCCCGATGCGGTCACCACCCGTGGTGCCAAGCACTTGCGTGAATTAATGGCCATGAAGGCGGCAGGCCACAGAGCCGTGTTGTTATTTATGGTTTTGCACTCCGGAATCGTGAGAATGCGCCCGGCAGCGCATATAGATCCGCACTATAGTCTGCTTATTGAGCAAGCAATTACGGCAGGGGTTGAAATTTTATGCTATCGACCCCATGTTGGGGTGCAGAGCATGGTGGCCCAAGATTTTATCCCGTTTGAATCTTGTCACCTGCTACCCGAGGGCAGCGAATAAATGTTGGAGTGGGTAACATTATTGGTACGGCTTGTTTGCCTCCAAGTTACCCTTCTGCTATAGATGTCGCCCTCAATTTATGGATGGCACGGGTAGCGTGCTGAATTAGGAGACAGGGCATGCCAACAGGCGAAAACAGGAAATCTCTGGGCCCCCTGGCCATTGCGGGTGTGGCGCCTTACCAGGAAAAACCGGGTGAGGAGTACATGAATGACCAACAAAAGGCACATTTTCGCAAGATCCTGGGAGCCTGGCGCAACCAACTGATGCAGGAAGTTGACCGCACCGTTGACCATATGAAGGATGAGGCTGCCAACTTTCCGGATCCCGTGGATCGCGCCGCGCAAGAAGAAGAGTTCGCTCTTGAACTGCGTACCCGCGACCGTGAGCGCAAGCTGATCAAGAAGATCGAGAAAACCTTGCTGCTGCTCGAAGACGATGACTTCGGTTACTGCGAACACTGCGGTATCGAGATCGGTATCCGCCGTCTGGAAGCCAGACCCACCGCCGACCTCTGTGTCGACTGCAAGACCCTGGCTGAAATCAAGGAAAAACAGATGGCCGGTTGATACCGACCTCTGGCATAACAGAAAAAAGGGAGCTCGCGGGCTCCCTTTTTTATTGAGCTTTTGGCCGGGCCGTCCCAGAATGCAGCCTCAATGTCCCGTTTGCCCGAATCCGCATGCCCGTGAATACCATCCCCTCGTCCCAGACCCGCCCTTATATCGGCCGCTTTGCCCCCTCCCCCTCAGGCCCGCTTCACTTCGGCTCCCTGATCGCGGCGCTCGGCAGTTTCCTGCAGGCCAGGGCACGGCAGGGGCGCTGGCTGGTGCGCATCGAAGATATCGATCCGCCGCGGGAGATGGCGGGGGCCGCCCCGCTCATTTTGCAGACCCTGGAGGCCCATGGCCTGCAGTGGGATGGCGAGGTGATGTACCAGAGCCGGCGCCACAGCCACTATGACGAGATCATCGACCAGCTCTACCGGGCCGGCGATCTCTACTGGTGTCGCTGCACCCGGCGCGAAATCATGGCCAGCGGCGGCTTTTACAACGGTCACTGCCGCACCCTTGGGCTGACCGCAGAGGGGTGCGCCGCCCGCCTGCGCCAGCACCACCCGGTGTACGATTTCGAGGATGGGCTGCAGGGCCGCATTGCGGTGCCGGCGGCGCTGGCCGAGGAAGATTTCATCGTGCGCCGGCGCGATGGGCTCTATGCCTACAACCTGGCGGTAGTGGTGGACGACATGGACTGCGGCATCACCGAGATAGTGCGCGGTGCCGATCTGCTGGAGCCGACGGTGCGCCAGATCGCCCTCTACCAGACCCTGGACGCCCCCGTGCCCGCCTGGGTGCATCTGCCGCTGGCGGTGCAGGCCGATGGCAACAAGCTCTCCAAGCAGAATCACGCACCGGCGCTGGCACAGGATGAGGTGCGCCCGGCCCTGTGGCAGGCGCTGCACTTTCTCGGCCAGTGCCCGCCCCCCGAGCTGATGGCGAGCCGGGTGGACGAGATCGTCGACTGGGGCATCGCCCACTGGCAGTTGGCCCGGGTGCCTGCCAGCGAGAAGATCCAGCTGGCTGATTACTGAGCCGCGCAGGCAATTTTGGTTTGATTGAACGTAAATCGCCGCGGTTGGCCGTGATTTTGTCGGGATAATCCGAGTCAAACGAGATCAATTGCCAGCACGGTTTTTCATTTGGTTAAGCGTGAGCGATGGGAATAGACCGCTATTTTTCCCGGCCGCGCCCTCTCAAATGAGATCAATTGCCAGCACGGTTTTTCATTTGGTTAGGCGTGAGCTATGATAGGCCGCTATTTTTTTGGCCTCCCGTCAATTTGAAGTCATAACGAGGTGTACCATTTTTTCCCAGATCGCAAACTTTTGCCGCAAAGTGCTCGGCAAGGAAGACGGCGAGCAGTCGGCGGAGTCCCCCATTCCGGCCCGTGTCGCCGGACAACGTCGTACCTTGAGCCGTGACCAGCACCCGATTTCGCGCAAAGAGATCAGCGAGAATGCACTCAAGGTGCTCTATCGCCTGAACAAGGGCGGCTACGAAGCCTACCTGGTCGGCGGCGGAGTCCGGGATCTGCTGCTCGGGAAGACGCCCAAGGATTTCGACATCGCCACCGATGCGACGCCGGAGCAGATCAAGTCACTGTTCAGCAACTGCCGCCTGATCGGCCGCCGTTTCCGGCTGGCCCACATCGTCTTTGGTCGTGACGTGATCGAAGTGGCCACCTTCCGCGGTCACCACCATCAGGTCAATACCAGCAAACATGTGTCGGCCCAATCCGATGAAGGGATGCTGCTGCGCGACAACGTCTACGGCACCATCGAAGAGGATGCCGAGCGTCGCGACTTTACCGTCAACGCCCTCTACTACAGCGCCAAGGATTTCACCCTGCACGATTTCGAGGGCGGGCTGGAAGACTTGGCCGAGCGCAAGCTGGAGCTCATTGGCGATCCCGAGACCCGCTACCGCGAAGATCCGGTGCGGATGCTGCGCGCCGTGCGCTTCGCCGCCAAGCTGGACATGACCATCAGCCCGCGCACCGCCGCCCCCATCAAGGAACTGGCACCGCTGCTGCAGGATATTCCGGCAGCCCGTCTGTTCGAGGAGACCCTCAAGCTGTTCCTGGCTGGCGATGGCCTGGCCACCTACAAGCTGCTGCGCGAATACGGCCTGTTCCAGCAGCTGTTCCCGCAGGTGGCGGCGCTGTTTACCCCGCACGGCAACTCGCCCTACGAGCAGTTTATCGAGCAGGCATTGATCGATACCGACACCCGGGTCCGGGAAGACAAGCGCGTCACCCCCGCCTTCCTCTACGCCACCCTGCTGTGGGGCTGTGTCGAGGCCCGCGGCCGGGTGCTGGAGAACGAGAGCGGCCTGCCTTGGTATGACGCCTTCATGCTGGCGATCAACGAGGTGCTGGACAACCAGGTGCGGATCATCGCCGTCCCGCGCCGCTTCACCACCGATGTGCGCGACATCTGGGCCCTGCAGCAGCGGCTGACCCGCCGTCAGGGCCGCCACCCCGAGCGGGCCATGGAACATCCCAAGTTCCGCGCGGCGTTTGATTTCCTGTTGCTGCGCAACCGGGTCGAGCGCGGTCTGGGCGAGCTGGCCAGCTGGTGGGAACGCTACGTGGAATCCAATCCGGACGTGCGCCCGCAGCTGCAACGGGAGGCAACCCGCCGCCCGGCCAGCGGTGAGCGCGGTCAGGCCGGTGAGGCGCGCAGCAACGATGGCGAGAAGCGCAGCAGCAACAGCCGCAACCGTCGTCGCCCCCGTCGCCGCAAACCGAAAGCGGCCGAGTGACAACTGACGTGATGACCGAGGTCTTCATCGCCATTGGTTCCAACCTGTCTGACCCGCTCGGTCAGGCTCGTCGCGCCGTCGCCGCTCTGGCAAGGTTGCCGGGATCCGTGCTGGTGCAGGCCTCGTCGTTTTACAGCAGCCGCCCCATGGGCCCTGCTGACCAGCCGGACTACGTCAATGCCGTGGCCCGGCTCAACACCCGGCTGACGCCGCTGGCGCTGCTGGATCAACTACAAAGCATCGAGCTGGAACAAGGACGTGTGCGCAAGGATGAGCGATGGGGGCCAAGAACCCTGGATCTCGATCTGCTGCTGTTTGGCGATCAGATCATCAGGCATGAACGCCTCATCGTTCCCCACTACGGCATGAAGGAGCGGGAGTTCGTGCTGCTGCCCCTGGCCGAGATTGCACCCGCTCTGGTACTGCCTTGCGGCACCCCACTCGCAGAACTGGTTGCCCGCTGCCCGCACAATGATCTTGCCATCATTGCCCCCGGTGCAGACGAACAGGAGCCTCTATGAGCAAGATCACCACCACCAACCTGCTGAAGATGAAGCAGGAAGGCCAACGAATCACCGCCATCACCGCCTATGATGCCACCTTTGCCAAGCTGTTCGACGACGAGGGCGCCCACGTGCTGCTCATCGGCGACTCGCTGGGCATGGTGCTGCAGGGGGGTCAGGATACCCTGGGCGTCAGCATGGATGAGATGGTCTATCACACCCGTTGCGTGGTGCGCGGCACCACCAATGCTCTGGTGGTGACCGACATGCCGTTCATGAGCTATACCACTCCGGAGCAGACCTATCAGAACGCCGCCCGGCTGATGGCGGCCGGTGCCCGCATGGTGAAGATGGAAGGGGGCGACTGGCTGTGCGACTCCATCCGCCACCTGACCCGCAACGGCGTACCGGTGTGCGGCCACCTCGGCCTCACCCCGCAATCCGTGCACGTATTCGGCGGCTTCAAGGTGCAGGGACGCGACGAGTTCCAGGCCCAGGAGATCTACCGTCAGGCCCTCGAACTGCAGGCTGCCGGCATCCAGTTGCTGGTGCTCGAGTGCGTGCCCACTTCGCTGGCCGAGCGCATCAGCAAGGCGCTGCGCATTCCGGTGATCGGCATCGGTGCCGGCCCCGCCACCGATGGCCAGATCCTGGTGATGCACGATGCCTTCGGCATCACCTCCGGCTATGTGCCCAAGTTCACCAAGAACTTCCTGGCCGAGACCGGCGACATGCGTGCCGCCATCCGGCTCTATGTGAAGCAGGTGAGCGAGGGCACCTTCCCGGGCCCGGAACACTGCTTCAACTGATCCGATAGCGTGACGAGAGCGGGGGCCTGCGCCCCCGCTTCGCCCTCTGGTGCTGACTAGCAACTCGTCTCTTGATGATTCATCCCAAGGTGACCTGCCGATGATGCTGCCCGTTGCCACTCCTCTCTTACCCATGCGGGCCCATACCGCCCGCCTCTCTTTGATCTTTTCGAAGGTGAACTGCTGATGTTGGTCGTTAACAATCCCGCCGCTCTGCGTGAACAGATCGGCCAATGGCGCCGTGAAGGGCTCACAATCGCATTCGTGCCCACCATGGGCAACCTGCATCAGGGCCATCTGACCCTGGTGAAAGAGGCGCACCACCACGCCGATAAGGTGGTAACCAGCATCTTCGTCAACCCGATGCAGTTCGACAAGGCCGAGGATCTCGCCAACTACCCGCGCACCCTGGAGCAGGACTGCACCGCGCTGGAAGCGGCCGGGGTGGACATGGTGTTCACGCCGACGCCGGAGATCATGTATCCGCAGGGACTGGCCAGCCACACCTTCGTCGAGGTGCCGGGCCTCTCCGGTCTGCTGGAAGGGGCGCTGCGTCCGGGTCACTTCCGCGGCGTCAGCACCGTGGTCACCAAGCTGTTCAATCTGGTGCAGCCGGATGTGGCCTGCTTCGGCCAGAAGGATTTTCAGCAGCTGGCGCTGATCCGCAAGATGGTGGCCGACATGGCGATGCCCATCCAGATCGTCGGTGTGCCGACCGTGCGGGCAGAGGATGGGCTGGCGCTCTCTTCGCGCAACGGCTACCTGACCGCGGCCGAGCGGGCTCTGGCCCCTGAGCTCGCGCGCACCATGAACTGGATCGCCGAGCAGATTGAAGCGGGTGACCACCACCTGCCCTCCCTGGTGGCCCAGGCCAGCCAGCGCCTCGACAAGGCCGGTTTTCGGACCGACGCCATCGACATCGTCGATGCCGCCACCCTGGAAGCGGCCACCGACGAGAGCGAGCAGCTGGTGATCCTGATGGCGGCGTATCTCGGCAAGGCCCGCCTCATCGACAACCGGGTGGTGACGCTGGCCCGCTCCTGAGCCGCTGCGCCACTGACAACAAAGCCCGCATGTGCGGGCTTTGTTGTTTCTGAGCGCATCCGCCCTACTCGGCGGTGACCGGGTAACCCGCCCCTTTCCAGGCGAAGATGCCGCCCGGCACCCGATAGACCTGCTGATAGCCCTGGGTGACCGCCCAGGCGGCCCCGTTGTGGCTGCGGCCGCACTTGACGAAGCCGCAGTAGAACACCACAGGACGGGTCTTGTCGTCGCCCAGCAGGGCCAGCAGCTGCTCGGGCGTGCCGCTCCCCTCGACGATCTGGCTCCAGTCATCGCCGGACTTGGCCTCCTTCACGAAGGCAAAATTCTTGGCCCCCTGGATGTGCTCCTTCTTGTAGGAGTCCTCGAACGGCATGGTGTCGATGATCACCAGCGCCTCGCCTTTATCCATCCGGGTCTTCAGCTCGGCCACGGTCAACAGCTGATAGCCCCCCTGCTGGGTCTCCTGGGAGAGCTGTACCGCCGCCTGCTCCAGCTTGGTCTCCTGCTCGAACTGGTTGTCGCCACAGCCACCGAGGGCAAAGCTGGCCGCAATCAGCGTGGCCATCAGGGTGCGGGATTGCAATCTCATCATGTCACTGCTCCTTTGGAACGGTAAAAACGGGGCGGGAGTGGCGCAGCAAGGCGCCCGCAAGCGTCAACAGCAGCAGATCCCGCAAGAGGGCCTGTGGCAGCGAGCTGAGATCCGCCCTGCCAAGACAGCCGCAAGAGATGTCGAGCCCGATGGCGATGCCATAGCCCAACACCGGAATAAACAGGGCGAGCAGCCCGATCACCAGCCAGAGTCCCCAGCGCTGGTTGGCGATCACCGCGAGCACGGCGCAGAGCTCCAGCCCGACAAGCCCCCAGACGGCAAGGGGAATGAACGGCGACCAGAGCAGGCCGAAGGCGCCGATCTGCTCGGCAAACAGCTCCGTCGCCGCCAGCTTGAACCCGGCGGAGGCGACGAAGAATCCTCCCAGCGCCAACCTGGCCAGCACCCGAAGATAAACGGCCACGGGATAGCTCTTTATCATCCATGCCCCCCACTGCCAACTCCCCGACCAGGCCTCACCATGCCCTAGCCGGCGGCCGGATAACGGGCCAGTTCGCAATACTCACCGTCTTCGTCACAACGAAAGACGGCGGCGGTTTCGCCGCGTTGGCACCACTGCTGCCACTCCTCGGGGGGGCAGTGCAGACGGATGGCGAGGCCGCAGCCGGCACTGAGCCGGCGCGGTACGTCGCAGACCCGAAAGGCGTGGGGCTGCTGCTCCAGCCGCTTGCGCAGCCTGACCGTGCCGAGGGTGGAGTGGAACAGGTAGAGGAACTCTGCGTTCATGATTTGCCTCCCGAGCGGGCACGCGCACCGAACAGGGCCGCCCCCAGCGCACCGGCAAACTGGGCGTCCGGGTGGGTGGCCACGTCGCAGCCCAATCCTTGCGCCAGATAGTGGCGGAAGGTGGCGCAGTGGCTGACGCCGCCAGTGAAGAGCACTGTGGGTCTGGCACCAAGGCGGCCGATGAAGTTGGCGCTGCGCCGGGCCATGGCGCGGACGATGCCGGCCAGGATCGACTCGGCCGGAATGCCCGCCGAGCGCAGGCTGATCGCCTCCGACTCGGCAAACACGGTGCACATGCTGCTGATGTCGTGGGGATCGGCTCCTTCCAGCAGCTCGTCGAGCTGTTCGACACGCGCCCCCAGGGTGCGGGTGATCACCTCGAGAAAACGGCCGGTACCGGCGGCGCACTTGTCGTTCATCAGAAAGTCGGTGAGGTTGCCCTCGCCATCGAGCTGGATCACCTTGCTGTCCTGGCCGCCGATGTCGATGACGGTGTGTACCGACGGGCAGAGCAGGCGCGCCCCCAGCCCGTGGCAGGAGATCTCGGTGACCCGGCGATCGGCGAACGACGCCAGATCGCGGCCATAGCCGGTCAGGGTCAGGTGGGGGCGCTCTGGCAAATCGGCCGAGAGCTCCTCCCAGCCTTGCTCGATGGCGGCCAGCGGACGAAAGGGGGTCGGCACCAGAAAACGGCGGACGATGCGCCCGCCATCCCGGCTGTCGAACAGGATCCCCTTGGTCGCGGTGGAGCCCGAGTCAATCCCGATGGAGAGTGACACGACGCCTCCTTATAGCATCTCTATAAAGGCGGCCAGCCGGGTGGCCAGCTGTCCCTTGTCGGCACTGGAGTAGTCGGTCTCCACCGCCATGTAGGGGATGCCGTGGCGATCGCGCACGTGGCGCTTGATGGCGAGCGACTCCACCGCATAGGTGTGACAGGCCTGCAGGATCACGTCGATCACCCCGTCCGCCTGATACTCCTCCACCATCTGGCTCAGCAGATTCATGCGCTGGTGGTTGGGGGAGATGCAGGAGCAGCCGATGGCCAGATACTTGTCAGTCAGGGCATCGAACAGGTCGCCCTCCTCGCTGACGCACTGCTCGGTCGCCTTGGCGCCGGTGCAGTTCTCGTAACCCACGACCCAGCCACCATGCTCCTCGATGAGACGCACCACCTTGTCAGCGGCGCCACCGATGGGGCAGCCGGTGATGAGGATGCGCGGGCGGGCATCGAGCCGTTTGCCGTCGGCATAGTCGGCCTTGATGCGGCGGGTCATCTCCTGCAGCTCGCTGATGAGCTGCTCCTTGTCGAAGCGGAAGGTGGCGCCATAGACCACCTTGAGGATGTCGGTGCCGCTCAGGGCCGGCGGATTGAGCTGGCCCAGCCGGTAGAAGTCGGCCAGCGCGCGACGCTCGCGGTTCTTCAGCTCGATGGCGTCGCGCAGCGCCTGCTCGCTGATGGGCTTGCCGAACTGCTGCTCCAGCAGCTCCTTGAAGCGGACGATTTCGCTGCGCCACAGGGTGCGGGAGGCCTCGTCATCGGCGCGGTTGGGCAGCTGCATCACGTGCACCGGTTTGAACTCGGCCATGTACTCGTACATCTTCTTCTTGCCGTCGCAGGTGGTTTCTCCCACCACCAGATCGGAGAAGTAGAAGTAGGGGCACTTGTCGGTCTTGCCGAAACCGTAGCTGCTTTTGATCAGCGGGCAGAGGTTGCGGGGCAGGTCTTTCTCGGCCTCCTCGATGGTCTCGTCGCTGGTGGAGCAGAGCGATACCACCACGGCGCCGGCGGCCATCGCCACCTCTTGCGGCATGAAGGTGCAGTAGGTGCCGACCAGGGGGATCTGTCGCTCCTTGAGTGCCATCACGGCCAGAAAGCCCTGACGGCGGGCATCTGAAAAACTGTCAAAAATGGCTGGCAACTCGGTGATCAGTGACATAGGCGATCCTGCCCTGGTGAGAAAAAGAAGAGACGGAGGGCCTCCATAGGGCAGACCTTCCAACCGCGGAAATTATACCTTTGGGGGTAATCTGAAAATTGCGGTGGATCACAAGGCGCCGGATAAAACCTTGATAAGAGGGTGGTTATTGACCCTGTTCGAGAAGGGGCCAGCGCAGGAGAGGGAAAAGAGGCGACAAAGAAACGGGCACCCCAGGGTGCCCGTTGCATTGCATCAGTGGCGCAGCCCGGTGCCGCGGGAGATGAGCCACCAGGCCAGACCGTAGAGGGCCACGATGAAGCCGATGATGATGAGATAGGCGGTGCCGAGCGGCACGTCGGAGATCCCGAGGAAGCCGTAACGGAACGCGTTCACCATGTAGATGATCGGGTTCACCTGGGAGACCCCCTGCCAGAAAGGCGGCAACAGGCTGATGGAGTAGAACACCCCGCCCAGGTAGGTGAGCGGCGTCAGCACGAAGGTGGGGATGATGCTGATGTCGTCGAAGGTCTTGGCAAACACCGCGTTGATGAGGCCGCCCAACGAGAAGAGGATGGCGGTCAGCAGCACGGTGAAGCAGACACTGAACAGGTGGTGGATCTGCAGCGGCACGAAGAACAGCGACACCAGGGTGACGATCAGGCCGACGCAGAGGCCGCGCGCCACGCCACCGCCCACGTAACCGGCGATGATGACATAGTTGGGTACCGGCGCCACCAGCAGCTCCTCCACGTTGCGCTGGAACTTGGCGCTGAAGAAGGAGGAGGCGACGTTGGAGTAGGAGTTGGTGATCACCGACATCATGATGAGGCCGGGCACGATGAACTCCATGTAGCTGAAGCCCCCCATGTCACCGATGCGGCCGCCGATGAGGTTGCCGAAGATGACGAAGTAGAGGCTCATGGTGATGGCGGGCGGCACCAGGGTCTGGATCCAGATCCGGGTGAAGCGGCTGATCTCCTTGGCCAGAATGCTCTTGAAGGCGATGTAGTAAGTGGTCAGGTTCATGCTTTTCTCCCCTCCTCGACCAGGGTGACGAACAGCTCTTCCAGCCGGTTGGCCTTGTTGCGCATGCTCAATACCTGCACCCGCTGGCTCGACAGCTGCTCGAACAGGCTGTTGAGGGACTGGCTCTTGTCCAGATCCACCTCCAGGGTGCGCTCGTCCTGCATGCGGCCGTTGAACTCGGGCACGTTCGGCACGGCGGAGCCCGGCGCCAGATCCAGCATGAAGGTCTCGCGGCCCAGCTTGCCCAGCAGATTCTTCATGCTGGTGTTCTCGATCAGGCGGCCCTTGTCGATGATGCCGATGTTGCGGCACAGCATCTCGGCCTCTTCCAGATAGTGGGTGGTGAGGATGATGGTGACGCCCTGCTCGTTGAGATCCTTGAGGAAACTCCACATGGAACGGCGGATCTCGATGTCCACCCCGGCGGTCGGTTCGTCGAGGATCAACAGCCTGGGTTCGTGCATCAGGGCGCGGGCGATCATCAGCCGGCGCTTCATGCCACCGGAGAGAGTGCGGGCCGGCATGTCGCGCTTGTCCCACAGGTCGAGCTGACGCAGATACTTCTCGGCACGGATCTTGGCCTCGGCCCGCGGCACGCCATAGAAGCCGGCCTGATGGGTGACTATCTGGATCACCTTCTCGAACTGGCTGAAGTTGAACTCCTGCGGCACCAGCCCGAGCTGGGCCTTGGCCTCTTCCAGGTGAGTGTCGATGTCGTAGCCGAACACCTTCACCTTGCCGGCGCTCTTGTTCACCAGCGAGCTGATGATGCCGATGGTGGTGGACTTGCCCGCCCCGTTGGGGCCGAGCAGCGCAAAGAAATCCCCCTGCTTGACGGTGAGATCGATGCCTTTAAGGGCTTCGACGCCCCCCTGATAGGTCTTTTTCAGGCCGCTGATTTCCAGTGCGTTCATTGCAACCCCTGTGATGGCGCATCCCATCTCGAGACAGAAAAGGCGGCCAAGGCCGCCTGCAGACAGAAAATGGCGCTCTGCCACCTCGCCCGTGATATTCCTGAACCTTGCTTACTCTTGCGGTACTACCTTGCCGATGAACTTCAGATTGCGGTACTTCTGGGCATAGTCGATGCCGCAGCCCACCACGAATTCATCGGGAATGGAGAAACCGATCCAGTCTACCGGCACCTGCACTTCGCGGCGGGACGGCTTGTCCAGCAGGGTGCAGATGGCCAGGGATTTCGGCTCGCGCAGAGAGAGGATCTCGCGCACCTTGTTGAGGGTGTAGCCGGTATCGATGATGTCTTCGACGATCACCACGTCCTTCCCTTTGATGTCGTCATCCAGATCTTTGAGGATGCGCACGTCACGGGTGCTGTGCATGCCGGAGCCATAGCTGGAGGCGGTCATAAAATCCAGGGTGATGGGCAGCTGGGTCTGGCGGCAGAGGTCGGCCAAGAAGATGCAGGAACCACGCAGCAGGCCGATCATGACCACTTCGTCAGAGCCCTGATAACGGGCGGTGATCTCTTCACCCAATTTGGCGATCCGGGCGGCGACTTCAGCCTCGGAGATCATCACCTCGACAGTGTGTTTCATCACTTACTCCATAATGGCCAAAGCGAATTTGGCCGTTCATTAACGTCAAAACCGAGGATTCTACCATTCAAGCCGAAGGGCGTCAGGCATACGTGATGCTTTTATCGGCTTATTTTAATTGATAGAGTTAGCAGGCCCTCGGGCATTATCGGTGACAATACTATAAACACCATAATCAATAACTATTAGATGAAAAAACTATGGAACCACGCGCAGAAATAAGACGTCGAACCCGGCTTTCGCCGGAGGCCCGACGCAATCAATTGATGGAATGTGCCATCGAGGTGTTCTCCCGTCGCGGCATTGGCCGTGCGGGTCACGCCGAAATCGCAGAACAGGCCAAGGTCTCGGTTGCTACCGTGTTCAACTATTTCAACACCCGTGAAGAGCTGGTGGATGAAGTGTTGGCCGAGATCGAACGTTTCGTGCATCAGATGCTGGAACAGGCCTACACCGGCCAGGGCCCGGTCAGCGACAGCATTCGCCGCCACGTGAAGCTGTTCGTCGACGCCGCCTACGATCAGCCTGACCACGCCAGCATCTGGCTGGAGTGGAGCTCATCGGTGCGGGAAGAGGTCTGGCCCCGTTACGCCAAGCTGCTGGACAAGGCACTGGAGCGCATTGCACCCCACCTGCAACGCGCCATGGATGCCGGCGAGATCCAGAGCGTGCTGTCCGCCCAGGACCTGGCCCGCTCTCTGACCGGTTTTGGTTACGTCATGATGCAGATGATCAATCAGCCACAACGCCCTGACCGGGAAGAAGTGACCGATTTTCTGTTCAAGTACGTGACAGCCCCGATCCAGGCAGCCTAACCCGCTCCGTCAAAATAAAGCGGCGCCGAACTGTTCAGGTCGGCGCCGCTTTTGTTTGTCCGCTATCTCTCGTCTCACCCTTTGGCGTAGCCCCAGCGGCGGGTCAGATCGTGCTCGATCCCCAGATGGTCGAGGATCCTCGCCACCATGAAGTCCACCAGATCCGCGATGCTCTTTGGCTCATGATAAAAGCCCGGCGCCGCCGGCATGATGGTCACCCCGAGCCGCGCCAGTTTCAGCATGTTCTCCAGGTGGATGGCCGAGAAGGGGCTCTCGCGGGGCACCAGAATGAGCTGGCCGCGCTCCTTGATCACCACGTCCGCCGCCCGCTCCAGCAGGTTGTCGGAGGTGCCGTTGGCAATGGCCGACACGGTACCCATGGAGCAGGGGCAGACCACCATCTGTCTGGGCGCCGCCGAACCGGAGGCCACCGGCGAGAACCACTCCTCCTTGCCGCAGGCCACTATCTGCCCCTCGCTGGCGCCATATTGGCGACAGAGAAAGGCAGAGAGCTCTTTGGGCGAGCCGGGCCACTCCTGCTGCTGCTCGGTCTTGAGCACCACACGAGCCGCCGAGGAGGCGAGCAGGTAGACCCGATAATCCGCCTGCACCAGGCATTCCAGCAGGCGCAGGGCATAAGGGGCGCCGGAGGCGCCGGTCAGCGCCAGGGTGATCGCTTTGTTCATAGCTGGCCGTGATAGTCCTTGAGGCGGGCGATCAGCTTGTCATGAATGCCGCCGAAGCCACCGTTGCTCATGATCAGAATATGATCGCCATCGCGACACTCGGCCACCAGCCGGTTGATCAGGGTTTCCAGATCGTTGAATACCTTGGCCGGTCGGGTCATGTGGGCGGTCACCTCGCCAAGATCCCAGCCGATGTTGGGCGGCTGGAAGAAGAACACCTCGTCGGCGCCATCGAAGCAGCCAGCCAGCTCCTCCTTGTGAACCCCCAGCTTCATGGTGTTGGAACGGGGCTCCAGCACCGCCAGGATGCGGGCCTTGCCCACCTTGGCGCGCAGTCCGCCGAGGGTGGTCTCGATGGCGGTGGGGTGATGGGCGAAGTCGTCATAGACGCTGATGCCGGCTACCTCGCCTTTGAGCTCCATCCGCCGCTTGGGCGACTTGAACTGGCAGAGGGCTGCAATGCCGTGCTCCACCATCACGCCGGCATGGCGGGCGGCGGCAATGGCCATCAGACCGTTGTTGACGTTGTGCTCGCCGATGCACTCCCAGTGCACCTCGCCCTGCTTCACCCCGTCCAGCCACACCTCGAAGGCGGAGCCGTCGTCGGCCAGCTTGACCGCCTTCCACTGGGCGTCGTCCTGACCCACCAGCTCCACTTCGCTCCAGCAGCCCATCTTGCGCACGGCGGCGAGGTTTTCGTCCCCCTTGGGGAAGAGCACCCGGCCGTTGCTCGGCACGGTGCGCATCAGGTGGTGGAACTGACGCTGGATGGCGGCGAGATCCGGGAAGATGTCCGCGTGGTCGAACTCCAGGTTGTTCATCACCAGGGTGCGCGGGTGGTAGTGGACGAACTTGGAACGCTTGTCGAAGAAGGCGCAGTCATACTCGTCTGCCTCGATGACGAAGAAGGGGGCGGAGCCGAGACGGGCGGAAACCGGGAAGTTGCCGGGCACGCCGCCGATGAGGAAACCGGGCTCCAGCTTGGCGTATTCGAGTACCCAGGCCAGCATGCTGGCGGTGGTGGTCTTGCCGTGGGTACCGGCGACGGCCAGCACCCAGCGATCCTGCAGCACGTGCTCCAGCAGCCACTGGGGGCCGGAGATGTAGGGCAGATTGCGGTCCAGCACATACTCCACACAGGGGTTGCCGCGGCTCATGGCATTGCCGACCACCACCAGATCCGGCGCCGGATCGAGCTGGGAGGGGTCATAGCCTTCGGTCAGTTCGATGCCCTGTTGCTCGAGCTGAGTACTCATGGGGGGATAGACGTTGGCATCCGAACCGGTCACCCGGTAACCAAGCTGTTTTGCCAACACCGCCAGACCACCCATGAAGGTGCCGCAGATCCCGAGGATGTGAATGTGCATACCGCTGCCTTTTCCAGTAAAGGGAGTGCGCATTCTAGCAAGGTGACGGCAATTTGGCAGACCCAAGCTGTGCGGTATCCACCAACTCTGTCGCAGTGGCCCTGAAATATGGTCATTTGACGCGACATCGCTATAATATCGGCCTGCAAACTTGACTCCAACACTCAAAGGAAACGTCATGAGCCTGAACCTGGTCCCGGCTGGCAAGAGCCTGCCCGACGACATCTACGTCATCATCGAAATCCCGCAGAATGCCGACCCGATCAAATACGAAGTCGACAAGGACAGCGGTGCCATCTTCGTTGATCGCTTCATGTCTACCCCGATGTTCTACCCGTGCAACTACGGTTACGTGAACGCCACCCTGTCTCTGGATGGTGATCCGGTCGACGTGCTGGTGCCGACTCCTTACCCGCTGCTGGCCGGCTCCGTCATTCGCTGCCGCCCGGTTGGCGTGCTGAAGATGACCGACGAATCCGGTGAAGATGCCAAGATCGTGGCCGTTCCGCACTCCAAGCTGACCAAGCAGTACGATCACATCAAGGATGTGAACGATCTGCCCGAGCTGCTGCGCGCCCAGATCCAGCACTTCTTCGAGCGCTACAAAGAGCTGGAAGCAGGCAAGTGGGTCAAGGTTGAAGGCTGGGGCGACAAGGCCGCTGCCGAAGCCGAGATCATCAGCTCTGCCGAGCGTTACGCTGCCAAGTAAGCGTATCTCTCGTGAAAAAGGCGCCTCAGGGCGCCTTTTTTATGGGCAGTTGCGGGCGCTGACCCGGCGTCACATCGACAGGATCCCCCTGGATATAGATGTCGCGCCCATCCTGCCGATAGGACCGATAGTAGTCTCCCCCGCAGCGATAGCTGCCATCCTGATCGCTCATCAGCTCGCAGTTCACCGGCAGCACCTCCAGCCACTTGATGGCCTGCTGGAAACGCAACCACTCCTGCCACTCATGCTCCCGCGCCAGCTTGTCCCGCAGGGCAAAGGTATCCGCGCTGGACATCCCCTGGTTGACGATGACCGGCCCCGCCGCGGCCGGCAAAGTGGCCAACAACAGCAACAACGGTGTGATTCGCTTCATGACGGTTTCCTGCATGACTTATTTCCAGAATTAAATTAAAAGCCCGATCAATCTGTTATCAAAATCACAAATGCCAGACTCATCCAAAATCGGCCAGCTCACCTAGTTGTTTATTATCACCCCGAGCAGGATGCATATCATGAAACTGGCACAAGGTCTGTTGTTGAGTCTAGTGTTCGCGTCCATGGCCGGGGCCAACGAGGTCACCCTGAGCTGGCAGTGGCAATCGGCCGACGGCCAGCAGAAGCATCTGCTACTAAACACGGATGAGCGGGTCATCTCCGCCAGCCGCCACGAGATGAGCCTGCTCGATGCCTCCCTCAACTATCCGCTGGAGACCCTCTACTCCTACATCAGCCCGCGGCTCTACAACAGCATCAACCTGATCAATCAGACTAGCCCCGAGACCGCCACCAAGTTTCGCAATCTGGAGCAGGCCTTCACTCTGCACGACGACAGCATGGAGTCGACCCTGTTCTGGCAGGCCTATCAGCAATATCAGGACGATGCTTTTTATCAGATGCGGGTGGTGCCCTGCGTTCATCCCGCCAATCGCAAGCTGCCCTGCGTGCGTCCCAACTATTCGCAGCTGTTCTACCAGTTCAAGAGCGACCTGCGGCCCCTGGCGAAACAGTTCCTGGCCAAGGATCTGGCCACCAGCGTCGGCCTGCTGCAGGAGTGGCTGAGCGGCATTCCCACCCCACCCGAGCAGATGGACCACTTCGCGCCCCCGCTGCAAGCCTTGCAGAGCAACAAGGCTGACAGCGACGAGAAGGCGCTGCTGATGGCCAGCCTGCTGGCCGAGCTGGCCCCCCAGTACATGCTCAGCATCATCTACCCGAACATCAGCATCGGCAGCGTCTCGCCGGCCTGGCTCGCCATTACCGCCGACAGCGGCCTGAAAGGGGATACCGTGGTGATCGGCAACCAGCGCCACGTTCTGCTGACCGGCTCGCCCCTGCTGGCCCAACAGATGACCATGGCCAAGATCCCGCTGGTGAGCGAACCGCTCTACTGAACCCTCCCCCTCACCTCCTATCTGGCTGCAGGCCGCAGCCAGACTCCTCAAACCAGTTGATAAGCAATTGATTTTTATCGACTGCGTGCCATCCTAGCCGCCTTTGCCAGCCAGGCCCCGTGCTGGCGGGCGGGCAAGCGGGCCAATCACACGTTTATTTAACACTTCTTAAACAGATCCGATCAGTTTAGGATGAGTACTGCCCCATTCCCTCAATGCAAAAATCGTTATAACATAACAAAAGGAGTGTCATCAGGATGAAACATCTCGTACTTACTCTGGCGCTGCTGCCAACCCTGGCCCTGGCTCACAACATCAAGGAGTCGGCCCAGGTGCCGCTGGTCAACATCGGCGACAAGGGTGAGCTGGTACTGAAAGAGAAAGAGATCGGCTATCAACCCTGGCAAAGCAAGGTACTGACCGGCAAGGTCTTTCTGATCCAGCACATCGCCGGTCGCTCCAGCGCCAAGGAGCTCAACGCCCCCATGATCGAAGCGATCAAGGCGGCCAAGCTGCCCCACGACAAGTACCAGACCGTCACCATCATCAACAGCAATGACGCCATCTGGGGCACCTCGGGCTTTGTGAAGAGCAGTGCCGAGGACAGCAAAAAAGAATTCCCCTGGTCCGCCATGGTGCTGGATGCCAAGGGCATGGCCCGCAACGCCTGGGATCTCGCGCCGGAAAGCTCGGCCATCATCCTGCTGGACAAAGAGGGCAAGGTGCTGTTTGCCAAAGATGGCCAGCTCGATGCCAACAATATCGCTACCGTGATGGGGCTCATCAAGTCCCATCTCTAAGTCAGAGAGAAGGGGTGCTGATGGCGCCCCTTTGATAGGGGTCTATGGGTCGTACCAAGCTGAAAATCTGGTTGTTGCTGCTGGGCTGGTTGTGGTTGCAACCGGTGCTGGCACAACACCCGCTGGAAGCCGACCTGCCCGGCCACAACCACGCCTGTGTCCTCTGCGCCCTGCATCTGGATGGCAAGCTGGCACTCACCCCAACCCTGGTCATCCCGTCTTCACAAGTGGTCATCGGCAAGCTCGTTGATGCCGCCTTGCCCAAACCTCATATCACCCCGTCAGGCCAGTGCCGCATTCGCGCGCCGCCACTGCTTCATCGCTTATCCGGCTAAATCCATTTTTCAATAAATTTTTCAAAGGATTAACGATGAAAGCAGTCACCCTGTTACTGGCGGCCGCCGCATTTGGCGTGCAGGCAAACCACGATGAACACGACAGTCACGGCCACGGCGCCCACGAGCACGGCCACGGTCACCTCAACCTGGTGCTCGATGGCAACCAGCTGATGATCGAGCTGCAGGCCCCTGCCGCCGATCTGGTGGGCTTCGAGCACGCCGCCAAGAGCGACGAGGAAAAGGCGCAATACGCCAAGGCCATAGCTCAACTCAAGCAACCCGATGCCCTGTTTCGCTTCGACCCGGCCGCCGGCTGCAAGCTGACCCAGCAGGAGCTGCAGGCCGCCAAGGAAGATCACGATCATGACCACGATCATGACCATGACCATGACCATGACCACCAGAAGTCTGACGGCAAGCATGACGAACACCAGCACGACGACGCCGGTCACGCCGACATGGGAGCCATGTACACCTACACCTGCGCTACCCCGGCCAAGCTGACCGGACTGGAGGCCACCCTGTTCAGCGTCTATCCGAGCCTGGAGAAGCTGAGCGTGCAGGGCATCCTGCCAAGCGGCCAGACTGCAGCCGAGCTGACCCCCTCCGCCAACAAACTGAGCTGGTAACGCCATGAAAAACGCCGTGGTTGAGATCCGCGATCTGGCCTTTGCCTGGCCGGGTCACGAGGTTGTACTCGATCTGCCCGCCCTCACCATCAACGAGGGGGAGCGGGTGTTCATCAAGGGACCGTCGGGCTCCGGCAAGTCGACCCTGCTCGGCCTGCTGGCCGGGATCCAGACCGCCAACCACGGCACCCTGGAGGTTCTGGGCCAGCCGCTGGCCCGGCTCTCTGGCCGTGCCCGCGACCACTTCCGGGCGGCCAATCTGGGTTACATCTTCCAGCAGTTCAACCTGCTGCCGTTTTTATCCGTGCAGGACAACGTCACCAGCGCCCTCACCTTCTCCCCCGAGAAGCGAGCCCGGCTGCAGGGCAGCCCGGCCGACGAGGCGCGTCGCCTGCTGCGGGAATTGCAACTGCCCGAGGAGGCGCTGCACAGGCCTGTCCATGCCCTCAGCATCGGCCAGCAGCAACGGGTGGCCGCCGCCCGCGCGCTCATCGGCTCACCGCCACTGGTGATCGCCGACGAGCCCACCTCAGCCCTCGATACCGACAACCGGGCCGCCTTCATCAAGCTGTTGTTCGAGGAGTGCGACAAGCAGGGCTCGACCCTGGTCTTCGTCAGCCACGACCCCTACCTCGAACCGCTCTTCCCACGGGTGGAAAACCTGCAACAACTCAACAGGAGGGCATCATGCTGAGCACCGTTCAACACTGCATCTCCCTGATGAATGCCATTCGCACCCACGCGGTACGACCACAAAACCGGAGGGCATCATGCTGAAACTTGCCCTGCAAAGCCTCTGGGCCCGCCGTCTCACCGCCGGGCTCACCCTGCTGGCCGTCGCCATCAGCGTCACCCTGCTGCTCGGGGTGGAGCGAGTGCGCAACCAGGCCCGCGAAAGCTTCGCCAATACGGTGTCGGGCACGGATCTCATCGTCGGCGCCCGCTCCGGCCAGGTGAACCTGCTGCTCTACTCGGTGTTTCGCATCGGCAATCCCACCAACAACGTGGGCTGGGATGCCTATCAGGCCATCAAGAACCAGCGCGGCATCGCCTGGACCATCCCGCTTTCCCTTGGCGACTCCCACAAGGGGTTTCGCGTGCTTGGCACCAATGGCGACTACTTCACCCACCTGAAGTACGGCCAGCAGCAGGCGCTGGAGCTGCGTGAAGGACGAGCGTTCGACACGCCGTTCGAAGCGGTGCTCGGCGCCCAGGTGGCCGAGAAGCTCGGTTATCATCTGGGGCAGTCCATCGTCATCGCCCACGGCGCCGGCAACACCTCGTTCAGCCAACACGACAACCTGCCATTCAAGGTGGTGGGGATCCTGGCACCGACCGGCACTCCCATCGATCGCACCATCCATGTGCCGCTGGCCGGCATCGAGGCGATCCATCTCGGTTGGGACACCGGCCGCCACAGCAAGAACGTGACACCGGAGCAGGCGCTGGCGCAGGATCTCACCCCGAAAACCATCACCGCCTTTATGGTGGGGCTGAGCAACCGCATTCTGGCGTTCCAGCTGCAGCGCAGCGTCAACACCTATCCCAAAGAGCCGCTGATGGCGATCCTGCCGGGGGCCGCCCTGCAGGAGCTGTGGAGCCTGATGAGCGTGGCGGAAACCGCCCTCTCGGTCATCGCCGGTTTCGTGGTGGTGGCGGGCCTGATCGGCATGCTGACTACCCTGCTGGCAGGGCTTAACGAACGACGCCGGGAGCTCGCCATCTTGCGATCCCTCGGCGCGGGCCCTGCCCACCTGTTCCTGCTGCTGGCGCTGGAGGCGATGGCGCTGACCACGGTCGGCATCGCTCTCGGCGTCGCCGTGCTCTATCTGGGACAGGGGCTTGCCTCGCCCTGGCTGCTCAGCCACTATGGCCTGCAACTGAGTCTGGGGCTGCCGAGCACCTACGAGTGGCAGTTGCTGGGGGTAGTCTGGCTGGCAGGCATGATGATCGGCCTGCTCCCTGCTGCCCGCGCTTACCGCTACAGCCTGAGCGATGGTATGAGCATTCGCGTCTAGCGAGACGCCCTAAATAGAAACAGAAGGACAGATGATGAAGTGGAAAATTGTGGCGCTGCTCGCCAGCCTGCTGGTGCTGCCCGCCCTGGCCGCCGATTACAAGACCATCGACTGGGATGTGCTCATCCCGGAAGGGGAGAAACTGCTGCCACCACCCCAGGTCAATCACGAAGATCCCATGTCGGTGCCACAACCGGTGGGCGGGGTAAACAAGAAGCTGGACAACCAGGATGTGCGCATTCCGGGCTTCGTGGTGCCGCTGGAAGGGGATGCCAAGAAGATCACCGCCTTCCTGCTGGTGCCCTACTTCGGCGCCTGCATCCATGTGCCGCCGCCCCCCACCAATCAGGTGATCTATGTGAGCTACCCCAAGGGTGCGCCGGTGGATGACCTGTGGGATGCCATCTGGGTGAAAGGCAAGATGCGCACGGTCAGCTCCAGCCACGAGATGGCCACCGCCTCCTATTCGATGGAAGCGGTCGAGGTGAGCGTCTACGAGGAGTAATCCTCCCGTTGCAAAAAAAGCGGTCTCCACGGAGGCCGCTTTGTTATCTTGGTATCCCGGTTGGAGTAACATTCAGCTCCAGAACCTGTGCGAATGGAGTCAGCATGGCAGACCTCCCCCCCCCGAAAAAAGAGAGTTCGATCCTGAGCAGCCAGGAGCAGACCCTGCGTCTGGCCCGCAGTCGCGGTATCGACGGCATGCTCACCCGCAACACCGACAGCACCTTCGAACAGCGCGCCACCTTTCGCCATCTGGCGGATCAGGCCGCCCGCCAGCGCAATCTGGAAGCCATCATGGTGATGGCCTCCCGCCACTGCGAAGAGACCGCGGCTGGCGGCGAGATGGACAGCGACTGGCTGACCCGCTTCCTGCAACTGGCGGAAGATATCAGCATGGTACCGATGCAGCAGCTGTGGGGGCGGATCTTCGCGCTGGAAGTCGCCACCCCGGGCCGCTTCTCCATCCGGGCGCTCGCCACCCTCAAAGAGATGACCCAGCGCGAGGCCCAGCTGTTCCAGCGCATCTGTTCACTGACCTGCCACTACACCGGCAGCGACGAGCAGCGACTGCTGCTGGGGCTGCACAAGGGGGCCACCCTGCTGAGTCGCGCCAAGGCGACGCGCCTTGGCCTTGGCAAATATCGCCTCCCCTACAACGCCCTGCTGCAACTGTTTGAGCTCGGGCTGCTGCATCGCGCGGAGCTGGAGTCCGGCCCGCTGCCCGCCGATGGGGTCGAGCTGGAGTTCGGCAACCAGCGCTGGCGGCTGCAGTGCAAGCAGAACAACATCACCCTGCTCTACTACCGGCTTACCCCGGTGGGCAACGAGCTTGCCCAGCTGCTGCAAGAGTCGCCGCTGGAGGAGTACCTGCAGGATCTGAAAACCGTGCTGGTGCAGGGGATCCAGATTGAAGTGATGCAGCTCGTCAGCGCCCCCTCCTCACCCGCTCCCGACCCTCTCCCCTGATCTCTGGCGGGGCAGCGGATGCCCCGTCGGTTCGTGGTTCCTTCGCATCCAGCTGCTGGCTCCAAGCTTATGGGCTTGACCAGAATAGGTTGCAAATTGCAGATGCCGCAGAGGCACACCCGTCTGCTCCGTTTCATATTGCAAACAGCAACGGTCTTTTCCTGCCAAAACGGCACTAATAACATATCAATCATTAGCTTTTGCCAGCTGGCCCGCCCCTTGCAGATGTCTTGATGTAGATCAAAATCTAACCATCACAGCTCGGGAGCAAGGCCATGAGAATCAATCAACCGGTTACCCAAAGAGAACGTCTCTATCCAGACCACCAGAGCCTGATCTCCACCACGGATCTGGAGAGCCGCATCACCTACGCCAACGATGAGTTCTGCGAGATTGCAGGCTTCCAGCTCGACGAGCTGGTGGGGGAACACCACAATCTGGTGCGCCATCCTGACATGCCAAAACAGGCCTTTGCCGATCTGTGGAACCATATCCGCGAAGGCAAGAGCTGGATGGGGCCGGTGAAAAACCGCTGCAAAAGTGGCGACCACTACTGGGTCAGCGCCTTTGTCACCCCCATCAAGGATGCCAGTGGCCGGGTGGTGGAGTATCAGTCGGTACGCACCGCCCCGAGCGAGGAGATCAAACAGCGGGCCGAGAAGGTCTATGCCGACTTTCGCAACAACAAGCTGCCGCTGGCGCTCAAGTTGCCCACCTTCTCCCATACCCTGACCATCAACCTCTGTCTGCTGCTAAGCCTGCTCGCCATGTTTGCGCTGGGCTACAACCACGACATGAACTGGCAACTGGCGCTGGTCGCCCTGCCGCTGGCGATAGCGGCCATCACCCTGAATGCCCTCTCCCGCCGCCTCGGCAAGCTCAACAAGATGGCCCGCAGCCGCTTTGACAACCCGCTGATGCAGCTGCTCTACACCAACAAGGTGGACAACATCGCCGCCATCGAACTCTCGATGGTGATGAATCAGGCCGAGTTCAACGCCGTGCTGGCCCGCACCCAGCAGACTTGCAGTAAGATCCTGCAGGCCGCCGAAGGGGATCTGCGCAACGCCGAATCCATCACCGACAACCTGCAACAGCAGCAGGCCGAAACCAATCAGGTAGCGACTGCCGTGACCGAGATGTCGGAATCCATTCGCGAGGTGTCGCAAAGTTCGACAGACTCCTCCAGCCTGCTGGATGAAACGGCCGTGCTGTTCAAGAGCGGCAACAGTAGCGTGGCCGAAACCGTGGCTGCCGTGGCAGGCATGAACAGCGAGCTGACCACCTCCAAGAGCGTGATCAGTGCGCTGGTCGGCCACTGCCGCGATATCGACGGCATCCTCGATGTGATCAACAACATCGCCAACCAGACCAACCTGCTGGCCCTCAACGCTGCCATCGAAGCGGCACGGGCTGGCGAAGCGGGCCGCGGCTTCTCGGTGGTCGCCGACGAGATCCGCTCGCTCGCCATCAAGACCCAATCCTCGACCAGCGAAATCCAGAAAATGATCACCGAGCTGCAAACCAGCGCGGGGGATGCAGAACAGGCGATGGAGAAGGGCTGCCAGCTCTCCGAGAGCTGCCAGCAAAAAGCCTCGGCAACCGGCACCATACTCCAGCAGATCAACGATATGCTGCAGCAGGTCGCCTCCGGCAGCGGCCAGATTGCCCAGGCGGTGCAAGAGCAGTTCCACGTTACCGCCGAGATCAACCGCAACGTGCTCAGCATCAAGACCCTGGCCGATGACTCCAGCGTTGGCAGCCAACACGCCGTGCACGGCATCACCCAGCTGGTCAACCAGTTGAGCGATCTCGACCGGCTGGTACGCCAGTTCCAGAAAGGGGCTCCGGCCACCCAAAGCCGCTACGAAGTGGCCACCACCCGCGCAGTGCCGGTTCGCCAAGCCAGATAACCACTACACAAACCATTACCGCAGAAAAACCCTATGGGCCTTTGGGCCCATAGGGTTTTTTAATGCCCGCCAGCAAGATGGCGGCACTCTCGCTTCACTGTCCGATTTTCCTCTGCGCTGATGGGCCCAAGCGGTTGAGCGACCATATTTAAACCCATTAATGATTAATTTGTTGATCTTGCTCAGGAAACGGCCCGCTTGCGCTTTTCACCCCAGCCCCGTTCGGTAACATAGCCGCTTGGCAACCCTCTTGTCGGAGTCAGCCATGAGCCAGTGCAGAGCTATATCGCAGGTAAAAAACAGCAAACTGGAGGCTGGAATTCAGGGGCGGTAGCGTGGTTTTTGCAGGTTGGCGCAGCGCGTAGCGAAATCCAACAGACAAGCACGATTAGCTCAACCAGAGAGGGATAAACATGGATTGGGTCGATCGGTAAAAAATTTGCAGATACGTTTCGCAGTAAACGTTGGGCTTCACTTCGTTCAGCACCAACCTACGATTTTTAGCCCAACATACGAGATGGATTATGAACGAAAGACTAAAACCCAATGGGCTAGGAATTCGCCACAGAGAAGAGCTCTAACAATTAGTTCAAGTCGCTCGCTCTGGACCGCGTTCCGCGGCCCCTAACCAAACATTATGTTATTTATATCTGAGAGAGAAAATGGCAACGGAAGATATTGATAGGCTAAATGCAGAGTGGATTTCCTTAAATGCTTTCAGAGGGTTAACTAAAATCGCCTCTGGCGGAGATATGGTGAAATCTACTTATGACAACGCCTTGCAGCTTGGCGGAGAGGTCTATCCTGAATTGCTTGGAGATGAGGTCAGCTTGCTCAAAAGAGAACGAGAAAGTGATACGACGAAAGAGTACAGGCAGAAGGCTGAGTTATGCTCCATCAGGGATGGAAAGAAAGTCCTAGCTTTTGATTTGGTTTCTTCAGATATAATTGAATACGAAGGTCTTTTGTCGATAGCTGAGGGCCAGAAAAACAATCAGAAAGTTGATCAGTTGAAGAGGAAGCTTGCGCAGTTTTATAAGTCCAAGAAAGAACTTGATCCAGAAGATCATAGCGAAAACCAGCTAATATTTAGAGATGCCTATAATGTCTCAAGGGTTATACCTAGCATTGCCAGTGGTCATGGGCATAGAGATTTTGAGCTGCCAAGCGGTAGAGTGCTAAGGCTAAGAGTTCTTCACCCTGATAAGGTAGAGCATATAACTGGGGCAGATCTAATTTATGAACGACATCACCTTAAAAATGAAACGGTCTCTGTCGTGGCGGTACAGTATAAAATTTGGAAAGATCGAAAACTATATTTGTCTGATGATCGCATGCTGGATCAGATTGATAAAATGAGAAATTTCTTATGCGATAAAAGGATATGTGAAGCTGACAAGGATGATCATGGATATAGATTTCCTTGCTGCTCTGCTTTTATCAGACCAACAGACAAGTTGCAAAAAGCTGACCAAAAATTCCTCTCAACTGGAGAGCATCTTCCAATTTGTAAAATTGACGATTGTGCAACTATTGGTGATCGTGGCGGAAGAAAGCTTGAATATGATAAAATAAAAGAAATATCGCTTTCTAGTGAAATATTTGAGTTTTTATTTAACAAAGGAAAAATTGGATCTCGAGAAATGACATATTCTGAGTTGACTGCGCTTTACAGCCACTTCTTGAAGGATGCTTCGAGAGAACGAGTTATTGTCTATGCTCAGGAAGTCTAAACATGACAATCGCAGTCACAGCGACGGCTGTTTCGTTGCGGCTGCGCCTTCACTACAAAGCTACACGTGCCGCGAACGTTATGTGTAAAAATCAAACTATGAACAAACCAAATCTTTTCACATATGCAACAAGTGAATTGTCTCAAGATGCATTCATTTGTTGGCTACTATCTTGGGCTTCGCCAGAATACAAGGATTCAGATGTTGAATTATATGAATGTGCAATAAGGCTTATAAAAGTATTTTTTGAAAAGCACAAACTAAGCGCACCACAAAAAATAGAACAAATCGAAGTCAGAAAGCAAGATAATAATATTGATGTTCTGTGCATTATAAACTTTAAATACCCCATTATCATTGAAGACAAAACAAGAACAAAACATCATTCCAATCAATTAACAAGATACCTTGAGAACATCAAAGGACGTAATTATGAAGATAAAGACATAATTCCAATTTATTTCAAGACGGAAGATCAAGCCAGTTATTCAGATGTAATTAAAAATGGCTACCAACCATTTTCAAGAGCAGACTTCTTAAGTGTATTGAGTTTTTATAAAGGCAAAAACTCAATACTTATTGATTATAGAAATTATCTACAATCCATTACTGACAACATCAACAGCTATAAAATGATTGAATTATCGAAATGGGGTTGGTATTCGTGGATAGGCTTCTACCTTGAATTGCAGAAAAGGCTTGGTGACGGTTGTTGGGATTACGTAGCCAATCCAAATGGAGGGTTTCTTGGCTTCTGGTGGCACTTCCAAGGAAATAGTGAGTGTGAGCAATATTTACAGCTTGAACAAGATAAATTTTGTTTCAAAGTATGGGTAAAAAAAGAAAGCCAACGAAAACATCTTAGATCAAAATGGCACAAAATCATTAGCAACAAAGCTGGCGACACTCAACTGAATCTGGTGAGGCCAATTAGATTCGGATATGGAGAATATATGACGGTTTGTGTATTTGATGGTGAATATCGAAAGACGACTGACGGAATTATAGATATGGACGCCACCATTGCTCAGTTCAGAAAAGCTGAAGAATTGCTGAAATCTGTGCATGAAATCACATATTAATTACATGCACTCGGCACGGCTTCCACTGAGCTCCAGCCACAACGCTTTTTTGTTACGGTAATGTGAGGCGTTAGTCAGAAGGAAATCCACCTTTACGCGCCATGTAACAAGCCCCATTAAGCAATTAGCCACTACAACAAGGGGAATAGTTGGTGGGTAATAAACAAAGGGGCAATTGCCCCCTTGCTTATTTACGCTCGGTACCAACAATCGACCTTAATCGATCAATCCCCGCAGCCTTAGCGCAGTCAGCAACTCATCCACCAGCACTTCCACCGGTTTACCAGCATTAAGCAGATGGATTTCCGGCTGCTCCGGCGCCTCATAGGCGGAGTCAATACCGGTAAAATTCGTAATTTCCCCTGCCCGCGCTTTTTTATAGAGCCCCTTGGGGTCACGCTCTTCACAGATGGCGAGCGGCGCATCGACGAACACCTCGACAAACTCCCCTTCGCCCAAGAGACTGCGCACCAACGCCCGCTCGGCACGGAACGGCGAGATAAAGGCGGTGAGCACGATAAGGCCCGCATCCATCATCAGTTTTGCCACCTCGCCAACCCGGCGGATATTCTCCTGACGGGCTGCATCATCGAAACCGAGATCGCCACAGAGGCCGTGGCGCACATTGTCCCCATCCAGCAGATAGGTGTGCTTGCCTTGTGCCGCCAGCGCCTGCTCCAGCGCCCCCGCCAAGGTCGATTTGCCCGCCCCCGACAGCCCGGTAAACCAGATCACCAGCGGTTTTTGCCCTTTAAGCTCGGCCCTGCTCTGTTTGTCCACGGCATGTTTGTGCCACACGATATTACTCATCCAACACTCCTTGATTGGCGCTTACGCCTCAAAACTTAAACTGTCCGGCACCACGGGGAGCCGCCTCGGACCATCAGCCGACAACGTGCTGATGCCATGGTATTGCTCACCCAACACGCCTTGATTGGCATTTACGCCTTAAAACGGAAACAGCAGGGGCACCATCACAATCACCCCGATGCTATAGGCCAGCGAGACCGGCAGGGCCAGCTTGAGGTAGTCCGGCATCTTGTAGTTACCCGCGGCATAGACCATCAGGTTGGTCTGGTAGCCGTAGGGCAGAATAAAGCTGGAGCTCGCCCCGAACAGCACCGCCAGAATAAACGGCATGGTCGAGACATCCATGCTGAGCGCCAGCTGGTAACCCATGGGGAAGGCCAGCGCGGCGGCGGCGTTGTTGCTCATCAGCTCGGTCAGCACCAGGGTAAACAGATAGATACCGATAAAGGCGATGATGGGGCTGGCACCGTTGAACTCCCCCATCAGCCAGTCGGCGATAAGCTTGGCCAGCCCGCTCTTTTCCAGCTGATCGGCGATGGCGAGCGCCCCGCCCACCACCAGCCAGATATCCAGCGGAAAGCGGCGGCGGATCTCGTCCAGGGTCAGAATGCGGGTAAGCAGCAGCGCCACCAGCATCAGCAGCAAGCCCTTGAACAGCGGCACCAGATCGAATACCGAGAGCGCCAGCACCCCGAGAAACCCCAGCACCACGGCGGCGCTGCGCTTGCCATCGAGGCGGGTGGAGGCTTCCAGCCCGCTCACCACCACAAACTCCCGCCCCAGCGACTTGTTGCGGGCAAACTGGGGGCCGGGGGCCAGTAGCAGAGTGTCCCCTGCGTGCAGTTCAATCTGGCCGAGGCCACCGGTGAGCTGGGTTTCGCCGCGGCGCACCGCCAATACCACCGCATCGAAGTGGGTACGAAATTCCGCATCCTTGATGGTCTGACCCACCAGCCGCGAGCTGTGGCTGACGATCACCTCCACCAGATGCTGGCCGTTGAGGCGGTGCTGGCCGTAGAGATCCAGCCCCTTCATCTCCTGCAATACGCCGACACTCTCCACATCGCCACAAAACAGCAGCACGTCCCCTTCGTGCAGCTCGTGTTCCGGCTGCACCGGGCAAATCACCTGATCGCCGCGAATGATCTCCGCCAGATAGAGACTTTTCAGGCTGCGCAGGCCGTTCTCCTTGACGCTGCACCCCGCCATCGGCGAACCGGCGCCTACCTTGGCTTCGAGAAAGTAGCCGGATTCGCGGCTCATCTCGGTATCCTGCACCGGCAGGTGACGGGCAAACAGCAGCACGGCCACCAGACCGGTCAGCAGGGTGCCCGCTCCCACCATAAAGAAGTCGAACATGCCGAGCGGCGGCGCCCCCATCTTGATGAGGAAGCTGTTGACGATAAGGTTGGTGGAGGTGCCGATCAGGGTCAGCACCCCGCCAAAGGTGGCCGCGAAGCACATGGGCAGCAGCAGTCGCGACGGCGCATGGTTGGGGTTGCGTTTGACCGCTCCCAGCATGGAGGCCACCACGGCGGTGTTGTTGACGAAGGCAGACAGGAAGGCGGTGGAGAACCACACCTTCACCAGCACCTTGTTGAATGAACCCGTGCCCACCAGATTGGCGAACCAGCTCATGATGCGGGTCTTCTCCACCGCCAGCGACACCAGCAGCAACAGCACCAGCGTCAGCAGGGCACTGTTGGTGTAACCCGCCACCACGGCATTGATATCCGCCAGCCCGCTCAGGTAGGTGATGAGCACGGCGCCCGAGAAGAGCAGCGCCGGGCGGAGTTTGCCCTGGATCAGCAGGGCCACGAGAGCAGCCAGCAGACCCAGCACCAGGAATTGTTGCCAGGTCATGGGTTTACTCCTTGCTTGTGTCGTTACCGATGGCAAGGGCTTGCCAGTGTGGGAAGTGCTTGCGCACCAGCGCGTTGAGCTCGATCTCAAACTCGCTGTAGTGCCCTTTTACCGCTTTGGCCGCCAAGCCTTCCACTATCATGCCGGCGCCGACGGTGACGTTGGTCAGCCGGTCGATGAGGATAAAGCTGCCGGTATCGCGGATCTCCTGATACGGGTCGAACGCCACCGGGTCGGTGAGGCTCAGCTCGCACAGGCCGATCTCGTTGAGCTTGAGCTCGCTTGCGGGTAGTTCGTCCAGCTTGTTGATCTCGATGCGGTGGCGGATGGCCTCCACCTGACCGCGACTCTTCTTGGTGGCCAGCTTGACGTCGTAGACCCGGCCCGGTTGCAGGGACTCCTCCCCCATCCAGACGATATGGGCCAGCAGGTTCTGGGTCACTTGCGGACGGTTGGCGGCATCCACCAGCAGGTCGCCGCGGCTGATGTCGATTTCATCGGCGAAGGTGACGGTGATGGCCTGACCCGGCAGGGCGTACTCCAGATCCCCGTCGAAGGTGACGATGCGGGTCACTGTGCTCTCCTTGCCCGACGGCAGCACCGCCAGTTTGTCGCCCACCCGCAGAATGCCGGAGGCGAGTGTGCCCGCGAAGCCGCGAAAATCGAGGTTGGGGCGGTTCACATACTGCACCGGCAGGCGCACCGGGTGGCGCTCCAGCTCGCGCTCAACTTCTGCCGACTCCAGCAGGGCAAGCAGGGTTTCACCTTCGTACCAGGCCAGCTTGTCGCTTGGATTGACCACGTTGTCGCCGTCCAGCGCCGAGACCGGTACGATATGGATGGTGTCGACGCTGAGTTTCTTGGCAAACTCGCGATACTCCAAGCTGATGCGCTCGAACACCTCCTGGCTGAACTCCACCAGATCCATCTTGTTGACCGCCACCACGAACTGCTTGATGCCAAGGAGGCTCGCGATAAAGCTGTGGCGACGGGTCTGATCCAGCACCCCCTTGCGGGCGTCGATCAGGATGATGGCCAGATCGCAGGTGGAGGCGCCGGTGGCCATGTTGCGGGTGTACTGCTCGTGGCCCGGGGTATCCGAGATGATGAATTTGCGCTTGGCAGTGGAGAAATAGCGGTAGGCCACGTCGATGGTGATGCCCTGCTCGCGCTCCGCCTGCAGGCCGTCCACCAGCAGCGCCAGATCCAGCTTCTCGCCAGTGGTGCCGAGTTTCTGGCTGTCGGACTCCAGCGCTTTGAGCTGATCTTCATAGATCTGCTGGGAGTCGTGCAGCAGGCGGCCGATGAGGGTGCTCTTGCCGTCGTCCACGCTGCCGCAGGTGAGAAAGCGCAGCAGGCTCTTGTGTTGCTGGGCGTGCAGGTAGGCTTCAATGCCCTGTTCGCTGATGGCGGTCTGAATGTGGTTGTTCATGTTGCGATTCCTTAGAACATTTTTTTAGAAATAGCCCTGACGCTTCTTCTGCTCCATGGAGCCGGCCTGATCGTGGTCTATGAGCCGCCCTTGCCGCTCGCTCGAGGTGGTGAGCAGCATCTCTTCGATGATCTCCGGCAGGGTAGTGGCAGCGGATTCGATGGCACCGGTCAGCGGGTAGCAGCCGAGGGTGCGGAAGCGCACCAGCTCCTGCTTCACCTCATCTTCAGGGCCGATGGGCATGCGCTCGTCATCCACCATGATCTTGATGCCGTTGCGCTCCACCACCGGGCGATGGGCCGCAAAGTAGAGCGGCACTATGTCGATGTTCTCGAGGTAGATGTATTGCCAGATGTCGAGCTCGGTCCAGTTGGAGAGCGGGAACACCCGGATGCTCTCCCCCTTGTTGACCTGGCTGTTATAGACGCGCCACAGCTCCGGGCGCTGGTTCTTGGGATCCCAGCGGTGGGACTTGTCGCGGAAGGAGTAGACCCGCTCCTTGGCGCGGGACTTCTCCTCGTCGCGGCGGGCACCACCGAAGGCGGCGTCGAAGCCGTATTTGTTGAGCGCCTGCTTGAGCCCCTCGGTCTTCATGATGTCGGTGTGCTTGCCGCTGCCGTGCACGAAGGGGTTGATGCCCATGGCGAGGCCGTCCGGGTTCTTGTGGACGATGAGATCCAGCCCGTACTTTCTGGCGGTCTCATCGCGAAACTTGATCATCTCCTTGAACTTCCAGTCGGTATCGACGTGCAGCAAGGGGAACGGGATCTTGCCCGGATAGAAGGCCTTGCGGGCCAGATGCAGCATGACGGAGGAGTCCTTGCCGATGGAGTACATCATCACCGGGTTCTCAAATTCGGCAGCCACCTCGCGGATGATATGGATGCTCTCGGCTTCCAGCTGCTGCAAGTGGGTCAGTCTTTCACGGTCCATGTCTGGGTCCTCGGTTCATTGCTAACGCGCCTGGTCAGGGCGCGGTGTTGGTTCAGGTCGGTGCCGCCATGGCCGCACCGTCAAATCGATGGCTGTCGCCGCCGGCGCTCAGGCCAGGCTCACCAGCTTGAGGTCGCAGGCGCCCTGCTGTTGCCCCTCGCCAAACCAGGCGAGCCGCTCGCGCAGGGCCACCACTTCGCCGATGACGATGAGCGACGGGCTCACTGCCTGCTGGGCCAGTTCGGCCAGATCCGCCAAGGTGCCGGTCAGCACCCGCTGGCGGGCGGTGGTGCCGCGCTCGATGATGGCGATGGGAGTAGCCGGGCTGCGGCCATGGCTCACCAGCTGCTGCTGGATATGCTCGGAGCGCATCAGCCCCATGTAGATGACCAGGGTCTGGCTGGTGGCGGCCAGCTGCTGCCAGTCGGGCTCCTTGCCCTCTTTCTGGCAGTGGCCGGTAATGAAGACGGCGCTCTGGGCATGGTTACGGTGGGTGAGCGGAATGCCGGCATAGGCGGTGGCACCGGCGGCGGCCGTGATGCCGGGCACCACCGAGAAGGGGATGCCCTCGTCGGCCAGCACTTCCAGCTCTTCGCCGCCACGGCCGAACATGAAGGGGTCGCCCCCCTTGAGCCGCACCACCCGGTTGCCCGCCTTGGCGTATTCCACCAGCAGGCGATTGGTCTCCTCCTGCGGCACGCTGTGGGCGCCCGCCTTCTTGCCGACCGACACCAGGGTGGCATCGCGGCGTACCAGATCGAGGATCTCGGGGGAGACCAGCTGGTCGTAGAGCACCACTTCGGCCTGCTGAATTTGTTGCAGCGCCTTGAGGGTCAGCAGGCCCGGATCGCCGGGGCCCGCCCCTACCAGCACCACTTCCCCCACTTCGCTCTTCGCCTGGTCGAGGCCATCGTTCAGCCACTGCTCGGCCCCCTGCCAATCTTCTTTCTCAATCAGACCGGCCAGGGTGTTGGAGGCAAAGGCGCGCTCCCAGAAGCGGCGACGGTCGGAGATCGAGGAGAGCACCCGCTTGGCCTGGTCGCGCACCCGGCCGGAGAGCTCGGCCAGAGCGCCGAGATGGCGCGGCAGCAGGCTCTCCAGCCGCTCGCGCAGCAGGCGCACCAGCACCGGCGCCTTGCCGCCGCTGGAGACAGCCACCATGATGGGGCTGCGATCGATGATGGAAGGAAAGATGAAGCTGGAGCGCTTGGGGTCGTCCACCACGTTGACGAACAGACCGAGCTGGTTGGCGCTCTGATAGACCAGGGCGTTCACCTCGAGATCGTCGGTGGCGGCTACCACCAGGATCTGGCCGGTCAGGTGGGCCGGGGTAAAACGCTCCGCCAGATGGGTGAAGCGACTGGCAAATTGATGGAAGTCGGGTTCAAGCTCGGGGGAGACCAGGGTCAGCCTGGCACCGGCCGCCAGCAGCAGGCGCGCCTTGCGCAGGGCCACTTCGCCCCCTCCCACCAGCAGCACCGGGCGACCGTCCAATTTGGCAAACATCGGCAAATAATCCATTTCGGCCCATCCCTCGGAACACGACTAATATGGGGCGACTATAGGCAGGGCTGCTTATCCCTCAAAATAATAAAAAATGCTTTTTAATGCGTTTTAGTAATTAACAAAGCCGTATGATGACAAAGGCGAAGCAAGGCGCTTGTGGTGCCAGGCGCAAGGCCATAGGCTAGTGAAAGTGTTTCATAAGGAGCTTAATAATGAATGAGTCATTGATTGTGCTGGGGATCTTCGTGTTTCTGGTGCTCGCGACCCTGAGCGCCGGCATCAAGATAGTGCCGCAGGGCTACAACTGGACAGTGGAGCGCTTTGGCCGCTACACCCGCACCCTGGTGCCGGGCCTCAACCTGCTGATCCCTTATGTGGACAGGGTCGGCCACAAGATCATCATGATGGAGCAGGTGCTGGACATCCCGGCGCAGGAGGTGATCTCCCGCGACAACGCCAACGTCACCATCGACGCCATCAGCTTCGTGCAGGTGGTGGATGCCCGCAAAGCCGGCTATGAGGTCAACGATCTCACCAGCGCCATCCGCAATCTCACCATGACCAACATGCGGACCGTGCTCGGCGCCATGGAGCTGGACGAGATGCTCTCCCAGCGCGACACCATCAACGAGAAGCTGCTGCGCACCATGGATGCCGCCACCGCCCCCTGGGGCATCAAGGTGACCCGGATCGAGATCAAGGATGTACGTCCGCCGCTGGCACTGGTCGAAGCCATGAACGCCCAGATGAAGGCCGAGCGCCAGAAACGGGCCGAGGTGCTGGAAGCCGAAGGGGTGCGCCAATCCAAGATCCTGAAAGCGGAAGGGGAAAAGCAGTCCCAGATCCTCAAGGCCGAGGGTGAGCGTCAGGCCGCCTTCCTCGCCGCCGAGGCGCGGGAGAGGGCCGCCGAGGCGGAAGCCAAGGCGACCCACATGGTCTCCAAGGCCATCGCCGAAGGGGATCTGCAGGCCATCAACTACTTCGTGGCCCAGAAATACACCGAGGCGCTGGCCCGCATCGGCGAAGGCCCCAACAGCAAGGTGGTGATGATGCCGCTGGAGGCGGGCAGCCTGATCGGCGCCGTCGCCGGCATGGCTGAACTGTTCAAGGATGGCAAGGGCGGCAAGTCATGACAGCCCTGTTCGAGGGGCTGACCCACTGGCACTGGCTGGGGCTCGGCTTCGCGCTGCTGGCCATCGAGGTGCTGGGTTCGGTGGGCTTTCTGCTCTGGACCGGCATCGCCGCGCTGGAAGTGGGCCTGCTGCTGCTGGTCTGGCCCTTCGGCTGGCAGGCGCAGCTACTGCTGTTCGGCCTGCAATCCCTGCTCACCACCTGGGCCTGGTGGCGCTGGCAACATCGCCGGGATCGCTCCAGCCGGGATGCCGCCGCCCCCATCAACGAGCGGATGCAGGGCTATCTGGGCCGTGAGCTGGTGCTGCTGGATGACGTGACTCAGGGGATGAGCCGGGTACACCTGGACGACACCGCCTGGACGGTGCGCTGCAACCAGCCGCTGAGCGCCGGCAGCAAGGTGCGGGTGACGGGGCATGACTCCCATATCCTGCTGGTGGAGCCGCTGCCCTGACACAGGGCTGGCGCCTGCGACCAACAACAAAGGGCTCCGCGGAGCCCTTTTTCATTCTCATGCAAGCCGTGCCGGCAGGTTAGAAGGCGTCGCTGTCGAGGGCGGCGCGCAGCAGATCCTTCCAGCTGATGATACCGACCAGGGCGCCATTTTCCAGCACCGGCAGGCAGGAGACGTTCTTCTCCAGCATCATCTTGACCCCGTCCCGCACCGTCAGCTGGGGGGCGATGGTGATGGGGTGGCGGCTCATGATCTGGTGGGCGCGCCGGTTGAGGGTCTCGGTGTCGCGGCTCATCTCGGCCTCGGAGTCCAGATAGGGGCTGATGGCGCGGAACAGATCCCGATCCGAAATGACCCCCACCAGCTCCTCCTCTTCCAGCACCAGCAGGTGGCGAAAGTGAGCCTGCTCGAAGATCTCCTTGATGACATTGAGCCGGTCATCCATGGAAACGGTGGCGACCCGGGTCGTCATGATGTCCCTGATAAGCATGCTAACCTCCCCAACCCTGACTGATTGCTCTGTTATGGCATGTTTTTGCCCCCCCAGCCAGTGGTTGCTCCCCGCCTCAAGTGCAAATCTGCGCCGTTTCACGTAAGATCCGCGCCAGTTTTTCTCCTCCATTTGAGCCAAGCAGACCAATCCATGATAGTTGCCAGTCAAATCGAACTGATCCGCGGCGGCCGCAAGCTGCTGGACAACGCATCCGCCACCATTCATCCCGGCCACAAGGTGGGTCTGGTGGGCAAGAACGGCTGTGGCAAGTCCACCTTTTTTGCACTGGTACGGGGCGAGCTGGCCATCGACAGCGGCACCTTCAGCCTGCCCGCCGGCTGGCAGATTGCCGGCGTGGCGCAGGAGACCCCGGCGCTGGACTGCTCCGCCCTCGACTACGTGATCGACGGCGACAAGGAGTTCCGCGCACTGGAGGCCCAGTTGGCCCAGGCCGAGCAGGATGACAACGGCCTGCTGGTGGCCGAGCTGCACGGCAAGCTCGACACTATCGGCGCCTACAGCATTCGTGCCCGCGCCGCCGAACTGCTGCACGGCCTCGGTTTCAGCGACGAGCAGCTGAGTTCACCGGTACGCAGCTTCTCCGGTGGCTGGCGCATGCGCCTGAACCTGGCCCAGGCGCTGCTCTGTCGCTCCGATCTGCTGCTGCTGGATGAACCAACCAACCACCTGGATCTCGACGCCGTCATCTGGCTGGAGAAGTGGCTCAAGGCCTATCAGGGTACGCTGGTGCTGATCTCCCACGACCGCGACTTCCTCGATTCGGTCATCAGCCGCATCATCCATATCGAGAACGGCAAGCTCAACGAATACACCGGCGGCTACTCCGACTTCGAACTGCAGCGCGCCGAACACCTGGCCCAGCAGCAATCCATGTACGAGAAGCAGCAGCGCGAGATGTCCCACATGCAGGCGTATGTGGATCGCTTCCGCTACAAGGCCTCCAAGGCCCGTCAGGCCCAGAGCCGCCTCAAAGCGATGGAGCGGATGGAGAAGATCCTGCCCGCCCACGCCGACTCCGAGTTCAGCTTCGAGTTTCGCGAGCCGTCGGCCCTGCCGACCCCGTTGATTGCCATGGAGAACCTCAGCGCCGGTTACGGCGACAAGGTGATCCTGGAGAAGATCAAACTCAACCTGGTACCGGGTTCGCGCATCGGCCTGCTCGGTCGCAACGGCGCCGGCAAATCCACCTTCATCAAGATGCTGTCAGGCTCCAACCCGCCGCTCTCCGGCAAGCTGGAAGTGAGCGCCGGGGTGAGCATCGGCTACTTCGCCCAGCATCAGCTGGAGACCCTGCGCCTGGACGACTCACCCCTCGATCATCTGGTACGCCTCGCGCCGGACAAAACCGAGCAGGAGCTGCGCAACTATCTGGGCAGCTTTGGCTTTCACGGTGACAAGGCGCTCGACAAGGTGGCCCCCTTCTCCGGTGGCGAGAAGGCGCGGCTGGTGCTGGCCCTCATCACCTGGCAAAAGCCCAACCTGCTGCTGCTGGATGAACCAACCAACCACCTGGATCTGGAGATGCGCCACGCCCTGACCATGGCGCTGCAAGGGTTCGAGGGCGCCATGGTGGTGGTCTCTCACGACCGTCACCTGCTGCGTACCACCACAGATGACTTCTATCTGGTGCACGGTGGCCGGGTCGAGGCCTTCGACGGCGATCTGGACGACTACCACAAGTGGCTCGGCGAGCAGGAGAAAGAGGCCAACGCCAAACAGGACGACGGCGTCGTCTCCGCCAACTCGGCGGTGGCGCGCAAGGATCAGAAGCGGCGCGAGGCGGAGTTCCGGCAACAGACCCGGCCGCTGCGCCAGAAGCTGGAGAAGCTCGAAACCAGCATGGAGAAGCTGCAGGCCAAGCTGGCCGCGGTGGAAGAGCAGCTGGCCGACCCCGCCATCTATGAAGAGAGCGCCAAGCAGAAGCTCTCCGAACTGCTCAAGTCCCAGGGCCCCATCAAGGAGGAGCTGGAAGGGGTGGAGCTTGAGTGGATGAGCCTCTCCGAGGAGCTGGAAACCATGGAGCAGGCCTTCCTTGCGTGACGAACAGCTGATGACGAGCGAGCGGATCGCCGCCCACGAACTGCCGGGCCCGCTCGACTTCTGGCAGTGGAGCGGCGAGGTTTACGGTGCGCGCAGTCAGGACTGGCTCAGCGTCCAGGCGCAGGGGGGCAACGTCAACCTGGCCCTGTTGCTGCACCGACTGGATCAGAGCAGCATCCCGGTGGATCTGACCGACCTGCAACCGGCGCTGGTGCAGACCGAGGCGGTGCTAGGCCCCTGGCGCACCCTGCGAGCGAGCGCCAAGGCGCGGCTCGGCGAGCAGGAGTATCAGGCCATGCTGGCCCACGAGCTGGAGCTGGAGCGCCTGCAACAAGGGGTGCTGCTGCAGACCCTGCGCAGCCTCACCCTGTTTCGCGGCGACAGCCGCAACCTGTTGAACTATCTATCGTTACTGGGGGCCCAGCAGGGCCCCCTCAGAGACTTAATATGCTGAGTTATCGCCACGCCTTTCACGCCGGCAACCACGCCGACGTGCTGAAACACGCCGTTCAGGCCCTGATCATCGAGTCCCTCAAGAAGAAGGAGAAACCCTTCATCGTGCTGGACACCCATGCCGGCGGCGGTCTCTACGACCTGCGCGGCGACTGGTCGCAGAAGAAGGCGGAGTATGCCGACGGCATCGGCCGGCTGTGGGACGAGCGGGCCCAGTGGTCCACCATGGCCCCCTATCTCGGCGTTATCGAGGAGATGAACAGCGATGGTCAGTTGCGCTACTACCCCGGCTCGCCGGAGCTGTCGCGCCGCCTCGCCCGCGAGCAGGACAAGCTGGCGCTGATGGAGCTGCACAACAACGAGGTGGACGATCTGCGCGCCAACATGGGCTACGACCCCCGCGTCGCCGTCCACCATAGGGACGGCTTCGAGGGGCTGGTGGCCCTGCTGCCGCCCACCCCGCGCCGCGGCCTGGTGCTGATCGACCCGCCCTATGAGCTCAAGGAAGATTACTTCGCGGTAGTCGATACCCTTAAAAAAGCGCAAAAACGCTGGGCCACCGGCATCTACGCCCTCTGGTATCCCATTCTGGGGGAAGAGGCGGACAAGTCCCGCGACATGCTGCGCGCCATCAAGCGCGAGAACTTCGGTAACGTGCTGGTGGCCGAGCTGGAAGTGGCCGGCCAGACCACCGATTGGGGCATGAACGGCTCAGGCATGCTGATAGTGAGCCCCCCCTGGCTGCTGGACGAGCAGATCGAAGCCTTCCTCAAACCCCTCTGTGCCAAGCTGGCGCAGGGCGCCGGCGCCCAGTACAAGGTCGAGTGGCTCAACAAGGTTGAAGCGTAACGCCTTGCATCACTCGCACACCGCCAAGGGCCTGCCACTGCAGGCCCTTTTTATTGACCATGACTGCCCGCCCCTGCCACGCTGGCAAGCTGCTCCGGCAGCCGGCTCGCCAGCCAGTCGATGGCCATTCTGGTCTTGAGCGGCAGGTGCGGGCTGTGGGGCCAGAGAGCATTGATGGGATAACTCCTGCCCTTGAGCGAGCCCAGCACTTCGTACAGTTCGCCCCGCTCAAGGTGCGGGAGCGCCAGCCAGGTTGGCAACCAGGCGAGGCCAAAGCCCGCGATGGCCGCCTGGGTGATGGCGTGCAGATCGTCGAGCTGCAGGCGCCCCGTCGGCCGCACCGATTGCCACTGGCCATCCAGCTGCCATTGCCACGCCAGCACCCGCCCCTGCCGCAGATAGGCGATGCCTTCGTGCTCGGCCAGATCCGCCAGCGTCATCGGTTCGCCCCGCTCGGCCAGATAGCTGGGCGCGGCGCAGAGCGTCATGCCGTGCTCGCCGAGCCGGCGCGCCGCCAGATCCAGGCTGTCAGGCGGCTCCCCGTTGCGGATCACCAGATCGAGCCCCTCCTCCACCAGATCCACCTTGCGATCGCTGAACGACAGCGACAGCGCCAGCCCGGGATGGGCCTGTGCCAGCTCGAGCAGCAGGGGCGCCACGCACAGCTGGCCGAACAGCACCGGCATGGAGACCTTGAGGCTGCCGTTGAGGGTGAGCTTGTTGCTGGCCAGCGCCGCCTCACCAAGGCGCACCTCCTCCAATGCCCGCAGGCAGTGGCGATGGAACAGCGCCCCCTCCTCGGTCAGGCTCTGGCTGCGGGTGGTGCGGTGAAACAGCTGGACGCCGAGACGCTGCTCGAGCCGGGCAATCCCCTTGCCCACCGCCGAGCGGGTAAGGTGGAGCCGCTCGGCGGCCTGGGCGAAACTGCCCGCCTCCACCACGCTGGCGAACAGATCGAGGCCATTGAGGCTGTTTGCCATCTATTGCATACCTTTGGGAACCAATATGGCGAAATAGTATCAGCACTGCGGAAAAAAATGACTGATAAGCTCCCTCCATCCCCACATTTGTCAGATGGAGTTCACCTCATGAGCCAGATCCTGCTGCTGCAATCCAGCCTCAACGGCCCCGCGTCCCGCACCAACCAGTTGATGGAGCACTTTCTGCAAGCGCGCCGGGAGCAGGGCCACCAGGACCAGGTGGTGGTACGCGACCTGCCGGCCCTCGCCCTGCCGCCACTGGACAGCGCACTGTTTCACGCCCTGCGGGGGGCCGAGCCGGCCAGCGAGGCCATCCGCCAAGGGGTGGCGCTGTCGGATCAACTGATTGCCGAACTCAAAGCCGCCGACCTGCTGCTGATCGGCGCCCCCATGTACAACCTCAACGTGCCGACTCCGCTCAAGAACTGGTTCGATCTGGTGGCGCGGGCCAGGATCACCTTTCGCTACACCGACAGCTACCCCATGGGGCTGGTGGAGGGGGTAAAAGCCCTGGTGTTCAGCAGCCGCGGCGGCGTGCATCAAGGCCAGACAACGGATGCGGTCACCCCCTACCTCGAGTCCGTGCTCGGCCTGATGGGCATCGCGCAGGTGGAGTTCGTCTACGCGGAGGGGATGGACCTGCGCCCCCACGGGGCGGAGCAGGGCATGCGCCAGGCCCATGAGCGGATCGCCACCCTCAGCCGGTGAGCCCCTCGCCCGCCTCTTGCCACCCCAACCGGCAGCTGCGCGGGAGACGCGCAAATAAAAAAGCCCCGTCACGGGGCTTTTAGCATGCCGGCCAACCTCACGTTTTGCCCGGGAGATCCCGCCAGAGCGCCAGAATGAGCAGCGCCAGCAGGGCGAAAGGTGGGGCCAGGCTGAGCAGCATGCACAGCACGGTGATCAGCGCCGGATGCTTGCTCTTGCGGCGGGCCAGTCGCCAGGCCACGACGCCGACGATGATCATCAGCAACAGGATGAACTGCCCCATCAGGGTGGCGTTGATATTCATATGCATGAAAGCTCCTTTTTCATGGCAAAGGCTCACTCTAGCGCCGCTGTGGCCCCAGGCAACTCCCAATCCGGTGAGGGCGTTCTCACTTGATAGGCTCTCCCTATCCAATCATTAGATGAGAATAGTTTTCATTTGATGGGGTTTCGGGGGATACTCTGCTCATCACCAGAGGGAACCGCCATCATGAAAAAGACCATCAGCTTTGCCGTTTTGCACTTCACCGTGGCCTTCACCGTGGCTTACCTGCTGACCGGTGAACTGCTCACCGCCAGCCTGATCGCCCTGATCGAACCCGCCGTCAACACGGTCGCCTTCTACTTCCACGATCTCGGCTGGCACAAGCTCAAGCCCCACCACAGCCTGCAGGCCAAGACCAGCAGCTTCGCCCTGGTGCACTTCTCGGTGGCCTTCGGCGTCGCCTACCTGCTGAGCGGCGAGCTGCTCACCGGTGGCGTGATGGCGATGATCGAGCCTGCCATCAACACCGTGGTGTTCTTCTTCCACGAGCGGCTGTGGCGCGCCCGTCAGTCGCTGGCACTGGCCTGAGGGAGGGGCTACGGCCCCTCCCCACACCTGAACAAGCTTCTCTCCCCCGGCAAGGGCACTACTCCCTGCCGTACTGACCAATTTGTTGATCCCGCCCCAACATTTATCACCCCGCCCTTCCCCTGCGCCTCTCTCTCGCTACCATACCCGAATGGCAATCAAAGCCTCGTCGGAGTCATCCATGAGCCCTCTCCGCCATTCCCGTTGGTTACAAAGCAGCAGACTGGAAGCTGAAATTCAGGGGCGGTAGCCATGCCATCGGCTTGCCAACCCCTGCCGATCACAGCAAGGAGTCGGCCAGCAACTCATCCACAACATGCAAAGCAAGGTGGTGTATGGAAACACAAACATTGCATCGCGGTCGGCTGATCGACCATCTCCAGCTGGTGGTGAAAGACCTGGCCGCCAGCCAGCGCTTTTATACGGCCGCACTGGCCGCACTCGACATTCCCATAGGCGGCACCGGTGAGGGCTACTTCTGGGCAGACGAACTGTTTGTCACCGCCATCGACAGCCCGGCGGCGCTGGGGACATTGACCGGCCGCCATCACCTTGCCTTTCAGGCGCAAGACAGAGCCATGGTGGATCGCTTCTATCAGGCAGCGCTGGCCAATGGGGGCCAGGACAACGGCGCCCCCGGTGAGCGCAATTATCACCCCGGCTATTACGCCACCTTTGTGCTCGATCCGGACGGAAATAATATTGAAGCGGTATATCACGGCGAGGCAACGCGTAGTGCGGAGTCGGTGGTTATTAGGTTTTAGCAATAAGGCTGAACACCCGTGACTTGGACGCCTATCGTAGGGCAGCAAGTGAGTACGTCCTGTTCGAAAGGGTCAGTGCCTTAATATTCGCCTAATTACAATTAACAATTTAGATACCCACTGAGTTATTTAAGAAATATAAGAGTTAATTGTTATGTGTGGATGTCTCCATGATGTACATTTTTACATGAAGGAATTTTGCAATGATAATTACTTGGGCCGATTACAAAAAGTGGGTCGCTGATTTAGTCAAAAACAACCATACCTATTTTTTCAGAGGGCAACAGGATCTTACTTGGAAATTAGAGACGACTTTTCAGCGATATGCAGCAAAAAATGGAATTACCTGGAGAGACTATTTCGATAAAATATTGCCTGATGTTGACTATAGCTCTGCTGCATTTGGATATAGGATCGATAACCATAATAATGAAAGAGATCTTGGTGGTTTTCTTGCCAAGTTGCAACATCATGGGTTTCCAACCCCCTTGCTAGATTGGACAATGTCCCCATATATAGCTGCATATTTTGCTCTTAAAGATATTGACCCTCGCAAGGTGGATGCGAATGGAAATGTAAAAATATATATTTTCGATTTCCAGTTATGGCGAACTTCTTACATGCAAGTATCTTTTTTAAAAGCTGAAAATTATCCCTTCCTTTCCGAATTTAAGCCTGCTTATGTAGATAATCAACGTCTAGTGTCACAAATGGCTGTCACTACAGTAACTAACGTTCCAGATGTAGAGTTATATCTAGATAACATTAAGAACACAACAGGAAAAACATTCCTTTATTATGCATTATTACCTATCAAAGAGCGTAGGGTCATAATGAATGAATTAAATCTTATGGGTATAAATTCAGCTACTATGTTTCCTGACTTTGATGGTATGTGCATGTCATTAAAAGAGAAACACTTCAACAATATAGACCCCATAACTAACTTCACCCCAAATATTGCGCCGCCGCCACCGCCAACACTCTCAGGAACTATGCGGCTTGGCTAAATGCCTAACATAGTCTCGTAACTTGTAACAATTAGTTCATAAGTTTGAATAGTGAAGCGTATTCTGACAATCGCGAATAACCCGACCACAAAAATTCTGGGACACCCACCATCTCGATAGCAGACTTGCCTGACAGGGTGGGTGTCCTCTGTCAGCCGTCCCCCGTCAATTCCTACCAATCCAACTCACCCCTCCCCGGTGTGGATGCATTCCCCCCTGCCACTGGCCTATAGTGAGCCCCTACTCGAACAACCTTTGCGAGCAGCACCATGTATATCGGCGAATTTGCCAAGCTGGCGGGCACCACTCCCAAGGCGATCCGCCTCTACGAACAGATGGGGCTGCTGCCCGAGCCCAGGCGGCGCGGCAGTTATCGCGTCTACCGGGCCGAGGATCTGGAGTGGGTCGGCTTTATCCGCGAGGCCCAGCGGCTTGGCTGCAGGCTCGGGGATCTGGTTCCCCTGCTCGCGGGCGTCACCAGCCTCGACCACTTCCCCTGGCAGAAGGTGGAGCAGCTCATCGCGGACAAGCTGGCGCAGATCGAAGCGGAGGTCGCCAAGCTGCAACGCCAGCATCAAGGGCTGAGCCAGTGCGCCATGCTGCTGGCGCAGCACCCCTGCCGCTATGGCGCTCCGGTCCGGCACGACCCCGACGAGCAGGGTCATCCCGCAGCAACGGATCGGGGGCACAAGGTGGCTTGACTCTGTCCCATGGGACAAGGGGTGTAATGGGGGCTCACTTCAAGGAGCCATACCATGACCCCCAACCTGCTTGTTCTCAACGGCAATCCCAAACCCGACAGTTTCTGCCATGCCCTGGCCCGCGAGTATGCTCGCAGCGCCGAGGAGGCTGGCGCAGAGGTCACTCTGCTGCACGTGGGCGAGCTGGCTTTCGAGCCGGACTTGCGCCATGGCTATGACCTTATGCCACCGCTGGAGCCGGATCTGCTGGCGTTGCAGCAGAGCCTGACTGCCGCTCATCATCTGGTGATAGTCTCCCCCCTTTGGTGGGGTGGCATGCCGGCCCGTCTCAAGGGCCTGCTGGATCGCACCCTGCTCTCCGGCTTCGCCTTTCAATATGTCAAGGGCAAGGCCCAGCCACTGCGCCTGCTCGCAGGCAAAACGGCGCGGCTGCTGCTCACCATGGACAGCCCAGTCTGGTACTACCGCTGGTGGCTGGGGGATCCTGCCTCCCGCATCCTCGACAAGCAGGTACTGGGGTTGTGCGGCATCCGGCTGACCCACCGCCAGCATCTGGGGCCCATGCATACAGCCAACAATCAGGACAGGGCCCGCTGGCTGACTCGCACCGGTGCGACGGCCCGCGCCGATGTACACCGGCTAAATCGTCATCCATAAAAAAGCCCCGCGATGCGGGGCTTTTTGTTATGTAAACCATCCAACTCAGTTGACCGTAACCGGCTGACCCAGCGCATCCGGCGGGGTCTGGAACTCGCGCTCGGCGTCGTCGAAGCGCTCCAGCATGGCCTTGGAGGGGGCCTTGTCCAGCAGGCTGAACACGACAATGGCGAGTCCGGAGAAGAGGAAGCCCGGGATGATTTCATAGAGCCCCAGCCAGCCGAACTGCTTCCAGACGATAACGGTCAGGGCACCCACCAGCATGCCCGCCAGGGCGCCGTTGCGGGTTATCCGCGACCAGAGCACGGAGAGCAGTACCACGGGGCCGAAGGCGGCGCCAAAGCCGGCCCAGGCGTAGCTCACCAGCCCCAGCACCCGGTTCTCCGGGTTCATGGCAACGGCGATGGCGATGAGCGCGATCACCAGCACCATGGCACGACCGACCCACACCAGCTCCTGCTGGGAGGCGTTCTTGCGCAGGAACGGCTTGTAGAGATCCTCGGTGATGGCGCTGGAGCAGACCAGCAGCTGGCAACTAAGGGTACTCATCACGGCCGCCAGGATGGCGGAGAGCAGCACGCCGGCAATCCAGGGGTTGAACAGGATCTTGGAGAGCTCGATGAAGACCCGCTCCGGGTTGCCGGTGACGCCGGCCGCCTGTTCGGTGAAGGTGGAGAAGTAGGCCAGGCCGAAGAAGCCGATGGCCACGGCACCGCCGAGGCACAGCACCATCCAGGTCATGCTGATGCGGCGGGCATTGGCCATGGAGTGATGGGAATCCGCCGCCATGAAGCGCGCCAGGATGTGGGGCTGACCGAAGTAGCCCAGGCCCCAGGCCATCAGCGAGATGATGGCGATGAAGTCCAGGTTCTTGAACATGTCGAGGTTGCTGGCGTTCTGCGCCGCCACCTGCACCATGGCGGTGTCGATGCCGCCCACCGCGATGATGACGAACACCGGGGTGAGGATCAGGGCGAAGATCATCAGGGTGGCCTGCACCGTATCGGTCCAGCTCACCGCGAGGAAGCCGCCGAAGAAGGTGTAGGTGATGGTGGCCGCGGCACCGACCCAGAGGGCGGTGTCATAGCTCATACCGAAGGTGCTCTCGAACAGGCGGGCACCGGCCACCACGCCGGAGGCACAGTAGATGGTGAAGAACAGCAGGATCACCAGGGCAGAGAGGATGCGCAACACCCGGCTCTTGTCCTCGAAGCGGTAGGTGAAGTAGTCCGGCAGGGTCAGGGCGTTGCGGTTCTTCTCGGTATGCACCCGCAGCCGGCCGGCGACCCAGCGCCAGTTGAGATAGGCGCCCAGGGTGAGGCCGATGGCGATCCAGCTCTCCGAGATGCCGCCGATGAAGACGGCGCCCGGCAAGCCCATCAGGAGCCAGCCGCTCATGTCGGAGGCACCGGCGGAGAGGGCGGTCACCCAGCTCCCCATCCGGCGGCCGCCGAGAATGTAGTCGTCAAAGTTGCGGGTGGCGCGATAGGCGATAAAGCCGATCAGGACCATCCCGAGGATGTACACCAGAAAGGTGATGAGCATGGGTGTGCTGGCTGTCATTCAAAACTCCGTTATGTGACGTGTGTACCCGTTCTGACGACGGGCTCTTCCTTAAAAAAACCGCCCTAGCTTAATCAGCAGATCCCATGACCTCAACCTTTTTTAACAAACAGAAAACACAACATAAACGTTTCATCTTTAACCAACAGACCAGCTTTGCCCCGTTCCGCCAGATTTTATCCTGACGCAGCAACTGCTTATCCACCGGGCACGATCCGCGGCACAACCCCGCCACGGCCGCAAAAAAAAAGCCCCGACCAGAGGTCGGGGCCATCTCGGCAAGCACCAATCAGCGATTGATCGCGATCGGCATGCCGCTGCGCTGCTCCAGTGCCTGCTTGACCAGCTGGGAGTCGCTGTCGGCGTGGGCGATGAAGCGGGTCACCGCCGGGGTCATCGGCAGCGGCGCAGGCAGGCTGGAGTTGAACTCCTCCTGATTGCGGGAGAGCGGCTGATGCACTTCCAGGTAGCGGCGGCCATCCGGCTCGACACTGGCCTTGATCGGCTGGTTGACGAACTGGACGCGGGTACCGACCGGCACCTTCTTGAACAGGTACTCGATGTCATCGTTGCGCAGGCGCACGCAGCCGTGGCTCACCCGCAGGCCGATGCCGAACTGGGCGTTGGTGCCGTGGATGGCGTACATCTTGCCGATGTAGAGCGCGAACAGCCCCATGGGGTTGTCCGGGCCGGCCGGCCATACTGCCGGCAGGCTTTCGCCACGGGCGGCATATTCGGCATGCATCTTGGCGGTCGGGGTCCAGGTCGGGCCCGCCTTCTTGCGCTGCACGCTGGTCACCCAGTTTTCCGGGGTGTCGGTGCCGAGCTGGCCGATGCCGATGGGCAGCACTTCCACCACCTTCTTGCCTTTCGGGTAGTAGTAGAGGCGCATCTCGGCCACGTTCAGCACGATGCCTTCACGGGGCGCATCCGGCAGGATCAGCTGGTGCGGCACGATCAGCTTCTCGCCGGTCTGCAGCAGCAGGGGATCCGCCTTGGGGTTGGCCTCCAGCATGTTGGTCAGCCCCAGCTGGAATTTGGCGGCGGCGGCCTCCAGCGGCTGGCCGTTTTCTTCGGCCGGGACCACGTATTCCAGATTTTCACCCACCAGGCGGCTGTTGGCCGCAGGCAGGGCGTATTCAACAGCGAGCGCAGGCGCGGCGCCCAAGAGGAGGCTGCAGCACAGCGCGGCCGCAGTAGTGTGGAGGAGCTTCATAACTTTCCTGTAATGGATGACGTGGTTCAAGACTCTGGGCTGACCCGGGAGCGGCGGGCGATCCGGGGGGCGAAGAGAAGGCCGCCATTTTTCTCCTCTGCCGGGCAAATTTCAACTGACAAGTGGCGGCGGGTCGGCGATTAATATCGCTTTTTTTATCCGCCGCCAGCCCCTGCCTATCGGTGGTTTACCCCTTTTGCCAGACGCGCATATCGTAACCTGTGGGAGATTGGTGCAACCGCAGATGAAATTGCTCAATGATGGCAAAGATGTGGTCGAAAATGTCGGCCTGGATCCCTTCGTAATCGGCCCAGGCGGTGGTCGCCGTGAAGCAGTAGATCTCCAGCGGCAGGCCGTCCGAAGTCGGTGCCAGCTGGCGCACCATCAGGGTCATGTCCTTGCGAATGCCGGGGTGGGCGCGCAGGTAGGCGTCCAGATAGGCGCGCAGGGTGCCGAGGTTGGTGAGGTGGCGGCCGTTGATGGGGCAGCTGATGGCGTCGCTCAACTGCTGGTTGTAGGCGCTCAGCTCCTGCTCCTTGCGGCTCAGATAGGGCGCCAACAGCTGGGCCTGCTTGAGCTGCAGCTGCTCGTCCGCCGTTAGGAAGCGCACGCTGGTCATGTCGATGTTGACGCTGCGCTTGATGCGCCGACCGCCCGACTCCGTCATCCCCTGCCAGTTCTTGAAGGAGTCGGAGATGAGGGCATAGGTGGGGATGGTGGTGATGGTCTTGTCCCAGTTCGACACCTTGACCGTGGTGAGGCCGATGTCGGTCACCTCGCCGTCGGCGCCGTACTTGTCCATCTGCAGCCAGTCACCGACGCTCAGCATCCTGTTGGCGGAGAGCTGGATGCCGGCCACCAGTCCGAGGATGGGGTCCTTGAACACCAACATCAGCACTGCGGTCATAGCACCCAGACCGCTGAACAGGAACAGCGGCGACTTGCCGAGCAGCAGGGCGATCATCAGGATGCCCACCAGGATGCTGCCCACCAGCTTCACCCCCTGGAAGATACCGCGCAGGGGCAGATCCCGCCCGAGCCGGGTATAGCGGCTCACCGACAGCATGCAGTCGAGCAGGGCAAACAGGGAGAGCAGCAGGAACAGCAGGATCCAGAGCTGGGCCACCATCTCGATCAGTTGCAGGCTGTCGGAGTTGCGCGGCAGCCAGATCTCGGCCTGACCGAGCAGCACGGCCCCCTGCAGCACGAAGGCGAGCCGGTAGAACAATCGCTGCTGCAGCTGGGGCGGCAGCCACACCTGCTTGGTCTTGCCGAGCCCCCCCACCAGCCGTACCAGCAGCACCCGGTGCAGCAGCATGTGCAGCAGCAGCGAGGTGAGCACGATAAAGCCGAGGGCGATCACCAGCCCCATCATGCCGGTTACCTCCAGCCCGAGCCCGGCCAGCCAGCGAAAAAACATCTCCTTCATCCCATCCTCCTGTGCGTGAAACTGCGGTCAGGGTACGTATCTGCCACCCCATGTCAAATGACAGCCGGCGCCACGGCCGCCACAAACGACAACGCCCGGCAGGGGCCGGGCGTTGTCTGGGAGCGAGGGGGCGTTAGCCGACCAGGCTCAGGGCATCGCGGGCGATGACCAGCTCTTCGTTGGTGGGCATCACCAGCGCCAGGCGGCTGCCTTCGGCCGTGATGGGGCCTTCACCGCCCAGTACCGCGGCGTTGTTGGCTTCCTTGTCGATCTTGAAGCCGAACAGGGCCAGACGGGCCAGCACCATCTCGCGCACCATGGCGGCGTTTTCACCGATACCGCCGGTGAACACCAGGGCGTCCAGACGACCGTCCATGGCGGCAGCGTAGGCGCCGACATACTTGGCCACCCGGTAGGTGAACACGTCCAGCGCGCGCTTGGCACCGGCGTCGGTGGCGTAGTTGGTGGTGACGTAGCGGCAGTCGCTGCTCGCCTCGGTCATGCCCAGCAGGCCGGACTCGCGGGTCAGGGTGTGGTTGATCTGCTCCACGCTGTAACCGAGCTGGTCGTGCATGAAGAAGACCACGGCGGGGTCGATGTCGCCAGAGCGGGTGCCCATCGCCAGCCCTTCCAGCGGGGTCAGGCCCATGGAGGTGTCGACGGATTCGCCGCCACGGATGGCGCAGACGGAGGCGCCGTTACCCAGGTGGCAGTTGATGATGTTGAGCTCTGCCAGCGGCTTGCCCAGCGCCTTGGCGGTCTCTTCTGCAATGAAGCGGTGGGAGGTGCCGTGAGCGCCGTAACGACGGATGCCGTTCTCTTTGTAGAGCTTGTAGGGCAGCGCGTAAAGGTAGGCTTCCTGTGGCAGGGTCTGGTGGAAGGCGGTGTCGAACACGGCCACGTTCTTCTCTGCCAGCGCCGGGAACACCTTGAGCGCGGCGCGGATGCCGATCAGGTGCGCCGGGTTGTGCAGGGGGGCGAACGGAATGGCGGCTTCGATGCCGGCAATCACGCCGTCATCGATGCGAACGGAGCGGGAGAACTGCTCGCCACCGTGCACGATGCGATGGCCGATGGCCACCAGCTGCTCGGCCAGGGTCGGATCCTGCGGCAGGATGTGACCCACGATGTGGTCGAGGGCCTCCTGATGCGCAGCGCCCGCGCCCAGCATGGCTTCACCCTTGACCCCGTGGAGTTTCCATTTGATACGTGCATCATCCAGATTGAAGCATTCGGCCAGGCCGGACAGCATGTCCTCACCTGTTTCGGCGTCCATTACGGCAAATTTTAGGGAAGAGCTACCGCAGTTAAGGATCAATACCAACTTGCTCATGTTCTACATCTTCCTGTGCTTCGGCTTTATGCCGACAGTGTCGTGTCATCCAGAGTGGATGGGATTCCCCTGCCGGGGGCTTATGGTCGCAGGAAAGTGCGCCCAATTTTTCAATATGTTAAGTGCAAATCCGGATGATTCCGGGCACTCGTCTCAGCCAGGCTGCGCCAGCGGTTACAGGCCGGCCAGCAGATCCCGGTGCACCTTGACCACCAGCTTCTTCACCTGAGCCGGCTGGTTGGGGGTACAGAGGGGGCGATGCAGTTCTCCCGGCCAGAAGATGGCGAAGTCGCCGGGCTGCAACGCCAGATAACTGGTCTGTTCGTCCTCGACGAACCAGAGGTCGGGATGGGGATGATCGGCGCCTTCGGCAACATAGCCATGGGGCCCGACCCCGATCCACTCTTCACCACGCAGCAGCAGCTGGATATCCAGGTACTGCTGATGGAACTCGCCACGGCGATCCGCGGCCGGCTCGGTGAGCTCCTCGCTCACCAGGCAGAACAGCTTGAGACCGTCGATCTCCTGCTTGCCGAGCGGCGCCTGCAGCCACTGTTCGACGCTTTGCACCACCTCGACCATGATGCGGTCCAGCGGGGCGGGCAGCGGCGTGCGCTGCAGGGTGTTCAGACTGCCGGTGATCATGGCGCTTCCTTAGGTGTATTCAGGCGACATCTTAGCCGCAAAATGAAAAAGGACCCTGTTGAGGTCCTTGTGTCACACCGCCTGCAATCCGTGCAGACAGAGATAGAGCATTTGCTCGTATCAAGCGGGATGAGTGCACTGTTACACACTCATCTGCGGCTTGCCAAGAGGCGCAAGCGCGTTCGCCCAGTGATCGTACCAGCTGAAACAATATTATTCACTACTCCAGCACCGTCGACTTTGACCAGACGCAAAAACGGGAGCATCTGCTCCCGTTTTTTTCGCATCACCTGGTGGTAACCGGTGCCATTCAAGCCTTGCCGGCGTTCTCCACCGGCTTGGCGTACATGGCGCGCCAGATGGCCTTGTGCTCTTCCGGCACCTCCGACTGACGGCTCAGGAAGGCAGCCTGCTCGATGGTGTTGGCCTTGCCTGCCACATCTGCAGCCAGGTAGTTGCCCGGGAAGAGACGGTAGTTGCCCCAGATCGCCTTGTCGATGAGCGCGGCCAGTTCATCCGGATCGCTGAAGCCCTCGGTGATGGGGGCGCCGAAGGAGACATGTACACGCCCCTTCTGGCCGACGATGCCGGCGACAATGCTCTCGATGTCCTCGAACTCGCCCTTCTCGTAGCTGCCGTTGACCGACTTCTCGTACAGCTCGCGCGCCTTGGCCTTGTCGGTGGGATCCAGCTCGTAGCTGATGCTGACCGGCACGATATTGAGGCTGCGCATGTAGTCGACGAACTCGATCTTCTGCTTCTTGCCATCCACGTAGAACATCTTGAGGATGGCCGGATCTGTCTTGTCATCGCCGTTCTTGGCGCGCCCTTCCTTCTGGGCGATCCAGATGGAGTGGCCTTCGTGCACCGACTGGCCGATGTAGGCCGACAACTCGCCGAGCGCCTTCATCATCTCCCGCGGCCCCTTGGCGGAGCGCTTGACGATGAAGCTCTTGTTGAGCTTCATCAGCTCGGTGGCGCAGGGTTTGCGCAGCAGGTTGTCGCCGATGGCAATGCGCACGGTATCGAACCCGTGGGTGTGCAGCCCCCAGTTGACGAACGCCGGATCCATGGCGATGTCCCTGTGGTTGGAGACGAACAGGTAGCCCTGCTCCTTCTTCAGATGCTCGAGCCCGGAGAAGGTCACCCCCTGGGTGGAGGTGGCGATCATCCGGCTCATGTAACGGGTCACCCCCATCTGCACCTGATGGATGGTGGTCACCTTGGACCACTTGTAGCGCAGGAACTGGCGGATCAACGGGCGGATGGCCCAGCCCAGCCAGCTCATCAGGGAGCCGAAACGATACTTGGCGATGGCGCCGACAAATTCATCATCCCGGATCAGCCGTTCGATGGCTGCCGGCACTTCCTCATCGCGGTAGGGGCGAATGTCCGCGAATCTATCTACTTCAGTCACAGTGTCAGCCTTGCAGGTAAGGAGTCGCGGCCAGCGCGCGCTGGCCGGAAAATTCAGGGCGCAATTTTACACGCTTTTATGCCGAGGGGTATGTGGCGTGCGTAGATAGTGAGATCTGACCAGTGAAATGAACAAATGGCCCCGTTCGGGCCATTCTTTTTTACTCTTCCACCGTGAACGAGAGCATCATGCCGGTATCTTCGTGCTCCAGCAGATGACAGTGGGCCATGTAGGCCCGCTCCTTGGGCGCCTCGTGATCGAAGCGCACCAGCACCTCGCTGCGCCCGCCCTCCACCTTGACGATGTCCTTCCAGCCGGCGCGATGCGGGGCCACCGGCTGGCCGTTCTCGCTCAGGATCCGGAAGCGGGTGCCGTGAATATGGAAGGGGTGCAGCATCATGTCCCCCTCCCCCGAGATGATCCAGCGCTCGGTACGGCCGCGCTTGACCGCAAACTGCGGGTCGTTCATGGCGAAGGGCTGGCCGTTGATGCGGTTGCCGCCGTGCAGATCCAGCGGCTTGGCACTGCCCTTGTCCTCCTGCATCCCCGCCATGGTGTCGTGCTGCATCTCGCCCGCTGGCATGGCCATCTCGCCATGATCCATCCCCGCCATCCCGTCGCCTTGCCCGTCCATCTTCATCCCGGCCATGGCGCCCGTATCGCCGTGGGCCATGCTCATGCCCGCCATGGCGCCGTGGCCGTAGCGGCTCATCAGCGCCTGCATCCCCTGCCGATCCAGTTCGGGATCCATCGACAGGGTCAGGGTGCGACTCTGCAAGCCTTGGGTGGCCGGCAGCGCCGGCAGCCGGGCCAGGCTGTCCGGCAGACGCCCCTTGCCCTCAATGAGGGAGGGCCGGATCCGCAGCAGCGGCAGGGCCGCATCGAACGGCGCCAGGGTCATCCCCATCTGGCGTACCGGCAGGGTGAGCAGGTCGAACGCCTTGCCATTGCGGGCATCCACCATCACCTCGAAGCGCTCCCCCGGCAGCAGCGCCAGCTTGCTCAGCGCCACCGGCTCCGCCAGCAGGCCGCCATCGCTGCCAATCACATACAAGGGGCGGCCGTCACTGGTCGCCAGCGTGAGGGAGCGGGCATTGCAGCCGTTGAGCAGCCGCAACCGCAGCCAGCCACGGGGAGCGTCGTGGGTCGGATAGACGGCGCCGTTGGTCAGCATCAGATCGCCGAACCAGCCGACCGCGGCGCTCATCACGTCCAGCTGGTAGTCCACCTGACCCCGCCCATCGAGCCGCTTGTCCTGCAGCACCAGCGGAATGTCGTCCACCCCCCAGCGCTGGGGCAGCGGCAGCCGCAGGCTCTCCTCGTCGTCGAGAATGAAGAGCCCGGCCAGCCCCATGGCCACCTGATGGCCGGTCTGCCCGTGAGTGTGGGGGTGATACCAGCAGGTGGCCGCCGGCTGCTCGATGCGAAACGCCACCTGCCACTCTTTGCCGGAAGGGATGCTGGCCTGCGGGCCGCCATCGGCGGTGCCGGGCACCTCCAGCCCGTGCCAGTGCACAGTGGTGGTCTCCGCCAGCTGGTTGGCGACCCGGACTCGCACCGCCTGCCCCTGGCGGGCACGCAAAGTGGGGCCGAGCAGGTTGCCGTTGTAGCCCCAGCTATGGGTCGGCTGGCGTCGCCACAGCATCTGGCCCGGCTGGGCTCTGAGCTGAAACACGCCGCTGGCGTCCGCCTCCAGCAGCGCGGGAATCGGCAGAGCTGGGCGCTCGGCGGCAACCGCACGGCCCCACCAGGGCAGGGCGCCGGCGATACCGACGGCGGTGGAGAATTTGAGAAAATCGCGACGCTGCATGAGTCGTTCCTCGTTGGCCAAAGCGGACCTTCAGCCTAAGCAGCAACCCTGCGGCAAGGTCAAGCCCTGCCGAGCCGGCGGCCGGACAATTTCTGGCCTATCCGCTTGCCAGCAGGCCCCTGTCGTCAAGCCAGCGCCAGAGTGACTGCCGCCTCGGCGTGAATGGCGGTGGTGTCGTAGAGCGGCACCGCGGCCTCAGCCTCCCCCACCAGCAGGGCTATCTCGGTGCAGCCGAGGATCACCGCCTGGGCTCCCGCGTCGGCCAGCGCGCTGATGATGGCCAGATACTCGGCCCGCGATGCATCGCGAATGTCGCCGAGGCACAGCTCGTCATAGATGATACGGTGCACCCGCTCCCGCTGAGCCGTATCAGGCACCAGCACCTCCAGCCCGAACTTGTCCTGCAAGCGCCCCTTGTAGAAATCCTGCTCCATGGTGAAACGGGTGCCGAGCAGGCCGACCCTTTGGATCCCGTCCGCTTGCAGCTGACGCGCGGTGGCATCGGCGATATGGAGCAGCGGGATGTCGATGGCGGCCTCGATCTCGGGCGCCACCTTGTGCATGGTGTTGGTACCGATCAGCAGAAAATCGGCGCCGCCGGCCTGGATGGCCTGCGCCTCAGCCGCCAGCAGACGAGCGGTGGCGGGCCAGTCGCCGATATGCTGCAGCCGCTCTATCTCGGCAAAGTCGACGCTGCTCAGCAGCACCCGCGCCGAGTGCAGGCCGCCGAGCCGCTCGCGCACGCCCCGGTTGAGCGCCTGATAGTAGCTGACGGTGGACTCCCAGCTCATGCCACCCAGCAGACCGATACATTTCATGGGACCTCCTTGTGTAAGCCGATCGTGTGAATCGATCGTGCAAACCGAGCAGAGGGCGGCGCGCGTCATCGCACCGCCCCGTGAATAAAAAAGGCCCCGCAGGGCCAACAAGACAGCCGGTAAAGGCCCGGGCGCAGGCCCGGACTAAATCCAGATCATCAGCACGCAGGCCGCCGTGGCAACCCCCATGCCGAGATTGAAACGACGCCAGCCTCTGGCGGTGCGGATGAGGCGGCGCACCTGGGCACCGAACAGCACCCAGAAGGCCCCGGTATAGAGGCCGGTAATAAAGAAGATGGCGAGCACCCAGATGGCGGAGGGCCAGTAGGCCTCCCCCGCCAGGGTGAAGCCGCTGATGGCGGAGAGCGCCATCATCCACGCCTTGGGGTTGAGCAGCTGCAGCATGGCCCCCTGATGGGCCGGGATCAGCGGCCGGTTGCCCTCGGCCGGGCCGCTGGCGGTCGCCACCTTCCAGGCCAACCAGAGCAGGTAGGCCGAGCCGATAAGCTTGAGCCCGTCATGCAGCAGCGGCAGCTGCTCGAACATCACCCCCAGCCCCAGCGCCGTGGCCAGGATCATCAGATTGATCCCCCCTACTACCCCCACCAGCAGGGGCACGCTGCGGCGAAAGCCCTGGGCCGCACCGGCGCTGGTGAGCAGCATGTTGTTGGGGCCCGGCGTGCCACAGGTGATGAGGGCAAAGCCCGCCAGGGGAAGCAACCAGTTCAGATCCATCTCAACCTCTTGATGATGCAGGGCGCCGACTCGGCGACAAGCCTTCTAATATGCAGAGCCGGTGCCCGTCAGACAAGGCCGCAGATGCACTTTCTTCGCATCTTTATGCGGCCCCTGGCAGCACTCAGTACCAGAGCATCACCACGCAGAGCGCGGTCAGCGCCCCTAGGCTGCCGTTGAGCCGGCGCCAGCCTCTGTCAGAGTTGATCCAGCGGCTGAGCTGATGACCGAACAGCACCCAGGCAAAGCAGACTGGCAATCCCGCCATGGGGAAGACGGCCATGATGCCCCACAGACTCGGCCAGTAAGCACTGCCCGGCAGACTGAACAGACTGATGGCGGAGATCCCCATCATCCAGGCCTTGGGGTTGAGAAACTGGAAGCCCAGCCCCTCCAGCAGGGTCAGCGGGCGTGAACGTCGTTCCGGATCACCGGGGGCACCGGCCACCGCAATGCGCCATGCCAGCCACAACAAATAGAGGCTGCCCAGCACCTGCAGGCTCAGCTTGAGCAGCGGCCAGCGCTCGAACAGGGGGTAGAGCCCCAGCGCCAGCACCAGTTGCAGGACGGGTTGTCCCACCACAACACCGATCAGATGGGGCAGGGTGCGACGCACCCCGAAGTTGGCGCCGGAGGCGGTCAGCATGAGGTTGTTGGGGCCCGGCGTGCCACAGGTGAGCAACGCAAAGCCAAACAGGGTGGCATACCATTCGATCGTCATCTTTGTACTCCTGAACTGCACACATTGTATCGATACAATGCGCCGCTTTTGGTTGTTATCGGGTTCAAAATCACGCTATATTGCCGATACATTTCGATCAATGGATTTATTGTCACCATGACAATCTGGACCCCGAACCTCACCCCCTTCGCCGGCCCCCTCTACCTCAAACTGGTGAAGGCCATCGAGCAGGCCATTCAGGACGGCTCCCTGCCGCCCGAGACCCGGCTGCCCACCCACAGGGCGCTGGCGGACAGGCTGGGGGTTACCGTCGGCACCGTCACCCGCGCCTATGGCGAGGCGGAGCGGCGCGGGCTGCTGGCCGCCCGGGTGGGGCACGGCACCTGGGTCAAGGGGGAGCATGAGGATCCGGCCAACGCCTGGGTGATCCGCAAGGAGGAGGGACACCGCATCGAGTTGTGGCAGAACCTGCCGGTGCAGCTGGATCGGGCCGCCATCATCCGCCCCATGCTGGCGGAAGTGGCGGACGGAGATCTCAACGCTCTGCTCGGTTATGACAAGGAGGCGGGCCAGCCGAGCCAGCGCCAGCTCTTTATCGACTGGCTGGCCGAGCAGGGAGTGGCGGGCAGCGAGGAGTATCTGCTGTTCAGCCACGGCGCCCAGCACGGCATCATGCTCTCCCTGCTGGCCACCGGCTGCGTGGGGGAGACCCTGTTCTGCGAAGGGCTCAGCTACCCCGGCATGCTGGGCAACGCCCGTCAGCTGAAGAATCAGGTGGTGGGGCTGGCGATGGACGCAGAGGGGCTGCTGCCCGACGCGCTGGAGGCGGCCTGCCGCACCCGCCGCGCCAAGCTGCTCTACCTCACCCCCACCCTGCAAAATCCCACCACCGCCACCATGAGCCTGGCGCGGCGCGAGGCCATCGTCGCCATCGCCCGTCGCCACGACCTGCTGATCATCGAGGATGACGTCAACGGCCTGCTGCCCCAGCAACCGGTGACACCGCTGGTCAATCTGGCGCCGGAGCGCGTCATCTATCTGGGCAGCCTGGCCAAGATCGCCTGTGGCGGCCTGCGGGTCGGCTTCGTGCTGACCCCGCCGGCCCTGCGCGGCGCCTTCGCCCAGGCGATGCGACTGTCGAGCTGGATGGTGAGCCCGCTGCTCATCGAGCTGGCCTGCAAGCTGGTGAGCCAGCGCCAGATCATGCCATTGGTCGAACAGCAGCGGCAGATCCTGGCACGTCGCGGCGAGCTGCTGCGCCACCTGTTGCCGGGGGCCTGCTGGCAGGCCGGCTCCATGCACGCCTGGCTGCCGCTGCCGGAACCCTGGCGCAGCCAGGAGTTTGCCGAGGCCGCCAACGCCCTTGACGTCGGCGTGGCGAGCGGGGAACACTTCGCCGCCGGCCAGTTCGCCGCGCCGCAGGGCGTGCGGCTGAGCCTGAGCCAGCCGGCCACCGACGCCCGCGTCGCCGAGGGGCTGGAGCGGCTCGCCGGTCTGCTGCGCGCCGCGCCGCCCACCAATACCCTGCTATAGTCAGCCCCGGCCCAGCCCATCCGTGCGCTCAAAGGAGAGCCCATGTACCCGACCCGCGCCCCCTTGTTGCTCCTCACCCTGCTGCTGGGGGGCTGCGCCTCCCCCGCTCATCAACAGCTGGGGGCCGCGCTGAGCGGGCTGGAGGGGGAGTTGCAACGGCTGGAAGAGGAGCTGGCGGCCATGAACGGCCTGCACTATCAGAAGGCGATCGATGCCCCCCTCAGCCTGCGCCGCCGGCTGAGCGCCCCCGTCCCCACCGCGGAAGGGTTGCTACCGAGCCGCAGCACGCTGACAGACGGCCCCCTGCTGCGCTACGACTATCGGCTGCCGACCGGCATGGCCAGCCTGCCACTCGCCGAGCCCTGTCTGCGCTACGAATTCGAGCTGCGCCACCTGGGCCGCCTCGGCCAACTCGCCCTGCACTGGCAGGGGGCGGCGGGTTCGGGGGAGCAACTGATCCAGCAGCGCGACTGCCCCTTCTCGGCCAAAGGGCCCGGTCTGCAGTAGGCCCGCCGCCGGCCGACCTGCCCCTATGGTCAGTTGAAAGGGACGTAGGCATCTTGTAGCGTGCCAGCATCCCGACTCCTGCTGGAAGCGCCCATGAAATTGACTCCCCTGTGGCTGGCCCTGTACAGCCTGCCCGCCCTGGCCTGCGGCCCGGATGGCTGCGAGACGCCGCTCACCCTGCAACTGACCGCCGCCCAGTGCCATCTGAACGGGCTGCCGTTCCTCTCCCCCGACAACGACACCCGCACCAACCTGGCGCTGCTGCTGGCCGATGAGCAGGCCTTCTCGCTGCCCAAGGCGCCGCTGCCGCTGCCCTTCGCCATCGAGGATCTGCTCAACCCGGCCCTGCTCAACCCGACCCAAGCCGAGCCGGCCCCCGCCGGACCGGATCCCCTGCTGGCGTTGGCCGCCGGTCTCGGCATCGAGCAGAGCACTACCCAGGCCGCCCTGGAGCGGGCCGCCGGCTGGAGCGAGGGGCGCTGCATCAGCAACAATCCGGTCGCCGCCGAAGCCTTCCTGCAGGCGCTGGTCGACACCCCGGCGCTGGGCGCCGACGAGCGCAGCCAGCTGGCCCGCCAGCGGCTGGCCATGCTGGGCCAGTGCGCCCAGCAAGCCGAAACGGCCACAGCGCCGGAGGACAAGGCCGCGCCGCTGTCGGCCGCCGGCCAGGGCTTTGCCGACTATCTGGCCGCCAGCCGACTCTTCTATCAGGGGGAGTTCGCCCAGGCCGATGCGCTGTTTGCTGCTCTCGCCGGGCAGGATCAGCCCTGGCTGAAAGAGACGGCGGATTACATGCGGATCCGGGTCGCCCTCAACCAGTCCCAGCAAAGCGCCTTCGATGACTGGGGCACCCTGGATCGCAACCAGATTGACCAGGCCGCCGTGCAGCGCGCCGAGCAGTTCATCGCCGACTATCGCAGCCGCTACCCAGAGGGGCGCTATCTCGACTCCGCCAGCGGGCTGCTGCGCCGGCTCGCCTGGTTCAAGGGGGACGAGGCGGCGCTGGCCGGCCTGTTCCAGCAGGCGAGCCGCCAGCCGGGCAACCCGGAGCTGCTCAACGAAATAGACCTCAAGCTGCTGATGCAGCCCGGCTTCACCGGCTCAGCCGCCATGCCGCAGCTGACCCTGGTGCAGGATCTGCGCCGGCTGCGGCTGCACGAGAGCTGGGACGAGTGGCAGCCGCTGCAAAGCAGCGAGCTCGCGCAGCAGAGCGCCCAGTTTGCTGGCAACCCGGCCTGGCTCGCCTATTTGCAACAGGCCGAGCGCTACTATCTGGCCAAGGATTATGCCGCCGTCATCGCCGCCGCTCCTGCCCTCGACAAGGGACCACTCGACAACCTGGCCTTCAGCCAGCAGGTGCTCAAGGGCATGGCGCTGGCGGCCAGTCAGGCGCTGCCCGAGGCGGAGCAGCAATGGCGCGCCCTGCTCGCCAGCCAGCCCACCCCCTTGCAGGATCAGCTGCTGCAGCTGGCACTGGCCATGACCCTGGAGCGGGCCGGCCGGCTGGAGCAGGTGTTCGCCAAGGAGAGCCCCATCCAGAGCGATCACTACCGCATTCCGCTGCTGGAGTACGTGGCACCGGCCCCGCTGCTGCGCCGCATGGTGCAGAATGAGCAGGCCTCCGAGCCCCTGCGCCAGCGTGCCGGCCACACCCTGCGCTACAAGCAGCTGACCCACGGCGACTACCGGGGCTTCCTGCAGGATCTGGCGCTGGCTCCGCTGGCCGCGCCGTTCGACTGGCAAGGAAGCCAGGAGTATCAGTGTCCGGCGCTCACGGCGGTGGTCACCACCCTGGCGGACAACCCCAAATCCCCCAAGGCGCTCAACTGCCTCGGCGAGTTTTTCCTGAGCCAGGGGCTGGACTGGGATCCGATCCTGCAGCGGCCGGGGGCCGACACCCTGGCGGGCAGCCGGGATCTGTTTGCCGGCCAGCAGCGCAGCCGGCTCGACTGGTATCAACAGGTGATCGCCAACCCCAAGGCCGCCAAGGAGGAGAAGGCCTACGCCCTCTACCGCGCCATCAACTGTTACGCCCCGAGCGGCAACAACAGCTGCGGCAGCCAAGAGATCCCCCTCAGCCAGCGCAAGGGCTGGTTCAACACCCTCAAACGCCAGTACGGAACGAGCCAGTGGGCCAAGCAGCTCAAATATTACTGGTGATGCTGGCGCTGCTGAGCGCCGAGGCCAGCGCCGCCGTCGAGGCGAGCCACTACCGCCAGTTCTGGCTGTGGGCCGGGGTCAGGCCCCAGCCGGTGCTGCAGCAGGCCGAGCGGCTCTATCTGCATCAGGGGGAGATAGGCCCACTCGATGCGCGCCAGCCCATGCGTTTTCAGGGGCAAGGCATAGCGCCGAGCAAGCTGCCGGTAAAGGAGCTCTGGCTCGCCTATCGGGTGGAGCGGCTCGACTGGGATGAGGCCCTTATCAAGAACCTGACTAACCAGCTGGCGGCCTGGCAGCGCAAGGACAATGGGGTGCACGGCGTCCAGATCGATTTTGATGCCCGCACCCACCGGCTGGCGGACTATGGCGACTTCCTGCGCCAGCTCCGCCGCCAGCTGCCCGCCGACTGCGCCATCAGCATCACCGGCCTGCTGGACTGGACCCGCACTGGCGACGTCGCCACCCTCAACGCCCTCGCCGGCGTGGTCGACGAGCTGGTGGTGCAGACCTATCGCGGCCGCCGCACCGAGCCGGGCTACGCCCGCTACCTGCAGGCACTGACGCGGCTGACCCTGCCCTTCAAGGTGGGGCTGGTGCAAGGAGGCGAGTGGGATCAAACTTGGGAAAGCAGGCTGGCCGACTCGGCGGCCTATGGCGGCGCGGTGGTGTTTCTCATCAACCCGCCAGGTGCCTGACGCCGGGGAGGAATTGACCGCCCGCAGGCTGGCGCCAAGAGTGATAGCTCTCTTTGACTCCGGCAACATGCCATACTTGTCCGTACCCTGAACCAGCCAAGGAGCGCCAAGGATGCAGATCCTCCTGATCGAAGATGATGCCATGCTCAGCACGGCCCTCTCCCGAGGGCTGAATGAGCAAGGGATCACCCCCGCCCAGCTGACCCACTGCAAGGAGCTGGCGACCCTGCCCACCCTGCTGCGCCAGCAGTCGTTCGATGTGGTCATCTGCCGCCAGTACCACCATCAGGCCCGTGAGGGGGTGCGCTTGCTGCAGGAGGCCCACTATCTGGGTCTGCTCGAACCGGGCTGCGTGCTGCTGTTGCTGGACGAGGATCACGATCAGCTGCAGTTTCCCCCTTCCGACCTCTACTTTCCGCTGTTGCTGCCCATGCCGTTTACCGCCGATCAGCTCACCGCCAGTCTGCGCGAACTGGTGCAGCTGACCGGGCTGACCCGCACCCTGCCCGCCCCGATGAAGCTCAGGGAGTGGCAGGTCAGCTGCGCCCTGTGCGAGGACCTGCTCTACCAACAGCAGAAGTACCGGGAGCTGGGGCCGCTGCTGGACAGGATCAAGGGCTACATGCTGCTGCAGCAGCAGGATCACTTTCACGCCGCCCAGCACTACGCGGTCTGCACCACGGAACACGATGCCTGGTGGCCGCGCAAGGGGTTGATCCATGCCCTGCTGGGGCTGAACAAGCTGGAGAGTGCCCGCAAGGATCTGGCCCGCAACCGGGAACGGCTGCCTGCCCCCCTGCAACTGGAGCTGGCGCTGGCCTGTCTGCTGCACGAGCGGCAATGGGAAGGGGCCTGGGACGTGCTCACCCTGCTGCTGCAAAAGCAGGCCTGGCAACCGGAGTGGCGCCAGGCGGCCATTCTGCTGGCGCTGCTGCTCAAGGACGAGGGCAAGGCGCTGGAGCAGGCCAACGCCCTCAGCCTGCGCTTCTTCGCCGATCACAAGTTCCGGGTATCCATCGAGAACTTCATCCTCAATGCCAGCCTGGCGGTGCTCTGGCACTACCCGAGCGCCGCCCGGATCAGTGCCTTGCAGCAGGAGTATCGCTACCTCAGCCAGGCGGTGACCCTGCGGGCCCACGAGGATGCCTTGCTGCAGGCCCTGATGCTGAGCCTGGACTACCGCTTCGACGAGGCTCTGTTGCTGCTCGCCAAGCACCCGCCGGAGAGCGCGCGGGACAACCACCTCAACCAGCTGCTCGGCTTTGCCGTCAGCCAGTTCTGCGGCCTGCCCCACCACGCCCAGCGCTACCTGAGCCAGCTCAGCCAGTATCAGGCCAGGGTCGCCCCGGCCCCGCTGGTGCAGCAGCTGTTCAAGCAGGTCATCGGCGATTTCATGAAACAGCTGGAGCGGCGCGAGCTGCGGCTGACCTACCTGCGCCAGGAACGGCAGCGGGCCAGCGCGGCGGGCCAGCACCAGCTGGCCGTGCAGTATGCGCTGACCTTGCAGGAGGAGTTCCCCGCCCTGCCCGGCGATGCCTGGCAACTGCTGGAGCTGCTGCAACTGTGCTGGCCGGCCGGCATGGCCGCCCCCAGGGTGGCCCTGCTGGTGGATCGGCTGGAGCGACGCCTCAACCACAGCGCCTCCTTCATGGAGCACCACGCCGAGGAGTACCGCAAGACCCTGTTGCAGATCCGCTCCCACCTCAATCCCCGTCTGCCCGCCACACCGCCCAACTAGGCTGGTCAGCCGGGCCGAGGTTACAGCAGCCCGCGCACCAGGATCCCGGCGATCAGCAGCGGCGCCACCAGCCGCCAGCACCAGAGCAGGCAGCCGCGCAGCAGCGGTGACAGACCGGCAGGCAGCACGGACTCACCTAGTCGCCAGCCCAGCAGCAGGGTCAGCACCAGACCGAACAGCGGCATCATCAGGTTGGAGGTGAGGTAGTCCAGCAGATCGAAGATGGTCTTGCCGAACAGGGTCAGCTCGCTCCAGGGGCCGAACGACAGGCTCACCGGAATGCCGGACGCCATGATCAGCAGGGTCAGCACCCGGCAGGCGCCGCGCCGCGACCAACCCCACTCCTCGGTGGTGAAGCGCACCAGGTGCTCCAGCATGGAGATGGAGGAGGAGAGTGCCGCCACCAAGAGCAGCAGGAAGAACACCACCGCCAGCCCCTGGCCGAACGGCAGATGGTTGAACACCGCCGGCATGGTCATAAAGGTGAGCCCTGGGCCGGCGGTGGGATCGATGCCGGTGGAGGCCAGCACCGGGAAGATCATCAACCCCGCCAGCACCGAGATGAGGCTCGCCAGGGTCACGACCCAGACGCCGGAGCGCAGCACGCCCTCGCTGCTCGGCAGGTAAGCACCATAGGTGGTGTGCACGCCAAGCCCGATGGAAAGGGAGAAGAAGGCCAGCCCCAGCGCGTCCAGCACGCCCTGGCCGGTCAGCATGGAGAAGTCCGGCAGCAGGAACTGGCGCACCCCGGCCATGGCGCCGGGCATGGAGAGACCAGTCACCACCAGCAGCATCATCATCACGAACAGGGCTGGCATCATCCAGCGCAGTGCCCGCTCCACCCCCTTCTGCAGGCCCCCCTGTACGAACCACCAGGTGAGGCCGGCAAACACCAGATGGGTCAGCACCGGCCACCAGGGGTGGCTGACATAGCCGTTGAACAAGGCGGTCAGCGCCGCGCCCTCGCTCAGGTTGAGCTGCCCGCTCACCGCCAGCGCCGCGTAACCCACGGTCCAGCCGCCCACCACGCTGTAGAAGCTGTAGATGAAGAAGCCGCACAGGATCCCCATGTACCCCATCCAGCGCCAGTTCGGCCCCACCAGCTTGTGGAAGGCACCGAGCACCCCGCGCTGGCTGCGGCTGCCGAGCAGGGTCTCACCCACCAGCACGGCCACCCCCAGGGTGAAGCTGAACAGCAGAAACATCAGCAGGAAGGCGCCGCCGCCGTTGGTGGCAGTCACATAGGGAAACTTCCAGATGGCGCCAAGGCCGATCGCCGAACCGGCGGCTGCCAGCACATGACCGATACGAGAAGACCACTGAACCTGGCTCATACAACCTCCGGGCAAGACAACATTCGATACTCCATGGGTAGCCGCACGATGCGGGGCAACAAAAAAGGCCGCCTGGTGGCGACCTTTGCAATGAACATTCAGACAAACTGCGCGTGCAAGGTCACCTCTCTTGCGAGCTAAAAAATCGACCGAACAGGGCAACGCGACGTGACATGAATAATCTGATCTGAATGCTGAAAAGGGATCACAGCCTAAACCATGGAAAGAAAAATTGACACAACATGAACAAACTTTTTTTCATGTGGCCAAAAAAAGTTTGTTTTCACCCGGCCGGCGCCAAAAATCAGCGCCGCAGCCTCCCCGCCCACTGCCTTGAACGATAATAGTCTTAGCTTGGGCGGGTTCGAGCTAACCGGATGGGACCGACCTGCCCTGCCACTCCCTTGCGCAACATGGATGTACCGACGTGACGCACCTGACCGGATACTGGATGAAATGGCTGCTCCCCTGGCTACTGTTGCCCGGCCTGGCGCAGGCCATACAACCCCCGCTGACCCTGCTCAGCCACGAGCTACCCCCCTTTACCCACACCAGCGACGGCAAGCTTGGCGGGCTGGCGGTGCAACTGGTGCAGGAGGCCCAGCAGGAGATGGGGGTCGACTACCCCATCAAGATCTACCCCCTCAAGCGGGCGCTGGCGCTGACCCGGGTCGAGCCCGGCTTCGCCCTGTTCGTCATTCTGCGCACGCCCCAGCGGGAGCCTCAGTTCAAGTGGGTAGGGCCGCTGTTTCTGAACCGGGTGGTGATCTACCAGACCAGGGGCAGCCAGCCGCTGACCGATCTGGCCCAGCTGCGCCAGCTGGCGCGGGTCGGCGTGCTGCTCGGCAATGCCGATGACGAGCTGCTCACCCGCGAGGGCTACACCAACCTGGTGCGCTGCCAGACCATAGAAGACGCCATCGAACGACTGATGCTCGGCAAGATAGACGCCTTCCCCATGGGGGAGCAGATCATGCCGGCCATCCTGGCCAAGATGAAGTTCTCCCCCCGCAGCGTGGTGAACTCCGGGCTGCTGCTGCAGGAGAGCTGGCTCTACATCGTCTTCTCGAAGAGCGAGGATGACGCCGTGATCGCCCGCTGGCAGGCGGCCATCGACAAGGTCAGGGACCGTCACCAGCAGGCGCAGCAGCCCACCCGCCAACCCTGATCACACCAGCCCGCGCACCAGGATGCCGCCGATCAGCAGCGGTGCCAGCCAGCGCCAGCAGCCCATCACCAGAGTACGCCAGTGCAGCGCCAGCCCGGCGGGCAGCGCCTGGCGTCCCAGTTTCCAACCCAGCAGCAGGGTGAGCGCCAAGCCGAACATGGGCATCATCAGGTTGGAGGTGACGAAATCGAGCAGCTCGAAGATGTTCTTGCCAAACAGGGTCACCTGGGCCCAGGGCCCGAACGACAGGCTGACCGGAATCCCCCCCGCCATCACCAGCGCGGTGATGAGGCCGCAGGCGGCCCGCCGTGACCAGCCCAGGCCTTCGCTGACGAAGCACTGCAGGTGCTCCAGCAGCGAGATGGCCGACGACAGCGCCGCCACCACCAGCAAGGCGAAGAACACCACCGCCAGCCCCTGGCCGAACGGCAACTGCTGGAACACCGCCGGCATGGTCATGAAGGTGAGACCCGGGCCGGAGGCGGGATCGATGCCGGTCGCCGCCAGCACCGGGAAGATCATCAAGCCCGCCAGCACGGCGATGAGGCTTGCCAACAGCACCACCCAGAGGCTGGAGCGGCCGACCCCGTCACTGGAGGGCAGGTAGGCGCCATAGGTGGTGTGAATGCCAAGGCCGATGGAGAGGGAGAAGAAGGCCAGCCCCATGGCGTCGAGCACGCCGGACATGCCGAGCTTGCTGAAATCCGGCATCAGGAAGTGGCGCACCCCGGCCATGGCGTTGGGCAGGGTGAGGCCGAAGGCCACCAGCATCAGGATCATGATGAACAGGGCCGGCATCATCCAGCGTAGGGTGCGCTCCACCCCCTTCTGCACGCCTCCCTGCACGAACCACCAGGTGAGCCCGGCAAACAGCAGATGGGTCAGCACCGGCCAGAGCGGATCCCCCACATAGTCGTTGAAACGGGCGGTGAGGGCCGCGCCGTCACCGTGCTGCAGACTGCCCGCCAGCGCCATGCCGGTGTAGCCCAGGGTCCAGCCACCCACCACGCTGTAGAAGCTGTAGATGAGCAGACTGCTGAGCAGCCCCATGGCGCCGACCCAGCGCCAGCGCTTGCCCATCAGTGCACCGAAGGCCCCTACCACCCCGCGCCGGCTCAGGCTGCCGAGCAAGGTCTCCCCCATCAGCACCGCCACCCCCAGGGTGAAGCTGAACAGCAGAAACACCAGCAGGAAGGCGCCACCGCCGTTGGCGGCCGTCACATAGGGGAACTTCCAGATAGCGCCGAGACCGACTGCGGAACCGGCGGCGGCCAGGATATAACCGAGCCGGGATGACCATTGGGACTGCTTCATAAGAACTCCAACCGTGGGGCCCGCCACAAGGGGCCCAGAATGACGCTCAGAGTACGGGGGGGGCTGCGCAATCACAACGCCGCCTATCTGGATAAAACGCGCATTATTGGCATCATTACCTAATTAAATTCTATTTAACGCGCAATCCTGCCAACAAATAAAAACCGGAGCAATTTTGCTCCGGTTTTACAGGATGGTGAACCCGCTTTGGGGACTAGATCACCCCCAGCTCCCGCAGCCGCTCCATCAGGTAGCTGTAGGCGGTGTGACGCTCGGAGAGCACCACGTCCGGGCGCGGATGGAGGAACAGCGGCAGGGAGATGCGCGACTTGCTGGCGCTGCCGCCGGTCGGGTTGATGACCCTGTGGGTGGTGGAGGGGTAGTAGCCGTGGGAGGCCTCCTGCAGCATGTCACCGATGTTGATGATGAGGGTGCCAAAATCGCACGGCACGTCCATCCACTCGCCATCGGAACCCTTCACCTGCAGGCCCGGCTCGTTGGCGGCGGGCAGTATGGTCAGCAGGTTGATGTCTTCATGGGCGGCGGCGCGGATGGCACCCGGCTCCTCGGTGCCGTCGAACGGCGGATAGTGCAGCACCCGCAGCAGGGTCTTCTGGCTCTCTTCGATCATGGAGGAGAGCGGGCAGCTGTAGTGGGCGGCGATGTCGCTCGGGGTGTACTGCTCGACCCAGCCCAGCAGCTCGGCCGCCAGGTTGTTGGCGAGCCGGTAGTACTCCATCGCCTGCTCTTTCAGCTCGACCGGCATCTGGCCCCAGGGGTAGAGGTGGAAGTACTCCTTGATGTCCTTCTGGCTGTGGCCCTTGGCCACCTCGGACACCGACGGCGGGAAGTAGCCGTCCTGGGTCTCGCGATTGAACAGGAAGTCCTGCTTCTGCTCACTCATGAAGAAGCGATACCAGTTGTCATAGATGGACTGCACCAGCTCTTTCGGGATGGGGTGATTGGTCAGTACCCCGAAGCCGGTGGTCCGCAGGGATTCGGTGAAGCGCTGCGCCGCATCGGGCGAGCGGTAATCGACGGTCAGGACTTTCATTGTTTTTGTTACGCGCCAGTTAAAAGATGGCGCAGTTTACCCCGTGACCGGCAACAAGGAAAGGGCGCGGGCCGCCACGCCGCCAGCCCGCGCAAATAGTGACAAACCGCTCAGAAAACGGCGCCGGCCAGCACCGTTTTTCATCCCTTGTCCTGCCCCGGCATCCTCTCTAGAATGCCCCCATCATCCCTCTCGGAGCCCGTCGTCCATGTCCCCCAAGATCCTGTTGCTGACCCTGCCTTTTCTGCTCGCCGGTTGCAGCTCGCTGTCGGAAGAAGAGTGCCGCACCATGAGCTGGTACAACCTGGGTTATCAGGACGGCGAGCAGGGCAAGACCCGGGCCGCCACCCGCGACTACGTCTCGACCTGCGGCGAATACGGCCTCACGGTGGACGAGGCGGAGTGGAAACGGGGTTATGCCAAGGGGCTGGAGCTCTACTGCATTCCGGAGCTCGCCTACAGCAAGGGCAAGTCCGGCGCCGAGTATCAGGGCGTCTGTCCCAACGATGCCAGCTTCCTGACCCAGTACGATCGCGGCCGCCAGGAGTACCTGGTGGAGAAACAGCTCAGCGACCTCAAGAGCGACATGGAGCGGACCGAGCGCGACATCGAGACGCTGGAGCGCCAGATCCGCAACGAGAACGACAGCAAGCAGCGCGACTACTACCGCGCCCAGCGCGAGCGCGCCATCCGTCACTACGAGGGGCTGCGCCGTGACTACAACCGGATCCGTTTCCCGGATCGGGTGATCCAGTTCTCCTTCGGGAACTGACAAACAAAAAAGGGGCCGACATGGCCCCTTTCTGTTGCTGTTTCTGCCCCTCAGGCGGGCAGGATCCAGCGCTGCAGCGCCAGCGCGATGCCATCTTCGTTGTGATCGGCGGTGACCCGATCCGCCAGCGCCTGGATCTGTGACGCCGCGTTGCCCATGGCCACCGCCAGCCCCACCTGCTCGAACATGCTGATGTCGTTGTTGTTGTCGCCAAACGCCACCACGTTCTCCATCGCAATCCCCTCGCTCGCCGCCCACTGGGCCAGCCGGTTGCCCTTGCTGCAGCCGGGTTGCACCAGTTCCACCGCATAGGGCGCCGCCCAGTCGCGGGTAAAGGGCAGTTGCTCCACCACCTCAGCCATGAAGTGATGGAGCAGGGCGGGATCCTGGTTGAACAGCTCCAGCTTCCAGACCGGCCGGCTGAGCCAGCTCGCCAGATCCTCCGCCGGCAGCAGGGAGATCTTGAGATGATCCGGCTGGCTCGCCGACCAGTGACGCATCCTGGTCACATGCTCCTCGCAGCCGAGGTAGCCGATCCCCTCGTCGAGATGGAACAGCGCCCCCATCTGGTGCGCCTGCACCTCCGCCAGCAGCCGGCTGAGGGGAGCCACCGCCAGCGGATCCCCGGCCTGGATCTTCTCCTGCACCGGATCATAGAGGTAGGCACCGTTGCTGCAGATGATGGGGGTGTCGAGGGCCAGCTCGTGATGGAAAGGCCGGGCCGTCATGAAGTGACGCCCCGTCACCAGCAGCACCTTGATGCCGTGGGCGCGGGCCTGGGCCAGCGCGGCCCGGGTGGCGGACGAGATCTTGTGATCCCGGGTCAGCAAGGTACCGTCCATGTCCAACGCAATGGCCTGAAAACGACTCATATCACCTCCAAAATGTCGAAACGAATGAATGCAGCGCCATACCAACCCGATTTCAACGCCATGGCCTGATAACGATTCACGCCATCGCCAAAGGCTGAGCATAACGGGGAGCTATGGGCGATCGGGCAAACGAAGCAAAGAGCCATACCGTCCCAGAGTCGGCGCCACGATGCAAGTCCGGCCCGCCATCCCGTCGCCGAACTGTGATCCCGTCAGCCGGCTTCTATCTGGACGTCGAGCCGCTGCCGCCGATCCGCCGCCCGGCGCAGCCCATAAAAGCCGATGGCACAGAGCAGGCTGCACAGCGCAGCCAGATAGAAGGGCCACTCGGTGCCCGCCAGCAGCACCAGACTGCCGACCACCACCGCCAGGATCTCGCTGCCCACCGCCAGCCCGCGATAGAGCCCCATCGCCTGCCCCTGCTGCTCGGCATGGCTGCGATTGGAGACCGCCACCGAGGTCGCCAGCTCCCCCAGGCTCATGCCGATGCCGGTGGGGATAAAGGTGAGTGCCAGCCCCCACCAGTGGCCTGGCAGCACGAACATCAGCATGCCCGCCGCCATCACCAGATGACCGGCCACCCCCAGACTGCTGCCGCGCCAATGGCGAGCCAGGCGGGAGCCCAGCCAGGACCCCAGGATCATGGGCACGCTCACCATTACGGCGGCCTGCGCCAGCTGCACCGGATCCCAGGCCAGCCTCTCCACCAACCAGACGTTGAAGTAGGTGAAGTAGAGCTGCACCGCGCCGTAGCTGAGCAGGGTCAGCACGAAATAGGGCAGCAGCGCCGGTTGCAGCAGCAGCGGGCGGGAAGAGAGGGCCGGTGCCGGCTGCTCACTGCGGGCCGCCGCCGGCCGATTGGGCAGCAGCCAGAACACCAGCAGCAGGTTGACCAGGGTCATGGCCACCGCCAGCCAGGCCGCCAGGCTGTAATCGCCGGACACCACGGCGGCATAACCGCCGATCATGGGGCCCACCACCCAGCCCAGGTTCATGCCGATGTTGATCCAGGCGAAGCTGCGCGCCTTGGTTTTGGCGGTGCTCATGTCGGCCGCCATGGCCTGCACGATGGCGATGTCACCGTTGAAGAAGCCCTCCACCACCCGGCTCAGCAACAGCAGCGGCAAGGATCGCCAGGCGATCCCCAGCGCCATCAGGGCATAGCCCACCAGCACGCCCACCAGACAGAGGGTCAGCACCGGCTTGCGGCCATGGCGATCGGAGAACTTGCCGAGCCAGGGAGCCCCTACCAGTTGAAACAGCGGATAGAGCCCCATGATGACCCCCAGCCACACCTTGCGGCTCCAGTCCGACGCTTCCGGTGTCAGCATGCCCTGAGCCGGATCCAGCAACAGCGGTGCCAGCACCGGGGATGGCAGGCTGAAGCCCGCCACCGCCAGCGTCACCGTCATCACCAATACCCACAGGCTGGCCTGCCCCTTGATCCCTTCCATGTTTGCCCCATTAAATAAAGTTATTGGTTTATTTATGTTGGCAATCAAACCAGATTAAGTAAAGCGAATTGTTGATTTAAAAAATCCCCCTCCCCATAATGCTCTTATCCATGTCAGAACCGCGGCCACACCTGCCGACGATGAGAGCCTTGCCATGAATGCCAGCACCGACAAGATACTGTTTCTGCTCAAGAGCCACGGGCCACAGAGCGCCGCCGAGCTGGGAGAGCAGTTGCAGATGACCTCCATGGGGGCTCGCCAGCACCTGATGACGCTGGAGGCCGACGGCTGGGTGAGCTTCAAGGACGAGGCCCGCGGGCGCGGTCGACCGGTACGGTTGTGGCACCTCACCGAACAGGCCTGGCAACGCTTCCCTGACAGCCACAGCGAACTGACGCTGCAGCTTATCGACAACATCCAGCAGCTGTTTGGCGAAGTGGGCATGGAGCGGCTGATCGCCCAGCGGGAGCAGCAGCAGCTGGCCCGCTATCAGGCCGAGCTGACCCAGCCCGCGCTGGCCGACAGGCTGGCGGCACTTACGGCGCAGCGCACGCGAGAGGGCTATATGGCGGATGTTCGCCAGGAGGAGGATGGCAGCTGGCTGCTGTGGGAGAGCCACTGCCCCATCTGCGCGGCGGCGCGGGCCTGTCGGGGTTTCTGTCGCAGCGAACTGGAGATGTTTCGCCGCTTGCTGGCACCGGCCGGGGTGGAGCGGGAGCAGTATCTGCTGGAGGGGGATCACCGCTGTCTCTATCGCATCAGGCCACAGCCTTGATCCGCAAACGCCAGAAACAACAAAGCAGGCGCCGGGATGCCTGCTTTGTTGCCTTCGGGGAGGGGATGCTCTCGTTCCAGCCCGTCGTTGCCCGATAAGGTGAGACGGCTGATGGGGTTGTTGACCCGGTAAGGTCCTTCACCACAGAGACCGGGTTGGGTTTCTGTCTTGCCACCGGAAGATGTAACCATGGTATCCCTGCCGGCCCAGTGAGTGGTTGCGAAGTAGCATGTATTTTCAGTTGTTTTTGCAATAGTTCACCCTTAATCTAGGAAAAGTGAATTAGTAATTGCAACGAGGAACGGAGAATGCTGAAACTTGATCGCATAGACAGGCATATTCTGGAGTTGATGCAGGAGAATGGCCGCATCAGCAACCTGGAGCTGGCCGAGCTGGTCGGGCTCTCCCCCTCCCCCTGCTCCCGCCGGGTCAAGGCGCTGGAGGATGCCGGTCTCATCGACACCCACGTCACCCTGCTCAACGCCCGCCAACTGGGGCTGACCCTCACCGCCTACATTCACATCTCCATGGACCGGCACACCCCGGAGCGGTTCGAAAATTTTGACCGCGCCATCAGTGAGCTGCCCGAAGTGCTCGAGTGTGACCTCATCACCGGCAACGATGCCGACTACCAGCTCAAGGTGGTGGTGCGGGACATGGAACACTACCAGCACTTCCTGCTGGACAAGCTGACCCACATCCCGGGGGTGACCGGGGTGCGCTCCAGCTTCGTGCTGCGCCGGATCAAGCACAAGACGGCGCTGCCGCTCAACCATCTGGGCTGACCGCCGGCCCTGATCGGCAGGCCAGACCGGATAAAAGAAGAGGAGGCCAGTGGCCTCCTCTTCTTTATATCTGCAGTCAGCGACCTGTACTCAGACCGCTACCTGGCTGACATCCTGCACCTGCAACAGCCAGCCGGCCTGCTCCTGCTGGGGCTCGCCGCTGACCCGCAGCCGCTCGCCGGTCGGCACCCACTGCCCCTGGGGCAGGGAGACCAGCAGGCTCTCGCTGCCGTTGTCGAACAGCCAGCGATCTTCACCCAGCGACTCGATCAGATAACCTTCCATCTCCACTCTGGACTCGGCTTGCCAGGATGGCGCAACGGAATCACGGCTCTCGATGAAATCCCCCTGAACACCAAAACTGGCCAGCCCCCACAGAATGGAGAGCCCAACCAACGATGATTGCATCTCGTCTCTCCTCTTTTGGAACTGTAGGGCCAGTATGGGAAGAGAAAACTGAGCGCACCATGAACAAGATGGCAAAGTGCCGACGGGATCGCGAAAAAAACCGGCCACTCGGCCGGTTGTGTCATTTTATGGCGCCTGGATCACACTATTTGGCGGCTTCCTCTGCCATCCGTGCGGCTCTTGGCTTATTCGTCCACATGGCAACACCGCGATGATCCGCGCAGATCCCCTCCTCCACCACGGCCCGCACCCGGGTACCGTCCTTGCAGATAGCCTGCCAGGCATCGGCATCGTCGATGGCCATCGAAGGGGCATGGGAACCAGAACTGCAGGCGGTCAGCAACAGGGCAAACAGGGGTAACAGGATTTTCATCGGGTGATCCTCAGGCTGGATGGATGGGCCGCACTCAGCGCCCCAGTTGCGCCGAGATGCGATCGCAGAGCTGCTTGAGCTGGGCCAGTTCAGCATCGGCCAGATCCACCTGATTACGCAAGTTGTCCGCCAGACAACACTCCCTCACCTCCTGCTGCAGCTGACGCCCCGCCTCGGTCAGGCCGATGCATTTTTGCCGCTCATCCTCGCTGGAGACGGTGCGGGTCAACCAGCCCTTGCTCTCCAGCCGCTTGACAATGGGGGTCAGAGTGCCCGCATCCAGCCCGGTCTCCTGACCTATCTCCTTGAGGCTGACCTCGTCCCGCGCCCACAGCGACAACATCACCAGATACTGGGTGTAGGTGAGATCCAGCTTGTCCAGCAGCGGCCGATAGGCCCGCATCACCGCATTGGAGGCGCTGTAGAGGGCAAAACAGACCTGCTTTTTCAATTCACTCATGGGGCACCTCGCTGACGACTGGGGCCAGTATACCCCAGGAAAATCGGGGGTCGAATAATTTGCACACAAAATAGTTGTCAGCCCGTATTTTCGGGATTAGTCTGGATTTACTTTGCACACAAACAAAATCAGAGGCCCCGACATGAAGACGCTCTATCGCACTCAAGCCATCGCCCAGGCCGGCCGCAACGGTGAGGTTCACACCCTGGACAACAGCCTGCAGCTGGCACTGGCCCTGCCGACCGCCCTCGGCGGCAATGGCAAGGGCAACAACCCAGAACAGCTGCTGGCCGCCGGTTACGCCGCCTGCTTCTCCAATGCGCTGATCCACGTGGCCCACAAACTCGGCGCCCCTATCTCCAGTGCTCCCGTCACCGCCGAGGTCGAGTTGCTGGCGCTGGACGATGGCCGCTTCAACTTCGCCATCACGCTGGACGTCGCGCTCGCCACGACCCAACCTGAACAGGCGGCGCAGGCCGAGCAGATAGTGCGGCTGGCCCACCAGACCTGCCCCTTCTCCAACGCCATGCGGGGCAATGTGGTCACCCGGCTGCTGCTCAACGGCGCCCCGCTGGATGAGACGGCGTGAACCCGTTCAGCCTCAACCCCTTGGAAATAGCCATGCTGGCGACTCGCAGGTTGCCAACCCCCCTCACACTGGAGAAAAAACCATGAATCAGTCCAGCCATCAGATCCAGCTGCTGCGTCGCCCGGTCGGCCTGCCCAGCCTGGCCGATTTCACCCTGACCGAGGTGGCTCTGCCCGAGCTGCAAGAAGGAGAGGTGCGGGTCGCCAACCAGTGGCTGTCGGTGGATCCCTACATGCGCGGTCGCATGAGCGAAGCCAAGAGCTATGTGCCCCCCTTCCCCCTCAACGGCCCCCTCGATGGCGGCGCCATCGGCGTGGTGGAAGCCTCCCGTCACCCGGACTTCGCGGTGGGTGATCGGGTGAGCAGCATGCTGGGGTGGCGCGATCGCTTCGTCGCCAACGGTGCCCAGCTGACCAGACTGCCCGACACCCGCTTGCCGCCCCAGCTCTTTCTCGGCGCCCTCGGCATGCCGGGCATGACCGCCTGGACCGGGCTTAACCGCATCGCCAAACTGCAGGCCGGTGAAACCGTGCTGGTGTCGGCCGCCTCCGGCGCCGTCGGCTCCATGGTGGTGCAGCTTGCCAAACGGGCAGGGGCCCGCGTCATCGGCTCCACCGGGTCGGCCGACAAGGTGGCCTACCTCAAGAGCCTGGGGGCCGACGAGGTGATCAACTACCGTGAGATTCCGGATCTCGATGCCGAGCTGGCCCGGCTGGCGCCGGAGGGGATCCACGTCTACTTCGAGAACGTGGGGGGCGCCATGCTGGACGCCGCCCTCAACCACATGGTGGTGCACGGCCGCATTGTGATGTGTGGCCTCATCGAGCAGTACAACGGCCAGAGCGAGGCGAGCGGCCCGCGCAACCTCTCCCAGGTGATCCGCAAACGCCTCACCATGCAGGGGCTGATCGTGTTCGATCACTGGCAGCACTACGGCGAGTTTCTGGCCGAGGTGACCCCGGCCTTCGACGCCGGCACCCTGCAGGCCGAAGAGACCGTCTATCAGGGGCTCGCCAGCATGCCGCAGGCCTTCATCGGGCTGTTCGAGGGGCGCAACACCGGCAAGATGCTGGTCAAGCTGGCGTGATCCGCAGCACTGGCGCCTGACGCCGCAGACTGCTTGCATGACGGGCCCATCCGCCCTAAGGTGGGCCCGTTTTTTATGGTGCAATCCGCCGTTTCAGCGGCCAGCTCATCCCTGCAAGGAGCCCTGCTTATGTCTACTCCCTATCCCCACGTCGGCGGTCGATGACAGAGTGATCCTGACCAACCCATTACCCCCTCAGCAAGGAGCCCTTCTTATGTCTACTCCCTATCCCCGCGTCGGTGTCGGCGTGATCCTCACCAACCGCCAGGGCCAGGTGCTGCTTGGCAAGCGCAAGGGCAGCCACGCCCCCTACTGGTCCATTGCCGGCGGCCATCTGGAGCTGGGGGAGACGTTCGAATCGGCAGCGATCCGGGAGGTGGCCGAGGAGACCGGTTTTCAGATCAGCAACCCCAGCGTCATCGCCGTCACCAACAACCTGGAGACCTGGCGTGAAAGCGGCCTGCACTATGTTTCGGTCACCCTGCTGGCCGAGGTAGAGGGAGAGCCCCAGTTGCTGGAGCCGGAGAAGTGCGAAGGCTGGGTCTGGTGCGACCCGCGCAATCTGCCAGAGCCCCACTTCGATGCCAGCCGCCAATCGATAGCCTGCTGGCTTGCTGGCCGTTGCTATCTGCCACAACCAGGCCAGCCGACGGAGTGATCATTGCCTGCCGGCTAACAAGGCGCGGCAACCTGCCAGCAGCCCCCTGATTTGTCATAAAAAAGTCACCGCTTTGTCATATCATCGGGGCGATGATGACAACGAGGGAGTGAGGACGTGGGGCAGGTGTTTATTCAGTTTTTATGGTTGGGCTGTGTCAGCTTCGGCGGACCCGCCGCCCATATCGGCTACTTCCAGCGCACCTTCGTCGAGCGGCTGGGCTGGCTGACCCAGGCCGAATTTGCCCAGTCGCTGGCCCTCTGTCAGCTGCTGCCGGGCCCCGCCTCCAGCCAGCTCGGCTTTGCCATCGGCCGCCAGCGGGCCGGGCTCGGTGGGGCGCTGGCCGCCTTCGCCGGTTTCACCCTCCCCTCCTTCCTGCTGTTGCTGGCCGCCGCCATCGGTCTGGGCCAGCTCGGCAACAACGTCTGGCTCGATGCCGCCCTGCACGGTCTCAAGCTGCTGGCGCTGGTGGTGGTCGCCGATGCGGTGATCACCATGAGCCGCCAGTTCTGCAAGACGACGCGCAATCAGGGGATCATGGTCGCCACCGCGGCCGCCCTCTGGTGGCAACCCGGCCTGCTCACCCAGCTCGTCATGCTGGCGGGCGCCGCCCTGCTCTGTGCCCGCGTCGGCGCGCCGCAAACACCGGGCCCACAGTCCTCACCGGCTCAGTCCATGCCTGTGCATCAACCCCACTGGCCCACCCTGCTACTATTTGCCCTGCTGTTTGTCGGCCTGCCACTGCTGGGGGGCCCCGTCGGCCAGCTGGTCACCGACTTCTACCGGGCCGGCAGCCTGGTGTTTGGCGGCGGTCACGTGGTGCTGCCCCTGCTAGCCGAGAGCGTGGGCCACAGCCTCAGCGAGCAGCAGTTTCTGACCGGCTACAGCCTGGCCCAGCTGGTGCCCGGCCCCATGTTTACCCTGGCGACCTATCTCGGCGCCCAGTTGCTGCCGGCCACCCCGGTGGGCGGCGCCCTGCTGGCGACGCTGGCGCTGTTTCTGCCCGGCTTTCTGCTGCTGTGGGCCATGGGCCCCTGCTGGCAGAGCTGGCTGGCCCGCCCTCGCCTCGCCGGCGCCGTCGCCGGCATCAACGCCGCCGTGGTGGGTCTGCTGCTGGCGGCGCTCTATCAGCCGGTCTGGCAGAGCGCCGTGCAGGTCCCCACCGATCTGGCGCTGGCCGCCATCGGCTTCTACCTGCTGCGGGTACTCAAGCTGCCCATTCTGGCGCTGGCCACCCTACTGGTGGTAGCCACCCTGCTGCTGGCCTGATCGACCCAGGCAGCGGCCACAAAGAAACGGCCCCCTGCCAAGGCAGGGGGCCGTTTTTGCATGGATGCCGGGCGCCAGACTCAGGGCTCGGGATCGAAATCCAGACTTAGGCTGTTGACGCAGTAGCGCTGACCGGTTTCGGTCGGCCCGTCCGGGAAGACGTGGCCAAGGTGGGAGCCGCACTGGCTGCAGGTGATCTCCACCCGCTTCATACCGTGGCTGCCATCCTCGGTGTAGGTCACGGTCCCCTCGATGGCCCGATCGAACGAGGGCCAGCCGCAGCCCGAGTCAAACTTGGCATCCGAGTGGAACAGCACCTGCTTGCAGCAGACGCACAGGTAGTCGCCGCTCTTGCGGTTGTGGAGCAGGGCGCCGCTGTAGGGACGCTCCGTGCCCTTCTCCCAGCAGACGTGATACTGCTCGGCGCTCAACTGCCGGCGCCACTGCTCGGGGTTGGGGGTGTTGCCGCTCATACTGACTCCTTGCCGTGAATATCGGTGCCCAGCATACCCAGTCAGGGCGCCGCGCTCTACCCCGCCAGCGGGAACTGTGATCCGCTTGGCAACACGACGGCAACATCCGGGGTGGCGACCACCCCCTCCTCGGCCAGCGCCACCGCACTCAGGGCGACCCGCTCCAGCAGCTTGAGGGAGTGGGCCCGGCCCACCGCCACCTGCCGCTTGATGTCGTCGGGCAGGAACGGCAGCCCGTCGTTGGTGGCGGTGTCGATGGTCTGGATCCACTCCAGCCCCTCACCCGGCGGCGGCAGACGGAACTGGATGTCGTAGTCGCTGGCGTTGAACAGCACGTACCAGCGCTCCCCGCCGCAGCCGATCATGCCGATGTCCATGGCGAACGCCTGTCCCATGGGGGCATGCCAGTCCTGATCGGTGAGCTGATGGCCGTCCGGGTGATACCAGTTGACCTGGTGGCAGCTGCTGGGGGCGCCGTTCCAGCTGTCGTCGCTCAGTTGCAGGTTGGAAAAAACGGTGGACTCCGCCCGCAGCGCCAGCATCTGCTGGGTGAAGGCGAGCAGCCGCTCATCCTCCGGCCGCCACTGCCAGTTGACCCAGCTGATCTGGTTGTCCTGGCAGTAGGCATTGTTGTTGCCGAGCTGGCTGCGGCCCATCTCGTCGCCGGCGAGGAAGTGCGGGGTGCCTTGCGACAGCAGCAGGGTGGCGATCAGGTTGCGCTTCTGCTGCTGGCGCAGGTTGTTGACCCGCGGATCCAGGGTCGGCCCTTCCACCCCGTGGTTGTTGGAGAGGTTGTTGCCGTGGCCGTCCCGGTTGTCCTCACCGTTGGCCTGGTTGTGGCGCTGGTTGTAGGAGACCAGATCCTCCAGGGTGAAGCCGTCGTGATAGCAGAGGTAGTTGACGCTGGTATGGGGAGAGCGCCAGTTCTTCGGGAACAGATCCCTTGAGCCGACCAGCCGGGTGGCAAAGTCCCCCATCTTGCCCGCATCGCCGCGCCAGAAGGCGCGCACCGTGTCGCGGTAGCGGTCGTTGATCTCCAGCCACTGGCTCGGGAACTGGCCGAGCCGATAGCCGAAGGGGCCGATATCCCAGGGCTCGGCGATGAGCTTGACCCGTGCCAGTACGGGGTCCGCCATCATGGCCTTGAAGAAGGCCCCCATGGGGTCGAACTCGCCCGCTTCGCGCGCCAGGGTAACCGCCAGATCGAAGCGAAAGCCGTCCACCTGCATCTCGGTGACCCAGTAGCGCAAGGCGTCGAGCACCAGCCGCAGGCTGTTGGGGTGATCCAGATTGACGCTGTTGCCGCAGCCGGTGACGTTGGCGTGGCGAGTGTAGTCGGGGCCGTGGGCGCCCGCCTCGAAGGCGTAGTAACCGGCGTTGTCAAAGCCCTTGAAGGAGAGTATGGGGCCGTCGAAGCCCGACTCTGCGGTGTGGTTGTAGACCACATCCAGGATCACCTCGAGTCCGGCCTTGTGCAGCTCGCGCACCATGGTCTTGAACTCGGTCACCGCCTCCTGCGCCGCATAGCGCGGCTCGGGGGCGAAGAAGGCGATGGGGTTGTAACCCCAGTAGTTGGTGAGCCCCAGCTGCTCGAGCCTGGGCTCGGACATGAAGGCCGCCACCGGCATCAGCTGCACCGCGCTAACGCCGAGGGACTTGAGATGTTCGATGATGAGCGGGTGGCAGATGCCCAGATAGGTGCCGCGCAGCTCGCTCGGCACCCCCTGATGCTGGCGGGTGAAGCCCTTGACGTGGGTTTCATAGATGACGGTGCGGGCCGGCTCGATGGCGGGCTTGCCCACTCCCTGCCAGTCGAAGGCATCGTCCACCACCACGGATTTGGCCACCATGGCCGCACTGTCCCCCTGATAGAGGGCATCATCCCAGTGGGTCGGGCGACTGAGCGCCTTGGCGTAGGGGTCGATCAGCAGCTTGTCCGGGTCGAACAGCATCCCCTCCTGCGACGTGCCGTGCACCCGGTAGCCGTAGCGCTGACCGGCCTTGACGCCGCGCACATGGCCGAAGCGGTACTGACCGCGCCGGCCGGGCAGCTCGAGGCGAGCCAGCTCCCGCTCCTGCTCATCGAACAGGCAGAGCTCCACCTTGTCCGATTGCGGCGCCCAGACGCAAAAGTGACAACCCGTCTCGTCGAGCAGGGCCCCCAGCGGATGGTCCTGCCCCTTTTCCATTACGAACATCAAGACTCCTGTTTGATGAACAAGGTCGCCAGTGGCGGCAGATCCAGCACTATGCTGTGCGCCATTCCCTGCCAGGGGGTCGGCCCGGCGACGAAAACCAGACCCACATCATAGTTGCTGCCCCAGTAATGCTCGCTGTCGGTGTTGAGCACCACCCGGTAGTGACCGGCCGCCGGTACCCCGAGCCGGTAGGCAAGCCGCGGCACCGGCGTGAAGTTGCAGGCCACCACCAGCGGGTTGGCCCCCTGCTTGTCGGCCCGCAGCCAGGCAAAGATGCTGTTGTCGGCGTCGTTGTGATCCAGCCAGCGGAAGCCATTTTGCTCATAATCCGCCTGATACAAGGCAGGTTCATGACGGTAGAGATGGTTGAGATCGTGGATCAGCCGCTGCTGGCCGCCGTGCTTGGGATACTGCAGCAGGTGCCAGGGCAGCTGGGCATCGTGATTCCACTCGTTGCTCTGGGCGATCTCGGTGCCCATGAAGTTGAGCTTCTTGCCGGGATGGGCATACATGAAGCCCATGTAGGCGCGCAGGTTGGCCGCCTGCTGCCACTCGTCCCCCGGCATCTTGTAGAGCATGGAGTGCTTGCCATGCACCACCTCGTCGTGGGAGAGCGACAGAATGAAGTTCTCGTCATAGTGGTACACCATGGAGAAGGTCATGTCGTTGTGGTGGTAGCGACGGTGAATGGGCTCTTTCTGCATGTAAGTGAGGGTGTCGTGCATCCAGCCCATATTCCACTTGAAGCCAAAGCCCAGGCCGCCCAGGAAGGTGGGACGGGAGACCCCGGCGAAGGCGGTGGACTCCTCGGCGATGGTCATGGCGTGGGGGTACTTGCCGTACACCTCTTCGTTGGTCCACTTCAACAGGCTGATCGCCTCGTAGTTGTGGTTGCCACCGTCGACGTTCGGCACCCACTCGCCGGCGTTGCGGGAATAATCCAGATAGAGCATGGAGGCGACCGCATCCACCCGCAGGCCGTCAACGTGGAACTTGTCGAGCCAGAACAGGGCGCTGGCCACCAGGAACTGACGCACCGTATTGCGACCGAAGTCGTAGATGTAGGAGTTCCAGTCCGGGTGCCAGCCACGGCGCGGATCCTCGTACTCGTAGAGCGGGGTGCCGTCGAAGCGGGCCAGCCCGTGGGCATCGGACGGGAAGTGGGCCGGCACCCAATCCAGGATGACGCCGATGCCGGCCTGGTGGCACTGATCCACGAAGTATTTGAAATCATCAGCCGTGCCGTAGCGGCTGGTGGGCGAGAACATGCCCACCGGCTGGTAGCCCCAGGAGCCACTGAACGGGTGCTCGGAGACCGGCAGCAGCTCGATGTGGGTATACTCCATCCCCTTGACGTAATCGACCAGCTCCACCGCCAGCTCGCGCCAGCTCAGGCTGTCGCCGTTGGGGTGGCGCTTCCAGGAGCCGACATGCAGCTCGTAGATGGAGAGCGGCTGCTCGCGCTTGTCGTTGAGCTGGCTCTCGCGCCAGGCGGCATCCTGCCACTGGTACTGGTCGTGGTCATAGACCACGGAGGCGAACGAGGGGTACTGCTCGCAGTAGAAACCAACCGGGTCGCTCTTGTGCGGCAGCCGGTTGCCCGCCGGATCTTTGAGTTCAAACTTGTAGCGATCCCCGGCCTTGAGGCCCGGTACGAACAGCACCCAGTGACCGCACTGGCTGCGCTGCATCGGGTGGCGGCGGCCATCCCAGAAGTTGAAATCGCCGATGAGGCTCACCGCGGTGGCGCTCGGTGCATAGACCGCAAAACGCACCCCTTCCACTTGCTGGTTCAGATGCTCCACGGTACGCAGCTGGGCACCGAGCGTATGGTAGAGGTTTTCCGGCTGGTAGGTGAGTTCCGCCAACCCGGCCCAGCCCGCATCCTGGAACTGGTAGGGGTCGATGACCTCGACGCTGACATCTGGGTAGTCGGCAAGCAACTGGTAGGGGAAGGGATTTTTACGGCGGGTGAAAACAGTTTCAAAGAGGCCCGAATCATCGGTGGGCGCCAGGGTGGCAACAATCTTGCCCGACTTGAGATCCTTGACCCGTACGGCCTGGGCATCGGGTAACCAGATGGTCAGCTTGAGGCCGGGCCCATCCGGATTGGCCTGCAGGCCTAAGTGGGAAAAGGGATCGGAACAGCGGGCTGCAACCAAACGTTCAACGAGCATCGAGATTTCCTTTCATAGCTGAGCATCCGCTCCGGCCTGGACCGAAGCGGATGTAAGTGAGTCACGTTTTGTCGGCAGTGGCTCAACGACTGGCCTCGTCACGGGCCTGGCTCATCTTGCCTGCCAGCGCCTTGAGCGCCTCATTGGCAAAAATATCCTCCAGATCGGTAGACAGCTTGCGGCGCCAGTTCGGGTACTCGTAACTGGTGCCCGGCACGTTGACCGGCTTGTCCATCTCCAGCCAATCCTCCAGCTGGGTGCTGAACAGGGCGCAGCTGCCGCGAGACATGTGCAGTTGCAGACCGTGGTTGAGCTCGGTGTTCATGCCAACCCAGTTCACGTCGTGGCTGATGTTGCCGGAGATCACCCCGTGGCCGTGCAGGCTGTCGAGGATGCGCTGCTTGGCCTGGTGGCGATCAGCATACAGGGTCTTGAGTACGTCTTCATCCGGATACAAGCCCAGTTCGCGTCCCAGCGCCAGATCGTCGCAATGCCAGAAGCCCTTGAGGGTCGGCATGTCGTGGGTGGTCAGCGCCGACATCGCCTGCTCGGCGTAGTGAGCCGGAGAGATGAAGCCGCCATCGCCCTTGGAGCGCTCGAAGAAGAACACCTTGTAGGAGTGGACGCCGTTCTCTTTCAGGGTCACGTCGATCCCCTCCGGCACGGTACCCAGATCCTCGCCGATCAGCAGACACTGGTTGCGGTGGGACTCGAGGGCCAGGATGCCGAGCAGGTCGTTGACCGGGTAATAGATGTAGGCGCCTTTGGCGGCCGACTCTCCGGGCGGCACCCACCACAAGCGCAGCAAGGCCATCACGTGATCGATGCGCAGCGCGCCGCAGGAGCGCATGTTGGCACGGAACAGATCCACCATTGGCTGGTAGGCCGCCTCGAACAGCTGATTCGGGTTCATGGGAGGCAGGCCCCAATTCTGGCCAAGCGGGCCCAGAATATCGGGTGGTGCACCGACCGAGGCCTTCGGGCAGTAGAGATCCCGGTTGGCCCAGATCTCGGTGGAGCCTTCGGAGACGCCCACCGCCAGATCGCGGTAGATCCCCATCACCATGCCGGCCGCCTTGGCACGGGCGTCGGCCCGGGCCAGCTGCTCGTCGGCCAGGAACTGCAGATAGAGATAGAAATTCACATCCTGGCGGTGCTCGGCCATCCAGGCCGCCACTTCGGGATTGTGGTAGTCACGGAACGGCTCCGGCCACACCGGCCAGCCCCAGGCATTCTCGCCTTTGGCATAGAAGTGGGCTTGCAGGGCATCGAAGGCGGCCTGTTGCTGCAGGCTGTCACCGCCGGCGGCAACGAATGCATCGAAGGCGGCCTGACGCTCGGCGCTCAGGCTGGCCTGGTCGAACACCTGACGCAGCATACCGAGTTTGGTCTCGATGACGCCGGTGTAATCCACGTTGCCCTTGGCGCGCAGCTCACTCAAGTGCTGCTGGAAGGCGGGGTTCACCACCTCGGCCTTGAGCCGGGCATTGGCCAGAAATTCGGGCACGGCTTCCACATCGATGTAGGCCACGTTGAGCCAGCGCCGAGACGAGGGACTGTAGGGGCTGGCGCTCTCCGGGTTGGCCGGATAGAGGGCATGAATCGGGTTGAGACCGACGAAGTGAGCGCCCCAGGCGGCCATCTTCTCGACCAGCTGGCCAAGATCGCTGAAATCGCCGATGCCCCAGTTGTGGCGGCTGCGCAGGCAGTAGAGCTGCACACTCGGACCCCACACCTTGCGGCCATTGGCGATGGGAGGCTGCTTGTAGCACGCCTTGGGCGCGACGATGAGGCGCATGCTGGCGAGCGGCTCGTCGTTGCCCTCCTCCAGCAGGATCAGATCGTGATAACCCAGCTCGGGCTGCACAGCCAGGGCCACGCGATAGGCCTGGCACTCCATCTCTTCGAATTCGGCCACACCGACCAGCTCGCCGTCGATGGGGGTAAGCTGACCGGACAACAGGCCGCCCTGCTCCAGCTTGAGCTGCCAGCTGAGAGCGTCGTTGACGAATTCGATGGGCAGACGGACTTCGAGGGTAATGGGCTCGCCGCTGCGGACCACCATCACGGGATCCAGCGCACGCAGCCAGTGCTGACGGTGCTCCTGCTCAAGCTGCTCGGTCAGGGCGGCCTCGTCATCGACGCGGTAACCCATGGCGCCCAGCATGGCGGCCTTGCTCTCTTCGGATACCTGAGCCGGGTGGCCCCAGGCATCAACATACTCGCTGGCGATACCTTTGGCGGCAGCCAGCTGTTCAATCAGGGTGGTCATAGTTTGAGAATTCCCGCTGTGGATTCTATCTATACTATTTTGATTAATTTTTATGGGTGGTACTTGAACAGTGGCTCTATGGGCCATGCTAAACCGCGCACATTTTTACACATCTGCCTGGCTGGTTGTGTGACCGAGCAGGCACTATTGTTGATAACCGCACCGCCAAGAGATAGATAGTTATTTCGACAAAAGCTGGTAGTCAGTTACATAAACAGAAAATAAATTTCACAGTTTTTCATGATATAGCGCAATTTCAGACAGATTGTTGGTTGACTCACGGGGGAGTTCTAGTAAATTTACAAACGGAATTTTCTTTGACTACTGAACAGTTAGGTAACCAATTATGACTATCAAAGTAGGTATTAACGGTTTTGGCCGCATCGGCCGTTTCGTCTTCCGTCTGGCCGCTGAGCGTTCTGACATCGAAGTGGTTGGTATCAACGATCTGATCGACGTTGACTACATGGCCTACATGCTGAAGTACGACTCCACTCACGGCCGCTTCAAGGGCACCGTTGAAGTCAAAGACGGCAACCTGGTTGTCAACGGCAAAACCGTACGTGTTACCGCTGAGCGTGACCCGGCCAACCTGAAATGGGGCGAAATCGGTGTTGACGTTGTTGCCGAAGCTACCGGTCTGTTCCTGACCGACGAGACTGCTCGCAAGCACATCGCTGCCGGCGCCAAGAAAGTCGTTCTGACCGGTCCGTCCAAAGACGCTACCCCGATGTTCGTAATGGGTGTTAACGACGCTACCTATGCTGGCCAGGACATCGTTTCCAACGCTTCCTGCACCACCAACTGCCTGGCCCCGATCGCCAAGGTTCTGAACGATACCTTCGGTATCGAGTCCGGCCTGATGACCACTGTTCACGCTACCACTGCTACCCAGAAGACCGTTGATGGTCCGTCTGCCAAAGACTGGCGCGGTGGCCGCGGTGCGGCTCAGAACATCATCCCGTCCTCTACCGGTGCTGCCAAGGCTGTTGGCGTAGTTATCCCGGAACTGAAAGGCCTGCTGACCGGTATGGCTTTCCGCGTTCCGACTCCGGACGTGTCTGTTGTTGACCTGACCGTCAACCTGAAGAAAGCTGCCACCTACGCAGAAATCTGCGAAGCGATGAAAGCTGCTTCCGAAGGCGCCATGAAGGGCGTTCTGGGCTACACCGAAGACGAAGTGGTTTCTACCGACTTCCTGGGTGAGCGTCAGACCTCCGTATTCGACGCCAAGGCTGGTATCCAGCTGAACGACAAATTCGTTAAAGTTGTATCCTGGTACGACAACGAAATGGGCTACTCCAGCAAAGTTCTGGACCTGATCGCTCACATCTCCAAGTAATTTGGGATACGCAATCAAGTAGCTTGAAAAAGGCGGCCATGGGCCGCCTTTTTGTATTCTGGACCGGGATTTTTCCAACCCTCTCTTCTGAATGTGCGCGAGCACAGGAGTCCTCATGCAACCGACACGCTCTCTGACTGCCCACTGTACCCTCAGCCACCACCCGGCTGGCCAACCCCTGCTGACCGTCGACAATGGCTACGCCAAGGCAGAAATCAGCCTGTTTGGCGCCCACGTGCTGAGCTACCAGCGTCACGATGAACCCGCCTCCATCTGGCTCAGCGACAAGGCGGTGCTGGATGGCAGCAAACCCATTCGCGGTGGCATTCCCCTCTGCTGGCCCTGGTTTGGCCCGGCCCCTGCCCGCGTCGGCAGTGGCAAGCCCTCCCACGGCTTTGCCCGCACCAGCCTGTGGACGCTGGACGGTGTCTCCGATCACGGTGACGGTACGCTCGTCCACCTGTCTCTGCGTGACAACGAGGCAACCCGTCAGCTCTGGCCTCATGCCTTCGAGCTGGAGCTGGATGTGCTGGTCGGCAAGGAGCTGGCCCTAGTACTGACCACCCGCAACACCGGCAAAGCGCCGCTCGTCTACAGCGGAGCCCTGCACACCTACCTGCAGATAAGTTCACCGGAGTCAGTGAGCGTCAGCGGCCTTGGCGAGCCCTATGCTGACAAACTGACCGGCCAGAATGGCCAGCAGCAGGGCCCTCTGACCCTGAACGGCCCGCTGGATCGGGTCTATTGGCAGCCTGCGGCCCACGTCAGCATCCAGGATGGCGAACGCGAGACCCGGGTGGTCAGCGGCAACCACGACAGCGTGGTGGTCTGGACCCCCTGGCTGGAAGGCGCCCGCGCCATGGCCGACATGAGCGATGATGGTTATCGCACCATGCTCTGCGTCGAAGCGGCCATCGCCAGCGAGGCAAGCGTGACCGTCGCACCGGATGAAGAGCACAGCTTCTCCACCGTGATCATCTGAGCTGGATGAGGTGCAGATAAATAAAGAGAGCTCCCGCGGGAGCCCTCTTTGCATCTCTTTGTCTTGGTAATCAGGCATTGCCCTGGGTCTTGAGCCTGAGCTCGGCGGCGAAGTTGAGCATGCGGTCGAGCGGGATCAAGGCCTTCACCCGCAATTCCTCGTCCACCAGGATCTCGTGACGCTCGGCGCCATCGGTGAGGGCCTCCTTGATGGCCACCAGGCCGTTCATCGCCATCCAGGGGCAGTGGGCACAACTGCGGCAGGTCGCACCATCGCCACCGGTCGGCGCCTCCACCATCTCTTTCTCCGGGCAGGCCTGCTGCATCTTGTAGAAGATGCCGCGATCGGTCGCCACGATCAGCTTCTGTTGGGGCAGCTCCTTGGCCGCCTTGATCAGCTGGCTGGTGGAACCCACCGCATCGGCCAGTTCGATCACCGAGGCTGGGGACTCCGGGTGGACCAGCACGGCGGCATCCGGATTCTGCTCCTTCAGCTCACGCAGGGCACGGGCCTTGAACTCGTCGTGGACGATGCAGTGGCCCTGCCAGCGCAACATCTCGGCGCCAGTCTTCTTCTCGATGTAGGCACCGAGGTGACGGTCCGGACCCCAGATGATCTTGTGACCCTGGCTGTCCAGATGTTCGACGATCTCCAGCGCGATGCTGGAGGTGACCACCCAGTCCGCCCGCGCCTTCACCGCCGCCGAAGTATTGGCATAGACCACCACGATATGGTCGGGATGGGCGTCGCAGAAGGCGGAGAACTGCTCGATGGGGCAACCCAGATCAAGCGAGCATTCGGCCTCCAGCGTCGGCATCAGGACTCGCTTGTGGGGGCTCAGGATCTTGGAGGTCTCGCCCATGAAGCGCACCCCGGCGACGATCAGGGTCTGCGCCTCGTGATCACGGCCAAAGCGGGCCATCTCGAGGGAGTCGCCGACGAAACCACCGGTCTCCTCCGCCAGCGCCTGGATCTCGGGATCCGTGTAGTAGTGGGCGACCAGCACCGCCTTGCGCTCCTTGAGCAGTGCCTTGATGTCTGCGATCAGGGTCGTCTTCTGCTCGGCGCTCAGGGGAAGGGGCTTGGCCGGAAACGGATAGTCCATCTCGACTACCGGCGGGACATTGTTCAGTGCATTGCTCATTGCGACTGTTCCATCAACGCTTGGAAAGGCAAAAATTATAACCAGAAGCCGCGCACAAACCCATCAACAAATCCGGTGCTGCGCAAGTGTCCGAATATACTCAAGTAATTCGTTGTCATTCTTGCCAAAGGAGTTGTCGAATGAAACAACGTTCCCTCAAAACCAAGCTGCTATTGCTCACCATGGGGCTGTTTCTCGCTAGCGGCCTCGCCATGACTCTGATGCAGTCCTCCTCGCTGAACACCCTGCGCAGCAACATCGTCAGCCAGACCCGCCAGGCGCTGGAGCAGGAAGTCTCCCGTACCCTGCAGTTCCAGGCCGAACGCTATGCGGTGCAGATCGCCGACCTGTTGCAGCAGTCCTATCAGGTGCCGCTGGGCATGGCGGCCCAGCTGGAGGGCAGCATGGCGCAGCCGGACAGGCTGCTGAGCCGTCCCCAGGTCGAGACGCTGCTCCACAGCCGACTGCAGCAAGCGGGCGGCATCAGCTCCATCTATGCCCAGTTTGAACCCGACGGGTACGATGGTCAGGATGCCAGCTGGCAGGCCGGCGTCTCCCACTCCGTCGCCGGCAAGGGCAGCCTGGAGATTTATTTCACCCGCGACCAGGGCGGCCAGATCAGCCAGCAGCCGGTAGATGCCGCCACCAGTGCCGCCAAATACGACACCTCGGTCAACGAGTTCGGCATCCGCAACAGCGAATGGTACCTGTGCGGCCGCGACACCCTGCGCCCCTGTCTGATGGAGCCCTACCTCTACGAGATAAGCCCAGGCAACAAGATGCTGATGACCAGCCTGACGGTGCCCGTTCTGAAAGCCGGCAAGTTTGTCGGCATCACCGGCGTCGACATGAACCTGCCCATCTTCCAGCAACTGGCCGAGAACCTCGGCAAGAGCCTGTATGACAACCAGGCCGAGGTCACTCTGGTCAGCAAGATGGGCCTCATCGTCGGCAGCAACCGTCACGCCGACAAGCTGGGGCGGCCGCTGACGGAAGCCGGCCTCACCGCCCCCACCGGCCAGGAGCAGGACACCGAGACCGACTTCATCCTGCAACAACCGGTCAGGATCGACGCCGCCGACACCCAGTGGTGGTTGATGCTCAAGGTGCCCAAGGCGCTGGCACTCAGCCAGGCCAACACCATCAGCAACCAGCTTGGCGACTTGCTGCAGGCCACCCAGCAGCAACAGCTGATCGCCATCGTCGTCATCACTCTGCTGGCGCTGGCGCTGCTGATCTGGTTCATCCAGACCATCACGGCCCCCCTCTCCCTCATCAGCCGCCATGTGTCCCACCTCTCCAGCAACGAGGGGGACCTGACCCAGCAGATGAGGATAGACACCCACCAGGAGCTGATCGAGCTGGGCGGCCACCTCAACGCCTTCCTCGGCAAGTTGCGCGGCATGGTGCAGGGCAGCAAGCAGATCGGCCAGCAGGTGCACCAGCAGGCCCAGGGCATGAAGCAGACGGCCGACACCATGCGCAGCAGTCTGGACGAGCAGAGCCTGGAGCTGGAAAGCGTGGTCAGTGCCATGCATCAGATGAGCACCACGGCGGTCAGCGTGGCGGGCTATGCCGAGCAGGCAGCCCAGGAGTCGGAGACGGCCACCCATCACATCAGCACGGCCCAGCAGACCCTGAGCCGGGCCCGCACCGAGATCCACACCCTGGTTGAAGACATGCACCTCGCCGACAAGGCTGTCGCCCAGGTGGCCCAGCGCAGCACCAACATCAGCCGCATTCTCGACGTGATCAGGGCCATCGCCGAGCAGACCAACCTGCTGGCGCTCAATGCGGCCATCGAGGCGGCGCGGGCCGGCGACATGGGGCGCGGCTTTGCCGTGGTGGCGGACGAAGTGCGGGCGCTGGCCAACAAGACCCGGGAGTCCACCGACGAGATAGGTCAGCTCATCGGCAGCCTGCAGACCGAGGTCAACAGCAGCCAGCAATTGATGAGTACCGGCATCACTCGTTCGGCCAGCACGGTGGAAGGGACGGAGCAGGCCTTTGAGGCCCTCAATCAGGTGGTCACCCAGATCCAGCAGATCCACGATCACATCAGCCAGGTGGCCACGGCGGCCGAGCAGCAGAGCGCCGTCAGCGACACCATCAACCAGAATCTGATGCGGATCGGCGACGCCGCCACCACCCTGGGGCAGGAGGCCAACGCCAGCCATCACCTGAGCGAGCAGCTGGAGCAGGCTGCCACGGCACTGGCCACCCAGCTCGAGCGGCTGAGAACCTGATGCCGAACGGCCATAAAAAAAGCCCGCATTGCTGCGGGCTTTTTCAATCTGGTGGTCGTTACTGGGATCGAACCAGTGACCCCCTCCTTGTAAGGGAGGTGCTCTCCCAGCTGAGCTAAACGACCTGGGATTCTTGAAATGATGGTGGGTCGTGCTGGATTCGAACCAGCGACCAATTGATTAAAAGTCAACTGCTCTACCGACTGAGCTAACGACCCATCTAAATCATTTTTTACAAACTTGGTGGTCGTTACTGGGATCGAACCAGTGACCCCCTCCTTGTAAGGGAGGTGCTCTCCCAGCTGAGCTAAACGACCTGGGATTCTTGAAATGATGGTGGGTCGTGCTGGATTCGAACCAGCGACCAATTGATTAAAAGTCAACTGCTCTACCGACTGAGCTAACGACCCATCTAAATCATTTTTTACAAACTTGGTGGTCGTTACTGGGATCGAACCAGTGACCCCCTCCTTGTAAGGGAGGTGCTCTCCCAGCTGAGCTAAACGACCTGGGATTCTTGAAATGATGGTGGGTCGTGCTGGATTCGAACCAGCGACCAATTGATTAAAAGTCAACTGCTCTACCGACTGAGCTAACGACCCATCTAAATCATTTTTTACAAACTTGGTGGTCGTTACTGGGATCGAACCAGTGACCCCCTCCTTGTAAGGGAGGTGCTCTCCCAGCTGAGCTAAACGACCTGGGATTCTTGAAATGATGGTGGGTCGTGCTGGATTCGAACCAGCGACCAATTGATTAAAAGTCAACTGCTCTACCGACTGAGCTAACGACCCATCTAAATCATTTTTTACAAACTTGGTGGTCGTTACTGGGATCGAACCAGTGACCCCCTCCTTGTAAGGGAGGTGCTCTCCCAGCTGAGCTAAACGACCTGGGATTCTGAAATGATGGTGGGTCGTGCTGGATTCGAACCAGCGACCAATTGATTAAAAGTCAACTGCTCTACCGACTGAGCTAACGACCCATCTAAATCATTTTTTACAAACTTGGTGGTCGTTACTGGGATCGAACCAGTGACCCCCTCCTTGTAAGGGAGGTGCTCTCCCAGCTGAGCTAAACGACCTGGGAATTCTTGTGGCCAGATTGGTGGGTCGTGTAGGGATCGAACCTACGACCAATTGATTAAGAGTCAACTGCTCTACCGACTGAGCTAACGACCCACACCGACTTGCCTGGCACACTGCTTGCCTTGGCAAACAGTTTAAAACTGGTGGTCGCTACTGGGATCGAACCAGTGACCCCCTCCTTGTAAGGGAGGTGCTCTCCCAGCTGAGCTAAGCGACCTGGGAATGCTGTCTCCACCTGGTGGAGAGAATGGTGGGTCGTGCTGGATTCGAACCAGCGACCAATTGATTAAAAGTCAACTGCTCTACCGACTGAGCTAACGACCCTCACCACGACCAGGACCGACTGCAATACTGCACCGGCTCTGACGGCGGCCTATATTACGGATTTATCATCCTGGCGCAATAGAAAAATCTTAAATTCAATCTGTTTGTTCATTGCGCATACAAAGCGGGGCTGTATTTACAAGACTGTTACGAAAACAGTGACATGCAGCAATGTTACAGCTTGCTCAAACTCTGCTTGGCCAGTTGGGCCGGCGAGGTGTTCGGGTAACCCTTGATCACCTGCTCATAGAAGTTCTTCGCTTCCGCCTTCTTGCCATCAAGCTGTGCCAGCATGCCCAGCTTCAACAGCGCATCGGCTCGCTTGGGTGACTTGCTGAACTTGGTTGCCACCGTGGTGAACTGGGCAGCAGCGCCGGTCCGGTCACCCTTGTTGAACAACAGCTGACCCAGCCAGTAATGGGCATTGGGGACATAGCTCGAGCTTGGATACTGTTTGATGAACCCTTCAAAGGCGGGGATGGCCTTGTCGTAGTTCTTCTCCTTGAGCACCATGTTCACGGCCGCATCGTAGGCCTGGTTCTCATTCAGGTTGGTCGAGTAGTTGGCCGCAGCAGCCGGTGTCGCGCTCGCAGCGGCGGCTGCCGGGGCTGCTGGCGTAGCAGCAGGCTGGCTGTTGGCCACCTTGTCGAGCTCCTGATAGAGCTGACGCTGACGCTCTTGCGACTGTTCCATCTGGTAGGTCTGCTGTTCCAGCTGACCGCGCAGCTCGGAGACCTCTCCCTGCAGGGAGTCGACCTGCTGCTGCAATTCGGCTTGCAGCCGCAGACGGGCATTGAGGGTGCGCTCCAGCAGGGCAACCCTGTCTTCCAGGCTGCCGGTGGGCACGATGGCGCCGTTGTTGCCGCTAAGGACAACTCCACCACCCGAGTCACTGCTCAGATCGCTGACGGGAGCCGCCGCCTGCGCATTCAGAGCAACCAATACGGCCAGCGCAACAACAGCTTGCTTGTACACAGATTTCATTCGGATCAAACCTTAGCGTTTAGGGCAAATAAAACGGCCAGCGCCATCGTCGCTCGCTTATGCAGATTTCATTCGGATCAAACCTTGGCGTTTAGTGCAAATAAAACGGCCATCGAAATGGCCGCTTGCATATAAACGAACTTTGTTCGGTTTAAACCTTAGTAAACCAGAACCGCACGGCGGTTTTTGGCAAAGGCATCCTCGGTGTGGGACATGTCCAGCGGCTTCTCTTCGCCATAGCTGACGATGGAGAGCTGCTCGGCCTGCACACCCAGGGTTTGCAGATACTTGGCAACGGCCTTGGCACGACGCTCGCCCAGGGCGATGTTGTACTCCGGAGTACCGCGCTCGTCGGCATGACCTTCGATCAGGACTTTCACGCTCGGGCGCTCGCGCAGGTAGCTGGCGTGGGCATCCAGCAGATCAGCGTACTGACCCTGGATATCGTAACCGTCGAACGGGAAGTAGATCACGTTGTCACGTTGCAGCGCTTCGAACTTCTGACGCATCTGCTCTTCCGGGGACAACATGCCGTTGGCGCCGCCGGTTTGTACACCGCCCATGCCGTCGGTCATACCTGACTCAGCGCCAGCGGCGTCAGAATCAGAAGAAGAGCTACAAGCGGCCAGGGTGAACAGTGGCAGTGCGATGGCCAAACCCTTGAGCAGTTTATTGAGTTGCATGCTATTTCCTTAAACCTTTATAACAAAACAAAAAACAATTGGATTTTTATCAATTCAAGAAGGGCGACCAAGCTGGTGCACGAATTTCACCGCTACTGGTCGGAAGCACAGCCTTGAAGCGACCATCAGTCGACACCAACGCGAGACTCTTACGACCCTGATAGATGGTGGCATAAATGATCATGCTGCCATTGGGAGCCACACTTGGCGACTCATCCAGCGCACTCTGGGTAAGGACCAGCAGGGTATTGTTTTCCATGTCCTGGCGGGCAATACGGTACTGCCCCTGAACACGAGTCACCATCACCATGATTTTGCCATCAGGAGTGATGGATGCGCCCTGGTTGGATTCACCTTCCCAAGTCATCCGGCGAGTCATACCAGTCGCCAAATTTACGCTATAAATCTGGGGTTTGCCACCACGTTCAGAGGTGAACAACAAATTTTGCCCGTCCGGCATCCAGGAGGGTTCGGTGTCGATCACCCGGCTGGTTGTGACGCGGGTCAGCTGCTTGCTAGCGACATCAACCACATAGAGGTTCGGTGAACCATCCTTGGAGAGAACGATAGCCAGACGACGACCATCCGGAGACCACTCAGGCGCACCGTTGATCCCGCGGAAACTGGTGATCAGGCTGCGCTGCTGGGTGTAGATATCCTGCACGTAGATCTCGGACTTCTGGTTCTCGAAACTCACGTAGGCCAGCTTGCTGCCATCCGGCGACCAGGCCGGGGACATCAGCGGCTCGCGGGAGCGCAGCAGGGTCTTCTCGTTGTAGCCGTCGTAGTCGGCGATGCGCAGCTGATACGGGAACTGGGTGCCCTGCTGGACGGAGACATAGGCCAGGCGGGTCAGGAAGGCCCCACGCTCGCCGGTCAGACGCTCATAGACGATGTCGGAGATGCGGTGAGCAAACTGACGCATCTGGGCACCCGGGATGGTCGCCATGCGGCTGTCCAGGATGTAGCCGTTGCTCTCGCCGCCTTGCGCCTTGGCCAGCTGGCCCTTCAGCACGTCGACCAGTTCGAAGTTGATCTTGTAGGTACCGTCACCGACAGCGGCAATGGAACCGACCACCACGGCCTCGACCCCTTGCGAAGCCCAGGGTGCGAAGTTGATTTCACCGCTGGTGCTCGGCGTCTGCGGCATCTGGCCACGAGCCAGCGGCTTGAACTTGCCGCTGCGCATCAGGTCGTTGGAGACCACTTCCGCGATGTCCTGCGGCAGCTGGCCATTGCCTTCCCACTTGAAGGGGGCGACCGCAATGGGTCGGGCACTGTCGATACCGCCAGTGATGACGATGTCCAAGGCCGCCTGGGCGCTCTGGCCCAGCAACAAACAGCCAACCAAAGCAAAAAACACTTTTCTTATCATGGCTTAAATACTCGGTTCCAAAAAAATGAGAGATTAACTTCCTTTCTCGGCAAGATGCTGCCAACCACGCTACACGATTTACCTTACCCAGGCCTTAGATGCTCGGTTCCAACTTGAGGTTGAACTCCTTCAACATCTCGAACGCCGCAGGATCTTTCGGCACCGGCAGTTGGTTGGCCTTCAATACGGCCGCCTTGCCGGAACGACATACCGCCGGGTCACCCTGGCCGTTATCTACCGAGATGACAAAGCCAGTGCTCGCAAGACGTACGCCGATAGTACATGTTTTGCCCCGCATGGTGGGATCCAAAATCATATATCGCTCAACAGTCGCCTTGATGAGTGCCGCGTATTTGTCGACCTCGCCCTGCGCTGCAGCAGATGCCGCCTGACTGCGGGCATTGGCCTCAGCCGCCAGCTGCTGCTGCATCATGTCTTCCATCTCTTTTTGCAGCTTGGCCTCCTCGGCCGCCTTGCGCTTGCGCTCTGCCGCGATCTTGGCCTGCTTGTCGGCCTCCGCCTTGGCTTTCTTCTCTGCGTCAGCTTTTGCCTTCTTGGCGGCCTCTTCCTTGGCCTCCTTGGCTTTCTTGTCGGCTTCGGCCTTGGCCTTTTTCTCGGCCTCCGCCTTGGCTTTCTTGTCCGCTTCGGCCTTGGCTTTCTTCTCAGCCTCCTGCTTGGCCTTCTTCTCGGCTTCCGCCTTCTTGGCTGCGTCCGCCTTGGCCTGCTTCTCTTCGGCCTCTTTCTTCTCTTGTTCCTTTTTCTTCTTCAGCGCCAGCGCCTTGCTCTCTTCTTCCGCGGCCTTGCGCTCGGCTTCCACCTTCTTGGCTTTCTGCTCTTCCAGCTTGCGGGCTTCCTCGGCCTTCTGGGCCTTCTCTTCCGCCTGCTTCTGCTCGGCTACCTTCTTCTGCTTTTCAGCCTCGGCCTTGCGGGTGGCCTCTTCGGCCTCCTTGCGCTTGGTCTCGGCGATACGCAGCCGCTCCTGCTGCTGGGCCAGCTCGCGCTTGGCGATGTCCGTGTCTTCCTTATCCTTCTCTTTCTCTACCTTCTGCGGCTTGGGCTGAGACTTCTGTTGCTGGATCTGCTTGGCCTGCTCGTTGAGGAAATTCTCGTCGAGCATGACAGCATTGACGATCTGCCCCTTCGACTCGGGTCGCTTCGGCTTGCTGAAGTCGAGCCCGACAAACAGGATGATGCCGATGATCAGGTGCAGCAGAAGCGACGCGATGAGATAACCGGAAATACCACGCTTCACATCCATCTCCGTCAGTTCACCGGATCCGTCATCAGGCCGACCTGAGGCACACCCGCTTTCTTGAGGGCCACCATCAGCAGGATCACCTCTTCGTAGCGCACCGACTTGTCGCCGGCGACCACCACGGGGGCGTTCTGGTTGATGGCCAGATAGCCCATGGCCTTCTCGGTGATGTATTGCTGCATCGCCTCGGGAGTACCGGCAGGCACCGGCTCGTCATCGGCCTCACCGGCCTTGATGACGTACTCACCCTCGGTATTGACGCTGACGATGAAGGGCGGCTTGGCATCTTCCGGCAACTGCTCGGATTCCGCCTGCGGCAGGTCAACCTTGACCCCTTGCGTGATCACGGGCGTCACCGCCATGAAGATGATAAGCAGCACCAGCATGACGTCGATATAGGGAACCACGTTGATCTCAGCCACCTTCTTGCGCCGGATCCGCTGATAGGTTTGCATTACTGATCACCCTGCTGCTGAGCAATTTGACGGTTCAGAATGGTGGTGAACTCGTCCATGAAGTTGGCGTAGGCGTTTTCCAGCCGCTCGACCTTGTTGGAGAAGCGGTTGTAGAAGATAACGGCCGGGATGGCGGCAAACAGACCCATGGCGGTGGCGATCAGCGCTTCCGCGATACCGGGTGCCACCATCTGCAGGGTGGCCTGCTGCACCTGACCCAGGGCGATAAAGGCGTTCATGATCCCCCAGACGGTACCAAACAGACCGATGTAGGGGCTGATGGAGCCGATGGTCGCCAGCACCGGCAGGTTGGATTCCAGTTCGTCCACGGCACGGGAAAGGGAGACCCGCATGGCACGGTAAGTACCGTCCATCACCGCATCCTGACCACGAGCACCGGCCTTGAGTAGACGGGCGTACTCCTTGAAGCCGGAGTAGAAGATGTCTTCCATGCCTTCGATGTCGTCGCGACGGGAGGAGGACTCCTGGTAGAGACGGTTCAGATCGACCCCGGACCAGAATCTGTCTTCAAATTGCTCCGATGCGAGATTGGCTGCCTTGATGGCCTTGGAACGCTGGATGATCAGCGCCCAGGAGACTACCGACATACCCATCAGGGTCATCATGACCAGTTTTACCAGCAGGCTGGCTTGCCAAAACAGGCCAATAAACGAAATTTCAGCGTGCACTTAACAGCACTCCCTTCACATTTTCAGGTATTGCAACAGGTTTCATATGCGGATGACTGACACAAGCTATCTGTACCATGGCCTGGGTGATCAGTCGTCCATCAGCCGCTAGTATCCGTTGTGAAAAACGCATGGAGGCACGTTTCACTTCAGTCACTTGCGTTAATACAGTCAAAAGCTCATTAAATCGGGCCGCCGAGCGGAAATCGATCTCTGTTCGACTCACCACAAACGCGAACCCGTCGCGCAGCATGACATCCTGTTCGATGCCGCCGCAGCGCAGGAACTCGGTGCGAGCACGTTCCATAAACTTGAGATAATTGGCGTTGTAGACGATGCCCCCGGCATCGGTGTCTTCGTAGTAGACCCGTACCGGAAACTCAGAGACTTCCCCCATAACAATCTGTGATCCATTCGACAGTCAGATGGGGGGCTATCATAGCGCAGGGCTGAATAGGAAAGAAGCAGGGGGAAGCAGGGAAATCCTGCCTCCCCCCGTTTTTTATGAAAGGAAATAGCCTTGGGTCAACCAGAGCCCATATAACAAACTGGGCCAAGCGAGCCAGGGGCAAAACAGCACACGACCGATGAGGCTGCGGGGATGAAATCCCAGCCCGTGCATGACGCCACAACAGACCGCCCACATCAGCCAGGGCGCGAGCCAGAGCCCGTGTTCACTGGTATTGGCGGCCACCAGGTTGGGAGCCTGTAAAATAGCGACGGCCAACAGGGCCGCCGCCAACAGCATCAACCCCTGCCAGGGTTGGCGCTCCAAGGGAGCGGCCAACCGGGCGAGTCGATCACTTGTTCTCATCGATCTGGCGATCCATGTTCTCGGTGTGCTCCAGCCAGAGCGCATTGATGATGCCGAATGCGCAAGCCAGCAACAGACCCAGGATCCAGGTGAAATACCACATATCAGGGCACCTTCTTAGTAGAGCGATTGTTGGTTGTCTTCGATGTGCTTGCTGGTCACCCGGCCGAACATCTTGATGTAGGTCCACAGGGTATAACCCAGCACAATCGGTACGAAGATGGCAGCCGCCACCGTCATCACCTTGAGGGTGTTGAAGGAGGCAGTGGCATCCCACATGGTCAGGCTCAGTGACGGCTCAAGACTGGAAGGCATCACGAACGGGAACATGGAGAAGCCCGCAGTCAGGATCACGCCGGCAACCGCCAGGGAGGAGGTAGTGAACGCCAGCCAGCCCTTGTTCAGTTTGGCGAACAGCGCGGTCAGCAGGCTCATGGCCAGACCCAGCACAGGTGCTGCAACCATCCAGGGATAGAGGCTGTAGTTGTTCATCCAGGCTCCGGCCTGGCGCACCACTTCCTTGTTCATCGGATTGGAAACGGCATCGGTCGCGGCCGCCTTGACCACCACATAGCCTTCCATGCCGCTGACCCAGAAACCGGCCAGACCGAACAGCACCAGAGTCAGCAGCGAGCAGATCATGGCGGCAGTGCGGGAGCGGGCCAGCACTTCACCGTCGGTCTTCATCATCAACCAGGTCGCACCCTGAGTGACCAGCATGAACAGGCTCACCAGACCGGCCAGCAGGCCGAACGGATTGAGCAGACCGAAGAAGTTGCCGTGATAGGTCAGCATCATGAACTGGTTGAAGTCGAACGGTACGCCCTGCAGCAGGTTGCCGAATGCCACGCCAAACACGATGGGTGGTACCGCACTGCCGACGAACAGTGCCCAGTCCCAGTTGCTGCGCCACTTGGCGTCTTCACGCAGGGAGCGGTACTTGAAGCCGACCGGGCGGAAGAACAGGGCCATCAGCGTCAGGATCATGGCGATGTAGAAGCCGGAGAAGGCTGCGGCATAGACCATGGGCCAGGCGGCAAACAGGGCACCACCGGCAGTCACCAACCATACCTGGTTACCTTCCCAGTGCGGGCCCATGGTGTTGAGCATCACCCGACGCTCGACATCCTTCTTGCCGACGAAGGGGAGCAGTGCGCCCACCCCCATATCGAAGCCGTCGGTGATGGCGAAACCGATCAGCAAGACACCGACCAGCACCCACCAGACCAGACGCAACATTTCGTAATCAAACATGGGTTACTCTCCTTATGCCTTGCTCTGTTCGAAGTGGTACTTGCCCGTCTTCAGACTGCTTGGGCCCAGACGCGCGTACTTGAACATCAGATACATCTCGATGATCAGCAGTACGGTATAGAACAGGCAGATCCCGATCAGGGAGAACCAGATCTCGGACGCCGGCACATTGGATGCGGAGACGGAGGTCGGCAACACTTCGGCGATGGTCCAGGGCTGACGGCCATACTCAGCGACGAACCAGCCACACTCGATGGCGATCCAAGGCAAGGGGATACCGTACAGCAGCGCCTTGAGCAGCCATTTGCGCTCGCCGATCTTGTGGCGGGTGCTGTCATAGAAGGCCAGACCGATCAGCAGCAGCATCAGCATGCCGCAGGCAACCATGATGCGGAAGGCAAAGAACAGCGGCGCAACCTGCGGGATGGAGTCATCCACGGCAGCCTTGATCTGTTCGTCGGTGGCATCGGTGACGTTGTTGGTGTAGCGCTTGAGCAGCAGACCGTAGCCCAGATCCTGCTTCACTTCATCGAAGCGGGTACGGGTATCGTCGGACTTGTCGCCGGATTGCAGCTTGGTCAGCAGGTCGTAGGCGGTCATGCCGTTGCGCACGCGCAGCTCATGCTCGCTCTTCAGATCCTTGAGGCCGGTGACCTGACCATCCAGGGAACGGGTAGCGATGATGCCGAGCGCATAGGGGATCTTGATGGCGTAGTCGGTGCGCATCTCTTCCTGATTCGGAATGCCAAACAGGGTAAAGGAGGCAGGTGCCGGCTCGGTGTTCCACTCGGCCTCGATGGCCGCCAGTTTCACCTTCTGCACCTCACCGGTCTCGTAACCGGACTCGTCACCGAGGATCAGCACGGAGAGGATGGAAGCCATGCCGAAAGCGGCTGCGATGGCGAAGGAGCGACGGGCAAAGGCCACATCACGATTCTTTAGCAGGTAGTAGGAAGAGATACCCAGCACGAACATGGCGCCCGTGGTGTAGCCGGCCGCGACGGTATGCACGAACTTGACCTGAGCAACCGGGTTGAACACCAGTTCGGCGAAGCTCACCATCTCCATCCGCATGGATTCGAAGTTGAACTCGGCACCGACCGGGTTCTGCATCCAGCCGTTGGCCACCAGGATCCAGAGGGCGGAGAGGTTGGTCCCCAGCGCCATCAGCCAGGTCGCAGCCAGGTGCTGACGCTTGGAGAGGCGATCCCAACCGAAGAAGAACATACCGACGAAGGTGGATTCCAGGAAGAAGGCCATCAAGCCTTCGATGGCCAGCGGGGCCCCGAAGATATCGCCGACGTAGTGGGAGTAGTAAGCCCAGTTGGTACCGAACTGAAACTCCATGGTCAGCCCTGTGGTGACCCCAAGGGCAAAGTTGATACCAAACAACTTGCCCCAGAACTTGGTCATGTCCCGGTAGACAGGGTTGTTGGTCATCACATAGACAGACTCCATGATCGCCAGAATGAAGGCCATTCCGAGCGTCAGGGGCACAAACAGGAAGTGATAAAGGGCCGTCGCAGCGAATTGGAACCGCGATAGGTCTACCACATGCTCAGCAATCATGATGTTTCCTCACCGATTATTGGCACGGCTATTTTAAGTTTTAAGGACAAAGCTTCCGTTGGAAGTCCCCGAATTATCGGTCATGTTCCAGTTTTGCACTGACGACCGGATTCGACTGCCACCACATTAACAACAAGGCAATAATAGGGAACAAAAAAAGCTAATGTTTAACAATTGCAAAACAATCTAGCTTGCTTTATTCCCGCCCATAATGACCTGCGTTTTATATCACCTTTATTTGATTGAAATCAATGTAAAACCATCATGAATACATGCCTTTTAAAGGCATTTTCATGACCGATGAGATTTATTTTAGAGAGCTGCGTCACAAAAAAACAAAGATCGCAAATCATTGATTTAAATCAAATTTATATTTATCACCAATTAGTAATGGTTCTGTTAAAAAACAACTGACAAGGTCGTTTTCATAATGTTTCCTGTGGCTGTGCCGGGTCCGAATAAAACTAATTAAAAACCACTAAAAACGCATGTTCATGCTAATTCCACAAGCCGGCAAAATGATTAGTTAATCTAATCTGAGATAGGTAATTTTTCTTGTTTGTCCGAGTCCGATAGAGCTCCTACAATGCGCCTCGCAGTGAGGGCATACCCTTGGATACAGGCCGGTCAATCTGGGTTCCCGGTACGTATTCGATGAACATTTCGAACCTGTTTATTGGAATCAAAGATGAAAAAGTTTGTTGCTAAAACCATCCGTTACTACAAGCTTTCGTTCGTGCAGCTCTATCAAATGAACCGACTCTGAGGCCTCGCGACGGCTCCTCTGTTTTTTTACCGGTCTGTCTCCAGACGCACTCACTGTCTGTGAACATCCATCCTGAATTGTCTTTGCCCACCGCATCCGCAGTGGGCTTTTTTTTGCCCGGATAACAAAAAACCGCCTCTGGCGGCGGTTTTTTGTTCAATCAGCTATTTTCACCCTTCATCTGGCCGTTGCAGGCCAAAATGCGCATAAGCTCTTGGTGTCGCGATCCGCCCTCTGGGTGTACGTTGCAGATAGCCCTGCTGGATCAGATAAGGCTCGAGTACATCCTCGATAGTGTCCTTCTCCTCCCCGATGGCAGCCGCCAGGTTGTCGAGCCCCACCGGCCCGCCCAGAAACTTGTCTATCACAGCCAACAATAACTTGCGGTCCATGAAGTCGAAGCCTTCATTATCCACGTCCAGCATGTCCATGGCTCGGGCCGCTATGGGTCCATCGATGCGGCCGTCAGATTTCACCTGGGCAAAATCGCGCACCCGGCGCAACAAACGGTTAGCAATTCGCGGCGTACCGCGCGAACGACGCGCCACCTCCAGTGCACCGTCTTCCGTCATGTCGAGCCCGAGGCAACGGGCGCTGCGCGCGACGATGTCGGTCAGATCCTTGACGTTGTAGAACTCGAGCCGTTGCACTATGCCAAAACGATCCCGCAGCGGACTGGTGAGGGAGCCAGCCCGGGTCGTGGCACCGATCAGGGTGAAGGGGGGCAGATCGAGCTTGATGGAACGGGCGGCGGGCCCCTCCCCGATCATGATGTCGAGCTGGTAGTCCTCCATCGCCGGATAGAGCACCTCCTCCACCACCGGACTGAGGCGGTGGATCTCGTCGATGAACAGCACGTCGTTTGGTTCGAGGTTGGTGAGCAGCGCCGCCAGATCGCCGGCCTTCTCCAGCACCGGGCCGGAAGTGGTCTTGATGTTGACCCCCATCTCGTTGGCCACGATGTTGGCCAGCGTCGTCTTGCCAAGCCCCGGCGGGCCGAAGATCAACAGGTGATCGAGCGCCTCGCCACGCTGGCGCGCCGCCGCGATGAAGATCTCCATCTGCTCGCAGACGGGATCCTGACCGGTGTAATCGGCCAGCAGCTTGGGCCGGATGGCCCGATCGATGACTTCCTCTTCCCGCCCGCCGGAGGCGGAGATGAGACGATCCGCTTCAATCATTGTCTACCTCACACCAGGCTGCGCAGTGCTTCACGGATGATATCTTCCACCGACATGCCGTCGACAGCGACCTTGCTGACGATCTGGCTGGCCTGCTGCGGCTTGTAGCCGAGCGCCACCAGCGCGCTGGCCGCCTCTTCGCTCGAATCCGGCGCCCGCAGGGCACTCTCTCTGGCAGGCAGGGTGATCTCGGCCGGCGAGAAGAGATCATGGCTGACCCAGCCCTTGAGCCTGTCCTTCATCTCCACCACCAGCCGCTCGGCGGTCTTCTTGCCCACCCCCGGCAACTTGACCAGGGAGCTTATCTCTTCGCGCTCGACGCTCAGCACGAACTGGGTGGCGGTCATGCCGGAGAGGATGGCCAGCGCCAGCTTGGGACCGACCCCGTTGGTCTTGATCAGCTCGCGAAACAGCGCCCGTTCCTGCTTGTGGTTGAAGCCATAGAGCAGCTGGGCATCTTCCCGCACCACGAAATGGGTGTGGATGGTCGCCTCCTTGCCGATCTCGGGCAGATCATAGAAGCAGCTCATGGGCATCTGTACCTCATAGCCCACGCCCCCGACCTCCAGCAGTACCTCGGGGGGTTGTTTCTCAATGACTACGCCTCTCAAGCGACCAATCACGGCAATCTCCTCACCAAACCAGCTATCTGTAAATTGGCTCATAGCATAAAGAATAACTGGATAAGTATCCAGCATAGGGCGGTGAGGATCGGGGCGGATTCTCGGCACGTTCGCCCGTTGCCAGTCATGCTTGGATCCGGGCATGGCAACAACTTTATTTTTCATCGGGAATGGCGGATTCCCGCCATTGATAAAACACTGAATTGGGTTTGTTCGGAGCCAAGGAAGGTCCTGCATCATGAAAATTGTCACCACATCGAATCTCGGGCTGACCATTCTGCTCAGCTGCACGTTGGGGATGGGCATCGTCGGCTGGTATGGCAGCCAGCGACTGGCGGATCTGCTCTCCTATGTACTGGGCGCCGCCTGGCAAACTGCCGACGGCGCCATGGAGGGGTCCATCGAGCTCGGCAACCAGTCGCTCTACATCCAGAAGATGCTCAGAGGCATGCCGCTCGACGAGCCGGAGCTGCAGCGCGCCAGAGCGGCCACCGCCGATGCCATGCGCCGGGTGGGGGAAGGTCGGCTGATCGACGCCACCACCATCAGCGCGATGGAGCAACAGCATCAGGCCTATCAGCAGCAACAGGAGCAGTTGCTGGCACTCTACCAGGCCTTTACCAGCGTCGATCAGGCGCTGCGCGCCAGCTCGGAGCGCATGTCCCGCCTCTCGACCCAGCTTGAGGTGGTGGGGGACGGCGCGGTCGAGAGCCTGACCCAGTCGCCGGATCAGGCCATCAGCTGGAATGGCGGTCTGGCGACCCGCTGGCATGCTGCCGATGGCGGCATGGAGGCCAACATCGGCTTCCTGCGCCAGCTCTATGCCCTGGAGAAGATGCAGAGCGAGGGGCCGACTCCCGCCATCCAGGCCGAGATGAAGGAGGCGACCCGCTTCTACCAGGAAGCGGTCGACGCCATGCTGGGCAGCGGCATGTTTGATGTGCCCGGCGAAGGGGAATTTGCCGGCCAGTCGCTGGCAACCCAGTACCGCACCTTGCAAATCGAGGTGCAGCGGCTGATGGTGCAGTGGATGGCAGCACTGAGTGAGTATCAGGGTCAACTGGTCAACTATGAACGCAGTGCCGACCAGCTCAAGCAGCAACTGGTCGAGGTCGAAGCCAAGGGGGATGCCACGGTCGAGGATCAGGTGAACCAGCTCAACAGCATCATCAGCCACACCAAGAACCTGCTGCTGGGGGGCCTGCTGTTGAGCCTGCTGCTCGTGACCCTGTGCGGCTTCTGGCTGGTGCGCGCCATCGTCAAACCCCTGCTGCAGGTCAATCAACGCATGCAGGACATAGCCGCCGGTGAGGGCGATCTCAACGCGCGGATCAATCTCAAGCGCGACGACGAGATTGGCTCGCTGGCCGGCAGCGTGGATCGCTTCATCGAGAAACTGCAGAAGATGATCAGCTCCACCATGGACAACAACCAGCACATCAGCGAGCACGTCCACACCTCGGTCAACCGGGTCGAAGCCATCAGCCAGAGCAGCCGCCAGACCGCCGAACACGCCCAGGCACTGCACCACGACAGCGAGCAGATGGTCCAGGTCGCCACCTCCATCTCGGACAACTGCAGCCTGGCGGCGCAAAACGCCAACGAGGTACGCCAGCTCACCGCCGAGAGCAGCCAATACGTGACCTCCGCCAGCAACGGCATGCAGCGGGTAGTGGTGGAAGTGGGCGAGTGCGCCAACGCCATCAACGCCCTCAAGGAGCAGGCCAGCCAGATTGGCCAGATCATCTCCACCATCAGCAGCATCTCGGAGCAGACCAACCTGCTGGCGCTCAACGCCGCCATCGAGGCGGCCCGGGCCGGCGAAATGGGCCGCGGCTTTGCCGTGGTCGCCGACGAGGTACGCACCCTGGCCAATCGCACCGCCTCCTCCAGCGCCGAAATAACCGAGGTGATCAACAGCATCCAGCAACAGACCGAGAAAGCCTATCTGATGATGCAGCGCAATCTGAAGACGGTGGAATCCGGCATGGAGGACTCCGACAACACCAGGCAGATCCTGTTCAAGGTGGAAGAGGCCATCGACCATCTGGCGGACATGGTGCAACAGGTGGCCGATGCCACCGGCCAGCTCTCCCATACCCTGAGCCACACCTCGGACAAGGTCTCCGGCATCAGCCTGCAGGCCCAGACCGGCGAACAGGAGGCACAGGAGTGCCTGCAGCTCGCCTCCTCCCTGCATCAGGCCAGCCTGCTGCAACAGCGCCTGCTGTCGCAATTTCGGGTCTGACCAACACGGGGGCTATGCCCCCGCTTTCTCCCGTCGTACGAATTTAGCCCTTGGGCCGCAGGGTCCGGCCTGTTAAAATTCCGCTCTTGAAATTATCCAGGGCCCAGCCGCCCGTCTTAGCTAAGGTCTACCGCGATGCGTACCAGCCAATATCTGCTTTCCACTCTCAAGGAAACCCCGTCCGATGCCGAGATCGTCAGCCACCAGCTGATGCTGCGCGCCGGCATGATCCGCAAACTGGCCTCCGGCATGTATGCCTGGCTGCCATCCGGTCTGCGGGTTCTGAAAAAAATCGAGAACATTGTTCGCGAAGAGATGAACAATGCTGGTGCCATCGAAGTCTCCATGCCGGTGGTGCAGCCCGCCGAGCTGTGGCAGGAGTCCGGCCGCTGGGATGACTACGGTCCCGAGCTGTGCCGTCTGACCGACCGTCACAACCGCCCCTTCGTACTGGGTCCGACTCACGAAGAGGTGATCACCTCGCTGGTGCGTTACGAAGTGAACAGCTACAAGCAGCTGCCGCTCAACCTCTACCAGATCCAGACCAAATTCCGCGATGAAGTGCGTCCCCGCTTCGGCGTGATGCGTGGCCGTGAATTCCTGATGAAGGACGCCTACTCCTTCCACATCGACAAGGCTTCGCTGATCGAAACCTACGAGCGGATGCACGCCGCCTACTGCGCCGCCTTCACCCGCATGGGGCTGAACTTCCGTCCGGTGCAGGCCGATACCGGCTCCATCGGTGGTACCGGCTCCCACGAATTCCAGGTGCTGGCCGAGAGCGGTGAAGATCTGATCGCCTTCTCCGACACATCAGATTACGCCGCCAACATCGAGATGGCCGAAGCGCTGGCACCGGCTGGCGAGCGTGCTGCCGCCACCTCGGCCCTGACCAAGGTCGCTACCCCGGCCGTCCACACCATCGACGAAGTGGCCGCCTTCCTGAACGTGGCGCCGAGCGCCATTGCCAAGACCCTGCTGGTGCTGGGTGAAGAGGACGAGCACGGCAACCAGGCCGTCATCGCACTGGTCCTGCGTGGCGATCACGAGCTGAACGAAATCAAGGCCGAGAAGCTGGCCGGCGTTGCCAACCCGCTGACTTTCGCCAACGACGAGCAGATCAAGGCTGCTGCCGGTTGCGACGCAGGCTCCATCGGTCCGGTCGGCTTTGCCGGTCGCATCATCGCCGATCGCAGCGCCGCCCATCTGGCGGACTTCGTCTGTGGCGCCAACGAGACCGGCTTCCACCTGACCGGTGCCAACTGGGATCGCGACATCGCAACCTATGAAGTGGCCGACCTGCGCAACGTGGTAGAAGGTGACCCGAGCCCGTGCGGCCAGGGCAAGCTGCTGCTCAAGCGCGGCATCGAAGTGGGCCACATCTTCCAGCTGGGTACCAAGTACTCCGAAGCCATGAAGGCGAGCGTGCTGAACGAGGGCGGCAAGTCCGTCACCATGGAGATGGGTTGCTACGGTATCGGGGTTTCCCGTCTGGTGGCTGCCGCCATCGAGCAGAACAACGACCAGTACGGCATCATCTGGCCGGAAGCCATCGCCCCGTTCGAAGTGGCCATCGTGCCGATGAACATGCACAAATCCGAGCGTGTGGCCGAGCAGGCACAGCAGTTCTACACCGAGCTGAAGGCCGCTGGGGTGGATGTGCTGTTCGATGACCGTAAAGAGCGCCCGGGCGTGATGTTTGCCGACATGGAGCTGCTGGGTGTGCCGCACGCCATCGTCATCGGCGATCGCGGTCTGGACAACGGCGTGGTGGAGTACAAGTGCCGCCGCACTGGCGAGAAGCAGGAAGTGGCGATCAGCGAGATCGTTGCCCTGCTCAAGGCCAAGCTGGGCCGTTAATTACGCCCCTAGCCACCATAAAAAAGCGCGCCATTAGGCGCGCTTTTTGTTTTCTGCCGCAGGGCAGAGGCGAGACCGGCCGCAGCTAGTTGCGACCGATGAAGAGATCGGTCACATGGCAGCTGCTTCTGGCTTCCAACGCATCCAGCATGTAGGCGGCGGCGTCTTCCGGGGTCATGAAGCCGCTGCTGTCCACGTGATCCGAGTTGTCCCAGAATTCACTGCGGATCCCGCTCGGATAGAGGTTCACCAGCCGCAGCGGCGAGCCTTTCAGCTCGGCCCGCAACGACTCCAGAAAACCCCGCATGCCCCATTTGGAGGCGCAGTAGAGGCTCTCGTTGGCCTTGCCCACCTGGGCGGCGGAGGAGAGCACGTTGGCCAGCACGCCGCCCTTGTCGCCGATGAGGCGCACCGTCTGCTGGGCCACCAGAATGGTGGAGATGAGGTTGCTCTCCACCACCCGGCGGATCTGCTCGGCGGTATAGACGCCGACCGGGCCGAACTCGCCCACGCCGGCGCAGTGCAGCACCAGCTCGGGCAGGCCGCCCCACTCCACCGCGGCGGCAAACGCCACGTCCACTTCCTCGTGGTGTGCCAGATCGGCGGCGATGCCGATCACCGCCTTGCCGAGCAACTCCTCCTGCTCCTGCAGCCTCTGATAACGACGCCCCATCATGGAGACCTGATGACCGCGTTCAACCAGACCTATGGTGAGCGCCCGGCCCAGACCGGACCCCGCCCCCGTCACTATGATATGACCCATGCTCTTTCCTCGTCGGATGCCGCCATCGGGATGATGGAAGCATCGTCATCAGCCGTTGCCGGAATTAGAAGGTGAATTCGCCACCGATGAACCAGCCGTCGACCCGCTGGTCAACGCGATCGAAGTCCATACTCGCATCACGCCAGCCGGCACGCACCTTGAGCGGTACGGTCGCGAACTTGTAGGAGCCACCCAGACGGTAGTCGTAGTTGTCGGCATCCTGCACGCGGGCATCGCCGAAGGCGGCAAAGCCGGTACCCGGGATGCGCACTTCGGCGCCGGTGTAGGCCATCAGCACGTCCTTGTCATAGGAGTAGTGCTGGGTGTTGAAATCACCATCGTAGCGACGACCGGTCAGACCCAGATCGATCTGGAACAGGTCGTTGTTGAACAGGCGATAGTAGAGGCTCAGGTCATACGCCATCAGATCGTTGTTGAGGGCGCCGCCGCTGGTACCGAAATCGGAGATCTCGAACTTGGCGTTGGGCAGCAGGATGATGCCGTGCTCCAGTTGCAGGTAGCCGCTCCAGTTGTAGTTCTCGTCGTAGCTGCCGTTGGCCCCGACACCGTTGATCTGGCCGCTGCCCTGAGCATTCCATACATCGGTACCGGCAGCGAAACGCCAGTCATCGGCAGCCATGGCAGCTTGGCTGAACAGGGCCAGTACGCAACCGGCAATCAAGGTCTTCTTCATCACGTCACTCTCTATCTATGGACTGGAAAGGCCATCATTTTACCCAGTGCGACGGGAATACACAGTGTAAAAAACTGAACAAGCGTCCATTAATGTCAGTGCTGCATGCCTGTCATGGGTTCAATCGGCTTCACCGGCAGGCTCAACTCCAGCTTCTGGCCATCATCCATGGTCAATGTCAGCGGGAAAGGGGTGCCCTGGGAGAGCTCGCGCACCTCGAACAGCATGATGTGAAAGCTGCCGGGTTTGAGCGCCACCTCCCCCTTGGCCGGCACCTCAATACTCTCGACCTGGCGCATCTTCATCACACCGTTCTCGTGCAGATGGGTGTGCAGCTCGGCGCGGCCCACCTCGGGCGAGGCGGCAGCCACCAGCTTGACCGGCTGATCGGCATCATTCTTCAGCACCAGAAAGGCGGCGGTGTTGGGCGAGCCCGGCGGCAGCAGACGCACATAGCCGTCGACGGCCTCGACCTTGGCCAGAGCGGGAGCAGCCAGCCCCAGGGCCAGCAGGGAGTAGAACGCACGTTTAAACATGGTTGAAATCCTTTTATGATGTTGTTAAACGCAGCAAAGATTACCGCAGCAGTAAGCTTTTGACAGCCAGCAATAACAAGGATTTAGACATGGACCCCATTATCATTGTCGAGCAGCAGGATGGCTTGCTCACCCTGACCCTCAATCGTCCCGACAAGCGCAATGCCCTCAATACCGCCATGTATCGTGCGCTCACCGACGCCTTGCGACAAGCGACGAAAGATGACGCCATCCATGCCCTGCTCATCCAGGGGCAGAGCGACTGCTTTACCGCCGGCAATGACCTGGTCGACTTCGTGGGGAAAGAGACTCTGGAGGCGGACGACCCCATCTTGCAGTTCCTCCATACCCTGGCCGACTTCCCGAAACCGGTGATCGCCGCGGTCGGCGGTGCAGCGGTGGGGATTGGCACCACCCTGCTGCTGCACTGCGATCTGGTCTATCTGGCCGACAATGCCCGCCTGCAACTGCCCTTTGTCGAGCTGGGGCTGGTGCCGGAGTTTGCCTCCAGCCTGTTGCTGCCGCGCAGTGTGGGTCACTTGAAGGCGGCGGAGCTGTTGCTGCTGGCCGAAGCCATCGATGCCGACGAGGCACTGCGGCTGGGGCTCGCCAACCGGGTGCTGGCGGCCGAAGCCCTGCTCCCCTTTGCCCGGGAACAGGGTTTGAAGCTGGCGGCCAAGGCGCCCAAGGCGCTGCAAAAGAGCAAGGCGCTGCTCAAGCAGGAGCTCAGGCAGGCGGTGCACTTCATCATCGATCTGGAGGCGCGCGCCTTCTCCCTCGCCCTGCAGGGGGAAGAGGCACAAACGCGGATCGCCCAGCGCCTCAAAGGCCGTAAATGATCCTCAGTTGAGGCGAAAGCGGCCGATCAGCTCGCAGCCCTGCACCTGATCCTGCAGCTGGATCAAGCGGGCGATGTCGGGATTGGGGTGGCGCTTGAGGAAAGAGAGCAGCGCCGCCCGACAGCAACCCAACTCGCTGATGAGGGATTCGCACGCCTGGTTCGGGCACTGGGGCACCAACGCCGTCACCAGCTCGGAGGCCAGCTTGAGGTAGCGCAGCTCGTAGGCTGGCTCCTCCATGGCGCGCCAGAAGTCGGCCAGCCGGTGGCAGGTCGCCACCCGCATGCTGGCCAGTTCATCAAGCTCACCGTCACTCAGTTCGTATACCTCGGCGAGGGCCTGCTGATAGAGGCAGATGGCGGTGCCGAGCGCGCCCGCGCCCAGTGCGTTTTCAGCCTCCAGCATGTAACGCTGCCAGATTTGATGGGTCATGCCGATCTCCCAAGTTGATGGGTGGGACTTTTATCATGCCCAGTTGAGAATGAATATCAACCCGATATTTCGTGCAGGTTTTGACCAGATAACGATGGTTGGCTTGGCCCCCATCCCCATATGACTTACCATGCTGATCCACTCTTCAGGACCCGCACACTCCATGCTGCGACCCCGCTTTCCCCAGGATCTGGGCTGCTCGACTCTGTGCGTGCCCCGCCTGCTGGTCTGGATCTATTAGCTGCGCTCCTCGCGTCATCCACCCTATCCATTTGAACGAGGAGACAATCATGAAACCCTGCCAACACTGGTCGCAGGTCGAGTACCTGCACCTGACGGTGAGCAACCCCAACATCCACCTGAAGGGGCGCCACAGCTACTACTCCGGCGCCTGGGACGGCCCGTTTGAAGAGGCCGCCGTGCGCTATCTGCACGGCGACAGCTTCAGCCGCAGCCCAGAGACCGGCTGGGAGCCGCTCTGGCACATCGATCAACTCCATATCGGTGACTATGTGCAAATAGCCGCCGGGGTGAAGATCCTGATGGGCGGCAACCACACCCACAATGCCAACTTCATCAGCACCTATCCGTTTGCCGATCTCGACGCCCTCCAGCGCAGCTATCGCCCTGCCGGCGACACTCGCATCGGCAACGACGTCTGGATCGGCATGGACGCCATGATCATGCCGGGGGTCACCCTCGGCGACGGCGCCATCATAGCGGCGCGCGCCCTGGTCAATCAGGATGTGCCGCCCTATGCCATGGTGGCCGGTACCCCGGCCCGAGTTATCAGGATGCGCTTTGCTGAGGAGGAGATCGCCCGCTTGCAGGCGCTGGCCTGGTGGGAGTGGCCGGATGCCCAGGTGCAGGCCTTGCTGCCGCTGATCCAGCAAGGCGAAGTGGCCCTGCTGGAACAGGCCGCCGCGCACTGGCAGCAGACCCGGCAACCATCATGACGAAGCGGGGGGCATTGGCCCCCCGCAATTGCTGTGATAGCGGCCATCCCCTCAGTTGCCGCTGCGCGACTGATTGACCCGGCACTGCTTGCCCGGATAACCGGGCAGATCCGCCGCCTTGCTGCTGCACGCCAGCCGCTTGGCCTGATAGAGACGATCCGCCAGGTTGGCGCTGTCGACCGGCAGCCAGTCCATCTGCTGGCCGAGCCAGCTGGCCCAGGCAAACTCGACGAAGTAGACCTGCTCCCGCTTGTCAAAATAGCCCGCATCCTGCAGCAGCCCGGCCACCGTCCGATAGGGGTAATCCGGCAGTTCGCCGATGTGGGCCGGCAGTTGCTGCGGCGTCAGTGCGCCGCCCTTTTCATCCTTGAGCCAGGCCCAGTGGTTGCACTGCATCTGGCTCCAGAAGTTCTCCTTGTCCTGCAACCTGGCGATCACCTTGACCCGCACCTGCTTCACGCCAGACTGCCACAGCGCCTTGGTCAGATGGTGCCTGTCCACCAGCCAGTAACCGCCATCGGGCGCAATGACGATGGGGATCTCTTTCTTTTTCATCAACTTGTCGAGCTGCTTTGCGCTCTTGCCCGCCAGCTCGGCCTGGGTGTTGTCGACCTGGATCTGGCCCACGCCACCCTGGGTCGGATGCAGCTGATCTATGTTCACCTCGCACCAACTGCCAACCTGGCTCTCGCGCTCACACGGCGCCAAGGCCCAGGCCCCCTGACTGATAGACAGAGCCAAAAGGATCCACGCTCTCATTACTCACTCCTCTGCCCGAATGGCGGGTCAAATAAGATGCCGGGGAGTCCCCTCATCCAAGGGACTCATACTGGCGGTCTGACCAGCAAACGGGATATCATGATTTCCCGTCTGTCGGCGATCACTTCTCGCCGAGTTTTCACCCCGCTTCACACTATTTGAAGGATCAACCATGAAAGGATGGAGTCCCCTGCTGGCCCTGCTGGGCTGTGCCTGTGTCCAGGCTGCCGATGTTCCACCCGGCACCCAGCTCGCCGCCGAACAGGCCGTCGTGCGTCATCTGAAAGACGAGCCGGCGAGCCTGAGCCCGCTCAAGCTGGTCGGCCTGCCCGAGTTGCAGGTACTGCGGGATCTCTACGAGGGGCTGCTAACCCAGGGACCGGACGGCAAGGTGCAGCCCGGGGTAGCCGCCAGCTGGGACAACCAGGGCAATCAGCGCTTCACCTTCCATCTGCGACAGGATGCCCGCTGGTCCAACGGCGATCCCGTGCAGGCCGCCGACTTCGTCTACGGCTGGCGCAAACTGGTCGATCCCAAAGAGGCAGCCACCTTTGCCTGGTTCGCTCAGCTGGCTCGCTTCGACAAGGTGGACGACATCGTGACCGGCAAGCTGCCCCCCACAGAGCTCGGGGTGAAGGCCCTCGATGAGCATACCCTGCAGGTGACCCTCTCCCAGCCGGTGCCCTACTTCCTGAGCCTGCTGACCCACCCCAGCCTGTCGCCGCTGCATCGTGCCAGCATGGAGCAATACGGCAACCAGTGGACCCAGCCCGGCAAGCTGGTCGGCAACGGCGCCTTCGTGCTGAGTCACCGGGTGGTGAACGAGAAGCTGGAGCTGACCCCCAACCCCTACTACTGGGATCGCGCCCATACCGTGCTGACCAAGGTCACCTTCGTACCCATCAACCAGGAGAGCGCGGCCACCAACCGCTACCTGGCCGGCGACCTGCACATCACCGAGTCCTTCCCCAAGGAGCAGTATCACAAACTGATGCAGCAGATCCCGGGCGAGGTCTATACCCCGGATCAGCTCGGCACCTACTACTACGCCTTCAACACCCAGCGCGCGCCCCTCAACGACGTGCGGGTGCGCAAGGCGCTCTCCTACACCATCGACCGTGGCCTCATCGCCAGCAAGATCCTGGGCACCGGAGAAAAACCGGCCTATCACTTCACCCCGGACGTGGTTACCGGCTTCGAGCCCAAGGCCAACCTGCTCTCCAGCAACAGTCAGCAGGTGCTGGACGACAAGGCCAGAGCCCTGCTCAAGGAGGCGGGCTACGGCCCGGCCAACCCGCTCAAGCTGACCCTGCTCTACAACACGGCCGAGGTACACAAGAAGATGGCGCTGGCCATCGCCAACCTGTGGAAACAGAAGCTGGGAGCCCGGGTCGAGCTCACCAATCAGGAGTGGAAAACCTATCTCGACAGCCGCCAGAGCGGGGAGTTCGAGGTGATCCGCTCCTCCTGGGTGGCCGACTACAACGACCCGTCCGCTTTCCTCGGCCTGTGGGGCTCCCACCACAGCGGCAACATGGCCCGCTTCGCCAACGCCGGCTACGATGCCCTGCTGGCCAAGGCTGCCAACAGCCAGGATCCCCGTGAACGGGCCCGCCTGTTCGATGAGGCCGAAACCATACTGCAGGACGAGGCGCCCATCGCCCCCATCTATCAGTACACCAACGCCCGGCTGATCAAGCCCTGGCTCAAGGGCTATCCCATCAACAATCCGGAAGACGTGGCCTACAGCCGCCAGCTCTACCTCGTCAAACACTGACCCTGTGGGGGCCGGCCATGCCGGCTCCCTCTCTTCCCCTGTTCATGCTCAAGTTTTCGGCATAGAATGCCGCCCTTTCAGACAACCACTCCCCTTAGTCACCGATGTTGTTATGCGCTATTTATTGATGATCGCCCTGCTGACGGCCCTGCCCGCCCAGGCAGCCAGCGAGGCACAGTGCCGCCAGGCCTTCACCGAGTGGATGCTGGCCCAGCACAAGCAGTTCAGCGACCGCAAGGCCAGCAAGATGGAGCGGCGCAGCGCGGAGCGGGCCATCGATCAGGTGCGCAGCGAATTCTCGAAGCGGGAGAGCTTCTGTCAGGCCATGGAGTGGGTGGAGCACAACCGGGATCAGGATCCCCGCTTCACCCCGCGGATCGGGGAGATCCACGACTTCACCCCGCCAACCGACTCGCCGTCATGAAAAAAGCCCCGAACCTGCGTTCGGGGCTTTTTCTGGGCATGACAAGTATCAGTCGACGTAGAAGGTCTGCTGGAAGGTCAGTGTCTGCTGCTGCCCCTCCCCCATAATCTTCAGGGTGAACTGGTAGGTATCCTCGTTGCGGTAGGGCAGCACCGCCAGATAGTAGATGGCATCCCCCTCCTTGACCTCCTGGAAGCTCAGGTTGCGGATGGTGCCGGTGAGGTTTTTGGCCTCGCCGCTGATCCCCACCGCCTGGGCGACCCCCTGCTTGTTCTGCACCGCGATGTTGACGATGCCGTTGTAGCGGCTGCGCTCCAGGCCGTAGGCCTTGGCCACCTCGGGGGTGAGGAAGCTGGAGTTGAAGGCGCTGTAGTGTACCTGCCAGGGGCCCAGTTCCTTCATCTGTTCGGCCCGCAGGGGCAAGGTCAGCAGCAGTGCCAGCAGGCAGCTTATCCAGGCTGTTTTCATGGTGTCATCCTTCTCGTGTTAACCCTGATTGTCCAGCAGGGCACTGACCTCGGCGGGGATCTGCCTGGGCGCCTCGATGGCGACCGTCTTGTGCCGTCCCAGCTCCCCCCGCACGATGCGAACCTGCCCCTTGGCCACCTTGAACTGCTTGGCCAGGTACTTGATCAAGTGGCTGTTGGCCTGGCCATCCACCGGCGGCGCCGTGATGGCCACTTTCAACTCTTCTCCATGCAATCCGACGATCTGATCCCGACTCGCCTTGGGCTGGATCATCAGATGCATTATCAGCTCATCCCCTTCCCGCAGGACGGCTGCCATCAAATCATCCACCACAGCTGGCCGAACAGATCACCCAACAGATAGTTTATGGCCTGCAGCCCGATAAAGGCGACCAGAACGGAGAGATCCAGCCCGCCCAGGGCCGGCAGAATGCGGCGGATGGGGGCCAGGAAGGGCTCGGTCAGCTGGTGCATCACATACTCGATGGGGTTGCGACCCTGGCTGACCCAGCTCAGGATGGCGCGGATCAGCAGCACCCAGAAGATCATGGAGCCGGCCTTCTTCAGCACGGTGAGGCCGGCAAACAGGCTGAGGGTGAGCCAGTCGGCCAGCAGCACGTTCATGCTCTTGAGCAGCGCCAGTTTGGCGAAGGCGATGATGATGGCCAGCAGCACAGAGGCTATGTCGAGCCCGCCAAACCCGGGAATGATCCGGCGCAGCGGCACCACCAGCGGATTGGTCAGCTTGACCACCATCTGGCTCATGGGGTTGTAGAAGTCTGCGCGGGCCCACTGCAGCCAGACGCGCAACAGCACCACCATGAGATAGAGGTCAAAAATCGTGTTAATCAGAAAGTAAGCAGTGTTCATCTGGGCTCCAGGTTGAGACAGAGAGTAAGAGAAATCGGGTTCAGAACAGGGTTTCCATTTCGCCGGCCCGGGCAACGGCCGCCTGCATGGCGTGTGCCGTCAGCGGCATCAGTCCCTGCTGCTGGAAAGTCTTGATCGCCTCGGCGGTGGTGCCGCCCTTGCTGGTTACCTGCTCGCGCAGGGTCTGCAGCGACAGCTCGGGATTCTGCTCCACCATGACGGCCGCACCAAGAGCGGTCTGCTGCACCAGCAGGCGGGCCTGCTCGGGGGAGAAGCCCATGGCCTCGGCCTCCTCGGCGATGGCTTGCATGAACAGGAAGAAGTAGGCAGGTGCACTGCCGGCCGCGGCGATGACGCCGTTGATGGCGGACTCCTGCTCCACCCACAGGGTTTTGCCCACCGCCTGCATCATCTGCTCGGCCAGCTCCCGGTCAGCCTGCTCGATGCCGGGCGGGGCGTACAGCCCGGTCATCCCCAGCCCCAGCAGAGAGGGAGTGTTCGGCATGGTGCGGATGATCCGGCCGTGGCCGCCCGCCATCTCGGCCAGCCGCGCCACCTTGATGCCGGCGGCGATGGAGATGAGCAGCTTGCCCTCCAGCGTGCCCAGCTGTGCCACCAGCGCACTCAGCATGGCGGCCATCAGCTGCGGCTTGACCGCCAGCACGATCACCTCCGCCGCCCGGGCCGCCTCGGCGTTGTCCTGGGTGATGCGGATGCCGTAGTCGTTGGCCAGCGCATCCAGCTTGGGCCGACTGGGGTTGGCGGCGATGATCCGGTCGGCCGGATAGCCCGCCTGAACCAGACCGGCAATGATACTGCGGCTCATGTTGCCCGCCCCGATAAAGGCGAGGATTCTATGCTGCATCAAACGCTCCTGTTACCTGAAAAAAGCACTGCCCGATGCATCGCATCCCGGGCCTTGCTCATGAATAGTCGCGGGCACCGAAGATGGCGGTACCGACCCGCACCATGGTGCTGCCGTGGCCGATCGCCAGTTCGAGATCCTCGGTCATCCCCATCGAGAGGGTGTCGACGCCCGGGTATTGTTGCGCAAGCTCGGTGAACAGAGTCTGCATGCGCACCATCTGGGCGGCCAGCACCGCCTCGTCGCTGGTGTGCTCCGGAATCGCCATCAGGCCACGCAGCCGCAGCCGTTCACAGCGGGAGACCAGTTCAGCCAGGCGGAAAATCTCTTGCTCCGACGTTCCGGATTTGCTGCTCTCTCCGCTAATATTGATTTGCAGACAGACATTTAGCGGCGCGAGCCCACTCGGGCGCTGGTTGTTCAGGCGTTCGATCAGCTTCTCTCTGTCCACGCTCTGCACCCAGTCGAAACGCTCGGCCACCAGCTTGGACTTGTTCGATTGCAGCGGGCCGATAAAGTGCCACTCTATGTCTGCACAGACCCCTTGCTCACGCAGGGTATCTATCTTGGTCGCCGCTTCCTGGGCGTAGGATTCGCCAAAGCGGCGCTGACCGGCGGCATAGGCCTCGCAAACGGCCTCCAGCGGTTTGGTCTTGCTGACCGCCAGCAGCTGGATGTGATCGCGGCTTCGACCCGCGCGACTGGCGGCTTGTACAATACGTTCCTTGACCTGAAGCAGGTGCTCGGCAATCTGGTTCATGTTTCGTTAGTGATCTTGTGATGGGAGAATGACAAATCTATGGATATCACAGAGTTATTGGCTTTCAGTGTAAAACATAAAGCCTCGGATCTACACCTCTCGGCCGGGGTTCCCCCGATGATCAGGGTTGATGGCGAGGTTCGCAAGATCAATTTGCCCGCCCTGGAACACCGGGAAGTGCACGCCCTCATCTACGACATCATGAACGACCACCAGCGCAAGGAACTGGAAGAGAACTTCGAGGTGGACTTCTCGTTCGAGGTGCCGAACCTGGCCCGCTTCCGGGTCAACGCCTTCCAGCAGGCGCGCGGCTCCGGCGCGGTATTTCGGACCATCCCCAGCACTGTGCTGAGCCTCGAAGATCTGGACGCGCCGGAGATCTTTCGCAAGATTGCCGAATACCCGCGCGGCCTAGTGCTGGTGACCGGCCCGACCGGCTCGGGTAAATCCACCACCCTGGCGGCCATGGTCAACTACATCAACGAGAACTTTCATCACCACATCCTCACCATCGAGGACCCCATCGAATTCGTGCACGAGAACAAGCGCTGCCTGGTGAACCAGCGGGAAGTACACCGCGATACCAAGAGCTTCAGCAACGCCCTGCGCTCGGCGCTGCGGGAAGACCCGGACATCATCCTGGTGGGCGAGATGCGCGATCTGGAAACCATTCGTCTGGCCATGACCGCGGCCGAGACCGGCCACCTGGTGTTCGGCACTCTGCACACCTCGTCGGCGGCCAAGACCATCGACCGGATCATCGACGTCTTCCCCGGGGCGGAAAAAGACATGGTGCGCTCCATGCTCTCCGAGTCGCTGCGGGCGGTCATCTCCCAGACCCTGCTCAAGCGCATCGGTGGCGGCCGGGTGGCGGCCCACGAGATCATGATGGGCATTCCCGCCGTGCGTAACCTCATCCGGGAAGACAAGATCGCCCAGCTCTATTCGGTGATCCAGACCGGGATGACCCACGGCATGCAGACCATGGATCAGAGCCTCAAGCAGCTGGTGAGCCGCGGCGTAGTGGCGGCGCTGGATGCCAAGGCCAAGGCGGTCGATCCCAACACCATCTAACCACGACGAATCTAGGGAAGGAGTCGTTATGAATCTGGATGCCCTGCTGACCGAGCTGGTCGCCCGCAAAGGCTCGGATCTGTTCATCACGGTCGGCACGCCGCCGACCCTCAAGGTCAACGGCCACCTGCAGTCACTGGCAGAAGCGCCCCTCGACAAGGCAAGGGCGCTGGCGCTGGTCAAGGAGACCCTGAGCCAGGAGCACTTCGAGCGCTACCTGCACACCAAGGAGGCCAACTACGCCATCCACCGCGAGGAGCTTGGCCGCTTTCGGGTCAGCGCCTTCTGGCAGCAGGAGCTGCCGGGCATGGTGCTGCGCCGTATCGAGACCCGCATCCCCACCTTCGACGAGCTGGCGCTGCCCCCCATCCTGCAGGAGATCGCCCTGGCCAAGCGCGGGCTGGTACTGTTCGTCGGTGCCACCGGCGCCGGCAAATCCACCACCCAGGCGGCCATGATCGGCTATCGCAACCAGCATGTGGACGGCCACATCCTGACGGTGGAAGATCCGGTGGAGTTCGTGCATCAGCACGGCCGCAGCCTGATCACCCAGCGCGAGGTGGGCATAGACACAGCGTCATTCGACGTGGCGCTGAAGAGTTCGTTGCGCCAGGCCCCTGACGTGATCCTGATCGGCGAAATTCGCAGCCAGGAGACCATGGAGTTTGCCCTCCAGTTTGCCGAGACCGGCCACCTCTGCCTCGCCACCCTGCACGCCAACAATGCCAACCAGGCGCTGGACCGCATCCTGCACCTGGTCCCTCAGGAGAAACATCGCCAGTTCCTGTTCGATCTCTCCTTCAACCTGCGTGCCATCGTGGCTCAGCAGCTGCTGCCCAGCCTGGACGGACGCCGTCGCTGTGCGGCCTTCGAGGTGCTGCTCAACACCCCGCTCATCACCGATATCGTCCGCAAGGGGGAGATGCACCGGCTCAAGGAGGTGATGACCAAGTCCACCGAGCTCGGCATGCAGACCTTCGATCAGGCGCTGTTCGCCCTGTTCTGTGCCGGCCAAATTGGCTACAGTGAGGCCCTTGCCCATGCCGACTCGGCCAACGACCTGCGACTGCTGATCAAGCTGTCGGGGCGCGAGCAGCTGGGTGCAGGCACTCTCGACAACGTCACCCTGGATGAATGAGGGGCGTGCGTCACCGCTATAAAGGATCGTTATGCTGATTGTGGTTTCCCCGGCCAAGACGCTGGACTACGAGTCGCCGCTGGTGACTTCCCGTTTCACCCAACCCGAGCTGCTGGACCACTCCGCCGAGCTGATCGGCCGGGCCCGCCAGCTGAGCCCGGACCAGATCGCCAGCCTGATGAAGATCAGCGACAAGCTGGCCGGCCTCAACGCCGCCCGCTTTGCCGACTGGCAACCCGACTTCACCCCGGCCAACGCCCGCCAGGCGCTGCTGGCCTTCAAGGGGGATGTCTACACGGGGCTGGCGGTGGAGGATTTTAGCGAAGCTGATCTCGACTTCGCCCAGGCGCACCTGCGCATGCTCTCCGGTCTCTACGGGGTGCTGCGCCCGCTCGATCTGATGATGCCTTACCGGCTGGAGATGGGGATCCGCCTCGACAACGCGCGTGGCAAGGATCTCTACCAGTTCTGGGGCGACATCATCACCGCCCACCTGAACAAGGCGCTGGCCGCTCAGGGAGACGAGGTATTGATCAACCTGGCTTCCGACGAGTACTTCAAATCGGTACGTCCCAAGGCCCTGCAGGGGCGCATCATCACGCCGGTGTTCAAGGACGAGAAGAACGGCCAGTTCAAGATCATCAGCTTCTATGCCAAGAAGGCGCGCGGCATGATGGCCCATCACATCATCAAGCACCGACTCACCAAGGTGGAGCAGCTGACCGGGTTCAACGCCGATGGCTACTACTTCGTAGCGGAAGAATCCGACGCCAATACCCTGATGTTCAAACGCGCTGAAAATTAATTACGACCCGAGGGAACCAAATTCAGGATCCCCAAGTCTGAATAGGTGAATCCTCTGTTGTAAGCACTTTTTATTGGCCGACGTTTATACGTCGGCTTTTTTCTTTTCTGGCCCCCGTCGAGTGAGCAGAAGATAGCACAACGGCCATCCGGGGATGGCCGTTGTGGCGGGCAGGCTTACTTCTTTTTCTTCTTGGCCGACTTCTTCTTGTCGTCCTTCGGCTTTTTCTTCTTCACCGGCACCCGCGCCTCTTTATGTTTGGGGCGCAGTTCGTCGATCACCCGGCGCTTGAGACGCTCTTCGGTGTAGCGCTCGATCTTGGCGACCATCGCCATGTCGTGGGCTTCCACCAGGCTGATGGCGCAACCACGGTTGCCGGCACGGCCGGTGCGGCCGATCCGGTGGACGTAAACATCGGCGCCGTAAGGCATGTCGTAGTTGATGACATGGCTGACGTTGGGCAGGTCGATGCCGCGGGCGGCCACGTCGGTGGCGATGAGGAAGGGCACTTCCCCTTCATGGAACTTGCGGATCGACTCGATGCGCTTGCTCTGCTCCATTTCGCCGCGGATCCAGGCGCAGGAGACGCCAGCCGCCTGCAGCTGACCGGACAGCTCCGCCAGCCGCTCACGGGTCTTGACGAAGATGATGGCTTTCTGGGTCTCGGGATCTTTGAGGATATGCACCAGCAGGGCCAGCTTGTGAGCGGCATCGTCGGCCAGGTGCACCCACTGGGTGATGGGACGACGTTCGCTGCGGGGCGGCTCGGCGTGCAGCTCCACCGGCTCCTTCAGGATATCGTTGGCGAACTTCTCAAGGCCTGCCCCTTCCAGGGTGGCGGAGAACAGCATGGTGTGCTTGCGGTAGCTCGCCTCTTCCACGATGCGGTTCACGTCCTTGATGAAGCCCATGTCCAGCATGCGGTCCGCTTCGTCCAGCACCAGCACCTCGATGTCGTGGCTCTCGAACTCCTCTTTCTCGATGTACTCGAGTAGACGGCCCGGGGTGGCCACCACGATGTCGGTGGTTTTGGTCAGGGCCGGCAGTTGCTCTTCATGGCTGACGCCGCCAATGATGGTCTCGATGCTGAGGTTGGTGTGAGCCGCCAGCGCCTTGGCGTGGGCGGTGACCTGCAGCGCCAGCTCGCGGGTCGGGGTCAGCACCAGCATGCGGCACGGGCCCGGCTTGCGGCGCGGGAAGTCCAGCAGGTGCTGCAGGGCAGGCAGCAGGAAGGCGGCGGTCTTGCCGGTACCGGTCGGGGCGGATGCCAGAATATCGCGGCCGTCCAGGGCTGGCTCCAGCACCATCTGCTGAATGGTGGTGGGGCGGGTGAAACCCATCTCGGCCAAGGCCCGGTTGAGGGCTGGATTCAGGTCGAAATCATCAAAGGACTGGCTCATGGCAATACTCGGTCATTAAGGAAACGGCAGATTATAGGCGATTATGTCGTCGGCTCCTATGGCGACTGTGGCTTAGTCGCTATAATCGCCGACCATTTTCTGCGGCGTTGGCACAGGACGGGAGTCGGATGGGACGAAACAGCGGTTTTACCTTCAAGCAATTTCACGTCGCGCACGATCGCTGCGCCATGAAAGTCGGCACCGATGGCATCCTGCTCGGCGCCTGGGCACCAGTCACCAATGTCCGCCGGGTGCTCGACATTGGCAGCGGCAGCGGCCTCATCGCCCTGATGCTGGCCCAGCGCAGCCCTGCCGACTGCCACATCGATGCGGTAGAGCTGGATAGCAATGCAGCCCGGCAGGCTCGCGAGAATGCGGCAGCCTCCCCCTGGCATGGGCGGGTCACCGTCATCGAGAGTGCCATTCAAACCTACCAGGCCGCCCCTTACGATCTCATCGTCTCCAACCCGCCCTACTTCGTGGCGGGCCAGTCATTTCGCGATCCGGCCAGGGCACTGGCACGTCATACCGGCGGCCTCGACAGCCGGGATCTGCTGGCCGCCTGTGACCGACTATTGGCACCCAACGGCGAGGTTGCGCTGGTCGTGCCAACGGCCATGGCCGATGAAATTTTATGCATCTCGGCGGATTATGATCTGCACGCCGTTTGTTATACAGCTGTTATCACCAGGGCAGGAAAAGAGGCAAATCGTGTTTTATTGCGACTTGGCAGAGGATTAAACAAGTGTGAGCAGGGTGAAATTGTGATCCATTCTGCTGATGGAACCTATTCCGACAGATACATCCAACTAACCAGCCCCTTCTATTTGAAGATGTAAATTTCGTCTTGAACTATTTTTCCACGCCATTATGCTGGCTTCTAAACGAGCGCCCGCTCAAGACCAGCTCAAACCACTGGTTGCGATGAAAAAACAAGCGGGGCTCCTTTTTTTTACCCCTGAACAATATCGGTCACTGACCAATAAAAAACTATAACAAGCAATAGTTTACAAGACAGACGAGGTTGAACTTGACGAAATCACTCACATTGTCCGACGTGCTCGGATTGGGCTTCATGACCTTCGCCTTCTATCTGGGCGCCGGCAACATCATCTTCCCGCCGCTGGCCGGTTACATGGCAGGTGAGCACCTCTCTCTCGCCATGCTGGGTTTCCTGGTCACTGCCGTCGGTCTGCCCCTCATCACCATCATCGCCGTCGCCAAGGCAGGCAACGGCTGGGCCGGCATGACCAAGCTGCTGCCGGCCGGCGTGGCCACCGCACTGGCCGTCGCCATCTATATCATCATCGGTCCGGCCTTCGCCGCCCCCCGTACCGGGCTGGTAGCCTACGAAATGGGCCTCAAGCCTTTCATCGGTGACATGGGTCAGGCCGGTCTGGCTGCCTACACTGTGCTGTTCTTCGGCGTGGCCATCCTGGTCTCCATGAATCAGGGCAAGCTGATGGATGCCATCGGCAAATACCTGACCCCGGTGCTGATGCTGTTGCTGCTGACCCTGGCCATCGGCGTGTTCGTCGCCCCGCAAGGTGACATGCCGGCCTCTTCCGGTGACTATCAGAACGGCCCCTTCGTGAAAGGGATCCTGGAAGGCTACAACACCATGGACACCCTGGCGTCCCTGATGTTTGGCGCCCTGATCGTCGACCTGCTGCGCCAGAAAGGCATTCATGACTACCAGAGCCAGTTCAAGTACCTGGCCATTGCCGGCATCATCTCTGCCATCGGTCTGTCCGTGGTGTACGTCTCCCTGTTCCAGCTGGGCAACACCGCAGCCGGTGTCGCCACCGACATCAGCAACGGCGGCGCCATCGTCAACGCCTACGTGTTGAGCCTGTTTGGTCAGCCGGGTCAGTTCATCCTGGCCGCCATCATCACCCTGGCCTGTTTCACCACCGCCGTGGGCCTGATCTCCGCCTGCTCCGACTTCTTCCACAACCTCACCGGCATGAGCTACAAGAAACTGGTGGTGTTGCTGGGGGTCATCTGCGCCGTGGTCGCCAACGTGGGCCTGAGCCAGCTCATCAGCCTCTCTATCCCGGTGCTGGTCGCCATCTACCCGGTTGCCGTGGCTCTGGTGCTGGTCACCTTCCTGAAGGGTTACTTCGGTCGTCCGCGCCTGGTGTTCCGCGCCGTACTGATGGTCGCCTTCCTGTTCGGCTGCCTGGACGGTCTGGGCGCCGCCGGCATGAAGATGGATGCATTTGCCTTCCTGCCGCTGTTCGACAAGGGCCTGGCTTGGCTGCTGCCGACGCTGTTGGCCTGTGGCCTCGGCATGGCGGTTCGCTCCGGCGAGAAACTGGCTGCCGAAGCCGCCTGATTTCACTCCCGTCCATCTCAAAGAGCCTGCCTTGCGCAGGCTCTTTTGTTTGTCTGCCAACAGCCTTTTACCACCCGTTACCCCTTTCCTGCGGCCAGCCCCCTGCCGCCATGCCGACCTCCTTCACTGCTGCCAACCGCTGGCTAATCGGTGATTTATTCTGGCCAATTAAATTGTTTCAAGATATTAATGTGTGATTGAGATCAAATTTCTCTTCTTTATGCTCAGAAGAGTGCTCCTTCGCCGATGTGCTCATCGTGGAGGAGAGGGAAGCATTGTTATCCGGTTATCTGCCAGGCAGTGGGTGCAATCAACAAGAACAAGCTGATAAGGCAGATGAGGTCAGGTTTGACGAAATCACTGAAGTTGTCCGACGTATTCGGACTGGGTTTTATGACGTTTGCTTTCTATCTGGGGGCAGGCAACATCATTTTTCCGCCGCTCGCCGGCTTTATGGCCGGTGAACATTTGATGCCAGCCATGGTCGGCTTTCTGCTGACGGCGGTGGGTCTCCCCCTGCTGACGCTGGTCGCCGTTGCCAGAGGCAGCGCCGGACAAGGCAGCAGCGGCTGGACGGCGATGACCCGCTATCTGCCGACCTGGGCAGCCACGGCGCTGGCCATCGCCATCTACATCATCATGGGGCCTGCGTTCGCCATTCCCCGCACCGGTCTGGTTGCCTACGAGATGGGGCTCAAGCCCTGGCTCGGCGATGCAGGTCATGGGGGGCTGCTGCTCTATACCCTGAGCTTCTTTGCGCTGGTGATCCTGGTGGCACTCGATCGCGGCAAGCTGCTCGATGCGGTCGGCAAGTACCTGACGCCGGCGCTGATGGTGATGCTGCTGATTCTGGCGGTCGGGGTCTTTGTGGCGCCGCAGGGCACCATGCCCGATGCCAGTGGCGAGTACGTGGACGCTGCCCTGACCAAGGGCATGCTGGAGGGGTACAACACCATGGATACCCTGGCCTCCCTTATGTTCGGTGCCCTGATTATCGGTTTGCTGCGCCAGAAGGGGATTGAGGATTATCGCAGCCAGTTCAAATATCTGATCATCGCGGGTTTGGTCTCGGCGGTCGGGCTGTCGGCTGTCTATATCTCGCTCTTTCATCTGGGCAACAGCGCTGAAGGGGTGGTGAGTGATATCAGCAATGGCGGCACCATCGTCAATGCCTATGTGTTGAGCCTTTTTGGTCAGCCGGGTCAGTTCATTCTGGCGGCCATTATTACGTTGGCCTGCTTTACCAGCGCGGTCGGCCTGCTCTGCGCCGGTGCCGACTACTTCCACGGTCTGACTGGCTGGGCCTATCGCAACTGGGTCATGCTGCTGGGGGCGCTCTGTGCGCTGGTGGCCAATATGGGTCTGAGCGAGCTGATCGGCCTCTCCATCCCGGTGCTGGTGGCCATCTATCCAGTCGCCATCGCGCTGGTGCTGGTCACCTTCCTCAAGGGCTATTTTGGCCGTCCCCGTCTGGCGTTCCGCTGCGTGCTGGCGGTGGCCTTCCTGTTTGGCTGTCTAGACGGGCTGGGCGCGGCCGGCATGCAGATGGATGCGTTTGCCTTCCTGCCGCTGTTCGACAAGGGGCTGGCCTGGCTGCTGCCCACCCTGCTGACCTGCGGCCTCGGCATGCTGCTGCGCCCCCGCGAAGATCTGGCCGCCGAAGCGGCCTGATCAACCGGGCGACCAACGACAAGAGGCCAGCATCAGCTGGCCTCTTGCATTGCATCTGTCATCCTGGCTGCTACAGCAGCGGGTCTACCTGCTTGGGTCTGCCTGCCAGACCATACCAATGGGTCTCCACCCGCCCGGCATGCCACTCAAAGGTGCCCCAGGGCTGGTCTGCCTGCCAGCGCGGAAAGTTCACCACCACCCGGTTGTCTTCATACTTGTAGAGCGAGGTAGTGATCTGGAGATCAGACAGGATGAGCAGCAGGGCCCACCCGATGAAGAACCATTTCAGCGCTTTCCACATAGGGTTACTCGAAACAAATCTCGATGGTGGCACGACCATAATCTGATTCGAACGGCATCATGATCTTGGTGCCGTCGGCACGATGGGTGATGGTGTGATTGGGGCCGGAGACGATGATGGGAGTCGCCATGTCGAACTCATACCCCTTCTCCCCCAGCATGCGCTTGGCGCCGCCGGTCACCATGTTGGTGATCTCGCCCACCATGTCGGTCACTTCTTCATTGATGGTGGCCGGTGCCTCGCCCAGCATACGGCGCATGATCTCCAGCGCCAGTCCCTTCTCGAAGCTGATAGACAGCGAACCACGGGTCTGCGGGCCGACCATGCCGATGAGACCGGAGACATCGCCGCGCGCCAGCTCGTCCATCTTGCGTTTGGGTTTGCCCGGCTTGAGCTCGAGCTGTGCCATGGTGGAGAGCACATTGAGCAGGGAGAGCAGGAACGGGTTTACAAAATCAGCCTTCATGTTGACTTCCTACGGTGGGCGTACAGCGAGCACATTGGCCATGTGCCTCTATTGTCTTATTGGTAATAGTAAAGCCATGCAAGTGGGCTTGCTCGGAAAACGCGCCATCGATCGCCGAGTCATGCAACTCGACCACCTCGCCACACCGATCGCAGATGAGCAGTTGCATCGGGTGGGCATGATCGAAGTGACAGCAGAAAATGAAGGCGTTGAGCGACTCCACCTTGTGGGCAAAGCCCTGTTCGAGCAGAAAATCCAATGCCCGATAAACGGTCGGCGGCTTGGCATGGGCCTCGGTCTGCTGCAACTGGGCCAACAGATCATAGGCGCTGATGGCATTGCCGTGGGCAGCCAGCAGCCTGAACACCTGACGCCGGGTAGGGGTGAAGCGGATCCCGCGTTGTTCGCAGAGTCGTTCGGCTCGTTGTAAAAGTTGGTCTTGATTCATGATCACGCAATTACCCTTTTTATTAGCCGGATACTATCACAGGGCCCCCTTTGACGCGGTGACAAAATTCATTTTCTGGGGCTGCCTCACGTTGTGGTAAAATCCGCCCCCTTTGTTTAGCCAACCCGGATGATTTTTATGCAGGCGCAGCGTTTTTCCATCGCCCCCATGCTGGACTGGACCGATCGGCATTGCCGTTATTTCCATCGTCTGATGACTCGCCAGACCTTGCTTTATACCGAGATGGTGACCACCGGCGCCATCATCCACGGCAAGGGTGATTATCTGGGTTACAGCGAGCAGGAGCACCCCATCTCCCTCCAGCTGGGTGGCAGCAATCCGGCCGATCTGGCGCGCTGTGCCAAGCTGGCCGAGGAGCGCGGCTATGACGAGGTGAACATCAACGTCGGCTGTCCCTCCGATCGAGTGCAAAACGGCCGCTTTGGCGCCTGCCTGATGGGCGAACCCGCACTGGTGGCTGACTGCGTCAAGGCGATGCGCGATGCGGTCGATATCCCGGTGACGGTAAAGACCCGTATCGGCATCGACGATCAGGACTCCTACGAATTTCTGCAGGCCTTCATCGAACAGGTGCGCGACGCTGGTTGCGACACCTTCATCGTCCATGCCCGCAAGGCGTGGCTGAGCGGCCTGAGCCCCAAGGAAAACCGCGAGATCCCGCCGCTCGATTATCCCCGCGTCTATCGGGTCAAACAGGATTACCCGGAGCTCACCATCGCCATCAACGGCGGCGTCACCTCCATGGAGCAGACTCTCGAGCACCTGCAGCACCTGGATGGCGTCATGATGGGGCGAGAAGCCTATCAGAACCCCTACATTCTGGCGCAGGTGGATAATCTGGTGTTCGGCCAGAACCACGCCGTGCCGTGCCGCCACGAGGTGGTGCGAATGATGCTGCCCTATATCGAGCAGGAGCTGGCCAAGGGCAACTATCTCTCCCACATGACCCGCCACATGCTGGGGCTGTTCCAGAACATGCAGGGGGCTCGTGCCTGGCGCCGCCATCTGAGTGAAAACGCCTGCAAGCCGGGAGCGGATATCCAGGTAGTGCTGGATGCCATGGCCAAGGTGCCGGAATTCTCCACCACGGAGGCGGCGGAGTAACCATGTACCGTTTCACCGGCTCCTGGCTGCACAAGGCCATCGTCCGGCTCTGCGCCAGCCTGCTAGCCATTCTGGGTATCAAACTCAGCGCCTTCTACTTCCTCGGCTTGCTCATCGTGCTGGGGCTGCATCGGGATCAGCTGCTCGGCTGAGCTAGCCCCGCGTCGACCAATAAAAAAACCGGCAACACCCAGTGTGGCCGGTTTTTTATTGTCTCTTCAGCCTCGCTAATCGCCTTTGTCCACGAACTGCAGCTCGGGCGCTCTGGACGTCAGCACATCGGCGCAATAATCCCAGGTCGAAATGCGGTAGTGCTGCAAATCCTCGTCCAGGTGCAGACCATCCGACTCCTGATGGAACCAGCTGGCAAATCGGGACGGGGTGATGAGCTGGATCTGCTCCTCGATGGCATGGCTATCCTTGCCCTCCGCCAGATCGCAATCCTCCATTACCCGCACCGCAAAGATGTGCCGGAAATAGACCCGACAGAGGATCTGCGGCGGCAGATCGATGCTGCGAGCCCTGCCCAGCATGATGGTGAGGGAGTCGCTCCAGATATCCTGATGAAGTTCGGCCACAACCAGGCCCGGGGGGAGTTGGCGAGACGGAGCCCAAGGTACGGCAACCTGCCGAATGGCATTTTTCTGTTCCATCATCCACCTCACTACGGCGCACGCCATATCTTGAGTGTATCTGAAACAATTTCCGCTGACGATGGCAATAAAAAACCCGGCTGGCGCCGGGTTTTTGGGGATTACTTGACGGCGTCTTTGAGCGCCTTGCCTGCCACAAAGGACGGCACATTCGCGGCTGCAATCTGGATCTCTTTACCAGTTTGCGGATTGCGACCGGTACGGCCAGCACGATGGTTCACCTTGAAGGTGCCAAAACCCACCAACTGCACAGCATCACCTTCTTTCAGGCTCTGGGTAATACCATTGATGATCTCTTCCAGAGCGACTTTGGCCTGAGCTTTGCTCAGATCTGCTTTGGCTGCAATTGCATCGACAAGTTGAGCTTTGTTCATAACATTTCCTTTATGATCGGGCATTTAGCACCGGGCCACTCTATTCAAAAAAAAACACTCAGGCAAAGGCTTTATCAGCCGGATTGGCTTGAATGCTGGGGTTTTCATCAAGATCTGCGGAAATAGTCACATATCTCGCCCCTTCGTGATCGTAATTGACGGGAAGAGGAGAGCAAATGAGGGTGCCTTGTAACCAAAACGCCACCCGGTGTAACAATATCCCCATGCCCCTATTGACGGTCAACTGGATTTTCCCTAGTTATAGGAGGGTGTCGTCAGTCAATAAAAAGGCCGGAGGCCCGTCACGATAGCACTCCATGCCTATGCCCCACGGAGGGACTATGTTAACTGAACTGGAACAAACCAAACGCGCATTGGCAGGAAAGCACAGAGCTATCGACGACTGGCTGGATGCCAGGCAGGCATTGCTGGTCGAATACATGCGGCTTGCCGGACTGACTCCCGCCCGCACCAAGCAGCGTTCGCTGCCCGGCCATGTGGAACTGCAAGGCTTTTGTGAACGCCTGGTCGACTACGTCAGCGCCGGACACTTCGAAATCTACAACCATGTGGTGACCGCCTTCGAACAGGCCAGCGGCGACAAGCTGGAACTGGCGAAACGCATCTATCCCCACATCCGGGCCTGCACCGAGTTCGCGCTGGAGTTCAACGACAAGTACAGCAATGCCGATGAGGCCCAGTTGCTGTTGCTGGATGAGGATCTGAACCAGCTAGGTCCCGTGCTGGAAGATCGTTTCAAGCAGGAAGATCGGCTGATCAAGGCATTGCAGGTCGTGGAGTCACTCAGCGCCCAGCAGGTTTGATATCCAATTTCGGAGCCAGTTCAAGATCCTGATGTGCAAGGTGCATTACACTCTATGTCATGACCTTTAGCTCCAATTCCTATTGCTGACAGGAGATGAGAATGTCCGAGCGTCGCCGTTTTTCACGGATCCTCTACTTGACCATGGCCGACCTCGTCCAGGGAGATAAGAAATGGCGTACCCAGCTGGTGGATATCTCCCTGCAGGGCGCCCTGTTGATCCGGCCCGATGACTGGGAAAGCCACGACAACAAAGAGTATTCACTCAGCTTCGTGCTGAGCGGTAGCGACATCGAGATCAAGATGCAGGTCATGCTGACCCATGAAGCCAGCAAGAAGCTGGGGTTCTACTGCCATCACATCGACATCGACAGCGCCACCCACCTCAAACGGATGATCGAGCTCAACGTTGGCGATGAAGACTTGCTGCACCGGGAGCTGGAGCAGCTGCTAAGCGAACATCTCGAACACCCTCACCCCTGAGCGGTATACCCGATGTAAAAAAGGAGCGCCGTTGCGCTCCTTTTTATGGCCTGCCTGCGGCCACCATGCCGATTACAAGGCCTCCAGGGCATCGGCCAGTTTCTTGACCGGCACCACTTCCATGCCTTCGATGGGATGCTTGGGCGCGTTGGCGTGCGGCACTATGGCCCGGCGGAAACCATGCTTGGCCGCCTCCTGCAACCGCTCCTGGCCGGAGGGCACGGGGCGGATCTCGCCGGACAGCCCCACTTCCCCGAACACCACCAGATCCTTGGGCAGGGATTGATCCCGGAAACTGGAGACCATGGAGAGCAGCAGAGCCAGATCCGCGCTGGTCTCTTCGACCTTGACCCCGCCGACCACGTTGATGAAGACATCCTGATCCGCCATCTGCAGGCCGCCATGGCGATGCAGCACCGCCAGCAACATGGCGAGACGGTTGTGATCCATCCCCACCGCCACCCGGCGCGGGTTGGAGAGCTGGGAGTAATCCACCAGCGCCTGCAGTTCCACCAGCAGGGGCCGTGTCCCTTCCCAGATTACCATCACCACCGACCCCGGCGCCTGCTCTTCACCGCGACTGAGGAAGATGGCGGAGGGGTTGCTCACCTCCCGCATCCCCTGCCCGGTCATGGCGAAGACACCGAGCTCGTTGACCGCCCCGAAGCGGTTCTTGTGGGAACGCAGTGTCCGGAAGCGGGAATCGTGACCGCCATCGAGCAGCACAGAGCAGTCGATGCAGTGCTCCAGCACCTTGGGGCCTGCCAGGGTGCCATCCTTGGTCACGTGGCCCACCATGAAGATGGCGACGTGATTCTGTTTGGCATAGCGGGTCAGCAGGGCAGCGGCTTCCCGCACCTGAGACACGGAACCCGGCGCCGACTGCACATCCGCCACATGCATCACCTGGATGGAGTCGATGACCATGATCTGCGGCTGCTCCTGCTGGGCAATCAGGCAGATCTGCTCGACCGAGGTCTCCGACAGCATGCGCAGCTTGTCGGTCGGCAGGCCGAGGCGCGAGGCACGCATCGCCACCTGTTGCAGCGACTCCTCGCCGGTGACATAGAGGGTCTTCATCCGCTCCGCCAGACCGCACATGGTCTGCAGCAGCAGGGTCGACTTGCCCGCCCCTGGGTTGCCACCGATCAAGATCGCCGACCCCGGCACCACCCCGCCACCCAGGACCCGGTCCAGCTCCTTGAAACCGGAAGAGAAACGGGGGATCTCGGTGGTGGCGATCTCCGCCAGCGTCTGCACCTGGCTGCCAATGGCGCCGGCATAACCGGTATAGCGGGCGCTCTTGCCCGGGGTCACCGAGCCGAGGCGCACCTCGCTGATGGTGTTCCACTCCTTGCACTCACTGCACTGGCCCTGCCAGCGTGTGAAGTCGGCGCCACATTCGGTACAAACATAGGCAGTTTTGTTTTTGGCCATGGATAACTCGGGGACAGGATGAATTCCTGCTTGATATACTTGTTTGCGACCGACAGATCAAACCCAGAATCGGAAAAGTGACTTTCCGTGGCAGGAACACATGGATTCAGAACAACAACAGCACCTGATTGAACAGCTCATCCCCCTGCTCAGAGAAAAGGATTTCGATGACATCTTCAATCGCCTGACCCAGGACGAAAACAGCAACAACCGTTTTCTGATCAAGATGGAGATCAAGCGCAAATGCACCCCCTGCCGTCGCGTGATCGACATGCGGGACGAACTGGGTGACGAGTGTCTGGTACATGAATTCGAAGGGATCACCCACTTCATGCCGGCCGAGGCCATCGGCCTGTTCCAGTCGCAGTGCTATCTCTACAAAGACGATTACACCCTGGGAGTCTACGAGGCACTGCAATACTGGCAGAAACACCACCATGGCAAGAGCGATGGTCCGCTGCAGCCCCCTGCCAGCCCGTTTCGCCAATACGACGTCAATCCTATCGCCTTTGCCAGCTACTATGGCCGACGTCAGGAGCGGATGCACTTCAGCTCCCCTGTGCTCATCAAGTTCGCCGATGGCGACAAGCTGTTTGCCAAAAGCTCCGACCTCTCACTCGGCGGGATCCGGGTCTCGGTGCCCTATCTGCCCAACTACCAGACCGGCGCCCAAGTCGAGGTGTTCTTCACCGGGCTGGAGCGGGATCACCCCAACCCGGTCCTGCACCATTCGGTCAGCTACCAGATCCTCGGGGAGGAGAGCAAGGAGGGCAAGTTCTGGCTCAGACTGGTCAAAACCGGCGAACACCCCGGCTTCGACCAGTTCCTGAGCGAGTTCATCGAGAGCAACAAGAGCCGCTATCGGGTCAGCGTCGACTACCTGCTCTCCGCCGCCATCATCAAGGGGTATGAGCAGTTCTATCTGCCGCGCATGACCGGCATGCCGCTGTTTTTCGGTTCGGGCGACAGCCCCAGCCTCGAGATCGCCCTGCGCACCGAGAACAACCAGCACATCCTCGAATACTGGCGCGATGCCAAGAACCGCGACATGCTCGCCAGCCTGTTCTCCGCCACCCGCATGCAGGCCCTGCTGCCGGCGGTGGGTGAATTGAAAGAGACCCTGATCTACTGCTTCACCCACTCGGTACGCAGCCACCTCTATTTCTTCTCCGCCACCCGGGAAGAGCTGTTGCAGAGCGGGCTGATGTCGCTCTTCTTCCAGGTCGGCGCCCGGCGCCCCAGCTGGCGGGTCTACAAATTCAGCCTGGAGCGCTGTGACCTGCACGAGGCCGATCTGGCCAGCCAGCAGAGCAAGGAGAGCCCCCAGCTGCAAGACATGCTGCTGCAGGAGCGGCTCAAGCAGATAAGCTATGTCGGCCTGCTGCAGGATGTCGGCCTCGACAGTCAGCGGGAGGAATTCCAGTACGATGCCAGCGCCCAGCACAATGCCAACGAGCTGCAGCGTTTCGGCCACGACAGCAGTGCCGCCCCCTTCGAGATCGAGACGCTGCACTATGTCCAGCTGCGCAAGGAGGCCCGCTACATCCACAAGACGGCCGTGGCCATCAAGCACAATGGCCGGGCCTGGCTCGGCTGGACCCGCGACATCTCGGCTCACGGCATGCAGATCGAGCTGGAAGAGCCGTTCGAGGGGGTGAAGGACGATATCGTCACCATCGCCCTGCCGCGTCTGCAGGAGCTCTCCAAGAGCATGGATCTGCAGCGTCTGCCCTACCGGCTGGTCAGCATCAACCTGACCCGCACCGTGCTGCACCTGTGCATCGAGGGCGATCCGGAGCGCCACACCGGCCGCCAGTTCTTCAAGCTGCTGATCGAGAGCAACCAGAACAAGCTCAAAGCGGCCCAGGAGCAGCGCCGCTATCGCGGCATGGCGCGGGCGCTGCGCAACATCTACACCCACCACGTCTTCAGCACCCCGGTCTACATCAACAAGCTGAAGGGTGCCCCCAGGCCGGCCTCCATCGGTCATGCCCCGCAGCCCCGCAGCCTGTCGCGGTTGCTGAAAGCCTGTGCCGAGCAGGGTGACCAGGACAACCTCTATCCCCTGTTCCAGGGCGAATTGCTCAAACAGCTCATCATGAACCCGCTGCGGGCCATCGAGCGGGAGGATCAGCCCCAGGAAGAGGAGGTCTACATCGCCAGTCTGCAGACGGCGGCCGGACTGCCCATCTTCACCAGCCGGCTCGCCAGCAGCTTCAAGAATGTGGCGGAGAAGCGCAGCTTCATCGAACAGGCGCTGCGTCAGGGGGAGTTCTACTCGGTGCTGGTGGGCATCTCCCGCACCGGCCGCCCCGACACCAACTTCATCGCCAACGAGCTGGACTACATCGCCAAGTTCGCCATTCACAAGGCTAAGAAGCTGGAAGAGGAGCTGTGGAGCGTAGTCGGGGTGGGTGAGCTGACCGATACCAGCCAGGCGACCCTGTTCCGGCTCGGCATCACGGCCCCCGTCAATTGAGCAGGCCCCTGCAAACCACGGCCCTCAACCCGGCGGACAGGCAATAAAACCATGGCGGGCCTCTGGCCCGCCATGGTTTGTTTATCCATCAACACACCGGATAACCGGCTCCACCAGCCCGGTCTTTGTCAGGCAGCCTGCGGGTTGAGCAGCCATTCCAGGATCTGCGGGAAGTGATCTTCCTGCGCCTGCGGGGCGGTCAACATGTTGATGTGGTCGTAATCGAGCCGGTTGCCATTGTCCCGACCGAGGCGGGTATGGCGCGCGGCCGAGCCCATCTCGGCGCTGAAGCGGCGCACGTCGGTCGGGTGACCCAGCACCTTGTCCGCCTTGGCCGAAATCATCCAGAGCGGTGGCCAGTTGACCCGGGCGGCCGCCTCGTCATAGGCGAACCCGTCGCTGGGATCCTGCCAGGGACCGCATTTGACCCAGGGGATGGTCTCCTGCAGGTAACGCAGCGGCTCGTCATCCGCCCCGATCTTCAGGCTGCGCGCGGCCAGAAAGCCGTTGCGCCTGGCCAGCCAGGGGGCCAGCCGGTTCCAGATCAGATCCACTTTGAGCCAGCGCTCCGGATTTTGTACCGACACGCCGCGCTTGGTGCCAAAGAACACCAGACTGGCCACCTGCTCCGCCAACTCGGGAAAGCGCACCAGGGTCGACGCCATGATGACGCCGCCCCAGGAGTGGGCCATCCAGTGCAGCTTGAAGCCGGCATGGCGGGCGGCAATCCAGCGGTGCAGGGCCGGCAGATCCTCGGTGATGAGCTCATGCTGGCCATGTTCGGCCTGCTCGGCGATGGCCGGTGTGCTCAACCCCCGTCCCCGCAGGTCGGCCACATAGACCTGATAGCCGTGGCGAGCCAGAAAGCAGGCCAGTCCCTTGCCCGATTCGGTGTAGAAGATGCGGCCGTTCTCGATGGCGCCGTGCACCATCAGGATCGGTTCGCCATGTACCGCGACCCGCGGTTGAATGTGGCGCACGTGCAGCCGATGTGCGCCGCAGGGAATAAACAGGGATTGCTGTAACAGTTCCATTATGAGACTACGTCCTCCGTGACGTGGGGGGGGTCTTGCCGAGGTGCCGGGACTAGCGGCGATCCCAGCGCTGCTGGCGGCAGGTCAGCGCACTGAGCAGGCAGATCACCCCTTCCAGATCGTGGTGATTGAGAGTGGCCGCCGCCTGTGCCCGCACCAGCGGCTTGGCATGGATGGCGATGCCGAGCCCGGCTACCCCCATCATTTTGAGATCGTTGGCGCCATCGCCGACGGCCACGGTCTGGCCAGCGGCGATGGCGTACTCCTGCGCCAGCTGCTGCAAGACCTCGGCCTTGACGGCGGCATCGACGATACGCCCGCTCACCTTACCGGTCAGCTGTTGCCCTTCCACCGCCAGCTCGTTGGCGAAGATGGCATCCAGCCCCAGCTCCCGCTGCAACTGGCCAGCAAAACGGGTGAAACCACCGGAGGCGATCGCCACCTTCCAACCGGCCTGCTTGAGGGTGTCGACCATCAACTGCAAGCCCGGCATCCAGGGCATGTTGGCCGCCACCTGGTCGAGAAGGGTGAGCGGCGCTCCTTCCAGCAGGGCGACCCTGGCCCGCAGGCTGTCGGCAAACTCCAGCTGACCCTGCATGGCGGCCGCCGTGACCGCCGCCACCTGCTCACCGACCCCGGCCAGCCGGGCAATCTCGTCGATGCACTCGATGCGGATGGCGGTGGAGTCCATGTCCATCACCAGCAAACCGGGCTCGGCCAGGCTGGGCAGGGCTGGCAGATGACACAGATCGATGTCCCACTCCTCCCCCTTGAGCGCCTGTACCAGAGCGGGTGAGAAGCGATCCGTGCCCAGCAGCAGCAAAGGCACTCCGGCCGGCATGGCGGGCGGATAGAGCCTGGCCTGCAACTCGTGCTGCGCCAGCAGCCCGGCCAGCCGCCCGAGATGATGAGCGGCCAGCGCGCGCCCGAACAGCACCAGCCAGCCGCCATCCAGCGCACTGGCGGCAGGCAGCAACGCCTGCGGCGTCGGCTCCCACCAGGGGGCGCCGGACAGGCACTCGGGCCACTCTGAAATCTCTGCGGGCAATTGGGACAACAACATAGGGATAACGCCTTCCTTGGTGATCATGGGGTTAACAATGCTGGCCCAGAGTAGCGTATTGCTTTTTGTACAGGCAAGCGCCAAGATCCCGCCACCCCTTGTCAGCAAAAGGCTCAACGCTTGCGTCATCTCCCCATCAAACGTGTGCTCAGTCTCGGTGCCGGCGTCCTGCTCGGGCTCTGGGTGCTCGCGGTACTCATCCACATGCAGGGTGAGAGCCAGGCTTCGCTGCACAGCGAGGCACGCAACCGGGCCCAGGCGCTGGTGGCCTACGCCGCCCGCGACATGAAGCGCTGGCTCAAGGAGGACAAGAACAGCGAGCTGGAGCGGCTGGCCCAGGATCTGGCCGCCGAGCCCGAGATCCTCGACGTCACCCTCTACGATGCCCGCGGCATCCCCCTCGCCCAGTCGGACAATGCGGTGCCGCTGGACAGCCTGCTGCCCATCGGCGACAGCAACAAGTCGATACCGGAACAGGGCAAGGGACGCATCCAGTTCGTGCAGGAGATCCTGGATGGGGAGCAGACCCTGGGGTATCTGCGCATTACGCTGGAAGAGCAGCAGATGCTGGCGGACAAGGATACCCGGCTCAAGGTGGTACAGGAGAAGCAGCGGCTGATGCTGCTGGTCGCCCTGCTGGCCGGGTTGCTCATCTCCTACGGGATCCGTCGCAACTACATGCGGGTGCGCAAGCACAAGAAGAAAAGCAAACCGGTCGAGCCGCAATAAGGCGGCGCGATCCCCCGACCCGAAACTGGCAATGCCACCAGCAGGAGCGCTGTATGATTGCCCCCTCACTGCCGCTGGATGAAGAGAGTCGACTGGAACGACTCCGCATCCTCGGCCTGCTTGACCGCGAGCCCATCGATCAGCTGGATCGTCTGACCCGGCTCATTACCCGCCATTTCTCGCTGCCCATCGCCATGGTCTCGCTGACCGACGTGAACCGGCAGTGGTTTCTTGCCCGCACCGGCGTCGCCCTGTGCGAGATCAGCCGGGAGCACTCCTTTTGCGGCCACGCCATCCTGCGTCCCGACATCATGCAGGTGCCGGATGCCAGGCTCGACCCGCGTTTTGCCGACAACCCGCTGGTGACCGAGGAGCCGCACGTGGTCTTCTATGCCGGCCGGCCACTGCGGGCGCTGGATGGCGTGGTGCTCGGCACCCTCTGTCTGGTGGATCATGCACCGCGCCACCTCGACCAGGAGGCCTGTCGCGATCTCGATGACTTCGGCCGCCTGGTGGAGAACACCCTGCACGATCTGGAGCGGCGCCATCAGGTGCGCAGCCTCAATCAGGTGCTGGAGGACAAGGATCACCTGTTCACCCTCACCTTCAACCAGTCGTCGGTGGGCATGGCCCTCTCCTCCCTCGAAGGCAAGTGGCTGCGGGCCAACCCGGGGCTGGAGCGGCTGCTCGGCTACAGCGAGCAGGCGATGCTGAGCCGTACCTGGCACGCCATGACCCATCCCGAGGATCTGCCACGCGAGCTGCCCCTGTTCAACGCCCTGCTCGCGGGGCAACGGCAGGACTACCGGCTGGAGAAGCGGATGATCCGGGCCGACGGCAGCCAGTGCTGGGTCCAGCTCAGCGTGACCCTGTGCCATAGCCGCACCATGGCGCCGCACCTGATCGCCGTGTTCGCCGATCTCACCGAGCGCAAGCAGGCCGAAGCCGAGCTGCTGCAACTGCAGCAGGGGCTAGAACGGCAGGTCCGTGAGCGCACCCGCGAGCTGTCGAGCACGGTGGAGCAGCTGCATCGCGAGATGCAGGAGCGCGGCGCCATGCAGCAGCGCCTGTGGCAGGAGCAGCGCCGCCTGCAGCACATGCTGGAACATACCAGCAACGCCTTCCTCGAACTCGACGAGACGCTGGTCATCACCGGCTGGAATCCGGCCTCCACCACCCTGCTGGGCTGGCACCCCGAAGAGATGCTGGGACGTACCCTGCCCGCCCTGCTCGGCAGCGCTCACCCCCTGCTGGCCCAGCTGACCCATCCCCAGAGTGCTGCGCGCCGTCTGGAGTGCGAGATCGGCACCCACGACGGCCGGCGCATCCCGGTGGAGGTGATTGCCGAGCGCTACCAGTTCGACGGCAAGGTGCGCATCGCCCTGTTCTTGCACGACATCACGGCTCGCCGCCAGGTGCTGGCCGAGATTGAGCGCGGGCGGGCCAGGCTGCGGGCCATCACCGACGGCCTGCCGGTCACCATCAGCATGGTCTCGCCCGAGGGGCGCTACCTGTTCGCCAACCAGGCCTACTGCCGCTACTTCGGGCTCGATGCCGAGCTGATGCGGGAGATGAGCGTGCGGGAGGTGATCGGCGACGCGGCCTACGGCCGGGCCATCGCCCATCTGGAGCGGGCCCTCGCCGGCGAGCAGGTGAGCTTCGAGCACCGTTTCGAGCTGCCCATCGGCCCGCGCGATCTCAGGATCACCATGATCCCTAGCCGGGGCGATGAGCCGGGGGTCTACATCCTCGGCAGCGACATTACCGAGTTCAAGGCACTGCAGAACCAGCTGGAGCACGAGGCAGCCCACGACCCCCTAACCGGCCTGCCCAATCGGCGCGCCTTCACCCTGCGCCTCTCCCGGGAGCTGGAGCGGGTGCGCCAGAATGCCGAGACCCTGGGCCTGCTGTTTCTCGATCTCGACGGCTTCAAGCGGATCAACGATCAGCTTGGCCATCACGTCGGCGACGCTCTGCTGCAACGCTTCGCCAGCGTGCTGAGTGCCGAGGTGCGCCCCGGCGACATGGTGGCGCGCCTGGCTGGCGACGAGTTCACCATCATACTGCCGGCCCTGCGCCAACCGGAGCTGGAGCTGCCCGCCCTGTGCGAGCGGCTGCTGGCGGCCATGGCGGTGCCGACCGACGTGGCCGGCCACCTGTTGCCCCTCGCCGGCAGCATCGGCGGTGCGCTCTGCCACTCGGGCCAGTATTGCCACATCGACGATCTGCTGCACCGGGCCGACAGCGCCATGTACCAAGCCAAGCAGGCCGGCAAGGGGCGCTTCGCCCTCGACCTCTGATCTGCCATCCTTGAAATGCAAAACGGCGGCCCGAGGGCCGCCGTTGTCATTATTCATGCGCGAGGGGGATTAGTTGTCGCCCAGCAGGACGGAATCCAGCGCGATTTCGATCATGTCGTTGAAGGTCAGCTGACGCTCTTCGGAGGTGGTCTGCTCACCGGTACGGATATGGTCGGAGACGGTGCAGATGGTCAGTGCCTTGGCACCGTACTCTGCGGCCACACCGTAGATGCCGGCGGCTTCCATCTCGACACCCAGGATGCCGTACTTTTCCATGACGTCGAACATGGAGGGGTCCGGGGTGTAGAACAGGTCGGCGGAGAAGATGTTGCCCACGCGCACGGCGACGCCCTTGTTCTTGGCGGCCTGTACGGCATTGGCAACCAGATCGAAGTCGGCGATGGCGGCGAAGTCGTGATCCTTGAAGCGCAGACGGTTCACCTTGGAGTCGGTGCAGGCACCCATGCCGATCACCACGTCACGCAGTTTCACGTCTTCACGCACGGCACCGCAGGAACCGACGCGGATCAGGGTCTTCACGCCGTAATCGGTGATCAGCTCTTTTGCATAGATGGAGCAGGACGGGATGCCCATGCCGTGACCCATGATGGAGATGCGACGACCCTTGTAGGTGCCGGTGAAACCGAACATGTTGCGCACGTCGCACACCTGCTCGACGTTCTCCAGGAAAGTCTCGGCGATGTACTTGGCGCGCAGGGGGTCGCCCGGCATCAGCACGGTATCAGCAAAGGCGCCATCTTTCGCATTGATATGAGGAGTTGCCATTCTCTTGATTCCTTCACACTAGGTTGAGTTTTATTGTCTTTATTGGTTGCCCGCCGCCGAGGCGGCGGGCGGGTAAATTACAGGAAGCTGGTACCGTATGCCAGTTTGGGCAGGCCGTGGTACGCCGCGATGCTCTGGCCGATGTCGGCGAACGTCTCGCGACGACCGACGGAGCCGGCCTTGACCGGCTTGCCGTAGAACAGCACCGGGATGTACTCGCGGGTGTGATCGGTACCACCCCAGGTCGGATCGCAGCCGTGGTCGGCGGTCAGCACCACCACGTCGCCATCTTCCAGCAACTCGAACAGCTCCGGCAGGCGGGAGTCGAAATACTCCAGCGCATCGGCGTAGCCCTTCACGTCGCGACGGTGACCGTAGGAGGAGTCGAAGTCGACGAAGTTGGTGAAGACGATGGTCTGGTCACCGGCCGCTTTCACCTCTTCCAGAGTACGATCCCACAGCTCGGTCAGACCGGTCCCCTTCACCTGCTTGGTGATGCCCTGCTGGGCATAGATGTCGGCGATCTTGCCGATGGAGACCACCTGGCCGCCCGCTTCCTTCATGTAGTCCAGCACGGTCGGTGCCGGCGGCAGCACGGAGTAGTCGTGGCGGTTGCCGGTGCGCTTGAAGTTGCCCTTGCCGCTGCCCACGAACGGACGCGCGATGACGCGGCCGATGTTGTAGGGCTCCAGCAGCTCGCGCACGATGTGGCACAGCTCATAGAGCTTCTCGAGGCCGTAGGTCTCTTCGTGGCAGGCGATCTGGAACACGGAGTCGGCAGAGGTGTAAAGGATCGGCTTGCCGGTGCGCATGTGCTCTTCGCCCAGATCATCCAGCACCTGGGTACCGGAGGCGTGGCAGTTGCCGAGGTAGCCCGGCAGACCGGCCTTCTCGACGATGGCATCCAGCAGCTCCTGCGGGAAGCTGTTGTGGTGGTCATGGAAATAACCCCACTCGAACAGCACGGGCACGCCGGCGATCTCCCAGTGACCGGACGGGGTGTCCTTGCCGGAGGAGAGCTCCTGGGCAAAGCCGTAGGCGCCGACCACGTCGATGTCCTTGTTCAGGCCGGCCGGGAAGGTACCGCTGGCGAGTTCGCCTGCGTGACCCAGACCCAGCTTGCTGAGGTTCGGCAGATTGAGGGCGCCACGGCCTTCGATCTCACCGGCGGCGCAGGCCTTGGCGATATGGCCAAGGGTATTGGCGCCCACATCTCCGAACTTGTCGGCGTCGGCGGCAGCGCCAATACCGAAAGAGTCCATCATCAGAATAAAGGTACGTTTCATGGGACTTCCCCTTGTTACAAATCAGCCAGACCGATGCGACGGTAGACCTCGGGCAGCGCCTCTGGTCGGGTGTCACCGATCTTGACGGCGGCCTGCACCATGCTGGCAGCCTGAGCGAATTGCTCTTCAGTTTGAGCGTGGATCAGGGCGAGCGGCTTGTCTGCCTCGACGCTTTGACCCAGGCGGATAAAGTCGGTCAGACCGACCGCATAATCAAGTTTGTCACCGGCAGCGCGACGACCACCGCCCATGGCGACCACGGCCAGGCCCAGTTCACGGGTGTCCATGGCAGTCACGAAACCGCTGTTGGCAGCATAGACAGGGCGCACGATGGCGGCCTTCGGCAGGTGGTGATCGTAGCGCTCCATGAAGTCGCTCGGGCCACCGAGACCGGTCACCATGCGACCGAAGATCTCGGCCGCCTTGCCGTTGTCGAGCACGGCTTGCAGCTTGCGGCGGGCCTCGCCGTCATCGCTGGCCAGGCCGGCGGAGATCAGCATCTCGGCACACAGTGCCATGGTCACGGCGTGAATGCGCGGGTTGCGATATTCACCGGTCAGGTAGCGCACCGCTTCGCGCACTTCCACCGCGTTGCCAGCGCTGGAGGCCAGCACCTGGTTCATGTCGGTCAAGAGTGCTGAAGTACGGCAGCCGGCACCGTTGGCCACGGCAACGATGCTCTTGGCCAGCTCTTCGGAAGCTTCAAACGTCGGCATGAAGGCTCCGGAGCCAACCTTGACGTCCATCACCAGCGCTTCCAGCCCGGAGGCGAGCTTCTTGGAGAGGATGGAGCCGGTGATCATGGCGATGGATTCGACGGTGGCAGTGATGTCCCGTACCGCATAGATACGCTTGTCGGCCGGGGCGAGATCGCCGGTCTGGCCGATGATGGCGACACCCGCCTCTTTCACCACTTTCAGGAAACGATCGTTGTCGACCGAGGTCTGGTAGCCAGGAATGGCATCCAGCTTGTCGAGGGTACCGCCGGTGTGGCCCAGGCCACGGCCGGAGATCATCGGCACGAAACCACCGCAGGCGGCGACCATCGGGCCAAGCATCAGGGAGACGACGTCACCCACACCACCGGTGGAGTGCTTGTCGACGATCGGGCCACCCAGATTGAGGTGATCCCAGGTCAGTACCATGCCGGAGTCGCGCATGGCGCAGGTCAGGGCAACCCGCTCATCCATGGTCATGTCTTTGAAGTAGACCGCCATCGCCAGCGCCGCAATCTGGCCCTCGCCGATGGTGTTGTTGGTAATGCCCTGAACGAAGAATTGAATCTCTTGGGTACTGAGCACTTTACCGTTGCGCTTCTTGCGAATAATTTCTTGAGGCAAAAACATCTTTCATTCCCTCCGCCATTGCTGGCGTTACACAAGCCTGAATCCTTGCCCGCACACCGCATGGTGGGGGCGAAACAGGGCGGACCAGGTCCGCCCTCTCATCAACCTATTAGTAACCGCTGGTGTTGGCCGGCTTGTCGCCATGCCCCAGTGTGGCCAGCAGGCTGGCCAGCAGGCTGGATGCACCAAAGCGGAAGGTGCGGGCGGATACCCAGTCCTTGCCCAGGATCTCTTCGGCCATGGCCAGGTACTGACCCGCCACGGCGGCGTCTTTCACGCCACCGGCCGGCTTGAAGCCGACTTTCGGGTTCTTGGCCTTGATCACTTCCATCATGATGCGCGCCGCTTCCGGGGTCGCATTGACCGGTACCTTGCCGGTGGAGGTCTTGATGAAGTCGGCACCGGCGTCGATGGAGATTTCAGAAGCGCGGCGGATCAGCGCCTCTTCTTTCAGTTCACCGGTTTCGATGATCACTTTCAGCAGGGCTTGGCTACCACAGGCTTCCTTACAAGCTTTGACCAGATCGAAGCCGACCTGTTCATTGCCGGCCATGAAGGCGCGGTACGGGAACACCACGTCCACTTCATCAGCACCGTAGGCCACGGCGGCGCGGGTTTCGGCCACGGCGATCTCGATGTCGTCGTTGCCGTGCGGGAAGTTGGTCACGGTCGCAATGCGCACGTCGGCGGCGCCGATTTCACGCAGGGTCTTGCGAGCGATGGGGATGAAACGGGGATAGATGCAGACGGCGGCGGTCAGGCCGGCCGGTGACTTGGCCTTGCGGCACAGGTCGATCACCTTCTGATCGGTGTCGTCATCGTTCAGAGTGGTCAGGTCCATCAGGTTCAGGGCGCGCTGGGCGGCCAGTTTCAGATCAGTCATTCTGTTCTCCAAAGTCTCGATTTAGTCCGGATTCCAGGGCATGGGTCCGCCTGTCGCAACGCAACCGGCAAGACACGACTCCCAAAGAAACGGGAATGGAATTGCAGCGCAATTGCACGGGCAATAAGGCTGCAAATAAGGCAAGAGCCCTGTCACTTTCTTACAAAAGTGCGGACTTGGTTCCATGAAGACTTGAGAAAGGCAGACAAGGTCTGACCCGACTTCCCAATCAATTCCATTTGACCGCCAACACCCGATTTCATCGGGCATTAGTCAATGCCAGCACCCTGCTGGCAATGCCTATTTCAGCCGAGATACCCCTTGTTTGCAAGCCGGATTTGCCATTTTCAGAGGTACCTCACATCTGGCAAATCCGGTACTGAAAAGTGCGTTAAGAGAAGAAGCGAGTGAGTATCCAGGAGTATGCCAAGCCCCCCAGGTAGACTCCAACGATCCCCATTACCCCGGACAATACGGGCGGAGCCGGGATCGGCAATTTGAGGAAAGAAAACAACAAGCCAACGATAAAGCCGGCCGCCATCGCCAGTAGCACTTCATTCATATAACCTCCGATTTGACTCATTTTATTATTAGTTTAGAAAGGAAAACGGTTGTCACCGCCCCAAACGCGAACGCCACAGCTTCTCGCTGTGGCGTTCGTCTTTACCCTGACAGTCAGGCGATATTACATGCCGGACAGCGCCAGGAAGAAGCCTGCGATGGTCGCAGACATCAGGTTGGACAGAGAGCCAGCCAGTACGGCTTTCAGACCAAATTTGGCAATGGTGCCGCGACGGTTCGGTGCCATGGAGCCCAGACCACCCAGCAGGATGGCGACGGAGGACAGGTTGGCGAAACCGCACAGGGCGAAGGAGATGATGGCCTTGGTGTGGTCGGACATGGCCACGCCATTGATCAGCACTTCATCTTTCAGATACGGGGCGAAGTTCAGGTAGGCCACGAACTCGTTGACCACCAGTTTCTGACCGATGAAGGAACCGGCCACGATGGCTTCGCTCCACGGCACCCCGATCAGGAAGGCCAGCGGGGAGAAGATCCAGCCCAGCAGCAGTTCCAGGGAGAGCTGCGGATAACCGAACCAGCCACCTACACCGGAGAAGATGCCGTTGATCATGGCGATCAGACCGATGAAGGCCAGCAGCATGGCGCCAACGTTCAGGGCCAGTTGCAGACCGGCAGAAGCACCGGCGGCAGCGGCATCGATCACGTTGGCAGGCTTGTCTTCCAGCTCGCCATCGGCATTGTTCTCGTCGTAGCTCGGGGTCTCGGTTTCCGGTACCAGCAGCTTGGCGAACAGCAGACCACCCGGAGCGGCCATGAAGGAGGCGGCGATCAGGTATTCCATCTTGACGCCCATGGAGGCGTAGCCAGCCAGTACGGAACCGGCAACGGAGGCCAGACCACCACACATGACGGCAAACAGCTCGGAGTCAGTCATCTTGGAGATGAAGGGACGCACCACCAGCGGGGCTTCAGTCTGACCCACGAAGATGTTGGCAGTGGCAGAGAGGGATTCGGTACGGGAAGTGCCCAGTACTTTTTGCAGGCCACCACCCAGCAGTTTGATGACCCACTGCATGATGCCCAGATAATAAAGAACGGCGATCAGCGAGGAGAAGAAGATGATGACCGGCAATACGCGGAAGGCGAAGATAAAGCCGCCGCCACCGAATACTTCGAACATCTTGTTGCTGACCAGACCACCGAACAGGAATTCGATACCGTTTTGACCATAACCGATGACGCTGGAAACGGCATCGGATACACCCACCAGAATATCTCGGCCAACCGGGACGTACAGCACGAATGCACCCAGTCCAGCTTGAATTGCAAAGGCACCGACAACGGTGCGAATTTTTATTGCTTTGCGATTACTGGAGAACAGCACCGCGATAAGGACGAGCGTTGCCATCCCTACCAGACCCATTATCAAATTCATTATTAACACTTCCTCTTTAGTAGCACCTTTCAGCTTGTTAACAACTTGTATCTCAAAGCCATCAATCAAGGGTGCGCATTATACTAATTACGGTGCGACAAAGTAGAATGCTGGTCACATTTTATAAGCATGAAATGCGCTAGGGGTCGTCAAATTAGACCGCAAACGATTTTTACTCACCCCGTTTTTTATCATGCCGCTATCAATAGTTAATCAGCTGTTAATTTGTGACTTGCCCAGTTGGAAAGCCTGCAAAGTGGATTCACGTAACACCGAAGCAACATGGGCCAGCGGTTGTTGCCGCAAATCGGCCAGCAGTTGCGCAATTTTTGGCAGGTTGGCGGGGGTGTTGGGCGCCCCCTGCTGACCCTGCAGCGGCATGTCGGGAGCGTCGGTTTCCAGCAGCAAGGATTCCAGCGGCATGTCGCGCACCGCCTCCCGGGTCTTGTTGGCCCGCTCGAAGCTGATGACCCCGCCGATACCGAGCCGAAATCCCAGTTGCCAGAACGTCTCTGCCTGCTGCAGAGAACCGCTGAAGGCGTGGATGACGCCCCCGCTGGCCGGACGCAGGCGCCTGAGGATCTTGGCAACCGTGTCGTTGGCGCGCACCGAATGGACGATCAAGGGCAGCTCATGCTCCATGGCCAGCGCGATCTGGGCCTCGAACATCTCGAGTTGCCCCTCCTGCGGCACATGAGAGCGCAGATCCAGCCCGCACTCGCCCACCGCCACCAGCCCGCGTGGACGCTCGGCCAGCAGTCGCCGCAACCAGGTCAATACCGCCGGAGTCTGCCCCCCCACATACCAGGGGTGCACACCCAGGGCATAGGAAATACCGTCGTGCTCTGCCGCCAGCTCCATCACCCGGCCCCAGTTTTCCTCTCCCACGGCGGGGATGATATACTCGCTCACCCCCAGCTGGCGGCACTCGGCCAGCAGCGCCGCCCGATCGGGATCGAAGACCGGAAAATCGAGATGGCAATGGGTGTCGATCAGTTGCATGTCGCTCTCACCTGTTTGTCGTAATTAATGGGTCCATATCATGATGAAACGCACAAGCCACGGCTTTACCCTGATAGAACTGGTGCTGGTCATCATAGTGCTGGGGATCCTGGCCGTCACCGCCCTGCCCCGTTTCATCAATCTCAAGGATGACGCCCTCAAGAGTACGGTCGCCACCACCGCCACCAGCTTCGCCAGCGCGGTGCAGCTGGCCCATGCCGGCTGGGCGGTCAAGGCGCAGGATCAGGCGCTCTACAATCTCGGCAGCATGGGGCAACGCAATCTCGACATCAACCGCTATGGCTGGCCCGCCGGCACCGACGAAGATCAGGGCCGCAAGGGGATAGATGAGCCCTATGTCGCAGGTCAGGGTGACTACATCTCGGTGAGCAACCAGTCAGACTGTCGCCTGCTGTTTCAGGGGCTGCTGGACAGCAGCTATACCGTCGCCTCGGTCGATCAGGATCCCGAGATCCAGCTCAAAGCCGACTACCTGTCCAGCGAACTGCCTGCCAACCAGGTAGATGCGGATGGGGAGCCGCACAGCAACTGCCGCTATACCCTGCGCGACTCCATCGGTCGCTTCCCGGCCTATCCCGCTGGCCTCTCCTTCGACTACAACAGCGTCACTGGTGCCGTGACCCGCAATTTCCAGTGAGCGATTCCGACTCCTGCTGCTGCTCCGTCTGCGGCGCGTCATCCTGCTCGCGGCGCACCGGCACGCAGCAGCGCCGGTTCTCCGGTGTGAGTCCCCACTCCTCGCACCAGCCATCGTAGCGAGCCAGCCAGCGTAACAAGATGCCTTTCATGGTCTGTTCCTCGTCTCTGTCACACCCTTGCCGTTTCTATCTATCTGCTCCGAATCCGCTAATGTCACGACTCGATACCGGAATGACAGGTATAAAAAAACGACTCCATTTGGAGTCGTTTTTATCAGAGCCATCTGGCTAATTCAATTCACGCCTGGGTGGGCAGGCTCAGTCGAGCGGTCTCTACGTGCATGACCCGGCGATCAGGCCTTGGCCGACAGGCTCAGGCGGGCAACCGCTTCCACGTGCATGGAGTGCGGGAACATGTCGACCGGCTGCACCTCGTCCAGCACGAAGCCCTGCTTGACCAGCCAGGCGAGATCGCGGGCCAGGGTCTGCGGGTTGCAGGAGACATAGACCAGCCGGCGCGGCGCCATGGCGACCAGGGTCTGCAACACGGCCTTGTCACAACCCTTGCGCGGCGGATCCATCACCACCACGTCAGCGGTCACGCCCTGAGCGTGCAGCTCGGGCATCAGCTGTTCGGCCTTGCCGACGTGGAATTCGGTGTGCTCGATGCCGTTGAGGGCAGCGTTGCGACGGGCATCGCTGATGGCGCTCTCCACCGACTCGATCCCCACCACCTTGGCAGCCTTGCCGGCCAGGAACAGGGAGATGGTGCCGATACCGCAATAGATGTCGAACACCGTTTCGTTGCCGGTCAGTTCCGCATACTCGAGGGCGCTGGAGTAGAGCACATCGGTCTGGCTCGGGTTGTTCTGGAAGAAGGAGAGCGGCGAGATCTCGAACTCGAGCTCGTGGATCTTGTCGCGGATCACCCCTTCGCCCAGCAGCACCCGGTTGGTGGCACCCAGGATGCGGTTGGTGCGTTCCTCGTTGATGTTCTGCACCAGGGTGGTAACCGGCAGATCACTCAGGGCCGCCAGCAGCTCGGCTTCAAACGGCAGCTCCTCGCCCAGGGTCACCAGCACCACCATCAGCTCGCCGCTCTTGAAGCCCTTGCGGGTCATCAGGTTGCGCACACAGCCGGTGTGGTTCACTTCGTCATAGGCGGCGATGTTGTGCTCGCGCATCCAGCTGCGTACCCGGGCGTTCAGCTCGACGTGCAGGGAGTCCTGCACCGCGCAATCATCGGCGGTGATGAGGTCATGGGAGTGTTTGCGATAAAAGCCGATCTCGGCGCCGGCGTCGCAACCGCGCACCGCATATTGGGCCTTGTTGCGATAGGCAAACGGGCTGTCCATGCCGAGGATCGTCCTGACGATGGTATCACCCAGCCCGGCCTGTTCCAGCGCACTCTCCACCAGCGCCTGTTTGAGCTTGAGCTGGGCCGAATACGCCAGCGGGCGCACCTGGCAGCCACCACATTCGGTGTTGGGGCAGAAGTCGGCGACCCGATCGGCGGAGGGCTGGAGCAGCTCGGTCACCTTGCCGTGCAGATAGTTGGGCTTGACCTCGGTCAGCTCCACCAGCGCCTGCTCACCGGGCAGCAAACCTTCGACAAACAGGGGGCGGTCGAACAGGCGTCCTTTGCCATCTCCTTTGTCGGTCAGTTCCAGGATCTCGATCTGGTGTTGATGTCCCACTAACGGCATGAGCGGCTCCAAAAGTACATATAAAGAGGGGTGATGGAACCGGCCCGGCCAGCCCCATCAAGAAAAGGTGGCAGAGTTTAGCGGAGATCCGGCCAAATTGCAGGCATAAAACAGCAACAAGACCGAGGACATTGCCCCGCCTGGCGTTATCTGCCGAAAAAGCCGGAGTCCCCCGGCGCGATCCAGGGGTTGTCCTTAATAAGAGAGCATGGTGACCACGGACTGGCTATCACCCCAACGGCCCAACCACCAAACCGGCCCCCCAACCCTGACAGCCCGACATAAAAAAGCCGCCGGCATGACCGGCGGCAATATAGCTGACTAACAGATGGCGGATTACAGGCTATAGGCCTTCTCGCCGTGGGTGGTGACATCCAGCCCCTCCCGCTCCGCGTCTTCTTTCACTCGCAGGCCGATCAGCAGATCCACCAGCTTGTAAGCCACCACCGAGATGATGCCGGACCAAAGGATGGTCACGCCGACCCCGATGGCCTGAATTTTGACCTGCGCCAGGATGGAGTAGCCCTCCGCCACCTGGTTGGTGACATAGTCCCACACCCCGGTACCGCCCAGATCCGGGCTGGCGAAGACGCCGGTCAGCAGCGCCCCCAGGATGCCGCACACCCCGTGCACGCCGAACACGTCCAGACTGTCATCGGCGCCCAGCAGCCGCTTGAGACCGTGGACACCCCACAGCCCGGCAACACCGCTGATGAGGCCCATCACCAGACCGCCGCCCACTCCGACGAAGCCAGCCGCCGGAGTGATCACCACCAGCCCGGAGACGGCGCCGGAAGCAGCGCCCAGCAGGGAGGGGCGACCCTTCATCACCCACTCGGCCAGGGTCCAGGAGAGGGCCGCCGCCGCCGGAGCCACCCAGGTATTGATGAAGGCCAATGCCGCCGTGCCGTTGGCTTCCAGCGCGGAGCCGGCGTTGAAACCGAACCAGCCGAACCAGAGCAGGGAGGCCCCGATCATGGTCATGGTGAGGCTGTGCGGGGTCATGGGGTCACGGCCATAGCCCAGGCGTTTGCCCACCAGGTAGGCACCGACCAGACCGGCCACCGCCGCGTTGATGTGCACCACTGTGCCGCCCGCAAAATCCAGCGCACCGTGCTGGAACAGATAACCGGCGGTCGCGGTGGCCGCTGCCGCGGCATCGGCCGTGGTATAGGCATCCGGACCAGCCCAGTACCACACCATGTGGGCCAGCGGGATATAGGCGAAGGTGAACCAGATCACCGAGAACAGCAGCACGGCGGCAAACTTGATGCGCTCGGCGAAGGCCCCCACGATCAGACCGCAGGTGATGGCGGCGAAGGCGCCCTGGAACACCACATAGATGAACTCGCTGATCCCGACCCCCTTGCTGAAGGTGGCAGCGATGGAATCAGGGGTGACTCCCTTGAGCAGCGCCTTGCTGAAGGAGCCATAAACGCTGTTGCCCTCGGTAAAGGCCAGTGAATAGCCGTAGAGGATCCACAGCACGCAGATGAGCGAGAACAGGGTGAACACCTGCATCAGCACGCTCAGCATGTTCTTGCTGCGCACCAGGCCGCCATAAAACAGGGCCAGGCCCGGAATGGACATCAGGATCACCAGGGCTGCCGACAGCAGCATCCAGGTATTGTCCCCCTTGTTGATGGTCACTACTGCCGGGGCCGCAGCCTGCACGACCTCGGCCGAGGCGGCCACTACCTCTTCAGCCCAACTGGGGGCGGCCAGCAAGGCGGCAAGCGCCAACAGGCCAGTCATCACGAGTCTCTTGAGCATACAGCCATCTCCTTCCCTGTCGTCCCGGCTCCCGGCCGGGTCCATTTCCTGATATGAACATCGAAACCGACGATTCACGCACATCCACATTCGCTACACACTGGTGACCGCCCCGCCCATCATTCCTCGGATGAGCGGCATCATGGCGACATAAGTGCTTCAAAGCACAAAGCAGGCCAACTTAATAAATAGTTTTAAATCATTGAGTTATGCTTACCTCAGCGAAGTAATGCACCAGATTGGCGCACGAGACGCGCTAACTTGAGCAAGTGCGCACTTCCGCTGTGCACACACATACTGCCGCACCGAAATAGCGCAGAAGGACCCCATGCGGGACATAGACGAGCAGCCGGCTTGTCGATATCAGCCAGAAAACGGAAGAGCGATGAGAAAGGGGAAAAGCGGAAAAACAAAAGGCCATCATTGCTGATGGCCTTTTGTCTTGGAATTTGATGGTGCCCGGGGTCGGACTCGAACCGACACGGTTATTCACCGGCGGATTTTGAATCCGCTGCGTCTACCGATTTCGCCACCCGGGCAACTGCGAGGGATTATACGAATGGCGCTTGGGCATGCAAGGTGTTTTTCTTGCTCTCACAGTTGTTTGCTCATTTATTCAACGCCTTGCCGATGCTGGGTCAGTTACATAGAATGCCCGCATCATATTAATGGAATAAAAACGATGGCCAAGCGTAAATCCGTCCAACCGACACCGACCCCTCCCGCGACTGCGCGCTACCCTTCTGCCGGCCTGCTGCGCCGGCTCGGCGCCCTGCTCTATGACTATCTGGTGGTCATCTCATTGCTGATCATCGCCGGCTTTATCGGGATGGGGGTGGCACACTTGCTGCTGGCAACCGGCATGGCGACCGTGCCCGAAGGCAAGGACGCCGCCTGGCTGCTGACCAGCCCCATCTACAGCGCCTGGCTCGCCTTCATCATCTGCGGTTTCTACACCTGGTTCTGGACCCGCGCCGGCCAGACCATCGGCATGCGGGCCTGGCGTCTGCGCATCCAGAATGCCGACGGCAGCAACATACGCATCACCCAGGCCCTGATCCGGCTGGCCACGGCGGCCTTCGGCCTCGGCAACCTGCTCTGCCTGTTCAACCACAAGTCACCCCGCGCGTTTCAGGACATCTGGTCCGAATGCGAAGTGGTGGTGCTTGGCAAACAGGAGAACCTGGAACAGCTCAATCGCTGATCCTGTGGCAGCAACGAAAAAGGGCACCCCTAGGGTGCCCTTTTTGCTGGCCGATGCACTTACTGATTGCGACTCAGGATAAGGAGATGCCGCCGAACAGCAGTGCAGCAGGAGCGATGGCCGCCTTTTGTCAGCAGCGCCACCGCCCTCACCGCCCTTCAGGCAGCTACTGCTTGCGACTCAGGATATAGAAGGAGATACCGCCAAACAGCAGGCTCGGCGCGATGGCTGCCAGGATCGGCGGTACCGCATACACCAGGCTGATGGGGCCGAATACCCGATCGCTGACGTAGACGGCGAAGCCGGTCATGATCCCCATCAGCATCCGTGCCCCCATGCTGACCGAGCGCAGCGGGCCGAAGATGAAGGAGGAGGCCAGCAGGATCATGGCCACCACCGAGAGCGGTGACAGCAGCTTGCGCCACATCTCCAGCTTGTAGCGCCCGGCATCCTGCTTGTTGGCATCCAGATAGCCGATGTAATCCAGCAGTCCCTCCACCGGCAGGTTTTCAGGATCGATGCTCACCACCCCCAGCTGTTTGGGCGTGAGCTCTGAGCTCCACTCCATCTGGAGCTGAGCCTCGCTCATGATCTGCTTGGGGTCATCGAAGCGGGTCACTCGTACCTGCTTGAGCAGCCAGTGATGCTGCTCGAACACCCCCTCCTGCGCCTGCAGGATATCGATCAGCTTGCGCTCCGGGGTGAATCGGTAAAGGGTGATGCCGGTCAACGCGCCATCGTTGCGCACCCCGTTGATATTGACGAAGTTGTTGCCATCGCGGGCCCACACCCCGTAAGCCGACACGGTCAGCCGCCCCTCAGAGAGGGCGCCTGCCTTGATGTCATCCGCCATCCGCTTGGCGATGGGGGCCACGTACTCCCCCATCAACCCCACCAGGATCATCAGCGGGATGGCGGTCTTGAGCGCCGCCATCACGATGCTGATCTTGGAGCGGCCCGCCGCCTGCATCACCACCAGCTCGGAGCTGGTCGCCAGCTGGCCCAGACCGATGAGGCCGCCCAGCAGGGCCGCCAGCGGGAAGAAGAGCACCGCCTCTTTCGGCATGGAGAGCAGTACATAGTAGAGGGCGCTGAGCATGTCGTAGTTGCCTTCTCCTACCGACTTCAGCTGCTCCACGTACTTGATGAGCGCCGCCAACCCGACCAGGGTCAGTTCGCACAGCAGGACCGACATGAAAATAACCCGGCCGATATATCTATCGAGAATGCCAAACATCAGCAGAGACCCCCCTGTTGCAGCATCATGCTGATTTTTTCCTCAAATACAGACGCATGGAGCGGGGGCGACATCAAAATGACCCGGTCGCCATGTCTATCGAGAATGCCAAACATCAGTAGAGACTCCCAGATGGCAACATCATGCCGATTTTCTCTTGAAATAGAGGGTCTTGACCCCGTTCCACCAGCTGGTGCCCTGCAGGTTGAGCGGCAACCCGATCAGCAGCAGATAGACCAGCGGCACCAGGAACATGCCGGGCCAGTGCGGCAGCCGGCCGCTGTCGATGGCAGAGCGGGCGGCACTGAGCAGCAGGAAGTAGGAGAGGTAGAGCAGGATGGCCGGCAACAGCTTGGCATAGCGGCCCTGACGGGGGTTGACCCGCGCCAGCGGCACCACCAGGAAGGTCAGCACCAGAATGGAGAGCGGCAGTGACAGGCGCCACTGCAATTCGGCCATCAGCTGGTTGTCCTGCGTACCCAGCAGCTCCATGGTCGGCTTGGCCGCCGCCTTGCGGTTGGATCGCTCCATCTCCTGCTGGCGGATCACCAGGCTGTACTCGTCGAATTCGGAGATCTGGAACTGGCGGGTATTGAAGTGCCCCTCGTAGCGGGAGCCATCCTTCAGGGTCAGCCACTGCAGACCGTTGCTGTCGACCGTGACCACCCCTTCGGTCGCCACCACCACCGACGGCGGCTTGCCATCCTGGGAGCGCTGCAACACGAAGATTTTCTGCAGTCTGGAGCCCTTGTCGTTGAGGTCCTGGATGTAAGCCACCAGGCGCCCCTTGTCGAGCTCCATGAAGCGGCCGGCCTGCAGGAAGGAGATCCCCGGATCGGCCTTGAACTCGTCGATCACCTGGTACTCGCGCTCCTTGGCCTGCGGGGCTACCCAGCCGGTGTTGAAGGCGGCGACGGCCGCCGTCAGCAAGGCCAGCACCATGGCGCTGCGCATCACGAAACGGTGGCTGAAGCCCACCGCATGCATCACCGTCATCTCGCTTTCGGCGTAGAGGCGCCCGTGAGCGAACAAGATGGCCAAAAACAGGCTGATGGGCAGCATCAACAGGGCCATGTTGGGCAGGTTGAGCAGCAGCAGGGTGGAGACCAGGCGCGTCGGCACCTCACCATCGGCGGCATCGCCGATGATCTGGATGAATTGCTGGCTGACGAAGATGAGCAGCAGCACGAATAATACCGCCAGCTGGGTTTTCAGGGTTTCCCTGAACAAATATCGGAAAACGATCACAGTCATTCCCAAGTAAACTTGTGTTTTTAGTCGAATGCCTGAAAAATAGGGCCGTATATTGGATTTTTACCAGTTTGAACTGCGGAGCCAGTGCCTGTTCGCTCCGCCTCTGATACCCCAACAAGCACCGCATTATTCAATAAAAGGTGCCTTTTGTCTTTAGGATGTAGGAGATTCCATGGAGTTCAGTGTAAAGAGTGGCAGTCCTGAGAAGCAACGCAGTGCCTGCGTCGTGGTCGGCGTATTCGAGCCGCGTCGCCTCTCTCCGGTTGCCGAACAACTGGACAAGATCAGCGATGGCTACATCAGTTCGCTGCTGCGCCGTGGCGACCTGGAAGGGAAACCAGGCCAGATGCTGTTGCTGCATCAAGTACCGGGCGTGCTCAGTGAGCGCGTGCTGCTGGTCGGTTGTGGCAAGGAGCGGGAACTCGACGAACGCCAGTACAAGCAGATCATCAACAAGACCATCACCACCCTCAACGAAACCGGCTCCATGGAAGCGGTCTGCTTCCTGACCGAGCTGCACGTCAAGGGACGGGATACCTATTGGAAGGTGCGCCAGGCGGTGGAAACCACCAAGGCGGGCCTCTACAGTTTCGACCAGTTCAAGACCAACAAGGCCGAGCCGCGCCGTCCGCTGCGCAAGCTGGTATTCAACGTGCCGACGCGTCGGGAACTGACCATTGGTGAAAAAGCCATCGCCCACGGCCTGGCCGTGGCGAAAGGGGTGCGCGTCTGTCGCGACGTGGCCAACATGCCGCCCAATGTCTGCAATCCGGCCTATCTCGCCTCCCAAGCCCGTCGTCTGGCCGATGCCTTCGACAACATCACCACCAAGGTGATCGGAGAGCAGGAGATGGCCGAGCTCGGCATGAACTCCTATCTGGCGGTGGCCCGCGGCTCCGACAACGAAGCCATGATGGCCATCATCGAGTACAAGGGTCATCCGGATGCCAAGCCCATCGTGCTGGTCGGCAAGGGACTGACCTTCGACTCTGGCGGCATCTCCATCAAGCCGGCCGAGGGCATGGACGAGATGAAGTACGACATGGGTGGCGCCGCCTCCGTGCTCGGTACCATGCACGCCCTGGCCCAGCTGCAGCTGCCCATCAACGTCATCGGCGTGCTGGCGGGCTGCGAGAACATGCCGGGTGGCAACGCCTATCGCCCGGGCGACATCCTCACCTCCATGTCCGGCCAGACCATCGAAGTGCTCAACACCGATGCGGAAGGCCGCCTGGTGCTGTGCGATGCGCTGACCTACGTGGATCGTTTTGATCCGGAAACCGTGATCGACGTGGCCACCCTGACCGGTGCCTGCATCATCGCCCTGGGTCACCACACCACGGGCCTCTTGGCCAACCACAACCCGCTGGCCCACGAGCTGCTCAATGCTTCCGAGCAGGCCGGTGACCGCGCCTGGCGTCTGCCGCTGTTCGACGAGTATCAGGAACAGCTGGAGAGTCCGTTTGCCGACATGGCCAACATCGGTGGCCGCCCGGCCGGTACCATCACCGCCGCAGCCTTCCTGTCACGCTTCACCAAGAAGTACAACTGGGCCCACCTGGATATCGCCGGGACCGCCTGGAAGAGTGGCAAGGAGAAAGGCTCCACCGGGCGTCCGGTGCCCCTGCTGACCCAGTTCCTGCTGAACCGGTCAGGGGTGGTCATCGAAGAGAAGGAGTAACCCTTTTATCCCGTTCGATGCGTGCATCAAACGGGATGGCGTTACCCTGAATCACAAGGAAGAGGCCCGCCTCTTCCTTGTTTCATTGAGGGTGGGCAGGAATATCCCCTGCCCGTCCTTACCGGCGGTCAATAGTCCGTCACCGCAAACGGGATCAACCTGATGAGCCAAGTGACCTTTTACCTGATGAGCGAGCAAGATGACGCGCAGGCTTCGGCCGTCGAACGCCTCGCCTGCCAACTCGTAGCCGATAGCTGGGGGGCGGGCCATATCTACCTGCTGTGCGACGACGAAGCGCAGGCCCTGCGCCTCGACGAGCTGCTGTGGCAGCTGCCGCCGGAGCGCTTCGTGCCGCACCAGCTGCAGGGCGAGAGCGGTCAGGCACCGGTGGAGATCGGCCATCAGCCGCCACGGCGACGCTATGCCCGCCTCATCAATCTGGCCAAACAGACACCTTTGTTTGCAGGACACTTCGCTCAAGTGGTAGATTTTGTCCCCACTGACGAAACGCAAAAGCAGCAAGCCCGCGAGCGCTACAAGCACTATCGCCAGGCAGGCCACGCCCTCGAGATGAGGGATCAGCCCGTCCTTGCCGCACCGGATCCGGCGCAGCCCTGACTGTGCCACCCTCGATCCACGACGAATCAACACCAGAATCCATCCATCCATCCAGAATACGGCGAGACCATGGAAAAGACTTTTAATCACAACGCCATCGAACAGGCGCTCTATCAGCACTGGGAAGCCCAGGGTTACTTCAAGCCCCACGGCGACACCAGCAAAGATTCCTTCTGCATCATGATCCCGCCGCCGAACGTCACCGGCAGCCTGCACATGGGTCACGCCTTCCAGCAAACCCTGATGGATACCCTGATCCGCTACAACCGCATGCAGGGCAAGAACACCCTGTGGCAGGCGGGTACCGACCACGCCGGTATCGCCACCCAGATGGTGGTTGAGCGCAAGATCGCCGCAGAAGAGGGCAAGACCCGCCACGATTACGGCCGGGAAGCCTTCATCGACAAGATCTGGCAGTGGAAGGAAGAATCCGGCGGTACCATCACCCGCCAGATGCGCCGTCTGGGTGACTCCGTGGATTGGGAGCGCGAGCGCTTCACCATGGATGAAGGCCTCTCCGCCGCCGTGCAGGAAGTGTTCGTCCGTCTCTACGAAGATGGCCTGATGTACCGTGGCAAGCGTCTGGTGAACTGGGATCCCAAGCTCAACACCGCCATCTCCGATCTGGAAGTGGAAAACCGCGAGATCAAGGGCCACATGTGGCACCTGCGCTACCCGCTGGCCAACGGCGCCAAGACTGCCGAAGGCCAGGATCACCTGATCGTCGCCACCACCCGTCCGGAAACCATGCTGGGTGATACCGCCGTCGCGGTAAACCCGGAAGACCCGCGCTACAAGGCGCTGATCGGTCAGCACATCCTGCTGCCGCTGGTGAACCGCCTGATCCCCATCGTCGCCGACGAACACGCCGACATGGAGAAGGGCACCGGCTGCGTGAAGATCACCCCGGCCCACGATTTCAACGACAACGAAGTGGGCAAGCGCCACAACCTGCCGATGATCAACATCTTCACCCTGGACGCCCACGTGCGTGCCGAGGCCGAAGTGGTCGACAGCAACGGCAACCCCAGCACCGCCTATGACGCCGCCCTGCCGATCGAGTTTGCCGGGATGGAGCGTTTCGCGGCCCGTAAGGCCATCGTCGCCAAGCTGGACGAGCTGGGCCTCTTGGCCGAGATCAAGGATCACGTGCTGCAGCAGCCTTACGGCGATCGCGGTGGCGTGCCCATCGAGCCGATGCTGACCGACCAGTGGTACGTGCGCGTGGCGCCGATGGCCAAGACCGCCATCGAGGCGGTGGAAGATGGCCGCATCCAGTTCGTGCCGAAACAGTACGAAAACATGTACTTCTCCTGGATGCGCGACATTCAGGACTGGTGCGTCTCCCGTCAGCTGTGGTGGGGTCACCGCATCCCGGCCTGGTATGACGATGCCGGCAACGTCTACGTAGGCCGCAACGAAGACGAAGTGCGTGCCAAGCACAGCATCCCGTCCGTGACCGTGCTGCGTCAGGACGAAGACGTGCTCGACACCTGGTTCAGCTCCGCCCTGTGGACCTTCTCCACCCTGGGCTGGCCGAACAACACCGAGGCGCTCAAGACCTTCCACCCGACCGACGTATTGATGAGCGGTTTCGACATCATCTTCTTCTGGATTGCCCGGATGATCATGATGACCATGCACTTCATCAAGGACGAAAACGGCCAGCCGCAAGTCCCGTTCAAGACCGTCTACATCACCGGCCTCATCCGTGACGAAGAAGGCCAGAAGATGTCCAAGTCCAAGGGCAACGTGCTGGACCCGCTCGACATGATCGACGGCATCTCGCTGGAAGATCTGCTGGATAAGCGTACCGGCAACATGATGCAGCCGCAGATGGCCGAGAAGATCGGCAAGCGTACCGCCAAGCAGTTCCCGGAAGGGATCGAAGCCCACGGTACCGACGCCCTGCGCTTCACCCTGGCGGCGCTGGCCTCTACCGGGCGTGACATCAACTGGGACATGAAGCGCCTGGATGGCTACAACAACTTCTGCAACAAGCTGTGGAACGCCTCCCGCTACGTGCTGATGAACACCGAAGATCAGGATTGTGGCTTCAACGGTGGCGAGATGCAGTTCAGCCTGGCGGATCGCTGGATCCAGTCCCAGCTGCAAGTGGCCATCCGTGACTTCCGTACCGCCCTCGATACCTACCGCTTCGACATCGCGGCGGGCGTGCTGTACGAATTTATCTGGAACCAGTTCTGTGACTGGTATCTGGAGCTGACCAAGCCGGTACTGACCAAGGGTTCCGAGGCCGAGCAGCGCGCTGCCCGCCACACCCTCGTCAGCGTCCTCGAAACCCTGCTGCGCCTGGCCCACCCGATCATCCCGTTCATCACCGAGACCATCTGGAAATCGGTCGCCCCGCTGGCCGGCGTGCACGCCGACACCATCATGATTCAGGCCTTCCCGGAGTTCGACGCCGCCAAGGTAGACGAAGCCGCGATGGCGGATCAGGAGTGGGTGAAGGAGTTCATCGTCAGCATCCGCAACATCCGCGCCGAGATGAACGTGGCGCCGAGCGTGCCCCTCAACGTGCTGCTCCAGTGCGATGCCAAAGATGCCCAGCGCGCCGCCGACAACGAGGCCTTCCTCAAGTCGCTGGCCCGTCTGGAGTCCATCCGCGTGCTGGCGGACGGTGAAACCGCCCCGTTGTCAGTGAAGAAGCTGATCGGCGCCACCGAGCTGATGATCCCGATGGCCGGTCTCATCGACAAGGATGCCGAGCTGGCCCGTCTGGCCAAAGAGGTTGCCCGTCTGGTGGGTGAGTGCGGCCGCATCGAAGGCAAGCTCGGCAACGAAGCCTTCGTCGCCAAGGCGCCGGAAGCGGTCATCATCAAGGAGCGCGAGAAGCTGGAAGATTACCGTCTCCAGCTGACCAAGCTGGAAGCCCAGCAGGCCGAGATCGCCGCGCTGTAAGCCGGATTTGACTTGGTAGAAGCCCCCTCCTGCAGGGGGCTTTTTATTGCCCGCCCGCCGCCACCCCGCGCTTTTTGCGCTTCTTCATGCAAAATTAGCGAGCCAAATCACCCGCTTTCACAAGCGCATCGCCCCCAAATTCATTACACTGCCAGCGATCTTTTCTACTCGGAGTGCTGTTGCTGTATGGAAATATTGATCCTGTTTGGATTGATTTTGCTTAATGGCGTCTTCGCCATGTCGGAAATCGCCATCGTCACCGCGCGCAAGGCCCGCCTCAGCAAGATGGTCAGCGAAGGAAGCCGCTCTGCCGCCATCGCCCTCAAACTGAGTGAAGATCCGACCCATTTTCTCTCCGCGGTGCAGATCGGCATCACCAGTATCGGTCTGCTCAACGGTATCTACGGCGAATCCCTGCTGGCCCAGCCGCTGGCGCTCTGGCTGCAGGAGTGGGGCATGGCCCCCAAGAGCAGCAGCCTGCTCGCCACCGTGCTGGTCATAGTCGTGGTCACCTATCTCTCCATCGTCATCGGCGAGCTGGTGCCCAAGCGGCTTGGCCAGCTCAGCGCCGAGCGCATCGCCTGCTTGGTAGCCCGCCCCATGATGTGGCTGGCGGCCCTCACCCGCCCCTTCGTCTGGCTGCTATCGGCTTCCACCAAGGCCAGCCTGCGCATCCTGCGCGTCAGCCAGGACGGTGGCGCCAACGTGACCCAGGAGGAGATCCACGCCATGCTGGTGGAAGGCTCCGAGGCCGGGATCATCGAGGATCATGAACACACCATGCTGCGCAATGTGTTCCGCCTCGACGAGCGCAGCCTCTCGTCACTGATGGTGCCACGCAGCGACATCCGCTATCTCGACCTCGCCCTGCCGCTGGAGGTGAACCTGCAGCGACTGGTGGAGTATCGCCACAGCTTCTTCCCAGTCTGTGACGGTAGCCTGTCGGAACTGGTGGGCATCATCAACGTCAGCAAGGTGCTGCACGCCTACATCAAGGGAGAGCCCATCGATCTGGCGGCGCTGACCCAGGATGGCAGCCTGCTGCCGGAGACCCTCAACGGCCTCGAGCTGCTCAACCACTTCCGTACCCACTCCGAGCACATGGTGCTGGTGGTGGACGAATATGGCGAGCTGCAGGGGCTGGTCACCCAGCAGGATCTGCTGGAGACCCTGGCCGGCGACTTCCAGCAGGAGGACGGCGACGACAACTGGGCATTCCAGCGTACCGACGGCAGCTGGCTGCTCGACGGCCTCATTCCGCTGCCTGAGCTGAAGGACTGTCTGGGACTGGTTCGGCTACCGGAAGAAGAAAAACATCACTATCACACCCTAGGAGGGCTTATCATGCTGCTCCTTGGCCGCGTTCCCCAGACCGGAGATCTGGTCACGCTGGAACAGTGGCAACTGGAAATTGTTGACATGGATGGTCTGCGCATCGACAAGGTGCTGGCCATGCCCTTGCTTGATCAACCCAGCTAACCTGCGGAGTTTGCAACTATGGAGCAGTTTTACCAACTGGCTCACGCCTTTATGCATCAGGATCTGGTGACGCTATCCGATCCCAAGATGGCCTTCATGGTCTGCGGCGTGTTATTGACGTTTCTGGTGCTGGAGAATGGCTTCATCCCCACCGCCTTTCTGCCCGGCGACAGCCTGTTGATCCTGACCGGCGTGCTCATCTATCAGGACGTGCTCTCCCTTGGGGTGATCCCGCTGCTGATCCTGGCCACCTTCGTCGGCACCTGGCTCGGCTACATGCAGGGGCGTTTCCTGGGCCACACCCAGCTCTACCACCGGCTGCTATCCCATGTGGAAGAGAAGCACCAGCAGAAGGTGTACTACCTGCTGGACAAATACGGCATCGTGACCCTGATCACCGCGCGCTACATCGCCTTCGTGCGCACCGCCTACCCCTATATCGTCGGCGCGACCGAACTGCCGCAGGGGCGCTTTCTCATCGTCAATCTGGTCAGCTCCATCATGTGGATCTGCCCGCTGGTCGGCTTTGGCTACTTCCTGAGCCACACCAAGCTGGCGTCCGAGTATCAGTCCCAGTTCCTCAGCATCATTCTCTGCCTGCCGATCGTACTGCTGGTCGGCGGTCTCATCGCGCTGATCTGGCGCTGGCTGAGCAAACGCAAAGCCAGTGCACCACGGGATTGAGACAAATACACAGGGCCATCGCAAGATGGCCCTTTTTTTAGCTAAATAATGGCGATTTACCCGCTGGCGCTCTTGTCAAGCGAGGGTAAAAATGAGTGAATCTAGCGCCTTTTTTTTCGACGTGAATGGAGTCGGTAGTATGCGGTGTCGGGTTAGCGCTATGGCGCTGGTTTATGCATTGGTTGGACTGCTGGGATTGCCAGCAGCATTGGCTGCCCCCAACCCGGCCAAACTGCAGCTGCAATCAAGCAGCGCGCTGGTGATGGATGTCGGTACGGGCAAGACCCTGTACCAGAAGAATGCCACCCGGGTGCGCCCCATCGCCTCGATCACCAAGCTGATGACGGCACTGGTGGTGCTGGATGCCCGCCAGGATCTCGGCCAGACCCTGACCATCGATCAGAACGACAGAGACGCCATCAAGCACACCTATTCGCGGGTGCGCATGGGCACCCAGGTATCACGCCGCGATGCCCTTCACCTGGCACTGATGTCGTCGGAGAACCGGATGGCCTCGGCGCTGGCCCGTCACTATCCCGGTGGGCGCCCTGCCTTCGTGCGGGCCATGAACAACAAGGCCAAGCAGCTGGGCATGCGCAACAGCCGCTTCTATGACTCCACCGGTCTGTCGACGCGCAACGTCTCCACCGCCCAGGATCTGGCCAAGCTCATCGCCGCCGCCTATCGCCAGCCGTTGATCCGCGAGTTCACCCAGGACACCAGCAAGGACATGCGCTTTCGCACCCCCGCCTACAGCCTGATGTTCAACAACACCAACCCGCTGGTGAAGAACCCGGACTGGGATGTGCGCCTCTCCAAGACCGGCTTTACCGACGAGGCGGGCCGCTGCCTGCTGATGCGCGCCAAGCCGGACAACCGCGAGCTGGCCATCGTGCTGCTCAACTCGGTGGGCAAACGCACCCCGGTCGGCGATGCCAACCGCATTCGCAAGTGGCTGAAAAGCTGATCCCGTACCACGGGGATGAAAAAGGATGCTGCGGCATCCTTTTTTATTGCCCGCAAATCGCCCCTGCGCCCATCTGGGAACCGTAATCACAAAGGAGGATAAAGGGTTGCCTCAGTCAAGGAGACAGCCATACGACGCGATACCGTGAGCGTGAGGGGGAGAAGATGGCAAGGGAGCGCGTCATGCAGGCAGAGGAGCCTTCGTCACGCGGTTGCTGGCCTGAGGGCAAGACGGATGACGGCTGCCGAGCCAAACGGGAGGGGACCAAGAGCTGAGCCGTGTCAGCCCTTCCGGTGGCATGGTCATATAAAAAAACAGCCCCGACCGAGGTCGAGGCTGTCTTCTATATGGTGCGCCCGAGAGGATTCGAACCTCTGACCACCTGGTTCGTAGCCAGGTACTCTATCCAGCTGAGCTACGGGCGCTCATCAACTTTTGGTACTGCTTTCAATATGGTGCGCCCGAGAGGATTCGAACCTCTGACCACCTGGTTCGTAGCCAGGTACTCTATCCAGCTGAGCTACGGGCGCTCACAAACTTTTGGTACTGCTTTCAAAATGGTGCGCCCGAGAGGATTCGAACCTCTGACCACCTGGTTCGTAGCCAGGTACTCTATCCAGCTGAGCTACGGGCGCTCATAAACTTTTGATTTTGCTTTAAATGGTGCGCCCGAGAGGATTCGAACCTCTGACCACCTGGTTCGTAGCCAGGTACTCTATCCAGCTGAGCTACGGGCGCCCTGATTTAAAGCGATAAAAAAAGCTTACTCAACAGTAAGCCTTTTTCAGGTGTACCGGCTTGCTGACTGCCAGTACATGACTCATCGTGAGTCTAATATGGTGCGCCCGAGAGGATTCGAACCTCTGACCACCTGGTTCGTAGCCAGGTACTCTATCCAGCTGAGCTACGGGCGCAAATGGCGGAGAAGGGGGGATTCGAACCCCCGATGCGGGTATAAGCCGCATACTCCCTTAGCAGGGGAGCGCCTTCAGCCTCTCGGCCACCTCTCCGTTTGCGGGGCTGATAATACTTCACAGGGATTTTTAGTCAAACACTTTTTTGGAGAAAAAAGCGCGTTCGCTCAGCATTTGGTCAAAGCGTGGAATATTCAAGCAATATCGACACTTATCCCGCTCTTTTGCTCCCTGCAGCACGATTTTCAGCACCCCAGAAAAACAAAAGGCGACACATGAGGTGTCGCCTTGTCACAGCCATTAACGCCGCTTAGAAGCCGGATTGGCCCGGAACTTTCTCGGCCTGGATGCGCTGGTAGATCTCTTCGCGGTGTACGGAGACCTCTTTCGGTGCGTTCACACCGATACGAACCTGATTGCCTTTTACGCCCAGTACGGTGACAGTCACTTCGTCACCAATCATCAGGGTTTCCCCTACACGACGAGTCAAAATAAGCATTCGCTTGCTCCTGTATCCTGTTTTGTATTTATATCGATATGCGACATTATCTTACAAAGATACCGATATGGTAAATGGTTGAAACTAAATCAATCAGGGATTGTTTCCCAAGGGCTGCTCATGAGGCTCCTGATCCAGCCCAAAAGCGGAGTGCAAGGCACGCACTGCCAGCTCCAGGTACTTCTCGTCAATCACCACGGATATCTTGATTTCAGAGGTGGAAATCAACTGCATGTTGATCCCCTCCTCGCCCAATACCTTGAACATGGTGCGGGCGACGCCAGGATGGTTCCACATCCCGACTCCGACGATGGAAACCTTGGCGATCTCACCGTTGCCCTGCACGCAGGCGGCCCCCAGCTCGCTGGCGGTCTCCTCCAGCAGGGCGCGCGCCCGGCGATAGTCATCGCGATTCACCGTGAAGGTGAAGTCGGCGGTCCCATCGCCCAGCGTGTTCTGCACTATCATGTCGACATCAATGTTGGCGTCGCTGATCGGATTCAGGATCTGCGCGGCCACGGTGGGCCTGTCCGGCACACCCAGAATGGTCAGGCTCGCCTCGTTGCGATTGAACGCTATCCCGGATACCAGGGGAGCTTCCATCCTCTCACCTCCATATGTGATTAAGGTTCCCTCTCCATCGACAAAGCTCGACAGCACCCGCAGCGGTACGCGGTACTTGCCCGCGAACTCCACCGAACGGATCTGCAGCACCTTGGCGCCGAGACTGGCCATCTCCAGCATCTCCTCGAAGGTGATGGTATCGAGACGGCGCGCCTTGGGCTCGATGCGCGGATCCGTGGTATAGACCCCATCCACATCGGTAAAGATCTGGCATTCATCGGCCTTGATGGCCGCCGCCACGGCAACCGCCGTGGTGTCAGAGCCACCGCGGCCCAGCGTCGTGATGGCATTGTGCTCGTCACGGCCCTGGAAGCCGGCGATCACCACCACCTTGCCCGCGCCCAGTTCGGCCTGAACCTGCTCGGTGTCGATGTGGGTGATGCGCGCCTTGCCATAGGCGGAATCGGTATGAATGCGAACCTGATCGCCGGTCATTGAGACCGCAGGACAACCGCGTTTGTTCAACGCGATCGCCAGCAGCGCTATGGTGACCTGTTCACCAGTGGAGACCAGCACATCCATCTCGCGCCGGTTGGCATCAGGATCCAGCTGCTGGGCCATGCCCAGCAACCGGTTGGTTTCGCCCGACATGGCGGAGACAACCACCACCACGTCATGTCCCTGGGCGCGGGTCTGCTCGACCCGCTCAGCTACCGCCTCGATCCGCTCCAGCGTGCCGACCGAGGTGCCGCCGTACTTCTGTACATAGAGTGCCACAGATCACCTCGCCCGATTACAGGCGCTCTTCCAGCCAGGAGTGTACGGATTGCAGGGCTGCCGGCACCGCCTCGGGCTGGGTACCACCCGCCTGAGCCATGTCGGGACGACCGCCGCCCTTGCCGCCCACCTGCTGGGCGACCAGATTGACCAGCTCACCGGCCTTGACCTTGCCGGTCAGGTCGTTGGTGACGCCCGCGATCAGGTTGACCTTGCCCTCGCCGCTGGTGGCCAGCAGCACGACACCGGACTTCATCTGGTTCTTCAGTTCGTCCAGCATGCCGCGCAGGGATTTCGGATCGGCCCCTTCCAGCGCTGCAACCAGCACCTTCTGCCCCTTGATCTCGATGACCTGACCCAGCAGGTCGTTACCGGCCTGAGCGGCCAGCTTGGCCTTGAGCTGCTCCAGCTCGCGCTCCATCATCTTGGCCTTATCCAGTACCTGACGTACCTTGTCGGCGATGCAGAACTGGTCGCCTTTCACCAGTGCAGCAGCCTCTTCGATCTGCTCACCGACCTGATGCATGAAGTCGATGGCGGCCTTGCCGGTCACCGCTTCGATACGGCGCACACCAGCGGCGATGCCGCTCTCGGCGATGATCTTGAAGAAGCCGATGTCTCCGGTGCGCTTGGCGTGAGTACCGCCGCACAGCTCGGTGGAGTAGTCGCCCATGCGCACCACGCGCACGTCGTCTTCGTATTTCTCGCCAAACAGCGCCATGGCGCCGGCCGACTTGGCGGCTTCCAGATCCATCAGCTGGGTGGTGATTTCGTGGTTGGCGCGGATCTGGTTGTTGACCAGCTCCTCGACCCGGCGAATGGTCGCCATGGTCATCCCCTCGAAGTGGGAGAAGTCAAAGCGCATGCGCTCGGCACCCACCAAAGAGCCTTTCTGGGTCACGTGCTCACCCAGCGCCTGACGCAGGGCAGCGTGCAGCAGGTGGGTCACGGAGTGGTTCAGAGCGATGGCCTGGCGACGCTCGCCATCGACCACGGCTTCGACCTCGGCCCCTTTCTCCAGGGTGCCCAGCTCCATGTAGCCCTTGTGGATGATCGCCTTGCCCGCTTTGACGGTATCGGTCACGGCAAAGATGCCGTCATCCACTTTCAGGGTGCCGCTGTCGCCGATCTGGCCGCCGGACTCGGCGTAGAAGGGTGTTTGCTCCAGCACGATGACCGCTTCGTCACCAGCGATAAGACCGCTCACCTCGTCCACGCCCTTGTAGATGCCGACCACACGGGTGCGCTCGGTCAGGGTCTTGTAGCCAGTGAAGGGGGTCTCGAAGTCGAGCTTGAGCATCTCGTTGTAGTTCACGCCGAAGCTGGAAGCCTCTTTGGCACGAGCACGCTGCTTCTCCATCTCGGCCTTGAAGCCCTCTTCGTCGATGCCGATTTCGCGCTCACGCACCACGTCGGCAGTCAGGTCGGCCGGGAAGCCGTAAGTGTCATACAGCTTGAACACCACCTCGCCCGGAATGACCTTGGCATCGCCGAGATTGGCCAGCACGTCTTCCAGCAACAGCAGGCCTCTGTCCAGAGTACGGACGAACTGCTCCTCTTCGATGCGCAGCACGCGCTCGACCAGCGGCAGCTGGGCGATCAGCTCGGCGGCGACATCCTTCATCTGTGCCGCCAGCTCGGCTGCCAGTTTGTAGAAAAACACTTCGGTGGCACCCAGCTTGCGACCGTGACGCACGGCGCGGCGGATGATGCGGCGCAGCACGTAGCCGCGACCTTCGTTGGACGGCATCACGCCATCTGCCACCAGGAAGGCGCAGGAGCGAATGTGGTCCGCGATGACGCGCAGGGACTGGTTGCTCAGATCGGTGGTGCCGACGATCTCGGCCGCTTTCTTGATCAACGCCTGGAAGATATCGATTTCGTAGTTGGAGTGCACACCCTGCATGATGGCGGAGATACGCTCCAGACCCATGCCGGTATCCACGGACGGACGGGGCAGCGGCTCCATGGTGCCGTCAGCCTGACGGTTGAACTGCATGAACACCACGTTCCAGATCTCGATGAAACGGTCGCCATCCTCTTCCGGTGAGCCCGGACGGCCACCCCAGATATGATCGCCGTGATCGTAGAAGATCTCGGTGCAGGGACCGCACGGACCGGTATCGCCCATCGCCCAGAAGTTGTCAGAAGCGTACGGTGCGCCCTTGTTGTCACCGATGCGCACGATGCGATCGGCCGGCACACCGACCTCTTTTTCCCAGATGTCGAAAGCTTCATCGTCAGTCGCGTAGACGGTCACCAGCAGGCGCTCTTTCGGCAGTTGCAGCACCTCGGTCAGGAAGCCCCATGCAAACTTGATGGCATCCTGTTTGAAGTAGTCGCCGAAGCTGAAGTTGCCCAGCATTTCGAAGAAGGTGTGGTGACGAGCGGTATAGCCGACGTTTTCCAGATCGTTGTGCTTACCACCGGCACGCACGCAACGCTGGGAAGTCGTCGCGCGATTGTAGGCACGCTTGTCTGCGCCAAGGAACACGTCCTTGAACTGGTTCATACCCGCGTTGGTAAACAACAGGGTCGGGTCGTTATGCGGTACCAGCGAGCTGGAGGAGACAACCTGGTGCCCCTGGGAACGGAAATACTCGAGAAACGCGGCGCGAATCTCTGACGTGGACATATACATGGAAAATCCTGCTTGATTCGAATACGGACTTTTAACCGCATTAATGTAAGTTTTCTGCGGGGTAAAGTAAAACGGACAGGGCCGCCACGGGTGAAAAAGCGCGCATAAATGGGGGCTGGGAGAAAAGGGAGACAAACCGGGGCGTTTTCAGCCATGGTTTGGGCCGATGGCAGCGGAAAATCGGCCTGCCGCCGAGGAGCCTTCCACCGCCTCCGCCACCAGGATACAAGTTGTTGAATCCACAGACACCAGAGGCAAAGGGCATGCCACCATGTCCATGGCGGCGACGGGAAAGACGATACGGACAACCCAAGCAAAAGGCATCATGCGAGATACAGAACTGCGCCATGACAATCTTGGGTGCTGGGTGTTTGGTATTTGGTGTTGGGGCTAGGTAGCAAGGACGCTACCATCCCCCCCTGCAGGTCATCAGCAGGCTGAGACGACTTGCAGGAGAGCACAAACGGGGTAGTTACAGCTCGCGCTCCTGCAAGGCGCTCAACGCATAGCGTCCCTGCTCCTGGGTAAAGCCGCGTCCCAGCAGGTATTTGAGCCACTTCATCCGCAGCTTGAAATCGGCAAGGTCGGCCACGTTGGCTCGCCGCGCCAAAAGATCCAAGGCCAGTTCAAACCAGTCCAGCTCCGGCTGCTCGAAGGCGGCATCAATCTGGTTGTCATCCAGCCCCTTGCGGCGCAGCTCGAAACGGATCTTGATGGGACCGTGCCCCTTGGCCGCCCCGGCTCTTACCGCCATGGCGCCATAGCGCTCGTCGTTGACCCAGTTGTAACCCCGGCAATAATCGACGACCGCCTCGATCACCTCTTCCTGATAGCCCTGCTGGCGCAGCCGTCTGGCCAGTTCGGACTCGGCGCTTTCGCGGCGAGCAAGACTGCGCATGGCAAAGGCGCGGGCCGCCGCCAGTTGCTCTTCAAAGGTGAGTTCGACCGATTTGTCAGCAGATTCATCAACCATAAATAACAAGGCCGGGTATCAACCCGGCCTTCCTTTGTTCCTTATTCGAACTCTTGTTCGCTTTCGGCATCGAACTCTTCTGCCTCAACCGGTGCAGCCTTGTCATCGACAGGTACGGCACCTGAGAGCAGCAGCTCACGCAGGCGGGCTTCCACTTCGCCAGCCATCGCCTTGTTCTCGGCGAACAGCTTCATGACGTTGGCCTTGCCCTGACCGATCTTCTCGCCGTTGTAGCTGTACCAGGCACCGGCCTTGTCGATCAGCTTGTGCTTGACGCCAAGATCCACCAGCTCGCCCTCTTTGGAGATACCGGCGCCGTAGAAGATCTGGAATTCGGCCTGCTTGAAGGGCGGAGCCACCTTGTTCTTGACCACTTTGACGCGAGTCTCGTTACCGACCACTTCGTCACCTTCCTTGATGGCGCCGATACGACGGATATCCAGACGCACGGAGGCGTAGAACTTGAGCGCGTTACCACCCGTGGTGGTCTCCGGGCTGCCGAACATGACGCCGATCTTCATCCGGATCTGGTTGATGAAGATGCACAGGCAGTTGGCGTTCTTGATGTTGGCGGTCAGTTTGCGCAGCGCCTGGGACATCAGACGGGCCTGCAGGCCGACGTGGGAATCACCCATCTCGCCTTCGATTTCCGCTTTCGGGGTCAGGGCCGCCACGGAGTCGACGATGATGACGTCAACGGCGTTGGAACGCACCAGCATGTCGCAGATTTCCAGCGCCTGTTCACCAGTATCCGGCTGGGAGATCAACAGGTCATCGACGTTGACGCCCAGCTTGGCGGCATAGATGGGATCCAGCGCGTGCTCCGCATCGACGAAGGCACAGGTCTTGCCCTTCTTCTGCGCTTCGGCGATCACCTGCAGAGTCAGCGTGGTTTTACCGGAAGATTCCGGGCCATAGATCTCGACGATACGACCGCACGGCAGGCCACCGATGCCCAGTGCCACGTCCAGGGAGAGGGAGCCGGTGGAGATGGCTTCGATATCCATGGTCTTGCTGTCGCCCAGACGCATGATGGAGCCTTTGCCAAACTGCTTTTCGATTTGACCCAGCGCAGCCGCCAGTGCCTTCTGTTTGTTCTGATCCATGCCAATCTCCGCTGGAAATCGTGAGTAAAAATGAAGTTGGGCTAAGTATACTGTCTATTCATACAGTATCAAGCCCAATTTATCTGAGCAGGGCCAACAGACCCGACAAGGCCTGTCTCACCGCCTGCTGGCGCACCTGCCGGCGATCCCCGTCGAAACGGGCCAGCAGGGAATGATGACGGCCAGATCGGTCCGCCCAGGCGAACCAGACGGTGCCGACCGGTTTGCCCGGTGTTGCGCCGCCAGGGCCGGCGATGCCGCTGATGGCGACACTGATGGCGGCAGAGGAGTGCGCCAGCGCACCACGGGCCATCTCCAGCACAACCACCTCGCTCACCGCGCCGTGCTGCTCAAGGCTCTCGCCGCTCACCCCCAGCATCTGCTGCTTGGCTTCGTTGGTGTAGGTGACAAAACCGCGATCGAACCAGCCGGAGCTGCCCGCAATGTCGGTAATAGCCGTAGCCACCCCGCCGCCAGTACAGGATTCGGCAGTCGCCGCCAGCCAACTGCGCTGACCGAGGGCCTTACCCAGCTCGATGGCGAGGTGCTCTATCTCTGCGTCCAGTTTCATCACGGCTCCTGCTGATTCGTTGAAGAGGCACATTATGCGATCCCGTCACTGCCGCCCGCAACCGCCGGGCAGACCCCACCGACATCGATGTGCAGCACCAAGACCCGCTCAGCCAGAGACAACCCCGGAACCCGACCTCCCCCGCCGCGCTGCTTATGTGTAGAATGGCGCCATCAAGTTCAAGGCTCATCACCGCAGACACTGGCCCGCAGAGGCCCCTTCTGGAATCGCACATGACCGCACAACACCAAGCTACCGGCACCGCGTCTGGCGCCAATCTCAGCGCCCACACGCCCATGATGCAGCAGTATCTGACCCTCAAGGCCGAGAATCCGGAGATCCTGCTGTTCTACCGGATGGGCGACTTCTACGAGCTGTTCTATGACGATGCCCGCAAGGCCTCCCAGCTGCTCGACATCTCCCTGACCAAGCGCGGCCAGTCGGCCGGCAGCCCTATCCCGATGGCAGGCGTTCCCTATCACGCCATCGAGGGCTATCTGGCCAAGCTGGTGCAGCTCGGCGAATCGGCCGCCATCTGCGAACAGGTAGGGGATCCCGCTACCAGCAAGGGGCCGGTGGAGCGCAAGGTCATTCGCATCATCACCCCGGGTACCGTCTCCGACGAGGCGCTGCTCAGCGAGCGACAAGACAACCTGATCGCCGCCGTTTATCACGATGGTCGCCGCTTCGGCTACGGCACCATGGACATCGGCTCCGGCCGCTTCTTCATCAACCAGTTCGAGAAAGAAGAGACCCTGCTGGCGGAACTGCAGCGCACCAATCCGGCCGAGCTGCTCTACCCCGAATCATTCGCCTTCCTGCACCATGTCGAGGGGCGCCGCGGTCTGCGCCGCCGCCCGGAGTGGGAATTTGAGCTCGGCACCGCCCGCAAGCTCTTGTGCCAGCAGTTCGGCACCCAGGATCTGGTGGGCTTTGGCGTCGAGCAGAGCGAGACCGCCCTGTGCGCCGCCGGCTGCCTGATGCAATACGTGAAAGACACCCAGCGCACCGCCCTGCCCCACATTCGCAGCGTGCGCCTCGAACAGCCCGATCATGCGGTCATCATGGATGCCGCCACCCGCCGCAATCTGGAGCTGACCCAGAATCTGGCCGGCGGCCACGACAACACCCTCTCCGCCGTGCTGGACTGCACCGCTACCCCCATGGGCAGCCGCTTGCTCAAGCGCTGGATCCACCAGCCGATCCGCGATCGGGTGATCCTGAAAGGTCGCCAGAGCACCATCAAGGAGCTCATCGAGCAGAACCTCTATGACGAGCTGGGTGGCCTGTTGCGCCAGGTCGGCGATGTGGAGCGGGTGCTGGCGCGCCTGGCCCTGCGCTCGGCCCGTCCGCGCGATCTCACCCGCCTGCGTCAGGCTTTCGCCCAGTTGCCCGAATTGCAGCGCCTGCTGGCGGAGAGCGAGCACGAGGCGGTGCAGCAGCTGCGCGAACGCGCCAGCACCTTCCCCGAGCTACTCGACCTGCTGGAGCGCGCCGTAATGGAGGTGCCGCCGGTGCTGATCCGCGATGGCGGCGTCATCCGTGACGGCTTCAACCAGGAGCTGGACGAACTGCGGGATCTGGCCAACGGCGCCACCGCCAGCCTCGCCCGCATCGAGGAGCGCGAGCGGCTGCTGACCGGCATCAACACCCTCAAGGTGGGCTACAACAAGGTGCACGGCTTCTACATCGAGGTGAGCCGCGCCAACAGCCACCTGGTGCCGGCCCACTACATCCGCCGCCAAACCCTCAAGAACAACGAACGCTACATCATCGACGAGCTTAAAAAGTACGAGGACAAGGTGCTCACCGCCCAGGCCCAGGCACTGGCGCTGGAAAAACGCCTCTACGAAGAGCTGCTCGATGCCCTGCTGCCGCACCTCGGCGATCTGCAGGAGTCCGCCGCCGCACTGGCGGAGCTGGACGTGCTGGCCAACCTGGCGGAACGGGCCGAGACCCTGGACTACCGCTGCCCGACCCTCATCGATGAAGATCAGATCCTGATCGAGGCGGGCCGCCATCCGGTAGTGGAGCAGGTGATGACAGACCCCTTCATCGCCAATCCCATCCGGCTGGAGCGGGAGCGACGGATGCTGATCATCACCGGTCCCAACATGGGCGGTAAATCCACCTACATGCGCCAGACCGCGCTGATCGTGCTGCTGGCCCACATCGGCGCCTTCGTGCCGGCCGACAGCGCCCGCATCGGCCCCATCGACCGTATCTTCACCCGCATCGGGGCGTCGGATGATTTGGCATCGGGAAGATCCACCTTCATGGTGGAGATGACCGAGACCGCCAACATCCTCAACAACGCCACCGCCCGCAGTCTGGTACTGATGGACGAGATAGGCCGTGGCACCAGCACCTACGATGGCCTCTCGCTGGCGTGGGCCTGCGCCGAGCAGCTGGCAAGCAAGATCGGCGCCTACACCCTGTTCGCCACCCACTACTTCGAGCTGACCCGTCTGCCGGAGCTGATGGAAGGGCTGGCCAACGTCCACCTCGATGCGGTGGAGCACGGCGACACCATCGTCTTTATGCACGCGGTGCAGGAAGGGGCGGCCAGCCGCTCCTACGGCCTGCAAGTCGCGGCGCTGGCGGGGGTACCTAAATCGGTGATCCAGCAGGCCCGTCACAAACTGCACGAGCTGGAAAGCGCCACCCAGGTGGCAGCCGGCGAATCTCGTCCGGCCCCGGTGCCCATGGCGCCCCAGAGCCATCCGGTGGTCGATGAGCTGGCAGCGGTGCGCCCCGACGAGCTCACCCCCCGTCAGGCGCTGGATCTGCTCTATCGCCTCAAACAGATGCTGTGACCAGCGGCAGCTGATCAGCCATGAAAAAGGGGAACCGCGAGGTTCCCCTTTTGTTTGGCTGCTTGATGGCGGCCTCAACAGGATGAAGCAACGTCAGGCCGGCCCGATCCGCTCCAGCAGGCTCATGTGGGTTGAACCGTCGTGGCGCTTGAGCTTTTGCCGGTATTCGAACTGGTGCTGGCTCTCCTGCTTGAGGCCCAGCATCAGCGAGTAGCACATGGCCAGCATGATCACCGAGAAGGGCAGCGCCGCTATGATGCTGGCGGCCTGCAGGGCGGCCAGCCCGCCGGAGACCAGCAGGATGGCGGCAACCAGCCCCTGACCCAGCCCCCAGATGGCGCGGTGCAGCACGGGAGGATCCTGATCGCCGATGGAGAGCAGGGTCGTGATCACCAGGGTGCCCGAGTCGCTGGAGGTGATGAAGTAGGTACAGATCAGCAGGGTCAGCACGCCCTTGGCGATCCAGCCGAAGGTCTCCCAGTGCAGCAGTTCCACCGTCTGGTAGAGCGCCAGGGTCACGTCCTGATTGACCGCGGCCACCACGCCGCCACCGCCGAACAGCTCCAGATTCATGGCGGTACCGCCGAACACGGTGAGCCAGAACATGCCGAGCAGCGAGGGCACCAGCAGCACGCCGAGCACGAATTCGCGGATGGTACGCCCCTTGGAGATGCGGGCGATGAACATGCCGACAAACGGCGCCCACGCAATCCACCAGCCCCAGTAGAAGGCGGTCCAGTTCGACTGCCAGGCCGAGGTGCCGTTGGCCTCGGTGTTGGTCCAGAAGCTCAGCTTGACGATGTTCTGCAGGTAATCACCTATGTTCTGCACATAGGCGTTGAGGATGTAGGTGGTCGGCCCCAGCACCAGGAAGAGGCCCAGCACGAACACGCTCAGCCAGATATTGAGCTCGGAGAGCAGCTTGACCCCCCGCCCGACCCCGGAGACCGCTGACAGGGTGGCGATCAGGCTGATGCCGCCGATGAGCCAGAGCTGGTTCGCTTGCGATACTTCCATGCCGAACATCTGGTTGAGGCCGGTGTTCATCTGGGAGACGCCGAGGCCGAGAGACGTGGCCACCCCGAACACGGTGCCGAACACCGCCAGCACGTCGGCCGCGTGGCCCCAGAAGCCGTAGATGCGATCCCCGAGGATGGGATAGAGCACGGAGCGGATCGCCAGCGGCAACTTGCGTCGGTAGCTGAAGAACGCGAGCGACAGGCCGACGATCACATAGATGGCCCAGGGGTGCAGACCCCAGTGGAAGAAGGTGAGGCGCATGGCGATCTGGGCCGCCTCCGGCGTCATCCCCTCGGTGATGAAGGGGTTGGCCTGCAGGTGATTCATGGGCTCGGCGATGCTCCAGAACACCAACCCTATGCCCATGCCGGCGCTGAACAGCATGGAGAACCAGGCGAAGTAGCCGAACTCCGGTACCTGGTCGTCGTCGCCCAGCCGGATGCTGCCAAAGCGGCTGAACATCAGGTAGACAGCGAAGAACAGGAACAGGGCGACCACCAGAATGTAGTACCACTTGAACCCGGCAATGATCTGATCCTTGGCGCCGACAAACCAGCTGGCGGCGGTTTCGGGGACGAACACCCCGAACAGCAGGAACAGGGTGATGACGGTGAGCGCCGTCATGGCCATGGTCGGGTTGAGGCCTTTGAATAGCCCTTTGTTTGCTCTCATCTGGCCTCCTTAGTCGTTGTTGAAAAAGTCTTCACCCACGTGATCGCCGGCACCGCCGATGGCACGGTAGACCAGCTTGCCGGCCGTCTGCCCCCGGTGGTCCACCAGACTGACCGAAGGCTGGCCATTCACCGCATGACGCTTGCCGAGGAAGATGGCCATGGGTACGCCCAGGTTGGAGATGCCGCTGGTGATCCAGAGCCGGTTGAAGTCGTAGGAACCGCCGATGAACTCCAGCTGGGCCAGACCGGTATCAAGGCCGGTCAGATAGAAGTTCATCGCGCTCTCGTCCGGGAAGAGGTGCACCAGCACATAGGCGTAACGCAATTCATTCACCAATTCCTTTAGGTTAAAAGAACCAGTCTCGCTGCAGGAGAGAGGCAGCTCACCATCGTAGTGGTGCACCTTGAGGTTGTTGGGGTCTTCGTCATAGGCAGGCTGGTAACGCACGAAAGCCGAGGTATCAGGCAGTTCATAACGCACTCTGACCACCCGAAGGTCGGCCGCCAGCGACTTGATGTCCAGTTCGTCACTCATCATCTTGCTCCTCAAAGGTCGGGTCAAAATTCGGAAAATGCCCGCTAACCTAACACAAAAATAGTTAGAGCAGAAATCATTACAGTAAAAACCATATTGACCTTGTGACGAATTAGGCGGAGAATTTTGCGCCTCTCAACAGCCCCTCGACGATTCGTTCCCCATGGAAAAACATGATGAAGTGCTGGTCGCCCTGCGCCAGATAATTCGTGCCATCGACATGCACTCCAAGCGCTTGATCAAGGAGGCCGGCCTGACCTCGCCCCAGCTCTTGCTGCTCAAGGGGATCGACGAGCTGGGCCAGATCTCCATGCGCCAGCTGGCGGATCACACCAACATGAGCCAGGCCACCGCCACCACCATCATGGACCGCCTCGAGAGCCGCCAGCTGGTGCAGCGCATCCGCAGCGAAACCGACAAGCGCAAGGTGCATGCGACGCTGACTGACGCAGGACGCGCCCTGCTGGCCCAGGCGCCCACCCCGCTGCAGGAGCGCTTCATCCAGCGCTTTCAGGCACTTGAGGTCTGGGAACAGACCCTGTTGCTCTCTTCCCTGCAGCGCATCTCGGCCATGATGAATGCCGACGAGATAGACGCGGCCCCGGTGCTGAGCGTCCGGCCCCTCACCGAGGAGCGGGCATAAAAAAAGCTCCCATTCGGGAGCTTTTTTTATGGGCCGGGGAGTGTGCGATCACTCTTCCAGGCTGATGCCGATATTGGAGACGCCATCCTGGGCCGCAAAGGTACGGATAGCCAGAATGCGGTCGCTGTCGCGCTCATGGGCAACCCGCTTGAGCAGCTCGACCTGGAACTCCAGCTCGGCTTCCATGTATTCGTGCTCGTAGAGCTCCTCGTCGGTGAGGTCGCGCTCTTCCAGCATCTCGATGAAACCGGCGACCGTACCGACCGACGCATGGCTGGCATCGTTGGCCTCTTCACCCACCCGGCAGATCACCGAGTTGTAGGCACAGCCCAGCGCCACGCAGGCATCCAGCGCTGGATAGGCGCCGTAGGATTCGAACTTGCTGGGTTCCGGAATGTAGACTTCGAACGCTTCCAGAATCGCCCCCAGATTGACGCGGGAACCCTTCACCGTCAGGTAATTCCACATCTGATCCAGGGCGTGGCGAAATGCCTTCGCATCCCCGAAACCGGAGGCCTGGGAAAACAGCGCATAGTTGGGGTACATGCGCTCTGCCAGCGCCAGGGTGTAGACGGTCTGTTGCCAAGGCTGTAGCTCGGCCAGTCGCTTATAAAACTTGTCACCAAACACTGGGGTCGGATCCTTTGCAAAATGTGGGGCAGATTGTAGCCCACGAGGGGCCGTGCGAAAACGAAAAAGCGCCCTGGTCGACTATGTTGGCCGGTCAACTCGGGTAAGATGAGGGCAGAGCGGCCTCTCTCCCGCGCCGCAAATCTGATAAGGAACAAGAGTATGAGTCAACGTACCCTTCTTTTGCTCAGCCAGGACAATGCCCACTACGAGCGCCTGCTCAAGGCGGCCCACCTTCCCCATTTGCGCATTCTGCGGGCCGACAACCAGGGCGATGCCGAAAAATTGATCGGCGAAGCCCACATCCTGATGGCAGAGCCGGCGCGGGCCAAGCCGCTGCTAGCCAAGGCCGGCAAGCTCAGCTGGCTGCAGTCCACCTACGCCGGGGTCGACGTGCTGCTGGATGCCAGCTGCCGCCGCGACTATCAGCTCACCAACGTGCGCGGCATCTTCGGCCCACTGATGAGTGAATACGTGTTCGGCCATCTGCTCAGCCTGATGCGCCAGCTGCCGCTCTATCGGGAGCAGCAGAAGCAACGGCTGTGGCAAAGCCACCCTTATCACGGCCTCAAGGGACGCACCCTGCTTATCTTGGGCACCGGCAGCATAGGCCAGCACATAGCCCACACCGGCAAGCACTTCGGCATGAAGGTGCTTGGCATCAGCCGCAGCGGCCGCGAGCGAGCTGGCTTCGACCAGGTGTATCAGCTGCCGGCCCTCAACAAGGTGCTGGCGCAGGCTGATGTCATCGTCAGCGTCCTGCCCGCCACCCGCGAGACGCATCACCTCTTCACCGCTCCCCGTTTCGAACACTGCAAAGCGGGCGCCATCCTGTTCAACGTCGGGCGCGGCAACGCCATCCACGAAGGTGACCTGCTCACGGCACTGCGCACCGGCAAGCTGGGCATGGCGGTGCTGGACGTGTTCGCACAGGAACCGCTGCCCGCCGACAGCCCGCTCTGGGGCCAGCCCAATCTCATCATCACGCCGCACAACAGCGCCTACAGCTTCCCCGAGGATGTGGCCCAGATCTTCGTGCGCAACTACATCCGCTTCATCGACGGCCAGCCGCTGGACGGCAAGATAGACTTCGACAAGGGCTATTGATGGCCATTAGCCAATAAAAAGGCCCCGCCAGAGTGGCGGGGCCTTTTTGTTTCGGCGACAGAGGCATCAACCGGCCTCCATCTCCTTGCGATAGCTCTTCACCTTGGCGAGGAACTGGCGCTTCTCCTTGCCGGAGAGCGGTTCCGCCATCGGCAGCTTGACCTTCATGGCATCGACCGGACGGTTGTTGATCCGCACCTCGTAGTGCAGGTGCGCACCGGTGGAACGACCGGTGTTGCCGGAGAGCGCAATCTTGTCACCCATCTTCACCTTCTGGCCCGGCTTGACCAGCAGCTTGCTCAGGTGCAGGTAGCGGGTCATCAGGGTACGACCGTGCTTGATCACCACATAGGTGCCGGCCAGCGGGTGACTGGTCGCCTTCAGCACCACGCCGTCGCCGGTTGCCATCACGGGAGTACCGACCGGCAGGGCAAAGTCGGTGCCCTCGTGGGGGCGCACCTGGCCGGTGATCGGGTGACGACGGTTCGGGTTGAAGCTGGAGCTGACCCGGTAGCGGCTGTGGGTCGGATAACGGCGGAAGCCGCGCTCCAGGCTGTTGCCCTGGCCATCGTAGTAGTTGCCATCTTCAGACAACCAGGCAGACACGCTCTGGCCCTGGCTGAACACTTCCACCCCCAGCAACTGGGTATTGCCGGTGCTCTTGCCCTCGACCGTCTCCTGGCGCACCAGCACCTTGAACTTGTCGCCCTTTTTCAGATCCTTGGCGAAGTTGAGCCGCCACTGGAACAGGTTGGCAATCTTCTGGATGTGGTTGGCCGGGATCCCCGCATTGCGGGCACTGACGTAAAAACTGCCGTTGATGACCCCGTCATACCCCTTCTTCTGCCACTCCACCTCTTCATTGAGCATATTGGCGCTGTAGGTGTCGTCGGTGCGCTCCAGAATCAGGGTCTGCTTGATACTCAGACGAATCTTCATCTGCTGCAGTATGTTGTCCTGATCGATCAGCAGCTCGATGGTTTGACCGGGCTTGAGACGTGCCAGATTGTTCTTGGTATCGGCATCCAGCACCTTGTAGAGGGTGGTGGTGGAGAGACCCAGGTTGTTGAAGATGGTGGTCAGGTTTTCGCCGTTTCGTACCCGATAATCCTGCCACTGGGGGGTGGCATCGGTCGGGATGTCATCTTCCGGGGTCGCGGCCTCCACCAGCTCGTGATCCGGGATGTCGTTGAAGTCCGTATTGTCTTCGTTGGTTGCGGTGCCGTTGGTGGCAATCGGCAACTCCAGACGCAATGGCCGCTCCAGGATGTCACCCGGCGCTGGCAATATGGCTACCGCAGACAGCGTCATCGCGGTCAGCAATAGCATGGCGTAAAAGTGTTTGCGGGGAACCGGGGGTTCCCAATTGGCAGCCTGCGCTACCAAGGGACGGAGACGTTTCATCCGCTATCCTGTCATTAGATCTAAGGGTGTTAGTGGTCAGTTTGTTTGTTATGAAACCGTATAAAACTGATTGTTTGACCTAAATACTCACAATTAGTTCATAGCAATCTGCATGAACCTCACATTTTATGCATAACATTCCTTTATGGGCAGAAATGATCGTCTTTTTTAACCATTTTTTTCCTATTTTTAAGAGCCGGGTCCGCTCGCATCAGACCTAAGGTTTCAGCATGTTGCGATAACTTTTCCATGGAGTGGATATGTCGTTAGCGAAACTGTTAAATCGAATCATCCTGATCTTGTTCCTGGCCGGGGCCATCCTGCTGTTCATGCTGGAGGTCACCACGGTACGTCAGTCCATCCTCGATCAGATGTCTGCCAATCTGGAAACCGCCATCACGGCCCTCGGCCTGGTGCTGCAGGGCACCCTGCTCAACGATGACAAGGTACTGGCCGAAACCATCGTCAACGCCATGTTCGACGGCGGCTTCGTCAGCGCAGTCACCCTGCTGGATCCCGATGGCCAGGTGCTGTTTCAGAAGATCTTTCATACGGCGCAGCAAAACGTGCCGACCTGGCTCCCCTCTGTTATCGACATGCCGCCGGTAAAAATTGAGCAGGAGCTGACCGATGGCTGGCGCATGCTGGGCACCCTCACCCTGGAAGGGCACACGGGTTATGCCTACCAGCACCTGTGGAATGCCATCAGCCGTACCGGTACGGCGCTGCTGGCCGGTCTGCTGGTATTCACCCTGGTGATCTCCTGGGTCTGCAACCGGCTGCTGCGCCCGCTCGAGCAGATCAACCAGCAGTTGGTGAAGATCCGCAAGCGCCAGTTCAGCGGCAATCTGGCCTCCCCCTGGCTGCAGGATCTCAAGGAGCTGGTTGCCTCGGTCAACCAGCTGGTGTCCGAACGAAAACGGGATCTGCTGCAACAGCGGCTCAAGATCAGCCAGCTCAGCAAACAGGTCGCCATATCAAATCAGCCGCTGCAAACCTTGGCGGAGGCGGGAGAAGGTCTGCTGCAACAGCATTTCTTCTCAACCCAGGGCAGCATTCGCCTCTACAGCCGCCTCATTCCAGAGGTCACCCCCTCGCTGGACAGCTCGCCGGACGAGATCCGGCACCTGCTCGATCTCTGGTTGCACCACACGGTCGAAGGACTGCAACTGCCGCTCAGCCTGCTCGGCCACACTGACTGGATGCAATTTTCCCCCTTGCTGGCCAAGGGCAGAGGCAAGACCCTCGACTGGCGCTGGGATCAGGAACATGTGCCGCCCCTTGCCCAGGAGCGGCTGGCCGCCTTGCAGGCACAGGGCGTGGAGATGGCCTTCAGCGCCATCCCGATGACCAACGAGACCTTCAATCAGCTCGACCCCATCAACCCTGTCTTCATCAGCTGCCAGCCGACCCAGGCCCCGCTCTACTGGAATCTGGTGGCCCAATGCCTGCACAGCGCGGGCTACACCCTGCTGGCGGAGGCCGGCGACATTCAGGATATCGATACCCTGCGCAACTGGGGCATCGATGGCTACGCCAGCAAGGAGGCATGATGAACAAGACCGGATTGTTGCTCGCTCTGCTGTGCCCACTGCCGCTGCTGGCCGACACTATGACCATCGCCACCGGCGGTGAGCAGGGGATCTATCACCAGATCGCCAAAGAGTTCTGCCGGCTGGCCAACAAGAGCGATGCCGGATTGCAGTGCAAGCTGCAGGCGACCTCGGGCTCCATCGAAAATCTGCGCCAGCTGAAGAGTGGCGAGACCCGCTATGCGCTGGTGCAGTCGGACTGGCTTTATCAGGCCAGTCACGGTCTGGGTCCGTATGCCAGCCAGCCGCAACCAGAGCTCAGAGCCATCTTCGCCACCCACGCCGAGCCTTTCACTATCGTGGTAAGGGCCGACGGTGATATCACCAGCCTGGAGCAGCTCAAGCTGGCCCCCATCGACATGGGGCTCAAGAGTTCCGGCACCCGCCAGACGGCGCTCGCCCTGTTCAACGTACTGGGCACCAAGGAGCAGGATCTCGATCTCAAGAGCGTGGCCAATCTGGCCGAGTCGCTGTGCAGCAAGCAGATCGATGCCTATGGTCTGGTGATGGGCCACCCCAACCGCATCGTGCTGGATACAGCCAAACGCTGCGCCGTGCGTTTTCTGCCGATCGAGGGAGCAACCCGGGATCAGTTGCTCAAGGGGGTGAAGTATTACCAGCGCAGCCAGGTGCCTGCGCGCATCTATCCGGGCAACCTCAAGGCGACGCCGACCTTTGCCATCGCCGCTACCCTGGTCACCACCGCCAGCACGCCGGAGGCCGATGTTTACCGCCTGACCAAGGCCATGCTGGCCCAGCAAACCAAGTTCAATGAGCAGACCTACGGCTACGCCAACCTGTTCCACCAGGCACGCAATAAGACCGGCCCGGTGCTGAGCATCGATCAGCATCCGGGCGCAGCCAAATATTTCGAGGAGTTGAAAACCGCGGGCAAGCTATAGCTCGCGGCGGGGGGAGCGCAGTTGCTCGCTGGAGAACCGGGTCTTCATCGACGTCCACTGCGCCAACCTGTCGGCACTGCCTGCCAGCGTCCCTTCACGGCGGGACTTCATGATCCAGATGCTTTTGGCATCAAAGCTGTAGACGGGGATAAGGTCGGTTCGCTTGCTGCCGGGCAGGATCCGGCTGTTGATGTTGTCGAGTACCAGCGGATCCGACTTGGGGGTCGCGAAGTAAAGCGTCACCATGTGGAACTGGTTGTAACGCACCGCCTTGACGTAGGCCAGCCGCAGTTTCTTTTCGTCCACCCCCAGCTCCATCAGGGTGTAGTACTTGGAGATGCTGTAATCCTCACAGTCGCCACCGCGGGCACCGATGAACTCCAGCGGATTGGCCCAGTAATCCGTTTCTCCCCACAACCTGGGATCCTCGCTATAGGTCAGGTTGTTGAAGTAGTTGTTCACCAGCTCGATCTTCTGCTGATCCGTGGTACCGGCTCTGGGCGTGAGCAGGCGAGAGAATGCCTCGGCCCGCTGAATGGCACGACCACCATACACTTCCTGCAATTTTGCCCGCAACTCGGGGCTGGCGATGTATTCGGAGAGGCGGGATGCCTGCACGCTGGCACAGCATAGCGCCAACGTGCAGGTGGGAACGAGCAACCATTTCATACCAGACACTCCCTGTCAGATGCTGGAGGTCAGTATAGTTGGCTGTGCTCGCCCCATCGATGAGCACGACGGCTCAACGGGTCTGTCAGCGGCACTCGGCGAAAGCGTCGGCCAGTTGCTGCATGAACCGGGGATAGCCATCCGGGCCGAGCGGCACCTGCTCACCCACTTCGTCCAGCAGCAGCACCTTGGCACCGGTATTGCGGGCCACCGACTCGATCACCGCCGGCGAGAATTGCGGCTCGGCATAGATGCAGCTCGCCTTTTTCTCTTCCAGCGCCTTGCGGATCTCCACCAGGGTCTTGGCGCCAGGGCGTCGCTCCGGGCTCACGGTAAAGTGGCCCTTGGAGCTCATGCCGTAGTGGCGCTCCCAGTAGCCATAGGCCTCGTGAAACACGAAGTAGCCCTTCTGATTCACCGCCTTCATCTGCTCGGCAATCACCTTGCCCTTGGCCTCTACCTTGGCCTTGAACGCCAGCAGGTTGGCGCGATAACGCTCGGCGTTGGCCGGATCCTGAGCGCTCAGGGTTTCGCTCAGGGCATTGGCAATGACCAGCGCTTGGGTCGGCCCCAGCCAGATGTGGGGATCGATGCCCTCGTGGTGGTGCCCCTCATGACCATCGTGATCATGACCTTCATGCCCCTCGTCAGCATGTTCTTCGTGACCGGCCTGCTTGCTGTAATCGAACAGCGGCATCCCTTCGACCCGGGTCAAGGTCAACACATGGGGATGCTTGGCCAGCGGTTTGGCCATGAAGCCTTCCAGCTCGGGGCCGACCCAGACCACCAGATCGGCCTCATTGATGCTGCGAATATCGGAGGGGCGCAGGGAAAAATCATGGGGCGAGGCGCCGGTCGGCAGCAGCACCTTGGGCTCGCTTACGCCGTCGGTGATGGCGGCCGCGATGAAACCCAGCGGCTTGATGGTGGTCAGCACCTCGAGGGCACGGACAGGCAGACTCACCGCCAGCAGGGCAGTGATCAGGGCAAGAATTCGCATAGAGATCTCGTCAGGAAGTGTGTGTGTGATAATATAACAAACCAACGTTATTGTTATATTATAACTCTCACAGGCTGTAAACCCCGGAGCTGTCATGACCCAACTGGTGGAGCTGAAAGAGGTCTGTCTTTCCTTTGATGGACGATCCGTGCTCGACAAGGTCTCCTTTACCCTGAACAAAGGCAAAATCACTACCCTGGTCGGCCCCAACGGAGCGGGCAAGAGTACCTTGAGCAAGCTGGTACTGGGCCTGCTCACGCCGGATTCGGGCCAAATCACCCGCAGCCGTGACCTGAGGGTCGGCTATGTGCCCCAGCGCCTCTATCTGGATCCTACCCTGCCGCTGACGGTGCGCCGCTTCCTGCAACTGGGCAAGAATGGCCGCCTCTCCATCGAGGAGGCGCTGAACCGGGTCGGTGCGGAAGATCTCTTGGACAACCGGATGCAGAAACTCTCCGGCGGCGAGATGCAGCGGGTGCTGCTGGCCCGCGCCCTGCTGGTCAAACCCGAGTTGCTGGTGCTGGACGAACCGGTGCAAGGGGTGGACATCAACGGCCAGATCGAGCTCTACGCCCTCATCAGCCAGCTGGCCGCCGAGTTCAACTGCGCCGTGCTGATGGTCTCTCACGATCTGCACCTGGTGATGGCCAGCACCCACGAGGTGATCTGCCTCAACCGCCACGTCTGCTGTCACGGCGAACCGGAGAGTGTGGCCCGCCACCCCGAATTTGCCCGTCTGTTCGGCCGACCGGAGCAGGAGGTGCTGGCGGTCTACACCCACCATCACCACTGCGACGGCGAACACCATCATCATGAACCGCAGGCCCCCGTCATTCGCCTGCCCTCCCGCAATCAATAACGTACCCGACAGGATCATCAAGTGGACAGCTTTCTGTTATACGCCCTCGCGGCCGGCCTCGGCATCGCCCTGCTGGCCGGCCCCCTCGGCAGCTTCGTGGTGTGGCGCAAGATGGCCTATTTTGGCGACACCCTCTCCCACGCCTGCCTGTTCGGCATCGCGCTCGGCATCCTGCTGCAGGTGGATCTCACCCTGGCGGTGGTGGTCTGCTGCCTCGCCATGGCGATGCTGCTGGTGATCATGAGCCGCAACCAGCAGGTCGCCACCGACACCCTGCTCGGCATCCTGGCCCACAGCGCCCTGTCGCTCGGTCTGGTTACCTTGAGCTTCATGGACAACGTGCGAGTGGATCTGATGGCCTACCTGTTCGGCGACCTGCTCTCGGTACAACCGATGGACCTGCTCTGGATCTATGGCGGCGGCACCCTGGTGCTGCTCACCCTGTGGCGGCTGTGGGATCCCCTGCTCTCCATGACCATCTCGGAAGAGCTGGCGCGGGTGGAAGGGGTAAGGGTCGATGTACTGCGCTGCGTGCTGATGCTGCTGATCGGGCTGGTGATCGCGGTGGCGATGAAGTTCGTCGGGGCGCTGATCATCACCTCCTTGCTGATCATCCCTGCGGCAACGGCCCGCCGCTTCAGCCGCACGCCGGAACAGATGGCCGGCTTTGCCGCCCTCATCGGCTGCCTTGCCGTACTCGGCGGACTGCTGCTCTCCTGGTATCAAGACACCCCGGCCGGCCCTTCGGTGGTAGTCTGCGCCACCAGTCTGTTTATCTTAAGCCAGTTCAAGAAAGCCTGAACCTAAGTGGCCTGAGCCTTGCTGTCAGGCCACTCCATATCTCGACTCTTCCGTGGATCTCCGCCGCCAACTTGCTCGTGCTGAGCCGATTCAAACGCGCCTGAGCGGCTCATTCTCGCCTGGGCGCAGGCTGGCTTGCGCCTCCTGCCAGAGCCACTGGCGCAGCCGGCTGATGGCGGGCTCATGGACACGCGAGCGCTTGCAGACGAAATAGAAGTTGTCCCCGGTCTCCAGTGCATGCAGCGGCAGTCGCACCAGACCGGGATCCTCCGGCTGCAGCATGTAGTCGTTGATGAGCGCCACCCCCTGATCCCAGTTGGCCGCCTCCAGTGCCAGCAGAATGTGGCTGAAATGGTGCATCCTCGCCTCGGGGGCGATCGTCAGCCCGCCCACGTCGGCCCAGCGCCGCCAATCCTCCCCTTTCTCCTTGTAGATCGCCTGGATGGAGAGCAGCGGCAGTTGCCACAGGGCCGAAGGCCACTCCCCCTCCACCTGCTGCCACAGCCGCCGGCTGCACACCGGCATCAGCCGCTCCCGATAGAGCAGATCGTGCATATAGCCGGGCCCCTTTGGAGAGACTGTGATGAAGCAGTCCGCCACCCGATCGGAGAGTTCGGGATCCTCCGCCACCATCTCCAGGCTGAGATCCAGCTCGGGATAGAGCTGACGCAGCCCCGCCAGCCTCGGGATCAGCCACTTCACCGCAAACGAGCTGTAGACCGCGAGCCGGATCCGCATTTCGCCGCCGCCGCGCAGCTGCTCGCTGCTCTGGGCAATCTGGCCGAGCCCGGCGGAGATCCCCTCGAAATAGACCTCCCCCTGCGCCGTCAGCGACAGCAGCCGGCCCTGGCGCAGCAGCAACCGCTCCCCCAGAAAATCCTCCAGCAGGCGGATCTGGTGACTGACCGCACTCTGGCTGACGTTGATCTCAACCGCGGCGCGAGAAAAGCTGAGCAGGCGGGCAACCACTTCGAAGTATTGAACGGCACGCAGGGGAGGTAGCTTCATTATCCAAAATTCTCATGCATGGTGATTTTTTATCATTTTACTGGATAACGGAGCGCGGGCTACCCTTCCCTCATCAAACATAGGAGGTGGTATGAATGCAGTGGGGATCGGCATCCTTTATCTGGTGCTGGGCAATATGGTGGCGGTCTTTTCCGACGCGCTGGTCAAGGTGCTGGAGCCGGACCAGCCGGTGTTCCAGTTCGTCTTCTTCCGCCAGCTCTCCGCCGCCATCCTGCTGGCCCCCTGGCTGCTCTGGTCATGGCGTCGCAACCCGCCGGTGGCGCTCAAGTGGCATCTGCTGCGGGCCCATATCTGGGCGGTCGGCGTCTGCCTGATGGTGATCGCCCTCACCCGACTGCCGCTGGCCACCGCCAACGCCCTCTTCTATGCCGCGCCGCTGATGATGGTGCCGCTGGCGGTGTGGCTGGCGGGGGAAGCGATCTCGCGCCAGAAGGTGCTGACCGCCTTCATCGGCTTTGTCGGGGTGCTGATCGTGCTGCGCCCCACCGAGGTGAACTGGGCAGCGCTGGCGGCGCTCGGGGTCGCGCTCTCCATGGCGCTCAACAATCTGCTGATCAAGCGGATCCCGCTCCAGCAGCCCATCGCCCAGACCCTGTTCTTTACCAACGTGCTGAGCATGCCCTTCATCATGGCGCTGGCCTGGTGGGAAGGGGGCGACTGGCAGTGGCAGATGTGGTGGCCCGCCTTCGGCTCTTCGGCGCTGATCATGGTCTATGCGGGGTTGTGCGTGGTGGCCTATCGCAAGGCGGAGGCGAGCAAAATAGCCTCCGCGGAGTACACCGGCCTGCTGATGGCGGTCGCCATCGGGGTATGGCTGTTCGATGAACAGCCGGGCCTGCCGCTGCTGCTGGGGTGCCTGTGCATCATACTGCCGCTCATCGCCATGGCCCGCAGCAAACCCAAACCTCAGGTCGAACCGGCGATCTAATCAACGAGGGTCATCCCAGCAGTGGGGCGACCCTTTGTTGCAGATGGGGGATCATATCCTGCTCGAACCAGGGGTTCTTCTTGAGCCAGAAGGTGTTGCGCGGTGACGGGTGCGGCAGCGGCAACCAGGCCGGGCCGTAGTTCGTCCAGCTGCGTACCGTCTCGGTCAGCGACCCTTTCGCCGCATCCCGCAGGTAGTAGGCTTGCGCATACTGGCCGATCAGCAGGGTCAGCTCGATGTTGGGCAGCAGCATCAGCACCTTGTCGTGCCAGGTGGGCGCACATTCGGGGCGCGGCGGCAGATCTCCCGACTTGCCCTTGCCGGGATAACAGAGCCCCATCGGCATGATGGCGATGCGAGATTCATCGTAAAAGGTGGCCTTGTCCACCCCGAGCCACTGGCGCAGGCGATCGCCGGAGGGATCGTCCCAGGGGATGCCGCTGGCATGTACCCGGGTGCCGGGCGCCTGGCCGATGATCAGCATACGGGCGCGCTCGCTGCCACGGATCACCGGTCTGGGCCCAAGCGGCAAGTGTGCCTCGCATAGGCGGCAGGCACGGATCTGTTCAAACAAACTGTCGAGTCGGTTCATGGGCCCGATAGTAGCAGAGTTTTCCGCCGGATCCTGCTTGTGAAAGATTCAGCAGATACTTATCATGCAGCCACATTTGTTTAATTTAATAAACGGAGCGAGATGAAGAACTGGATGGGCACCGGCAGCGCGGCCCTCTCATTCGTGCTGTGGGGCATGCTGCCCCTCTATTACCAGTTCATGCCCGCGGTCAACATGTGGGAGCTGCTCTCTCACCGGGTACTCTGGTCGGCGGTGCTGCTGGGCGTCCTGTTCCTCCTCATCGGCTACCGGGTGCCCTGGGCGCGACTGCGCAGCGAACCGCGCCAGCTCGGCCTCATCCTGCTGGCCGGCCCCGTCATGTCCATCAGCTGGTGTATGTTCACCTGGTGCCTCACCACAGGCCAGGTGCTGGCCACCAGCCTCGCCTTCTTCATGACGCCGCTGTTCAACATCGTGTTTGCCGTGTTGTTCCTCAAAGAGAAACTCACCCTGCAAAAACACCTGGCGGTGGCGCTGGCGCTGGCCGGGCTGGCCTACATGCTCTTTTCTTACGGCCAGCTGCCCTGGTTCTCCCTCATCATGGGGGCTAACTTCGCCCTCTACGGCCTGCTCAAGAAGAAGGTCCACTATGACGCCGGCGTCAGTCTCTATCTCGAGGCGCTGGTGCAGTTGCCTGTCGCCCTGCTGATCATCGGCGCTCTGGCGGTGAGCGGCGCCAGCCAGTTCGTGGCCGGTGACTGGACCGAGCGTCTGCTGCTGATGGGCAGCGCCCCCGCCACCCTGCTGCCGGTGGGGCTGTTCTGCTACGGCATGATGCGCACCCGTATGAGCACTGTGGGTCTGTTGCAGTACATAGAGCCCAGCCTCGCCTTCCTGCTCGCCATCTTCTGGTTTGGCGAGACGCCGGATCCGGTGAAATCGGTGGGGTTTGCCTTCGTCTGGGCCGGCCTGCTGGTGAGCCTGCTGCCGCTGCACAAGCTTGGGCGCCATCTGCGCCGCAACGCCGACGCTCAGGGTTTGCCGCGGTAGGACTCCAGGATGGCGTGCCACTTGGGATCCCTGTCCATCTGCTCGGCGATGTCATTCAGCCGGCTGTGCAGTGCGCTGCGGGATTTTGGCAATAGGATGTGGCGGGTATAGCTGGACTGGGCAAAGGGCGAGACGAACAGCTTGCCCTCGAAGGCCGGGTCATGGGTGAAGAAGGTGAGCGCCGAGCCCGGCACCAGGGTCACGTCGATGCGACCGCGCACCAGCAGGCTGAAGTTGGTCTTGACCTTCTTGGCATCGACCCGCACCAGATCGCCCCTGGCCGCCGCCTCGTCGATGCCCTGATAGCGATACCCCTCGATGCCGCCGAAGGTCATCCCCTTCAGTGAATCGGGCCCGCGATAGATGACCGGCCTGGCGACGCTGGAGATGAGCTCGTTGGTATCGCGCATGATGGGAAAGCTCCAGAGGTAGAGCTCGCGCTGGGGATCCCCCACCCAAGCGGGATTGACCCAGGCCACCAGGCCATCGAAATCGGGATCCGACATCTCCAGCGCCAGTCTGGCCCGATTCACCAGCCAAAGTTCCAGCCTGGGTTCTCCGCCAAGCTTTTCATTGAGATACTTGACCAGATCCCGGCTTAGACCGGTCTGCTCCCCGGTCATGAAGGGGGGGTGCTGATGATAGTCGTAGAGACGCAGCGTCTCGCCATGAGCCGATATCGACAGCAAACACCACAACCACCACCACGCTCGCATCGCACCTCCTTGAGCTGCTCTTGAGTGTGGCACAGAGAGATCGAATGAGAGAACCCGCTCCCGGCGCCGAACCGGCGGCCAGTCCGCCCGCCAGCCACTGGTTTATCTACATGGTGCGCACCGCCAGCGGCCTGCTCTATACCGGGATCAGCACGGACCCAGTCCGCCGCCTGCGCCAGCATCAGAACGGCAAGGGATCCCGCGCCCTGCGTGGCAAGGGGCCGCTGACCCTGGCGTGGCAGCAGGCCGTCGGCGAGAAAGGGGCGGCGCTGCGTCTCGAATACCGGCTCAAGCAACAGAACAAGGCCTTCAAGGAGCAGTTGATCACCCAGCCGGAGCGCTGGCTCGCCTGCAGCCAGTCATGGCTGGCCGACACCTGCACACAAAAAAGGCCGCTGCACGCAGCGACCAAGGAAGGATCCGGTAACAGGGAGTGTCAACGGTAGGTTGGTTAACCTGCTTGCGCCGGCGGCTGGAATCAGCACACCACCAGCAGACACAAAAAAGGCCGCGGTACGCAGCGACCAAGGAAGGATCCGGTAACAGGGAGTGTCAACGGCAGGTTGATTAACCTGCTTGTGCCATCTGCTGAAACCAGCACACAACCACCCAGACACAAAAAAGGCCGCGGTACGCAGCGGCCAAGGAAGGATCCGGTAACAGGGAGAGTCAACGGTAGGTATTGGCCTGCTTGCGCCGGCTGCTGATGAACCAGCACACCACCAGCAGCACCAGCAACCAGGGCGCCAGCTTGATGATGAGGGCAAACATGCCGGCCAGGGCGCCAAACAGCACGAAGACGCCGCTCACCAGCAGCATGGCCAGCACGGTGAACCCGGCCAGCGCCATGCCGACCAGTACCAGCATCAAGACGATAAATTCCAGCATGTGTTGCTCCTCACTGGGTTAATGTGGCTGAGTGACCCGGGGTCAATCCAGCCAGCGCTTCAATTCACGACGGGGCGGCATGATCAATACCGCCAGCAGATAGGCGGCCAGCGCCAGGGGCGGCATCAGGATCAGCGCCATCAGGGCCGCGATCCGCACCGTCCCCCTGGAGAGCCCCAGCCCGTTGGCGATGCCGGCACAGACGCCGGTCAGCTTGCGATGGGCAAGATCCTTCGGCCAGGGCGTCATGGTTATGCCTCCACCTTTTGACCCTTGAGGCGGGCCAGCTCCCGTTCAATCTCGTCGTTCAGCTCCAGCTCGCGGAACTGGGCCTCCAGCGAGGGGTTCTGCCCCAGGGTTGCCGCCTCCAGCTGGGCTTCCAGCTGATCGACCCGGCCCTGAAAGCCGTCAAAACGGGCCATCAGCTCGTGCATGCGCTGGTTGTCCACCTGGGCACGGGCCCGCAGCCGGCTGTGAGCGGTCTGCTCGCGCAGGGTCAGCAGCTTCTGCTTCTCGCGCGCCTCGGTCAGCTTGGCGGCCAGCCGCTCGCTGTCGGCGGTGAGCTGGGCCAGCACCTCGGCGACCCGTGCCTTGTCCTGTTCCAGCTGTTCGCATTTTTTGACCTCAGCCAACTTCTCGGTCAGCGCGGCCCGAGCCAAGTCCTCGCGCCCCTTCTGGATGGCGAGCTCGGCCTTGGCCGACCACTCCAGGATCTGGTGCTGCAACGCCTGCTGATGACGCTCCAGCTGCTTCTGTTCGGCAATGACGCGGGCGGCCTGGGTTCTCATCTCGACCTGGACCTGCTCCATCTCTTCGATCATCAGCCGCAGCATCTTCTCCGGCTCTTCGCTCTTGTCGAGCAGGCTGTGCAGGTTGGCATTGATCACGTCGGTCAGGCGGCTAAATACGCTCATGGTCTGGCTCCTTGTTGATGGGATGGCTATCTCTTCCCATGACACTACAAGAGCCGTGCCAAGATAATTTCTCCTTTACTTACATATAGATGAGGTTTCATCAGGTATTTTCAATATCGTCTTGGTGGCGAAAAATACCGATCTAGTGGTGATTTTCACCAATAAAAAAGGGAGCCGGCGGCTCCCTCATGCAATCAGTGGCGTACTCAGGCGGCCCGGGAATGACCGAGCTTGCTGTCCAGCTCAGCCAGCTTGGCCTCCATCCGCGCACGGCAGGTATCTGAGAGGTCGCGAATGCCGGCGGCGCCGTGCTCCTTGCTGCAGACCGGGGCCATCACTTCCAGCAGCACCTCGCCGTTGTCCCAGCGGTTGAGATCGATCTGGCCGAAGTAGCTGGAGCAGACGATGGGCACCACCGGCACCTCTGCCTGTACCGCGGTGTGGAAGGCGCCCGCCTTGAACGGCAGCAGGCCACGTCCCTTGGAGCGGGTCCCCTCCGGGAACATCCAGATGGAGGTGCCGCGATGCTTGATGCGCTCCACCACCTGGCCGATGGTGCCGATGGCGCGGGAGCGGTTGGAGCGGTCGATCAGCACATTGCCGGAGAGCCAGAAGATGAGGCCGAAGAAGGGCAGCCACAGCAGGCTCTTCTTGCCCACTGCCACCACGCCTGGCTGCACCGCGCCGGTCACGGTGAAGATGTCGTAGTTGCTCTGGTGGTTGCAGACGTAGACCGCCGGCCCCACCGATTTGACCTCGTCGGCCACCGTCACCCGGACCTTGAGCCCGATCAGTGGGCAGACAGCATGGTACATGCGGGCGAAGACATAGACGTTGTTGGGATGGCGCGGACGCACCAGGCAAAGCAGCAGACCGAACAGGAACCAGAAGATGAGCAGCAGACCAAGCAGCAGCACACGGGCAAGTTTGAGCATCGAACACCTCGGATTTTGACTCGGCGCAGTATACTGGTCCCCCTTTTAGCGAACAAGCGTTCGCCAAACAGAACCGACCACCCCTGCCGCCCGCCCCTCTGCCTTAAAACGGACGGCGGCTTGCCCCACCCGGCGTTGGCCGTTAGGATGTGGCCATCTTGATGAACGGGGCGAGCATGATTCACCAACAACGCGTGGCGAAACGACTCTTGCTGCTGGTCTGCCTGCTGGTGCTCAATTGCGCTGCCCAGCCGCTGGCCCGGCTGGCCCTGCTCGATCACGCTCTCAGCTGTCAGGCCCTGCCCTCCTTCGTCACGGCCGACGACAAGGCCGACAAGGGCACGCCCGCCAGCCCGCAGCCCAACAGCTGCCAGCTCAACGGCAAGTGGCTGAGCGCCACCACCCTGCTCTGCCTCGAGCAGTTGTTCTTTGCGGTGGCGCTGCTCATCGCGCTGCTGGCCCCGCTCTGGCGCTACACGCCGCCACTGCCACCACCACGGGCCGTGTCGCCCCCCGAACGACGACTTCACCTCACCCTCTGTGTCTGGCGGGAATGAGTTCAGCCGCGCTTTCTAAGCCTGCTGTCATTCATTTTTTGCGAGACAACATTTATGTCAACTCTCTTCAAGGCGAGCCTGCTGCTGGGCTGCCTGCTGTGGCAATCCAGCGGATTGGCCAGCGATACGGGCTGGCTCACCAGCCCCCAGAACGATCACGCCAAGGTCAGGCTGCAAGCCGACCGCAGCGCCCCTGACCACACCCGCATCCTGCTCGAGGTGGTCCTCGAATCCGGCTGGAAAACCTACTGGCGCAGCCCGGGGGAAGGGGGCATAGCACCCCAGATCCTGTGGGATCAGCCGGTCGGCGACTTCCAGTGGCACTGGCCCACGCCGCGCCCCTTCGAGGTGGCCGGGCTCAGCACCCAGGGTTATCAGCAACAGGTGCGCTTCCCTCTGAGCCTCGACTACCCGGCCGGGCAGCCGCTCAAGGGCACCTTGCGCCTCTCCACCTGCAGCAACGTCTGCATCCTGACCGACTACCCCTTCACCCTGGCGGTGGATGGGCAGGCGCCGGCCGGTTTCGACTTCGGCTGGGCCCAGGCCATGAGTACCTTGCCGCAGACGCTGCCCGCCGGCACCCGGGTCGAGCTCGGCTACCAGCAAAACCAGCTGCAGCTGCGCGCCGAGCGGGCAGAAGGCTGGCAGGCGCCTGCGCTCTTCATCGATGCGCTGGAGGGGGCCGAGTTCGGCAAGCCCGCGCTCGAGGTGAGCGGCAACACCCTGATTGCCCGGGTCCCGGTCAGCGATGGCTGGCAGGGGGATGCGCCTGACTTGCGCGGCCAATCCCTCAGCCTGTTGCTTGGCAGCGGCGATGAGGCCTGGCAGACCCGCGCCACCATCGCCGATCCCCTCGCCTTGCCAGCCCCAGGCCAGCCTCTCATCTGGCTGCTGGGGGCGGCGCTGCTCGGCGGTCTCATCCTCAACCTGATGCCTTGCGTGCTGCCGGTGCTGGCCCTGAAACTGGGTACCGTGCTGCAGCAGCAGGAGAGCGAACAGCGACAGGTGCGCAAGCAGTTCCTCGCCGCCAGCGCCGGGATCATTGCCTCCTTCTGGGTGCTGGCGACCATGAGCAGCCTGCTGCGCGCCACCCAGGGGGCTGTCGGCTGGGGGATCCAGTTCCAGAGCGCCGGCTTCATCGGCTTCATGGTGGCGGTGACCCTGCTGTTTTGCGCCAACCTGCTGGGGCTGTTCGAAATCCGTCTGCCCAGCAATCTCAGCACTCGCCTCGCTACCAGCGGCGGCAAGGGTCTCGGCGGCCACTTCCTGCAGGGGAGCTTCGCCACCCTGCTGGCGACCCCCTGCTCGGCCCCCTTCCTCGGCACCGCAGTGGCCTTTGCACTGGCGGCGCCGCTCGGCCAGCTCTGGCTCATCTTCACGGCGCTCGGCCTTGGCATGAGCCTGCCCTGGCTGCTGGTGGCGGCCCTGCCGCGCCTCGCCCTCTGGCTGCCCAAACCGGGCCGCTGGATGGGGCGACTGCGCATCCTGCTCGGGCTGATGATGCTGGGCTCCAGCCTCTGGCTGGCGAGCCTGCTTGGCAACCATCTGGGCAGCACGGCCACCGGCTGGCTGATGGCCGCCATGCTGCTGGCACTGCTGATTGGCATCCTCTGGCGTTATGGCATGCGCGGTTTCACGCTGGCCCTCTCCCTCTCTGCACTCATCGGCGGCGCCCTGCTGCTGGGGGGCGCCCTCACGGCGCAGGGGTCGGGCAGCGTCGATCGCATTGCCTGGCAGCAGCTCTCCGAACAGGCCATCGTCGATGCGCTGGCCCAGCGCAAGCGGGTCTTCGTCGACGTCACCGCCGACTGGTGCGTCACCTGCAAGGCCAACAAGTACAACGTGCTGCTGCGTGACGAGGTGCAGAGCGCCCTGTCGGCCCCGGACGTGGTGGCCCTGCGCGGCGACTGGAGCCGGCCGAGCGATGCCATCTCCGCCTTCCTGCGCCAGCGCGGCGCCGCCGCCGTCCCCTTCAACCAGATCTACGGGCCCGGCCTGCCAGAGGGAGAGATCCTCTCGCCCCTGCTGGACAAGGCCGACTTGCTCGACGTGTTGCACCAGGCCGGCCTCGTCCAGGCCGATGCCCCCCACTTTTAAGGAGAATCCCATGACTCTGCGTACCCTGAAACTGCGCACCCTTACCCTCTGCACCGCCCTGGTTGCCGGCACCCTCTGCGCCCCCTTGCTGCAGGCGGCCCCCTTCACCCCGGAGCAGGAGGCCCGCATCAAGGAGCTCATCCGCGAGACCCTGGTACAGAACCCCAAGATCCTCGATGAGGCGGCCGAATCCTGGGAGAAGCAGAACGCTGCCGCCCAGGAGGCTCAGCTCGGCGACTTCATCAAGGGCAATCAGGATGTGCTGTTCAACAGCGCTACCAGCCCGCGCCTCGGCGCCAAGCACCCCAAGCTGACCCTGGTGCTGTTCACCGACTACAACTGCCCCTACTGCAAGCAGTTCGACCCCCAGCTGACCAAGCTGCTCAAAGCCTATCCCGACGATCTGGGGCTGGTGATCAAGTTGCTGCCGTTCAAGGGGCAGAGCTCCGCCAAGGCGGCCCAGTACAGCCTGACCCTGTGGCAGCAGGAGCCGGCCCGCTTCCTCGCCCTGCACGACAAGCTGATGAGCAAGCAGGGGATGCTGACCGAGGCGGACATCAACAAGGCGCTGGCGGCCACCGGCAACACGGCCCTCAAGCCCGATGCCAAGGCCACCGAGGAGCTGCGCAATAGCCTTCGCATCGGCACGCTCCTGGGGGTGCAGGGCACTCCGGCGACCCTGATCGGCAACCAGCTGGTGCCGGGTGCCGTGCCCTATGACGAGCTGGAGCAGCTGGTGAAAGCCGAGCTGGCCAAGCGGGCATGAGGAGGCCAGTGATGGATCTGCGACCACACCGACTGCGCATCGGCACCCTTCTTGGCGTGCAGGGCACCCCGGCGACGCTGATCGGCAACCAGCTGGTGCCGGGTGCCGTGCCCTATGACGAGCTGGAGCAGCTGGTCAAAGCCGAGCTGGCCAAGCGGAGCTAAACCATGGCGGAAGATGCAGTCGTAAAGGCACCCCGCTGGCGCCGCTGGAGCAAGGAGGCGCTCTGGCTGCTGCTGATGGCGCTGGTCATCTCTACCCTGCTGGATCTGTGGCGCAGCCCCACCCTGCCGGCGGGGGCCATGGCGGCCCCCTTCACCCTGCAGGATGGCACCACCACCAGCCTGGCCGAGCAGAGCCGCGGCAAGCCGCTGCTGGTCTACTACTGGGCCAGCTGGTGTGGCGTCTGCCGCTTCACCACCCCCACGGTGGAGCAGCTCTGGCAGCAAGGTGAAAACGTGCTGACGGTGGCGCTGCGCTCCGGCAGCGATGACCAGTTGCGCGCCGGGATGGCGAAGAAGGGGCTCGCCTTTCCCACCCACAACGATGAGCGGGGGGATCTGGCCGCTCGCTGGCAGGTGGGGGTCACCCCCACCTTCCTCATCATCAGGGATGGGAAGCTGGTGAGCAGCACCACCGGCTGGAGCTCATGGCTCGGGCTCAAGGCCCGCCTGCTGTGGGCCCGCCTGCGCTGACCCATGACCTCGACGCCCGGCCAGTCCGGGCGTTTTTTCAACCCCTGTCACACATGGGTCACCATGGAACTGACAAAATAGTCACAAACGGCCCCAAACCTCCCTTGACGAGGCCCCGCACGACGCTACCCGCACACCCATCTGTTCGCTTCCTATCCATGGCGATGGCGGCCTGTTTGCGTTAAAATGTCGGGTTTTTGCCGAGCCTGGTTTGCCAAGAGCCCCGCCGCCAGGCCAGCGCAGGGTCAATTCCACGATGCCAGTGAGGCAGGATCCGTCATGAACAACTACTTCCGGGTGTTGGGTGTCAAGTCCAACGCCAGTGAAAACGACATCAAGAAAGCCTATCGACGGCTGTCGAACCAGTACCACCCCGACAAGCTGCACGGGGCGAGCGAAGAAGAGAAAGAGCAGGCAGCCCTCAAGCTGCACCAGGTAAAGCAGGCCTATGAAGTGCTGTCCGATCCGAAACAGCGGGCCGCCTTTATCAAGGATTTCAACAACGTCATCGTGACCGATCCCGCTGCTGCCATGCAGGAGATGTGGGACCAGTTCTACCCCTGAGCCACCAGGCAAGAAGAGCGACTATGCAAAATAAATGGGACCAGGCACGGCTCAAGGCCCTGCAAAGCGATGCCAGTGAAAACATCGAATCCTACCGGGATCAGGACGACCCCAAGGGGCTTGAGCAGTTCACCGACCAGATGAAGGCCCTGCTGCTGGCCGACATGAGCATGCTGGAGTTCATGCCCGAATACCTGCCGCTCGCCCTCTATGGCCGGGTGCAGTTCCCGGCCAAGGCCAAAGGGCAGTGGAACAAGTGGCTCGCCAGCGGCGAGCAGCCGAGCTGGGACGAGTTCAAGGTGAGTGTCGGCTTCAACAACGCCGTCCTGCCGCTGGTCAAGGCGGTGCGGGCCCAGAGCGAAGATCAGCTGATGGAAGCCTGCGCCGTGCTGTTCCTGCTCGACAACCCGCTGCCGCGCGGCAGCCACCGTGCCGATGACGACTATGAGCTGCGCGATGAAGAAGAGGAAGACGGGGAAGATGCCGACGCCGATTACCACGGCGGCAGCGACCGCTATGGCGACGACCAGGGCGAGCAGGATATGTACGACGAAGTCCGTTTCTAATTGGGGCAAGGCATGAGCAACAGTCTGATAGAAATTACCGCCATCGAGATCAAAGAGCTGGCCGTCATCGAGCCGAAGCAGGCCAGCGAGAAGTTCGAGCTGATCGCCAAGACCATGTCTGACGACCAGCTGGCAGAAGTGATTGAAAACATTGATATCGTTACCCTGACCCAGATCAACGGCCAGCACGACATCTCCTTCCCCTCCATCATCTCCGAGCTGATGACCCCGGAGCGGATCCGCGACATCGTCTGCCAGCAGCCGCTCTACTGGGAAGAGGCGATCAAGAACAACGCCGACGAACTGCAACAGCACACCTTCGACTTCCTCAACTACCTGATCCGCACCCAGGATAGCGAAGCCAAGCAGCGGGAGATCCTCGAGTGCGTGGCCGAGGACCCGGCTGGCCTCTTCTACCTCGCCATCCCCTTTATCGAGTTCTATCGCGGCGATCGCTATGAAGAGGACGAAGGCTATCGCGACGTGCTGCACGCCGAAGAAGAAGATCTCGAAGAGTCTCTGCGCTACAGCGAGCGCCAGCAGAGCGAGGATGTCCACGACTACGCGCTGGACGACCCGAGAAGCCTCTTGATGCTCATTCGCGAGCTGGCCCCCGAGGTGGAGAAAGCCATCAAGGCGCTGCTGCGCAACGAGCACTCGACCTGGGACGGCATCATCAACAAGTTTGCCGCCGAGCTGGTGATGCAGGCCAAGGAGAAGAACAAGGTCGAGGAAGACGAATACGGCGACGTCGACGACATGTTCAGCTTTCTGGATTAAGGAGCCCATTCATGCAGTTAGTCATTCGCGATGCCAACCAGGGCCCCTTTCTGACCCAGGTGCTGCGCTTTGGCCGCGACAATGAACGTTTGACCGAGCAACAGCTGGCCGCCATCAAGGGCAAGGCGGTACTGATGAGCCTCAAATTCGCCGACAAGTACTACAACAAGTACAAGATGCACCTGCTGGAGCAGGCCGCCCACGACGTCATCGGCGTAGTGAGCCTCGGCCTGCAGGAGCTCTCGGCGCGGGATCCGGCCAAGGCACTGGCGCTGCTGCAGGCGCCGGAAGGCCCCATCAAGCCGTTCCAGAAGGGCTGGTCGATGCTCATCACCGTCAGCCCCAAGCAGGCTGGCAACAGCCTCTACGGTGACGTGGATGCCCGCCTGCTGGACAAGATCTCGAGCCCGCCCGATGTGGAGGAGTGGCAAGGGTGGCAGGAGTACGAGAAGGCGCTGACCGAGCACAACAAGAGCCGCCTGATGGAGCTCATCGACCAGCACTTCTTCGCCTGCGAGAGCGACCACCCCACCATGGAGGACAAGCTGGCCGAAGCGCTGCTCTACCGCATCCTCTGCGGCAAGGGCAGTGGCGCCGCCCCGCTCAAGGTGAAGCAGGATCTCAAGCGCAAACTGGCGCGGGAGATTGAGCTCGACGAGCGCTGGTACAATACCGACTACCTCGCCGCCCAGCTCACCCTGATGCTGAACGCGCTGCCCGCCGACATGGCCGCCGCCCTGCGTCAGGAGCTGAGCCCGGGCTTTGTGCCGAACCTGCTGCACACCCTCGGCTTTGTGCGCCAGTACCAGCTGCTGCAAAAAGAGAACGCCTCGCCGGAGAAGCTCGACAACATGGAGATGCGCGCCGGTCTCAAGCACCCGCTGCTCGGCTGGCCGCTCTATCACGACTTCTAAGGGGCCATGCCCCCTTGCAGGACGGCCCCGCCGCTCCTCCCCACAACGCCCGGCTTGCCGGGCGTTGTGCTATTAGTCATCCCACTGGCAACAGAAACCCTTGTCATGGCCGCCGCCCTTGGCAGAAAACTACCCCGTAAGCGTCATTGGCCCCATTTTTGGCAGGGATATAATGACTCCCCCATACCAGAGCCGGGGAACGAGCAGTGAACAGAAAGCCGGACCGCATTACCGCGATGCAGCAGATCATCGACGCCGTGAAGGCGGAATTTCCGCTCTATCAACCGGATACCTTCAAATGCGGGCCGGACAACACCTGCATCGGCTGCCCCAAGAAGCTGATGGAGCTGGTGGATACGGACCTCTGCTACTGGCAATATCAGATCGATCGCGGCATTCCGCCCTCCTTCGACGAGATCCAGCGCTTCGGCAAGATGTGCAAAAACATCCGCCGGGCGCTGGTGCGCAATGGCCGCATCCCCGCCTGAGCGCCCCATCGCAGCCACGGGAGAAGCACCCGCCGGCAACCCCCGAGAGGAACAGTTTATGACCCAGGAAAAGATCCAGACCCGCTACACCCTGAATGGCCCCCTTGCCAACCACGCTGAGCTGGAACAGGCCATCGCCCGGGCGATAGAGGCCCACAAGCAAGACTTCTTCCCCCTGCTGGAGCGGCTGGTGGATGTGGGTGACAGCCGGGTCAAGCTCAGTCAGAAAGAGCCACTGCGAGTACTGGGGGTGGAGCTCGACCGGGCTCACACCGGCGGCAGTGCGCGCCTCAGCTACGAATCCAACTTCGCCGAGAGCTGCCGGCTTATCGATGAATATGACCAGCACCAGACCAGCGTGGCCTTTCGTCTCGACGGTGATCAGCTGATATTCGATCTTGAGCTGCCCATACAGTGGAATTTCGACAACTGATTTGCGGCGCTGCCATTCCCCTGGCTTGTTGTTGCCAACTGCGACTTCCCCTCACCCTGACCCTCTCCCACGGGGAGAGGGGACTGTATCGCGCCACCATGGTGCCCTCGCCGTCTTTATCCAAGCCGCACATCTCTCAGCCCCCTAATACCACCGTCATCAGCTACAGCTGAAGTCTGTGCTCCCTTCTCCCACTCTTTGTCATAAACAAGGGGAGAAGGGTCTGGGATGAGGAGGGAGCAAGCCATCGACAAGCCGCAGAGCGTTAAATCAAGCAGGAGCGCGTAGGGTCGATTAGCGAAGCGTAATCGTCCGCACCGCAATCTCTGTGGCTATGGACATAGAGAAGAGATCAGCTGGAGCACCAGCAGAATTGTGGCAACCGGTTTTCGCGATCGTCTGATTACGCTTCGCTAATCAGACCTACGGCCCTGCGTGGCTATGGGTGCATATAGAGAGCAGCTAAAATTCCTACAGAATGGCGACAACTGGTTTTCGTGAACGTCTCATTACGCTTCGCCCATCATGCCTGCAGTCCTCATAACCAAAATTTAGTCTTGGCATAAGATAATAATCCTCCTAATTATGATAACCTGTAAACCAATCTGATTAAGAGTCAACTTCAATAATCGCTTCTTTACTTGGAAAAGAATATGGACGTTAATCACAAGATAAGACTAATAGTAAGTTACATTGGACCAAGGTTGTTAACCTATAGCCTTGCCATTGATTCTGAGAAACCTGAAGAACTAGATAAAATCGCAGCATCATTATCAGAGGTTCAGAATGAGGTTGTTCATTTTCTAGCGAAGAAAATTGAAGAGATTAGGATTAGACAAGCAACGGAAGGGGTAATAGGAGATAGTATATCCCTTTCACTATCCTCATTAGAAATAGATGGAAAAAACATTTTTGATTTTTTCAGAAAACATTGTGGCGGTAGTTACCCACAGTATAAAACAGATGACCCTATATTATCCTTGCTAGTGACTACATGTATTTCTGAGTATCCAATATTGATGTTGAGACATTCGCAGGGCAGTCATGATGTAGGTATGTATATAAACACCAACCATGCCAATATAATTAAGTTCATTTCCTTGGTTAAAAGTGACATTCTTAACAAAATAACCAATCAAAAGGATGGTTTTGACTACTGTTTTTCTGTGAGGTTGGATAACGGCACTGAGTTTTCCACTCAAGTATATTCTGCATTCAACACTATTATTATCAGATCATTTCAAAATGCCTGTAACAAAATGGCATATTCATTATCTGATGTATTAAAAGAAATTGATATAAATCTAAATTCACTTAGGGAGTTAGCTAGCAACGGTGAGATTGAGTATTCATATTTCATGGGAATTAGAGGTATGAACTTTGATGGGTTTACAGATATTGAGCTTGATCAAAATACCTATCTACGGCAATTTGACTCACCGTCTAATCCAAGTGCTCACTCTCTAACTACGATATCTCACAACTTCAGTGGCGAAAGTAACTACATTTCAGGCCATGTTTTAGAGATAAAAGAAAGAGCACGTCTGATTGATACAAATGCTAGCATGACGTGTGCAATGGGTGTGCATTGCCATAAAAAAACATCTCATATTATCGACACTCTAAAGTTATCGTTAGCTTTCGCTTTAAGAGAGGACAGAGGAATATCTCATGGTTTCTCTGAAAGTGGATTTCCTTTGTTGATTCCAGGGAATTACTCGCTTAGCAGTACTCCTCCTAGCAAATATCTTACCGTCAATACAGACAACATAGAGCCAATGAAGAATTGGTTTAAACAATTTTCAGATGTGAATTTAGAATACATTAATATTCCTTTGCAAAGACTAAAAAATGCGATTTTTGAACGTTCACATCCTGAAGATGCGATTGTGGATGCAATAATTGCTTGGGAAGGAATGTTCAGTGAAGCTTTCGAAACATCATTCAAAGTCACCGCTAGTATAGCAAAATATTTGGCAGAGCCTGCAGATAGAGATGAGTTTTATCAGAGGCTACGTAAACTGTATGCTTTACGCAGTGATATTGTCCACGGTAAAAAAAGCAAACTCATGAATCCTGATAATATTGATTCATTGAGAAGTGAGGTAATTGACATTGGTATCCGCTGCATAACAAAATTAATATCAGATCATGACATACTCCCCAAGTCATCAGGTGAGAGAGTCAAAGAAATTCTTGTTAATCGCTAGCTAATATCAGAATTAGATGAAGGGCGCTTTCGCGCCCATCTGTATTAATTACCCTTCCTGATTTTCCCCTGCCACAGTCTCGCCGGCGACGGTTTCAATCTCGATACGATCGACCCGCTGCAAACCGCGGGGCAGCTTGGCACCGCGGCGGCCGCGCTCGCCTGATCTTGCGCTTGCCGGAAAACAGGGTAACCGACTGGCCCTGCGGGATGACGGCGGCCATCACCACAAACTCCTCCCGCGCCTTGACCCGTGCCGAGGGGATGCTGGTGAGCTTGTTGCCCTTGCCGAGCGCGTAGGGTCGATTAGCGAAGCGTAATCGTCCGCACTGCAATCCCGGTGGCGATGGACATAGAGAAGAGATCAGCTGGAGCATCAACAGAATAACGGCAACCTGTTTTCGCGATCGTCTGATTACGCTTCGCCATCAGACCCGCGGCTCTTTCACTTTAAGCCACGCTCTGCTGAGAAATTCAGATATTTTACTGTTAATTACCGCATGTATATTCTCTCTATTTATACCTGGTGCATCATTACAAATAGCTGGTGCCATTTCATTTAATTCAGCAGAGCATGGAGAGAGAAAAACAAAATGACCGGCATTGTGTATTACCTGAAATTCTTTTTCTGCAGCCAATGTGTTAGCTAGATCTCTGGCATTTTCTTCCCAAGAAAGTTATTCATCCTTATCACCAGTAAAAATAAGGCTAGGAGCAATCACTCTTCTGAGTGAACCGTGAGAGAATGCCATACTCACCGGAGCCATGAAAACCCATGCCTTTATCCTAGAATCGGGGGGTACAACTAGACCAGGATGATCATTTATTATCACCCCTTTGTTTGAACATATGGCATTCATGTCATATTTACGACAATAATTTCCATAGCGTCCTGCATCAATATCCCCTCCTCTCAACAACAATCCTGTTGCTCCACCGGCAGAGAAACCAACAAACGCTATTTTATCTTTATCAATATATTTGGCTAGTTCAACATCATTGGTCGCAGCAGTAATGACGGCAGATATTTGTAATGGACGACCATACCAGGAGCTAATGGCCCCAGCCCCTGTCTGATCCTTGTAGTTGTCACCAGGATGCGTGAGGGTAATAACAATATTTCCCTGCAGAGCCAGAGTCGTGGCAAGGTCATGATGACTCCATAAACTACCGGCGTTGCCATGTGAGATCACTATGACTGGATAGCGTCCTGGTACTATATTCAGCGCCTTTTGTGCCGCTATTTGATAAGGACCTATCGTACTTGGTGTCTTTTCTGCGGCCACACCGGGATAAAAATATACGGCATCCATAGGCTTTCCACCTACAGGATCAGTCACTATGAGACGCTTAAACCCTGTATATTCAGCGGATACGACGAAGGATGGCAAGGCACTGCACGTACATATTGCACAAAGTAAAAAATAACGAAAAAGAAGCCTCATCAGATATCCTTTCTGATCCAATCGACATGGGGACGACACGCTACCACTATCCCCATGAGGAGTCATTTTTCACAAAAAAATGGGAGCGAATAATTCGCTCCCATCTTGTATAGATCCGTTGACTACCCTTCCTGATTTTCCCCAGCTGCCGGCTCGGCGCTGGCGACGGTTTCAATCTCGATACGATCGACGCGCTGCAGACCGCGGGGCAGCTTGGCGCCGCGGCGGCCACGCTCGCCGCGGTAGTAGTCAAGGTCAGATGGCTTGAGGGTAAGCTTGCGCTTGCCGGCAAACAGGGTCACCGACTGCCCCTGCGGGATGACGGCGGCCATCACCACAAACTCCTCCCGCGCCTTGACCCGCGCCGAGGGGATGCTGATGAGCTTGTTGCCCTTGCCCTTGCCGAGCACCGGCAGGGTATTGAGCGGGAACAGCAACATGCGCCCCTCGTTGGAGATGGCCATGCAGAGATCCGTGTCCGGCGCACCTATCTTCTGGGGTGCCATCACCAGGCCCCCTTCCGGCACTGTGAGCAGCGCCTTGCCGTTCTTGTTCTTACCGATCAGGTCGTCATATTTGCAGACGAAGCCGTAACCGGCGTCGGAACAGATCAGGTACGGCTCACCCTCGTTACCCATCACCAGATGGCGTACCTCTTCACCGGCCCCCAGCGCGAAGCGACCGGTGAGCGGCTCGCCCTGACTGCGGGCGGAAGGCAGGGTGTGAGCCTCCAACGAGTAGGTTCTCCCCAGAGTGGAGAGGAACACCGCCTGCTGGTTGCTGCGGCCATGAGCGTGGGCGAGGTAGTTGTCCCCCGCCTTGTAGGAGAGACCCTCCACATCCACGTCGTGGCCCTTGGCGGCGCGCACCCAGCCCTTGTCAGAGAGGATCACGGTAACCGGCTCACTCGGGGTGAGTTCCTTTTCGGTCAGGGCCACGGCGGTGGCACGCTCCACCAGCGGGGTGCGGCGATCGTCGCCGTACTTCTCGGCGTCCGCCAGGATCTCTTTCTTCAGCAATGTGCTGAGACGGCGCTCCGAACCCAGGATCAGTTCCAGCTTGTCGCGCTCTTCGGCCAGTTCGTTCTGTTCGGCGCGCAGCTTGAACTCTTCGAGCTTGGCCAGGTGGCGCAGTTTCAGCTCGAGGATCGCCTCGGCCTGGGTCTCGCTGATGTTGAAGCGCTCCATCATCACCCGGCCCGGCTCCTCTTCGGTGCGGATGATCTCGATCACCTCGTCGATGTTGAGGTAGGCAATGAGCAAGCCTTCGAGGATGTGCAGGCGGGCCAGCACCTTGTCGAGGCGATACTGCAGGCGGCGGCGCACCGTCTCACGGCGAAAGCTCAGCCACTCGGTGAGAATGGTCTTGAGGTCTTTCACCTGGGGACGGTTGTCCAGACCCAGGATGTTGAGGTTGACCCGGTAGTTCTTCTCCAAGTCAGTGGTGGCGAACAGGTGGGCCATCAGCCCCTCCACGTCCACCCGGTTGGAGCGCGGCACTATCACCAGACGGGTCGGGTTCTCGTGGTCCGACTCATCGCGCAGATCGGTAACCATGGGCAGCTTTTTCGCCACCATCTGGGCGGCAATCTGCTCCATGATCTTGGCGCCGGAGGCCTGATGGGGCAGCGCTGTGATGACGATGTCGCCATCTTCTTCGCTCCACACCGCCCGCTGCTTGATGGAGCCCTTGCCGGTCTCGTAGATTTTGCGGATGTCGTCGCGCGGGGTGATGATCTCGGCGTTGGTCGGGTAGTCCGGTCCCTGCACATGGGCCATCAGGGCATCCAGGCCAGCATTGGGGTTATCCAGCAGTTCCACGCAGGCGTGGGCCACTTCCCGCGCGTTGTGGGGCGGGATATCGGTCGCCATGCCTACCGCGATGCCGGTCACCCCGTTGAGCAGGATGTGCGGCAGGCGGGCGGGCAGCACCACGGGCTCTTTCATGGTGCCGTCGAAGTTCGGCGTCCACTCCACCGTGCCCTGGCCGAGCTCGGAGAGCAGCAGCTCGGAGAAGCGCGACAGCCGCGCCTCGGTATAACGCATGGCGGCGAAGGATTTGGGATCGTCCGGCGCCCCCCAGTTGCCCTGACCGTCCACCAGCGGGTAGCGGTAGGAGAAGGGCTGGGCCATCAGCACCATGGCTTCATAACAGGCGCTGTCGCCGTGGGGATGATACTTACCCAGCACGTCACCCACGGTACGGGCGGATTTCTTGTGCTTGGAGAGGGCCGACAGACCCAGCTCGCTCATGGCGTAGATGATGCGCCGCTGCACGGGCTTGAGGCCGTCGCCGATATGCGGCAGGGCCCGATCCATGATGACGTACATGGAGTAGTTCAAGTAAGCCTGTTCGGTAAAGGTGCGCATTGGCTGGCGCTCTACCCCGTCCAGACTGAGCTCGATAGCATCACTCATGTGATTATCTCTTTCGGTTCGGGAGCCGCCACAGGGCGACTCCGGCTAAATGCTTGCCGGCCCCGAGAGGGCCGGCCGACGGCTTAGATGATGGCGAGGTTGCCCTTCTCTTCCAGCCACTCGCGGCGATCACTCGCCCGCTTCTTGGCCAGCAGCATGTCCATCAGCTGCAGGGTCTCGTCCCCCTCGGCCTCTGGCCCCATGGTGAGCTGCACCAGACGGCGGGTGTTGGGATCCATGGTGGTTTCCCGCAGCTGTTTCGGGTTCATCTCACCCAGCCCCTTGAATCGGGTCACCATCACCTTGCCCTTCTTCTTCTCGGCTTCGACCCGCTGCAGCACGCCGTTCTTCTCGTCCTCGTCGAGGGCGTAGTAGACCTCCTTGCCGATATCGATCCGGTAGAGCGGCGGCATGGCCACATAGACGTGGCCCTGATTGACCAGCGCACGGAAGTGCTTCACAAACAGAGCGCAGAGCAGGGTGGCGATGTGCAGACCGTCCGAGTCCGCATCCGCCAGGATGCACACCTTGCCGTAACGCAGGCCGGAGAGGTCGTCGGAGTCGGGGTCGAGCCCGATAGCCACCGAGATGTCGTGCACTTCTTGCGAGGCGAGCACCTGACCGGCTTCGACCTCCCAGGTGTTCAGGATCTTGCCGCGCAGCGGCATGATGGCCTGAAACTCCCGATCCCGCGCCTGCTTGGCACTGCCGCCCGCGGAGTCACCCTCCACCAGGAACAGCTCCCCCTGCATGGGGTCGGCGCAGCCGCAATCGGTGAGCTTGCCGGGCAGCGCCGGGCCTTGGGTTATCTTCTTGCGCACCACCGTCTTGGCGGCGCGCATCCGGCGCTGGGCGCTGGAGATGCACAGCTCGGCCAGCTGTTCGGCCAGCTCGGTGTTGCTGTTCAGATACAGGCTGAAGGCATCCTTCACCACGCCGGAGACAAACGCCGAGCTCTGACGGGAGGAGAGCCGCTCCTTGGTCTGACCGGCAAACTGCGGATCCTGCATCTTGATGGAGAGGATGTAGGCGCAGCGATCCCAAATATCTTCCGGAGTCAGCTTGACCCCGCGCGGCAAGAGGTTGCGGAACTCGCAGAACTCGCGCATGGCGTCGAGCAGGCCCTGACGCAGACCGTTGACGTGAGTACCGCCCTGGGCGGTGGGAATGAGGTTCACATAGGATTCGGCGAGGCATTCGCCCCCTTCCGGCAGCCAGCACAGCGCCCAGTCCACCGCCGACTGCTCGGTGCTGAAGGCGCCGACGAAGGGCTGCTCCGGCAGGCAGGTGAACTGCTTGACCGCGTCGACCAGGTAATCCTTGAGGCCGTCTTCATAGCACCACTCCAGCTTGATGCCGGTGTTCTTGTCGAGGAACTTGATGGTGAGGCCCGGGCAGAGTACCGCCTTGGCCTTGAGCAGGTGCTCCAGCTTGGAGACCGAGAATTTGGGCGAATCGAAGTAGTGGGCTTCCGGCCAGAAACGCACCCGGGTGCCGGTGTTGCGTCGCCCGCAGGTACCGGTGATGGTCAGCTCCTGCACCTTCTCGCCCTTCTCGAAGGCGATGTCGTAGACCTGGCCATCGCGGCGCACCGTTACCTCGACCCGCTCGGAGAGGGCGTTCACCACCGAGATGCCCACCCCGTGCAGACCGCCGGAGAACTGGTAGTTCTTGTTGGAGAACTTGCCGCCCGCGTGCAGCTTACAGAGGATCAGCTCCACCCCGCACACCCCTTCCTCCGGGTGGATGTCGACCGGCATGCCACGGCCGTCGTCGATCACCTCGAGGGACTGATCTTCATACAGGGTCACCTCCAGGGTACGGGCGTGACCCGCCAGCGCCTCGTCGACGCTGTTGTCGATGACCTCCTGGCCGAGGTGATTGGGCCGGGTGGTGTCGGTATACATGCCGGGGCGGCGACGCACCGGTTCAAGGCCATTGAGGACCTCAATGGCATCCGCATTGTATTGAGTAGACATGGAGGGCCTTGCGAATTGACGTTTGGGGAGAATCTTACTCGTTGGGAGGGTATTGGACAAACCCGGCGGCGGCAAAGCTTGATCCGGACGGGGTAAGTCGCCCCGCCGGCCCGTTCAGCGCGCCTCGGCCGCCACCGGCAGCGCCTGCTGCAACTGGGAGAGCGAGCTGTGCAGCCGCCACACCATGCCGGCCAGCTCCCGCGCCGTCGGCTCCCTGTGGTTGGCCAGGGCCGCGCTGAGCCGCTGCAGCTCGGCCAGGGTGCGATCCAGAGAGGTGTGCTGCACCCCCTGCTCGGTGAGGATCCCCTGCAGAGAGCGGATGCAGTTGTCGCGCACCAGGTAGAGGGGCTGATCCTCGCCACGCCACTGGCGCAGCTGCCAGACGATGTGGCTACAGTTGAGCAGCACCACGCCCCAGCGCAGCACCCAGAGACGGGCGGTCTGATCCTGGCTCTGGCTGAGCTGGCTGATGCAATGATAGATGAGCGATTCGAACTGGCTCTCGCTCTGGCGCGGGGCCGGCTCCAGCTGATCCATGAAGTGGCGGCGCAGGGAGCGGATGAGGCGGCGGCTCTTGCGCCGATCCGAGCTCGGTCGCAACAGCTGGAACGCCAGTCCGGCGCTCATCACCCCCAGCGCCTGCCCCAGGCTGCCGTTGATGTACTGCAGGTAGTCGTAGCTGGGCGGATTGGTGATGGCGAGAAAGGAGCCGAGCAGCACGATGAGCTGGCCCCACAGCACCGCCTGCCTGGGCTGTTGCTGCTTGAACAGCTGCATGGTGATGAGCACGGGGAACAGGAGGGCACAGAAGAGCCAGAAGTCGTCGAGGCGGATCATCAGGCCGAACTTGACCGCGAAGCAGATGAGGCTGAGCAGCAGGATCGCCTTGAGCATGGTGTTGGCCCCCTTGGCGGGCGCCGGGGTGGCCGAGTAGAGCACGCAGCAGATGGAGAGCAGGGTCAGCGCCGAGCTGCCCGCATCCCACTGGCTGTGGATCCAGAAGGCGCAGCCGAGCAGCACGCAGAGGAAGGTGCGCCCGCCGTTGTAGGCCGCCTCCAGCGTGTCGGTGTGGCTGGTGAGCGAAGAGTGGCGCGGCGGCGCCGGCCACTCCTGATCGTCGTAACGGGCCAGCCGATCCAGCCAGCGCTGACACTCCAGATAGCTCCAGCAGAAGTGGCGCAGCCGTCGCCAGAAGGTATGCAGCCGATAGTCACTGGCCGCCGTCGACACCAAGGGGGCCAGCAGCCGGGCGATGCGGTACTTGTCGCAGCCGGGCTGGCCCAGCTCGGCCAGTAGCCGCTCCAGCAACGCCTGCAGCCCCTCCGGTTGCGTCGGCCAGTTGTGCAGCATGCGGCGCTGGCTGGAGATGAGGCTGATGAGCCGCAGCTGGCGGTGCAGCAGGAAGTTGAGCAGCCGGTTGTGGCGACGCAGCCTGTGATGGCTCCAGACCGCCTGGATGCGCAGCACGTTCATGGTGAGGATCTGGCCGATCAACCCCTCGTGGGCGGTACGCACCTCCGGGCTCGCCTCCCCCAGCCAGAGCAGTTGGGCATGCTCCAGCAGACGGGCCTGGGTCTTGTGCAGCGACTGCAGCAGGGTGTCGCCATCCGAGGTGCTGGGCAGGATCATCATCAACAGGCCGCCGCAGAGGATGCCGATGATCACCTCGCTCACCCGCGCCTGGGCGATGTCGAAAATGTGCTGCGGGTCGGTCACGTTGACGCAGGAGAAGGCGATGATGGCTGCGGTATAGCCCGCCAGCGCAAAGGCGTAGGAGACGTTGTTCTGATGGTGGTTGGAGATGTAGGTGCACAGCGCCAGCCAGAGCGCGATGAGGAAGCTGAACAGCCAGGGATCGCTGATGCCAAGGCCGGTGATCACCACCGCCGCCATGGCACCGATGAGGCTGCCCACCACCCGCCCCAGACTCTTGCTGATGACACCGCCCACGGTGGGAAAGCTCACCACCGCGGCCGAGGTCATCGCCCAGTAGGGGGAGTCCAGCTCCAGCACGAAGGCCAGCCAGAGCGACAGGCACATCGCCAGGCTGTTGCGCAGGGCGTAGCGCCACTGGCCGCCATTGGCCTTGCCCCAGGGGGTCTGGCGCCAGAGCGAGGCGGCCACCTCACTCCCCTATGGTGATGGTGCAGGTGGTGCCTGCAATCAGCGTCAGCTCGGGCGGCACCTCCAGCAGCTTGATCCGCACCGGCACCCGCTGGGCCAGTCGCACCCAGGGCACATTGGGTTTGACGTCCAGCAGCAGGTTGTCGGCCCCCTCCACGCTCTGATCGTGGATGGCGCGCCCTATGCTCTCCACTTCGCCGCGCAGCCGCTGCTCCCCGCTGTAGAGCACCACCTCGGCCGGTTTGCCCGGCGCTATGTGCCTGAGCTTGGTCTCCTCGAAGTAGCCCTGCACGTAGAAGGAGTGGATGTCCACCAGCGCCACCAGCGGCACGCCGGCGCTGGCATAGTTGCCGACCCGGGTCTGCAGGTTGGTGATGTAGCCGTCGCTCGCGGCATGCACCCGGGTCTTGGCCAGCGACCATCTGGCCTGCTCCAGATTGGCCTGGGCCACCTGGTAGGCCGCCTTCATCGCCTGGGCGTTGAGGCGGGCCTCATCCACCGCCTCGGCGGAGATGACGCTGCGCGACAGGCCGCTGCGCCGGCTCGCCTCGTGCTCCGCCTTGTCGAGATCCGATTTGGCCTTGGCCAGCGCCGCCTGGGCGTTGTCCAGCGCGATCCGGTAGGGCTCGGGATCCAGGGTAAAGATCTCCTCCCCCGCCTTGACCAGCTGGTTGTCTTTCACCGCTATCTTGATGATCTTGCCCGACACCTCGGGGGTGATGCTGACCAGCTCGGCCCGCACCTTGCCATCCCGGGTCCAGGGCCCCTGCATGTAGTAGTTCCACAGCCACCAGCCCGCCGCCAGCGCCAGCGCGCAGACCAGCAGGGTAGAGAAGTATTTGAGGGTCGCGAGGGGTGATTTAGCCATGTAGCAATATCCATAGGGCGCCGCTGACGGCGAGGATAAACAGGGAGAGATCCATCAGCAGGGGATGCCAGACATCCCCGCCGTAGAGCCAGTCGCGCAGCAGGTGGTGCACGGGCAGCCAGCCCAGCAGGCCGAGCAGGACCGCCTTGAACAGGGGCGGAAAGTAGAGAGAGGCGCCCAGGATCAGATCCGGCAGTGCTGAAGTTGTCACAAGCGGGCTCCCTGTTGGCAAGCGAGAGAATGCGGACTCACGGCCCGCCATGCGGCGGGTCTGGCAAGACTATCACAGCCCCGCAGGGTGCTACAGGAGCAGATGAGACCCTGTAGGTCAGACCAGCCGATCCGCCGGATGGTTGATGCCATCGAGCAGCGGCACCTCGCCCAGCTCGAATGGATTGACGCCTTCGAGGCAGGCGAGGTTGTAACCATACTGGGCCGGATTGGAGCGGCGCTGATGGTGGGTGTAGATGCCGCAGATGCTGCAGAAGTAGTGTTTGGCGGTGCGGGTATTGAACTGGTAGCAGCTCAGCACCTCCTCCCCTTGCAGGATGCGGATGCCGGACAGCGGCACCGAGGCGACGATGGCGCCCCGGCGCCGGCAGAGCGAGCAGTCGCAGCGGCGCGGATCCACCACGCCATCCGGCAGGGTCAGCTCCAGCACCACGGCGCCGCAGTGGCAGCTGGCCTTGTGCCGCTCCTGAATGGGGGTATTGCCGATGCGTTTGATCATGCTGCCTCCTTACAGACGGGTTAATTCTCCGTGCTAGTCAATCAAACAGGGTATCCTGCCGCCCCTGCAAAAGATGGTCGTACAGGGTGCGCAGCTGGGATTCCACCACCCGATGGCGAGAGAGCGGGGGCAAGTCGTCGATGGGGAAGTACCCCGCCCCTTTGGTTTCATCGGTTTCGCCCAGCAGCTGGCCACCGGTCACCTCGCACAGGAAGAACGCCTTGTGAGCGTGGGGCAGCTGGGGCGGATGAGGGTGTTTTAGCTTGTCGAACAGCGCCAGCAGCTGCACGGCCCGACACGCCAGGCCGGTCTCCTCCACCACTTCGCGCACCACGGCCCCCGCCGGCGAGTCACCGATGTCGCACCAGCCCCCCGGCAGGGTCCAGCAGTCGTCGCTGCGCTCCTGCACCAGCAGGATATGGCCCGCATCGTTCTGAATGAAGGCCCGCACATCGAGCTTGGGGGTGGGATAACCGCGATCGAGGGCGATCCAGTCGCTGATGGCTTCCGGTGCCAGCTCGCTCTGGCTGGCGATGAGCACCACCGTGGCCGCTCGCAGCGCCTCGAAACGGCCGATATCGAAGGGATCTTTGGAGTAGGTGAGGCCCGCCTGCGCCGTGGCCAGCACCTGCTCCAGAAAGGTGGCCAACGGCGGCTGCATGGCTAGAGCCCGAGGAAACGGACGATCTGGGCGGGGTAGCGTTCGAACGCCACGAAGGCGTGGTCGCCGCCGCACTCCAGCGAGAGGCGGGCAAAGCGGTATTCGTCCAGCGCCTTGCGATAGTCGAGCACCTCGTCCTCCTGCTGTTGCAGCACCCAGAGTCGCTCGGGGGCGCTCACCGATACCGCCAGTGCCCGCAGCTCATCCATGTGTTCAGGCAGCAGTTGATACTGCTCCCCCGTGTAGGGGTTGGTCTGGGGGCCGAGGTAGTCGCAGAGCAACTCGTGCGGGCGCACCGCCGGGTTGATCAGGGCGGCGTGGCAGCCGTATCGCTCGCTGACCCGGGTCGCCATAAAGCCGCCGAGGGAGCTGCCCACGGCGCCAAGCTTGAATTCGTTGCCATAACGGCTCTGCAGATCGGCAACTGTCTGCTCGATGGCCGCCCAGGCCGCCGCCGGGGTGTTGGGCTGGGCCGGGATCACCACCTCGATATCGGGTCTGTGTTCTGCCACCCAGGCAGCCATCTGCTGCGCCTTGGCAGAACCGGGCGAGGAGTTGAAACCGTGCAGGTAGAGGAGTACGGGCTTCATCGCAACTCCTCAATAACCGGTGGCATTGGGGTCGGGCACGAACTGCCCCACCGGCAGACGCCACACCTGGCTGGCGATACGGCCATCCGGGTAGAGGGTGAGGTAGCGCCAGCCAGGGCCGGATTCGTCCAGCGCGAAGCCATCAGAGAGCGGTTTGAACTGGATGCAGGTGGAGGGGCTGGCGATCAGCCGCACCCCGCGGTGCACCTCGTCAAACTCCTGGTGGACGTGGCCGAACAGTATGGTCTTCTGCTGCGGGTGGCGGGCCAGCACGGCAAACAGGTCGTCGGCATTCTTGAGATTGTGCTGATCGAGCCAGGCGCAACCCACCGGCACCGCCTGATGGTGCAGGGCGATCAGGGCATGGCGCTCGGGATGCTGGCGCAGCGCCTGATCCAGCGCCGCCAGCTGGTGATCCCCCAGCACCCCATGGGGTTTGCCGCGCACCTGGGTATCCAGCAGGATCACCTGCCAATGCTCGCCTACCAGCTGCTTGGCCTCGCTGATGCCGGCCGCGTGCAGGTATTCGGTCATCAGGGGGCCGTCGTCGTGATTGCCGGGCAGCCAGTAGATGGGGCGCGCCAGGGTTGCCATCATGGAGGCGAAGCGCTGGTAGGACTCCGGACTGTGATCCTGAGAGAGATCCCCGGTGGCGAGGATCAGATCGAACGGATGGTCATTGGCCTGCACCCGTTCCAGCACGGCAGCCAGGCTCTCGGCAGTGCGCACGGCCAATAGCCGCCCCTCGGCACTCGCGAAGAGGTGGGTGTCGGTAATTTGCAACAGGCGCACACTGCCGTCCTGCGCCTGGGGTAGCTCTGTTTCCAAAATCACGCTTCTTTTTATGAGTTCAACTAGAGGATGTTTATCAGGCTGGTACCATGTCTGAGACAAAATTTTAGCCAATCGGCCAGAAACAGGTTTACCTGCTCCTTTTCATCCCGCTGGTGCATATTTTTATTGGGATAATCATAACGTGGTTGCAACCTTGAAATCTGTTGCGCCGCACACACTTCCGCCATCCGCACGTCATGGTACAAACGAATCTCTATCCGGGCCTGCAAATAACTCGGCAATTCCGGGTTGTGCTGGGCCAGGATCACCTGGCTGGTGAAGCGACTCTCCTCGCTCACCGTGAGCTGAAACTGCAGGCCGTTGCCCACCTGATAGCGGCGTTCGGCGCCGACACTGCCGCCCGGGGGCAGCAGCTTCATCAGGGTCATGTAGTTGACCTCGCAGGTACGCTGCAAGGACATCAAATCAGGCACATAGCGCTTCATCGGGCTCTGGACTAACGACATTTCTCAGCTCCATCAATCCGAGCACATGGATAGTTGACCTCACAAGTACGCTGCAAGGACATCAAATCAGGCACATAACGCTTGGCCTGGGTCTGAACGAGCGCCACCTTAGCGCTCCGCCAGCCAGCGGGCACGCAGCTCGCCGTGATTGAGAGCCAGCCACTGCAAGGCGATGACGGAGGCGGCGTTGTCGATGCGCCCCTCTTTGAGCCAGGCATAGGCCTGCTCGCGGCTCACCACGTGAACCCGGATGTCTTCCCCCTCTTCCGCCAGACCGTGGATCCCCTCGGCCTTGCTGGCATCCACCTCGCCCACATAAACCTCGATACGCTCGGTGCTGCCGCCCGGGCTCACCAGATAGCTGATGGCGTGTTCGCAGCGGCCCACCTCGATGCCCGCCTCTTCCACAGCCTCACGCCGCACCACCTCTTCAGCGACCTCGCCCGGGTCTATGATGCCGGCCACCAGCTCCAGCAGCCAGGGGGTGGCGCTGGTCTCGATGGCGCCGATACGGAACTGCTCCACCAGTACGATCTGGTCACGCACCGGGTCGTAAGGCAACAGGGCGGCGGCATGGCCGCGCTCGAACAGCTCGCGGACGATGGGCTCGTTCCAGCCCCCTGCAAATAACCTGTGCTGCAGACGATAGACGTTCACTTTGAAGAACCCGTTATATCCTGCTGATTTATCGATAATTTTCACGTCATCGGCAGAGTAGTGACGGGTTTGGGGCAAGGCTTGCTGCGACATACGAGACTCCCGCCAGCTTGACTTGGCTCGGTTAGGCCATAAAATCCGGGAACATGAATGAACATTCATTCACTCGCTCCCGTCGGAGATGAGGGACGGATTTTAGCAGCCACAGGACATTTGGCTAGGCACGAGGGGGAGAAAACTCACCCTCGTTCTTGACGTTCCTGTCGCTGGAAAAGAGACAGTTATCATAAAATTTTGCTTATAGTAGAGTGATTAAGCTGCAATCAAGCTTGGTCGGTGACAATATTTGCCCTCTCCAGCAACCAGTTTGGGTTACTACATAAGGTTAAATCGATCTATGAAAAGAACACTTTTGTCCGTCATGGTGTTGCTGGGCGTCAGTGCCGGTGCCCATGCCGAAAACCTGCTCGACATCTACCAGCAAGCCCAGATCAAAGACCCGCAGTTGCTGCAGTCCAAAGCCGTTCGCGATCAGGCCTTCGAGAAGATCAACGAAACCCGTGCCCCTCTGCTGCCCCAGATCGATCTGGGTGCCGGACTCAATTATCTGAAAAACAAGAACGATACCCAGAGCAATAACAACGCCAAGGGTGAAGTGACGCTGTCGCAGTCCCTCTATCGTCGCAGTAACTGGGTCAATATGGATATCAGCGAGAAGCAAGCAACCCAGTCTGATGTCGCCTACAACCTCGAGATCCAGAGCTTGATGCTGCGTACTGCCCAGGCCTATTTCAACGTGCTCAAGGCGATGGATACCCTGGAGTTCGTGCGCGCCAACAAGGTTGCGGTAGAGCGTCAGCTGGAACAGACCCAGCAGCGTTTCGAAGTAGGCCTGACCGCCATCACCGACGTCCACGAAGCCGAGGCCTCTCGTGACCAGGCGCTGGCGGACGAGATCAATGCCGAGAACTCGCTGGACAACAGCTACGAGACCCTGCGCGAGCTGACCGGTATCGATCACCGTCAGCTGGACGTGCTCAACACCGATCGTTTCAGCCCGCAGAAGACCGCCTTCGGCTCCGACAAGTGGCTGGAGCTGGCGCTGGACAAGAACCTGCAACTGCACAGTGCCCGCATCGGCAAGGACATCGCCAAGGAGCAGATTGACCTGGCCAAGACCGGCCATGAGCCGACTCTGGATCTGGGTGCCGGACTGCAAACCAGCAATACCGATTACAAGCTGGATAGCATGCCGGGTGGCAATGACAATCAGGCCAATATCGGCCTGACCTTCAAGCTGCCGCTCTACAGCGGTGGCGCCACTAGCTCCAAAGTGAAGCAGGCTCAGTACAACTACGTGGCGGCCAGCGAACTGCTGGAGAAGAACTTCCGCTCGGTGCAGAGCACGGTGCGTTCCTCCTACAACAACGTGAACGCCAGCATCGGCTCGGTACGCGCCTACAGCCAGTCCGTCATCTCCGCCGACAGCGCCCTCAAGGCGACCGAGGCGGGTTACGAAGTGGGTACCCGTACCATCGTCGACGTGCTGGACTCCACCCGCAAGCTGTACGAGGCCAAGCAGAAGCTCTCCGAAGCCCGTTACAACTACATCCTCAATATCCTGAGCCTGAAACAGGCTGCCGGTGTGCTGGAGGCGCAGGATCTGGTGGAAGTAAACCAGGGTTTGATGCCAGCCACTGCAAAAGCCAAGACCAAAGTCTGATAGTCGTTATCGGCAATGAAAAAGGCGACCGTAAGGTCGCCTTTTTGTTATCCGGGTGTCATCGCTTGCTGGCGATGGCCCCGGATAAACGGGGCCAGCAGTATTAGCCGCGTTCACGGATGGTCTTGATGATGTCGCTGGTGGAGCAGCCATCCTCGAAGTTGAGGACCCGCACCTCGCCGCCGTTGGCGGTCACCTCGGCATAGCCGGCAATCTCTTCCGGCTGGTAGTCGCCGCCCTTGACCAGCAGGTCCGGCAGCACCTCGGCGATCAGCCGCTGCGGGGTATCCTCGGAGAAGGGCACCACCCAGTCCACGGCACCCAGCGCGGCCAGCACGGCCATCCGGCGCTCGGTCGGATTGACCGGACGACCCGGCCCCTTGAGGCGACGCACCGACTCGTCGGTGTTGACCGCCACAATCAGGCGATCCCCCAGCTTGCCGGCATTGGCCAGGTAGGAAACGTGACCGGCGTGCAGGATGTCGAAGCAGCCGTTGGTCATCACCACCTTCTCGCCACGCAGACGGGCGGCCTGCACGGCAATCTTGAGCTGGGCTTCTGACATGACGCCAAAGCCGGTTTCCTGCTCGGTGTAGAGGGCGTTGGCCAGCTCCACCGGGCTGACGGTGGAGGTCCCCAGCTTGCCGACCACGATGCCGGCGGCGGTGTTGGCCAGGGCACAGGCTTCGTCCAGGCTCTTGCCGGCGGCCAGCGAGGTGGCCAGGGTGGAGATGACGGTATCACCGGCACCGGTCACGTCATACACCTCGTGGGCCTGAGCCGGCAGGTGCAGCTCGGGTTGGCCTTCGCGGATCAGGGTCATGCCGTTCTCGGAACGAGTGACCAGCAGGGCCTCCAGCTCGAAGCGCTTGACCAGCTCCAGCCCCTTGGCAACCAGCTCCTCTTCACTCTTCACCTTGCCCACCACGGCCTCGAACTCGGACATGTTGGGGGTCAGCAGGGTGGCGCCGCGGTACTTCTCGAAATCGGTCCCCTTGGGATCGACCAGCACCGGGATGCCGGCGGCGCGGGCGCGCTGGATCATGCCGGGCACGTCGTTGAGGGCGCCCTTGCCGTAGTCGGAGAGGATCATCACGTCGCTGTGCGGCAGTGCCTGCTCGACCTTGCCCATCAGCAGGGTGGAGTCCACATCGTGGAAGGCCTCTTCAAAGTCCAGACGCAGCAGCTGCTGGTTGCGCGACAACACGCGCAGCTTGGTGATGGTCGGGTAGTCGGCCAGACGAACGAAGTCACAGGCGACCTTGACGCCAGCCATCTGGCCAGCCAGGGCATCGGCGGCCTCATCCTGACCAGTCAGACCCAGCAGCACGGCGTGGGCGCCCAGTGCGGCGGAGTTGAGCGCCACGTTGGCGGCGCCACCCGGGCGCTCTTCAATGTGTTCGACCTTGACCACGGGCACCGGTGCCTCGGGCGAGATCCGGCCGGTGGGGCCATGCCAATAACGGTCCAACATGACATCGCCAACGACCAGAACGCGGGCTTTTTCAAACTCGGGCAGGGTGATCTTCATCTGTATCGACTCTCAAAACCTGAAAAATCAGTCGCCGATTTTATCACACTCTTTTATTTGAGGGAGAAAAAGCAAACCTGCGGTTTCCATTTAAAGAAACCGGTAGTGACGATTCCCGTCACGCCAGTGAACCACCATCAGCCCCTCTGACCAGCACATAGCCATTCGCCCCCGACCCCGCTTTTCGGCTAGAATCCCCGCTTGCGAATAAAACGATCCGTTCAGGATCCCCACGTGCCTTTATCGCCTCCCCTTATTCGACCGGGCTTGCCCGGTGCATGGCGATTGCGAACAAGAGACTTTTCATGGCCCACGACAATGCTCCCCGCCTCGAACCCCGCCTGTTTCATCCCCGCTACTGGGCCAGCTGGTTCGGCCTCAGCCTGCTCTGGCTGCTGGTGCTGCTGCCCTGGCGCAGCCAGATGTGGCTGGGACGCCAGCTCGGCAGTCTGGCCCGCAAGCTGCTGAAATCCCGCGTCAAGATTGCCCGCCGCAATCTGGAACTGGCGATGCCCGAGCTGACCAAGGATGAGCGCGAGAAACTGCTCAAGCAGAATTTCGAGAGCGTGGGCTGCGCCATCTTCGAAGTCGGCATGGCCTGGTTCTGGCCGGATTGGCGGATGCGCAACCTGATGAAGGTAGAAGGGGAAGAGCACGTCATCGCCGCCATGGAGAAGGGTCAGGGCATGCTGCTGCTCTCCTGCCATTTCCTCACGCTGGAACTCAACGCCCGCTGCTTCGGCCTGGTGCGGCCCGGGGTCGGCGTCTACCGTCCCAACACCAACCCGGTGCTGGAGTATGCCCAGTACCACGGTCGCTGCGCCTCCAACAAATACCTGGTGGACCGGATGGACGTGAAGGGGATGATCAAGGCGCTGCGCAACGGCGATGCGCTCTGGTATGCGCCGGATCACGACTACGGCAGCCATGCCAGCGTGTTCGTGCCCTACTTCGCGGTCGAGCAGGCCGCCACCATCACCGGCACTGCCACCCTGGCGCGGGTGAAGAACACCGTCACCCTGCCCTGCTACAACATTCGCACCAACGAGGGTTACACCCTGCATATCGGTGCGCCGCTCGCCGACTATCCGAGCGGTGACGACCTGGCCGATGCGACCCGCGCCAACCGCGAGATAGAAGCCGCCGTGCGCAAGGCGCCGGAGCAGTACATGTGGCTGCACCGCCGCTTCAAGACCAGACCCAACCCGGATGATGCGGGCTATTACTGAGTGGGAAAAAACCGAAAAAGCCGCCGAAAGGCGGTTTTTTGTGGCCTGTCGCCGGTAAAGGGTTTTCATTCGTGGCTGAATATTTTATTAATGGCCCTGCCGAGCGGCGGGCCCAGGCCCGCCAGCAATACCAATAACGAAGGGAAGCGAACATGAAAGCCACTCTTTTGCTGGGCGCCCTGTGCGCATTGACCGGCTGCAGCCAGCAGACCCACAGCATCCATCTGACCTCCCTCCCCTTAAGCGATCTCAAGGAAGTGAACGCCCAGTGGAGCCCGCTCACCCGGATGGAGTCCCGCTACCCCAAAGAGGCCATCCTGGCCGGGCAGACCGGTTGCAGCTCGCTCGAGTACGTGATCAACCCGGCGGGACGGGCCGAACAGATCCGGGTGCTGGACAGCAGCGACCCGCAGTTCAGCGACGCCGCCATCGCCGTGCTGCAGCAGTGGCAATGGCAGGCCACCCCCACCAACTCGCAGCACATTCCGGTAAAATCCCGTACCCGCTTCGAATTCTGCATCGAGCACAACGGCCAGCCCTGCGACACCAGCGAACTGGAACTGCGCTGCCAGGGGGAAGACGTGGTGCGCAGCACCGGGCTGATCTACACCCAGGTCTGAATCAGCAGCGTAGACCTCCATTGCCAGCCCCGCTGGCCCCATCGACAGCCAAAGAAAAGGCTATGTCCCAATTACGTGTTGCATGGGGCGCCCCAGCGCCTCATGCAAGCAGCGTGAGATATTCACTTCCCGCCCATAGCGCTCCAACATCCTGCGCCAACCCAGATAATTCCTCAGATAGTGGGTCGCTACCCCATGGAACCGCTCCATCCACTCCTTCAATCACCTGTGGTACCCGTTCACATGTTGGATGTGATATGCACCCACCACCCGCTCTCCCGCTCGATTGCGCACCACTTGGTGTGTTATCCCTTGCCCCTTGCTGAAACTCGCATACACCCCGGCACCATCGCTGCACAGGACGGCATCCGGGGCGATAAGCGGCTGAAGCACTGCCTTCACCGCCCTGGCATTCAACTGTTCCAACTGGAAGTCAGCCAGGTGGCCTGCCCGGTCTTGCACCACCATCACCGGGATGTAATCCGGTCCTGTGCCTCGGGTACGGCCTTTACCTCCACGATGGCGGGCCGGGCGGGGCAATCCGCGCTGTCCTTTGAACGACTCCAGGAAGAAGGTCTCATCGACCTCGACAATACCCTCTTCCCGTACCGCCTGGTGGCTGGCCATGGCCTTCAGGAAGCGGTGACGCCACAAAAAGGCGGTGTTTTTACCGACCCCACAGCGGAGCGCCGCCTGCCGGACGGTCAGACCGTCGATGAGGGCCTGAGCATAGTCTTCCCAGCATTGTGGCTTGCGAAGTCGGGCGAGAGGCGTGTTGGTGAGCACGGAACTGGTGCGCAGACACTGCTTGCAGCGATAACGACGCAGCCCGCGAGACCAGCCCCAGGGAGCCAGCTGTGTGGCCTCGGCCTGGCAGTGAGGGCAGCATTGGCATGCGGGGAGTTGAGTGGCCAACGAGGTGATGGGGTGAGGGGTGGTGAGTTCATGTTGCGCGAGACGACGCTGACGCGAAGTGAGCGATGGAAAGAGGGACAATAGATGTTGAAAGGCTTGGGTATCCATGATGGGGGCCCTCAAGGTGATGACCTACTTCAAGGTTAGCCTTTCAACACATAACTGGGACAGAGCCAAAGAAAAAGGTGAGCCAGACTCACCTTTTTGCATTGCAAGCGCTGCGGCGCGCGGCTCATCATCCTTGCCGGTGCAGCCAGGCGGCGATGGCCAGTTGCAGGCGCACATAGTCGGCCTGAAGGAACAGTGCCGGCAACGCCTGCTGCCAGTCGGCCTGTCCGGCGACCGAGGCCAGCCGCGGCCCGAGCCGGGTCAGCTCAACCAGCCAGTCCGCTGCCGGCAACCTGTCGGCCGCCTCGGCAATCAGGTCCATGCCCAGGCGCAGCTGCTGCAACGCCAGCCCCTGCGCCTCGGCGTCTGTCTGCTCAAGCCAGTACTGCTCGTGATGCTGCCAGTGCTGCAGGCCGAGGGCGATACACTCGGCTGCGCTCAGGTCGGTCAGTGCAGGCAAGGCTTGCAGCGCCAGCGGCTTGCCGAGCCCAGCCAGCCGATAACCGCGCTGGGCCTTGGACTGAGCCCCGAGCCGCAGACCGCCAAGCCCGGCCAGCTGCTCTGCCAAGCCGAACAGGGCGCTCGCCTCGCCGGATTTGAGCTCCAGCTCCAGCTCGTCGATGCGGCTCTTGCCGAGCACGCCGACGATCTCCCCCTGATCCCAGGCCAGCTCGATTTCGGCTCCTTCGAAGGCGATCAACCAGTGGCGGCGCAGGAAGTCGGTACGAAACTGGGCCACCAGGGCGCCCTGGATTGCATCACGTGTGGAAAGACTCGGCCAAATCTCGTCAGGAAAAACGTCAAGCGCGGGCATATCGCCAGCGACCGGGGCATTGTATTCGGGTCTGGCATGCAGTCCGCCCACCGCCTGGCCCCGACATTTAATCGTCTGTTCGGCGAAATCATCGCTGCGACGGATCCGCAATCCCATCTCCAGGCGGCGCAAATCCAGCGCTGGCGTATCAAAATAGACATTGCCGAGCTCGGTTTGAGAGTTGGATATAATTTCCAGTGAATTCAGAAGGTTGAAAAAAGGCTGTCGAATATCTCGGGAGACAAAAAACTTTATCTCGATCTCAGTTTGCATAGTCATTCCGGGCTGGCAGGCAACTTTGGGGGGCGTGATGCTAAGCGCGAGGATATAATGCCTGCGATACATCAGGATTAATTCACGGTTTTATTGATGGCGCAGTTCGGTTACCATGCGCCCCTCATAAAATCGTATCGAGTGTTTTTTCACCGACACAGGTTTGGCCATGCCAGTAAATACTATTTTGGGGCTTTTTGCCAAGTCCCCCATCAAGCCGCTGCAGAAGCATATCGTCAAGGTTCACCAGTGCTCCCAGCAGTTGGTTCCCTTCTTTGATGCCGTTGCCGAAGACCGTTGGGAAGATGCCGAGAAGATCCGGCAGCAGATTGCCCAGCTGGAAAAAGAAGCGGACATCCTCAAGCGTGAAATTCGTCTGAAGCTGCCTCGCGGCCTGTTCCTGCCGGTCGCCCGTACCGACCTGCTCGAACTGCTGACCCAGCAGGACAAGATTGCCAACCGTGCCAAGGATATTTCCGGCCGCATGCTTGGCCGCAAAATGGAATTCCCCTCCGAGATGCGTGCCGATTTCATGGCCTATCTCAAACGCTGTATCGATGCGACCGCCCAAGCCGAGAAAGCCATCGGAGAACTCGATGAGCTGCTCGAAACCGGCTTTAAAGGACGTGAAGTTGAAATGGTTGCCGAGATGATCCACCAGCTGGATCTTATCGAGGACGATACTGACACCATGCAGATCGGACTGCGCCAACAGCTGCAAGCCGTTGAGCAGAAATACAATCCGATCGACGTTATGTTCCTCTACAAGATCCTCGAATGGGTAGGTGACCTGGCAGATCAGGCCGAGCGCGTTGGCGCCCGTCTGGAACTGATGCTGGCTCGTTCGTAATCGACTGACTGGGTAAACACTGAATGGACATTATCGCGAATTACGGCACTACTCTGGTGCTCGTGGCGGCCTTGTTCGGCTTTTTGATGGCCTGGGGTATCGGCGCGAATGACGTCGCCAACGCCATGGGCACGTCGGTCGGCACCAAATCCCTGACCATCCGTCAGGCCATCATCATCGCCATGATCTTCGAGTTTGCCGGTGCCTATCTGGCCGGCGGCGAAGTGACCGCGACCATCCGCAACGGCATCATCGACAGCAACGCCTTTGCCGATACGCCGGATCTACTGGTGCTCGGCATGATCGCCTCCCTGCTGGCTGCCGGCGCCTGGTTGATCCTGGCCTCCTACTTCGGCTGGCCCGTCTCCACCACCCACTCCATCATCGGCGCCATCGTCGGTTTCGCCGTGGTGAGCATTGGCCCGGAAGCGGTGCAGTGGAGCAAGTTCGGCGGCATCGTCGGCTCCTGGGTAGTCACCCCTGCCATCTCGGGCGTCATCGCCTACTTCATGTTCATCAGCGTGCAGAAGCTCATCTTCAACACCGATGATCCCCTCAACAACGCCAAGCGCTACGTGCCCTTCTACATGTTCCTGACCGCGCTGGTGATCTGCCTGGTGACCATCAAGAAGGGGCTGACCCACGTCGGTCTGCACCTGACCGACGGCGAGGGCATCCTGCTCTCCATCGCCATCTCCATCGCGGTGGCGTTTGCCGGCTGGCTCTACATTCGCGGCCAGCAGTACAACCCGCAGGATGACAGCAAGATGCACTTCGCCAACGTGGAGAAGGTATTCGGCATCCTGATGATCATCACCGCCTGTGCCATGGCCTTTGCCCACGGCTCCAACGACGTGGCCAACGCCATCGGCCCGCTCTCCGCAGTCGCCTCCATCGTGGCGGCCGGCGGCGAGATCGGCGGCAGCTCCCACATCGCCTGGTGGATCCTGCCGCTCGGCGGCATCGGTATCGTCATCGGTCTGGCTACCATGGGCGAGAAGGTGATGGCCACCGTCGGTACCGGCATCACCCACCTGACCCCGAGCCGCGGTTTCGCCGCCCAGCTGGCCACCGCCGCCACCGTGGTAATCGCCTCCGGCACCGGCCTGCCCATCTCCACCACCCAGACCCTGGTCGGTGCGGTCATGGGCGTGGGTCTGGCGCGCGGCATCGCGGCGCTGAACCTGGGCGTGCTGCGCAACATCGTGGTCTCCTGGGTCATCACCCTGCCCGCTGGCGCCATCCTGGCCATCGCCATCTTCTACGTGCTGCAGATCTGCTTCTCCTGAGATGCACTGCATTGAAAAGCCCGGGTCATTGACCCGGGCTTTTTTTATTTCGGCGCGCTCATCCACCCCTAGAGGACGCGAGCAACTTGCATCACCCGCCCCACAGGCGCAGACTGTTTGGCCTTGTTTCGACTCAAGGCACCCATCATGACGCCAGCCATCAACCTGCTGAAGAAGCTCAAGATCCCCCACAAGCTCTACCCCTACGAGTGCGAAGCCCACGACGACTTCGGCAAGCATGCCGCGACCCAGCTCGGCCTGCCGGAAGCCCAGGTTTTCAAGACCCTGATCGCCCATCACAACAAGCAGGCGGTAGTGGCCATCGTCCCCTCGTCCGGCCTGTGCAGCCTCAAGCAGCTGGCCAAGGCCACCGGTCTCAAGAAGGTGGAGATGATGAAGCCGGCGGAGGCCGAGAAGTTGACCGGCTACAAGGTCGGTGGCATCAGCCCGCTGGCCCAGAAGAAGCTCTTGCCCACCGTGCTCGACGACTCGGCCATGCAGTTTGACGAGATCCTGGTGAGCGGTGGCAAGCGCGGCCTCTCGGTGGGGGTGGCGCCCGCTGACATGCTACGCCTGATGAAGTGGATTGCCGCCCCCATCGGGGAATAGAGGCGTGAGCGGGCCTGCTACTGCGCAGGCCCGCCCGGCCACTCTCGTTTACGGGAGCATGCCCAGTGCGCGGCGGCCATGGTCGTTCAGATCGGCCAGGGTGAAGCGCCCCTGCCAGTCGGCCTCGTAATCTTCGCGGGGGAAGTCGCCAGGCGAAGTTCCCTGCTCCAGCGCCTGCCGCACCAGGCGCGCATAGGCCATGTTCTTCTCGCAACGGGGCGCCGCCGGAATATACATGACGTTGCCCCATCCCTGCTGCTGTTCCACCGGCGCCACGCCGTGGATCAGGTCGCAGTGCCACCAAACCGAATCCCCTGCGGTCACCGCCGGGATCGAGCTCATCGCCCGCAGCAACAGCGGATGCCAGGTCTCGGAGACCGGCAGCACCTTGCCCGGCGCGACACCGCACAACTCATCCTCCGGCACGTCCGGCTGCAGCGGCCGCAGCAGCACGTAGGCCATCGCCTCGGGGATCGGCACCACGTGCAACAATCCCTGTCCCGGCAACATGTCGGAGAGCGCCGTCCACCCCTGGAAGGTACGAAATACCGAGCACTTGGTGGTGTTCTCCACACTGTACTCCTCGACCTCGGTGCGATGGGCCGCATCCCAGGGATCGTAGGCAGCGACCTCCCCCCGGAAAATCGGCGCGAACACCTGCTGGTAGGCCGGCAGCAACCAGCGCTCGAGGGCCCCCGAGTCGGTATGGGCACCCAGCCCGCGAGAACAGGTACCGGGCGGACGGCGGCGAATGCGATCGGGATAGATGATGCTCACGTCCGGGTCGAACCAGTGTGTCCCATCCGGTCGCTCGAACTGCCACAGGCGGTTAAGGAACGACTGCACGGTCGCCATCTCGTCGCTCTGGCGCGCCTCCATCTGGGCCCGTGACCAGTAGATGGGATAAATCTCGGGGCGCGACGCGGCAAGGGAGCCGAAGAAACTGTCGCCGGGACCGCGATACAGCTCATCAAAACGGTTGAGATCCAGGTAGTCGAGCATGTCGCGATCCCAGGCCAGCGCCCGTTCCCGTGCAAAGTGCCCGCGGATCACCAGGCAGCCGCGCCGCCGTATGGCTGCAAGCTCGGCCTCGCCGACCTGGCCCGCCGCCAGCGCCTGGTAATTCACTTCTGACCACACCGGCTCACCACGGGCTCGCAACGCTTCCACCTCGGCCACCCGCGCCTCGATGCGGCGGCTGACCTCGGCAAAGACCGCCTCCACGTCGCCGAGTTGTGCGCGCAGGGCTTGTTTCATCTGACGGATGGCCGCCTTGTGATCGGCGGGCAACTGGGTATGGGTGACGCTCATCTTGCCTCCTGGATAATGGACGAAAGTCAGCAACCAACTTTCGTTCGAAACATTATGTAATTTCAAAAACAAAATACATTAAAAAAATGTTAATACAATCCTCTCCGCGCTCGGGCAATGAAGAAGCGGTGCAGAAAGAGAAGCGAAGGGAGATCAGCAGCGAGCAGAAAAGACGGCAAAAACAACAGGGCGGCCATGGCCGCCCTGGTTTATTCAAGCGCCGTGCAAGGCGGCCGTGAGGGTCGAGAGGCGCAGGCGCTGGTGCCCCTGTGCATCGAAGTTGTCAGGCGCCAGCCAGCGCTCGAAGCAAGCCTGCAGCGCCGGCCACTCACTGTCGATCACCGAGAACCAGGCGGTATCGCGCGTACGCCCCTTGTCCACCCGACTCTGGCGAAAGGTCCCCTCGTAGCGGAAACCAAGGCGCAACGCCGCCTGCCAGGAGGGCTGGTTGAAGGCATTGCACTTCCATTCGTAACGCCGATAGCCGAGGGCAAAAGCATTGGCCATCATCAGCGCCATGGCCGCCGTCGCCAGCCGCGAACGCTGCAAGGCGGGGGAAAAGTGCAGCCAGCCCACCTCGATGCTGCCGGCCAGGGGGTCGATGCGCAGATAACTAGCCAGCCCCAGCGGCTGTTCGCCATCCTGGTCGAAGATGGTGTAGAACTGGGGATCACTCTTGGCGGCGCACTCTCGCAGCCAGACCAGCATGTCCGCCTCTGTTGCGTAAGGGCCTGTGGTCAGGTAGGTCCACATGGCCCCGCTGTCGGCACTGAAAGCCTGCCACAGGCCGGGGCCGTGACGCTCAGGATCCAGCGGCTCCAGCCGGCAACCCCAGCCGTTGAGGGGGCGACGGGGCGGGAACTCGGCGCCCCGCCAGTCGGGCAGCGGTGCACCGACCGGCTGGCCGAACTCGTTCAGATGGATGTCAGCAGCCACAGGCAATCCCTCCCGTTTCCAGCACGCCCGCTTCGCTACCGGTGGCGACGGCAAAGCCATCCTGCCGCCACCAGTGCAGGCCGCCGATCAGCTCCTTGACCTGAAAACCGAGCGCCGCCAGCTTGCAGGCGCCCCGGGTCGAGCCGTTGCAGCCGATGCCGTCGCAATAGCAGACATAGACCTTGTCCCGCGCCAGCGCGGCCGTGGTCACCGGGTTCATGGTGGCGTGGGGAAAGCTGATGGCGCCGGGGATGTGTCCCTCGGCATAGTGACCGGCAGAGCGGGTGTCGATGACGACGATCCGCTCTTCACCGGCCAGCAGATCGGCGGCCAGATCCGCCGGATCGGTACGCAAGGCCAGCTGGGCCTCGAAGAAGAGGCGGGCTTGTTCGGCACTGGCCAACCCGCTGCTCAATACATGACTCATAGTGACGCTCCTTGTACTCAAACCCGGATCCGGGTGGTGATGTCGGTGGTGACCGAGTTGGCGATGAAACACTCCTCGTGTGCCTGGTGGTGCAACTGCTCCAGCACGGCCAGATCCGGCTGACGTTCACCGCCGAACTGCACCAGCGGCTGCAGGGTGACCCGGGTGATGGCCTGACGACCACGGGCATTGGCTTCCATGATGCCCACCGCCTCGTCCCGGTAGCTCTCCACCAGGTAGCCCGCCCTGGCCGCCAGCCAGAGGAAGGTAAGCATGTGGCAGCTGGAGATCGCCGCGACGAAGGCCTCTTCCGGGTCGACGTTTTCAGCCACCGACCAGGGCAGCGGCACCACGTGGGGAGACGAGGAGGCGGGCACCCTGACGCCGCCGTCGAACTCCCACCAGTGGGCCCGGCTGTAACCTTGATCGACGAAGGGCTCGCTGGCCCCGCGCTGCCAGCTGATGATGGCGCCGTACTCCGACATGCAGACTCCTTTCATTGCCAATAGTTGTGAATCCCGAACCTTGAGCCTCACTGTAGCGACATAATGGCCTTGCCACGCCGACCAATTTTGCCAATATGAGCAGACCAATTAGCGCCCGGGAGATCCCCATGCCTGCCCTGCCCACCCTGTTTGCCACCCAGCAAGCCAGCGATCTGCCGCTGCACGAACAGCTGGTCCGCACCCTGCGCTCGGCCATGCTGGCCGGCCACCTGCCCCAGCACAGCCGGCTGCCCGCCAGCCGCATGCTGGCCGCCGATCTGGGGGTCTCCCGCAGCACGGTGGAGCTGGCCTACGGCCGGCTGGAGGCGGAGGGCTATCTGGTGCGCAAGGTGGGGGCCGGCAGCTTCGTGGCGCTGGCTGCGGTCTCCCCGACTCCGCGCCCGCCCCAGTCAGCGGCCGGTCTGTCACGCCGAGGTCAGGAGATGGCCGACAGCGGTGCCTGTCACGACGTGCCCGAGGTGGGCCGCTCCTTTGCCTCCAGCCAGCCGGATCCCCGCCTCTTCCCCCAGGCCCTGTGGGGCCGGTTGATGCAGCAGCAGTGGCGCCGGCACGCCGGCGACTGGATGAATTACGGGGAGCCGCAGGGGTTGGAGGCGCTGCGCGGTGCCATCAGCAGCTATCTGGTGCAGTCGCGCGGCGTGGTGTGCGAGCCGGACCAGATCCTGATCCTCACCAGCTCCCAGCAGGGGATACTGCTGGCGACCCAGCTGCTGATCGATGCCGGCGATACCGTCTGGGTGGAGGATCCCGGCTACCCCGGGGCCCGCACCGCCATGGAGAGTGCCGGCGCCCGGGTGCACCCGGTGCCGGTGGATGAAGAGGGGCTCAACCCGCTGGGGGAACACCCGGCGCCGCGGCTCATCTACACCACGCCGGCCCACCAGTATCCGCTCGGCGTGCCCATGAGCCTGCCGCGGCGGATGGCGCTGCTGGCCGAGGCCGAGCGGCACGGCGCCTGGATCCTGGAAGACGACTACGACGGCGAGTACCAGTACGATCAGCGGCCGCTCCCCGCCCTGCAGGGGCTGGATGGTCAGGGACGGGTGCTCTATGTGGGCACCTTCAGCAAGGTGTTGTTCGGCTCGCTGCGCCTCGCCTACCTGGTGCTGCCCAGGCCGCTGATGGAGTCCTTCTGTCGGGCCCGGGCCGCGGTCGATGGCCACAGCAACCAGCTGCTGCAGGCGGTCACCGCCGACTTCATCCGCGCCGGCCACTTCGCCACTCACCTGCGCCAGAGCCGGCTGATCTACCAGAGCCGTCGCGACCTGCTGCTGGCCGAGCTGGCCAGCCACTGCCCCGCCCTCACCCCCATCCACAGCGGGGCCGGCCTGCAGTGCGCCGTGCTGCTGCCCTCCGGCGGCGAGGCGCGCTGGACAGAGACCGCCAACGCACAGGGGCTGGGGCTGCGCCCCCTCGGCCAGTTCTACCTGGGCCCGCCGACGCAGGAAGGGTGGCTGCTCGGTTTTGCCTCCCTCGACAACCAGGCCCTGCGCCGTCTCTGCCGCCAGCTGGGCAGCCTGCTGGCAAGCGACCGGCACGCCTGAACGGCTGGGGGCCGAACTATAATGGATGAAACAAAATCGTAGAGCCTAGCCTGGATGTATAGACTCCTGTTCCTGCTTCTCTCCCTCTTCCTCTCCTCCACGTCGATGGCGGCAACCCGCTTTACCTATATCAGCCCGGAGAGCGAACATGATCCGCGCATGACCTACGACAGGGAACTGCTCCGCCTCGCTCTCGACAAGACCCGCGATACCTTTGGCGACTATGAGCTGCTCCCCGCCCCCCCCATGACCAAGGCACGGGTACGGCTCAGCCTGCAGCTCAACAGCTTCACCAACCTGTTCGCCATGGACAGCTACAGCAGCACGCGTGATGGAAGAGGGTTGGCCTATGCCCGCTTTCCCATTCATCTCGGCATTGTCAGCTACCGCATCTGCTTCGTCAGTCCCCGCCAGCAGGCCGCCATGGCGAAGGTGCATGATCTGGCGGCATTGCGCCGTTTCACGTTCGGTCAGGGCAAGGGCTGGCTGGATGTGGAGATACTGCGCCACGCCGGCCTCAAGGTGGTGGAGGTGGATGGCTACGAGATGCTGTTCAAGATGGTGGCGCGCGGCCGGTTCGATCTCCTGTGCCGGGGTGCGAGCGAACTGCACAGCGAGCTGCTGACCCACAAGGACATAGAGGGTCTGCAAATGGATAACTACCTGCTGCTCTACTATCCACTGCCCAGAGTTTTCTATACCAATATGGCAAACAGCGAGGCCCTGAAACGGGTGGAGACAGGCCTGCGACAGGCCTGGCAGGATGGTTCGCTGCAGGCCTTGTGGCGCCACAGCTTCGGTCCCGCCATCGCCTTTGCCGGGCTCAAGCAACGGCGCATGCTGCGGCTGGAGAATCCCTTCCTCGAGGGGATCAACTTCGACTACCGTCCCTACTTCTATAATCCCATGACCGATCGCTTCGGCGAACCCTGATGCGGTTCAGCCCTGCTCGCGGCAGAGCGCCAGCCAGGCCTCGGCGGTGCGGGAAAGATAGCGCTCGCTCGGCCAGATCACCCCGAGCCGCCAGCTCAGCTCGGGCACCAGCGGTCGCAGTACCAGCCCATCCGGCGCCAGCCGCCGGCAGATGGGCTCGGGCAGAAAGGCGACCCCCATGCCGCTGCGCACCATGGCGGTGAGAAAGTCCCACTGGCTGCTGCGCGCCGCCACCTGGGGCTCGAAGCCGGCCGCTCGGCACGCCTGCTCCAGCCGCTCGCTCAGGGTGAAGGCCTGGGTGTAGAGCAAGAAGGGCTCGTCGCAGAGCGCCTCCAGCCGGATTTCAGGGCAATCCCGCCAGCGCGGCAGGTCGGGCAACACCACCTGGATCGGGTACTGGTCCAGCTCCAGCGCACTGAGGGCGCCACCCTCTTTGGTCGGCAGCATGGTGATGGCGAGATCCAGTTCCCCTTCCAGCACCGCCTGCTCGATGCGCCGGCCGCCGTACTCGACGATGGAGAGCTCAACCTTGGGATAACGGCTGCGGTAGGCGCGGATCAGATCCGCATAGACGTGGCCCACCATGGGCGGAATGCCGAGCGCCAGCCGGCCGAATTGCAGGCTCTGCAGATCGGCGAGCTCCGCCTCCAGCTGTTGCATCTCGGCCAGAATGGTCTGGGCCCGGTTGAACAGCACCCGACCGCTGTCGGTCAGGGTGAAGCGGCGCCCCGCGCGGCTCAGCAATGGCTGACCCAGCTCCTCCTCCATGTTGCGGATCATCTTGCTGATGGTGGGCTGGGTGACGAACAGTTTCTCGGAGGCGCGGGTGAAGCTCTGTTCCCGCACCAGTTCGACAAAGTAACGCAGGGCACGGATGTCCATGGCTCTCTCCTGGCGGACGGCAAAACCTGATCATGCCTCTTTGGCATGATTTTGATAATTTAAATTCATTTTTTGCAGGTTTGGCCTCTCTCTATACTGTGAGCAAGTTCACAGAAAGACCTAGATCATGAAAGCCCTCTGCATTCGCTGGTTCCAGACCCCCTTCCAAATCGCCCTGCTGGCCGCCATCTGGCTGCTGGCCGATGCGGCGGTACGTACCTTCCACCTGCCACTGCCTGCCAACCTCACCGGCATGCTGGCCCTGCTGGCCTTGATCCTGCTCGGCGTGGTCAAGACCCACTGGTTCAGCGCCGGCGCCCGCTGGTTGCTGGCCGAGATGCTGCTGTTCTTCGTGCCGGCGGTGGTGGCGGTGGTCAACTATCAGGATCTGCTGCTGCAGGAGGGGTGGCGCATCATGGTGGTGCTGCTGCTCAGTACCATACTGGTGCTCGGCACCACGGCGCTGGTGGTGGACCGGGTCTATCGCCTCGAGTTGAAACTGGCCCGCCGGAGTCGTCGTCATGTCTGATACCCTGCTTGGCCTGCTCTGCTTCGCGCTCACCCTGCTGTTCTACTACGCCAGCAAGTGGCTCTACGGCAAGAAACGCATCCTGCCCTTGATGCCGCTGCTGCTGGCCCCCACCCTGCTGGTGGCGGTAGTGATGCTGTTCCACATCCCCTATCAGGACTATATGGCCGAATCCCACTGGCTGCTGTGGCTGCTGGGGCCGGCCACCGTCGCCTTCGCGGTACCGGTCTACGAGAACCGCCAGCTCATTCGCCGCCACTGGCTGTCATTGTCGGTGGGGGTGGTCGCCTCGGTGGTGATGGCGGTGGGCAGTACCGTGCTGCTGGCCCGCTGGCTCGATCTCTCCGACATGCTGCAGCGCAGTCTGGCGATGCGCTCCATTACCACCCCGTTTGCGGTGGAGGCGACCCGCGCCATCGGCGGCCAGACCGATCTCACCGCCCTGTTCGTGGTGCTGACCGGCGTCATCGGCATGGCGGTCGGCGAGAGCGTGCTCACCCTGCTGGCCATTCGCAGCCGCCTTGGCAAGGGGGCAGGGTTTGGGGCCTCGGCCCACGGCGCCGGCACCGCCAAGGCCTATCAGATGGGCAACGAGGAGGGGGTGGTCTCCAGCATGGTGATGATGATCGCCGGCATGGTGACCGTGCTGCTGGCCCCCTTGCTCGGCCAGCTGTTCTGGTAACCTGCACGTCGGTAAAAGCCGGGTTTCCCGGGCCCAGGCCCCCAGCCTTGGCGCCACAGCCGCTACACTCAACTCAATGTGACAGCAGTGAGCGGTATGATGAACCACAGAGTGATGATCCTCGGGCTGCTGGCCGGCAGCCTGTTCTTCTCCCCCCTTCTGCCGGCCCTGGACATAGTGACCCACGTCAGCCCGGAGAGTGAGCGGGATCTGCGCACCCTCTACGGCCAGCAGCTGCTGCAACTGGCGCTGGAGAAGACCCGCGACAGCTTCGGCGACTACGAGTTGCGTCCGGCCCCGCCCATGAGCCGAACCCGGCTGCGTCAGGTGCTGCAGTACAACCTCTACCCCAACCTGCTGGCCATCGACAGCTTCCCGCGCCCGGAGGGCAGCCACGACCTCGACTACGTCCGCTTTCCGGTGGATCTCGGCATACTCGGCTATCGCATCTGCTTCGTCAGCCCCAAACAGCAGCAAGCCGTGGCCCAAGTCCGTACCCTGCACGAGCTGCAGCAGTTCAGCCATGGCCAGGGCCGCGGCTGGCAGGATGCCGACATACTGCGCAGTGCCGGCTTCAAGGTGCAGGAGGTGGAGGGTTACGAGCGGCTGTTCAAGCTGGTGGTGCGCGGCCGGGTGGATCTGTTCTGTCGGGGGGCCAACGAGCTGCTGACCGAACTGGATACGCACCGGGATCTGGGGCAATTGACGGTCGACCAGCATCTGGCGCTCTACTACCCCTTCATCCACCTCTTCTACAGCCACAAGGACAATCAGCACGCCCTGCGCCGGGTCCGGGCCGGTCTGCAGCTGGCCTGGCAGGACGGCTCCCTGCAGGCGCTCTGGCTCAAGACCTTCAAGCCAGCGCTGGATTTCGCCAGGCTGGACCAGCGGCTGCTGTTCAGGCTGGACAACCCCTTGCTGCAGGGGCTCGACTTCGATTACCAGCCCTATCTTTACGATCCCCTCACCCAGCGCTTCGGGCCCGGCGAGCCGGCCAGCGGCAAGCAGTGACTCCGGCGGCTCCCCGCTCACCGCCGGGGAGAGCCACTACACTCAGAGGAGTCTCAGCCTTTCACAGGAGCTCATGATGCACTGGACCCCGCTGCTCGCCCTGCTGCTGGCCCTGCCCGTGCTGGCCAGCCCGACCCTGTTCACCTACATGAGTCCGGAGAGCGAGCACGATCCCAGAAGCACCTATGATCGCGAGCTGCTGCGCCTGGCACTGGAGAAGACCCGCGCCAGCCACGGCGACTACCGGATGCAGGCCGCGCCCCCCATGACCCTGGCCCGGATGTGGGTCAGCCTGCGCTTCAATGACTACCCCAACCTGTTCGCCATGGACAGCTACCGCTCCGATCGGGACATGAGCGGCATCGACTACGTGCGCTTTCCCATCCACCTCGGCATCGTCAGCTACCGCATCTGCTTCGTCAGCCCAGAGCAGCAGAGCGCCGTCGCCGGAGTGACCAGCCTGGAGGGGCTCAAGCGCTTCGACATCGGTCAGGGCAAGGGCTGGCTCGACGTGCAGATCCTGCAGCGGGCCGGTTTCAAGGTGCAGGAGGTGGAGGGCTACGAGCAGTTGTTCAAGATGGTGGCGCGCGGCCGTTTCGCACTCTTCTGCCGCGGGATCAACGAGTTGCCCCAGGAGAAGCTGAACCACAGTGATGTTCCCGGGCTGGTGATGGATGAGAACGTGGCGCTCTACTATCCGCTGCCCAGGGTCTTCTTCACCCACAACAGCAACCAACAGGCCATCACCCGGGTGCAACAGGGGCTCAAGGCCGCCTGGCGCGATGGCTCCCTGCAGGCGCTCTGGTTGAAGACCTTCAAACCCTCCCTGAGCTTCGCCCACCTCCATACCCGTCGGCTGTTCCGGCTGGAGAATCCCTACATCAAGGGGATCGACTTCAACTATCAGGCCTACTTCTACGATCCTGTGCAGGGGCGCTTCGGCCCAGGTGAATAGCCGCTCGCCGTGCAGACGCAGCAATGAAAAAGCCCGGGTCAGTGACCCGGGCTTTTTTGTCCATGCCTCGCCTCCTGCCTCGTCAATCTTCGAGGAAGGTCCACTCGTCGCGCACCCGGCTGATGGCGTCGAGCCGCCGCTTGGCCAGCTGCTCGCGAATAGCCTCCCCCTTGAACCCGGCCGCCACTATCTCCTTCACCGGCACGGCCTGGGCCGCCGCCAGCGCTTGCGCCACATAGTCGGGCTCGGCATAGACCCGCTCCTCGAAGCCGGTGCGGCCGTGAAAGTCGGCGCGGCAGGCGTCCAGCAGCTGGGCGAAGCGATCCGGCCTGCGCCAGGCATCGGCCTTGTCGAACACCTTGAGCAGGGTCGCCGGCTTGAGCTCGAAGGCGATATGGATATGGGTGTGCAGATCGCTCACCAGCAGCGCCAGATCGCGGCACTCGTTCGGTACCCGGAACCGCTCGCAGAAATCGCGGATGAGCGGCAAGCCCTTCTGGCCGTGGCCGTGGTGACTCGGCCAGAACTCCGGCGGGGTCAGCCCCTTGCCAAAGTCGTGGCACAGCGCCGCGAAGCGCACCGCCAGCTCGGGGGAGAGGCGGCAGGCCTGTGCCAGCACCATCATGGTGTGGATGCCGGTATCGATCTCCGGGTGCCATTTGGCGGGAGCAGGCACCCCGAACAGGGCATCCAGCTCGGGAAACAGCGCCGCCAGGGCGCCGCACTCGCGCAGCACCTCGAAAAACACCTGCGGGGTCGGCCCCAGCAGCACCTTCTCCAGCTCCTTCCAGACCCGCTCCGGGGTCAGGTGGGCCAGCTCACCGGCCTCGGTCATCTCGCGCATCAGCGCCAGCGTCTCAGGGGCCACCACGAAGCCCTGGGCGTGGAAACGGGCGGCGAAGCGGGCCACCCGCAAAATGCGCAGCGGATCTTCGGCAAAGGCGGGGGAGACGTGGCGCAGCAGCCGTTGCTTCAGATCCTCGATGCCGCCATAGGGATCGTGCAGTTGCCCTGCCTCATCCTCGGCGATGGCGTTGACGGTGAGATCCCGGCGCAGCAGATCCTGCTCCAGCGTCACCTCCGGCGAGGCGTGGCAGACGAAGCCGGTATAACCGCGACCCTGCTTGCGCTCGGTGCGGGCCAGCGCGTACTCCTGCTGGGTCTTGGGGTGCAGGAACACGGGAAAATCGCGGCCCACCTGGGTAAAGCCCAGCGCCAGCATCTGTTCCACGGTCGCCCCGACCACCAGGTGATCCCTGTCGCCCTGCGGCAATCCCAGCAGGCGATCTCGCACCGCGCCCCCAACCAGATAAGTCTGCAAGCTGTGTCTCCCTTGATAAACCTGTCCCGATTATACCGGTTTGGCCGGTGGAGACTATGGCTGCCCCATCCCCCGTCGGCGGGACGAGGCCATGACGGCCCCATGAGAGGCAAAACGCCCCTCGCCAGCCAACCCGGCAGCGCCCTTTCTCCCGCCGGCAAATCAGGGTGCGCGCTGCCCCCCCCCCCTTAATAGCATCCGGGTCTTTGACATCCCTTTGGGGAGGCTTTAACCTGCCGCCCATAACAACGGAATGGATCCTTATGTACACACAGTTCTTCGGTCTGTCGGAGCACCCCTTCTCCATCTCGCCCAATCCCAAATACCTCTACATGAGTGAACGCCACGGGGAAGCCCTCGCCCACCTCAACTACGGATTGCAGGATGGGGGCGGCTTCGTGCTGCTGACCGGGGAAGTGGGCACCGGCAAGACCACCGTCTCCCGCTGCCTGTTGCAGCAGTTGCCGGCCGAGACCGAGATTGCCTACATCCTCAATCCATCCCTGACCGAACGAGATCTGCTGGCGGCCATCTGCGACGAGTTCCAGCTGGCCTATGGCCAGGATGCCGGCCTCAAGCAGCTGTTCGACCTCATTCGCGATCACCTGCTGGCCAACCTGGCGGCAGGCAAGCGCAGCGTGGTGCTGGTGGACGAAGCCCAGCACCTGCTGCCCGGCGTGCTGGAACAGCTGCGCCTGCTCACCAACCTGGAGACCGACGAGAAGAAGCTGCTGCAGGTGGTGCTCATCGGCCAGCCCGAGCTGCAGCAGATGCTGCGCCAGCCCCTGCTGCGCCAGCTGGCCCAGCGTATCACCGCCCGCTACCACCTGCTGCCGCTCTCCTGCCAGGACGTAGACGCCTATGTCCGCTTCCGTCTGCAGGTGGCCGGCTGCGTGCAGCCCATCTTCACCCCCAAAGCTATCCAGACCCTGCACCGCCTCTCCGGCGGCATCCCGCGCCTCATCAACCTCATCTGCGATCGCGCCCTGATCGCCGCCTTCGCCCGCGGCAGCCACAAGATAGTCCACGGCGACATCAGCCTGGCGGCCTTCGAGGTGAGCGGCATCCGTGACGAGGGGACCTGGCAGTCCGGTTTGATGGTGGCGCTGGTCGGCGCCTTGCTGGTGGCCACCGGCTGGTGGGGCTGGCAGTTCTTCGGCTTCTTCCCTACCCGCCCGGTGGTCACGGTGGAGGTGCCGGTCAAGGTGGACGACACCCCGGAGCAGCAGGAACAGCTGACCCGCGCCATCAATCAGGCGCTGGAACCGGACAGCGCCATGCAGAATCTCTACAAGGTGTGGGGCTATCAGACCGAGCTGGAAGAGGCAACCTGCGACAACGCGCCGCGCGCCGGCCTGCGCTGCCAGGAGGGCGAAGCCTCCCTGGCCGATCTGCAGGCACTGCAGTATCCCGCCCTCGTCAGCCTGACCGACGAGACCGGCGGCACCTATTACGCCACCCTGGTCAACCTCGGACCCGACCAGGCCAACCTGCTCATCGGCAACCAGAGCTGGCAGGTGGACAGGCAGTGGCTGAGCGATTACTGGGGCGGCAGCTACACCCTGCTGTGGCGCATGCCCAAGGGTGGCGTCACCCTGATCGGCAACAACGCCGGCCCCAGCCAGGTGCAGTGGCTCGACAACGCCCTCAGCCGGGCCCTGCAGCAGCCGGATCGCAAGGTCCGCCGCTTCGATGCCGAGCTCAAGACCAAGCTGCAGCAGTTCCAGCGCGCCCAGGGGCTGAACCCGGACGGCATCGCCGGCAGCAACACCCTGCTGCGCCTCAACGTGATGGCTGGCGAACCCATGCCGAAGCTGGAAGACCCTGCCCAGCGGGCCAGCAAGCCGGCCAGGCTGGACTCGGCAGAGGATGACGATGCCATGAACACACTGTCGGAGGAGGCTTCCTGATGTCCACCCTGCTCAAGGCGCTGCGGCGGGCCGACCAGCCCCAGTTCACCCCGCACATCCCGGCGATGGGGCTGCCGGTCAGCCAGGAAGAGGAACAACCCAGGCGCTGGATCTGGTGGTTGCTGGCCCCGCTGGCGCTGGTGATGGGGGCTGCCGCCAACTACGGCTGGCACCTGCTCAACAACCGCCCCATCGAGAAGACGGTGGAGGTGAAGGAGGTGGTGACGCCGCCCTTCGTGCGAGTCGAGCCCAGGCCGATGATCACCCGTCCGCTGCCACCGCCGCCGCCCGAACCCGTGGTCATCCCAAAAACCGATGCCCAAGCCGCACCGGCACCCGCCGACAGCAGCCAGGGGCTGGCCGAGCGCATCCTCAATGCCCTCAACAACACCCCGTTGCAGCAGAGCGCGCCACCACAGGTGCCGGCCGAACTGCAGGCCACGCCACTCAGCGCCCTGCCGCAGGCGCTCCGCCAGCAGGTGCCACCGCTGGCCTACGGCGCCCACGTCTTCTCCTCCAACCCGGCCAACCGGGCCGTGACCCTGAACGGGCGCACCTACCGGGAAGGCAGCGAGATCGCCCCCGGTGTCACCCTGCTCGCCATCGCCCAGGATTACATCATCCTGCAGGTGGGCGGCCAGAACGTCAGCCTCAAGGCGCTGCAGGACTGGCGCGGCTGAAGCGCGCCTCTGCCAGCCCGAGGCTGGCCACCATTTCAAGAGGGAGCCTGAGAGCTCCCCTTTTTAATCAATAACATGAGAACAACGTGAGCCATCCGAACAACACCACCTTCACCAACCGGGCGTTGCACTGGTATCAGCGCCAAGACCGCTACACGTTAGTCAATTTAGTTTTAAATCAATAATATGAGCATAATGTGAACAACTCAGATAACGTGACCTTCGCCACCAGGATCCTGGACTGGTATCAGCTCCACGGCCGCAAGACCCTGCCCTGGCAACAGGAGAAGACCCCCTACCGGGTCTGGGTCTCGGAAATCATGCTGCAGCAGACCCAGGTCGCTACGGTCATTCCCTACTATCAGCGCTTTATGGCACGCTTTCCCGACGTGCTGGCACTGGCCGATGCCCCCATCGACGAGGTGCTGCACCACTGGACCGGGCTCGGCTATTACGCCCGCGCCCGCAACCTGCACAAGGCGGCCCAGCAGATCCGCGACCTCCATGGCGGCCTCTTCCCGGAGCGGCTGGAGGAGGTGATGGCGCTGCCGGGGATCGGCCGCTCCACCGCGGGCGCCGTGCTCTCCCTCTCCCTTGGCCAGCCCCACGCCATTCTGGATGGCAACGTGAAGCGGGTACTCACCCGCTGGCTGGCCCTGCCCGGCTGGCCCGGCCAGAAGCAGGTGGAGAACGATCTGTGGGAGCTGGCCACCCGCCTCACCCCCAAGCTCGGGGTGGCCCACTACAACCAGGCCATGATGGACATGGGGGCCACCGTCTGCACCCGCAGCAAGCCCGCTTGCGAGCGCTGCCCGGTGCGGGAGGATTGCCAGGGGCTGTCGCAGGGCAACCCCACCGCCTACCCCAACAGCAAGCCCAAGAAGAGCATCCCGGCCCGCACCGGCATCATGCTGCTCATCCGCCACGGCGATCAGCTGCTGCTGGAGAAGCGGCCACCGCAAGGGATCTGGGGCGGGCTCTACTGCTTCCCCCAGGTGGAGTCGGACGCCGAGGTGGCGGGGCTGTTGCAGCGGCTCGGCCTGACCGGCAGCGAACCCCGTGAACTGGCCGGTTTTCGCCATACTTTCAGCCACTTTCACCTCGATATCCGGCCCATGCTGATCGAAACCGACACGCCGCCGGCCCCCCTGCTCATGGAAGCGGATAACCGACTCTGGTATAACTTACGCCATCCTGCAGAGGTGGGTCTGGCGGCCGCCACGGCCCGTCTGCTCGCCTATCCGGACTTACAACCATAGAGGTCAACATGAGCCGTACCGTATTTTGCCAGCGCCTGAAAAAAGAGGGCCCGGGTCTCGATTTCCAGCTCTACCCCGGTGAACTCGGCAAGCGCATTTTTGACAACATCAGCAAGGAAGCCTGGACCGAGTGGCAGAAGAAGCAGGTGATGCTGATCAACGAGAAGAAGTTGAACATGATGAACCTCGAGCATCGCCAGCTGCTGGAGAAAGAGATGGTGAACTACCTGTTCGAAGCGGGTGAAGTGGCCATCGACGGTTATACCCCGCCCAGCAAATAACCCGTGCACGGGGTCGGCCTGCGCAGGCCGGCCCCGCCGACTCACGGCAACGACGGAAGTGACGGGCGGCCCGCCGCCCAGTTTGAGGACTCTATGGGCCGAATTTTCTGGCTGCTGTGCACCCTGCTGTTTCTCTCTGCCTGCTCATCCTCCCCCAAGCCCAATGGCAACGAGGATGACGATCTCGTCAACGGCAAGGACATCCGCGGTTTCGAACACATGATCAGCGCGCTCTCCCACAACGTGAACGAGATATGGGGGCGTGAGGCGCTGTTTGCGGGCAAGTTTGACTACGTCAAATACACGGATCAGTACAAGAGCCGGGCCCACATCGACTTCTCCAGCGGCCACATCATGGTCGAGACCGTCTCCGGCATCGACCCGCGCTCCCATCTGCGCCGCGCCATCATCGAGACCCTGCTTACCCCGGACGATCCGGCGGAAGTGGATCTTTACTCCGACGCCGAGATCCTGCCCGGCGGCGAGCCCTTCCTTTACGGCCAGGTGCTGGACAACCAGGGCCAGCCGATCCGCTTCGACTGGCGCGCCGAGCGCTATGCCGACTACCTGCTCAACACGGCGATGAAAAAGCGCACCCTCGGCATTCGCACCATCTTCTTCGTCGACATCCCCATGGTGGCCAACCACGAGGATCGACGGGGCTACAAGTACGCCAGCCTGATCCGGGAAGCCTCCCGCAAGTACGGGGTGGCCGAGAGCCTGATCTACGCGGTGATCAAGACCGAGAGCAGCTTCAACCCCTATGCGGTCAGCCATGCCAACGCCTATGGCCTGATGCAGGTGATCCCGGCCACCGCAGGGCGGGACGTCTACGTGCGGGTCAAGGGCAAGAGCGGCCAGCCGACCCGGGAGGACCTGTTCAACCCAGCCTACAACATCGACGTCGGGACCGCCTACCTGCACCTGCTGCAGACCGTCTATCTGGTGGATATCCAGGATCCGCGCTCGCGTCGCTACGCCGTCATCTCCGCCTACAACGGCGGTGCCGGCGGGGTGCTCAACACCTTCTCCAGCGACCGCAAGGCGGCGCCAGGCATGATCAACCAGCTCTCGCCCGAGGCGGTGTACCAGATCCTGACCGAACAGCACCCCAAGGCGGAAGCCAGACGCTATCTCTACAAGGTCAATCAGGCCGAGAAGGGGTTCAAGCGCACGCTGGCCCGCACCGGCTAAGCAGACCAACAGCAAAAGGGCGCCTCCATGGAGGCGCCCTTGTTACGTCTGGCGTAGGGATACAGACCTTACTTGGCGATGAAACCGCCCTTGCTCTGCGGAGCGGCGCCCACCTTCTCCAGGCTCTCCACTTCCACTTCGGTCTTGTTCCAGCTGTGGTCCACCTCGCCACGGATGCGGATCAGATCGTCTGGGCCCACCTCGGTGCCGCGCCACACATCCTGATCCACTTCCACTTCCACCTCGCCACTGGCGTCGCGGAACAGGTAGTTCTCGCCGCCCAGGTGCTTGACCAGCTTCCCTTCCAGGGTGGCCCAGCTGTCATCGGCCAGATCCTTCAACTGCGCGACGGACACCTTGTTCTGCTCCTGCGGGCCGGTATAGGCCGCCATGGCGAAAGAAGAGATGGACATCAGGGTCAACAGACCGATTACGCTTGCCTTGTTCATTTCATGCTCCTGTCATTGGGTACGGGAGCAGTGTGCCGGCCGGTGCGTGAAACAAACGTGAAGCCTCCCCATCTGGGGGACAGCGGTGTGACCGTAATCGATTTAATCCATACCACATACTGCGAAATTAAATTCGGCTAGATACCCTGCAAGATGGCAAAACAGCTTCCCAGCACCTTTGCCTATCGAGGAACAGTCTGCAGGCACCACCTGCTTCCAACCAATGAGAACAACAAGATGAAAAAATGGTTTGTGTGTTTATTGGGACTCTGCGCGCTGACAGTTCAGGCAGCCGACAGTCGCCCCGCCTTCTCCCGGATCGTGATGTTTGGCGACAGCCTCTCCGATACCGGCAAGATGTACAGCAAGATGCGCGGTTACCTCCCCTCCAGCCCACCCTACTATCAGGGCCGCTTCTCCAACGGGCCGGTCTGGCTGGAACAGCTGACCCAGCAGTTCCCGGGGCTGACCATCGCCAACGAGGCGGAAGGGGGCGCCACCGCGGTGGCCTACAACAAGATCTCCTGGAATCCCAAGTATCAGGTCATCAACAACCTGGACTACGAGGTGACCCAGTTCCTGCAAAAGGACAGCTTCAAGCCCGATGATCTGGTGATCCTCTGGGTCGGTGCCAACGACTACCTGGCCTATGGCTGGAACACCGAGCAGGATGCCAAGCGGGTACGCGACGCCATCAGCGATGCGGCCAACCGCATGGTATTGAACGGCGCCAAGCAGATCTTGCTGTTCAATCTGCCGGACCTGGGCCAGAACCCCTCGGCCCGCAGCCAGAAGGTGGTCGAGGCGGCCAGCCATGTCTCCGCCTACCACAACCAGCTGCTGCTGAACCTGGCACGCCAGCTGGCCCCCACCGGCATCGTCAAGCTGTTCGAGATCGACAAGCAGTTCGCCGAGATGCTGCGCGAACCGCAGAACTTCGGCCTGAGCGACACCGAGAACGCCTGCTACGGCGGCGGCTATGTGTGGAAGCCGTTTGCCTCCCGCAGTGCGGCCAGCGTCGCCAGCGACAGCAGCCTCTCCGCCTTCAACCCGCAGGAGCGGCTCGCCATCGCCGGCAACCCGCTGCTGGCCCAGGCCGTTGCCAGCCCCATGGTGCGGCGCAGCGCCAGCACCCTCGACTGCGAAGGCAAGATGTTCTGGGATCAAGTGCACCCCACCACCGTCGTGCACGCCGCCCTGAGCGAGCGGGCCGGTGCCTTCATCGAGGCTCAATACGAGTTCCTCGCCCACTGATGAAAAAGGGCCGACGACAGTCGGCCCTTTTTATTGTGCGGCCCCGGCGGACCCACCGCTCAGCGGTAGCGCTTGACGATGCCATCGTAGATGCCGTTCTGCTTGATGGTGGCCAGCGCCTCCTGCAGCCGCTTGATCACCTCGGGCGGCGTCTTCAGACTCGCCGCCACGTACAGATCGCCCCCGGTAAAATCCTCGATGTCGTGCACTATCTTGAGGGCCTCCGGCCCATAGCCCGCCTGGCGCACATAGTAGTTGGCCGTCTCCTGCGATACCGGCCAGAGATCGATGCGCCCCATCAGCAGTTTGAGCATGTTGGCCTCATGGTTGTTGTTGCGTTGCAGGTTGGAGAACTTGCGACCGATCAGGTACTGCTCCAGCGCGTCGTTGCGCACCGTACCGATGGACCAGGCCCGTGCCTGCGACAGCTGGCTGAACGGCTTGATGTCGTCCCGCTTGGCCAGGGCGAAGACGTGAAAATTGATCTGCGCTATCGCCCCGATCCACTGGAACTGCGCCTCGCGCTCGGGGAAGCGGCTGATGCTGTAGATGAGCACGTTGGGGCGGCTGCGCGCCAGCGAGATGGCCCGCGCCCAGGGGTAGATGTCCAGCGTGTATTCGAAGCCGGCCTGCTCCAGCATGGCCTCCACCACCTCGGTGCCGAGCCCTTTGACATCGGCCTCCTCCAGATAGTTGTAGGGGGCATAGTCCTCGGTCACTACCTGCAGGGTCTCGGCCGCCCAGCCCGGCGCCAGCCACAATGCCCAGCACAGCCATATCCATCTGATGTTCATGCCCACCTCGCAGCAAATCCGCCTCGGTTAACTATTGCGCTCCCTCGCCAGAGCGCAAATCCCCACGGCAAATTGCGGCAATGGTAATCACATTATGTTTTATATCAGTTGGTTGAGAACCTGCTTAAAGCGACTACCCTTAATCTGTTGTGGCTGTGCTATAAGCCCCGACCCATAAGGAGAGGCGACCCTATCAACCTCCCCCCAACAATATGAAATTGCAGAGGCTCAACATGAATAAAACACTGATTACCTTGCTGGTTTCAGGCTTGCTTGCGGCCAACGCCCAGGCAGCCGGACAGGACAACACCTGGTATGGCGGTGCCAAGCTGGGTTGGTCCAACTTCTATGGCGTCGATCACAACCAGGCTATCAAGGACGACTACGCCATCAGCGAAGAGGACAAGAATGACGTCGGTGCCGGCGCCTTCCTCGGCTATCAAATCAACCAGAACCTCGGTGTCGAGCTCGGTTATGACTGGCTCGGCAAATACAAGTACACGGCGACCGACAAACTGATCCCCACCGACATCAGCCGGGACGAGATCAAGGCCCAGCTGGCCCAGCTCACCATGAAGATCGGCCTGCCGGTCAGCGAGAGCCTGGATCTCTATACCCGCCTGGGGGGCGCCTACGCCTGGACCGACAGCAAGCAGCTGGACAATGACAACGGCGCCGCCTTCGTCGGTGCCTTGGGCGCCGAGTACGCCTTCAACCGCGACTGGGCCGCCCGTCTCGAATACCAGTACACCACCCCGCTCGGCGACAAGGCGCTCGACAAGACCGGGGCCGAACTCGACAACGGCCTGCTGGCGGTCGGCGTGGTCTATCGCTTCGGTCAGGTAGCCCCCGTGGTGGCCGCCCCGGTGCCGGCCCCGGCGCCCGAGCCGGTAGTGGTCGACAAGCAGTTCACCCTGAGCTCGGACGTGCTGTTCGACTTCAACAAGGCCACCCTCAAGCCGGCCGCCGGCCAGGCGCTGGATAACCTCTACAGCCAGATTGAGCAGGCCAGACCCAAGGATGGCGTCGCCACCGTGATCGGCTATACCGACCGCATCGGCTCCGATGCCTACAACCAGAAGCTCTCCGAGCAACGCGCCCGGACCGTCGCCGACTATCTGGTCGGCAAGGGCCTGCCGGCAGGCAAGGTCAACGTGGAAGGTCGCGGCAAGGGCAATCCGGTCACCGGCGACAGCTGCACCAGCAAGTCCAAGAAAGAGCTGATCGTCTGCCTGGCCCCGGATCGCCGGGTTGAGGTCAAGGTCGAAGGGATCTCGGAAGTTCAGCAGTGATCCTCAAGCGTGGCTGACAGCCACGAATGAAAAAACGGGAGGCCAAGGCCTCCCGTTTCATTTTTGGTCGCAGCATCGGCACAGCGTCAGGCGCCCTTGCGCACCTCTGCCGCAATCTGGTCGAGCAGCTGCTGCCAGCCAGCCCCCAGCTCGCTCACCAGAGTGCCGTAGCCATCGGCCGGCAGCACCCGCACCTGCTGGAAAGGGACGTCACGCAGTACAGTACCCTCTTCGGTCAGCAGGCGCCAGCGGCCGCTCAGCACGGCACGCCCGTCGTGGCGCCCCTGGAAGCGCTCTACCGAAATGGTCAGCACCGGCCCCTTGCGGGCACCGTCCTGCCGCACCACCCAGCCCGGCAAGCGGCTGGAGAGGCCGTTCAGGGTCAGCTGATCGAGCTGGGCATCCAGCGACCCCGCCCAGCGATGGTACTCGGCGAAGTGCAGCTCCTTGCCCTCCAGCTGATAGACCAGGCTCATCCGATCCAGCTGGCCGGAGAGGGACACCGGCTTGAGCACCAGCTGGTGCTGCGGCTGAGCGACCACCGCGGCCGGTTGCTGCGCCTCGGCGTCGAGGGAGTAGTAGTGCAGCTGCGTCGGCGCGGAACTGCAACCCGCCAACAGGCCCAGCAAGGCCAGCACCATCATCTGTTTCTTCATCATTGACCTCGCTTGGGCTCGGGATCACGGGGACGAGCCCGATCGAAAATCAACGAACTCGGCTGCTCGTTGAGCGAATGCACCAGCGGCTGCAACTCGCGCATCAGCTGGTTGAGCGACTGCACCGACTGCCGCAGATCCTGGTTGGTCTGGGAGTTGGCGTCGTACTCCTGCAGCGTGCTCTGCAACTGCTTCAGGCTGTCGTTGAGGGACGCCGGCAACTGCTGGGTCGCACTCTGACCGGTGAACTTGTCCAGATTGGCGCTCACCGCGCTGACGTTCTTCAGGGTCTGTTCCAGGGTCACCAGGGTGTGGTTGACCTGGTTCAGCGTCTTGGCGGTGTCCATGTCGACGAACTTGTCGAGGATCTGGTTCACCTTGCGCTCAATCTGATCCAGCCCGGCCTGCACGGTCGGGAACACCTGATAGCCCGCCAGCTTGGTGGGCTGGAACCTGGGCGCATCCGGATAGAAGTTCAGATCCACCACCTTGCCCCCGGTCAGCAGGCTGGAAGTCTTGAGTGTCGCCCGCAACCCCTCTTTGAACTGCCTGCCGAACAGTGCCCGCCACTGCTCCTTCTCCGCGTTGGCATAGCGGTGGGAGAGGCGCTGCACCTCGATCCGCGCCAGTACCGGGATCTGCCGACTCTGGAACATTTGCACCCCTTTCTCATCGATGAGATAGGGGGCCGAGATGACGGTGCCGACCCGGATGCCGCGATACTCCACCGCCGCGCCCGGGTGCAGGCCGCCGACGCTGTCCTCGAACAGGAACACATAGTCGATGAACTGATCCAGGCTACCGGCCAGTACGCTGGCCTGATCCTGGAACAGGGTGAAGTCGTCCATCTGCTTGACCGGCTCACCGGGCGCCCAGCCGGGCGGCAGCCCCATGGTGATGCCGCCGTCCAGCAGGCTCTCCAGCGAATCCATCTTCACCTTCATCCCCTCGCTGCTCATGGAGACCTCGAAACCCGGGGTCATCCAGAAGCGGGAGTTGCTGCTCACCAGCACGTCATAGGGGGCGTTGATGAAGATCTGGTACTGCATCTCGCTCTTCTCGGGCAGGAACTTCGCCTCTTCCACCTGGCCTATGGTGAAGCCCTGGTAGTTGATGGGCGAGCCGACCCCGAGCGCCCGGGTGTCGCGGCTGCTCAGCGATAATCGCAGCCCCTTGGCGTCCTGCGAGGCCAGTGGCGGCTTGTCCAGCATGGCGTACTCGTCGCGCGCCTTGCCCTTCTTGCCGGGAGCCAGTTCGATGTAGGCGCCGGAGAGCAGGGTACCGAGGCCGGACACCCCCTCCCGGCCGACCCTGGGCTTGACCACCCAGAACTGGCTGTCCTTCTTGAGCATGCCGGCGGCAGCATTGGTCAAACGGGCCTTCAACACCGCATGGCTGTAGTCCTCGCTGAGCTCCACCGCCTCGATGCGGCCTACTTCCACCTCGCGGGAGCGGATCACCGTCTTGCCCGCCACTATGCCTTCGGCCGTCGCCACCGTCAGGGTGAAGCTGGGACCTTGTGAATACCAGTGCTGGAACAGCATCCAGATCCCGATGAACAGCGCCAGCAGCGGCACCATCCAGATAGCGGCGGCCGAGCTCAGAAAATCAGAGCCGGGTTTCCACCTTTTCTTACGCTCACTCACGTTCGCGTTCTCCTTGTTGTAAATCCCAGATCAGGCGGGAATCGAAGCTCATGGCTGCCACCATGGTGATCAGCACCACACCCGCAAAAGCGACGGCCGCAGGGCCCGGATAGATGGTCATCAGGTTGTCGAGCCGGATCAGGCCCGCCAGAATGGCCACCACGAAGACGTCGATCATCGACCAGCGTCCCACGAATTCAGTCATGCGATAAAGTTTGAGCTTGCCAAGGGGCGACGCCCCCTGGCCGCGCTGCACCATGTAGCAGAGCCACAGCAGCGCCAGGATCTTGACCAGCGGCACCACCACGCTGGCGAAAAAAATCACCGCGGCAATGGGATAGGAGCCCATGGCCCACAGCAGCACCACCCCGCCGAGAATGGTGGAGGGGCTGTCATCTCCGAGGAAGACGGTGTCCATGATGGGATAGAGATTGGCCGGGATATAGAGGATCACCGAGGTGAAGAGCAGCGCCCAGGTCCGGTTCAGCCCACCCGGTTTGCGGCTGTGCAGATGATCGCCGCACCGTTTGCAACTGTCGGCACCGGTCTCGCTCAGGGCGCCGCAGATGTGGCAGCCCACCAGCCCGGAGGTCATGGCGCTGGCCTCGTCATCCTCCACCGTCAGCCCGTGCAGCTCGCTCGGCCCGAACAATCGCTGCCACAGCCACATTCGGTCCAGCGACGAGATCATCTTGATCAGCAGCACCGTGTAGCCGACGAACGCCCAGAACGACAGGCCCATCTTGATGTCGGCCATCCCCATCAGCTTGACCAGCGAGATAAGCACCCCGATGAGGAACACATCCACCATCAGCCAGGGCTTGATCCGGCACAGCAGCCGGCCGAGGGAGCGCAGGGCGTTGCTGTGCAGATCCTTGTCGACCCGCCACAGCACCAGCATGATGGAACCGATATAGACCAGCGGCAAGCCGATCAGGGTCAGGCTCAACACGGCCCCGAGAAACAGGTAGCCCTGATCCACCAGGGTGGTGATGCACTGCAAAAAGGTCATCTCCTGCCCCACCCCCTTGGCGGAGAAGGACATGAAGGTAAAAGAGTTGGAGAGCACGAACATGATGATGGCCGCAAAGCCGTAGGCGATGGGCCTGCGCTCCTGCTCCGGCAGATGGCGGCTCAGAGTGTGACCGCAACGCGGGCAGCTGCTCGCCTCCCCCACGGCCAGCGTGGTGGCCGGCACCAGCAGGTCGCACTCTTCGCACGCGGTGGCGTCATGGGTATAGGTGGGTTGGTGTTGGTGTGAAACCGGATGCAAGATGAAACCCCAGCATGAGGCCCGCCACGGGGCCAGAGCCGCCAATTATTACAGCAGCGGCCCGCGCCGACCAGCCCTGTCGTTGCACCATCCGGGTCAGGTGTGAGAATGACTTTGACAAGCAAGTGACCATTTAGCACAATCAAACGCCACTTTTTTTCCGCGGGACAATAATTTATGACAACTGAATCCCCAAGCTACTCCACGATTGAGCAAGCCTTCTCCCTCGGGAACGGGCAAGATTCTGCCCTCAACTGGTTGCGCAAGAATCGCAGTCAGGTCGCCATCTTCCTGGTGAGCGGCATCAAGCTGGAGGGGACCATCAGCGGTTTCGACCAGTACAGCGTGCTGTTGACCGATGCCCACGGCAACCAGCAGCTGGTCTACAAGGCCAAGATTTCCACCATCGCCATGCACTCCGGCCGGCCGCAGGTCAGCATCCAGCGTGCCCGCAAGCCCCGCGTCTCCATGGCGCCGCGCCCCCACGGCGCGCCCGGTCGTTACGACGACAACCAGGGCGGCGGTAGCAGCGAGCAGTAATGCACTTGCCTGAGTCACCCCGACGCCATTGCTGCGTCAAAGGGTGACCGAGTCCATTCTCATGTATCATGTCTGTCCCGTATGAGAATGGACTCCACTCTTCCTCCGAGTGGACCCATCCGTTTTCTCTCTCATTCCTTCAATACTGCAAGTCGACCGGTCGGCCATCCCTGACCATGCAGGTCTGCATCCCCGCAGCCTGACCGGCCTGCACGCCGATCCCCGTATCCTCGAATACCAGACAGCCTGCCGGCTCGACAGCCAGCCGACGTGCGACCAGCAGAAACGTATCGGGATGGGGTTTGTGCAGTTCCACATCGTCGGCGGTCACCACCACGGGGAAGTAGCGATCCAGCCCGGTATTGCGCAGCACGGCCTCGGCATTGATACGGGGCGAGCCGGTACCGATCCCCATCGGGATGCGGCCATGATAGCGCTCGACCAGCTCCAGCATGGCCGGGAAGGGGGTTGCCTTGTGCAGGTTGGCGACGTAGTGCTCCGTCTTGCAGCGCGTCACGGTCAGGGGGTCCAGCGCGATCTGCTGCACCTCGGCCACCAGCAGGGCGATTTTGCGGCTCGGCATGCCCCCCAGCTCATAGAACCAGTCGGCATCGAACCGGAAGCCAAACTCGCGGGCCGTGTGCTCCCAGGCGGCCAAGTGCAGCGGCATGGAGTCAACCAGGGTGCCGTCGAGGTCAAATACCAGGCCTTGAAATCCGGATAGGGTCATGTGCGGAGTCTGTCTCTGAACAAAGGGCCCCCATTCTAGCCAGAGTCATCTTTGCTCGCCACGACCTAGGTGGCGAGAAACGCTTGCCCCCACATTTGTGCCTGAAAATAGATGGGCGTCAGCCTGGCGGGATCCAGCTGATAAGTGGGTGCCAGCTGGGCCAGCAAGGGCCAATCCCCCTGTTCATAGCTCTTCACCAGCTGGAACAGATGAAAGAGCGGCCCCTCGCGAGACTCCAGCGCCCGCCTCACGTCCTTGGGCAAGTGGGCCTTGAGCTGCTCGGAGAGCAGTGAGCCATCCAGCACCAACCCCACCAGAAAGGCCCAGCTGGCAGCCGCCTTGCCGAGCGTATTCAGGGCGATCAGCTCGCAGAAACGTCCGCGGGCGATGGCCATGCGGGTGCAGGCCTCCGGCATGTGCTGGCTGACCCTGGCCAGCCCGTAGATGAGCACGAACTTGCGGATCTCCTGCTCCCCCAGATAGGAGAGCGCTCGGGTGACCGAGACGATAGGGCTGGCGTGATCGAAACCGGGGGCGTTGACATAGCTCAGCAGCTGCCCCGGCAACCAGGCATCCTGCTCCAGCAGGGTGGCCACCCGGGCGAAGGAGAACTCCTCGCGGCAGATCAGTTGCAGTATCTCCTGCACCAGCTTCATGTCTGGCTGGGCGGCGCGCTGGTTGACCAGCTCGGGGCGGGCGAGAAAACCGCCGGCGAAGAAGTCGACTCCCGCCTCCTTGAGCGGCAGGAAGTCTCCCCAGGTCTCGATGTCGAGCGCCATCCGCTTGTGCTCGGTCGGCTGGCGGATCCCCTCTTCACCCATCCAGAACACCAGCAGCCGGGAGGCGTTGAACCAGCGCGGCTCGCGCTGGGCACCGTGCACCGCCAGCCGGCGCCGGTAGTCGCGCCACTGCTCCAGCACGGGGAAGGAGGCGGGCAGCCGATCGGTGGAAGCCTCGACCAGCGGTATGGTGTCCTGATCGAACAGCAGGGGACGCAGTTCATCGAGCTGCTCGTGGGTGAAGGGCAGCAGGTATTGCCGCCCCTGTGCCAGCAACCGGCACTGGGCGGCCAGCAGGGGCCATTCGGCAGGGTCGGCAAGCTGGTAGTCGATGCCATAGGCGACGAGGGCGAGGCGGCGGTTGAAGATGGGATAGCGACGTAACAACATGGGCTCACCGATAGGCTAGCGTACACGCCCTCCCCTGCGATTTGGCATGATAGAGCGCCTGATCAGCCTGTTCGGTCAAGCTCTGCCATGTTCCATCCAGCGAGGGAACCAGATAGCTAAAGCCTATGCTAACCGTAATGAAATCAGCAACTCGGGAGGCCGGATGCGGGATCTTTAATTCGCTGAGCCCCTGGTGAATCTGTTCCGCCAATCGCTCCGCCTCGCCGGGTTGCGGACCGCACAACAGGATCACGAACTCCTCGCCGCCATAGCGTGCCACCAGGTTGGTGCGCCGCCGCTCCGCCTCCTGCAGCAGACGGGCGACCTGCTGCAAACATTGGTCCCCCTTGGCATGACCGAAGTGGTCGTTGTAGGACTTGAACTCATCCACATCGATCATCAGCACCGCCAGCAGGTTTTGATGGCGGCGCGCCCACTCCCACTCCCGCTGCATGGTGAGATCCCAGTGGCGGCGGTTGGCGATGCCGGTCAGCGGATCCTCCAGTGACAGCAGCGACAGGCGCTTGTTGGCTTCCTCCAGCGCCCGGTTGGTCTCCGCCAGCTGCATGGTGCGCTCGCTGACCCGCTGCTCCAGTTCACGATTGAAACGCTCAAGTGCCTCCTGGGTACGCTGACGGATCAGCAACTGGGAGAGCATGGCCGCATACTGCTTGAAGATCTCGCTCTGATAGGCCTTGAGCGGTCGACGCCACAGCAGGTTGTCGGCCGCAATCCAGCCGATCGGGGTGGCGCCGTCCCACAGCGACACCATGGCGTTCCAGCCGCGACCCACCTCCTGCTTTTCGTAGTAGAGCGGCGCATCCTCCAGCACCAGCACATAATCCTTGCGGCGCAGCGCCTCCTGCACCGTGGGGTGATCAGGAATGGGACTGATGAAGTGATGTTCGTCGATCAGCTCGCCAGCCTCGTTGGTGCCCCAGGTGCCGTGCATGGTCTTGAACTCGGCGTCGACCAGGAAGATGGCGATGCGATCGAACTGCAGCTCCTGGCGGGCCAGCACCACGGCCTCGCGCAGCAGTTGATGCTCGCTGTCGCAGCGGGAGAGCTGAACCCCCACCTGATGCAGCGCCTGCAGCATGCTGAGGAAGGAGCCTTGCAGCGCCTGGCTGCGGATGAGGTCGGCCTGGGTATGGCGCCGCTGATCCCGCTCCAGATCGATCTGGCTGGCGAGCAACCGGCTCTCCAGTTCGGCGGCAAGATAGTGCATCAGCAGCTGAATGCTCTGTTGCTGGCGACGGGAGAGGCGATCGAGACGACGGCGGGTCTCCAGATAGACCACCGCCTCCAGCCCCTTGTGGCGTTTGAGCGGGAAACAGGCGCGCAGGCGTGTCGTCTGCGGCTCCACCGTCTCCCAGATGTCTTGAGGGTGGGCTAGCTGCTCCACCACCAGCTGTCCCTTGTCGAGGGCATGTTCGATGAAAACGATTGGCAGCTGGAGCGTAGCAAGGGCGTCGGCAGTCAGGCAGATCAGCCCCTGTTCGAGCTGAAAGCTGTATAGCTGGGACTCGGGCGCCCGCAGCCACAAGTAGATCTGTTCGGCTTCGGTTTTTTCCCTGACTGCCGCCAGCGTCACTTCACAGAGATGTTCAAAACTGGTGAAGTGCTCTGGATCCCATTCCTGCATGCCTGCCATCCTTGATTGTATCCAAGCGAGTATATCGGCAAACTTTGCACTTTAATTGACTAGCCAGTCAAAAGCGCGATCCAGAGCCCACTTTTTATAACAGATTCAACGCCTGCATCGCGTCACGAATGCGGGTGCGCGTCGCCTCTGACAGCGGCATCACGGGCAGACGGCACTCCTCGCTGCAAAAGCCCAGCAGGGAGACTGCATACTTGGCACCGGCGGGACTCGGCTCGGCAAACATCGCCTGATGGAGCGGAATCAGCTTGTCTTGCAGCTCACGGGCGGCTTGCCACTGGCCGGCCAACGTGAGGTTCTGCACTTCGGCCACCAGCTTGGGCGCCACGTTGGCGGTCACCGAGATGCAGCCCTGGCCGCCGCCGATGTTGTAGGCCACAGCGGTGGCATCTTCACCGGACAGCCAGGCAAACGGCTTCTTGATCAGCTGGCGTTCGGTCCAAGGGCGGGCCAGATCGCCGGTGGCGTCTTTCACCCCGGCAATGCGCGGCAGCTCGGCCAGTCGGGCCAGGGTGGCCGGTTGCACGTCGACGATGGCGCGCGGCGGGATGTTGTAGACGATGATCGGCTTGCTGGTGGCATCGTGCACCGCCTTGAAGTGGTGGTAGAGCCCCTCCTGATTGGGGCGGTTGTAGTAACCGGCCACGTGCAGGGTGGCATCGGCCCCCGCCTGCTCGGCATGACGGGTGTATTCGATCGCCTCGACCGGGTTGTTGGAGCCGGCCCCGGCAATCACCGGAATGCGGCCCGCCACCAGCTTGACCACCAGCTCCACCACCCGGCAGTGTTCGTCATGGGTCAGGGTCGGGCTCTCGCCCGTGGTGCCCACCGGCACTATGCCGTGGGTACCCTGTTCGATATGCCACTCCACCAGACGCGCCAGCGCCTCTTCATCCAGCTTGCCCTGTCGAAAGGGAGTGATCAGGGCGACGATTGAACCTTTGAACATGGAATTTCCTTCTCCGTTGACTCATGAATGTGGCAATAAAAAACCCCGGTACGATGTGCGCAACCGGGGTTTGAATCTGCTCAGGGATGAGAGGTTACGCGCGAACGTCGGCAGGCCCGAATGTCAGGCTTTTTTTATGCTTTCGTTTCAACCCGTTGAACCGCATTGCGTCATCTCTGCTCAAAAAATGGTGTCTGGGCATATTTCGGGAACACGGCATAAATGTCAAGGCGAAAGCGGCTATGTATAATGGCCGCCCAAAATTGCGTGGAGAGACCCGATGAGCAGCCCGATCAGTGCCGTCAGCCAGATGCTGGAACGAAACCAAGCCCTCTTTGTCGGCAAGCGGCTGCTGGTGTGCGGCGCGCTGGAGGATGACTATCCGCGCCAGCTGGCGACCCTGACTCACTCCCTCACCGTCTTTACCACGGATTACTGCTACTACCGCAGCCAGCAGGCCGCGCTGGGGGATACCATCCTGTTCGACCATCAGCTCGGCGGTGCCCCCCGTTTCGATGCCCTGCTGCTGCTGATGCCCAAGGCCAAGGCCGAGGCCCAGTATCTGCTGGCCATGATGACTCCACTGCTGGAGGCCGGTGCCGAGCTGTTCCTCGCCGGTGAAAACCGCGGCGGCATCAATGGGGCCGACAAGCTGCTGGCCCCCTACGGCGACAAGCCGGTCAAACGCGACTCGGCCCGCCGCTGCTCCCTCTATCACGGCGAGCTGAGCAAACCGGTTGAACCGTTCGAGCTGGATAGCTGGTTTGGTCGCTATCAATGCAAGGCCGGCGAGACCGAACTGACCGTGCTGGCGCTACCCGGCGTGTTCAGTGCATCCGAACTGGATCTCGGCAGCCAGATGCTGCTGGCCAGCCTGCCGGCCATGCAGGGAGCGCTGCTCGATTTCGGTTGCGGCGCCGGGGTGATTGGCTCGGTGCTGGCCAAGCGCAATCCCGAACTCCAGGTCACCATGGTGGATATCAACGCGCTGGCGCTGGAATCCAGCCGCCGCACCCTGGCCATCAACGGCCTGCAAGGCGAGGTGCGGGCATCCGACGTCTATTCCGACATCCAGGGAAAATTTGACCGGATCGTCTCCAACCCGCCGTTCCACGCCGGCCTCAAGACCTTCTACGCGGCCACCGAGACCTTCCTGGCCAAGGCACCGGATCATCTGCAGTCCCAGGGCTCGCTGACGATAGTTGCCAACGCCTTCCTGCGATATCAGCCTATACTGGAAACGCACTTCAAACGGACTGAAGTGATCAGCAGCGATGCCAAATTCAAGGTCTATCTGAGCAAAGTGTAAATAAGTGTAACCAGTCACCGGAAACAGGTAGAGAGCCCCATACGGGATCTGATAAGGTAATTGTCACACCTCAAACCACCCCTTTAGGGGTGTTTTTTTGCATCAGACTGAAAACCTTTTCATAGTATGAATTCAGGGAGAGAAATACGATGGCAGGCATACTCACCATGATCCTGGCCGGCGGCGAAGGTACTCGCCTCCAGCCACTCACCACCACCCGCAGCAAGCCCTCGGTTCCCTTCGGCGGCAGCTACCGACTGATCGACTTCGTCCTCAACAACTTCGTCAACGCCGACTTCCTGCGCATCTACGTATTGACCCAATTCAAGTCCCAGTCCCTCTATCTGCACATGAAGAAGGGCTGGAACATCGTCGGCATCACGGATCGCTTCATCGACCCGATCCCGGCCCAGATGCGGATGGGCAAACGCTGGTATGACGGCACCGCCGACGCCATCTACCAGAACCTGCGTTTCATCGAGATCTCCGACCCCGAGCACGTCTGCATCTTCGGCTCCGACCACATCTACAAGATGGACGTGAGCCAGATGGTGACCTTCCACAAGCAAAAGGCCGCCGCCCTGACCGTCGCCGCCCTGCGCATGCCCATCGAGGAGGCGAGCGCCTTCGGGGTGATCGAGGTGGATCAGGAGGGCCGGATGATCGGCTTCGAAGAGAAGCCCAAGCGACCCAAGCACATCCCCGGCGATCCCACCCAGGCGCTGGTCTCCATGGGCAACTACATCTTCGAGACCGAGGCGCTCTATCGCGAACTCAAGCGCGATGCCGCCGAGGAGAACTCCAGTCACGATTTCGGCAAGGACATCATCCCCAGCCTGTTCCCGCGCGCCCCCGTCTATGTCTATGACTACAGCACCAACGTCATTCCGGGCGAGAAACCCAACGTCTACTGGCGCGATGTGGGGACGCTGGACTCCTACTGGCAGGCGCACATGGACCTGGTGGCCGACGATGCCCCCTTCTCTCTCTACAACCGCAAGTGGCCGCTGCATACCCACTACCCGCCGCTGCCGCCCGCCACCTTCGTCGATACCGACGACTGCAAGGTGAAGATTGCCAACTCGCTGATCTCCGGCGGCTGCTTCATCCAGGGCAGCCAGATCCAGCGCTCCATCCTGGGTTTTCGTTGCAACGTGGGGCCTTGCAGCCACATCAGCGAGTCGGTCCTGCTCGGGGACGTGAAGATCGGCGAGGGCTGCTCCATTCGCCGCGCCATCATCGACAAGAACGTTGAAATTGCGCCCGGCACCGTGATCGGTGAAAATCTGGACCATGACAGAGAACGATTTACCGTGTCCGAAGGCGGTATCGTCGTGGTACCTAAGGGAGCAAGAGTTGGCTATTAACCCACTGAAAATCCTGTTCGTTGCCTCGGAAGTTGAGGGGCTTGTGAAGACCGGGGGCCTGGCAGACGTGGCCAGAGCCCTGCCGCTGTACCTGGCCCAGAAGGGGCATGATGTCAGGATCATGCTGCCCTTCTACAAGACGATAAAGCGACGGGATGAGGCCAAACTGCTGGTCTCGCGCTGGCTGCCAACCCACCCGGGCCTGCCGGATATCGGCTACCGCATCTATCAGATGGATCTGGAGGGAGTCTGCGTCTACCTGCTCGACTGCCCGCAGTACTTCGATCGCCCCCAGCTCTACGCCGAGAACAACCAGGCCTATCCGGACAACGGCGAGCGCTTCGCCTTTCTGGCCGCGGCAGCGCTGCACGCCAGTGAACAGCTCGCCTTTGCCCCCGACATAGTGCACTGCAACGACTGGCACACCGGCCTGCTGCCGCTGCTGCTGAAAACCCGTCACGCCCACAATCCCTTCTTCCAGCACACCCGCAGCGTGATCAGCATTCACAACGCGGCCTTTCAGGGGGTATTCGAGCGCCAGCAGTTCTGGGCCGTGCCCGAGATTGCCGACTACGAACAGCGCATCAGTTACGACTACGGCCACGTCAACCTGCTCAAATGCGGCGTGCTCTATGCCGACAAGATCAACGCGGTCAGCCCCAACTATGCCAGCGAATTGCTGACCCACCTGGGTGCCCACGGCATGGCCAGCATCTTCCAGCAACGGGCGGCGGATCTGCGCGGCATCCTCAACGGCTGTGACTATCAGGACTGGGATCCGGCGTTTGACGACTTCCTGCCGGCCACCTATGACGTCGACAATCTGGCCGGCAAGCGTATCTGCAAGCAGAGTCTGCAACAGGAAACCGGCCTGCCGGTGGCGGATCTGCCCATCTATGGCATGGTGTGCCGGCTGACCGAACAGAAGGGCGTTCACCTGCTGCTGCCGGTGCTGGACAAGTTTCTGCATCACAAGGTGCAGGTGGTGATCGTCGGCTCGGGGGATCCCTCCCTCGCAGCTCAACTGCAGACCCTGGCGCAACAATTCCCGGACCGGCTCGCCTTCATCAACACCTATGACGACCGGCTCGCTCATCTGGTGGAAGCGGGTGCCGACTTCTTCCTGATGCCCTCTCTGTTCGAACCGTGTGGACTCAACCAGATGTACAGCCTGGCCTATGGCACCCTGCCGCTGGTGCGGGCCGTCGGTGGCCTGAAAGATACGGTGGTGGACTGGGATGCCGACCCGGAGCACGCAACCGGCTTCTGCTTCAACGATCCAACCGCCAACATCTTGCTCGATGCCATGCGCCGCAGCCTGCTCTACTACCTGCAGGATCCCGAACAGTTTGCCCGGGTGCAGCGCAATGCCATGAACACCCGCTTCAACTGGCCGGATTCGGTCACTCAATACGAGCAGATGTATCAGGACGCACTGGCCCGCCACTGAGGCAGATTGCTGAAGTTTTGTCCCCTTGATGCTGCTTTGAACGTCAACAGCGAAAAAAGTCCCCTTTGGCTGTTGACGCTCCTTCAAAACTCTATAGAATCCCCCACCGCAGTGATGCGAAGGTGGCGGAATTGGTAGACGCGCTAGCTTCAGGTGTTAGTGTCCCACGGATGTGAGGGTTCGAGTCCCTCTCTTCGCACCATACTGCAACATGCTTTATCAGACAGCATGTCAATCCAGACTGATAACCCGAATGTGCGAAGGTGGCGGAATTGGTAGACGCGCTAGCTTCAGGTGTTAGTGCCCCCCGGGTGTGAGGGTTCGAGTCCCTCTCTTCGCACCATGCTTCTCCAGACAGCATGTAAATCAAAACTGGTAACACAATGTGCGAAGGTGGCGGAATTGGTAGACGCGCTAGCTTCAGGTGTTAGTGTCCCACGGATGTGAGGGTTCGAGTCCCTCTCTTCGCACCATGCTTTATCCAGACAGCATGTAAAACCAGACTGGAAACCCGATGTGCGAAGGTGGCGGAATTGGTAGACGCGCTAGCTTCAGGTGTTAGTGCCCCCCGGGTGTGAGGGTTCGAGTCCCTCTCTTCGCACCATGCTTCTGGCATGTAAAACGCAGAAAATGCGCTCCAACCGCATTTAAAAACCCGCTGGAGAAAATCAGTGTGCGAAGGTGGCGGAATTGGTAGACGCGCTAGCTTCAGGTGTTAGTGTCCCACGGATGTGAGGGTTCGAGTCCCTCTCTTCGCACCATTCATTATGCAAAAGGCCCATCACGAAAGTGATGGGCCTTTTGTTTTTAGCCCTTGTTATGACTATGCTTTTGACGACTCACCGCCCATCGTCATGCCAAGGAACGCATATGATACTGGATACCGACATTCACAACTTCTACGAGCATCTGGTGCTCAAGGAGATTGAGAGACAGGGGCTCAACCAGAAGCTGAGCGCCAACCAGATGGCCGATCTCTGCTGCCTGACCCTGAACCAGCTGCCCTCCCACTACATTCGTCACGACGTCGACATGATCTACTTCCTGACCGATGCCAAGCGTACCGAGATGGAGAAAAACGTCATCGAGTCGCTCAAGCTGGCGCAAGAGAAGGTGCAAAGCGCCCCGGCCACCTCGTCATAACCAGGGCTGTTGCCAGATCAGGGCCGCGACACCCGTCATACCGGCCACCGGCAGCAGGATCAGCGCAGGCCTCAGCCTGGGTTCGAGCATGACCCAGGCGGCCAGCAAAAAGCCCAGGCTCCACATACCGTACGCCTTGTCCTGACCCCAGATCAGGATCGCCAGCAGCCCGATCAGCAGCATGGCTCTCACTATCCATCTCATGACACACTCCCCTCCAACAATTGATAACAATTATCATTTGTATTTTAGAAGTATGCAATCGGACTTTTCTATCGGAGTCGAATGTCCCATCGGGGCAAACAGAGCACTCAAAAACGGGTTATGAGATCAACTAATTTGTAAGTTTTTCAATCAAAACTGCATTTTTGCTAAATCAGTTGGGATTTGCCCCCCCAGGTTTGTGGTAGATTGCGGCCTCTTTTTGGGTGGGCCCCTCGGGATACGTGTATCCACAGGACGAGAGGGACTGACCTTGGCGAGCAAGAGTTTAGGAAGTATCTATGCAAAACCAACAAAACCACATCCGATTGCCAGGCATGTCGCAGGTGTTTGCCTGCCTGGCCATTTTCCTGGCCCTGGCCTTCTCCTTCACCAGCGTGCTCGACCTGCCAATCCAGTTGGCACTGTTCATCGCCTGGTTCGTCATCATGGGGCTTGGCATCAAGCTTGGTCATGACTACAAATCCCTGGAGCAGGCGGCCGTCGACGGCGTCGCCAAGGGGATGGGGGCCATCCTGATCCTGGTCTCCGTCGGTGCTCTGGTGGGCACCTGGATTGCCGGCGGCATTGTCCCCAGCATCATCTACTTCGGCCTCAAGGTGATTCACCCGTCCATCTTCCTGTTGGCCACCCTGATCATCTGTTCGCTGACCTCGCTGGCCACCGGCACCTCCTGGGGCTCGGCTGCCACTGCCGGCATCGCCATGATGGGGATCGGCCACAGCCTCGGCGTGCCCGCGCCGCTGGTGGCGGGAGCCGTGCTCTCCGGCGTCTACTTCGGTGACAAGCTCTCCCCGCTCTCAGACTCCGTGGTGCTGGCCTCGACCATGTCCAACGTCGACGTGATGGAACACATCAAGGGGATGCTACCCATCAGCCTGTTCTCCTATGTCATCACCGCCGCCCTGTTCACCGTGGTCGGCATGCAGTACTCCGGCAACGTCAGCCTGGAGCAGGTCAACCTGGTGATGGAGGCGCTCGACAAGCAGTTCAACATCACCCCGCTGGCCATAGTCCCGGTGGTGCTGGTGCTGGGCCTGCTGGCCAACCGCAAACCCGCCTTCCCGGTGATCAGCTTCGGTGCCCTGCTTGGTCTGATCTGGGCCATCCTGTTCCAGGACATGGACCCGGTCAAGGCGATGCACTCCGCCTACAGCCCGTTTGCCATCACCTCCGGCGTCGACTTCATCGACAACATCCTGGGCCGCGGTGGCATGGAGTCCATGCTGGGCTCGGTCGCGGTCATCATCTTCGGTTTGGGGTTTGGCGGCCTGCTGGAGAAGGTCGGCATTCTGGAAGTCATCGCCAGCGCCTTCGAGAAGCGCATCAATAGCGTCGGCAGCCTGACCAGCCACACCATCGGCACCGCGTTTCTGGCCAACGTGTTCGGCTCGGCCATGTATGTGTCGCTGATCCTGACCCCCAAGATCATGGCCAAGAACTACGACCGGCTGGGACTGGCACGCAAGAACCTCTCCCGCAACGCCGAGTTCGGCGGCACCCTCACCTGCGGCATGGTGCCCTGGAGCGACAACGGCATCTTCATGGCCGGGGTACTGGGGGTGGCGACCCTCGACTACCTGCCCTACATGTGGCTCAGCTTCACCTGCATCATCGTGACCATCACCCTCGCCTATCTCGGCAAGGCGGTGAACCGGATCCCGGTGATCGAGGCGGCCAGCTCCCGCTAACCGCCGGAAAAACCATGACAAAAGGCGCCAGCACGGCGCCTTTTGTCTGGCCGCGATTCGAGGGTAAGCTGGCAGTCACCTTGATCACTCGCGGCAGGACGCCCAGATGAACTTCACCTTTCGCCAGATCCGCTATTTCGTGGCGGTGGCCGACAGCTTCTCGGTCAGCCGCGCCGCCGCCGAGCTGCACATTTCCCAGTCGGCGGTCACCAGCGCCATCCGCGAGCTGGAGACCGAGCTCGGCGCCGCCCTGTTCGAGCGCAATCCACGCGGCGTCAGCCTCACCACCCAGGGTCACCAGTTTCTGCTGCACGCCCGTCGCATCCTCGGCGCCATGACCGAAGCCGGCCAGTCCCTCAAGGCGGTGGCCCAGCAGGATCAGGGGCGGCTCACCATAGGCGTGACCACGCTGGTGGCCGGCTACTACCTGTCGGAGGCGCTCGGCCGCTTTCGCCGCGCCTTCCCGGCGGTGCAGATCGAGGTGAAGGAGGACGAGCAGCCCTATCTCGAGCACCAGATCGTCAATGGCGAGGTGGATGTGGGGATCCTGATGACCAACCGCACCATCCGCCAGGAGGCGTTCGATACCGAGCTGCTGACCCGCTCGCCGCTGCGGGTCTGGCTCGCCGCCAACCACCCGCTCTGCGCCGAGTCGACCCTCTCCCTCAAGGCGCTCGGCGAGGAGCCCATGATCTCGCTCACCGCCGACCAGCTGGACCAGATCATCGGTGGCGGCCTGCGCCGCTACGGCATAGCGCCACGCATCGTGCTGCGTACCGCCTCGGTGGAAGCGGTGCGCAGCCTGGTGGCGAGCCAGCTCGGGCTCGCCCTGCTGCCGGACTTTGCCTACCGCCCCTGGTCGCTGGAGCAGGAGCGGGTCGAGGCCCGCGCCATCAAGGAGCCCATCCCCGCCATCGACATCGGCCTGGTGTGGCGGCGAGGCTCGCGGCTGGAGTGGACCGCCCGCGAGTTCATCGACATAGTGCGGGATCAGAGCCGGCTGCGGACCCGTCAGCCCCTCGCCCGCTGAGCCTGCCCCCGGCACTGTCGTGGCATCTGCCGCAGAAATTCAGATTCATCTGCACTCGATATCGATTTAGCAGATACCTCTGGCGTTAAAAATTGAAATTCTCATTGCTCACGGCTTCTCCTACGCTCATGACTGGTTAACAAGATGTTAATTGTCAGCATGGCATCACAACCATGCCCGCCCCAGCAAGGAGAGCAAGATGAAACTGACCCCCCTCACCCTGGCCCTGATCCCCGCCCTGCTGGCAGGCCAGACTCAGGCTGTCCCCACCACCCTCGGCAAGGGTGAAGGCCAGCTCAACATCGTGGCCTGGGCCGGCTACGTGGAGCGCGGCGAGACCGACAAGAACTACGACTGGGTCACCGGCTTCGAAAAAGAGACCGGCTGCAAAGTCAACGTCAAGACGGCGGCCACCTCGGACGAGATGGTGGCGCTGATGAACGAGGGGGGCTTCGATCTGGTGGCCGCCTCCGGTGACGCCAGCCTGCGCCTCATCGCTGGCGGCAAGGTGCAGGCGCTCAACCTGGCGCTCATCCCGAGCTACGGCAAGATAAACCCCCGCCTGCAGAATGCCCCTTGGCACACGGTGGATGGCAAGCACTACGGCGTGCCCTACCAGTGGGGCGGCAACATCTTGATGTACAACACCAAGGTGTTCCCCAAGGCGCCCGACTCCTGGAGCGTGGTGTTCGAAGAGCAGACCCTGCCGGACGGCAAGTCCAACAAGGGGCGAGTGCAGGCGTTCGACGGCCCGATCCACATCGCCGATGCCGCCCTCTATCTGATGAGCCACCAGCCGGCACTCGGCATCAAGGATCCTTACGAACTGAACGAGGATCAGTACAAAGCAGCCCTCGACCTCTTGCGCCAGCAGCGTCAGCTGGTGGGGCGCTACTGGCACGACGCCTTCGTCCAGATCGACGACTTCAAGAACGAGGGGGTGGTGGCCTCCGGCTCCTGGCCATTCCAGGCCAATACCCTGACTGCCGACAAGCAGCCCATCGCCACGACGGTGCCCAAGGAGGGCGTCACCGGCTGGGCCGACACCAGCATGGTGCACAGCGAGGCGAAGAACCTCACCTGTGCCTATCAGTGGCTGGAGCACTCCCTCAACAACAAGCTGCAGGGGGATCTCGCCTCCTGGTTCGGCTCCGTACCCGTGGTGCCAGCCGCCTGCGAGGGCAATGCCCTGCTCGGGAAAGAGGGGTGCAAGACCAACGGCATCGACAACTTCGATCGAGTGCACTTCTGGCGTACCCCCGTCACCCAGTGCAAGAGCCAGGGAACCTGCGTGCCTTACTACCGCTGGGTCTCGGACTATATCGCCATCCTGGGTGGTCGCTGAGGTGCCTCAGTAAATGCCGATATGGGGCCGGACAGGAGTCCGGCCCGCTTCCCACACAGACAAGGACGCCCCATGAATGCCGTACAATTTGACCGGGTCAGCCGCCACTATGGCGAGGTGAAGGCGGTCGACGACATCTCCTTCCAGATCCCGGCCGGCGAGTTTTTCACCCTGCTGGGGCCGAGCGGTTCCGGCAAGACCACCTGCCTGCGGATGATCGCGGGCTTCGAATACCCGAGCGAGGGGGAGATCCGGCTGTTCGGCGAGCCCTGCTCCACCGTGCCCCCCTACGATCGCAACCTCAATACCGTGTTTCAGGACTACGCCCTGTTTCCCAACATGGATGTGCGCGACAACATCGGCTACGGCCTGATGCTCAAGGGCGTCACCAAGGCGGAGCGTTACTGCAAGGTGGACGAGATGCTGGAGCTGGTGCGCCTGCCAGGCGTCGGCAACCGCAAGCCGGGCCAGCTCTCCGGCGGCCAGCGCCAGCGCATCGCCATCGCCCGGGCACTGATCAACCAGCCGCGCATCCTGCTGCTGGACGAACCGCTCGGGGCGCTCGACCTCAAGCTGCGCGAGCAGATGCAGCTCGAACTGAAAGCCTTGCAGCGCCAGCTCGGCATCACCTTCATCTTCGTCACCCACGATCAGCAGGAGGCGCTCTCCATGAGCGACCGCATCTGCATCTTCAATCAGGGCAAGATCGAGCAGATAGCCGCGCCGGATACCATCTACGACGCCCCCGCCACCCCCTTCGTCGCGCGCTTCGTCGGCACCGTCAACCTGTTCGAGGGGGAGCAGGCCCGCCGTCTGTGCGGCGATGCTCAGCAGATGATGGTGCGTCCGGAGCGGATCCGGCTCACCGAGGCCGGCACACCGGGCTGGTCAGGGGAGGTGCGCGAGGTGGAGTACCTCGGCCCCTTCGTGCGCTACCGGGTCGATCTTGGCGAGCAGCTCGAGCTTATCGTCAACCACCCCAACGAGGGCCAGGCCCGCCTGCCCCGTGGCGCCCGGGTCAGCCTCAGCTGGCCGGAGCAGGCGATCCATCGCCTGCACACCGCCCCTCTGGGAGCTCAACCATGAGCGCCCCCCACAGTGCGAGCCTAGCCATGAGCCAACCCACTGCCCCCCTCTCCTATCGGCCGCTGCGGCGCCTCTCCACCCTGCTCTACGGGCGGCCAGGTCTGCTGCTGGCCATCCTGCTCGGACCGCCCCTGCTCTGGCTCGGCATCATCTATGTCGGTTCCCTGCTGATGCTGCTCTCCAACGCCTTCTTCGGGCTGGACGAGTTCAGCGGCCAGATCCGCCACGAACTGGGGCTGCAGAACTTCGTCGCCCTGCTGCGGGCGGAGAACCTGGACGTGATCCTGCGCACCGTCGGCATGTCGCTGCTGGTGACCCTGGCCTGCGCCCTGCTCGGCTTTCCGGTGGCCTACTACATGGCGCGCTACACCAGCGGCAAGACCCGGGCCCTGTTCTACGTCGGCATCATGCTGCCGCTCTGGTCCAGTTATCTGGTGCGGGTCTATGCCTGGAAGCTGATCCTGGCCAAGGAGGGGGTCATCAGCTGGCTGGCAGACACCCTGGGACTGGACTGGCTGCTGGACGCCATCCTCTCGCTGCCGGTGATCGGGGGGCCGTCGCTCTCGTTCTCGCGCATCGGCACCTTCATCGTGTTCGTCTACGTCTGGCTGCCTTTCATGATCCTGCCCATCCAGGCGGCGGTGGAGCGGATCCCGCGCTCCTTGCTGGAGGCGAGCGGCGATCTCGGCGCCACCCCGGCCCAGACCTTTCGCACCCTGATCCTGCCGCTGGCCCTGCCCGGCGTGGTGGCGGGCTCCATCTTCACCTTCTCCCTGACGCTGGGGGACTACATCATCCCCGGCATCATAGGCAACTCCACCATGTACATAGGTCAGGTGGTCTACATGCAGCAGGGCACGGCGGGCAACCTGCCCTTCGCCGCCGCCTTCTCGCTGGTGCCGATCCTCATCATCGCCATCTACCTCACCATCGCGAAACGCTTGGGAGCTTTCGATGCGCTTTGATACCCATATGTCACTCATCCACACGAGTTCGCGGGTGCCCATCCTGATCATGGCTATTCACCTGACGACAGCGAAACGTCTGGGGGCTTTCGATGCGCTCTAATACCTCCATGAAACGGGACCACGGCAGCCAACCCTCCGGCCTGCTCAAGTACGCGGCCATCGGCGGTCTCTTGTTCCTGCACTTTCCGATCCTGTTTATCTTCCTCTACGCCTTCACCAGCGAGAGCAAGAGTTACCAGTTTCCGCCCCCCGGCCTCACCCTCAAGTGGTTCGAGGTAACCCTCAATCGCCCCGACGTGTGGCGCGCCATCCAGCTGTCGCTGGAGGTAGCGGGACTGGCAACGCTGGCCGCCATGGTACTCGGCACCCTGGCGGCGGGGGCCATCGCCCGCAGCCGCTTCTTCGGCCAGGAGGTGGTGTCGCTCTTGCTGGTGCTGCCCATCGCCCTGCCCGGCATCGTCACCGGCATCGCGCTGCGCTCCGCTTACGGGGTGATGGAGATCCCCTTCAGCTTCTGGACCATCGTCATCGGTCACGCCACCTTCTGCGTGGTGGTCGTCTACAACAATGCCCTGGCGCGCTTTCGCCGCACCAACCAGAGCCTCATCGAGGCGTCCATGGACCTCGGTGCCGACGGCTTCCAGACCCTGCGCTACGTGATCCTGCCCAACCTCGCCACCGCGCTGCTGGCGGGGGGCATGCTGGCGTTCGCCCTCAGCTTTGACGAGGTGATCGTCACCACCTTCACCGCCGGCCAGCAGACCACGCTGCCGATCTGGATGTATCAGGAGCTGATCCGGCCACGGGACAGGCCGGTCACCAACGTGGTGGCGCTCATCATAGTGGCCTTCACCACCATTCCCATTCTGCTTGCCTACTACCTCACCCGCGACGGCCAGGACGTCGCCGGCAGTGGCAAATAACGACTCAACGCGTGCGCAAGGATGCAACCATGAAACTCTCAACCCAACTCTTGATCGACGGCCAGTTCGTCACCGGTGACGGCCAGGCCGAGCCCATTCTCAACCCGGCCACCGGAGAGCTTCTCGCCTCGGTGCCAGAAGCCTCGTTCGAGCAGGTGAACCGGGCGGTGAACGGCGCCCAGCGCGCCTTCGCCCAGTGGAGCCGCACCACCCCGGCCCAGCGCAGTACCCTGCTGCTGCGCCTGGCCGATGCCATCGAGCGCCACGCCGAGGAGTTCGCGGCCCTCGAATCCCTCAATTGCGGCAAACCCTATCTGGCGGTGCTCAATGACGAGCTGCCGGCGGTGGTAGACTGCTTCCGCTTCTTCGCCGGGGCCGCCCGCTGCCTGCAGGGGCCGCTGGCGGGGGAGTATATCGAGGGGCACACCAGCATGATCCGCCGCGACCCCATCGGCGTGGTGGGCAGTATCGCCCCCTGGAACTATCCGTTGATGATGGCGGCCTGGAAGATGGCCCCGGTGCTCGCCGCCGGCAATACGGTGGTGCTCAAGCCCTCCGAGCAGACCCCCCTCACCGCCCTGCGCCTGGCGGAACTCGCCAGCGAGCTCTTCCCCCGCGGCGTCATCAACATCGTCTGCGGCCGGGGCGAGAGCGTGGGGGCGCCGCTGGTAGAGCACCCGCTGGTGCGCATGGTGTCGCTCACCGGTGACATCGCCACCGGCCAGAAGATCCTGCAAAGCGCCGCCCGCACCATGAAGCGCACCCACCTTGAGCTGGGGGGCAAGGCGCCGGTCATCATCTTCGATGACGCGGATCTGGAGGCCGTGGTGGCGGGCATTCGCACCTTCGGCTTCTACAACGCCGGCCAGGATTGCACCGCCGCCTGCCGCATCTACGCCCAGGGCAAGATCTACGACAAGTTCGTCGCTGCCATGACCGAGGCAGTGGCCTCCATCAAGGTGGGGGGCCAGCGCGAGGAGGGGGTGGAGATGGGGCCGCTCATCTCGGACCGGCAGCGCAACCGGGTGGCCAGCTTCGTGGAGCGGGCCCAGAGCAGCGGCCACGTGGAGGTGACGGCAGGGGGCAAGATCCGCGCCGGCAACGGCTTCTTCTTCGAGCCGACCCTGATCGCCCATGCCCGTCAGGAGGATGAGATCGTGCGCCGGGAGGTGTTCGGCCCGGTGGTGTCGGTGACCCGCTTCAGCGACGCGGAGCAGGTGGTGCAGTGGGCCAACGACTCGGACTACGGCCTCGCCAGTTCGGTCTGGACACGGGATCTCGGCCTTGCCAGCAAGGTGGCCAGCCACCTGCAGTACGGCTGCACCTGGATCAACACCCACTTCATGCTCACCTCCGAGATGCCCCACGGCGGCATGAAGATGTCCGGCTACGGCAAGGATCTCTCCCTCTACGCGCTGGAGGACTACACGGTGCCGCGCCATATCATGGTCAAGCTCTGAAAGTAGCAAGGCTGGCCCAAGGGCCAGCCTCGCTGCATTGCCACTCTCCTGCCCTCCCTTCTTCTCTGGCCTTAGCCCCCAAGCCCTCCTTTCCTTATGACAGCCGCCATAACCAGTGGTGATCCAGAAGCAGCAGACCAAACAGCAGCATCAGGTGGTAGATGGAGAAACGGAAGGTGCGCATCGCCTGACCGGGCCGCTCCCCATGCTTCAGCAGCCAGCCATGCCAGCAGAACCCGAGGTTCAACCCCAGGCTGCCGACCAGATAGATCAGCCCCGACATGCCGATCAGGTAGGGCAACAGGCAGATCAGGGTCAGCATCAGCAGATAAAACAGGATGGCTGTCTTGGTGAACTCGATGCCATGGGTGACCGGCAGCATGGGAATATTGGCGCCGGCATACTCATCGCGCCGGTGGATTGCCAGGGACCAGAAATGTGGGGGAGTCCAGGTGAAGATGATCATCACCAGCAACCAGGGCTCGGCCGAGAGCTGCCCCGTGATGCTGATCCACCCCAGCAACGGTGGCATGGCCCCTGCCAGCCCGCCGATGACGATGTTTTGAGGGGTAGCCTTCTTCAGCAGCAGGGTATAGACGATGGCATAACCAAACAGGCTGGCCAGGGTCAGCCAGGCGGTCAGAGGATTCACCCCCCAATAGAGCAGCACAAATCCAGAAGCCGCCAACCATAGCGCGAAAATCATGGCAGCCCGAGTACTGATCCGCCCCCTCGCCACCGGGCGCCAACGCGTCCTGCGCATCTGGGCGTCGATACTGCTATCCAGGCTGTGATTCATGGCCGCCGCGGCCGAAGCCAGCAACCCTATCCCCGCCAGCCCCAGCACCATGTTATCCAGGGAGGCGATCGTCGGCTCGGCCAACAGCATGCCGACCCAGGCCGTCAGCAGCAGCAGGGCCACCACTTTCGGCTTGGTCAGCTGGTAGTAGTCCTGTAGCAACGGGAGATCGAATAGCTGCGCCAGCGACTTGTCGTTCATATCCGGCTCCGGATCGCCAGAGGCGACAACGAGGGGGAGGTGGCGGCGTGGGAGAGGTGCCGACGAGCCAGCACACACACCACCAGCAGGTGCGCCCCCACCAAGTTATGGGCGAGCGCGTTGGCCAGAGGCAGGGCGAGGTGCACATTGGCCAGTCCCAGAGCTATCTGAACCAGCAGCAGGGTGAGGAGCAGAGATCCGAACGCTCGCATCGGCCCTCCATGACGGATCAGGCCCAGTGCGAAGCCTCCCACCAGCAGGGCCGCGGCCAGAGCCCCCAGTCGATGGGCGATATGAATGGTCTGGCGCGCCTCCTTGCCCATCACTCCGAACTCGTAGCTGGCATGGCCGAGGGGCAGATGGAAGGCCTCCTCCCACGCCAGTTGGTCCTGCCAACCGGCCTGACAAACCGGCAGCTCGGCGCAGGCCATGGCAGCATAGTTGGATGAGGTCCAGCCTCCCAGGGCAATCTGGATCAAGAGCATGCCGCAGGCGAGAGTGCCCAGCCAGGTGAGCCCCTGGCCACAGACGATGGCTTGGCGGGCTTGCCCCAACTCGCTGCGATAGAGCCACAGCAGGGTCAGGATCGCAAAGCCACTGAGCAGGTGTGTCGTCACCACCAGGGGGTGCAGTGCCAGGGTCACGGTCCACATGCCAAGCGCCGCCTGCCCGATTACCAATACCAGTAGCGCCCCCGAGAGAAAACGCAGGCGGCCACCAGCACGCCAGCTCAGAACAAACAGGGTCGTGATGAGGCAACCCAGGGCCCCGGCAAAATAACGATGTACCATCTCGCTACGGGCCTTGTGAGGCTCAAGTGGACTATCTGGATAAAGCAGGGTCGCCTGTTCGGCATGTGCTTGCTGTGGAATGGCCAGGGAGCCGTAACAACCTGGCCAGTCGGGGCAGGCAAGCCCCGCATCGGTAAGCCGGGTATAGGCGCCGAGCAGAATGACCAGCACGGCCAGTGCGATGGCGATCGAGGCCAATATCTTCTGCAGTCTCATTGCACACCTCGCTGGAACTTGAGCAGTTGCTGCAGATCCGACAGCACCGCCTTGCCAAACAGGGGCCACTGACTGCTGTTGTCCGGTACCTCGTAGTGCAATATGGCCAGTCCCTGAGGATCTACCAGCATCAACTCATCCGCCTGCAATCCTTTGGCAGTGCCAAGGGATGACAACGGGAGGGGTACTAGTGCCAACTTGTCCCCATTGCGCCCCAGAGCGCTCTGGATCCGCTGCATCAGGGCAGGCACCTGCTGGCACAGAGCCTCACAACGTTCAGGCTCCAGATAGACCAGACGCCACTGACTCTCATGTGTCGAGAGCGGTGGTAGCAGATAGACCTCCCTCTGCAACCACTGTCCCTTGCTGCGGGTACCGGCCTCATACCAGCCCTGATGCAGGGTCAGCGCCGCCAGCAATACAGGCAGCAGGATCACCAGCACAAAGGCAAGCGGCACCTTCCATCTAGTCCATTCGTTCATGACGAGCCCCTCCTTGTCAGCACCAGCCCCCCCACCAGCATCACCATTGCCAGCCCCAGCCATTGCAACGCATAGGCCCTGTGCTTCTCGGGCGGCATGACGTTGTGCTGGTAGTGGTAGAGAAACGGAGAACTCTTTTGATAGAAAATGGCGTCGGCGAGGGGCAAACCGGTCTGTTCACTCAGGCTGGCAACCCTGACGGACTGGATCCGGTTCGGATAAGGGCCGCTCTCTATGTTCTGGCCGAGCAGCAGGCCACCAGGCTTAATTCGCAGTAGGCCATCCAGTGCCAGCACAGACGGGATCGCGGGCGCGGGCAACTGATCCCGACTGACCGGAGCCGCTATCCAACCCAGATTGACCAGGAGCAGGGGTTCCTTCGACGAAGCGGTGCCGGTCAAGGCCGTGCCGTCATCGGCCCGGACCGGGATGATGACGTCATAACCGATTTCCCCCTCCATCCCCTGATTGTCCAGCAGCCAGATGTAAGGCCGAAACCACACCACCTGCCCACTCAGCACGGTACCATCGAGCCGCTCCGGTTCACGCCAGTCGAGCCTATCCAGCGTCAGGGGCGCCGATTGCTGCGCCGCGGCCACCTGCTGCAGCCAGGCCTCTTTCTCCGCTGCCCGTTGCCATTGCCAGAGGGCCAGCTTGCACAAAATGGCCGAGGCACCCAGAGTGAATAACAGCACCAGCCAGCGCCGTCGATGGAGTGGTCCTTGCTTGTGCCATGTCACCGCTTCACGCATATCACGAGGCCCTAACATGTTGATCAAGATAGTGCTGGTGCTCATGTTGCTGCTCATCATAGGGCAGCTGTTCCACGCCCTCTGGCTGATGATGACCACGGATCAGGCGACCAGGAGGATGTCGGCCCCTCTGGGTCGACGGGTCTTCTTCTCCCTGCTGGTGGTCGTCATCCTGCTGCTCTCCCTGGCGATGGGCTGGCTGGAACCCAACCCCCGTCCTTACTGAAGCCGGCCTCACAACAGATAGACGAAGACGAAGAGACAGAGCCAGACCACATCGACGAAGTGCCAGTACCAGGCTGCGGCCTGGAAGGCGAAATGTCGCTCGGGGGTGAAATGATCCCTCAGCACGATACGTAGCCAGATGATGCCAAGAAACAATGTGCCCAGGGTGACGTGCAGGCCGTGGAAACCGGTCAGGATGAAGAAGGTATTGCCATAGATCCCCGAATCCAGCCGCAGTCCCAGCTCCCGATAGGCATGTATGTATTCATAACCCTGTAACCACAGAAAGCTTCCCCCCAGCAGCAGGGTGGCGAACAGCATCCACTTGAGACGAGTACGCTGATTGTTCTCCAGGCCGGTATGGGCGAACAGCAGGGTGACGGAGGAGCTGAGCAAGATCAGGGTGTTGATGAGCGGAATGCCGTGCCAGGGCATCGCCTGGGTAATGGTGCCGCCAGGTGTCTTGAGCATGGGCCAGTGGGCCGAGAAGTCCGGCCAGAGCAGTTGCGCCGTCATCGCCTTGTTGCCGGCGCCATCCAGCCAGGGCATGGCCAACTGCCGCGCATAGAACAGCACCGCGAAGAAAGCCAGGAAGAACATCACCTCGGAGAAGATGAACCAGACCATGCCCTGTCTGAAGGATCTGTCCATCTGGGCGCTGTAGAGCCCGGTCATGGACTCCTGGATGATGTGGCGGAACCAGCCGAACAACATGAAAACCAGCAGGGCGACGCCCCCCAGCATCAGGTAGCCACCTATCCCCGTCTGCTTGCTGGCGACCTCGTTGACCAGGTGACCAGCCCCGAAGGCCAGCAGGAACAGGGCCATGGCACCTATGATGGGCCAGCGGCTCTGCTCCGGAACATAATAACTCTGCTTCACCTTGGCCATGATTATTTCCTCTGTGCAAGAGCCGGGGTCGACTTGGACTGAGTGATGTCATAAAGGGAATAGGAGAGTGTGATGGTATTGATGTCTTCTGGCAGGGCAGGATCGATATAAAACTTGAGCGGCATCAGCTTGCTCTCTCCCGCCTTCAGCTCCTGACGGTTGAAGCAGAAACACTCCACCTTCTTCAGGTAGGCGGCGGCAGTGCCCGGGGAGACAGAGGGAACCGCCTGACCCACCATGGTGCTGTCCGTCGGGTTGAACACCTTGAAGTTGACCTGCCTCATCTCACCGGGCTTCACCGACAGGCGCTGGGTTTCCCCGTTGAACTGCCAGGGCATCTGGGTGTCGGCATGGGCCAGGAACTCTACCTGTATGGTCCGCTTGTCATCTATCACGGTGCGCTCCACCGTGGCCGGCCGGTCCGCCGTCTTGCCATTGAGCCCGGTGATCCTGCAAAAGACGTCGTACAGGGGCACCAGTGCGAAGGCGAACCCGAACATGAGGACGATGATCAGGGCCAGCTTCCTGAGCAGCGGCCCATGATTGACTTGGTTCATGGGGCCTCCCTAGTGCTCATCCGGCCGGATTTCGGGCGGAACCTTGAAGCTGTGATAGGGAGGCGGCGATGGCAGGGTCCACTCCAGCCCCTCGGCCCCCTCCCACACCCGATCCGCCGCCGGCTCCCCTCCCCGGATGCACTTGACCACTCCCCAGACGAAGAGCAGTTGAGACAACCCGAAGGCGAAGCCCCCCAGGCTGATGAACATGTTGAAGTCGGCAAACTGCAGCGCGTAGTCCGGGATGCGGCGGGGCATACCCGCCAGTCCGACGAAGTGCATGGGGAAGAACAACATGTTCACCGAGATGAGGGAGCACCAGAAATGCCACTGCCCCAGCCGCTCGTCATACCTGTGCCCTGTCCATTTTGGCAGCCAGTAGTAAGCGGCAGCCAGGATCGAGAAGACGGCGCCGGTGACCAGCACATAATGGAAATGGGCCACCACGAAATAGGTGTCGTGATATTGGAAATCTGCCGGCGTCATGGCCAGCATCAGCCCCGAGAAGCCGCCTATGGTGAACAGGATGATGAAGGCGATGGCAAACAGCATGGGGGTCTCGAAGGTCAGGGAACCGCGCCACATGGTGGCGACCCAGTTAAACACCTTAACCCCGGTCGGCACCGCGATCAGCATGGTGGTGTACATGAAGAACAGCTCAGCCACCACCGGCAACCCCGTAGTGAACATGTGGTGGGCCCACACCATGAAGGAGAGCAGGGCTATGCTGCTGGTGGCATAGACCATGGATCGATAGCCAAACAGCTTCTTGCGGGAAAAGGTCGGGATGATGCTGGAGACGATGCCGAACGCCGGCAATATCATGATGTAGACCTCCGGGTGGCCGAAGAACCAGAAGATATGCTGGAACATCACGGGATCCCCGCCCCCGGCCGCATCGAAGAAACTGGTGCCGAAGTACTTGTCCGTCAGCACCATGGTCACCGCCGCCGCCAGCACCGGCATGACGGCGATGAGCAGGAAGGCGGTGATGAGCCAGGTCCAGACAAACAGCGGCATCCTCATCCAGTCCATACCCGGCGCCCGCAGGTTGAAGATGGTCACGATGACATTGATAGCCCCCATGATGGAGGAGATCCCCATGATGTGGATGGCGAACACAAACAGTGCCGTGCTGTTGCCACTGTACTTGGTCGACAAGGGGGCATAGAAGGTCCAGCCAGAGCTCGGGCCACCGCCCTCCATGAACAGGCTCGACAGCAGGATCAGGAAGGCAAACGGCAGTATCCAGAAGCTCCAGTTGTTCATCCTGGGCAGCGCCATGTCCGGCGCCCCTATCATCATGGGGATCAGCCAGTTGGCGAGGCCGGTAAAGGCCGGCATCACGGCGCCAAACACCATGATGAGGCCGTGCACCGTGGTCATCTGGTTGAAGAACAGGGGCTCGACCAGCTGCAGCCCGGGCTGGAACAACTCGGCCCGGATCACCATGGCCATGGCGCCACCGGTGAAGAACATGGTCAGCGCGAACAGCAGATAGAGGGTGCCGATATCCTTGTGATTCGTTGTATATAGCCAGCGCCTCAGACCCGTCGCTGGCTGATGGGCGCGCTCGCCGTGCGGGGTATCCATGATTCCATCACTCATGCCGACGCCTCACTTGTCCTGTTTCAAGATGGACTGCACCTCGGCAGCCTGAACCACATCGCCGGTATTGTTGCCCCAGGCATTTCGCTCGTAAGTCACCACGGCGGCCACCTCCTGCAGGCTGAGCTGCTTGCCAAAGCCGAGCATGGCCGTCCCGCTCTTGCCATGGAGCACCAGATCCAGATGATGGCTCCGATTTTCCGCCATAGTGGTGACCTTGCTGCCCTTGAGGGCGGGGAAAATGCCGGGCAACCCGGTCCCGGCGGGCTGGTGACAGGCGGCGCAGTGGCCGAGGAATACTTTCTCGCCGATCTCCATGGCCTGGGGCAGGGTCATGGTCTGACTCGCCAGATCTTGCTGCTGCGCCTTGGCGGCCGCCTGCTCCCCTGCGGTCTTGGCAATCCAGCCATCAAACTCCTCGGCGGATTTCGCCACCACGACGATGGGCATGAAGCCATGATCCTTGCCGCACAGCTCGGCGCACTGCCCCCGGTAGGTGCCCGGTTTGTCTATCCGGGTCCAGGACTCATTGATGTAGCCGGGGTTGGCATCCCGTTTCACCGCGAAGGCGGGCACCCACCAGGAGTGGATGACATCGTCCGAAGTCATCAGGAAGCGGATCTTCTTGCCGACGGGCAGTACCAGCGGCTGATCAACCTCCAGCAAGTAGTGGTCGCCTTTGGGCTGCTCACCCTTTATCTGCTTCCTGTTGGTAGCCAGCAGGGAGTAGAACTCCACCGGATGCTCGAGGTACTTGTAATGCCACTTCCATTGAGAGCCGGTGACCAGCACGGTCAGATCGGCCTTGGAGGTGTCTTCCATCTTCAGCAGGGTCGAGGTGGCGGGCACCGCCATGGCCACCAGGATCAACACGGGAATGGCAGTCCAGAGCAGCTCGATACGGGTGCTCTCGTGGAATTGGGCGGCCTTGGCACCGCGGGATTTACGATGACGGACGATGGACCAGAGCATGGCGCCGAACACCAGCAAGCCGATCAGGCAGCAGATGTAGAAGATGGTCATGTGCAGGTCATAGACCTGCTGGCTGATGGCCGTCGCCCCTCGAGTCATGTTGAATGTGATCTCGCTGGCGAAAACACTCTTGCCAGTAAGGCACATCATCCACACACCTTGCCTGATCGCACTTTTTCCCACTTTGCACTCCCTGTGCACGCTGGAAAGGACCACAAGTTTCGCCCATAAAAAAGGCCTAACCACCTGAAAATAATAGACTTATTAAAAACACTCTCACAGACAAGTATTAGTCCATATTGTGAAAAAGCCAAAATGATGTCGACGTTCTGGGACTCATCAGAGCAGTTTGTATCAACTCATGGCTCACTCGATGGCAAACCGCGCCAGCAGCAGGGATTGGAAATGGGGACCTTGACGTAGGGGGGCAGGGGCAGCTTTATTTAAAACTATCGGTGGCAGCCGCATAGGAATGGCTCGCCCAGTGATACCAACCAGGTACCTGAGGAGTAAAACGGGATACGACGATCCACAAACTAAAGTAGAGAAGGAATAACGCTATGATATTAAATCATTTATGGGGCCTGTATGCCCATCCTCACTCTGAATGGCATACCATAGACGAAGGTCATGACAGCTTCAGAAACAGTCTGGTCCATATTCTTGTCGTGGCTCTTATCCCCTCGGTTTGTGCCTACTACTCCGCCGTTCACATCGGCTGGAGTATTGGTGTCGGAGATCCCATAACCCTGACCGCAGAGAGTGCGTTCATGCTATCGGTAGCCATGTATATTGCGCTTATCGCTGGCGTATTTGCACTGGCCTATCTGGCTCACTGGATGGGGCACACCTTTGGCTCTGATCCCAGCTATACGACGGCGCTCGAACTGGCTGCCTATACCTCTACACCGTTGTTTATGGTTGGCTTCTCAGCCTTTTTCCCGCACCTCTGGTTTGTCATGATCATTGGTCTCATAGGATTGAGCTATTCCATCTACCTGCTCTATATCGGCGTGCCAATACTGATGCACATCCCCAAGGAACAAGGGTTTATCTATGCCAGCTCTGTGGTGACGGTAGGATTGGTGCTGCTGGTCTGCGTACTGGCGACCACGGCCATTTTGTGGGGTTCTGGTTTTGGCCCCGTATTTACGCAATAGCACCCTGACCACGGCAACATCGGCGAATCACCAGCAATGACAAAGGCGCCTTTACGGCGCCTTTGTCATTTGGCGGAATGGCATCACCCTCACCCTCACCCTCATCCGCATTGCCTGCGACTGCGAGCAATCTCAGACAATCAGGACATTGCCTCACACCACAGTTATTGCTAATCAGCAACCGGGGGGATAGCGATAATTAGCGCTGCTTGCCGCTGCCGATGCCGAACGGGATGCGGTAGTCGCTGCTCTGATCACCCAGGCTCACGGTCAGGTTGCCCTGGGTGCGGCTCGGGATCTGCACTTGCTGGGTGCCCATCAGGTTGGCATGGACGGAGGCAACCACGTCGCCAGACTCGTCACGCACTTCCAGCATGGGGTTGGCCTTGCCTTCGACGGCGGCGGTCGCGTGCCAGTTCACAAACAGCACGCCCGGAGCGGCGTTGAAGTCAGCCGGAACGGAAGCCTGGGCGAAACCTGCGGTCATCAGGCCTGCAACGGCCAGCATCTTGATTACGTTTTTCATGTTCATTCACTCTCTTGGTTTTTATGTCATTGCCTGGGCCGACGGGCCCGAATCAATGCATCCTTGCAAGAGGTTATTCAAATAGTGTGTTGTTCTTTCACCGACATCCGGCACCCTGTTTGAGAGTGCCACAGCCTTGAACGACCAGTTATTTGGCCGCTTGGCGTTCCTGCCTAAGCGTTGAGTGAATATTAAACATCCAGGCCCGCCATTGTTAGCGAGATAAACTGGCCTAGATGTTCAAAAAATCTGAAGTGGCTGTGCATCCCGGGTTCAGCGAAGAGCAGACCCCCACCGACAGGGTCATGAGGGTAATACAGCGACCGTACGGGCCCGGCAGATCACGCCGGCTCGGTGCGCCGGCGCCCGCCTTGCCAGGTGGTGCCCATGGAGGCGACGATGATCGCCGCTATCCCTAGCCACTGGGCCGGAGGCAACTGTTCCCCCAGCAACAGCAACCCCATCAGGGCCCCCATGGCGGGTTCACCGCTGGTCAGAATGCCGTAGCTCTTGAGCGGCAGCCGGCGCAGGGCAAACATCTCGAGGGAGTAAGGGATCGCGCTGGAGAGCAGCCCTACCCCCACGATGGTCAGCACCACGGGCAGGGTGAAGGTGGCCTCGCTCGCACCACCGAGGCCGAATGGCAGCACCAGCAAGGCCCCCACCCACATGCCCAGCGCCGGCGCCTGCGCCCCCAGCAGGGCACCGGCCCGCTTGCCGGTCAGCATATAGAGCCCCCAGAACACCCCGGCCCCGAGCGCCAACGCCGCCCCCAGCGGATCGAGGGTCTGTTCGGCCGCCCGCAGCGGCAGCAACAACAGCAGGCCGACGATGGCCAGCGCCAGCCAGAGGAAGTCTGCCCGATGGCGCGAGCCGAGCAGCGCCACCGTCAAGGGGCCGATGAACTCGATGGCCAGCGCCACGCCGAGGGGGATCAGCTCGATCGCCAGATAGAACAGCAGATTCATTGCTCCCAGCGACAGCCCATAGGGGATGGCCCCCAGCAGGGTGCGTCGATCGAGGGACATTCGCCAGATGCGAAACACCAGCGAGAGGAGCAGGGCGGCGCATCCCAGCCGGAACAAGGTGGTACCGGCGGCCCCGATCAGGGGAAACAGGGACTTGGCCAGCGAGGCGCCGAGGGTAATCGACAGCATGGCGAGGATGACCGCCAGCAGGGAGGAAAAAGCAGTGGTGTTCGGCGGCATCTTGTTCAAACCTGAGCAGACAATGAGAAGTAAAATATATCTGGCGACGACCGTAATTTCGGTCTAAAACTGGCTCTATTCGATAATTTTTATCTCTCTTCCCATGACCGACAAATTCGATCTGCTCATCCTCGCCGAACTGCAGCAGGATGCCCGCCTGCCGATCCCCGAGCTGGCCCACCGGGTCGGCCTCTCGGCGCCGGCCTGTTACCGCCGCGTGCGGGCGCTGCGGGAGGCGGAACTCATCGAGCGGGAGGTGGCACTGGTAGCACCGGCCACCATGGGCTGGCCCATCACCATGCTGGTGCTCGTGACGCTGGAGCGGGATCACGGCCGCATCGTCGATGAGATGATCGCCAGCCTGCAAGGGGAACCGGAGGTCATGGACCTCTGGTACGTCACGGGGGAGCAGGACTTCGTGCTGCAGGTCGCCGCACGAGACATGCAGAGCTACGACCTGTTTACCCGGCGGGTGCTGCATGCCAGGGAGCAGGTGCGCAGCTTCAAGACCCTGGTGGTCATGAAACAGCACAAACGCTGCGGAGCCTTGCTGCCTGCCTGAGGTGAGAACGCACTGCCCGGTCGGGCCGGCACGTCCTTGGGAAGAAATCAGACGAAGGATGGCGCCTTTGAGCGCGCCGCCAGATATCAACCGGGGCGGGATTGCCCGCCCCGGCTGGGTCAGACCGCCGCCAGCTCCTCCGCCGTCATCGGCCGCAACACCTTGCAGGGGTTGCCGGCCGCCACCACGCCCGCCGGCACATCCTTGGTCACCACCGAGCCCGCGCCGATGACGCTGTTGTCCCCTATGGTGACGCCGGGGCAGATGACTGTACTCCCGCCAATCCAGACGTTGTGGCCGATCCGTACCGGCTTGCCGAACTCCACCCCCTTGATGCGCGGCGCCACCGCCACCGGATGAGCGGCGGTGTAGATCTGCACCCCCGGCGCCAGCAGAACGTTGTCGCCGATGTGTACCTCGCACACATCGAGGATGGTGCAGCCCACGTTGGCGTAGAAGTTCTCCCCCACGAAGATGTTGGCACCATAGTCGCAAAAAAACGGCGGGTTGATGGCACACGCTTTGCCACGGCCACCCAGCAGTTCATGGAGCAGGGCATCCCGCGCCGGTTTCTCCTGCCAGCTGGTGTTGAAGGTGTGATAGAGCCGGCGGCAGCGCTCGCGCGCCGCTTTCAGTTCAGGGTCGCCTGCATCATAAGGCTCCCCTGCTACCATCTTCTGCCACTCGGCACCACGCACCGCCGTCTTCGTCGTCACCTCGCTCATCACCTACTCCACCAGCCAGATCAGGGATTCATAAGGGCGCAGCATACAGGACTGCGGTCGGCCCGGGCTATCTGGGTAGTTGCCAAGCAGCAGGCGCCCCTTGCCAGTGGCCAGTTCGTCCGGCAGGGCGAAGGTGGCCGGCTCGCCGTAGAAGTTGCTCACCACCAGAAGGGTCTGGCCGTTGGCACGGCGGGCATAGGCCCAGATCTGCGGCTGCCCTGCCAGCAGCTCCTGATAATCCCCCTGGCTGAAGATGGGGTGAGTCTTGCGCAGGCGGATCAGATCCCGGTAGTGCCAGAACACCGAGTGCTGGTCGGCCAGCGCCGCCTCGGCGTTGATTACCGGGTAGTTGGCGGCGGGCTTGAGCCAGGGCGTTCCGCTGGTAAAGCCGGCGTTGGGGGCGGCGCTCCACTGCATCGGAGTGCGCGAGTTGTCGCGGGACTTGGCGCCGAGAATGGCCAGGATCTCGGCCTCGCTCATCCCTTCGGCCTGCTTGATGGCGAAGATGTTGCGGCTCTCCACATCCTGATAGTCATCGATGCGCTGATAGCCGGGGTTGGTCATGCCGATCTCCTCCCCCTGATAGATGTAGGGGGTGCCTTGCAGGCCGTGCAATGTGCTGGCCAGCATCTTGGCGGCCACCACCCTATGCTCGCCCTCGTCACCGAAACGGGAGACGATGCGCGGCTGATCGTGGTTGCACCAGAACAGCGCCGACCACCCCTTGCCGTGCATGCCGCTCTGCCAGTGATTAAAGATGCGCTTGAGTTCGAGGAAATCGAACGGTGCTTTCGTCCACTTGTCGCCATTGGGGTAATCCACCTTCAGATGGTGGAAGTTGAACACCATGGAGAGCTCGGAGCCATCCAGCGCGCCGTAACGCTGGCAGTGCTCCAGCGAAGTAGAGGACATCTCCCCCACCGTCATGGCGCCGACCGGGGCAAAGACGTCGCGGCTCACATCCTGCAAGAACTCGTGGATACGCGGCCCGTCGGTGTAGAAACGGCGGCCATCGCCTATCTCGTCGTTCGGGAACGCCTGATCCTTGGAGATGAGGTTGATGACGTCGAGCCGGAAACCGTCCACCCCCTTCTTGGCCCAGAAGTGGATGATGTTTTTCACCTCGGCACGTACCGCCGGGTTCTCCCAGTTGAGATCCGCCTGCTCGCGGGCAAACAGGTGCAGGTAGTACTGACCGGTGAGGTCATCTAGCTCCCAGGCACTGCCGCCAAACTTGGATTGCCAGTTGTTGGGCACGCCGCCATCCACCGGATCGCGCCAGATGTAGTAGTCGCGGTAGGGACTGTTTTTATCCCCCAGCGCCGACTTGAACCAGGCGTGCTCGGTGGAGGTGTGGTTCACTACGATATCCATCACGATGCGGATGTCGCGCGCGTGGGCGGCAGCCAGCAGCGCCTCGAAGTCGGCCATGGTGCCGTAGGCGGGGTCGATGGCAAGGTAGTCGGCGATGTCGTAGCCGTTGTCCACCTGCGGGGAGACGTACACCGGAGTCAGCCAGAGGGCATCGACACCGAGGGTCTTGAGATAGTCGAGGCGGGCCATGATCCCCTTGAGATCGCCGGTGCCACGGGCAGCGGAATCCTGAAAGCTCTTGGGGTAAATCTGGTAAATCACGGCGCTCTGCCACCAGGGTGTTTGGCTCATGGGTCTTGCTCTTGTCTCGAATGAAAAAGGGAGAGGGCGACCCCCTGCGGGTCGCCCTGATGCGTGGGATCAGGCGCTGGCCTGGGCCAGCTTGCCGGCCGCCTGCTGGCGCTTGTAAACCAGCAGGGTCAGCACCACAGGCACTACGATGGCCACCAGCATGGCGAGGGAATAAATGGCCCAGTATTGCGGCTGGATGGAGAGGATACCCGGTAGGCCCCCTACCCCGATGCCGTTGGCCATCACCCCGGCGAAACCGCAGATGAGGGCCGCAAGGCTGGAGCCCACCATGGCGCACAGCATGGGGAACTTGTACTTGAGGTTGATGCCGTACATGGCCGGCTCGGTCACCCCCAGGTAGGCGGAGATGGCGGCAGGCACCGAGATCTCCCGTTCGTTCTCCTTGCGGCTAATCAGAATGATGCCGACGACCGCAGACGCCTGGGCAATGTTGGAGAGGGCGATCAGCGGCCAGATCGGGGTACCACCCATGCTCTGCATCAACTGCAGATCCACCGCGTTGGTGGTGTGGTGGATGCCGGTGATGACCAGCGGCGCATAGAGGAAACCGAACAGGGCGGCACCGATGGGGGCAAACGAACCTGTCATGGCCGCCTTGGCAGCGAAACCGACGCCATCACCCAGCCAGCGACCGAACGGGCCGATAAAGGCGTGGGCCACGATCACCGCCAGCAGCAGGGAGATGAAGGGCACAATCACCAGATAGAGATAGGCCGGAATGATCCGCTTGAGGTTGGTCTCCACCCAGGCCAGGAATACCCCCGCCAGCAGGGCCGGAATGACTTGCGCCTGATAACCCACCTTCTGGATGACGAACAGGCCGAAGTCCCACACCTCTGGGGTCTGCTGACCGATGCCGTAGGCGTTCATCAGTTGCGGGGAGACCAGGGTGATACCGAGCACGATACCCAATATCTCGGAGCCGCCCATCTTCTTGACCGCAGACCAGCAGACGCCCACCGGCAGGAAGTGGAAGATCGCCTCGCCCAGCAGCCAGAGGAAGGCATGCACCTGCGCCCAGAACTGGCTGATCTCGGTGAGGGAATGAGTGCCATCGTCGAACATCTTGATGTCGCCGATGACGTTGCGAAAGCCCAGGATCAAACCGCCGGTGATGATGGCGGGCAGCAGCGGCACGAAGATCTCCGCCAGATGGGAGATGCCCCGCTCCAGCGGATTCATGTTCTGGCGCGCCGCCTGCTTGGCGGCCTCCTTGCTGCCGCCGCTGACGCCGATCTCTTCGGTCAGCGCCTTGTACCACTGCTCCACCTCGTTGCCGATGACCACCTGGAACTGGCCACCCTGGGTGAAGCTCCCCTTCACCGCCGGGATGGTTTCGATGGCCTTGCTGTCGGCCTTGGCCGGATCGTTCAGGACGAAGCGCAGCCGGGTCAGGCAGTGGCTGACGGTGGCGATGTTCTCCTTGCCACCGATCTTGTCGATGAGCGTGGCCAGGTGTTGTGCGTTGATCTTGGACATGAGCCTTCCCTCTGTGACTCCATTGATATTGGTCTGCGTCGCCCTTTTGGGCCAGTCAGTGGGCCCGAGCGTTTTTGGTATCGTTCCCATTTAGCATGCCGCCAATCTGGCCAGATCAAAATGGGAACGTTCCCATTTCGTGGCCGAGCTCACAAAAAGCACAGTTTTTGTGCAGGACTAGGTGATGGCAATCACAGAGGGTGGCTGGGGGCTATGGTCGCCAGCGGGGGCAGATCCTGCTCGATCTGGCCGAGCAGCTGACGAGCAGCCTGCTCGCCCGCCCCCTTGTAGCCCAGATCCAGGCTGAGGGCGTTGGGGAAGAGAAAGCTGAGCATGGGGTTGTTGCCAAGGCCGGTCACCAGCACTTCGCTGCGCCCCTGCTCCTGCAGGTATTTCGCCGCGCCGATGGCGAGGGTGTCGCTGGCGCAGACCAGGGCGCCAGTGGTCGGGGTGAGCAGCTCCCCCGCCAGCCGGTAGCCGCTCTGCAGGCTGAGATCACCGAGGGCGCTGCGCGCCGCCAGCCCCTGCTCGGCACAATAGCCGAGGTAGGCGTCGAGCCGGCGCTGGCCGGTGGTGAGGTCGCTGGTATCCACCCCCAGGTAGGCGATGTCGCGAATGCCGCGGGCGGCGAGCTGGTCCAGCATGGTGTGCACCGCACCAGCATCGTCAAAACAGACCGAGGAGAAGCCAGGATGATCGCGGGCAACCAGCACCAGCTTATCCCTGAGCGGCGCCATGGCGGCATAATCCAGGTCGTTGAAGGCGAACAAAATAATGCCATCCACCCCGCGCCGCTCCAGCACCGCCAGATGCTCCTGCACCTTGGCGGGGGAGAACTTGCTCTCCATCAGCACGGCGTCGTAGCCGCACTGGTAGAGGGTCTCCAGCATGCCGCGCACCGCCTGGTTTTCCGAGCTGGAGTCGAGCCGCGAGACGATGATCCCCACCACCTGCTGGCTCTGGCTGCGCATGGCCCGCGCCGACTTGCTCGGCACGAAGCCGTGTTCGGCGATGATCTGCTCCACCCGGTCGCGCGTCGCCTGCTTCACCTTGGGATCCTGATTGAGCACCCGGGAGACGGTCGACTTGCCGACACCACTGAGTCGGGCGATGTCGAGGATGGTCAGTTTTTTGTCCATGAAGTGGCTCACAGGGGCTCGGCGGTGGAATTGCCCACATTGTTGTGATTAACCCCTGTGAATACAAGCCCATGGCGTTAGAATGCCCCTTTGGCCCGGGCGAACGCCGTGCCATTCGCCATCGCACAGGACGCGCATCATGGGTCTATTCGCCAGTCTGCTTCCATCTCTCTCCGTCACGGGCCTCGTCTATCGCACAGGACATCCATCATGACTCTGTTGGCCAGTCTGCACTTCTCCCTCTCCGTCACGGGCCCCGTCTATCGCACAGGAGATCCATCATGACTTTGCTGGCCAGTCTGCACTTCTCCCTATCCATCACGGGCCCCATCTGCGTGGTGCTGTTGCTCGGCATCTGGCTCAAGCAGCTCGGTCTGTTGCCCGACAGCTTCGTCGAGTCCGCCTCCCGCCTGGTGTTCCAGGTCACCCTGCCCGCCCTGCTGTTCCTCAGCATGGTGCGCACCGACTTCTCCACCATGCCGAGCCCCTGGCTCATCCTCTACGGCCTGCTCGGCACCCTCACCGGCTTTCTGGTGCTGGAGCTGCTGGCAGCCCGCTTCATCCCCGAACGGCGCCAGCGAGGCATCTTCGTGCAGGGCAGCTTTCGCGGCAACATGGGGATCATGGGGCTGGCCTATGTACAGAACGCCTACGGCGCCGAGGGGATCGGCGCCGCCGCCCTGCTGGTGGGTTCGGTCACCGTGCTCTACAACGTGCTCGCGGTGATCACCCTGACCCGCAGTCTGGGGGGCAGCAAGGGGATAAAGCCGATCCTCAAGGGGATCGCCAAAAATCCGCTGATCATCGCCATTCTGTCCGCCCTGCCCTTCGGCCTGCTCGGCATCGAGCTGCCCCAGCTGGTGATCACCACCGGCAACTACTTCGCCAACATGACCCTGCCGCTGGCCCTGCTCTGCACTGGCGCCAGCCTCAACCTCAAGGCCCTGCGCGGGGGCGCCCTGCTGACCGGCTGGGCCACCGCCAACCGGCTGCTGTGCATCCCCGTGCTGCTGGTGATGGGCGCCTGGGCGCTGGGCTTCAGCCCGCAGGCGCTCGGCATCCTGTTTCTCATCAGCTCCACCCCCACCGCCGCCGCCAGCTATGTGATGACCCGCGCCATGGGGGGCGACAGCGTGCTGGCAGCCAACATCATCGCCACCACCACGCTGGGTTCGCTGGTCAGCACCAGCCTGGGCGCCGCCCTGATGAACTACCTGGGGCTGATGGGCTAGCCAGCAGCTTGACCTTGCCGCGGGCGGCAGCTTTACGCTGACTGCCTATCAACAGAGGAGCTATCCCATGACCATCGAACTCACCGTCTCCGGCATGTCCTGCGGTGGCTGCGCCGCCAGCCTGCAAAAAGCCCTGCTGGCCCAGCCTGCCGTCAGCACCGCCAGCGTCGACTTTGCCAGCAGCAAGGCCGTCATCGAGAGCGAACTGAGCAAGGCCGAGCTGATCGCCCTGATCGAAGCCAAAGGCTTCTCGGCGAGTTAAATTATCTCTATATAGGTATAAAACAGGTTAAAATTCTGTACCCAGCTGTTTTTTGGTGAGAGTCATCACAAACCCCGGCAACAGAAAGCGCAAACTTGCTGCAATTTTTCTCACCTCAGAAGGATTTGCTGCATGACTCTCCCGATCCGCAAGACCCTGCTCGCCGCCGTCCTCGGCCTGACCCTCTCCCCGATGGCCATGGCCCTGCCCAACGTCCATATCCTGGCCACCGGCGGTACCATTGCCGGGGCGGGACAGTCCGCCACCCAGTCCAACTACGAGGCCGGCAAGGTGGCCATCGAGACGCTGATCGCCGCCGTGCCCGAGATGAAGAACGTGGCCGACGTGCAGGGTGAGCAGGTGGTCAAGATCGGCTCCCAGGACATGAACGACGAGGTGTGGCTCAAGCTGGCCAAGCGGGTCAACGAGCTGCTGGCCAAGGATGACGTGGACGGCATCGTCATCACCCACGGCACCGACACCATGGAAGAGACCGCCTACTTCCTCAACCTGACTGTCAAGAGCGACAAGCCGGTGGTGCTGGTCGGCGCCATGCGCCCCTCCACCGCCATGAGCGCCGACGGCCCGATGAACCTCTACAACGCCGTGGTGACCGCCTCTGACCCCGCCTCCAAGGGGCGTGGCGTCATGGTGGCGATGAACGACACCGTGCTGGATGCCCGCGACGTCACCAAGACCAACACCACCGGGGTGCAGACCTTCGCCTCCCCCAACTTCGGCCCGCTCGGCTACATCCACAACGGCAAGATCGACTATCAGCGCAGCCCGGCCCGTCTGCATACCAGCAAGACCCCGTTTGACGTGAGCAAGCTCGACAAGCTGCCGCAGGTCGGCATCGTCTACAGCTACGCCAACGCCACCGATCTGCCGGCCAAGGCGATGGTGGATGCCAAGTTCGACGGCATCGTCAGCGCCGGGGTGGGCAACGGCAACCTATACCACACCCTGTTCGACACCCTGGCCAAGGCGAGCAAGGACGGTATCCGCGTAGTGCGTTCCGCCCGCGTGCCGACCGGTTCCACCACCCTGGATGCCGAGATCGATGACGCCAAATACGGCTTCGTCGCCGCCGAGACCCTCAACCCGCAGAAGGCGCGGATCCTGTTGATGCTCTCGCTCACCCAGAGCAAGGATCCGGCCCAGATCCAGCGCTGGTTCCAGCAGTTCTGACCACCCTGCCGGCATCAGCCGGCATGGGGTGATGACAACAAAAAGGGCGGGACAAGGTCCCACCCTTTTGCATCTGGTGTGGCTGGTGCCTCAGTTCGCCATCAGCCAGCCGCAGAAGCCAAGATAGATAAGCCCCACCCAGGCGAGCCTGCCCGCCGTCATCCGCTCCCGACTGAACCCCCACCACAACAGCACGACCGCCAGCAGCGTCACCAGCGAGGAGACCATCATGGTGCTGTCCAGCAGCCAGGGGGTGAACAACAGGCAGAACGCCTTGGGAATGGTGCCCTGGATCATCATGGCCCCCGAGATATTGGCCAGCGCCAGCCGGTGCTTGCCCTGCCGCACCCAGATCAGCACGTTCATCAGCTCTGGCATCTCGGTCGCCACCGGGCTCAGCAACAGGGCCGCCAGTACCGGCGAGAGGCCGAACAGCTCGCCCATGCTCTCCAGCTGGTGAACGAACAGCTGGGCCGCCAGCGCTACTACCACCAGCGCCACCAGGGTTTGCAGCAGCACCTTGCCGAGCGCCGGGATCTCGGCGCCCGGATCCAGCTTGAGGGGCTCTGGCAACTCTACCTCGTGGCTGTCGGTCTGTTTCAGCTCGCGCCGCACATAGACCAGATACACCAGCACGAACAGCGGGGCCAGCCAGATTTTACCGGTGAAGGCCACCATGCCGAGGGCCACCGCCACCAGGAAGATACCGACGAACCAGGCCTGATCGCGGCCTATCTCGCGCTGCACCTCACCATCGATAGCCCTGTGCTCGCGGCTCATGCACAGCAGCAGGGTCACGCCGACGGCGGCATAGCCAATGGTGGAGAGTACCAGCGGACCGCCGAGGGCGGCGCCTATCCCGATCTGCTGCTGAGCGGGGGCATTCCCCATCAGCAGCGCGGTCAGGGTGACGATGCATTCGGGCAGGGCCGTGCCGAGTGCCGCCAGCAGGGAGCCGGTGGCACTCTGGGAGAACTTGAAGTGGTGGCCGGTCCATTCGATGCCGTTGACGAAATATTCGCAGGCCAGATAGATGGTGACGGCAGAGAGCAGAAATAACAGCAGGGTGATCAGCATGATGAGTAACCGCCAGGCGAGCAGAACAACCAATGGACCCGATACGGCTCGCCCGGCTGGCTTGCATATCGAGGCCAAAGGTCTTGCAGAGCGATGGATGCCATCGCCGCCCATGCCATGGATCTGAGGATCCAAGAATGTTGACATGAGCCCTGCCCGGATCACGGGCGGGTTGCTACTCCCCTATGACAGTGCGGGCTTTTTACCAAGTTGAGCGCCGCCTCACAAGGCAAACTAATGATCATTCGCTCAACAAGTTGTAAGGGAATGTAACCGTGCCCTCCACCGGCTTTGTCGTCCGGATCCACTCCCCTGCCGCTGAACGCTTCGCCTTGGCACACCGTTTGCTATGAGATGACTACTGTCCACACTGATTTGGGAAGGGTGAACGATGAAACGGTGGATCCAACATTTCTATCAACTGAACCGCCTCAACTGGCTGATGGTCTGGCTGCTGCTCTGCTGCAGCATCATCCTGCTGTTTCCGGCCGGTTTGATGAAGGGGGCCGTCAGCCAGTGGGCCGCCACACACGCCGCCTGGCTCGGCGTCGGCATGCTGATCGCCATCTCCTACTTCTGCAGTCAGGGCTTCCTGATCGCCTGGGAGTGGGCCTGCGACGAGTGGCAGTCCCGCCGCCAGCAGGATCAGCTGGCCCAGATGATCTCCTTTCTCGACTTCAATGAGAAGGCGGTGCTGCGCGAGTTCGTGCTGCAGCGCAAAAGCGTCATAAACTTGCCGATCACCGAGCCTGCCGTCAAAAACCTGATGGATGCCGGCGTACTGACCTATGCCTATGGCAAACCGGTGCGTGAGAAAGAGGACGAGAACCAGATCCGCGCCCTGATGATCGCCCTGCCGGCCCGGCCGCTGCTCACCTACAAGGTGCTGGGGTTGTCGCGCGGCAAGATGAGCGACGAGCAGGTGGAGCAGATCATGAATGCCAGACCCAAGTTCGCGCAGAAAAGCTTCCAGCGCTGATCTTCGTTCCCGCCAATAAAAAGAGCCGGCCCTGTGGCCGGCTCTGTCGTTTCTGCCCCGTTACTGGGTTCTGGCCTTGAGATAGCCGGCGTAGTCCGGGATCTGCACGCTGAACTCCTGGCGCATGTGGGGGCTGTCCATGATGAAATCGGCGGTCGCCTCGTTGGTGGCGACCGGGATGTTCCAGACTGCCGCGAGGCGCAGCAAGGCCTTCACGTCCGGATCGTGGGGCACCGCATTGAGGGGATCCCAGAAGAAGATCAGCACGTCGATCTTGCCCTCGGCGATCAGGGCGCCGAGCTGCTGGTCACCCCCCATGGGGCCGGAGAAGAGACAGGTGATGGGCAGTTGTGCCTGCTTGCCGAGCATGGTGCCGGTGGTGCCGGTGGCGTAGAGGTGATGGAGCTTGAGCTCCTCCTTGCGCCGCATCACCCAGTTCAGCAGGGGGGTCTTCATGTTGTCGTGAGCCACCAGCGCCACTCGCTTGTGGGCCGCCATCTCACGGGCGATCTGTTCCATGGACATCATCCGTAGCAGTGTTGTTTGAATAGAGCCGTATCCTAATCGAAAGCGGCGCCCGTTGCCTTGCCGGGCGCCGTAACTGTGATCACTTCGACTGTTCAATCCACTGCTTGTTCTTCTGCTCCAGCACCGAGATGGGCAGCATGCCGTATTCCAGCACATGGTGGTGGAACGCCTTGAGGTCAAAACCTCCGCCCAGCGCCTGCTCGGCCGACTCCCGCATCCGGATCAGCGCCAGCTGGCCCGCCTTGTAGGAGGTCGCCTGGCCGGTGTAGGCCATGTAGCGCGGCACCTCGGAGCTGATGTCCCCCGCCCCCAGCGCCGAGTTCTCCTTCATGTAGTTGACGGCCTGGTCGTGGCTCCAGCCATACCAGTGGATGCCGGTATCCACCACCAGCCGCATGGCCCTCAGCATCTCCTCGTTGAGGCGACCGAAGTACTGCAGCTGGTTGTTGAAGGCGGACGATCCCTCGATCTTCACGTCCCCTACCGCCGGATCATAGAGACCGCGCCCCTGATAGAGCCCCATGTCGTGATCCGCCAGGTATTCGGTGTAGAGTGCCCAGCCCTCCGCATAGGCGGTGTAGGAGGCGCTCGCCACGTACTGCGGGAAGTCGGGATCCTTGGCGGCCAGCTCCTGGGCGATGGTGATCTGGAAGTGGTGGCCCGGCGCCGCCTCGTGGGCCAGCAGGGTGCTGATGTTCCAGCTCTGCAGACCATAGGGGTAGTAGGTGTTGAGGAAGAACTGCCCCTTGCGACCGGTCTGCGGGTTGCCGTCCTGATACCAGGCCACCCCGCCGTATGGCGCATCCGCATAGGAGACGGGCACCACCTCGTAATCCAGCTTGGGAATGGTGCGCTCGGCATCGAAGAAGTCCGGCAGCACCAGCGCCGCCTTGCTCTTGAAGGCGTTGTACTCCTGCAGTGCCCGCTCGTGTTCGGCCAGCGCCTGCTGCTGCGGCCCGCTCAGGGTCGCCCCGGCTGCATTGTCCGGGTTGAGGCCGGCGGACCAGACCGCCAGCGGGTTCTGATAGAAGAAGGCCGGCTCGTTCAGATAGCGGAAGAAGGCGTAGATCTGGCCGCTCTGCTTGCTCTGGACCACGTCGTCGCTGTCACACTTGCCGACGGTATGGCACACCTTGACCATGGCGCCGAAGATCCGCTCCACCTCGCTCAGCCCCAGCGCATGCACCTGCTCCGGCGTCATGTCGGTGGTGGTGTGCTTCTTCAGCAGCCAGCGATACCAGTCGCGCCCGTTGGTCATGCCGCAGAAACCGTCGTCGCACTCGCCGCTGCCAAGGCGCACCGCATAGGCGCCGCCGTGCTGGTAATCCAGGTAGTCGCGCAGCGCCAGATAGCGGCCGTTGATGCTGTCCAGCACTCCCTTGTACTCGCTGCGCAGCGCTTCGTCCGCCTCTCCCGGCAGCTGCAGCCAGCCGAGATAGGCACCGGCGATCGCCTCCCCATCCAGCTTGCTGTTGAGCTGGGCCAGCAGCCGGTCCACCAGCTCGTCCGGCAGGGTGTTGCCCTGGGCGCTGCCCAGTTCGAACTGGTGCTTCACCTCGGCCAGGTAGCCGTCATAGGCCTTGAGCCAGGTGAGGTGCTCCTGATACCAGGCCAGTGGCACGGTGGCAGCCCTCGCCTTGCCCGCCGGAACCGGTGCCGCAGCCGGGCGATCGAGGTCGCGCCGCCAGGCGGCATCCCCCGGCGCGACCCGCTCGGCCGAGCTCTGCTCGAAGTAGTCGAAGCCGCGCTCGACGGTGCGGGCCGCCCTGCCGCTGGCGGGCGCAGCCCCCACCTCATCGGCCAGATCCACCACCCGGTTGCGGAAGTGATGGATCGGGATCTGGGACTGGGGCAGATCGTAACCCGCCAGGTTGATCTGCAGATCCCAGCGGATCATGTCGTAGAACAACCGGTCCCGTTCGCTCAGTACGCTCGAGTCCAGGGCATCCAGCCGTTTGAGCAGGGAACTGTCGAGGGCCTTGCGCTTAGCGATGCTGGCGGCATCGATGGCAAAACCGTAGGGGTCGAGCGCCTGGCCTTCGCGCAGGGCCTCGTCCATGGTCTGCATCAGAGAGGCCTTGGTGGCGGCGGGATCCGCCGGGGCGTTGGAGCTGTTGTCATTGCAGGCAGCGAGCGAGAGTGAGATGGCGCAAGCCAGCGCCAGCTTGTTGGGCAAGAAGTGCATGGTGTAGTCCTTTAACCGTTGTTATTGTTTGTCCCCAATAAGGGGTTCCAATAGTGCATCTCTCCCGCGTACTTTTTTGCGACCTGACTAACAAAAATAAGCTTACTTTTCATGGTGATAAGCCTCATGAAAAGCTATGCAGCCAGACATTAAAAAACCCGCCGCAGCGGGTTTTTTAATCGTTTTTTCATGCCATAACTATTCAGGATCCGCCGTGATGCAGCTGGGACTGCTGATAGTTCTCCAGGCCGATGCGATCGATGAGATCGAGCTGGGTCTCCAGCCAGTCCACGTGCTCCTCCTCGTCTTCCAGGATCTCCTGGAACAGGTCGCGGCTGATGTAATCCTGCACCGACTCGGCGTAGGCGATGGCGACTTTCAGGTCCGGGATGGCGTCCATCTCCAGCGACAGGTCGCAGCGCAGCATCTCCTCCACCGTCTCGCCGATGCGCAGCTTGCCCAGATCCTGCAAGTTGGGCAGCCCTTCCAGAAACAGCACCCGCTTGACCAGCTCGTCGGCGTGTTTCATCTCATCGATGGACTCGTGATACTCCTTGTGACCGAGCGCCTTGAGGCCCCAGTCATCGTAGATGCGGGCATGCAGAAAATATTGGTTGATGGCTATCAGCTCATTGGCCAGCACCTTGTTGAGGTGGGCAATGATCTTGGGATCTCCTTTCATCGACAGTGCTCCTTGGTTCGTGCCTGAGGCTGAGATCCTTAGAGCTTAGTCCAGAAAAGTGACAACAAGAGGTCCGGCGAGCCAGCTCGCCTGCGGGAAGGAATTGAAAAGACGGGCCGGTTTTGCCGGCAACAGGCCCTGCTCAGGCCACCTCGTAGTAGAGCGGCGCCTGTTCCAGCTCGGCCTTGTCGAGTTCGGCGGCGATGATCTCCATGGTCATGCGCACGCATTTGCCACACTGGGCACCCACTTCGAGCGACTGCTTGAGCTGGCGAAACTCGGTCTTGCCTGCCTGTACCGCCTTGCGGATCTGGGAATCTGTGATGCCGCGGCACAAACAGACGTACATAGTGTTTACCTCATGCTGGATTGCCATGAAATCTAAATGAGAATGGTTCGTAGTGCAAATAACGATTGGTAATAAGATCCCCCGCTTGCCAGCCATCAACCCCTTGGTGACAATGCCCTGTCACTGAGGGAAACATCATGCTCAAGAAACTGTTCACTGCCCTGTTTGGCGGCCAGCCCGCTCCGGCCACCGAAGTCACGCCCACCGAATACGCCGGCTACCTCATCTATCCCGAGCCCATGGCCGAAGGGGGTCAGTATCGGCTGGCAGGCCGCATCACCAAGGAGCTGGACGGAGTGCTGCAGACCCACCGCTTCATCCGCTCCGATCTGTTTGCCAACCCCGCCGATGCGGAGCGCTTCATGGTGCAGAAGGCACACACCTTCATCGACCAGATGGGGGATCGCATGTTCGAGCCCCGCAAACCGGCCGACAGCACCGCCTCATGATGCCGGCTGCGCTCGACGAGTTGCGCCAGGCGCTGGCCCGCACCGGTGAACGGCGGCTGATCTGGCTGGAAGGTGATGAGGCCGATTGCATCGCCCGAGCCGAGGCGCTGCTAAGCGGCGCCAGCTACTGGCTGGGGGACGGCCCGAGCGAGCACCACCCGCAACCGGCGGCCAAGGCGTTGCAACGGCTCGGTCAGGAGTGCGACACGCTTGTGTTTAATACTTTCAGCGGTTTTCACCCCGACGCATTCGGGGCGCTGGCGGGCACCTTGCGGGCAGGCGGTCTGCTGCTGCTGTTGACCCCTCCGCGGGCCCAATGGCCAGCCTGGCCGGATCCGGATCGGGTGCGGCTGGTGGCACAACCGGAAGACATTGTGCTGGCGGGTCACGGCTTTCTCGCTAGGCTGGTGCGGCTGCTGGCGGGTGACCCTGCCCTCGATCTGACGCCCCCTGCCGCGACAACCCCGTGGCAGTCGGTTGGTCCAGCGCGGCCATTGAGCTGTGATCAGGCGCGCGCCCTGCCCGCCATCCACAAGGTGTTGCACGGTCACCGCCGCCGCCCGCTGGTGTTGAGCGCGGATCGGGGTCGCGGCAAGAGCAGCCTGCTGGGGCTGGCCGCCGCCGAGCTGCTGCGCCAACAACCCGATCTGCAGATCGTGGTGACGGCGCCCTCCCAGGCCACGGTCGCCACCCTGTTTACCCACGCTGCCAATGCCCTTGAAGACGCGCCGCAACTGCTGGCAGGGCTCAGCTACTGCTCGCCCGATCGGCTGGTGCACGAGCCGCTGCAGCCCGATCTGCTGCTGGTGGACGAAGCGGCCGCCATTCCCACCCCGCTGCTGGAAGCCATGCTGGCCCGGCACGGCCGCATCGTCTTCGCCACCACAGAACACGGCTATGAGGGCACGGGTCGCGGTTTTCACCTGCGCTTCAAGCGGGTGCTCGATCGCGAGACGCCCGGCTGGCAGGAAATCCACCTGGCCGAGCCGATCCGCTGGAGTAGCCGGGATCCGCTGGAGCCGCTGGTGTTCCGGCTGCTCGGCCTCAATGCCGAGGTCGAGACGCCGCCAGCGCCCACCCAGCCTGGCTGGCGCCGGCTCGAGCAGGAGGCACTGGCCGCCGACGAGGGGCTGCTCCATCGGGTGTTCGGCCTGCTGGTACTGGCCCACTACCAGACCACGCCGAGCGATCTGCGCTACCTGCTGGAGAGCCCGGCCCTCGACATCCACCTGCTGGAGCAGGGCCCACATCTGCTCGGGGTGGCGCTGGTGGCCCGGGAAGGAGAGATAGCAGACGAGCTGGCCGAGGCGATCTGGGCCGGGCGGCGGCGCCCGCGCGGCCATCTGCTGCCCCAGTCGCTGCTGGCACACGCCGGCTTCAAAACCGCAGGCGCACGCAGCTACGCCCGGGTAATGCGCATCGCCATTCATCCGGCGCTCCATCGCCACGGGCTGGGGTCGCTCCTGCTGGCCCACCTCGAACAGCATTATCAGGCGGCAGGGCTCGACTATCTGGGCTCCGCCTTCTCGGCCAGCGCCGACTTGTTGCCATTCTGGCGCAAGGCCGGGCTCAGGGTGCTGCGCATCGGCCTGCAGCGGGATGCCGCCAGCGGCAGCCACGCCGCCCTGCTGCTCAAGGCGCTGCAACCGGCCCGCGCCGCCGAGCTGGCCGACTGGCACCAACGCTTCGTGCGCCAGCTGCCCACCCTGCTGGCGGGCGAGCTGAAAAATCTTGAATCCGAACTGGTGTGGCAGTGCCTGCAGGATGGTGAGGCCAGCTCGAGCGGGCTCGATGAGTTTGATCAGGATGAGCTGGCCTGCTTTGCCCACCATCACAAGCCGTTCGAGCTGTGCCAGCCTAGCCTGCAGCGCTGGCTGGCGGGCAACCTGACAACACTGGCGCAGCTTGACCCCGCCGAGCGGCAACTGCTGATCGCCACCATCTGGCAATATGCCGACTGGGGAACGCTAGCGGCCAGGCTGCAACTGGCAGGCAAACCGGCGGTCATCAAGGCGCTGCGCAGCCTGCTGGCCCGGCTGCTGGCGCCGACCGATGACTGATGGCCATGTCAGGGGCCACCCCACCGGCCTCCATCACCAACACGCTCATGCAGCCTCCCTTGTGGCGAGTGTGATGGCCTTCTCCATCGCCCCGCGCTTTTCCTGATAGGCTGATACGCGCCTTCCAGCCTGCGGGATCAAGCGGTTATGGAGGTGATCTTGTGTGGATCCCGCCGTCAGCGGCGGATCCATTCCTATACTGAGGGAAAACCGCAGCGGGTGCTGCCAGCGCAACCAGAAGCACGAGAGTGACCATGATGTCCAAAGACGGGGAAGAGCGTAAATCCATCCTGACCGAGAGCGGCACCAACGAGCTCGAGATCATCGAATTCCACCTCAAGAAGCAGCTGCCCGATGGCCGCGAGAAAATAGCCTATTACGGCATCAACGTCGCCAAGGTGCGCGAGGTGATCCGAGTGCCGGAGACCACCGACTACCCCAATGCCCAGCGCCACATGGTGGGGGTCTTCTCCCTGCGCGAGCGGCTGATCCCGCTGGTAGATCTGGCCGGCTGGCTCGGCATCCGCACCAACCCGGACAACAGCAACAAGGTGGTCATCGTCACCGACTTCAACAAGATGGCAAACGGCTTCCTCATCGACAGCGTCAGCAGGATCCACCGGGTCTCCTGGGAGGATGTGGAGTCCCCCAGCCAGTTCCTGGAGGCAGGCGAGAATGACTGCGTGGTGGCTGTGGTCAGGCGCGACGGCAACCTCATCATGATCCTCGACTTCGAGAAGATCATCGCCGACATCAACCCCGAGCTGAGCATGGAGAAGTACGATGTGACCCAGGATCGCAAGGTCATCATCGACGATCGCATGATGGCCATGCGCCAGGCCAAAACCATCCTGGTGGTGGACGACTCCGCCTTCATTCGCAAGATGATCGAGACCACCCTGCGCACCGCGGGCTACAACGTGGTGACCGCCAAGGACGGGGGCGACGGGCTGGAGATGCTGATGGAGTTCGATCGCCTGTCGCAGGAGGAGAAGATCCCGGTGGCCGAATTCGTCAGCGGCATCATCACCGACGTGGAGATGCCCCGCATGGACGGCATGCACCTGCTCAAGCGGCTGCGCGATACCCCCGCCTTCAAGACCACCCCCATCGTCATGTTCTCGTCGCTGATGAGCGATGACAACCGCCACAAGGCGCTGCAGCTGGGCGCCAACGACACCATTACCAAACCGGAGCTGGGCCGCATGGTCGGCATGATGGACAACTTCCTGCTCGGCATCCCCATCCCCAGACCCGGCAACCTGTGAGGCCGCCGGACGGCCACGCAAGCAAAAGGGCGCCGAGGCGCCCTTTGCTGCTTGATGGCTCACCCCAGCCAGAGATAGAGCTGATGAGCCGCCACCCCGGCGCACAGGCCACCGATGGTGTGGGCCACGATGGCGCGGGAGGTGAGATGGCGATAGCCGAGCGCATCCAGCATGGCGGTATGGGTGCTCAAGAAGCCGCTCCAGCACATGCCCATGGCGGTGAACACCGCCACCTCGTTGCCGGTGATCCAGCCCTTGCCGATGAAGGGGGGAACCAGCGACATGGCAGCCCCGACCGCCCCCAGCGAGGTGACCGGGAAGGCCACCAGCTCGGCGTGGGTGAAGCCGAACAGCAGCTCGAACAACCAGCCCACCTTGGCTGCCAGCACCGGCAGCAGCGCCACCCCCTGGAAGGCTTCACCACTGTAACCCTGCTCGCCCGGGCCGAAGGTCAGCAGCATCACGAAGGTGCTGATGATGAGCACCCCCGGGATCACCGCCATCCCCAGCTCCACCCCGGACTTGCCACCGTCCAGCAGAGCGTTGAGCACCCGCAGCCAGGTAGGGGCGGCTTCCTGGCTCAGACCCGGTTTGGCCCCCACGCTCGCCACCTCGTCGGAAATCGGGGTCTCCCCCACCAGCGGGCGGATCATCCGCTGCATCAGCCGGGTCGACACCACGGAGCCGATGAGGGCGCCGAGCAGGCCGATCAGCGCCGCACTGGCGGTGGACTCGCCGCCCGGCAGTTGCAGGGTGGCCATGAAGGTCACCACGATCAGCCCCATGCCAAAGGCGGTACCGAAGTTGGTGAGCGACACCAGCTGCCAGGGGGTGAAGCCCTTGCGAAAGCGGCTGTCCTTGGCGAGGCTGATCACCGCCGGGTTGTCGGAGAAGAAGGTCATCAGGGCCGCCAATGCGGTACGCCCCGGCAGCCGGAACACCGGCTTCATCAGCGGTGCCAGCAGCACCTCCAGCAGGCGGATCACCCCGAACTCGCTGAGCAGTTGGCTGAGCGCGCCAGACAGCACGGTAATGCCCATGATGAAGAGCACGGTATTGAGCAACAGCTGGTGAGCGGTATTGAACAGGGTGTTGACCAGGGCGGAGAGGCCCATCTGGCTGCCGAGGTAGCCAAACAGGCTGCCGAGGATAACCAACACCAATACCGGCTCCAGCCAGCGGCGAAGGGAGGCCGCCCCCTGGTGAGAATCTTTAACTGCTTGATTTTCCATACCAATCCTGAAATCTGTCGCTGTGTGGTGAGTATTGTTGTTATGGCACCCATAAAGCAGGAGCCCTTGTCTTGCGACAAGGGCTCCTTGAATGACTCTTCCTGCTGGCCGCAAACCCGTGCCATACGGATTGACGCTTCGCCGCGCTGGCGGCTGAACCAGGGAGGAAAAACGGGTGGCCGGACGATCCTGTCCAGTCTGCCCGCCTCGCGTCAGCGCGCCGGCCCACGGCCAGCCCGGCGACGAAACGGGGCGGCAGTATAACAACTGGAGCCAGTCAGCGAAACATGGGGGAGACCTGTGCCTTGCCACCCCCTCGCCTGTACTGGCCGCCAACGAGCTCTACGGCTTCACACCCTCGCTCTTCAACCACTTGCGCAGCCGGCCGTTGGCGTTGTGATAGGGCGAGGCGGTATTGAACTGGATCATCCGCCCCAGCGGCCAGCGTTCATACCAAGGGCGACCGTACAGCTCATCGTCGCTGCGTTGCCCGACCAGCTCGACGATGCGGGCCCTGGCCGCCACCAGCCGGGTCAGCAGCTGCGGGTAGGTCAGCCCCTCATAGTCCCGATAGAATTTGTGCGCCAGTCCGCCCAGCTCGTTCCATTTAAAGCCGGTCTCGGGAAAGTCCACCGGCAGATCCGCCGCATCCCGCTCGATCCACTTGATCACCAGCTCATTCCAGCCGATGAGGTAGGCCACCAGATTGGCCACGCTCATGGGGGTGCCCTTGCTGTGCCCCTCCATCACCGGCTCTTGTGTCAGGCCCTCGGGGACTGCCTGCAAGGCCTTGAACAGCTTGCCGAAGTTCGTCTCGATGGCGAGCAGCAGCTCGGCCTTGTCAGCAGGAATCCCCATCACTTTTCTCCTGAATGCCCGCCACCAGACAAGCGGCGGGCGAGATTGCCGTCCACGGCCGGCGCGGGTAAGCTCGCCCCATCGGCCATCCATCTACTCATCCAGCAGCACCATGAACGACCTCGTGACCTATATCAGAGCCATCCATCGCCAGGTGGGGCCGGCGATAATCGTCCGCCAACAGAGTGAACAGCACAGCGAGCAGGACGAGAGCGGCACCCTGACTCATCACCGGCAGACCCATTACTGGTTTGCCAACGGCGTGGTCATCTGCCACCAGCTGGAGCTGGACGAAGATCCCTCTCCGCAGCTCTGTCCGGAGTGCTGGATCAGCTACCGGGTTGTCGCCAGCCCCATTCCCATCACACCTGCACGCAAGCTGTTCCACAACCCCTGCCAGGAGGCCTTCTGGCTCAAGATGCAGGAGATCACGCCAGCCGGCTGACCCGCTCGACCAGCAACCGACGCCCCATCAATACTGCTTGGTCTTGGAGGCAAACCCCGCCAGGAACAGCCCGGTCAGGAACATGCCGCAGAAGGCCTCGATGGCCGACAGCAGCTGGAGCGGGGAGGAGGTCTGGGAGATGTCGCCATAGCCCAGGGTTACGAAGGTGACGATGCTGAAGTAGAGCGAGCGGCCCAGGTGATGATAGGTAACCGAGGCCGGCGCCAGAAAATAGGTCAGGGTCGCCAGCAGGATCACCCCCATCGACAACAGCAGGCTGCGGATCGGCCGCTCGCCAAAGCCCCAGGTGATGAAGCTGATGAACTTGGCGGCGCACTTCAGGTAGCACAGCAGGGTGAGCCAGCCTTTCTTGAGCCAGCCGCTGCGCAGCCAGCACTCCTTGAACAGCTCTCTGGGGCTCGCCAGCGACTTCATCTCGTGCAGCTTCTCCTTGTAGTAGCACTCGCCGGCATCGACGGTATCCCCCACGCTGGAGAAGAGCCGCTTGGCGTTGCGGTAGAGCTTGCTGGCCTCGCTGTGATCGACCCGACCATTCTCGTTGTAGGCCACCTGCACCTTGTCCAGGTTGGTGTGCTCCATGGTGGCGTCGAAGTTCTTGGCCCGCACGTTGAAGTTTTTCAGCACCGCCCGGGAGGAGTGAAAACGGATCTCCTCGCACTCGATGGTGAAATCCTGAAACACCCCGTCCTCCAGCGCCAGCTCCCGTTTCTTGGCCCAGGCCCTGTGGTCCCACAGCAGGGAGTCGAACAGATCGAGCCCGATCACCCCGCCGTTGACCCTCACCCCCTTGGCCGAGCAGTGCCACAGATAGACCTTGGAGTTGTTGACGGCGCCATCCAGCGAGAGTTCATCCAGGCAGGTGAAGTCGAGCAGCCGGCCGGAGATGATGGGGCTTTTGAGCTCGACGCCGCCGATGTTGAGCAGGCGGTGCTTGCCCAGCACCTGGGCCTCCCCCTTGTTGTTCTCGGAGACCGAGAGCAGGCTCTGCACCCGCTTCACCTCGTCCTTGCCGTGCTTGCCGGCCAGCCACATGCAGTAGGGTTCAAAGCGTGTCTCGGCACGGATCAACCCGCTCTTGCGCAGGGACTCCAGCGCGCTCGAGGCGGTCTCATAGAGCCTGATCTTGTCGTCGCTCATGTAGAGGCACAGGCTCAGCACGCAGCGGGAGCTGATGAAGCGGGCGATGCCGATCTGGAAAATCACCTGCTTGTCGATCTTCTGCTCCGTCATCCAGTCGTCGAAATGGGGCAGCGACGCCACCAGCAGATCCCAGATCAGGGGATAGTCGTTGGCCCGGCGCCACTCGTTGAACTGTTCGGGGGAAAGCTGCCAAAGCTCTGTTGCATTCATGGATGACCTCGCTCAAGAAACGGTTCCGCTTGCCTGCACCGGGCCTGGTACCCGATAAGCCTGCATGACCCGAACCGGGCAGGAGACGGACTCAGCAAGCCATCATACTAGCCGAGCCGACGAAGTCACTGATGGGGAGGAAGCATTGGCGCAGATCCGCGGCTCGGCGGCCAAAGAACCCGACTGCTGTGCCGCTTGCTGCATCCAGTGCATGGCATTGGAGTAATCAGGCTGGCTTGCCAGACGTTTGGCCAGCTCATATTGGGCACGGCCATCCCCCTGTTTTGCGGCTTGGGATAACTCGGCGTCAGTGAGTGACACCGTGGAAGAACAGGCTGCAAGCATGCTGGCTGCCACTGCCACTGCCAGCCATAAGGCTTGATGTGTCATGAGAAAATTCTTCGCAGAGTGAAATCTATGGATAACGTCGTTCACGATATCCATTCGGATAACACTTTACTATTTCACTTAAAGCACCATTCTCATAGCCAAAAAATAAAGTATGATTAGAATACCCTTCCTGAGAATGTTCTCTCTCATGAACCATTATATCTGTTAGTATATCGTCATTATAATGATAATCCGAAAAGCTCGAGCCAAATCTCCCATAATTAAATTCTTTCATTGCCTTACCATTGTTAAACTCAATATCCATAACAAAAGCCAGTGAGTCATCATCGTAAAAGCCAATCACTCTGACTCCATTGTCAGAGTGAAAGTAAAAATCACTATACTGAACTTCCCCATTTGAACCAAGCCGTTCGACTAATAGAGTATCCCCGGTAGAATTAAAACTCCAAAACTGAACGTCTTTTTTATTTTTTGGGAAAACATTTAGTTCTTTTCCTAGTTTAAAACCAAACCTCTCCGCTTCAAAAGGCCTGATATTTAACAATCTTCCTTCGCTTATTTTATTGACAGCTGAATGTTTTTCTACATCTGAATAAAATCTCTCTAAAAATACCCGTGAGGTAGCATTTATTTTTTCAAATTCAGATTTAAGTGTATCCACCTCGTTCATTACGGTCCCTTAGAATTTAAAAGTACCACTTGATATCTCTGATGCTATTTTACTAAGCTCGTCGGTAATGCCTCTAATCAGTTAAAATGATGCCTTTCGATAAAGGCACCAATCACTTTCTCGTGGAGCTCAACGGAACGAGAGAAGCAGATGGTTTTGCGAGCCAATCGCTTGGTATCACGAGCACCTGAGCCGTTGAACGCCATATCAACAATCTTCTCTTTGACGCCAGGCTTGCGTGCTTCATAGGTGTAAGTGAGCTGAAACACGTGGACAACGATAGCGAACATTGCCTGCAGGGGTCTTGCCATGGCGGTATACGCAGCCAGAGTTACAACGAGGGCAGTGAACGGTGATGGACGCCATGATGACACAAGCCTCAAAGGAACCCACCACACCTACTCAACCGATCGGAGACATCACCCCAGATTTTCATGGCATAATAAATTTCGACTCCATTGTTTGAAAAATACCGTCATATTGCTCATGGTCTGGTGTGGCAAAGGGGACTTTTTTTACAACAAGCCTTAAGATTAGAAATAAATCCATTTTCAACTCATCATCACTTACATAACCTTTAATTCCTGCAGCATATTGAAATAGCGCATCCTTATTCGGAATTTCAACTATTTCGAAAGGTTTAAGGTCACCTTCATCACTAGCCATGACTAATATTGAGTCACCAATCGGGCACTTCATTTCAACATGTTCCAATGCATCTATCAATGGCTGTAGATCAGCCATCACCCTCTTAAATGATTTTGTATAAATTCTATTTTTCGAGACAACAGCAATAGAGAAATTCATATTAATGATACACCGGGTTATAAGGTGGCATATGACCAAACATTCGCTCATATGTAGTAATGTAACGGAGTTCTAAAGCCTTAGCTGCTGCTTTTCCTTCAACCGTGGCCAAATGCTCTGGGTAAGTTTTTATACCTAGCTCATTGAATCTCCTTTGGTGTTCAGCAAAGCGCGCCATGTATCCTCGACCAGTCTCCCCAAAGTGCAATAAACGACCACTCCCAATTTCGCGAACTACATAGACATCGTGAGGGCCAGTAGCTAATCGGCTATTTCCATGAATACGTCCAGACAGTGAATTCAGCCAATCAGAGTATCCTCCTCTTGTACCATGCCCCCAAGGCTGTGAACGAGTATGCCGCCCCCATGAACTCATATTCATCGTCCCGCCACTTGCTTTGTATTCTCGCCATTTACTTAATCGAGTCATTAGCCTAGGGTTTATGCCACACCCCGCCAACCCCAGTGGGTCAACCCAGTTCACTGGATTAGACACATACCCATAGTTATTCTCACCACCCAGTATCCCTATCGGGTCGGGGGAGATATAACAAGCACCTTGCGGGTCGTAGTACCGAAAACGGTTATAGCAGAGTCCACTCTCGTCGTCACGCAGCTGGCCCGCGAATGCCAGACCGGGGTCACGGATATCGGCATGATTGCTTAACCGCTGGCCCCACAGACTGGTTTTTGTCGGTTGCCAGTGCAGTTCCCCTTGTGGGTTATAGAGCCCCAGCAGTTCGCCATTTTGCTGGCTGACGACAAAATCGGTCTGCCAATTCTCTGCGGCGGCTTGTCGGCCTTGTTCGATATAGACAGTGGAGACATGAGGCAGACTCGCCGCGCCAGCTTGTGTCATCTGACGCTGCTGCACCAGCAATTCCCAGCCACGCCAGACCCAGTGGCGGCGGGCCCGTAACTGCCCTTGCTTGAAATAACGCACCTCGGCGATCTGGTCGCCATCCCACAGGTAACGCACCTCTTCGCCAGTCTGCTCACAGCGCTTGCTGATGCGTCGACCAAACGGGTCGTAGCGATAAAACCAGTTAGAACCTTCGGGGGTGGTGACTACCCTCAACTGGTTACGACTGTCCCAACGGTAGTGCCACTGTTCGGGCCGAAAGCCTGGGCGCAGCTGGCGTTTGCTGATAAGCCTACCCGCCTTGTCATAATCGTAGTGGGTATCGCCGCGCTGACTGACCCGCCCTTGCTGCCACCGGGTGTGTTCACCGTCTGCTAATGGCAACCCCTGACGGGTGTAGCTAAATTGCGCCTCCCGCTGACGGCCAGCGTTGGGATGTTGGCTGAGGGTCTCCAGCACCCGACCACAGGCATCAAGCCGATAGCCCTGCGCCTCGCGTCCACGCCGTTCGCCAATCAGGTTGCCAGCACGGTCATAACCGTACTCGCGGGTGAGCCCCGCCAGCAAGCGCCCCTCTTGCAGCTGACCGCTTTGGGCGCGAGTGAGCTGGCCCAGTACGTCATACTCTTGCTTCAGACCAAAAGCACCGCCCTGACGCTGCGCCTCACGGCCAGCCAGGTCGTGCCCCAGGGTCAGCGCTGCCCCATCTGGCAAGCCAACATGGGTCAGTTCGCCGACGTTGTTGACGGTAAAGGAGGTGGTCAGTGGGGCCGGTTCGTCCTCCTTATCCCCTTCGTGTCCCTCAGGCCAGCTCAAGGTTCGAGTCAGGGTGTGGGCCTGCTCATCATAGCTGCGGCTGAGGGTGGCGCCGTTTTGCTCTTCACGTATCACCCGGTCGCGGGCGTCATATTCAAAGCGCAGGTGGCTGGTGTTGGATGACACTTCCAACAATCTGCCTGCCCCGTCGTAGTGATAATGAAGGGTATCATCGTCACTGATTTCGCGTAGCAGCAAACCCCGGCCATCAAACAGGAAGTGGCGAGCCTGACCTTCGCCATTGCGGACTTCGATGCAGTGACCATCTTCGTCATAGCCATAGTGAGTGACGGTGCCCGCCATATCCTGCTCGCGCACCACCCGGCCATCATTATCGAGCCACCACTGCCACACCTGCTGGTCGGGCCCGGTGACCTTTATTAGCTGCTGGGTATCGCGGTCGTATTGATAGTACCAACTGCGGCCACTGGCATCAGTGCGCTCAAGCAGCAGGTCGAAGGCACCAAAGCGTTGGCGCCAATGCTGGCCATTGCCATCGACATGGTCGGTCAGGTTTTTGTGGCGATCGTAATGGCGTTGCTCTTCTACCTCATCGGGCCGTTTGAGCTGCTCTGGCAGTTGCCAGCTGGGGCGACGATAGCCTAACTGATAGCGGGCACCGTCGGCCCGTTGCCATTGCGCAACCCGGTCCTGACCATCGTAGCGCCACTGCTCGGTACGTCCCTCGGCATCCGTCTGGCTCAACAGGCGCTGGCGCTGGTCATACTGCAGGCGTGCTTGCACCTTGCCACTTTGATCGCTCACCGCCGTCAGCAGCCCATAACGGTTCCAGCTAAAATGCACTTCGCTGGCATCCGGCCCCATCAGTTTGTCCGGATTCCCCATGTCATCGAAACGCCACTGCCAGTTGCGCCCGAGCGGGTCAGTGACGGCACACAGCCGCAGCTGCTCATCATACTCGTAGTGCCAGGCGTGGCCGCTGCCGTCCACAAAGCGGGTAACCAACCCGGTGTCATCCAGGTATTCAAACTCGACCACCCGTCCGGCCGGGGAAATTTCCCGCAGCAGGTTACCAAATTCGTCGTAGTCAAAGCGGGTCACATGACCAAGGGGGGAGCGGATCGCGCTCACCAGGTCAAGCTCGTTAAGCTCATACTCGTGGCGACCCATCCCGTCGGTCATGACTACCTTGCCAGGCTGATAGTCAAAGCGTGCGGTGAGCATGCCATCGGCACAGGTGGTGTAGACGCAGCGCCCTTGCACGTCATATTCATAACGCGCCCAGGTCTGGTCGTTATCATGCCAACGCGTCAGTTGCCCCAGGTCATCGTATTCGTAAAACAGGTGGTAGTGATGGCTGGCATCCGCTTCGACTAATTGACCAGCGCGGTTTTGGGTGTAGTGGACCAAGCGTGTCTGCTGGCCTCCATCTACACGAACAATGTGCTGCAGGTAGTCGTCTTGCCAAGCTAGCGCCAGCGCGATGCCATCGCTGTGGCGCACCCTACAAAGTTTGCCTGCCTGGTCGCGTACCAAGGTAATGCGATTGCCATGGCGGTCTGACAGTGCTTCGAGCCAGTACCGGTCCCCCTGTTGATGGATAAAGTGACGGGTCTGCTGACTGTCTCTATCCCACAGCAAAAAACCGTGTTCGGTTCGTGTCAGGGTAAATTGGGGATAATGCGGGCAATAGACGCAGGTCACATCTTGATGGAAAGTGAAATCAATGTCATAGCCCTGTGCCAGGGTGATAGTCACAACGGTGTCTAGCCCCTGCGGACTGACGCTGGCGACTTCACTCCAGCTGTCATGCCACCCCTTACCGAGCAACCCCGTATGGTCGGATGCAGTGCGGTAGGTGCGCTCAAAGCGCAGCGGCAAGGTTTGCCCCAACTCGACATCCAGCCGGGATTCAATCACCTCTCCACTGGGGATATAGACGGGGTCTTTAAGAAAACCCTTGGCGGCTTCCTTGAAACGTGCCAGCCCTTTGTTATTTTTGAACCCTTGGCTCATGCAGCGAAGCGCAGTCCGCTTGAACTGGCGCACCGCCACTTTGGCCCCCACCAATGCCCCCCGCAATACTGCGCGCGGTCCCTTGGTAAAGAGTTTGCCTATCCCTTTGAACATGCCACGACTGGGCGGCACCAGGAACTCGACCGCAATCAGCAGTCCCTTCTCCCACCAACTGAACTCATCTGCTATTTCTGCGTACGTTCCTTGGCCTGAGCCAAAGAAGACGGTGGATGCACCCTCCTTGATAGTGGCGCCACAGGCTGTCTGGTCATCCACTCGTGCGGCGGGGCTGTCGTTGACAAAAACAGACTCACTGCCTTGTGCAATGATGGGCGGAACCGAGTGCTTGGTGCACGCGACGGTATCAACCAACGCACGGGAGACCGGTTGTCCTTCGACAAACACATTGGCAGAGCCAGTTGCAACCGGACCGAAGGACGGGGACGCACTATCAACCATGCCAGACACACTTCCTGATACCTTGGCGATAAGATCCCCCGCCCCTATGGTGGCAGCAATGCCCAGGCCAAGCTTGGCGACCCCCACCACCAACGCCAGCCCCATCCCCCCAGTCACCCCCGTCAAGGCGACGGCAGCCGTTACTACCGCAGCAGCCACAGCAAAGACTGCAGCCGCCACCAGGGCACCGGCTATCGCCCCCGCCAAAGCACCCAAGAAACTCTTGTGCTTAATCATTTTTCCAGGGGACGTGGGCGGCTTGCCCTCACCTGGTTTGGGTCTATCAGCGGGGGGAGAGGGGTGGTTTCCCGCATGCATCGCACCAACTCGCGCTACCCGCGTTAAGATATCGCCAAGCATGCCCCCCCCTTAGCCCGCCGCTTTAAAGGTTGCAATCACGTCAAGCAAGGCTTGTTTCTGTTCATTTTGCAGAGTGCCGGCTGCCGTGATGGTAAAGGTCAGCAGCAACGTCCCCCTCACCTGCATCACCACCACCTGGTGCATCGGCCCCTCGGTCGAGCGCCAGGTGTACTCGATGGCTGGAGCGGCTTGCCCATCCAGCTGTGTTTCCCAGCTGGCCAATTCCTGATAACCCTTGAGGTGAGCCGCAAATTGCGAAAGCGTCTGTTGATAGACGGTCTCTGGCGCCAATCCAAACTCGAACGGTGAACGATTGACCACCAGATTGACTGTATCGCCCGGCAATACAAACACATGGAGGGACTCATCGCGCCATTGCTGTGGTATCAACAGTGCACCTTCATTCATCTGATACATGTCACATCCTTAATTCAAATCAATGCGGGTGCCGTTCAACACGAGTCCCTTGCCAGTAATGGCGATGTTGCCCTCTTTGTCGATGGCGATATAACCACCGGCTGTGGCAATGAGAATGTCCCCATCCTGCGATTGGATGGCGATATTGTTTTTCACCTGCAGAGACTCATTGTCATTGACCATGGTGCTGCGATTTTTGGTAACCACTACGGTTTGCTCACCCTGCACTTCTGTCACCTGGTCCAGCTTGACCGACACCGTCTGGTTACCCTGAACGGCAACGGTTTGACTCCCGCCAACCTGTTCCGTGTGATTGGCATTAACAGAGGTGGAGCGATTGTTAAGCACCACCGTATTCATGTCATGTTGAGCGTGGAGGAACACCTCTTCCTGGCCTGCTTTATCTTCAAAACGAAGTTCGTTAAAGCCCTTGCCCTTGTGAGTGTTGCTGCGCAGTGACATGCGGGTTTTGTTAGCTGGCAACCCCTCTGGAGGAAGGTTGGTTGCGTGATAGGTGCGGCCAATGACGATGGGCTGGTCAGGGTCCCCCTCAAGGAAGCTCACAATGACCTCATGCCCAATGCGCGGAATGGCCATCATGCCATAGCCACCTCCGGCCCAGGCCTGACCGACCCTTACCCAGCAGGAGCTGTGCTCATCGCTGGCGCCATACCTGTCCCAAGGAAACTGCAGCTTGATGCGGCCATATTTATCGCAGTAGATTTCTTCCCCCGCAGGCCCCACAACAGTGGCAATCTGCGCCCCATCAACCAGAGGCTTATGGGGCATCTGCGCACGCCAGGTGGTGGTAGCCTTTACTACCCCAAAATCGTTGTAATACACCGTGGGCTCGCTACCACCTTCTTCCTCCAATGCTTGAGGCTGCTTACCGGTGTGTGTCACATGCACTACTTGCCAGGCAATATTGAGTGCAGGTGCAGGGTGTTCCGATAGCTCGAAACTCAGTCCAGGCATCAACCCCGCCTCTGTCGAGTGTCCATTTCCCGTCACCGCGTCGGCTCGCAGCGCATCCAGTCGATGCTGAGCAAACGCCTTGCCGCTTGGGTCCTGCTTGAAGCGGCCGGGATAGTCGAAGTGCTGGTAGCTATCACGCTGGTGTTCCAGCTCAGCCCCCATTTTTTTGTGAGACAGGCCATAAGCCGGGGTCTTGAAGCTGTAGTCTTTGAGCTCTACATCGCTCGGACGCACCGCTTCCTGATAATGGAACCGGCGCACAAACGCCCCTTGCTGCAACCCTTGATTGGCCAGATTGAAAAAGAGGGCGAGCCCTTCCTGCAGCGCAGCAGCATCGTCGGCAAAAACGAGCCGGTGCTTGCCTGCTTCAAATTCGTGGAAGTAGAACATCCCCTCTTCAGCCGCTAGCCGGTTCAAAAAAGCCAAATCGCTCTCACGGTACTGAACGCAGTATTCGCGCTGGGCATGCTCGTTTTTCAGGGCAAAGGCATAGTCGGTAATACCGTGCTCTTGCAGCAAGATGGAGAGGATCTCTTCAGGCTTCTGCGCCTGGAAGATGCGGGCATTGGTACGTAAGGAGAGCCGCCATAGTGCAGGCTTCACCACCATGCTGTATCGGGTACGACGAAACCCAGTATCGCCCTGAGCAAATTGGGCCACCACGCCACTGACACGGCGCAGAAGATCCCCCTCAAACCACACCAGCAGTTCACAGGGCTGATCCAACACGGCACCGAAATCAATGTCACTCAGTAGACTGGCCAACTCGAGATGAAGGTCAAATGGACGATTGAGCCCTTCGTTAAGTTCAAAGCTTGCCACAGCGAAGCTGGGGGCAGGCAGCGTGCCCACCTTAACGGTGAATTGCAATCCGGTCTGATTAGCCATCATCTCTCCCTATCACCTTTCGAAACTGCACCAGAAACCTGTCAAAACACCACGCTACTGCCCTCTCTGGCACACAAGCAGTCACCAAATATAAGTAACATGACGGGTAATCCGCTGTTTGTGTCTGCATAACAGAACACCCCTTATTGCTTTGCTATCACTCCGCATTCACCAACACGGTTCAACTGGTAAGCAGGGGGATGGCAAAGCATAAAAACTCCGGCAGCCCAAGACTGTCCGGAGAAATAGGCGATAAAAGGCCGGTGCACACCGGCCACAACATACGAGATGACTTACAAGGAATAGCAAGGTAAGAAAGTGAGGTTTAGGCCTCGATCGGCGCGCGCCAGTCGTCCGCACCAGAGGTGCCGGCAACGGTGTGCTCCCAATCGATTTTGCGGTAGGCCAGAGAGACCTGGATCAGCTGGGTGAAGTCAGACTTTGCCGGATCCTGGCAGTGCGGCATCTGGCAGTCGATGTCGACGATGGTGGCATCGGTCAGCACGGTAGAGAAGAAGTGCTCCTGCTTGCCCTCGACGGAGGTACGGTACCACTTCAGGGTCACTTTCGGCAGCATTTCGCCGGAGGCCAGCGAGTTGTACATCAGCGGCACGGCTTTGTTCAGAGCAACGGTGAACTTGAACGGCTTGTGGACACGCTGACCAGCAGGTTGACCGGATTGCGGGTCAGTCGGTACGGTGACAACGTGTTGAAACTCTTGCACCAGCATCTCGTCTTCGTGACCCTGCACGAAGATGTTGCCGACAGAATCGGAAGTGAAAGCACCGGCGGTGATATTGCCCTGGGTTTTACCTTCGATGCTGATATAACATGGAGTTGGCATGTGTATGCTCCTGATTGGTTGAACGGTAATGACACTCGACCGACCAGTTAGCAGCGACCATGCCAACCAACATATCCGCTATTTATCAATCACTTATCGACATCGCGACACGCTAGCCATATATCCACGAGCAGATTTCAGCTCAAAATGAGTCCTTACACCAGCAAAAATTGCGCCTATAGCTATTAAATCCACAAAGTGAGCAACATATAGCTCTCTGCAGAATAATTCGCTGACTTTCACCAACGTCATACATCCAAGCGGCATCAATATTGAACCTGACTGAACCTTAGTTGGGGATGAAGATGTGAGTAAATGCCGCGGGCACAGCATGTGAAGAACGTTAGGGTGGCGCAACAAAAGTAATCAGGAGCGATAGACGATCAGGGGAAGTATGCGCTCTCTGGGGTTGCATCGCCCCCAGTTCCCTAGACACCTCACAGCCTTAAAATGAGGCAACTATTGGAGATCTTATACACCAGCCATTCTTCCAGCCTTGCCCATAGCAGCGCCTTGCATCTCCCCAAGCTGATCAAATTTAACTCCTGTGACATCAGCTCCGGTCTGAACATACTCGCGCCTCTGCAACAAAAAGACCGGAAGGACGACCGGAGAAAGTCTCGAGTGGCTCGCTGTTGAGCGGGAAGGAAGATGTGTCGACCTGGCCGACACTCCGTGTAAAGCAGCCTCCGAGCCGGCCTGAGTCGGTTATGACTTCAATACGGCGGGCAGAGATAGCGGTAAAGATGGCTTAACCAGAGACAAAGCGTGCAGAGTGACTAGATGACTGATGCGCGATGGTGCTAAATCCGAGAATCGCAGATAAAGAAAAAGCCCAGCATTGCTGCTGGGCTTTTGAATTGGCTCCTCCTACTGGACTTGAACCAGTGACATACGGATTAACAGTCCGCCGTTCTACCGACTGAACTAAGGAGGAATTAACTATCGGAGACCAGACATCGCTATCTCATCGCCTTTATTGTGGTGCCCAGAGACGGAATCGAACCGCCGACACGGGGATTTTCAATCCCCTGCTCTACCGACTGAGCTATCTGGGCAAATGGTGCCGGCTACCGGAATCGAACTGGTGACCTACTGATTACAAGTCAGTTGCTCTACCTACTGAGCTAAGCCGGCACACTTTAAACCATTGTGCATGAACAAGTTTTTATTTCATGGCACCAAAATTTGGTGCCCAGAGACGGAATCGAACCGCCGACACGGGGATTTTCAATCCCCTGCTCTACCGACTGAGCTATCTGGGCGTGGGCGCTATTAAACGGATTTTAAGGCAGGTGGTCAACGGGAAATTTCACTTTTTGTCTCGTTCGTCTCTTTTTTGCTCAGGATCATCCATTTCCAGCACTTCTTCCTGCTCGGCACGGTTCTGGCGGCCCCAGACTCTGGGTTCCTCCCCCTTCAGCAGGCGGGCAATGTTCTCGTGATGGCGGATCAGAATGAGGCAGGAGAGCAGCGACACCGGCAACGTGTATTCCGGTTTGAGCAGGTAGGTAAAGAGCGGGGTCAGCAATACGGTAATGATGGAGGCCAGCGACGAATAGCCGCTCACCAGCAGCACCAGCAGCCAGGTGCCGATCACCGCGCCCCCCATGGTGAAGCCGATGGGCATCATGGTGCCGAGCGCCGTGGCCACTCCCTTGCCGCCACGAAAGTGGAAGAAGATGGGGTACATGTGGCCGAGACAGGCAGCCACCCCGATAAAGCCGAGGTAGACGGGTTTGATCTGCAGATACCAGGCGAGATAGACGGGAGCGGTGCCCTTGAGCACATCGAGCAGCAACACCACCACGGCCGCCAACCGGCCACCGAGGCGCAGCACATTGGTGGCCCCCGGGTTGTGGGAGCCGTGATCACGGGGATCCGGCAGACCCGTGATGCGGGAAACCAGCACCGCACTGGACAGCGAGCCGCCCAGGTAGGCCAGAATAATCATCAAAATCGTCAGGGCCGTCATCTTGGTCGTTTTTACCACGATATGAATGGGGTATGATGCGGGCCACATTCTCTGGCGCCGACGTGGGGTTGCCCAACGCGTGTCGCCCAAACCGGCCGCCGGCACTCATCCGCTGGCCAGGCCTGCATCCCTGCGCTGTCATCACAGCCCATCAAGAGTAAAGAAGAAGTACTGTCATGGACAAGGTGTTTATTCGCGGACTCGAGGTTTTGACCACTATCGGTGTATACGAGTGGGAGAAAGGCATTCGCCAGAAGCTCTGTTTCGACCTCGAGATGGGGTTCGACAACCGCCCCGCCGCCGCAACCGACGATATCAAGCTGGCACTGGATTACGCCACCCTCTCTCGCAAGATCTGTGATCACGCCTCCAGCAAGGTGGTGGAGCTGGTCGAAACCATGGCCGAACAGGTCGCCATGCTGGTGCTAGCCGACGAACGGGTGCAGTGGGTCAAGGTCACCCTGACCAAGCCGGGCGCCGTCCCCAATGCCGCCGGCGTCGGCGTCGAGATCCTGCGTCACCGCACCCCGGCCGCGAGCGCCAACTGATGACCCGCATCTATATCAGCCTGGGCTCGAACCAGATAACAGGGAGCGCTGCATGACCTGTATCTACATCAGCCTGGGTTCCAGCCAGATGACAGGGAGCACCGCATGACTCGTGTCTATATCAGCCTGGGATCCAACATCGAGCGCGAGCGTCATATCCGCGCCGGCCTTGATGCGCTGCAGGCCGAGTTTGGCGAGCTGCAGGTCTCCCGGGTGTTCGAGAGCGAGGCGGTGGGCTTCAACGGCCGCCCCTTCTACAACCTGGTGGTGGGCGCCGATACCGAGCTGCCGCTGGCGACCCTGTGCCAACGGCTGCGCGCCATGGAGTTCGCCCACGGCCGCGAGCCGGATGCCAAGAAGTTCGCCCCGCGCACCCTGGATCTCGATCTGCTGCTCTACGGCGAGCTGGTCTGCGAGACGCCGCTGGTGCTGCCGCGCGGCGAGATCCTCAGCAACGCCTTCGTGCTCTGGCCACTGGCCGAGCTGGCGCCCAAGTTCTGCCACCCCGTCGATGGCCGCACCATTGGCGAGCTGTGGGCGTGCTACGACAAGGCCTCCCAACGGCTCTGCCCTATCCCCTTTCACTGGGCAGCGGGCGAATTGCAGCACCACTGAACGACAAGGGCACCTCGCGGTGCCCTTGTCGTTGATGGACGGAGCTGATAACGGATAAGAAACCGTGATTGGGCCTGCGCCGGAGCAAGTGGCAGGATGGCCGCCATCACAGGAGAACCCCATGCCACTCGATACCATTCACGACTTCAACTGCCGGCTGCTGGCCGGGCTGCCCCATCAGCGCTTCGAGCACGAACCCATCCTCGACTACGCCACCGATGAAAAGGTGAAAGCCCGCCTCGGCTGGCAGGCCGAATTCAGCAAGACCCTGTTTCTCAAGTTCAAGGATGGCCGCTTCGCCCTGCTGCTGACCCACAGGGACGGCCGGCTCGACAACAAGGCGGTCAAGGCGGCGCTCGGCGCCAAGCCCTCCATCTGCACCGCCGACGAGATGCAGGCCCAGATCGGTTGCCTGCCGGGCGCGGTCTGCCCCTTCCTGCCCCGCGCCGACATCCCGCTGCTGGTGGATCCCGTGCTCATGACCCACCACGCCTTTACCTGGACGCCGGGCCACCCCGAGCAGACCTTCCTGCTGGAAACCGCCCACCTGGCCGGGCTGCTGACCCAGCTGCCCTGCCAGGTGAGCTACCTGCCGGCCCCCTGAGCCCGCGGCTCAGCGCTTGTCCCGCGCCAGCTGGGCAAAGATCAGCGCCGCCAGCATCGACATCAGGCCGATGCAGAGGTAGGTGAGGTGAAAGCCTCCCAGCCACTGGCCATCCGCTGCCGACGAGCCGGCAGAGAAGAGCCCCAGCAGACTGGCGGCGATGGCCACCCCCAGGCTCATGGAGAGCTGCATCACCACCGACAGCAGGCCGTTGCCGCTGCTGGCGAACTCCGGGCTGAGATCCTGCAGGGTCAGGGTGTTCATGGCGGAGAACTGCAGCGAGTTGATGGCGCCGAACAGCATCAGCCAGCCCAGCAGCACCCCGTAGGGGAGCTGGTTGTCGATGAGGGAGAAGCTGGCGATCATCACACCGAGCGCCAGGGTGTTGCCGATCAGGATGCGGCGATAACCGATGCGCGGAATGAGCTTGTTCACCAGCGTCTTGGTCAGCATGGCCCCCAGCACGGTGGGGATCATGGTCATCCCCGCCTTGCTCGGCGAGAAGCCGAGCCCCAGTTGCAGAAACAGCGGGGTGAGAAACGGCATGGCGCCGCTGCCGAGGCGGGCAAACAGGTTGCCCCAGATGCCGATGGCGAAGGTGCTGGTCTTGAACAACCCCAGCCCGAACAGCGGCTCCTCGGCATTGGCGGCATAGAGCCAGTAGCTCGCCATGGCGGCCAACCCGAACAGCAGGGCAAACAGCGCCCAGCCGGTGGAGATGCTGTGCTCCCCGAGCCCCTGCAGGCCCACCGACACCAGCACCATGCCGGCGCTGAACATCACGAATCCCTGCCAGTCGAACTTGGCCGTGCTCTGGCGCAGATCCGGCATGAAGTACCAGCTGGCGATAAAGCCGAGCAACCCCACCGGTAGGTTGATGAGAAACACCCAGTGCCAGCTCGCCACTTCCACCAGCCAGCCCCCCAGCGCCGGGCCGATGAGCGGCCCCACCAGGCCGGGGATGGTGACGAACGACATCACCCGCAGCAGCTCGTGCTTGCTGTAGACCCGCAGCACCGCCAGCCTGCCCACCGGCATCAGCAGGGCGCCACCGACCCCCTGCAGCACCCGCGCCGCCACCAGCAGCGGCAGGGAGTTGGCGGCCGCGCAGGCCAAGGAGCCCAGAGTAAACAGCAGGATGGCGGCCAGATAGATGCGGCGGGTGCCGAATCGGTCCGCCAGCCAGCCGGAGGCGGGAATGAGCAGCGCCACCGTCAACATGTAGGCGATGATCACCGACTGCATCTGCAGCGGGCTCTCGCCCAGGGTCTCGGCCATGCTCGGCAGGGCGGTGTTGAGGATGGTGCCATCCAGCGTCTGCATGAAGAAACCGACCGCCGTGAGCGGCGGCAGCCATTTGCGCTGGGCAGGGGTCACCATGTGTGTGCTATCGGGCATCTGCAGCCACCTCCTCTTCAGACAAAAAAAGACCCGCACAAGCGCGGGTCATCTCATTACATCAGGCATCAGGCTGGCCGAGCATGGCTCTGAGCTGCTCTTCCAGGCTGGGCTCGGGCGCCTTGAGCGTATCAAGGAACAACCGCTCTATGCCCGCCTTGTCCTGACTCTTCACGATGAACACCAGCCGGGACTGGGCCTTGCCTTCCGGCCACTCTCCCAGCGCCTGCAGCGGATAGAGCTGGCCATGGACGCCGTGGATCACCACCGGCTGGCTCTCTCCCTCCAGCTGCAATATGCCCTTGAGCCGCAGCAGCGCATCGCCGTATTGCGCCTGTACCGCGTCGACGGCGGCCAGCAGGCGGGACGGCTTGAGCGGCTCGCCGATGCGCAGGGCGAAACTCTCGATATTGCCGTGCTCGAAGTGGGTCGGCGCGGCCGTGCCCACCTTGGCGGCGAACGGCTTCATCTTCGGCTGCATCGGTGAGGCCAGCCCCTGTTTCGGGGCTTCGGTACGCAGCCAGGCCAGCAGCTGGCGCACGTCGCGCCCGGCCGCCTCGTTGTAAGCCCCCAGCTTATCCAGCACGGCGGGCGAAAGCACCCCGTTGCTGACCCGTTCGACGGGGGCCGCCGGGTTCAGGGCCGCCAGCTGGGCTTCGACCCGTGCCAGCGTCTCTTCATCCACCAGGTCGCCCTTGCTCACCACCAGCAGATCCGCCAGCGCCACCTGTTTCACCGCTTCATACTGAGCCGCCAGCTGCTGCTCGATATGACCGGCATCCACCACGGTGACAGTACCGTCGAAGCGGTAACGCTGGGCGATAAAGCCCTCTTCCCTCAATGTGAAGAGCACGGGGGCCGGATCGGCGAGGCCAGTGGTCTCGATAATGAGTCGTTTAAAAGGCTTAATTTTCCGCTGGATAGCCTTCATAAACAGCCCCTGCAACGCCTCCACCAGGGAGCCCTGCACCGAGCAGCAGATACAGCCGGAATCGAGCAGCACCACCTGCTCGTCCACCTGCTGTACCAGGTGGTGATCCAGCCCCACCGAGCCGAACTCGTTGATCAGCACCGCGCACTCGCCAAGCTCGGGCTGCTTGACCCAGTGGTTGAGCAAGGTGGTCTTGCCGCTGCCGAGAAAGCCGGTCAGCAGGGTCACGGGGATACGAGTATCTTGCATGTCCGTCATAGGGATGACTCCCCTCTGGTCGGCAGGGTGATGAGTAAGCGAGTGTCTTGCATATCGGTCATGTCAGATCCTTACCGGTTGGCAAACAGGTCGGCGAGCCAGCGGTTTTCGAAGCGGCCGTGGGGGTCGAGCTCGCCCTTGAGGGCCAGGAAGTCGTGCCAGCGCGGCAGCAGCGCCGGGAAGTCGTAGAGATCCATCGCCAGGTGCTTGCCAAAGTGCGGGATGCCGCCGAGCGGCACCAGCAGTTGCTGCAGCTCACGCATCTGCTCCATGGAGCCGTTGACGAAGGTGCCGTCCGCCGCCAGATAGACCAGGAACCCGATCCAGCACACCGACTGATCATAGGCGGCACTGAGCCAGGCCTTAGAGGGGCCGGTGCAGCGCAGGATAAAGGGGTAGTGCAGCACGCCTGGGTTGGCCTGCTGCCACGCCTGCAGGGTCTCCAGCGCCTCGTTCATGCGATGCAGCGGCACCGCCACCTCGCAGTTGATCTGGGGCGCCGGGATCCCCTTGCAGAGGATCTGGTAGACGTTGCCCACCAGATCGGAGGCATCCTTGAAGCGGCGCACCGTCTCGAAGTGCTCGCCGGCCAGCGCCTCATCCTTGGTGTCCTTGGCCATCTTCTGCAGAGTCGCATCTATGGTGGCATTCATGCGGGCGTCGATGTCGCCCTCCAGCAGCAGCGGCTCGCTGCCACCTGCGCGGTAGCGCGCCACCTCCTCCTCGGAGGCCGGGTCCACCAGCCAGATGTGGCTCTCACCGGTCCAGGCGAACCACCAGCTCTTCACGAAGGCGTGCTCGCGGTTGAGCCGCTCGTTGTGCGCCAGCAGGAAGGGGTAATCGGTGGTGAACTTGGTGCAGCGCATGATGCGGTTGGGCACGGTCTGCAAGGTGACGTCGAGCAGGATACCGAGCATCCCCATGCCCATCACGAAGGCGCCGAAGCGTGGATCGCTGCGGTCCACCCGGATGATGTCGCCGCTGGCCAGCATCACTGTCATGGCCGCCACCGCATCACACAGGGCGGACTGGTGCAGCCCCTGGCCGTGGGTGCCGGTGCTGAGCGCACCGCCCAGGGTCTGGATGCCGATGACGCCGGGGGAAGCCGGCAGCATCCGCTCCATGGCGATGAGATCGGCGTAGACGGTGTCGAGCGGGGTGCCCGCCTGATAGGTGACGGTGTCGGCGGTCTGCGCCAACTGGCCACGCAGGTGGTGCAAGTCCACCAGCAGCGCCTGGCTGCCCTCGGCATAGACGCTGTGGATGGGTTCGAAGGAGAGGCCGGAGCCGATGAGACGCAGCTTGCGCTCGGGGTTTTCCCGCAGCAGTTGCTGCAGTTCGTCGCGATTCTTCGGACGCCACACCTGCTCCAGTGCACCGAGCGGATTGGTTCTGGACCAGTTGAACAGCACCTCCCGCTGACCTATCGCCTTGATGCTGTGAAATGCCTGGAACCTGACCGTCATACCGCCCCTCATCTTTATTGACGTCAAAATGAGCGCCAATTCTACCGAAAAGCGGGGCGCAAGGCATGAAAAACAAGCCCCTACAGTCGGGGATGGATAGGGGAGAGCGCCTCTCCCCTCGCCTCAGCGCGTCTGCTGGGTCAGTGCCAGCAGCATGCCGAACCCCACCAGCAGCCCGCCAAACACCCGATCAATCCAGTGGCGCACCGCCAGCAGCCGACCCCGCACCGAGTCGGTGGAGAAGAAAATCGCCACCGCGCTGAACCAGACGGCATGGGCCAGCACGATGAAGGCGCCGTAACCGAGCTGGACCGCCAGCGGCGTCTGCGGCTGCACCACCTGCATGAACAGACTGACGATGAAGATGGTTGTCTTGGGGTTGAGCACATTGGTCAGAAAACCGGTGCGCAGCGCCCCCAGGCTGGAGAGAGCCGGCTGCTCGGCCAACACCTCGGCGGTCGCCGGTTTGGCCCGCAGCATCTTGATGCCGAGGAAGATGAGGTAGGCGGCCCCCGCCAGCTTGATGAGATTGAACAACCAGAGCGACTGCTGGATCAACAGCCCCACCCCGAACAGGGTGTAGGTGACGTGCACGCAGACCCCGGCACCAATACCGAGCGCTGTCAGCACCCCGCTGCGGCGCGAGAGCAGCAGGCTGTTGCGCGACACCATGGCGAAGTCGGGTCCCGGGCTGATGACGGCAAAGAAGGTAATGGCTACTACGGCTAACAGTTCGGTCATGAAAATAGTCCTGATTACATGGAATATCGGCTATTTTATTTGGCCATAGCACCAATAACGAACGATAACTTCTGACATGAACGGTGAGAATGATTCACAGAAAAGCCTGTCGCTGCCAGCCCTGACCGCGCTGCGCTGTTTCGAGGTGGCGGCCCGTACCGAGCACTTCAGCCGCGCCGCCGACGAGCTGCACCTCACCCACGGCGCGGTCAGCCGGGCGGTACGCCTGCTGGAAGAGGATCTCGGGGTCATGCTGTTCGAGCGGCGCCAGCGCCGGGTCTTTCTGACCGAGGCGGGGGAGCGGCTCTATCAGGCGGTCAGGGAGGGGCTGGGCGGCATCCGCCAGACGGCGCAGGCGCTGCGCCGGCAGGGGCGGCCGTCGTCGCTGGTCATCTCCTGCGAGCCAACCCTGCTGATGCGCTGGCTGATCCCGCGCTGGCCCGCCTTCCAGGCCCTGCATCCCGAGCTGGACGTGCACCTGATGGCGGGGGGCGGTGCCCTCAGCTTCGGCAGCGGCATCGATCTCGCCATCCGGCGCAACGACTTCCAGTGGCCCGCCGAGCTCTACAGCCAGCCGCTGTTCGAGGAGCTGACCGGGCCGGTCTGCCAGCCGGGCAAGGTGGCACAGTTCTTCGACACGGGGGCAAACGGCCCGGCCCTGCGCCCTGCAGCCCCCCGCCTGCACACCAAGACCCGGCCGGGAGCCTGGCAGGAGTGGTTGCAGCACGCCGACCAGTCCGCCGGCGAGGAGGCGCCGGGGCAGACCTTCGAGCACTTCTACTTCAGCCTGCAGGCGGCCGTCGCCGGGTTGGGGGTCGCCATCGGCCCCTACCGGCAGGTGTGCGACGACATCGAGGCCGGCCTGCTGGTGGCGCCGCTCGGCTTTTGTCCCGACGGCACCGGCTACCACCTGCTCGCCCCCGGCAGCGCCCACGCCAGACTGGCAGAGTGGCTGCAATCCCTCACCTGATGGCTCAGGCAGAAGCCAGCTGCGCCGTGCGGTCGACCTGAGGCTGGGCCAACGCAACCTGAAAGTCGCGCAGCGGCAGCGGACGGCCAAACAGGTAGCCCTGCAGGTAGTCGACGCCTTTGCGTTTCAGGTAGTCGGCCTGCTGGCGCGTCTCCACCCCCTCGGCAACCAGCGCGAGGCCGAGCCGGGTCCCCAGATCGATCACGTTGTCGACTATGTGCTCGGACAGGGATTCGGTGCCGATCCTGCCGATAAACGACTGATCTATCTTGAGATAGTCCACATGGAACTGCTGCAGGTAGTGCAGGCTGGAGTGGCCGGTGCCAAAATCGTCCATGGCCAGCCTGACCCCCATCTGGTCGAGCTGGCGAAACAGCGCCAGGGTCTGGGGATCCGCCACCAGCAGCTCCCGCTCGGTCAGCTCCAGCACCAGTACCACCTGGCCCGGCGCGAAGTGATCGAGGAAGCGCCGGCACTCGGCAAGCAGCGCCATGTCGCGACAGTGGGCGGCACTGATGTTGAAGCTGATGTGAAACCCGTCGGGCACCAGGTCGCGCTCCATGCTCAGCTCGCGGGCCACCTCCTCCATCAGCAGGCTGGTCATCGGCACGATCAGACCGCTCGCCTCCGCCTGGGGGATGAAGAGATCAGGGCGGATCAGCCCGGCCGTCGGGTGCTGCCAACGCATCAACACCTCGGCCCCCATCACCCGCTCGCTCCCCGCCGCCACCAGCGGTTGCAAATAGGGCACAAACTCCCGATTGCGCAGGGCTCGCGCCAGCTCGACCTCCGGTGAACGGGGCCGTCCCAGCAGCCACCAGATGAGCAGGGCGAAGCCGAGGGAGATCCCCAGCAGCAGCAGGATGGCCCAGCGCCTGGCCTGCCACAGGGAGTTCCAGAACGAGGGCACCTCGTGCCCGGCATAGATGGAGAGCGGATAGCGGCTGGAGTGGATCTCATGGCTGGCCAGCATCGCCTGCGGCTGCCCCCCTTCACTCAGCACGCCCCGCTCATCCAGCCACTGCTGCCCCACGTGCAGCAGCAGGGTGCAGGGCCGTCCGCTCAGCACCAGCATGAAGCGCAGGTACTCGCCGTCTATGGTGCTGAAAGCGGCCCCCTTGCCATGGCTGTCGCGCAGGGCCAGCAGGGGGTGGTGGGCCCGCACCTGGTTGCCCGCCAACAGCAGCAGCCGTCCGCCGCTGTAACGCTCGAGCCGATCCGGCCACTGGATGGCGCCAAACAGCGAGTTGCAGTAGATCCCGTTCTCCCCCACCAGGTTGACGGTGCGCACGAAGGGCACCAGCGCCACCTGCTGGCGCAGGGTGAACAGGGCCTGCTCGCACGGCTGATCGATGAAGGGAAAGAGCGAGCGGTTGGCACTCTCGGCGTGGGCCAGCATGGTCTCCATCAGGGTCACCGCCTGTCTGGCGGAGTGCTCGGACTGACGATCCAGAGCGTGCATATGGCTGTTGTAGATGGCCCAGCCGCCGAACGTGAAGGGCAGGCTGAACAGCAACAGTGTGCAGCCAAGACGGAGCCAGGGACGGGAGAAATCCAGATTGGGCAGCGACATCGACATAGCGGGACCAGACAGCAAACATGGCAGCCCACCTTAACAGCCGATGCTGAACCCAGCCCTAATGTGTGCAAAAAACAACCAGCCATACCCAGAACAAAAGCAAAAGCCCCGGCACGGGCCGGGGCTTTGCATCAACACGGGAGCGCCATGATGGCGCCGCCCCTTATACCGCTTGCTGCAGGATCACCGCATCGGCCTTCTTGGTGTAGGAGGCGATCTCGTTGAAGTTGAGGTAGCGATAGGTGTCGGCCGCAGTGGCGTCCAGGGTCTTGGCGTACTGCAGGTACTCGGCCACGGTCGGGATCTTGCCGATGATGGCGGCAACCGCGGCCAGCTCGGCAGAGGCCAGATAGACGTTGGCACCCTTGCCCAGACGGTTCGGGAAGTTGCGGGTGGAGGTGGAGACCACGGAGGCCCCTTCCGCTACCCGCGCCTGGTTGCCCATGCAGAGGGAACAGCCGGGGATCTCGATGCGGGCACCGACCCGGCCGAAGATGCCGTAGTAGCCCTCTTCGGTCAGCTGATCCTTGTCCATCTTGGTGGGCGGCGCGATCCACATGCGGGTCGGCAGCTCGCCCTGATACTTCTCGAGCAGTTTGCCGGCGGCGCGGAAGTGGCCGATGTTGGTCATGCAGGAACCGATGAATACCTCGTCAATCTGGTCGCCAGCCACGCTGCTCAGCAGACGGGCATCGTCCGGATCGTTCGGCGCGCACAGGATCGGCTCCTTGATGCTGGCCAGATCGATCTCGATGATTTCGGCGTACTCGGCATCCTTGTCCGCTTCCATCAGCACCGGGTTGGCCAGCCACTCTTCCATCCCCTTGATGCGGCGAGTGATGGTGCGTACATCGCCGTAGCCTTCGGACAGCATCCATTTGAGCATCACGATGTTGGACTTCAGATACTCGATGATCGGCTCTTTATCCAGCTTGATGGTGCAACCGGCGGCGGAACGCTCGGCGCTGGCATCCGCCAGCTCGAACGCCTGCTCCACCTTCAGGGTCGGCAGACCTTCGATCTCGAGGATGCGGCCGGAGAAGATGTTCTTCTTGCCCGCTTTCTCGACAGTCAGCAGCCCTTTCTGGATGGCGGCGTAGGGGATGGCATGGACCAGGTCACGCAGGGTGATGCCCGGCTGCAGCTCGCCCTTGAAGCGGACCAGCACGGATTCCGGCATGTCCAGCGGCATCACGCCGGTGGCGGCGGCGAAGGCCACCAGACCGGAGCCCGCCGGGAAGGAGATGCCGATGGGGAAACGGGTGTGGGAGTCACCACCAGTACCCACGGTATCCGGCAGCAGCATGCGGTTCAGCCAGGAGTGGATGACGCCGTCGCCCGGACGCAGGGAGACACCGCCGCGGTTCATGATGAAGTCCGGCAGGGTGTGGTGGGTCTGTACGTCGATGGGCTTGGGATAGGCCGCGGTGTGGCAGAAGGACTGCATGGTCAGATCGGCGGAGAAGCCGAGGCAGGCCAGGTCTTTCAGCTCGTCGCGGGTCATCGGGCCCGTGGTGTCCTGGGAGCCGACCGTGGTCATCTTGGGCTCGCAGTAGGTGCCGGGGCGAATGCCCTTCACGCCGCACGCCTTACCCACCATCTTCTGGGCCAGGGTGAAGCCTTTGCCGGTATCGGCCACCGGCTGCGGACGGCGGAACACGGTGGAGAACGGCAGACCCAGCGCTTCGCGGGCCTTGTCGGTCAGGCCGCGGCCGATGATCAGCGGGATGCGGCCACCGGCGCGCACTTCGTCGATCAGCACGTCGGTTTTCAGTTCAAACTGCGCCAGCACCTGGTCGGTGCCGTGCTTGCAGATCTTGCCGGCAAACGGGTAGATGTCGATCACATCGCCCATTTCCAGCTTGGAGACGTCCACTTCGATGGGCAGGGCGCCGGCATCTTCCATGGTGTTGAAGAAGATCGGGGCAATCTTGCCACCGAGGCAGACACCGCCGGCGCGCTTGTTCGGCACGTGCGGAATGTCGTCGCCCATGAACCAGAGCACCGAGTTGGTGGCGGATTTGCGGGAAGAACCGGTACCCACCACGTCACCCACGTAAGCCAGCGGGAAACCTTTCTCTTTCAGCGCATCGATGGTCTTGATAGGGCCGATGACGCCATCCTTGTCCGGGGTGATGCCGGGACGGGCGTTCTTCAGCATGGCCAGCGCGTGCAGCGGAATGTCCGGGCGGGACCAGGCGTCCGGCGCCGGCGACAGGTCGTCGGTGTTGGTTTCGCCGGTCACCTTGAACACGGTGACGGTGATCTTCTCGGCCAGTTCAGGGCGGGAGAGGAACCACTCGGCGTCGGCCCAGGATTGCATCACCTGCTTGGCGTGGGCATTGCCCGCCTTGGCCTTCTCTTCCACGTCGTGGAAGGAGTCGAACATCAGCAGGGTGTGGGAGAGGCCCTTGGCGGCAAGAGGAGCCAGGGTCGCGTGGTCCAGCAGGTCGATCAGCGGCTGAATGTTGTAACCACCCTGCATGGTGCCCAGTAGCTCGACGGCTTCGGCAGCGCTCAGGATGGGAGAGTGGGCTTCGCCCTTGGCGACGGCGGTGAGGAAGCCGGCTTTGACATAGGCCGCTTCATCAACACCAGGGGGAATACGGGAGGACAACAGCTCTTTCAGAAAGTCTTGTTCGCCGGCGGGCGGGTTCTTCAGCAGCTCGACCAGGGCGGCGACCTGCTCTGCGTCCAGAGGTTTGGCAACCACGCCTTCGGCGGCACGTTCTGCGACGTGTTTACGGTATGTTTCAAGCACGACTAATTCCTCTTTGGTCTTTTTTTGGGGTTCGCCCACGCTCGCGGCGATCGTCCTTGCGGGACACCCGTAGGGTGCCCCCCACTATATAAGTTTTAACGACTAATTAAAATCCAAAGCCTGTACAGATATTCATCAAAACAACATAACCATCTAAAGTTGCTGGTGTTTTACAAGCAGATAAATGGCACACCAGAAATAAGTTAACAAAAATGCAGCACTTGGCCATTATTCGAATGTGCTGCCCAATTGCAGATAGAACATGTCGTTGCCCCCCTCCGCCATGCCGTAGCCGAGGAAGATGGGGCCGAGGAAACTCTCCACCCCCACGTAGACGGAGCCGGCGGTGAAGGAGCTCTCCATGCTGATATCCCTGCCGCTGTTCCACACCCCACCCTGCTCGAGGGAGCCGCCCAGATAGAGCGGCGCCCGCAGCGCGCCGAAGTCGTTGTCCGCCACCCGGTAGATGTAGCGCAGCCCGCCAAACAGGCTGTAGCGGCCGCTCAGCTGATAGCGCTGGAAGCCCGACATGCGGAACAACCCGCCCAGATCCTGCACGAACAATGGGTACTCTTCCTGGGAGGTGGAGCCCCCGCCCTCCAGCAGCAGGTTGAGGCTGTGTCTGTCCCAGGACCAGGGCTTGACCATCGCCAGGTGGTAGTTGACCCCCTCATAGCGCTCGTTGAGCGTGTCGTTGTCATCCAGCCGGACGGCGGAGTATCCCCCCTTGATGTCCCAGTAGGCGCCCTGATAGGGGAAGTAGCGGCTGTCGAGGGTATCGTGCTCGAAGCGGACATAGGGGCCCCAGGAGGAGGCATCCACCTTGGCATCCGCCACGTTGCGCACATCGATGTCGCCCACCTTCCCCTCCAGCCCGAGCGAGAGGCGACTCCAGGGCTGGCGATTCCAGCCCACCGCCAGATCGACGTTGGTGAAGTTGTACTCGGAATCGACATAGCTCACCCCGTCCGCCGCCCGCGTCTCCTCGGGCATGAAGATGCGACGCTGGGTCTTGTCATAGGCCAGGCTCGCCTCGCCGAAGAAGGTCTGGGAGGGCTCCAGCGGGGTGTAGAAGTCGGTCTTGAAGTGCTTGGCGGTGCCGAGCGATGCCTCGGTCAGCCACTCGGCCCCCCAGTCGTTGACGTTGGTGAGGGTGTAGGACATGCCCACGTTGTAGTTGGAGCTGCTCTCGAAGTCATCGGAGAAGCCGAACTGGAAGTTGAGGTAGCCCGGCCCCCAGTTCTTCTCGCTGGCGTTGACCACCAGCACGTTCTCGCCGCCCCGCTCCTCCACCTCGTAGGTGATGCGATCGAACGACTCCAGCGCATAGAGCCGGCGAATGCCCGCCTCCAGGCTCTCGTTGGTCTGGATCTTGTCGGGCCGCACCTTCAGCATGGCGCGCACCGTCTCGTCGGAGAGACGGGACTTGTTGATGATCTCCACCTTGTCGATGTAGTAGGCGGGCTGGCCGCTGCGCTCGGCGCGCCGGCTCAGCTTCTGGTTGCGATAGGCGGTATAGGCAGCGGGCGAGAGAGAGAGCGCATCGAGCTGGGCCGAGGCGCGGTTGGCCACCTGCTCCCCGAGCTTGATCCCCTCCGGCATCAGGGCGAAGTCGGCGATGCCCATGTTGCCGAACTCAGGCGTCAGCAATACGTCCCTGGGCCCCATCAGCGCCTTCTGTTTCTCGGTGCCGACCTGGGTCATGTAGGTGGTGAGCTGATCGATCATGGCCAGCCCCGACTTCAAGGACTCGCGGGTGCGCAGCTTGGCGCTGATGTCCACCGCGATCACCACGTCGGCCCCCATCGCCTTGGCGACGTCCACCGGCATGTTGTTGACGGTGCCACCATCGGCCAGGATGTGACCCTCCCACTCCACCGGCTTGAGGGCGCCGGGAATGGACATGGACGCCTGCATCGCCTTGGCGAGGCTGCCGTGGTCCAGCACGAAGGGGGTCACCGTCTCCATGTCGGTGGCCATGGCGCGATAGGGAATGGGCAGATCGTCGAAGCTCTTCTGCACCGGCAGGTTGGAGGTGGCGTGGCGCAGCAGGCTGGCCATGGACTGCCCCTGGAAAAAGCCGTCGGGGAACTGGACCGAGTCACCATTGATGCCGATGTCGGTGCGCAGCTGGTACTGCTCGCTCTGCTGCTTCTTGCGCAGGGAGAGCTCGTCGCGCCCCACCTTGTCCTGATAGCCCTTGTTCCAGTCGATGGCCAGGGTGGTGCGCTCCACCTCTTCGGCACTGAGCCCCATTGCGTACATGCCCGCCACGTAGGAGCCCATGCTGGTACCCACTATGATGTCGACCGGGATGCGCTTCTCCTCCAGCACCTTGAGAATCCCGATGTGGGCCGCCCCCTTGGCGCCACCGCCGCTGAGCACCAGGGCAATTTTGGGCCGCTCGGGCTGGGCCGCTGCCATCAGCGGCAGACAGGCCAGCAATATCAGGAACAGGGGGTTCCATCCTCGACGAAAGATGCGCATATGATTTTCCATTGAATCCAGGGCGAGCCAGCTAGGCAGTGAAGCCTACTATAAGGGGCGGCCGGCGAACCGCAACAGTTCGCAGGGGATATCGGCACGCATTGCGACGCTGGCCGCCCATGCGGCGATGTGAGCGCAAACGTAATCCGTCAATAAAGTGGGTCGGCCTATCAAGGGTGACGCCGGGCTGCCGCTAATATGTCCTCAATCCCGTGTTCACACACCCGAGTCACTCCTATGCTTGCAAGCCTGACACTCAAACAGAAAATCCTGGCCACGGTCACCCTGGCCGTGGTGCTCTCCTGCCTGCTGGTAGGCTACTTCAGCCAGCGCTCGGCGCAGCAGCTGATCGAAAGCCGCATGTTCGAGCAGGAGCTGCCCAACCTGACCCAGCGCATCGGCAAGGAGATCGAGAAGGATCTCACCTCGGTCGCCGGCGCCGCCAGACAGCTGGCCAACGATCGCTTCGTGCTGGACTGGGTGGCCCGCGGCATGCCCAAGGAGCAGGAGTCGATCCTGATCGACCAGCTCAAGGACATGGCAGCCCAGTACGGGCTGGTCACCGCCTCTTTCGCCGATCGCCAGAGCGCCGCCTACTACAACCAGGATGGCTTCCTGCGCAACCTCACCCCGGAGCAGGATGCCTGGTTCTACGGCTACACCAAGAGCCAGCAAGACCTGATGCTCAGTATCTTTCGCGAAAGCAACGGCGAGGTGAAGTTGTTCGTCAACTTCCAGCAGCTCAATGGCCGCGGCCTCGCCGGCCTTGCCAAGTCCCTCGACAGCATGGTCAGCATGCTCGCCAACTTCCGCATCGGCGACAGCGGCTTCGTGTTCATGACCGACGGCAGCGGCAAGGTGAAACTGCACCCCGACGCCAGCCGCATCGACCGTGACAACCTGGCCCAGCTGGCAAACAGCAGCGGCAACCTGCTGAACAAGCAGTCCTTTGCCGCCACCCACGCCGAGATCGACGGTCAGCCGGTGGTGCTGGCCAGCAGCTACATTCCGCTGCTCGACTGGTATCTGGTGGCCCAGGTGCCGGAAGCGGAGATCTATGCCGAACTGGATCGAGCCCGCCTGCACATCCTGCTGGTGAGCCTGGCCATCGCCGCCGGCATGGGACTGCTCGGCATGCTGCTGGCCGGCTCGGTGAGCCGCCCGCTCAACCAGCTGGCCCGCCTGTTCCGCGAACTCGGCAGCGGTGACGGCGATCTGACCCAGCGTCTCAAGGTGGAGGGGCGGGATGAACTGGCCCAGGTGGCCACCGGCTTCAACAACTTCGTCGCCAAGATCCACGGCTCCATCGAGCAGGTGGCGAGCAACTCCCGCCAGCTCGCCGCCACTGCCAACGAAGTGGCCGCCAAGGCCCAGCTGACCCAGCACAACTGCACCGCCCAGCGGGATCGCACCGTGCAGGTGGCCACCGCCATCCACGAGATGGGTGCCACCGTGAGTGAAATCGCCGGGAACGCGTCACTGGCAGCCGATGTGGCCAAGCAGGCCAACGAACAGGCCGACGCCGGCGCCCTGGTGGTGGCCCAGGCCCGTCACGGCATCGTCGGCCTCTCCGGCGAGATTGAGCAGGTGGCCGGGGTGATCGAGTCGCTGGCCAGCCAGACCGACTCCATCGGCAGCATCCTCGACACCATCCGCAGCATCTCGGAGCAGACCAACCTGCTGGCGCTCAACGCCGCCATCGAGGCTGCCCGCGCCGGGGAGCAAGGGCGTGGCTTCGCGGTGGTGGCCGACGAGGTGCGCAACCTCGCCAGCCGCTCCGCCGCCTCCACCGCCGAGATCCAGGGCATGATCAACCGGCTGCAGGAGCAGAGCGCCCGCGCCGTCAGCGCCATGGCCCAGGGCCGCAACCAGAGTCTGGACGTGGTGACCCAGGCTGACGAGGCCAACGGCGCCCTCGGCCAGATCACCGCCCACATCACCCAGATCAGCGACATGAACATCCAGGTCGCCACCGCCACCGAGGAACAGTCCAGCGTGGTGGGCGAGATCAACCGCAACGTGGAAGACATCAACCAGCTCACCATGGAGACCGCCGACATCGCCCACCAGCTGACCGAGTCGAGCCGCAGCCTGCAGCACCTCTCCGGCGAGTTGGACAAGCTGGTCGGCAACTTCCGGCTTTAAGACTTCTGACATCATAAGGGGCGCTATGGCGCCCCTTTTTGTTGGCCATTTGTTAACAAAAACTCAAGTTGGCGCCAAATCCGTCGATTTATACTCTGATAATTCACATCGTCATGATCAGCGAGGAAAATCCATGCTAGAAGGTAAACTGACGCTCAAATTGCAGCTGATCCTGGCTGTCACCGTGCCCTGTCTCGCCCTGCTGCTGGTGGGCGGTGCCAGCCTCAAGAGCATGGGCACCATCCAGCAACAATCCACCGAGCTTTACCAGAACACCGCTACCCCCATGCGGGCCATGGCGGAGGTGGTCTCGCGCATTCCCCGCATGCGGGTCGGCATCGACATGATGCTGCTGCAGGATACCTCCCTCAAGGATGCGAAGGGGGTGATCACCCGGGTCAAGGAGAGCCGGGAGGAGGACATTCCCGAGATGCGTCAGGCCATGCAACAGGCCGTCACCGCCCAGACCGACCCCGCCGCCAAAGCCAATGCCCAGCAGCTGCTCAGCCAGTTCGAAGGGATGGCGAGCAACGAGCTGGCGCCCATGTTGCAGGCGCTGGAACAGGGCGACATGGAAGCGGCAAGGGGCATCTATCGGGATCGCTATACCGTCACCTACGGCACCATGCGCAAGGATGCCAACGCCCTGCTCGACGGTCTGATCCAGCAGGCCCAGCAGCGCCATCAGCTCGGTGAACAGAGCTATGCCAGCGGGCGGCTGCAGATGATCAGCATCATCACCGGCGCCATCCTCATCTCACTGCTGGTCTCGGTACTCATCCTGATGAACCTCAAGCGCCGGGTCGGCTTCCTGCAGCAATACATCGGCTATGCCGCCGAACACCTGGCGCTGGATTCCCGTGCCCAGCTGAACGGCAATGACGAGCTGGCGGAGATCACCGTGAGCTTCAACCACTTCGTCAGCAAGATCCACAACGCCATCGAGCAGGTGGCCCGCAACTCCCACCAACTGGCCGCCACGGCTGACGAGGTGGCCGCCAAGGCCCAGCTGACCCAGCAAAATTGTACCGCCCAGCGCGATCGCACCGTGCAGGTGGCTACCGCCATCCACCAGATGGGCGCCACCGTCACCGAGATCGCCGGCAACGCCTCCCTCGCCGCAGAAGTGGCGAGACAGGCCAACGAGCAGGCGGATGCGGGTGCCGGCGTGGTCGCCCAGGCGCGCCACGGCATCGTCGGTCTCTCCGACGAGATTGCACAGGTCGCCGGGGTGATCGAGTCGCTGGCGACCCAGACCGACTCCATCGGCAGCATTCTGGAAACCATCCGCAGCATCTCGGAGCAGACCAACCTGCTGGCACTCAACGCCGCCATCGAGGCGGCCCGCGCCGGTGAGCAGGGTCGCGGCTTCGCGGTGGTGGCCGACGAGGTGCGCAACCTCGCCAACCGCTCCGCTGCCTCCACCGCCGAGATCCAGGGCATGATCCACCGGTTGCAGGAACAGAGTGCCCGCGCCGTCAGTGCCATGACCCAGGGCCGCAGCCAGAGCCTGGCCGTCGTGACCCAGGCTGACGAAGCCAACGGCGCACTCGGCCAGATCACCGCCCACATCACCCAGATCAACGACATGAACATCCAGGTCGCCACCGCCACCGAAGAGCAGTCGAGCGTGGTGGGCGAACTCAACCGCAACGTGGAGGACATCAACCAGCTCACCATGGAGACCGCCGACATTGCCCACCAGCTGACCGATGCCAGTCGCGGCCTGCAGCAGCTCTCCGGTGAGCTGGACAAGCTGGTCGGCCACTTCCGCCTGTAGATAGCATTGACGGCCTGATCATGATTCCCCAGAGGGTGCTGCGGCGCCCTCTGTCGCCACCACGGCAGGCCGTGACGCAGGGGCTCTTCATCACCTCCACCCGCTGCTGAAAATGCCCCATAATCAGGAAAATGAGAGGAGGAGTTATGGGCAAGCTGGTAGTGATGATCTTGTTGAGCGGTCTGCTCAGCGCCTGCAGCAGCGGGCCGGTACGGGTACACGGCGCCGACGTGAGCGTGGACGATACCCGGATCCGGGTCAGCGACGGGGATCGGGGGGGTTATGGTACCTTCTGTCCGCCGGGACAAGCCAAGAAAGGGCGCTGCTAGCGCCCTTTTTTACAGTCATACATCTTCTGGTCCGCCTGCTGCAGCAGCTGTTCCAGCGCTGGTGGCGAGCGTCCGTCATAATGTCCCACACCGATCGAGCAGGCCAGCTGATAGGGTTTGCAGCTCTCCTGATTGAAGACAGCCAGAGCCTCGGCAAAACGGGCCAATACCCTTGTTATCTCAAGAGGTCCTGAACCCAGCAGCAGCACCGCAAATTCATCGCCCCCCAGCCGGGCAAAAATATCCGCCTCCCGAAAAACCCGGCACATCAGACCGGCCATCTGTTGCAAGGCATCATCACCCACATCGTGCCCAAGCCGGTCGTTGATCTCCTTGAAACGGTTGAGATCGATGAACAGCAGGGTAGCCTCCCGCTCCTGCCGGTGAGCCAGTTGCAGACATTTTTGAGCCAGCAGCATGAAGCCGCGTCGATTGGTAATACCGGTCAGTTCATCGAGCGTAGCCAGCTGGATGGCGGCCAGCTCGCGCTCCACCATGCCGGCCAGATCCGTCAGCAAGTCCTGTTGGCGGGAATCCAGCAGTCGCGGCTTGCGGTCAATGATGCACAGGGTGCCCAGCTTGTAGCCTTCGCCAATCTGTAACGGGCAGCCTGCATAGAAGCGGATATGGGGTTCACCGGATACCAGTGGATTATCGGCAAAGCGCAGATCCTGCCTGGTATCCTCCACCACGAACAGACCATCACCGAGAATGGCATGCCCGCAGAAAGAGACGTCGCGCGGCGTCTCCTGCACCGGCAAACCACAACAGGACTTAAACCACTGCCGGTTTTCATCCACCAGCGACACCAACGAGATGGGCACATCAAACATGCTGCGCGCCATCCTGGTGATCCGATCGAAACGCTCCTCGGCGGAGCTGTCGAGAATGGAGATCCGGCGCAATGCGTCGAGGCGCAATCTTTCATTGTCAGGGATAGCCGGTGTTTGCATGGCTGACTCCAGCAAGTGATATGGAAGTCATTAGCATAGCAATCAGCCCCGAACAAATCTCAGCTATATACAAAAACAAAAAAGCCGCTCGATTGAGCGGCTTTTTTACAGGCTGAAGCGAATTACTTCTTCTTCTTGGCCTTGGCGTTCGGCAGATCGGTGATGGAGCCTTCGAACACTTCGGCGGCCAGGCCCACGGACTCGTGCAGAGTCGGGTGAGCGTGGATGGTCAGCGCGATGTCTTCGGCGTCGGCACCCATCTCGATGGCCAGACCGATTTCACCCAGCAGTTCACCACCGTTGGTACCCACGATGGCACCACCGATGACGCGGCCGCTCTCCTTGTCGAAGATCAGCTTGGTCATGCCGTCGGAGCAGTCGGACGCAATGGCGCGACCGGAAGCGGCCCACGGGAAGGTGGCCACTTCGAAGTTCAGCCCTTGTTGCTTGGCTTCCTTCTCGGTCAGACCAACCCAAGCCATCTCTGGCTCGGTGTAGGCGATGGACGGGATCACTTTCGGGTCGAAGTAGTGCTTCTTGCCGGCGATGACTTCGGCAGCCACGTGGCCTTCGTGCACACCCTTGTGCGCCAGCATCGGCTGACCAACGATGTCACCGATGGCGTGGATGTGCGCCACGTTGGTACGCAGCTGCTTGTCCACCTCGATGAAACCGCGCTCGGTCACGGCAACGCCGGCCTTCTCGGCATCCAGCATCTTGCCGTTCGGCACACGACCTACGGCAACCAGCACGTTGTCGTAACGCACCGGCTCGGCCGGGGCGTGCTTGCCTTCGTAGGAGACGTAGAGGCCGTCTTCACGGGCTTCAACTGCGGTGACCTTGGTCTCCAGCATGATGTTGAACTTCTTGGCCACGCGCTTGGTGTAGATCTTGACGATGTCTTTGTCGGCAGCCGGTACCAGCTGGTCGGCAAATTCCACCACGTCGATCTCGGAACCCAGGGAGGAGTACACGGTACCCATCTCCAGGCCGATGATGCCGCCACCGATAACCAGCAGCTTGCCAGGAACGGTAGTCAGCTCCAGCGCATCGGTAGAGTCCCATACGCGCGGGTCGTCATGCGGGATGAACGGCAGCTTCACCGGACGGGAACCGGCAGCGATGATGGCGTTGTCGAAGGTCACGGTAGTCTTGCCGTCATCCCCGGTCACTTCCAGCGTATTCGGGCCGGTAAACTTACCGAAGCCGTTAACAACCTGTACTTTACGCATCTTGGCCATGCCAGCCAGACCGCCGGTCAGCTGGTTGATGACTTTCTCTTTCCACAGACGGATCTTGTCGATGTCGGTCTGCGGGGCACCGAAGACGATGCCGTGCTCGGCCAGCGCCTTGGCTTCTTCAATGACTTTGGCGACGTGCAGCAGCGCCTTGGACGGGATGCAACCCACGTTCAGGCAGACGCCACCCAGGGTGGAGTAACGCTCGACGATAATAGTATCCAGACCCAGATCGGCTGCACGGAAGGCAGCGGAATAACCGGCAGGGCCAGCACCCAGTACTACGACCTGGGTTTTGATTTCTTTACTCATCATGACCTCTTTGTCGTTCTTATATCCCCGGACAGCGCAGTCTTAAACCAGAACGAGGCGGCTGCAGCCGTGAAAAAAACGGGGCAAGTTTACAATCCTGTTAACGAAATGAGAAGTAAAAAGGGCAGGCTCTGGGCCCGCCCTCTCACTTACAGGACCAGTCGACGGATGTCGGACAGTACGCCGTTCATGGTGGTGATGAAGCGGGCACCGTCGGCACCATCGATCACGCGGTGGTCGTAGCTCAGGGCCAGCGGCAGCATCAGGCGCGGCGCGAACTCTTTGCCGTTCCACTTCGGCTTCATCTCGGACTTGGAAACACCGAGGATGGCCACTTCCGGCGCGTTGACGATCGGGGTAAAGCTGGTACCGCCGATGCCACCTAGGCTGGAGATGGTGAAGCAACCGCCCTGCATGTCGGCAGCGGTCAGCTTGCCGGCACGGGCCTTCTTGGAGATCTCGGCCAGATCGCGAGACAGCTCCATGATGCCCTTCTTGTTGACGTCGCGCACCACGGGCACAACCAGACCGTTGGGGGTATCCACCGCCACACCGATATGGATGTACTTCTTCATGATCAGCTTGCTGCCATCTTCAGACAGGGAGCTGCAGAAGCGCGGATGGGCTTCCAGCGCCTTGGCGGCGGCTTTCAGGATGAACACCAGCGGGGTGATCTTCACGTCTGCCTTCTGCTTCTCGAGCATCGAGTTCTGCTCTTTGCGGAACGCTTCCAGCTCGGTGGTATCGGCTTCGTCGAACTGGGTGACATGGGGGATCATGACCCAGTTGCGGTGCAGGTTCGGACCGGAGATCTTCTGGATCCGGGTCAGATCGACCTCTTCCACATCACCGAACTTGCTGAAATCGACCTTCGGCCACGCCAGCACACTCATGCCGCTACCGTTGCCAGTGCCTTGACCTGCAGCCGGAGCGGACTCGGCGCGCTTGACCGCATCCTTCACATAGGCCTGCACGTCTTCTTTGACGATGCGGCCCTTGCGACCGGAGGCTTTCACCTTGGCCAGGTTGACGCCGAACTCACGGGCCAGACGGCGTACTGCCGGAGAGGCGTGCACGTAGGCATCGTTGGCAACGAAGTCGGAGGCGGCAGCAGCCTGGGCAACCGGAGCCGGAGCAGCGGCAACAGGGGCAGCAGCGACCGGGGCGGCAGCCTGAGCAACCGGGGCAGCTGCGGCGGCCGGAGCAGCACCAGCCACTTCGAATACCATGATCAGGGAACCGGTGGAGACCTTGTCACCCGCCTTCACCTTGATCTCTTTGACCACACCGGCGAACGGGGCAGGCACTTCCATGGAGGCCTTGTCACCTTCCACGGCGATCAGGGACTGGTCGGCTTCAACCTTGTCACCCACGGCGACCATGATCTCGGTGACTTCGACTTCGTCACCACCGATATCCGGTACATTGACCTCTTTGGCAGCGGCGGCAACCGGGGCAGCAGCCACGGGAGCGGCAGCCTGGGCCGGTGCAGCAGCAACGGCAGGAGCGGCGCCAGCTACTTCAAAGACCATCACCAGGGAACCGGTAGAGACCTTGGCGCCAGCGGCGACCTTGATCTCGACCACGCGGCCCGCGAACGGTGCCGGCACTTCCATGGAGGCCTTGTCACCTTCCACGGCGATGATGGACTGATCGGCTTCAACCATGTCGCCCACGGCAACCATGATCTCGGTCACGTCCACTTCGTCGTCACCGATGTCCGGCACGTGCACGTCTTTGTGAGCGGCAGCAGCTGGAGCGGCGGCCGGTGCGGCTGCAACCGGTGCAGCGGCCTGAACCGGCGCAGGTGCGGCAGCACCTTCGGCTTCGAAGATCATGATCTGGGAACCGGTGGCAACCTTGTCACCCACCTTGATCAGGATCTCTTTGACAATACCGGCGGACGGGGCCGGTACTTCCATGGAGGCCTTGTCGCCTTCTACCGCGATGATGGACTGATCGAGCTCGACCTTGTCACCCACGGCCACCATGATCTCGGTGACTTCAACTTCATCGGCGCCGATATCCGGCACCATAATCTGTTTGGACATTGTGCTTTATCCTCTTGCGTGCATCCGCGTGACCGACTGCTGTCACGCGTCTCTCGCGTTAACCTTTGCAAGGCCGTGCCGGGCAGCGAGTCCCGGCACGACACTTGATCCTCTTACGCGTACAGCGGGTTGACCTTGTCGGCATCGATGCCGTACTTGGCGATGGCGTCAGCCACAACCTGCTTGTCTACCTCGCCGCGCTTGGCCAGTTCGGTCAGGGCAGCAACCACCACGTAGAATTCGTTCACTTCGAAGTGACGACGCAGGTTGGCACGGCTGTCGGAACGGCCGTAACCGTCGGTACCCAGCACGCGGTAGTTCTCGGTCGGTACGAAGGCACGCACCTGATCGGCGAAGGACTTCATGTAGTCGGTCGCGGCGATGGTGGCTTCAGAACCCAGTACCTGAGCGATGTACGGTACGCGAGCATCGGCGTTCGGGTGCAGCATGTTCCAGCGATCCGCGTCCTGACCGTCACGAGCCAGCTCGTTGAAGGAGGTGACGCTGAACACATCGGAGCCGATGCCGTACTCGCTGGCCAGGATCTGGGCGGCGGTGCGCACGTGACCCAGGATGGAGCCACAACCCAGCAGCTGTACCTTGGCCTTGGTGCCGGCCACGGTTTCCAGCTTGTAGATACCCTTGCGGATGCCTTCCTCGGCGCCTTCCGGCATGGCCGGCATGGCGTAGTTCTCGTTCAGGGTGGTGATGTAGTAGAAGACGTTCTCCGGCTTCTCACCGTACATGCGACGCAGACCATCCTGTACGATCACCGCTACTTCATAGGCGTAGGACGGGTCGTAGGAGACGCAGTTCGGGATGGTGTTGGCCAGGATGTGGCTGTGACCATCTTCGTGCTGCAGACCTTCGCCGTTCAGGGTAGTACGACCTGAGGTCGCACCCAGCAGGAAGCCACGGGCTTGCTGGTCACCGGCTGCCCACGCCATGTCGCCGATCCGCTGGAAGCCGAACATGGAGTAGTAGATGTAGAACGGGATCATCGGGCAATCGTTGGTGCTGTAAGAGGTCGCAGCAGCCAGCCAGGAGGACATGGCACCCAGCTCGTTGATGCCGTCTTGCAGAACCTGACCCTGCTTGTCTTCCTTGTAGTAGGAGACGATGTCGCGGTCTTGCGGGGTGTACTGCTGACCGTGCGGGCTGTAGATACCGATCTGGCGGAACAGACCTTCCATCCCGAAGGTACGGGCTTCGTCAGCCAGGATCGGGACGATGCGCTTGCCGATGGACTTGTCTTTCAGCATCACGTTCAGGGAACGCACGAACGCCATGGTGGTGGAGATTTCGCGCGCCTGTTCACCCAGCAGCGGGCCGAAAGCATCCAGCGCCGGGATTTCCAGCTTGGTGGTGCTCTCGCGCAGACGGGTCGGTACATAGCCCTTCAGCGCGGCACGGCGGGCGTGCAGGTACTTGTGCTCTTCGGTACCCTCTTCGATCTTCAGGTACGGCAGGGTTTCCAGCTGCTCGTCGGTGACCGGCAGGTTGAAACGATCGCGCAGGTGACGCACGGAGCCCAGATCCATCTTCTTGACCTGGTGAGCGATGTTCTTGCCTTCGGCCGCTTCACCCATGCCGTAACCCTTGATGGTCTTGGCCAGGATCACGGTCGGCTTGCCCTTGGTCGCCGCAGCCTTGGAGAAGGCGGCGAACAGTTTGCGAGGATCGTGACCACCGCGGTTCAGGGCGAAGATCTCCTCGTCGGTCATGTCTTTGACCAGCGCGGCGGTTTCCGGGTAACGGTTGAAGAAGTGCTCGCGCACGTAGCCGCCATCGCGGGACTTCATGGTCTGGTAGTCACCGTCCACGGTCTCGTTCATCAGCTGGATCAGCTTGCCGGAAGTGTCTTTCTTCAGCAGCTCATCCCACTTGCGACCCCAGATCACCTTGGTGACATCCCAGCCGGCGCCGGAGAACAGGCCTTCCAGCTCGTTGATGACCTTGCCGTTGCCGACAACCGGGCCATCCAGACGCTGCAGGTTGCAGTTGACCACGAACACCAGGTTGTCGAGCTTTTCACGCACGGCAACGGTCAGGGCGCCCTTGGCTTCCGGCTCATCCATCTCGCCATCACCCAGGAAGGCGTAAACGGTCTGCTCGGAGCAATCCTTGATGCCACGGTCGGTCAGGTACTTCAGGAAGCGAGCCTGATAGATGGCGGCGATGGGGCCCAGACCCATGGAGACGGTCGGGAACTGCCAGAAGTCCGGCATCAGTTTCGGGTGCGGGTAGGAAGGGATACCCTTGCCATCCACTTCCTGACGGAAGTTGTCCAGCTGCTCTTCGGTCAGACGACCTTCGGCGAAGGCGCGAGCATAGATGCCCGGGGAGATGTGACCCTGGAAGTAGACCAGGTCGCCACCGTCCTTCTCGCTGCGAGCGCGGAAGAAGTGGTTGTAGCAGACTTCGTAGATGGTCGCGGAAGAAGCGAAGGAAGACATGTGACCACCCAGGTCCAGGTCTTTCTTGGAAGCGCGCAGCACGATCATCATGGCGTTCCAGCGGATGATGGCGCGAATGCGGCGCTCCATCTCCAGGTCGCCCGGGTAGTCCGGCTCTTCGCTGGACGGGATGGTGTTGATGTAATCGCGGTTTGCCTTGGCAGCCACGTCCACACCGCTTGCGCGGGCTTTCTCGGCCAACTGTTCAAGGATGAACTGAGCGCGTTGGGGACCCTCTTCACGCAGCAGGGATTCCAGAGAGGCAAGCCACTCCAGCGTTTCTATCGGGTCCACATCGTTCTTCAGGATATCAGACATGGCTGGTTCCTATTTTGTTGTGATTGCACGGCATTGCACGGCGAAGGGCGCAAGCATTCGACAATAAAGCCTTGTGGGATTAGTTTTCCTGCTGACGGATCCGACGCATGGATCGCTGGATCCGGCTGTCTTCCCTCTGCATATCCAACAAGGTGTCCTCGATAAAGGCCAGGTGCTCATGACAAGCTGCCCTGGCCCGCTCCGGAGCCCCCGACAGGATAGCCTCGATCAGATGCGCGCGATGGCGACGGATCTTGGCGACCACTCCCGGACGGCGATTCAGAATTTCGTTATTGCGTAAAATGTTCTGCTCAAGCATGGGGCCCATGGCCCGCAGCAGATGCAGCAGCACCACGTTGTGGGACGCCTCGGCCACCGCCAGATAGAACTGGGTGACGGCAGCGGATTCGCTGACCAGCGAGCCTTGCTGGCCGGCCTCCTCGATGGCGGACTGCACCTGACGGATGCGCTCGAAATCGGCGTCCGTACCCCGTAACGCAGCATAGTAGGCGCAGATGCCTTCCAGTGCGTGGCGAAACTCCAGCAGGTCATACTGGGCTTCCGGGTGAGTGCTGAGCAGCTCGAACAGGGGATCGGCGATCCCTTTGCTCAAGGCGTTTTGTACGTAAGTGCCGCCGCCCTGACGACGATACAAGAGTCCTCTTGCCTCGAGGCGCTGGATGGCTTCGCGCAGCGAGGGGCGCGACACCTGAAACTGGATGGCCAGTTCCCGCTCGGGCGGCAACTTCTGGCCCGGCTGCAAACTGCCTTCCAGAATCATCTGTTCCAGCTCGGCGACAATGGCGTCGGCCAACTTGGGTTGAGTAATCTTGAGATAGGGCATGAGGCTGCTTTGTTAAATTGGTATTACCAATTTCATGAATGGGGCGAAAATTAGCAGAGGGCATGGGAAAAGTCCACCCAAAAGATGATCTGAATCAAGAATCAACCTTGCCACTTAAGGGGTAAAGAGAGGGATTTATGATTTAGCTCATAGAAATTGGTCAGACCAATATTTTTGACATCGCTCACAGGCAACATTTGATCAACAGCCAGCAAAAATGGCCTGCCATAAAGGCAAGCCATTGTTTTAAAAACACAAACTTATTTTTAGAATAATTACTTAAAGTTGAGTGCCTGACGGTAGCGCGGCCATTCGAAACTGTCACCCGGATCCGTCTTGCGCCCCGGCGCTATGTCGCAATGGCCGACGATACGATCCGCCGTAATGGCGGGGTAATGGCTGGACAAGGTTCGGCTGAGCCCGACCAATGCCTCGTATTGTGCGTCGGTGTAGGGCTGCTCATCGGTCCCTTCCAGCTCGATCCCGATGGAAAAGTCGTTGCACGCCTCTCGTCCCTGCCAGCTCGATACCCCCGCATGCCAGGCTCTGGCACCAAACGGCACATATTGCACCAGCTCACCGTCGCGCCGGATCAGGCAGTGCGCCGAGACCCGCAACTGATGGATACCGGCAAAATAGGGATGGGCATTAGGATCGAGCCGCCCAAGGAAAAGATCATCGATGAAGGGACCGCCAAACTCGCCAGGCGGCAGGCTGATGCCATGCACTACCAGCAGGGAGATATCGCTCGGGGTGGCCCGCTCGTTGTGGTGCGGTGACGGCACCTTGCGGGCTTGCTCACACCAACCGTCTGAATCAATGGAAAAAACTATTTTAGGCTGAGTCATTGTCTAGTCGCTCTGCAATGGAATGGCGCATCTGGCAACACTGGACGGGCAACAAGGCGATCCACCTCTCAGGCTCATCGCAGTCGCCTCATGACAGCGGGCAACTGTGGTAGGCTGAGCCATCTTCCGCTCGACTCAGGAAAGGATATGCACCCGATGGCACGCCGCTTCTGGTTGCTGGCCTGGCTCTCCCTGATGGGATTGCTGACCCTCTATTTTCATGCCCGCGAACAACCGTCGGTGACCGCCAGCGGCGACCTGCTGCTCAAGGCCGATGCCAGCGGCCACTATCGTCTGGAGGGTGCCATCAACGGTCAGCCGGTGCAACTGCTGCTCGATACCGGAGCAACCCGCATTACCGTGCCACAACAGGTCGCCGAGCGGCTTGGCCTGACCGCCCGCGGCAGCAGCCAGGTCAATACGGCCGCCGGCTTTATCCGGGTCTTCAACGGCACCATCGAAACGCTGGCGATGGGACCACTGACCTTGTACGATCTGTCCATCTTCATCAATCCGGCAGCGGCTGGCGACGAGGTGCTGGTAGGCATGAACGCCCTCGGCCGGCTGGAGCTGGTTCAAAAGGAGCGGCAGTTGCTGCTCAGACCTTTGCAGGAATAAAAGGCATGCTACAACAGGACATCCGCCGCGCCGTGCGCGCCGCACTACTCGAAGACTTGGGCGATGCCCTCACCCCGTTGGATCAACCGGATGCCGGTGCCGACATCACGGCTCAGCTGATCCCGGCGGATCGCCTCGCCAGCGCCAGGGTCATCACCCGCGAGGCTGGCGTATTTTGCGGCCAGCCCTGGGTCGATGAGGTGTTTGTCCAGCTTGGTGGCGAAGTCAGAGTTGAATGGCTGGTACAAGATGGCGAAGTGCTCTCCCCCAATCAGGAACTGTTTCGCCTGCATGGCCCGGCCCGCGTGTTGCTGACTGGTGAGCGCAATGCCCTCAATTTCGTGCAGACCCTCTCCGGAGTGGCCTCTCTTACCGCTCGCTACGTGGCCGAGTTGGCAGATACCGATTGTCGGCTGCTCGATACCCGCAAGACCCTGCCAGGACTGCGCAGCGCCCAGAAGTACGCTGTCACCTGCGGTGGCGGCAAGAACCACAGGATCGGCCTGTTCGACGCTTACCTCATCAAGGAGAACCACATTCTTGCCTGTGGCGGTATCGCTGAAGCCATCAGCGAAGCCCGCCGTCTCAACCCGGGTAAACCGGTAGAGGTAGAAGTAGAATCCCTGGTCGAGCTGGAGCAGGCATTGGCTGCCAGCGCCGACATAGTGATGCTGGATAACTTCGACATTCCCATGATGTGCGAGGCAGTTGCCCTCAATCAGGGCCGCGCCAAGCTGGAGGTTTCGGGCAACGTTACGCTGGATACCCTGGCTGACTATGCCGCGACAGGGGTCGATTTTATCTCGGTTGGTGCACTGACCAAGCATGTACGCGCTCTGGATCTCTCGATGCGATTCATCTAGCCGAAGAGGCATCATCACGCCCCCGTCTTGTCGCTGACATATAACAAGATGAAGGACTTGCAAAAGGCGCCACGGGCGCCTTTTCTTTAAGGCAGGATCCCTCGGCAAAGGAGTGTGAGATGGACCCATCCCCGCCAGTAAAAAAGAGTCGATAGGGACTCTTCATCCATGATTTATATCAAAATTTTCGCAAATGACAGAAAGATTTTTAACAAAGACCCCGGCCTCTGTTGCCAAGTCAAACAGCTCGGATAAGATACTGACGTGTGGATAGTTTTCCACCGGCACTTCCCAGGAACCAAGGACAAAAAGGATATTTGAAATGAAGAAACAATCAGGCTTTACCCTTATCGAATTGATGATCGTGGTCGCGATCGTCGCCATTCTGGCCGCCATCGCGCTGCCGGCTTATCAAACATATACATTACGCGCAAAATACTCAGAGGTAATTGCAGCCGCTGGCCCAGCGAAAACAGCAGTAGAAGTATGCGTGCAAAGCCTTGATGTAGCTGCAATAGACCTGACTGATGCAGCTGCTGGCGGCTCATGCATTGATGCAGCAAATAGTGCATTAGCAAGTGCCATCACTAATGCGAATACTGCACGTATTGACACCGACGATACAAAAACTCTCGCTGCTGCAACTGCTGCAAATACCGTCACGATTACTGTAACAAGCGGTACTGACTTTGCTAACCTGACACCCGCTAACCCAACATTTGTCATGGTTGGAACTGTTGAAGCGTCTAAGCAAGTCAATTGGACAAGAGATACAGGTACATGTACTGCTGCTAGCATGTGCTAATTATGACTTCTAGTCCCAATAGCGGCCTGGCGTTAAGCCTGGCCGCCTCTTCCCTGCTCAGTGAGTCCGACTCACAACGCTATCTGAGCCAAGCCAAGGCCCAGCGCAAGCCCTTTGTGACCTTCCTGATCGAAAATGAAATCCTCGACAGCAAGGCATTGGCTGACTTCTGCGAGCTGGAGTATGGGGTACCTCTGCTGGATCTTGCCGCCTTCGACCTGGCAGAGATCCCGCAGAAATACCTCAATCAGAAGCTGATTGAAAAACATCACGTTCTGCCCATCTACACCCAGGGCCACACCCTCTATATCGCCATGTCGGATCCCACCAATGTGTCTGCACTGGAGGATTTTGGTTTCAGCTTCGGGTTGCATACCGAGGCGCTGCTGGTCGAGGAAAACAAACTCACCACGGCTATCGGCAAGCTGATGGAGAACGATCAGGATGCCCTCGGCATGGAGGACATCGACGAATCCGAGATTTCCGAGCTGGAAGTGTCTGACGAGGGATCGCGGCTCGACGAGAGCGTTAATACGGCCGACGACGACGCGCCCATCGTCAAATACATCAACAAAATCATGATGGATGCCATCAAGCGCGGAGCCTCCGACCTCCACTTCGAACCCTATGAGACCAAATATCGCATCCGCTTTCGGATAGACGGGATCCTGCATGAAATAGCGACCCCACCGGTCAACCTGGCCAACCGCTTCTCCGCCCGCCTCAAGGTGATGGCACGGCTCGACATCGCCGAGCGGCGACTGCCCCAGGATGGTCGCATCAAGCTCAAGCTGTCGCGCAACAAATCGATGGATATGCGGGTCAATACCCTGCCCACCATGTGGGGCGAAAAGATCGTTATCCGTCTGCTCGACTCCTCCGCTGCACGCCTCAATATCGAGCAGCTCGGTTTCGACGATCGGCAGAAGGCGCAATATCTGCGTGCTCTGTCGAAGCCTCAGGGCATGATCCTGGTGACCGGCCCTACCGGTTCGGGCAAGACGGTTTCACTCTATACCGGTCTCAATATTCTCAATACCACCGAGGTCAATATCTCCACCGCCGAAGACCCGGTGGAGATCAACCTGCCCGGCGTCAATCAGGTGCAGGTCAATCCCAAGGCAGGACTGACCTTCGCGAGCGCCCTGCGCTCTTTCTTGCGCCAAGACCCCGATGTGGTCATGGTGGGTGAAATCCGGGATCTGGAAACAGCCGAAATTGCCATCAAGGCCGCCCAGACCGGCCACCTGGTGCTATCCACCCTGCACACCAACTCGGCGGCGGAAACGCTGACCCGGATGATGAACATGGGAGTACCCGCCTTCAATATCGCCTCCTCGGTCACCCTGATCATGGCTCAGCGGCTGGCGCGTAAACTGTGCGATCACTGCAAAGCCCCCGAAGTGGTGCCAGAGGCTGAGCTGCTTGAGCTGGGTTTTACCCAGCAGCAGCTGGCCGCTGGCTTGCGGCTGTTCAAACCGGTTGGCTGCAAAGAGTGCTCGGGTGGCTACAAGGGCCGGGTCGGCATTTACGAAATCATGCTAATGTCTGAAAACATCGCAAAATTGATCATGCAGGGGGCCAACTCTCTGCAAATTGCCGCCATTGCCCAGAAGGAGGGCATGCGCACCTTGCGCACCTCCGGCCTTGAGAAGGCCCGCCTGGGGGTGACCAGTCTGGCGGAGATAAACCGGGTAACAACCAACTGACAGAATCTTTCGCTCAGCCGATTCATCCAGGTGCCGCCGGCCCTGGCGATTTCCATCAGGCCGAGGCTGCTTCTCCTCATGACGAGCAACCCGGGCCCCATTGCAGGACGCAGTGATGGCAACGCTAACCCAGAAACAGAATGCCCCCAAGAAAGTCTTCGCCTTTCGCTGGAGCGGGGTAAATCGCAAGGGCCAGAAGGTCTCCGGCGAATTGCAGGCCGACAGCATCAACACGGTCAAGGCAGAGCTGCGCAAACAGGGTGTCAACGTCACCAAGGTGAGCAAGAAGAGCCAGGGGCTCTTCTCCAAGGGCGGCGCCAAGATCAAGCCGATGGACATCGCCGTCGTCTCCCGCCAGATCACCACCATGCTGTCAGCCGGCGTACCTCTGGTCCAAAGCCTGCAAATCATCGCTCGCAGCCACGAGAAGGCGGCCATGCGCGAGCTCATGGGGCAGATTGCCGCCGATGTGGAGACCGGCACGCCCATGTCCGAGGCGCTGCGCCGCCATCCCCGTCACTTTGACGATCTCTACTGCGATCTGGTGGAGGCTGGCGAACAATCCGGCGCCCTGGAGACCATCTACGATCGCATCGCTACCTATCGCGAGAAATCGGAAGCACTCAAGTCCAAGATCAAGAAAGCCATGTTTTACCCCACCATGGTCATCCTGGTGGCCATTGTCGTTACCTCTATCCTGCTGCTGTTTGTCATTCCCCAGTTCGAGGACATCTTCAAGAGCTTCGGCGCCGAGCTGCCCATCTTCACCCAGTTTGTCATCGGCATCTCCCGTTTCATGCAGCATTGGTGGTATGTGATCTTTGGCGGCATAGCGCTCGCCATCTTTCTCTACGTGCGCGCCTGGCGCGCCTCCCAGAAGGTCAAGGACAACACCGACAAGTTCATATTGACCATCCCCGTGGTCGGCATGATATTGCACAAGGCCGCCATGGCCCGCTTCGCCCGCACCCTCTCCACCACCTTCTCTGCCGGTATCCCGCTGGTGGATGCCTTGGTTTCTGCAGCTGGCGCCTCCGGCAACTATGTCTACCGCACCGCTGTCATGGCCATTCGTAACGAGGTGGTGGCCGGTATGCAGATCAACGTGGCCATGCGCACCGTCGATCTGTTCCCGGACATGGTGATCCAGATGGTGATGATCGGCGAGGAGTCTGGCGCCATCGATGATATGCTCTCCAAGGTCGCCACCATCTTCGAGCAGGAGGTGGACGATCTGGTCGACGGCCTCACCAGCCTGCTGGAGCCTCTCATCATGGTAGTGTTGGGGGTTCTGGTCGGCGGCATGGTGGTCGCTATGTATCTGCCCATCTTCAAACTGGGGTCGGTGATCCACTGATCCCCCATCAATCCGAGACTCAATGTTGCTGATCACTGACGTTTTTCACAGCCTGCCCTGGCTCTATTTCTCGCTGGTATTCCTCTTTTCTCTGATGATCGGCAGTTTTCTCAACGTGGTCATTCATCGCCTGCCCATCATGCTGGAACGGGAGTGGCAGGCCGAATATCTCGGCTATTTCAATCCAGAGACACAGCCGCAGCAGGAAGAGCGCTACAACCTGATGGTGCCGCGTTCTGCCTGTCCCCATTGCGGCCACGCCATCACGGCCATGGAGAACATCCCCCTGCTCAGCTGGCTCTGGCTCAAGGGGCGCTGCCGTGAATGCCAGGCCCCCATCTCGGCCCGTTATCCTCTGGTGGAGCTGCTGACGGCCCTGCTCTCGCTGGTCGTCGCCGCAACATTCCCACCGGGCTGGGGCTTGCTGGCCGCCCTGCTGCTCACCTGGGTACTGGTGGCGCTCACTTTCATCGATCTGGACAAGATGCTGCTGCCTGACCAGCTGACCCTGCCACTGCTGTGGGGCGGCCTGCTGTTCAACCTGGCAGGGGGATTTGCACCGCTGGCCGATGCGGTGATCGGTGCCATGGCCGGCTATCTGGTGCTCTGGAGCCTCTACTGGGCCTTCAAGCTGCTGACCGGCAAGGAAGGGATGGGCTATGGTGACTTCAAGCTGCTGGCGGCGCTGGGTGCTTGGCTGGGCTGGCAGGCACTGCCCATCGTGTTGCTGCTCTCGTCACTGGTTGGCGCTTTCATCGGGATTGGTCTCATTCTGCTGCGCAACCATCATCAGAACAAACCCATCCCCTTCGGCCCCTATCTGGCCATCGCTGGCTGGATCGCGCTGCTGTGGGGCGATACCATCACCCGCTGGTACCTCACGACGTTTCTCTGATCAAAGGCAGCACTGACCCATGTATGTAGTCGCAATCACCGGCGGAATTGGCAGCGGCAAGACCACGGTTGCCAATCAGTTTGCAGAGCTGGGCATCGAAGTAGTGGATGCGGACGTCATCGCCCGCGAGGTAGTCGAGCCCGGTACCCCGGCCCTGGCCACCATCGCCGCCCATTTTGGCTCAGATGTCATCACCCCCGCTGACCAGCTCAATCGCCGTCGGCTGCGTGAGCGGGTCTTCACTGACCCGCAGGCCAAGGGCTGGCTCAATGCCCTGCTCCACCCACTCATTCGCACCGAGATGCAGCGCCAGTGTGCGGCCGCTCGCTCCCCCTATTGCTTGCTGGTAGTGCCCTTGCTGGTGGAAAACCGGCTCACTGCCCTGGCCAATCGGGTACTGGTGATCGACGTGGACGAGGCGACCCAGATTGAGCGCACCTGCCGCCGGGACGGCGTGAGCCGCGAGCAGGCCCAAGCCATACTGGCCGCTCAGGCGAGCCGGGCCGAGCGGCTGGCGGCAGCCGATGATGTACTGGACAACCAGAATGGCACGCCCGAGGCAATAAAGAGCCGAATTTTAGCGCTGCACGAGACATATCTGGCATTTGCCTCTCAACAAGCCCACCAACTGTGAGTACACTAGGCCGGTTTATGGCTGGCCAGGATTAGGCATGATTTACGATTTTCCCCTCAATGAAAAAAGCCGGACCTATCTTCGTCTGGAGTCCCTGTTTTCCCAGATCCGCGACAATCTGGAGAGCGACCAGTCCTGGGCACATATCGCCTTTTTCAAGGGTCTGTTCGACCTGCAGGAGTTGCTGGAACGCGGCGACCTGCGCGCCGATCTGATCAAGGATCTGGAGCGCCTCGGCCAGCGCCTGAGCCACTGGGCCAGCCTGCCCGATGTCGACCTGGAGCAGATCAGCCAGATGCAACAGGAGAGCGCCCAGCTCTCCCGCAATCTGCTGAGTGCGCCGCGTCCCGGTGCCCGCCTCAAAGAGGATCGGCTGCTCGGATCCATTCGCCAGCGCTTCTCCATCCCGGGCGGATTGTGCGCCTTCGACGTGCCGCAACTGCACCACTGGCTCGCTACCCCGGCCATCGCCCGTCATCAGCAGATGCAGCTGTGGCTGAGCGACATCAATCTGTTGATGAACGCCATCTCCCTGCTACTGCGGCTGTGGCGTGAGTCCGGCAACTTCAGCGAGCAGGTTGCCGTCAATGGCTTCTTCCAGGACACCGCCGAGAGCGCCGAGCTGATCCGCATTCGTCTGACCGGCACCCAGCAGTGCTACCCCACCCTGAGCGGCCACAAGAACCGGTTCGCCCTGCGTTTCCTGCCCACTACGGAGCAGCAGATCGGTGATGTCCCCTTCCAGCTTGCCTGCTGCTGAGGAGCATTCATGGTGACCAAAGTAAAATGCCCGACCTGCCAAACCGAGCTGGAATGGGGCCCGCAAAGCCCGTTTCGCCCGTTCTGCAGCAAGCGCTGCCAGCTGATAGATCTCGGCGAGTGGGCCGACGAGGAGAAGCGGATCCCGGGGGAAATAGACCCGGAGCTGCTGCCATACCCCGAAGAAGGGGAGCAGTGGCAGTAAGCCAGCAAGCAAAAAGGGCCGATACGGCCCTTTTTGCTTTGGTATGCACTGCGGCTCACATCAGCCCTGTGCGGCCAGCGATGCCTGCAGGCGCGTCACGATCGGGCCATTGGCGTCGGGAAAGTGGTACTCGTGCAACGAAGCCAGCGGCACCCAGCGACACTCCTGCCCCTCCTTGCCGAACGGCTCGCCGCTGAAGCGGGTCACCTTCCAGATATCCAGCAGCACCTGCTTGTCCGGGTAGTCGTGATGCAGTTCCATGAAGGGGGCGCAATCCTGCACCCGGATCCCGATCTCTTCCCACAGTTCGCGATCCAGCGCGGTAAGCAGATCCTCCCCGGCTTCCACCTTGCCGCCGGGAAACTCCCAGCGATCCCCCTGATGGCGATCGGCGGAGCGTTTGGCGATGAAGATATCGCCCCGTTCGTTCTCGATGACGCCGACCGCCACCCAGATCCGTTTCTTCTGTTCCATCATTGTCCTCAACGTAAACACGGCAAACGGGCAATCCAGGGCGCCAGCCGACGGGCCTGCAGCTCCCTTTGTGCCGTAAAGATATCCTGCCCCACATGTTCGCTCCCGCCAGGGGCGGGCTGCGGCCAGGGAATGGCACCGGGCGGCGTGAAGCAGTGATCGTGCACCAGACAGCTCTGCGAGAGATAACCCCAGAGCCGGTCGCGCAAAAACCATTGGTCGATGTTTGGCGTCTCCATCACATCGGGCTGATAGCCTTCGAGCAGGGGCGCCAACGGCGGCAATACGCCGGCCACCCCGCCCCACATCCCCGCCAGCACCAGATCGGTATGGCTCCACCAGTCGCGCATGATATGAAACCAGCGCGTCGATGCAAGCCACTCCTGTATCGCTAGCCGCTCGCGCACGCCCGGTACCGAATCCACATCCCGCACCAGAAAGCGCCCCACCAATGGATCATTGGCCACCTGGAAGCGCCAGCACAGACGCTGACGCAAAGGCTGACCGGCAGGCTGCAACAAGAGCTCAGCCCCCAGTTCGCGCAGCGCAGCGAGCAACTCGGCAGGCACGCTCTCATCCACGTAGAAACGCACCCGCCAACCCGGGTAGAGATAGGCCGCCGCCAGCACATTGTCGATGGCCCCCCGCAGATAGCGGGGAGCACTGCCCCACAGGGAAAAAGCGATGACATCCAGCTTGCAACTACCATCGGCCAACCAGACGGCCGGTTCTGCCGCAGGCAATGACCAGGATGGTGGCGCCTTGCCCGCCGACCGGGCCTTGAGGGTCAGTGCGCGGGTTCCCGCCAGGGCGGCCTCATCGTGGCGAGCCAGCTTGGCCAACGAGGCGCAGAGGGCGTCCAGCGCATGGAAATCGTCGGGGGCGCGCTGCAGCAGGGTCTGCAAGCGTGCCACTGCCAGCTCGTACTGACCGGCCCGCGACAGGCAAGCACAGAGGTTGCGCAGCACCTCGTCATTGCCGGGTTCGGCCTTGTGGGCCATCTCCAGCACCTGCGCCGCGGAAGCCGGGTCATCGCACAGAAAGAGGTAATAGGCAAACTGCAGCTGCAAGGCAATCGGCTTGGCCGCGCTGCCGTTGAGCCGGGCCAGCAGTTGCTGGATGGCAACCTCGCGCTGGCCGGCCAGCCAGCTGTTGTGGGCAGTAGTATCCCATCCTGTCGGCATCTTGCTCATCGCACGGCTCTCCCTCTTTGCCTGCCGGAAATGAATGCACCGCCCGGAGGCGGTGCATCATCGTCATTGCGCTATCAGGTCAACTGACCGTGGCAGTGCTTGTATTTTTTGCCTGAACCGCATGGGCAGGGGTCATTGCGTCCCACCTTCTGCTCGTCCCGCACGAAGGTGACCGGAGCCGCTTCGGCCTGGGCCTCGTCGTCAGCCAGCTGGTTGTCGGCCGCGGCATGGGTGTAGGTGCGGGGAGCCGCTTCCGCCTGCTGGCGCTGCTGCTCTTCCATCGCCTCCACGTCGCGCTCCTGAACCTGTACCCGGCTCAGGATGCTGACCACGTCGCGCTTGAGGGTTTCCAGCATCTGGGTGAACAGATCGAAGGATTCGCGCTTGTACTCCTGCTTGGGGTTCTTCTGGGCGTAACCGCGCAGATGGATGCCCTGACGCAGGTGATCCATGGCCGCCAGGTGCTCTTTCCACAGGCCGTCCAGGGTTTGCAGCATCACCGCCTTCTCGAAGTTGCGCAGCACCTCCTTGCCGACCAGCTCTTCCTTGTGGGCATAGAGCTTGGTGGCTTCATCCAGGATGCGCTCGCGCAGCTTCTCTTCATAGAGCTTGTCGTCTTCCGCCAACCACTGCTGCAACGGCAGATCCAGCGCGAAGTCAGACTTCAGGCGGGCTTCCAGACCCGGCACGTCCCACATCTCTTCCAGGGACTGCGGCGGGATGTACTCATCGATGATGGCGCCATAGACGTCGTCACGGATGACGTGGATGGTCTCGGAGATGTCGCTGGTGTCCAGCAGCTCGTTGCGCTGCTCGTAGACCACCTTGCGCTGGTCATTGGCAACGTCGTCAAACTCCAGCAGGCTCTTGCGGATGTCGAAGTTGCGACCTTCCACCTTGCGCTGGGCATTTTCGATCGCCTTGGTCACCCACGGGTGCTCGATGGCCTCGCCCTCTTCCATCCCCAGCTTCTTCATCATGCCGGTGACGCGATCGGAGGCGAAGATCCGCATCAGGGTATCTTCCATGGAGAGGTAGAAACGGGAGGAGCCCGGGTCGCCCTGACGACCGGAACGGCCGCGCAGCTGGTTGTCGATACGACGGGATTCGTGGCGCTCGGTACCTATGATGTGCAGACCACCGGCGGCCAATACCGCATCATGACACACCTGCCAGGCCGCTTTCAGCTCGGCGATTTGTGCCTCGGTCGGGTTCTCCAGCTGGGCAATCTCTGCCTGCCAGTTGCCACCCAGCACAATGTCGGTACCACGACCGGCCATGTTGGTGGCGATGGTGACGGCGCCAGTTTGGCCTGCCTGGGCGACGATCTCCGCCTCCATGGCGTGGAACTTGGCGTTCAGCACCTTGTGCGGGATGTTTTCCTTGGTCAGGATGCCGGAGAGCAGCTCGGAGTTCTCGATGGAGACGGTACCGACCAGCACCGGCTGGCCACGCTCGACGCAACCGCGAATGTCTTCGATGATGGCGGCATACTTCTCGTTGGCGGTCAGGTAGACCAGATCGCCCATGTCTTTGCGCACCATCGGTTTGTTGGTCGGGATAACAACGGTATCTAGGCCATAAATCTGCTGGAATTCAAAGGCTTCGGTATCGGCAGTACCCGTCATGCCCGCCAGCTTGTCGTACAGACGGAAGTAGTTCTGGAAAGTGATGGAGGCCAGGGTCTGGTTCTCGTTCTGGATCTTGACCCCTTCCTTCGCCTCGACTGCCTGATGCAGACCATCGGACCAGCGACGACCCGGCATGGTACGGCCGGTGTGCTCGTCGACGATGACGATCTCGTCCTTCTGGACGATGTAGTCGACGTTGCGTTCAAACAGGGTATGGGCGCGCAGGCCGGCGTTGACGTGGTGCAGCAGGCTGATGTTGGTGGCGGAGAACAGGGAATCGTCCTCGGCCAGCAGCCCCTCTTTCTTGAGTAGCTCTTCCACGAAGATCTGGCCGTTCTCGGTCAGCAATGCCTGGCGGTTCTTCTCGTCCACCGTGTAGTGGCCGTCGCCGGTGTACTCTTCAGAGTCTTCCTTGTCCTGCTTGACCAGCAGCGGGATCAGCTTGTTGACGCGGATATAGAGCTCGGAGCTGTCTTCGGCAGGGCCGGAGATGATGAGCGGAGTACGGGCTTCATCGATGAGCACCGAGTCCACCTCATCCACCAGCGCATAGTTGAGCGGACGCTGCACGCGCTGCTCGGGCGAGAACGCCATGTTGTCGCGCAGGTAGTCGAAACCGAATTCGTTGTTGGTACCGTAGGTGATGTCGGCGGCGTAGGCGTCACGCTTCTGGGACGCGTCCATGCCGGGCACGTTGCAGTCGACTGTCATGCCGAGGAAGGCGAACAGCGGGCGGTTCGCCTCGGCGTCACGCTTGGCCAGATAGTCGTTCACGGTCACCACGTGCACGCCGCGACCGCTCAGGGCGTTCAGGTAGGCCGGCAGGGTCGCGGTGAGGGTCTTACCTTCACCTGTCTTCATCTCGGCGATGCGGTTGGAGTTCAGCACCATGCCACCGATCAGCTGGACGTCGAAGTGACGCATGCCGAACACCCGGCGAGAGGCTTCACGCACGGTGGCAAAGGCCTCCGGCAGCAACTGCTCCAGTGTCTCACCCTGCTCCAGACGCTGACGATACTCGGCCGTCTTGGCCTGCAGCTGTGCATCGGACAGAGCTTCGAACTGAGGCTCCATCGCATTGATCTGTTTTACAATTTTGCGCAGAGCCTTGAGCGTTCTGTCGTTCCGGCTGCCGATAATCTTGGTAAGCAGTGTGCTAATCATGGGTACCAACTATTTCTGGTTATATAAATGTTCCGTCACTGGAACCTGGAGAAAAAAACCTAACCCCGTCTGGCATTGAGAAAACGCGCGGGGTCCACCTGACGACCATCTTTCAACACTTCGTAATGCAAATGGACCCCGGTCGCGCGACCGGTGCGTCCCATCAAGGCAATTTTCTGGCCCTCATCGACCAGGGTGCCCACTTCGACCAGCAACTTGGAGTTGTGGGCATAGCGGGTCACCAAACCATTGCCGTGGTTGATCTCCACCATGTTGCCAAATTCCGGATGACGGCCCGCCCAGCTCACTACGCCCGGGCCCGTCGCCAGAATCGGGGTGCCGGGCTTGCCACGGAAATCCACCCCTTTGTGCATCTTGGCGCGACCGTTGAACGGATCGACCCGGCCACCGAAGCCAGAGGAGACCCAAACCCGCTCCTGCTTGACCGGTGTTCCGGAAATAAAGCCGGCATCGGTTATATGGTGATTCATGATGAAAGATTCAAGTACCGACAGCTGCTCTTCACGACTGCTGAGCTGCTGGCTGAGATGCTTCATGGAGTCCTGCAGCTCGTTGAGGCTGACTTCCAGATCCGCATCATAGGAGGGGCCGCCCATGGGAGGCAGCTCCTTGAAATTGAACTCTTCGGGATCGAGGTCGGCCTTTTCGGTCAGCCGCTCGCCGAGTGCGTTGAGACGACCCAGCTGTCCCTGCATGGTGCCCACCTGGGCGGCCAGCATGGCAAGCTGTTCGCGGGCTTCATCAGCCCCTTGCGTGGATTTTTGCTGTTCGGCCATGGCCAGCGCGACTTCCAGCGCCTCCATTTTTTGATGCCAGCTCTGCCAGAGCCAGCCACCACTCAGGGCCAATACAGTGAAGAAGATACCGCCGACCCAGGCCAGACGTTGTTTCGGTAAGTGCAACTTGTGTCGCTGCTTGCCATTGAGGATCAGGGTAATGCTCATAGAAATCAGTCTGCTCGGTCAGGTGTGGCCATTGGCCCGCACGGGAAATAAAACCGGGAGATAATCGGTATTACAGAATGGAGTAAACAAATGACGGAACGTCGGTGCGGAGAGAGGACCGACGTTCCGTTGCACAGCTATCAGGCCAGAACCAGACCGTTATCGTAGTAAGCGATGGGAGCTTTGTCGCCCTCACCCTCGAAGGTCACCAGTTCCCAGGCCTCCTGCTTGGCCAGCAAGGCACGCAGCAGCTTGTTGTTCAGGGCATGGCCGGTCTTGTAGGCACGGAATTCGCCGATGATGCTGCGGTTACACATGTAAAGGTCACCGATCGCATCCAACATCTTGTGTTTGACGAATTCATCTTCATAGCGCAGGCCATCTTCGTTCAGTACCCGGTAGTCATCCAGCACCACGGCGTTTTCCAGGCTACCGCCCAGTGCCAGGTTCTGGGAACGCAGATACTCGATGTCACGCATGAAACCGAACGTACGAGCACGGCTGATCTCTTTCACGAAAGAGGCACCGGAGAAGTCCAGCACGCAACGCTGATTGCGTCCTTCAAATACCGGATGCTGGAAGTCGATCTCGAGATCCATCTTGAAGCCGTTGCGATAGGGGTGGAATTCCGCCCACTTGTCGCCGTCTTCAACCCGGATACTCTGCTTGATCCGCACAAACTGCTTCGGCGCATTCTGTTCACGAATACCGACTTCTTGCAGCAGGTAGATAAAGGGGTGCGCACTGCCGTCCATCACCGGGATCTCGGGCGCATCAACCTCGACATAGAGGTTGTCGATGCCCATCCCGGCCAGGGCGGCAGAGAGGTGCTCAATGGTAGAGACTCGGACACCGGCTTCATTGACCAGAGCGGTACAAAGCACGGTATCACGCACCTGATCGGCATTGGCTGGCAGCTCTACCACAGGATTCAGATCGGTACGCAAGTAAACGATCCCTGTGTTAACAGGCGCCGGACGGAACGTCATTGTGACTTTCCGGCCCGAATGCAGGCCGACACCGGTGGCCTGGACACTCGTTTTCAAGGTTCTTTGTCTAATCATGGGCGTATCCGCTTAACAGCTCAAATTCCTGACCAGATGGTCGTTGCCGGGCCATCTTAGCACATTCCTTAAGCAACAAACAAACCAGCGTCATTAGAGGCTTAGTCAGCTTGCTTGCGCAGGAACGCAGGAATATCGAGATAATCCGGTTCGCGACGAGCTTGCGGCTCGGCGTTGACCACCTTGGCCGGGGCCTCTTCCATCACGCGAGACTGCAGGGCTTCGCTGATCAGGGGCTGACGGGCCGGACGCTCTTGTACCATGTTGTTCTTCACCAGGGTGATGTCGGGCTTGCGCTCGGCACCGATACCGGTGGCAACCACGGTCACGCGCAGTTCGTCATGCATTTCCGGGTCGATTACGGTACCCACCACCACGGTGGCGTTCTCGGAGGCGAAGGCCTTGACCGCGTTACCCACGGTTTCGAACTCTTCGATGGTCATGTCCATGCCGGCGGTGATGTTGACCAGGATGCCACGGGCACCGGCCAGATCCACGTCTTCCAGCAGCGGGCTGGAGATGGCTTTCTCGGCCGCTTCTTCGGCACGGTCATCACCGGAGGCGGAACCGGTACCCATCATGGCGGTACCCATTTCACGCATCACGGTACGCACGTCCGCGAAGTCGACGTTGATCAAGCCCGGACGGGTGATCAGCTCGGCAATGCCCTGTACCGCACCCAGCAGTACATCGTTGGCAGCCTTGAAGGCGTCCAGCAGGGAGATGCCGCGGCCCAGCACCTTCAGCAACTTGTCGTTGGGGATGGTGATCAGGGAGTCGACGTTCTTGGACAGCTCTTCGATGCCGTGCGCAGCGAAGCCCATCCGCTTCTTCCCTTCAAAGGAGAACGGCTTGGTTACGACAGCAACTGTCAGAATACCCATCTCGCGGGCCACTTCGGCCACGATCGGTGCAGCACCGGTACCGGTACCACCGCCCATGCCGGCGGCAATGAACACCATGTCGGAGCCAGTCAGCAGCTCGCGCAGCGCTTCCCGATCTTCCATGGCCGCATCACGACCCACTTCCGGATTGGCTCCAGCACCCAGACCCTTGGTGATGCCACCGCCGATCTGCAGGGTTGTGTTGGCGCTGGAGTTACGCAGAGCCTGGGCGTCGGTGTTGACGGTAATGAATTCAACGCCTTCGATGTTTTGACGAACCATGTGCTCGACCGCGTTGCCGCCGCCGCCACCCACACCAATCACTTTAATGACGGCTTCGTCAGTGTGGCTATCCATAAATTCAAACATGTTGTCTCTCCGCTTTATTTGCCTGACTCAGCAAAATCTTTTAGAACTCGCCACGCAACCAGTTGCTGACCCGTTTGACCAGCCCACCTACGCTTGCCTTGGCGGCATATTCCTTGCTACTGCCGGTGGATTGATGGGTGCGGCCATACTGCAGCAACCCGACCGCGGTCGAGTACACAGGCGCCTGCACATAATCACTCAATCCCCGGATATTCATGGGCTCCCCTACCCGGACCTGGCTCTGGAAGATCTGCTCTGCGCACTCCACAATGCCTTCGATCTGGGCAGCGCCGCCGGTCAAGACCACACCGGCTGCAAGCTGATGCTTGACCCCCTGCGCTTTCAATTCGCTTTGTACCCGCACCAGCTCATCATTCACCATGGAGAGCAACTCGGTGTAACGGGGCTCAATCACTTCAGCCAGTGTCTGCCGCTGCAGGCTGCGCGCCGGACGACCGCCGACACTGGGTACTTCAATATTGTCTTCCTTGCTGACCAGCCGGCCGAGGGCGCAGCCATAGCGCACCTTGATCGCCTCCGCATCCAGCGGCGGGGTGCCGAAGGCATAGGCGATGTCGCTGGTCACCGTGCTGCCGGCGTACGGGATCACCTTGGTGTGACGCAGGGCGCCGCCGGTAAACAGCGACATGTCCATGGTGCCGCCACCGATGTCCACCACGCAGACACCCAGCTCTTTCTCGTCTTCGGTCAGCACGGCGTAGCTGGACGCCAGCGCGGAGAAGATCAGCTGATCCACCCGCAGACCCACCTTCTCCACACATTTCTCGATGTTGCGAGCCATGTCGTTGTGGCAGGTGATAAGGTGCACCTTGGCCGCCATCCGCACGCCGGAGAGGCCGACCGGGTTCTTGATCCCTTCCTGGTAGTCGATGGCGAACTCCTGGGGCAGCACGTGCAGCACCCGGAGCTCATCGGACAACCGTACCGACTTGGCGGTGTGGATGACGTTGTCCACGTCTTCCTGAGTCACCTCTTCATCGGAGATGGGCACCATGCCGGTTTCATTGCGACAGTCGATATGCTTGCCGGACAACCCCAGATAGACGGAGCTGATCTGGCAGTCGGCCATCATTTCAGCCTCTTCCACCGCGCGACGCAGGGACTTGACCACGGAATCAAGATCGTTGACCCCGCCCTTGTCCATGCCGCGAGAGGCGTGACTGCCCATGCCGATGACATTGAGCTCACCGTCTGGCAGCACTTCGCCAACCAGAACCGCCACCTTGGTTGTGCCGATATCCAGCCCGACAATCAGATTTCTATCTGCGGTTTTGGTCATTCACTTTCTCTTCGTTCTTCTTCCAGCCAACTGCCATTCCGGTGTCGTATCGAAGATCCACGTAAGCAACCCGCTCACGAGGCTCGATAACCGGAAAGGCATCGATAAACCGCTGCAGTCGAAGCGCGATATCCGAGCGCCCCAAAAACAGCTGAATGTTGCCATCCAGGGTCAGTTCCCAGGCATGGCGAGGGGTCAGATTCACCCCCAGCAGCTTGTACCCTCTGGCCGCCAGCTGCGCCTCGTATTGGCGGCTGGCCTCCAGCACCTTGACGGCCTGATCTTCTGGCCCGGACAGCTGCATCAGAGGGGTCTTCACCCTGTCCGGCGCACTGAACACCTCACCCTTGGTGTTGACGAAGCGGTTGCCATTCCAGCGGGCCGCAACCGCCTGTTCGGTGAGGTAGACCTTGATCTTGTTGGGCCACTTCTTGCGTACCGAGACCTGGGCCACCCAAGGCAAGGCGTTCAACCGCGCCTGCAATTCGTTCACATCCAACTCGAAGAAGTTGCGCAACTCGGCGCCATCCAGCACGGCGCTGCGCAGTTCATCGGTTTGCAAATACTGGTGTTGCCCCTGCAGCAACAGCTCGCTCATGGGCAACCGATTGGCATCCGTCAGCCAATCTTTAACATCCAGCGCGGTCTGGTAGAGGCCCCACATGACCAGGATGAAAAATCCCACCCCGGCGATGAAGCCCCCCTTGGTGCGCCCTTGTGCCCTTGCCTCCACCCGATCGATCCCCGTTTAACGCGCCATGCCGGCCCTTTGCAGACCGGTTCGCCATTATATAGGCCCCGGCTTGGCGGTCAAAATACTCATTGGGCCCTCAGGCGCCGGATTTCATGCTCTCGATGCTCAATTTCATCTCGCCGAGACGGCGAGCCAGTGCGCCGACGTTCCCTGCCCCCTGGGTCAGTACCAGATCGCCCTCGCCGACCAGCCCGGCCAGCACCGCCGGCACATCGTCCGGCGTCGCGACAAAGATGGGCTCCAGGCTGCCGCGGGAGCGGATGGAGCGGCACAGGGCGCGGCCATCGGCGCCCGGAATGGGTTCTTCACCGGCGGCATAAACCTCCAGCATCACCAGCACGTCCACCTTGGAGAGCACATCCGCGAAGTCTTCGTAGAGATCGCGGGTGCGGGTGTAGCGGTGCGGCTGGAACACCATCACCAACCGCTTCTCGGGCCAGCCGGCGCGCGCGGCGTTGATGGTGACCTTGACCTCGCTCGGGTGGTGACCGTAGTCGTCCACCAGCATGGCCTTGCCGCGACCGGTCTCGAACTCGCCATATTGCTGGAAGCGGCGACCCACCCCTTCAAACTTGGCCAGCGCCCGGATGATGGCATCATCGCCGATCCCGTCCTCGGTGGCGACCGCAATCGCCGCGGCGGCATTGAGCGCATTGTGGATGCCGGGCAGGTTGAGGGTCACCTCCAGCTCGCCGGCATCTTTGCGGCGCACCCGGAAGCGACTGCGGTTGCTGGTCTGCACGAAGTCCAGCACCTGCACGTCGGCATCATCACTCAGACCGTAGGTGATGGTGGGACGAGCGATCTCCGGCAGCATGCCGCGGATCACCGGATCATCCACGCACACCACGGCCAGCCCGTAGAACGGCAGGTTGTGCAGGAAGTCGATGAAGGTGGCCTTCAGCTTGGAGAAGTCGCCACCATAGGTGTCCATGTGATCCGCTTCGATGTTGGTCACGATGGAGACCATCGGCTGCAGATGCAGGAAGGAAGCGTCGCTCTCGTCCGCCTCGGCAATCAGATAGCGGCTGCTGCCCAGGCGGGCATTGGTGCCGGCGCTGTTGAGCAAACCGCCGATGACGAAGGTCGGATCCCGGTCCGCTTCGGCATAGATGCTCGCCACCAGACTGGTGGTGGTGGTCTTGCCGTGAGTGCCGGCGATGGCGATGCCGTGGCGGAAGCGCATCAGTTCGGCCAACATCTCGGCACGGCGCACCACGGGAATGCGCAGCTCGCGGGCGGCCAGCAGCTCGGGGTTGTCCTGCTTGATGGCGGTGGAGACCACCACCACACTCGCCTCGTTCACGTGCTCGGCACTGTGGCCGACGAAAATGTGGGCACCAAGGGACTCGAGTCGCTCGGTCACCGCATTGCGGGCCAGATCCGAGCCGGTTACCTGATACCCTTCGTTGGCAAGTACTTCGGCGATACCGCCCATCCCGGCACCACCGATGCCGATGAAATGGATGCGACGCACGCGACGCATTTCAGGGATAACGGTACGCAGTTTTGCCAGTTCAACCTTGGTCATAGTTCTCTCTCAATCTGCCCGGACGCCAGGCGTTTGCACTCATCGGCAACCCGCTCGGCGGCATCGGTAATGGCCACGCGACGGGCGGCCTGGGCCATGTTCAATAGGGTTTCCCTGCGCCCGGCAAGCCAGGAGAGACGCGCGGCCAGCGAGGCCGTCGTTAGCTCGGATTGGGGCAGGAATTCAGCCGCACCGCCATCGACCAGGGTCAGGGCGTTGCGGGTCTGGTGATCATCCACCGCGTGAGGCAGCGGTACAAAAATGGCGGCGACCCCGGCGGCGGCCACTTCGGAGACGGTCAGCGCCCCCGCCCGGCACACCACCAGATCGGCCCAGGCGTAGGCATCAGCCATGTCCTTGATAAATTCGCTCACTTCGGCCGCAACACCCTCTTTGGCATAGGCTTCGGCCACGGCCTCCCGATTGCCCTTGCCACACTGGTGACGCACCTCGATGGGCACACCGGCCGCCGCCACCGCTGGCGGCACCTGCTCGTTGAGCACCCGGGCCCCCAGACTGCCACCGACGATCAGCAGCCGCAGTGGCTCGGCACCGCTGCGCAGCTGAGGATCCGGCAGCGCCACCACTTCGGGGCGAACCGGGTTGCCCACCACGGCGGTACGACGGCTCGGCGCGAAGGCGCCCGGAAATGCCATCAGCACCCGCTTGGCGAGGCGAGCCAGCAGCTTGTTGGTCAGGCCGGCCGCAGCATTCTGCTCGTGCAGCAGCAGCGGGATGCCGGACAGCCAGGCCGCCACGCCACCCGGGCCGGAGGCAAAGCCGCCCATGCCGAGCACCACGTCTGGGCGAATGGTCTTGAGCACCCGGCGCGCCTGCAGCACGGATTTGACGATGCGATAGGGCGCCACCAGCAGACGCTTGATGCCGTTGCCACGCACCCCCTGGATATCGATGAAGGAGATGGGGTAACCATGGGCAGGCACCAGCTCGGCCTCCATCCGGTCGGCGGTGCCGAGCCAGTGAATGGTCCAGCCCTGGGCCTTGAGGCGATCAGCCACGGCCAAGCCGGGGAACACATGGCCCCCGGTACCGCCTGCCATCACCAACAGCGTCTTGCTCACTAAACCTCCCGCACGCGCGCCTGGGCACTGGCCTGGCGCAACTCGAAATCGATACGAATCAACATGCTCACCGCCACCATCATGATGATGAGACTGGAGCCACCGTAGCTGACCAGCGGCAGGGTCAGCCCCTTGGTCGGCATCATGCCGCTGGCTGCCCCCACGTTGACGAAGGTCTGGAAGCTGAACCAGATGCCGATGCCAATGGCCAGATAGCCTTCATACAATCGCTCGGCCACCAGCGCCTGGTGCCCCAGCTTGAGCGCCTTGATTGCCAGCGCAAAGATGAGAAACAGCGCGCCCAGCACGCCCACATAGCCCAGCTCTTCACCCAGGATGGCGAACACGAAGTCGGTATGCGCCTCCGGCAGGTACTCCATCTTCTGGATGGAGTTGCCAAGCCCCTCGCCAAACCAGCTGCCACGGCCGAAGGCCATCAGCGACTGGGTCAGCTGGTAGCCGCTGCCGAATGGATCGGCCCAGGGATCGAGGAACGAGGTCACCCGCCGCATCCGGTACGGCTCGGCGATGATCAGGGTCACCACGGCGCTCACCCCCACCAGGATGAGACCGATGAACTGCACCAGGCGGGCGCCGGCCAGGAACAGCATGCCGAGCGAGGTGACGAACATCACCACCACCGAGCCCAGATCAGGCTGGGCCAGCAGCAGGATGGCCACCACGAACAGCACCGCCATCGGCTTCATGAAACCAATAAAGCGCTCGCGCACCTCGCTCTGACGGCGCACCAGATAGCCCGCCAGATAGACGAACAGCGCCAGCTTGCCGAACTCGGCCGGCTGCAGGTTGAACGGGCCAAGCGGCAACCAGCGCACCGAGCCGTTGACGCTGCGGCCCACCAGCAGCACCAGCACCAGCATGACGATGGCCAACAGCAGCATGGGGCCGTTGTAGTGCTGCCAGCGCGCCATCGGCACCTGCAGCACAAACCAGGAGATGCCAAGCGCCATCAGCAGAAACAGGCCGTGACGCTTCACGAACATGAAGGGATCGTTGTTGATGGCGATCCCCTCCGGGATCGAGGCGGAGGCCACGATCACCAGACCCACCGCCATCAGCGCCAGCGCCAGCACGACCAGCTGCCGGTCATAGAGACCGGCAGGGCGCGCCGGCAACAGCCAGCGCTGCAAGAAGCCTGCGACTGCGCGAAGGGCGTTCATAACTTCTGTACCAGCTCGGTGAAACGATCACCGCGCGCTTCGAAAGACTTGAATTGGTCCAGGCTGGCGCAGGCCGGCGCCAGCAGCACCCAGTCGCCGGGGCGAGCATCGGCCGCCGCCTTGGCGACCGCGGCATCAAGATCCGCGACCTGCTCGGTCTGCTCGCCGAGGGCCAGCAGCACCTCGGCATCCTGGCCGAAACAGTACATGTGATCGATCTGGCTGCCGAGCAGCGCCTGCACCGGGCCGAAATCCTGGCCCTTGCCCTGGCCACCGGCCAGCAGCAGCAGGCGCCCCTTCACCGACTCGCGCACCCCGGCCACGGCAGCCAGGGTCGCCCCTACGTTGGTGGCCTTGGAGTCGTTGATCCAGCGCACCCCGTTCACCTCCCGCACGAAGCGGGCACGGTGAGGCAGCCCTTCGAAACGGCGCAGCACTCGCAGCTGCGGCTCGCGCGGGATGCCGACCGCATCGCACAGGGCCATGGCGGCCAGCGCGTTGGCCTGGTTGTGGGCGCCGACGATCTTCATCTCGTCCACCGCCAGCAACGGCTCGCCGTGCAGGGTCAGCCAGTGACGGCCATCCAGCTCGCAGCGACCATAGCCGTTGCAGTCAAGGCCGAAGCTCTGCCACACCTGGCCGACATCGGGCAGGGTCTGGGCATCGTCGCGATTGATCAGGATGTGCTGGGAGTGCTGATGGATCTCCATCTTGGCGGCGCGATAGTCGGCCATGCCCTGATAGCGATCCATATGATCCTCACTGAGGTTCAATACCACGGAGGCGGCGGCGCGCAGGCTGTGGGTGGTCTCCAGCTGGAAGCTGGAGAGCTCCAGCACGCAGAGATCCATCGGCTGCTTGAGCAGCTCCAACGCCGGCGTGCCGATGTTGCCACCCACCCCGACCTTGAGGCCGGCCTCGGCGATCATCTCACCCACCAGGGTGGTGACCGTGCTCTTGCCGTTGGAGCCGGTGATGGCGATCACCGGCACCTGGGTCTCGCGCACGAACAGCTCGATGTCGCCGACGATGCGCACCCCGAACTCGGCGGCCGCTCGCAGTTCGGGCGTCGCCAGGGCAATGCCCGGGCTCGCCACTATCATGTGCGCCTGCTTGAGCAGCTCGCCATCCAGCCCGTGGATGAGTTCCACCTCGGCAGGCAGTTGATCCTTGCCGGGCGGGTTGGCGCGGGTGTCCATCACCAGCGGCGTCACGCCACGGCCGAGAAAGTAGTCGACGCAGGAGAGTCCGGTTTTGCCGAGTCCGATGATGATGACCATGGCTTACCTCACCTTCAGGGTGGCGAGGCCGAGCAGCACCAGCATGAGAGTGATGATCCAGAAGCGCACGATGACGCGCGGCTCCGGCCAGCCCTTCTTCTCATAGTGGTGATGGATCGGTGCCATGCGGAAGATGCGCACGCCGCGCAGCTTGTAGGACCCCACCTGCAGGATCACCGAGACGGTCTCCATCACGAAGACGCCGCCCATGATCACCAGCAGAAACTCCTGACGCACCAGCACGGCGATGGTGCCGAGCGCGCCGCCCAGCGCCAGGGAGCCCACGTCCCCCATGAACACCTGGGCCGGATAGGTGTTGAACCAGAGGAAACCCAGACCCGCCCCGACGATGGCGGTACAGACGATCACCAGCTCGGAGGTATAGGGCACATAGGGAATATGCAGGTAGTTGGCGAAATTGACGTTGCCGGTGGCCCAGGCGATGAAGGCGAAGCCCCCCGCCACCATCACGGTCGGCATGATGGCCAGACCATCCAGGCCATCCGTGAGATTGACCGCGTTGGAGGTGCCGACGATGACGAAGTAGGTCAATACGATGAACATCAGCCCGAGTTGCGGCATCACGTCCTTGAGGAAGGGCACCACCAGCTGGGTCTGACCGTCGTGCGTGGCGGTGGCGTAAAGGAACACGGCCACCCCCAGCGCAACGGCGGATTGCCAGAAGTACTTCCAGCGGGCGATCAGGCCGTCGGTGTTCTTGCGCACCACCTTGAGGTAGTCATCGGCGAAACCGATGGCGCCATAGGCACCCAGCACGAACAGCACCAGCCAGACATAGGGGTTGTCGAGGCGGCACCAGAGCAGCACCGAGATGAAGATGGCAGCGATGATCATCAGGCCGCCCATGGTCGGAGTGCCTTTCTTGCTCAGGTGCGACTCGGGACCGTCATTGCGGATCACCTGGCCGAATTTGAGGATCTGCAGGCGGCGGATGAGACGCGGCCCCATCCAGAGCGCCACCACCAGGCCGGTGATGATCGACAGGATGGCGCGAAACGTCAGGTAGGAGAAGACGTTGAAGAAGGTGAAGTGCGGGGTGAGCAGTTCCGCCAGCCAGACTAGCATGTGGCTGACTCCTGACGGTCTTTGACCATCTCGACGATATCTTCCATGCGGGAGCCACGGGCACCCTTGACCAGGATCGCGATTTCTTGATGTGTATTTATCATTTGCGCAAGCACTTCAAACAACGACGCCTTGTTATCGAAATGTCGGCCAGCCGCGGCATCTGCGGTGTGGCGACTCTGTTCCCCTACGGTCAGCACGGCATCGAGGCCGCGCTCGCTGGCGTGGCGTCCGACCCGGGCGTGCTGCTCGGCGGACTCCTCACCCAACTCCTTCATGTCACCGAACACCAGCACCTTGTAGCCGCTCATGGCGGTCAGGGCATCGATGCCCGCCAGCACGGATTCCACGCTGGCGTTGTAGGTGTCGTCCACCAGGGTGAGACCACCCCAGCGCTGAACGCAGAAACGGCCCTTGACCGGTGCCATCTGCTCGAGCCCGGCCTTGACCGAGGCGAGCGAGGCGCCGAGCGCCAGCGTGCCGGCGGCGGCGGCCAGGGCGTTCGCCACGTTGTGGCGGCCCGGAATGGCCAGGGTCAGGCTCACTTCACCCTGCGGGGTCACCATGACGAACTCGGCACAACCCTGCTGGTTGATCACCACGTTGCTGGCGTGGAACGGCTGACGCTGATCCTCGATGGAGAAGGCGCAGTGGATCCCGCGCGCCTGCCACTTCGGCCAGAATTCGTTGTCGGCATTGACGATGGCGGTGCCGCCCTCTCCCAGCCCCTCGAAAATCTCGCTCTTGGCGTGGAACACCCCTTCCAGCGAGCCGAAGCCCTCCAGGTGGGCGGCCGCCACGTTGTTGATGATGGCGGCATCGGGTTTGGCCAGCGAGGTCGTCCAGGCGATCTCGCCCGGGTGGTTGGCCCCCAGCTCCATCACCGCAAAGCGGTGTTGCGGCTCGAGGCGCAGCAGGGTGAGCGGCACCCCCACTTCGTTGTTGAAGTTGCCGGCGGTGGCCAGCACGTCCCCTTCCTGACGCAGGATGGCGGTCGCCATCTCCTTCACCGTGGTCTTGCCACAGCTGCCGGTGATGGCCAGCACTTTCGGGTTGATCCGCTCGCGCACCAGCCGGCCGAGGCGACCCAGTCCCTTGAGACTGTCGGTCACCACCAGCTGGGGGATCGCCAACGGCAGTTCACGCTCGACCAGCAGGGCCGATGCCCCGGCGGCCACGGCCTGCTCGCAGAAATCGTGGGCATCGAAACGCTCGCCGCGCAGCGCAACAAACAGCGCGCTTGCGCCCAGGGTACGGGTGTCGGTGCTGACAGCCGTGATCGCTCCGTCTTCACCAATCAGACGGGCATCGAGCGCCTGCGCCAGCTCGGCAAGCCTGAGGGTCATCATCTGAATGACTCCAATAATGTGTGCAAGGCGGCGGCGACGGTTTCCCGGTCGCTGTAGTGCCGCTTGTCGGTTCCAATGATCTGATAATCCTCGTGACCCTTACCGGCCACCAGGATGATGTCCTGTTTGCTCGCCTGAGACAGTGCCAGAGCGATCGCCTTGACCCTGTCGTGCTCGATCTGCACGGCGCCGGGATCGCGAAGACCCGCCACCATGTCCGCCATGATCTGGGCCGGCTCCTCGGTACGGGGATTGTCGTCGGTCAGGATCACGCGATCCGCATGCTGCTCTGCCATGGCGGCCATCATGGGACGCTTGCCGCGATCCCGGTCGCCACCGCAGCCCACTAGGCACCAGAGCTCGCCTTCGCAGTGCACCCGCAGGGCCTGCAGTGCCTTCTCCAGCGCGTCCGGGGTATGGGCATAATCGACCACGGCCAGCGGCGCATCGCCACCGCCGAAGCACTCCATGCGACCGGTCACGGGTTGCAGCCTGGGGGCGCTCGCCAGCAGGGCGTCGAAGTCGTAGCCGAGCACCAGCATCACGCCCATGGCCGCCAGCACATTGCTGACGTTGAAGCGGCCGAGCAAGGGGGCGGATAATACACCATTCCCCCAGCTGGAGTTAATCTGCGTGTGAAAACCTTGTTGGTGAAATTGGGGATCCTGCGCCGTCAACTGTCGCCCGCCATGGTTGGCGATGGGACCATTCACCCCGAAGGCCACCGCAGCGGGGTAGCGGGACAACCAGCGCCTGCCCAGCTCATCATCCGCATTGATGACGGCGCAGGGCTCGTCTACCAGCTTGATCAGCTCTTCCTTGGCCGCGCCATAGGCTTCCATGGTGCCGTGATAGTCCAGATGATCTCGGCTCAGGTTGGTGAAGGCCGCCGCCGCAAAATGCAGTGCCGCCACCCTGTGCTGTACCAGACCGTGGCTGGATACCTCCATCGCCACCAGGCTAGCCCCCTCTTGCCGTAAGGCATCCAGGGTGGCCTGCACCTCCACCGCGCTGCCCGTGGTGTTCGGCGCCTCCACCAGCTCGCCGAACAGGCCGTTGCCTATGGTACCCATCACCCCGGCCCTGCCCCCCAGCAGGGTGCGCCAGTTTGCGACCAGCAGCGCCGTGGTGCTCTTGCCATTGGTGCCCGTGATACCGACCAGTTGCAGCCTGTCGCTGGGTTGCCGGTAGAAATAGCCGGCCAGCTCGGAGAGCCTGGCGGGCAGTTCAGGGACTCCGAAGCAGGGTACAGAGAGCGCGGGGGGGACGAATTCACCGTCCTCCTCAAACAGCACGGCGGCGGCTCCCCGAGCCACCGCCTGTTCGATAAAGCCTCTGCCATCCACCTGGTGGCCGCGCACGGCCACGAACAGAGAACCGGGCCCAACCCGCCGACTGTCCAGCTGGAGGTCGGTGAGGGGGAGCGCCGGGGCATGAATGCCGAAGGGGCGCAGCAGATCATCAAGTGCGCGGTGCAAGAGAGGCCTCCGTACGGGCAAGTTTGGCGGGTACCTCGGTGGGGACCGCGTCGGGACGAATATTGAAGAGTTGCAACACGCCACCCATGGCCTCGGCGAAGGGCGGAGTCGCGACTGCGCCGCCGTAGTAGGCGTTGCCCTTGGGCTCGTTGATCACCACCACCATGACGAAGCGAGGGTTACTGGCGGGGGCGAAGCCGGCGAACCAGGCCATGTAGTCCTTGCCATAGCCGCCGGCGACGGCGACCTTGGCGGTACCACTCTTGCCGCCGACCCGGTAGCCGGGGATCTTGGCCTTGGGAATGGCATTGTCCACCACGTACTCCAGCGCCTGCAGCATGGCGGTGGCGTTGTTGTGATCGATGACCTGCTCCCCCTTTGGCGGTGTGGTCACCTTGATGATGGAGAGGGGCACCCGCTTGCCCTTGTTGGCCAGGGTGGCATAGGCGGAGGCGAGCTGCAGCGGGGTGACCCGCAGACCATAGCCAAAGGAGAGGGTCGCCCGCTCGATATCGGACCAGCGACGACGCTGGGGCAGCATGCCGCTGCTCTCCCCCATCAGACCGCTACCGGTATCCATCCCGAAGCCGACCATGCTGAGGGTGTTGATCATCTCCTGGGCCGGCATGCGCAGGGCGATGCGCGACATGCCGATGTTGGAGGAGTAACGCAGTATGTCGTACAGGTTGGTCGCCTTGTGGATACTCACGTCACGGATCTGCTTGGCCCCGATAAACAGGGGGCCGCCCTGGATGGTGTCCTTCCAGCTGGTCACGCCCGCCTGGAGAGCACTCAGCAGAATCAGGGGCTTGACGGTGGAACCCGGCTCATAGGTATCGGTCACCACCCGGTTGCGCACCCGGAAGCTCTGGTATTGGCCCCGGTTGTTCGGGTTGTAGGAGGGGGTGTTGACCATGGCGAGCACCTCGCCGGTCTTCACGTCCAGCATCACCATGGAGCCGGAGGTCGCCTTGTTCTCGTCGGTGGCACGCTTGAGGGCCCGGTAGGCCAGGGCCTGCACCCGCTGATCGATGCTCAGCTGCAGATCGTTGGCGTTCTTGCCCTCCTTGACCAGGCCGAGGCGCTCGATGACGCGGCCCTGGCGGTCCTTGCGCACCCGCATCTCCCCCGGGGTCGCGGTCAGCCACTCGTTGTAGCTGCGCTCTATCCCTTCGATCCCGCTGCCATCTATGTTGGTCACCCCCACCAGGTGGGAGCTGATCTCGCCGGTCGGATAGAAGCGGCGGGACTCGGGACGCAGGTAGATGCCGCCGAGCTTGAGGCCCTTGATGTATTCCGCCACTGCCGGCGTCACCTGCCGCTGCAGATAGACAAACCGCTTGCTGGGGTTGGAGATGCGGTGCTTGAGGGTATTGATGTCGAGCTTGAGCACAGCGGAGAGCGCCAGCCAGGCGCGCTCGTTATGGATGGCGCCGGTCTCGTGTACCGTCTTGGGATCCGCCCAGACCGCCTCGACGGGCACGGAGACCGCCAGCTGCTCACCGTTGCGATCCGTGATCATGCCGCGCACCGCCTGGGTGGAGGTGGTACGCAGGGAGCGCATGTCCCCCTCCTGACGCAGGCGGTCGGGATCGATCACCTGGATCCAGGCAAGACGCAGGATAAGACCCGCAAAGGCGATGCCGATGAAAAATACCAGCGTGCGAAAGCGCCACGGGTAGAGTGACGGTGCTTTGGCCTTGGCTTTTTCTTTTGCCGGTGCCCTGGTGGCGGCCTTGCGTTTCATGGTTGAGTTATTACCTTCTCGGTGGTCACCAGGGGGCGAGCCATCTGCAATTTATCCATGGCAAGGCTCGCCACTCTGGAGTGCTCGGCCAGGGTGCCCTGCTCCAGCAGCAGGTGCCGCCACTCGATGTTGAGCCTGTCCTCTTCCGCCATCAGATCATTCTGCTTGGCGGTCAGGCCCCGGGTCATGTTGGTCACCAGGATCACCGCGAAGGCGGTGACCAGGACGGCGATGGCCAGCACCACCTGCAGCTTGTGACGCCAGAGATCCCCGATGATCTCCTTGGCCAGATGAACGCGCACCTCGCTCATGACTCAATCCGCCAGACGCTGGGCGACCCGCAGCACCGAGCTGCGTGCGCGCGTGTTTTCGGTGACTTCATGATCGGAAGGCTTGAGCGCCTTGCCGACCGACTTCAACTTGCGACCACCCGCCAGCTGAGCCTCGGTCAGCGGGATGCCGTGCGGCACCTCGGGTCCCTTCTCGTGCTTGCGGATGAAGTGCTTGACCAGCCTGTCTTCTAGGGAGTGGAAGCTGATGACGGAGAGGCGCCCCTCGGGGGCCAGCACCTGCAGGGCACCGTTCAACGCGGTCTCGATCTCGTCCAGCTCGCTGTTGATGTAGATGCGGATGGCCTGGAAGCTGCGGGTGGCGGCGTGTTTGCCCTTCTCCTTGCTCGGATTGACCCGGGCAATCATCTCCGCCAGCTGACGGGTGCGCACATAGGGCTCGGTGACCCGGTCGTGGACGATGGCGCGGGCGATCTTCTTGGCGAAGCGCTCCTCACCGAAGGTCTTCAGCACCCAGGCGATGTCGTCCACATCGGCGCGAGCCAGCCACTCGGCCGCGCTCTGACCGGAGGTGGGATCCATCCGCATGTCGAGCGGACCGTCCTTCATGAAGCTGAAGCCGCGCTCGGCGTCGTCGAGCTGGGGGGAAGAGACACCGAGATCCAGCAGGAAGCCGTCGACCTTGCCGAGCAGGCCGCGCTCACTCAGATAGGAGGTGATGCCGGAGAAGGGGCCGTGCACGATTTCGAAGCGGGGATCCTGGATCTTGGCCGCCTCGGCAATGGCCTGGGGATCCCGGTCTATGGCGATCAAGCGGCCCTGTGGGCCGAGCTTTTCGAGAATGAGACGAGAGTGACCACCCCGGCCAAAGGTACCGTCGACATAGACGCCGTCCGGCTTGATGGCCAGCCCTTCGACGGCTTCGTGCAACAGCACTGTGATGTGTTCAGCGGCTTGGGTCATTTATAAAGAGAAATCCTGTAGTCGTGGTGAACTTGCCCAATCGTCCTCGGGCAGGCCCTGGATATCGTCATTGATCTGTTGCTGCCAGCGGGCTTCATCCCACAGCTCAAACTTGTTGAGCTGGCCCACCAGCATGATTTTCTTGTCCAGCCCGGCGTGATTGCGCAACGGCTGGCTGAGCAGCAGACGGCCATTGCCGTCCAGCTCGCATTCGGTCGCATGCCCGAGCAACAGCCGCTGCAGGCGGCGCTCAAGGGGATTCATGCTGGAGAGCGTCTTGAGCTTGCGCTCGATCTCTTCCCATTCATTCAGGGGATACAGCAGCAGACAGGGGTGAGCGATGTCGATGGTGCAGACCAGCTGGCCGTCGCATTCGTCGCGCAGCCAGTCTCGATATTTGGTCGGAATCGCCAGTCGCCCCTTGCTGTCGAGGCTGATGGCATGCGCACCACGCAACAAATTGCAGTCCCTGAAAATGAGTTAAAGGGGGCAAATCGCCCGATAAAAACCACTTTGATCCACTTTTCCCCACCTTGAAGTTTAAGGACGTGCTGAGGGCTTTTCAAGCGAGGATCTCGGGCATGGGGAACATATTGACGCAGCGTTTCAGCAGCGAGGATTAAATGAGTTGATTTTCCACAAGTTATTTGCGTAAGAAGTGTATCGATTAATTAGCTGTCGACCTGAATGCCGACTCTGTCAGGGGGAAATAATGAAGCGGAACAACACCACGGCACACAAGATGATGCTAACACCGACCACGGGATAAATGATGTAGCCATCCCCGGCACGTCGAGCCCGCAGACAGACCAGCTGGCAAAGCAGCAAATTGTAGATAATCAGCAGGAACGTCAGCAGGATATTGGTACCAAATGCCAGCTCTCCGGCATGCACGACATAAAGTCCCATCAATACAAAATTGGCGAGAATCAAATACAGTAGAAATTTCTGGATCGCCTTGCCCGCTTTTGGGGTCTTTTTTACTCGTGCTATCATGCTTATCACATCCTGGATTCCACATGAACAGTCGACAAAAACTATCGAAAACTGTTGAGATACATCATGTTTTTATTTTTTAGCGCTGCTTGCCTTTCCCCCATATCATGACTCGAGCTATCCGCTGGCTAGTTAGCGTACTGCTAATGACTCCGCCTTATTGTTATTCCTATCATAACTATCATTGGCAGGCTGGTTTTCCTACCCCAATACAAGGAAAAGGAGCCGACCTGGTCACTCAGCAAACCCAGTTTCTGTTGAAGCAACGAGCTCACCTGCAAAGACGACTGGCGCAATCCCAGCCCATGATCCGCTGGGTGGAACAACAGGTTAGCGCTCGCAAGTTGCCCAGTATGCTGGCCTTTTTGCCACTGATTGAGAGCAGTTATCGGCTGGATGTGGTATCGACAGCAGGAGCCGCAGGGCCCTGGCAGTTGATGCCGGACACAGCCGCACGCTTCTCCATTCCCATGATGCCAAGCTTTGATGGCCGCTACTCCTTGCCCCTTGCGACCGATGCTGCGCTCTCCTATCTCGGCTGGCTTCATCAATTCTTTGGGCAGGACTGGTTACTGGCGCTGGCGGCCTATAACGCGGGGGAGGGCCGAGTACTAAAAGCTGTGCTCAATGCAGGTACGCGCAATCTATGGGAGCTGCAGTTACCCACGGAAACACGCCTCTATGTGGCTCGCTTTATCGCGCTCGCCCAATTGCTTGATCGAGCAGAACAACACCAGCTCACCCTGCCCCCCTGGCAAGCAGGAGAAAATATTCAGGTAGCCATGCATCCTGGCAGTTGCTCCCTGTTACAGTGGGCCATGACAAAGGGGGTAGCGATGAATGAAGCAAGCCACTGGAATCCGGCATGGCAGCTTCCCGATGCTCCCGGAATCACCAACTGTCCCATCGTCTACAGCCGGGGAGGCTCTCCTGCCCCGACACACCAAAACAGCAAATTAGTGTTTCGCAAGGCAGTGTCACTGGAAAGCTTACATGACCCCTTGTTGCTGCAAGCGGCAAGAGGATTGGATATGAGTCGGGGTAAGATCAAGCTGGATGCGTTACAGGATCCACTGGGGCTGGACACGAGGCGCCCACCCCTGTTGCCATGAAACAGTGACGCCAGTGACTGAGTACCGGTGAGAGATCGACTGACTCAGGTACCGACCAGCGGGCGCCATAGAAACTGAGATATTGCCCGATGGCTCGTCGATGGGTGATGCGGCAATCGAGCATAATCCGGGGAGAGAGAGACAGGCTAACCGTCTCGGGCAGGATGAAACGGGCAGGAGCCAGAAAACCAACACCTCCCGGCCCAATATCCTTGATCACTGCCCTGCCGATATTTTTGTCAAACAGCAAACCAGAGACCATCAGCCGCGCGGCAATGCCGCAGCTTTGTGATTCCAAGGGGGTAGTACCGTCGTGTAGATACCAGCGGGGTACCTTGCGGCGGGGATCATTGAACTCGCTCGGTTCCGACAGCGCTACTTCAAGGTTGTCCATGGGAAGTTTCGTCCTTGGCCTGCTTCACGGCGGCTTGCGTTTGTGCGCTAAACAGTTGCTCCAGATTCTTTTCTGCCTGACTGGTCATCACCAGCAGCTCAATCCGGCGATTCTGGCTTCCCCGTGGGTCAGCCGTATTCTCCAGCATGGTATCCGACATGGCGACGACCTGGCCTACTCGTTCCGGAGGCATGCCACCGGCCAGCAATACCCGCCTTGCCATCATGGCGCGGTCGGATGACAGCTCCCAGTTACTGTAATTATCCCCCGCAAAAGGGGTGCTGTCGGTATGACCAGAAATCATGACTCGATTTTCGACGCGTTGAAAAATCGGAGCCAGCGCCATCAGCATATGCCTGAAGAAGGGGCTGATGCGAGCACTGCCACGGCTGTACATCTCCCGCTCGTCATCATCACGAATGAGGATCCGCAGACCCTGCGGGACCAGCTGTAACTCCAGATTATTCTTGGCCTGCATCTGCTCAGCCAGCGAGCCAATGAAACCGGCCAGCTGCTTCATCTGTGCCTCGCCTTCAATTTTTCCGACCAACAGGCTTTCATAACCACCGCTGGCACCATCAGAAAAAATACTGCGATCCCTCTCCATGTGCCTCGGCATCCTCTGCCCTTGTTCTACGAACTTGGGACTGAGTTCTTCCAATACAGAAGGATTACCACCCAGATCAACCGGATAGGGGCTATTTCTGATATCGAATGGATTGGCCTCGCTGTCCATGATGCTGTAATCACGCAAGCGGCTGGCAACGACTTCACGCTCCTCCTGGCTGGAAACAGCCAGGATCCAGAGCACCATGAAAAATGCCATCATCGCCAAGGTAAAATCAGCAAAGGCAACTTTCCAGGCCCCGCCCCCCTTGGGCGCACTATTACGCCGTTGCTGGCGTTTGATGATGATCTGTTCGTGATTGCGCATTACATGGCCCTGTTGGTCACCCAATCTTCCAGTTCAAGGAAGCTGGGTTTCACATCGGGCTCCAACATCTTCCGGCCCGAGTCAACCGAGATCAGCGGGGTTTTGCCGCGCAACTGGGCGATCAGAATGGACTTGATGCACATGAGCAGCCCGATCCGCCGTTTGACCATCTCTTCCATGGCATTGCTGATGGGCTCAAGCAGGCAGTAACAGAGGAAGATACCGATGAAGGTGCCTACCAGTGCGGCGGCGACATGCACACCGATATTGCTCAGCGGGCCGTCCAGTTGCTGCATGGTAATGATGATCCCCATCACGGCTGCCAGGATGCCGAAACCGGGACAAGCCTCCCCGGTCTTGTGCAGTGCGTGCGCCGGCTTGAGCATGTCTTCCTCGATGGCCATGATCTCCTGTTCCAGCACGGTATCCAGCTCATGCGGCGTGATCTTGCCCATACCTAGCAAACGTAAGTTGTCGATAATGAAACCGAGCAACTGGGGATCTTCCGATATCTGGGGATACATCAGAAACACCGAACTCTGTTGCGGATTCTCAATGTGCTCATCCAGCGCCTTCATGCCCTTGTTGCGCGTCTCCTCCAGCAATTGATGCATCAGGGTCAGCAGCTCGCGATAGATCTCTTTTTCATCCTTGTTGGATTTGAAGCACAACTTCATCTGCCGCCACATCTCATGCATCACTTCCTTTGAATTGCCCAGGAACATGGAGCCCACCGCAGCTCCGATGATGATGATCAGCTCGGCAGGCTGCCACAAGGCAATGGGCTTGCCACCCGCCATCATGAAACCGCCCAGCACACATATGAAAATGACGCCAAGGCCTATCTGTTTTTGCATGAACGCTCCCGCAGAATTCAAGGATCCTCACCAGGGATGGTGAAGCGTTAATAAATGGAGTCGACCAAACGCTGCTTGAGCTGAAGGACACACTGCTTGTGCAACTGACAAACCCGAGACTCCGTCAGCCCCAGCACCAGGGCAATCTCTTTCATGTTCAGTTCTTGCTGATAGTAGAGGGAGAGCAACAGCTGCTCACGCTTGTCCAGCGAGGTCAGCGCCTTGCTGATGGTCATTGCCAAATCGACATCATCGGATTCAGTAGCTGGCGCCTTGCCACCGTTCTCCAGCCACTCCTCCAGGCTATGTAGCGCTTCAGCCTGACTGGCGTAGGCCAGTTGGCGCACTTCCTCGATGGAGCACTCCAATACCGTGGCCAACTCCTGCTCTGATGGAGCTCGTCCCAATCGGTTGTGCAATTCGCGCTGGGCCTGATTATGACTGTGTACTTGCTGCCGCAGCTGGCGCGGCCGCCAATCCAGGCGGCGAAGCTCATCCAGCATGGCACCGCGGATTCGCTTGAAGGCATAACTCTCAAACTGGGCATCCGGCTCGCTGTCGTAGCGGCGCCAGGCTTCCAACAGCCCCATCATGCCAACCTGCTCCATATCCTCCTGATCGAAGCAAGCCGACACCTGACTGCGCAAGTGACTGGCAGCTCGCTTCACCAGCGGCAGATATCGGGTCAGTATGGCCTGCTCGCCCGTACGGGGAGGAGAAGCGCTGAACTTGTGCGGGGTATCCCAGTCGACATCGGTCATATATGCGTTACTGCACCAGCACTTTGGTGATCAACACCTCATCCAGATAGGTCTTGTAACCGTAACTCTGCAACGTGGTGACCAACTTGCCCAGTAGAGAACTTTGCAGTGCAGTGATGTTCTGCAGCTCTTTCTTCACGTCATCGTGGGTACGGTGACTGAAATACTGCACCATGGCATTGCGGATCAATGGTGTCAGCTCATTGAGCGAATTGAGCTGTGCCGGATTGTGGGTCACCAAAGCCAACTCGAGCACGAGATAATGGGACTCAACCCCCCCTTCCAGGCTGATGACAAAGCGCTCCATCGGCTTGAACAGCGGAGTGGCGCTGAGCTCAGGCTTTGGCTCCGCCAATCCCAGCCATACGGCAACCAGATCTCGCTTCAGATAGACCCCATAGGCCAGCACGGCCAGTAGGCACAGAGCCATCACGCCCATCATCAACCACTTAACCACTCGCCGCATAATATGAAATCACTCTCGCTATTGCCGGATAATAAAAATCAAACCAGGGTGTTCAGCCAGTCACGTCCACTACCATCGGCAGGCTTGAACTCTTCCTGCCATTGACGTCGTCCGGCCATGATCTGCTGTTGTTGCCACTTACCCTGCCGTTCTTGCTCACCACCCTGCCCCACGTTGACTTCGACTCCCCCCGCATGATGGGGAGCCAGGCTCATCCGCAAGCGTTCCATCGACTGGATCAATGCCTCGCGCACCGCAGGATTGGTTACGTTGAGCTGAACATTGAGGCGATCCCCCTCAAGACGTACAGTCAACTCGAGTCGGCCCAGTTCGGGAGGGTCAAGGCGGATATGGGCCTGCTTGATCTGCTGGTTGACCTGAAGCTCCACCTTGTCTTTCAGCACATCCATCAGCTGCTGTCCCCACTGAGCGGGGTTGTCGACCAACTTCACAGGAGCCCATTGATACTCGGCAGATTTGGGGGCTGCCGCAGGCGTCAGATTGCTGATCACACCTTTCACATCGGCAAAGGTGGATTCACGTTCACCGGCACCGTCGCTCGCAAGCAGGGGCTGCACACTGGCAATCACCTTGTCACGCAATACCGGGTCCATTGTCTGCCCAGCAGGCTGTGTGCCCATGCGGTTGGATGCATCCACACTGGGGACAAACACCCGATTTTCACTCTGAGGACCCGCCGTCTCCCCTGCTACTTTCTTGTAATCAGAACGACCATAGGCAGACAGTGAACGCAATACCGCCGAGACGGCTGACGATCCGTCAGGTCGGACAGCCTCAACCCCTTCACCAGTCGTTACGGCTACAGGTTGTGCCTGCGTTACGGCTATAGGTTGTGCCTGGCGCAGCATCGACAGTCTCGCAGCATCATCGGTCAAGAGGAAAACCGGGGGCTGGTTGCTGAAAGAATCCAACTGCTCTGTGGCATTATCTCGCTGCTCATCCGTCACATCCGGCTTTTTCTCGTCGATGGTTTCAACTGGTAAAGGCAATGCTACCAGCTCTTCCATGAATGGCAGGCCCAGCGGCTGGTATGTGTCGCCCTGGCCATCAGGCTGCCGGGAAAGACGACTGAATCCTGCGGAATCAAGCGCAGCCAAGCCATCAAGGCCTGGGAATTGAATCATGCCCATTCCTGCACCTCGCCATAGGCTTGCAACCCTTCCCGCTTCCGAGACAGCTCCTGCCACTCCCGCTTACGCAAGGCCGTCTCTTGCTGGCAAAGCAGCAGGGCCTCCTGCTGCCAGGATCGCACCTGATCCCTGGCAGGTTGCATGGCGGCCCATAATTCTGGCTGCCCTTGCATATGCTGAATGAACTGGGACAATCGGCTATCAGCCAAACTAACTGCATCCCACTGGCCAGCACGGGCCTGCTGCAATATCAGGCGTCCCAACCCCAACAGCTGACGCTGGCGAGTCTCATGCTCTGCAGTAAGTTGCTTAGTTCCGGTTACCGACATGGTGATGGCCCCCAATGAAAATGACCTTGCCAGCTAGCAAGGAGCAGGCCAGCTGGGAAATACAGGAATACTGGAGAATGGTCAGGGATCAGGCCGAGGAAAGCAGGAAGCATCACTTCCGCATCAGCGAGGATGACGTGCCATTGCTTCCCAGCCTTCCTTCAACTCCAGCAGGATACGACGCACTTCGGCAAACCCGGCCACATCATTGGAGACACTGATCTCAAACAGACGTTGGCCACAGTAGTCATAGAGACGATGCAGGTTGACAGCAAGATCCCCGCCCTTTTCCATGTCCAGCGCACTGTCCAGTCCACCCAGGATCTGCAGGCATTTGTTGATAGCTTGCCCTTTGCGCTCAAACTGCTTGGCCAGAATATGGCCTTCCGCCCGGGCCATTTCATCGAGCAACCCATCCATCAACATCAGCACCAGCTGATGTGGGTCCGCACTCGCCGCCTTGGCCTGGGTAGCGGCGAATTGGTAGGCATCGTAGCCATCTTGATCTTCAAACATGTACAACTCGCTTGTTCCGGATAAGATGCCGTAGATAGCAGGAAGCGTGCCGGTTTAGAGAGCACCCATAGTCTGCAACATTTGATTCATGGTGCTGAACTGATTGAGATAGCGCTTATACGCGGAGTCCATGCGGCGATCCAGCGCATCCATGCGTTCTTTGACGCGTTTCTCGCTCGCCTCAAGACCCGTCTTGCGGCCCTTGAGTGCACCATCACGCTTGGTATAAGGATCGAGTGAGTCACTCATGCGCTTGAGCAGGCCATCATCGCCCAGCAACGCCTTGCCAAGCAGTTCGGGGTCCTTGTCCAGCGCCTTGTTGAAATCAGTCTCGCTGAAGGAGAGCTTGCCGGCCTTGTCGGTCTTGATACCCAGACTGCTGAGGCTCAAGCCATTGGGCAGGTCGCGCACACTGTTGGACAGCACGCTCTTGAGGCTACGCACCCCGCTGTCGGAAGAGAGAGCACCGGGAGCCTTGGGATCGCTGGAGGTCATCTTGGCCAGCTCATCAACCAACTCGTTATAGCTGTCGACAAACTTCTTGAGCGAGCCGGTCACCGCCTCCTTGTCTTGCTCGATATTGACCAGCAAGGGGGCATCACCGCTCTTCTGAGCCTTGGTCAGCTGCAGCGTCAGACCATCGACCACGTTTTCGATCTTGTTGCTGGCGGAGGTGATGGTCAACGGGTTGTCCCCCCCCATCCGCAATTTGGCATCCTGAGCTTTGGTAATGTCCGTCTTGCCGCCTATAGCGGCCCCAAGCGAATTGGTCGCATCTCCGCTGTACTTGACAGAGATGGCATTCTCCAGCCCGCTGTCCTTGCTGGTCAGCACCATGTTGACCTTGCCGTCGGTGCGGACCAACGTCGCTTTGACGCCGGGATTGTCCTTGGCATCGTTGATGTGGGAGACCAGGTCCTTGACGGTCGACCCTGCCGGCAGGGTGGCCAGATCGATGTCGATGGTCTTGCCCTTGACGCTGAGCGAGAAGACGCCATCCGCAGGCAGGGGGGCCGTTTCACTATCCAGACTGAGACCAACCTGATGGGACTGGGCCAGCTGATCCACAAAGAAGTTGTACTGTCCCGAGCTGGCTTTGCCGTTGCTCGTCACCGTCATGATCCCGTCCTGGGACATGGTCGCCTTCTGTGCCTGTAAATTGGACGCCTTGTTGAGATCCTTGAGCATGGTCTGGAAGGTCGACAGCTTGGTATTGAGGGTGCTGAGTGCACTCTGCTGACCCTTGATGCCATCCATCTGCTTCTTCAGCAGTGCGTCCATATTTTTTCGCTCGATAGCGACTAGCTGCATCGCCGTGGCGGCCGGATCTATTTGCATCTTAATCCCTCTTCATTTCACTCAACTGGCATGCCTGTTGGAAAAAGCCGCCTCGACTCTTTCCAACCGACAACCCTTGTCAGACAAAGGCCGCCCCCACAGGAGCGGCCATGCGATTCATTAACGCAGCAGACCAGTTACCATGCCGGTCATCTGGTTGGAGTTGGACAGCACGGACATGCCGGCCTGCATCAACATCTGGTTCTTGGTCATGTTGGTGCTTTCCTGAGCGAAGTCGGCATCCATGATGCGACCATTCGCCATGTCGGTGTTCTCTTTCATGTTGGAAAGGTTGTTGACGGTGTGCTCCAGACGGTTGATGTTGGCACCGAAAGTGGAGCGGGCTTCACCGATCTTCTCCAGCATGCTGTCCATCGCAGTGATCTGGGTAGTCGCATTACCTGAGCTCAGGGTTACCGCAGCCGCACTGGTGATGGCAGTGTTGACTGCTTTCACTTGGGTGGATGCATTCAAATCCAGCTTCTCGGTAGCACTGGCACCGATCTGGAAGGACACTGCAGCGCTTTCGAATTTACCACCAGCCTTCAGAAGCTGGGTGCCACCGAAAGTGGTGTTGTCTCTGATGTTCTTCAGCTCTTTGCCCAGTTCATTGAACTCGGAATTCATGGCTGCGATATCTTTATCGCTGTTGGTGCCGTTGGCAGCCTGAGTAGCCAGATCCTTCATGCGTTGGGTAATGTTGGTCATCTCGTCCATGGCGCCTTCAGCGGTCTGGATCATGGAGATGGCATCCTGAGCGTTGCGCATGCCGACTTTTTGACCGTTGGACTGAGCCTGCAGACGGGTGGCGATTTGCAGACCGGCAGCATCGTCAGCCGCGGAGTTGATACGCAGACCGGTACCCAGGCGCTGCATGGCGGTGCCCAGCATCTTGTTGGTGGAGTTCAGCTGGTTCTGGGTGGTCATGGAAGCAAAGTTGGTATGAATGGACAAGCCCATGGTTATTTCCTCGATTTAGGCGCTGCACTGCAGCTTGTTAGGTAGACAAAATAGAAGGACGACCATGGGTTGGAAAAAATTGAACACAAGAGAAGGATTTTTCTTTTTATGCCTAAGAAGGGCATGCTCAGCGGAAAAACATCGGGGCTGACAAAGTGCCAGCCCCGTAGGAATAATCGCAGTGACGATCAGCGCAAGGCGCGATCAATATCATCCAGCAAGACCGGAAGTTCGAACTCCAGGTAGTCAGACAGCCCAACCCAATCATGACGTTCCTGACATTGCAGCAACTGCCTTGCCAGAAGCAGCAACGATGATTGCAGCTCGACCGGTAGATTCGTCATCAGCGGTGTCAGCAATTGCAGCATCCGTCCGCATTCGAAGCAGGCCTCTTCATCCTTTCCCTCACGCAACAAGGCGGCCAGAGCATCTGCCCCAACCTTGAAACTGGCCACATCGATCATCCGGCAAACTCCTCATGGTAACTGGTTCCCAGAATACGTGCCCCGTCCCGGCTGCTATTCATGAAATTCACCTCTGGATGGCGTTGAATATAAACTTCCAAGCCATTCAGATAGATGCAGAAGCTGAGTAGTGTTTTCACCGGTTGACCATGTCCATTGGGTACTGTTCTGCGACCATAGCGGGCATCACTACCCAGTTCACCATCCTGCCATCCGGTGTGAGTCCGGCCTTCAGGAAAGGAGAAATCGGCCCCAAACAGCGTAATGCTGTGGGCCCCCATCCTGACCGCCAGGTCTGTGGCAGGGTGAATAACGCTACCCCCGGTAAAGAGGGATGCCCGCCGCAATTTCTTCTGCAGGCCGGCATAGGTGTCCAACATCTCATAAGCGCCATACCGCGGGCCTTGCCATTGTGACAACACCTTGTTGTCCACCATGGGGATATAGACAAGAGCAATATGGGAAGAGTACAGGGGATCCAGGATACCAAGGTGAATGTGCCGATCTATGGTCACCACAATATCGGGTTTGATTCCTTGGGCCATCAGAGGCCGTAGAGCCGTATCGACACAGATGAAAAGAGGACGCTCAGGTCGCTCATAAACCGCTTTCAATGCACTCAGATGATGAGCCAGCGTCGGCCCTGTAGCCACGACATAAGCATCCCGTCCTTTGGCTGTGTCAAATAACTGCGCCACATCGGCATCTTCGCGCAATAGGTCCAGATTGCCAGCCAGGCGCTCCGATACCCAGTCCTGCCCGAATTGTTCATTGATTGCCTCAAGCCGACTCTGGATAAGGACTCTATCCCTGATCTTGGCAGCAGATTCATCCGCCAATTCCAATTCCGAAGTAAGGAAAAGGAAAGGGGACATGACCAGCTCATTTTCTTGAGCAAGCAACAGGTTCACCCTGGGGTCAGAAAGCCAGTCCAGCTGTTCCGTCAAATGCAAGACCAGGGCAAAGATCGAGGCATTCATGATCTTCACATTCAGCCGGCGCAGACGCTTGCGCCTCAGCAGTACCCGGGGTACGTCGCCAAGGCCGGTCCCATAGAGGGTCAGCTCCGGTGCTTTTGCCGAAGACATGGCAGCAATCCGTTCGGCCTCCTGCATCCTGTCATGACGACTGGTCAGTTGAATGCCGTTGATGGCCAGGGTGGAGCTGAGCCCTTCTACCAGTTCGGCAGGCACACTGTTGACGTCCTGTGCTTGCAGGCATGCCAAAACGGCAGGCCAGCGACGAGCAATGAGCTCTGCATGCTGGGGGAAATAGTCGATCATGTGGGTAATGTCACTTGCAGAAGAGGAATGAAAAAAAGAGAAGAAAGTGTTCAGGTCAGCAACGCGACCACATTCTGGCGGGAGACATTTGCCTGTGCCAGCAGGCCGGCCATAGTGCCCATGAAGCCCCCCTCCTTGAGTTGCTGGCTGAGCTTGCCCTGCAACTGCTCAAGCTCTTCCTGCTTGAGGTTCTGGCTGCGCGCCTTGACCCGATCAAGCTGCTTGACCATGCGTTGGCGAAACTGTTTCAACTCACGGACAGATTGCTCAATCTCACCCAACAGGCGTTTCAGACGCTGCTGCTCCTGCTTGAGCTCCCCCTTGTCGATGCCCTCCCCCAGCTGGGTCAACTGCCCAGGTTTGGGTTTGAACTGCACCGGAACAGGATTGCCGGCCGGAATACGGATCCCCTCGCCGCTGAGCAGAACCGGTTCATCCAGTTTGCGTCGATGCAGCTCGGGTACGGTCAGTTCCAGCTTGCCCAGTTCGTTCAAGCGAGCCTGGATGTGCTCTTTGCGCAGAGCCCGATCCAGCCGGGTAACCACTTCCGCCTCATTGGCGCCAGCAGGCAGCATCACTTCAACGGCGCGGCTGGTCTGTGGGAAGGAAAAAACCAGGCGTTCTGCACTCGCTTTGGGACTCAACAGGTCGAGCCGCTCCGAGCCATAACTTACCCGGCTCTCCCCTGCTGACGCCAGCAAGCGAGGCTTCAACTCTGTGGTCAGCGGAGCCTGGGGCTGGGTCAGCTTCTCTTCCAGCAACTTGAGGCGTGATACCAGATCACCGCTCGCGGCACGATTTTGGCCAAGCTGCTGCTCGAGACGTTTCAATTCACCCCAGACCTGGCTCAGCGCTTGTTCTCCCCCCTGCGCGTGGGCGATCCGCTGCTGCGCCGTACCGATCAGGGCCCAGCGGTCCAGCCGGACAATATTGGGATGGCGCTCCGTTTTGCTGGTTGGCTGGGACGCACTCTGAGCAGTCACACGCCCGCGCAGTCTGGGTTGGGCTGGAGTTTCGGCCACGCCGCCCAAACGGGTTTGTTGAATCTGCATCATGGCTCCCTGAAGCTGAACTTATGGCATGTAATTGAACAGGCTCAGCCCATTGACCTTGGCAAAGGCCTGCTGCTGAACTTGCAGAGCCATCAGCACATGGGCCTGCTGGGTGACGGCACTGGCATAGTCGAGGGACTCTATCTGATTACTCACTTCCTTGCTATAGGTCCCCTTCTCGGCATGCCCTTCATCCACCTGATCGAGCAGATTGATGCGGGCACCAATGGTGCTGACCATCTGGCTGATATCATCCTGCAGTGTCTTGCTCCGGCCCAGCATGTCACGGGCTTGGTCGGCTGCATCCGGCGCACCATTTTCCAGGGCATCCACCACGGCATCGAGTTGCTTAAAGAAGTCACCATTCTGGATGAACAGCTGATCCGCCGTCTGATTGAGCCCAACGGTCACCCCCTTGGCGATGCTGACCTCGCGGATCAAGGCATCCCCCTGATACTGGTAATCACCGGTCGGGGTTTTGACGATGGCGGTCTTGCCAACCTGGCTGCCCGCAAAGAGGCTGGAACCACTCTCATTTCTGGCGTTGGCCAGATCGAGCAAACCATCTTTGATAACGGCCGTCTCACTGGCGACCGCCCGGCGATCATCTTCTGACAATGAGCCAGTAGCAGCGGTCTGAGTCAGCTCGCGCAACCGCATCAGCATGTTGGTCATGGTTTCCAGCTGCTGTTCTCCTTGGGAGAGCTGGCTCTTGGCATTGGCAATATTCTTCTGATACTGCTCCATGGCCACTTGCTCTTTCTTCAATCCGAGCAGACGCACACTCCCCACTGGGTCATCCGAAGGTTGCAGAATGCGCTTGTTGGTGGAGATCTGACGATCGAGGCGGGCATATTCACCAAAACCATGCTGCAGGTTGTCGAGCATGCTGAGTTGAATCTGGTTGGTACTGATGCGCATGATCGCTCCGTTAGAACATGTTCAGGATGGAGGTAAAAAGTTGCTCTGAAGTGCTGATCACCTTGGCATTGGCCTGATACGCCTTGGTATAGGCCATGATCTTGACCCCTTCCTCATCCGTGTTGACCCCGCTAACGCTGCTCAGCTTGGTGGCCAGCTGTTTCTCCATATTCGCATCGGCCGTCATGGTGGCCTTGGCCTGGCCACTTTGTACCGCCATCCGGCCCAGCAAGGCGCTGTAGGCATCATATTGATCATCCTTGATGGTCAACAGCTCCTGCAGATTGCGGTTGTCACCACTGCCGCCGCCAGCCTTGGCAAAGGCGAGGTCATCGCCAGTGAAGCCATCGGCAATCTTCAGAGTGCCGGACGGGTTGAGGGGATCGTAGGTGAAGAGCGGCTTGCCCGGATTGCCATGCAAGTCGACACCGCCACCCTGCTTGGCATTGAAATCATCCGCCAGTTTTTTCGCGATCTGGTTGAGCTCGTCGCGCAGCGGACGCAGAACTGTCGTCCGATATTCCATTACCCCAGCCAGGCTGCCGCCATGCAGCTTGGGAATATCGAACGATTGCGGACCGAAGCTCAAACTGAGCTTGTCACCCGCCAGCGAGAGTGTACTGCTGCTGCCAGCCAGCACCAACGGCTGACCCTGAGGCAGGCTCAGTGAAAACGAACCGTCACTTTGCCGGTTGACCCTGACCTCCATGAAGGTCGACAGCTCACGTACGATCTGCTCGCGACTGTCTTCCAGCACCGAAGTATTGACGCCCTTGGACGCCTGCTCGCTGATCTGGGTGTTCAGCTCGGCAACCTGTTTCAGATAGCTGTTGACCTGAGAAACGGTACTGTTGAGCTGATCATCGATCTGCTTCTCCTGGGTCAGCATGCTCTCGTTCAATTGGCCAAAGCGGTTGGCCAGTGCCCCCGCCGAGCTGACGATCTGGCTGCGCTGGGCCGGTGTTTCCGGGCTGTCGAGTGCTGCGCTCAGGGAAGCGAAGAAGCTGTCCAACCCCTTGGCGATGTTCATCGACTCGCTGCCCAGCAGTTGTTCGGTGGTATTGATGTATTGATGGAAAGAGTAAGAGGCGCCGGTTGCAGAGCGGCTGCGCCAATGTTGGGAGACCAGATAGTCATCCGTGATCCTGCGAACACCGGTTACCTCTACCCCCTGGCCATTATCCAGCCGGCCAAAACCGGACAGGCTGCCCATCATGGCTTCCTGGCGGCTATAGCCGATGGTATTGACGTTGGCGATATTCTGGGCGGTGATATTTAACGCGATCTGGGCCGAGTTAAGTCCGCTAAAACCGATATTGAGCAGCGACATCAGTCAACTTTCCTCATTTTTGCCGAATTCAGAGGCTGACTGAAGGCAGCCAGGGTCTGCTGTTCTGAAGCGACCACCGACTCGGCATTCTTTAATGTCGGCGCCAATTGGCTGACCATCTGCTCTTTCAACCCGATGCCGCCGCGCTTGACCATGCTCATCGCCAGCTGGCTGTCATACATGTCGCGATAGAGCTCCTGGCCCTTGATGAGCTTGTCATCCTCGTCCTGCATGGCATCGGAGGCTGAACGCATGTGCTTGAGCACAGTTTGCAGAAAGCTCACTTCAAATTGGCCGGCGGCCGCATCCAGTGCGGCACGCTGATCCGGGTTGCTCTTTATCTGCTGCAGTTCGTTGAGATCCTGATAAAATCCAGGTTCCGAAGTTATTCTGGTCATAGAGATCCTTAGATGACCACCAGCTCTCCCTCGAGGGCACCAGCCTCATCGAGTGCTTGTAGGATGGCCATGACATCATCGGGGGTTGCCCCGAGCGAGTTGACTGCCTTGACGATCACCTCCAGTGAGGTGCCATCCGGCCAGACAAACATGTTGTTTCGTTCCCGATCCACCTGGATCTTCGAGTTGGGGGTCGTGGTGGTCTGCCCATTGGAGAAGGCATTGGGCTGACTGACCGTCTGGCTCTCGCCAATGGTCACCGTCAGACTACCATGGCTGACCGCCGCTTTGTGAACCTTGACCCCCTGCCCCATGACCACGGTTCCGGTCCGGCTGTTGAAGACGACCCGGGGGCGCTCCTTGCCCATATCAACCTGAATGTCCTGCAGCAGCGCCATGAACGAGATCCGCTGGCTCTCGTCCTTGGGAGCCGCCACCTGGATCCGCCCCGCACTGACTGCTCTGGCCACCGGCCCCAACTGACGATTGATCTCCCGCTCCACATTGCGAGCGGTCTTGAAGTTGGGCTGGTGCAGATTGAGCGTCACTTCGGGCTTTTCCGCAAAATTGCTGGCCACTTCGCGCTCTATGATGGCGCCGTTGGGAATGATCCCTGCGGTCGGCACGTTGATAGTGACAGAAGAGCCCGACTGCCCCTCGGCCTTGACCCCGGCCACCACCAGATTCCCCTGGGCGACGGCATACACTTCCCCATCGATACCGCGCAGTGGCGTCAGCAGCAGCGAACCGCCGCGCAGACTCTTGGCATCCCCGATCGAGGTGACCGTTACATCCACCATCTGCCCCTTGCCAGCCAAAGCCGGCAAATTGGCCTGAACTGACACCGCCGCAACGTTCTTGAGCTTGGGATCGATATCATCCGGCAGTTGGACGCCAAACTGCTTGAGCATGTTGGCCATCGACTGGCCGGTGAACTTGACCTGACTCTTGTCACCCGTGCCGGACAAACCCACCACCAACCCATAACCCACCAGCTGGTTGGTCCGCATCCCCTGCACATCGGCGATATCCAGCAAGGCCCGCTTGGCGGGTGCGGCATTAGCCCACCAGGGCAGGCAGAGGCAAAGCAGGGTGATAAACCATCTGTTCATGTAAAACCTCAAAAGGGGGCGAATGCGGAGCTGAAGAAACGCCCCAGCCACCCCATCTGGTTGCTGTCGGCAAGGGCGCCACGGCCGGCATAGGTGATGCGGGCATCAGCGATGCGCTGGGACGAGATGCGGTTGCTCTGGTCGATATCCTCAACCCGTACCATGCCACCCAACCGGATATACTCATCGCCCTGGTTAAGCCGGATCCACTTCTCGCCGCGGATCCCCAGCACCCCGTTTGGCATCACTTCGGCCACCGTCACCGTGATCGAGCCGGCCAGGGTATTTTGCTGGCTGGAAGTCGCACCGCCATCAAAGTCACGATCCGCGCTGAGTGACGCCCCCCAGTCAGAACGCACCTTGCCACCTATGGTCGGTGCCGGCACGTTCATACTGCTGTTCTTGCTCATGCTGGTATTGGCTTTCTTGCTCGACTGGGTGCGCTCTTCCAGCACCACGGTGAGAATATCACCGATACGATAGGCTCGACGATCCTGAAACAGGGTCATCATGTAGTCGCCGCGATAGAGGCTGCCGTCTTCTCCCTTGGCCGAGACGGGCAACTTGGGGCGTGAAGGCGCCCACTTTTCCTCACCCGGTTCGGGAGCCTTGAGCTCATAGGTGGCACAACCGCCCAACAGCAGAACCACCCACAGATAACGCCACATCGTCTTCATCATCACAGCGCTTGGGTAATGAACTTGAGCATCTGGTCGGCCGACGAGACGACCTTGGCGTTCATCTCATAAGCCCGCTGGGTAGTGATCATGTCGACCATCTCCTCCACCACGTTGACGTTGGAGCTCTCCAGCGTGAACTGCTTGATGGCCCCCATGGCCTCTTCACCGGGCACACCTTCAATGGCCTCACCAGAGGCGCCGGTCGCTCGATAGAGGTTACCACCGAGCGCTTCCAGGCCGGCAGGGTTGGCAAAGTTGGTCAGGGTGATGCGACCCAGCTCCACATTTTCCTGTTGGCCCGGCAAAGTCGCACTCACGGTTCCGTCGGTGCCGATGGACACCTTGGTCGCATTGTCCGGGATCTGGATCTGCGGCAGCATGGGCAAGCCATCGGAGTTGACCAGCAGGCCTTCGGCGTTGCGATGCCACTGACCATTGCGGGTATAGGCGGTCTCACCGTCAGGGCGTTCCACCCCGAAGAAACCGGCCCCCACGACCGCCATGTCCAGCTCCTGGTTGGTGTTCTGGAACTGGCCGGGAGTGAACACTTTCTGGGTACCGACCACACGAACCCCGTTACCCATCTGGATGCCGATGGGAGACAGGTTCTGTTGATCCTGCTGGGCCCCGGGCTGGCGTTGCACCTGATAGAACAGATCTTCAAAAGCAACCCGATCGCGCTTGAACCCGACCGTGTTTACGTTAGCCAAGTTGTTGGAAATACTGGCCATTTTGGCATCTTGCGCCGACAGACCGGTTTTACTTACCCAAAGTGCCGCGTGCATCTTCGTCTCTCCACCTGATTCATGAGGGCATCAACGCCCCCTCAATGCGAATTGGCCGTGGCGGGCGGCAAGCCCGCCACTCATCAGCCCTGGCCGGAAATCAACCGGGCACCTTGCCGGGCCTGATCGTCCGCCGTTTTCATCAATTTGACCTGCAGTTCGAAATTGCGGGTCAGCGACATGCTGCTGATCAGCTCGTCGACTGCATTCACGTTCGCCCCTTCCAGAAAGCCGGACGCCAGTACCACCTGCTCGCTGGCCTCGGCATCCCCGCCCTGACGCAACCGGAATAGACCATCCGGCCCCTTGACCAGTTCTGCCGGGTCCGGGTTCACCAGCTTGAGACGCCCCACATCCAGCCGGGCACCGCCGCCGGGCGGTGTGATGCTGAGCGAGCCATCCTTGCCAAAACTCAGATCCCGATAGGCAGGAAGCACCATTTCCCCGCCTTCCCCCAGTACCGGACGACCATTGAGCGTCAGCAGACCATCGGCATCGCTCTCCAGATTGCCGGCCCGGGTATAGGCCTCTTTGCCATCGGCGGTCTGGACCGTGATAAAGCCTTCACCGCGGATCGCCACATCCAGCTTGCGGCCCGTCTGCATCAGGGCTCCCGCCTTGAAGTCGGTACCGGCCAGCTCCTCGCGGGCCATTACCCGGCTTGGATAGCCATCACCGGCCAGGGCATAGGCCGACACGCGCTCGAAGTCGGCCCGAAAGCCGGCCGTGTTGACGTTGGCCAGGTTGTTTGCCCGGATTTGCTGGGCCATCAGGGTATGCTGCGCCCCCGACATGGCGGTATAGATAAGCTTTTCCACGCATCAAACCTTAGAAGGAGTTGAAGAGAACCTGGGTCATCTTGTCAGCGGAGCTGATGGTCTTGGCGTTGGCCTGATAGTTGCGCTGAGAAGTCATCAGGCTGACCAGCTCCCCGGTCAGATCCACGTTGGAACCCTCATAGGCCCCTGCGGTCAATGACCCCATGGTCCCTGTGCCAGGAGCACCCAATACCGGCTGGCCAGAGCTGAACGATTGCTGCCAGGTGGTGTTGTTGGTTTGCAGCAGACCGTTGGGGTTGGTGAAGTTCGCCATCACCACCTGGCCCTGCAACAGGCTCTGACCGTTGGTAAAGGTGGCATAGACACCACCATCGGCATCCACCCGCACCCCGGTCAGATCGCCGGCCGCATAACCATTTGACTGGTTGCGCGTGGCGTTGAAATCGGAAGCGTACTGGCTCACCTTGCTGACATCGATTGCGAGGTTAATATCCAAGGCTCCCGGCGCCTTGAGGGTCAGTGACGGCGGGAGTGTGGAGCTCGCCAAGGTGCCTTTCTCGCTGAACGTCAATGTGCCAAGGGCGCTATAAGGCGAGGCTTGTTCCGTGCCATCTTTATCAATAACTTTGCCATTAAAGGTATCAAATTGCTCCCAAGTATTGGCGCCGGTTTTGACGAAATACTGGGTGAGGGTGTGCTCAACCCCCAGCGAGTCATATACCTTACTGGACTGGGAATAGCTGAAGGTCTCTGACTTGTTGGGGTCAAAAGCGGGTGCGGGAGGGATGATAATGCTGGCATCGGCCTTGAGGTTGGCGACGAACTCCAGTTTGTCGGATGGTTTGGCAGGCAGGCTGCCAGCCTTGACCTGAATGTCTCCCACCACGCCGGACTGCAGTTCGCCCGCATCATTGGTGGTGTAGCCTTGCAGCCGGGTACCGCTGGCGGTGGTCAGGTAATTGTTGGGATCTCGCTGGAACATGCCTGCCCGGGTATAGGAGGTCTGGCCGTTGCTGTCCTTGAGCACAAAGAAGCCGCTGCCCGAGATCGCCAGATCCAGCCCACGACCGGTACGGGTCACGTCACCATTGCGGTCGAAGTTCTGGGAAACGTTGTTCATCTCTACACCACCAGCCTGACCACCGCCATAAATGGCAGCAAACTCGGCACGGCTGGACTTGAAGCCGGCCGTGCTGGCGTTGGCCACGTTGTTGCTGATGACACTCAATTCCTGGTTTACGGCGCGCAGGCCGCTCAATCCGATACTGAAAGACACAGTTTCGCTCCTATCTGATTACGCCGATTTGCCGAACTGGATGGCGCTGAAGAGAGGGACATCGCCCACTCCGGCCACCTGTAACATGATTTCGCCTGTACCAGGCAGGGTGACCCGCTCTACCGTGCTGGCCACATAATTCTTGGTAGTGGTCGCCACACCCTTGAGCGAGGCTTTGACCTCGAAGCTGTATTCACCGGCAGGCAAAGGCGGCAGTTCATAGTCGAGGCCACCGGCCTTGCTCTCACCCCAGCTCTTGGTTGCAACCAGGGTGCCGTGCTCGTCATACACCTTGAGCTCAACCTGATCGGCGGCACCGGCCAGCTCCACCTGCCCCCGGATCGCTTTTTCATCGCTCTTGGTCAGTGTCTTGCTCGGAACCATCACTTCCTTGTCGATCAGGTCCGTACTCTGCAGTACCTGCTGGGTATCCATCATGTTGATGGACTTCTGCTGCAAGACTTTCAGGCTTTCCACCCCTTCCACCATGCTGAACTGGGCCAGCTGGGTAACATACTGGGCACCATCCAGGGGGTTGGTGGGATCCTGGTTCTGGATCTGGGCAACCATCATCTGCAGGAATTCGTTACGCAACTGCATACCGCTCTGGGCATTCTGGCCGGCAGCCGTGTTATTGGGGGCAATCTCCGGTGTCGTGTTGCGCTGGCTGGTGCTGCGGGCCGTATCCAGACTGCTTACCTGAGGCAGACTCATGGCTTACACTCCCTGACCCAGGCGCAACAGACCCTGCTGCATGCTGTTGATGCGGTTGATCACCTCGACGGAGGTTTCAAAGCCACGGGAGGCACTCATCATGTCGGCCATCTCCTCCACCGCGTTGACGTTGGAGTAGTAGACAAAGCCATCCTGATCAGCCAGAGGGTTGGTGGGCTCAAGACGCTTCTCAACCTGACGATCGGATTGCACTATGCCGGCAATCTGCACCTGGGCCGACCCCAGTGACTCGGCATCCTGCACCCGCTGATAGAGGGTGGAGAACACCGGCTTGATGGCACGGAAGGCAGCCTCTTCACTGCCCGCGGCACTGTCCACGTTCGCCAGGTTGGAGGCAACTGTGTCCAGACGAACGGTTTGTGCTCGCATTGCACTACCGGCAATGTCATAGATGCGATTGAACGACATAATCAGCGGCCCTCGATCGCCTTGGCGATCCCGGTAATTTTCATATTCAGAAAGGTGAGACTGGTCTGGAAATCAGTGGCATTGTTGGCAAACTTGCTCTGCTCGACGCTGAGTTCGGCGGTGTTGCCATCCATCGATACCTGATAGGGAATGCGATAGAGAGGATGCAGCATGTCATTGGCCATGCTGCCTTGTGCAATGGCGGCACTCTCGTCTCCCGCTGCAACTTGCTGCGCGACACGCCCCAGAATCGTCTTATAATCGACATCCCGGGCCAGATAACCTGGGGTATCTACATTGGCCAGGTTGCCTGCCAGGATACGCGCCCGATCCGCCCGCACATCGAGGGCATAAGGGTGTACACCCAAAGCGCTGTCAAATGAGATACTCATGCTTCATCCTTCTATGAATCAGTCAGACCGGTGCACTCTTTATCAAGACTCATGCCAACCATGAAGAACCTTTATTTCCGCTGGTTACAGCGTCAACAGTGGCTGATAACACGGATAAAAGGGGAAGCACTGTTTCCCGTATGGAAGCGAAGCAACCTGCTGGCCCTGTGGCTGCTGTCATGGTCACTGCAGGCCGAGCCAACCGCCCTGACCCGGCAGCTTGAAGCGCTGTTACAGGAGGATGCCAGCCAGGCCCTGCATGCCTATCTGCAGCAGCAAGGCTGGCCAGCACCCGAAGCGGAATATCAGGTCTGGATCTCCCCGGCAGTCTCCCATCTGCCCGACTGTTCGCAACCTATCCGCCTGCAGGCCGGCGGTCTGTACCGTCAGCCTTGGGGACGACGACCCTATCTGGCAGAGTGCGTCGACCCGGCCTGGCAGATCAGGGCCAGGGTCGAGGTGACACTGATGCTGCCGGTCTGGGTGACGGCACAGGAGCTGCCGAGAGGCCATGTCATCCGACCGGGCGATCTGATCGAAAAATCACTTGAGGTCAGCCGGTTGCAACGTGGCTTTGTACCCACCTCAGAGTCTCTGGTGGGCAACAAGAGCAACCGCAACCTGCGGATGGGTCAGCTGATTGGTGAACTGGATTTGCAGAAAGCCTGGGCCATACGGGAAGGTGAAGGGGTGTTGATCCGGGCTGGCCAGGATGGATTTTCCGCCACAACACGGGGACGTGCACTGGCGAACGGGGCCATCGGCGAAGGAATTCGGGTGAAAAATCTGAGTTCGGGCAAGGAAATCCAGGCCTGGGTGATCGACAAGGGAGAAGTTGAAACCCGTTTTTAACACAAAGTACGGGTTTGATTTAAGTTACATCGACCTTGGGTCGCTTGTCATAGATAGACCATCAGGAATTGACGTTATGAAGATCACACGCACCGACCCGCTCTATGTTCAGGCCCAGCTGCAACGCAAGCAGGAAGCACCATCCACTCCGTCGCAACCACGCGCCAGCCAGGCAGATGCCCAGATCAGCACCACGGCCCAGTTCGTGAATCAGGCGAGGGCCGAGCTGGCTACGACTTCCGATGTGGACATGGACAAGGTCAACCAGATCCGCCAAGCCATCAGCGAGGGCAAGCTCGAACTCGACATGGATGCGCTGGGCCAGGCCATTCTGGACATGCATCGTCGATGAGCATGGACGCCAAGCAGAGGGTCAAAGAGCTGATCCTGGGCATTCAGCAAGACGGCACCCGCTATGGCGCCCTACAACAACTGCTGCAGCGCCAGCACAGTCTGCTGGCCGCTCACGACGTCGACGCGCTGGCTGAACATAATCAGCAGCAAACACAACTGATGATGCAGGTACAGCAACAGGCGCAACAACGCTGCCAGCATCTGCTGGCGCTGGGATTGAAGCCTGATGAAAAGGGGATGGCGGCACTCATCGAAAAACTGCCCGCCAACCTGCAACACAAGGTTGCCAAGCAGTGGCTGCAGCTGGAACAGCTGTTGCAGCAATGTCTGCGTCAGAACGAGCTCAACGGCCGCTTGCTGGCCGGCCAGATAGAAACCATCAATACGCTGCTGGGTCAGGAACCCGCCTATGGGCAGCAGGAACGCTTTCCGGATTAATCCCTACTCCCCTTTCAGCATGCGATGCCGCAGACTGGCCAGCTCATCCAGCTGGCGTTGATCGCGCGACTCCAGCTGCCGCTGCTGTACCTGTTCACGTTTATCCAGCAACAGCTCCAGCCCTTTGACCCGCCCAAACTGTTTGAGCACCTCTCCCTCGTGTCGCTCCAGATCGAGTCTGGCCAGAGCAGACTGCTGTATTTGATGGGCCAGCAGTTGCCGCAGCTGACCATCCATCTGATGCTTGTTCTGCCACAAAAGAGGGTGAAAAGTTGCCGAGCCACTGTGCAATGAGCCAATGATCTCCTGCAATCGCAATGCCCGCTGCTCTTCGCACATGGCATCTTCCCGCAGTCGTTGACGCTCCTTGCCCATGTTTTCCAGCGCATCCTGCTGCAAACCAAGATAAGACTTCAGCACGGCAGCCCCTTATTGCCTTCCGAGCACTTGTCTGAGCCCAGCGGTGACCTGGGCGAGAGGGGTCTCTTCGTGGATGCCTTGCTGCAGGAAGGCGGCAATGGCTGGATAACGCTGCACAGCTTCATCCATCTGGGGATCGGCGCCCGGCTGGTAACCACCTAGCGGCAGCAGCTCACGCACCTGCTGATAGCGACCCCACAGTTGACGCAGCGTGACAGCCAGTTGCTGCCACTCGGCAGGCACCACTTGCGGCATTACACGGCTGACCGAGGCACCAATGTCGATGGCTGGATAGTGACCTTCCTCCGCCAGCCTGCGGGTCAACACTATGTGACCATCCAGAATGGCGCGGGCCGAATCCACTACGGGATCCTGCTGATCATCCCCCTCCGCCAGCACCGTATAGAAGGCGCTCAGGGAACCATCCGGGTGCGTACCATTACCAGCCCGTTCCACCAGCTGGGTCAGCATGCTGAATACCGATGGCGGATAACCTCGAGTCGCGGGCGGTTCCCCTATTGCCAAGGCTATTTCACGCTGGGCCTGGGCATAGCGGGTCAGAGAGTCCATCAACAGCAACACATCCTGACCCTGCTCACGAAAGTACTCGGCGATACGGTGACACAGCTGAGCCGCCCGCAGCCGCATCAACGGTGACTGATCTGCTGGCGCCGCTATCACCACGGCGCGAGCCAGCCCTTCCGCCCCCAGGCTGTGCTCGATGAACTCGCGAACCTCGCGTCCCCGCTCACCAATCAGGCCGACGACGACTATCCGGGCGGTGGTATTGCGGGTCATCATGCCGAGCAACATACTCTTGCCGACCCCCGAGCCCGCAAACAGGCCCAGCCGCTGTCCCTTGCCGACCGTCAGCAGGCCGTTGATGGCACGGATGCCGACATCCAGCGGCTCACGGACCGGTGTACGCAGCAAAGGGTTCGGAGGGGAAGAGAACAGCGCCACATGCTCCCCCTCATCGCGCAGCGGCCGGCCATCCAGTGGCTGCAGCAGGCCATCGACGACACGCCCCAGCAGGTGTTCACCGACCCGAATCGTCTCTTCTCCGTCGATGGGCAGCACCCGGGCACCGGCATAGAGACCACCCATTGGTTGCAGCGGCATCAGATAGGAGACATCACGGTTGAAACCCACCACTTCAGCCAACAATGGCGTGCCTGTCGCAGTATCGACCCGGCAACGCTGACCCATCACCAGCTGGCAGCCCACCACCTCCAGCGTCAACCCCGTCACCCTCACCAGCCGACCATAGCGGCGAAAGCCGGGGACATCGTCAAAACTATCCAGCGCCGATGTGAGCGCCTGTTGCAGGGCTTCATGCATCCTGGGGCAATTCCAGTGTGCTGTTGAGCTGCTCCATGCAGGCGGCAAGGCGTTCGCTCGTGTTGACCTCTATGACTGCAGCCCGGGTCTCCAGGCGTGCATCGCCTATGCCCAGTGCCGGGTCCACCTGCAATGGCCACCCCTCGCAGCGGGTCACCCCCTGCTCTGCCAGTCGCTGACGATCCCCTTCGCTGAGATAGATCACCAGCTCTTCCGAGGTAGCGGGCAGACTCGCCAATGCCTGTTCTACCTGCTTGAGCACCTGTTGCGGATTGAGCGTAAACTCGGCCTGGATCACCCGCTTCGCCACCTGGGCAACCAGCCGGGCAACCAGTTCCTTCTGTTCCTGCATGCGACTGCGGGTCAGGGACTCCCACTGCGCCTGCAATTTGGCAAACGGCACCATGGCCTGATCGAAAGAGGCTCGCCCTTCCGCCAGTCCCTGGGCAAACCCGCGGGTTTGCCCTTGTTGCAGCCCCTTGGCTTCCCCTTCCACCAGACCGCTGGTCAGGCCCTGTTGGTACCCTGACTGATACCCTTCGTCGTGACCTTGTTCCAGACCCTGCTGATAGCCGAATTCGAATTGTTCCTGCTGGCTCTGTGCTTCTTCTCCACTCTGTCCCAACGACGGAAAACGGTAGAGACGGGTAGCTCCCGCCGCCAGCTTGCGCACACTGTGGCTCATGGACGCCTCCTGTTAATTGACGGTGGGTTCTTCGAATAGCTGGAATTCGACTTCGCCCTGCTCCACCAATTCGCGGACCAGCTGCATCACCTCTTCGCGGGCCTGTTCGACCTTGCGCAGAGAGACGCTGCCCTGTCCCTGGATCTGGGCTTCCAGCGCCTGTGCCATCCGCTTCGGCATGGCTCCCAGCACCACCTTGCGGAAGCTGGCCTCGGTATTTTTCAGTGCCAGCGCCAGCAGATCGCCTGGCAGCTCTTGCACCAGACGCTGCAGGGTTTCGTCGGTCTGACGACGCAACGCCATGAAATCGAACATGTTTTTCTCGATTTCCAGCGCCATGTCACCATCGTGTTCGCGCAGCAGAGAGAGCATCTGTTCCTTGTCACCCTGATAGCGGTTCAGAATGTCCGCCACCTGGCGCACCCCGTTGACCTTGGCTCCCGACTGATCGGCAACGTAAGCCAGACAGCGGTCCAGGGTCAGACGCAATTCTCCCAGCACGTGTTCGCTGACACTGTTGAGACTGGCGACACGAACCAGCAGATCGTCGTGTACCGAACCCGGCAGAGCATCCAGCACGGCGGATGCCGTCTGCGGGGGCAGGAAGGCCAGCAACACGGCCTGCATCTGTGGATGTTCATTGCGGAAGAAACGGGCAAGCACCTCGGCGGGTACCCACTGCAAACGCTGGATGTCCTGGCTCATCACGTCGCCATACAGGCTGTCGAGCAGGCTGCGGGAGAGGCGCTGGCCCAGCGCCAGATCCAGCGTCTGTTCCAGATACTCGCGTGAGGCGCTGCCGATGCCGCTCTGTTCACGGTACTGATTGAAGAACTGCTGCAGCGTCCACTTGGCCTCCATCGAACTGACCCCTGACAGGCCGGCCATCTTGGAGATAAGTCGTTGTACCTCATCACGGGACAGTTTTTGCATCACCTTGGCGGCGGCCTCGGTCCCCATGCTCAGCAGCAGAATCGCGGCCTTCTCCAGATTGTCGATGTCGATGTCGACGGCGTTTTGGTTCAGGTTAACGTTGTTCATTGCCACTCACCCATGATCTGACCACTTCCGCGACGCGCGCCGTGTCTTTTTCCACCAGCAGTTGCAGGTGTTTGAGCTGTACTTCAAGTTCGGAGCCAGGCTCCGGCAAAGCCTCCAGATCCAGCGAGGAGAACTGCGGTTCCATCTGGTTGTCAGAGCGGATCAAACCATTGCCCATCGCGGGGGCAGCCAGAGCCGCATCATCATCCCGACGCATGGAAAGACCCACAGTCGGTTCCAGCGGCTCATCCTGCTCCTCGGTCGCGGTTTCCTCCGGCAACTGCTGGGTACGCACCAGATGTTTGACCAACGGTCTGATGCCGAAGAACACCAGCGTCAGGCCAAGCAAGCCGCCCACCAGGTAACGCAGAGAGTCCTGCCAGTACGGGGTTTCCCACCAGCTCGACTCGGGCGGAGCGATCGGCACGGCACCGGTAAAATCGAATACCTGCAGGCTGATCTGATCACCACGGGTATCGTCAAACCCCACCGAACGCTCCACCATCTGCCGGATCTGCTCCAGCTGCTGCTCATTCCAGCCACCCTTGGGGGCACTCTGCTGGTTCAGCAAGATGGAGACATTCATCTTCTCCAGGCGACCCTGCTGGTAGCGGGTGTGTACTATGGTGCGGCTGTTTTCGTACTGCTTGTTGACCTCTTGGCGCTCGGTACGAGAATCGTTCTTCTGGGCTTCTGCGCTGGCCGCCCCCTGGTTCTGGGCTGGTTGTTCACTCTTGGGCGTCGTTTCGGGCGGGCGATTGGACAAGGCGCCGGGGATCCCCAATGCCAGCGCATCGATGGTTTTGTCCGACTTGCTGGACTCTTTGGTGACCACGCCTTGTGGATCCAGCTGCTGCTGGGTCTCCTCTACCGCATTGAAGTTCACGTCGGCAGCAATCTGTACCCTGAAGTTGCCGGTGCCCAGCATGGGATAGAGCATGTCGCTGGCGCGCTGACGGATGTACTGCTCCAGCTTGCGTACGTACTCCATCTGCTGCACGCTCTGCTTGCCAAAGCCAGCCTTGTCTCCCAGTTCGGCGCTGAGCAGCTGACCTGCCTGATCCACTATGGTCACTGCCCCCGGCTTCATGCCGGAGATGCTGCCCGCTACCAGATTGGCGATCGCTTCGACCTGTCCAGGCTCCATGGCCTGACCAGGCTGCAGGTCCAGCATGACGGACGCACTGGGCTTCTCTTCATCCCGGCCGACGAACAGTGTCCGCTTGGGGATCGCCAGATGCACGCGGGCGCTGCGCACCGCATCCAGTGAAATGATGGTTCTCGCCAGCTCTCCTTCCAGCGCATGCCGGTAACGGGCTCCCTCCATGAACTCGCTGGTCCCGAGGCCCGTCACATTGTCCAGCCCTTCCAGACCGGCTGGCATGGCGGCCCTCACCCCTCTGGCCGCCAGCGCCATGCGCACATGGGCCAGCTGATTTTCCGGCACCAGGATCTGGCCGGAGCTCTTCTCCAGCCTGAATGGCACCTGCTCTTTCTCCAACATCTCCATGATGTTGGCCGTGTCATACAACTCCTGCTTGCCGTAAAGAGGGACGTAGTTCTTGCTGGAGGTCCACAGGATCACCACTATGGTACCCGCCACGATGGCGGCGAGCAGCGCTATGGTCAGAATGGATTTGTTGTCGCGGGACAGACTGCGCCAGTTGCGCAACCCCTCCTGGACGCGTGTTCTGAAGGAATCCGAAGCCCCTTGCGGGGACGTTACCAGTTCAGTCATCACTTACCTCAGAGTGGCATACGCATAATGTCGTCGAAACCGGTCATCAGCTTGTTTCGCACCTGCATGAGGGCGGAGAAACTGAGGCCCGCTTTCTGGCTGGCAACCATGGCACCAACCAGATCATCGCTCTGACCCGCATCCACGGCAGTCATCAGCCGTGAGGCGATATTTTGTTGCTCGTTGACCCGGCCAACCACATCGCGCATGGCGTCACCGAATGATACGTTCGAGACATCATTTGATTCGATAACAGGGGTTTGGCTGGCGACTCGCTGCATCTCCTGCATCTGCTGCAAGAGCGTCACCTGTGATGACATCATTTCAATCTTCACTCGGTTTATCCCTTAGTTTTGAAGCTGCTGCTCAATATCTATGCCCTGCTCACGCATGGCCGCCAGCTTGTATCTCAGTGCCCGGGTCGTCATCCCAAGGGCTTCAGCCGTGCGGGTCCGATGGCCGCGAAAGCGGCGCAAGGTCTCTAGTACAAATTGAAATTCTGCATAGCGGCGAGTCTCACTCAGCCCTTCCGGGGCGGAAAGTACTTCCGGCAACGCATCGTCGGATTCAATGGTATAACTGGGTAGCATCAAATCGACGGCCTGAATATGCAATCCGCGAGCCATGATTAATGAACGTTGTATGACATTGTCCAACTCCCTGACATTGCCGGGCCAGCCGTATGTCAGCAGTTGCTTGCGCGCATTTTCACTGAGGCGATAGCCCTGCTGCGGGGCATGCAGTTCAACGAAGTATTCCGCCAGCGGCAATATGTCGTCGGGGCGCTCACGCAACGCAGGCCAGCTCATGGGCAGCACATCGAGGCGATAGAACAGATCCTCCCGAAACTGACCTGCCATGACGAGGGTGCGTAGATCCTTGTTGCTGGCGGCGATGATCCGGACATCCAGCGCAATGGTTTGATGGCTGCCGAGCCGTTCAACTTCTTTCTCCTGCAAGACCCGCAGCAATTTTGCCTGCAGCGTCAACGGCAATTCGGAGATTTCGTCGAGCAGCAACGTGCCTCCCTGGGCCTGCTCGAATTTCCCGGCCTGGGCTCCCGTTGCACCGGTAAATGCGCCCTTGTTGTGGCCGAACAGAATGGACTCGAGCATGGATTCGGGGATAGCCGCGCAGTTGATGGCAACGAATGGTCGACCGGCCCGGCTGGACATGTCGTGGATATAACGGGCCAGTCGCTCCTTGCCAGTACCGGACTCACCACCAATCAGAATGGTAGCAGGGGTCTTGGCCGCGCGGCGGGCCAGTTGCAGCACTTGCAGGCTCATGGCGGAGACAGCGATCAGATTGGGAATGGATTGACGCAAGCGCAGCGCCCCCTTCACTGCATCAACCATCTGCTGACCACTGAAGGGTTTGATGATGTAGTCGATGGCCCCCGCCCGCATCGCTTCCGCCGCAAGATAGGCTTGATGTTCGTTGACCAACACCATGCAATCAGTGCCACTGAAATCATGTACCAATTGCGGACCTGCTTCGGTCATGGCATCCATATCGAGCAGGATCAGATTAACTGAATTATCAGCGAGAATTGATTTTGATTTGCTGATGGAATCAACACAGGAAATGTTATAGCCATGAGCCAACAATATTCCAGCAATATCGTTTCCATTTGATAACAAAGAGCCAATCAATAACAAATGGGGAGCACTCTCAATAGCGATTGGCCTTGAGTTTTTTTTGGTAGATAAATCCGAAAGCATAGGAACCCGAACCCGTGATTGTGGACAAACCAATCAACAGAACTGATGTGTCAAAAATAAAAGCGCACCATCCCAAAAGGCGCCGAAAAAGACGTCATTTATTGGGTGAGAGGTGATATCAAGGCGGTGACAATAGCCTTGGTAACCCCGCTATCATTAGCATTCCTGCTATTAGACCGGAGGCTTTGCGTCCTGACTTTTCAGTTCAGTTTGCCTTTATCATGCGACTGTCCGTATTGGGACAAGGCGGCACCACCTATTCGATGGGAGCTGCATGGCACATGTGAATTGTTATATTTGTTATTTATTTTTAACATCAAGTGCGTCAAAAACAGTCACATCATAACGGCTTCCAATGACAATTCAAGTAGATATGCGGAATATCATCTTCCTGTCAGTTCATTAACATGGCAGTTCCGCTTCAGCCCAAGGTGCCAATAACTTCCACCCGTAAATCCTCCGGAATTTCATTATAAGAGAGCACTTTGAGGCCTTTTGAAAATGAACGGGCATAGCGTGCCATCAAGGGGCGAAGTTGAGGCATGACCACCAACACGGGAGCATGTCCCTGCTGTTGCAATTGCTCCTTCACCAGCGGCATGTTTTGCTGCAATTGCGCCAGCAACTGAGGATCAACCGGAAAACTGTCCAGCTGGATCTTGCCTTGCTGCTGGGACTGGTTCATGGCCGCCAGCAAGGTTTGCTCCAGCCGATCATCCAGCGTAAAGGTGGCCAGTACATCCCGGTTGCCGATGGCCTGTCTGACAATCTGGCGCTTGAGTGCACAACGCACATCGGAGGCCAGCAGAACCGGATCCTTGGTCAACTCACTCGCATCCAGCAAGGTAGTGGCAATGGTGCGGATATCGGTCAGACTGATCTGCTCCTTGAGCAGTTGACGAAAAACTCGCAATTGCTGCATTTGGGTCAGCGCCAGATTCAGTTCTTCCGCCAGCCGAGGAGACTGGGTAGCCAGGTGCTGGCCAAGCTTACCGACCTCGTCATGACCGAACAATCCATCCAGCTGCTCCCTGAGCAGCTTGCTTGCATGAGTGGCGATGACGGTCGCAGAATCAACCACCGAGTAGCCCAGGTTCAGCGCCTTGGCCTTGTTCTCAGGCGAGATCCAGACTGCACTCATGCCATAGGCCGGATCCTGGGTCAGCTCACCGTCCAGCGCACCATAGGTTTCACCACTGCTGATCGCCATCAACCGCTGGCAATCCACGTTACCGGTCGCCAGCCCTACACCTGACAGCTTGATCCGGTATTGATCCGGCTGCAGTTGCAGGTTGTCACGTACCCGGATTTCGGGCAGCAGAAAACCATACTGTTCTGACAAGGTTTTACGAATGCCCCGCACCCGCGCCAGCAATTCAGCCCCCTTGTCGGCCTCAGCCAGTGGTACCAGCCGGTAACCCAGTTCAATGGCAACCGCATCGACCGGCAGCAAATCCTGCCACTCCAGCCCCTGCGGTTCCGGCTGGACCAGCTGACGAGTCAATTCTTGCGCGGCATCCAGATCCGGTTCATTGGCCCGACGCTTGCTCACGCTCCAGCCAGCCCAGGCCAGTACGGCAGCGAAGCTGAGGAATGCCAGCATGGGCATACCGGGTACCAGACCCAGGATCAGCATGATGGCAGCCGCAGTGTAGATTACCCGGGGCGATGCCAGGATCTGCTGACCCACCTGATCAGACATCTCTCCTTCATCACTGACCCGGGTCACTATGATGGCCGCTGCAGTGGACATCAGCAGGGAGGGGATCTGGGCAACCAGACCATCACCGATAGTGAGCAGTGCATAGCTCTGGAACGCTTCAGCAACTGGCAGAGAGTGCTGGAAAATACCGATGGCCAAACCGCCAACCAGGTTGATGATGAGCACCAGCAGACCGGCAATGGCGTCACCACGCACGAATTTGGACGCGCCGTCCATCGCACCGTAGAAGTCAGCTTCCCTCGCGATCTCATCACGCCTTGCCCGCGCCTGATGCTGATCCAGGGTGCCGGCATTGAGATCGGCATCGATCGCCATCTGTTTGCCCGGCATGGCATCCAGGGTGAAACGGGCGGATACTTCGGAGATCCGCTCTCCCCCCTTGGTGATCACCACGAAGTTGATGATCATCAGGATCACGAAGACCACCAGACCGACGACATAGTTGCCACCGATCACTACCTCACCAAAGGCTTGAATGACCTTGCCCGCGGCCTCATGCCCTTCATGACCATGCAACAACACCACCCGGGTAGAAGCGACGTTCAGCGACAGTCGCATCAAGGTGGCAACCAGCAGAACGGTCGGAAACACGGAAAAATCGAGCGGTCGACGAGCCGAGACCGAGACCAGCAACACCAGCACCGCCAACACTATGTTGAATGTAAACAGAGCATCCAGCAGCCAACCCGGCAGAGGCAGGATCATCATGGCCAGAATGGCCAGGAGCATCATGGGGATCGCGGTATAGGATTTGGTCAATACACGCCAGTTCACAACTTACCTCTCAGGTTGACGTAACTCGGGCGGCACATGCAAAGGCGCAAGAGGGTTGGGTTTTTTCCCCTTGCCAGCCGCATAGGCCCGTAACTGCAATACATGGTTCAGCACATAGGCGACCGCGGTGTAGAGGCCCGCCGGCACCTCCTGGTCCACCCGGGTGGAGTAGTAAATGGCCCGGGTCAGCTCAGGCAGACTCATGACCATCTTGTCATGCTGCTTTGCGACCTGGCGGATCCGTTCCGCCATGCCATCGACCCCTTTGGCAATCACATAGGGTGCATTGGCCCGGGCAGGGTCATACTTGATGGCCACCGCATAATGGGTCGGGTTGACGATGATCACATCCGCCTGCGGCACACGCTGTTCAATGCGCGCCCTGGCAAGCATCCCCTGAACCTGACGGATCTTGGCCTTTATCTCGGGTCTGCCTTCGCTATTCTTGTGCTCATCCTTGACTTCCTGCTTGGTCATGCGCAACTGCTTGTTCAACGACCAGCGCTGATAGGGCACATCCAGCACGGCAATCAGCATCTGCACGGAACCAAGCAAAATAAATGCCTGTGAAAGAATGCGCAGCGCCTGCTCCATCGCAGCCTGGGGAGGCATGCGGTTCATCATCATCAGCAAGGGCCACTGATGCTGCAACATCAAGGCCAATGTCGAACCAATGAGCAGGATCTTGAGTATCGACTTGAGCAGCTCCATCATGCTGTGAGACGAGAACATCCGTTTAAGCCCTTTGAGCGGATTGATTTTTTCCACACTGGGCAGGAGTTTCTTCCAGGTCAGTACCATGCCGCCCGGAACAATGCTGAGCAGCACCAGCAGCAGGGCCAGAAAACCGAACAGAGGCAGCAAGACCCACAACATGCTGAGCAGGGCTTCTGCCGTCCAGTGGAGCATCATCTGGGGATCCCGGGCCCCCTGCCAGTCGAAACGCTGGGGGCGTTTCATCAGCTCGGCGAAGAAGTTGCCGAAGCTGGGCACCATCCATTGCATGGCGAGCCCCCCCAGCAACAGCAGCCCGGCCGAGCTCAGCTCCTTTGAGCGCGCAATTTGCCCCTCTTCCCGTGCCTTGCGCAGTTTCTGGGAAGAAGCCTCTTCGGTTTTGTCCTGAGCGCTGTTCTGACTCATGAAGGTGTCAGTGCCCTGAGCTGTTCCAGCACATAGGTCACCAGATCAAGGTAACGAGCCGGCACACCGCTGATGGAAATGGCCATGGTCAGCAGACCCAGCATCAGCGTCATCGGAAAGCCCAGCGAGAAGATATTCAGGGAAGGGGCGGTTCTGTTCATCACCCCGAAGGTAAGGTTGACCATCAACATGGCAACCACGGCTGGCAGAGTCAGGATAAGCGCGGCCCCGATACTCCAGCCAAACAGACCGATGACCCCTTTCATGTCCAGCAGATCGAGCGAGGAGCCGGGTGGCCAGCTCCGCAGACTCTGCACCAGCACGTCCAGCGTGACCAGGTGGCCATTCAGGCCGAGAAACAACAATGAGCAGAAGATAAGCATCAGCTGGCTGACAATGGGGGCCGTATCTCCGTTGCTGGGATCATTCATCACCGCCATCGCCAGCCCCATCTGCATGGAGAGGATCTGACCGGCCATGGTCATGATCATGAACAGCATCTGGACACAAAGCCCGAACAGCAGTCCAAACAATAACTGCTCTATGGTCAGCACCAGCGCCCCCGTGCTGAAAGGGTCGACCACGGGCATGCCCTTGAGCATGGGCGCCAGCAGCAGGCTGATGATGAAGGCAAGAAATAGACGAACCTGAGGCGGCAACCGGCCATCACCGAAGATGGGCATCACCCAGAAGGCGGTGGCGATCCGGATGAACGGCCACCACCACTGCCCCAACCAGGCCGTCAGGTCGGCTGCGCTGAGGGACAGCAGAGAATTCATCCGATCAGTCCGGGTATCTTCAAAAACAGATCGTGGAACAGGGTAGTGATTTGGGAGAGCAGCCAGTTTCCGGTAAAGATGAGCGTCATCAGGGTTACCAAAAAACGAGGCAGAAAGCTGAGGGTCTGTTCTTGGATCTGCGTTGCGGCCTGGAACACGCTGACGATGAGGCCGATGATGAGGCCGGGAACAATCAGCACCGACACCATCACCACGACCAGGTTGACGGCACCGCCAACCAGCGCAACACTCTGCTCCGGCGTCATGTCAGCTTCCCCCGCCAAAGCTGGCCGCCAGCGTACCGACCGTCATCGACCAGCCGTCTACCAGCACGAACACCATCAGCTTGAATGGCAACGAAATGATCAGAGGGGACAACATCATCATCCCCATCGCCATCAGCACGCTGGCCACCACTAGGTCGATCACCAGAAAGGGGATGAACAACATGAATCCGATCTGGAATGCCGTATTCAGCTCGCTCAGCACAAACGCCGGCAACAAGACACCGAACGGGACGTCGGCCTTGCTGAGGGTAGTGGGCTCACCGGAGATCCGCAGCATCTGCTCCAGATCCGGCTCCCGGGTCTGGGCCAGCATAAAGTGACGCAGCGGTTTTTCAGCCCGGGCCAGCCCTTCCGACAAGGTAATTTCGTTCTGATCGTAGGGAACAAACGCGTTCTGATACATATCGGTCCAGACCGGACGCATGATGACCAACGTCAGGATCAGGCTGATACCGATCAACACCCTATTAGGCGGGCTTTGCTGCAATCCCATCGCCTGCCGTAAAATTGCCAACACTATGATAATACGAGTAAAACTCGTCATCATCAGCAACAGAGTCGGCAACAATCCCAACAGGGTCATGAAGAAGAGGATCTGCAACTTGATGTTGTAGTCCTCGCCACCACCCGCCCCTGGCAGTACTGAGAACAGCGTCATATCCGCCCCCCAGCCGGGCAGCGAAAACAACAGCAGAGCAAACGGCAGATGGCGCATCAGTCGTCCATGCCACCCAGCAGGTTGGTGTCGATCACATCTACCAGACGCAGGCCATATTTGCCGTTGACCACGACCACTTCGCCCTTGGCCAGCAGTCGGCCGTTGACTCGAACATCCAGCGGTTCACCAGCCAACTTGTCGAGCTCGATCACGGCCCCCTCTTCAACACGCATCAAATCACCGAGAGGCACTTCGGTGCTGGCCACTTCCAATGTCACTTTGACCGGGATCTGGCGAAAAAAGGAGAGATCACGCTGCTTGCTGCTACTGGTGGGGGACATGTAATCGGCGGCACTCGGCATGCTGATATCATCACCAAACAGTTGATCCAGTCCATCCAGGTCCAGCGGGTCGTTCATATTGTGCTCGTTCATGATGTGATTATTCCTCTACAACTGTCGCGACCTGATAGACCAGGTTGCCTTTATGTTCGGCGACTCGTCCGCTGAAACAGGAACGATTGCCAATCAGGGCCGGAACTACCTCAGGTAGATCCAGCGAGAGCACATCGCCTACCTTGAGGCACTCCAGATCGGCCAGTGTCATGGAGAGTTGTCCCATGACCACGCGCAACCGCACTGGCACATGTGTCAATGCTTGCTCCAATGCACCATCTTGCAAATCATGTCCCACAGAGCAACCGTTACTCTCGGCAGGTGGTACCAGCCAGAGCCGCCAATCATGGGCAAAACTGCCCACGGTCAGGTTGGCCTCTGCCATCCACAACCGTGATTGCGGTAATGCATCGCGGGTAATCAAGGTCAGCTGCCAATCAAGATCGCCCAGTCCCAGACATGAAGACCAGATGTCGACCTGATATTGGCAAAGACGCAGCATCAGCCGCTGCTCAGTATCGGTCAGCCCTTTACCATGGGAGGGAGCCTCGCTCTGGTCACGCAATGCACCACCAAAAAAGAGTACGGCCAGGCGATATATGACGGCCGGCGAGATAGAAAAATAGGCAACCCGATGCGCATCGAGTGCACTGCGAGCTTCAACCCAGATAAGACCGTCGTCATGCTCCGGAGATGCCAGCACGGTGAACTCCTGATAATTCAGTTCACAATCCGCACTATTGAAAAGCTGGGCCATACACCCTGCCGCTTGCAGAGAAAAGGTTCCCAACAGGGCATTGATTTGTTTGAGTCGTTCCTGGTCGGCACGTTCAATACCAAGAAGATCGTAATGGGGAAGAGTTTTGCCCCGCTGTGCACAGAGCAACCGGGAAGGTGTGAGCATTACGCCGCTTGATGACATTCAAAATCCACCTTAGCCATTCTTATTTCACCTTACAGCCACAAAGGCGTCTATCAGGCCAGCCATGTGATCGGTACAGATAGTCCAGCCGACTTAGAGCGACCAGAATGGGCGAGAACTTTATTACAAAACCCTAAAAGGCGCCACGCACCAGGCCCGCAACTCCATAATAAAAATCCCGGCACCAGAAGGTGCCGGGATTAGTTGGTATTTGCATACCTTGAATAGGTCGGAGTCGGCCTGTAAGCCGGGTTCTGTACCGGGTTGCCCCGGGTAGCAATCATTCCTCTAGGCCAGCAATCGCTCGCTGGCTCAAGCAACCTACCCGCCCCCAACGCGGGCCGCGCCAATAGGGGCCTATTTGGTCTTGCTTCGGGTGGAGTTTACCGTGCCACGAACTGTTGCCAGTCGCGCGGTGCGCTCTTACCGCACCCTTTCACCCTTACCTGATCCCTTGCGGGCCATCGGCGGTTTGCTCTCTGTTGCACTGGTCGTAGGCTCACGCCCCCCAGGCGTTACCTGGCACCCTGCCCTATGAAGCCCGGACTTTCCTCCCCTCCGCCCGTCTGTCCCGAGGGACACAACGACGAAGCAGCGATTGCCCAGCCAACTCCGGGCGCGGATTATAGCCTTGTCCGACACCTCCGGTAAACCTGCAATTGAGTTTTGACCGAGTTAATCGCACTCGAGAGAACGCCAAGGCTGGCCTCCGGCCTGCATCTACCCGCCTCAGTAATGTTCGAGGCCGTACTTGTAGAGCGCGTTCTTCTTCACCCCGTGGATCTCGGCGGTGAGCGCCGCCGCTTTTTTGAGCGGAAGTTCGGCAACCAGCAGACCCAGGGTGCGGATCGCCTCGGCCGGCAGCTCCTCTTCCGTTTTATTGGCCCCCGCGACCACCAGCACGATCTCGCCGCGGCAGCGATTTTCGTCCTCACCCAGCCAGACCAGCATCTCGGAGGCAGGCAGACCGTGAATCGACTCGAAGGTCTTGGTCAACTCGCGACACACCACCACCTGGCGTTCGCCGAGAATGCGGGCGATTGCTTCCACCGTGTCCTGCACCCGACGCGGGGATTCGTAGAACACCAGTGAGCGGGTGTCTTCGATCACCGCCTGCAAACGGTCGTCTCGGCCCTTGGCTTTTGCCGGCAGGAATCCTTCGAAGGCAAACCGGTCGGTGGGCAGCCCGGCAGCTGACAGCGCCGTGATGGCGGCACAGGGGCCGGGCAGCGGCACTACCTTGACCCCGGCTTCGCGACAACGGGTGACCAGGTGATAACCGGGGTCGCTGATGAGTGGCGTACCAGCATCGGAGACCAGGGCCACGCTCTTGCCCTCTTTTATCCGGCCGATCAGCACGTCCGCCTTCTGCTGTTCGTTGTGATCGTGCAGCGCGAAGGTGGACACCGAGATTTGATAGTGGCTGAGCAGGATGCCGGTATGGCGGGTATCCTCGGCAGCCACCAGATCGACACTGCGTAAAATGTCCAATGCACGCTGGGTAATGTCAGCCAGATTGCCGATCGGGGTGGGGACTATGTACAGGGTTGGGATGTCACTCATGGGAGCTCCGAGTGTCCCGACAATTGTGTCGCCATATTGGCCCGTTTACACTATGGAGAATTTCAACACTGGTCGGGGAATGAACTTGAACCGGGTTACAAAGCAGCTAAGTGTATCACGACTCTTCGGCATCCTACTCGCGGCAGTACTGCTTGCCGCCTGTGCGTCGGAGCCCAATCAATCAGCCGGACAATCCGGCATGCCGTCGGCCTTCTCGGATCTGACCAAGAATGCCCAGTGGTATCTGGCACAGGTGGATCCGGCCAAACCGGCCGAGGCCTTCACCTGGCAGGTGATGGCGGCGCGCAGCTATCTGGCGCTCGGTCAGGCCAAGCCGGCCGCGGCCCTGTTCCAGCAACTGCAGAAGCAGGGCCAGAGTGCCGAGCAAAAAGCCCAGCTGCAACTGTTGCAGGCTCACCTGCTGCTCGCCCAGGGTAACGCCAATCAGGCGCTGATCCTGCTGGAGGGCAAGCCCGAGGTGGCGCTGGATGCCGATACCCAGAAAGACTGGTATCGCCAGCGGGTGGTGCTGCAACTGGACATCAACAACAAGTTCGGTGCCGCCAAGTCACTGATCCTGCTGGAGCCCTATCTGGCCCAGAATGAGCTGGCCACCAATCACCAGCAAATCTGGTCACTGCTCAAAAGCATGACCCCCTCCACCCTGCAGGCACTGGAAGAGGCGCCGGCTCCCGATGTGACTACCGGCTGGCTGCGACTGGCGGCACTGGTGAACGAGTTCGGCGCCCAGCCCAATCAGCTGGCCCGCCAGCTGGCAGGCTGGAAGCAGGCCTTCCCGAACCACCCGGCCCAGACAGACATGCCGGCGGGTCTGGGTGATCTGGCGACCAGCGACATCAATACCCTGCAGCAGATCGCCGTGTTCCTGCCGCTCTCCGGCAATCTGGAGCCTCAGGGCGCCGCCATCCGCAACGGCATGCTGATGTCTTACAAGGAGAATCAGGGCCAGTTCACCCTGAACTTCTACGACACCCAGACCAAGTCGATGGGCGAGCTCTACAAACAGGCGATTCAGGAAGGGGCCAACATGATCATCGGCCCGCTGCTCAAAGACCGGGTCGAGGAGCTGCTCAAGTCCAATCCGACCGTGCCGGTGCTGGCTCTCAACGAGCTGGACAAGCCGATCGTCAACGACAACACCTTCTACTTCTCCCTCTCCGCCGCTGCCGATGCAGCGCAGGCCGCCCAGTACCTCTATGGTCAGGGCTATCGCAAGCCGCTGCTGATCGCCGCCCAGGGGCGGATCGGTTATGGCAGCATCAAGGCGTTTGAACAGGCCTGGGCCACCGTGAGCCAGGACAAGCCGGTCGTCGCCACCTTCGGCGCTCGCAACGAAGTGCAGGGCATGGTCAAGAACGCCCTGAGCGGTCGCTCCACCGCCCGGGCCGGCGAAGTGGTACAGCTTGCTGACACGGCGCCGCGCAGCATCGACGTGGTCTATGTGGTCGCCAACAGCCTGGAGACCCGGATGATCAAGCCGTATGTGGACATCTCGGTCAATCCGATGGGCAGCCTGCCGATCTACAGCAGCTCGCGCAGCTATGACAGCGCCACCACCGAAGTGGCTTCCGAGCTCAACGGCATGCATATCTCCGACATGCCGCTGCTGCTGGGTGGTTATGAGAAGCAGCGCGAACAGATCGCCCTGCTCTGGCCCCAAACCCAAGGTGACCTGCTGCGCCTGTTCGCGCTGGGCTACGATGCCGTGGCGCTGGCGGAAAACCTGCAGCAGATGCGCAAGGTCAATGCCATGCAGCAGCCGGGCATGAGCGGCCAGCTGAGCGTGGATGCCAGCGGCAACATAGTGCGGGTACTGGACTGGGCCACCTACCAGAATGGCAAGCTGGTCAGCGACAGTGCCATGCCTCAGCTCGAGGGAGCCCCCCATGAAGGGTCTATTGGCACGGATGCACCAGCAGTGGCAGAACCTGTTCCCGTCAGCACCGAGCAAGGGACAGCACTTTGAGCAGCTAGCGGAGCGCTGGTTGCAGGCCCGCGGCCTGCAACCCGTGACCCGCAACTACCGCTGCCGGGGCGGCGAGATCGATCTCATCATGCGCCAGGGGGAGACCCTGGTGTTTGTCGAGGTCCGTTACCGCGCCCAGACCAGCCATGGCGGCGCCGCCGCCTCGGTCACCCGGCGCAAGCAGCACAAGATCGTGCTGGCAGCGCGCCACTATTTCAAGCAACATGCCATCAACGAGGCCAGCCAGGCCTGCCGATTCGATGTGATCGCGTTCGAGGGCGACCAGCCAGACTGGCTCCAGAACGCATTTTAAGAGGACCCCATGACTGACCGCATCAAAGAGAACTACACCGAGAGCATCCAGACCAAGATAGCCGCCGCCGAGGCGCTGCCGGATGCCATCCATACCGCAGCCCAGATGCTGACCATCTGCCTGCTCAATGGCCACAAGGTGATGGCATGCGGCAACGGTCCTTCCGCAGCGCTGGCCCAGCTGTTCATCTCGGAATTGGTCAACTGCTACGAAACCGAGCGCCCTTCCCTGCCCGGCATGGCGCTGACCCCTGACATGGCCACCATCAGCGCCATCGCTACCGATCACGGTTTTGAAGAGGTGTATGCCAAGCAGATCCGGGCGCTCGGTCAGCCCGGCGACATCCTGGTGGTCATAACCACCACCGGCAACAGCCGCAGCCTGATCAAGGCCGCCGAAGCCGCCCTCTCCCGCGACATGACCATAGTGGTGCTGGGCGGTGGTGACGGCGGCGAGATCGCCGGCCTGCTCGGTCCCAACGACGTGGAGATCCGGGTACCGTCGGCTCGTCGACCCCGCATTCTGGAAGTGAACCTGTTGACCCTGCACTGCCTGTGTGATCTCATCGACCAGACTCTTTTCCCGCAACAGGAAGATTGAAACCATGAACAAGCAAATGCTCCTGCTCGGCCTGCTGGCCGGCACCCTACTGCTGCAAGGCTGCGCGGCCGTAGTGGTAGGCGGTGCCGCCGGCACGGCCAAAGCCTCCGGCGATCGTCGCACCCTGGGCGCCCAGTGGGACGATCAGGCTATCGAGCTGAAAGCGGCCAACCTGCTGGCTGACAACAAGCCGCTGAGCGCGGCCAGCAAGATCAGCGTCTACAGCAACAACGGCCGCGTGCTGCTGGTCGGCCAGACACCGTCTGACGCTTACAAGCTCGAAGCTGGCAAGATAGTGGCCCGCATCGAGGGGGTGCGCCATGTCTACAACGAATTGCGCCTCGGCCAGCCGGTCAGCATAGGGGTTCGCAGCAATGACTCCTGGATCACCTCCAAGGTGCGGGCAGACATGCTGGGCGCCAAGAATTTTGACAGTGCCAAGGTCAAGGTGGTCACCGAGAATGGCGAGGTGTTCCTGATTGGCCTGGTGACCCGCCAGGAAGGGGATCATGCCGTCGAGATCGCCCGCCACGTCAGCGGCGTGAAGCGCGTGATTAAGGCCTTCGAGTTCGCCCAGAACTAGTACTGACGACTCCCGGCATAAAAAAACGCAGCCAGTTGGCTGCGTTTTTTATTTGATGACCTTCAGGGTCGGACGACCGCTCGGACGCGGCGGTTCCGGCTCGGGTTCCACCGGTGCTTCGGCTTGTTCCAGCCAGAGGTCATAACCCGGCTCGGGCGGGAACAGGGTACCCACGCCGTTTTCCCGGGCATGGATGGCCAATACGGCCGCCATCGGGATGTAAACCTGCTGGGAGACACCACCAAAACGGGCGCTGAAGCTGATGGCCTCATTATCCATGTGGAACTGCCCTACCGCACGAGGGGCGATGTTAAGCACTATCTGTCCATCCTGGACAAACTGCATCGGCACCATCACATGAGGGATGTTGACGTTGACCACCAGATGTGGGGTCAGATCGTTATCCAGCAACCAGTCGAAGAACGCCCGCAGCAGGTACGGGCGACTGGGTGTCATTGTCGGTTCCATGCTCATACGCCGGCACGGATCTCGCGCTCGGCTTCAGTCAGGGAAGCCTGGAAAGACTCGCGCTCGAACAGACGAACCATGTAGGCCTTCAGCTCTTTGGCGCCACGACCGGTGAAGTCGATGCCGAGGCTCGGCAGACGCCACAGCAGCGGGGCCATGTAGCAGTCGACCAGGCCAAACTCTTCGCTCATGAAATAGGGCATTTCACCGAAGATAGGAGCGATGGCCAGCAGGTTGTCTCGCAGTTCGGCACGCGCCGCATCCACGTCGGTACCCGCCATGATCTTGTCGGCCAGAGAATACCAGTCCAGCTCGATACGATGCATCATCAGACGGCTGTTGCCGCGGGCCACAGGGTAGACCGGCATCAGGGGCGGGTGCGGGAAGCGCTCGTCCAGATACTCCATGATGATGCGTGAGGTGTACAACGCCAGCTCGCGATCGACCAGGGTCGGTACGGTGTTGTAGGGGTTCAGCTCGGCCAGCTCATCCGGCAGGTTGCTTGGGTCAACCTGGCAGATATCTACGCTAACACCCTTCTCCGCCAGGACAATGCGCACCTGATGGCTGAACATATCGTTGGTACCGGAAAACAGCGTCATTACCGAACGCTTATTGGCAGCTACAGCCATTGAACCCTCCCGTCATTAAAAAGCAGAAACGGCAATGAAGCCTCTTGGTCTTCATTGCCGTGCATTATATTACCCGGATCTGGTCGCTTAGTGAACGTCGCGCCAGAATTCCTTCTTCAACAGCACAGTGAAGATGAAGAAGATCACGATGAAGCCAAGTACCCAGAAGCCCATGCGTTCGCGCTCCTGTTGTACCGGTTCAGCCGAGTAGACCAAGAAGTTTACCAGATCCAGTACCGTCTGATCATACTCTTCGTTATTCATTTCACCGTTGCCGTCAGATTTGACACTGACAACCTGCTGTACTTCCACTCCGTCGACGGTGTGGGTCGCGAACTCGGCGCGGGGCGTGCCTTGCAGCGGCTCCAGCACATGGGGCATGCCCACGGACGGGAATACCACGTTGTTCACGCCAAACGGACGGGTCTCATCCACGTAGAAGGAGCGCAGGTAGGTGTAAATCCAGTCGGCACCACGCACCCGGGCAACCAGCGTCAGGTCGGGGGGCGGGGCGCCAAACCATTTGGCCGCATCCTTGTCCGGCACCGAGTTTTCCATCAGATCGCCGATCTTGGCACCATTGACGATCAGGTTGGCCGCCATCAGATCTTCCGGAATACCGATGTCTGCCGCCACCCGGTTGTAACGCTGGTACTGGGTGCTGTGACAGCCAAAGCAGTAGTTCATGAAGGTGGCCGCACCACGCTGCAACGACGCCTTGTCGTTCAGGTCGTAGTTCGCCTTGTCCAGGTGCACAGCCCCGGTGTTGGCAAACACCAGCGACGGCAGCAGGGTCAGCACTGCAAAAATTATTCTTTTCATTTAAATGTCACCCTCTCCGGCAGCGGCTTGGTGCTTTCATTCTTGCTGTAGAAGAACAACAGGACGAAGAACCCGAAATAACCCAGGGTACAGATCTGGGCGATCAGCGTCAGGGTCGGAGTCGATGGCAAGACGCCGAGCACCCCGAGAATGATGAAGCAGACCACGAACTGGGCTATGTTCAGCTTGTGCAGGGTACTGCGATAACGCACCGAACGTACCTTGCAGCGATCCAGCCAGGGCAGCAGGAACAGCACCACGATGGAGAGCCCCATCATGATGACGCCCAGCAGCTTGTCAGGCACTGCCCGCAAGATGGCGTAGAAGGGGGTGAAGTACCAGACAGGCGCAATGTGTGCCGGGGTCTTCAGACCATTTGCCACTTCAAAGTTCGGTTTCTCGAGGAAATAACCCCACATGTCCGGCTTGAAGAAGATGATGGCGCAGAACAGGAACAGGAAGCCTGCGACACCGATCATGTCCTTGACGGTGAAGTAGGGATGGAATGCCACCGCATCCAGCGGCCAGCCGTTCTCGTCCTTGTGCTTCTTGATGTCGATGCCGTCCGGGTTGTTGGAACCCACTTCGTGCAGCGCCAGGATGTGCATGGCAACCAGCATCACCAGTACCAGCGGCAGGGCGATGACGTGCAGTGCGAAGAAGCGGTTCAGGGTAGCGCCGGAGATGACGTAGTCACCGCGGATCCACAGGGTCAGATCGTCACCGATGACCGGAATGGCACCAAACAGCGAGATGATGACCTGGGCCCCCCAGAATGACATCTGGCCCCACGGCAGCAGATAGCCCATGAAGGCTTCCGCCATCAGGCAGAGGAAGATCAACATGCCGAAGATCCACAGCAGCTCGCGCGGCTTCTGGTAGGAGCCGTAGATCATGCCGCGGAACATGTGCAGATAGACCACGATGAAGAACGCAGACGCGCCGGTGGAGTGCATGTAGCGCAGCAACCAGCCGTAGTCCACATCCCGCATGATGTACTCCACGGAGGCGAAGGCACCTTCGGCGGAGGGGTTGTAGTTCATGGTCAGCCAGATACCCGTGATGATCTGGTTGACCAGCACCAGCATGGCGAGCGAGCCAAAGAAGTACCAGAAGTTCAGGTTCTTGGGCGCCGGGTACTTGGCCATGTGGTCGTTGTACATGGCAGTGAGCGGAAAGCGGTAATCAATCCAGCCCATCAGTTTGGCAAACATGGTCAGGCCTCCTTGCCATCGGCACCGACCAGGATGGTGGTGTCGCTAAGATATTTGTACGGCGGAATGACCAGGTTCAAGGGTGCGGGCACCCCCTGGAACACTCGACCAGCCATGTCGAACTTGGAGCCATGACAGGGGCAGAAGAAGCCTGAGGTCACACCCTGCACCTGCTCGCCAAAGCTGTCCGGCAGATAGGAGGGGGAGCAGCCCAGATGAGTGCAGATACCGACGGCCACGAAGATCTCCGGCTTGATGGATCTGTAACCGTTGTGGGCATAGTCGGGTTGCTGGGGCTCGTCGGAAGCCGGATCGCGCAACTTGTCGTCGTGCGCGGCCAGGGCATCCAGCGTCTGCTTGGTGCGTTTCACCACCCAGACCGGCTTGCCTCGCCACTCAACACGGATGAGCTGGCCTGGTTCCAACTTACTGATATCCACTTCGACCGGAGCACCCGCCGCTTTGGCTTTGGCACTCGGGTTCCATGACTTAATAAACGGCACTGCGGTAAAAGCAGCTCCTACCCCACCAACGGCGACCGTTGACCAGGTAAGAAATCTGCGGCGACCGGTATCAACTGGCGCATTGCTCATCCAAAAACTCTCCCATGTGGACTCCGCACATTCTTATTGTGTCCCTGTTCCCCTTTCTTCCGTGACAACAGCGGCGGAAGCGGAGTTACAATTGTCACAGAAAAACCGAGGGAATTTTAAAGAAAAGATAACAACTTGACAAGAAAGAGAAGCGAAGGTCAAAAACAATAAATACACAATTTTTTGTCTTTTGTGACGTGGTGTTAGCAATGCCGTTGGTAATATTACCAATAAAAAAAGCCTGGCACATGGCCAGGCTTTTTTGACACTCGCGAGAGTGCGTACCAAAAGCGAATTAACGCTTGGAGTACTGCGGACGCTTACGAGCTTTGTGCAGACCGACTTTCTTACGCTCAACCTTACGGGCATCGCGAGTAACAAAGCCTGCTTTACGCAGTTCGGAACGCAGGGTTTCATCGTACTGCATCAGAGCACGAGTGATACCGTGGCGGATCGCACCAGCTTGACCGGAGATGCCACCACCGTTAACGGTGATGTACAGGTCCAGTTTCTCGGTCATCTCAACCAGTTCCAGCGGCTGACGAACTACCATGCGGGCAGTCGGACGGCCGAAGTACTGCTCCAGGGAGCGCTGGTTGATTACGATTTTACCGCTACCCGCTTTGATAAATACGCGAGCAGTGGAGCTTTTGCGACGGCCGGTACCGTAGTATTGATTTTCTGCCATTGTTGCCAGTTCCCGTTAGATATCCAGTACTTGAGGTTGCTGAGCAGCATGAGCGTGCTCGGCGCCTGCGTAAACTTTCAGCTTACGGAACATGGCACGGCCCAGAGGACCCTTCGGCAGCATGCCTTTGACGGCAGCTTCGATTACCATTTCCGGTTTACGCTGAATCAGCTTGTCGAAGCTGATGGACTTGATACCACCCGGGAAACCGGAGTGAGCATGGTACATTTTGTCGGTAAATTTCTTACCGGTTACGTGTACCTTCTCAGCGTTTACAACGATGATGTAATCACCGGTGTCAACGTGCGGAGTGTACTCAGCTTTGTGCTTACCACGCAGACGAGCAGCGATCTCGGTTGCGATACGACCCAGAGTTTTACCTTCTGCGTCCACAATGTACCAGTCACGTTTTACGGTTTCTGGCTTGGCAACGAAAGTTTTCATTAAGTTAAACCCAATTACCTGTTACAGACCCAATTGCTTATGGGGGCTCTCCCACAAACAACAAACGATGGCCTACCTGTACCCCTTCGAATACAAGTAAAGCTTAAAGTGTTGCTGTCTTATCGACAGCTGTAACGTGGGCCGGGCGATTATAAGTGAAGTTGCCTTAAATATCACCTGCTAATTTCACTGCCATGAAGCTAGCAAATGTCGCCCGGCCCTACCTGCCGCAGATGCCCATCCGACTGGCAGGCGCGGTATTGTGACTAAGGAAGGTGCACTCTGGCAAGGTATTCGTGCGATTGCATTTCCTGAAGCCGTGAAAGACAACGTTTGAACTCGAAATTCAGCAGCCCGTTGCCATAGAGTTCCTGCATGGGCACCGCCGCCGATATGATCAGCTTGACGTGCCGCTCATAGAACTCGTCCACCATGGCGATGAAGCGGCGCGCCGCGTCATCCGTGCCCGCCCCCATTGGCTGCACATTGGCCAGCAGGACGGTGTGAAACAGCCGGGCCAGCTCGATGTAATCGCCCTGTGAGCGGGGAGTACAGCAAAGTTGCTCAAACTCCATATAGAGCACACCTTCTCCCATCCCCAGCGACGCCAGCTGACGGTGATTGATCTCGACACTGCCCGCCCGGGCCTCTTCCAACCCGGTTAACTGCCGAAAATAGCGATCCAGATTGGATTTTGCCTGCAGATCCAGCGGGAAGTGATAAATCTCCGCCTGCTCCAGCGTACGCAGGCGATAGTCGGTGCCGCCGTCCACGTTAAGTATCTCGCAATGGCGCTCGATGAGCGCAATCGCCGGTAGAAAACGGGCGCGCTGCAGACCATTTCGATACAAATCCTGCGGTGGTATGTTCGAGGTCGCCACCAGCACCACCCCGTGGCCGAACAACTCCTGGAACAGCGTTCCCAGCAGCATGGCGTCGGTGATGTCGGAGACAAAAAATTCATCGAAGCAGATGACGTCGGTCTCGCCGGCCAGCTTGCTGGCGATCAGCTTGAGCGGATCGGCCTGACCGGTCAGCCCCTTGAGTTCGTCATGCACCCGGTGCATGAAACGGTGGAAGTGAATGCGCAACTTGCGCTCTCCCGGCAGGCTGTCGAAAAAAGTATCCATCAGCCAGGTCTTGCCTCTGCCCACTCCGCCCCACATATATAGACCCAGGATGGGCGCGCGGGGTTTCGGCTTTTGCAGCCAGCCCAGCAGGCCGCGAGATCTGGTCGGAGTCGGGGTTTGGCACAAATCCTGATAGAGTCGCTCCAGACGGGCCACTGCCATCGCCTGGGCGGGGTCGGCCACGAAGCCGGGGCGCTGCAAATCCTGCTGATACTTTTGCTGCGGGGTCATCCTGTCGATTGCCTTCAAGTCCCTGAATGAAGGACAAAATGGTATCACGCTCTCGGGGGGCACGGTATAGTGCCATCAAGGCGTAGCGGCCGCTTTGGCCGCATCAACCCACATTGATTTAGCTGTAACAAGGAGCATCTATGAGTCTGTTAAACGGGATCCTGCTGGCTGTCGCCGCCTTGATTATCGGTGTCATCATCGGCCGCTTCACAGTGCGCAGCCGGGATGCCGGCCGTCTGGAACAAGAACTGAAGAAGGCTCACAAGGAACTGGAAAGCTACCAGGGCCAGATCAATACCCACTTCGCCGACAGCGCCGCCCTGATGGAGCAGTTGGCCGAGCAGTACCAGACCCTTTATCGCCATATGGCGGAGCAGAGCAAGTTCCTGGCCAAGGCTCAGGAGCCGCTGTTCCGTGAAACCCTGCTCGACGAGAGCAGCGATGTCCCGGCCAATGAAGAACCGGGCGTTCCACCCCGTGACTATGCAGGGGCCTCCGGTCTGCTCAAGCAGTCCAGTTAGTTCCCTGCGGAACTAATTGCGCGGTAGCGTGGTCAGACCTTGACGATTGCATTGCAACTTTTTCTGGGAGCTGTTTTTCATATGCGTAAACCTCTTTCTGTGCTCAGTGTGTTAGCCCTCAGTGTCGGTATCGCCATGTCTGCGGCCCCTGTTCAGGCTGCACTGCCCTCTCTGCTGGCGAACAATCAGGAGATGCCGAGCCTGGCGCCGGTGCTCGAGCAGGTCACCCCTGCCGTGGTCAACATTTCAGTCTCCGGCAAGAAGATCACCCGCCAGCGTCTGCCGGAACAGTTCCGTTTCTTCTTCGGCCCCAACATGCCCGACGAGCAGGTGAGCGAGCAGCCCTTCCAGGCACTCGGCTCCGGCGTCATCATCGATGCCAAGAAGGGCTACGTGATCACCAACGCCCACGTGGTGCACGAGGCGGACGAGATCAAGGTCAACCTGAAGGATGGCCGTGAATACGCCGCCAAGAAGATCGGCGAGGACAAGCAGTCCGACATCGCGCTGCTGCAAATCAAGGCCGAGGATCTGGTGCAGATCAAATTTGCCGACTCCGACGAGCTGCGGGTCGGTGACTATGCGCTGGCCATCGGCAACCCGTTCGGCCTCGGCCAGACCGTCACCTCCGGCATCGTCAGTGCGCTCGGCCGCAGCGGCCTCAACATCGAAAATCTGGAAAACTTCATCCAGACCGATGCCGCCATCAACTCCGGCAACTCAGGTGGCGCCCTGCTCAACCTGCGCGGTGAGCTGATCGGTATCAACACCGCCATCCTGGGCCCGAACGGCGGCAACATCGGCATCGGCTTCGCCATTCCGTCCAACATGGTGCGCGACCTGTCCGAGCAGATCGTGAAATACGGTGAAGTGCGCCGCGGCCAGCTGGGTATCACCGGCACCGAGCTCACCTCCGAAATCGCCAAGACCTTCGGCTACAACAAGAAGGACGGCGCCTTCGTCAACCAGGTCATGCCTGACTCCGCCGCCGCCAAGGCGGGCATCAAGGCCGGCGACATCATCATCAGCATCGATGGCAAGGCCATCCGCTCGTTTGGTGAGCTGCGCGCCAAGATCGCCACCATGGGGGCTGACAAGCAGGTCGCTCTGGGCCTCATCCGCGATGGCAAGGAGCAGACCGTCAAGGTCACGCTCAAGAAGGCGGATGACAGCGAGATCCTGGCCAGCGCCCTCCACCCGGCACTGGAAGGGGCCAAGCTGAGCACCACCGCCGAGCCGGTGACCGGCGTGGCCGTGGCCGACATCGATCCGCGCTCGCCTGCCGCGGCTTCCGGCCTGCAGAAGGGTGACATCATCATCGGGGTCAACCGCCTGCGCATCAACTCGCTGGAAGAGCTGAGCAAGGCGCTGAAGAACAAGCCGGATGTGCTGGCGCTGAACATCCAGCGCGGGGAATCCTCCCTCTATCTGGTGATCCGTTAACTCCCTCTCACCCGCGGCCCTCGCCGCGGGTGATTTTTATCCACCGATAGTGTTATTCTCTGCGCGCTGTATGTACGGATGAGAATGACATGAAAATCCCCCCTCTAGTCAGTTACTTGGGCAAGTCTGTCGGCTTCGGTCTCACCGTGGCGGCTCTTCTGTTGCTGCTGTTTCCCAATTTCCGTGGCGGGGCCCAACTGCCCGGCCTCATCACCAATGCCCGTGAACTGAGTTTCTCCTACGCCGCCCACCGCGCCGGGCCGGCGGTCGTCAACATCTATACCCGCAGCTTCGCCCGCAACCAAGGCAATCAGGCCGAACTCAGGCCGCAGGGGCTCGGCTCCGGCGTCATCATGAGCCAGCGTGGCCACGTGCTGACCAACTATCACGTCATCGCCGATGCGGACCAGATCATCGTTGCGCTGCAGGATGGGCGGGTATTCAGCGCCGAGCTGGTTGGCTCCGATCAGCTGACCGATCTGGCGGTGCTCTACATCGAGTCGGACAATCTGCCGGTGATCCCGCAGGATCCGGAGCGCCTGCCCGACGTGGGCGACGTGGTGCTCGCCATCGGCAACCCCTACAACGTCGGCCAGACCATCACCCAGGGCATCATCAGCGCCACTGGCCGCATCGGTCTCTCCAGCATGGGCCCGGACAGCAACGGCCGGCAGGATCTGCTGCAGACCGACGCCGCCATCAACGAGGGCAACTCGGGGGGCGCCCTGGTCAATGCCCGCGGCGATCTGGTGGGCATCAACACCGCCGCCTACCACCTCAACGGCAACCAGGAGAGCTACGGCATCAGCTTCGCCATCCCCTACAAGCTGGCCAAGCGCATCATGGATGAACTGATCGCCAACGGTCGGGTGATCCGCGGCTACCTCGGCATCTCCAGCGTCGAAATCAACCCCATCGTCGCCCGCATGATGAACCTGGGCGATCTGCGCGGCCTGGTGGTGGAGAGCCTGGACCCCAACGGTCCGGCCACCAGAGGCGGGCTGAAGCGGGGCGACGTGCTGCTCAAGATCAACGGCGAGGCCATCAGCGGCGTGCGTACCGCCATGGACAAGATCGTCGAGAGCCGGCCGGGCACCAAACTCACCATCTCGGTGATCCGTGACGGCAAGCCGCTGGAGGTGGAGGTCACCATCGAAGAGGATCTGCGCTACCAGAACCGGGCCAGCGCGAGCGCCGCCACCGCCAGCTGATATCCCGCCAACTCTCTTTGACAGGGGCGGTCAACCGCCCCTGTTTGCTTCTCCCACACGCCCCCATCCGTGAGGCGACTCACAGTTTCCAGCAAGCCTTGTCGGCCCGACTCGACGGGCCAAGTGCGTCCTCGATCACACAAAGTCGGCCCCGATAGCAGCCCTTTTTCCCTCCACCCCACAAAAATCACCGTTTTCAGCCCAGGCGTGCGGGAATTTCCGCTTCGAATCGGAAAAACAGTGCCTCCTCTCTCCTCTACTGCCGGCTTAGGGTAGCGCTATCCCTTCTGCCAGCCTTGGAGAGCAGACCTTGCACACAGAGACCCATGACCAGAACCTGACCCCGGACAGCCCGGCGTTGCTGCGCCAGACCGACCACACGCTGGCGCGCATCCACACCCTGCTCGGCGAGCAGGGCATCCGCCCCAACGAGGTACAGCGGCAGATGCTAGCCTCCCACGTCAAAGCCATGGTGTGGCGCTCCTACAGCGGGGAATCGCTGCCAGAGGTGGATCTCAGCCTGTTCGAGGAGATCTCCCCCCTCTCCCTGCGCCTGGCCGAACAGGTCGTCGCCTGGCTGGACAAGCTGGCCTATGAAGAGGCCCATCTGCTGTCCGTCCATTTCGAAGTTGCCAAAGAAAACGAACTCAGCTCAGTGAAAGGAGAAAGCTAAATGACAGCCATCAAACTCGTGATCGGTGATCGACTCGGCAAGGGTCAGAAAGTGGGAGCAGGTGCGGAAACCGCCGGCGCCAGCGTGACCATCATCCCCGGCATGGCCGCCGACATGAAGCTCGGTGACGTGATGAACAAGGAGCAGGCGGATCTCGGCATCTCCTTCTGCGGCAGCGGCGGCGCCGGTGCCATCACGGCCCAGACCAAGTACGGCTACAAGTGCCGCTACGGCATGCGCTCCATCGAAGAGGGCGTGACCGCCATCAACGAAGGCTGCGTGGTGCTGGGTTTCGGCTTCATGGACAAGGAAGAGCTGGGTCAGAAGCTGATCGAAGCCTTCGCCAAGAAACACGGACGCGCCTGATGAAAGAGGACTTCACCACCCAGGTCATGGTCAGCGGCAAGGGGCCGACTCGCCAGCAGGCGTTCGCCGCCGCCCTCAGCCAAGTGCAGCCTACGCTGCTCAAGGACAACCCGCGGGTGATGCTGCGCATTGAGCCGCTCGAGGTGCAGGTGCTCAAGGCCGAAGAGTCGGTCCGGGTGGAGAAGTTCCTGTTCTTCTTCCTGCCGCGCCAGCGCCGCGAATTCCGGGTCCAGCTGGCGATCACGGTCAAGGTCACCAGCCTGGATGCCGAGCAAGTGACGTTCACCCTGGTGTGACGCCGCCCGCGGGTACCACCCCACAAGAAGGATACGTTGGATGTTTCTAATCATATTTATCAAGTCACTTATCATCGGCGGCCTGGTAGGCGTCGGGGTGGGGGCCGGCGCGGCACGGATGTTCCACGCGCCGACCGTACAGGGCATGGGAGCCTTCCGTACCCTGGGTGAGCTCAACTCCTGTGAAGGGGACCCCGCCTCCCACTTCTCGTTTGGTCTGGGCTTCTTCTTCAACGCCTGGGCTTCCACCGTGGCGGCAGGCGCCTTCACCCAGGATGTGGATCACCGCATCATTCCCCACTGGGCCACGGCGGCACTGCTGTTCAAGAACCGGGATCTTGCCACCACCCTGCACGACCCGAAGAAGATGGCCATCGCCGGCGGCATCATAGGTGCCATCGTGGTCGCCTTCCTCAACAGCACGGCTGCCGCCGTACCGGCCGCCCTGCAGGTCACCGCGGTCAAGGTGCTGGTACCGGCCGCCAACCTGCTGGTCAACACCGTCATGCCGGTGATCTTCTGGCTGGCCGCCATCGAGGCGGGCAAGAAGTCCGGTTTCTGGGCCACCATCTTCGGCGGTCTGGCCCAGCTCATCATGGGCAACGCGGTACCGGGCCTAGTACTCGGCATCCTGATCGGCAAGGGCGTGGAAGAGAGCGGCTGGAACCATGTCACCAAGGTGATGATGGCGGCCATCGTCCTGCTGTTCGTACTGAGCGGCTTCTTCCGCGGCTTCGACATGAAACTCATCGAGTCCTTCCATCTGGGTGTTCCCCTGTGGCTGGAAAACGTCCATAACCTGCTGAGCGGCAAATAAGGGGTCACACCGTGGATGAGAAACTGAAAAACAACTTCTGGTACGCCGACTGGTCCTTCCCCATCTTTGTCGGCCTGCTGTCGGCCGGGGTCTTTGCCGGTACCCACATGTTCTACCTGTACGGGGTCGGCGCCTTCAACGAGGTGGCCTTCGTCGCCATGCTCAAGGCCGGCATGGACACCGGTGCCTACGGTGCGGTGGCGGCCTTCGGCGCCAGCTTCCTGTTTGCCCGCATCATCGAGGGCTCCCTGGTGGGGATCCTGGATATCGGCGGCGCCATCCAGACCGGGGTCGGTCTCGGCGTGCCCGCCCTGCTGCTGGGGGCCGGCATCGTCTATCCGGTGGAGAACTTCGGTGCCTCCCTGGCAACCGGCATGGGGATCGGTCTGGCCATCGGCTACGTGATCATCCTGGCGCGCAAGTTCACCATCAACCAGAGCAACTCCACCTACGGCGCCGACGTCATGATGGGGGCTGGCAACAGCTCGGGCCGCTTCCTCGGCCCCCTCATCATCCTCTCCGCCATGGGCGCCTCGATCCCCATCGGCATCGGCTCCCTGCTGGGTGCGCTGCTGTTCTACGTGTGGGGCAAGCCCATCACCGGCGGTGCCATCCTGGGGGCCATGCTGCTCGGTACCTTCTTCCCGATTGCGCTTGCATAACCATCCGCCGCCCTGCGGGGCGGCGCTCGAGAGGCCATCTAGCATGTACGACATCATCATCAGAGCAGGGCGCCAGGGAGATGGCCAGCTCGTCGATATCGCCATCAGGGAGGGCAAAATAGCCGCCATCGGCACCCTGCCGGAGACGGCAGCGGCGCGGCAGATCCTGGATCTCGGCGGCCGGGTGCATGTGAGCGCCGGCTGGATCGACGGCCACACCCACTGTTACCCCGCCTCCCCCATCTATCACGATGAGCCGGACAAGGTGGGCGTGGAGTCCGGCGTCACCACCGTCATCGACGCCGGCAGCACCGGGGCCGACGACGTGGATGGCTTCCAGCGTCTCGCCGCCGGCTGCAAGACCCGGGTGCACGCTCTGCTCAACATCTCCCGCATCGGCCTGCTGCGCCAGAACGAGCTGGCCGACAGCCGGGACCTCGACATGGATCTCGCCTCGGCGGCCATTGCTCGCCACCCCGGCTTCATCGTCGGCATCAAGGCGCGGATGAGCGGCAGCGTGGTGGGTGAGAACGGCCTGCAGCCGCTGCGCATGGCCAAGGCGCTGCAACAGGCCCACGATCGGCTGCCGCTGATGGTACACGTGGGCAACACGCCGCCGGATCTGGACGAGATCGTCGCCCTGCTGGGCGATGGCGATCTGCTGACCCACTGCTTCAACGGCAAGCCCAACCGCATCCTGACCCCGGCCGGCGAACTGCGCCAGGCGGTACGTGAGGCGATGCAACGGGGCCTCTTGCTCGACATCGGCCACGGCGGCGCCAGCTTCAGCTTCGAGGTAGCAGAACTGGCCATTGCCCAGGGGATCCTGCCCCGCACCATCAGCTCCGACATCTACTGCAAGAACCGCATCAAGGGGCCGGTCTACAGCCTGGCCCACGTGATGTCGAAGTTTCTCGCCATCGGCATGACCCTGGAGCAGGTGCTGGCCTGCGTCACCCACCATGCCGCCGATGCCCTGCGCCTGTCCGGCAAGGGGCGACTCGAGGTGGGCGCCGATGCCGACCTGACCCTGTTCGAGGTGAGCAGCGGCCCCACCCTCTTTACCGATACCGAAGCCGGCGCCCGCAATGGCGATCGGCAGTTGCAGCCCCTCGCCGCCCTGGTCGGTGGCGAACTGGTTCTGACTCACTATGGGAAATCACACCATGCCTTCTGTGTATGAGAAATATCAGCTCAAACCGGTGATCAACGCCTCCGGGCGCATGACCATTCTCGGCGTTTCCACCCCCGAGCAGGAGGTGGTCGACGCAGTCAACTTCGGCCTCGGTCACTACTTCGAGGTGAAGGATCTGGTCAACAAGACCGGCGCCTACCTGGCCGGCTTGCTGGACGTGGAAGATGCAGTGGTGGTCTCCTGCGCCAGCGCCGGCATCGCCCAGTCGGTGGCCGCCGTGATCGTGCGCGGCGACCCTTACCGCCTCGAGCAGTTGCACGCCCATGCCCACCATGTGCCAAGCGAAATCGTGCTGCCCAAGGGGCACAACGTCAACTTCGGCGCCCCGGTCGGCACCATGGTCAACCTGGGTGGCGGCAAGGTGGTGGAGGCCGGCTACGCCAACGAGTGCTCTGCCGCCCAGCTGGCCGCCGCCATCAATGCCAGCACAGCTGCCATCCTCTACATCAAGTCCCACCACTGCGTGCAGAAGAGTATTCTGTCGGTGGCCGAGGCAGCCGAGGTGGCCAAAGCCCACGGGCTCCCGCTCATCGTCGATGCGGCGGCCGAGGAAGATCTGCGTCTCTACTACAACCAGGGCGCGGATCTGGTCATCTACAGCGGCGCCAAGGCCATCGAAGGGCCCACCAGCGGTCTGGTACTCGGCAAGCGCCAGTACGTGGAGTGGGTCAAGCAGCAGGCCAACGGCATCGGTCGTGCCATGAAGGTGGGCAAGGAGGGGATCCTCGGCCTCACCCACGCCATCGAGCGCTATCTGGCCAAAGAGAAGGAGAGCGGCGCCGCCATGGTCGCCAAGATGACCCCCTTCATCGAGCGCCTCAACCAGCTGCCCGGCGTCAGCGCCAAGGTGTTGTGGGACAGCGCGGGGCGCGACATCGCCCGCACCGACATCGCCTTCGACCACCAGCAGATCGGCATGACCACAGTGCAGGTCGTCGCCCGTCTACAGCAAGGTACGCCTGCCATCTACTGCCGCGGCTACAAGGCCAACGAGGGACACCTCGAGATAGACGTGCGCAGCGTCACCCTGCCCCAGCTCGACCAGATCCATGCCGCCATTGCCCACCTCGTTCAGGAGAACAACTGATGTCTTTGACTCCCAATTACTACCGCGATCGGGTCTGCCTCAACGTACTGGCCGGCTCCCGACAGAATGCCATCGACATTTATGAAGCCGCCGAGGGCCATGTGCTGGTCGGCGTGCTCTCCAAAAACTACCCGGATGTGCCCTCCGCCGTCGCTGACATGCAGGCTTACGCCAAGCTTATCGACAACGCCCTCTCCGTCGGGCTGGGGGCCGGCGATCCGCGCCAGTCCGCCATGGTGGCCGAGCTGGCTCGCCAGCTGCAGCCCCAGCACGTCAACCAGGTGTTCACCGGCGTCGGCGCCAGCCGGGCACTGCTCGGCCAGTCTGACACCCTCGTCAATGGCCTTGTCTCTCCCACCGGCACCCCGGGGATGGTGAAGATCTCCACCGGCCCCCTGAGCAGCCAGCAGCCCGACGGCATCGTCCCCATCGACACCGCCATCGCCCTGCTCAAGGACATGGGCGGCAGCTCGGTCAAGTTCTTCCCCATGGGCGGGCTGACCTGCCGCGCCGAATATCAGGCAGTGGCCGAGGCCTGCGCTCGCCACTGCTTCTGGCTGGAGCCCACCGGCGGCATCGATCTCGACAACTTCGAAGAGATAGTGCGAATTGCGCTGGATGCCGGGGTAGAGAAGGTGATCCCCCACATCTACAGCTCCATCATCGACAGCACGAGCGGTCAGACCCGTCCCGAGGACATGCGTACCCTGCTGGCCACGGTGAAGCGGCTGCTGGCCTGACAGCTCTCAGGCACCGGTCCGATCACTGACCGGTGCCTGGCTTGTTAATGACCCGCTTGTTAACATCGAAGTTTCATTCCGCGACAGGAGTCCGCTCCCCCCTCATGATCAAGCTGCCCCACCCCAGACTCCATCAACTGCTCACCCTGCTCCACGCCGAACCGCTGCCGCAGGAGGAGCTGGCCCGCCGCCTCAATGTCTCCACCCGCACCGTGCGCACCGACGTGGCGACCCTGAACGAGCTCATCGCCACCCGGGGCGCCCACCTGATCCACCAGCGCGGCAGCGGCTACCAGCTCAAGATCTACAATCAGGAGCTGTTCGAGGCGCTGCTGGCGGCCCAGGAACAGGAGAGCGGGCTGCCCCGTACCAGCCGCGAGCGGGTGCTGCACCTGCAGATCCTGTTGTTGACGGCGGAGCAGGGCATCAAGCTCGACGAGCTGGCGGACACCTGGTATCTGAGCCGGGCGGCACTGCAGGGGGACATGGCGGAGGTGCGGGAGCGGCTCGCCCACTTCGGACTCGCCATCGACAGCAAACCCAGACTGGGGATGCGGATCCAGGGGGGCGAGACGGCCATCCGCGCCTGCCTCACCCAGTTGCTTTACCAGGAGCTGCTGCACAGCAACCCGTTGCAAAGCCTGCTACCCAACCTCTGTCCCAGCAAGACGCTGGAGGTAGTGGGCAATCACATCCACGAGCAGCTCGGCCGTCATCAGCTGCGCCTGGCCGATGAGAGTCTGCAGCAGCTCGCCATCTACTGCGCCGTCGCCCTGCTGCGCCAGGCGGCCGGCCATGAGCTGTGCCACTTTGCCAGCGAGGATCTCACGGCGCCTCTGTTGGCGGTCGCCCGCGACATCTATGGCGAGCTGCCGACCCTCACTCCGCCGGGGGAGGAGGAGATAGCCTGTCTCGCCATCCAGATCCAGGCCCGCCTCACCGCCGATGCCCCCCAGCTCAGCCCGGCCATGGCGGCCGAGAGCGAGCAGCTGGTGGAGCATCTGCTGGCCTACATCCACCAGCACTATCCCTATGACCTGCGCGGCGATCTGCAACTGCGAGCCGACCTGCAGACCCATATCAGCGCCATGCTGCTGCGGGTCAAATACCAGATCGGCAGTCACAATCCATTGGCGGACCACATCAAGCAGTACTATCCCCTCGCCTACGACATCACGCTGGCGGCCATCTCGGAGTGGATCAGGCAGACTCCCTATCGGCTGACCCACCACGAGATAGGCTATCTGGTGATCCACATCGGGGTCGGACTGGAGCGGCACTACGACATCGGTTACACCCGCCGCCCCCAGGCGCTGCTGCTGTGCGATGCGGGCAACGCCACCTTCCGGGTGCTGGAGGCCCGCATCAAGCGGGAGTATCCCCAGTTGCAGCTGACCACGCTGGAGTCGGTGCGGGATTACGAAGGGCTGGCGCGGATCGAGCAGGACTTCGTCATCAGCACCGTCAAGGCCGGCGAGAAGAACGTGCCCGTGGTGCAGGTCGCCCCCTTCCCGACCCAGTACCAGCTGGAGCAGCTCGGCAAGCTGGTGCTGGTCGATCGCACCCGCCCCTACCTGCTCGACAAGTACTTCGATGCCGAGCACTTCATGGTGGCCACCGAACCGCTCAGCCAGGCGGCGCTGTTTGATCGCATCTGCAGCCAGCTGGAAGCGGAGGATCTGGTGGAGAGCGGCTTTCGGGGATCGTTGCAGGAGCGGGAGCGGATCGTCTCCACCATGCTGGGGGAAGGCATCGCCCTGCCCCACTCCCTCGGCCTGCTGGCGCGCCGCACCCTGGTCTATACCGTGCTGGCCCCGCAGGGGATCGACTGGGGCAATGGCGAGAGCGCTACTCTCGTCTTCGTGCTGGCCATCGCCAAGGCCGACTACGAAGAGGCCATGGGGCTCTACGACCTGTTCCTGGCGCTGATGAACGAAAAAGCCAGCAGGAGTCTGCTGGCTTGTCGGGATTTTGCCGCCTTCAAGGCGCTGGCTCGCAGCGCACCTTGAACATGCCGAAGCCCGTTACTCCTCGTTGAAGCCCGAGGTGAACAGCGCCACCACGGCGGCCAGGGCCTCCACTTCCTCGGGCCCCTCCACCTGGACTTCCACCTGCTTGCCCTGGGCGGAGTCCAGCATCAGCAGGCCGATCACGCTGTCCGCGTCGGCCTCGATCCCCTCTTCGTTGCGCAGCAACACGTGGGCATCGAACCCCTGCACCAGCTCGAACAGCATCATGGCCGGTCTGGCATGCATGCCCAGTTTGTTTTTCACTTCCACCGAGGCTGAGACGGTCATCTGATCTTCCTATTGGTCCATCAAAATTGCGGCGCACTCTTGTCGAGGGTGCGGTGGCGGATCTGGACGTTCTTGCCCAGCAGGCGGAAGGCACCGGCCAGCTGCTCGGCAATGAACACCGATCTGTGCTGGCCGCCGGTGCAACCGATACCGACTGTCACATAGCTGCGATTGTTGCGCTCCAGATGGGGCAACCAGGTCGCCAGCATGTTCTCGATCTGCAGGATGAACTGCATCACGTCGGGCTGACTGGAGAGGTAGCGGGCCACCGGTTCATCCTTGCCGGTGAAGGGCTTGAGCTCGGGGATCCAGTGCGGATTGGGCAGGAAGCGGGCGTCGAACACGAAGTCGGCATCCTTGGGAATGCCGTACTTGAAACCGAACGACTCGAACACCAGCACCAGCTCGTTCTCCTTCTTGCCGAGCACCCGGGTCTTGATGAGCTCGCTCAGGTCGTGAATGCTGAGGTTGGTGGTATCGATGCGCAGGTCGGCCGTCGAGGAGAGCGGTGCCAGCAGGTGGGTCTCCTCCCGAATCGCCTCGTCCAGCGACAACTGATTGCGTGACAAGGGGTGCAGCCTGCGGCTCTCGCCGTAGCGCTTGAGCAGGGTGGAATTTTCCGCATCGAAGAAGAAGCTCGAGAACTCCACCCGCCCCTCGTTGCGAACCTGGGCCAGCAGGGTTTCCAGCTTGTCCGGGCTCGCCGGCAAGTTGCGCACGTCGATGCTAACCGCCAGCTTGTCATACTGGCTCTCGACCGAGACGATCAGCTGAGGCAGCAGGTTGACCGGCAGGTTATCCACGCAGTAATAACCGAGATCCTCCAGCACACGCAGGGCAACTGTCTTGCCCGAGCCGGAGCGCCCACTCACCACTATTAATTGCATCTTGTTCCCTCACCGCTTGGCGTCATTGCAAGGGCCTGCATCTCAGGCCGATGTCATGATCTGATAGAGTTCTTCGTCGCTGGTTGCCTGGCGCAACTGGCGGCATACCGCCTTGTCGCCCAGTTTGGATGCCATCAGGGAAAGGGTCTTGAGGTGCTGCTTGCACTCGCTTTCCGGCACCAGCAGGGCGAACAGCAGGTCAACCGGTTGATTGTCGATGGAATCGAAGGGGATCGGCTCTGCGAAGGTCATCAGGATGGCGGTCGGCGGAAACTCGTCGCCGATCCGACCGTGGGGAATGGCGATACCGGCACCGATCCCGGTACTGCCCATTTTTTCTCGCGCCAGCAGGCACTCGAAGAGCACCTGACGAGAGGTCCCCAGGCGCTCAGCGGCTAACTCGCTGATGATCTCCAGGGCGCGTTTCTTGCTGGTACAAGGGACCGCACTTTTGGTGCAGTCCCGACTCAGTATGTGTTCAAGTTGCATGGTTATTTTTGATTTAACTTATCTTTGTGCTTGATGATCTGCCGATCCAGCTTGTCCAGCAGGGTGTCAATCGCAGCGTACATGTCGGCATGCTGCGAATTGGCGAACACCTCACCTCCGCTGACATGCAGCTTGGCTTCGGCGATCTGGTTCAGTTTTTCTACGCTCAACACCACATGAACATTGTTGATGTGGTCAAAGTGACGCTCGAGTTTGGCAAATTTGTTGTTCACATAATCACGCAGAGCTTCGGTGATCTCGACATGGTGTCCGGTCAGGTTAATTTGCATAACGTCTTCCTTTTGTTTTGCCTAAACCAGGCGTTTGCGCTGATTGGATGGCGGGATCAACAAGGATTCACGGTACTTTGCGATCGTGCGTCTCGCCACCATAATACCCTGTTCGGCCAGCAAATCCGCGATCTTGCTATCACTTAGCGGCTTGGCGGGATTCTCCGCCGTGACCAGCTTCTTGATGAGCGCGCGAATTGCGGTCGATGAGCACTCTCCTCCTCCCTCCGTGTTGACATGACTGGAGAAAAAAAACTTCAGTTCGAAGATGCCGCGCGGCGTATGCATGTACTTCTGGGTCGTGACCCGCGAGATGGTCGACTCGTGCATCTCCACCGCTTCGGCGATGTCGTTGAGCACCATGGGTTTCATGGCCTCTTCACCGTATTCGAAAAAGCCCTGCTGCTGCTCGACGATACAGCTGGCCACCTTGAGCAGGGTGTCGTTGCGGCTCTCCAGGCTCTTGATGAACCACTTGGCTTCCTGCAGGTGGGAACGGATGAACTGGGTATCCTGGCTGGTGCGAGCCTGACGGGCCATGGCGGCATAGGTCTCGTTGACCCGGATGCGCGGGGCCGAGTCCGGATTGAGCTCGACCACCCACTTGTTACCCTTCTTGACCACGGAAACATCCGGGATCACGTACTGGGATTCGCTCTGGATGACGCCGTTGCCGGGTCTCGGCTCCAGCTGCTGGATCAAATCCAGCACCTCCTTGAGGTCGCTCTCCTTGAGCCGGGTCTTGCGGGCCAGGGTGCGGTAGTCGCGATTACCGAGCAAGTCCATGTGCTCGAGGATCACCTCCTTGGCCTCGTTGAGCCAGGGCAGGTCGGGGGAGTATTGGCCCAGCTGGATCAGCAGGCACTCTTGTACCGAGCGAGCGGCGATGCCGACCGGATCGAAGTGCTGCACCCGCTTGAGCACCGCCTCCACTTCATCGAGCTCCACCTCGACATCCTCGCTGCTTACCGCAGTCTGGATATCTTCCAGCGACACCGTCAGGTAACCGGATTCATCGATGGCATCGATGATGGCGAGGGCGATGGCGGCATCCACGTCACTGAATGGGGTCAGGCGCATCTGCCACAGCAGATAATCCTGCAGGTTTTCGGTGGTTTCACCCTGATAGATGCTGTCTTCACCGTCGTGGATCGGGCCCGCGCTCTGGGCCGTACCGGCCGAGTAGACCTCTTCCCAGGTGGTATCTACCGGCAGTTCGTCCGGCATGTTGTCCTGGGACATGGCATCGCTGGAGTCGAGTTGGCTGGCATCGACCGGCTCTTCCGGGCTGGTCTCCTGCACATCATTTTCCTCTTGCTCCAGCAAGGGGTTGTTGTCGAGCGCTTGCTGAATTTCCTGCTGGAGTTCCAGAGTGGAGAGCTGGAGCAGACGAATCGCTTGTTGTAATTGCGGCGTCATGGTCAGGGACTGGCCGAGACGCAACTGTAATGTCGGCTTCATCTACGTCGGGATATCCTTATGTTCAGCGAGGCAGTCGTCACAGGAAATGAAGAGATGCCCCCTTACTATAGACTGAATTGATCGCCCAAATAGACGCGCTTGACCTGTTCGTCGGCCAGTATGTCGGCCGGTGCACCTTCGGCAATCATCTTGCCGTGGCTGACGATATAGGCCTTCTCACATACGTCCAGAGTCTCTCTGACGTTGTGGTCGGTGATCAAGACGCCCAGGCCTCTATCTTTGAGATGCTGGATGATCTTCTTGATGTCTATCACAGAAATGGGGTCGACCCCGGCAAAGGGTTCATCCAGCAGGATAAAACGCGGCTCGGCTGCCAGTGCCCGGGCGATCTCGACCCGGCGCCGCTCCCCGCCCGACAGGCTCTGACCCAGGCTGTCACGGATATGGGTGATGTTGAACTCTTCCAGCAGTTGTTGGACCTTGTCCTCCCGCTCTTCGCGGCTCAATCCCTTGCGAGTCTGCATGACACCCATCAGATTGTCGAACACCGACAGGCGACGGAAGATGGAGGCCTCCTGCGGCAGATAGCCGATACCGTTGCGGGCACGAATATGCATGGGTTGCAGGCTGATGTCCTGATCATCGATGGTGATGAGGCCGGCATCGCTCTGCACCAGCCCCACGATCATGTAGAAGGAGGTGGTCTTGCCGGCGCCGTTCGGACCCAACAACCCGACGATCTGGCCGGTCCCCACTTCCAGGCTCACATCGCTCACTACCATGCGGCGCTTGTAACTTTTTTGCAGGCCGGCTGCTTTCAACACTGCCATGGTTTATTTTCCCTGCTTCTTCTGATCGGCCGGCTTGTCGAAATTCTCTACCTGATCCGGCAGGAACACCGTCTTGACCCGCTGGTTCGGGGTCTTGCTCTCGGCAATCATCTTCTGTTTGACGATGTCGTAACGGATCAGGTCGCCATTGACCTGGCTGTCTTCCTGCTTGAGCTGACCGTTGCCGGTGATGGTCACCAGACGATTCTTCAGCTCATAACGGATGCTGTTGCCATGGGCATTGACCGGCTTGCCGTTGTCCAGGATCTGGAAGAAGGTGGCAGGCTTGCCATAGGCCGTCATCACCTCGGCACCCTTCTCGCCGGAGCGGATCACCACTACCTTGTCCGCCTTGATCTTGATGGTGCCCTGAGTGATGGTCACATCCTGCTCGAAGGTGATGCGGTTGTCCTGCATCTCGGCCACCTGCTTGACCGCATCCACATAGACCTTCTCGGCAAAGTCGGACTCTTTGGCGCTCACGGTGCCGCACAGCAGCAGGGCCGCGAGGGCCAGATTAGCGTTTTTCATTGAAATAGATGGCATGGCCCTGATCCAGTAATTCAAAATATTTGCGTTCCAGATGACCCTTCAGGCCGACGCCCTCGGTCTGGAAATCCTTACCCACTATGCTGACCTGCTGATTGCTTCTCACGTTCTGGGTCACCAGATCCAGCTCCAGATAGGGGGTATCCAGCGTGGAGATGAAAGAGGTGGGCAACAAGCCGTCCAGATGCACCTTGTCCCGCAGGATCACGTTGTCATCGGTGTTGAGCACGCCGGTATCGGCAGTAACCTTCCACTCGGCCTCACCCTGCTTGTCGAACATGTAGACCACCGGCTTGTCAAAGGTGGCCTGCTCGAGGATCTGGTAGTACTCCGCGTAGCGGGACTCCAGCCGCTCGGTGCGACGCCCCTCGACATCGAAGCGGGTCGTCACCAGATTCTTGGCGGTGAAGTCCGGCTGATAATTCTCCACCTTGGTGGTCGGCTCCGGCGCCAGTTCGATGTCGCCGAGCTGCCAGGCGGCCAACGCAACCAGGAACAGCAGGGCGAACAACAGGGTCTGTCTGCTCATACCGAGGCCTCTGGCTGATAGTCACCCAGCCCCTGGGCCTGCAAAATGAGATCGCACACCTCACGCACCGCGCCCACACCGCCGGCCAGCCGGGTCACCATGTCGGCCCGCGCCAGCACCAGCGGATGGGCATCGGCCACGGCGATGCCGAGGCCACAGGCCTGCATCACCGGCAGATCGATGGTGTCATCGCCGATGTAGGCCGCCTGCTCGGGGGTCAATGCCAGCTTGCTCAGCAGCGTCTCGAAGTGGGGCAGCTTCTGATCCGCTCCCTGTACCAGGTGCTGCACCCCCAGGCTCTTCATCCGATCGCTGACGATACGGGAGTTGCGCCCGGTGATGATGGCAATCTCGATCCCGGCGTTGAGCAGCGCCCGCATGCCGGCACCGTCGCGGGTACAGAAGGTCTTCAGCTCTTCGCCGTCATTTCCCATGTAGATGAGGCCGTTGGAGAGCACCCCGTCCACATCGCACACCAGCAGGCGGATCTGCGCCGCCTTCTCAAACTGGCTGCGCGTCACCGGACCATAGAGGGTCGGTACGTTTTGCATCAAATTACTCCGGCTTTCAGCAGGTCGTGCATGTTGAAGGCACCCAGCGGGCGCTTGTCACCATCCACAACCAGTAATCCGTTGATCTTTCTGGTTTCCATCAGTTTGACAGCCTCGGCTGCCATCATTTCAGGTCCCACGGTAACACAGTTGACCGTCATCACGCGGCTGATCGGGGTGTGGTGGATATCCACCTGCAGGTCCAGAATGCGGCGCAGGTCGCCATCGGTGAACAGGCCGGCCAGGCGGCCATCGGCATCGGCAACGGCCGTCATGCCAAGCCCCTTGCGGCTCACTTCCAGCAGTGCCTGGCTGATGGTGGCATCTATCCCCACCTGGGGCAACAGCTCACCGCTGTGCATCAGATCGCCGACCCGCAGCAGCAGTCGCTTGCCAAGGGAACCACCCGGGTGAGAGAGAGCGAAATCGTCGGCGGTAAAGCCGCGGGCTTCCAGCAGGGCCACCGCCAGCGCATCGCCCATCACCAGGGTCGCGGTGGTACTGGACGTGGGTGCCAGCCCCAGCGGGCAGGCTTCTTTCTCTACCTTGATGCACAGGTGCACGTTGGCTTCTTTCGCCATGGTGGAGGCCGGGTTGCCGGTCATGCAGATGAGCGGAATGCCACGGCGCTTGAGCACCGGCAACAGGGCCAGGATCTCGTCGCTCTCGCCGGAGTTGGAGATGGCGATGATGAGATCGCCGCCGGAGATCATCCCCAGATCGCCGTGGCTGGCTTCACCCGGATGGAGGAAAAAGGCGGGAGTGCCGGTGCTGGCCAGGGTGGCCGCAATCTTGCTTCCGACATGACCTGACTTGCCCATGCCGGTGACCACTATCTTGCCACTGCAGCGCAGTATCATCTCGCACGCCTGATCGAAGGCATCGTTCAGATACTGGTAGAGTCCATCAATCGCTTGTTTCTCGATGTCCAGCACGGTACGGGCGCTGCGACGAAAATCGAACAGTTCAGACACTTTTTCAGACTTTACAGACATAAAGGCACAGCTCCGGGCTGAAATTTGCTGCGGGATTATAAAAAAGTCTGTCGAGATAAGCGAATCGGATACTTCCCGACCTGAAAAGAGAGACAATTGGTTACAAAAAACTGTCGCGCGTCTGGACAGGCAGGCTGTTCAATAGTTGTTCCTTGCTGTTGCTTAGACCTAGACTAGCCCATAAAATTCGCTCTTCATTTACACCGGATGGACAATTGTTTGAACGATGACCTGATCACCATCTCCGACCTGACCTTCAGTCACGGAGATCGGCTGTTATACGACGGGATAAACCTGACCATTCCCCGTGGCAAGGTCACTGCGGTCATGGGCCCCAGCGGCATCGGCAAGACCACCTTGCTGCGGTTGATCGGCGGCCAGCTCAAGCCCGAATCCGGTCATATCCTGTTTGACGGGGAAGATATCCCCACCCTCTCCCGTTCGCGCCTGTACGAGGTGCGCAAGCGGATGAGCATGCTGTTCCAGAGCGGCGCCCTGTTTACCGGCATGACGGTGTACGACAACGTGGCCTTCCCGCTTCGTGAGCATTCCGGCCTGCCCGAGGAGCTGATCCACACCATCGTCATGATGAAGCTGCAGGCGGTCGGCCTGCGCGGCGCGGCAAGACTGATGCCGTCCGAGCTCTCCGGCGGCATGGCTCGGCGCGCGGCGCTGGCCCGCTCCATCGCGCTGGATCCGGACCTCATCATGTATGACGAGCCGTTCGTCGGCCAGGATCCCATCACCATGGCGGTGCTGGTGAAGCTCATCAAGGATATGAACGATGCCCTCGGCATCACCTCCGTCATCGTCACCCACGACGTGAAAGAGGTGCTGAGCATTGCCGACTACGCCTATATCATCGCCAACCGCAAGGTGGTGGCGCACGGCACGCCGGCCCAACTGCGCGAGGAGCACAATCCCGAGGTCGAGCAGTTCCTGAAAGGATTGCCCGACGGTCCTGTTCCGTTTCATTTTCCGGCAGGTGACCTGCTACAGGATCTCTGATGTTGACAAGCCAGGTAAGCAAACTGGGGCGAAGCGGGGTGCGATTCATCAGCGCCATCGGCCGCGCCACCATCATGTTGTTTCACGCGTTGGCGGGCAAACCCGCACCGCGCAAGCACTTCCCGCTGCTGGTGCAGCAGTTGTATGTGGTCGGGGTGCAGTCGGTCGCCATCATTCTGGTGTCGGGCCTGTTCATCGGCATGGTGCTCTCGTTGCAGGGCTACAACGTACTGAAAGACTTCGGTGCCGAGCAGAGTCTGGGGCCGCTGGTCTCCCTCTCCCTGCTGCGGGAGCTGGGCCCCGTGGTGACCGCACTGCTGTTTGCCGGCCGCGCCGGCTCGGCCCTCACCGCCGAGATCGGCCTGATGAAGGCCACCGAACAGCTCTCCAGCCTGGAGATGATGGCGGTGGATCCGCTGCGCCGGGTGGTCGCGCCGCGCTTCTGGGCCGGGGTCATCAGCATGCCGCTGCTGGCCTTCATGTTCAGCCTGATCGGCATCTTCGGCGGCAAGCTGGTCGGCGTCGACTGGCTGGGGGTGGACGAAGGCAGCTTCTGGTCCGCCATGCAGGCCTCCGTCGACTGGCAGGATGACATCATGCAGGGTGCCATCAAGAGCCTGATCTTTGCTCTGGTAGTCACCTGGATTGCGCTCTTTAACGGTTATGATGCCAAGCCGACCTCGGCCGGGATCAGTCAGGCCACGACCCGTACTGTGGTCCACTCCTCCCTGGCCGTGCTCGGCCTGGATTTTATACTCACCGCAGTCATGTTTGGATAAGGTAAAGATGAAGTTCAGCAAAGTAGAATTCCTGGTTGGCGCTTTCATGCTGGCTGGCATCGGTGCCATTCTGGCGTTGGCACTGCAAGTGGCAGGTTTGAGTTTCAAACCGGAAGGAGAAACCTATACCCTGCGCGCCCATTTCGATAATATCGGCGGCCTGAAAGTACGCTCACCGGTCAAGGTGGGCGGCGTGGTGGTCGGTCGGGTCAGCGACATCACTCTGGACGCCAAGAGCCAGGTGCCAATCGTCTCTCTGCAGATGCAAAAGAGCGCCGGTGAGTTCTCCGAGACCAGTACCCTCTCCATCCTGACTTCGGGGCTGCTCGGCGAGCAGTACATAGGCCTGATGCCCGGCTTTACCGATGAGGAGATGGGCACCAGCATGCTCAAGGATGGCGACATGATTGAAGACACCAAATCCGCCATTGTGCTGGAAGACCTGATTGGCAAGTTCCTCTACAGCCAGTCTTCCGACACCAAATCAGACAGCAAGTAAGGAGTAACCATGTTCAAGAAGATCGCCCTGCTGCTGGGCCTGATGACCAGCATGCTGTTTTCCCTGACCGCGCAAGCCACCGATGCCACCGATCCCTATGCCCTGGTGGATCAGGCGGCCAAGCAGACCTTCGCCCGCCTGAAGGCCGATCAGGCCCAGGTGAAGAGCAATCCGGACCACCTGCGGGTGATCATCCGCGAAGAGCTGCTGCCCTACGTGGACAACCGCTTCGCCGCCTACAAGGTGCTCGGCAACCAGATCAAGCAGACCACTCCGGCCCAGCGTGACGCCTTCGTCGAGGTGTTCACCGAGTACATGGTGAGCTCCTACGCCGACGCCCTGGCCCATTTCGACAAGCAGACCGTCAAGGTCGAGCCGGGCAAGGCCGCCGGTGACAGCAACATCACAGCCGTCAATGTCAGCGTGAAAGAGGCCGGCAAGCCGGACATCTTCCTCGAGTTCAAGCTGCGCAAGAACAACAAGACCGGCGAATGGAAAGCCTTCGACATGGTTGCCGAAGGGATCAGCCTGCTCTCTGCCAAGCAGAACGAGCTGGGTGGCCTCATCCGCCAGAACGGCATCGATGCGGTGATCGCCCAGCTGCGCGCCCACAATGCCAAGCCGCTGGTACTCAAGAAATGAGACTGAGCGGCGAGCTGCAGGCAGCTCAGGTCGTTGAGTTGTGGCAACGGCGAGCCGACTGGTGGCAGGAAGACCAGATCGAGCTCGGCGACGTCACCACCCTGGATTCGGCAGGGCTTGCCCTGCTGGTCAAATGGGCCAAAGCCGCTCTGGCACGAGGCGCCACACCGCAACTGGTGGGCGCCTCCACTGATTTTTATACCCTGGCCAACCTCTACGGGGTGGCCGGATTGTTTCAGTCAACCCCGCTCACAACTGAGGACGCATAATGCAAGTCTCTGAAATTGAAGCGATACTCCTCGAGGCTCTGCCATTGTCCGAAGTCCATGTCAAAGGGGACGGCAGTCACTACCAAGTGATCGCCGTCGGCGACATGTTTGACGGCATGAGCCGGGTCAAGAAGCAACAGGCCATCTATGCCCCGCTGATGGACAAGATCGCCAGCAACGCCATTCACGCACTCTCCATCAAGGCTTTTACCGATGCCGAGTGGAAACGCGAACGTAAATTCCTACTGCCCTCCTGATTTGGTATCAAACGTAAATGGACAAATTCAAGATCGATGGTCGTTGTACTCTCAACGGCGAAGTGACCATCTCTGGCGCCAAGAACGCCGCTCTGCCGATCCTGTTCGCCACCCTGCTGTGTGATGAGGAGATCCACCTCTCCAACGTGCCGCGCCTGAAAGACGTGGGCACCACCATCAAGCTGCTGGAGATGCTGGGTGCCACCACCAAGGTAAATGGCAACGTCACCGTGCTGACCGGTGCGGTGAACAACCATGTCGCCCCCTACGAGCTGGTGAAGACCATGCGCGCCTCCATCCTGGCGCTGGGCCCGCTGGCTGCCCGTTTTGGCGCAGCTGACGTCTCCCTGCCCGGCGGCTGCGCCATCGGTGCCCGTCCGGTCAACCTGCACGTACACGGCCTGGAGCTGATGGGTGCCAAGATTGCCATCGAGGATGGTTACATCAAGGCTCGTGTCGACGGCCGCCTGAAGGGTGCTCACATCCTGATGGACATGGTCTCCGTCACCGGTACCGAGAACCTGATGATGGCCGCCACCCTGGCTGACGGTCGCACCGTGATCGAAAACGCCGCGCGCGAGCCGGAAGTGGTCGATCTGGCCAACTTCCTCAATGCGCTGGGCGCCAAGATCCAGGGTGCGGGCACCGACACCCTGACCATCGACGGTGTCGAGCGTCTACATGGTGGCAGCTACAGCGTCCAGCCAGACCGTATCGAAACCGGTACCTTCCTGGTGGGCGCAGCGGTCACCGGCGGCAAGATCACCTGCCGCAAGACCGATCCGACCCTGCTGGAAGCGGTACTGGTCAAGCTGGAAGAGGCTGGCGCCCTGATTGAGAAGGGTGAAGACTGGATCACCCTCGACATGACCGGTCGCACCCTCAAGCCGGTCACCATCAAGACCGCCCCCTACCCGGCCTTCCCGACCGACATGCAGGCCCAGTTCACCGTGCTGAACGCGGTAGCCAAGGGCACCGGCATGGTCACCGAGACCATCTTCGAGAACCGCTTCATGCACGTACCCGAGCTGGTCCGGATGGGCGCCGACATCGAACTGCAGGGCAATGTGGCCATCTGCCGCGACACCCAGCAGCTCAAGGGTGCCCAGGTGATGGCGACCGACCTGCGCGCCTCCGCCAGTCTGGTGCTGGCCGGCTTCGTCGCCGAAGGCTCCACCATCGTCGATCGCATCTACCACATCGACCGTGGCTACGAAGACATCGAGCACAAGCTGCAAGGCCTCGGCGGCCACATCGAACGCATCAAGGGCTGATTGCCGCCCCTGAGCAAGCCGATAAAAAAGGCTATGTCCCAATTACGTGTTGCATGGGGCGCCCCAGCGCCTCATGCAAGCAGCGTGAGATATTCACTTCCCGCCCATAGCGCTCCAACATCCTGCGCCAACCCAGATAATTCCTCAGATAGTGGGTCGCTACCCCATGGAACCGCTCCATCCACTCCTTCAATCGCCTGTGGTACCCGTTCACATGTTGGATGTGATATGCACCCACCACCCGCTCTCCCGCTCGATTGCGCACCACTTGGTGTGTTATCCCTTGCCCCTTGCTGAAACTCGCATACACCCCGGCACCATCGCTGCACAGGACGGCATCCGGGGCGATAAGCGGCTGAAGCACTGCCTTCACCGCCCTGGCATTCAACTGTTCCAACTGGAAGTCAGCCAGGTGGCCTGCCCGGTCTTGCACCACCATCACCGGGATGTAATCCGGTCCTGTGCCTCGGGTACGGCCTTTACCTCCACGATGGCGGGCCGGGCGGGGCAATCCGCGCTGTCCTTTGAACGACTCCAGGAAGAAGGTCTCATCGACCTCGACAATACCCTCTTCCCGTACCGCCTGGTGGCTGGCCATGGCCTTCAGGAAGCGGTGACGCCACAAAAAGGCGGTGTTTTTACCGACCCCACAGCGGAGCGCCGCCTGCCGGACGGTCAGACCGTCGATGAGGGCCTGAGCATAGTCTTCCCAGCATTGTGGCTTGCGAAGTCGGGCGAGAGGCGTGTTGGTGAGCACGGAACTGGTGCGCAGACACTGCTTGCAGCGATAACGACGCAGCCCGCGAGACCAGCCCCAGGGAGCCAGCTGTGTGGCCTCGGCCTGGCAGTGAGGGCAGCATTGGCATGCGGGGAGTTGAGTGGCCAACGAGGTGATGGGGTGAGGGGTGGTGAGTTCATGTTGCGCGAGACGACGCTGACGCGAAGTGAGCGATGGAAAGAGGGACAATAGATGTTGAAAGGCTTGGGTATCCATGATGGGGGCCCTCAAGGTGATGACCTACTTCAAGGTTAGCCTTTCAACACATAACTGGGACAGAGCCATAAAAAAAGGCCCCTCGCACTGCGAGGGGCCTTTTTCATGGCTGCAATCCGCTGATGCCGGGATCAGTGGCCGGCCAGCTTCATGCTCTCGACCAGCACCGAGCCAGTCTTGAGGCTGGAGCGCTCATCTTCGTCGCTGCCCACCGCCACGATATGGCTGAACATCTCGGCCAGATTACCGGCGATGGTGATCTCTTCAACCGGATAGGCTATCTCGCCGTTCTCTACCCAGAAACCGGCTGCACCGCGGGAGTAGTCGCCATTGACTATGTTGACCCCCTGCCCCATCAGTTCGGTCACCAGCAGGCCGGTGCCCATCTCCTTGAGCATGCCATTGAAATCCTGACCGGTGCTGGAAACCTGCCAGTTGTGGATGCCGCCGGCGTGGCCCGTGGTGGTGAGCCCCAGCTTGCGGGCGGAGTAGGAAGTAAGCAGCCAGCTCATCAGCTCGCCATTGCGCACTATGTCCATGTCGCGGGTCAGCACGCCTTCGCCATCGAACGGGGTACTGGCGAGCCCCCCCAGCAGGTGGGGGAACTCCTGGATGGTGAGCCACTCGGGCAGGATCTGCTTGCCCAGCTTGTCCAGCAGAAAGCTCGACTTGCGGTAGAGATTGCCACCGCTGATGGCCATCACCAGATGACCCCACAGACCGGCCGCCGTATCGGGATGGAACAGCACGGGAGCGTGGCGAGTGCTAATCTTGCGGGCACCTAGGCGAGAGAGAGTGCGCTCCACCGCCTCGTCGGCGATGCGCTGCGGGCTCCAGAGCCCGTCCAGGGTACGGCTGGAGGAGTAGCCGTAATCGCGCTGCATGTCGCCGTCCTGCTCGCCGATCAGCACGCAGCTCAGGGAGTTGCGCGATGCTGCGTAGCCTTTGACGAAGCCATGGCTGTTGCCATACACCTTGATGCCGAGGTGACTGGAGAAACCGGCGCCGTCGGAGTGCTTGATACGGGTATCGCGGCCCAGCGCCAGTCGTTCACACTCGATGGCCAGTTCGATGCCACGCTGCGGATCCAGCTCGATCGGATGACACAGTTGCAGGTCCGGGGCGTCCCAGGCCAGCAGCTCGGCATCAGCCAGGCCGGCGCAAGCATCCGGCGAGGTGTGGCGGGCAATCTCCATCGCCGCTTCGACGGCGGCACGAATGGCCGACGGGCTCAGATCCGTGGTGGAGGAGGAACCCTTGCAACCATCGCGATAGACGGCGATGCCGAGCGCCCCGTCCTTGTTGAATTCGATGCTTTCCAGTTCACAACCCCGGGTGTTCACCGACAACCCGGTCTGCTTGCTGATGGAGACTTCGGCAAGCCCGGCGCCCAGTCCCTTGGCAATCTCCAGGGCCTCGGCAACTACGGCTTCAAGATGGGCTTGATCCTGGCGGATTTGGTCTTGCTGATCCATAACTCACATCTGTATGAAGGAAGGAAAGGGGCTAAGCATATCAGACCCCTGCGCCCAGCGGGAGAAGCTGGTAACATATCCACCAAACGTGAATGACAGGAATCAAGAGACCGATGAGTCAATATCAAGACGACAACGAGTGGGAAGACTGGGGCCCCAGCAAAAGCCAGCTCAAGCGCGATGCCGAAGCCTTGCAGAAAATGGGGGAAGAGATCGTCTCCCTCAGCCACAGCGAGCTGGAGAAGATCCCGCTGGATGAAGAGCTGGCCGAAGCGGTCGAGCTGGGCCGCAAGCTCAAGCCGAAGAAGGACGAGTCTTTCCGTCGCCACCTGCAGTTCATCGGCCGGTTGATGCGCAGCCGCGATGTGGAGCCCATCGTCGAGGCGCTCTCCATCATCAAGAATCGCCACTCCACCGTGAACGCCCGCCAGCACCGGCTGGAACAGTGGCGTGAGCGGCTGATCAATGAAGGTGACAGCGCCCTCAACGAGCTGATGTCCCAGTTCCACGAACTGGACCGCCAGAAGCTGCGCCAGCTGATCCGCACCGCCAACAAGGAGCGGGAGCTGAACAAACCGCCGGTGGCCTATCGCGAGATGTACCAGTATCTGCGCGGCGAGATCGAAGATCTGCTGTAAGTGATGACTCACCGTCGCCGGCCGGCTATGAGCAGTACGAAATAAAACGGGGCCTATATGGCCCCGTTTTCGTGTCGCTTCAGCTGTCAGCTGCCCGCCATGCACTGGGTATGAGTACCAGGCTGCAGATACGGCATCAGCAGCGGAGCCATCCCCTTGAGCACCTGCACCGGCAGGGCCGAGGTGAAGCGGAACTTGTCGGATTGGCTGCCCGGCACATAAGCCGTCAGGGTGCCGAAGTGATCCTCTCCCAGATAGAAGACGAAGGTGGCGGTCCGGTTGCGAGCCAGCGAGCTGGTCACGTTGCCGTAGCGGCCGACCGTTTCAATCCGGTTGTCGCCCGTCCCCGTCTTGCCCCCCATCTGCAGCACGGTACCGTCCGGCAGGGCGAAGGCACCGGCAATCCGTCTGGCCGTGCCCCCTTCCACCACCTTCGACAGCGCGTTGCGCAGCGCGGTGGCCACCTCGACCGGCAGTACCCGGGTCCCCTCGGTCTGCGCTGGCTGGAACTCGGTTGCGAACGGCGTGCCCTTGGCAAACGACAGATGCTCGATACGCAGGGTCGGCGCACGAATGCCGCCGTTCTGGATGATCCCCATCAGCTCGGCCAACGCAGCAGGGCGGTCGCCCGAACTGCCCAGGGCCGTTGCCAGCGACGGCACCAGGTGATCGAACGGGTAGCCCAGTCTGGCCCAGCGTTGATGGATGTCGAGGAAGGCCTCGACCTCCAGCATGGTGCGGATCCGGCTGTCGCGGGCGCTGCGGTGGCGGGTCTTGAACAGCCAGCTGTAGACCTCCTGCCGCTCGTCCCGGCTCGCCTCGACGGCATCGGCGAAAGTGGCCTTGTCGAACTCCTTGAGATAGGAGAGCAGCCACAGCTCCAGCGGGTGCACCCGGGCGATATAGCCTTGATCCGGCAGCGAATACTTGCCGGGACCATAGCTGGTATAGAGCTGCTCGATACGACGATCGCTCAGCTTCTCCCGCGGCAGGCGCTTCGCCAGGAAGGCAGCGAAAGTCTCCTGCGAGGCATCCGGCATCAGGTAGCGGTGTACGGCTGCCAGGCGCACGGCGCTGGGCTTGAGACCATCCAGGAAGGTATCGAGCTGTTCATCCGCAGTCTTGCCGCGGTATTTGCGCCAGAAGCGCAGCAGATAGGTCTGCCCCTCTTTATCCGCAAACTTGGCCAGATACTCGGTACGGCGCGGATCCTTGTCATCCTTGAGCAACTGGGCACGGTTGCCCTCCCGGTAGAGGCTGTAGCGGACTATGTCACGCATCAGGCGCACGAAGGGCAGGTTGATGGACTCTCGCAGCGCGTCGCGAATGGCCGGGATGCGGCCATTGTCCTCGCGCCGGAAGTTGTTGAAGGTGTGCATGCCGCCACCAGTGAAGAATCCCTCGTTCGGGCTGGCGGAGTATTTGCGATCCAGCGCAGCCTCCAGCATGGGGGGCAGACTCTTGTCCTTCGCTGTCATCAGGTAGGAGACGGCCCAGCGGCTGAGGTTGTCCTGCTCCGACACCTCTATCTTGCGCAGGCTCTCGGCCGGCATACCGGCATAACTGTCGTGCAGCTCGGAGACGATCTCCAGGTAGGTGGTCAGCACCCGCAGCTTGGCGGTTGACCCCAGCTCCAGCTTGCTGCCCTCGTTGATGTCGAACGGCTGATCCGTGTTGTCGGTCTGCACCCGCACTTTGAAGCCCTGCGGGGATTTTTCGAACAGCGTGAAGCTGTACTTCACGTCCCCCGTCTTTTCCGGCGAGAGCAGGCGCTCACCAAACAGCCCGACCTGGGCTGCAAAGGTCGGATCGGCCAGCTGCTGCAGGTAGCGAGAGACCTCGTTTTGCAGCGGCATGTTGAGGCTGGTATCGGCCGTCAGATCGAGCCGGTCCAGATCGTAGAGCTGCACCCCGAGCTGGCGGCTCAGACGGGTGCGGGCGACTTGCAGGCCCTTGTTGTTGTTGACCTTGGTCACCGCCGGGGACTGCAGGAAATCACGGAACGAGATCCTGGCCTTCAGCGCGGCTTCCATCAGCGGCGGTGTGATCATCCCCTCCTGTACGAACAGCCGCAGATAGCTGTCGGTCAGAGTCGCCAGCGCATCACGCCCCTGCGCTAGATAGTAGGAGGGTCGGCGATGGGCAATCATCAGCGAGACCACCTGGCGCAGCGCCAGGCCCTGCTCCGCCAACGAAGCATCCTGATTGCGCGCAGGGTCCAGCAGCCGGTTTACCTCGTCCACATTGGCGCCAAACCATACCCAGAGACCATCCCCCAGGCCGTGCACCTCCCCATAGCCGGGAGCCGCAGAGAGCGGGACCGAGTTGAGGTAGGCCCAGGCAACCAGTTTGCGCGCCTCCAGCGTCTTGGGTCCCAACCGGTAGGCCCGTACACTGGCGGACGCCATCTGGCGGATCTTCTCGGTGGGTGACAGCGTCAGGCCATCCGGCGAGTGGCGATACTTCTCGACCTGAGTCGCCAGCGTGCTGCCGCCGGCCGACTGATCCTGCATATCGAGCGCCTTGCCGACCTGGGACATGGCCGCCTTGGCAAAACGGGGCCAATCCACGGCCGGGTTGGCCAGCGGCTGCTCATTGCTGAGCAGGTCGCGGTTCTCGATGAACAGGAGCGACTGGATCACCAGCGGCGGGATGGAGGCAAAATCCGGGTAATAGTGGGTCGGATACTTGAATTGATAGAAGGGCTCTGCCCGGCAGTCGTGCAGGGTCAGGCCGGCTTGCACCTTCTCGGTATAAGGAACGAAAAAGCCGCGACTGGCGTAGTCATACAAGGCATCAGAGAAGTGTACCTGCTCGCTGACCTGATAACCCCGTTGCAGCAAGCGCTCCTGCATCATGGGCAACAGCACATAACCGAGCCGCTTGTCGAAGGGACCGTCTTCAGGGAAGGCAATCTGCTTGCTGGGGCCCGGTTCGACCTGATAGGTCAGCTTGGCCGCATAGCGGGAGATCTCCTGCGACTGCAGGTGGGAAGTCTGCATCTCATAACCGACCAGAGCAATCACCGCAGCCAGGCACAGTAAAAAGAAAAAGCAGAACAACCAGCGCCACCAGGAACGACGCTTGCGCTTGTACTTGCCGTCCGCGCTTGGGACAGATGAATCCTGAGATGCCACTTTGTTCAAATCCGTCTGTTCTGATGCGCCCATATTAGCCCCACCATGGTTGCGCAATTTATTGTGTTTCACTCAAGCTTAGTCGTTTCAAGTCAATGGCTTGAAAACTATTGACCGCTTTGTAGTGATGGTAACAGGGCGATCATAAAAAGGGGAGCCGATTGTTGCAGCGCGGTGAGAGATCCGAGCTGATGGCCTAAAGCAAAACACCGGCCTATGGCCGGTGTTTTGAGAAGACAGTGAGCAGGCTTATTTGCTGGAGCTCATTGCCTTGAGTTTGGTGCTCAGCTCTTTACGCTCTTTGGACAGCTCGGCATTCTTGATGATGTGGTCGTCCACACGCTCTTCATAATCAGCCCGCATGTTGGCGATGATGGCTTGCACCTCATCGATGCTCATACCCGGTTTGATGTAATCGCTCAGGTTGTCGAGCAGCAGCACCCGCTTCTGGTTGTCACGGACCTTCTTCTCGTTGTCCGCAATTTCACGCTTGAGTTTGTTCTGACGACGGGACATACGCACATATTCCAGTACATCGCTGAAGGTGGACTTGTTTACTTGTTCCATATCGATACCACTGACGTAAGGTTGATAAAAGCAGGCCAAGTTGCATCCGTACTGAAGAAACCAGTATGAGAGAGTACGGGCCAACCCAAGATGCCTTTACTCTACCGAGTTATGAGGCAGATACAACCCTAATTGCAGGCCGGACGCCGGGTTTCGGCACGAGAGAGTCGAGTGAACAACTGGGTAGAAAGTAGTGCAGGCTAGTCATCCGAAGGCGCATAGCTGGGTGAGATATGGCAAATTTCAGGCAATAAAAAACCCCGCTCAGATGAGCGGGGTTTTTCGTGTTGGGTGCCTGGCAGTGTCCTACTCTCGCATGGCGAATGCCACACTACCATCGGCGCTACCGCGTTTCACTTCTGAGTTCGGCATGGGTTCAGGTGGTTCCACGGCGCTATGGCCGCCAGGCAAATTCTTCAATCTGAGAAAGCTGATTTTGTTGTTCGTTCTCGGTATCTGCTACAAGCCTCAGAACACTTCTTGGGTGTTGTATGGTTAAGCCTCACGGGTAATTAGTATGGGTTAGCTCAACACGTCGCCGCGCTTACACACCCCACCTATCAACGTTGTGGTCTCCAACGGCCCTTTAGGACCCTCAAGGGGTCAGGGATGACTCATCTCAGGGCTCGCTTCCCGCTTAGATGCTTTCAGCGGTTATCGATTCCGAACTTAGCTACCGGGCAGTGCCACTGGCGTGACAACCCGAACACCAGAGGTTCGTTCACTCCGGTCCTCTCGTACTAGGAGCAACTCCCTTCAATCATCCAACGCCCACGGCAGATAGGGACCGAACTGTCTCACGACGTTCTGAACCCAGCTCGCGTACCACTTTAAATGGCGAACAGCCATACCCTTGGGACCGACTTCAGCCCCAGGATGTGATGAGCCGACATCGAGGTGCCAAACACCGCCGTCGATATGAACTCTTGGGCGGTATCAGCCTGTTATCCCCGGAGTACCTTTTATCCGTTGAGCGATGGCCCTTCCATTCAGAACCACCGGATCACTATGACCTACTTTCGTACCTGCTCGACCTGTCCGTCTCGCAGTTAAGCTGGCTTATGCCATTGCACTAACCTCCTGATGTCCGACCAGGATTAGCCAACCTTCGTGCTCCTCCGTTACTCTTTGGGAGGAGACCGCCCCAGTCAAACTACCCACCAGGCACTGTCCGCGACCCAGATTCATGGGCCTGCGTTAGAACATCAAACATACAAGGGTGGTATTTCAAGGACGGCTCCAGCGCAACTGGCGTCACGCCTTCAAAGCCTCCCACCTATCCTACACATGTAGGTTCAATGTTCAGTGCCAAGCTGTAGTAAAGGTTCACGGGGTCTTTCCGTCTAGCCGCGGGTACACCGCATCTTCACGGCGAATTCGATTTCACTGAGTCTCGGGTGGAGACAGCATGGCCATGGTTACACCATTCGTGCAGGTCGGAACTTACCCGACAAGGAATTTCGCTACCTTAGGACCGTTATAGTTACGGCCGCCGTTTACCGGGGCTTCGATCAAGAGCTTCGCTTGCGCTAACCCCATCAATTAACCTTCCGGCACCGGGCAGGTGTCACACCCTATACGTCCACTTTCGTGTTTGCAGAGTGCTGTGTTTTTGATAAACAGTCCCAGCCATCTGGTCACTGCGACTCCCAACTGCTCCATCCGCAAGGGACTTCACTGTCAAGAGCGAACCTTCTCCCGAAGTTACGGTTCTATTTTGCCTAGTTCCTTCACCCGAGTTCTCTCAAGCGCCTTGGTATTCTCTACCCGACCACCTGTGTCGGTTTGGGGTACGATGACTTGTAATCTGAAGCTTAGAGGCTTTTCCTGGAAGCAGGGCATCAATGGCTTCCACACCGTAGTGTGTTCGTCTCGTGTCTCAGTGTTGTGTCTCCGGATTTGCCTAGAAACACCACCTACGCACTTTCACCAGGACAACCGTCGCCTGGCCCACCTAGCCTTCTCCGTCCCCCCATCGCAATTACAAGTCGTGCAGGAATATTAACCTGCTTCCCATCGACTACGCCTTTCGGCCTCGCCTTAGGGGTCGACTCACCCTGCCCCGATTAACGTTGGACAGGAACCCTTGGTCTTCCGGCGAGGAGGCTTTTCACCCCCTTTATCGTTACTTACGTCAGCATTCGCACTTCTGATATCTCCAGCATGCCTCTCGACACACCTTCGCAGACTTACAG
>NZ_CP137631.1:4477500-4560000 GCF_033349375.1 Aeromonas sp. CD
CCTCCCCCTGCGTCAAGGAGCGCCACTCCCCCTCAACCAGCACTTCCATCTGGCCACTGATGACGATGACATGTTCGGTCACCCCGGGTTCATGGGGTTCTGATTCTCGCTGATAACCGGGCAACAGAGTCAGCTCAAACAGTTCGAATCCAAAGCGCCCCTCATAAGGGAAGAGAGGGGCGACCTGCATGCCCTCTCCCGCCGGCTGCTGGCGAATCGCATCTGCGGTGCGATAGAGCACCTCCCCCTGCTCTGCCGGGGTCGGCTCGATGAAGCTGGAGAAAGAGACCCGAAAGCCGGTGGCAATCTTCCACAGGGTGGCCACCGTCGGGCTCGACTCCCCTCGCTCAATCTGGCCCAGCATGGCCTTGCTCACTCCCGTCTCCCGCGCCGCTACGTCCAGGCTCCAGCCCAGTTCGCTGCGCAAGCCCTTCAGACGTTGGGCCAGATGCTGATTCATCTCTTGCATGACTGCCTCTTTGTTGTACGTGCTTGAATCGCCTTGTGCGTTATAGCGCACAGCGATATAGTCTGAAGCAATATTGTACGCAATAACGCACAAACCGTCACAACCCCACAAGGACGTCACCATGCCCTTTGCCCTCCCTCATCTGGTCGCCGGCTTCATCGCCGTGATGGTCGGCTATACCAGCTCGGTCATCCTGATCATTCAGGCAGCCACGGCAGCGGGGGCCGATGCTGCCCAGCTCGCGTCCTGGCTATGGACGCTGGGCATTGGCATGGGTATCAGTTGCATCGGCCTCTCCCTCTATTATCGCATCCCCGTCTTGACCGCCTGGTCGACCCCGGGTGCCGCCCTGCTCATCACCAGCCTGGGTAACTTCACCCTGGCCGAGGCCATCGGCGCCTTCGTTATCTCTTCTCTGCTGATCACCCTGTGCGGTATCAGCGGCTGGTTCGATCGGCTGATGCGCCATATCCCGGCCCAACTGGCGGCGGCCATGCTGGCCGGGGTATTGCTCAAGTTCGGGCTGGATCTGTTCAAGGTCGCCCCGGCAGATCCCTTGCTGCTCGGCAGCCTGCTGCTGGCGTTCCTGCTCGGCCGCCATCTCTGGCCACGCTATACCATGGTGCTGGTACTGGCGACCGGCATTCTCATCTGCCTGCTGAGAGACCAGCTGCAGCTTGACACCATTCACTGGCAACTGGCCGGCCCGGTCATGACCTGGCCAGAGTTTTCCCTTGGTGCCCTGTTCGGCATTGCCTTGCCACTGTTCATCGTCACCATGACCTCTCAGAACATGCCGGGCATTACCATTTTGCGGGCCCACGGCTATCAGCCCGCCACCTCATCCCTCATCACCTGGACCGGCCTCACCGGTCTGCTGCTCGCGCCCTTCGGCGGCTATGCCTTCAACCTGGCGGCCATCACTGCGGCCATCTGCATGGGGAAAGAGGTGGATCCGGACGCCAACCGACGCTGGCCCGCGGCGGTGTGGGCCGGCGGCTTCTACCTGCTGACCGGCTGTTTCGGTGCCACGGTGGCGGCGCTGTTCACGGCCTTCCCGGCGACACTGGTGACCTGTGTCGCCGGACTGGCGCTGCTCGGCACCATCGGCAGCAGCCTGCACACCGCATTGCAGCACGACGATGCCCGTGAGGCCGCCCTGCTGACCTTCATCATCACCGCCTCCGGCATCAGCCTGCTCGGCATCGGCGCCGCCTGCTGGGGACTGCTCGTCGGCATCATCCTGTATCAAGTCAACCAGCGGAGAAACTGACCTGACCATCTGGGGAGCCCCCCGTGAGACACCGCACATAATTCAGAAAAATTGGTTCACAGCTGAAACTAATTGCCATTAAGTGGTGTCGAGGCACTTCTTCTTCCCCGATGCGTGCCTCATGTCAGACTCATAAACTGGAGAATAATAATGAGGAATCAGGCTGTCATTTTGTTACTGGCACTGCTGGGCGCCACCACCGCCCACGCTGCCGACACCGATCGGGAGCTGGCCCGCCAGCTCGCGCTGCAGCAGAAGAACCTGCTGCCGCTGCTGAGCAATCAGGAGTACCAGAGCCCGCTGCCCAACCTGTTGCAAAAGGCCAGCCCGCGCCTGAAACGCCAGGCCCGGGATGCCAACCAGGCAGCCATCAGCCGGCAAGGGCTGGATGGCGAGGTCAAGGAGCTGATGCAGCTGCGACTGGCCAACCCGGAACAGGCCGCCGCGCTGCAGCAGGGTGTCGAGCCGCTGGTCGCCTATGTGCCGAGCGGAGATGAGAAGAGCTGGAGCGCCATCGAAGCCTTCGACAGCGCCGGCAACCCAGTCTATCTGGATGTGGACAAGGCACCGGCCCGTCCGGTCCTGGTCGTGGAGGCTGATCCCGTCAAGGCCAAGAACGCCGGCCTCAAGGTGATCCGCAAGGCGCTGGCTGCCGCCGACATGCAGGTGGCTCCCCGTACGGCTGCCAGCACGGCACCGCTCAAAACCAGCATCCTGAAGAAAATTCGGTTGAAGGATGATCAGGAGCCCTGGCTGCTGGGTGCGGCCGAGGTGTATGCGGTCGTCGCAGGGGTCAATCCCAGCCGGGATGAGCCCGTGGTCGATATCGTCGACATGCCCTATCTCGACTATGACAACACCGACTACACCCCCAACCAGATCCTGGTCTACTGGGATCGCTATCGCTGGGGTGCCGTCGACATCGTCATGATGGAGCAGGACGACAACGTCAACTACAAGGAGTTGAGCGGCCTGTTCATCGATGCCCTCAAGCTGGCCTTCACCGCTGGCGGTGTGCCCGAGGCTCTGCCCTTCCTCGATCTCGGCGGTCGGATCGTCAAGGCGTTGCCCGACTCCTGGATGACCAACAACGATGACTATCTGGATACCTTCTACACCCTGGAGCAGGACCAGAGCTATCACCAGTATCCAGGCGCCGCCGGCAATGCGGTGATCGATCTCGAACCCAAAGAGATCGCCCCTACTAGACCCTGATTGGTCGCCATGACAAAAAAGCCAATGAGCGACTCATTGGCTTTTTTTGTGCCCGTGTCCCGTCCTGAATATGGTTTACACCTTCTTCCCCCGAATAGATGGAGCTCCCAATGGGACAAGGCGTGAAACGGACACAACGCGATTACTCGCTGACTTTTAAATTGGCCCTGGTCGAGCAGATCGAAAAAGGCGAGCTCACCTACAAACAGGCCCAGGCGCGTTATGGCATTCAGGGCCGCTCCACCGTTCTGGTATGGTTGCGTAAACACGGCCGACAGGATTGGAGCCAAGGGGCCTCGATTCGAGCCGGCAGGAGTACCACCGTGATGGACCCCAACACCCAGACCCCAGAACAGCGCATCAAAGCGCTTGAGCAGCAGTTGCAGCTCATGAGTCAGAAGGCCCAGTTCTTCGAGGCCGTGGTCGAGGTGCTGAAGAACGACTACGGCGTCTCCATCGTAAAAAAGCGACCCGGCAAGTCCTCTCGCAGCGGCAGGTCGAAAGGCTGACCATCGTCAGGGCTTGCCTGTTTCTGGGGATCAGCCGTCAGGCTTACTACAAGCGCAATCGGGTCGCCGACCAGCGCCATGCGCAGGGGTTGCAGGTGGTGCGTTTCGTACGCAAAGTTCGGCTGCGACAACCACGGGTGGGTACCCGCAAGCTACATTATCTGCTGCAAGGTCAGGACGATGCCGGGCTGAAGGTCGGGCGGGACAGGCTGTTTCGGATATTGGTCGAGCACCGCCTGCTGGTACAGCCCAGGCGGGCATATCACAAGACCACCCACAGTTTTCACCGCTTCTATCGCCATCCCAACTTGCTCAAACCCAGCCCGGTGCAAATCACTGCGGTGGCGCCAGAGCAGGTTTGGGTCGCCGATATCACCTACCTGCCAACCAAGAGCGGGCCGCTCTACCTGAGTGTGGTGACGGATGTCTACTCACGCAAGATAGTGGGCCATCATGTACACGAAGGAATGCATGCCGAGTCGGTGGCGATGGCGTTCAAGAACGCACTGAAGCAACGGCGTGGTGACGGGGAACTTGTGCATCACTCGGACCGCGGCGTGCAGTATTGTTCGGGGTTGTATCAAGCGCTGCATGAACGGCACGGAGTACGGTGCTCGATGACAGATGGTTATGACTGTTACCAGAATGCGCTGGCAGAGCGGGTGAACGGGATTTTGAAAGGAGAACTGCTGTTGCAAAGCCCGCAGAACCTGGCGCAAGCACGGGAGATGGTGCGTGAAGCGGTGGATATCTACAACCTGGAGCGGCCACACCAGGCCTTGAAATACAGAACCCCCGATGTAGTACATCGGGGGTTCTGAGTGTCAGAAGTTAACTGAAAATGTGTAAACCTATTTCAGGACTAGACACCGCGATCTGTTACGGCTGGCCTTTCGGCCTCACCCCCAGGGTGTGGCAGATGGCGTAGGTCAGCTCGGAGCGGTTCAGGGTATAGAAGTGGAAATCCTTCACCCCTTCCTGACTCAGCACCCGGACCTGATCGATGGCGATGCTGGCCCCCACCATGTTGCGGGTCATCTGATCGTCATCCAGCCCCTCGAAACGCTGATGCATCCAGCGCGGGATCTTCACGTTGGTGAAACCGGCAAACTTCGCCAGGGTCTGGTAGTTGGAGACCGGCAGGATCCCCGGCACGATTTCGGCATCGATGCCGATGGCGGCGCAGCGATCCCGAAAGCGCAGGTAGGTCTCGACGTCAAAGAAGAACTGGGTAATGGCGCGGTTGGCACCGGCATCAATCTTGCGTTTGAGGTTGAGCAGATCCGACTGCGCGCTGCGCGCTTCCGGGTGCCCTTCCGGGTAGGCGGCCACCGAAATATCGAAGTCCGCTTCGGCCTTGAGCAGGGCCACCAGATCGGTGGCATACATCTCCGGCTTCTCCAACCCCTGGGGCAGGTCACCGCGCAGCGCCACGATATGGCGGATACCGCTGTTCCAGTAATCGCGAGCAATGGTGCGCAGCTCGTCGCGGCTGGCGTCGATACAGGTCAGGTGCGGGGCGGCGATCAGACCGGTCCGCTCCTTGATGTCCTTGATCACCTTGTGCGTGCGATCCCGGGTGCCCGAGTTGGCGCCATAGGTCACCGACACAAACTTCGGCTCCAGTACTTTCAGGCGCTCGATGGATTGCCACAGGGTATTTTCCATCCCTTCGCTGTTGGGCGGAAAAAACTCGAAACTGACCGATATGTCGCCACTCAAATCTGCCAGACTCTGGTTGAGTGCCTCAACCTGACGTGCGCTGTGAAATCCCATCTGCTCTCTCCCTGCCCTGCAATCCATTTCTCTACGTCAAAACGGATGTTTGGACGTCTAAACGTCTTTCTATCTTTATGAGAAAATGGCACAAAGTCAACACTGTTTTACAGCGAGAGGAAGGCCGCCGATTTTTATTTGGCAATAAAGCCAAAGTAACGATTGGCACCCCATCCCAAAATCCGGCGAGTCGCGTTATGATGAACGCAGATCGTCCTGGACGTTCTGAATCTGCGTGTGATTGTTTGGCCGGAGGTTTCTCCGGCCCCTTTTCAACCTCTTCCCCTTCCTGCCGATAACCAATTGAACCATTCGCAGGAGCATCATCATGGACACCCACCCCGGCTTTGCCACCGACTTGCTATTCGATCGCTATCAAGGCAACGTGGTCGACCATGAGCAGTTCTGGGCCGTGCGCACTCCCGATGCTCCCGATTACTACTTCGGCAACTATCTGCTGCTCCCCTTTCCCCCCAGCGATCACGACAAGGGCTGGCTCGAGGCCAGTTTCGACAAGCTGATCGGGCAGGATCCCCGGGTCAGACACCGCACCTTCCAGTGGCCTCTCGCGGCCGGCCAGAACAGCCGGGTCGCCGGCTTCGTGGCGGCGGGATACCAGTACATGGAGTGCGTGGTGCTGGCACTGGAGGCCACCGACTGGCAACCGCCAGCCGCGACGGTGGCTGCGCGCCCCTTTACCCCGGCCGACTGGGACGAGTGGCTGGCCTTTGAACTGGAAGAGCGGGATCCCGGTCACTCGGAGCAGAGCTACCTGCCCTATCTGCAGTCACGCCGCCAGTTGTACGAGGCGATGATCGGGGACGGGTTGGGTCAGTGGTGGGGGATCTGGCAGCAGGAGCAGCTGGTCGCCAGTTGCGGCCTCTTTTTCACCGATACTCTGGGCCGCTTCCAGCTGGTGCGCACAAGGCAGGCATGGCGCAATCAGGGGTTGTGCCGTCAGCTGCTGAGCCAGGTTGCCAGACACGGGCTGACGCGGGTCGACCGGCTCATCATAGTGGCCGACGAGCACTATCACGCCCAGCGCGTCTATCGCTCGCTCGGGTTCGCTCCGGTGGCCCGCATCGGTAGCCTCTGCCGCTGGCCCCACTCGGTGCAGTGACTTCATAGACTGACAGCAAAGAAAACGGGAGGCTGATGCCTCCCGTTGTTTATCTGCCGGCAGCTATTGCTGCGGTGTTTCCAGCTCGTTGGAGAGCGCCTGCTCCACCTCGGCCGACGGAGCCGGCAATGGCGCGGCCGCCGCAGATGCCGCTGCGGCAGGCGTTGCTGACGGCGCCGGGGTGGCAGGTGTCTCTGTCACCGCCGGCGTCGCGGCGGATGCAGCGGCAGGAGGCTCGGTGGTCGCAGCGGCGGCCGATACTGTGGGCGCGGCGGCAGAGGCGTCACACTGGCAATCGGCCCCTTTCACCTTGTTGCCCTGATGAGGCGGATACCAGCCCTTCAGGCCCTGCTCCAGCCGATCGGCTGCCGCCTTGGGCTCCATCTTGCCGAGCAGCACAGCCTGACTCACTTCGGCCAGCTCGTCACCCAGCTTGGGCGTACCACGGGAGAGGATCTGGGTGGCCACCCGGATGGTGGAGTCGCACTGATCCCGCCACTCCATCATCTCCTTCGCCGCCGGGTTGGTGACCTCGAAGAAGTGGTTGGAGAGGGAGAAGAAGCCGGGCAACGAGTTGGTATAGAGCTCGGCGAACTGCGGCGTGGTCAGCCACTGCAGGAAGGCCATGGCCGCCTCCTTGTTCTTGCTGGCCGGGTTCATGCCCATCCCGATGTCGGTGTGATCGGTAAAGAAGCAGCCATCTCCCTGCTTCGCCACGGGCGGGCGCATCACGCCAAAGTCCACCTTGCCGGTGAAGGGAGCGATCTCCCAGGAACCCGCCACGTAGAAGGCGGCCTTGCCCGAGGTAAACAGCTCGTTGGTCGCAGCATAGTCGCGACTCTCGCCGCCTTCGCCGAGGTAGGGACGCCAGCGCGCCAGCTCCTCGAACACCTTGACGTAGGGCGGGTTGTCAAAGCGCTCCTGCCCCCCGATCAACGCCAGCCGACCATCCTCCCCCTTCCAGTAGTTGGGGCCTATATTCTGGAAGCCGAGCTCGGAGGATACCCAGCTTTCCGAGCCGCTCATAGCGAGCGGCACATAGCGACCATCGGCTTTCACCTTGTCGAGCGCCGCGAAGAAGGCATTCCGGGTTTGCGGCACGCTCAGCCCCAGCTCACTGAAAATCTTCTTGTTGTAGAAGAAGCCGTGAATCACCGAAGCCATCGGCACGCAGAAGGTCTGGGCGCCGGAGTCGGTCTGCCAGGGTGACTGGGCAAAACTTGGGAAGTTCTCCATCCCCGACATCTCGGTCAGCTCTGTCAAATGGCCCGCCTTGAACAGGGCCAGAGAGTCGTCGAACGGCCGGCAGGTGATGAGATCCCCCGCCTTGCCCTCTTTCAGACTGGCCCACAGGGTCGGCATGTAGTCGACGTTCTGCACCCCGTTGAACTTCACCTGGATGCCCGGGTGGGAGGCCTCGAAGGCAGGAATGATCTTCTGCTCCCACAAGGCCTTGTCATCAATCCGCCAGCTCTCGATCACCAGCTCGCTGGCCATCAGCTGACCACACAACAGGAGACTCAGGGCCCCGATCCACTTGTTAGACATAAGCCCTCCTAAACCTTGAAATGTGCGATCAATTGCTGCTGCTTGGCGACCAGCTCCGCCAGCACTTCACTGCTGCCGGCAGACTCCCGCGCTTCCCGTTCGGTCTCGTAGGCCACCTCGGCGATGCCGGAGATATGGCGGGCCACCCCCTGGCTGACCGAGATCTGCTCCTGGGCGGCATGCGCCACCTGATCCGCCATCGCCTTGATGGCGCTCATCCGGTCGGCAATGGATTGCAGGGCCGCATCCATCTCCCGGGTCTGCTCGACACAGTTGTGGGTCTGCTCCTGACTGCGCCCCATCACCTCCACCACCAGCTTGCTCGAGCTCTGCAGATTCTCGATCATCGCCTGGATCTCTTCGGTCGAGGTCTGGGTCCGGTTGGCCAGAGCCCGCACCTCGTCAGCCACCACGGCGAAGCCACGGCCGGCATCGCCTGCCCGCGCCGCCTCGATGGCGGCGTTCAGCGCCAGCAGGTTGGTCTGCTCGGCGATGCTGCGGATCACATCGAGGATGCTGCCGATGTTGTTGCTGAACTCACCCAGCTTGTAGGTGATGCCAACGGCCTCTTCCATGGCACCTGCCAGTTGTTCCGTGATACGACGGGTGGTCGCCACCTTCTGGCGACCGCTGCGGGCTTCATCATCGGCCAGATCCACTTCCCGTTTAGTGCCATCGGTGGAACGGGCCACCTCGGTGGCACTCACCTCCAGCTCGGTGATGGCGGCAGCCACCTGATCGGTCTGACTCTTCTGATCCTGTACCCGGGACACGGCCCTTTCGCTTATCTCGGCGGCGCGGCTCGCCTCCTCCACCAGATGGCGGGAGCCGGCATTGATCTGGGAGAGCAGCTCGCCGGTTTTGCCGGCCAGAGTATCGATGGAGCGGGAGAGTGCGCCGAACTCGCAGCTACTGCGATAATTGATGCGGCGGGTCATGTCCCCGGCCGCCATGTAGTCCAGCTCCTTGTTAATCATCTGCAGCGGACGCTGAATGCTGCGCGCCGTGGTATAGCCGATGATGAGGGCGGCGGCGGCCGAGATGGCGGCCACCACCAGGATCCAGAAGCTGGCGCTGCTGACCGCATCATCCGCCGTGGTGCGGCTCTGGCTGGCAATCGAGCCGGCCGACTGCCCCATCTCGTCGAGCAGACCCAGGCTGTTGATCAGACTGGCATCGAGTTGCTGATTGAGGGTCTGCAGCGAGGCAGCCAGCTGCTGGGCATTGCGCATGGTCGCCAGCAGCCCCTGCTGGCCGAGTGCTAGCTCCTGCATCCGATCGAGGTTGGAGACGAAGCGCTGCTTCACGTCATCCGGCACCAGCACCCGATCGAGCCGCTTGCGGGCCATCTCGATGTCCTTGCTCAGCACCTTCTCCAGCTCGTTGAGATCGGTCTTGGCATCGGCCCGGCGAATGTTCTTCAGATCGCGCGCAATGCCCGAGGTGATGAGTTCAGCCTTGTTGCGCATGGAGCGTTTGCTGGCGGTCTGCTGCAACAGCAGATCGGCAGCCCACTGATAGGTGTCTTCCAGCCGGATGAAGGCAATCTCCAGCTTGTGGCGCTGATCCTGGGCATTGACCCACTGGCTGTGCTGGGAGAGCACCTGTTCAGCCAGGCCGTAGAACTGCTTGGTGGCGGTATCGACCTGCTGAAAACGAGAGCCGGCCTCGGCCACCCCGCCAAACTTGTCCATCTCCTGGCTCAGCTGACTGAAACGCGCCTGCTGCTCCTTGAACTGGCTGGCCAGCTGCGGCAGCTGGCTTGCATCCTCGTTGGTCCGGTAGACCAGCACCCAGCGGTTGCTGTCCTGCAGGGCGCCTTTCAGGCCGGCCACCGCAATCACCAACGGGGTTGCCCGGTCGGAGACCTGTGACAAGCCGTCGTTGATGCCCCTGATCTTCAGGGTGCTGATCACACCCAGCAGGATCAACAGCAGCAGCATCAACACAAATCCGGCGATGATCCGCTGCACAATAGATAAACCCATGGAGACATCCTCACTCGTGGGGGAAAGGTAACGTGAACATAGACACTATCGGCACAAGGGGCGAATTATAGAGGGGAGACCGAGGGTATTTTATTGATCTATATGGGGTTGGATCACAGTTGACGGGGGGCGCTTTGCGCGTAAAAGGGCCCGGACTGTGCCGGGCCAAAGAGACATGCTAGCTGTAACGGCCCGTAGGGGGGGCCAACCCTGTGTCCTATCAGAAGCGATAGCCGACACCAAACATGAAGGCCATGGGATCGATGGAGGTGTTGATGGTACCCACGGCGGTGTGCACGTCGGTATCGATATCCATGATCCAGGCGGAGGCGTTGACGAACCAGCGATCATTGATCGCCATGTCCAGGCCGACCTGACCGGCCATGCCCCAGGAGGAGTCCACGCTCACGTCGGTGCCATCCAGCGCGCCGCGGCCCTGCTCATCGAAGAAGGTGGTGTAGTTGATACCGGCACCGATATAGGGGCGTACCTTGCTGTTGGCATCACCGAAGTAGTATTGCGCCATCAGGGTCGGCGGCAGGTGCTTGACCTTGGCCACTTCGCCCAGACCGGCGGTGGATACCGAGTGGGAGAAGGGTGTGGCTGCCAGCAGCTCGACACCCCAGTTGTCAGTGATCAGATAAGAGAGCGTCAGACCCAGCTGCATATTGCTGTCGATTTCCAGCTCGCCGGTACCTAGCACGTTGTCACTGCTCGTTTGCGGAGAAACAAAAGCCAGGCCGCCACGCACCAGAATATCACCAGCCTGGTGGGCCATGGCGACGGGAGAAGCGAGCGCGGCCGCGATCATCAGAGGAAGGATCTTTTTCATCACGTTTTCCTTTTAGTTTTCGTTTTATATGTTGCAAGCCTGAAAACTATAAAGGGATGTGAATGCAGAGTTATTGATTTAGCTCAAACGTTACCAAGAAATAGATAGATGTGTACAGCAGCTTAAGACTTCCGAGATATGGCTGGTAATTGGAAGAATAAACAATAAAAACATATAGATACATCAATTCAAAACCAAACTAGTCACATTAAATAATAATTTAAATGCATCTTATCGGGGCTTTAAACGGCTAAAAACGGTTGTTTCACTCGCTCAACCAGAGTATTTTTGCGAGCCATGTAGCCGGGCTGTAAGAAATTCTTTATGAAACCACAAACCAGAAGGGACAAAATAGTAGCCATACTGGCGGCCATCTGGGGTATTGGCTCCTTCCTGTTTATTTTATTGGGATTCGTTCTCGGCATGGCGCTATTAATTCTGACCCACTAGGCCGACTGGCTGGAGTGAGACGCCTGACACCGCAGCCACTCCCCCGCCACAATCTGCTCCGGGTTCAAATCCCACTGCGCCGGCCCCAGTTCCCCGCTATATCCGCGCCAGCGATTCCTGCCCTCCTGCTTGGCCCGGTACAGCGCCATGTCCGCCAGTTTGAAGCTCAGATTCCAGAACGAATCCTCCAGCTCCCGATGCAGGGGGTAATCGCAGAATCCCAGCGAAGCCGTCATCCAGAGCGGCAACTCTTCGCGCCCGAAGCGGCAGTCGGCAATCTTGCGGCGCAGACGCTCGACCCGCTGGGCAACCCGTGTCGGCTCATCACCGGTCAGCAGCAGCAAAAACTCCTCGCCACCCAGCCGGATCAGCGGCTCCTCCTCAGCGAGGGCCCCCCGCAGCAACTCCGCCAGCTGGCATAACAGCAGATCGCCGATGTCGTGGCCGAAGCGATCGTTGACCTGTTTGAAGTGATCCAGATCCAGGATCAGCAATACCCTGCCTGCCGCCAGCGCATCGCGATTGAGCAACCATTCATCGAGGTAGCGCCGGTTGAAGGCGTGGGTCAGCGGATCCGTATAGGCGGCGGTCTCCATCCGGGATGAATAAGCCTGCAAGGCACTGTGGTGCAAACTGATCCTGGCCGCCATCTCCCGGAACTTGCGACTGAGCAGCGCCATCTCCTGACTGCTGTCGATGATCGGCAACACGCTCACATCCTGCTTTTCGGCAAACTTGTGCAGCGCCCCCACCAGCTCGCCAATCGGCCCGAGCACAATGGCGCGCAAGCGGGCCAGCGCCATCAGAATGCAGGCGAAGCTTATCAGCAGCATGCCAATGAAGGTCCAGATCGCCCCCTCCATCGCCCCCCGCAGCACGTCACGCTCCTCTTCCACAATCAGGGTCAAGACGGGGGCGCCATCGTTGTCCAGCAGCTGCCCCTCCCCCCTGACACGCTGCAACCCCAGATCCACCAGCCGGTAGCTCATGTATGGCTTGAGCGGCTTGAAAGAGGCCAGATGCTCACCAGATCTGGGCTGGGTAATGGTCAAGGCGAGCGCGGTCCGCGCCGCCAGATCGTCCAGATAGCGTTCATCCAGCCAACGGGTCGCCAGCAGATAGCCATTGGGTTTGGCATCTCCGAGGGTATTGGTCACCGGCTGCAGCGAGAAGATGAGCGGCCCCCATAACGAGCCTCTCACTCCGCTCAGACTGTGGATCCCCCCCTGCCGCGATTCACGCAGCAGTTGCAGCTTGAGGTCATCCAGAAAGAAGGGAAGCAGGGTGGTGTCCGTATCAGGTGCCTCCGGCAGCAGGGTGCGAGTCCAGATTTCAGAACCCTGCAAATCCATATAGCTCAGCACGTTGAGCTCAAAGTCCCGCATCGGGGTGTCGACCAGCAGATTGGAGTGGATATAGCCCTGATTGGGCCTGGCCAGGAAGTGGTAGCTTTCATCCCAGATCCCCCAATCCCGGGTGAAGGCATTGATGGCATTGATATCGCCCTGCACGGCCCTGACCACCCGCTGCAGATGATCCTGCATCCGCCGCTCCTCGACCCGCTGCGCCGCCGGCACCTGGGCCAGTGCGATCACGATGAGCAGCATCAGGATGGCGCCGGCCCAGACGGGGAACATGGAGTAGGCCAGCAAATGATCGATGGAACGGGACGGTTGAGCCATGGGCGCCAATATCCTTTGAATGGCAATGCGAAACGGGAAGGGCCTTGCCCCAAGTATGGAGTATCGGCCCGTCTGGAGGTCACTGAATTACCACAATAAAAACAAGGGGCCCAGGGCCCCTTGTCACATTATTGAACGGATTATCGTGCCAGCAGCGGCGCCAGGAAGCGGGCCGTATGGGAATCCTCGCAACGGCTCATCTGCTCCGGCGTCCCCGTCACCAGGATGCGACCGCCGCCGGCGCCTCCCTCCGGACCCAGATCGACGATCCAGTCAGCGGTTTTGATGACGTCCAGGTTGTGCTCGATGATGACGATGGTGTTGCCACGATCCCGCAACTGGTGCAGCACCTTGAGCAGCTGCTGGATGTCGTGGAAGTGCAGCCCGGTGGTGGGCTCGTCCAGAATATAGAGGGTCTGACCGGTATCCCGCTTGGAGAGCTCCCGCGCCAGCTTGACCCGCTGTGCCTCACCGCCAGAGAGTGTGGTGGCCGACTGGCCGAGGCGGATATAGGAGAGGCCCACGTCCATCAGGGTCTGCAGTTTGCGCGCCACCGCCGGCACCGGATCGAAGAACTCGCGGGCATCTTCCACCGTCATCTCGAGGATTTCGTGGATGTTCTTGCCCTTGTATTTCACCTCCAGGGTCTCGCGGTTGTAGCGCTTGCCCTTGCAGACGTCGCACGGCACGTAGACATCCGGCAGGAAGTGCATCTCCACCTTGATGACCCCATCCCCTTGGCACGCCTCGCAGCGCCCTCCCTTCACGTTGAAGGAGAAGCGGCCCGGCTGGTAGCCGCGCGAGCGCGCCTCCTGAGTGCCGGAGAGCAGCTCGCGGATCGGGGTGAACAGGCCGGTGTAGGTGGCCGGGTTGGAGCGCGGAGTGCGGCCGATGGGGCTCTGGTCGATATCCACCACCTTGTCCAGATGCTCCAGTCCTTCCACGCTGCGATAGGGCGCCGGGGTGGATTCGGTGGCCTTGTTGAGCTCGCGGTGAGCGATGCGGAACAGGGTGTCATTGATCAGGGTCGACTTGCCGGAGCCGGAGACGCCGGTAACGCAGGTCATCACGCCGATCGGCAGATCCAGGTTTACGTTGTGCAGGTTGTTGCCGCTCGCCCCCTTGAGTTTCAGCCACTTGCCGGTGAGCGGCGTGCGCTCGGCGGGAATGGCGATCTGCTTGCGGCCGGAGAGGTAGTCACCGGTCAGCGACTCGGGATTGGCAATGATCTCCTCCGGCGTGCCCTGGGCGACGATGGCGCCGCCATGTACCCCGGCCCCCGGGCCGATGTCGAGCACATGGTCGGCGAGGCGGATGGCGTCCTCGTCGTGCTCCACCACGATCACCGTGTTACCGAGATCGCGCAGATGGGTGAGGGTCTTGAGCAACCGCTCGTTGTCGCGCTGGTGCAGGCCTATGCTGGGCTCGTCCAGCACGTACATGACCCCCACCAGACCGGCACCGATCTGGCTCGCCAGCCGGATCCGCTGGGCCTCGCCACCGGAAAGGGTCTCGGCGCTGCGCGACAGGCTCAGGTAGTTGAGACCGACGTTCACCAGGAAGCCGAGTCGCTCGACGATCTCTTTCAAGATCTTCTCGGCGATCTGGGCGCGCTGGCCGGTGAGGTTCAACCCTTCGAAGAAAGCCAGCGCATCGCCGATAGACTGCTCGGCGATGGCCGGCAGGTTGCGGTTGTCGACGAAGACGTGGCGCGCCTCCTCCCGCAGTCGGCTGCCACCGCAGCTGGTACAGGATTTGTTGGCGATGTATTTGGAGAGCTCTTCGCGCACCGAGTTGGATTCGGTTTCCCGGTAGCGCCGCTCCATATTGTGCAGGATCCCCTCGAACGGGTGCTTGCGCACCACCACGTCGCCGCGATCGTTCATGTAACGGAACTCGATCTCGGTGCGACCGGAGCCGCGCAGGATCACCTCCTGGGTCTTGAGTGGCAGATCCTCCCACGGCGTCTCCAGATCGAACTTGTAGTGCTCGGAGAGGGATTTGAGCATCTGGAAGTAGTAGAAGCTGCGCTTGTCCCAGCCGCGGATGGCGCCATTGGCCAGACTGATGGCCGGATCGCCGATCACCTTGGCCGGATCGAAATATTGCTGCACGCCCAAACCATCACAGGTAGGACAGGCACCGGCCGGATTGTTGAAGGAGAAGATGCGCGGCTCCAGCTCCGACATGGAGTAGCCGCACTCCGGGCAGGCGAAGTTGGCGGAGAAGGTCATGGGGGCAACCCCCTCCTCGCCGTCCATCGGTGCCACCAGTACGATGCCGCCGGAGAGGGTCAGCGCCGTTTCGAACGACTCGGCCAGACGCAGCGCCAGGTCATCACGCACCTTGAAGCGATCCACCACCACCTCGATGGTGTGCTTCTTGTGCAACTCCAGCGCGGGCGGGTCGGAGAGATCGCACACCTCGCCGTCGATACGGGCACGGATGTAGCCCTGAGCCGCCAGATTCTCCAGCAGCTTGGTGTGTTCCCCCTTGCGATCGCGCACCACCGGGGCCAGCAGCATCAGCTTGCTCCCCTCCGGCTGGGCCAGCACCTGATCCACCATCTGGCTGATGGTCTGGGCGGCGAGCGGAATGGCGTGGGTCGGGCAGCGCGGCTCACCGACCCGGGCGAACAACAGACGCAGGTAGTCGTAGATCTCGGTGATGGTGCCGACGGTCGAGCGCGGGTTGTGGGAAGTGGACTTCTGCTCGATGGAAATAGCGGGCGAGAGCCCCTCGATATGGTCGACGTCCGGCTTCTCCATCAGGGAGAGGAACTGGCGGGCATAGGCGGAGAGGGACTCCACATAGCGGCGCTGCCCCTCGGCATAGAGGGTATCGAACGCCAGAGAGGATTTGCCCGAGCCGGAGAGGCCGGTGACCACGATCAGCTTGTCGCGGGGCAGGGTCAGATTGATGTTCTTGAGGTTGTGGGTGCGAGCACCCCGGACCACGATCTTTTCCATCTTGTTGCACGCTCGATACGGAAACCTGAGCGAGTCAGTATGGCATAGAGACTACTGGATGAATAGACAGGTTTTATCCATCATCCCCATCGATTTCAGAGATACTCCTTGGCCCAGCTCACCGCCTGCAGACGGTTCTTCACGTTCAATTTCTTGAAGACATTGTAGAGGTGAGACTTGATGGTGTGCTCGCTCACAAACAGGCTGTCGGCAATCTCGGTATTGGAGGCCCCCGTCATCAGGTAGCGAATGATCTCCTGCTCGCGCACGGTCAGCAGCGTCTGATTGCGCAGGTGGTGTTCCCCGCCCTTGCGGTAGTAGTTGACCAGATCGCACAGCAGATGGCGCGGGATCCAGTACTCCCCCTCCAGCACCTTGCGAATGCCGAGCACCAGCCGATCCAGCGGATCCTGACAGAAGAAGAGCCCGCTGGTATGGGGCCACATCAGCAGCAACTCCCGATCCGTACTGGTGGGGGCATTGAGCAGCACGGTATTGGCTTCCCCGAAGCGGCTGGAGATCTCCCGTGGCCACCCCGTTTGCTGGCTCGACTTGAGGTAATCCAGATCCACCAGAAACAACGGATGCGGCTCGAGTGCATCCGCTTGAGGCAGGGCTTCCAGTGCACTCACCAGCAGGATTGGCAGAGCCAGCTGTTCGGCCAGGTAGCTCTGAAAGCTGGTCGCCTGCGCATTGTCTTCGGTTACCAATACGATGGGATATGGGGTGATCATGAAGCGCTGGTCCTTGAACATTCCGGCCATGGTGTTTTTCGGCAGCAGAGAGTACCAAGCCCCCCGCAGGCTGCAGCATTAAAAAAGTATTAGACGTCGATGCGCCTCCTTTGAAACTCACCAATTTTCCAAGCAATACAAATAACTAGCCGAGCCCCCCCATTTGGGTGAAATACTGGCACCTGGCCGGACAGGGGCTGTCACACCGGTCTTTGGCCTCCCTTCTTGCCTCGACCGTTCGATGATATGACTCCCCGTTGCTGTTCACTTGCTGGCCAAGGTCGGCCTCGTGTAAGTTAATCCTTCGTTCGGCGGACACGGGATGGAGCGTCAGGAAGATGTGCGCTCTTTCTCCCCAACTGTTACTATTGCGGGCAAAATCTGAAAACGGGGAGGCGGCCAGCTGGCGCGCTGAACCGGACACAGTCATCACATGAGTGGCGGGGCCGCCTTGCAGCGTCGCCTATCTCACAGAAAACAAACGATATGTTGAATTGGCCCGGGCATATGGCCCGGCCGGTATATAAAGGGTGGAAGAGAGATTATGGCCAGTCGAGGCATCAATAAAGTCATTCTGATCGGTAACCTGGGGCAAGACCCGGAAGTGCGCTACATGCCGAGCGGCGGTGCCGTGACCAATATCACCCTGGCCACCTCCGACACCTGGCGCGACAAGCAGACCGGTGAGCAGAAAGAGCGTACCGAGTGGCACCGCGTCGTCTTCATGGGCAAGCTGGCCGAAGTGGCTGGCGAGTACCTGAAGAAAGGCTCCCAAGTCTATGTTGAAGGCAAGCTGCAGACCCGTAAGTGGCAGGATCAAAGCGGCCAGGAGCGTTACACCACCGAAGTGCTGGTCGATGGCTTCAGCGGCGTGATGCAGATGCTGGGCGGCCGTCCGCAAGGCGGCGCCGGCCAGGGCATGGGTGGCCAGTCTCAGGGCAACTGGGGTCAGCAGCAGGGCATGCAGTCCCAGCAGCCGATTAACCAGGCGCGTCCTGCCCAGGCTCCACAGCAGAACATGCAGCAACAGGGCGGCTATGCTCGTCCGGCCCAACAGCCGCAGTCTGCACCGCCGGTGTACAATGAGCCGCCGATGGACTTCGACGACGACATTCCGTTCTAAGCAACGTCAGATCCCGGAGGCCCTGTTCATGCAGGGCCTTTTTTTGCCTGTTATTGACGCAGACGTGGCGCGCAATCCAGCCTCCTGGCCGGTCTTGCCAGCCATACTTCCTCATATCATTCGCCTTGGGATTATGATCGGGGCAATCCAGTTGCCAGAGAGAACGCATGGGGTCTTGCTATCGAATCTTGTTGTGCGTGGCGGCTTGCGCCACCCTGTTGCTGCCATCCTTGCTGCTGGCCGGCGAGCCATTGCGAGTGGGGGTCAGCTTCGCCATCCCACCCTATGTGATCGAGGAAGAGGGTCGCGGGATCGAGCTCGACCTGATGAGAGAGGCCTTTCGGGACAGCGGCTATGAGCCTCAATTCGAATATCTGCCGCTGGAGCGCACCTTCCGCATGCTGGAGTCCGGCAAGCTTGATGCCATCATCAACGTCAAACCCGGCATGTTGCACGACGTCTTCCTGTCGCAGCCGGTGATCGCTTTCCACAATCGGGTGTTCACCCTCAACAAAACCCACATCAGCACTCTGGACGACATGAAGACACTGAGGGTGAGCGCCTTCCAGCGGGCCCGTCAGGTGCTGGGAGGCGCCTTTGCCAGCATGGCTGACCAGAATCCCCGTTACGAGGAGGTCGCCAAACAGCAGGGGCAGGTGCACAGGTTGATGCTGGGACGGGTGGATGCGGTGATCCTGGAGCAGCGGGTTTTCTATTACTATCTGGCACAGCTGGCCAACAGCAAATATGGTGCCGAGCTCTATGCTCCCGGCCGGGTCCGGCAATACGATCTGTTGGCGCCGACTCACTACCATTTTGCCTTTCGCCAGGCGGCGCAGCAGCGCTGGTTCGATCGCCGGCTCGATGCCATGCGGGCCGATGGCCGTTATCAGCGAATATTTGCCCGCTACGGGGCCACGCCCTGAGCCTCCTGAAAACATAAAAGCCAGCCCGAAAAGGCTGGCTTTTTGTTACTGGCTCCAAAGGAACTACAGCATGGGGAGCGTTACTTCATCGCGCCGCCATTTTTCAGATCTGCTTTCTGACGTTTGGCTTCGCGCTTCTCTTTCAGTGACATCTGCGGTTTTTTCTTGGCATCTTTGCCGTTGTGATGTTCTTTGTTACTCATCATCAAACTCCAAAAATGTTACCCAGACAGTTGGAACCCAGGTTCCAGCATGCCATCCGAATCGTAGACTACAGTACGCTTTCAGTGACGATCCTGCGATCGCACTCAGTCCAGCATACCCCTAATCTTGCGCAAGAATCCACCCTCATCCCATCACCCAGTGGCAGCAGATGTTCACCCGCTTCCGCTTACCCGATCCGGCTGGGGAATGAACGACCGGAGAAGCGATTTATTCCTTATAAAATAACGCCAAACAGATTTATTTCATGGTGGTTTGAAATAAACCACTGAATGCCAAAATGAATTCTCTTTAAATAATGAGAGATAATTTAGATAAGCATTCTCACTATCGCCAGAAACAAAAAGTTACAACCCAAAGCAGCGCCTCCCTAGACAAGTTGATATTATCCAGCCCTATTTGTGAAAATATTCCAGCGAGAATAAGGACGTCCCATGACCAGAAAAACCAGAGCGGCCTTGGTCTCAGTTTGCTCCAATATCACCTTGATTATCATGAAGATATTTGCCGGCATACTGAGCGGATCCGTCAGTATTATTTCCGAGGCCATTCACTCGGCCATGGACCTGGTGGCGGCATTGATCGCACTGGTGGCCGTACGCAAATCGGATATTCCCCCCGATCAACGCCATCCCTACGGTCATGACAAAATTGAAAACGTCTCCGGCGTGATCGAAGCGCTGCTGATCCTGCTGGCAGCCGGCTGGATAATATTCGAGGCCGTCGGCAAATTGATTACACCTACCCCGATCGAGGGGGTGGGTCTCGGTGTGCTGGTCATGCTGTTTTCGGCGCTGGTCAACAGCGGCGTCTCCGCCTACCTCTACCGGGTGGCCAAGGAGGAAGAGTCCGTGGCCCTGGCCGCCGATGCACTGCACCTGAAGGCGGACGTACTGACCTCGCTCGGGGTCGCCGTCGGCCTGCTCGGTATCTGGATCGCCGCCAGACTGGGCTACAACCTCTATCTGCTTGACCCCATCGTTGCCATCTGTGTCGCCCTGTTCATCCTCAAGGAGGCGATCGCCATGCTGAAGCAGGCGTTCCAACCCCTGCTGGACCACAGCATGAGCGAGGAAGAGCTGGCCATCACCACCAGGGTGATCGAGGAGTGCTGCCCGGAGCATGGCGGCTTCCACGATCTGCGCAGCCGGCAGGCCGGGCGCCGTCGTCACATCGACTTCCACCTGACCTTGCCAAAAGAGATGAGCATCGAGCACTCCCACGCCATCTGCGATCGGATAGAGCAGGGCATCATGCGACACCTCCCCCACGCCGTCGTGCTGATCCATGTTGAACCAAGCGGGCATGGTTAACGGCGCTGAGCCGTGCGAGGGGAATGCGACGGGCCATTCCCTCAGGCAACGGCCATCCGGTGGAGCGGTATTCGAAAACGGCGTCGATTGTGCAATAAACGGCCGGCAGGTGTGGTAGGGTGGACTATTCCCGCCATCAGGAGCACGCCGTGAAAAAGTTGGAAATGAAGGACCTCACCGACGCCGAAAAGGCCGAGATCACCCTGCTGCTCCAAAAAGCACAGGCCAATGCAGATCATCAACTGAGCAATGCCGAGCGCAACCGCATCCGCGAGGAAGGCAGACTCAAGATAGTCGCAGACCGTGCTGCCGCCGCCAAAGTGGCCTCCAAACTGGCACGGGAAAAGGCCAAGGAGCGAGCCAGCAAGCAAGTGTTGCCAGAGACATTCAGCTGGGTGGACTCCGTCAGCAACAAGTTTCGCAGCAAACGCTGACGGCCAATCCTCTCGCCCAAGCGCCCCCTACCTCAACCAGCCAACTCGCACCATGGCGGAGAACAGCTCCTGCCATGGTGCGTCCAGCGACCTGCAACGGCGCAGGATCCTGCGCTGCAGACACCCACACCGGGAGTGGCTGCGTCGATATCCGACCACTCGCAGCGAGATAAAATTTGCTTTAAGAAAATGGGCATGTTTTAATCTTTTGCGATGGTTCGGTAGTTCAGACCTGGTTATGTTAGGCAGTCATTTTAGTAAAGCAGCGATTAGTATAAGAATTATCCATGATTCTTCTTATCAAATAATTCTCCTTCTTTAGTGCTCCCCATACGTATTGCTGACGAAAAATCATAGATTGCCATTTGGCACTTTAAACACTATTTAAGGAAATTATCATGTCCAACAAAATGACTGGTACCGTCAAGTTCTTCAACGCCGAGAAAGGTTTTGGCTTCATCTCCCCGACCGACGGCAGCAAAGACGTGTTCGTTCACTTCTCCGCCATCCAGACCCCGGGCTTCAAGACCCTGGACGAAGGTCAGCGCGTTGAGTTCACCATCGAGCAAGGCCAGAAAGGCCCGGCTGCTGCTAACGTAGTAGCTCTGTAATTCAAGCCGGGGATCCGGTCCGCCTGCTCATGCCGGCTGGTACGATCCGCTGCAAGAATTGAAAAAACCCGCTTCGGCGGGTTTTTTGTTGTCTGCCATTTGCCATTCCCCCTCTGCCGACCCTCTCAACCTTCTCACTATCCCAGCCCCGCTTCCCGTCACCGCGCCACACATGCTCCTCATCCCGTATCTGCTGGTGAGAGGATAACCGCACAATATTAATGAGATTAATTATCATTTACACATCATCCAGCGATCACTACAATGCCTGCCGACCGACTTGGTGATTATCCAATTGAACCTTTTCTGGTCCTGGTTTCACGCGGGATGCGATGAGACCACCCCATCGATTCACCCAAAGGATGAATGCATCTTCTTACTAAAAGAGTTCAGGCCAACATGATAACAATGCACCGCAACAAGCTGACCACGCTCATTCTCGCCGCCCTCGCATCACACGCCTATGCCGCCGAGCAGGAGGTCATGGTCGTGACCGCCTCCGGCTTCCAGCAGAAGATCGAGGATACCGCCGCCTCCATCTCGGTGGTGACCCGCGAGCAATTGGAGAAACGCGCCTATCGCGACGTGACCGACGCCCTCAAGGATGTGCCCGGGGTAGTGATCACCGGCGGTGGCAGCAGCAGCGATATCAGCATTCGTGGCATGGGCTCCAAGTACACGCTGATGCTGGTCGACGGCAAGCGGGTCGACAGCCGTGGCACCCGTCCCAACAGCGACGGCCCCGGCATCGAGCAGGGCTGGCTGCCACCGCTGCAGGCGATCGAGCGGATCGAAGTGGTGCGTGGCCCCATGTCCTCCCGCTACGGCTCTGACGCCATGGGCGGCGTCATCAACGTCATCACCCGCAAGACCGCCAGCATGACGGCCTGGCAGGGCTCGCTGCATGCCGATTCGACCTTCCAGGAGAACAAGGAGTCCGGCGACATCTTCCAGACCAACGCCTATACCGCCGGTGCTCTGGTGGATGGACTGCTGGGGGTGCGGGTGAACGGCCAGCTCTCCCACCGTGGCGAGGATCAGTTCCAGAACGGTTTCGCCGAGCAGGAGATGCGCAGCGGTACGGCCGTCTTCAGCCTGACCCCGGACGAGCACAACCGCTTCGATTTCGAGGCCAGTCGCGGCCTGCAAGATCGCAACCGCACACCGGGTGAATCGCTCTCGGCCAAGTCAAAACCCAGCCTGAGCACCTACGAGCGCACCAACTTCGCCATCACCCACGACGGCCGCTATGACTTCGGCTCCTCCACCAGCTACCTGCAGCGGGAAGAGAACACCAATCCCGGCCGTCAGATGAAGCTCATCAACACCATCGCCGATACCCACACCCAGTTTGAACTGGGGGCTCACTATCTGAGCGTGGGTGGCCAGTACCGCTACGAGGATCTGCAGGATCAGGGCAACCAGCTCAATGTGGCCAACCGCGCCAATCAGCTGACCCGCTGGAGCTGGGCCATGTTCGTGGAAGACGAGTGGTCGCTGACCGACACCTTCGCCCTGACTGGCGGCGTGCGGATGGATCAGGACCAGAACTACGGCACCCACTGGAGCCCGCGTCTGTACGGGGTTTGGCACCTGGCCGACTCCTGGACGCTGAAAGGGGGCGTTTCCACCGGCTATCGTTCACCGGATCTGCGCATGTCGGCCGCCAACTGGGGCCAGGCCACCGGCGGTGGCACCCAGGACGGCATGCTGGTCGGCAGCCCGGAGCTGAAACCGGAAACCAGCGTGAGCCAGGAGATCGCCCTGCTGTGGGGTGGTCAACAAGGCTTGAACACAGGGCTGACCCTGTTCAATACCGACTTCGAGGACAAGATCTCCGAGATCCGCCGCTGCGAAAGCAAGAGCAACCCCTCCTGCACCCTGAACGGTCACACCTATGACTTCATCAGCGACCGCATCAACGTCGACAAGGCGAACATGCGCGGGGTGGAAGGCACGGCCAACTGGACCATCAATGACGCCTGGTCGCTGGCCTCCAGCTACACCTTCACCCAGTCCGAACAGAAGAGTGGCGCGATGGAAGGCAAGCCGCTGAACCAGATGCCGCGCCACATGTTCAACACCACGGTCGACTGGCAGACCACCGAGACCGTCAGCCTCTGGTCACGGGTCAACTTCCGCAGCAAGACCTCCGATTACCTGAGCCGGGTCAAGATGGCCGAGGGCACCCCCTCCTACACCTTCTTCGACACAGGTCTGGTCTACAAGGCCAACGAACACCTGGATGTCACCGCCGGCGTCTACAACCTGTTCGACAAGACGGTGGATTACACCAGCTTCGGCACCGTGCTGGATGGTCGCCGCTACACCCTGGGCATGACCTACAACTTCTGATGACACGCCGCCGTCCGCTCTGGGCGGCGGTTTTTTATTTCCCCGCCTCGCCAGCCGCCTCTTTCACGTAGCTGGCCGCCTGCCAGGTGTTGCGCCCCTGCGATTTGGCGCCATACATCAGCTGATCCGCCTGCAACAACACCCGTCGACCTTCCGCCCCGCCCCCTGCCGGCACCCACACCGCCCCCGTGCTGATGGAGATACCTAGCGCCCCGGCGCTGGTTGGCAACTTGTGGCTATTGACCTCCCGCCCGATCCGGGCGGCCCACTGCTGCAACGTCGCCATGTCCGCTACCGGCAGGCTGATGCAAAACTCCTCCCCGCCGATGCGGGCAAACAGGGCGCTGGCGGGCAGCACCCGCTGTACCTGCGCCACCATGGCCGACAACACCTCGTCCCCGACCCCGTGGCCAAAGTGATCGTTGATCCCCTTGAAGCGATCGAGATCGAACAGCAGCAGGGCCGAGGCCTGACCGCTGGCCAGCCGCTGCTCCAGCAGCGGCAAAAAGGCGCGCCGGTTGAGGATGCCGGTCATGGAGTCGGTGCCGGCAAGGCGCTCCAGTCTGGCGTTGGCCTGGATAAGCTCGGCGGTACGGCTCGCCACCGCCCGCCGCAACTGGATGATGTAGGCCAGCAGCACCAGGCCACCGATGGCCAGCAGCCAGGGCCAGAGATACACAGGGTAGACGGTCTCGATGTGCATCCACTTGCGGACGATCCGCTCTCGAGCCGCCTCGCCGATGCGGGTGAAGCCCTGCTCCAGCTCCTGCTGCAGTGCCTGGTTGCCCTTGGCGACGGCGAAGCGGATCTCGTCGCTGTAGAGGTGACGCACCGGGATGAAGCGGGTGGGATCCGCCGAGGTGTAGATGTAGAAGTTGGCTACCTGCAGATCGGCGATGAAGGCATCCAGCTCGCCGCTGAAGGCCGCGCGCAGCATGGCGTCGTTGTCATCGAAGGTGCGCAGGCGCGTGGTGGGGAAGTGCTTGCGGGCGTAGTACTCCTCGTAGCCCCCCGCCACCACCCCCACGCTCTCGCGCTGCAGGTAGTAGTTCACGTCCGAGCCGCGCAGGGAGTTGGCAAAAAAAAGCTGGGCATCGAGATGGGAGAGGGCCTGGCCATAGTCGTAGATCTGATTGCGCTCCGGCGACCAGAGCAGGCCGCCATGGACATCGGCCTGGCCGTTGCGAACCAGATCCAGCGACGCCTGCCAGTCCACCAGCTTGAACTGGATTGGGCGACCGGTGACCCTGCCATATTCGCGCCACAGATCGATCAGCAGGCCATCCGGCTCCCCCTCTTCATTGAGGTAGGAGAAGGGCTGCCAGGCCTTGGAGTTGGTCACGATGAGCGGCTTGGGGGACGTATTCGCCAACACGGGCCACGCCTGTGCCAAGAGCAACAACCACACCCCGCACCAGACTCGCCACCGGAAACCAGAATTGCCCGCCATCCCTGCACCAACCTCACTGTTTGGCCGTCTGTGCGGCCATCGATTATCGCCATCTTCAGCATAGGAGAACAAGCATGAGCGAGTATGAAATAGGCGTGATTTCAGTCAGATAAGTGCAAGATAAAAACGGGGAGGAGGCTGGTCGCCATCCTCCCCGCCGTACTCCTACCACTCTTACAGCGGCAGGCTGATGCGCGCTTCCAGCCCGCCCTGTTCCCGGTTGTGCAGGGTCAGCTCGCCGCCGTGCTGGTGTACCAGGGTGCGGGCGATGGAGAGCCCCAGCCCCACGCTGCCGGATTCGGTGTTGCGGGCCTCATCGAGCCGCACGAACGGCTTGAATACGTCCTCGAGACGAGTCGGATCGATGCCGGGCCCCTGATCGCAGACCCGGATCACCAGCTCGCTGTCGGTGCGCTCCAGCGACACCTCGGCGCTGCCGGCGTACTTGATGGCGTTGCCGATGAGGTTTTGCAGCACCCGGCGCAGGGTATTGGCGCGGCAGGCATAGACCTGCTTGCCTTCCGCCAGGCAGGTAACCGGCTGGCCGGTATCGGCATAGTCGTCGCACAGGCTCTCCAGCAGGCTGACCAGATCCAGTTCCCGGGTCGCCTCCTGCTGCCCCTCCTCCCGGGCGAAGCTGAGGGTCGCCGCCAGCATCTGCTCCATCTGCTGCAGGGTCTGCTGGATCCGCTCCTTGTCCTCCCCCTCGTCCAGAAACTCGGTACGCAGCCGCAGGCTGGTGATGGGGGTCCGCAGATCGTGGGAGATGGCCGCCAACATCCGGGTTCTGTCCTGCACGAAGCGATCGAGCCGGGTGTGCATGCGGTTGAACGCCTGGATGGATTCGCGCACCTCGGTCGGCCCCTCTTCCCGCAGCGGCTCTATGTCCTCGCCACGGCCGAGCCGATCCGCGTTGGCAGCCAGCTGCTTGAGCGGCAGGGTGGCGCGGCGGAACAGCCAGATCATCAGGCCGATCACCAGGCTCGCCACCAGCATCAGGTTGAGGGTGGTTTGCCAGGACCAGCTGGCCGATTCTTTGTCCACCAGCGAGCTGAACTGCAGCCAGCCACCGCGCGGCAGCTGGATGGAGCCGTACAGCCGCATGTCCTGCGGCGGCGGCATCCCCTTGCGATCCTTCATCATCCGGCTGTGGTGCTGCCAGGCGCGGCTGCGCTGGGCATCCTGCTTGAGCTCGGCGCTGATCTCCACCATCAGGGTCGAGGGGTAGCCCAGCCGGGAGCGCACCAGCTGCTCGAAGCGGGGGCTGCGGTTGTCCGGTTGCAGCGGCTCGTCGGCGATGCGCAGCAGCAGGGTTTCGCTGCGGCTCGCCTTGATGATCTCGTCATAGAGGGAGGGGGGCGAGAGGGCCAGCAGCCGCACCACGGAGACAATCCGCTGCATGGCGTTACGGCTGTTGATGTAGCCGAGCGCCTCCTCCCGATCCGAACGGTAGATCTGGATACTGAGCAGCTGGATCAACACCAGCCCGGCCAGCGCCACCAGGATGATCTGGCCGGTCAGCCCCTTGGGCCACAGTTTCGACCAGCCACGCTTGAGGATCCCCACGGCCTTATACCTGGGTCACATCGGCGGCAAACAGGTAACCGCCGCCCCAGATGGTCTTGATCAGCTCCGGGTTCTTGGGATCCCGCTCCAGCTTGCGCCGCAGCCGGCTCACCAGGGTGTCGATGGCCCGGTCGAACGCCACCGCCTCACGGCCACGGGCCAGATCCAGCAGCTGATCCCGGCTCAGCACCCGCTGCGGCCGCTCCAGAAAGACCCGCAGCAGGTCGAATTCGGCGGTGGACAGGCTCAGGCCCACCCCTTCCTCATCCACCAGCTCGCGCCGGTTGATGTCGAGCAGCCAGCGATCGAAGCGCAGATCCCGGGTCAAGGTCTCGGCCGCCGGCTGCGGCTCGACCTGGGTGCGGCGCATCACCGCCTTGATGCGGGCCAGCAGCTCGCGCGGGTTGAACGGCTTGGCGAGGTAGTCGTCGGCCCCCATCTCCAGCCCTATGATGCGGTCGGTCTCCTCCCCCATGGCGGTGAGCATGATGATCGGCAGGCTGGACTTGGCCCGCAGCTCGCGGCAAAGGGTCAGGCCGTCTTCTCCCGGCATCATCAGATCCAGCACCAGCAGATCGAACTCCCGCTCCTCCAGCAGCCGCTTCATCTCCTTGCCATCCCGGGCACAACTGACCCGCAGGCCGTGCTGTTCCAGAAAACGCTTCAGCAGATCGCGGATCTCGCTGTGATCGTCGACCACCAGAATGTGGGTGCTGCTTTGGTTCATGAGGCCTCTCCTGTTAGAGCTGGCACGAGTATACGAAAATCTGCCGGGCGGTTTGTGTCAAAGTGTGCCAGATCAGCAAGATGCCACACTCTGCTACAAAAAAGCGCCCGTTCGGCAAAGTTGAGACACAAGCCGGCTGTTTACTGTGGCCATCCCATCGGTTGCAGGAGTAGACAGGCCATGCTGGCCCTCACCACCCCCTTGCTGCTGGCCTTTGCTGCCAGCGAAGCCCTTGCCAGAAAGGCGAGCGGCAGCTCGCCCCAACCGGCGAGCCCCCCGGACAACAAGCAGACATCCCCCGCCGACAGGGCCCCCGGCCGCAGCGACGCCAAGGGAGCGACCGAATCCCCTTCGTCATGATGTGCGGCCGCCAGGCGGCGGCTGCGCACCCTGACTTTTCTGCCGCCATCTTGCGGCGAGTCATACCAAGGAGACCAAGATCATGATCAACAAGAGCCTGACTCTGTTAATGCTGGCCGGCCTGGCCCACACCGGCCTGGCCCAGGCCGCCCTGCCCGCCGACGTCAGTGCCGCCCCCGGCCTGCTGTTCGTCAACTGGCACGACGCTGTCAGCAGCAATGAGGCACACCCCACTCTGGTGATCCGCAACGCCACCGGCGACGTGCTCAAGCGGGTGCCTGCCGAGTTGCAGGGGATGCAGCAGGTACGTCTGCCGATGCGGGCCCAGGGTGACCTGACCCTCAGCCTGGACGGTGAGAGCAGCAGCTACCGCATGCCCTACAGCGTCGGCAGCGGTCGCCAGCGCTAAGCCGGCCCCAGCCTAAAAATACCCCGCCAGCGGGCGACGCTGACGGGGTATTTTTATTTCCCGTCCGGCATGCGCCCGGTCAAGCCCTGTACAGCGTCACCGTGTCACACTCTGCTACAAAATAGGCTTCAACTGGCAAAGTTCAGACACCAGTCTGGTGTTTACTTAGGGTCAAGGCGAGCAAGCCGACCCCGAACTCAATCCGCAAGGAGATAGACCATGAAAAAACTGACCAAGACCCTGCTGACCGCCACCCTGATCCTTGGCCTGCCGCTCGGCGCCTATGCCGCCAGCGAAGCCGTCACCACCGCCCAGCCCGGCATGATGACCGACTGCCCGATGGATGGCAGCGGCATGATGGGAGGCAAGCACCATGGCGGCCGCCACGACAAGATGGCCCGCATGCAGAACATGACGCCGGAGCAGATCCAGACTCACCTGCAGCAGCGTTACGACAAGATCGAAGACCCGGCCAAGAAGGCCGAGTTCGTGAAAAACCTGAGCCTGCGTGCCGACGGCATGACCAAGCACGCCGAAGCGATGAAGCAGTTCGCCGAAGCGCATCAGTAAACACACTTCGACCCGAAACAGGGTGGCCTCGGCCACCCTTTTTTCGTTCCGCCCTCCCGCTCGGCCGGTTACCCGCCGAAATCCACTCCAACATCCCTCACTTCCCTTCCTCCCTGCTCCGAGTTCTGTGAGCGATAACAAACGTTTTATGTTCGAAATAGCTAATAATGGCGCCTCGCATAACAAGGTCGCGCATCGGCGAGCCAACAAAAGACAGGAGTCGTTATGGGGTGGAGTCTGGGGACAATCAAGGGGCGCTATAGCGCCGTTTTTGTGGGATTCATGGCGCTGGTGTGTGCCCTGACGGTATTTGGTATCCAGCTCTGGATCAAGCCGGCGCTGCAGAAGGCCGGTGAACAGAACGTGGCACTGCGGGTCAGCGAGATCGCCACCGACATCCACGATCAGCTCAACGGGGTGCAGAGCCAGTCCCGCAGCATCACCCAGCTGGTCGCCCAGCTGCCGAGCGAACAGATCGATGCCCTGCTGCCAGCGCTGATCGATCAATACGGCAATGCCATGGTGTTTGGCGGCGGCATCTGGCCACTGCCGGATCAGCGGGAAGCCGGCCGCGCCAAGTTCAGCACCTTCTATCACAGGGATGCGGCCAACAAGCTGATCCCCAATACCTACTGGAACTCGGCTGAGGCCCCCAACTACTTCGAACAACCCTGGCATAAGGCGGGACAGCAAGCCCCTCAAGGCATGTGTGCCTGGGCCGCCGCCTACAAGGACGGCGCCAGCCAGCAGCCGAGAACCAACTGCGCCATGGGGATCTACCACAATGGTGCCCTCTACGGGGTGTCGACCATAGATGTGACCCTGGGCTTCTTCAACGATCTGGTGGCCAGCAAGGAGCAGGAGATCGGTGGCCAGGTGATGATTGTCGAGGCTGACGGCAAGATCCTGAGCCGAAACACCCGCCTGAACGGTGATGTGGTGCTGGGCAATCTCTCCGCTCACGCCGATTATCCCTTCGCCAGCGCCATTGCCGGCCTGCTCGGTCAAGCCCGCAGCCAGGCGCAGTTGCGCACCACTTTCCAGGATCAGGGGGAAGAACAGACCCTGCTGCTGCAAGCCATCGAGGGGACGCCCTGGTTGCTGGCGACTGCCCTGCCAACCAGCCTGCTGACACAAGACAGCAGGGATGTGCTCACCACCCTGGCCTCTATCCAGCTACCACTGGTGGGGCTGCTGTTCGGGCTGATGTTGCTCGCCGTCAGTCAACTCGGCAATCGGCTGCAGACCCTCAAGCAGAATATCGATGCCCTCAGTGCCGGTGATGCCGACCTGACCGCCCGCATTCAGGTGAAGGGACACGATGAGCTGGATCACATCGCCCTGTCGGTGAACCGCTTCATCGCCTATCTGCAGCAGATGATGGTACAGGTAACGGATGCCACCGATCTCATCACCCAGGAATTGGCACGCCTCGATCAGCAGACCGGCCAAGCCAGACGGATCCTGAACGAACATGCCGCCGAGACGGAGCAGGTGGTCACCGCACTCACCGAACTCAGCTCCACCGCCGACAGCGTGGCGCAACACGCCAGCGATTCGGCCAGCTTCACCGAAGCCGCCAACGGCCAGGCCGCCAATTCACGCACCGTGGTGGGGTCGGCTTCCGCCAGCGTGGTGGCCCTGATCGACGAGGTGGATCTGGCGGCCGCCAAGGTGCTGGAGATGCAGGAGGATGCCCAGCAGATCGGCAGCGTACTCGGGGTGATCGGCGGCATCGCCGCCCAGACCAACCTGCTGGCGCTCAATGCCGCCATCGAGGCGGCGAGGGCCGGTGAACAGGGACGCGGGTTCGCAGTGGTCGCCGACGAGGTGCGCGCCCTGGCCGCGCGCACCCAGAACAGCACGGCCGAGGTGGGCAGTATGCTGTCGCGCCTCACCCAGGGCGTCGCCGAAGCCGTGGTCGCCATGGAACATACCAAGCGCAGCTGTCAGGCGGCAGCAGATACCACGGGCCAGGTGACGGGGGGGCTCGACAACATGGCCGACTCAGTGGTGCGGATCCACGGCCTCAGCAGCCAGATCGCCACCGCCGCCGAGGAGCAGAGCCGGGTAACCGAGGAGATCAACCGCAACATGGTGAGCATTCGCGACATGCTCAACCTGCTGCTGGAAAACGGCCAGCACACCGAGCAGAGTGCAGCGGCACTGCTCAGCTCCAATCGCCAGTTGCTGGCGCTGGTACACCGCTTCAAGGTTTGACGGCCAGCATCAGGCAACAAAAAGGGGCCCGCGGGCCCCTTTTTTCATGCACGTCGTTCAGACTCAAGCCTTGGTCTTGTCGACCAGGTTCAGGGTCTTGACGGTCTCGCCTTCGAACTTGATCAGCACGTTCTTCTGAGCGGCTTCGGCATCCTTGAACAGGGTCTTGGAGGTCTCTGCCAGCATGGGAGAAACCTTGTTCAGGGCACCCAGGTCATAGGTCCACACTTCCAGACCGGCTTCGGTCTTGGTGCTGGCCGGTGCGCCCAGCTTGTCCTTGATGGCCTGCTTGTTGGAGCCGCCTTCCTTGATGTCCAGCGCCTTCTTGATCGCTTCATTGGAGGCGCTGTCCATAGCGGAGCCTGCCATCTCTTTGGCAGTGCTGGTCACTGTGTCGGTCAGGGAATCCATCAGACCGGCGTTGGCCATCAGGGGCAGTGCAGTCAGGGCAACCAGGATGCTCTTTTTCATCGTTTCATGTCTCGCGGGGGATTAAAGAGCGCGCATCAGACGGGCGTACTCGTACGGAGCCGTCATGAGGGTGCGGTCAAGACGCATTCGGGGGGGATAACCAGAATAATCCGACATGGCGGCGAGCTCGCCGGACCGCAGACGCCGGCTATGGACGGACTACTCGCAGATCTGGTTCTTGCCCGTCAGCTTGGCCTGGTAGAGGACCCGATCCACCCGCACCATCAGCTGGCTCATGGGCTCGTCCGGCTGGTACTCGGCCAGCCCGAAACTCATGGTGATATCGAAGTGCTGGCAGACTCGCGACTGCACCAACAGCTCCCGCAGCTTGTCGGCCACCAGCCGGCCATCAAGCCGGCCGGTATTGGGCAGCACCACCATGAACTCGTCGCCGCCCCAGCGGGCAATCAGGTCGATTTCGCGGATGTGGCTGCGCACCAGCGCCACTATGTTGATCAGGGTCTGATCCCCCGCGTGGTGGCCGTGGTTGTCGTTGATCTGCTTGAAGTCATCCACGTCCATGGCGATGACACAGAAGGGCTGATGAAAGCGCTTGGCCCGTTCGCACTCCTGGCGGATGGCCCGCTCCAGCCGGTAGCGGCTGGCGGCACCGGTCAGGGCGTCGGTCTCCGCCAGCTGGCGGTTCTCCTCCGCCTTCTGCTGCAACGCCTCGTTGAGCCGCACCAGCTCGGCGGTGCGCTCGGCAATCTGCTGCTCCAGGGTGTGATTGCGCCGCTCCAGCTGCTCCAGCAGCAGCTTCTGGGCGTGGATGTTGCGATGGGCGCCGATCATCCGGGCCACCGACCCATCCGGGTTGCGGGCGATGATGCGGCCGCAATCCTCGATCCAGATATAGTCGCCGGCGCGACTGCGGCAGCGATACTCGACCCGGTAGTCGGGGGCGGCGCCGCGCAGGTAGGCATCGAAGCTGGCCATCACCCGATCCATGTCGTCGGGGTGGATCACGCTCTCCCAGGTGAAGACGTTGTTGCCAAGGGAGTGGGGCTCGTAGCCCAGCATCTGATACCAGCCCGGGTTGCGATAGACGAAGCCGGTGTTGGCATTCCAGTCCCAGATCCCGTCGCTCACCACCGCCAGAATGCCGTGCACCACGGCCTCGCTGACGTCCGAGATCCTGATCGTGTCGCTGTCCTGCAGCATGGGAGACCATCCTTGTCTTGCCGCCCCGCAGAGTGCGGGGCATTCCAGCCTGATGTTGAGAAATGACAGCGGCAGACGGCTGCACAGCCCGCTATCCGTTGATAGATGAAAACCGCCACCGCTTGTTCCGGTTATCGGCCGCCATCGGGTTCGTCTGAATAACAGTAGCAACCAGTGTGGCTCAATATTTCACCCTTGTCCGGTTTTAAAGGCGGGATGATGCAGGCTGCGATAGTGGCTGGGCGCCAGCCCGTGCTGGCGTTTGAAGGCGGTGGAGAAGTGGTACTCATTCTTGAAGCCGCACTGCTCGGCCAGCAACTTCACAGGGTCGGCCCGGCTGGCCAGCAAGAGCGCCGCCCGCTGCAAGCGCAGCCGTTGCAGCAACGCCATGGGCGCCAGCGCAAAGTGCTGCCGACAGAGCCGGTAGAGCTGGCGTTCGGAAAGGTGCAGGGCGCCGGCCATGCGCGCTATGTCCCACGGCTCGGTCAGCGCCTCTTTGAGCAGCAATTCGAGGCGCAGCGCCAGCCGCTCGCCACGCCGCTGCCCCTCTCCCTTTTGCAACAGACGGCGCAGGTAAAAGCCGAGCTGCTCTACCAGCAGGGCGCTGAGCAGCGGGTCCTGATGGCGCTCCTGCTCCGCATAGAGGTTCTCGATCGTGCGCAGCACGGTGGCCTGCTGGGAAGTACAACCAAGCCGGGGGTGGCTGGCGAAGGTATCCCAGGGGGAGTCCTTGTGCAGCAGCAGCCATACCAGCTCCCACTCGCCCGTCTCGTTCAACGGCTGATCCAACGGCTCGTTCACCTGCAAACTCAACTGCTCACCAAGCTGATAGCAGAGCGGCTCCCCGGCCGGGATCAGCGCCCACTCGCCGACCTGCAACCGCTCGCGGCGATCGCTCACCTGCACCTCCCCCTCGCCGCCCAGGGTCAGCAGAAAACAGTGCACATCGGCAAAGCGGCGCGCGATGCGGTAACGGGTCTTGAGACGGGAATAGCCCGCCAGCCACACCTGCTCCTGTGCGAGGGCCGGCAGCAGGCTGTCACAGCAGATCTGCTCGCGGCAGTCGGGGGAGACATCGACAAGATCGGTGTTGGCAGTTTCAGACATCATCAGGACGGGCTCAGCCATGTCGAAGGGACAGGCCCCAGCATAGCATTAAGGGCATCAAGTCACAGGAGACCAGCCATGCATATCCATCACGTCGCCATCTGGGCGCAGGATCTGGAGGCACTCAAGGCATTCTACTGCACCCTGTTTGGCGGGCAGGCCAATGAGCGCTACCACAATCCGAGCAAACAATTCAGCTCTTACTTCGTGCGTTTCGAAGGGGGCGCCAGCCTGGAGCTGATGCACACCCCCATCCTGTTTCCGGCGGATCTGCACCTGCCACACCCGTTGCAGGGGTTGGCCCATCTCACCTTCTCCCTCGGCAGTGTGGAGGAGGTGGACAAGATGACCGCCCGCCTCAAGCTGCTCAAGGGCGCCGAGGTGAAACACCTGGACGGCCCCCGCTGGACCGGCGACGGCTATTACGAGAGCACCTTCCTCGACCCGGAAGGCAACCGGCTGGAGCTGACCATCTAATACCTGAATGCTCCCCTCACCCTGCCCTCTCCCAACGGGAGAGGGGATCAAACAACATCGAAGATATGATCGCCAGCCACACAGGTTCGATTAGAGAAGCTTAATCTGGGCGCGGGAACGAGCTTAGCTCCTTATTTACTTGCTGGAGAGAGGTTGGCGGTAAGGGGATAGAAAAATAAGATTTCTCTGGATATACCTTGTAGCTCTCCAGGTATGACCCTGCCTCATTGACCCGTGTTTTCACCCACATCACACCATAATCCCCAATCCGTTCCTTTCCAATGTCATTATCACTGTAACAAATATTAAACCAATGCCCTGTATGCTTATCTTTTATTTTTAAGCCGGCCTCACAACGTCCGTATTTACCTTTGGGTGGTCCAGGGTGAATCACTTTATATTTTGTCTCATAACCAGTTATTTTGTCTGGATAAAAATAAACGTACGTATCATAACCATTCCATGACGTTATAAACATCATAAAGAAACAATTACCAAACGCTTTTGCAATATATTTTAAGGCGTTACGTCCGGGACATCGAAAAGCAGTAACAATCGCACCAACCAATCCAAATAGCGCACTGATAGTAATGTAGGTGAGCAATTCTGGAACCGAGTCAGCAATAACTGTTTTATCTGACAATCTTGACTGGAACAGTAAACTTGCCAACCATAGAACAACCAGAAATATAAAACCACCCCCAAGCAGCATGTTCTTTCGCTGTTCGCTTTTGAAACTATTCATTGTCATTTACTGCCTGATTTATTATTAAATATAAAACCATTCGACCATTTTGCAAGATAAATATGGGCGGTGCAATTCACTTCGTTCATTGCACCCTACCCGATTTTACGAAATGGGCATTGTGGCAACCCGCCCCCTCACCCTGCCCCTCTCCCAAAGGGAGAGGGGATCATCCAGCATCGGGGATATGGCGTTGGCAATGGCGTGTAAATTCGGGATATAGCCACGGGGCCAAATCTCCCTTCTCCCCTACGGGAGAAGGGCTGGGGATGAGGGGAAGGAAAAAGAGATTACGCGGTAAACGTTGGGCTTCGCTGCGCTCAGTACCAAACTACGAGATATACAAAACAATACCCTATGATATGGGTTGATTATGACCTCTTCACTTATTAGGCACACATATATCAGGCCGATGTTTGCACGGTAATACTACTTACGAACTCATTAAATTGTGCACCAGTAATCTCATCATCCATCAATAGTGCTTCTAAAGCTTCATTAACTTCTATTGACTTATGTTCATCTGAGTAATCATCTACATATGAGCCTATGTATATATTTGGCAAATCAAAAAAATTTGGTCGTGTATTCTGGTCTAGATCAATTCTGTTAAAACCATAAGGTTTAAAAAGCTCATATAATTCTCGAAGTGCTTTTTTGGGTACATCATTACGGTATGTGATTGTTAGATTTTGAGGTGGCTTCTTATCTTTACTGTTAGAACCAAACACTTGGACCACAGTGTATCCTGCTCGCAATAATGAACTCAAAGCATCTTTGTAATTAGGCATCAAGTCATTTAATGCGACCTTAGCAATGTTTTTATAATTTCCATTTTCTTCATCAGCAGTAGTTCCTTTCAGTTCAATAAATTTATTATGCGTTGAAATCGAACCACTCTCACTACCAATATCATTTGGCAATGAAATTAATAGTTTTTCTACTGCATTAACAAGAGAAATAACTCTATCATTGTTTTCTTTTCTTATTTTCGCCTCTATCAAATGAATGTCACCAGTATCTTTATACATGCCGGTTACTTTTTCCAGATGCTTTGAATAAAAAGTATCCTCTTGCAACTCAGCTCTAAATTTAGTTTGTAGGAAAAATATCAGGATAAGGAATGCTGGGACATTCAATACTGCTGCAACAACCAAAAAACCTGATGCCCACTCAGGGCTTTCTATTACCTTAGCGGCACTCAAAAATGACCCATTAATCAAGATCAACCCAACAAGCCAAGCAGCTAATAGCTGGATCGGTTTAGTGACTTGATTTGGATTTATTTTTTGCTCAGACATAACTGACTCCCTCTGCATTTGAAATAATTAGTATGTTATCTGTCCGAGTGGCAATGCCCACCTACTTGAACAGCAGCAAATCCCTTTACCGCCGTCCAATTACTCACTCCCCCAACCTCTCCGCCAATCCGGAATAACGCTCGGTCTTTTTCCGTACCGCTTGAGCCAGCAGGGCGCGATCGCCGTAGAGATCGAGGCGGGCCTTGGCGCGGGTGATGCCGGTATAGACCAGCTCACGAGTCAGCAGCGGGCTGGGGCTGTCGGGCAGTACCAGTACGGTATGGGCAAATTCCGACCCCTGGGATTTGTGGATGGTCATGGCGTAGACGGTCTCGTGGGGCGGCAAGCGGCTGGGCAACAGCGCCCGCAGGGTGCCGTCCGGCTGCTCAAACCACACCTTGAGCCGCCCGCTTTCATCTGGCAGGCAGAGCCCCATATCGCCGTTGTAGAGGCCGACCCCGTGGTCGTTGCGCACCACCATTACCGGGCGACCGGCATACCAGTCGCCATCGCGGGCAATCAGGCTGGCCCGTGACAGGGCCAGTTCAAGCCGCTCGTTAAGCCCCTCAACCCCAAACGGGCCATCGCGCAGGGCGCAGAGGATCTGGAAGCTGTTGAATGCCTTGAACACGGCGGCGGGATCTTCCCCCGCGCGGGCCGCCTTCAGATAGGCACCATAACCGGCCACCCCCTGGGCAATCAGGGCATCGTAGGCCTCCCCGGCCCAGGGGTGCAGGCTGATATCGGCAAAGCCCGCGCCCCAGACTGATTCCACCACCGTGGCATCGCCACTGTTGCAGGCGCGCGCCAGCTGGCCGATGCCCGAATGCTGATCAAAGCGCCAGCTCTTGGCCAGCAAACAGAGGCTGTCGCGCACCGGGGCTCCCGCTGGCGTACCCTGCAGGCGATAGCCAGTCTGGCGGGAGAGCCAATCCGCCTGGGCGGGGCTGATGCCCTGTTCGATAAAGCTGCAGATATCGCCGAGCACGGCCCCCGCCTCCACCGAGGCGAGCTGATCCTTGTCGCCGAGCAGAATGAGGCGAGCGTGGCTTGGCAGCGCATCGAGCAGGCGCGCCATCATGGGCAGATCGACCATGGAGGCCTCATCCACCACCAGCAGGTCGAGGTGCAGCGGGTTGCCCGCGTGGTGGCGGAACTGGCTGCGCCCCGGGATCACCCCGAGCAACCGGTGCAAGGTGCCCGCTTCGGTGGGGATCACCTCCACCCACTCAGGGGGCAGATCGAGGGCCTGTAGGGCAGAGCCGATACTCTCGGTCAGGCGCGCCGCCGCCTTGCCGGTGGGGGCCACCAGCCGGATCGCCGGGGCCTTGCCCGCTTGCAGGCCGGTCTCCACCAGAATGGCCAGGAGCTTGGCGACCGTGGTGGTCTTGCCGGTGCCGGGGCCACCGGAGATGACCGCAAAGGGGCGCGCCGCCGCGGTGGCCGCCGCCAGCTTCTGGCCGTTGCAGCAGAGCGCCTCGGGCACCAGCACATCCAGTTTGCTCAGGTCGTTTGCAGCCTGGGCGCTGGCCAGCAGCGCCTCGATGGCGGGCCAGTCCACCTCGCTTGGGAACACCAGATCCAGATACTTCAGGATAAAGTGGCGGGCCGAGAAGTCGGGGGCGAGGCGGGCCTTGAGCAGGGCTGCGAACACCAGGCCGTAGTCGCGGGCAAAGAGGCGCGACAGAGCCGGGGCAATCTCCGGCCATTCGGCTCTTTCACTCAAGGCGCGCAGGTGGCGGGCCACCCCCAGCTCAAAGTCGTGGTAGCGGGTGAGGTAGAGCCGCCCATGCCACAGCCGCAGCGGCCAGCGCGGGGCTTCCCCATCATGCTGCTCGGTGCCAACCAGAGGACTCTCTGCAAACAGGGCGGGCCAGCGGGCAGGATCCGCCAGATCCAGCAGCAGATCCCGGCTCTGATCCGGATCCAGCCCGAACGGGCGCAGGGATCCCTTTTCGTTCCCAGAATGCGCCAGCATCTCCAGCGGCAGGCAGACATGGCCGCGCCCCAGCTCGAAGCAGGCGAGCGCCGCCCCCAGCACCAGCTCGGGGCTGCCGCCCAGATCGGCCACCAGTCTGGCAAATTGCAGATCCAGCTGGCGAATGCGCCCTGCCAGCGCCAGGGCCTTGAGCCGTTCAATCATCATGGTGCCGTTCATGCTTCTACCCCGTTATCCAATACCCCGGCGAGGGCGGGCGCCGCCCCCTCGCGAAACAACTTATCCAGCCCCAGCACCAGTTCACGGCTGGGGCGGGTATGGAAAATGCCCCCCTGCGGCATGCCGCGCAGGAACAGATAGAAAACACCGCCAAAATGCTGCTCGAAGTCGTAGCCCGGCAGGCGCAGGGTGAGCAGCCGGTGCAGCGCCAGCGAGTAGAGCTGGTATTGCAGGTCGTAGCGGTGCTCGGCCATCGCCCGCTCCAGCGCCGGACGGCTGTAATCGGCGGGGCTCATGCCGAGGTGGTTTGACTTGTAGTCGAGCAGATACCAGCGCCCCTGCCACTCGAACACCAGGTCGATAAAGCCCTTGAGCATCCCCTGCACGGTGGCAAAGCTGAGCGGCTTGTTGCCGCGTGACAGCGGATCGTGCTGCTGACAGAGCGCGGTCAGCGCCGGTGCCGTCACCCGTCCCATGGGCAGGAAGAACTCCAGCTCCACCTGTTTGCGCTCGGGGGCCAGATCCCGCAGCCGTACCGGCTCGCCAAAGCCCGTTTCCAGCGGGGTATCGAGCACCGCCTCCACCTGCCGTTGCAGTACGGGCGCCCAGCTCTCGTCGAAGCCATCCTTCGCCAGCAGGGTAGCGATGTGCTCCGCCAGCGGCTCGCCGCCGGCGCTTTGAAAATCGATGGTCTCGAACAGGCTGTGCAGCAGGGTGCCGGGGCGCGCCCCTTTCGGGAAGGTAAAGATGGAGGGCTGGGGCGCCTCTTCCGGTTGCTCGGCAGCCAATGCAGCCGCCTCGGTGACGACCTCGTCATCGAAGCCGGGGTTGGCCAGCACCCCCTTGCTGTGGCCGTGGCCCTGCGCCGCCAGCCCGGAGTAGGAGCTGATCCACCAGTCCCGCTCGAGGGTGCCGGTAAAGTAGCGCACCTGCGGCTCGCCCATTTGCTCCGCCTCCGCCGCCATGGGGGCCGGGCGAGTGAGCAAGGGCTCACCGACGGCCACCCCGGGCAGCGCCTGTGCCAGCTCGGTCAGGGCAGTCGCCAGGGTGGTGGCATCCCCCTCCTCACCCTTTTGCAACAGGTAGCCGATGGCGGTCTGGTGCAGGTCGGTCTGCTCCGACTTGCCATTGCCGGAGCGCACCGGCGCCAGCCCCAGCCAGGTGGCGTAGACGCCCCGGGTCAGCGCCACATAGAGCAGCCGCAGATCTTCGGCAAGCCGCTCGCGGTCGGCCTCGGCCAGGGACGCTTCGGCACCGGTGAGATCGAGCACGGTACGATTGCCCGCACCGTCCGTTTCATGGAACAGCGGGGTATCGGCAGCGCGGTGGCTGCAGATGAAGGGCAGGAACACCAGCGGGTACTCCAGCCCCTTGGATTTGTGGATGGTGACGATCTGCACCAGCTTGCGTTCGGATTCGAGCCGCAGTACCTGCTCCGCATCCTGGCCGTCGGGGCGGCTCGCCGCCTCCCCCAGCCAGCGCAGCAGGGCATATTCGCCATCCAGCTCACAGCTCACCTGTTGCAGCAGCTCGCCGAGGTGGAGGAAGTTGGTCAGCCGCCGCTCGCCGTTCGGGCTCGCCAGCAGGGAGGAGGCGAGATTGCGCCGGTGCAGCAGGGCGCGCAGCATGGCCAGCACGCCGCGCTTGTGCCAGATCTTGCGGTACTCCATAAACTCCTGCACCGCGCTCTCCCACGCCCGCTCGTCACTGGCGAGCTCATCGAGCGCCTTGGCGTCCAGATCGAACAGCCCGGTGGCGAGCGCCGCCCGCAGGCTGCGTTCCTCACCCGGGTTCTGGCAGGCATGCAGAATGAGCAAAATTTCCCGCGCCTCCACCTGCGCCAGCACGCTATCGCGATTCGACAGATAGACGGAGGCGATGGCGAGCCGCGCCAGCTCCTGCTGCACCAGCTTGCCCTCGGCGCCGGTGCGCACCAGCACGGCGATATCCCCCGCTTTCACCGGCTGATCGCCGATCTGCGCCTTGCCCGCGCGGGCCAGGGTCAGCAGGCGGTGGATCTCCACCGCCGTGGCGCGGGCCATTCGGCTCTGGTAATCCCCCTTGTTGAAAGTGGGCTGGCCGCTCAGCTGCCAGCAGTGGAGCACGGGGGCGGCTTCGCCATCCAGCAGCAGCGCCTTGCTCTTACCCTGCGCCTCCACCGGCAGGAAGGGGATATCCGCCTCGTAGATAAAGGGATCTTTGGCCCGCTCGAACAGGCCGTTGACCGCCGCCACCAGCGCGCGGCTGGAGCGCCAGTTGCGCCCGAGGGTGTAGTGGGCGCTCACATTTCGCCGCGCCTGAATGTAGGTAAAGATGTCGGCGCCGCGAAAGCCGTAGATGGCCTGCTTGGGGTCACCGATCATCAATAGCGCCGTGTCACTGTGGCCACCGTAAAGACGGTGGAAGATGCGGTACTGCTGGGGGTCGGTATCCTGAAATTCATCGATCATCGCCACCCGGTAGGTGGCGCGAATGCGCTCGCACAGCCGCTCGCCAAGGCCGGAGCCGAGCGCGCCGTCGAGGTCTTTGAGCAGGTCATCGAACGAGAGCTGATGGGCTTGCCGCTTGCTGGCCTGCATCCGGCTGCGCACCACCACCGCCGCCCGTTGCAGGATCAGATCCCGAATGCCGGGGCGGCTCGCCAGCAGTTCGTCGATCTGACTGAACAGCGGCAGGGTCGGCACTGCGCCCCCCTTCTTGAGGTTCTCCTCCAGCACCGTCTGGCCGAAGCGCTCCAGCTCCTTGGGAATGGCGTAGCCGCTGGCCTCGTCTTGCGCCCAGTCGGCTATCTTGGCGAGCCAGCCTTCGTAGTTCTTGCCGGTGTAGCGGCTTACTTGCCCATCCGTCTGGCGGCGGATCTCGTCCCCTTGCGCCAGCCACTCGCGCTTCACCGCCTCAATGCGGGCCATGGCCGCCTGATGGCGGGCGGCGAGGGTTTCATCCCCCGCCGGCGGGCGCATCTCCAGCTCGCTGTTGTCGAGCCAGCTGCCCATCTCCCGCAGCAGGGCGGCGGGGCTCGGCCAGAGCGCACGCACCGCGCTGGCGAGGGGCTTGTCGACCGGATAGAACTCGGATCGCCAGTAGTCGCTCACCGCCTGCAGCCTGAGCTGGCTGTCGTCGGTGAGAAATTCGGTTTCAAAGAGGGCGCCCGACTCGAAGGCGTTCTGTTTCAGCATCCGCTGGCAGAAGCCGTGGATGGTGAAGACCGCCGCCTCGTCCATCTGCCGCTCGGCGGCCAGCAGCCGGCGGGCCGCCAGTTCGTGATCCTCCACCTCCGCCAGCAGCTGGCTCAGCAGGGCGTCCTTGCTTTCACCGCGCATAAAGGCGAGGCGCGCCTCGTGAATGCGGGCGCGGATCCGCCCGCGCAGCTCGGCGGTGGCAGCCTCGGTAAAGGTCACCACCAGGATCTCGGTCACCGAGAGCGGCCGCTCGTGGGCGCTCGGCTGACCCACATCGGCGCCTTCTTCAATCAGCGGGCCGTGGCCCAGCAGCAGACGCAGGTAGAGACCGGCGATGGTGTAGGTCTTGCCGGTGCCGGCAGAGGCCTCGATCAGTCGTTCACCATGGAGGGGAAAACGTAATGTATTGAGCGAGTTAGCCATGATTACATCATCTCCATGGTGGTCAGCAGCGGGGTCAAGTGTTCACGGGCCAGCGCCTGCAACTGGGCCAGCACGGCCTCGTCCAGTTCCGGGAAACAGCGGGTGACATAAGCGTCTTCCCCCTCCCCCTTGGCCATGTAGCCACCGTTGAAGCGGGTGAGAGCCGCCTTGTCGGCCGCCTCCGGTTTCTCCGGATCCTTCTCGATCGCCTTGAGCCACTCCCAGGCGGTGCTCGGGAAGAAGGGCAGCGGCCGCTTCATCCCCTGCATCCAGAGCGCCACCAGCGCCGCCAATTTGGGCCGCGCCTCGTCAGCCGGGAGCCTGGCCAGCCGCAGACTCTGCTTGGCGTCGAACAGCAGGGTGTCGCCGGGGGCGTCGCTCAGGGAGAGGCAGAGGTGCTGGATCCAGCCCAGCAGCAGATCCTTGCCGTTGAAGCTGCCGGGCTTGACCACCAGCAAGCGCCCCTTCTGGGTGTCGATCCACCCTTGCAGCTGACCCTGGGCTAACGCGATATCGACCTCCACCGCTTGTTTCTCCGTCTCATTGGCTGCCACCCAGGGCCGCAGCCGATCCGCCAGCTTGCCCATCTCGGCATCCAGATCCTCCAGCAGCAGGCTGCCGAACCACCCTTGCGGCAGCAGGCCGGTGAGCTGCAGCCGCTCGCGCCGCACGGCGCTGTCCCCCTGTGCCAGGTGAGCAGTGAGCAGCAGATCTTTCAGCTGGTAATGTTGCAGGCCATCCAGCTCGAATGGCTCGCTCTCCTCGATGTTGGCTTCGTTGAGTTCAAACCACACCTTGAGACGGCGGTTGAGGAAGTAGCGGGCGGGCTGGCGATAGAAGCGCAGCAGCTCAGCCAGCTCCAGCCCCTGCTCCTTGCCCCATTCGGGAGGGAGCGGCAGCTCGCCACTCTGGAAGTTGGCTGCGCCGCGCTGCGGATGGAGGGCCGGCAGCCAGTCGGCGGCATAGGTAAAGAGGCCGGAACCCGCCGTCGGATAGAAGTAGGCGTGGCTGTAGGGAGTGAGTGGATGCTGGGTGATCAGGTGCGCCAGCAGCCGCTTGCCGGAGGTCTCGTCATCGAGCTGCTCATCCCCAGCCAGCACGAAGCCCTGCCGCACATAGTCGATGAGTTCGGCCAGCAGCACCGAGGGCACCTTGTCGCTGTTGTCCTGGGCGCTGAAACCCTGATAGCTGATGTAGAGCCCCTGCTGGGCGCTGAGCAGCGCCTCGAGGAAGAGGTAGCGGTCGTCGTCGCGACGGGAGCGATCCCCCCGCCGGCCCGCCACCGCCATCAGGTCAAACCCCATGGGTGGCAGGGTGCGCGGGTAGACGCCGTCGTTCATGCCGAGCAGGCAGACCTGCTTGAAGGGGATGGAGCGCATCGGCATCAGGGTGCAGAAATTGACCTGACCGGCGAGGAAGCGCTGGCTGGAGCGGGACTCCCCCAGCACGCTGCCGAGGTAATCCTGCAACAAGTCGGCGCTGATGGGCTGCTCGAAGCGGGCCTCGCCGAGCTGGGCGAGCCAGTCGGCCAGCTGGCTGCGGATCAGTTGCAGCTGGCGCTCTTCATCCTCGTCGGCCAGATAGAAGCGCTCCAGCAGCGCGTTGAGGCAGGCGACCCACTCCCCTAGCGGCTGCGCCTGTTGCAGGCGGGGCAAAAATTCGGCCAGCGAGTCGACGAACCAGGCGAACTTGCCGAGCGCCAAGCCCTGCTGACCCTCGATGTCCGCGTAGGGCAGAATGCCGGCCACCGGCTCGCCGTCGCCCATGGCAAAGCCGAGCAGCATGCGGCGCAGGCCGAACAGCCAGCTGTTGCCAGAGAGGCGCGGCAGATCGAAGCGCTCGGGGTAGCCATCATCCAGCCCCCAGCGGATGCCGGTCTCCTGCACCCAGACTCGCAGCTGGTTGAACTCCTCGTCATCCAGCTCGAAGCGGCGCAGCACGGCGGGCACCTCGAGAATGGCGAGCAGCTCGCCCGCTCCGAAGCGGGCGTTGGGCAGCCTGAGCAGAGCGAGGAAGCTCTGCAGCAGCGGGCTCTCCTGACTGGCCGCCCGATCCGACACCGCGAAGGGGATCTGGCCACGCGCGCCGAACACCGCCTGAATGTAGGGGCCGTAGCTGTTCACATCCGGCATCATCACCACCACGTCTTTCGGGGTGAGGGAGGTGTCCTGCTCGAACAGCGCCAGCAGCCGGTCGTGCAGCACCTCGAGCTCGCGCATCGGGCCGTGGCAGGCGTGGATCTGCAGGGATCCATCGGCCGGATCGAGCGGGCTCTTGTGGTGGCTGGCGTCGAGATCGAACTGGCCGGCGCCCCGTTCTGCCAGCTCCAGCACATCCTTCTGGATGGCCTGCAGCAGCTTGATGTTGCCCTTGCCATCCAGCTCGTCGATATCGACGAAGGCCTCTATTTGAGGCACCTCCAGCTCCATCAGCTGATGCAGGTAGTCGCGCCCCAGCTTGCCCATGGAGGCGAGCAGCGGGTTGGCGGGGCCCTGCAGAGTCTCGATGTCGGTGCCGGGCTTGAGCTTGTTTTCGAGGCGCGCCAGCGTCTTGCGATCGAGTAGGTCGCCCCAGTAGTAGCGGCAAGGGTTGGTGACGAACAGGTGCACCTCCACCTCCGGCCGGCTGCCGAGGGCCAGCAACGCCTCCACATAGCGCGGCGGCAGCGCCGAGATGCCAAACACGAAGACCCGCTGCGGCAGCTTGCCCGGCAGCGTGGCGGTACGCTGCAGCTCGTGGATGAACTCCTCGTAGAGGTTGGCACGGTGGTAGCCGCTTGGAGAGAGCGCCAACGTGCGGGCCACCAGCTCGCGCCACAGCTCCGGCTGCCAATCCTGACCGCTCACTCCGGCCAGCTCCTGGCTCAACCCCTCCCCCTGTTCCCAGCGGGCGATCCAGTCCGGCCGGTAGACCAGATACTGGTCAAAGAGATCCGCCACCTTCTGGCAGAGCTGCCACAGCCGCACCTGCTCGGGATCCTTGGCAGGATCCGCGTCCTCCCCGCCCAGATAGGCGGCCAGCGGCGCAAAGGCCGGGCGATCGAGCAGGGCGGGCAGAATGGTCATCAGCTGCCAGCTCATGGCGCCCTTGTTGTAGGGGCTCTGGCGCGGTACGTCCGCCAGCACCTGGGTGAACATCTCCCAGATAAAGCTGGCGGGCAGCGGAAAGTCGATATTGGCGGCGATGCCGAAGGCCTTGGCCAGCTCCAGCTTGAGCCACTGGGCCATACCCGGGCTCTGCACCAGAATTTGCTCGCGCTTGAAGGGGTGAGAGAGGGGCGCCTGCCGGATGCGGCTCACCAGCAGCTCTTTGAGCAGATCCAGCTGATTGGAGTGGTAGAGGGTAAACATGGGCAATTCCCGCCAGAGCAAAAGAGGGGTCAGCGCGGGAAAACCTCAAGGATCCCCGTCACTTCACAGGTATCGGGATTGTCGGGGATCGGGGGGGAAGATGCAAAAGGCGCTTGTTGTCGCCGATCACGTCGCCGTCATCTGCCGCAGGCAAATGTGACGGGCATAAAAAAGCCGGTGCGATTGCACCGGCCAAAAGGCGTTGGAAAACTCGAACCTGCGGGGTTTACCAGTTCTTGCCGAAGCGGGCATCCAGGCTGAAGGCCCCTGCACCGGCTGCCGCCAGGGCCAGGAAACCACCGGCCACGGAGACGTTCTTCATGAACATCAGCATCTGCATCTGGTCGGCAGGCTGATAGTGGAAAATAAAGGCGGCCATCAGGGTGAAACCGGCCATCAGCACGGAGAGGCTGCGGGTAAACAGGCCCAGCATGATGGCGAGGCCACCGCCCAGCTCCAGCAGGATCACCAGCGGCAGGATGAAACCGGGCACGCCCATGGCTTCCATATACCCCTGGGTACCGGCGTAACCGCCGATCTTGCCCCAGCCCGCAATCACAAACATCAGAGCCAGCAGAACGCGACCCACCAGCAGTGCCAAATCTTTCATCTTGTCCATTTCAATATCCTCGTTTTGCGTCACATCACCGCTGACTGCTTCAGGGTAGGTCAAATAACAGGGCTTGGCTGGCACTCGCGGCCACCAGATCCCATTTGGGCTCATCACGACTGAGAACCCCGTCGCCGGGTCGGGCAGCCAGACCGTTGGCGGTCAGTTCCCCTGAAATCATCTGCAGGTAGCCGTGTCGGCCGGCCAGCTCCCAGGTGAGGCTCTCACCCGGTTCAAGCTGCAACCGCCAGACGCGGGCCTGCTGGCGGATCCTGAAGGATCCTGCTTCGCCATCCGGTGACGCCACCAGCGTCATGCCCGGATTGGCTTCAATCTTCTTCTGCTGATAGCCGGGTGTCGTGCCGTGTTCGTTCGGCTCGATCCAGATTTGCAGCAGGGAGAGCGGCTCGGTCTGCGAGGGGTTGTACTCGCTGTGCCGGATGCCGGACCCCGCGCTCATCAGCTGGAAATCCCCCGCCGGGATCTGCTCGGCATGGCCGAGGCTGTCCTTGTGCTCTATGGTGCCTTGCAGCACGCAGGTCAGGATTTCCATGTTGGCGTGAGGGTGGGTCGCGAAACCGCCACCCGGCGCCACCAGATCCTGATTGATGACCCGCAGCACTGAATGCCCCATCCAGTCCGGGTCGTAGTAGTGCCCGAAGGAAAAGCTGTGGCGCGCATCCAGCCAGCCGAAGTTGGCCTTGCCGCGCGCTTCTGCGGCTCTCAATTTCATCATGGCGTGCTCCTCACGTACCGATACGGTTGATTAACGCTGCTTGCCGCTACCGATGCCGAACGGAATGCGGTAGTCGCTGCTCTGTTCACCCAGGCTCACGGTCAGGTTGCCCTGGGTGCGGCTCGGGATCTGTACCTGCTGGTTGCCCATCAGGTTGGCATGGACGGAGGCAACCAGGTCGCCAGACTCGTCACGCACTTCCAGCATGGGGTTGCCCTTGCCTTCCACCGCGGCGGTCGCGTGCCAGTTCACAAACAGCACGCCCGGGGCGGCGTTGAGGTCAGCCGGGACGGAAGCCTGAGCAAAACCTGCGGTCATCAGGCCTGCAACGGCCAGCATCTTGATTACGTTTTTCATGTTCATTCACTCTCTTGGTTTTATGTCATTGCCAAGGCCGCTGTGGCCAGAATCAATGCATCCATGCAAGAGGTCATTCAAATAGTGTGTTGTTCTTTCACCGAAGTCAGACTCCCTGATTGATGGAGTCACAGTCTGGAACTACCCGTTTATTTGGCTGCTTGGCGTTCCTGCCTAAGCGTTGATTGAATATTAAAGACTCTTGGCCTAACTTGTTAGCGAGATAAACTGGCAAACATGTTCAAAAAAATTGAAGGCAATTTATGGCCAAGGAACTGAACAAGGAACGGGCACTGACCCTGGAAGCCATCCGGGTGCTGGATGCCATCGACCGCCGTGGCAGCTTCGCGGCGGCGGCCGACGAACTGGGCAAAGTGCCCTCGGCGTTGAGCTACACGGTGCAGAAGCTGGAGGACGAGCTGGACGCCATGCTGTTCGACCGCAGCGGCCACAGAACCAAGTTCACCCCGGCTGGCCGCATGCTGCTGGAACGGGGTCGGGTTCTGCTGGAAGCGGCCGAGCACCTGGTGGGGGAGACCCGGGCGCTGGCCCGCGGCTGGGAGACCGACATCACCATCGCCATCGATGCCCTGGTGCCCCTGCAGGCCCTCTACCCGCTGGTGGAGCGGCTGGCCGAGCTGACCGATACCCGGCTCAGGCTGCGAGCCGAAGTGCTGGCGGGCAGCTGGGAGTGTCTGGAGGATGGCCGGGCCGACCTGCTCATCTCCTCCCTCAATCCCGACATCATGATGACCGGCATCAAGCATCAGCCGCTGCAGGAGGAGGTGATGCTCTACGTCGCCCACCCGGATCATCCCCTGCATCAGGAGCCCGAGCCCCTGGCGGACGATACCCTGCGCCGCTACCGGGCCATCGCGGTGGCCGACACGGCGCTGCGCAAGCCGGTGCTCACCTATCGCCTGCTCGACAAGCAGCCGCGCCTGACCGTCAGCACCATGGGCGAGAAGCGTGACGCCCTGCTGGCGGGGATCGGGGTCGGCACCATGCCGCTGAGCTGGATTGAAGAGGACATCAGGGCCGGACGGCTCAAGGTGATCAGCCCCGAGTATCGCCACCAGATCCAGGTCGTGCTGGCTTGGCGGCGCGACACCATGGGCAAGGCCAAGAGCTGGCTTATTCGGGAGATCCCCAAGCTGTTTCCCTGCAAGGGAGAGTAAGACGGGCGGTAACAGAAAGAGGGCGCAAGCAGCGACAGCGGGCTGCCGGTGCCCCGCTGCTTGACGGCGGGCGCAAATTCGGAGAAAAGAAAAAAGCGGCCCTCTTGCGAGTTCCGCTCAATGCCAGGAAAGAATAAAAACCTTGCGGTTTAAAAAACCCTTAAATTGGAAGCAAACAATCGATTTCTCAACCAGGAAGGTCTTGAATCCGATTCGTGTTGAATTATGCGCGATGTTTTATGCGCCACCAGCAAAATGTTGAATGGTTGAAGGATATGCACCGCAGAGTATCACTATCTGCAACCTTCCACTCAGACTGGTCTGGCCATTTCCATCGATTACGCCGGGTTTGTTTCCTCTGGTTTTTTTAAGTGTCAGTATCTGAGCCCATAACGACAAAAGAACTCAGTTTCTGACACAACATAAAGATGCAGATAAAGGAATAGTTGCATGACCTACAGCCAGACCCTGGCCAACAATATTCTCGACACCCTGAAGAAGACCCTGACCGACAAGGGGATCCGCTATCAGACCCTGGCAGAAGCCATGGGCGTCTCCATCGCCACCGTCAAGCGGATGATGAACAAGCCCTCCCTGCCGTTCGATACCCTGCTGGAGATCTGCCACCTGGTGGGGCTGTCGTTCGAGGAGCTGCTGGACCGCACTCAGGATGCCCAGAGCCGCCGCGCCGTCTTCACCCAGGAGCAGGACGAGGCATTCCACAAGGAGCCCGGTCTATACGCCTTTCTCGCCAACATCTTCTGGCGCGACAAGACGTTAATCGATCTCAAGCGGGAGTACGGCCTGACCGATGCCTCCTGCTACCTCTATCTGCGCAAGCTGGAGAAGCTCGGCATCCTGCAGCTCGGCATCGACAACAGCTACCACTTCCTCATCAGCGAGCGGATCAGCTTCGAGCAGCACAGCCGCTTCGCCCGCCAGCAGGCGCGCCAGGCCATGTCCGTGCTGGGGGACTATCTGGTGGAGAACATGCACAAGTCCAACAACTACATGGCCCTGTGTCAGCTTCATCTGGACGAGAGCGAGGCGATGGCGCTGATCGAGCGGATGAAGGAGTACTGGCACCAGGAGCTCAAGCTCAATCGTCCCGCCATCGGCCAGCGCGAGGGCAGCAAGACCTACACCATGTCACTGCAGCTGGCCGACTGCGGCTACCAGAGCTTCGACGACTTGATCCCCAATATCGACAACTGATCCCGGCGGATCCTGCGGGATCCGCCTCCCCTCCTTTCCACCCAGGCATGACCCGCCAGAGCACGCTGGATCACCCCTGATCCGCAAGCTGGATCTGCGCTGGCCTGTCGAATGCAGGCGGCAGCAATGCCCGCGTATCGAGACAGATGCGGATTGCCACTGTACCCGCCAGTGCTCTGGATATCCCCTAGTCGGCGAGCCGGATTTGCTGCAGCTTGCCTGCAAGCGGCTGCAATACTCGCGTATCGAGACAGATACGGATGGCATCCGGCCGCCAGTGTTCGATGTCGCAATCCACCAGCGCCCCCCGCTCGTCATAGTTGACCCGCACCAGCCGCAGCACGGCGCTCCCCTCCGCCAGATTGAGGGCGCGGGCGATGGCGCCGCGCGCCGCCGAGGGGGTGATCTCGAGACTCGCCCCACCCTGGCCTATGCCATAGCGCTGCTGATAGAGCTCGGTGAGGGAGCTGGCCAGCGGCGCGCTGGCGATATCGGGAAACCGGCTGGCCAGCAGATGGTGGCTGACGTGCAGCACCGGGCGACCGTCGATGAGGCGCAGGCGGCGAATTTCATACAGCGGGGTAAAAGGATCCAGCCCCATCCAGCGGCACAGCTCGCTGCTGGCCAGCTCGCTGCCGTGGGCCAGCACCCGGGTTTCGGCAGTGCGCTGCTGCTCGCCGATCCACTGGTGAAAGTGGGTGTGGATGGCGGGATCGTAGGTGAGTCTTGGCGGCGCCACGAACCAGCCACGGCGCTCGGCTCGATAAATGAGTCCATCCGCCTCCAGGCTCGAGAGCGCCTCCTTGATGGTGATGCGGGTGGTGGCGAAGCGCTCGCTCAGCGCCCGCTCGGCGGGCAACTGCTGCCCTGCCGCCAGCTGGCCGCTGCCGATATAGCGGCGCAGGGTCTGGCAAATCTGTTCACACTTGGAGGCGCGGCCATCGGCCGCGACCCGCTCGCTCAATCTCGATTCAATCACGCTCATGTCCCTGTCGCTCATCCTGACTGCGGCGGCTGGCTTAGCCCTTGCTGGAGTAGTCCAGCTTCACTTGGGTTCAGAGTTGTAACCGCTGTGGATGACAGCGACATGACAGGGCGATTGTCATCAAACTGCCATCAAAGCGCCCCGCCACCGTCATATTTCCCCTCTAGCATCCCTCTCGAACCTTAACTGACCTAGTCCAGAGGGATGGGATGATGAAAAGCGTGATCGCAAGTGCACTGGCCCTGGTGGCCATCAGTCAGCCACTGTTTGCCGCCGAAAATATCGCGGATCTCGAGAAGGCCGCCCGCGGTGAAGGCCAGCTCAGCAGCATCGGCATGCCCGACAGCTGGGCCAACTGGAAGGATACCTGGCAGCAGCTCGGCAGCATCTACGGCATCAAGCATCAGGATACCGACATGAGCTCGGCGCAGGAGATCGCCAAGTTTGCCGCCGAGAAGGCCAATGCCACCGCCGACATCGGCGACGTGGGCGGCGCCTTCGGCCCGGTAGCGGTCAAGCAGGGGGTCACCCAGCCCTATAAACCCTCCACCTGGGCCGACATTCCCAACTGGGCCAAGGATGCCGACGGTCACTGGATGCTGGCCTATACCGGCACCATCGCCTTCCTGATCAACAAGGATCTGGTCAAGGCCGCCCCCACCAGCTGGCAGTCCCTGCTGGGTGGCGACTACAAGGTGACTCTGGGTGACGTCGGTGTTGCCTCCCAGGCCAACAACGGCGTGCTGGCGGCGGCCTATGCCACCGGTGGCAGCGAGAAGAATCTGAAACCCGCGCTGGAGCTGTTCGGCCAGCTGGCCAAGCAGGGCCGTCTGTCGCTCAATGACCCGACCATCGCCAACATCGAGAAGGGCGAGGTGGAAGTGGGCGTGCTGTGGGACTTCAACGCGCTGAACTACCGCGACCAGATCGACCCCAAGAAGTTTGAGGTGGTGATCCCGAGCGACGGCTCCGTCATCGCCGGCTACACCACCATCATCAACAAGTGGGCCAAGAACCCCAACGCCGCCAAGCTGGCGCGGGAATACATCCTCTCCGACGCCGGCCAGATCAACCTGGCGCGCGGATATGCCCGCCCGATCCGCAGCAACGTGACCCTGCCGGACGACGTCAAGGCCAAGCTGCTGCCGGCCGAGCAGTACGCCAATGCCAAGCCGGTCCAGGATCACGCCGCCTGGGAGCAGAGCTCCAAGGCCCTGCCGCGCCAGTGGCAGGAAACCGTCATGATCAACATGCAATAAGGAGCGGCCAGTGCAACACAAGGTGATAGTGGTACTTGTGGATGGCCTCTCTGCCGAGGTAGCCCATTGCATGGGCTACCTCGCAGGCATGGTGGAGGCGGAGCAGGGGTTGCAGGCAACCCTGAGCTGCGCCCTGCCCTCCCTCTCCCGGCCCCTCTACGAGTGCATCCTGACCGGGTCGACACCAGTGGAGAGCGGCATCACCCACAACGGGGTGAGCCGTCTCAGCCGGCAGGAGTCCATCTTCCATCTGGCCCGGGCCGGCGGCAAACGCACCGCGGCGGCGGCCTACTACTGGGTGAGCGAGCTCTACAACCAGAGCCCCTGGCAAGCGGCCCGCGATCGCTTCACCCATGACGAGCGACTGCCGATCCAGCACGGCTGCTTCTACTGGGATGACGGCTACCCCGACAGCCATCTGCTGATGGACGGCGAGTGGCTGCGCAGCCAGCACGACCCAGATTTCCTGCTGATCCACCCAATGGGGGTCGATGACGCCGGCCACCAGTTTGGCCTCGATTCCCGCCAGTACCGCAATCAGGCACGCCGGATGGACAGCCTGCTGGCCGACCTGCTGCCCCAGTGGCTGGCGGAGGGGTATCAGGTGGTGATCACCTCGGATCACGGCATGAACAACGACTTGAGTCACGGCGGCACCCTGGCCGAGGAGCGCCGGGTACCGCTCTGGCTGTTTGGCGATGCGTTTGTGGCCCAGTGGCCCGCCGGCCCCGCCATGCAGCAGACCCAGCTCTGCGCCCTGATGGCCGACCTGCTGGGGGTGACTCACGACAAGCCGAGCTGCCCGCCGCTGCTCAAGGCCGGCAACCAGCCGGAGGTGCACTGATGATGCCCGCCACCACCGAGATCCTGGCGGATCAACCCGCCACCACCCGGCGCCGGCTGCGCCACCACTGGTTGCCAGCCCTGGTGCTGCTGCCTTTCATCCTGCTGATGATCCTGTTCCAGCTCGCCCCCATGGTGTGGGTGCTGGTGGGCAGTTTTCAGACCCCGGATGGCTGGGGCCTCGACTACTACCGGGAGATCCTGAGCTCCCCCTTCTACCTGCAATCGTTCGGCAACTCGCTGCGCATTGCCGGTATCGCCAGTCTGGCGGGGCTTGCCATCGGCACCCTAGGGGCCGCCGCGCTGCGCCACAGCGGCGAGCGGGTCAAACGGCTGCTGCTGGCCTTTGTCACCATGACCGGCAACTTCAGCGGGGTGCCGCTGGCGTTCGCCTTCATCATCATTCTCGGCATCAATGGCGCGGTCACTCTGCTGCTGAAATCCTGGGGCCTCATCGACGGCTTCAACCTCTACTCGGGCAGCGGCCTCATCCTCATCTACACCTACTTCCAGATCCCGCTCGCCCTGCTGCTGCTCTACCCGGCCTTCGATGCGCTGCAGGATGAGTGGCCGCAGGCCGCCGCACTGCTCGGTGCGAGCAAGGGACAGTATGTGTGGCACGTGGCGCTGCCGGTGCTGACGCCTGCGCTGCTCGGCACCTTGATCATCCTGTTTGCCAACGCGGTGGGGGCCTATGCCTCCGCCTACGCCCTCACCACCGGCAACTTCAATCTGGTGACTATCCGGGTGGCCAGTCTGGTCTCCGGCGACATCTTCCTCGAGCCCAATATGGCGGCGGCGCTGGCGGTGATCCTGATGGTGCTGCTGGGGGTGGTGACGGCCGCCAACCAGTGGCTGTTGAAAAAGAGCTATGTGAACAAGGGGCAATCCCATGCGTGATCTGCAACCGAGCTGGCCGCGCTGGGTGCTGGGGGCGCTGGTCGCCACCCTGCTGCTGCCGCTGCTGGCCACCTTTCTCTACTCCATCTCCACCCGCTGGGGGGCGACCCTGCTGCCGGACGGTTTCACCCTCGACTGGTATCTCAAGCTGTGGGGCGACCCGCGCTTTCTGGCGGCGTTTGGCCGAAGCCTCCTGGTCTGCTTCGCCACCCTGCTGCTGAGCACCCTGGTGCTGGTGCCCACCGTGCTGGTGGTGGCCTACTGCTTCCCCAAGCTGGATCCCTGGATGAACCTGCTGATCCTGCTCCCCTTCGCGGTGCCGCCGGTGGTCTCCTCGGTCGGGCTGCTGCAGATCTACGCCGATGGCACCCTGCCGATTATCGGCACGCCATGGATCCTGATCGGCACCTGGTTCACCGTGGTGCTCCCCTTCATGTACCGGGCGCTGGCCAACAGCCTGCAGGGGGTGCCGCTGAAAGATCTGATGGATGCCGCCCATCTGCTGGGGGCGAGCAGCGCCCGCGCCTTCCTGCTGGTGGTGATCCCCTGCCTGCGCAAGGGGCTGCTGGCGGCGCTGTTTCTCTCGCTCTCCTTCCTGCTCGGCGAGTTCGTGTTTGCCAACATGCTGGTGGGTACCCGTTACGAGACCCTGCAGGTCTACCTCTACAACATGCGTGCGACTTCGGGCCACTTCACCAGCGCGCTGGTGATGAGCTACTTCCTGCTGACCCTGCTGCTCACCTGGGCGGCGAACAGATTTCATCGGTGAATCAACATGTTCCATCTAGAAGTGAATCAACTGCACAAATCCTACGGCGACACCAGAGTGTTCGAGGGGATTGAATTCGGTATCCGCAAGGGGGAGCTGGTGACTTTGCTCGGCCCCTCCGGCTGCGGCAAGTCCACCCTGCTGCGGGCGCTGGCCGGGCTCACCCCGGTGGATGGCGGTCAGGTGCGGGTGGCCGGTGAAGACATCACCTGGCAGGAGCCCCAGAAGCGGGGCATCGGCATGGTGTTCCAGAGCTACGCGTTGTTCCCCAACATGACGGTGCGGGACAACGTCGCCTTCGGCCTCAAGATGAAGCCCCAGCCGGGACGGGATCTCGCCGCCAGCGTGCAGGAGGCGCTGGAACTGGTGGAGCTGACCGGTTTCGAGCGCCGCTATCCGAGCGAACTCTCCGGCGGCCAGCGCCAGCGGGTGGCGCTGGCCCGGGCTTTGGTAGTGCAGCCGCGGATCCTGCTGCTGGACGAGCCGCTCTCGGCCCTGGATGCCCGCATCCGCCGCAGCCTGCGCCAGCAGATCCGCGAGATCCAGCAGCGCCTCGAGCTCACCACCATCTTCGTCACCCACGATCAGGAGGAGGCGCTGACCATGTCGGACCGGATCTTCCTGATGAACAAGGGATCCATCGTCCAGAGCGGCACGCCGGAGGAGATCTATACCCGCCCCGCCAGCGCGTTCGTGGCGAGCTTTATCGGCAACTACAACCTGCTCGATGGTGAGCAGGCCAGCGCCCTGTTCGGCCCCCGTTTTCAGGGCAAGCTGGCGCTGCGACCGGAGTCCCTCTCCCTGCTGCCGGCCGGTGCCCGTAGCGACGAACCTCACCTGCCGGGGGTCATCAGCGGGCAGCAGCTGCTCGGCAACGTGATCCGCTATCAGGTGAGCTGTGCGGCGGGCCTGCTGACGGTGGACTGCCTCAACCGCTCCGCCGGCGCTCTGCTGACCGTGGGCAGCGCCGTGACCCTGGTGGTGGCCCGGGATCAGCTCTGTGAGGTAGCATGACACCGCATTTCATTTCCATTTTTACTGCGAGGAGCGCCCATGGCACTGGCACTGTTTGATCTGGACGAGACCCTGATTGCCGGGGATTCCGCCAGCCTCTGGCTGGCGTACATGGTGGCCGAGGAGCTGGCTCCGGCCAGCATGATCGCCGAAGAGCAGGCGATGATGTCCCTCTACCATCAGGGCAAGATGGACATGCACCAGTACATGGCCTTCACCCTGCAACCGCTGGCGGGCAAGACGCGCCAGTGGCTCGACTCGCTCTGCACCCGCTTTGCCGAGCAGGTGCTGCGTGATCGTATCTACCCGGAGGGGTTGGCACGCATCGAGTGGCACCGCCAGCGCGGCGACGAGCTGGTGCTCATCTCCGCCTCCGGCGAGCATCTGGTAGCCCCCATGGCGCAGATGCTGGGGATGGATCACTGCGTGGCCATCCTGCTCGACGAGGAGGCCGGCATGCTGACCGGTCAGACCCGCGGCACCCTCAGCTTTCGCGAGGGCAAGGTGACCCGCATCAACCAGCTGTTTGCCGCCAGCGCCAACCCCTGGCGGGAGAGCCACGGCTACAGCGACTCCCACAACGACTTGCCGCTGCTGCAGGCGGTGGCCCACCCCCACGCAGTCAACCCGGCGCCCGGTCTGCGCCAGATCGCCATCGAGCAGGCCTGGCCCACCCTCGACTGGCAGCTGGCCTCCTGAATGAAGAAGAGGCCCTCAGGCCTCTTCCTTGCTCAGCAGTGCATCGTCGGCAGGGGGGGCATCCTCCTGCCTCTTCGCCTCCGGCATGCCCAGATAGATGCGGTTCTTGCCGTCGCGTTTGGCCCGGTACACCTCGGCATCGGCGATCTCCAGCAGCGTCTTGCCATCCATCCCCGCCTGACTGGCTACCAGCCCGCCGCTGAAGGTGATCCTGAGCTCGGGCTCGCGCCAGTCCAGTGACTCCACCCCCTTGCGGAACTGCTCCAGCAGCATCTGGCAGAAGTGGATATCCGGGTTGACCAGCAGCACCACCAGCTCCTCGCCACCGTAGCGACAGACCCAGCCGTGATCCCCCAGCAGTCGCATGCCCAGCTTGGACACCCGCTTGAGCACCACGTCCCCGGTCTGATGGCCGAAGGTGTCGTTGACCCGTTTGAAATCGTCCAGATCCACCATGGCCAGGCAGAACGGCTGATGCTCGAACAGTAGACGATTGACGCGTTCATCGAAGAAACGGCGGTTGTAGAGGCCGGTCAGCTTGTCGAGGTTGGCCTGCTGGCGCGCCTCGTGATAATCCTTGCTCACCTCCGCCAGCTCGGCATAGACATGTCTGAGCTCGCGCATCCCCCCCTGCGGCACGTCATCGGGCTGCATCCGGCTCGCCCGGATCATGCTGGAGATCTCGTCGAGCATGCGGCGAAAATAGCGGGACCAGACCAGCGCCAGCAGCACGTAGAGCACGCAGGCCAGCGCCACCATCAGCTGCACGTTGAGGGAGACCCGCCCCACCACCGCCATCACACTGGCCGCCGGCTGCACGCTGATCAGCACCCAGTTGCGCTCGGGCAGCTTGCTGTAGGCCACGAACTGGCTGGAGGCCTTGTCCAGAAAGATGCCGTCCTCCTGGCTGAAGCGGGAGAGCCACTCGGGATGGGCCATGGGTCTGAGCAGCTGGGCGGTGTCCGGATGTGCCAGCACCTTGCCGGACTGGTTGACGACCATCTGGTAGCCATCCCCCAGCTGGCGATTCAGCTGGGCCGAGAAGGGGGCCAAGATGGCATCCATCGCAAAGACCCCGCGCACCTTTCCCTCCTTGTCGGTCAGGGCCCGCGCCAGGGCGATCACCAGATTGCCGTTGGTATAGTCGTAATAGGGCTCGGTCCAGACCATCTTGCCTACATGCTGGCTGGCCAGCTGATACCAGGGGCGAACCCTGGGATCGAAGTTGGCATCTGCCTGCCAGGCGGGGTAGATCAGCATCTGGCGTTCGGCGGTACCGATGTAGATGTAGACCAGGTCGGCCATGACCCCCTTGTAGAGCTGCCACTCCTTCAGATAGGTCTCGGTGTTGTGCAGACGGGGGCCGCTGATGTCCGCCACCTGCACCTGGTCGTAGATGAGAGTGAACTGGCGCTCCATCTCGTGCAGATAGGGTTCGATGAAGACGTGACGCAGTTGGTGATTGGTGGCGAGCAGGCGCTGCTGCAACTCGTTTTGCAGGCTGCGTTCCATGTGCAGGTAGTAAATGCCCCCCAGCATCAATACCGGGATGAACAGCAGAAGCAGGCCCAGACGCATCCGGGCAACCAAGGACCAGGTTTTTTTGGAGACCGCTCGTTTATCCAATCCTGACTCCTGCTATTGCCAGACAACGCGTAGTGTCAGAATATCAGCAGCGCGAGATGGCGTCCAAAGGGAAGCTGACCATCTGCTCAACGAGAGGTAATCGACAAGGATGCTGAACCCGGATCTGTTGATGGCGCTGCACTACTGCGCCGTGATCACCCTGACCGGAGCGATCACCTCCGAATATTTTCTGTTCCGTCGCGGCATGTCCATCGAGCAGGTGCGCAAGCTGCTGCTGGCCGACGGCCTGGCGGCGCTGGCCCTGCTGCTCATCTTCATCACCGGGGTGTTGCAGGTGCTCGCCCACCCCGACGAGCCGTCCGTACTGCTCGCCAATCCGGGTTACCGCACCAAGCTGCTGCTGTTCTGCGTGATGGCCATCAGCTTTGGCTACCCCAGCCGTCTCTTCTACCGCTGGCGCCGCTCCCTGCGCCAGGGGCGCGCCCCCATGGTCTCCATCCAGCAGCAGTTCTGGGTGATCTGGATCCTGCGCGGCAACCTGTTGCTGCTTGCCCTCATCCCGCTGCTGGCCGGCATTGCCAACGGTTGAGCCGCACGAGCTGCGGCAAGACCGTGGGATAACCGCTCACACAGCCAACCTCATCGACAGCTAAAGACAAATCCCCCCGCGCACGGTTATCTTGGAGGCTGGAGCTTTGCGGTACGGCCCTGCCCGTCCGTCTTTCAGGGATGAATCTATGCGTTCGAACATGATGTTATTGATGGCCGCCGCCATCTGGGGGCTGGGCTTCGTGGCCCAGCGACTCGGGATGGACCACATGGGGCCTTACACCTTCAACGGCCTGCGCTTTCTGTTGGGGGCCGCCTCCCTGCTGCCGCTACTGTGGTGGCTCAAGTCCCGGCAACCCAGCGCCCAGCCCGGTGATCGGCGTCTGCTGCTGACCGGCGGCCTCATCGCCGGTACCGTACTGTTCAGCGCCGCCTCGCTGCAACAGGTGGGGCTGCTCTACACCACGGCAGCCAAGGCGGGTTTCATCACCGGTCTCTACATCATACTGGTGCCGGTGATAGGGCTCGCCCTGCGCCACAAGACGGGAGCCAACACCTGGGTTGGCGCCCTCATCGCCATGGCGGGGCTCTACTACCTCAGCGTCACCGAGGATTTCACCATCGGCTACGGCGACCTGCTGCAGGTGGTGGGTGCCCTGTTCTGGGCCGTACACCTGCTGGTGCTGGATCACTACTCGAGCCGGGTCGCCCCCATTCGCCTCGCCGGCGTTCAGTTCGTGGTGTGCGGCCTGCTCAGCCTGGGTACGGCGCTGGTCATCGAGACTCCCAGTCTGAGCGGCGCGGTGGCCGGCTGGCAGGCCCTGCTCTATGCCGGCCTGGTATCGGTCGGGGTGGGCTACACCCTGCAGGTGGTGGGGCAGCGCGGCGCCCATCCGGCCCATGCCGCCATCATTCTCAGTCTGGAGACGGTGTTCGCCGCCATCGGTGGCGTGCTGTTGCTGGGGGAAACCCTCGACGAGCGCGCCATGGTGGGCTGCGCCCTGATGCTGGCAGGCATGCTGATTTCCCAGATCCGCCTGCGCTGGTGGTGGAAGTCGCGGCGGGACAAGGTGCCCAGCCAACCCTAGCCGAGCGAGCTAGCTTCGGCCTGTCGTCTGATGCTGGCCCATATGCCTGATTTCCCAGATCCGGCTACGTTGGTGGTGGAAATCCCGGCGGGACAAGGTGCCGAGCCGGCCCTGATACGGCCGTGGCCGACAGCGCAAGCGACCGGTCTCCATCCCAAACAAAACGAGGCGCCCGGGGCGCCTCGTTTTATGGCAGCACGCCTAGCGTACGCTGGAGCAGAAACTCACGTCGTCGCGCAGGGGATCGTTGCTCACGCTGTGGTAGAGCTCGAAGCAGGGGCCGCTGCCGAACTCCAGCCCGGCCGCCACTATGTCACCCACATGCTCCTGCCAGCGCGGTCCGTACTGGTTGCGGTCGGTGATAAGGTAGCGGGACTGGGCATAACGGCCGGCCGGGATGAGCTGGGTCTCCACCTCGCCCTCGCCCCGGGTCTGGGGCGGCACAGTGATGCCGATGTCGGTGCGGCACTGGGCTGGCGGCGTCACCTCCGGGTTGTCGTGGTAGATGAAGATCCACTCCCCGCCCTCCAGCCCGCGCGCTGCGGCCCACTGGTGCAGGCGGCCGCAGACGGCATCATAACCCTCGCCATAGGGGCCGGTGACCCGCACATAGGCCAGGGTACGGGCATCCATCTCGACAGTTTTCATGGTGTTGCTCCTTGCTGATGAGTGGCCTTCAGCATAAGGGGACGGGCCATCCCATGCGTGTCCATCCTTGCTCTCCAGGTGTCCATTCTTGCTCTTGTCACTGCGAAACGCGCCCGGTGTGCAGCCATAGTAGCGACGAAAGGCCTTGGCAAAGGCCTGAGAGCTGCCTAGCCCAGCCCCCAGCGCGATGGCGGTGATGCTGGCATCGGTGTAGCGCAGCTGCCAGGCGGCCCGCTGCATGCGCAAGCGCCGGCACATCTCCCCCGGCGCCTCGCCCGCCACGGCGGTGAACACCCGGTGAAAATGGTAGAGGGAAAGACAGGCCCGCTCCGCCAGCGCCTCGATGGAGAGATCCGGATCCTGCTCCAGCGCCCGCAGCACCGGAATGAGCCGGCGGCGGTAGTCGATCATGGCCGGATCCTCGCCATGTAGAGGGCATCCACGTACTCACCCTGGCGAAAGGCGTAGCCACGGGCCAGCCCCTCCTCGATGAAACCGAACTTGCGATAGAGCGCCAGCGCCCCCTGATTGTCGGTGTAGACGGTGAGCTCGACGCGTTGCAGGTTGAGCCAGTTGTCGGCCATCTCCAGCGCGGCCCCCAGCAGGGCGGAGCCCACTCCCTTGCCGGCCCAGTCATCCCGCACCCCCATGCCGATAGAGGCAACATGCTTGCGCCTGGGGTTGGGCTCCATATGCAGCGAGAGCTGGCCCACCAGCAGGCCGTCGACTTCGGCCACCAGCGCCACCACGCTGCCGCTCTCCAGCCGCTTCTGCCAGACGCCCAGGGTTGGATAGGGCAGTTGCAGGGTGCCCGCCTGGGCATTGGGCATGGCATAGAGATCCCGCAAGGCGGGGGCATCGGCCGGTTCGGCGTGACGAATGGTGATCTGCATCTGAGGCTCCTTCTCGAAAACCTCATCATGCAGCATCAGAAGGGTCCGGTCATCCCCCCAGCCCCACCCATTTGTGATGCCTATCAAAGGGCGAGGGAGGGCCCATTGGTTCCCTGGTTTTTCCTTGTTATAGACTCAAGGCTCACCAACAAGGAGAAGCACCATGAACGACAAGACCCTGCACAGTGCCAATGGCGCCCCCGTTGTCGACAACAACAACAGCCTCACCGCCGGCCCCCGCGGCCCGGTGCTGATGCAAGACATCTGGTTGATGGAAAAGTTGGCTCACTTCGATCGGGAACGGATCCCGGAGCGGGTGGTTCACGCTAAAGGCTCGGGCGCCTACGGCACCTTTACCGTGACCCATGACATCAGCGCCTTCAGCAAGGCCGACCTGTTCAATGCCGTCGGCAAGCAGACCCCGGTGTTCCTGCGCTTCTCCACCGTGGCCGGTGAGAAGGGCGCCGCCGACGCCGAGCGCGACGTGCGCGGCTTCGCCCTCAAGTTCTACACCGAGCAGGGCAACTGGGATCTGGTGGGCAACAACACCCCGGTGTTCTTCATTCGCGATCCGCTGAAATTCCCCGACTTCATCCACACCCAGAAGCGGGATCCGCGCACCAACCTGCGCAGCGCCACCGCCGCCTGGGACTTCTGGTCTCGCCATCCCGAGTCCCTGCATCAGGTCACCATACTGTTCAGCGATCGCGGCATCCCCAAGAGCCTGCGGGAGATGAACGGCTACGGCAGCCACACCTTCAGCTTCATCAACGATGCCAACGAGCGCTTCTGGGTCAAGTTCCACTTCAAGACCGAGCAGGGCCACAGCTTCTACACCGATGAAGAGGCTGCCACCGCCGTCGGCCAGGATCGGGAGACCAGTCAGGCCGATCTGTTCAACGCCATCGAGCGGGGCGACTTCCCGCGCTGGAAGGTCTATGTGCAGGTGATGCCGGAGGCCGAAGCCCAGACCTACCAGATCCACCCGTTCGACCTCACCAAGGTGTGGCCGCACAGCGACTACCCGCTGATCCCGGTCGGCGTGCTGGAGCTCAACCAGAACCCGGACAACTACTTCGCCCACGTGGAGCAGGCCGCCTTCACCCCGGCCAACGTGGTACCCGGCATTGGCTTCTCGCCGGATCGCATGCTGCAGGGCCGCCTATTCTCCTACGGTGACACCCAGCGCTATCGCCTCGGCGTCAACCACGGCCTGCTGCCGGTCAACGCCCCGCGCTGCCCGTTCCACCACGGCGCCCACCGCGACGGCGCCATGCGGGCCGACAGCAACGGCGGCGCCAGCCCCAACTACCAGCCGAACCGCTTCGGCACCCAGCAGCCGAGCGAGCAGCACGAGCCGGCGCTGAGCCTGGAAGGGGCCGCCCTGCACTACGATTTTCGCGACTACGACAGCGACTACTACAGCCAGCCGGGCAACCTGTTCCGGATCATGGACGAGGGGCAGCGCTCGCGCCTCGCCGCCAACCTGGCACGTTCCCTGATCAACGTGGAGGATGACGCCATCGTCGCGGCCCAGCTCAAGCACTTCGAGCAGGCCGACCCCGAGTACGCCAAACGAGTCGAGCTGGCTCTGGCCGCCCTGCAGCGCTAAGTCGCAGGCAGCCAACATCTGCAAAAGCAAAACGGGGGCCTGCTGGCCCCCGTTCTCGTCATGACGGTATTTGATAAATAAAAAACGGAGCCCAGGGCTCCGTTTTCACTGCAGTATACATCCCGGACGCAGCGCCCTCACGCTCTTCCCACTCCCTTGCCAACAGGTCTTTGTACCACCCGTTACGGCAGCCATGCTGTGCATGGAAAGAGTGTCACAGTGATCGTCTGCAGTGATGAATAAAAAACAGAGCCCAAGGCTCTGTTTTCACTGCTGTATCAATCCCGGACGGAACGCGCTTCGCGCTCTTCCCGCTCCCTTGCCAACAGGCGTTTGTACCACCAGCTACTGCGACGACGTTGTGCATTGGAAGAGCGACGAGCCATTTCTTAGGTTCCAGCCAAGAGAGGAAAAGAGCCGCATTATGCGATAGAGGTCACGTCCATGTCTTTAGCTGGATCAAGAAAAGCCTCACTGACCGACACTGATGCTGCCGCTCTTTGTCGCCTTGTCGGCTGCATCCGACGCCCTTTGCGGCTCGCGCCAGGCCAGTGGCCCGTTGCTCTCCAGCTCGTTTTGCGGGGCGCACTCCAGCCAGCTGTCGCCCTGCTGGATCCTGGCACCCAGCGAATATTTCTGATCCTGATACCAGCAGACTCGCTCCGGCAGCGAGCCCAGCGGCAGCACCAGTTCGGTCCCCACTTCCGCCCGCTTCGGCTCTGCCGCCACGCCAGTGCCGGTCGCCCCGCCCAGCAGGGCCAGCAACAGCCAGCCACCAACCCTCTTGCCCAGATACATGATGTCTCTCCTTGCTCGATAGAAGGTTCAGGCGACCGGAAACGACACAAACTTGATTAATAAGCAGCGCCCTCGCTGGCATTCCCAAGCCAATATGATAGCCTGCCAGCGCCTGCTCATGCCCGTCAAAATAGGCGCAGGAAAACCCCGGTGGATTTGTCGGTTCTCGACAAATATAACCTTATTAATCAAATCGTTATTTGGATATTATCCCAATGCGTATCATGCCGTTGCTCCAGGCGGCCTGCCTGAGCCTGATGTTGTCCGCCTGCGTCGCCCCCCTGTTGATGATGAGCCCCACCAGCCAGCTGATGTGGGCCCTGCTCAAACCCCTGGTCGGCTTCGACCCCAATGAAGCCAACCTGTTTGAACAGCCGCTGATCAAGGACCGGATGACCAGCATCCTCGGCCCCAATTACGACAGCACCATGCAGTTGCTCAAGACCGCCAACGAGCTGCAGCAGGAAGGGCCGCTGTTCTACGTGGTCTCCCGCTATGCCCCCGTGCCGGACGTCGCCAAGCAGGCCGGCATGGTGTGGAACTCACAGACCAACCAGATGTCCGTCATGCTGCTCAAGGGGGATGGTACGCCCCAGGTCTTTGGCGAGAACCTGGCGGCCGGCGCCCCGAGCTGGCCAACCGAGATGCAGAACTGGCAGACGCAGGGCAATCCGGCGACCAGCGCGCTCACCGGCGCCACCAACAGTCTGACTGGCTCGGCAACCAAGAGTCTCACCGGAGCGGCCACCACCAGCTCGGTATTTGGCAGCGTGCTGGGTTCCCTACAGCAGGGCGCCAGCAAGACCATGGCTGACACCACCAAGCAGGTCGTGAGCGGCGCCGCTACCTCGGCCCAGCAACAGGCCGGCAAGGCAGCCAGCAGCGCCACTGCCACCGTGCAGCAGCAGGCCACCAAGGCCGTGGCCGAGCCCGCCAAGCAGGCGGCCAGCAGCGCCACTACCACCGTGCAGCAGCAGGCCACCAAGGCCGTGACAGAGCCTGCCAAACAGGCGGTCAGCAGCGCCACTACCACCGTGCAGCAGCAGGCCACCAAGGCCGTGACAGAGCCTGCCAAACAGGCGGTCAGCAGCGCCACTACCACCGTGCAGCAGCAGGCCACCAAGGCCGTGGCCGAGCCTGCCAAGCAGGCGGTCAGCGGCGCCACTACCACCGTACAGCAACAATCTGCCAAGGCCGTGGCCGAGCCGGCCAAGCAGGCGGCCAGCAGCGCCACTGCCACCGTGCAGCAGCAAACCACCAAGGCCGTGACCGAACCAGTCAAGCAAGTGGCCAGCAGCGCCACTGCCACCGTACAGCAGCAGGCCACCAAGGCCGTGACCGAGCCCGCCAAGCAGGCGGTCAGCGGCGCCACTGCCACCGCAACGGATGCGGCCGCCAAGGCCGAGGCCGCGCGCGCCGCTGCCGAAGCCGAGATGGAAGCCCTGCTCAAGTAAGCCCCTCACCAGGCCATCGCAAGATGGCCTGGTTGTTTTCCGCCCCCTTGCTCCCCACCACAACCCCTCGCCATCCATGCTACCGGGCGCGGGAAATCATGAACTTCTCGACATAGCCCCCTAAACTGGAAGGACGATTTGTTGCAAGGAGTGCTGCCATGTCGCGTCTGCTCAGCCTGATGATCTGCTGCTGTCTTGGCACAGCCCTGCCCGCCTCGGCGTTCACCTATTACTCCGAGCAGAACATGCCGTTCAACGGCCAGGATGAGAAGGGCAACAGCACCGGCCTGGCGGTGGAGTTGCTGAGACTGATGTGGCAGGAGATGGGCGAGCCGGAGCAGCCCATCCACTTCATGCCCTGGGCCAAGGCCTGGTACCTGCTGACCCAGCAGCCGGATGCGGTGCTGTTTACCACAGCCCACACCCAGGCGCGGGATCCGCACTTTCTCTGGGTCTGCCCCATCAGCCACTCGCGGGTCTCGCTGGTAGGGCGCAAGCGGGATGCCCCCAAGGTGACCGGCAAGGCCGATCTGACCAAGCTGCAGATCGGGGTCATGCAGGCGGACGTGGGGGAGCAGCTGCTGCTCAACCGGGGCATCAGTCCCGCCAACCTGATGTCGGTGGAGCGCATGGATCAGGTGGTGCGCCAGCTCATCATGGCCCGCACCGATCTGGTGGCCGGCAACGAAGTCATGCTGTTCCACCAGGCAAGGCAGCTCGGCTTTTCGTCCGATACCTTCGTCACCGTCGCCACCCTGGCGGATCAGGACAACTGCTTCGCCTTCAACCCGGCGGCGGACAAACAACAGGTCGCCCGCCTGCAGCAGGCGCTCGACAAGGTCCGACAGGGGGAGGCCTTCAAGCGGCTCATCGCCCGCTATCAGGATGTGGTGCAGTCACCGCCAGCGGATCACCTGCCCACGATCGAATAAACCCAAGATGCAAACAGGCCACCCGAGGGTGGCCTGTTTCATGGTGCGATCCGCTCACTGGAAGTGGTGGTCGTGATCGGATTTCTTGGGCTGGGCACTTTCGCTGTGCTCGATGGCGGTGCGGATGAGGTCCACCCCGGCACGGATGATCAAGACCCCCATGTTGACCAGCTTGACGCAGACCCACATGAAGGTGATGAGCAGGATCAGCTTGAGCACGGTCTGGAACGCCTCCAGGAAGTTCTGCTCCAGCTGGCCGGTCAGGCCGCTGGCGCTGGTCATCAGCCAGGTGTAAACCTCGCGCACAAAGGGGATGCGGCTCGGCATCTCCAGCACGTCCAGAGCGGCAGGCAGGGCCTGGAAGATGACGATGCTGCCGAACAGGATCAGGATGACGCCGATGGCGATACCCAGAAAAAAGCCAAACTGTTTCATGGAAGGTCCCAAGGTTTGCTGCATGAAAATAACATAGCTGCCAATACTAGGGACTGCCTCTCCCCACGGCAATCCTTGCGCAGCCGGCCGGCCCCTCGTCCAACCGCCCCAAGTAGCGAAGCTTGACTTGAAACCATTGCCCAACTATCTGATTTCTGTGACGCTTGTGCCCATTCTCCCTCACTCGTCAGGCGGTCATGTCGCGCTACTGTTTTTTGCTGCTTTGTCTCCTGCTGGCGAGATTGCCCGCCCTGGCCGCGCCAAGCGCCGCCGTCTGCGTCGTCAAACATCAACAACAGCTGTTGCTGGTACAGGACAGGGTCTCGTCCCGCTACAGCCTGACCGGCGGCTACATAGACGCGGGCGAGACGCCGCAACAGGCGGCGCTGCGGGAGCTGTACGAAGAGACCGGCCTGCGGGGCCGGGTCATCGCCGAGCTAGGGTCATGGCAGCGCGCTCTGCTGTTCGCCTGCCAGACTCTGGAACCCATTCGCGCACAGGCAGGTTCTGGCTTTGTCTCCCTGTTGCGGGCCCCCAATCTGGGCGGCGAGATCCTCAATGCCAGGCTGATCGCTCCGGCCCGATTGCCGGATGATCAACGCCGCTTTCCGGCGCAGCTCGACTGGCTGGCCCCCCAACTGGCCACCATTCCCGACAGCCCTGTACTGTGGCTGCCCGATTTTCGTGATGAAGGCAATGCACTGCACCAAATGGAAGTCCCGCTGATCCACCAGCTGCAGACCTGGCTCGGTGCCCAGGTGCGCTGGCTCGAGGTCAGCAACCTGTTCGGTTCAGCCGCCTTTCAGCTTGCCCTGCTACCCTTGCTGCTGCCCTGGCTGGGCTGGCCCCGGGTGCGCCAACTGCTGCTGGCCATGCTGACCCTCACCCTGCTGGTGCAGCTGGCCAAGGAGGGGATTGGCTGGCCCAGGCCCTTCCACCTCGATCCCGCGCTGGCACAAGGCAGCGCCCAGGGCTTCGGCATGCCGAGCGGCCACGCCGCCTCGGCGCTGCTGTTCTGGGGCGTGCTGCTCAGAGGGTGCTGGCCCGCCAACCCCTGGCGCAGCATCGCTCTGGCCCTGCTGCTGGCCACCCTGACCGGGCTGGCCCGGGTCTGGCTCGGGGTTCACTTCCTGTCAGATGTGGCGGCCGGCCTGCTGCTTGGCGCCTTGTTGCTGGCCCTGCATCCCCGCCTCGCCAACCTGGCGGCCAAGTCGTGGAGCTGGGCCGGGCTCACCTTCGCCTGCGCGCTGGCCGCCGGGTGGAGCCAATCCTCGGCGCTGGCGGGCCTGGCCACCTTCAGTCTGGGGCTGACCCTCGGCATGCTGTTGCCGCTGCCGCGCACGGTGCAGACTGGCTGGCGCACCCCGCTGCTGGCGCTGCTTGGCGGCCTGCCGCTGGGGGCGCTCTGGTGGGCACTGCCGCTCTGGCTGACCAGCTCCTGGCTTATCCTGCTCGGCCAGTGGCTGCTTTATTGTTGCCTGGGGCTCTGGTTGAGCGCCGGCCTCTGGTGGATACTCTCACTCGTGAATAATGACCCGCTACCCAAGGGCCCAGGCCCTGACAAGGGATTGCTATGAATATGAAAAAAGTGGATTTGGCCAAGATAACCCTGGGAGTGCTGTTTCTCAGCCTCCTCATCGTCTCCTGCTTCATGGTGCTGCGCCCCTTCCTGCCCGCCCTGGTGTGGGCCACCATGATCACCATCGCCACCTGGCCGCTGATGCTGATGGTGCAGCGCCTGCTGTGGGGCAAGCGCGCCCTGGCGGCCCTCAGCATGACCCTGGTACTGCTGCTGATGTTCGTCATCCCGCTCTTCATGGCGCTGGCCAACGTGGCGGAGAAGGCCCCCATGCTGATCGAGCTCGGCACCACCATCAGCCACTCCCCGCCCCCCGAGCTGCTCTGGCTGCAGCAGGCGCCACTGGTTGGCGGCAAGCTCTACGACTTCTGGCAGCAGATCTTGGCGAGCGGTGGTCAGGTGCTGTTCGCCAAGCTTGCCCCTTATTTTGGCCAGACCGCCCGCTGGCTCGCCTCCCAGGCGGGCAACCTGGGGCTGCTGTTCGTCCACTTCCTGCTGACCGTCGGCATCTGCGGCCTGCTCTACCACTCGGGTGAAGTGGTGGCGACCGGCATTCGCCGCTTTGCCCACCGGCTGGCCGGTGAGCGCGGCGACAACGCCACCGTGCTGGCCTCCCAGGCGATCCGCGCCGTGGCCATGGGGGTCGTGGTGACCGCCCTGGTGCAATCCTCGGTGGCAGGGCTGGGTCTGCTGATTGCCGGCATCCCCTACACCATGATCCTGGTGGTGGTGATGTTCCTGCTGATCGTCGCCCAGATCGGCCCCTTCCCGGTGCTGCTGGCCTGTGTCGGCTACCTCTACTGGAGCGGTGATACCACCTGGGGCACCTTCCTGCTGGTCTGGTCACTGCTGGCGGGTACCATGGACAACTTCCTGCGCCCCTTCCTGATCAAACGCGGTGCCGACCTGCCGCTCATCCTGATTCTGGTGGGGGTTATCGGCGGCTTGCTGGCGATGGGGATCATCGGCCTGTTTATCGGCCCGGTGGTGCTGGCGGTGGGCTACACCCTGCTGGATGCCTGGATCAAGGAAGATGACCAACCGGCAACCGCAGCGGTGGAACCGCCCAAGGCTCAATAACGATTCAGTAAAAAGACGATTCAGCCATCCATCGCTGATACAAAGAGCCGCCCATCGGGCGGCTCTTTTGTTTATTACCGCCCCATGCAGGTTTGATTAGCGACGCGTAATCGGACGATCGAGATGCCGCTTTCCCGGAATTTCCGTGAGTCAGCGGCATCTGGCAGAGGGGAAATATGGATGGCCGTTATAGCGGGGGAATCGATTTATGCGGACGTCAGATTACACCTTGCGGCTAATCGAACCTACGGGCTAGTTAGATTTTTTCTAAAGACAGGGATACTGACCATCACTGTCAATCAAATAAACCTGAGTCAGGTACCAGCGACCATCCTTATTAATTAAATGGTATTCATAAACAGGCGTGTAGTAAGGTTGAAGCAGCTCAGTGCGAATTGTAGCACTGTTGCCATTTAGCTGTGTTAATATGATTCTTTCATTATGTGGATCATGAGACGGCTCTGAACCATACGCAACCGGTTCCCCTTTGAACTCTGGGAGAGTATATTTTATTAGTAGCTTTTCATATGACTTTTCTATTAGCTCCATAGATTTAATTGGTTCGTGATTAGAATCTATTCTTATGGCGTAGTTATTCCATGAGAAATAATCGGCTTGGAAGGATTTCACTAAAGCCTCTGGCTCTTCCGATCCATTTACATTTTGGCTCAACGAGAATAGCCACAGAAGTAGGGGGATTAGACGTTTCATTTGTTCCCTAATGTTAAATTAGTAGGCGCGTCCCGCTTTAATGATTAGTTGGGCGTTACTTGCCGAGTATTCTTTTCCACCAAGGAAAGGACTTCTTGATAGCGGATGGCGGGACGGTTGGATCAAACTCCCAATCGTCCTCAGAGATAAATAGATTACCATCGCTGTCCTGAATTTTGGCGTTCAGATGCTGCGCAATCTGGAGCATCTTCCGATACAACGCGGTATCTGGCCACTTAGTCGAAATGTTTCCTCCAAACCAGTTAAGCCATAGGTCTTCGTATTTTGACTGTCCATTCCAGCGGACGAAGTAGTCGCCATTCTCGGGAAAAAACTGGAGTTCTGGGTCAGTGTTAACATAAATACGCCATTCTTCTGCTCCAATTTCATACCCTTTGTTTTCGGCCCAATGATTGGCGCGTGTAATATGTAGTTCTATTCCCATGACTCACTTCCGTAATTGTGACGGCAATGTTTTAGATCAGAATGCGGCCCACCATGGCCGTTGCAATCGCTGCTAATGATTAGATTTAAATATACTAGCCACCGTACCTACAGGCTTGGATTTCGGTCTCGACATTCAGCTTCCCAGTAATAGAACATATTGAGATCGGCAAACTCCACATGCTTTCCCAGTTTATATTTCCGATTAAAAAGTCGCTTAATAATAATGAGTAAATGACATTTTAGCGACCAATATGAATTGGCAACCAGTAAGCCTATTTTATTCCTGAAACTCCCACGGGATTTTATTTTTGAACTGTGTAATTGCTTGCTCGACAAGCTCAAGATCGAGCTCCTTTTTATAAAAGGTCACCTCTCTGGTCTTTTTAGTGTCATCTCGAAAAATTTCCAGAAGCATGTCACCACCAGAATAAATCTCTATTCCGATCCCATCTCGACCAGAGCCAACATCACTCGCTACAATACACTGTTCGATCTTGGAATATTCATCCATGCTCATTATCTTGCGATCCCACATAGTGGTGATTAAAGGAAAGATGGTACTAACAACCTCATATAATCCCTTCCATAAAATACCAAGGCACTCGTATAACCGCTACGAAAATTCATTTAAAATCATCATATTCTCGGTCTGACTCTGGAGCTGAACCTATTCACTTAGCATCATCTTTGGCTCTGTTTACTCCTGAGCAAAAATACACCCCCAGAGCGGCAATTGAAAGCACCACCCAGCCTCAACTTCTTGAATAACTCGGGAGTGTGATCAAGGTGACACACCATATGGCATCGTTGGCCAAGAAATAGGACTGCGGCGGGTCAGGAGGCTCGCGGTTACCAAGAATTGGCGTGGATAAATAACCCGGGGCGTCGCAACGCCCTGAGTTATCAGTGGGTAGGGGAGGATCAGGCCGGCTGGTGCAGGGTAATGCAGTGAATGCCACCACCACCGGCGGCCACCGGGTCGATATTGATCTGCACGATTTCGCGACCGGGATAGAGGCGGGCCAGCAGCTCGTGGCAGTAGCTATCGGCCGCCTTGTCGCCAAACTCGGGGGCGATCACCGCGCCATTGATCGGCAGATAGTTGATGTAGCCGGCGGCAAAATCCCGGCTGCGGCTGAAGCGGTTGTCCCGCCCGTCCAGTGGTGGCGGCAGCACATGCAGCTCCAGCTTGTTGCCGTCCGCATCGGTGGCCTGCTTGAGGATGGCCAGGTGCCGGCGAGTTACCTCGTAGTCGTGGGACTGCGGGTCGTTGTCCAGATTGACCACCACCACCCCGGGACGCACAAAACGGGCGTAGAAATCGACGTGGGCATCTGTGATGTCCTTGCCCTTGATGCCCGGTAGCCAGATGATTTTGCGCAGCCCCAGATTGGCTTTCAGCTCCGCCTCCAGTTGCGCCTTGCTCACCCCCGGGTTGCGGTTGCTGTTGAGCCAGCAGCTCTCGGTCATGATGGCGGTGCCGTTGCCATCCACCTCGATGCCGCCCCCCTCGCCGGTCAGCTTGCTCTGCAGATAACGGACGTTGGCCTGCTGGTTGACCAGCTCGGCGACGCCGGCATCCTGTTCGTGCTCCTGCTTGTCACCCCAGCCGTTGAAGTTGAAATCCACCAGCCCCAGCTCCCCCTCTTCGTTCTGGACGAAGACGCCGCCGGTATCCCGCAGCCAGATGTCGTCCAGCTCGGCGACAACAAAACGGGTGTTCTGCTCGCCACAGAGCTGGCGGGCCAGCGCCTGTTCGGCTTCGCGGCAGAGCACGTTCACCTGGGTATAGGGCACCATGGCCTGCACCAGCCGGCCTATGGTGGCCTGCACCGCCGGATAGTCGCTGCCCCAGATGGCCTCGCTGGCGGCAAACGCTACCCAGACCCGGGTCTGAAACGTCGACTCCTCCGGCATGTAGAAGCGGGCGTCTGCCGGGCTGGCGACGGTTGCGGCGGCCTGGGCTCTTGGCAGCGTACCCAGCCCGACCAAGGCGCCGAGGGCGACCAGCTGTTTCAGAACATGGCGACGGGATGACATGAGATGACTCCTGTGAAAACGGGCTAGAACCTGAGCGTCCGGGCCCAACAAAAGAGGGATCAAAAACAAGCGCTGTTAATCGAATCACGTTGAGTAATAGACTATCTGCTGCATGGATGGCGAACAAACGATCGATTTTCCGTAAAAGTGATAAGTGGAGCTAATCAATGGTGTTCAAGCAGTGGCCCCCGCTCAACGTGCTGCGGGGCTTTGAGGCGGCGGCCCGACTCGGCAGTTTTCATCAGGCGGCGCAGGCGCTGCACCTGACCCAGTCCGCCATCAGCCAGCAGATCCGCTCGCTGGAGGAGCTGCTGGGCCAACCGCTGTTTCACCGGCAGGGGCGCTCGGTCACCCTCACCGATGCGGGGCAGGATCTGCTGGAGACCACCCAGAGCGTGCTGCTGCAGCTGGCGATGGGGATCCAGCGGCTGGAGCAGTACCGCAAACCCAACCAGCTGGTGCTCAACACCAGCTCCGCCCTCGCCCGCCACTGGCTGCTGCCGCGGCTGGGGGCGTTCCATCGCGCCCATCCCGAGGTCGATCTCTGGCTGTTCACCAGCGACGAAGAGCCCGACATGGCCGAGCAGACCATCGATCTCGCCCTGCGCTGGGAGCTGGCTCCCCAGGCCGAGTGCCGCCACCAGCTGCTGTTGGCAGACCGTCTGCTGCCGGTGGCTGCCCCCGCCGTACTGGCGCTACCTGCGGCAGAGCGTACCACCCTGCACGGGGAGCGGGAGCTGGACTGGCACCACTGGACCCTCAAGGGTGGAGAGGATCTGCACCTGCAGACCCGGGGGCTCAACTTCTCCGATCCCGGCCTCTTGCTGGACGCCGCCTGCCAGGGGCTCGGCATCGCCCTGGTGAGCGAGCGGCTCTCCCGTCCCGCTCGTCAGCAGGGGCAGCTGTTGCCGCTCTCTACCCACAGGGTCAAGGGGCCGCAGTGGCATCTGCTGGTGCATCAGGAGAGCGAGACCATGCCGGAGTGCCGCGCCTTCTGTCGCTGGCTTGAGTTGCAGTTTGCCGACCCCGCTCCCGCCGAGGATGGTTTGCCATCCCTCTGAGGCAGGTCACTGAATCAGGCCGGCAAGGGTGGTTAAATGGGCGTTCGTCTCTTTGCCGGATCTTGTCGTGACCATCCTGTCCGCCTCCATGCCGCCAGCCCGGGCCTGGCCTGACTATCTGCAAGCCTCCTGGCTGCGCTGCGCTCACCAGACCAGCGCCACCCTCTGGCATCCGCCCCACAGCGCCAAGGGGCAGACCTTGCAGAGCCTGCGCCAGCGCAAGCGCGACCTGCTCACCACCGGCGAGATGGCGCTCGAGGATCTCTACGAATTCATGGAGGGGCGCCCCTGCGCCCTGCTGCTCACCGACGAGAGCGGCTGCCTGCTGGCACGCACCGGCCACCCCGACACGCTGGCGGAGCTGGAAACACTCGGCTTCGGCCTCGGCGCCTTCTTCAGCGAGGGGCGCATCGGCACCAACGCCATCAACCTGGCCGCGCTGGAGGGGATGCCGCTCTGCGTCAGCGGTGCCCAGCACTTCAACCAGACCCTGCACCCCTGGCACTGCTGCGCCAGCCCGGTCTACAACAGCAACGGCCGTCAGGTCGCCATCATGGCGCTGACCTGCAAGGTGGAGGAGGCGAGCGCCGGCGATCTGGCGCTCACCGTCAGCGCCGGGCGCGAGCTGGCCCACCTGCTGCAGATGGAGACCCTGATGCAGGAGTCCCAGCACCACCTGAGCGAGCTCTACGCCCTGCTGGACGGCATGGATGACGGCGTGCTGGCCTGGGATCCTCAGGGTCGGCTGCGCTACCTCAACGCCCTGGCGGCCAGGCGGCTGCGGCTCGACCCGGATCTCTGTCTCGGCCAGCCGCTGGAGCAACACCTGCTGCTGCCCCAGCGGTTGCAGCTCGCCATCAAGGGGCAGACCACCCTGAGCCATGTGGAGGTAACCCTGGAGCGGGTGGGCGGGCAGGAGGCGGAGTTCATCAGTGCGCTGGTGAGCCTCAAGCCGCTGCCGGGGCCGGACGGCGTCAGCTTTATCGTGCTGCTGCACCCGGTCGATCGGCTGCGGGCCATCCATCAGTTGCGCCAGACGGTGCCCGAGCTGTCGGCGCTGGTGGGCGAATCGAGCGCCATGCGCAAGCTGCTGCGCTACGCCCGGCAAGCGGCCCAAAGCCCGGGCCCCATCCTGCTGCGCGGCGAGGAGGAGGTAGGCAAGGCCCAGTTGGCGGAGGCGATCCATTTTGGCAGCGAGCAGGCCGCCGGCCCGCTCGTCACCCTCAACTGCCAGGCGCTGCCGAGCGAGCGGATGGCGCTGGAGCTGATGGGCTCCGACGAAGCGGGACAGGAGCGGGCCGGCAAGTTCGAACTGGCCCACGGTGGCACCCTGGTGCTGGAGCAGGTGGAGTGCCTCTCTGCCCCCATGCAGGCGGCGCTGCTGCAACTGCTCAAGACCGGCCGCCTCCAGCGCTTCGACTCGGCCCGCATCCTGCCGCTCAAGGTAAGGATCATCGCCACCAGCAGTGCCGCGCTGGAGCAGAAGGTGCAGGAGGGGCACTTCGGGCGGCAGCTGCTCTATGCGTTGCAGGCGTGCGAACTGTGGCTGCCGAGCCTGCGCGAGCGCACTGCGGATCTGCCCGGCCTCATCAGCCAGCAGCTGGGGGCGCAGGGGCGCGAGCCGGGGCGCCAGTTCAGTCCGGCGGCCCTCGACTGCCTGCTCGCCTACCCCTGGCCCGGCAACCTGGGGGAGCTGCGCAGTGCCATCGAGCATGCCCTGCTCCACTCCAGCCAATCGCAGATCCCGCCCGAGGCGCTGCCGGCCGCCATTCGCCACTGCCATCAACTGGTGGCGGACGAGGTGGTGGGACAACCGCTGCTCACCCTGGCCGAGCTGGAGCGTCAGGCCATCTTGCGCTGCGCCCACGCCTGCAAGGGGCAGGTCAGCCAGATGGCCCAGCAGCTGGGGATCGGCCGCACCACCCTCTGGCGGCGGCTGAAACTGCTCGAGATCGATCCCGCCGACTATCACGGCTGACGACGACCCGAGCCGTTGCATACCTGTTCGCAGAAAATGAAAAAGGCCCTGCAGATGCGGGGCCGTTTTTATATGGCAAGGTCAGCCTTGGCGCGGTTACAGCCCCAGCTGGTGGGCGGTGACGATGGCCGCCAGCACATCCTCGGCGGTGACCTTGAACGGCATGTTGTGGATGGTCTCCCCTTCCGCGGTGGAAGCCTTGGCCACCTCCATCAGGCGTGCCATGTCCAGCTCCTTGACCCCCATCATATGCAGGTTGGTGGGCAGGCCGATCGCGCGACAGAAACCCAACACGGTTTCGATCTCCGCCATCGGCGCATTCTCCAGCACCAGCTGCACCAGGGTACCGAACGCCACTTTCTCACCGTGATAGAGGTGATGACACTCGGCCAGCTGGGTCAGGCCGTTGTGAACGGCGTGGGCGGCGGCCAGACCGCTGCTCTCGAAGCCGATACCGCTCAGATAGGTGTTGGCCTCGATGATGTTCTCCACCGCCTTGGTGCAGAGCCCCTGCTCCACCGCCAGCTTGGCCTTGTAACCATCGGCCAGCAGGGTCTTGTAGCAGAGCTCGGCGATGGCCTGCGCAGCCAGCGTGGAGGCACCACCGGCCATGGTCTTGCAACCGGAGACCTTGTTGGCGCGCGCCTCGAAGTAGGTGGAGAGCGCATCCCCCATGCCGGAGACCAAGAGCCGCACCGGGGCACGGGCGACCACGCCGGTATCCATGATGACCATGTTGGGGTTGGTCGGGATCATCAGGTATTCACTGAACTGCCCCTCCGGGGTGTAGATGACCGCCAGCGCGCTGGTGGGGGCATCGGTGGAGGCGATGGTCGGCACTATGACCACCGGCACCTGCTGGTAGAAGGCGACCGACTTGGCGGTATCCAGCGTCTTGCCGCCGCCGATGCCGATGATGACGTCAAACGGGGTCTGCTTGCAGCGCGCCAACAGCCGGTCTATTTCGGGGCGGGAGCACTCGCCGTTGAAGCAGTCGAACTCGGGCTGGATGCCTGCCCCGTGGAAGCTGGTGGCCACGGTATCGCCAACCAGCTTGGTGACGAAGGCGTCGGCCAGAATGAGTGGCTTGGCGCCGAGCGCCTTGACGTAGTTGCCGATGTTGGCGAGGGCCCCGTTGCCTTGCACGTATTTGCTGGGGCTGATGATGATGCGGTCCATATTTTATCCCTCTCTCTAGTTCATAAGACATCTTTTGAAACTAACAGGGGCGAAGGGGCGGCAGTGCCGGGGACTCCTTCGTCTTGAATAGGGCTGCACCGGCTCAGCGAGCGAGTGCAGCGCCTTGAAACAGTGGCGTCAGTCGCCGAAGCGCTCCGCAGCCAGCTGCTGGAAGCAGGCCAAGGCGGCCTCGGCATCCTCGCCGCGCGCCAGCAGGGTGAGCTGGTCACCCTGGCGCACGTTGAGCATGGTGAGCCGGGTCAGGCTGCGGGGGTTGGCCTCTTTGTCCTCCTTTTGCAGCCTGAGTTCGGCAACAAAAGGCTTGAGCGCCGCCACCAGGCGGGCGGCGGGGCGCACGTGCAGGCCGTGGGGATTGTCCACCACCACCTCGCAGCGCTGCCAGCCGTCGTCGGGGGCAGGAGCGGCCTCGATGACCTGCGGCTCCGCCTTGCCCGGCAGCATCGCCTGTTTCGGACCCAACGCACCGAGCGCCTCGGCGGCCACCTCGTCCAGCGTCAGGCCGGATCCGGCCGCCACCACGGCGGCCAGGGTACCCTCGACCAGCGGGGCCGGGCAGAGCCGCACCCGGGCACTCAGCTGCGGGGGCAACAGCTCGAGGGCGGTCTCGGCGCTGAGCAGGGCGCTGCCCAGATCCATCAGTACCAGCACGCCGCTGCCGTCATCCGCTTCTTCAATCGCACTCATCACTGCGATGGCGTCGGTGCCGATGGGGTGGTCGGGGTCATCGACCCCGGCCGCCAGCAACAGTTTCGCCGGGCTGCCCAGCTGGTCGGCCAGCGCTTTCAAGCCGGCTGCCAGCATGGCGCTGTGAGAGACCACTACGATTCCGATCATGTCACAACCTCGCTCTGTCACGCAGGGCGGTCAGCAGCAGCAGGGTCGAGGTGGCCCCAGCATCCTGATGGCCGATGCTGCGCTCGCCAAGGTAGCTGGCGCGCCCCTTGCGGGCCTGCATCTGGATGGTGGCCTCGGTGCCGGCGGCAGCGGCCGCGACCGCCTTGTCCAGCGCCTCGGGCAGCGGCAAGCCTTGCTGCTCCGCCTGCTGCAGGGCGGCCAGGGCCGGCCACCAGGCATCGCACATGGTCTTGTCACCCGGCTCGGCGCGACCGCGCGAGACGATCCCCTCTACTCCATCGCTCAGCATCTTGCCGAGCTGGCCGAGGGTCAGGCTCTGGCAGGCATCGCTGCTGGCCGCGGCCCGGATGAAGAAGGTGCCGTAGAGCGGGCCGCTGGCGCCACCGACCGAGGAAAGCAGGGTCATGCCGGTGGTTTTCAGCACCTGGCCGATATCCTTGTCCGCCACTGCCGGCAGCTTCTCGGCCACCTTGGTAAAGCCGCGCTGCATGTTGAGGCCGTGGTCGCCATCACCGATGTCGGTATCCAGCGCCGTGAGGTAGTCACGCTGCTCGGTGAAGATATGCTCGCAGTCGAGCAGCCAGTTGACGATCTGATGTTTGCTTAGCATGGGAATGAAGGCTCCTTAGCAGCCACGGCGCAAGGCCGGGGTGTGAACGGGGGCATCCCACAGGGTCATCAGCTCGTCATCCACCTTGAGCAGGGTGATGGAGATGCCGGTCATGTCGAGGGAGGTGCAGTAGGGGCCGATCAGGTTGCGCACCAGATGGATGCCCCCCTCTTCGCACAGGGTAGCAAGACGGCCATAGACGCCGTAGAGCTCGGAGATGGGAGTACCGCCCAGGCTGTTGACCAGGGCGATGACGCGATCGCCCTTGTTGAACGGCTCGATAAAGGTGTGCTCCTCCTGCCAGCTGCCGGAGACTCTGTCCCAGTGACGCAGGGTGCGGCCATAGGGAGTGTTGTCCGCCAGTTCATTGAACATGTCACCCACCAGGGTGTCGAGATTGGTGAAGGGACGGCGCGCTATGCCGGGCTCGCCATGGATACCCACGCCAAACTCCATCTCGTTGTCAGCCAGGGTGAAGGAGGGCTTGCCGGCGGCCGGTACGGTACAGGCGTGGGTAGCGACGCCAATGGTACGACTCTGGTTGTTGATGCGGCGGGCCAGCGCCTCGCAGCGCGCCAGATCGTAGCCCGCCTCGGCGGCGGCACCGACCAGCTTCTCGCACAGCACGGTCGTGGCGACACCGCGACGGCCGGCGGTATAGAGGCTGTCTTTGACCGCCACATCGTCATCGATCAGGGCAAAACCCACCTTGACCCCGTCACCGTGCAGCAGCTCGACCGCGGTCTCGAAGTTGAGCACGTCCCCGGTGTAGTTCTTCACCAGAAACAGCACGCCGGCACCGCCGTCGACCGCCTGGCCGCACTCATACATCTGATCCGGGGTCGGCGAGGTAAAGATCTCGCCGGGGCAGGCGCCATCCAGCATCCCCTTGCCCACCAGACCGCCGTGCATCGGCTCGTGGCCGCTGCCGCCACCGGAGACCAGCGCCACCTTGCCCATCACGGGGGAGTCGGCACGGGTGATGTAGTGTGGCTCGATACGGACCTTGAGCTCGGGGTGGGCGGCTGCCATCCCCATCAGTTGTTCACGGACCACGGCATCGACGGCATTGATCAGTTTCTTCATGGCTCACTCCTTGGCTTGCCACCACACGGGTAGGCAGATGGTTGATGGAGCCAGTCTAGCGACAGAAATCAGGATAAAAATAACCGTAAGTTTGGTTCGGATCTGAAACAGCAGAAGGGTGGTCGGCGTTTCAATCTGAAACAGTGCTGAGCCAATATGAGGAAAACTGTTAGCCGTCTCACAGCCAACAAAAAGGGCCCCCGCAGGAGCCCTTCACGTAAACCGGGAGCCTTAGATGGCCCAACCACCGGCATAGAAGATCACCAGTGCCACGGCGATGATCACGGTGCCGATGTTGAGCTTCTTCCACTCGGCGGCAAACAGACGACCGACGACCAGCGCCACGAAGCCCAGCATGATGCCGGTAACGATGTTGCAGGTGAGCACGATAAAGACGGCGCACAGCATGCCGGAGAGCGCATCGACCGAGTCGTTGAAATCCAGCTTGGTGACGTTGCCCAGCATCAGCAGACCGACGTACATCAGCGCAGGCGCGGTGGCGTAGGCCGGTACCAGATAGCTCAGCGGGGAGAGGAAGATCATCAGCAGGAAGAGCACGCCGACCAGGGCTGCGGTCAGACCGGTCTTGCCACCGGCGGCGGTGCCGGCGGCAGATTCGATGTAGACGGCGGCCGGAGCACCACCGACGGCGCCCGCCACCATGCTGCTGACGGAGTCGGCAGTCAGCGCCTTGCCGCCGCTGATGATGTGGCCACGCTGGTTGATGAGGCCCGCCTGACCGGCCACGGCACGGATGGTGCCGGTAGCATCAAACACCGCGGTCATTACCAGTGCCAGTACGGTGGGGATGACCACCGGGTTGAGGGCGCCCAGCAGATCCATGCTGCCCACCAGGGAGCCTTTCTCGCCAGTCAGGCTCGGCATGGCGAAGAAGCCCTGCCAGGTCACTTTCGGGTCGAAAATAAGGCCAAGGATGGAGATGGCGATGATCACCATCAGGATGCCGCCCGGCACCTTGCGACGCTCCAGACCGAAGATGGCAGCCAGGCCCAGCACCGTCATGATGACCGGGAAGGCGGTGACCTCACCCAGCTGCACCGGCAGACCGGCCCCTTCGTTCTTGATCACCATGCCGACGCCGTTGGTGGCGATCAGCAGCAGGAACAGACCGATACCGATGCCGGTGCCGTGGGCGATGCCGGAGGGCAGGTTGTCCAGGATCCACTGACGCACGCCGGTGACGCTGATCAGGGTGAACAGAACACCCATCAGGAAGATGGCGCCCAGCGCCACCGGGATGCTCAGCCCCTGCCCCAGCACCAGGCTGAAAGCGGTAAAGGCGGTGAGGGAGATGGCGCAACCGATGGCCATCGGCAGCTTGGCCCACAGACCCATCAGCAGAGAGCCGAAGGCGGCGATCAAGCAGGTAGCCACAAACACCGGCCCCTGTTCAAAACCAGCGGCGCCCAGCATGTTCGGCACCACTATGATGCTGTAAACCATGGCCAGGAAGGTGGTCAACCCGGCCAGCAACTCCTGGCGCACGCTGCTGCCGCGCGCAGAAATGGAAAAATAAGAGTCCAAAAAGCCGCCGTTCCCTGATTGGGCGGCCATATCTTGCTTTGCCATAACTTGTCCTGAAAGTGTGAAGGAAATCGTTTGCTTTCGTGGCGCGCAAAATAGCAAGAATTTGTCGGAATTGCAGCGAATTCCCTGACTTTTTCATCAAAATGGACGTAATCGTTCTCGTTCGGACACGAATTTGCTCGCCTGCCTGTCACGGATCTCACCTTTACCCACCAGGCTCGCTCCTATACTGCAGAGAACCACTCGCACTGTCAGACGGGAGATACCCATGCACACGCGCAATCTGCTGAACGATATTCCCTCGCCACTGCCTACCGAACTCTTTCAGGATCTGGTCAGCACCAACCATCTGCGGATCGAACGCATCCTCTCCCACGGCCATCACACCGCCCCGGGAGAGTGGTACGATCAGGATGAGCATGAGTGGATCCTGGTAGTACAGGGGGAAGCCAGCCTGCTGTTCATCGATCCGCAGACCCAGCAACAGCAGCTGGTACAGCTGGGCCCAGGCGACCACATCAATATTCCAGCCCGCCAAAAACACAGGGTGGAATGGACCCATCCCGACATGACCACAGTCTGGCTCTGCGTGTTTTACTGAGTCGCGTGAGGACAAAAGAGGAAATTTGGGGAAAAGGAGTGCGGTGTCGGAAACGAAAAAAAGCCCAGTCGTTAGACTGGGCTTTTTAAGTAGTGGCGGAGCGGACGGGACTCGAACCCGCGACCCCCGGCGTGACAGGCCGGTATTCTAACCGACTGAACTACCGCTCCGCTGTCTGGTTAGCTTTTTGCTAAATTGTCTGCCGCTTCAATGAGGTGTCATCCTCGCAGCCGGTCATGTGTTTTCACATCACCGTTTAATTGGGTGCCTGGCAGTGTCCTACTCTCGCATGGCGAATGCCACACTACCATCGGCGCTACCGCGTTTCACTTCTGAGTTCGGCAAGGGATCAGGTGGTTCCACGGCGCTATGGCCGCCAGGCAAATTCTTAATCTGAAAAGCTGACGTGAATAACGATTTAGCAAGTGTGCTGTGTCGCTATCACTGAATTTGAGTAGTTCGTTCATTCGCTACAAGGCCCAGAACACTTCTTGGGTGTTGTATGGTTAAGCCTCACGGGTAATTAGTATGGGTTAGCTCAACACGTCGCCGCGCTTACACACCCCACCTATCAACGTTGTGGTCTCCAACGGCCCTTTAGGACCCTCAAGGGGTCAGGGATGACTCATCTCAGGGCTCGCTTCCCGCTTAGATGCTTTCAGCGGTTATCGATTCCGAACTTAGCTACCGGGCAGTGCCACTGGCGTGACAACCCGAACACCAGAGGTTCGTTCACTCCGGTCCTCTCGTACTAGGAGCAACTCCCTTCAATCATCCAACGCCCACGGCAGATAGGGACCGAACTGTCTCACGACGTTCTGAACCCAGCTCGCGTACCACTTTAAATGGCGAACAGCCATACCCTTGGGACCGACTTCAGCCCCAGGATGTGATGAGCCGACATCGAGGTGCCAAACACCGCCGTCGATATGAACTCTTGGGCGGTATCAGCCTGTTATCCCCGGAGTACCTTTTATCCGTTGAGCGATGGCCCTTCCATTCAGAACCACCGGATCACTATGACCTACTTTCGTACCTGCTCGACCTGTCCGTCTCGCAGTTAAGCTGGCTTATGCCATTGCACTAACCTCCTGATGTCCGACCAGGATTAGCCAACCTTCGTGCTCCTCCGTTACTCTTTGGGAGGAGACCGCCCCAGTCAAACTACCCACCAGGCACTGTCCGCGACCCAGATTCATGGGCCTGCGTTAGAACATCAAACATACAAGGGTGGTATTTCAAGGACGGCTCCAGCGCAACTGGCGTCACGCCTTCAAAGCCTCCCACCTATCCTACACATGTAGGTTCAATGTTCAGTGCCAAGCTGTAGTAAAGGTTCACGGGGTCTTTCCGTCTAGCCGCGGGTACACCGCATCTTCACGGCGAATTCGATTTCACTGAGTCTCGGGTGGAGACAGCATGGCCATGGTTACACCATTCGTGCAGGTCGGAACTTACCCGACAAGGAATTTCGCTACCTTAGGACCGTTATAGTTACGGCCGCCGTTTACCGGGGCTTCGATCAAGAGCTTCGCTTGCGCTAACCCCATCAATTAACCTTCCGGCACCGGGCAGGTGTCACACCCTATACGTCCACTTTCGTGTTTGCAGAGTGCTGTGTTTTTGATAAACAGTCCCAGCCATCTGGTCACTGCGACTCCCAACTGCTCCATCCGCAAGGGACTTCACTGTCAAGAGCGAACCTTCTCCCGAAGTTACGGTTCTATTTTGCCTAGTTCCTTCACCCGAGTTCTCTCAAGCGCCTTGGTATTCTCTACCCGACCACCTGTGTCGGTTTGGGGTACGATGACTTGTAATCTGAAGCTTAGAGGCTTTTCCTGGAAGCAGGGCATCAATGGCTTCCACACCGTAGTGTGTTCGTCTCGTGTCTCAGTGTTGTGTCTCCGGATTTGCCTAGAA
>NZ_CP137631.1:4565000-4695000 GCF_033349375.1 Aeromonas sp. CD
CTGTGAAACCCGTAATCTGGATTACTCGTCAGCGATGCTGGCGGGCGGCCAATTCTCGAGGCGCATGCCAAGAGACAGACCACGGGAGGCCAACACGTCCTTGATCTCAGTCAGGGACTTCTTACCGAGGTTAGGAGTCTTAAGCAACTCAACTTCAGTACGCTGTACCAGATCACCAATATAGTGGATAGCTTCTGCCTTCAGACAGTTCGCAGAACGAACTGTCAGCTCCAAATCATCGACAGGACGCAGCAGAATCGGATCAAACTCGGGTTTCTCTTCTTTCTTCTCGGGCACGCTGACATCGCGCAGATCCACGAAGGCTTCCAGTTGCTCGGCCAGAATAGTGGCAGAACGACGGATGGCTTCTTCAGGATCCAGAGTACCATTGGTCTCCATGTCGATGACCAGCTTGTCCAAGTCGGTACGCTGCTCCACACGTGCTGCCTCAACGTTGTAGGCAATACGAACGATGGGGCTGAACGCGGAGTCCAGCAGCAGGCGACCAATAGGACGCTCTTCATCATCGTTGTGAACACGAGCAGAAGCAGGCACATAACCACGACCGCGCTGAACTTTCAGGCGCATGCTGATTTCAGCATTGGCGCCAGTCAGGTGGCAGATTACGTGCTCCGGGTTTACGATCTCGACTTCATCACCGTGAGTGATATCACCAGCGGTAACGGGGCCTGTTCCAGACTTGGTCAGGGACAGAGTTACCTCGTCCTTGCCTTCCAGCTTCACAGCGATACCTTTCAGGTTGAGCAGGATTTCAAGAATGTCTTCCTGTACACCTTCTTTGCTGCTGTACTCATGCAGTACCCCGTCAATTTCGACTTCAGTAACTGCACAACCGGGCATAGAAGACAGCAAAATACGACGCAGGGCATTACCCAGCGTGTGACCAAAGCCACGCTCAAGTGGCTCGAGAGTCACTTTCGCATGAGTCGGGCTAACTTGCTCGATGTCAACTAGCCGCGGTTTAAGAAAATCTGTTACAGAACCCAGCATTGTGTCCTCTCTTTAGAAGCTAGCTTTACTTGGAGTAAAGCTCGACGATCAGCTGTTCGTTAATGTCGGCAGACAGGTCGGAACGCTCTGGCAGACGCTTGAAAGCACCTTCCATTTTAGCGGCATCAACCTCTACCCAAGTCGGCTTCTCGCGCTGACCAGCAACCTCGAGGGATGCTTTGATACGCGCTTGCTTCTTAGCCTTCTCACGAACGCAGATCACGTCCTCAGGGGAAACCTGGAAAGAAGGAATGTTCACAACGCGACCGTTGACCATGATGGCCTTGTGGCTCACCAGCTGACGAGATTCAGCACGGGTAGCACCGAAGCCCATACGGTAAACAACGTTGTCCAAACGACCTTCCAGCAGCTGCAACAGGTTTTCACCGGTGTTACCCTTTTGACGGGCAGCGTCGCGGTAGTAGTTGCGGAACTGTTTTTCCAATACGCCGTAGATACGACGAACTTTTTGTTTCTCGCGCAGCTGAACACCGTAGTCAGACAGACGCGCTTTACGCGCACCGTGTTGACCAGGAACGGTGTCAATCTTGCACTTAGAATCAATCGCACGAACACCAGACTTCAGGAAGAGGTCGGTGCCCTCACGACGGCTAAGCTTAAGCTTAGGACCGATATATCTTGCCATCTTCTTTCTCCAACAATCCTAGACCAAGTAGCTACAGCGTTACACGCGGCGCTTCTTGGGAGGACGACAACCGTTGTGCGGGATCGGAGTCACATCAGTAATGTTAGTGATGCGGAAACCAGCCGCGTTCAGAGCGCGGATGGAAGACTCACGACCGGGACCCGGACCTTTGACCATGACTTCCAGGTTCTTCACGCCGTATTCTTTGGCGATCTCACCAGCACGCTCAGCAGCTACCTGGGCAGCAAACGGAGTGGACTTACGGGAACCACGGAAACCTGAACCACCGGAGGTAGCCCATGACAGAGCATTGCCCTGACGGTCAGTAATGGTCACGATTGTGTTGTTGAAAGATGCATGAACGTGCGCAATACCGTCGCTCACTTGCTTTTTAACGCGCTTGCGAGCACGAGTCGGAGTTTTAGCCATTTTCTACCTTCCCGTTACTTCTTGATAGCCTTGCGCGGACCCTTACGGGTACGAGCGTTGGTCTTGGTACGTTGACCACGAACAGGCAGGCTACGACGGTGACGCAAACCACGGTAGCAACCCAGATCCATCAATCGCTTGATGTTCATGGAAATCTGACGACGCAGGTCACCTTCAACGGTGAATTTACCTACTTGTTCACGCAGACTCTCGATCTGAGCTTCGTCCAGGTCTTTAATTTTCACATTCTCAGCGATACCGGCTGCGGCACAGATGGCCTTGGAGCGGGTACGACCGACGCCATAAATAGCAGTCAAAGCAATGACTGCATGCTTATGGTCAGGAATGTTAATGCCAGCGATACGGGCCACTATTCACTCCTACATATAGTAGATTACGACCACCACAAAGCCCGTGAGCGGATACGTGGCGGTCAACCAATACACAACAAAAGTTGGCTGGCTATATTAGCCAGCACAACTATTTGTTGCAAGTACTAACCGTAAAAAATTAGCCTTGGCGCTGTTTATGCTTTGGCTCGCTGCAAATCACACGCACCACACCGTGACGCTTGATGATTTTGCAGTTACGGCAGATTGCCTTAACGGAAGCACGAACTTTCATTGCTTAACTCCGTAACTACGCCGACCTTTAGCGGCCGTAGCCCTTCAGGTTGGCCTTCCTCAGGACATCACCATATTGATGAGACATCATATGGGTCTGAACCTGAGCCATGAAGTCCATGATAACTACCACGATAATCAGCAGCGAGGTGCCACCGAAATAGAACTGTACGTTCCAGGCAGTCATCAAGAACTGGGGTACCAGACAGATAAAGGTTATATAGAGCGCACCTGCCAATGTCAGGCGAGTCATAACCTTATCGATATAACGTGCTGTCTGCTCGCCCGGGCGGATCCCCGGGATAAAGGCTCCACTCTTCTTCAGGTTATCTGCTGTCTCGCGGGGGTTGAACACCAGCGCGGTATAGAAGAAGCAGAAGAAGATAATGGCTGCTGCATAGAGCATCTCATACAAGGGCTGACCCGGCTGCAGGACCATAGAGACCTGTTGCAGGATGTCAGCGATCTTGCCCTCGCCCTGACCAAACCAAGAGGTAATGGTCCCTGGGAAGAGGATGATGCTGGATGCGAAAATCGCAGGAATCACACCGGCCATATTCACTTTCAACGGCAGGTGCGTGCTTTGCGCGGCAAATACCTGGCGGCCTTGTTGACGCTTGGCATAGTTAACGACGATACGACGCTGACCACGCTCCACGAACACCACAAAGTAAGTCACTGCGAAAACAATCAAGCCCAGCAACAACAACAGCAGGATGTGCAATTCCCCTTGACGTGCCTGTTCGGCCGTAGCGCCAATGGCATGAGGCAGACCAGCAACGATACCTGTGAAGATAATCAACGAGATACCATTACCAATCCCACGCTCGGTAATCTGCTCACCCAACCACATCAAGAACATGGTACCGGTGACCAGACTCACAACGGCCGTGAAATAGAAGCCCAAACCCGGATGAGTCACGAGTCCTTGCATCATATTCGGCAGACCGGTTGCAATACCAATGGCCTGGAACGTTCCCAAAACCAGCGTGCCCCAACGGGTATATTGGCTAATCTTGCGACGGCCGGATTCACCTTCTTTCTTGAGTTCAGCAAGAGCAGGGTGAACCACAGTCAGCAGCTGGATAATGATCGACGCCGAAATGTACGGCATGATCCCCAGCGCAAGAATAGAAGCACGCGAGAGTGCACCACCACTGAACATGTTGAACATCTCAATGATGGTGCCCTTCTGTTGTTGGAACAACTCGGCCAGTACGGCGGCGTCAATACCAGGAATCGGCACATAAGAGCCTGCACGGAAAACGATAATCGCCCCGAGAACGAAGAGCAGACGGCTCTTCAGTTCACTCAGACCACCCTGTGCTTTAACATCCAATCCTGGTTTCTTAGCCATTGTACTGATTATTCCTCGATTTTACCGCCAGCGGCCTCGATGGCTGCACGTGCACCTTTGGTGACGGACAGACCACGAACGGTCACAGCACGGTCAATGTTGCCAGACAGAACAACTTTAGCGAACACGATGTTTTTAGTAATAACACCGGCTTGCTTCAGAGTGCTCACGTCGACCACATCACCTTCTACCAGGGCGATTTCGTTCAGGCGCACTTCGGCAGAAACCAAAGATTTGCGAGAGAAGAAACCGAACTTCGGCAGACGGATTTTCAAAGGCATCTGGCCGCCTTCGAAACCGTTGCGAACTTTGCCGCCACCGGAACGAGAGGTTTGACCTTTAACACCACGACCACCGGTCTTGCCCAGACCAGAACCGATACCACGGCCCGGACGGTGCTTAACGCGCTTGGAGCCAGCGGCCGGAGACAGAGTATTCAGACGCATGCTTAGCCCTCCACCTTAACCATGTAATAAACCTGGTTGATCATGCCGCGTACGCAGGGAGTATCTTCCAGCTCAACGGTGTGACCAATGCGACGCAGACCCAGACCACGCAGAGTCGCCTTGTGCTTTGGCAGACGGCCGATAGAGCTGCGAGTTTGAGTTACTTTTACAGTGTTAGCCATGTCGCATTACCCCAGAATTTCTTCAACGCGCAGACCACGCTTGGCAGCGATCTGGGCCGGGGATTGACCCTGTACCAGAGCGTCGACAGTTGCGCGAACAACGTTGATTGGGTTGGTGGAACCGTAGGTCTTGGCCAGCACGTTGTGGATACCAGCAACTTCCAGAACAGCACGCATGGCGCCGCCTGCAATGATACCAGTACCTTGAGAGGCCGGCTTCATGAACACGGTGGAACCGGAGTGAACACCGCGCACCGGGTGGTGCAGAGTGCCGTTGTTCAGCTCAACCTTGTTCAGGTTACGCTTAGCCTGTTCCATCGCTTTTTGAATAGCGGCCGGAACTTCACGGGCTTTACCGTAACCGTAACCTACACGGCCGTTACCATCACCCACCACGGTCAACGCGGTGAAGGACATGATACGACCACCTTTAACAGTTTTCGAAACACGGTTTACTGCAATCAGCTTTTCTTGCAGTTCGCCGGCTTGAGATTCGACTTTAGCCATCTTCGACTCCTAGCTTAGAACTGAAGACCAGCGTCACGTGCAGCAGCTGCCAGAGCAGCGATGCGACCATGATACTTGAAACCGGAACGATCGAAAGATACGTTCTGAACGCCTTTGGCAATAGCACGCTCAGCGATTGCTTTACCTACCGCGGTCGCTGCATCAGCGTTACCGGTGTATTTAATAGCTTCACTGATGGCTTTCTCTACTGTGGAAGCAGAGGCCAGAACTTCGGAACCGTTGGCTGCAATAACCTGCGCATAGATATGACGCGGGGTACGGTGAACAACCAGACGGGTAGCTCCCAGTTCCTGCATCTTTTTCCGAGCACGAGTAGCACGACGGAGACGAGCTGCTTTCTTGTCCATAGTGTTACCTTACTTCTTCTTAGCTTCTTTAGTACGCACTTGCTCGTTGGCATAGCGTACACCCTTGCCCTTGTAGGGCTCCGGAGCGCGGTAAGCACGGATATCGGCGGCGACTTGGCCAACCAGCTGCTTGTCGACACCACGCAGAACGATTTCTGTGGCAGTCGGGCACTCAGCGGTCACACCAGCCGGCAGCGCATGCTCTACCGGGTGAGAGAAGCCCAGAGCCAGCGCAACAGCATTGCCCTTGATGGAGGCTTTATAACCTACACCAACCAGCTGCAGCTTGCGCTCGAAGCCTTGGGTAACACCGATTACCATGTTGTTGACCAATGCACGGGCAGTACCGGCCTGAGCGTCAGCACCAGCGATGCCGTCGCGCGGGGCGAACTTCAGTACATTGTCTTCTTTGGTCACTTCTACACCGGCGTGAATAGAGCGAACCAGGGAACCTTTACCACCTTTGATGGACAGTTCCTGGCCGTTCAGAGTCACCTCTACGCCAGCAGGAATAGTGACGGGTGCCTTAGCAACACGAGACATTTCCTACCTCCTATTAAGCGACGTAGCAGATGATCTCACCGCCCATGCTTGCTTTGCGGGCAGCACGGTCAGTCATCACACCTTTAGACGTGGACACGATAGCAACACCGAGACCGCCCATAACTTTCGGCAGATCAGTAGTGCGCTTGTAAATACGCAGGCCGGGACGGCTCACGCGTTGGATTAGTTCTACAACTGGCTTGCCCTGGAAATATTTCAGTTCAATTTCCAGTTCCGGCTTCACGTCACCAGCTACGGAGTAGCCAGTGATGTAACCTTCTTCTTTCAGCACTTTGGCGATAGCCACTTTCAGCTTGGAAGAAGGCATGGAAACCGCAACTTTGCTCGCCGCCTGACCGTTACGGATGCGGGTCAGCATATCCGCGATCGGATCTTGCATGCTCATAAGTCTAACTCCCGAGATTCGTTACCAAGAAGCCTTCTTCAGGCCCGGAATTTCGCCCTTCATGGCATGCTCACGCACCTTGATGCGAGACAGGCCAAACTTGCGCAGGAAACCGTGCGGACGACCAGTAATATTGCAACGGTTACGCTGGCGGGACGGACTGGAATCACGGGGCAGCTGTTGCAGTTGCAGGACAGCATCCCAACGCGCTTCTTCAGAAGCGTTCATATCAACAATGATAGCTTTCAGCTCGGTTCGCTTGGAGGCGAACTTGGCTACCAGCTTCGCACGCTTTGCTTCACGTGCTTTCATGGAAGTTTTAGCCATAACCCTAACCTTACTTGCGGAATGGGAAGTTAAAGGCAGCCAGCAGAGCACGGCCTTCTTCATCGGTATTCGCGGAAGTGGTGATGGTGATATCCAGACCACGGACGCGATCGACCTTGTCATAGTCGATTTCCGGGAAGATGATTTGCTCACGCACGCCCATGGAGTAGTTACCACGACCATCGAACGCTTTAGCGTTCAGGCCACGGAAGTCACGGATACGCGGTACGGAGATGCAAATCAGCCGTTCCAGGAACTCCCACATACGCTCGCCACGCAGGGTTACTTTACAACCTATCGGGTAGCCTTCACGAATCTTGAAGCCCGCAACAGATTTGCGAGCTTTGGTGATCAGCGGCTTCTGACCGGAAATGGCAGCCATATCGGCAGCAGCATTTTCCAGCAATTTCTTGTCAGAGATCGCTTCACCAACACCCATGTTCAGGGTGATTTTCTCGATCCGAGGGACTTGCATGATAGTCTTGTAACCGAACTGTTTGGACAGTTCATTTACTACATCGGATTTGTAGTAATCATGCAGTTTCGCCATCGTTAAACTCCAATTACTTCACAAGTTCGCCGGTGGATTTGAAGAAACGGACTTTTTTGCCGTCTTCAATCCGGAAACCAACGCGGTCAGCCTTGCCAGTGGCAGAGTTGAACAGCGCTACGTTAGATACATCGATGGGGGCTTCTTTGGTGACGATACCGCCAGCCTGACCCAGTGCGGGTACCGGCTTCTGGTGTTTCTTCACCTGGTTGATGCCTTCCACGATTACCTTACCTTTTGCAATCAGGACTTGAGTGACTTTGCCACGCTTGCCCTTGTCTTTGCCGGTAAGAACAATCACTTCGTCTTCGCGACGGATTTTAGCTGCCATCGTTCGACTCCTTACAGTACTTCGGGTGCCAGGGACACAATCTTCATGAACTTCTCATTACGCAGTTCACGAGTCACCGGGCCAAAAATACGAGTACCGATTGGCTGTTGGTTGTTGTTAAGCAACACAGCCGCATTGTTGTCGAAACGGATGACAGAGCCGTCCGGACGACGAACGCCTTTACGGGTGCGTACGACCACCGCGTTATACACATCACCTTTCTTCACTTTACCGCGAGGAATGGCTTCCTTGATGGAAACCTTGATGATGTCGCCGATGCCGGCGTAACGGCGGTGCGAACCACCCAGAACCTTAATACACATTACACTGCGAGCGCCGGAGTTGTCGGCAACACCCAGCATACTTTGCATCTGGATCATCTTAGTGCTCCGCTTTGTTTACTTCTTATCCCTCTCGGGATCTGGCTGCCTTCAAAAGGCGCGAAACTATAACACAGGATTTTTAGAAAAGGTAGCCTAAAAAACAAACGGCCCCGCTAAGGGGCCGTTTGGACTACAAAGTACCGATTAGGCCTTTTCTACAACGGCAACCAGAGTCCAGGACTTGGTCTTGGACAGCGGGCGGCATTCGCGGATTTCCACGAGGTCGCCAGCTTTGCATTCGTTGTTTTCATCATGTACGTGCAGCTTGGTAGTGCGCTTGATGATCTTACCGTAGATCGGGTGCTTTACCTTGCGCTCGATAGCAACAGTGATGGACTTGTCCATCTTGTCGCTGATTACACGACCTTGCAGAGTACGGATCTTGTCAGTCATTACGCACCTGCCTTCTCAGTCAGTACAGTCTTGATACGTGCGACGTCACGACGCACTTGTTTCAGAGTGTGAGTCTGAGCCAGCTGGCCGGTGGAAGCTTGCATGCGCATGTTGAATTGCTCACGCAGCAGACCCAGCAGCTCCTGGTTCAGTTCTTCGACGCTCTTTTGACGCAGATCTTGGGCTTTCATCACATCACCGTCTTAATTACGAAAGTGGTCTGAACGGACAGCTTAGCTGCGGCCAGGGCAAACGCTTCACGCGCCAGAGCCTCAGGTACACCATCCATCTCGTACAGAACCTTGCCAGGCTGGATCGGGCAAACCCAGTATTCCACGTTACCCTTACCTTTACCCATACGAACTTCGAGGGGCTTTTCGGTGATGGGCTTGTCCGGGAACACACGGATCCAGATCTTGCCTTGACGCTTAACGTGACGGGTCATGGCACGACGGGCTGCTTCGATTTGACGAGCAGTCAGTTGACCACGGGATGTCGCCTTCAGGCCAAAGGTACCGAAGGATACTTCGTTACCAGAGTTGGCCAGACCGCGGTTACGACCCTTGTGGGTCTTGCGGAATTTAGTACGCTTTGGTTGCAACATTTACCGAATCTCCTTACTTAGCAGCGCGGCGCTTGTTGTCACGCTTGGGCTTTGCAGGAGCTTGCTCTTGAGCAGCAGCGGCATTAACAGCAGCCAGACCGCCCAGAACTTCGCCCTTGAAGATCCAAACTTTAACGCCGATCACACCGTAAGTGGTGTGGGCTTCAGAAGTTGCGTAGTCGATGTCGGCACGCAGGGTGTGCAACGGCACACGACCTTCACGGTACCATTCGGTACGCGCGATTTCAGCGCCGCCCAGACGACCGGAAACTTCCACTTTGATGCCCTTGGCACCCAGGCGCATTGCGTTCTGTACGGCGCGCTTCATAGCACGACGGAACATTACACGACGCTCCAGCTGGGAAGTGATGCTGTCGGCAACCAGTTTGCCATCCAGCTCCGGCTTGCGGACTTCGGAAATGTTGATCTGAGCAGGCACGCCAGCAATTGCGGCTACAGCTTTGCGCAGTTTCTCAACGTCTTCGCCTTTCTTACCGATCACAACACCCGGACGAGCGGTGTGAATGGTCACACGGATGCTCTTGGCCGGACGCTCGATGGTGATCTTGGACAAGGACGCGTTTTTCAGTTCCTTGGTCAGGAACTGGCGTACTTGAAAATCGCTGTACAGGTTGTCAGCGAAGTCTTTGGTGTTCGCGAACCAGGTAGAATTCCAAGGCTTGGTAATACCCAGGCGAATGCCATTAGGATGTACTTTCTGACCCATTGCTTATCTCCCAGCCTTAGCGTCGGATACCACTACGGTGATGTGAGCGGTACGCTTGAGGATACGATCCGCACGACCTTTGGCACGCGGACGGATGCGCTTCATGGAGGGACCTTCGTCGACCATGATAGTAGCAACACGCAGCGCGTCGATATCGGCGCCTTCGTTGTGCTCAGCGTTTGCAATGGCAGATTCCAGCACTTTCTTCACCAGAGCTGCAGCCTTTTTCGGGCTGAAGGTCAGGATGTTCAGAGCCTTGTCTACGGACAGACCACGTACTTGATCGGCTACCAGACGAGCTTTCTGGGCAGAAGTACGGGCATAACGGTGTTTAGCGATAGCTTCCATCATTTATCCCTTAGCGCTTCTTAGCCTTCTTATCAGCAGCATGGCCGCGATAAGTACGAGTCGGTGCGAATTCACCCAGTTTGTGACCGATCATTTCTTCGGTAACGAAAACCGGAACGTGCTGACGACCATTATGGACAGCGATGGTCAAACCGATCATGTTCGGGATGATCATTGAACGACGGGACCAGGTCTTAACCGGCTTTTTATCCCCGCTTTCCACCGCTTTCTCTACCTTCTTCAGCAAGTGCAGGTCAATAAATGGACCCTTCTTGAGAGAACGTGGCATGGTGATTCCTCTATGTTAACAATTACTTGTTACGACGACGTACGATGTACTTGTCGGTACGCTTGTTCTTACGGGTCTTGAAGCCTTTAGCCTTCTGGCCCCATGGGGACACAGGCTGCATGCCCTTGTTGCGACCCTCACCACCACCGTGCGGGTGGTCGACCGGGTTCATCGCCATACCGCGAACGGTCGGACGAATACCACGCCAGCGGTTTGCACCGGCTTTACCCAGTTGACGCAGCATGTGCTCGGAGTTACCAACTTCACCGATGGTGGCGCGGCACTCGGCCAGAACTTTACGTACTTCGCCGGAACGCAGACGCAGAGTTACATAGTTACCTTCACGAGCCAGGATCTGGATGAAAGTACCAGCGGAACGAGCCAGCTGGGCACCTTTACCAGGCTTCATCTCAACAGCGTGAACGGTAGAACCGACCGGGATGTTGCGCATCGGCAGGGTGTTACCTACCTTGATTGCGGCATCAGCACCAGAAGCGATTGCATCACCAGCTTTCAGGCCTTTCGGAGCCAGGATGTAACGACGCTCACCGTCTGCATACAGCACCAGGGCGATGTTTGCGGTACGGTTAGGATCGTATTCCAGGCGCTCTACTTTGGCCGGGATACCGTCTTTGTCGCGCTTGAAGTCGACGATACGGTAGTGTTGCTTGTGACCACCGCCGATGTGACGGGTGGTGATGCGGCCGTTGTTGTTACGACCACCGGACTTGTCTTTCTTGTCCAGCAGAGCTGCAAAGGGCTTGCCCTTGTACAGGTCTTGGTTGACGATCTTGACGACGTGGCGGCGGCCCGGAGAAGTAGGCTTGCACTTAACGATTGCCATTTTTGAGAACTCCTCTTACTCGGCTGCGCCCATGAAGTCGATGTCCTGACCAGCTTTCAGGGTCACATAAGCCTTTTTCCAATCGGAACGACGGCCTACGCGTGCACCTGCGCGCTTGGTCTTACCCTTCATGTTCAGGGTACGGACGGTCTCAACTTCGACCTCGAACAGTTTCGCAACTGCAGCTTTGACTTCCGCCTTGGTAGCATCAACAGCAACTTTGAACACGATAGTGTTCTGCTTTTCTGCAACCATGGTGCTCTTTTCAGAGATGTGCGGAGCCTTCAGAACTTTCAGCAGACGCTCTTCACGGATCATGCCAGCATCTCCTCGATTTGCTTAACTGCGTCAGCAGTCATCAGAACCTTGTCGAAAGCGATCAGGCTGACCGGGTCGATACCGGCAACGTCACGCACGTCAACTTTGTACAGGTTGCGAGCAGCCAGGAACAGGTTCTCATCGACTTCAGCAGTCACGATCAGAACGTCAGTCAGTTCCATTTCTTTCAGCTTGGCGATCAGTTCTTTGGTCTTCGGAGCTTCGATGCCGAACTTCTCAACAACGATCAGGCGCTCTTGACGTACCAGCTCGGACAGAATGCTACGGATAGCGCCGCGGTACATCTTCTTGTTTACTTTCTGGCTGTGATCTTGCGGCTTAGCAGCAAAAGTCACACCACCGGAACGCCAGATGGGCGAACGGATGGAGCCAGCACGGGCACGACCAGTACCCTTCTGACGCCACGGCTTTTTGCCGCCACCAGACACTTCAGAGCGAGTCAGCTGCGCACGAGTACCCTGACGGGCACCAGCGGCATATGCAACGACGACCTGGTGAACCAGAGCTTCGTTGAATTCGCGCCCGAAGGTAGTCTCGGAAACTTCAAGAGCGCTCTTGGCGTCTTTCATTACCAATTCCATTACTATCTCCTCAGACGTTACGCTTTGACGGCAGGTTTGACGATCACGTTGCCGTTGGTTGCACCCGGTACTGCACCTTTGATGAGCAGCAGGTTGCGTTCAGCGTCAACACGAACCAGTTCCAGGTTCTGAGTCGTTACACGCTCAGCACCCATGTGACCAGCCATCTTTTTGCCCTTGAATACACGACCCGGAGTCTGGTTCTGACCGATAGAACCCGGAACGCGGTGAGACAAGGAGTTACCGTGGGTCATATCCTGGGTGCGGAAGTTGTGGCGCTTAACAGTACCAGCAAAGCCCTTACCTTTGGATGTGCCGGTAACGTCTACCAGCTTAACGTCAGCGAGAAGATCTACTTTCAGCTCGCTACCAACAGTGAAAGTTTCACCGTTGTTCAGGCGGAATTCCCACAGACCGCGACCGGCTTCTACACCAGCTTTGGCGAAGTGGCCAGCTTCCGGCTTGGTCACACGGCTGGCTTTTTTGGCGCCAGTGGTAACCTGAATAGCGTTGTAGCCGTCGGTTTCTACAGATTTGACCTGAGTTACACGGTTAGCTTCAACTTCGATAACAGTCACCGGGATAGAAACGCCATCTTCAGTGAAGATGCGAGTCATACCCACTTTGCGACCTACAAGACCGATTGTCATTGTTATCAACCTCTTTCCGTAATTAACCCAGGCTGATCTGGACGTCTACACCAGCTGCCAGATCCAGACGCATCAGGGCGTCTACGGTCTTGTCAGTCGGCTCAACGATGTCTACCAGACGCTTGTGAGTGCGGATCTCGTACTGATCACGCGCATCTTTGTTGACGTGCGGGGAGATCAGGACGGTGAAGCGCTCTTTGCGAGTCGGCAGCGGAATAGGACCGCGAACCTGCGCGCCAGTGCGCTTAGCAGTTTCAACGATTTCCGCAGTGGATTGATCAATCAGGCGATGATCAAAAGCCTTCAGGCGGATACGGATTCTTTGGTTCTGCATTGACAGAGCTCCAATAGATAAAAGAACATAAATCAACACCGCCCGACCGAGATTTCTCCCGCCAGAGGTGTGATTTTTCACGTTTCCCCCCATATCGGGAGGACTGTATGGCTGGCCCCCGCAAGCGGGAAACTCAGCAAGCAGACATATCGTCTGGCTTACCTCATGGGTAAGCGGAGGGGATTATACGGATTTTTTCAATTTGCGCAAGAGAAGGCGAACAGATTGTGCGCAATTTTATGTGACAGATGGATCTCGCCAACGGCTGGGCAAGCCCTTGCCTGGCAGGGGTAACGACAATGTTGCAAACAGGCTGGTAGACTGTGCGCCGGCCTTCGTCATCGGAACGACACCCCATGCTCAAAGATCAGAAAAAAGCCTATCAATATGGACTCTGCGCCGTCGCCCTCTGGTCGACGGTCGCCAGTGCCTTCAAGATCTCCCTCGCCTACTTTGAACCGGTGCAGCTGCTGCTGGTCGCGGCCTGCACCTCGACCCTGACGCTGGGGGGGATCGTGGCCTGTCAGGGCAAACTGCCGCTGCTGCTCGGCTACATCAAGAGTCGCCCCTTTTACTATCTGGCACTGGGAGTGCTCAACCCCTTCCTCTATTACCTGCTGCTGTTCAAGGCGTATGACCTGCTACCCGCCCAGCAGGCACAGACCCTCAACTACACCTGGGCCATCACCCTCAGTCTGCTGGCGGTGCCCTTCCTCGGTCAGAAGCTGCGCCGCCGCGACGGAGTCGCCATCGTGCTCGGCTACTTCGGTGCTCTAGTGATTGCCACCAAGGGGGATGTATTCGGTCTGCAGTTCGACAGTCCCCTCGGCGTTACGCTGGCACTGGTGTCGACCCTGATCTGGGCCGGCTACTGGATCCTTAACACCCGCAACCAGGGCGACCCCATCGTCAGCCTGCTGCTCGGCTTCCTCATCAGCCTGCCCTTTATCGTCGCGGCAACCTGGCTGCTCTCGGACTTTGCCATGACCGCCTGGCAGGGGTGGGCTGGCGCCATCTACGTGGGGTTGTTCGAGATGGGCTTCGGCTTCGTGCTCTGGCTGATGGCGCTGCGCCACGCCACCAACACGGCCCCCATCAGCAACCTCATCTTCATCTCGCCGTTTGCTTCGCTGGTGCTGCTCAACCTGCTGATCGGCGAAACCATCCACCCGGCCACCCCGATCGGGCTGGCGCTCATCGTCGTCGCCCTGCTGATCCAGCAGCTGAAATACGGCAGGCGCTACCGCAAGACCAGCGAGCCGCAAGCCTGACATACGAAGGGCGTATCCACGGATACGCCCTTTGTTCAATCAATCCACTCCAGCGGCTGGTTCTTGGGCAGCCGGATCTCCACCAGCAAGCCCCCCAGCTCGGAGCGCCCCAGCCTGATGGTGCCGTGATGCTGGGACACGATCTTGGCGACGATGGCCAACCCCAGGCCGCTGCCGCTGCCGGTACGGGCCTCGTTGCCCTGGGTGAAGGGCTTGAGCACCCGGTAGTAATCCTGCTCCGGAATGCCGGGGCCATCATCCGACAGGCGCAGCCGCACCCAGTGACCATCATCCTTGAGCTCGGCCTGCAGCCGGCTCGCACCGTAGCGCAGCGAATTGCCCGACAGGTTGTTGAGGATACGGCGGATGCTGATGGGGTTGCAGGCCACCCGCACCGCCTCGGCCGGCAACTCGAGCTCCACCTCCAGACCCTGATCGGTCTGCACCAGCAAGCTGTCGTGGATCAGCTGGGTCAGGTCGATCTGCTGGGTATCCAGCCCCTCGTCCGGCCGAATGTAGTCGATGAACTGATCGATGATGCCATTGGACTCGTCAATGTCCGCGTTGATGCTCTCCTTGAGATACTCATCGCCGGAGGACATCATCTCGGTCGCCAGCCGGATACGAGTCAGCGGGGTACGCAGATCGTGTGAGACGCCCGCCATCATCAGGTTGCGCTCCTCGATCAGGCCCTTGATGGAGCTAGACATGTGATTGAAGGTGCGAGTCAGCCGACGCACCTCACGCGAGCCCTGCTCTCCCAACGCATCGGGGAAATTGCCGCGCGCCACCGCCACGGCCCCCGCCTCCAGATCCTCCAGCGGCCGCACCAGCTGGCGGGCAAAGCGCCAGGCGGCGAACAGGGTCACCACCAGCAGCACGCTCATGTAGAGGATCAGCGGCTCGATGTCGTCGTCCTCGATCTCGGTCAGCGGGATGCGCACCCACACCTTGTTGGCCTGGGGCGGCTGGATCCAGATGATGTAGTGATCCTGGATCTCGACCCTGACCTTGGTCTTGCCCCCCAGCTCGCGGCTGATGCTCTCTTCCAGATAGGTGTAGGGCTTGGACTCGTTGAGCCCGTGCTGCTCCGCCTCGGTCTGGGTATAGATGTCGCTGCCGGTCGCCACATAGACCAACGCCTCGGCGTCTTCACTCAACGCCAGCTGGTTGCTCTCGACCGGGAAGATGAGCTTGACCTGGTTGGCCAGCAGGTGACTGATCTGCTTGACGGTCGGCGCCAGCAGATAGTTGTAGAAGGTGGCATAGGAGACAAACTGATAGACCACCAGCACGGCGGCCAAAAACCAGAGCATGCGGGAGAACATGCTGCTCACTTTCTTCATTCGCCGTCACCGTCCGGCACGAACACATAGCCCAGACCCCAGACGGTCTGCAGATAACGGGGCTGCGCCGGGTCCTGCTCCAGCAGGCGACGCAGACGGGAGACCTGCACGTCGATGCTGCGCTCGGTGGCGGTATATTCGCGACCACGGGCCAGGTTCATCAGCTTGTCGCGGGAGAGAGGCTCGCGCGGATGGCTCACCAGCACCTTGAGCACGGCGAATTCACCGCTGGTCAGCGCAACCGGGTCACCATCACGACTCAGCTCGCGGGTCGCCAGGTTGAGCTGATAGCTGCCAAAGCTCACCACCTTCTCGGCGGTGGAGGGGGCCCCCGGCAACTCGACGGTGTGCCGGCGCAGCACGGCGCGGATCCGGGCCAGCAGCTCACGGGGGTTGAACGGCTTGGGCAGGTAATCGTCAGCACCCATCTCGAGCCCGACGATGCGATCCACCTCATCCCCCTTGGCGGTCAGCATCAGCACCGGGATCTGGTTGCCAGCCTCGCGCAGGCGGCGGCAGATGGAGAGGCCGTCTTCCCCCGGCAGCATCAGATCCAGCACCATCAGGCTGAAGTTCTCACGGGTCAGCAGGCGGTCGGCCTGTTCGCCATTGGCGACGCCCCGAACCACGAACCCCTGTTCGGTCAGGTAGCGCTCCAGCAGGGAACGTAATTTCAAATCATCGTCGACGACCAGAACCTTGTATTGCTGACTCATTGCTTGCCTCTCCTCTCGATATGCTGCCAATACTAGAGCTCGGGCTCGTAACGGCCAAGCCTAAATATGTTACCGGTTATTGCCCATTCAGCCGATTTTGCGCCCCTGCACCCCGCACCTTATCACCCAAGCATCCCCTCAGATGCCCCAGTTTTTGCTCGACAGCAAGGCGACAACGGATAAGATCTGCCGAGCCATAAGAGGCTCATCAGCCCCACTGACGCAGGTAACGACCGATGAAGACCAAGCTGATCACCCGTGAAGGCTACAACAAGCTCAAACAGGAGCTCGATTTCCTCTGGCGCGAGGAGCGCCCAGAGACCACCCGCAAAGTGGCCTGGGCGGCCAGCCTCGGTGATCGCAGCGAGAATGCCGACTACCAATACAACAAGAAACGGCTGCGGGAGATCGACCGGCGGGTCCGTTACCTGCGCAAGTGCCTCGAGGAGCTGGGGATCGTCGACTACTCCCCCGCCCAGGATGGCAAGGTCTTTTTCGGTGCCTGGGTCGAGGTGGAAAACGAGGAGGGAGAGACCAAACGCTTTCGCATCGTCGGCTATGACGAGATCTTCGAGCGCAAGGATTACATCTCCATCGACTCCCCCATGGCCCGGGCCCTGCTCAAGAAAGAGGTGGGGGACGAGGCCATAGTGCGTACGCCAGTCGGTGACGCCTGCTGGTACATCAATGAGATCAGCTATCCCAAATAAACCAGTGCCGGCCCTGACTGCCAAATCGGCTGACGAGGCCAGGAGAGACCGAGCATGTCCGCCCACCGGGTATGACAAGCGTCGTTTTTGCCGGGGTGGCATCCCGCTGCCCGACCCCATATAGTGCTCACACCCGGCGCCTTGCGGCGCCAACCGGCCCGCGCGGCAGTGGTCCGGCTGGTACCTTGAGTACCGCCAGGACAGACCCCTGCCCGGCGACATCGCCTCGCGCCTGCCCGTTGACCAGGACCCGACCAAGAGACCCTCGATGCAAAGCCACGTAATAGAACATCAGATTGCCGGTGAGCTGAATGCCCGCCCGGAGCAGGTGCAGGCCGCCGTTCGCCTGCTGGACGAAGGTGCCACCGTCCCCTTCATCGCCCGTTATCGCAAAGAGGTGACCGGCGGTCTCGACGACAGCCAGCTGCGTACCCTGGAGAGCCGCCTCGGCTACCTGCGTGAACTGGCGGATCGCCGCCAGGTGATCCTGCGCTCCATCGAAGATCAGGGCAAACTGACCCCCGAGCTGGCCCGCGAGCTGAACGACGCCGACAGCAAGACCCGGCTGGAAGACCTCTACCTCCCCTACAAGCCCAAGCGCCGCACCAAGGGGCAGATGGCCATCGAGGCGGGATTGGAGCCACTGGCGGATTTGCTGCTGAGCGACCCGATGAAGGATCCCGAGCAGGAGGCGGTTCGCTTCCTCAATGCGGAGCAGGGCATAACCGACGGCAAGGCCGCCCTCGACGGTGCCCGCTACATCCTGATGGAGCGCTTCGCCGAGCAGGCCGATCTGCTGGAGAAACTGCGCGACTATCTGTGGCACAACGCCACCCTGCGCGCTCGCGTGGTGGCCGGCAAGGAGCAGGAAGGGGCCAAGTTCAAGGACTACTTCGAGCATGACGAACCGCTGCACAAGGCCCCCTCCCATCGGGTACTGGCGATGTTGCGTGGCCGCAACGAGGGAGTACTCAACCTGGCGCTGGTTGCCGGCGACGATGAGGCTGCCAGCCCCTGCGAAGGGATCATTGCCCATCACCTCAGGCTCAACCTGCAACACCGCCCGGCCGACAAGTGGCTGCAGGGGGTGGTGAGCTGGACCTGGAAGATCAAGCTTTCCTTGCAGATGGAGACCGAGCTGATCGGCCGCATCCGCGAGTCAGCAGAAGACGAGGCGATCAAGGTATTCGCCATGAACCTCAAGGATCTGCTGATGGCGGCGCCGGCGGGCATGCGCTGCACCATGGGGCTGGATCCCGGCATCCGCACCGGGGTCAAGGTAGCCGTGGTCGATGCCACCGGCAAACTGGTCGATCACGCGACCATCTATCCGTTCGAACCCAAGCGCCAGGTTGACCAGAGTCTCAAGACCCTGAGCGAGCTGTGCCAGAAGCACAAGGTCGAACTCATCAGCATCGGCAACGGTACCGCCTCGCGGGAAACCGACCGCCTGGTGAGCGATCTGTTCGAGCGCTACCCGGCCGCCAAGGCGCAGAAAATCGTGGTGAGTGAAGCGGGGGCATCTGTCTACTCTGCCTCTGAGCTCGCCTCCCAGGAGTTCCCGGATCTCGACGTCTCCATTCGCGGCGCCGTCTCCATTGCCCGCCGGCTGCAAGATCCGCTGGCCGAGCTGGTCAAGATCGATCCCAAGAGCATAGGTGTCGGCCAGTACCAGCACGACGTCGGCCAGAGCCAGCTGGCCCGCCGGCTCGATGCGGTGGTCGAAGATTGCGTAAACGCGGTCGGGGTGGATGTGAATACCGCCTCGGTCGCCCTGCTCAACCGGGTTTCCGGCCTCTCCCAGACCCTGGCCCAGAACATCGTCGCCTACCGGGACGAGAATGGCGCCTTCCAGCACCGCCAACAACTGTTGAAAGTGAGCCGGCTCGGGCCCAAGGCATTCGAGCAGTGCGCCGGCTTCCTGCGCATTCGCGGCGGCAGCAACCCGCTGGACGGCTCGGCGGTGCACCCGGAATCCTACCCTGTGGTGGAGCGGATCCTCGCCAAGCTGGAGCAGACCGTCAACAGCCTGCTCGGCAACAGCAGCCTGCTGCGCACCCTCAAGCCCGCCGACTACACCGATGAGCAGTTCGGGGTGCCTACCGTCACCGACATCATCGGTGAGCTGGACAAGCCAGGCCGCGACCCGCGTCCCGAGTTCAAGACCGCCACCTTCAAGGAAGGGGTGGAGAAAATCAACGATCTGGTGCCCGAGATGGTGCTGGAGGGGGTGGTCACCAACGTCACCAACTTCGGTGCCTTCGTCGACATCGGCGTCCATCAGGATGGCCTGGTGCATATCAGTTCCCTCACCGATCGCTTCGTGAAAGATCCCCGCGAGGTGGTCAAGGCCGGCGACATCGTCCGGGTCAAGGTGCTGGAAGTCGACGTACCGCGCAAACGCATCAGTCTGACCATGCGTCTGGATGAAAAAGCCGGCCAGCCAGCCCGCAAACCGGCCGAGCCGCGCCACACCGGCAATACCAAGCCGAAGCAGGCACCGCGTCAGAGTGCTCCGACCGATGGAGCCATGGGCAACGCCTTCGCGGCCGCCCTCTCGAAGCTGAAGAAATAAGCCCCCAGAATGCAAAAAGCCCCGCGAGGGGCTTTTTTGTCGCCGTTGTTCAACCTTATTGGGCCAGCGCAGCCAGAATGGCGTCAGCCTCCCGATGGGCTGCCAGTACCTCCCGCAGGCGGTTGAATGCCTTGCAGGCCTCTTGCGGATACTTGCCATAGGAGACCACGCCGGTATGGCTCCAACCTGCTGCCAGCATCACCTTCTTCTTGAAATGGGTGCCTTCGGTGCCGCCCCCGCCGAGCTGCATCAAGAACTGCTCCATCTGGAGGTGCGGCGGCGGTACACGGGAGAAGGTGGCAAAATCTTCCGGTTTGACTTCATCAAAATGCATGGCGACTCCTGTGAGCGTGGATGGGATTACCCCTCAGATTAGTTGCAAATGGCTGCTAGCGAGGGAAAAAACCGGGAGGAAATCCGGCGGGGACTTCAGGCGCTGAGGCTCAGGCTCTGCGGGCTGGCGGGTTTGACCGCCTGCTGATAACGCTGGGCGATGACCTGGTTGCGCTGCTCCATGTAGCCGTTCAGTACACCGGTCTTGGCACTGCCATCAGCTCTCAGTGCGGAGTCGGGGTCGGAGGAGATCAGCGCCTTGCGAGCCTGAGCCTCCTTGGCGGCGGCACTTCGGGCGACACTCAGATCCTGGGAAGAGGGATCGGCAGGCGCCAGTGCGGCGGCGCGCACCTGCTGCATCTTGGCAATGGTGGCTCTGGGATCACCGGGAATGATACCGATATCGATGGAGACGCCACCGCCGGTCGCGTAACGCTTGCCATCCGGTCCCATGGCAAATTCATAGGTAGGGCTGCCCGCATACTGACCACCGGTGCTCTGATGCGCCTGCTCGTGAGTGCGCACCTCCTGATCCCTGTCGGCCAGCTCCTTGACCTGTAACTCCTGCTTCTGCTGTTGCTCCTGCTGCTTGGGATCCTGCTGTTTGTTGCGCTGGCCGTCATCACCGGTGGCCTCGACAAAGCGATTGTCGATCGCCGCCTGCGGGTTGCCGGTCTGGGAACCTTCGCGCGCCTGCTGGGAAGTCTGATTGGGATTGGCCTGGCTGGCTCTGGACTTCTCTTTCTGGGAGCCGACTTCGGACTCGGCGTTGAAAGCCTCGCTCTGACGGCTCTGGGGGATGAGTGCCGCGCGGCGATTGTCAGTACGTGCCGATTCCGTCTGCGGTTGCAGCTGGTTGGGAATGATGGTCGGCAGACTGACATTGATGTTCATGTCACACCCGGATGTCGATCAGGGTTCCCATCATGTCGCTGGCGGTCTGGATCACCTTGGCAGAGGCACCGGCCTGCACCTCGGCCACCTTGAGATTGACCAGCTCGTCGGGCAGCTGGACCTGGTCGCCGCTTGGGGTATTGAGCCTAGCGATCTGGCTGGATGCCTTGTCGGCGATCTGCTCCGCACGCTGAAAGCCTTGCACACCGCTGTTCAGTGCTGAATCTATACGCATGACAACTCTCCTCTGACACTGGATTAATTATCCGCCACGCCAGAGGATTAATGAAGCAAATTGGCTATTTTTCAACCTACAAAATGTTCAATGATTTCAATGAACTGTTGTGGATGGGAAATAAAGGGTGCATGTGAGGCCTTTTCCAGCACCACACTGCGGCTGCTTGGGTAACGCTCGTCCAGCAGAGGGATGGACGCCTTGGGCACCAGCGAATCCAGCCGACCGTAGACTCGCAGCCAAGGCAGGCTCAATGGTGTCAACTCATCACGCAGATCGACCTCGGCCAGCAAACCGAGTCCGGCCTCCAGCGCGGCAAGCTGGGGAGCGGGCCGCTCCGCCAGCCAGTGGCGCAACTGGCGGATATCGTCTCTGGCATGTTCGCTGCCCATGGCCTGGATCGCTAGGAAGCGTTCTATGGTCTGCTTGAAGTCCCCTGCCAGCATCTGGTTGAAACTGGTCAGCACCTTGGGGGCGATCCCCGGCCACTCGTCACGGGCCATGAAACAGGGGGAGCTGGCCACCGTGATGAGGGAGTGCAACCGCTCGGGATGGCTCAAGGCCAACTGGCTTGCCACCAGGCCACCGAGGGACCAGCCCAGCAAATGGCACCGCTCCGGCAGGATGGCTGCCACCTGTTCAGCCAGCCAGGGCAGACTGTACGCTACCTCGCCCGCCAGCGGACTGTTGCCAAAGCCGGGCAGATCCACCAGATGGACGCGATAGCGAGACGCCAGGGCCGGCACAATGCCGTGCCAGACCGCGCCATTCATTCCCCATCCGTGCAACAGCACCAGATCGGGCCCCTGACCAAACCGCTCAACCGACACGCTCATCTAGACTCAGATCCTGTTCACTCTGTTGGGGTCAGCATGTTAAAGCGGTTGCTCGCCAAAGCAAGTCCGATCCTCGGCCGCCATGCCGACTGGCAGGGCAACTGCCTGCTCTGCCAGCAGCCTTGCGATGTTGACCCCTTGCTGTGCAGCTGGTGCCGACAGGCCCTGCAGCAGGCTGAGCATACCTGCCGCTTGTGTGCAGCCCCCCTGCCGGCAATGCATGAAGAACACCTGCCGATCTGTGGTCGCTGCCAGCGCAGGCCGCGGCCATGGGAGCGGCTGCAGGTCATCGGTGACTACCGCCCCCCCTACCCCATGCTGATCCCCCGGCTGAAGTATTCCGGCCAGATCCTGCTGGCCCCGCTGCTCGCCCGGCTGCTGGCAGACCATCTGGATCTCAGCGAGCCGCCAGAGGCCATCATTCCGGTACCGCTGCACTGGTGGCGCCAGTGGTGGCGCGGCTTCAATCAGGCGGAAGAGATAGCCATCACTCTCAGCGAGCTGACCGGCATTCCTTGTGACAAGCGCCTGCTGCGCCGGGTCAGGGCAACCCCGCAGCAAACCAAGCTCAGTGCCGGCCAGCGGCGGCGCAATCTGCGCGGCGCCTTCCAGATCAGGCCCCACGCCTATCAGCACGTGGCGCTGCTTGATGATGTGGTCACCACGGGCGCGACCGCCGGCCATCTCACCCGTTTGCTCCATGAGAGCGGAGTCACAAAGGTGGAAGTGTGGGCCGTCTGTCGCACCCTCAAGCATCTCAAGTAACCATCGGCATGCTACCCAAGCCTTGCCAAGAGAGTTATCATGAATACCCTAGTCGTACACTCAGGTTTATGAGGATAGTGATGATCAGCATTTCCGACACCGCCCAGGCCCATTTCCGTAAACTGCTGGAAAAACAGCCTGATGGCACCAATATCCGGGTGTTTGTGGTCAATCCGGGAACCCAGAATGCCGAGTGCGGCGTATCATATTGCCCACCCGACGCGGTCGATCCGGAAGATCAACACCTGCCCTTCAGCGGTTTCGACTGCCTGGTCGATCCCCTGAGCGCCCCCTTCCTGGTGGATGCCACCATCGATTTCGTCACCGATCAGATGGGCTCCCAGCTCACCCTGAAAGCCCCCAACGCCAAGATGCGCAAAGTGGCCGACGATGCTCCGCTGATCGACCGTATCGAGTACGTGTTGATGTCCGAGGTGAACCCCATGCTGGCCGGTCACGGCGGCAAGGTCACCCTGGTCGAGCTGACCGAGGACAAGCTGGCCATCCTGCAGTTTGGCGGCGGTTGCAACGGTTGCTCCATGGTTGACTACACCCTGAAAGAGGGGATCGAGAAGCAGCTGCTGGAGAAATTCCCCGGCGAGCTCAACGGCGTCAAGGATGCCACCGAGCACCAGCGCGGCGATCACTCCTACTACTGATTTGCTGCCCTTGCAGCAAAGAAAAGGCCCCGCCAACCGGCGGGGCCTTTTGCATTCTGCGGCGAGCGGATCACTCGTCCTTCTTGTCTCGCGACAGCAGGGCGATGGCCGCCTCTTTCGGATTCTTGCCTTCGTACAGCACCTTGAAGATCTGCTCGCAGATGGGCATCTCGACGCCACAGCGGGCCGCCAGCAGATGCACCTCCTTGGTGTTGCGATAGCCTTCCACCACCTGGCCGATCTCAGCCATGGCGGTGTTCACGTCCTTGCCGGCCCCGAGGGCCAGCCCGAAGCGACGGTTGCGCGACTGGTTGTCGGTACAGGTCAGCACCAGATCCCCGAGCCCCGCCATCCCCATAAAGGTCTTGGCATCTGCCCCGAGCGCGGCGCCCAGGCGCTGCATCTCTACCAGACCCCGGGTGATGAGCGCGGTCCTGGCGTTGGCGCCAAAACCCAGCCCGTCGGAGAGACCGGCACCGATGGCGATGACGTTCTTGACCGCCCCGCCCAGTTGCAGACCGATGAAGTCCGGATTGGTATAGACCCGGAACGAACGGCCACAGTGCAGCAGCAAGGAGAGATCGTCGGCAAAGTCGTCGTGGGTCGACGCCACCGAGATGGCGGTCGGCAGACCGGCGGCCAGCTCCTTGGCGAAGGTAGGGCCGGAGATGACCGCCAGCGGCATCTCGTCACCCAGCACCTCGCGCGCCACGTCTTGCAGCAGACGGCCGCTGTCCGGCTCCAGCCCCTTGGTGGCCCAGGCGATACGGGTATCCGGGCGCAGGAAGGGTTTGACCTGGGCCAATACCTGACCGAACACATGGCTCGGCACCACCAGCAGCAGCACGGGGGCGGCTTGTACCGCCTGTTGCAGATCGGCGGTCAGCTGCAGATCGGCAGGAAAAGGGACATCCGGCAGAAAAGCCTTGTTGCAGCGGTCTTGTTCCAGCTCGGCGACATGGGCAGGGTCGTGACCCCACAGCAGGGTCGGATGACCGTTGCGCGCCAGAGAAATGGCAAGGGCGGAGCCATAAGACCCCGCCCCCAAGACCGAGATAGCGATCTGGTCGGCCATTATCAGGCTTCCGCAGTCGCCTGCTGGGCCTGTGCCTGCGCCATATGCTGGGCAAACAGGGCATCGAAGTTGACCGGTGCCAGGTTCAGCTGCGGGAAGGAACCCTTGCTCACCAGGTTGGACACCGCTTCGCGGGCATACGGGAACAGGATGTTCGGGCAGAAAGCAGCCAGGCAGTGAGCCAGTTGCGGCTCCGGCAGGTTGCCGATGGTGAAGATACCGGCTTGCTGAACTTCACACAGGAAGGCCGTTTCGGTTTCCAGCTTGCAGGTCACGGTCAGGGTCAGTACCACTTCATAGACGCTGTCGGCCAGGATGTTGGTCTTGGTGTCCATGTCCAGCTTGACGTCCGGCTGCCACTCTTTCTGGAAGATGTGCGGGGTATTCGGCGCTTCGAAGGAGACGTCCTTGGTGTAGACGCGCTGGATGTGGAATTCCGGTTGTACTTCCTGGTTGTTGATCTCTTCAGCCATTTTGTTTGATTCCTTTTATGAAAATAGGTGGGCGCAGGCCCTTAAATCAGCGTTTTTTGGTCACCGGCAGATTCTCTGCACGCCACTGGGCCATGCCACCGCTGAGCACATACACCTGCTTGAAGCCGGCTTTGCTCAATTGGCGACCCGCGCCACCAGCGGTCATCCCCGACTCGCACACCACTATGATGGGGGCATCTTTATGCTTTTCAACCGGGCCCAGATTATTGCTCTGGATCTGGCTGAGCGGCAGGTGCTGGGCACCGGCCAGATGGCCCTTGGCAAACTCTTCCTGACTGCGAATGTCCACCACGGTGGCGTTTTCACGGTTGATCAGCAGGGTTGCGGTGTGGTTGTTCACCGACTTCACCGGAGAAAAACGAGCACGCACCGTGGTGTAAACCAGAGTGCCTGCCAGGCCGAACCAGGCTGCGGTCAGCAGCGGGTTGCGGGCCGCGAAATCCAAATACTCTTGCATCTTCTACTATCCAGGGACCAAGACAAGTGCCCGAGTATACATGGGGACCCAGCCAAGATCAGCCATCTTGGCGGCAAAGCGGGAGCGGGCTCCCACCAGACGGGGACGGGGGAAAGCGGCGGCATAAAAAGTGGCATTCAGCCCGCTGCGGCGAGGATTCGTCGAGTGGTGCGACAAGCCGGCGACAAAGCAGAAACAGCTCGGCAACAGCGTGCGGCCCCCGCCGGACGGGGCTTGGCTATCAGGTGACTATTTCGGCAGATGTAGTAATATTACGCTAGTTTCACTTCCCGCAATTCATTCCTATCCGAGAGGACATAGCCTTATGTCAACAGCTAAGAAACCTTTGGTTCTGGTCATCATGGACGGTTGGGGCTACAGCACCAAGCAAGAGCACAATGCCGTCGCTGCCGCCAAGACTCCCAACCTCGACCGTCTCGCCCGTGACTACACCAGCACCCTGATCTCCGGCTCCGGCCTGGACGTGGGTCTGCCGGATGGTCAGATGGGGAACTCTGAAGTGGGCCACGTCAACATCGGCGCCGGTCGCATCGTCTATCAGGAACTGACCCGCATCTCCAAAGACATCCAGGACGGCGACTTCTTCCAGAACGTCGAGCTGGCCAAGGCGGTCGATGCTGCCGTGACCAAGGGCAAGGCCGTGCACATCATGGGCCTGATGTCCCCGGGTGGCGTGCACAGCCACGAAGAGCACATCATGGGCATGATCGAAATGGCCGCCAAGCGTGGCGCCGATCAGATCTACTTCCACGCCTTCCTGGACGGCCGTGACGTGCCGCCGCGCTCCGCCCAGTCCTCCATCGAGCAGTTCGATGCCCTGTTCGCCCGTCTGGGCAAGGGTCGCTTCGCCTCCATGATCGGCCGTTACTACGCCATGGACCGCGACAACCGCTGGGATCGCGTGCAGCAAGCCTATGACCTGATGACCCAGGGCAAGGGCGAGTTCACCGCCGACAGCGCCAGCGAAGCCCTGGCCGCCGCCTACGCTCGCGACGAGAACGACGAATTCGTCAAAGCCACCCGCATCGGTGCTGCCGCTCCCATGCAGGATGGCGATGCGCTGATCTTCATGAACTTCCGTGCCGACCGTGCCCGCGAGATCACCCGCGCCTTCGTTGACAGCGACTTCACCGGCTTCGCCCGCACCGCCACCCCAGCGCTGAACTTCGTGATGCTGACCGAATACGCGGCCGACATCAAAACCGCCTGCGCCTACCCGCCGACCGCGCTGGTCAACACTCTGGGTGAATGGCTGGCCAAGCAGGGCAAGACCCAGCTGCGCATCTCCGAAACCGAGAAGTACGCCCACGTCACCTTCTTCTTCAACGGCGGCGAAGAGGCCTGCTTCACTGGCGAAGATCGCGAGATCGTCGCCAGCCCGAAAGTGGCCACCTATGACCTGCAGCCGGAGATGAGCTCCGAAGAGCTGACCGACAAGCTGGTCGGCGCCATCAAGAGCGGCAAGTACGACGTCATCATCTGCAACTACCCGAACGGCGACATGGTCGGCCACACCGGCGTGTTCGACGCCGCGGTCAAGGCCTGTGAAGCGGTTGACCACTGCATCGGTCGCGTCACCGACGCCCTGGCCGAAGTGGGTGGCGAGTGCCTGATCACCGCCGACCACGGCAACGCCGAGAAGATGATGGACGAAGAGACCGGTCAGGCCCACACCGCCCACACCAACCTCCCGGTTCCGCTCATCTATTTCGGTCGCAAGGCCGAGGTGACTGAAGGCGGCAAATTGTCCGATCTGGCCCCCACCATGCTGACCCTGATGGGTCTGCCGGTACCGCCGGAAATGACTGGCAAGCCCCTGATGATTCTGAAATAATCCTTCCCCATGCGGGGATGCGAAGTTATTTCAACCAAAACCAGTCGCGTCGGCCTGTTGGCCGGCGCGCTGTTTTTTTGTCTGTCGTTCGGGCCGGCCACGGCTTGGGCTGCCAACCAGCAGCTCGGAGCCATGCAGTCCCAGATCAAGGAACAACAGCAGACCATCAAGCTCAGCAAGCAGGAGCTTGCCAAGCTCAACACCCAGCTCAAGGCTGATGAGCAGGCCATCTCGGCCGCCGCCGCCAAGCTCGACCAGACCAAGCAGCAGCTCAGAGAGAACCAGCAGAAACTGGTGGGGCTGCAGCAGGACAAGCTGGATCTGGAACAGCAGGCCAGCCATCAGAAGCAGTTGCTGGCCAAGCAGGCGGAGAGCGCCTTCACCGCCGGCAACCACGATTACCTCAAACTGCTGCTCAATCAGCAGGATCCGGCCAAACTGAGCCGCTCCCTCGACTACTACGACTACCTCAACAAGGCCCGCATCGAAGCCATCGAGGCGCTGCGTGCCACCCGCACCAAGCTGGCCAAAAACCAGCAGGCCACCAAAGAGACCGAAAGCCGGCTGCAAAGCCTGCTGAGCGAACAGCAGCAACATCATCAGAGCCTGCTGGCCAGCCAGCAGAGCCGCGCCAAGGTGCGCAACCAGCTGCAGCAATCGGTTCAGGATGACGAACAGAAGCTGAGCAAGCTGGTCAAGGCGGAAAAAACCTTGAAGGCCCGGCTGGAAGAGCTGCGCCGCCAGCGGGAAGAACAGGAACGGCGCGAACGGGCCGAGCGGGAACGCCTCGCCAAGCTGAAGGCGGAGCAGGAGCGGCAGCGCAAGCTGGCAGAGCAGCGCCGTGCCGAGCAACAGCGGCTCGCTGCCCAACAGAACAAGGCAGCCCAGCAACAGCAGCCGACCGAGGAAGTGGCCAGCAGCAAACCCGAGCGGGGTTCGGGGATCAGCAGCGCCGGCTATTACAGCGGGCTCAAGACCAACGGCAGCCTGCGCTGGCCGGTGCAGGGCCCCATCCTCATCGCCTACGGCTCGCCGCGCACCGCCGAACTGAAGTGGAAAGGCACCCTGATCGGCGCCAGTGAAGGTACCCAGGTCAAGGCGGTGGCACCGGGCCAGGTGGTCTACGCCGACTGGCTCGACGGCTTCGGCATGCTGCTGGTGATCGATCACGGCCGCGGCTACATGAGCCTCTACGGTCACAACCAGTCGCTGCTGCGCCAGGTGGGCCAGAACGTGGAACAGGGTGAACCGGTGGCGCTGGTCGGCGACAGCGGTGGCCAGGACAGACCCGGCCTCTACTTCGAGATCCGCTATCAGGGCGAGGCGATCAACCCCACCAAGTGGCTGGCCAAGCGCTGATGACCGCCACCCGGCCGCCAACCTGCCATCCAGAAAAGCCTGCATCATGCAGGCTTTTTTCATCGCCGCCGGCCGCGGGCATGACAGCAGATGACGAAAACTTACCTCTTTTCCTGCCGGCTCAGGGGAAGACGATCAGCCCGATCTGCTCCAGCAAGGCCTGCTGCTGATCTTCGTTGATCTGCACCCCGTCCAGATTGACCCGCCGCAGATCCAGCCCGGGCAGATCGCACTGGCGCAGGTCACAACCCTGCAGGTTGACGCTGGCCCAGTCTATTTGGCCAAACTCGGATCCGCTGAGATCGGAGCCCGCCAGCGAGGCACCGAACAGGTTTGCCCCCTGCCAGCGATTGCCGCTCAGTTCGCATTGCTCCAGCAGGCACCCTTCGAAATTGGCGTAACTGAAGTTGTTGCCGGTCAGGTGCGCCTCGCAGAAGTAGCTCTTGACGGTGATCTGGTTGGCAAAACTGGCGCGGGAGAAGTTGATCCCCAGCGCCTGACAGTCGCGCAGCTCCAGCCCCAGACATTGGCTTTGGCTGCAGTCGGCCATGGTGAGATCGCAGCGCAGAAAACTCGCCTCACGCAGGTCGCAACCCTGCAGCAAACAGCTCTGCTCGCTCTCCCGGTCATAGAAGCTGCAGTCGACGAAGCGGCATTCGGCCAGATCGAGCCAGGAGAAGTTGCAGCCGATGAAACGGCACCCCTGGAACTGCGCCCCCTCCAGGTCTTGCTGCTCGAAGCGCACGCCCTCGAAGCTCTTGTCCTTGATCATCCCGCGACTCCCCCTGTTGATGGCGTCATATGCTGACTTTGTTAAACAAAAACGGTAATGTTACGTGTAACATTTCTGCCGGATCCCGAGATGAACGACACCCGCAAGCGCCGCCCCACCCTGCAGGACATAGCCGACCTGACCGGGGTCACCAAGATGACCGTCAGCCGCTACCTGCGCGACCCGCAAGCCGTGGCCGAGGGCACCCGCGAGCGGATCGCCGCCGCGGTGGAGGAGCTCGGCTACATCCCCAACCGGGCGCCGGACATTCTCTCCAACGCCACCAGCAAGGCGATCGGCATCCTGATCCCCTCCCTCTCCAACCAGGTCTTCTCCGCCGTGGTGCACGGCATCGAATCGGTGACCCGGCCCGCCGGCTATCAGACCCTGCTGGCCCACTACGGCTACAGCCCGGAACGGGAAGAGGAGCAGGTCGCTTCCCTGCTCTCCTATCACGTGGATGGGCTGATCCTCTCCGACAGCCAGCACACCGAGCGCACCCGCAAGATGATTGCCACCGCCGGCATCCCGGTGGTGGAGACCATGGATCTGCCGCAGAGCCCCATCGACATGGTGGTCGGCATGGATCACCGGGCAGCCGCCCGGGCCATGGTAACAGAGATGCTGCGCCGAGGCCGACGCAAGCTGGTCTATCTCGGTGCGCGGCTCGACGTGCGCACCCAGCTGCGGATGGAAGGCTACTACCAGGCGATGCAGGATTTCGGCCTGAACGGCCAGCACCTGCTGACCGAGCAATCCTCCAGCTTCACCCTCGGCGGCCAGCTGCTGGAGCAGGCACTGGTGCGCTATCCCGATCTGGACGGCCTGTTCTGCACCAACGATGACCTGGCGGTGGGCGCCCTGCTGCAGTGTCAGGCCAAGTGGATACCCGTGCCCCAGCAGATCGCCATCGCCGGCAGCAATGCCCTCGACATCGGCCACGCCATGACCCCCAAGCTGGCCAGTATCGTCACGCCGCGCAAGGAGATCGGCCGTGCGGCCGCCACCATGCTGCTGGCCCGCCTCAACGGCCAGCCACTGGCCGACACCCGGCTCGACATGGGCTTCTCCCTGTACGAGGGGGACAGCTTGGGCTGAGGGCCAGACCCCCGCCATTCAAGCAGAACAGAGCAGGCCACCCGAGGGTGGCCTGCTTGCTTGGCAAACGGAAGGTCCGGCTCACGCCGGCGTCAAATCAGGATGCGACCAGAGCGACGGCTTCGCGGGAGAGGCGGGTCACCTCTTCCCAGTTACCGTTCTTGACGGCCTCGGCCGGCAGCATCCAGGAGCCGCCGACGGTGGCCACGCATTTCAGCGCCAGGTAATCGGCCACGTTTTTCGGGCCGATACCGCCGGTGGGGCAGAACTTCACCTGGGGCAGCGGCGCGGCGATGGCGGAGAGCGCCTTGGTGCCGCCGTTCGCTTCGGCCGGGAAGAATTTGAGGTGGTCGTAACCGGCTTCCAGCGCCTGCATCACCTCGGACGGAGTGGCCACACCCGGGATCAGCGGCGCCGTGCTGTTGGCCGCGTGGGCCAGCAGGGCCGGGGTCATCCCCGGGGAGATGACGAAGCGGGCACCGGCGGCCACGGCGGCGTCAAACTGCGCGCAGTTGAGCACGGTACCGGCACCGACCATGGCCTCCGGCATCGCCTTGGCGATGAGGGCGATCGCATCGAGTGCCACCGGGGTGCGCAGGGTGATTTCGAACACCGAGATGCCGCCGTCCAGCAGCGCCTTGGCCATCGGCAGGGCCTGCTCCAGCTCGTTGATGACCATCACGGGTACCAGCGGGGAGGCGGCAAACACCTCGGCCGGGGTCACTTTCCAGTTCTGCATAGCTCTTCCTTAGTCAAAGGCTCTTAGTCAAAAATAGTGGCGCCACACTCGGCGCTCGATACCGCGCGACGCATCACGCTGAACAGTTCACGGCCCCACCCCTCTTGTTCCAGGGTGAGGTCGATCTCGGCCTGGGTACGGCCGCTCAAATCGGTCAGGCAGTCGAGGCTGCCGGTTACCGCGTCCACTCGCAGCAAGTCGCCATCGGCAAGCAGGCCGATGGCCCCGCCGTGCAGCGCTTCCGGGGTGACGTGGATGGCGGCCGGGATCTTGCCGGAGGCGCCGGAGAGACGGCCGTCGGTGACCAGCGCCACCTTGTAACCGGCCTTTTGCAGGTTGCCGAGCACCGGCATCAGCTTGTGCAGCTCCGGCATGCCGTTGGCGGCCGGGCCATTGTGGCGCACCACGATGACGGCGTCCTGATTGAGATCGCCCGCCTTGTAGGCCGCCTCCACCGCATGCTGGGAGGAGAAGACCCGCGCCGGCGCCTCGATGACGCGATACTCGGGAGCCACGGCGGAGACCTTGACCACGGCGCGGCCCAGATTGCCTGCCAGCAGCTTGGTGCCGCCGGTAGCCTGAAATACGCTGCCGGAAGGCGACAGCACACTCGCATCGCCGCTCTCGCCCACCGGCTGCCATACCAGCTGGCCATCCACCAGTGCCGGACGGCTGAGGTAATCCTGCATCTCGCCAAACACCGGGGTGGCATCCAGGTGGATCAGCCCCTCTTCAGCCAGCCGGCGCATCAGGCCGGGCACGCCGCCCGCCTGTTCGAAGGCGTTGACGTCGGCCGGGCCGTTCGGGTACATGCGCACCAACAGCGGCACCACGTCGGAGAGATCGCTGATGTCGTCCCAGGTCAGGTGCAGGCCGGCAGCGCGGGCCAGCGCCACCATGTGGATGCTGTGGTTGGTGCTGCCGCCGGAGGCGAGCAGAGCCACCAGCCCGTTGACCAGCGAGCGCTCGTCGATCACCGCACTCAGGGGGCGATAGGCCGGGGACCCCGGGATCATGGCGCTGATGCGGCGGGCTGCCTCCTCGGTGAGGGCGCGGCGCAGCTCGCTGTGCGGGTGCACGAAGGCGGAACCGGGCAGCATCAGACCCATGGCCTCGAACACCAGCTGGTTGGTGTTGGCAGTGCCGTAGAAGGTGCAGGTGCCCGCCGCGTGGTAGGCACCGCACTCCATCTGCAGCAGGGCGTCGCGGCCCACTTCGCCGGCGGCGTACTGCTGGCGCACCTTCACCTTCTCGTCGTTGCTGATGCCGCTCGCCATCGGGCCGGCCGGCACGAAGGCGGTGGGCAGGTGAGCGTGGGAGAGCGCCCCCATGATCTGGCCCGGCGCTATCTTGTCGCAGATGCCGAGCAGCAGGGTGGCGTCGAAGGTGTTGTGGGAGAGCGACAGCGCGGTCGCCTGGGCGATCAGGTCGCGGGAGAACAGGGACATGTCCATCCCCGGCTGCCCCTGGGTCACGCCGTCGCACATGGCGGGCACGCCGCCGGCCACCTGGGCGCTGTGGCCCAGCTCGGCCAGCGAGGCCTTGATGATGTCCGGATAGCCCTGATAGGGCTGATGGGCGCTCAGCATGTCGTTGTAGGCGGTGACGATGCCGACGTTGGCACGGGTCATGTCGAGGATGCGTCCCTTCTCGTCACAGCTGGAGGCGGCCACGGCGTGGGCCAGGTTGCCGCAGGCCAGTGCGGCGCGGGTCTTGCCCTGATCGGCCTGACGCTGGATGCGGGCCAGGAAGGCCTGGCGACGGGCGGCACTGCGCTCGCGAATGCGGGCGGTGACGCTGGAAATGACCTGATGGATCATTGGGCTTGCTCCAATGCTGTGACGGCGCGATCAACCACCTGTTCGAAGGTGCCGTCGATATCGATGTGGAATACACCGGCTTCGCCGTCCGGGCGCTCCAGGGTATCGAACTGACTTTGTACCATGCTTTCGCGCATGAAGTGGCCCTTGCGGGCCCGCATCCGCTCGAGGATCAACGGCTGGCTGCCGTCGAGGAAGAGGAAGCTGACCGACTCGTTGCCTTCACGGATCTGATCGCGGTACTGCTTCTTGAGGGCCGAGCAGACGATGACGCCCACCTCGTTCTTCTGCTCCAGGCTGTAGGCCGCGTCGCGGATCCGCTCCAGCCAGGGGGCGCGATCCTCGTCGTTGAGCGGGTTGCCGCCAGCCATCTTCTGGATATTGGCCCTGGGGTGCAGATCATCACCGTCGATGAACTTGGCGCCCAGCACACTGGCCACCTTGAGGCCCACGCTGGACTTGCCGCTACCACATACACCCATCACGATAATGCTCTTACCCGCCATTGTTTGACCTCTATCTCATTTTTCAAAAAACGTGCTGCCGATGGGTTCTAACTTAGCACGTTACCGGTAACATGTTACCGGTAACAACAAGAATTGTGAAGTCTGCCACAGACTGAGCGCACTCATAGTCACCTGGGCAATCGAGTTTGAGCCCTGGCCATAAATCTAAATAAATCATAAAGATATGGTCTGCCGACGGATCGGCAGGGTGTCGACACTGAACTTGGAACAAGGAATGCACAACAATGTCTGACCTCTCCCTGATCATGACGGCCGCCGGCTCCATCGTGCTGCTGCTCTTTCTGGTGATGAAGGCCCGCCTGCACGCGGTCGTCTCCCTCATCCTGGTCTCCATGGTGGCGGGGCTCGCCGCCGGCATGAACCCGGCTGACATCGCAGCCACCATCCAGAAAGGGATGGGCGGCACCCTCGGTTTCGTCGCCGTGGTGGTGGCACTGGGCGCCATGTTCGGCAAGGTGATGGAAGTCACCGGCGCCCTCGACCGGGTGGCCCATACCCTGCTCGGCAAGTTCGGCGTCAAGCGCGCCAACTGGGCCATGGCACTGACCGGCTTCGTCTGCGCACTGCCGCTGTTCTTCGACGTGGCCGTGGTGCTGCTGATCGGCGTCGCCTTCGCCATCGTCCGCCGCGGTGGCGGCAGCGTGGTGAAGATCGGCATCGCCCTGCTGGCGGGCATCGCCACCTGCCAGGCCTTCCTGATCCCGGCGCCGGGCCCCATCCTGGTGGCATCCCAGCTGGGCGCCGACTTCGGCTACATGATCCTGTTCGGCCTGATCGCCGCCGTTCCGGCCCTGATCCTGGCCGGCCCGCTGTTTGGCGAGCTGATCAGCAAGGTGGTCGACGTGCCGCTGCCGGCCGACGCCCAGAGCAGCGCCCACGACGACGGCCAGAACCTGCCCTCCTTCGGGCTGGCCATGGGCCTCATCGGTCTGCCGCTGCTGCTGATCGGTCTCAAGACCATCGTCGGCCGCTTCGTCGAGGCCGGCACGCCCCTGCACGGCTGGCTGGAGTTCATCGGCCACCCCTTCACCGCCATCATGGTCGCCTGTCTGGCCGCCTTCTACCTGCTGGGGATCCGTCGCGGCATGTCCCGTGACGAAGTGATGAACGTCTGCAACAGCGCCATCCAGCCGGCTGGCGTCATCATCCTGGTGACCGGTGCCGGTGGCGTGTTCAAGCAGATCCTGGTGGATTCCGGCGTCGGTGCCGCCCTTGGCAACATGCTGGCGGACTCCGGCCTGCCCATCGTCGCGCTGGCCTTCATTCTGGCGGCCGCGGTGCGGGTCATTCAGGGTTCCGCCACCGTCGCCATGCTGACCGCCTGCGGTCTGGTGCTGCCGATGTTGGAGCCGCTCGGCCTGAACGGCGCCCAGCTGGCGGCGGTCACCATCGCCATCGGCGGCGGGGCCATCGTGCTCTCCCACGTCAATGACTCCGGTTTCTGGCTGGCCAACCGCTACCTCGGCCTCACCGAGAAGCAGACCCTGCAGACCTGGACCGTGATGGAGACCATCATAGGCACCACCGGCGGCGTGATGGCGATGATCATCTACAGCTTCCTCTGATCGCAGCCGTGCGGAAAAAGGCCTCCAATGTGAGGCCTTTTTCATCTTTATGACGATTCTTTCTTTGGCTAACAGGGCGAGATTGCTAGAATCGCCTATCCATCGCTCCGAGTGGAACGCTTAACGCAGTGATTTCAGGTTTCTCTATGCATTCATCGGCACATTATCGACAGCTGCTGGCGCGCCTGCCCCAGATCGCCGTCGCCGCAGACCAGTTTGAAGTGCTCAACAGCGCCAAGGACTTCAAGAGCCGGATCCTTTCGCTCATCGCCAGCGCGCGTCAGCGCATCTATCTGGTGGCGCTCTATCTGCAGGATGACGAGGCGGGGCGGGAGATCCTATCCGCCCTCTACGCCGCCAAGCAGCGCAACCCGGCCCTCGACGTCAAGGTGTTCGTCGACTTCCACCGTGCCCAGCGCGGCCTGATCGGCAAGGGCAAGCAAGGCGGCAACCACCTGATGTATCAGGAGATGGCCGCCCGCCACGAGCACCAGATCGCCATCTACGGCGTGCCGGTGAAGGGGCGTGAACTGCTCGGGGTACTGCACCTCAAGGGCTTCATCTTCGATGACACCCTGCTCTACTCCGGTGCCAGCCTCAACGACATCTACCTGCACCAGCAGGATCGCTACCGTTTCGACCGCTATCACCAGATCACCAGCCCGGAGCTGACCCGCAGCATGGTCAACTACGTGGATGACCTGTTCCTGCGCAGCGAGGCGGTGCAGCGGCTGGATCGCACCGACATCCCCAGCGCCAAGCAGCTGAAGGGGCCGATCCGCCGCTTCAAGCACAACCTGCGCCTCGGCCAGTACCGCTTCGACACCATGCCGGTCAACAGCCAGGAGGTGGCCATCACCCCGATGAGCGGCCTGGGCAAGCGCGGCAACCAGCTCAACAAGATGATCCGTACCCTGGTGCGGGCCACCGAGCGGGAGATCTTCATCTGCACCCCCTACTTCAACCCGCCCAAGGAGTTGAACAAGGATATCGAGGCCCTGCTCAAGCGCGGCTGCAAGGTGACCATCGTGGTGGGCGACAAGACCGCCAACGACTTCTTCATTCCGCCGGAGGAGAAATTCTCCACCATCGGCGGTCTGCCCTATCTGTACGAGACCAACCTGCGCAAGTTCGCCGAGCGCAACCAGCATCACATCGATGCCGGCCGTCTCAACCTGATGCTCTGGTGCTGCGAGCGCAACTCCTACCACCTCAAGGGGATCTTCGTGGATGACGAGTGGGCCCTGCTCACCGGCAACAACCTCAATCCCCGCGCCTGGGCGCTGGATCTGGAGAACGGCCTGCTGGTCTACGATCGCCGTCACCTGCTGCGACCCCAGTTCAACGCCGAGCGCGAGAACATCTTGGCCAACACCAAGCGCATCAGCCACTTCGATCAGATCGAGCAGATCCAGGACTACCCGGATCAGGTGCGCAAGCTACTGGCCCGGATCCACAGGGTCAAGGCCCATATCCTGCTCAAGCGGATAATCTGATTTCAAACAACCCATTGTTGTACAAGAGGGATACATGCCATTGATCATTTCAACCCAAGTAGTTGATACATGGAAAAAGAAGATCGAAAAGGATGGTCTGCAAGGCATAACATACTTTTGTCAGCAAGGAGGAAAGGTTTGGGTGTCTGCGTCAATGGATCATAAGCAGATATGTCAGCAAGTCCTTGGCGCAGATTCAGGCACCAGTTCTCTACCAAGCTACCTTCGTTGGGATGATGTCAGTGCTGTGAATCTAGTAGAGTTGCTGTACCAAATTGAAAAGGCATAGTTCTTTTAAAGAGTCACATTTACATACACCTCATCTTATTTTTCTCCAGCGCCAACAAAGGTCTCCCGTTTTCGGCAGACCTTTGTTGTATCCGCCATCCGGCCTCGTGTCCCTCTTGCCTAGGCGCGGCCCCCTCAGCAACTCGGCTTGCGTCGAGACAGCAATAAACCCTATCATCTGGACATATTTACAGTGTTTTCGGGCATCTAATTGATGAAATTGGATAAAATCTCCCTCGACAGCCTCAAGGGCGTCGGCAGCAAGATGCAGGAAAAGCTCGAGCGGCTGGGGCTGGCCACGGTGCAGGATCTGCTGTTCCACCTCCCCCTGCGCTACGAGGACCGCACCCAGGTGTGGCCCATCGGCGATCTGCCGCCCGGCCTGCACGGCGCCGTCGAGGGGGAGATCCAGGACACTCAGCTGGTGATGGGGCGCCGCCGCATGCTGGTCTGCCGCATCAGCGACGGCACCGGCACCCTCACCCTGCGCTTCTTCAACTTCACCGCCGCCCAGAAGAACAGCCTGAGCCCGGGCCGGCTGATGCGCTGCTTCGGCGAGGTGCGCCCCGGCAAGTACGGGCTGGAGATGGCCCACCCCGAGTACAAGCTGCTCGGCGAGGAGCAGGCCGGCCAGACCGAAGAGGCGCTCACCCCCGTCTACCCGACCACTGAGGGGCTGCGCCAGCTCACCCTGCGCAGTCTCACCGATCAGGCGCTGGCCCAGCTCGACCTCTACGGGGTGGAGGAGCTGCTGCCCGCCGGCCTCTATCCCCAGCAGATCGATCTGGCCGCGGCCCTGAAGCTGCTGCACCGTCCGCCCCCCTCGGTGGCGCTGGCCCTGCTCGAGAGCGGCCAGCACCCGGCTCAGCAACGGCTGGTGCTGGAGGAGCTGCTGGCCCACAACCTCTCGGTCTTGAAGGTGCGGGCTCAGGCACAAACCCAGCTGGCCCGCGCCCTCAAGCCGGCCCCGGCGCTGGTGGAACAGCTGCTCGGCGCCCTGCCGTTCACCCCCACCGGCGCCCAGAACCGGGTGGTGGCGGAGATCGGCCGGGATCTGCAACAGAGCCACCCCATGATGCGGCTGGTGCAGGGGGACGTGGGCTCAGGTAAAACGCTGGTCGCGGCGCTGGCCGCCTTGCAGGCCATCGGCAACGGCTGTCAGGTGGGGCTGATGGCGCCGACCGAGCTGCTGGCCGAACAGCACGCCATCAACTTCGCCAAGTGGCTGGAACCGCTCGGCATCGGAGTCGGCTGGCTGGCTGGCAAGCAGAAGGGCAAGGCACGAGAAGAAGCGCTGGCCGCCATCGCCGACGGCAGCGTCAAGATGGTGGTGGGTACCCACGCCATCTTCCAGGAGCAGGTGGTGTTCCAGCGCCTCGCCCTGGTCATCATCGACGAACAACACAGATTCGGCGTGCATCAGCGGCTCGCCCTGCGGGAAAAAGGGGAGCGGGAAGGGGTGCATCCCCATCAGCTCATCATGACCGCCACCCCCATCCCCCGTACTCTGGCGATGACCGCCTATGCCGACCTCGACACCTCCATCATCGACGAGCTGCCACCGGGCCGCACCCCCATCACCACGGTGGCGCTGCCCGACAGCCGCCGCCAGGACGTGATCGAACGGGTCAGACTGGCCTGCGAGGAGGGCAAGCAGGCCTACTGGGTCTGCACCCTGATCGAGGAGTCGGAGGTGCTGGAGTGCCAGGCCGCCGAGGACACTGCCGCCGAGCTGCAGAATCTGCTGCCCGGCCTGCACATCGGGCTGGTACACGGCCGGATGCGGCCGGTCGAGAAACAGCGGGTGATGGAGGAGTTCAAGGCGGGCATACTGCAACTGCTGGTCGCCACCACCGTCATCGAGGTGGGGGTGGACGTGCCCAACGCCAGCCTGATGATCATCGAAAACCCGGAGCGACTGGGGCTGGCGCAGCTGCACCAGCTGCGCGGCCGGGTCGGGCGCGGCTCGGTGGCCTCCCACTGCGTGCTGCTCTATCATGCCCCCTTGTCCAAGACGGCCCAGAGCCGGCTCGGGGTGCTGCGGGAGACCAACGACGGCTTCCTCATCGCCCAGCGGGATCTGGAGCTGCGCGGCCCGGGCGAGCTGCTCGGCACCCGCCAGACCGGCCTGGCCGACCTCAAGATCGCCGACCTGGTACGCGACCAATCGCTCATCCCGCAGGTGCAGAAGATGGCGCGCTTCCTGATGGACCGCCACCCGAGCCATGTCGAGCCACTGATTCGCCGCTGGCTCGGTCTACGGGATCACTATTCCAATGCTTGACCAAGGCAGATGCAGAAGATGGTCACCTTGCCTGATGGATAGGCACCCGGGCCATGTCGAACCCTTGATACGCCGCTGGCTCGGTCTGCGGGATCACTACTCGAATGCCTGACCTGCGGGATCACGCTGCCAACGTCTGATCACTCAACCAATACAGGAGGAAAGCGCTTATGAATTCCTGGCTGCGCGGCCTGCTCTACACCCTTGCCTTCCTGTTGCTCTTTGTCTGGGTCGGGCTCGGCCTGTTCGACGCCGAACGGGCCAAGAGGCCCATCGCCGGCTGGCTCAGCCAGCAGACCGGTGTGCCCGTCACCATAGGCCGGCTGGTGTTCAACCCGCTTCACCCCTACACCCTGCTGGCAGAGCAGGTGAGTTACGGCAACGCCGTGGCCCTCGACAAGATCTATCTCGAGATAGAGAGCATCGACTGGCTGAGTCGCGATGTGCGCATCGCCCATCTCGATCTCATTCGCCCGGCCATCAAGCTGCCGTTGCCCAACCAGCTGCCGAGCCTGCCGGTGCACTCCCTCACCATCGCCGACAGCACCATAGACCGGCTCAGCCTGGAGAGCGACGGGCTGACCCTGCGCGGCCTCAACGCCACCCTGAGCGACTGGCAGCTGCTCAATCCGGTGCGCCCGTCCCAGGCCAACCTGACCCTCAACATCAATGAGCTGGCGACCCCGGCCTGGGCCCTCTCCCGCCTCAACCTGGCCGGCCGGCTGGAAGGGCAGGTGCTAAGCACCGACAAGCTGACCGCCAACCTGTTCGACGGTCTGCTCGAGACCGGCATGGTGCTCGACTGGCCCGCCCGCAGCCTGCGGCTGAACAACCTCAAGACCCAGGGCATGCGCATCGAGTGGGGTACCCTTGCCAAAGCCGAATCCCCCCTGCGCCAGGTCAGCCTGGATCTCGGCCAGATCCGGGATCTCAGCTTCAACGACATCGAGCAGGAGCTGGCCCTCAACAACCTCAACGGCCAGCTGACCGCCTTCAACTGGCAGGCCGGCAGCACGCCCAGCGGCTACTTCTCGGGAACCCTCGGCGATCTCGGCCGCGGCCTGTTCCAGCTGGAATCCATCCAGGGCAAGGTCGCCTTCTCGCCCCAGCAGCTGGATGCCGAGTTGCAGGGCAAGGCCTATGAAGGGGAGTTCAACCTGGAGCTCTCCCTCGATCCCCTGCAACAGAAGCTGACCCTCAAGGACATGGCGCTGAGCGGCATGGACATCAGCCTGCCGGAAGGGTGGTGGCAGGATTGGCAGCGCTGGCGCCCGCAACAGATCGACATCCGCAAGCTGGCCTTCGACAAGCTCAAGGTGCTCTCCTTCGACGATACCCTACCCCTGTCGCTGACCGGCTGGCAGTTCTATCTGACCGATCTCAGCCTGCGCGGCAATCAGCCGGGGCCGCTGCTGGGCCGGGCCCGGCTCGAGAGCGCCTGGTTCGAACTGGTGTGGGACGGCCTCAGCGCCCGCAACGGCGAGCTGGATGGCGAGCTGACGGCTGGCTCCTGGCAGCTCAACAAGCTCACCAGCTCACTGCCGGATGAGGGCAGCCTCAGCCTGAGCGGCCAGTGGGGCCGCGAGCCGGGCCAGACCAGCCGGTTGCAGTTCAAGGGCGAGAAACTGGATCTGGTGCAGTGGGGCAAGATCCTCCACTCCCCCGTCTCCTTCGCCGGCAAGATGGATCTGAGCGCCGATCTGCAGGCGCTGCACGGCGGCACCCCAGGCGCCTGGCGCAGCTCCCTGCAGGGGAACATTGCGCTCGATGCCACCGAGCCGTTCTGGGACAAGGTGAAGATAGATCCGCTGCTGGATCAGTGGTTCAAGCAGGCGGCGGCACCAACCCTCAGCCCGGCCGAGCTCTGGCAGGCGATGCAGGAGGGCGACACCCCCTTCTATCGCATCAAGCTGCAGGGCAAGGTGGCGCAGGGCCAGCTGAAGATCGAGCAGGCCGGCGCTTCCACCATCACCCACCTGCTGGGGGTGCAGGGCAGCGTCGATCTGGTCAATGAGCAGTGGCAGCTGGATCTGGGCGTCCTCAACGGCCAGCACTGCGCCGAGCTGCTCGGCCAGTGGCGCGGGCCGCTCGCCGAGCCGACCCTCAGCTGGGGCTTCCAGCAGAAACCGGATGGCTGCGGCTGGGAGACCGGCGTACGCTACCCACCCCAGGGCAACAGCAGCCCGCTCTGGCGACCGGCGCCGAAGGCCCAGGCCGCACAGGCGGCCAACGGCTAGCCGACAGAAAGCAACAAGGCCTCGTGATGAGGCCTTGTTGCTTGATGGGAACCAGCGCGGGGCTACTGGCCCGGCCGCTTCACCGGCTGCACCACGTAGTGACCGAGGAACTCGGCCGCCAGCTTGTCGCCGCTGAACAGCTTGATCTTGAGGCTGAACTTGGCAGATTCGCCAGCCTTGAGCGGCTCGAGCACGGCGGGCATGCCTTCGCGCGCCACCCGCGCCTCCGGCTCCTCCTTGACCGGCCGATAGTACTTGATGTTGCCCTCCGCCAGCACAGTATCCCCTACCAGCCCCGCCTCCTTGAGCTGCAGCCAGATCAGGCCCCAGCCCGCCAGCACGCATTGGCTGTAGATGCTGCCGGCGAACATGGTGTCGTGCACGTTGAGATTGGCCGCCAGATTGGCCTTGAGGTGGAAAGTCTGGCCGTCGTAGTGGGTGATGTGCACCCCCATCTTCTCGCTGATGGGGATGCCGCGCGACCAGCGGGTGGTGAGATCCTGGCACCACTCCGGCCGGTACTGGATGGTCTGCAGCGGGCTCAGGGACTTGATCATCTGGCGGTGCGGAATGCGGCCGAAGGAGACGGGGCCTTCCCCCACCTCCAGAAAGCCGCACTTGCGGTAGAACTCCACCGCCTCCTGGCGGGCATTCATCACCAGCCGCTTCACCTTCTCGCTGCGGGCCAGCTGTTCGAGATCTTCCACCATGCGGGCACCCAGCCCCTGGCCACGAAATTCGGGGCGCAGCGCCATGAAGCGGATCTGGGCCTCGTCACCGCCGACAAACAGCCGCCCCACCGCGATGGGCGTGCCGTCGGGGGCCAGCATCAACCGGTGAATGGCGACGGTATCGTATTCATCCCGCTCGGAACCGACGGGCAGATTGAAGGGTTTACGCAGTAGTTCCCAGCGCAACTGGTAGTAAGAGTCCAGCTCGGCGGCCGTTTGAGGAGTGACTACCCGGTACATAAAGCGATCCTTGAGTTAGCGCCGACGGACAGACGGAAGGGCTTGCGCACCCATGCCTCCCAACTCAGCTGGTAGTAAGAGTCCAACTCGACTGCTGTTCGAGGAGTGACTACCCGGTACATAAAGCGATCCTTGAGTTAGCGCCGACGGGCACATTGAAGGGCTTGCGCCCCCATGCCTCCCAGCTCAACTGATAATGGGTATCCGGTTCGGCTGCCGTCTGGGGGGTGACCACCCGGTACATAGTTCCATCCTTGAGTTACACTGGTCGAAAACCATCTTGCCGTGCAAATTCATGGACTTCAATCTGCAAGCGTACCAAGCCGACCACTTATTGCACCTCAGCGCCAAGCCCCAGCGCCGGCTCACCGTACAGGAAAATGCCCATCATCGCTGGCTGGAGATCGACGGAGTGGTGCAGTCGGCCATGTCCCTGGCCGAACCCGCCACCCTCTGCCTGCCTCACCAGCAGGTGATCGCCTGTCTGCTGCCCGAGCAGGCCGGCAGCATCCTCGAGCTGGGGTTGGGGGGTGGCGATCTCACCCGCCATCTGCACCAGCGCTGGCCCGATGCCCGTCACGAGTGCGTCGACCTCGATGAAGAGGTGATCACCCTCTATCAGCTGTTCTTTCAGCCCGACCACCACCCGCAGCGCACGCCGACCCTGCACCAGGCCGATGCCCTCGCCTTTCTGGAAGAGAGCGAGGCGCAGTACGACCTCATCCTGCTCGACCTGTTCAGCCAGGACGGCAATCCGCCCCTGCTGTTCCAGGAGCGGATCTATCAGGCTCTGGCCCCCCGTCTGAACGGCGAGCTCATCATCAACCTGCTGCCGCGCACCCGCCTCGAGCTGACCCGGGTGCTGATGCTGCTGGAGCAGTGGGTCGGCCCCACCACCCCCTACCCGGTGCCGGGGCTGCGCAACGTCCTGCTGCACACGGCCCCCCGCTACGAGCTGGCGTCAGACCTGTAGCCAGAAGGTAACCGGCCCGTCATTGACCAGCGCCACCTTCATGTCGGCGGCGAAGCGGCCGGTGGCGGTCGGTATGCCGCTGGCAGCGGCCTGCGCCACGAAATAGTCATACAGCCGCTCGGCCTCGACCGGATGGGCGCCGCCGGAGAAGCTGGGCCTCATCCCCTTGTTGGTATCCGCCGCCAGGGTGAACTGGGAGACCACCAACAGGCTGCCGCCGGCCTGGCTCATGTTGAGATTCATCTTGCCGTTCTCGTCACAGAAGATGCGGTAACCGCTCACCTTGTGCAGCAGCTTGTCAGCCTTGGCCTCGTCATCCCCCTGCTCCACCCCGAGCAGCACCAGCAGACCCTGGCCGATGGCCCCGGTCACCTCGCTCTCTACCGTTACGCTGGCCTCGCTGACCCGCTGAATCAGTGCAATCACATCCCTCTCCTCTCAAAACGAAACAACCGCCCCCATCTGCTGATGGGGGCGGTCGTCGATGCTAACAGCAAGGGACCGGATCAGGCCAACTCATCGGCGCCCGGTCGCTCATATTCGCCGAGGCAGGCGGTGGTTTCCGCGCCAAGCAAGACCACCAACCAGCTCAGGTAGACCCAGACAAACAGGATGGGGATGGTCGCCAGCGCGCCATAGATGGCCTGATACGAGGGGAAGTTGGTGATGTAGATGGCAAAGCCGCGCTTCGCCAGCTCGAACAGGGTGGCCGCCACCAGGGCCCCGATGAAGGCGTGCATCAGCCGCACCTTGCAGTTGGGCACCACGGTATAGACCAGCAGGAAGGTGAGTACCGAGAACAGGAACGGCAGGCCGCGCAGCAACAGATAGCCGATGCCGAACAGGCTCTCGGCCCCGAACAGCCGCAGCGATAAAATGTAGGAGGAGATGGCAATGCTGGCCCCGATAAGCACCGGGCCCAGGGTCAGGATCATCCAGTACATGGCGAATGCCTGCGCCAGCGGCCGGCTCTGGGTGGAGCGCCAGATGTAGTTGAGGTTCTTGTCGATGGCCGAGATCAGCATCAGCGCCACCACGATCAGCGCACCGATACCGACTGCCGTGGTGTTGGTGGCGTTGGCCACGAAGCCGTCGATGTACTCCTTGAGCATCTCGCCGGCGGTTGGCACGAAGTTGTGATAGACGAACTGCTCCATCGCCTGCTTCAGGCTCTGGAACACCGGAAAGGCCGACATCATGCCAAATACCACGGCGATCATCGGCACCAGAGAGAGCAGGGTCACATAGGCCAGATAGCCGGCGGTGACCGTCAGCCTATCCTGCTGGAAACGGCCCCAGACGAACTGGGCGAAGTGGCCGCCATCGTGGCGTAAAAAAGAGAGGGCATGGCCAAGACGGCCGCCGAATTTTTGCTGCATTGTCGCTCCCAACGTCTTCATAGTGCAGACATTGTGTCAGATAGCATGGTCATTTGACCACCCATGGGCCGGCCGGGTGCGACTCGCACCGCCACCTGCAGCCGACTGCCCGCGGCGATCAGGCATAAAAAAAGAGGCCCGAAGGCCTCTCTCTGTCTGTCGATGAACAGATATCAAGCACGACCGGCGCGCTTGCGATCCATCTCGGTCAGCAGTTTCTTGCGGATACGGATGCTCTTCGGAGTGACTTCAACCAGTTCGTCGTTGTCGATGAACTCCAGAGCCTGTTCCAGCGACATGCGGATCGGCGGAGTCAGCACCTGGGCTTCGTCGGTACCGGAGGCACGCATGTTGGTCAGCTGCTTGCCCTTCAGGCAGTTCACGGTCAGGTCGTTGGAACGGGAGTGAATACCGATCACCTGTCCTTCGTACACTTCGGTCGCGTGACCGATGAACAGACGACCGCGGTCTTGCAGACCGAACAGGGCATAGGTCAGCGCCTTGCCGGTGGCGTTGGAGATCAGCACGCCGTTCTGACGCTCGCCGATGCTGCCACCCTTGTGCGGACCGTAGTGGTCGAAGGTGTGGTACAGCAGACCGGTACCGGAAGTCAGGGTCATGAACTCGGTCTGGAAGCCGATCAGGCCACGGCTCGGGATCATGAAGTCAAGGCGAACACGGCCTTTGCCATCCGGGGTCATGTTGGTCATCTCGCCCTTACGCAGGCCGAGTTGCTCCATCACGGAACCCTGGTGTGCTTCTTCCACGTCCACGGTAACGGTTTCGAACGGTTCTTGCAGAACGCCGTCTACGGTGCGCAGGATAACTTCCGGACGGGATACCGCCAGCTCGTAACCTTCGCGACGCATGTTTTCGATCAGGATGGACAGGTGCAGTTCACCACGGCCGGAGACACGGAACTTGTCCGGATCATCGGTCTCTTCCACGCGCAGGGCCACGTTGTGGACCAGCTCCTGGTTCAGACGCTCCAGGATGTTGCGGGAGGTCACGAACTTGCCCTCTTTGCCGGCGAACGGTGAAGTGTTGACCTGGAAGGTCATGTTCACGGTCGGCTCGTCAACGGAGAGCGGCGGCAGCGCTTCAACGGCGCCGTTGTCACAGATGGTGTCGGAGATCTTCAGCTCGCCCAGACCGGTGATGGCGATGATGTCGCCAGCTTGCGCATCGGCCACTTCGGTACGGGACAGACCCAGATAACCCAGCACCTGACCGACCTTGCCGGTACGGGACTTGCCGTCGGCACCGACGATGGTGACCTGCTGGTTGGTCTTGACGCGACCACGGGTGATGCGGCCGATACCGATGACGCCAACATAGGAGTTGTAGTCCAGCTGGGAGATCTGCATCTGGAAACCACCGTCGGCATCAGCCTTGGGCGCTTCCACGTTGTCGACGATGGCCTGGAACAGGGGTTCCATGTTATCGGACTCAACGTCCTGATCCATGGTGGCCCAACCGTTCAGTGCAGAGGCGTAAACAACTTTGAAGTCCAGCTGCTCGTCGGTGGCACCCAGGTTGTCGAACAGATCGAATACCTGATCCATTACCCAGTCAGGACGAGCACCCGGACGGTCGATCTTGTTGATGACCACGATCGGCTTCAGACCCTGGGCGAATGCCTTCTGGGTCACGAAACGGGTTTGCGGCATCGGGCCGTCAACGGCGTCAACCAGCAGCAGCACGGAGTCAACCATGGACAGTACGCGCTCTACTTCACCACCGAAGTCGGCGTGACCCGGGGTATCAACGATGTTGATGCGGTAGTCGTTCCAGCGGATCGCAGTGTTCTTGGCGAGAATGGTGATGCCACGTTCCCGTTCCAGATCATTGGAGTCCATGATCCGTTCCTGGCCTTCCGTGGAGCGGTCCAGGGTGCCGGACTGCTGCAGCAGCTTATCAACCAGAGTCGTTTTGCCGTGGTCAACGTGCGCAATAATCGCAATATTGCGTAAATTCTCTAACATTCTCGCCTCAATCACCGGGTAAAATTGGGCGCTAATTGTACTCTCGCCTTTGTGATCTGCCTAGCAGAATTGCAGTACATTCGCGCACAACTGGGGATCAGGATCATAGACCTTCCGATCAAAGCCTGCTTAGATGGGGGCTGACTGTATAACGCGCACCATTTTAGTGCACCAAAACGATCCATGGATGCACTACTTTGAGGCGTAACGCGCTGAGATGGCGGGTCTCAGGGCTGGCTTATAGCCCCAAATGCCCTGAAATCAAGCTGTCACAAACTTGGCACGATACTGGCTTATGTGAATGTGATGACGCATTCACCCTAAGAGTTTTAACACCGGAGGTTACTTAGCATGTCAGCCCAGAACGTTTTGGCCCTGATCCAGGAACACGAAGTCAAGTTTGTCGACCTGCGCTTTACCGACACCAAGGGTAAAGAGCAGCACGTATCCATCCCTTCCCATCAGGTTGACGAAGATTTCTTCGAAGACGGCAAGATGTTCGATGGTTCCTCCATCGGCGGCTGGAAGGGCATCAACGAATCAGACATGGTGCTGATGCCGGATGCGGCCTCCGCCAAACTGGATCCGTTCACCGAAGAGACCACCCTGAACATCGTCTGTGACGTGCTGGAACCGGCCACCATGCAGGGCTACGACCGCGATCCGCGCTCCATCGCCAAGCGCGCCGAAGACTTCCTAAAGTCCAGCGGCATCGCCGACACCGTGCTGTTCGGGCCGGAGCCGGAATTCTTCATGTTCGACAACATCACCTTCTCGAACACCATGGGCCACAGCTTCGTGAAGATCGAATCCGAAGAAGCCGCCTGGAACTCCGGTACCGATTACGAGCACGGCAACAAGGGTCACCGTCCTTTCGTCAAGGGTGGCTACTTCCCGGTTGCACCGGTTGACTCCTCTCAGGACATCCGTGCCGCCATGTGTCTGGTGCTGGAAGAGATGGGCCAGGTCGTTGAAGCTCACCACCACGAAGTGGCGACTGCCGGTCAGAACGAGATCGCGACCCGTTTCAACACCCTCACCCTGAAAGCGGATGAAGTGCAGGTGCTGAAGTACGTGATCCACAACGTGGCCCACGCCTACAACAAGACCGTCACCTTCATGCCGAAACCCATGTTCGGTGACAACGGCTCCGGCATGCACTGCCACCAGTCCCTGGCCAAGAACGGCGTCAACCTGTTCGCCGGTGACCTGTACGGCGGTCTGTCCGAGATGGCGCTGCACTACATCGGCGGCATCATCAAGCACGCCAAGGCCATCAACGCCTTCGCCAACCCGACCACCAACTCCTACAAGCGTCTGGTACCGGGTTATGAAGCACCGGTCATGCTGGCCTACTCTGCCCGCAACCGCTCTGCCTCCATCCGTATCCCGGTCGTGCCGAGCCCGAAAGCTCGCCGCATCGAAGTCCGCTTCCCGGATCCGGCTGCCAACCCGTACCTGGCCTTCGCAGCCCAGCTGATGGCCGGTCTGGACGGCATCATCAACAAGATCCACCCGGGCGATGCCATGGACAAGAACTTGTATGACCTGCCGCCGGAAGAAGCAGCCGAAGTGCCGACCGTGGCCGGCTCTCTGGACGAAGCCCTGGCCGCGCTGGATGCGGATCGCGAGTTCCTGACCCGCGGCGGCGTATTCAGCGACGACTTCATCAACTCCTATCTGGAGCTGAAGCAGCAGGATGTTGACCGCGTGCGCATGACCCCGCACCCGCTGGAGTTCGAACTGTACTACTCCGTTTAAATCCGGAAGCCAGCTCAGAACTTGACCAAACCCGCCGACAGGCGGGTTTTTTCTCTGATAGGATTAAGCAAAATCCCGTCAAGGAGAGATGGATGAAAAACGCCAACCCAGTATGGATGCTGAGCCTGTTGCTGCTGGCCGCCACCGGCGCCCAGGCTGCCAAGGTATACTCCTGGACCGACAGCCAGGGAGTCGTTCACTACACGGATGCCCCTCCTCCCGGCCAGAAAGCCAAGGAGGTCGATCTGCGCGTCGCCCCCTTCATCGGCAGTTCACCCCGCTCGGTGCAAGTTGACAACTTCAACAGCCTCACCGGCGTCGATGCCAAGAAAGAGAAGGAGGCGGCCAAGCTGGTGATCGAACTGCTCTCCCCGGAACAGGGCAGCACCCTGCGCGACAACACCGGCAACGTGGTGTTTCAGGGTCAGATCAGCCCGCAACCGCCGACCCAGTACGATGTGCGCCTGACCCTGGACGGCAAGGCGGCCCCCATCGTTAAAAACTCGCTCGCCATCCGGGTCGAAAACCTCGATCGCGGTGCCCATGAGGCCCAACTCGAGCTGCTCGCCAAAGACGGTACGATCCTTGCTAAATCCAAGCCAGTCACCTTCTACCTGCACCGGGCCAGCATTGATCCTGCACCCAAAGTGACCCCCCTCAACAACAAGGGGTGATCCTGTGCCTCGATACGGGTAGACTAAATGCACCATATTGGTGCATTGCTGGTGTACAGCACCGTTTTAGGGAGAAACCTGTGCCAACCCGCCCGGATCAAGCCAAGATACTGCTCGATAACTTGCTGACCGCCGTCATCCTGATGGATGAACGGCTCTGCATCCAATTCGTCAACCCGGCCGCCGAGCAGTTGCTCTCCCTCAGTCAGCGCCGGCTGATCGGTATCGAACTGCCCCATCTGCTGGAACACATCTCCCTCGATCTGCAGCGGCTCAAGCAGTGCCTAAGCTCGGGGCAAGGCTTCACCGACAGCGAAGTCACCCTGGTGGTGGAAGGAGAGCCCAGACTGGTGGAGATGAGCGTCAGCCCGCTGGCCGATCATGAGCAACGGCTGATGGTGGTGGAGCTGCGCAAGATCGACCAGCAGAAGAAGATCAGCCAGGAACTGCAACAGCATGCCCAGCAGCAGGCGGCCAAGGAGCTGGTACGCGGCCTGGCCCACGAGATCAAGAATCCCTTAGGTGGTTTGCGCGGCGCGGCCCAGCTGCTGCAAAAGGAGCTGCCCGATCCAGCCCTGCGCGAATACACCGGCATCATCATCGAACAGGCCGACCGGCTGCGGGTGCTGGTCGATCGGCTGCTCGGCCCCCAGCGCCCGGGTCGTCACCAGATGCACAACGTGCACTCGGTGCTGGAGCAGGTACGCCGCCTGGTGGAGCTGGAGCTGCCGCCGACGGTGCGCATCGAGCGGGATTACGATCCCAGCATCCCGGAGTTCGAGATGGAACCGGACCAGCTGCAGCAGGCCTTCCTCAACATGGTGCGCAACGCCGCTGAGGCCATCGGCGAACAGACCGGCCTCATCCGCATCAAGACCCGCACCGCGTTCCAGATCACCATCCACGGCCAGCGCTACCGACTGGCGGCCGAGATCAAGATCATCGACAACGGCCCCGGCATCCCGGACGCCATCCGCGACACACTCTTCTACCCCATGATCACCGGCAAGGAGGGGGGCACCGGGCTCGGCCTCTCCATCGCCCAGAACCTGATCGACCAGCACAAGGGGCGGATCGACTGCATCAGCTGGCCTGGCCACACCGAATTCACCATCTTTCTACCGCTTCGCAAATAAGGGAACGTCATGACAGCAAAAGTGTGGATCGTCGATGACGACAGTTCTATCCGCTGGGTGCTGGAGCGCACCCTCGGCAGTGAAGGCTTCGAGTGCGAGAGCTTCGCCGATGGCGAGGCGCTGCTGAGCTCGCTGGAGATGCGCTCGCCGGACGTGATCCTCTCCGACATCCGCATGCCCGGCATCGACGGCCTCAGCCTGCTTGAGCAGATCCATCGCCGCCAGGCCGATCTGCCCATCATCATCATGACCGCCCACTCGGATCTCGACAGCGCGGTCAATGCCTACCAGCGCGGCGCCTTCGAATACCTGCCCAAGCCATTCGACATCGACGAGGCGGTCACCCTGGTGCGCCGCGCCGAGAATCACCTCAAAGAGCAGCGCACCAAGCGCAAGGCACGCCAGCAGGATCCGGCCAGCAGCCCGGAGATCATCGGCGAGGCACCGGCCATGCAGGAGGTGTTCCGGGCCATCGGCCGGCTGTCGCGCTCCAGCATCTCGGTGCTGATCAACGGCCAGAGTGGCACCGGCAAGGAGCTGGTCGCCCATGCCCTGCACAAGCACAGCCCGCGCGCCCACAAGAACTTCATCGCCCTCAACATGGCAGCCATCCCGAAAGACCTTATCGAATCGGAACTGTTCGGCCATGAGAAAGGGGCCTTCACCGGCGCCAACAACATTCGCCACGGCCGCTTCGAACAGGCCGACGGCGGCACCCTGTTTCTCGACGAGATCGGCGACATGCCGCTGGATGTACAGACCCGGCTGCTGCGGGTACTGGCCGACGGTCAGTTCTACCGGGTTGGCGGCCATCAGCCGGTGCAGGTGGATGTGCGGATCATCGCCGCCACCCACCAGAATCTGGAGAAGCGGGTGGCCGACGGCGAGTTTCGGGAAGACCTGTTCCACCGCCTCAATGTCATTCGGATCCACATTCCTGCCCTCAAGGAGCGCCGTGAGGACATTCCCCAGCTGGCCCAGCACTTCCTGCTGCGAGCGGCCAAGGAGCTGAACGTGGAGGCCAAGAGCCTGCATCCGGATACCCAGGCCTACATCAGCCGCCTGCCCTGGCCGGGCAACGTGCGCCAGCTGGAGAACGTCTGCCGCTGGCTCACCGTGATGGCCTCGGGCCAGGAGGTGCTGGTGAGCGATCTGCCCACCGAACTGCTGACCCCCATCACCAGCACCGCCGAACCGGGTCAGCCAGCCCTGTCCGGCGGCTGGCAGCAGCAGTTGCAGGATTGGGTCGCCGCCAAGCTGGCGCTGGGCGAGACCGACATCCTGGCCGATGCCCTGCCCCAGTTCGAGCGGATCATGCTGGAAACCGCGCTGGACCATACCCATGGTCACAAACAGGAGGCTGCTCGCCTGCTCGGCTGGGGGCGCAACACCCTCACCCGCAAGCTGAAGGAGCTAGACCTCTCCTGAGTCCTTGGGAAAAACGATTCCCATCACGCCTTGGCAAATCACCGACCAATAAGACCCCGTTTGATTTCAAACGGGGTATCTTTTTTGAGATCCCTGCCTAGAATGGCAGGCTTTCACACCCGACTCGAAGAAGGCGCCATCATGATTGACAGATCTCTTCCCCTGACCGACCTGCACCGCCATCTGGACGGCAACATCCGCCCGCAGACTATCCTCGAGCTGGGCCGTCAGCACAATATCCAACTGCCCGCCTTCGAGCTGGAGGCGCTGCGCCCCCATGTGCAGATCGTCGAGAATGAGCCGAGCCTGGTCGCCTTCCTCAAGAAGCTGGACTGGGGCGTGGCCGTACTGGCCGACTATGACGCTTGCCGCCGGGTCGCCTACGAAAATGTGGAAGATCTGCTGCGCGCCGGCATCGACTATGCCGAACTGCGTTTCAGCCCGGCCTACATGGCGATGGCCCACAAGCTGCACCCGCAGGGCGTGGTCGAGGCCATCATCGACGGCGTGGCGGCCGGCAGCCGCGACTTCGGCATCAAGACCAACCTGATCGGCATCATGAGCCGCACCTTCGGCACCGAGCAGTGCAAGCAAGAGCTGGATGCCTGTCTGGCCCATCGCGATCGGCTGGTTGCCATCGATCTGGCCGGCGACGAGCTGGGCTTCCCGGGTGAGCTGTTCACCGACCACTTCCGCCGGGTGCGTGACGCAGGCATGCGCGTCACCGTGCACGCCGGTGAAGCCGCCGGCCCCGAGAGCATGTGGCAGGCCATTCGCGAGCTGGGTGCCGAACGCATCGGCCACGGCGTCAAAGCCATTCAGGATCCGGCCCTGATGGCCTATCTGGCCGAGCACCGCATCGGCATTGAATCCTGCCTCACCTCCAACGTTCAGACCACCACGGTGGCGAGCCTGACCGAGCACCCGATCCGCCAGTTCCTGGCCGCCGGCGTGCTGGCTTGCCTCAACACCGACGACCCGGCTGTAGAGGGCATCGACCTGCCCCACGAATACGAGGTGGCGGCCCCAGCTGCCGGCATGACGGTGAGCGAGATCCACACCGCCCAGCAAAACGGCCTGACCCTGGCCTTCCTGAGCGAGGCCGAGAAGGCCGAGCTGAGCGCCAGCGCAGCCCAACGCTGAGTGCAGCCAAATCCAATAAAAAAACCGCCGAGAGGCGGTTTTTTTATTTCCCAACGACATCGACCGGCTTAGATCACCCGGGAGAACTGCTGCTGGCGTGCCTTGCTCCGCAGGTAGACATCGAAGCACATGCAGATGTTGCGGATCAGCAGCTGACCGGTGGAGACCACCTCCAGCCCCTCTTCGGTCATCCGCACCAGGCCGTCATCGATGAAGGTCTGCAACAGCTTGAGATCCTCAGCAAAGTACTCCTTGAACACCAAGCCATGGGCCTGCTCGACGGCGGCAAAGTTCAGGCGAAAATCGCAGATGAGGCGCTTGATCACCTCCCGGCGGATCAGGTCGTCCTGATTGAGAGAGCACCCCTTCCACTGGGCATGCCCCAGCGTTTCCACCTGACCATAGTAGGCCTTGAGCTCTTTCTGGTTCTGGGAATAGGCATCACCGATCATGCTGATGGAGGAGACCCCCAGCCCCAGCAGATCGCAATCCCCCTGGGTGGTATAGCCCTGGAAGTTGCGGTGCAGCTTGCCCTCACGCTGGGCTACTGCCAGCTCGTCGTCCGGCTTGGCGAAGTGATCCATGCCGATGAACTGATAACCACGGCCGGTCAGGAAGGCGATGGTGTCCTGCAGCATGGCCAGTTTTTCCTGCGGCGCCGGCATGTCCGCCTCTTTCAGCTTGTGCTGAGCGGCAAAACGGCTGGGCAGGTGGGCATAGTTGAAGATGGAGAGGCGGGCCGGGTCGGTCTTTAGCACCTCTTCCAGGGTGTGATGGAAGCTCTCCCGGTTCTGGTGCGGCAGGCCGTAGATGAGATCCAGGTTGGTGGAACGAAAGCCCAGTTCGCGGGCCCGCTCCAGCATGGCGCGGATGAAGTCGTTGTCCTGCTCGCGGTTGACCGCGACCTGGACCTCCTTGTTGAAATCCTGCACGCCGAGGCTGATGCGGTTGAAGCCGATCTCCCGCAGTACGTCCAGCATGGAGAGCTCGATCTCGCGCGGATCCACCTCGATGCTGATTTCGCCCTCTTCGGCGAAGTGAAAATGCTCCCGCAACATGGCCATCAGTCGGCGAGTCTGGGGTTCATCCAGATAGGTGGGCGTACCGCCGCCCCAGTGCAACTGGGTCACCAGCCGCTGCTTGAACAGCGGGGCCTGCGCTTTGATCTCCTGCTCGAGGAAATCGAGGTACTGATCGGCCTTGTGACGGTGACGGGTGATCACCTTGTTGCAGCCGCAGTAGTAGCAGAGCTTGTGACAGAAGGGGATATGCACGTAGAGCGACAGGTTGCGCGCCGGATACTGGCTCGCGGCCTGGACGAAGTCCGGATAACCGAAACCCTCGTTGAACTCCAGCGCAGTGGGATAGGAGGTGTAACGCGGACCGCTGTAGTTATACTTCTCGATCAGGGCCTGATCCCACACAATCTGTTCTGCTTGCACGCTTGCTTCCTCTTTTTTGTTATCGGCTCACCGGCTTAACTGAAAATCCTTCAGTCTGGCCACATCCTCGAGGATCTGCGCCTCCAGCTCGGCCTCATAGCCACTGCGTTCGAGATCCATCTTCATTACTTCATTGCGTTTGAGGGCCCGTCTCGCCTCATGAGTCGGCATCTCCTTCACCTTCTCGTAGAGACCGTACAAACCCGGAAATTCGCCGGCAAAGGCGCGACCGCCCTTGATCTGCAACGCATCCAGCAGATTGGTCAACCGGATGGCGCCCTCGGAGTAGTCGCACTGACCATCCCGTACCGCATGGGCAATCACCCTGACACTCTCGAGGATCCGCTCATTGCGGGCCGCGATAGCCTGCTGCTGGCTGTCGTGCTGGCGCTTGAGACGCGCCAGCAGGGTACCGGCATACCAGGCCAGTCCCAACAAAATCAGGCCGCCCAACAAGGCGGCCAGCATCCATCCACTCATCACTTTTTCTTCGGCTCAGGCTTGGGCTCTGGCTGATAGTCGACCTGGGTGAAACGATCCCACAGCTCCTCTTCGGAGGCTGGCTGGCCCGGCTCGTCAAAGTCGGCCTCATCAAAATCAGCCTCGTCTTCGTCATCATCGGTGTCGATGATGCCAAGCTCGTCCATCAGCTCCTGATAACGGTCAACCCGCTGATCTACCCAGGCCTGCTCGGCCGCTTCCAGGGTCTCACCGGCATCGAGCCGATCCAGCAGGTCATTCAGGCGATCATCATTCTCGATGGAGGCCAGCTCCTGCTCCGGCGTCATCACCAGCTTCTTCTCTTTGATCTGCTTGGGCGCGACCGGCTTGCTGCTCTTCTCTTCCACGATCAGGGCAACCGGCTTGCGGGAACCGATGCGCGGATCCTTGGCCTGTTTGGTTCCACTCTTCTTGCCGGCCTGCTCGACCTGCTGGCGGGATCCTGCCTTCAAGCCCTTGCGCTTGGCGGCGCGTTTGCGCTCACGGCCTTCCTGGGCACTGGCATCTGATTCTTTGCGCTTACCGGCAGGTTTGCGATTGGGTTGTTTAGCCGACATGAATGAATGACTCCGACAAATAACTGGATTGAAACCCGTTTCCGGTTCGAAAAGGTCCGGAAGAGGATGCTGACACGGGGGACGATGGATTAGAAACAGAGCGGGATCCCGCACCAATCCGGCCATAAATGGCCTTCGAATACCGCAGGATCGGCATCCTCTGGGCATGTTGCTGGTATTTTGACACAGAATGACCAAGCGGGTTAATGACCCAAAAGAAAAAAGGCAGCCGAAGCTGCCTTGATATGTTTATGCGAGTCCCATCCCTGGCTGCAAATCACCCTGTCCGTGGTGATACTCCTGCGCATCATATCTTGTGTATGGTCATCCTGACCTTAATTGGTCGATCCTGAATGTGCGTGTGCTTGCCTGACCCATGCAGACGACGTCCGGTCATCTTCTGGGGTGGTTGCTTCCCGCAGCCCCGTCCTTCCTGAACGGTCACCATCCTGGTCTTTCAATCCATTGCCTGCCACTCGCGTGGCCCTTGGCATCCAGCCTCATCGACATCCTGTCTTCACGACATCCCGGTCGTGAGCCGCCGCGTGGGCCATTCCATGCATCCACTGTATCAATTTAATAAAGTGACTCAATCCATCAGGAACGTTTTCAAACGGAGATAAACGACTTATTGTCATTTAACATATTGAAATTAATGAATTACTAAGCATTTTTCTAAAAATGTTTAAGCCCTGGCCAGGCTAAGGAATGGGAGATCTCTTACAACAATGCGAGAAAAAATTGGCCAAATGGTGTTAAAGGCCGAAAAGAAACGAGGAGCCGGCGGCTCCTCGTCAATATCAATGAGATAATATCATCGGCTTGATCAGTGCAGACCTGCCACATATTTGGACAGTACTTCGATATCCTGATCGGTCAACTTCTTGGCAACGTCCCGCATCATGCTGTTCGGGTCGTTGTCACGGGCAGCGGCCCTAAAGGCCATGAGCTGGGCCTTGATGTAGGCAGGATGCTGGCCGGACAGGCTCGGATACTTGGCCTGCTCGACGCCCGATCCGCGCGGACCATGGCAGGCAGTACAGGCAGCCAGACCACGGCTCATGTCCCCTCCCATGTAAAGCGCCTTGCCTGCAGTGACGGCGTCATCGGGTACCGCGAGCGGCGTCACCTTCTGACTGGAGAAGTAAGCTGCCAGGTCTTCCATATCCTGTTCAGACAGAGGAAGCGCCATCGGCCCCATGATGGGAGCAACCCGGCCAGTTTGACCAGAAGCTGCAGCCTTCAGTTCAACTAACTGCTTTTTGATATATGATGCGTGCTGACCAGCAATCTTGGGGTACATATCGACTAGGCTGTTGCCGTCCGGTCCATGACAAGCCGCGCAAACGGCAGCCTTGGTTTGTCCCGCAGCGGCATCGCCCTTGGCTTGTGCCATCCCCGTTACGCCAACCATCAGAGCAAGAGTAATGACTAGGTTCTTCATGGCGTTCCAACTTCTCGTTATTAGGCTTCCAGATCCCATGCCGCTGAAGGCATGTTAAAATAAACGCGTTTAAGCGACGCCATTTTACACGATTTCACAAAAAAGTAACTCTATAACCCTCTATCTCTATGGGGAATTTACGTTGGATACACAAACTCTGAATTTCAATAAGGTGCATTTTGTGACCAGCGCACCCGACATCCGTCACCTGCCAAATGATGGGGGTGTCGAGATTGCGTTTGCCGGCCGTTCCAACGCCGGTAAGTCATCTGCATTGAATACCTTGACCAAGCACAAGAACCTGGCCCGCACCAGTAAGACGCCGGGACGTACCCAGCTGATCAACCTGTTTGAGCTGGAACCGGGCAAGCGTCTGGTCGACCTGCCGGGCTACGGTTATGCGCAGGTTCCGCTGGAAATGAAGCTCAAGTGGCAAAAGTCGCTGGCGGAATATCTGCAGCGCCGTGAGTCATTGAAAGGTCTGGTGATCCTGATGGACATCCGCCATCCGCTCAAAGATACCGATATGAATATGCTGGAGTGGAGCTCTCACCGCAAACTGCCGGTCATGCTGCTGCTGACCAAGGCCGACAAGCTGAGCCCAGGTCCACGCAACAATCAGGTCATCAAGGTACGTCAGGCCGTAGCCGAGCTGGGTCCGCAGATCCAGGTGGAAGCCTTCTCTTCCCTGACCCAGATCGGGGTCGAAAAACTGGCACAGACGCTGACTGGCTGGTATCTGGCGGGCGCCGATGAAGTGGCTGACGGTGAGCAAGCACCGCTCGAGGAGTAAGCTACGTCCTGTATACACCACAACCAAACCCTGCAATTGGCGGAGCAGCTCCTCCGCTGATTGAAAGGCTTTCAGTCTGCTTGCCATAACCCCTCTCGCCAGTGACATCGCCCACTCCCTACGATGAGTTCTTGAAACACTATTTTTATCAATGGGATAAACAGTTAATTTTATATAACAATTAACTTTTCATCCCATTGGCAACGTTTTCAAAAATAGATGCCGGCGGGGGCTCTTCCTCGCCAAATAAGTACCAAAGTGAAATTTTATTACAAAGCAGTCAATGGAAAGGATAAAAATGAGGCCGGTTCTGCAAACGCAGTACCGGCCTTAAACAATCAGTTCAAAAATTGGGAAGAAGCTAAATCTTGAGAACAAAGACGACTGGTTTTCCTCAAGAAGCCCCTTCATTCTAACAAACATTTGCCAACATTAAAGCATTTACTCTAAATACAACCCATAAAAAAACACCCCGATGATGACTCACCGGGGTCGCTATTCAGCCACATTCAATTACGTGAAATAAAAGGTCTGAAAGATAGAACATCTTACCTCTGTACCCTACGTTGCTAACTGTATAGCAAAGCAGCAGAAAGTGAAAGTAATTTATGTAATTAAGTTTCACGAAAAATGAATTACATAAATCATGTTACTTTTCATATAGATAAAAAAATCCCCAGTACGAATACCGGGGAGTTATAAAGGTGACTAGCTAGCACTTCCTCAACTATCTAGTTAGTCAGCACAACTTGGCGCAAGTTCCGCTGCTTTGAGAAAAAACTTAAAAAAATCAGAGGTAGATGGCACCATCTTCTGCAAACTCTTGTTCCTCAATGAGTTTTTCAGCAATGTCCTCGATGTCAAAACGCACGCTTTCGAAGGCACGCAGGATGTCTTCCTCTCTCGCGAGGGAGAGCCCGGTCATTTTCTCCAGACGCCGGCGACTGATGTAGCAATCCACCAGCGCCCCCATCTGCTGGGCAGGAAAGTGGATCCGCTGTTCGTGCGCTTGCCAGTCGGCCAGCTCGGGAAACAAGATGCCTTGGTTCATAGGGTCCCCAGATTTCGTTTCAGTTCTCTCAATACCTGTTTAGTCCCTGGCCGGATTCCGCGCCACACGGTAAAGGCTTCTGCCGCCTGTTCCACCAACATGCCGAGGCCATCTACGGTCTGGCGAGCCCCCTGCCCCTTGGCCCAGGCGATAAAGGGGGTATCGGTCGCGCCATACATCATGTCGTAGATGGCGATATCGACATGGATCAGCGCCGGAGGGAGGGGCGGCAACTCCCCCTGCAGACTGGCGGAGGTGGAGTTGATGATCAGATCGAAATGGCCGCCCAGCTGTTCATAGGTCTGGGCACTGACCGCACCCAGATCACGAAACTCGGCAGCCAGCTGCTCCGCCCTGGAGTGAGTACGGTTGGCGATAACCAATGCCTCGGGTTGCTCGGCCAGCAGCGGAGCCAGCGCACCGCGCGCCGCGCCACCCGCTCCCAGCAACAGGATCCTGCTGCCGGCAAGTGCTACACCATGTGCCTTGAGATCGGCCACCAACCCGGCACCATCGGTGTTGTCACCCAGCAGTACGCCATCATCGGTCAGCTTGATGGTGTTGACTGCCCCCGCCCGCAGGGCCCGAGGGCTCAGTCGATCGACCAGGGCGAATGCCTGCTCCTTGAAGGGGACGGTGACATTGCATCCCTTGCCACCTTGGGCAAAGAAGGCTCTCAGACTGGTGGCGAACTCTTCGACGGCCGGCTCGGCCAGACCATATTCCAGCTCCTGCTGGGTTTGCCTGGCAAACAGGGTATGAATAAAGGGGGATTTGCTGTGGCGCACCGGGTGGCCAAAAACCAGATAACGATCCATCAAAGAGTTCCTTCAGAGGGCAATCTCCCGATTTAACGGGTTTTCGCACTCAGTAACAAGCCGAATATCGGCCAATAAGAAGGGGCCATCATGGCCCCTCTGGTCACAACCACTCGCGTGGTTTGAGGTAGTCGCTGTAGAGCAATGCCTCCGGGCTGCCCGCGGGCGGCTGCCAGCCATATTCCCAGCGCGCCAGCGGCGGCATCGACATCAGGATCGACTCGGTGCGCCCGCCAGTCTGCAAGCCGAACAGGGTGCCACGGTCATACACCAGATTGAACTCCACGTAGCGGCCACGACGATAGAGCTGGAATTCCCGCTCCCGTTCGCCATAAACCAGCGCCTTGCGGCGCTCGACGATCGGCAGGTAGGCATCGAGATAGCCCTTGCCGACCGCCTGCATAAAGGCGAAACAGTCGGCAAACGGCCAGCGATTCAGATCGTCGAAGAAGAGGCCGCCGACGCCGCGCGTCTCGTCCCGGTGCTTGAGGAAGAAGTAGCGATCACACCAGGATTTGAACTCGGGATAAATGTCGGTGCCGAACGGCTGACAAAGATCAAAGGAGACCTGATGCCAATGCCGCACGTCCTCCTCGAACGGATAAAACGGGGTGAGATCGAAGCCGCCACCAAACCACCAGATCGGCTCCTCCCCCTCTTTCTCGGCGATGAAGAAGCGCACATTGGCGTGGCTGGTCGGTACGTACGGATTGTGTGGGTGGATCACCAGCGACACCCCCATGGCCTCAAACCGGCGGCCCGCCAGTTCCGGCCGATGGGCCGTCGCCGAGGCAGGCATGGCGTCGCCATGAACGTGGGAGAAGTTGACCCCTCCCTGCTCGATCACGGCACCGTGACGCAGCACGCGAGTGCGGCCACCACCACCTCCTTCACGGCGCCAGGCATCTTCCACAAAGTGTCCGGTGCCATCGGCCAGTTCCAGACCACGGCAGATCTCGTCCTGCAACTGCAGCAGGAAGGCCTTGACCTGGGCCACATCCGGTTTGCTCATCTTGTCTCCAGTCAGCCAGGATCGTCGCCTGACCCTATTATTGTGATGTCGCCGGATGGGCTAAGCCGATCCGCATTGCCGCTCTCCGAGCGGTTCAAGAGGGGCGAATGATGGCGCCGGTTCTAGCATCCTTGATCTCGGACGGATTGGCCTGTCCCCCCACTTCGCCGGGCAGGATATAGGCCAGCTGACTCGCCAGCAATTCGCCTATATCCGCCACCTGGCGGGCCGGCTCCTCACCCGTCAGGTTGGCGCTGGTAGAGACCAGCGGCTTGCCAAACGCGCGGCACAAGGCCTGCACCTGCGGGTGGGCCGTCACACGCACCGCCAGGGTAGTGAACTGACCGGTCAGCCAGGCAGGGGTATTGCTGCGCGCCGGCATGATCCAGGTGAAGGGACCAGGCCAGCTCGCTTCCACCCGGGCCAGCTGCTCGCTGGTGAGCTGGTCCAGATCGATGTAATCCTGCAACTGAGCCAGATCGGCAGCGATCAGGATCAACCCCTTCTCCACCGGGCGTTGCTTGATCGCCAGCAAACGGTGTACCGCCGACTCGGAGTCAGGATCACAACCCAGGCCAAATACCGCCTCGGTCGCATAGGCAATCACCCCATCGCGCTGGAGGGCGGCAACTGCAAGTTCAAATTCATTGGGCATAAAAAATGCGACAGCCGGGCTGTCGCCTCATCATTGATTAACATTGAGCCTACGGAACGGCGACCCTGGTGCCCCTCCCTCATCGACCAGCGAAAGGCTGATGGCGAACGAGCTGGTGGTTGCCGTCTCGGAGCTTACTTGAGCAGGGCCTGCAAGGCGGCATCCTTGGCCAGTACCTCATCGGCATTTTTCTGGCGTTCGGCCTGTACCTTGGCCGCCAGTTCATCATCCGCCACTGCCAGCATCTGAGCTGCCAGATAGCCTGCATTCTTGGCGCCGGCCTTGCCGATCGCCACGGTCGCCACCGGCACCCCGCCCGGCATCTGCACGGTGGAAAGCAGCGCATCCAGCCCCTTGAGCGGGCCGCCATCGATGGGCACACCGATCACGGGACGAGTCGTGATACCCGCCACGGCGCCTGCCAGGTGAGCGGCGAGACCAGCAGCACAGATAAAGACCTTGCAGCCACGGGTTTCGGCGTCGGTCACGTACTGATGAGTTGCAGCCGGTGTACGGTGTGCGGAGGTCACTTTCACTTCTACCGCGATATCGAATGACTTGAGCACCTCGAGGGTGGTCTGCATCACCGGAAAATCAGAATCAGAGCCCATCAATACGGCAACAAAGGGTTTATTCATGGTGGGAATATCCTTACTCCAAGTGGGGGGTTGAAGTTCGCCGAAAACGTTTTAATTCGCTTGTGGCGGCCGGATTATACCTGCTCGCTCTGGTGGCCGCATTTCTTTTGCGGACAGATCCAGCGCAGTGCTCCCCTCACCTTTTTCTCGACCATGATACCCCAGCCACATTGCGAGCAAGGCATGGGGACCGGCTTGTCATTCACCACATATTTGCAATGGGGGTAACCGTCGCAAGAGTAGAACTGCTTGCCATAGCGGGAGGTTCGGCTGATGAGGTGCCCCTTGCCACACTCCGGGCAGAGGATCTGGGTATCGTCGCTCTCCTGCAGGGATTCGATGTGCTGGCAGGCCGGATATTGGGTGCAGCCAACAAACAGGCCATAACGCCCCTTCTTGATGGCCAGCGGCTGGCCGCAGTCAGGACAGGCCGAGCCCTCAAGCACCTTCTCGATATCACGACCGGATGGAGTCAGGGAGCGGATGTAATCGCAGGCAGGATAGGCAGAACAACCAAGGAAGGGACCATGCTTGCCCTGGCGGATCACCAGCTCGGCCCCACACTGCGGGCACGGTTCGCGCTCGAAGGCATGTTCGTGGGCTGAAAAGAGGTGATGATCGATTTTTGACATGGGCCGCGCCTTGAAATCCAGATGACCTGAATTCTACCAGCGCGGCACCGGGCTGTCAGTGGATGACACCATCTGACTCGTCAAACACCAGCTCTTCCATCTGCTGGTAGGCATTTTCACTGCCCGGTACGTTGAACAGCACCATCATGACGACCCACTTCAGATCGTCCAGCTCGATATCCGGTTTATCAAGCTCGAGCAGGCGCTCGATGCAGATTTCGCGGGTTTCGGCATTGAGTACCTGGGCTTGTTCCAGAAACAGCAGGAAACCGCGGCACTCGGTACTGAGGCGTGCCAGTTCTTGTGGAGCATAGATACGCATGGAGCCTTGCGCGCTGGCGGCCACGTAGACCTCCCGCTCGCTGTCATGCAGGTTGGCCAGTCGCTCCAGCCAGTTGAGCGCCTTCTCGATCTCGTCTTTGTCGAAACCTGCCCGGCTCAGTTCGTCGGTGAGTTCATTCTGCTCGACCATCACATCTGCATCGCTGTGGATGTAGGTCTCGAAAAGGTACATCAATACATCAAACATGATTCGCCCTCCTCGCTCTGACGTATCCACCGGCTACCGCCATCACTGCACCGGCCAGCTCCAGCTCTACCAACCTGCCCAATACCACTTCGACAGGAAGCTGGGACCGTTCGGCAACGGTATCCACGCTCGTGGTCTCATAATCTACGTTATCCAACAAATCGGCATAAGGCAATTCGCTATTATTCGAATGCTCAGACAAGTCAGCCACTTGCTGCAGCAGACCGACAAATCCGGGCAGCTCTTCCACTATATCGGCCGCGCTCAATACAAGTTTGGCCCCCTGCTGGATTAATTTGTTGCAACCCAGAGCCTGTACGTTTTGCGGGGCACCTGGTACGGCAAAGACCTCTCGCCCCTGTTCCAATGCATAACGGGCCGTGATGAGCGCACCGCTCTGCTCGGCCGCCTCTACCACCAAAGTACCCAGCGACAAGCCACTGATGATGCGATTGCGCCGTGGAAAGTGCTCGACCAGCGGTCCCTTGTCGGGTGCCAGCTCGGAGATAAGCAAGCCGCCTTGCGCCAGGATCGCCATAGCCAACCCCTGATGACGCTTCGGATAGAGGCAGTCGAGCCCTGAGCCCAGCACGGCCAGGGTGGTCCCCCCTGCCGCCAGCGCCTGCTGATGACACACCCCATCGATGCCAAGCGCCAGTCCGGAGGTGATGGCCAGCCCACAGGCGACCAGCTCACTGCAGAGGCGGGCAGCATTATCCTTGCCGGCATAGGTCGGATGGCGTGTGCCGACCATCGCCAGCTGAGGCACCGACAAGGCGGCAAGATTACCGTGGCAGTAGAGCAGCAGCGGGGCAGCGGGGATCTCTTTGAGCAAAGCGGGATAGGCGGGGTCATCCGGACACAGGAGATGATTGCCGGGCTCGGCGGCCCAGCTCAGCGCCTGCTCGACAACCGGCTGGGGCCACCTCATCTGCTGGATTTGAGCGCTCTGCAGACCAAGAGCTCGCAAGGTGCCGTCATCGGCGTCGAACAGGGTGACAATGTCACCGCCAAAATGGGCCAACAGCCGAGCGGCAGTGACCGGACCAATGCCGGTGACGGCATCCAGCGTCAACCACAGCGCGAGTCGCCCGGATGGAAGAGACACGTCAGAAGTTGCTGACCTGATAACCGGTGCTGACCATGTCCTGACTCTGCAGGATCAGGCCATAACTCAGCTTGTCGTACACCTTGAACAACATGACTCGGGCCACGGCCTCCGACGGCAGGGGTGGCTTGCCGGCCGAATAGAACGCCTTGTCATAGACGGAGGAGTACTCCCGATAGGCGACCTTGCCATTCCTGCTCACCAGCCGGGCACCGGGCCGCAATATCTCCAGCACATCGCCGGGTGCCAACTGATCACGCATGCCCTTGTTGATGAGCACGACGTCGAACTTGCCACCGCCGCGGGCCTTGCTCGGCAAGTCGACGATATAGCCGGGCGAGATGACGGGGGCAGCCTTGGGAGTGAACACGGCGGAGAGGCTCTCCTGCGGCGGGAACGGTATCAGCTTGTCGCCCTGATACACCTCGCGCTGATTGTGGCTGAGGGTAACCCGGGTGCGGCCGTCGGGCAGCAGGGCTTCCGCCCTGGCCGTGCCGACGAAGACCGCCTCTTGCCCCAGCTGTTCGCCACTCTTCTTGTCTTTGTAGATGGTCCCCGGATGATAGATGCCATAGTCCTGACCCGGGATCAGCGAGCCTTGAACATAGAGAGTATCCCCCTCCAGCATGCCGATGTGTGCCTCATCATTGCCCAGCACATAAGGCAGCTGCTTTGCCTGCTGGCTGTCAGCCAGAATATGGTCGGTTTGCAGGAAGGGGCCGATCTCGCTGAGCGGCAGGGTCGGAATGGGGTTGGCCTTGTTCTCGTAACGACTCTTGGGAGAGAGACGAACAACCTGCTTGCCGCCCTGCATCGCCTTGCCAAGGCGCGGCTCACCGTTGACCCAGCTCAGATGCAGCACGTCGCCCGGGTAGATCCAGTGGGGATTGGCGATCTGCGGGTTGATGTTCCAGAGCCTTGGCCATAGCCAGGGCTCTGCCAGATACTGGCCGGAAATATCCCAGAGGGTATCGCCTTTTTGCACCACATAGGTCTCGGGATAACCCGCTTTCAGTTTCAGCTGGTCGGCCAGCACGCCCTGGCTCAGGGTGGCCAACAGACAGGCGAGGATGGTTTGCTTCAGATACATAACACTCCCTGTTACTTCTGCGCGCAAAGTGTTGCTGTTTTTTGTCGGCGTAAATGACTAGAATTACGCCAATATTGACTGCATTTATACGAAACTAAAGAAAAAACTATGGCCATTCTAGATGTATTGCGTTTCCCCGATGAGCGTCTGCGTACCGTCGCAGCCCCTGTCGAGACCTTTACACCCGAGTTACAACACATTGTAGATGATATGTTCGAAACCATGTACGCGGAGGAAGGCATCGGCCTCGCCGCCACTCAGGTCGACATTCATCAGCGCATCATAGTGATCGATGTCTCTGAAAACCGTGAAGATCCTCTGGTATTGATCAACCCCGAGATCATCGAACAGGCCGGCAGCACCGGCATCGAGGAAGGGTGCCTCTCCGTGCCCGGCAGCCGTGCCCTGGTGCCCCGCGCCGAGTGGGTCAAGGTGCGCGCCCTGGATCGCCACGGCAAGGCATTCGAGCTGGAAGCAGACGATCTGCTCGCCATCTGCATCCAGCATGAGATGGACCATCTGGTCGGCAAGCTGTTTGTGGATTACCTGTCCCCGCTCAAGCGCCAGCGCATTCGCCAGAAGCTGGAAAAGATGGCCCGTGAAGATCGCAAAGTCCTCTGAGGATCTGCCCCATTGAATAAGCTGAAACTGATTTTTGCCGGTACTCCCGACTTCGCCGCCCGTCACCTGGCGGCGTTGTTGTCTTCCGACCACGAGGTCGTCGCCGTTTATACCCAGCCCGACAAACCTGCCGGCCGCGGCCAGAAGCTCACCGCCAGCCCGGTCAAGGAGTTGGCGTTGGCCCACAATCTGCCGGTCTATCAACCCGCCTCCCTGCGCAAGGAAGAGGCCCAGGCCGAGCTGGCCGCCTTTGGCGCCGACCTGATGGTGGTGGTGGCCTACGGCCTGATCCTGCCCAAGGCCGTGCTCGACACACCGCGGCTGGGTTGCATCAACGTGCACGGCTCCCTGCTGCCGCGCTGGCGCGGTGCAGCCCCGATCCAGCGTTCCATCTGGGCGGGGGATGCCGAAACCGGCGTCACCATCATGCAGATGGATGTGGGACTGGATACCGGCGCCATGATCCGCAAGGTGAGCTGCCCCATCGCCGCCGAGGAAACCTCCGCCAGTCTATACGACAAGCTGGCCGGGCTGGGCCCGCAGGCGCTGGTCGACACTGTCAATGCCATGGCTGCCGGCAACACCGCCGCCGAAGCGCAGGACGATGCACAGGCCAACTATGCCGAGAAGCTCTCCAAGGAAGAGGCCCGCATCGACTGGTCGATGGAGGCCGGCGCCATCGAGCGCTGCATCCGCGCCTTCAATCCCTGGCCCATCAGCTGGTTTGAAGTCGCCGGCCAGACCGTCAAGGTATGGCAGGCCGAGGTCGTCGCACAGGATCACGGCCAGGCAGCCGGTACCCTGCTCAAGGCTGACAAGCAAGGGATCGACATCGCCACCGGCAAGGGCGTGCTGCGCCTGCTGACCCTGCAGCCACCCGGCAAGAAGGCCATGTCCGTGACGGACCTGCTCAACTCTCGCCGCGACTGGTTTGAACCCGGCACGCAATTGAATTGAACTGAATTGACACAAGGCGGGGCCCAGGCCCCGACTTGCGCATCTAAGGTAACACTATGAAAACACGCGCACAGGCTGCTCTCGTCATTCAACAGGTGCTGGATCAGGGCCAGTCCCTCTCCGCCGTTCTGCCTGCTGCCCAGGAGAAGGTTGCGCCCCGCGATCGCGCCCTCCTGCAAGAACTCTGCTACGGCACCCTGCGCTGGCTGCCCCGCCTCGATGCGGCAGTCGGCGAGATGATGGACAAGCCGCTCAAGAACAAGAGCCGCATCTTCCACTACCTGATCCTGGTCGGTCTCTATCAGCTCATCTACACCCGCATTCCGGCTCACGCCGCGGTGGCCGAGACCGTCAATGCCGTCAAGCTGCTCAAGGGCACCTCCTTGCGCGGCCTCATCAACGGTGTGCTGCGCAACTTCCAGCGCAGCGCCGAAGTCATTCTGCTGCGCATCGACCGGGTTCCCAGCATTCGTCTCGGCCACCCGGAGTGGCTCACCAAGCGGCTGCGCCAGGCCTATCCGGATGAATGGGAATTCATCATGGAGGCCAACAACCAGCGCCCCCCCATGTGGATCCGCAACAACAGCCAGCGCCAGAGCCGCGAGCAGATGCTGGCCCGCATGGCCGAGGCCGGCATCAATGCGATGGCCGGTGAAGAGGGTGAGGATTGCATCCTGCTGGAACGTCCCTGCGACGTGACCAAGCTGCCCGGCTTCGAGGTCGGCGACTGCTCGGTACAGGATGGCGCAGCACAACAGGCCGCCGCACTGCTCGATCCGCAGCCGGGCGAGTGGGTGCTGGATGCCTGCGCCGCCCCCGGTGGCAAGACCGCCCATCTGCTGGAGCGCCAGCCCGCGCTGGCTGGCGTAGTCGCCGTCGATGCCGACGACAACCGCCTCAAGCGGGTGCAGGAGAACCTGGATCGCATCGGCCTCACCGCCAAGGTGATCCACGGTGATGCCAGCACACCGGATCTGTGGTGGCCAGAGGGTCAGTTCGACCGCATCCTGCTGGATGCCCCCTGCTCCGCCACCGGCGTCATCCGTCGTCACCCCGACATCAAGTGGCTGCGCCGGGATCAGGACATCCGCGAGCTGGCCGAGCTGCAACACCGCATCCTTGGCGCCCTCTGGTCGAAACTGAAAAGCGGCGGTACTCTGCTGTATGCCACCTGCTCCGTGCTGCCGGAAGAGAACCGCGACCAGATCCGCGCCTTCCTCGCGGCCACCCCGGACGCCACTCTGGTGCCGCTGCATGCGCAGGACACCCCGGAGTGCCCGGGTCGCCAGTTCCTGCCGGGCGAGGCCGAGATGGACGGCTTTTACTACGCCAAGCTGATCAAGCGGTAAGCAGGGCCATACTCACGACGGGTGCCGCTTGCGGCACCCATTACTGCCCAACATCGAGCGCGCTTTCCCTATGAGATTCATCCTGTTGATGACCGTCCCCACGCACCCTGGCCGCCGTTGCAGCGGCGATGCTCATGAGGCCGTCCTATGAAGATCATCATTCTGGGCGCCGGTCAGGTCGGCGGCACCCTGGCCGAGAACCTGGCCGGCGAGAACAACGACATCACCATCGTCGACACCGACAGCGACCGGCTGCGCGAGCTGCAGGACAAGTTCGACCTGCGGGTGGTGAACGGCCACGGTGCCCATCCCAAGGTGCTGCGTGAAGCGGGCGCTCAGGATGCCGACATGCTGGTCGCGGTCACCAACAGCGACGAGACCAACATGGTCGCCTGCCAGGTGGCCTACTCCCTGTTCAACACCCCCAACAAGGTGGCGCGCATTCGCTCGCCGGCCTATCTGGTGGAGCGTGATCGGCTGTTCCTGCCCGAATCCGTGCCGGTGGATCACCTGATCGCCCCCGAGCAGCTGGTGACCGACTACGTGCGTCGCCTGATCGAGTACCCGGGCGCCCTGCAGGTGGTGGACTTCGCCGGTGGCAAGGTGGGTCTGGTGGCCGTCAAGGCCTACTACGGCGGCCCGCTGGTGGGCAACGCCCTCTCCACCCTGCGCGATCACATGCCCAACATCGAGACTCGGGTGGCGGCGATCTTCCGTCAGGGCCGCTCCATCCGCCCGCAGGGCACCACCATCATCGAGGCCGATGACGAGGTGTTCTTCGTGGCGGCGGCGGGCCATATCCGCGCCGTGATGTCGGAGCTGCAGCGGCTCGAGAGCCCCTACCGACGTATCATGATCGTCGGCGGCGGCAACATCGGCGCCGGCCTCGCCCGCCAGCTGGAGAAGCGCTACAGTGTGAAGCTGATCGAGCGCAACCAGAAGCGGGCGGAGCAGCTCTCCGAGGTGCTGGAAAACACCATCGTCTTCTGCGGCGACGCGGCGGATCAGGAGCTGCTGGCGGAGGAGCACATCGACCAGATCGACGTCTTCATCGCGGTGACCAACGAGGACGAGGCCAACATCATGTCGGCCCTGCTCGCCAAGAAGATGGGCGCCAAGAAAACCATGGTGCTGATCCAGCGCAGCGCCTATGTGGATCTGGTGCAGGGCGGTTCCATCGACATCGCCATCTCGCCGCAGCAGGCCACCATCTCGGCCCTACTGACCCACGTGCGCCGAGCCGACATCGCCAACGTCTATAGCCTGCGCCGCGGCGCGGCCGAAGCCATCGAGGCCATCGCCCACGGTGACGAGAACACCTCCAAGGTGGTCGGCAAGACGGTGGGCGAGCTCAAGCTGCCGCCCGGCACCACCATCGGCGCCATCGTGCGCGGTGACGAGGTGCTGATCGCCCACGACCGGACCCAGATCCAGCAGGATGACCACGTGGTGATGTTCCTGGTGGACAAGAAGTACATTCCGGAAGTGGAACGTCTGTTCCAGCCAAGTCCCTTCTTCCTGTAATCTGCCCATGCACCCAGGCAGCACAACCCAGACCCGGCACAGCCTCTACCAGGGATTGTCCGGGTCTTTTGTCAATCAACGACCAGGTTATCTTGCATGATCAAGCTGCGTCCCATCATCTTCACTCTCGGGCTGGTGCTCTCCAAGCTGGCCCTGTTCATGTGGCTGCCCACCCTGCTGGCCCTGCTGACCGGCTCCGAGGGGTTCGTCGAGTTTCTCAAGTCGGTGCTGATCACCCACGGTGCGGCCCTGCTCTGCCTGCATTACGGCCGCAAGGCGGTGTTCCACCTCGGCGTGCGGGAGATGTTCCTGCTCACCACCTCGGTCTGGGTGGTGGCCTGCATCTTCGGCGCCCTGCCCTTCTTCTTCATCAACCACATCGACTTCACCGACGCCTATTTCGAGACCATGTCGGGGGTCACCACCACCGGCTCCACCGTGCTGTCGGGGCTCGACGGCATGGCCCACAGCATATTGTTGTGGCGCTCCATCCTGCAGTGGCTGGGCGGGGTGGGCTTCATCGTGATGGCGGTGGCGGTGCTGCCCTACCTCAACGTGGGCGGCATGAAGCTGTTCCAGACCGAGAGCTCGGATTGGTCCGACAAGAGTGCGCCGCGCGCCAAGACGGTGGCCAACAACATAGTGCTGGTCTACCTGGTGCTCTCCATGCTCTGCTTCCTGGCCTACTGGGTGAGCGGCATGACCCTGTTCGAGGCGGTCAATCACTCGATGACCACCCTCAGCACCGGTGGCTACTCCACCTCCGATCAATCCATGTCCCACTTCTCCAACTCGGCGCACTGGATCGGTACCGTCTTCATGTTCCTCGGCGGCCTGCCCTTCCTGCTCTACGTGCAGAGCCTGAGCCGGCGTGACAACAGCCTGCTCAAGGATGCCCAGGTACAGGGTTTCTTCTGGCTGGTAGTCTGGGTCACCGTGGTGGTCACCTTCTATCTGTGGCTAAGAGACATCTACGGTTTCATGGATGCCCTGCGCATCAGCTGCTTCAACATCGTCTCCGTGCTCACCACCACCGGCTTCGGGCTCGGTGACTTCGGCACCTGGGGCCCGCTCACCAGCATCATCTTCATCATCTTGCTGGCCCTCGGCGCCTGCTCCGGCTCCACCGCCGGCGGCCTCAAGATCTTCCGGGTACAGGTGGCGTTCGCCCTGTTCAAGAAGCAGATGCGCCAGCTGATGCACCCCTCCGGCGTCTTCCCGCAGAAGTACAACGGCCGCCCGGTCAACGACGCCATCATCCGCTCGATGATCTCCTTCGTGCTGGCCTACTTCGCCGTCATCCTGCTGATCGCCGCCCTGCTCGCCGCCATCGGGCTGGATCCCCTGACCGCCATCTCGGGCTCCATCACCGCCGTCGCCAACGTGGGTCCGGGCATGGGCCCGATCATCGGCCCCAGCACCAACTTCGCCACCCTGCCGGACTCGGCCAAGTGGATCCTGTCGTTCGGCATGCTGCTGGGACGGCTCGAGATCCTGACCGTGGCGGTACTCTTCTTCCCCTCCTTCTGGAAGCAGTAGCCGGTGAGTGCGCGAGATCGAATGGCGAAGGGGACCAAGACGAAGAAATGCAGAAGGGCAGCCACTGGCTGCCCTTCTTGTTGCATGAAGCATGAGGCCCCGCCTCACTCGGCCGGGTCTTCCCGCTCCAGCGCCCGGTTGACCAGCGGCTCGGGCAGGGTCTTGGTCACCTCCACCCCCAGCTCGCGAAAACGCTCCACCTGGGCGATCAGGTTGCCGCGCCCGTTGACCAGCCGCCCCATCGCCTTGTCGTAGCTCTCCTGCGCCCGGTGCAGGCTGCCACCCAGCTGCTGCATCTCCTCCACGAACAGCCGCAGCTTCTCGTAGAGGCGGCCGGCCCGCTCGGCGATCTGGCGGGCATTCTGGTTCTGCCGCTCGTAGCGCCACAGATTCTCTATGGTGCGCAGCGCCACCATCAGGTTGGTGGGGCTCACCAGCAGGATGTTGTTGTCGAGACCGAATCGCACCAGCGAGGGGTCGGCCTCCACCGCGGTGAGGAAGGCGGGCTCCACCGCCACGAACATCAGCACGTAATCGAGGGTGCGCACCCCGGGCAGCTGCTGATAATCCTTGCGGCCCAGCTCGCGGATGTGGTTGCGAACCGAGGCGACGTGCTCTTTCAGCGCGACCGCCTTCTCCAACTCGTCATCGCTGTTGTACCAGCGCTCGTAGGCGGTCAGCGACACCTTGGCGTCGATGATGATGTCCTTGTCCTGCGGCAGGTGAACGATGACGTCAGGCTGGTAGCGCTTGCCCTTGTCCACCTCGATGTTGACCTGGGTGTGGTACTCATGGCCTTCGCGCAGGCCGCATTCGCTGAGGATGCGCGCCAGCACCACCTCACCCCAGTTGCCCTGCTGCTTGCTGTCGCCCTTGAGGGCGCGGGTTAACGCCGCCGCCTCCTCGGTCATGCGGGCGTTGAGCTCCGCCAGGCGCTCCAGCTCGAACTTGAGGCTGTGGCGCTGGGCCGTCTCCTGGGCGTGGGTTTCCCCCACCTGGCGGCGAAAGCCCTCAAGCTGCTCTTTCAGCGGCGTCAGCAGCAGATCCAGGCTGTTCTGGTTCAGTTCGCGGAAGTTGCCCGAGTTTTGCTCGAAGATCCGGTTGGCGAGGTTCTCGAACTGCTGGCTGAGGCGCTGCTCCGCCTCCTGTTGCAGTTGCAGCTTCTCGGCGGCGGCCAGCCGCTCGCTGCGCAGGGTAGCCTCGGCATCCTTGAGGCGGGCGGTGAGCTTGATGAGCAGGGTCTGTTGCTGCTCCAGCTTCTGCTGGCTCTGCAACTTTTCATCCTGCAGCTCGTCACAGCGATCCTGCAACGCCTGCTGGCGCTCCTCGCTCAGCAGCACCTGCTGGGCCAGCTGGGCCGCACCACGCCGGCCCGCCAGCCAGCCGAGGCCGGCCGCCAGCACGGCGGCAGCCAGCAGCAGGCTCCAGAGCCCGGGTTCGATCATTTGCGGCTCCGCTGACGCAGAAAGAGTTCGAGATAGCGGTTGAGCAGCAGCCAGAGCAGCACGTAGAGCAGATAGGCGGCCAGCACCACCCACTTGTGACTGTTAACTCCGGTGTCGAGCTCGACGAATTCGATCCCCTTGATGCGGCAGTAGCCCCACATCAGCAAGGGGAAGACATAGAGCAGAGAAGCACGCCACAGAAATAACCACATGAGTTCATTCAATCCTGCAAAAAGACCCGCCTAGCTTACACAAGGGCAACCCGGCTTGCGATCCTGGCCGGCGCTATTCTCTGGCTTGCGAAGAGAAACTTGGATAAAATTAACCCCTAATAGGTATCAGGGGTGAGCATGACTCATTTTTTCTGTCGCTGGCTGACGCAAGCATTGGGGGGCTCTCGCAAACCGGAGGTGGTTTGTCACGAAGCGCGTCCCCCCTGGGCCATCGAAGAGTCCCAGTTTCTCTCCCTCTGCTCCCGCTGCGGTGAATGCTTCAAGGCCTGTCCCAACGGCCTGCTCAAACCGGCCAACCAGCCCGAATATGACGACACCCCCATCGCCGGCACGCCCGTGCTGGATCTCGCCTGCGGCCAGTGCAGCTATTGCGGCAGCTGCGCCAGAGCCTGTCCGACCGGCGCCCTCGACCTGCAGCTGGGCCGCCAGGTGCAGACCCGGGTGCGGATCGAGGCCAGCTGCCAGGCCCGGCAGGGCTTCTACTGCCTGCTGTGCGAAGATGCCTGCCCCCAGCAGGCGATCAAGGCCACCGCCGACGGCGTCAGCATCAACATGGCGGCCTGCGACGGCTGCGGCGCCTGCGGTCTCGCCTGCCTGCACGGCGCCATCACCCTGATCCCCCAGCTCTGAGCCCAAACCCCGGACATGACAAAGGGGCCCGTGGGCCCCTTTGTCATGCTCGCCTGGCTTATGCCATGGCCAGAATCGAATCCTGTTCGATGCCGAGCAGGTGGCAGAGCCGGGTCGGATCGCGCACCGCATCGGCCAGGGTGTACTCCCCCAGCACCTCGAGGAAGGCGTTCATGGCGCGGCGCAGAATACCCTGGATGCGGCAGCCACCGGAGAGGCGGCAGTTCTCGCGCTTGCAGTCCACCGGGCAGAGTACATGTTCCATATCCATCACCACGTCACGCAGGTTGATGGAGACGGCAGAGCGACCGAGGCGGATGCCGCCATGCTTGCCACGCACCGTCTCTATGTACCCCTTGATGCCGAGCTGATGCACTATCTTGACCACGTGGTTGCGGGAGATGGCAAAGGTATCGGCCACCTCGGTGATGGTCGACAGGCGATCTCCCGGCTGGACCGCCAGAAAAGTCAGGGTACGCAGGGCATAGTCGGTAAATCGTGTCAGTTGCATGGTCGCACTTGCCTCTTACTACAAGTCAGAAATCAGGACGACAACCTAAAGCTAAGAGGCGGGGAAGCGCTTGCGCCCGCGCAAGGTCCGCATCTTAATCTGAGTCGTGGAATGACAAGGTTAAGAGCAGCTCAGGCGGGTGTCGATGAAGATGCACATAAATCGACACTTTCTTTGATTGATCGCAAACTTGCAGGGTTAGTCCAAGGTTTTGGGGGGTTATGGCGGTTAAATTCGCCGGTTTTCCCCTCCGCCTCGGCCCGTACAAAGCGACCTCATCGGCAACAGTTCATGGCGGCTCAGTGCGGCTGCCTGAGCCAGTTTTTCAGGGCGCTGGAGGGGATGGAACTCTCGGAAGCGACCGCGAAGGCACCCCAGTCCACCGCGCACTGCAGTGCATCCCGGATCGCCATGCCTCGCGCCAGCCCGTGGATCAGGCCGCCGGCGAAGGCATCCCCCGCCCCCGTGGTGTCCACCACCGACACCGGCCGCGCCGCCACCCGGATCTGCTCCTCGCCGTGAATGGCCACCGCCCCCGCCTTGCCTTCGGTCAGCACCAGCCAGGCCAGCTGCTCGCCGGCGATCTGGCGAGCATGCAGCCAGGGATCGTCCACCTCGCCGAGATCGGAGCGGGAGGCCACCAGCACGTGGCAGGGGCGACGCGCCTGGCCGCCCTTGGGATACTGGGCCACCACGAAACTCTTGCCGAGCATCTGGCGCATGTAACCGATGATGGCGGTGCCCGGGTAGTTCACGTAGAGGCAGTCCACCCCCTCGCTCGGCAGATCCCCCGGCAGATCCGGGCGCCGCGGCCGCCGGAGGATGGTGCGCTCGCCGGTGGAGTCCACCAGGATCAGCAGCTCGCCGGTCTCACCGCCGAAACGCTCAACATGGCTGCAATCCAGACCGTAGCCCGCCGCCTGCTCCAGCAGCCAGTCACCGGTTTCGTCCAGCCCGATGCGCGAGGCGATGGTCACCTCGTGGCCGGCCCACACCAGCCCGATGCCGGTGTTAGCGGCGCCACCGCCGAGCCGGCGGCCCTGATCCAGGTATTGCAGACGGGCACCGGCCACCAGGGGTTCGGAGAGGGAGAGCACGTGATCACAGTTGAGATTGGCGAGCAGCAGAATGCGGGACATGAAGAGACCTCACTGACAGGGGAGCCCAGTATATGAGAAAGGGCCGTGGCGGCCCTCCCTGAAATCGCGGGGTTTGTGAGCCCGCTCGACGTTTGCCGAGCGGGCGCGCGACGGCTGCGTCAGCCCAGTACCGACTCGGCGCTGACGTACTCGTAGCCGAGCGCCTGCGCCACCGCCGCCTGGGTGATCTTGCCCTTGAACACGTTCAGACCGGCTCGCAGGTGGCGATCATCCTGCAGCGCCCGGGCGTAACCCTTGTCCGCCAGCGCCAGCACGAACGGCAGGGTGGCGTTGGTCAGCGCGAAGGTGGAGGTGCGCGCCACCCCGCCCGGCATGTTGGCCACGCAGTAGTGGATGATGCCGTCCACCACGTAGGTGGGCTCCTCGTGGGTGGTCGGGTGGGAGGTCTCGAAACAGCCGCCCTGATCGATGGCCACGTCTACCAGCACCGAGCCCTTGCGCATCAGCTTGAGCATGTCGCGGGTCAGCAGCTTGGGCGCCGCCGCCCCCGGGATCAGCACGGCACCGATCACCAGATCGGCCTGGGCGATGCACGCCTCTATGTTGGTACGGGTGGAGTAGAGGGTCTTGAGAGCCGGGCCGTACAGGCTGTCCAGCTCCCGCAGTCGCGGCAGGGAGCGATCCAGGATGGTGACGTCGGCCCCCAGTCCCAGCGCCATGCGCGCCGAGTTGACACCGACCACCCCGCCACCCAGCACCACCACCTTGGCGGGCGCCACCGCGGGCACCCCGCCCAGCAGGGTGCCGTTGCCTCCCTGCGCCTTCTCCAGGCTGTGGGCACCGGCCTGGATCGCCATCCGCCCCGCCACCTCGGACATGGGCGCCAGCAGCGGCAGGCCGCCGCGTTCGTCAGTCACCGTCTCGTAGGCGATGGCCACCGCCCCCGAGTGCACCAGCAGCTGGGTCTGCACCGGGTCCGGCGCCAGGTGCAGATAGGTGAACAGCAGCTGGCCCGGCCTGAGCAGTTCGCACTCCTCCGGCTGGGGCTCCTTCACCTTCACTATCATCTCGGCCCGGGCGAAGATCTCCGCCGCGCTGGCCACCAGTTCGGCACCGGCTGCCTGGTACTCGGCGTCGGACAGCCCGATCGCCTCGCCTCCCTGCTGCTGCACCAGCACCTTGTGTCCCCGGGCCGTCAGCTCCTGCACTCCGGCGGGAGTCATGCCGACCCGGTATTCATGGTTTTTGATTTCCTTGGGTACGCCAATAATCATGCTCGCTCTCCTGCTGTGATCCCGCCGGCGGCCGTGTCGGCGCCGGGCAGGATGCCCAAAAATTGCAACAACCACTGCATCATGGTGGCCGAATCCACCTCTCCTTCCAGCGAGGAGAGGCTGCGCTGGTAACGATCGTCCGGCAGCAGATCCCGCCGCCGCTCGATCAGCGCCCGGTTGTACTCCACCGAGAATTCCGGATGTCCCTGGATGGCCACTATGTGGTCACCCTGCAAAAACATGAAATTGGGACAAAAATCATTGCCCGCCAACCGGGTGGCCCCCGGCGGCAGCTGCTCCACCTGATCCTGGTGGCTGGCCAGGATCCGGATGGTCTCGAGCCCAGGCTCCATCCAGGGTTGTCGCGCCAGCATGGGATGGACCGACACCCCCAGCCCCCAACCCTTGGTGGACTTCATCACCTCGCCCCCCAGCGCCTGGGCGATCACCTGGTGGCCGAAGCAGACCCCGGCCAGCTTGACGTCGGCATCGTGGGCGCGCCGGATCCAGTCGCGCAGCGCCCGGATCCAGGGGATGTCGCTGTAGGCATCGTGGCGCGAGCCGGTGATGAGCCAGGCATCGCACTCGTGCAGATCGGCCGGCAGCTCGCCATCGAGCGCCGACCAGACCCGAAACTCCAGCCCGGGGGCCAGCGCCCGGAAGCCCTTGATAAACATCTCGGAGTAAACGGGGCCGAAATCCCCCACCAAGTCGGGGTCCAGCCGGTCACAATCGAGAATTCCCAGTCGCATCTGTTACTCCTTCACAGTGATAGCGGCGAACGAAGGTGGATTCCTGCCACCGGGCCATGTCCGGGCTAGCTGCTGCATGGTTGATTACTTCATGGTCGGCATGGAGAACTCCGCGCCCGCCCGCAGGCTCTGGGGCCAGCGGGCAGTCACCGTCTTCATCCGGGTATAGAAGCGCACCCCATCCGGCCCGTGCATGTTGAGCGGCCCGAAGATGGACCGCTTCCAGCCACCAAAGCTGTGAAACGCCATGGGCACCGGGATGGGAACGTTCACCCCTACCATACCGACCTGCACGCGGGCGGTGAAGTCCCGCGCGGTGTCGCCGTCACAGGTGAAGATGGCGGTGCCGTTGCCGTACTCGTGTTCGTTGATGAGCTTGAGCGCAGTCTCGTAGTCCGGCGCCCGCACGATGGCCAGCACCGGGCCGAAGATCTCCTCCCGGTAGATGCGCATCTCGGGGCCGACCCGGTCGAACAGGCTGCCGCCGATGAAGTAACCCTCGCCGTGGCTCAGGCCCCGGCCGTCCACCACCAGCTCGGCCCCCTCAGCCACCCCCTGATCCACATAGCCGCGCACCCTGGCCAGGTGCTCGCGGCTGATGAGCGGCCCCACCTCGTTCTCCGGACTTTGGCCCAGCCCCGGGCCCACCCGCAGCGCCGCCACCAGCGGCGACAGCTTGGCCACCAGCGCATCGGCCGTCTCATCCCCCACCACCACGGCCACCGAAATGGCCATGCAGCGCTCGCCGGCCGCACCGTAGGCCGCCCCCATCAGGGCGGAGACCGCCAGCTCGAGATCCGCATCCGGCATCACCAGCATGTGGTTCTTGGCGCCACCCAGCGCCTGCACCCGCTTGCCGTGGGCCGAGGCGGTGGCATAGATGTACTGGGCGATGGGTGTGGAGCCGACAAACGACACGGCACCGACCCGCGGGTCGGTCAGCAGCACATCCACCACCTCCTTGTCGCCATTGACCACGTTGAGCACCCCGTCCGGCAGGCCGGCCTGCTTGAGCAGCTCGGCCATGCGCAGGGAGAGGGAGGGATCCTTCTCGGAGGGCTTGAGGATGAAGGTGTTGCCGCAGGCGATGGCCACCGGGAACATCCACAACGGCACCATGGCCGGGAAGTTGAACGGAGTAATGCCGGCGCAGACCCCCACCGGCTGCATCATGGAGTGGCTGTCGACTCCGCGGCCCACGTTGAGGGAGTGCTCCCCCTTGAGCAGATGGGGGATGCCGCAGGCAAACTCCACCACCTCGAGACCGCGAGTCAGCTCGCCCTGGGCGTCGGAGAACACCTTGCCGTGCTCGCGACTGATCAGCCGCGCCAAATCGTCCCTGTGCTGCTCCATCAGCTCCTTGAAGCGAAACAGCACCCTGGCCCGCACCAGCGGCGGAGTCTGCGCCCAGTCGGCCAGGGCGCGCTCGGCGCTGGCGATGGCATCCTGACACTCGGCGGCGGTGCTGAGCACCACCTGGCCCTGCTGCTGGCCGGTGGCGGGATTGAAGATGGCTCCGAAGCGCTCGCTGCGGCTCTCGGTCGTCTCGCCGTCGATGAAGTTGCTGACCCTGTATGTCATAAATCCTCCGTGATGGGTTATACGTGCCTGCCCGCGCCGCCCCGGGGAGCAGGCACGGGCAAGTGGCGCCGCGACGGGCGCCATCAACCGGTTAAAAGTCAGTCCTGGGCCTGCAGGGCGTCCTGCAGCAGGGTGAAGAGATCGTCGATCTGGCTGCGCTCGATGATGAGGGGCGGCGACAGGGCGATGATGTCGCCGGTGACCCGAATAAGCGCCCCCTTCTCGAAGCAGCGCACGAACACCTCGTAGGCGCGCTTGCCCGGCGCATCCGGCATGGACTCGAGCTCGATGCCCGCTACCAGCCCGTAGTTGCGCACATCCTTCACGTGCTTGCAGCCCTTCAGCGAATGGGCCGCCTCCTCCCAGTAGCCCGCCAGATCGGCGGCGCGGCTCAGCAGGTTCTCGTTGCGATAGATTTCGAGGGTCGCGAGGCCCGCGGCGGCGGCCACCGGATGGCCGGAGTAGGTGTAGCCGTGGAACAGCTCGATGGCCCCCTTGCCGGCCGTCATCATGTCGTCATAGATGGCGTTGCTCACCAGCACGGCCCCCATGGGGATGGCGCCGTTGGTCAGCCCCTTGGCACAGGTGATCATGTCGGGAATGACGTCGAACTCCTGGGCGGCGAAGGGGGCACCGAGGCGGCCAAAACCGGTGATCACCTCGTCGAAAATCAGCAGGATGCCGTGTTTGGTACAGATCTCCCGCAGCCGCTTGAGGTAGCCTTTGGGGGGCATCAGCACGCCGGTACTGCCGGCGATGGGCTCGACGATCACTGCCGCTATGTTGCTGGCATCGTGCAGGAAGACAATCTTCTCCAGCTCGTCGGCCAGCGCCACATCCTCTTCGGGCAGCCCCTTGGTGAAGGCATTCTTGGCGATGTTGAGGGTGTGGGGCAGGTGATCCACCCCGCCCAGCAGGGAGCCGAACCACTTGCGGTTGCCGGGAATGCCCCCCACCGAGATGCCGCCGAAGCCGACCCCGTGGTAACCGCGCTCACGGCCGATCAGCCGGGTACGGGTGCCCTGGCCGCGCGCCCGCTGCCAGGCCAGCGCTATCTTGAGCGCGGTATCCACCGATTCCGAACCGGAGTTGGTATAGAAGACGTGGCCGAGCCCCTTGGGGGCGATCTCCACCAGCCGGTTGGCCAGCTCGAACGGCAGGGGGTGCCCCATCTGGAATGTGGGGGCAAAATCGAGGTGGGAAATCTGCTGGGAAACCGCCTCGGCAATCTCACGCCGACCATGACCCGCGTTGCAACACCAGAGCCCGGCAGTGCCATCCAGTATCTTGCGGCCATCCTCTGAGTGATAATACATCCCCTCTGCCGACTTCAGGATGCGCGGCGCCGCCTTGAACTGCTGGTTGGCGGTGAACGGCATCCAGAAAGCGGACATGTCGGAGGGAGTATTGATGTCGCTGATCGGTTTCATGGTCACCTCATCCTTAAGGTGTTTAGTAACTATCGGCCAATGCCTATTAAATTAAACACCTAAAATCTTAAAAAAGGGCTCAAACTTGCCCCATATGGTATCACCCGGCTAGCTGCTCTGAGCGGGGTGGTATAAGATATTTAACACAAATTTAATAATAGTAAACAGTCAAGGAGTGTCTATCGATGGATATCGGTCACCGCCTCAAGGCGGTTCGCACCAAGGCGGCCCTCTCCCAGCGCGAGCTGGCGAAACGCTCCGGTGTGACCAACGGCTTTATCTCCCAGATCGAGAAAAATCAGGTGAGCCCCTCGGTCGCTTCTCTGCGCAAGGTGCTGGAAGGCATTCCCATGTCGCTGGCCACCTTCTTCACCGATGAGACGGAGATGGACTCCGAGGTGATCTTCCGCGCCGCCGACATGCCGGATCTCGGTACCCACCCCATCAGCTACCGCCTGGTGGGCCACAGCCGCGCCAACCGCGCCATCGGCATGATGCAGGAGATACTGCCACCGGGCGCCGACACGGGTGACGACATGCTGAGCCACGAGGGCGAAGAGTGCGGCATCGTCATCCAGGGCCAGGTGGAGGTCACCGTCGGCGAGCAGGTCTACCTGCTGACGCCAGGGGATGGCTACTACTTCGACAGCCGCACCCCCCACCGTTTCCGCAATGTGGATGAGCACGAATGCGTGCTGATCTCGGCCAACACCCCCGCCAGCTTCTAAGCCATGAGAGGGGGATCCCGCCCCTCGGCGGACCCGGCACAGCGAGCCAGCGAGCAGCCCCTTCGCGCCGGCCTCCGGTTTGGCAGGCGCCGACGGCCCGCGCTTGCGGTGCTGTTTGCCCCGCCGAGCGCCCTCACCGGCATGGATTCCGGATGAGGCCAAATCGGCAAGGTGTTTAACGAATTGTTACAAGATGGATTTACAAGCGGCAGGATGTTTAGCATATTGATACGCGGAAACTGACTTTTTGCCGGTTCAAGGAGTGAACATGAGTGACCTGACCCTGGCCCAGTGGCAACACAAGGCCTCCCACCTGACCCTGCCCTCGCAAGCCTTCATCGACGGCAGCTACCGGGACGCCATCAACGGCGCCACCTTCGACTGCATCAACCCGGCCAACGGCAAGCTGCTGACCAAGGTCGCCGCCTGCGACGCCGCCGATGCCGAACTGGCGGTGCAGGCTGCCCGCGCCGCCTTCGACGACAAGCGCTGGAGCGGTCTGCCGCCCAAGCAGCGCAAGCAGATCCTGCAGCGCTTCGCCGAACTGATGCGGCTCAACAAGGTGGAGCTGGCGCTGCTGGAGTCGCTCGACATGGGCAAGCCCATCGGCGACGCCATGGGCTATGACGCCCCCGCCGCCGCCAACTGCATCGCCTGGAACGCCGAGGCTATCGACAAGATTTACGATCAGGTCGCGCCGGTCGAGGAGTCGGCCCTGGCGCTGGTGACCCGCGAGCCGCTCGGAGTGGTCGCCGCCATCGTGCCGTGGAACTTCCCGCTGGTGATGGCCTGCTGGAAGCTGGGGCCGGCGCTCGCCACCGGCAACTCGGTGATCCTGAAACCCTCCGAGAAATCCCCGCTCACCGCCCTGCGCATCGCCGGTCTGGCCAAGGAGGCAGGCATCCCCGACGGCGTGTTCAACGTGCTGCCCGGTTTTGGCCACACGGTCGGTGAGGCGCTGGCCATGCACATGGATGTGGACTGCATCACCTTCACCGGCTCCACCAAGATCGGCAAGCATCTGGTGCAGTGCTCCGGCAAGTCGAACCTCAAGCGCGCCTTTATGGAGTGCGGCGGCAAGAGCCCCAACATCATACTGGCGGATGCGCCGGATCTGGACGCCGCCGCCCGCAGCGCGGCCGGCGCCATCTTCTACAACCAGGGCGAGGTGTGTACCGCCGCCTCCCGCCTGCTGGTGCAAAACAGCATCAAGCCGCAGTTCATGGACCGGCTGCTGGCTCATGCCCGCGAATGGATCTCGGCCAACCCGCTCGACCCTGCCACCCGCATCGGCGCCATGGTGGACCACATCCAGATGGAGCAGGTGCTCAACTACATCGCCATCGGCCAGCAGGAGGGAGCCAAGCTGCTGCTGGGGGGCAAGCGCACCAATACCGAGAGCGGCGGCTTCTACATCGAGCCCACCATCTTCGACGAGGTGACCCCCGAGATGCGCATCTTCCGCGAGGAGATCTTCGGCCCGGTGCTGGCGGTGACCGGCTTCGACACGCTGGAAGAGGCCATTGCGCTCGGCAACGATACTGACTACGGCCTGGCCGCCGCGATCTGGACGGCGGATCTCAACAAGGCGGTGAAAGGCTCCCGCGCCCTGCGCGCCGGCACCGTGTTCGTCAACAACTGGGATGGCGGCGACATGACCATGCCGTTCGGCGGCTTCAAGCAGTCCGGCAACGGTCGCGACAAGTCACTGCATGCGCTGGAGAAGTACACCGAGCTGAAAAGCACCTGGATCCAGCTCGAATAGCATCAGAAATGACGCTTATCTGCGAATTGGGGGAAGAAATCCCCCTTTTTCATTTTTGCCCTTTCATCGCCAGCCTCAATCGATATAATCATCAAATAGACAAGCCCTTAAATATAAAGATAAAAATGTTATTTTTTCTGGGAAGTGTACTGTTTCTGGTGATAGGACTGCCGCTGCTGTTCTACATGCTGGGACACGGCGAGGCCTACGTGACCTGGGGTCCGTGGATCTCCGCCATCGCGCTCATGCTGTGGCTGCTGCTGGATGTGGACAAGATCCGCCGGGGCGGTGGCCGCTGAGCAGGGCAGTACGTCGTTAAAATCCGCTGATCATCATTTATTAACTTCTTTCCCCGCAAAAGGATCGCTACACTGATTTTTTGCGATGTTTTCCCGCATCCAACTCTCCAGTGAAGGTTATCCGCATGCAGCAACACGTTCAGCGCCAGGGCGTCATCTACGCCTTGTGCGCCTATACCCTTTGGGGGTTGGCCCCCATCTACTTCAAGACCATTGCCGCCGTGCCGGCCGCCGAGATCCTGACCCACCGGATGATCTGGTCGTGCGCCCTGCTGATGGTGCTGACCCTGCTCGGCCGCCAGTGGCACAAGGTACAGGCGGTGCTGCGCCAGCCGAAAGTGCTGCTCACCCTGGCCTTTACCTCCATCACGGTCGGCGGCAACTGGCTGCTGTTCATCTGGGCCATCAACAACGGCCACATGCTGGATGCCAGCCTCGGCTACTACATCAACCCGCTGTTCAACGTGCTGCTCGGCATGCTGTTCCTGAGCGAGAAGCTGCGCCGGCTGCAGTGGTGGGCGGTCGGGCTGGCAGCGATCGGAGTCGCCATCCAGATCATCGCCTTCGGCTCCCTGCCCTGGATCGCGCTGGTGCTGGCCTCGAGCTTCGCCATCTATGGCCTGATCCGCAAGAAGCTGGCCCTCGATGCGCTGACCGGCCTCTTGATCGAGACCCTGATCATGCTGCCGCCAGCCGCCATCTACCTGTGGGGCTTTGCCGACAGCCCCACCAGTCATCTCACCCAGAATGACTGGCATCTCAACCTGCTGCTGATCGCCGCCGGGGCGGTCACCACGGCCCCCCTGCTCTGCTTCACCGCCGCCGCCACCCGGCTCAAGCTCTCCACCCTGGGCTTCTTCCAGTACATAGGGCCGAGCCTGATGTTCATCCTGGCGGTCACCCTCTATGGCGAGGCGCTGGCACTGGACAAGATGATCACCTTCGCCTTCATCTGGAGCGCGCTGGTACTGTTCAGTCTGGACGGGCTGCGCAGCGGCAAGCGCCGGCAGGCTGCGGAGCAGGCTTGACGGCAAGGGGGCGCCACGCTGCAATAATCTACAAGCCCGCGTTCGGGTTTCAGGTTATCAATAGTCGATGAGCGCACCCCAATCCCGCATCCACTACTGGCAATCCCGGCTGCTGCCGGGAGTTGAACTCTCCCACTCCCACCACAGGGAGTTCAGCTATGGCCGCCATGTTCACCTGGACTACCACATAGGTCTGGTGCAGCAGGGCGGCCAGAAATTCATCCACAAGGGCAGCAGCCACCACCTGGTGCGCGGCGAACTCTCCACCGTCAACCCGGACGAGATGCACGACGGCCTCAGCCTGCTGCCGGAAGGGTACGAGGTGCGAGTGTTCGCCATCGCCCCCGAGCAGCTGGCCCGCTGGCTGCCGGACAGCCCGGAACCCTTCTTCGACCAGGGGCTGCAGCGCCGCCCCGACCTCTATCAGGGCTTTGCCCGGCTGCACATGTACCTGGACAATCCCAGCCCCGACGGCCTGCTGGCGGAGAGCGAGCTGCTGGCCCTGCTCGGCGACCTGTTGCACATCGCACCCGAGCGCCACGCCCTGGCCGACCCCCAGCTCAGGTACCTGCGCGACCATCTGTTGGCCCGGCTGGATGAACGCCACAGTCTGGAGGATCTGGCCGCCCTGTTCGGGCTGGATCGCTTCGCCTTTCTGCGCCAGTTCAAGAAGAAGACCGGCATGACCCCCTATGCCTGGCTCAAACGACTGCGGCTCGAACAGAGCAAGCGCCTACTCGGCAGCGGCCTGCCGGTGAGCGAGGTGGCGCTGGCGGTCGGTTTCTTCGATCAGAGCCACTTTCACCACGGCTTTCGCCAGGCGTTCGGCCTCACCCCTGCCGATTTTCGCCAGCAGATGCTGGCCGCCAGCGGGCGCTCCGACTAACCCCGCACTGCAATCTTTTACAATCCGGCGATTCCGCAATCCGCCATGCTGTGAACTCGATACTGTCGCAGAGGTTTCCATGTTCACCAGCCTGTTTCTGACCATAGGTCTCATCCATCTCATCGCCCTGGCGAGCCCGGGCCCGGACTTCGCGCTAATCCTGCGCACCAGCCTGCACAGGCCCACCGCGCTGGGCGCGGCGCTCGGCATCGCACTCGCCATCCTGGTGCATGCCACCCTCAGCCTCACCGGCATCAGCCTGCTGATTGCCGAACACCCCTGGCTGTTCATCACGGTGAAGGTGATCGGCGCCCTCTATCTCGGCTGGCTCGGCTGGGGGGCGCTCAAGGCGACCTGGCGCAGCTCGGCCGAGCTAGCCCTGCACGCCGGCGGCGAGGCGCAGGGTTGGCGCAAGGGGGTGCAGCGCGGCATTGCCACCAACCTGCTCAACCCCAAGGCGCTGCTGTTCTTCATGGGGCTGCTGGCCGCCATGGTGACTCCCCAGGTGGACGGCCTGACTCGCGGCCTGCTGGTACTGGAGCTATTCCTGCTCTCCCTGATCTGGTTCGGGGTGCTGGCCTGGAGCCTCTCCACCGTGCGGGCCCAGCGCCTGCTCGGCCGCGTGCAGCGTCCGCTCAATCTGGTCACCGGCCTGCTGTTTGGCGCGGTCAGTCTCTCCATCCTGACCGGCATGGCCGGCGAGGCCTATGCCCTGGTCCTGCACTGACACCCGTGTGCCAGCCATGAAAAAGAGGGATGGCCCAGGCCATCCCTCTTTGCGTTCATGTTTCCTGGCCGGGTAACCGGCCCTCTCACTCGCCCTTCATCAGAACCACTGGCCGTGGCGCTTGATGTAGATGCTCTTGACGGTCTGGGTCAGCCCCATGTAGGCCAGCATGGTGATCACCAGCCACATGAAGTACTTGGGTCCATCCAGAGTGATGAAGCCGAAGTGCTCCGCCAGCGGCGAGAACGGCAGGTAACAGCCGATGGCGATGGCGATCGAGGTGGAGAGCAGTACCGGCAGGGTGGCGGTACTCTGCAGGAACGGGATCTTGCGGGTACGCAACATGTGCACCACCAGGGTCTGCGACACCAGCCCCTCGATGAACCAGCCGGAGTTCATGATGGCCTGACCGTTGACCAGCGGATCCATGCTGCCGTTGGCGGTGGCATAGAGGGCGCCGGCGCCGAACACGAACCACATCAGGCAGTAGGTGCTGATGTCGAACACCGACGAGGTCGGGCCGAGCCACAGCATGAAGCGCTTGATGTTGCTCGCCTCCCACTTGCGCGGACGCTTGAGGAACTCGGGGTCCATCTTGTCCCACGGCAGCAGCATCTGGGAGACGTCGTACACCAGGTTCTGGATCAGCATCTGCATCGCCAGCATGGGCGCCCAGGGCAGCCAGGCGGAGGCCACCAGCACCGAGAAGACGTTGCCGAAGTTGGAGCTGGCGGTCATGTTGAGGTACTTCAGGATGTTGCCAAAGGTCTCGCGCCCCTTGATCACCCCCTCCTCCAGCACCATCAGGCTCTTCTCCAGCAGTATGATGTCGGCAGTCTCCTTGGCGATGTCGGCACCGCTGTCCACCGAGATCCCCACGTCCGCATCCCGCAGCGCCGGCGCATCGTTGATGCCGTCACCGAGGAAGCCGACGGTGTTGCCGTTGGCCTGCAGCGCCTTCACCACCCGCGACTTCTGCAGCGGGGTCAGCTTGGCGAAGATGGTGGTGTGCTTGACGACTGTGCACAGCGCCACGTCGTCCATCACCTCGATATCCTTGCCGAGCAGCGGCACACCGGGATTCAGTCCCACATCGCGGCACACCTTGCTGGTGATGATGGGGTTATCGCCGGTCAGCACCTTGACCGCCACGCCGTATTCGCGCAGCGCGCGGATGGCAGGCTCGGCAGAGTCCTTTGGCGGATCGAAGAAGGTGAGGAAACCGCGTACCACCAGCTGCATCTCGTCACGGGTCTGATAGCTCTGCTTGCTCTCGCCGGCCGGGATGTCGCGGGTCGCCACGATAAGCACCCGATAACCCTCGGCGTTGTACTCCTCGCTGCGGCGCAGCAGGGCACGGCGCTCTGGCGCATCCAGTTCGCGGATCTGACCGCCATCGTCAATGTGGCTGGAGACGGCCAGCATCTCTTCGACCGCCCCCTTGGAGACCATCAGCTGCTGGCCCAGATCGTCCTGCACGATCACCGACAGGCGACGGCGCACGAAGTCGAACGGCAGCTCGTCCACCTTGCTGTAATTGGCCGGCTTGCAGCTTTCACCCAGTGCATCGGCATGTTCGACCACGGCGATGTCCATCAGGTTCTTCATGCCGCTCTGGTGATGGCTGTTGAGCCAGGCCAGCTGCAGGATCCGGTCGTCCCGCTGGCCACGCACATCGTAGTGGTGCTCGAGGATGATCTTGTCCTGGGTCAGGGTGCCGGTCTTGTCGGTGCAGAGCACGTCCATGGCGCCGAAGTTCTGTACCGAGTTGAGCCGCTTCACCACCACCTTGCGCTTGGCCATGGCCACCGCGCCGCGCGCCAGGTTGGCGGAGACGATCATCGGCAGCATCTCGGGGGTGAGCCCCACCGCCACCGCCAGCGCGAAGGTGAGCGCCGACATCCAGTCACCACTGCTGACCCCGCTCAGCATGAAGACGATGGGCACCATCACCAGCATGAAGCGAATAAGCAGCTTGGTGACGCTGTTCACGCCACGATCGAAGCTGGTCTCGATGAGCTTGTGGCTCACCACGTTGCGGGCCAGCGAACCGAAATAGGTGTCGCTGCCGGTGGCCACCACCACGGCGCGGGCGGTACCGCTCACCACGTTGGTACCCATGAAGCAGATGTTGGGCAAATCGAGCAGACCCGCCTCCCCGGCACTTGTGCCGTCCGCCGACTTGCCGGCCACGGCGCCCAGGGTGTCGTACTTCTCCACCGGCAGCGCTTCGCCGGTCAGCACCGCCTGACTGATGAAGAGATCGCGGGATTCGATCAGCTTGATGTCGGCCGGGATCATGTCTCCCGCCTGCAGGTGCACTATGTCACCGGCCACCAGCTCGGTCATCGCCACCTCCTTGCGCTGGGGGGCAACCCCGGGCGAGGGGCGACGCTGCACGGTGGCTGTATTGCGCACCAGCGACTTGAGCGCCTCGGCCGCCTTGGCCGAGCGATACTCCTGCCAGAAACGGAGCAGGCCGCTCAGGCCCACCATGACGCCGAGGATGATCACCTTGACCCAGTCCTCGTCGCCCGGCTCGGCCATCAGCACGTCCATCACGTAGCTGACCAGTCCGAGCACGATCAGCACCATCACGAAGGGGTTCTTGAACGCCTGCAACAGCTGGATCAGCGCATGGGGCGGCTTGTCGTGGGTCACCTCGTTGGGACCAAACTGGATCAGACGGTTGGCGGCCTCGGTCGCGGTGAGGCCGTCGATGTTGCCGCGCACGGCGGTGAGGGTGTACTCGAGGGACTTGTCGGCCTCGTCGAGCACCCGGGAGGAGATCTTCTCCCTGGCACTGGCCGGGGCAACGAACCCCTGCTGTTTGTGCCGGCTGGCGGTATGTTGTTGTTTCATGACTCGTTATCCTGATTTCTACGCGCAAACGGGCCCTGTCGCGGGCCGGGCCTGGCGTCAGTACTGATGTGAAAAGGCAATGGACCCGGCAGCGAACAGGCGGCCACCGCACACTGGGTGGCCCGCAGACAGCAGTCTGCGCGACCACACCGGCGCGTTCGGGTCGGATCAGGGGTCAGGACACCGCATCCCGTTCCCCGCAGGGGATCAGGAGTGGGTAGGCGTGGACCCCGAGGGTCTAGGTTTGGGCTCTTCGGTCATGACGGTTCCTCCGAGTTGAGCGGCAGCAAGCCGGCCCCGGCATATCGAGGGCACGGCAGGTCATCGCCGGCGGGCAGATCCGCACGGCGGCGTTATCGGCAGGAGGCAAGGGCCGCAACGGGGCGACCAGGACCGATAAAGGAGATCAGGATAACCACAGGCAACAATAACGGCATGATGGCCGAATAATAATGAGGAGGGTTCATGGTCCGGTCACATGAGAAATCAACCGCACCCCATGAATATATTGAGAAATAGCCAGCGCATATTTCCAAATATATAAAGAAGAGACCTTCATTATTTAAATTCGCAACGCATCCTATCGAAAATCACATTGTTTTCAATACGAGCTGTCCATCCTGTTATTTCACGCCGGCCTGTTTGTCCCTGCCCACCAAAGATCCGGTGAACGGGCGCAACGGGCAGCCCCGGGCCCATGACAAAGGGCGTACGTGGCAAGGCGTGCAATTGCTGGGGCGCGAGGCGGCATGGCTCGCAGAGGGAGTGGAACAATCCGGGGAGCAACGCAGGTCCCGGCGGGACTGGGTTGCAAGAGTCGGGATGACTCGCTAGATGCCACACTCTGAGCGATCAGAGTGAGGGAGAAGAAGGAATATCAACCTCAGTTCTGATTAGCCCACATCGCGCTGTGCAATCGGCTACAACTGTCGCTTTCCATAATATCCTTCCATCTGTTGATAACACGCCAAGATTCTACCCAGAAATATTTGGCGGCGCAAAATATAAATTCATCTTTTGCCATTTAATTCCAGCAAAGAGCTGCCGGCACATTATTTCCCGCGCGAAAACGGATTCATCCTCATTTCGCTTCCCCTGCCATCATGAATTGATCTGGATGGGGTTTTGCCCGGATTTTCCGGCCATCCACCCGATCCGGGCTGGAATCGGACTCAATGTGGGAATAGGATGCACGGCTTCCATCCATGACGCACAGGAAACAACAGCATGAATCGAAAATGGTCGCTCCCCATCGTGGCAATCGCGGGGGGAGCGTTACTCTGGCTCGGCAACACCTTTGGTATGAAATGGGCTCTGATGGCCCTGATCGGATTCGGCTTCGGCTTCACCCTCTCCTTCAGCCGCTTCGGTATCGTGTTCGGTTGGCGCGAGATGCTGACCAAGCGCAACAGCTACTACGTGCGGGTTCACCTGCTCACCATCGCCATCGAAATTCTGCTGTTCACCTGCTTCCTCTCCTTTAGCCACGCCCTGTTTGGCGATGCCATGGTGGGCAACGTGATGGCCATCGGCATTCCCTTCATCGTCGGCGCCTTCCTGTTCGGCATCGGCATGCAGCTGGCAGGCGTCTGCGCCACCGGCACCCTTTACTGCTGCGGCGAGGGGCAACCCCGCTTCTGGCTGGTGCTGCTCTGCTACGGCATCGGCACCCTGATCAGCAACCAGTTCCGCCCCGAACTGGAGGCCACCTTCTCCAGCCATGTAGTGTTGGCAAAAGACCTGACCGGCAATATCTGGAGCGGCATGCTGCTCAACCTGGCGCTGGTCGCCGCACTGTTCCTGCTGTTTCGCAAGAGCGAACTCAAACGTACCGGCGAGCTCAAGCCCCTCTTCAGCGGCGGCAACCTGTTCTGGCGCGACGGCCGCTTCACCGTGCTGACCGGCGGCATCATCATAGCTTTGCTCAACTCGTCCGTGGTCGCCCTGCACGGCTCGGCCTGGACCATCACCGGCGCCGTCTATGACATGGCGCTGCGCGGTGCCTCCCTGTTCGGTCTGTTCGAGGGGCACCCCAAGCTGGCCCAGCCACTGTTCATCAACCCCATGGTCGGCATGTTCTGGCTCGGCATTCTGGGGGCCATGCTGGCGCGCTGCATCAGCGGTGGCGGCACCTTCGCCCCGATGCGGCTCGGCAACAGCCTGGCCTCCATCCTCGGCGGCCTGCTGATGGGGATGGGCGCCATGTACAGCGCCTGCAACCTTGGCGGCTTCTTCGACGGCACGGCATCGGGCAGCCTGCACGGCTGGGTCTGGATGTTGATGGCCCTCGCCGGCAGTCTGATCGGCATCCGCCTGCGCCCGCTGTTCAAGCTCTGAGCCGCGAGCCATCGATAACAACAACGGGGGCCAAGCCCCCGTTGTTTATTGGCAAGCACCCTGCTCCAGGCTCTCGGCGGAGGCCGTCAGGCCTCGATCCGCTGGCGTTGCAGCCGCACCTCAGGGTTGGCAAAGTTCAGCTGATAGACCGAGTGACCGGCATGCAGAGTCACCTCGGCGGCGCGAGTAGCCGTAAAGGCAGGCGAGCGTTCGGCCAGCAGCGCCAGCCCCTGCGCGAAGAACTGCAGCATGGAAAGCCCCATGCCGTGCTCCATGTTGCGAATGAACTCACCATCGACACTCGACTCGTCGAACAAGATCAGCTCCGCATTGAAGCCCCGTGCCAGCATGGCGCGTGCCATGGCCAGTTTGGCATCGGCAGGGGCGATGGCGTCATGGATGGCGTGCACCATCAAACAGAAGGTCTGCGTCCCCCCCTGCGCGACCATCTGATCGAGCTGGGAGGCACTGAACGCCCGGATGATGAAGGCATCCACATCGAATTCGTGCGGGTGCCCGGCCACCATCCGCCAAGGAGAGTCCACGCACAGCGCCAGCTCCACTCCACCTTGCAGGCTGCACTGGTACTCCACCGCGCCGATGTCCCGTCCCACCACATAGGCCAGATTGGGCTCGGCCCAGGAGGAGTTGTCAAACAGGGCGCGGGCATAGCCAGGGCGAAACTTGTTGACCAGCTGCGCCAGGTAGCCGCCGTAGGAGGAGCCAACCAGTATCAGGTTGTCTCGATTGCCACCGTAACGGAGCATCGCATCTTCGATGGCATTGAGGATATCGAGGGCAGCCATCACCCCGAAGTTCTGGTAGGCCCCATCGGGGGGCACCAACACCCCCTGAAAGCGCAACGGTGCAGCTGGTTGCACACCATCCAGCGCACGCAGCAGCGCGGTATCGGGTATTTTGGCCGGCAAGCCCAGCAGGGCGAGAGCACGCTCACGTTCCTCTGGCAGCAAGGAGATGGCGGCCCCCACCGCCGGGCGCGAACGCATGCAGAAATAGTCGACACAAAGTGCAGCCATGCCGTGCTGCGTGGCCACCTTCTCGCAAAAGACCTGGCTGTAGGCACCCAGATCACCGCCAAATCCCGGGATATAGACCACCAGGCCGCTGCCGGCCTGTTCGGTACCATGGATCCGGTAGCGTACCTGACGCTCGCCACACAACCCCAATTCCACGTCGGGATGACCGACCACCTCGTGCTCGTAATAGGACATGTTGCCAACCTTGTTGAAAGGCCATGCCATGGGCATCGCCTCGACCATGTCAGTTGGGGTCCTGATTATCCTTGCCCCACTCCCTGAACCGGGGAGCATGCGGCACAAAGAGCACCGATGGAATCTTATTTTTCCTGCTCACCCCATTCGGGATGCTCGCTGCCGGGTTATTCCCCTATCTCAACCCCTTGAACAGCAGCAACAGGGCGAAGCCGGTGAACATCACCGCCGACAGCCGGTTGATCCCCCTGGCGAAGCGTTCGCCATAGCCTTGCGCCCCCACCCAGTGGAACACCAGGCAGTAGCCGCCATGCACCACCAGCACCACGGTGCTGAAGGTGACCGCCAGCAGCATGCACTGGCCCAGTGCCCCGTGACGAAAGTCGATGAACTGGGGAAACAGGCTGGTGAAGAAGATGATCGCCTTGGGGTTGAGCAGGCTGATGAGCGCCCCCTTGATGAAGCTGCGACGGCAATCCCGATCCGGCCCGGCCCCCGGCACCGGGCTCACCGCCCGCTGGCGCCAGGAGTTGAGCCCCAGATAGAGCAGATAGAGCGCGCCGCCCAGGGTTAGGATCTGCTGGCCCGCGGCCAGCCAGCGGGTGAACCAGAGCACCGCCAGCGAGGCCAGGCTCGCCACCAGCAGGATGCCCACCGCCACCCCGCAAAAGCCGGCGATGGCGTGGCGGGTGCCCCGGGTCAGGGTATTGCCTATGGTGTAGATCACGGCGGGCCCCGGGCTCAGCACGGTGCCGATGGCGAGCAGCAGATAGAGGGCGTAATAGTCGAGTGTCATCGGGAGAGATTCCAGCGTGGATTGGCTGCCGCCCAGTATATTGACAGCCGCGATGCCAGCCAGACATAGTGGCGCTCGGCTTTATAAACCAGGAGTTTAGAGTGGATCGCTTGACGGCCATCGAGATCTTCGTCGAGGTTGCCCGCGCGGGCAGTTTCGCCGCCGTGGCGGATCGTTTCGCGATGACGCCGGCCATGATCGGCAAGTACATCAAGTGGCTGGAGGCCAGGGTCGGCTCCCGTCTGCTCAATCGCAACACCCGTTGCCAGAGCCTGACCGAGGCGGGCCAGGAGTACCTCGCCGGCTGCCAGAGCCTGTTGCAACACTACCGGGAGCTGGAGCAGAACACCCTGGCCAATACCGGCCAGGCAGCGGGCAGGATCCGCATCAATGCCCCCGTCACCTTTGGCAGCTACCGGCTGACGCCGCTGCTGTGCCGCTTCATGGAGCGCTACCCGCAGATCCGCATCGAGCTGGACCTGTCGGATCGGCTGGTGGACGTCATCGGTGACGGCTTCGATCTCATCTTCCGGGTCGGTCAGCCCAAGGACGCCGGCTACATCGCCCGGCCGCTGGCCAGCTCCGATTCGGTGTTCTGCGCATCCCCGCACTACCTGCAACGCCACGGCATTCCCCTCACGCTGGCGGATCTGGCCCGCCACCACTGCCTGGGATTCAGCCCCTGGCTCGGCCAGTCGAGCCTGGCCGAGGCCTTTCCACTCGAACAGCTGCACCTGTGGGACAGCCCCTTCATCAGCAACCACGGCAGCGCCCTCAAGGTGGCCGCCCTCAACCATGCTGGCGTCCTGCTGCAGCCGCGCGCCCTGCTGAGCGAGGAGCTAGAACGCGGCACCCTGCAGGAGATCCTGGCGGATGCCCTGCCCGCCCCGCGCCCGGTCAACCTGCTCTACCCGGCCAGGGAGCCCCTGCCACTGCGCCTGCGGCTGATCATCGACTACCTGAGCGAGCAGCGCCACCAGCTGTAGGACGCAGCCCTACTCGCCGCGCTGTTTCACCCGGCGCAGATAGACATAGCCCTCCCCCGGGCTGCCCCAGCGCTGATGGGCCTCGGTGTCGTAGGCCCGATCCAGCAATCTCACGCTGTGGGGGCCAATCCAGAGGTACTGCACCAGGGTGCTGGCGCCGCCAAAATTGGTGGAGCAGCTGCCCACCTTGCTGTGGCCGGCGTACTCCCCGGACGGCTGGCGGGTCAGCCAGATCTCGCAGCCCTGACGCAAAGAGAGCTGCTGTGGCGTGAGGGAGTCGAGCAGCTCGGGCTGGCGCCAGGCGCCGGCAAAGTCGATGGCCCGCGGCATAGTCAGCTCGGCCATCAGGATGCGCCCATCAGGTACCAGCGAGAAGCGGTAGATGCGCTGGCGGAACGGACGCACCGCCCGCTCGGTCAGGAACTGCTCGGCATAGACCCAGCGAAACCCCTTGTAGCCGGGCCAGATCTCCACCAGCCGCAGCTCCGCGCTGGTGAAGCGGTTGTCGTAGCTGGCCTGCTCGCGGCTGGAGAACTCGCCGGTAAACCAGGAGAGCAGCGGCTCCATGCTGGCGGAGGGTGCCGTGGTGGTGCTGTCAGGGGGCGTGGTGACGAAGGGGGTGGGTGCCGCCCAGGCCAGGCAGGAGAGCAGCAGCCCGCACAGGGCCGCCATCAGGCTGGTCATCGAATCCTTCCGAATCAGTTTCATGGCGGCGATTATATGAGCGAACGGCGCCAATATCCGCAACCTTGATCAAATGATTGCCGATCCGAAGCAAAATCATCGTATTAGCGTCATGTCCCGGCAATTGGGTGGCTGCCGCCTGCGGGCTGGATCCCGCCTGAACGCCGCTGCACTCTTCGCTTGTGGGCGCTCTTTGAATCGGTTATTTCTCTTGCAATGCCCTGCGCACCGGATGCCAGGGTCGGGCAAGCGCCGCAATCAGGAGCAAAAGATGAAAAGAGCCGTAATCGCGGGCATGGTGGCCATTCTGCTGGGTGGCTGCGCGGTGAAGAACCAGGTCTCCCACAGCCTGCAGGCGATTCCGCTGACCGCCTTCCAGCAGAGCGAAAGCAACCCCAACCAGCGCATCTACAAGGAGCCCGGCGTGGATCTGCGCCAGTACCATCAGGTGCTGCTCGATCCCTTGCAGTTCATCCGCCAGGAGAACGGCCAGTGGTACCTGCTGACCGCCAACGAACAGAACGAAATCGGCCGCTACTACCACGCCACCTTCCAGCGCGAGCTGATGAGCCACGGCGTCAAGATTGCCAGCGCCCCCGGCCCCGGCGTGATGCGGGTGCAGGCCGCCATCACCAACTTCGACCTGACCCGGCCCGACCCCAAGCTGCGGGATCTGCTGCCCGCCAAGATCGCCATCAACGTCACCCGCGAGGTGATCGGCAAGGAGCCTTATCTGCTCAAGGTGGGCAGCATGGCCCAACTGCTCGACTCCCAGAACGGCAAGCTGCTGGTGCGGGTGATGGATGCGCGCGAGAGCCCGGACACCACCCACAAGGACAGCCCCATCACCGCCAGCGAGATGGAGAAGATGATCGACCAGTGGGCCGCCGGCCGCGCCAAGCAGCTGGCCGACAACCTGGGCCGCTAGTCCGGCTCGCCGCCTCCCGGGCGCAAAGCGCCCACCTCCAGCCCCGTGCGCCCAGCACGGGGCCGCCTGTTTCCCCTTTCATTCGACAAGGAGCCGTCATGAACCGTCACCCCAGCATCAAGCACTGGCGCGAACTGCAGGAGCCCGAGCCCGGCCGCTACTCCGGCAGCGAGGAGCCGCTCTCCCTGGGCAGCGCCCTCGGCAGGCACTACGGCTTTGCCCGCCTCGGCATTCACCACGAGCTGCTGCCGCCGGGCCGGCGCACCAGCTGGCCCCACGCCGAGGAGACCGAGGACGAGTTCGTCCACGTGCTGGAAGGCACCCCGGACGTCTGGCTCGATGGCGTGCTGCATCGGCTGCAGCCCGGCGACTCGGTCGGCTTCAAGGCGGGCGACGGGCTGGCCCACACCTTCATCAACAATACCGATCAGCCGGTGCGACTGCTCTGCGTGGGCGACACCGATCGGGCGGACAACCACATCCACTACGCCGTGCACCCCGAGCGCAACCGCTTCATCGGTGCGCGGCACTGGGATGCGGTGCCCGAGCGCGAGCTGGGGGATCACGACGGCCTGCCCGACCAGCTGCGCGAGCGCAACGGCCCCTTCTAGGGCCCGCAGCCGGCCAGCCGTCGGCAAACGGACGCAACCGACTATCCTTGATGGACCCAAGGCAACGAGGAACAGAGAGATGAGGACAGGAACAGTGCGGCTGCACCGGGTGCTCAAGGCTCCGCCGATGCGGATCTACCGCGCCTTTATCGAAGCCGATGCGCTGGCCAAGTGGCTGCCGCCCTATGGCTTCACCTGCCGGGTGGAGCAGCTGGAGGCCCAGGTCGGCGGCCACTTCCGGATGGCGTTCACCCATTTTGGCAACGGCAACAGCCACGCCTTTGGCGGCGAATACCTGGAGCTCGAACCGGGCAAGCGCATCCGCTACACCGACCGGTTCGACGATCCCAACCTGCCGGGAGTGATGCACGTGACCGTGATCCTGACCGGGGTGGTGTGCGGCACCGAACTCGCCATCGTGCAGGAGGGGATCCCCGAGGTCATCCCGGTGGAGATGTGCTACCTCGGCTGGCAGGAGTCGCTGGCCCAGCTGGCTGCCCTGGTGGAGCCCGAAATCCCGGCGCAGTAACCCGCCTGCGGTGACCCCGAAAACGACAGAGCCTGCCACAGTGGCAGGCTCTTTTTATGCTGGGCAAAGCCCGGATGACGGGATGACGGGATGACGGGATGAGCTTATTGCAGGTTGATGGCGCCCAGGTAATCCCCCTTGCCAAGCTCGACCCCGGCCTTGCGCAGCAGGGCATAGGTCATGGTGAGGTGGAAGTAGAAGTTGGGGATGCCGTATTCATGCACGCAGGTGTAGCCGTCCATCCCCTTGCCACCGGCCCAGTAGGGATAGTAGTGGCCGCTCGCATACTGGCTGAAATCGGCATCCAGCTTGCTCTGCAGATAGGTGAGGGTCTTGGCCACGTGGGTGCGCAGATCCGCCATGGTCTTGGGGTCATCCCCCAGTACCGGCGGCTCGCTCAGGCTGGCGGTGGCCACTACGGCGCGCGCGCTGTCGCAGCAGATCAGCACCTGCTTGCTGAATGGCAGCATGTCGACGATCAGCCGATCGCCGAAGAAGTTCTCCACATTGAATTTCTTGGCGGCGGCGTGGGCCTCGGCCTTGGCCAGGCACTGGTCGAGGTTGGTCAGCATCTTGATAAACTGGGCGACGATATCACGATTCATAATGCGCTCTCGGTTGGTTGAAGGCAGTTGTACGAGCGGCATCCACTATAGCGTATCCCCCCGTTTGTTCGAGCCCGCCCCCGCAAAAAGCAGAATCCACCTGCCTTCCCAGCGACAGGATTGGACGACCCCGCGCGGCAGGCCCGCTCGACCTTGCCGACGCACTGAGTCCCTCTTTGGCTCTTTTTTGATCTGTGACATGCATCACTCTTTGGCAGGGGCGTAGGCTGATCCGCGCAGCCCGGGCATACCGCCGGGCCCCACAAAAGGAGAGTGCCATGAAAATCTATGACCGAAACCGCAATGCGCTCACAGCGGGTCAGCGCGTGATGATCGCCGCCACCGGCGCCGTCGACTTTCTGAAAGAGGCCCACACCGACAACCTGACCCCCTATCAGGCCGAGCATGAAAAGTGCGTGCTGCTGGCCAACTCCCGGGAGCCGTACGCCCCCATCGAGTTGATTAGACTAGGCTGATACCCCGCGTTCTCTGTCACCCTACTCTTTACAATTCACCCGGCCACCGCGCCCCGTCAGTGGCCGGGTTTCTGATTTCCCTTCCCTCATATCTATGCCCCCTGTTTCTACGCAGGTTCGAGCAAGGATGTATCACTCAACCTGGCCCCTGCGGCTCCAGGCGACAGGATGGCGGCCCCCATGTGATTGATTACCAGTAGTGAATTTTGATATTCGTTTGATGCTATTTCAGTGCACTTTCCACCGTCCTAGACTGCTCATCGAACCTTAACGAGGAGTCTTGTATGAAACTCACCCATATCACTTTTCTAGCCAGCACCATCGCTTCGACCCTCTCTTTCAATACCTTCGCCGGTGACCTGGTCTCGGTGCAGTTCAGCGATGGCCGCCCCGCCGTGACCGGGGTCGAGGCGGTCAACAAAGCGCTCAACCCCATCGGCGTCAACGTGGTCACCGTCGACATTCCCGACGCGGCCAGGCCGCTGCTGGAGGCCTCCCACCACCGTGCGTTGACCAAAGCTGAGCACGGCGCCCTGATTGCGGCCTTCAACCTGAGTCAGGGGGAGCTGCTGGAGCAGGCCAGGCTCGCAGGGCGCGAACCCGCGGTGCAAGGGGGTGGCGTCGCCACCGAAGAGACAGGCGTCGGCCCCTACCCCAAGGTCTATGACCTGATGGCGCTGGACGAGCACACCCGCAGCGCCGTGCTCGGCAAATATGGCCGCATGCACGTCAACTCCGCAGAGGACGGCACCGATATCGACGAGGTGATGACGGTGGTCAGCGGCGGGCCGTTCCGCTGGGGCTTTACCCTGCAAGACGGCAGCATCGCCCGCTTCCAGATAGACAAGGTGGGCCTTGCGGACAAGGCCGTGCGGATCAGCTATCACGGGCTCGGCATGCACGCCGGGTTGATGGATGCTAAACAGGGGCTGCTGGTGGCCTTCGCCCACGGCCCCAGAGCATTCACCATGCGCTACCAGGCCGACGTGCCCCACGCCAAACTGCTCGGCACCAACCCCTGGGCCGATGTCGGCATCAGTCTGCCCCCCGCCCCAGGCAAGGCGCAATAAGCCACCGCGGCACCGGGCGGTCGGGTTAATGCCCTGCCGCCCTTGTTGCACCTCTCTGTTAACTGGCGCCTAACGAGCCGGATAGGGTGAATTCGTCGCGCCATGATGGCACCATCATTTACCAGTGGTGAATTATCGGGGGCAGGATGAACAAGATCACGGCGCTGAACGTCTTTCGCCGGGTGGTGGAGATGGGCACCTTCAGGGCGGCGGCAGATGACCTGCACCTCTCACAGGCGGCCGTCAGCAAGAACATCAACGAGCTGGAAGCCTATCTCGGCATCGCCCTCATTAACCGCACCACCCGGCGGCTGAGCGTCACCGAAGCCGGCATGACCTATTACCGCCAGATTTGCGCCGTGCTGGACGGCCTGGAGGCCGCCGACCAGTCCATCATGGCAACCTCCTTCACCCCCAAGGGCAGGCTGAGGATCGGCATGCCCATGTCCTACGGGCTGATCCGGCTCAACCCCCTCGTCTGCGAGTTCCAGCGCAGCTATCCGGCGATCGGCATCGAGGTGATCCTGAGCGACGCCTACATGGATCTGGTGGATCAGGGGCTGGACGTGGTAATCCGGGGGGCTGGCACCCTGGAGGACTCCACCCTGCGCGCCAAACCCCTGTGCCAGGTGCAGCGGGTGCTCTGCGCCGCCCCCGACTATCTCAAAGAGGCTGGTCAGCCCACCCAGCTGGAAGATCTCAAAGAGCACAACTGCCTGCGCTACAGCCTCTCCTCTTCCCCCGATAAGTGGTGCTTTAGCCGGGACGCGGAGAGCCTGGCGGTGGAGCTGCCCCCCGCCAGCTTCTGCGCCAACAACGGCATTGCCCTCAAACAGGCGGCGGTGCAGGGGCTCGGGGTGATCCTGGTGCCGGATGAATTCGTGTCGGACGAACTGGCGGATGGCACCCTGGTCAAACTGCTCCCCGACTGGCAACCCGATCCCCACGCCCTGTTCGCCGTCTACCCCTTCCACAAGGAGCAGTCCCCCAAGGTGCGGCTCTTTATCGAGTTTATCGTCAAGGCGTTTCAGCCGCGGTAGCCCGACAGGCAGCCTCCAGGCCTTGCCATCTCTGTAGCCGAGACACCGATAACCCACCGGCCTTCCACGTGTAAGTTCGATTAGCGAAGCGCCATCGAACGTTAGCAGGCTCGAACATATGGGAAGCAAGGTGGATACCCGCATCTGAAGATCTGCCATTCGTTGACACCTACTTGGGTGACCGTTGGTTGAATAGCTTCACCCGAGACTCAACCCTGCGTTATAAAGGCACAATTGAGACCAACTTAAACAACGTCGCCTTGGCCACCCCTCTGTCCTGACAAGCCAAGAGGCAAGGGCCAACAACAGGCGCCGCACATGCTATGGGTCGCAAAACACTCATCAGGGCATCACGAAGGTACTGGGCCTCAAGGTTGTCACCGGCAGGAGTCTTCAAGCGCTTGCAGCGCCCTCTCCTTGACGAGACACACACGGGATAATGGGGAGAAAACATGAAGGATCAGGCTGCAACCGTACTCTGCTTTGAGCATGTCACCATAGCGAGAGACTGCATGGACACACTCCAGGCGCTGGGGTTTAACGTGATTCGCATCGCCTATTCTGCTGAGGTGTTTACCAAGCTGCCATTTCTCAATTTTGATTACCTCTTCAGCATCAACTTCAACCCCCTCCTCTCTCAAGCGGCCGAAGCGTTGCGCAAGCCCTACATTGCGTGGGTGGTCGATACGCCTTGCTATGGCATGCATCATGACGCCATCTCCAACCCCTTTTCCTTCACGTTTGTCTACGACCTTGCCGTAGCAAGCAGGCTCAAGGAGCGGAGCAATGGCAACGTCTACTACCTGCCGGTCGCCGTCAACGAGCAGCGCCAACTGTCAGCCGAGCCGGGCTATGACCACGATATTTCCTTCATCGCCAACCTGACCCCGCCGGAATACCAGACCCACATCAAGCCACGGTTGGCCGCCGGACCGCTGCAAACGCTGGAAGAGTTGATTGGGCACATCGATGCGCATCTGGAGGGGCGGCCCCTGACCGCACAACTCACGGAGTCTCATATACGGCTTGTCAAAGAGGTGTATCCGCTGAGCGGGCTACCCTACCTGAGCGAAGATGAAAAACTGGCCTATCTGCTGGGGCGCGAACACTCCTATCGGGAAAGGGTGTCCTGTATCCAGGCTCTGGCGGCCCGGTTTGAACGGGTAGCCGTGTATGGAAACCCGGAGTGGGCGACACACACAGATACCTATCGCGGATACGCAGAACATTACCAAGCAATGCCACGTCTGTTTCAACGCAGCAGGATCAACCTGAATCTGGTGCGCAGCTTCGTCGAGTCGGGGCTCCCCATGCGGGTGTTTGATATTCTTGGCGCCGGTGGATTCATGGTGACCAATGACAAGGAGGATCTGCATCATCTCTTCACCCCGGGCAAGGATCTGGTGATCTTCCGCGACAAGCAGGATCTGCTGGAGATCTGTCGCTATTACCTGAGCCACGAGGAGGAGCGCGCCGCCATCGCCGCCCATGGGCAACAGACGGTGCTGACCCACCACACCTATCGATCGCGCCTGATCAGCTTGTTCCAGACCGTCCAGAGTGCGCTGGCAAGCCTGCAACACCCTGGCGTAAAAGCGCATTCAAATAACTGACGGTCATGTTTGCTGTCAGACAGTGAGTGGCCATTCCCCCTGTCAGCCCGTGCAGGTTCGATTAGCGGAGTGTCATCGAGCGCTCCCGTTGGTCACGGCTTGCCTGCAAGGTGGCTCATTTCTGACTGGGTGGTTGGTGCCACTACAAATAGCCGCTTGCCGAGATGGCGGATCAGCAGCAGCGGCACCAGCAGGGTGAGCAGCAACCAGTGGGTGTGGGGCAGGATAAAGGTCCAGATGATCTCGTGGGGCAGCCAGGTCGACGCGGTTGCCGTCATAAAGGCGATGTCATAGGTCTGCCACAACCAGAGTCCGGCAAAGAGCGGCAACAACAGCGGGCGTGGTGTCAGCAAAAACAGCGGCAAGTAAACACAAGCGAGTACGGTGCTGAATTCCAGCATGGCCGGGGTCAGCTCAGCCAAGGTATGACTGGGGGAAAGACCGCTCCATTGGACAGGTGTCCCCTCGGCCAATGCAGGCCACCAGGATGCGTATTGAAACAGGGTAAACGAAATCAGAAACAGCAGGCTGGTCAGCAGCGCCAGCGCCGTTTTTCGTAACAACCACAACCCCAGCCGGCGCAGTGTCGGCATCCACTTAGACATCAATGACTCCCATCTGGTGACGGGGCAGTATGCCTTGGCTGGTGGTATGGTTAAAGCCACCTTGTGGGTTTCCCAACCCCCTTGCCTGAGCCGCCGGGCTTTTCTGTCTCTAAGTTGAAACGAAAACAGGCCTGTAGGTTCGATTAGCGAAGCGTAATCGAACCTACAGCCCTACGTCTCTCTCAAAAGGTGGGTATGTAGTGGTCTAATCATCCCGGACACCATTTTAGGTGGTACAGTCGCCACCATGACCTGAGGTGTTCAATGACAAGATTGCGTCGCTCGTTTACTGCCGAATTCAAACTGGAAGCTGCATCCCTGGTGCTTGATCAGGGGTATTCAGTCCCCGAAGCCAGCCGTTCGCTGGATGTCGGTGAAACCGTGCTTCGCCGCTGGGTTCAGCAGCTTCAATCCGAACGCAGTGGCACTACCCCAATCAGCAAAGCGCTGACTCCGGAGCAGCAGAAAATCCAGGAGCTGGAAGCCCGTATCAACCGGCTCGAACGTGAAAAGGACATTCTAAAAAAGGCTACTGCTCTCTTGATGGCGGACGAGTTCACACGTACGCGCTGATAGACCGATTAAGGGAGCAAGCCCCCATCACCTTGGTCTGCTGCGCTTTCGATGTTCCCACCTCCTGTTTTTACGATTATCTGGCTCGCAGGCGGACGATTAACCGTGAGCGCATGCAGCAGCGCTGCGAGTTGCGCCGGTTGTTCAAAGCGAGCCGGAACTCGGCAGGCAGCCGTGCCTTGATGTCGATGATGCGGGAGCTGGGGTATCAGATTGGCCGGTTCAAAGTACGTAACCTGATGAAGGAAGCCGGGCTGGCATCCAAGCAGCCGGGCGCACACCGTTATAAGGTGGCACAGTCTGAACGACCGGACATTCCCAATTTGCTGGCCCGCGAATTTGATGTCCAGCAACCCAATCAGGTGTGGTGTGGCGATATCACCTACGTCTGGGCAGGTGGTCGTTGGCATTACCTGGCAGCGGTGCTTGACCTGTACACCCGGCGGGTTGTGGGGTGGGCGATGTCAGATAAACCAGATGCAGAGCTGGCCATCAACGCACTGGAGATGGCCTATCAACAACGAGGTTGCCCGTTCGGCGTACTGTTTCACTCTGACCAGGGCAGCCAATATGGCAGCCGGGCATTTCGGCAACGACTGTGGCGCTATCGCATGACCCAGAGCATGAGTCGTCGTGGTAACTGCTGGGATAACGCCCCGATGGAGCGGTTGTTCAGGAGCCTGAAGTCAGAGTGGCTCCCGGTAACGGGATACCTGAGCCTGCGGGAGGCGAAACGGGATATCAGTTATTACCTGATGGATTACTACAACTGGCGGCGTCCACATCAACACAATGACGGGATACCGCCAGCAAAAGCCGAACATCGGCCTAACCGAGTGTCCGGATTTAGTTGACCACTACAGTATCCCAGATTTTTCTCTATCTAGTAGTCATAGATGCAGTAAATACGATCGAATCTTCCTAACGCTAAATCCTCTCGGTGGACAATAAAATTCAACCGCATAGAGTGCTCACTATAGAGGACTTTGAGCAGCACCAGATAATCTTCGGCATTGCCGCCCAATTCAGCCGCAGCGTGAAGTTCGGGGGCTTTATAGCGACTATCTCCATGGCCATTAATGCTGGCGATACCATCGTAATACGGCAGCGGCTGCTCGGGGACGAGCAATGCCTGTAAATTGGATGACTGCCAGCCGGGCAATGCCGCCCATTGCGATGGAGTGAGAATCTGACCGGGGACTAATCCGTGCTTATTCATTTGCATCAGCTCATAGCCCTTGAGCTGATCTTGCCACTCAGGCGCCAATTCATCATCCGCAACCTCTATGGCTTCCAGCACCATAGCTTGCTGCGGTTCAGGTAGCGCTTGTAAACGAGCCTTGGCTAACCTTACTAAATGCGGGTTGTCACTATTAATCATGTCAGGGGCTATCATCTTAATGCTGGCAATCCCCTGAAGTTGGTAAGCCACCTCATACTCATGGTTTGCACAGACAGCATCGTCGAACTTAAGTTCAGCAATCGCTTCCCCAGAGTTCAGTTGCTGATCTTCAGCGACATAATAAACATGGCCGCGAAGCATTTCCGAGCATCGCCAGCGCTCCAAAAAGAACAACAATCGCCCCTCTCGGGGCAAGTAGGATTGTAACGCTTTCAGTTCACTACAATTGAGCTGCGCGATAAATTGCATGGGCACACGATAGGCTTGCGCAACCTCATCCCAACCCCAAGATTGCGACCACCTATAATGCTCCTCGATATACTCGCGAGTATGGTCGAATTCCTCAGCGTAAGCATCCAGCATCTCCTCCCGTCCAACCAAAGTCACCGGATAATCCATGCCGACAGGCAAATCCGGCAATCCCCCGAGCCGGCTGTTACCTAACTGGGTATAGTCTTCGATTGCACTGGGATAGAGATCGACACTACTGCGAATAAACGCCGATAGCGTATGAGCAAGATGCGGGTCTTTAAACTGCGCCAGCTTTTGCTCGAGCAGCTGCTGACGAATGGGGGAATTTTCTGCTAACAACATATCCATATTTACCTCACCAAAAAAATTATTATGCCCCCCCTGATTTTGGTAACCCGATCACTTGGTAGTGGGATCGATAGGTCACCGTTTGCTAATTACCCTATGATCTTCTCCGCTTGGGATAAATCAATCAAATAATGGGCTCATAGGTTCGAATAGCGAATCATATTCGGACGATCGCGTCATTAAATATGTTGCGATAACGGATATAACCAACCCGGCCTAAGCCGGGCTGGTTATTTCAAAAGGCGGGAAAAATCAGAGCGCTTCCAGCCTGGCATAGGCCGTCACCAGCCACTTGGCGCCGACGTCGTCGAACTGGATCTGCACCCGGCTCTGCTGGCCGACCCCTTCGAAGTTGAGCACGATTCCTTCCCCAAATTTAGGATGGAGCACCCGCTGGCCGAGCTTGATGCCGCTGGCGTCGAAGCTCTGCTGCACCTCGTTCTGGCTAAAGCGGCCGTACTGGGTGGGGCGGCTGACCTGGGTGCGCAGCCGGATCTCTTCCAGGCACTCGGCGGGCATCTCGCGAATAAAGCGGCTCGGCTTGTGGAACATCTCGCGGCCGTAGATGCGGCGGCTCTCGGCATAACAGATGTAGAGCTTCTCCATGGCGCGGGTCATGCCAACGTAACAGAGGCGCCGCTCCTCTTCCAGCCGGCCCGACTCCTCGGTCGATTGCTGGCTGGGGAACATGCCTTCTTCGACGCCGACCAGCAGCACCAGGGGGAACTCCAAGCCCTTGGCGCTGTGCAGGGTCATCAGCTGCACCGCATCGGCATATTCGTCGGCCTGATTCTCGCCGGATTCCAGCGCCGCGTGGGCGAGGAAGGCGGAGAGATCACTCATGTCCTCCAGCTCGTCCGGGCGCTGGTACTGGCGGCAGGCAGTGACCAGTTCGTCCAGGTTCTCTACCCGCGCCTGGGATTTCTCGCCCTTTTCCGCCAGATACATCGCCTTGAGGCCGGAGTGCTGGATGGCGATATCCGCCTGCTGGTGCAGCGGCAGCATGGCGACCTGCTCCTCCAGCGCATCGATCAGATCCACAAAGCCGCGCACCGCGTTACCGGCCCGGCCGGTCAGCACCTTGTCATTGAGCAGCGCCTTGGCCGATTGCCACAGGTTCTGGCCCTGATCCCGGGCGTTATTGCGCAGGATCTCCAGGGTGCGATCGCCGATGCCGCGGGTCGGGGTGTTGACCACCCGCTCGAAGCTGGCGTCGTCGCCACGGTTGTTGATGAGACGCAGGTAGGCCATGGCGTCTTTGATTTCCTGGCGCTCGAAGAAGCGCAGGCCGCCGTAGATGCGATAGGGCATGGCGTCCTGCATCAGCGCCTCTTCCAGCACCCGCGACTGGGCGTTGGAGCGATAGAGGATGGCGCAGTCGGCCAGCAAACCGCCCTTCTCTTTCCAGTCCTTGAGGCGGCCAACCACGAAGCGGGCCTCGTCCACCTCGTTGAAGGCGGCGTACAGCGAAATTGGCTCGCCCTCGGCCCCCTCAGTCCACAGCTCCTTGCCAAGGCGCTCGGCGTTGTTGGCGATGACGCAGTTGGCCGCTTTCAGGATGTTGGCGGTGGAGCGGTAGTTCTGCTCGAGGCGAATGGTCTCGGCGCCCTGATAGTCGGTCAGGAAGCGCTGGATGTTCTCGATCTTGGCGCCGCGCCAACCGTAAATGGACTGGTCATCGTCGCCGACGATCATCACCTTGCCGCTGTCGCCGGCCAGCATCCGCAGCCAGGCGTACTGGATGCCGTTGGTGTCCTGGAACTCGTCCACCAGAATGTTCTGGAAGCGGTCGCGGTAGTGCTCGAGGATGTGCGGCTTGTTCAGCCACAGCTCGTGGGCGCGCAGCAGCAGCTCGGCAAAATCCACCAGCCCGGAGCGATCGCAGGTCTCCTGATAGGTCTTGTAGATCTGCTGATAGGTGCGGGTGACGGGGTCGCCGTAGAGGTCGATGTCACCGGGGCGCAGCCCCTCGTCCTTCTTGCCGTTGATGTAGCCCATCACGGCGCGCGGGGCCCAGTGCTTCTCGTCGAGGTTGAGCGCCTTGAGCACCCGGCGAATGAGGCGGTACTGGTCGTCGGAGTCGAGGATCTGGAAATCCTGCGGCAGCCCCGCATCCAGATGGTGAGCCCGCAGCAGACGGTGGGCGATGCCGTGGAAGGTGCCGATCCACATGCCGCGCACACCGTCGCCGATCACTTTCTCGACCCGGCCGCGCATCTCGGCCGCCGCCTTGTTGGTAAAGGTCACGGCGATGATGGAGAAGGGTGAACAGCGTTCCACCTGCATCAGCCAGGCGATACGGTGCACAAGTACCCGGGTCTTGCCCGAACCGGCACCGGCCAGCACCAGCAGGTTGCAACGGGGGGCCGCCACCGCGTCTCTTTGCTTGTCATTGAGCCCGTCGAGCAGGGTTGAAACGTCCATCACCACTCCTGTTTATTTATACAGGCGGGGATTATACGACCTGCGGCGCCACAGACCAAATCGGCTTGTCGGTGATCGCTGCAAGCCGGTTGCTTGCCACCGAGGATGACGCGTTCCAACCGAGAAAAATCCATCAGCTGGCACCATTGGAAGCCACTTTTTGTACAATTTGAAGAAAACGCTTGCTTATAACCTTATGAATACAAACAGAAATGTCATTTGGAGCCAATTATTCACAGAATTTAAATCTGAAAACAGGCATCAAAACAACCACTTATAAAGCGATTTGCTTATATTTCAAACCGTTAACGCAAACGTTTTTCCTTTATGATCTCCTTGACCCACACCGTGGCTCACTTACAGTTAGCCAGCGTGCTTTATGGCCTGCCCCGGCAGGTTGTGGACCCTCACATAACAATCAAGGATACGATCGTGACTAAAGTGCTCAAGCTGGCCACCGTTGCCGCCCTCACTCTCGCTGCCCTTTCTGCCCAGGCAGCCTCCCAGCCCGCCGTCATCTACGACACCGCAGGCAAATTCGACAAATCGTTCAACGAAGCCGTGTTCCGCAATGGCGTCGAAGTCTACAACAAAGACAAAGGCGTCAAGGTCAAGGAGTTCGAACCCCAGAACGAAGCCCAGCGTGAGCAGGGTCTGCGTCGTCTGGCCAGCCGTGGCAACGGCCCGATCGTTGCCGTCGGCTTCAACATGGGTTCCGCGGTCGAGAAAGTAGCGACCGAGTTCCCGAAAACCCAGTTCACCATCATCGACATGGTGGTCGACAAGCCGAACGTCCAGTCCGTCATCTTCAAGGAGCATGAAGGTTCCTTCCTGGTGGGTGCCCTGGCTGCCATCGCCTCCAAGACCGGCAAGGTTGGCTTCGTGGGCGGCATGGACATCCCGCTGATCCGCAAATTCGAGTGCGGCTACGAGCAGGGTGCCAAGTACGTCAATCCGAAGATCGAAGTGTTCCAGAACATGACCGGCTCCACCCCGGCGGCGTTTGCTGACCCGGCCAAGGGTGCCGAACTGGCCAAGTCCCAGTTCGCCAAGGGCGCCGACGTAGTCTATGCCGCCGCTGGCGGTACCGGCATCGGTGTTTACCAGGCTGCCAAGGACGAAGGCAAGCTGGCCATCGGCGTGGATTCCAACCAGAACCACCTGCAACCGGGCACCATGCTGACCTCCATGGTCAAGTCGGTTGGCCTGGCCGCCTACCAGACCTGGGATGACGCCGCCAAGGGCACCTGGAAACCGGGTATCAAGAACCTGGGCCTGGCCGAGGGTGGTGTGGATTGGGCACTCGACAAAGACAACGAGAAGCTGATCACCCCCGAGATGAAAGCCAAGGTGGACGCCATCAAGGCCGAAATCATCTCCGGCAAGGTCAAGGTGCACGACTACATGAGCGACAGCACCTGCAAATACTGAGTAACCGCTACTACTCTCAACCCAACGACCGGCCCGCACGGGCCGGTTTTTAGTCTCTTTTCATGACCCGCAAGGACTGCATCATGGACCAGACAGATCGCTATGCCATCGAATTAAGGGGTATCGATAAGCGGTTTGGCGAAGTGTACGCCAACAAGCAGATCGACCTTAAGGTTCGTAAAGGCAGCATTCACGGTATCGTCGGCGAAAATGGCGCCGGCAAGTCGACCCTGATGAGCATCATCTACGGTTTCTACCACGCCGACAAAGGCGAGATGTTCATCGACGGCAACCCGTTCAAACCCCATGGCTCACAAGATGCGATTGCCGCAGGCGTGGGCATGGTGCACCAGCACTTCATGCTGGTGAACAACTTCACGGTTTTGGAAAACGTCATTCTCGGCGCGGAAAACGGCTGGCACCTGGGCAAGAGCCTGGCGGCGGCCGAAAAACTGCTGGGCGAACTGGCACGGGACTATGGTCTCGAAGTGCCGCTGCACGAGAAGGTCGAGGATCTGCCGGTGGGCCTGCAACAGCGGGTCGAGATCCTCAAGGCGCTCTATCGCGGCGCCCGCATCCTGATCCTGGACGAGCCGACCGGGGTACTGACCCCGCAAGAGGCGGATCACCTGTTCGAGGTGCTCAAGAAGCTGCGCGATCAGGGCGCTACCATCATCCTCATCACCCACAAGCTGCGCGAGATCCTGGCCATCACGGATCAGGTCTCCATCATGCGCCGGGGTGAAATGGTGGCCCACGTCGCCACCAAGGATACCGACAAGGAGCAGCTGGCCGAACTGATGGTGGGCCGCAAGGTGCGCCTCAAGGTCGACAAGGGGCCGACCCAGCCTGGCGACGCCAAGCTCAAGGTCGATGGCCTCAGCTATGTGGACGACGCCAAGGTGGAGCGGGTCAAGTCCGTCAGCTTCGAGGTGCGGGCCGGTGAAGTGGTCGGCATCGCCGGCGTCTCCGGCAACGGCCAGTCCGAACTGCTCAGCCTGCTCGGCGGCATCCTCAAGCCGAGCAAAGGCAGCTTCACCATCACCGGTGGCGGTCAAGCCCACGAAGTGAGCGTGAGCCACCCGGCCGACCCGGAGCGGGTGCGCAACTTCGGTCTCGGCCACGTGCCGGAAGACAGACACAAGATGGGTCTCATCAACCGCTTCGAGGCGAAAGAGGCCTTCATCCTCGGCTATCACCGCCGCCCCCAGTACAACAAGGGCTGGCTGCAGAACAAAGAGGCGATCCTGCAGGATTGCCAGGCCAAGATGGACAAGTGGGACGTGCGCCCGCCCCATCCCGAGCACAAGACCGCCAACTTCTCCGGCGGCAACCAGCAGAAGCTGGTGATCGCCCGGGAAGTGGAGCAGGACCCGGACGTACTGCTGATCGGCCAACCGACCCGCGGGGTCGACATCGGCGCCATCGAGTACATCCACCAGCAGATCATCGCCATGCGCGACAAGGGCAAGGCCGTGCTGCTGGTCTCGGTGGAGCTGGACGAGATCATGAGCCTCTCTGACCGCATTCTGGTCATCGCCGACGGTCGCATCGTCGGTGAGCTGGATGCCGCCAAGGCGGATGAACGCACTATCGGTCTGATGATGGCGAACATAGTTCCTGACGACGTGGCGGCCAGCCAATCACAAGGAGCCACATCATGAAGGTCACAGCCACTTGTAACGGATTCGGCCTGCTGATGGTCAACACCCCCGTCACCGACCAGATTGCCAAGGAGGCTCGCCCATGAGCCAAGCACGTATCCCTGCCTGGATCTCCGTGGGCGTACTGCCCGCGGTCAACATCCTGCTGGCCTTCCTGGTGTCGGCCATCCTGTTCTACTACCTCGACATCAACCCGGTCGATGCCGCCGAGATCATGTGGTACGGCGCCTTCGGCACCGGCGAAGGGGTCGGTTTCACCCTCTACTACGCGACCGGCTTCATCTTTACCGGTCTGTCGGTGGCGGTTGCCTTCCACGCCGGCCTGTTCAACATCGGTGGCGAGGGGCAGGCCTATATCGGCGGCCTCGGCGTCGGTCTGGTCTGTCTGCTGCTGGGTGATTCCCTGCCGTTTGCCCTGCTGTTGCCGCTGGCCATCATCGCCGGCGGCCTGTTCGGCGCGGCCTGGGCCTTCATCCCGGCCTGGCTGCAAGCCAAGCGCGGCAGCCACATCGTCATCACCACCATCATGTTCAACTTCATCGCCGCCTCCCTGATGGCCTACCTGCTGGTCGAGGTGTTCAAGCCGGCAGGCTCCATGGCCACCGAGAGCAAGGTGTTCGCCGAGGCGAGCTGGCTGCCGAAGATGAGCGAACTGGCGGGGGCATTCGGCATGGAGATGTCGAACAGCCCGCTCAACATCAGCTTCTTCTGGGCACTGCTCTGCGCGGCCCTGGTGTGGGTCTTCATCTGGCATACCCGCTGGGGCTACGAGATCCGCTCGGTCGGCGCCAGCCAGAGTGCGTCCGCCTATGCCGGCATCTCCTATCCCAAGGTGGTGATCCTGGCCATGGTGATCTCCGGCATGCTGTCGGGCTTCTTCGCCCTCAACGTGCTGCAGGGTGAACTGCACCAGATCAAGCTCAACTTCGTGGAAGGCTTCGGCTTCACCGGCATCGCGGTGGCGCTGATGGGGCGCAACCACCCGGTCGGCGTCATCATCGCCAGCCTGCTGTTCGGCTTCCTCTATCAGGGCGGCGCCGAGCTCAGCTTCGAGTTCGGGGTGGACCGCAACATAGTGGTGGTGTTGCAGGGTCTGGTGATCCTGTTCTGTGGCGCCCTTGAGCACATGATGCGTCCGCGCATCGAGCAGCTCTATCTGGCGTTTGCCAACCGCTCTGCGCAAGTCAAGGGGGCCTGATCATGAGTGAAATCAAGATCCTGATGTCGCCGAGCCTGACAGTGAAGGGGTATCACCATGTTTGAAATTCTGATCCTGATGCTGGATGCCACCATCCGCACCGCGCCGCCACTCATTCTGGCGGCCATGGCCGGCATGTTCTGCGAGCGCTCCGGGGTGGTCAACATCGCCCTGGAGGGCAAGCTGCTGGCGGCGGCGTTCGCCAGCGCGGCGGCGGCAGCCGTCTCCGGCTCTGCCTGGATTGGGCTGGGTGCCGGGGTGGGCGTCTCCATCCTGTTCGCTCTGATGCACGGCTTTGCCACCATCACCCACCGCGGTGATCAGGTGGTGAGCGGCATGGCCATCAACATCCTGGCGGCCGGCCTGACCGTTACCCTGGGTCGTTACTGGTTCGATCAGGGCGGCCAGACCCCGGCACTGTCCGGCGCGGCCCGCTTCGCCCCCATCGACCTGCCCTATGCCAAGGAGCTGTATGACGTGCCGGTCATCGGCCAGCTCTACAGCGAGCTGCTGAGCGGCCACTCCCTGCTGGAGTACGTGGCGTTCGCCGCCGTGCCGCTGGCCTGGTGGGTGCTGTTCCGTACCCGCTTCGGCCTGCGCCTGCGGGCGGTGGGCGAGGCCCCGGCAGCGGTCGACACCGCCGGTATCTCGGTGGTGCGCATGCGCTACACCGCGCTCATCATCGGCGGCCTGCTGGCCGGCATCGGCGGCACCTACTTGGCGGTGGCCCAGACCGCCCAGTTCATCCCCAACATGAGCGCGGGCAAGGGCTTCATGGCGCTGGCGGCGCTGGTGTTCGGCAAGTGGCGCCCCTGGAACGCCATGGCGGCCTGCCTGCTGTTCGGCTTCCTCGATGCGGTCGCCATCCGGCTGCAAGGGGTCAGCATCGGCGGTTTCCCGATCCCGGTGCAGGCCATCGAGGCGCTGCCCTACATACTGACCGTGTTCCTGCTGGCCGGCTTCATCGGCAAGGCGGTGGCACCCAAGGCGCTCGGCACCCCCTACGTCAAAGAGCGGGAATAGTCCCGCCCTTCATGCCATGCAAAAGGCCCGCACATGCGGGCCTTTTTTATTGAGCGAAGTCAGCCGACGGGGCGCACCAGCGCGGGCTGATGGGGATCGCTCAGCCGCTCCGCCAGATAGTCCACCAGCAGCCGCACCTTGGGAGAGAGATGGCGGTTGTGGGGATAGAGGGCCCAGATCCCCTCCGCCGGCGCCCGCAGCTCCGGCAGCAGCTCGATAAGCTCGCCTCGGGCCAGGTGGTCGCTCACGTAGTAGTCCGGCAGCTGGATGATGCCGATTCCCTTGAGCGCCGCATCCAGCAGGGCGTGGCCACTGTTGCAGTGCAGCAGTCCGTGCACCCGCACGCTGTGGGGGCGGCCATCCAGGGTGAAGTGCCACTCGTCGCTGTTGCCCACCAGGCAGGTGTGGCGGGTGAGTTCGGAGAGGCTGTTGGGCATGCCGTGGCGGGCGGTGTAGGCGGGCGAGGCGCACACATAGGGCACCCGCTGCGCCAGCTTGCGCGCCACCAGGCTGGAGTCCTTGAGGTGGCCGAGTCGCAGCGCCAGATCGTAGCCTTCGTGCACCAGATCCAGCAGCTGGTTGGTGAGGTTGAGGGTCACCTCCAGCTGGGGAAAGCGCACCATGAAGTCGTTCACCAGCGGGGCGATACGGCTCTCGCCGTAGGAGACCGGGGCCGTGATGCGCAGGGTACCCTGCGGCACCGCCTGATGGCGCCCCACCGCCAGCTCCGCCTCATAGAGGTTGTCCAGCAGCTGGCGGCAGTGGCGATAGTAGATCTCGCCGAGCTCGGTGAGCCGCACCTGACGGGTGGTACGCAGCAGCAGCTTGGCCTGCAGCCGATCCTCCAGCTGTGCCACCTGCCGGCTGACTTGCGCCACCGACACCCCCAGCTTGCGCGCCGCCGGGGTAAAGCCCCCCTGCTCCGCCACGCTGACAAATTCACAGATCCCTTCCCAGCCGAACATTATTACCTGTCTGTAAAAGTGATTTCAGATTTCGCCTTATTATCACCAAATAAGCGGGAAACTACACTGGATGTCCGAACCCATTCTCCTCACCCTGCTCAACAATAAGGACATCCGTCATGGCACAGGTTCAAAGCATCAAGTGTAAGGCCGCCATCGCCTGGGGCCCGGGCCAGCCCCTCTCCATCGAAGAAGTCGACGTCATGCCGCCCCAGGCGGGCGAAGTGCGGGTACGCATCGTCGCCACCGGCGTCTGTCACACCGATGCCTTCACCCTCTCCGGTGAAGATCCGGAAGGGGTCTTCCCCTGTATCCTCGGCCACGAGGGGGGCGGCATCGTCGAATCCGTCGGCGAGGGCGTCACCAGCGTCAAGGTGGGCGATCACGTGATCCCGCTCTACACCCCCGAGTGCGGCGAGTGCAAGTTCTGCAAATCCGGCAAGACCAACCTGTGCCAGAAGATCCGCGCCACCCAGGGCAAGGGGCTGATGCCGGACGGCACCACCCGTTTCTCCAAGGATGGCCAGCCCATCTATCACTACATGGGCACCTCCACCTTCAGCGAATACACGGTACTGCCGGAGATCTCCATCGCCAAGGTGGACCCGGCCGCCCCGCTGGAAGAGGTCTGCCTGCTCGGTTGCGGCGTCACCACCGGCATCGGCGCCGTGATGAACACCGCCAAGGTGAAAGAGGGTGAGAGCGTCGCCATCTTCGGACTGGGCGGCATAGGCCTCTCCGCGGTGATCGGGGCTCGTCTGGCCAAGGCCGGCCGCATCATCGCCATCGACATCAACGAGAGCAAGTTCGAACTGGCCCGCAAGCTGGGCGCCACCGACTGCATCAACCCGAACGACTATGACAAGCCCATCCAGGAGGTGATCGTCGAGCTCACCGACGGCGGCGTCGACTTCTCGTTCGAGTGCATCGGCAACGTCAAGGTGATGCGTGCGGCGCTGGAGTGCTGCCACAAGGGCTGGGGCGAGTCGGTCATCATCGGCGTGGCCGGCGCCGGCCAGGAGATCAGCACCCGTCCGTTCCAGCTGGTCACCGGCCGGGTCTGGCGCGGCAGCGCCTTCGGCGGCGTGCGCGGTCGCAGCGAACTGCCGAGCTACGTGCAGCGCTACATGCAGGGCGAGTTCAAGCTGGACGACTTCATCACCCACACCATGGGGCTCGAGCAGATCAACGAGGCGTTCGATCTGATGCACGAAGGCAAGAGCATCCGCAGCGTCATCCACTACTGAGCATGATCACCCCGCCCGCCACCGTGGGCGGGGTGCAGGAGTTCCCCGATGAATCTGGACATAATCAGCAGCAACAAGAGCTTCGGCGGCTGGCACAAGCGCTACAGCCACGCCTCCGAGGTGCTGGGTTGCGAGATGCGCTTCGCCATCTATCTGCCGCCCCAGGCCCTCACCGGCCAGAAGGTACCCGTGCTCTACTGGCTCTCCGGCCTCACCTGCACCGATGAAAACTTCATGCAGAAGGCGGGTGCCCAGCGCATCGCCGCCGAGCTCGGTATCGCCCTGGTGGCGTCAGACACCAGCCCGCGCGGCGAAGACGTCGCGGACGACCCCGGTTACGATCTCGGCATGGGCGCCGGCTTCTACGTCAACGCCACCCAGCATCCCTGGCGCGATCACTACCAGATGTACGACTATGTCACCCGCGAGCTGCCCGAGCTCATCGAGACCCACTTCCCGGTCTCGACGAAGCGCGCCATCAGCGGCCACTCCATGGGTGGCCACGGGGCACTGATCGCCGCCCTGCGCGAACCCGGTCGCTACCGCTCGGTGTCGGCCTTCAGCCCCATCAGCCACCCGAGCCGCTGTCCCTGGGGCCAGAAGGCGCTCGGCGCCTACCTCGGCAACAACCCCTTGCTGTGGCAGGAGTGGGACGCCTGCCAGCTGCTGCGCCACCACCCGGTGACGCCGCTGCCGACCCTGGTGGATGTGGGGCTGGACGATCCCTTCCTGGCCGAACAGCTGCACATCGACGCCCTGGCCGATGCGGCCGCTGGCAAGGAGTGGCCGCTGGAGCTCAACCGCCACCCCGGGTACGACCACAGCTACTACTTCGTGGCGAGCTTCATCGAGGCGCACCTGCGCTTTCACGCCCGCCACCTCTGATCGAAACAGGCCCGTGACGGGCCTGTTTTTTTCTGCTCGGTGGACAAAACCATTCAGCTGCCCTGCCGGCTCACCTCGCCGGAGCCGGCGATCTCGCTCTGCAGCACGGGATCGCCCCAGTAGCTGACCGAGCCCGAGCCGGCGATGCCCACCTTGAGCCGCTCCTGGGCCCGGACCTCCACGTCGCCGCTGCCGGCGATATTGACCTCCACCTCGCGCCCCTTCAGCTCGGCCCCCAGCACATCCCCCGAGCCAGCGATGTTGAGCGCGACGGCCCTGGCCGTGCTGTTCCCCAGATCCAGGCTGCCTGCGCCCGCGATGTTGCCCTCCAGCCGATCCAGCTCGAGCCCGTCGGCGACGATGTCACCGACCCCGGCCACCGACAGCACCAGCGCCTCCCCCTTGAAGCCGCGCAGCTCGCCGTTGGCGACCCCTGCCAGCGCCAGCTCATGGAGCGCGGGCAGGGTGATGGTGATCTCCAGCGGCTCGGTCGGGTCGAGCCGGTAACCGTCCTTCACCTCGATCTCCAGCTTGTCGCCCCGCTCGCTCAGCACCAGGTAGGGCAGCAGGTTCTCCTGCCCACGGATGCGCAATCCGCGCGGCTCGCCGGCCACCAGATGGACGCTGGCAGGCACCCCGGTCAGCACCCGGGTCACCTGCCGGCCCACCCCGTGCTGCAGCTCGATCACGGCCCCCGCCCCGCTCACCCGGGTATCATCCAGCCAGCTGCACCCGCTGAGTCCGACCGCCAGCACCACGCCCATCATCCATTTCATCGCCACTCTCCTCATTGTGTATTGGCCAGTCGTGGCCCCTTGGTCAGCATCCATTGCAAAGCCTGCGCCAGTTAATCAACTGCATGATTTAAAAGAAAATATCTATTTTTACGCCACATGAGCACAACAAGTGGAGAGTCATTCAGACCATAATCTGGCGAATCTGACCATCCCCGAACGGGCAGGTGGACGACCGATTGGCGAGCCGTTCGCGGGGTCGCTATGCTGACAAGCCGTGGAAGTTTTTGGTTGCCGAGCCGGTCTGTTGAGCCAATAGTGGTACCTTGTGCGTACAAAGCTCTCCATCGCGGCAATGCCATTACCACTGTCTTGTCAGTCTTCACTGCCAACAAGGAGTCAGAGCGTGACCCAAGCCACTCTTCTCTATTCCACCGCCACCGGCCTGCCGGAACCGACCCGTACCCCGCTGCTGACCGGCAGCGATCCCGAACACAAGCGCCGCGAGCTGCTCGCCTACTTCTGCCAGACCTTCGATCTCTACGACTCACTGTTCGACTGCCTGGCCGACGAACGCGCCTGGTTTGACAAGGCGATCCCCCTGCGCCACCCGCTCATCTTCTACTACGGCCACACCGCCGCCTTCTTCATCAACAAGCTGCTGGCGGCCCGCCTCATCGAGGGTCGGCTCGATGCCCGCATCGAGGCCATGGTCGCCATCGGGGTGGACGAGATGAGCTGGGACGATCTCGATGAAACCCACTACGACTGGCCCTCCGTCAGCGAGCTGCGCGACTATCGCGGCCGGGTGCGCTCCCTGGTGTGTGATTTCATCGAGCGGATGCCGATCGAGCTGCCCATCCATTGGCAGAGCCCGGCCTGGGTCATCCTGATGGGCATAGAGCACGAGCGCATCCATCTCGAGACCTCCAGCGTGCTGATCCGCCAGCTGCCGCTGGCCTGGGTGCGCAGCCAGCCCCGGTGGCCGGTCTGTCCCGAGGCGCGCCATCGCCGTGACGAGGTGCCCGCCAACAGCCTGCTGCCGGTGGCCGGTGGCCGGGTGCGGCTCGGCAAACAGGACGCCACCTACGGCTGGGACAACGAATATGGCGAGCGCCACATCGAACTGGCCCCCTTCCAGGCCAGCCGCATGCTGGTGAGCAACGCAGAATTTTTCGATTTCGTACAGGAGGGTGGCTACGAGACCCGTGACTGGTGGGATGACGAAGGCTGGGGCTGGCGCCAGTATGCCAGGGCCCGCATGCCCACCTTCTGGGTCGGCGACCCCCTCGAACCCGAGCAACTGCAACTGCGGCTGATGACCGAGCTAGTCGCCATGCCCTGGGACTGGCCGGTGGAGGTGAACCAGCTGGAGGCCGCCGCCTTCTGCCGCTGGCAGGCGGCCCAGACCGGGCTTCCCGTCCAGTTGCCGAGCGAGGCGGAGTGGATGCTGCTGCGCGAACAGCTGGCCGGAGATCAGCCGGACTGGATCGAGGCGCCCGGCAACATCAACCTGGCCCGCTTCGCATCGTCCTGTCCGGTGGATGCCTGCCCGCAGGGCAGCTTCTTCGATCTGGTGGGCAACGCCTGGCAGTGGACCAGCACCGCCATCGACGGCTTCGAGGGGTTCAAGGTGCATCCCCTCTACGATGACTTCTCCACCCCCACTTTCGACGGCAAACACACCCTGATCAAGGGGGGCAGCTGGATCAGTACCGGCAACGAGGCGCTCAAGTCCTCCCGCTACGCCTTCCGCCGTCACTTCTTCCAGCATGCGGGTTTCCGCTACCTGGTCTCCCGTTATCAGGAACCCGTTATCGTGAATCCCTATGAAACCGACACGCTCGTCGCTCAGTATCTCGACTTCCAGTACGGGCCGACCCACTTCGGGGTCGCCAACTACGCCCAGACCCTGGCCGGCCTTGCCAGCGAGCTGTGCAGCCGCCATGAGCGGGCGCTCGACATCGGCTGCGCCACCGGCCGCGCCAGCTTCGAACTGGCGCGTCACTTCGCCCACGTGGACGGGGTCGACTACTCGGCCCGCTTCATCGACGTGGCACTGGCGCTCGCCAGCCAGGACAGCTTCCGCTACGCGGTGCCGGTGGAAGGGGAGCTGGTGGAGTATTGCGAGGCGCGGCTCTCCCGCCATGAGCTCGGCCGCCAGCAGAGCGAGCGGGTCCACTTCAGCCAGGGGGATGCCTGCAACCTCAAGCCCAAGTACGGCGACTACGACCTGGTGCTCGCCTCCAACCTGATCGACCGGCTGCGGGAACCCGCCCGCTTCCTGCGGGACATTGCGCCCAGACTGCGCAGCGGTGGCCTGCTGGTGCTCACCAGCCCCTACACCTGGCTGACCGACTACACCCCCAAGGCCAACTGGCTCGGCGGTGTGCGCGAGAACGGCGAGGCCCTCGGCACCTATCAGGCGCTGCAACGGCTGCTGGCGACGGAGTTCGAGGAGCAGATGCCCCCGCGGGACGTCCCCTTCGTCATCCGCGAAACCGCCCGCAAGTACCAGCACACGGTGGCGCAGCTCACCGTCTGGCGTAAACGCTGACGAGGCGGCAAACGAAAGAGGGAGGCCCATGGCCTCCCTCTTTTTTATCCGGACCGCTTACCCCTGCTGAACCTGGGGCATGGCCTCCTGCTCGTGGTAGCGACGAGCCAGCACGGCGCACACCATCAGCTGGATCTGGTGGAAGATCATCAGCGGCAGCACCATGACCCCGACGCTGGCGGCCGGGAACATGACGTTGGCCATCGGCACCCCATTGGCCAGGCTCTTCTTGGAGCCGCAGAAGACGATGGTGATCTCGTCCGCCCTGTTGAAGCCGAGGCGACGACTGATCCAGACGTTCCAGCCCAGCACCAGTGCCAACAGCACGCAGCTCAGCAGCACGATACTGGCCAGATCGTACCAGCCGACCTGATGCCAGATCCCCTGCACCACCGCCTCACTGAAGGCCACATAGACCACCAGCAGAATGGAGCTCTGGTCCAGCTTGCCGATGAGCGGCCGGTGGCTGTCGACCCAGCGACCGATGAGCGGGCGCGACAGGTGGCCCACCACGAACGGCAGCATCAGCTGCACCATGATGGCCTGAATGGAGTGCCAGGTATCGACCCCCTCCCCCTGCACATTGATCATCAACCCCACCAGCACCGGCGAGAGGAAGATGCCGAGGATGCTGGAGGCCGAGGCGCTGCACACCGCCGCCGACACATTGCCGCCAGCCATCGAGGTAAAGGCAATGGCCGACTGCACGGTGGCAGGCAGGGCACAGAGGTAGAGGAAACCGAGGTAGATGGCCGGGCTCAGCCAGCTCGGCACCAGCGGTGTGAGCAGCAGCCCCAGCAGCGGAAACAGCACGAAGGTGCTGGCCATCACCACCAGGTGCAGCCGCCAGTGGCCGAGGCCCGCCAGCAGGTTCTGGCGCGACAGCTTGGCGCCATGCATGAAGAACAGCAGCGCCACCGCCAGCTTGGTCAGCAGACCGAACCAAACGGCCACCTGCCCCTCGCAGGGGAAGAAGGAGGCCAGCGCGACCACCACAATCAGTACAGAGGTAAAGGGATCCAGACGCACGAGCGGTCTCCGGTGAAAGCAGATCCCGTCCCCGCGCGGGGCCGGTGATCGGGGACGACAGGAAACACAACAGGAGCTGTGGCACAGCTCCTGTTGAAACGAATCCCCAGCTTACCCCGATAAGCGGGAGGCGCAAAGTTGAGCGACCTCCCTTTATCTGCCGGAAATTAAGCAAGCCCGGCTGGCCAGCGGATCCGGCCAGCCTTGTGCTTCAACTCTGCTTGGCCAGCTTGCCGCCGGCTGTGCCGGTGGCCTGCTTGCGGGCCTGCCGCTTCTCGAAGCGGGAGATCCACCAGTAGGCCAGCGCCGAGAAGACCGCGGTCATGAAGACGTTGATGAAGAAGGCGCGCACCAGATCCACCCCGCTCGGGAAGGCGGAGGCGCTCATGCTCACCACGAAGATGGCGATCAGCACCGACACCACTCCCATCCCGAACTTGCGCGACCCCATGCGGAATTCGCGCGGGGTGTCGTCATGTTTCCAGCGGAACACGAAGTAGGCCACCATGATGAAGATCGGCGGCAGCATGGCGGTACCGGCGGTGAGGTTGATGGCGGTGTTCATCATCTGCTGCACCGACTCGGAGCCAAACCCGTTGACCACCAGCATCACGAACACGAAGGCGAACTGCCACCAGGCGGCGCGTACCGGCACCCCGTGCTCGTTGAGCTGGGTGGTCTTCTCGCCGTACACCCCCTGCGGGATCTCGGAGAAGTGGATCTTCACCGGCGCCGAAGTCCACATCATCATGGAGCCGAACATGGCGATGAACAGCACCACGCCGACGAAGCGGCCCACCAGCGCCTCGGAAAGCCCGAAGTACTGGGCCATGCCGGTGAAGATCTCCACCATACCGCCGGCATAGGTGAGGCTCTCGCGCGGCACGAACACGTTCACCAGCAAGGAACCGACCGCATACATGGCGCCGATGACGATGCCGGCGCTGATGATCACCTTGATGAAGGATTTCTGACCGCCCTTCACATCATTGAGGTAGGCCGCCGCCGTCTCGGCACCGCCCGCCGCCTGGAAGATCCAGCACATGATGCCGAGCGTTGCCCAGTTGATGGTGGGAGTCATCGCCTCCAGGGTGATGGGCTGGGCCGGCACATGGTCGCCACTCAGAGCCATCAGGGCGCCCAGCACATAGATGGCGAACAGGGCAAACACCCCGTAGGCCACGATCTCGGCAATCTTGCCGAGCCAGCTCGCCCCCTTGGTGGAGATGTGGGTCGCCGCCGCAAACAGCACGATGGAGATGACCGAGGTGACCATGGGCAAGAAGCTGTACTCATAGCCCAGCATGGCGTAGGAGGCGTAGGCGATGACGTTGGGCAGCAGGGAGACGAACCAGAACAGGTTCACGAACCAGTAGAGAAACGAGCCCAGATAGGCCATCCGGGTGCCGAGCGGTTTCTTGAGCCAGTCGTACATCCCCGACTCGGAGTTTTTGTTGGCCGAGACGAACTCGGCGATGATGAAGACGAACGGGATGAAGTAGACCAGGGTCGCCAGCAGGAAGATGGGGGCGGAGCTAAGCCCCAGCTCGATGTTGTTGTTGACGATGTTGCGCACGTTGAACACGGCGGCAAAGGTCATCGACAACAGGGCAAACTTGCCTATGGTGCCGCGTACGGATTCAGACATGGTGTCCTCCAGTGGACTCGCGCTCCCTGCGGGTAACGCTGTGACTCTGTGATGTGTTTGGCAAGGGTCTGTCGGCCCCGCGCTTTACTCTCTTGTTATGATCGGGCCGCGTGGACGGCCTCGTTGCTGAACCGGTGCAGTTTCACCGCACCGGCTCGCAATACCAGTCAGACGATCGGAGTGCCCGGCGCCATCGGCACCCGCGGCTGCAACAGCACGCTCTGGCTCTCGTCCGGGGTCTCGGCGCAGAGCAGCATGCACTCGGAGCGTTCGCCGCGCATCTTGGTGGGCTTGAGGTTGGTCAGTACCACCACCTCGCTGCCCATCAGCTCCTCTTCGCTGTAGTAAGGCACCAGACTGGTGACAGTCTGCAATGGCCGCTCGCCACCCACGTCGATCTGGACGATATAGAGTTTGTCGGCACCGGGGTGGCGCACCACCTCCAGCACCTTGCCCACCTTCATCTCGACCCGCTTGAATTCGGCAAACTCGATCGTCTCGCTCATGCTCTTTTCCTTTTCTGGTTCAACGGTTTGCGGGTGACCAACGGCCACCCGGTTTGATTGGGAGTCAATGCCGTGCCTATGGTGTCTGTATGGCGACCTGCGCCGCTGGCTCGGCCTCTTTCGCGCGCGCCTCAGCGCTGAGGGAGGCCTCGTAGCGGTTGTATTTCCACCAGGCAAAGCCGAGGAAGATCAGGATCCCGCCGACGTTGTAGAAGACGATGGTCATGATGTCGGCGCCGGTCGGGAAGGTGGAGGCGAGGAAGCCCACCGAGAAGATGGCGATCAGCACCGACACCACGGCGATGCCGGTGGTGCGCGAACCCATCTTGAACTCCCGCGGCAGGTGGTCGAGCTTCAGGCGCAGATTGAGGTAGGCCAGCATGATGAACAGCGGCGGCAGCATGGAGGCGGCGGCGGTCATGTTGATGACGGTGTTCATCAGATCCTGCGCTGTGTTGGAGCCCAGGGTCGGGATCACCATCAGCGGCAGCACGATGAGGTACTGGATCCAGGCTGCACGGGCAGGCACGCCGTTCTCGTTCAGCTCGACCGTCTTCTTGCCGAAGATGCCGGCCGGAATCTCGGAGAAGAAGATCTTCACCGGGGTCGCCGTCCACATCAGCAGGGAGCCGAACATGGCGGTGAAGGAGACCAGCCCGACGAAGCGGTTCATCAGGATCTCCGGCAGGCCGAAGTAGGCCGCCAGCCCCTCGAACACCTGTACCGAGCCGCCGGTGTATTTCAGGGTATCGCTGTGAACGAACACGTTGATCAGCAGAGACGCGATGGAGTAGAGCACCCCGATGAAGATCCCGGCGACGATGATCACCTTCACGAAGGATTTGGAGCCCCCTTTCACGTCATTGACGTAGACCGCCACCGACTCGGCGCCACCGGCCGCCATAAAGATCCAGGTGGTGATGCCGAGGAAGGCCCAGCTGAAATCGGGGACCATGGCCTCTACCGTGATGGGGTCGGCTGGCTGCACGCCGCCCACCAGTGCCGTACCCGCCAGCAGAATGTAGGAGAGGGTCAGCAGCAGCATCAGGGACGAGGTCACCGAAGTGATGGGGCCCAGCATCTTGGCGCCGTTGGTGGAGACATAGGTGGCAAAGGCAAACAGCACCATGCTCAAGGCCGTGGTCGCCACCGGGGTGAGAATGTACTCGTAGCCAAGGAAGGCATAGGAGGCGTAGGCGATGACCCGCGGCAGCAGTGAGGTGAAGAAGAAGAGGTTCACGAACCAGTAGGTGTAGGCGGAGATAAAGGCCCAGCGACCGCCGAGGGAACTCTTCACCCAGGCATAGACGCCCGCTTCGGAGTTTTTGTTTAGTGACACAAATTCCGCAATGATCAGGCAAAACGGAATGAAGTAAAAAATGGTGGCCAGAAAGAACATCGGTGCCGAGGCCAGACCGATTTCGATGTTGTTGTTGATGACGTTGTTGAAGCTGAATACCGCCGCGAAGGTGAGCGACAGCAGACCAAACTTGCCTATCGTATTGCGTTTGGAATCAGACATGGTGCATCTCCAGACCTGTAGTTATCTCGCGAAAGGGCGGGGCATGATTTGTAGGGTGAGCCCCGCCCTTCCGGCTTTGTCAGTGCAGAACCAGCGGCTTGTTATTTGTTTTTGAAGTAGCCGCCTTCGACGGTGACCTTGATGATCAGCTTGCGTACCGGGCTGTCGCCTGCGAACCGGTAAGCCTCGTCGTTCTCGAAGATCACCACCTGCCCGTTGCCCACCTGCTGGCGTTCACGCACCTCACCGGCCAGCCACTCGCGGTCGGTGGTGTCGTCATAGGCCTGCTCGACCCGCAGGTCCGACTTGGCTGCCCACTCCACCGTCTCTGCCCCTTCCAGGTAGTAGTGAACGTCGAAGTAACGGCGTTGCCCCTCGAACAGTGAGGTGGCCGGGCTGGCCCCCTCCTGCAAGCGGTAGGTGAGGGAGTCACCGATGGAGTGGCAGATGCCGGGCTTGAGGTTGGCCAGGTTGTCGATGGCCTCCACGCAGCGGCCCCACTTCTTGCCCTCCCGGTAGATGTTTTTGAACAGGGTCAGGTTGTCCAGGGTGATCATGCGAGGTTCCTCCCGCCGTTGATGGTGAGATCGAGCCCGGCCAGCTCAGCCGGATTGAGGTTGCCACGGGCGATGGGCAGCAGGGTCAGGCCGAAGCTGAACGGCTCGAAGCGCACCCGCCAGGAGTCCAGCACCTCAGAGCCCCAGGAGTTGGAACCCAGCCCCAGTACCTTGTGATCCAGATTGAGGGTGAGATAACCACAGGGCTCCAGCTCGTTGATGTGCTGCGCCGCGTGGATATGCTCCCAGCTGTAGGGCCAGACGCTCAGGTTGATGGGGGTATCGGGCCGCACGTAGAGACCGGCGCCGTGGCGGTTGGTCAGGGTCGCCCAGCGCACCTGCTGGCGGTTGCCGTTGTCCTGCGGGAAGGGGTAGTGCTCCCACATCTCGCTTACTGTGCTCTGGAAGCTGTCGATCCAGTTGCTCTGGCGGCTGTCCTGATAGTTCTCGCCCGGGCCCATGCCGTAGTAGTGCACCCGGTCGAGATCCTGACGAATACCCAGCTCGAAGCCGATCTTGGGAATGATGTCGTCATAACCGCCGTAGGGCTGGCCGGACAGCGCTACATGCAGCTGACCGTTCGGGCTCAGGGTGTAGACGTAGCGGCAGCGCATGCCGAAGTCGAACACCGGCGGTGCGATCAGACTCTCGACCGTCACCTCGACTGCCTCGCCCAGCTGACGCCAGCTTAAGCCACGGAAGTGCTCCTGCATGATCTGCAGGTGGTTGGGGTGCCACAGGCTCTCGTACTCCTGCTTGTGGTTGTCGATCATCGGCTTGAAGAAGGTGAGACGCGGCGAGCGCTCGATGAGCTCATTGCCATCTTGCTGCCAGCTCACCAGCTTGCCGTCGAGGCGCGAGAAGCGCAGGACGAAGCCGCTGCCGCTCAAGGTCAGCGCGAGGCGCTCATCGGCAATCTGCAATGCCGTGGCATTGGGGTTGGCAAAGGGCTGCAGCTGGCGAGTCGACTCTTTCAGCTGGAACTGGTACTGGCCCAGCTGGTGCTCCGCCGCGCTGTAGCGGGTAGCGGTGGCCTTGATGACCCGCAGCTGGACGAAGGTTTCCCGCCCATCAAGCGTGGGTAATTCGAGTTGCAGCTCGGCGATGGCACCGGGAGCCACCCCTTCCAGCCGGATTTGCTGGCTGGCCAGCAGTTCGCCCTCTGCCTTCACCTCGACCAGCAGGCGGATGTCGTCGAGATTGGAGAACCAGTAGCGGTTTTCCACCGCCAGCTTGCCGCTGGCCAAATCCAGTGCCCGCACCTTGACCGGGCAGATCACCTGCTTGTATTCACGCAGGCCAGGCCCCGGGGTCTGATCCGGATAGATGAGGCCATCCATGCAGAAGTTGTAGTTGTTGGGGTAGTCGCCATAGTCGCCGCCGTATTTGTAGACCGGGCGGCCCTGCTCGTCCTGATCCAGAATGCCGTGATCGCACCACTCCCAGATGTAGTGACCCTGAATGTGGGGATGGCGGTCGAACACCTGCTGGTATTCGCTCAGGCCACCCGGGCCGTTGCCCATGGCGTGGGCGTATTCGCAGAGGATACGCGGCTTCGCCATCGGGAACTCGCCGAAGCAGTTCATCTGGGAGACGCGGGAATACATGGTACTCACCACATCCACCACCTCGGCATCGCGATCCTCTTCGTAGTGCACCAGCCGGGTCGGGTCGATCGCCTTGCAGCGCTGGTACATGGCTCTGATGTTGCAGCCGTAGCCGGACTCGTTGCCGAGCGACCAGATGATGATGGAGGGGTGGTTCTTCTGGGCGTGCACGTGGCGTTCGATGCGATCCACAAACACCGGCTCCCAGAAGGGGTCATCGGTGATGCGGCTGAGATCGCCGACGTTGGCAAAGCCGTGGGTCTCCACGTCGGTCTCCGCCATCACGAACAGGCCGTACTGGTCGCACAGCTCGTAGAAACGCGGGTCGTTCGGGTAGTGGGCGGTGCGCACCGAGTTGAGGTTGTGCTGCTTCATCAGCACGATATCTCGCTCCACCCGATCCATGCCGACCGCGCGGCTCTTGAGGTGGTCGTTGTCGTGACGGTTCACCCCGTGCAGCTTGAGGTAGTGGCCATTGACGTAGAAGAGGCCATCTTTGACCTTGATTTCACGCACCCCGACCCGCTGCGGGATCACTTCCAGCAGCTCGCCCTGACCGTTGTAGAGGGAGAGTTGCAGCTGGTAGAGGTAAGGGTCTTCAGTGCTCCACAGATGGGGGTTGGCCAGATCCAGCGTGAAGCGGCAATCACACTTGCCGTCGATGGCGAGATGGTCGAGCGAGCCACTGGCGATCTCGCTGCCTTGATCCAGCAGGGACCAGACCAGATTGTGATCACGGACAGGCGCCCCTAGATTCTCCAGCTGGATATCGCAGCTCAGGGTGGCGCTTTGATTGTCATCGGCCAGCGCGGTGCGGATGAAGAAATCCTGCACATGGACGGCCGGTTTGCCCACCAGATAGACGTCGCGGAAGATCCCCGCCATCCACCACATGTCCTGATCTTCGATATAGGTGGAGTCCGCCCACTGCATCACCCGCACCGACAGCAGGTTCTCTCCAACCTTGGCGTAGGCGCTGATGTCGAACTCGGCGGTGAGGCGGCTGCCCTTGCTGAAGCCGACGTAGTGGCCGTTCACATAGACCTCGAAGTAGGTCTCCACCCCGTCGAACTTGATGATCACCTGCTCGCCGTCCCAGGCCGGGCTCAGCGTGAAGCTGCGCTGATAGGCGCCGGTGGGGTTGCTGGTCGGCACGAAAGGTACGTCGATGGGGAAGGGAAAACCTTCGTCGGTATACTGCAGCTGACCATGCCCTTCCATCTGCCACATGTTGGGCACGGTGATCTGGCCCCACTCGCGCATGGGGCTGTGATAGAAGGCCTCCGGCACCTGCAGGGGATGCTCGAAGTAGTGGAACTGCCACTGGCCACTAAGGCTCAGAAAACGGCGGCTCAGCTCACGCTGCATGGTGGCCGCCAGCGCATGGTCGGCATAAGAGAAGAAGTAGGCGCGCGGAGCCAGCCTGTTTTCACCAACGAATTGGACGTTTTCCCAGTTATTCACATGTCCTCCCGGAACAAGGCAACGTTAACTGGGTAAACTCTAGATAAACATTTACTAAATATCAGTTTTGGATTGGTAAAGTTTTAACCTGATCACAATGCACGGATGGTTTTGTGAGCGAGATCAGAGGCGGGAGATAAAGGGGAGCAAGCTATGGAGGAGTGGCATGGATGTTGATAATAGTTGGCTGATTAGCAGTAAAATCAACTATAAAACAATATGATATGATGTCACGGAATGATATGGGAAAGAGGGTTGCTTTGGAGAAGTGTCGCACCACCGCAAGATGGTGCGACTAAAAGACGGAATATTTTACTAAAACTACCGAGTAGTACCGCGCAGGGTCAGCTTGCTCGGTACCAGCACCCGCAGCGGGATATCCCGCTCGTCCCGCAGCCGCTCAACCAGCAGATTGACCCCCTGGGAGCCCATCAACTCGGAGTGGATCCGCACCGTGGAGAGCGGCGGGAAGGTGAACTTGGCGGTCGGAATATCGTTGACGCTGATAAGCTCAATCTGCTGGGGAATCGCCAGTCCTTTTTCGTGGATGGCACGCAGCACGCCGATGGCGATGGAGTCGGAGGCGACGAACAGCGCCCTGGGCCAATCTCCCGCCAGCATCTCTTTGGCCAACTTGTAGCCGGAGGCGCTTGAGAAATCCCCGCGATAGAGGTCGCTCTCCTGCACCACACCAAGACGCTGACCGTAGTCGAGGAAGGCCAGCTCGCGCAGATCCGGGCCATCATCCTGGCCGCCGATATAGCCGATGCGCTGGTGTCCCTGGGCGATGAAGAAGTCCACTACCTGCTGGCTGATCAGCGCCAGATCCACATCAATCGAGTCAAAGTCACCCTGAGAACGGCAATCCACGAACACCAACTGGGCAGAGAGGGAGTGGAGCGCCGCGAGACGTTCTGCGGGCAGATGGCCGATGACCAGGATACCGTCGACGGCGGAGAGATCGCGCCCCTCGGCACCGTTGTAGAAGTGGGTCAGCTCGATGTTGAGGCGGGCACACTGGGTCTCGATGCCATAGCGGATGGCCAGATAATAGGGATCGTTGACCTCGGTGCTCTGCGGGTAGGCATAGACGGCCAGGAAGTGCAGTTTGCTCTTGTGAACCCCCTTGCGGGCACCGCTGGTCTTGTACTCCAGCCGCTCGGCGATCTCGAAGATCTTCTGCTTGGTCTCTTCCTTGACGCTCAGCGTCGGATCTTCATTGAGCACCCTCGACACGGTAGCCTGGGAAACCCCCGCCTCCAGTGCAATTTCCTTCAACGTGGCCATGCATACTCCTCTGGCGATGACTCCCGACAATACCAGACCAAGAGTAACGGGCAACGTGCTGACATCCCAGCATTTTTACTAAAAGAAACCCATCAGGATGGCAAAATTCCAATGCAAAAAGGCCTCCCGAATGGGAGGCCTCTTCTAAATAGGTGCCTGACAGTGTCCTACTCTCGCATGGCGAATGCCACACTACCATCGGCGCTACCGCGTTTCACTTCTGAGTTCGGCATGGGATCAGGTGGTTCCACGGCGCTATTGCCGTCAGGCAAAAGCTTTACTACTTCAATAATGGTGCTGATACCCAGAGTCGAACTGGGGACCTCATCCTTACCAAGGATGCGCTCTACCAACTGAGCCATATCAGCACACTAACCGGTAAAGACCGCACTGTGTGCGCTATCTAAATCTTCTGTCCAATACGATCTTACGTCGTATCGCGACCAACCACATCGCTGTGATTGCTTAATTGATGCCTGGCAGTGTCCTACTCTCGCATGGCGAATGCCACACTACCATCGGCGCTACCGCGTTTCACTTCTGAGTTCGGCATGGGTTCAGGTGGTTCCACGGCGCTATGGCCGCCAGGCAAATTCTTAATCTAGAAAGCTGACGTGAATAACGAACTGCCTGTTGGCGTCGCTATCACTGAATTTTGAGTAGTTCGCTTAGGTTTGCTACAAGCACCAGAAACACTTCTTGGGTGTTGTATGGTTAAGCCTCACGGGTAATTAGTATGGGTTAGCTCAACACGTCACCGCGCTTACACACCCCACCTATCAACGTTGTGGTCTCCAACGGCCCTTTAGGACCCTCAAGGGGTCAGGGATGACTCATCTCAGGGCTCGCTTCCCGCTTAGATGCTTTCAGCGGTTATCGATTCCGAACTTAGCTACCGGGCAGTGCCACTGGCGTGACAACCCGAACACCAGAGGTTCGTTCACTCCGGTCCTCTCGTACTAGGAGCAACTCCCTTCAATCATCCAACGCCCACGGCAGATAGGGACCGAACTGTCTCACGACGTTCTGAACCCAGCTCGCGTACCACTTTAAATGGCGAACAGCCATACCCTTGGGACCGACTTCAGCCCCAGGATGTGATGAGCCGACATCGAGGTGCCAAACACCGCCGTCGATATGAACTCTTGGGCGGTATCAGCCTGTTATCCCCGGAGTACCTTTTATCCGTTGAGCGATGGCCCTTCCATTCAGAACCACCGGATCACTATGACCTACTTTCGTACCTGCTCGACCTGTCCGTCTCGCAGTTAAGCTGGCTTATGCCATTGCACTAACCTCCTGATGTCCGACCAGGATTAGCCAACCTTCGTGCTCCTCCGTTACTCTTTGGGAGGAGACCGCCCCAGTCAAACTACCCACCAGGCACTGTCCGCGACCCAGATTCATGGGCCTGCGTTAGAACATCAAACATACAAGGGTGGTATTTCAAGGACGGCTCCAGCGCAACTGGCGTCACGCCTTCAAAGCCTCCCACCTATCCTACACATGTAGGTTCAATGTTCAGTGCCAAGCTGTAGTAAAGGTTCACGGGGTCTTTCCGTCTAGCCGCGGGTACACCG
>NZ_CP137631.1:4700000-4747500 GCF_033349375.1 Aeromonas sp. CD
TGCTCAAGGACGAGTATCTGCAAGAAGCCTGATACCCCGCCACCACAAACAGGAAGCCCGGCATCATGCCGGGCTTCTCTTCTTATATAGCTATATGAGCGTCAGACGGGGTCAGTGGGCCTGATCCCAGTTGTCACCGGTACCCGCTTCCACCACCAGCGACACATGCAGCTCGGCTGCGGCTGACATCTTCTCCTTGATGATGGCGATGTACTCCTCCAGCTTCTCTTCGCGGATCTCGAACACCAGTTCATCGTGTACCTGCATCAGCATGCGGATCGACTGGTCTTCAATTCCGCGGATCCAGCCATCCACGTTGATCATGGCGCGCTTGATGATGTCGGCGGCCGTACCCTGCATGGGTGCGTTGATGGCGGCCCGTTCGGCTGCTTTGCGCAGACCGGCGTTGCGCGACTTGATATCCGGCAGATAGAGGCGACGGCCAAACAAAGTCTCGACATAGCCCTGGGCATCCGCCTGCTGGCGGGTGCGCTCCATGTACTCCAGCACACCCGGGTAGCGCTCGAAGTAGAGATCCATGTACTTCTGCGCTTCGGCGCGGCCGATCCCCAGCTGCTTGGCCAGACCGAAGGCGCTCATGCCATAGATGAGGCCAAAGTTGATCGCCTTGGCACTGCGGCGCATGTCGCTGGTCACCGCCTCGAGCGCCACCCCGAACACCTCGGCAGCGGTCGCCTTGTGGATGTCCTTGCCCTCGGCGAAGGCGGTCAGCAGACCCTTGTCGCCGGAGAGGTGCGCCATGATGCGCAGCTCGATCTGGGAGTAGTCCGCCGCCACCAGCTTGTAACCGGCGCACGGGATGAAGGCCTGCCGGATGCGGCGCCCCTGTTCGTTGCGTACCGGGATGTTCTGCAGGTTGGGATCGGTGGACGAGAGCCGACCGGTCGCCGCCACCGCCTGATGATAGGAGGTGTGCACCCGCCCGGTCTGCGGCTTGATCATCAACGGCAGCTTGTCGGTGTAGGTGGACTTGAGCTTGGCCAGCCCACGGTGCTCCATCAGCAGTTGCGGCAGCTCATAGGTCTCCGCCAGCTCGGCCAGCACCTCTTCCGCAGTGGATGGGGCGCCCTTGGGGGTCTTTTTGATGATCGGCAGCCCCAGCTTGGTGAAGAGGATCTCCCCCAGCTGCTTGGGCGAGGAGAGGTTGAACTCCTGCCCGGCCAGCTCGTGAGCCTGTTTCTCCAGCTCTGCCAGACGCACTTCGATCTCCTGGCTCTGCTGGTGCAGCAGTTTGGGCTCGATGGTGGTACCGAGTCGCTCCATTCGCGCCAGCACCGGCAGCAGTGGCAGTTCGATCTCGCTGAACACCTTGGCGAGACCCGGCTCGGCAGAGAGCTTGCCCCACAGCGCCTGATGCAGACGCAGGGTGATGTCGGCATCTTCCGCCGCATAAGGAGCCGCCTGCTCCAGTTCGATCTGGTTGAAGGTAAGCTGCTTGACCCCCTTGCCGGCGATATCCTCGAACGAGATGGTCTCGGCGTTCAGATACCTGCGGGCCAGGGAATCCATGTCGTGGCGGCTGGCGGTAGAGTTGAGCACATAGGACTCGAGCATGGTGTCGTAGGCGATGCCCTGCAGCTCGATACCGTGATTGAGCAGCACGTTGCGATCGTACTTGAGGTTCTGCCCCACCTTGAGACGGGCCGGATCTTCCAGCAGCGGCTTGAGCTTGCCGAGCACCACGGCCTCGGTCAGCTGCACCGGCGCCCCCAGATAATCGTGGCCGAAGGGGACGTAGGCCGCCTTGCCCGGCTCGATGGCAAAGGAGACGCCCACGACGCGCGCTTCCATATAGTCGAGACTGGTGGTCTCGGTGTCGAAGGCAAACAACGGCGCCGCCTGCAGACAGGCCAGCCACTCATCGAATTCGGCCTCGTCCAGGATGCAGCGATAGTCGGTCTCGATGGCGGCTACCGGGGCGGCACCTTCATCATCACTTTCGGCTTCGCTCTCCTCAGCGCCGCCGGACTCCAACTCTTTGATCAGGTTGCGCAGCTCGTACTCACGATAGACCGCCAGCAGAGCCTCTTTGTCGATGGGGCCGAGCTGCAGTTCTTCCAGACTCTGTTCCAGCGCCACGTCGGTCTTGATGGTGGCCAGCACGTAGGAGAGGCGCACCTGCTCTTCCTGCTCGCGGAACTTGTCGGCGAACGCCTTGGAGCCACGGAAACCGAGCGCAGCCACCTTGTCGAGGTTGGCGGCAATCTCGTCGATGCTGCCGATCCCTTGCAGCAGGGCCAGTGCGGTCTTCTCGCCGACACCGGTCATGCCGGGGATGTTGTCCACCTTGTCCCCCATCAGAGCCAGGTAGTCGATGATGAGCTCGGGCGGTACGCCGAACTTCTCGATCACCCCTTCCCGATCGGTCTTCACATCTTTCATGGTGTCGATCAGAGTGACATGGTCGGAGACCAGCTGCGCCATGTCCTTGTCGCCCGTGCTGATCAGCACCGGCAGCTGCTTCTCGGTCGCCTGGCGGGCCAGGGTGCCGATCACATCGTCAGCCTCCACCCCTTCCACCATCAGGAAGGGGAAACCCATCGCCTTGATCATCTGGTGGATGGGGGCAACCTGGCTGCGCAGATCGTCCGGCATGCTGGCCCGGTTGGCCTTGTATTCGGGATAGATGTCGTCGCGGAAAGTCTTGCCCTTGGCATCGAACACCACGGCCACGTGGCAGTCGGGGTACTGCTTGCGCAGGCTGCGCATCATGTTGGCCATGACACGGACGGCGCCGCTCGGCAAACCGGTCGAGGTGCGCAGATCGGCCTGCTGGGAGGCAAAGAAGGCGCGGTAAAGATATGAAGAGCCGTCGACCAGAATAAGGGGATTGCTAGGGGCCATGAAATCGTCCTGCCAGAGATAAACAGCCGCTAGGATGCCACAGGGCCCCCCTCACACCAAGAGGGGCAAAGACCCTGCCGGCGGATCCTCACAGGCCATCAATCTGTGGATAACTCTGTGCTCAAAAATGGGGGGCAGTATGAACCACAGTGATAAAACTGTGCACAAAAATATAAAAACCAATAAATAACAATTGGTTGCGCATGTAAAAACCGATCGCGAGACGACTTGAATGATCTCGATCAATGTGGAAAAAAATTCAAGGGAGTAAGTACGGCAGGATCCAAAACGAAACAATCCTAGCACAGCAAGATGACTTGACCAGCTGAGGACGAACGATAACCATACAAAAGTACAACAATCCATTCTGGCTCACATTTTCAACAACGAGGAGTCTGTCATGAAAAAAGTGGCCGTGATCTTGAGTGGCTGTGGCGTCTTTGACGGGGCCGAAATCCACGAGGCCGTCATCAGTCTGCTGGCGCTGGCCAGGCAGGGCGCAGCAGTCCAGTGCTTCGCTCCCAATGTTCCACAGCTCCATGTGATCAACCACCTGACCGGGGAAGTGAGTGAAGGCGAGCGCCGCAACGTGCTGGTTGAAGCGGCCCGCCTCTGCCGCGGCCAGATAAGGGACGTGGCCGAGCTGGATGCGGCCGACTACGATGCCCTGCTGGTGCCGGGTGGCTTTGGCGCCGCCAAGAACCTGTGCGACTTCGCCATCAAGGGGGCCGAGTGCCAAATCCAGCCGGATGTATTGAAGGCGTGCCAGAGCTTCGCCAGGGCCGGCAAGCCGGCCGCCTACATCTGCATCGCACCAGCCATGATCCCGCTCATCTATGGCGCCGGCACCCTGGCCACCATAGGCCACGACGAGGGTACCGCCAACGCCATCGAGGCGATGGGAGGCAGCCACCTCAACTGCCCGGTCAACGAGTTCGTGGTGGATCAGGAGCGCAAGGTAATCTCCACCCCCGCCTACATGCTGGCCAACAACATAGTGGAAGCGGCAGACGGCATCGAGAAAACCGTCAAACAGCTGCTGGCACTCTGATTGCAGACTGACCCAAACAAACGGGCCGCTCATGGAGCGGCCCGTTTTCAATTCTCGCGGATGGCGACGACTCAGATGCTTTCGCCCATCTGGTCCATCTTGCCCAGCAGGGCACGCAGACGCTCTTGCCAGGCGACGTGCTCGTTGCGCAGCTGATGGTTCTCGTCTTGCAGCTTGTTGTTCTGCTCTTTCAGCTCGTCCAGCTCCATCTTCAGCAGGGAGATGTTGTCGACGGCGGATTGTACTTTGGATTCGAGTTGCTCAAGGACTTCTAGTGACATATGCATACCTGTATGTTCAATTGCGATGCCCCACAGAGGGCGATTCAAGCGCGTGAAGCCAGCATACCCCGAGCCTATCGGCACAAACAAGCCGGTGCGCTGTAAAATGCGCCTTCCATGGATGTATTGCCTAAATATGCGTCTATTTTTCTCGCATCCTGCGCCCGGGCCACGGCCGGCCCCGCACAAGTCGCCACCCCGCCCCTGCGCAACCGCCCTGCACGCCCTTGCCGCAAGCCCGCATCATCAGGCGTGCAGGGCGATATAGGCCCCCAGCAGCAGACAGGCGACCCCGTACATCAGCAGGCCGTAGAGCAGGTTGCCGCGTAGAATTGCCCCGGCACTCAGGTTGTAGCGGGAGGCCAGCGCCAGGTTGGAGCCGGAGAGCGGACTGGTACCGGTGGCCAGCCCCCACCCCAGCAAAAAGGTCATGCCAAGCAGGCTGGGGTCCGGCGAGAGCGGCCACAACAGCGGCGCCAATCCTGAGATGCTGATGAGCGGGTGCACCCCGACGATGGCCACCAGCAGGATCAGCAACAGGGTGAGCGAAGACTCCAGCCAACCGAAGTGGTGGAAGAAGGGCAAGCCGTGGCCGCCACCCAGCTCGAACACCGACAGCGCACTGTTGATGCCGGCGGCCAGCAGGCCAGCCCCCAGAAACAGCACCAGTTGGCCGCCGATGGCGGGGAAGCGTTCCACCACCTGCCGCTTGAGAGCCGGGCCGCGCCCCGCGCTCGGCATGAAGGCAAAGGCCAGCAGCGGCGCCACCAGGGCGATCACCGCCAGGATGCCGAGATCCGGCCAGATCTGCTTGATCAGCAGCACCAGCAGGGCCAGTGCCACCGGCAATCCCAGAGTCTGCAGCCGCAGCGGATAGCCGGCAAAGTCCGCCACCCCCAGCCGCTCCACCTGCCAGGCGGTCAGCCCCATCGCCAGCAGGGTCGCCACCACCCCGAACGGCAGGATGCGCGACAGCTGCAAGCCGGGCGCATAGGTGAGCGCCACTGCCATGGCGACGAAGAAGGGGGACCAGAAGGCCGCCGCGCAGAAGACCCGGCTCAGCACCAGCACCTGACGCCGCTCAAGGGTGCCGCCCCGTTCCAGCCGATCGCCGATGATGAACAGCACCGAGAGGTTGATGACGGCCCCCAGCAGGTTGAGGCTGGCCATGGTGCTCCACAGCCCCTTGCGCCCTTGCCATGAGGTGGTGCCGGTCAAGAGGCCCGAGGTGGCGAGATTGAGGGTGCTCACCGCCGCAAACATGGTGAGCATGTTGATGTTGGGCAGCAGCCAGTCACCGGCGGTGAGGCTCGCTCCCCGCCAGCAGGAGAAGATCAACAGTGCCAGCGCCGCCCCGTACAGGGCCAGCGCCTGGCGCCGCGCCGCGCCCACCAGCCAGGGCCAGGTGAGCAGCGAGGCCCCCCAGGCCGCGATGGCTGCCGGCCAGGGGGAGAATCCCAGATAGAGGTGCAGCAGATTGAGCAGCCACATCCCCAGGATCAGATAACCCGACCAGCGCTTGGCCATCGATGCACCTCTGTCAGGGGATCAGAGACACTGATCCATGTCCAGCGAAGGCTTGTCGCACTCCGGACGACCCACGATCTTGGCGGGTACGCCCGCCACCGTGGTGTGCGGCGGCACCGGGTTGATCACCACGCTGCCGGCGCCGATCTTGGCTCCCATGCCCACCTCGATGTTGCCGAGCACCTTGGCGCCCGCCCCTATCATCACCCCTTCCCGGATCTTGGGATGGCGATCGCCGCTCTCCTTGCCGGTACCGCCCAGGGTGACGCTCTGCAGGATGGAGACATCGTCCTCGATCACCGCCGTCTCGCCCACCACTATGCCGGTGGCATGGTCAAACATGATGCCCTTGCCGATACGGGCGGCCGGGTGCACGTCCACCCCGAATACCACCGAAATCTGGTTCTGCAGGTAGAGCGCCAGCGAGCGACGCCCCTGGCGCCACAGCCAGTTGGCGACCCGGTAGCCCTGCAGGGCATGGAATCCCTTGAGGTAGAGCAGCGGGGTGGAGAAGAGATCGACCGCCGGGTCACGCTCCTGCACCGCACAGATGTCGGCCGCCACGACCGCCAGCAGCTCGGGCTCGCTGCGCAGGGCCAGCTCGATCACCTCGCGCAGGGCGATGGCGGGCATGGTGGCGCTGTCGAGCTTGTTGGCCAGCTGGAAGCTGAGGGCCGAACGCAGGTTCTTGTGATTGAGAATGGTGGAGTGGAAGAAGCTGGCCAGCATGGGCTCTTCGGTCGCCATGCTCGCCGCTTCTTGCTGAATTTTTTGCCAGGTTCTGGCAACCAGATCATCCATGTTGCAGCCTACTGTTGTTCTGAGGGAGTGCCTTGCTGTTCCTTGTGCACCACGGAGATGGGGTCCATATGAATGATGACATCCATGCGCTCGAACGCCTGACGAACCGCCAGTTCGGCTTCATCGGCAATCTGATGGGCCTTGACCAGAGGGAGCTGATCGTCCAGTTCCAGATGCAACTGCACGAAACGGGTCGGACCGGATTGGCGGGTGCGCAGATCATGCACCCCGTGTACACCTTCGACGTCACAGCAGAGGGCCATTATTCTCGCTTGTTCCTCGGCTGGCAACTGACGATCGAGCAGCGCCTGCACCGATTCATAGCCGATGTGCAGCGCTCCCCACAGCAGGAACAGCCCGATCAGGATGGCAAACAGGCCGTCGGCCCAGTACCAGCCCTGTCCCGCCAGCACCAGTGCCAGCAGCACGCCGCCGTTGAGCAGCAGGTCGGAGCGGTAGTGCAGCATGTCGGCCTTGATGGCCACGCTGTTGGTCTTGCGGATCACCAGGCTCTGGAAGCTGACCAGCAGCAGGGTCAGCACGATGGAGCCACCGCTGACCCACAGACCCGCCTCGAGCCGCTCCAGCGGCGCCTGCTTGAGCAGGGAGGAGATGCCGTGCATCACCAGCAGCAGCGCAGAACCGGAGATAAAGGCCGCCTGGATCAGCCCGGCCAGCGACTCCGCCTTGCCGTGGCCGAAGCGGTGTTCGTCGTCGGCCGGTGACAGGGCGTAGCGGATCGCCAGCAGGTTGATGATGGAGGCGCTCACGTCCATGAAGGAGTCGGTGAGGGAGGCCAGCAGGCTCGAGGAGTCGGTCATCAGCCAGGCGATCAGCTTGCCGGTGATCAGCAGGGTGGCGGTCGTGACGGCGGCCATGCTGGCTAGCGTCACCCAGCGGGAATATTGTTGATGGCTCAAAACCGGCTTTCCTCTTGCGGTTAAAAATCTATTATACCCTGACCCCGACGCCGGATTGGCGCGAAAAATCAGCGGAATGACTTCAGATGCACAAAATACTCCTGGTCGACGACGATCTCGAGCTGACCCAGTTGCTCACCGAAATTCTGACCCTGGAAGGCTTCCAGGTGACCGTCGCCGAGGATGGCGAAGAGGGCTTGCAACGGCTGGCCGAACAGCACTTCAACCTGGTGCTGCTGGACGTGATGATGCCCAAGCTCAACGGCTTCGCCATGCTGGCTCGACTGCGCAAGACCCACGACACCCCGGTGCTGATGCTGACCGCCCGTGGCGACAGCCAGGATCGGGTCAACGGGCTGGAGGCCGGGGCTGACGACTATCTCGCCAAGCCGTTCGACGATCGGGAGCTGCTGGCCCGGGTGCGCGCCATCCTGCGCCGAACCCAGGGCAGCCAGCCCCAGCGCGGCGGCAGCTCGGAAGAGGTGCGCTTCATGGATCTGGTGCTGCAACCCGGCCTGCAGCAGGCCAGCTGCCACGGCGAACTGCTGGAGCTGACCGCCACCGAATTCGGCCTGCTGGAGTGCCTGCTGCGCAACCCGGGCCAGATCGTCAGCAAGAGCCAGCTCTCCGAGCTGGTGCTCGGCAAGAAACTCGAGCCCTTCGATCGCGCCATCGACATGCACCTGAGCAACCTGCGCAAGAAGCTGCCGGAGCGCACCGATGGCCAGCCCCGCTTCAAGACGGTGCGCGGCAGAGGCTATCTGTGGCTGGAACAGGCATGAGAACCGCCCGCACCTTCAACGGTCTCTCCACCCAGATCTTCCTCTGGTTCTGGTTCATGCTGTTGCTGGTGGTGGCCGCCGTGGTGATCCTGCCAACCCTGGATCCCCGCAACATCATTCCGCTGCCGGCCCACGAGATCACCCGCCTCAACAACAACCTGAAGGCGCTGCAGAAGGGGGCCGACCCCAATCAGGATTTCGATCTGGCCCAGGCCATCGATGCCGCCGGCCTGCTGCCGGTCGACAACATCTATTTGCGCGATGCCAAGGGACAGATGCAGTCCAGCACCCGCCTGAGCAAGTTCGTGATCCGTTTCATGCTCGACTCGGACAACCCGGCCAAGCCCATGCTGGGCAGCGAGCACAAGCGGGCTATCGCCGGCCCCTTCCAGATGACGCATCACGGCCAGATCTATCACATCTACTTCGGCCTCAACGTCGAGAACTCCTATCTGTTCCTGTTCATCCAGATCCTGGATCACCCGATCCAGATCCTCGGCATCGCCATGCTGGTCAGCACCCCGCTCTGTCTGCTGCTGGCCTGGCGGCTGACCCGTCCCATCCTGCAGCTGCAGCAGTCGGTCTCCCAGCTGGCGGAGGGCAATCTGGAGGCGCAGATCCCCAACCTGGGGCGGCGGGACGAGATCGGCCAGCTGGCGGATCACGTCAGCCACATGGTCGATACCCTCAAGAACATGATCCAGAAGCAGAAGCAGCTGCTCTCCGACATCTCCCACGAACTGCGCAGCCCGCTCACCCGCATCCAGCTGGCGCAGGCGCTGATCCGCCGCAAACAGGGTGACAGCAACGAGCTGGCACGGATCGAATCGGAGATCGGCCGGCTCGACAAGCTGATCGGTGACCTGCTCGACCTGTCGCGGGTACAGCAGCATGTGGAAGCACCGGTGGTGATGCCGCTGTCCGAGCTGCTGGAGCCCATTCTGGACGATGCCATGTTCGAGGCGAACCAGAGCGGCAAGCAGCTCCGGCTGCCGCCGCTGCCGGCTGAATCGCTGCGAATGTGGCCCGATCTGCTGGCCCGGGCGCTGGAGAATCCACTGCGCAACGCGCTCAAATATGCCCGCGAGTTCATCAAGGTGGACTGGTATCGGGAGGGATTGGAGTGGGTGATGACCATCCGCGACGACGGTCCCGGTGTGCCGGTGGAGCAGCAGGCCCAGCTGTTCCTGCCCTTCTTTCGGGTGGACGATGCCCGCAACGCCAAGACCGGCGGCACCGGGTTGGGGCTGGCCATCGCCGCAGAGGCCATTGCGCGCCACGGCGGCACCATCCGCGCCAGCAGCAATCAACCGGCCGGGCTGACCATCACCATCCGCCTGCCCATCGGCTGAGCAAGCTCTTTTCATCCGTACGGGCGCTGGGTATGCTGGCGCCCTTTTCGCCCCATCAGGACGCCGTCATGCTCGACATCGTGCTCTACCAACCGGAAATTCCGCCCAACACCGGCAACATCATCCGCCTCTGCGCCAACACCGGCTATCGACTGCACTTGATAGAGCCGCTGGGGTTTGAGTGGGATGACAAGCGGGTGAAGCGGGCGGGGCTCGACTACCACGAGTTTGCCGAGGTGAAGCGCTGGCCAAGCTTCGAGGCCTTTCTGGAGGCGGTGGCACCGATGCGGGTATTCGCCTGTACCACCAAGGGGCGCACCGCCCATTCGGCGGTGCAGTTTGCCGCAGGCGATGCCCTGCTGTTCGGACCGGAGAGCCGCGGCCTGCCCATCGAGATCATCGAGAGCCTGCCGTTCGAGCAGCGGCTGCGCATCCCCATGCTGCCCCAGAGCCGCAGCATGAACCTCGCCAATGCGGTGGCGGTGTTCGTCTACGAAAGCTGGCGCCAGCTGGGCTACGCCGGCTCCCTGCAGGAGTGAACCCGACAGGTCCAGGCAGGCGCTGAGGTCAGGAGGAGGCCTGCTGCGCCTCTCCCACCCCGTGGGCTGAGTGCAGCAGCCGGCCATCGCGCTCCAGCTGCCAGCAGAGCCAGCCCAGCGTCAGCCCCCGCCCCGCCATCAGGGCCGCCATCGCGGCCCACAAGGCCGCCACGCCCCAGCCCTGACAGAGCCACCAGACCGGGAAGAAGCCGCACAGTGCCGCCACCAGCATGCTGTTGCGCATCTCCCGCGCCCGGGTCGCCCCGATGAAGACCCCGTCCAGCAGGAAGCACCAGACCGCCAGCAGCGGCATGGCGATGAGCCAGGGCAGCTGCGCGTTGGCGGCGGCGATCACCGCCGGCAGATCGGTGATGTACACGATCAGCCGGCTGCCGCCCACCGCAAACAGCAGGCTGAACGTCAGGGCAATCAACAGCGCCCAACCGAGATTGAGCACGATGGCCTCCCGCAACCCCTGCCGATCCCGCCGCCCGATGGCGCGGCCCACCATGGCCTCCACCGCGTAGGCAAAGCCATCCAGCCCATAGGAGATCAGCATCAGGAAGTTGAGCAGCACCGCATTGGCCGCCACCGCCACATCCCCCAGCCTAGCCCCCTGCAGGGTCATGAAGGCGAAACAGAGTTGCAGGCAGAGGGAGCGGATGAAGATGTCCCGGTTCAGAGCCAGCAGCCGCAGCAGAGCGGGCCACTGGCGCCAGCGCTGCCAGGCCCCCTGCCACGCCGATGCGGCCAGTCGGCGCAGATGACGGCTCACCAGCCAGAGCCCCAACCCGAGCGCGCTGTAGTCCGCCAGCAGCGAGGCGGTGGCGACCCCCTTCACCTGCCAGCCCAGCCCCAGCACGAACCAGGCATCGAGCCCCATGTTGACCAGGTTGGTGAAGATCAGCAGCAACATGGGGCTGCGCGCATCCTGCATGCCCAGCAGCCAGCCCATGATCACCAGGTTGCAGAGCGCCGCCGGGGCGCTCCAGACCCGCACCGAGACATACTCGGCGGCATAGTGCTGCACCTCGGCGGATCCACCGCTGAGCGCAATGAGAATGGGGATCAACGGCAGCAACAACAGCAGCAACGTCACTCCCAGCCCGACGGCGAGCCCCAGCGCGCGGGCCAGAGTGTCGAGCTGGCCGGCCGGGCTGCTGGCGCCGTGAGCCTGGGCGGTCAGGCCGGTGGTGGACATCCGCAAGAAGCCGAGCAGCCAGAACAGCAGGTTGATGAGGGTGGCGCCGACCGACACGCCGCCGAGGAACCAGGCCTGACCGAGATGACCGATCACCCAGGTATCCACCAGCCCCAGCAGCGGGGTGGTGACATTGGAAAACACCATGGGCAGGGCCAGGGCAAACACGGCGCGGTGGCGCCGCCCGTTCCACCACCAGACAGGGGTCAGCATGTCGGAGGGAGTCCGTTACTCATCATGCGTCGTCCAGCCGCACTATCTTGGCAAAGTCCGACACCATGCTCGCCATGACGACCCTGGGCACACTGCCCTCGCTCAGACGGGGGCGAAACACGGCCTCCAGCTTGCCGGCCGGATTGATCAGCACGATGGAGGCGGAGTGGTCGATCAGGTAGTCCTTCTCACCCTGGTCGGCAATGGAGTAGATGAGCCCCAGATTGCGCACGAACGGGAACAGCTTGTCATGGGGGCCGGTCGCCGCCTTGAACTCCGGGTTGAAGAAGGCGGTATAGGTCTTGAGGCGGGCCACGTCGTCCCGCTGCGGATCCGCCGAGATGAACACCACCTGGCTGTTTGGGGCGATCTTTTTCAGCTCGGGGTAGACGGAACGCAGATCCGCCAGGGTAGTCGGGCAGATGTCGGGACAGAAGGTGTAGCCAACGAACAGAAAGGTCCAATGGCCGGTCAGGCTGGCAGGGACGAACGGCTGGCCATCCTGATCGGTGAAGGCGAACGGATTGATGTCCCGCCCCGCCGGGTAGTAGTCGGCATGCTCGGGCAGGGAGGGCTGGTTCCAGTAAAATCCGGCCATCATGCCCCCGACCAGCAGCAGAAACAGCAAGGGGTAACGCGGTTTAACCATAAGAGAACAGACCCTTTCACTTCGACATACCCGCCAACCGGGCCCGAATGGAAGAGCCATTGTAACCCAGCCGGCGCCACACCGGTCACCCCCTTGTAGCGGATGCCCGTTCACTGGCCAACTTCCGTCAGAAGATGACGCAAGGGTCGGTGATGCCGGCCCGAACCCGCCCAAAACAGCAGCCCCACCATGGGGTGGGGCTGCACAAGAAGAGGTGGCGCTCAGGGCTGCTGTCGGCGCCGCTCATGCGGGCGTCTGGACTGTGCCCGCAGCGGGATGACGGGGGCGGTCCAGGGGGCGTCGGCCAGCCCGCCGTCATGATGGCTGTGAAACAGGCGCACCAACCGGACAATCTTGTCCTTGGGGCACCCCAGCCAGATGGTCCAGCAGGCACCCTTGTGGTGTACCCAGAGGGCATAGAAACGGGTCATCCGGTTACCCTTGATGAAACGGGTGATGGAAGAAACGGGCGATGCCAGACCCGGATCCCATGGCGAGCTTGAAGCCATACCTGTCCTCCTCGATCAACAGGTCACGCCAACCGGCACCGCCCATCACCACCAGGGTGAATGAGTCGATGACTGCCGCGTGTCGACTGCGCGAGTGTGCCGCTGCGGTGCCGACTGCCGGCGCCCTGCTGACCACTCTCCCTTCTATCCCGCAAGCGCCTCTTTGCCAGGTGTGCGCTGCACACCGCACGAGGCTGTTGTTTTTTCCTGCTGCCCTCCGGGTTCCTGCTATCAGCGATCTGGATAACGCGCGTCATGGCGAGCAGCGGGGGCGGCTCAAGCCAACGAGTCCGCCTTACCAAATGATATATCTGAAATGAATCGCCTGCGGTCACCGCCCGCAGACAAAAATGGCGGGTATCAGGATCTGATTGAAATCATGGGGAAAGGAGTACAGAAACGAAACGGCCTCCCGCAGGAGGCCGTTTCATGGCAGGGATTACATCCAGTCGGCGTTGCGAATGACGCCGACCGCCAGCCCCTCGATGGTGAGCTGCTGGCAGGAGAGATCCACCTCGATGGGGGAGAGCTCTTCGTTCTCCGGCAGCAGCCACACCTGGCTGCCCTTGCGCTGGAAGCGCTTGACGGTGACATCCTCGTCGAGCCGTGCCACCACCACCTGGCCGTTACGCACCTCCTGGGTCTTGTGCACCGCCAGCAGGTCGCCATCCAGAATGCCGATGTTCTTCATGCTCATGCCCTGCACCCGCAGCAGGAAGTCAGCCCGCGGGTGGAACAAGGCCGGATCCACCTGGTAGTGGCTCTCGATATGTTCCTGCGCCAGGATGGGCTCGCCGGCGGCCACCTTGCCGATCAGCGGCAGACCGCTCTCTTCCAGCGGCTCTTCCTCTTCGAGCAACAGGCGGATGCCGCGGGACGTGCCCGGCATGATCTCGATGACCCCCTTTTTGGCCAGGGCCTTCAGATGTTCCTCGGCCGCATTGGCCGACTTGAAACCAAGCTTCTGGGCTATCTCGGCGCGAGTCGGCGGCATGCCGGTTTCGTTCATGTTCGCCTTGATCAACTCCAGCACTTCGGCCTGGCGGGGAGTAAGGGGTTTCATAGCATGGCCACCTGTCTTTTTATACAGCACACTGGCAGTATATACAGTGCAGTGGCCAAGGCAAGGCGCAGCTGACATTTGTCGTGGCCCGGCACTCATTTGCTGCAGATTTGATCCCGCGCTGCCGACTCATCGTACCTCTCGGCGACAAGCAGTCGGTGATTTGCTATGCTCACGCCGCATTTTTTTGGAGAGCAGACGCACATGTCCCTTGGACAGAACATTTCCAGAGCCATCTTGCAATGGCCGGTCAGCGGCTTGGTCAATCACAAGAGCCTGCCGGAAAATCCCATCACCGAGCTCAAGCTGGATCCGGCCAGACCCATCGTCTACGCCCTGAAGACCAGCTCGATCACCGACCTGATGACCCTGCAACAGTGCTGCGAGGATCTCGGCCTGCCCGGCCCCTTCACCCCGCTGGAGCTGAACGGCCAGTTGCTGCCCCGTTATGTCTGTCTGGACCGTCCGCCTCCCCTGTTTGGCAAGCGCAGCAAGCCGCTTCCCTTCCTGCAGGAGTTCCACCAGCTGCTGGATCTGCACAAGCAGGATCCTGCGCTGGATATTCAGGTGGTACCCGTCACCCTATTCTGGGGCCGCGCCCCCGGCCGGGAAGGCGAAGAGGCCTCCGGCTGGAACATCATCAGCAGCCTGGCACCAAACCGCCTCAAAAAGGCGTTGATCGTGATCCTGAAAGGACGCGAGAACCTGGTGCGCTTCTCCCCGCCGCTCTCCCTGCGTCACATGGCGGACAAGCACGGCACCGACGAAGCCATCGCCCACAAGCTGGCGCGGGTCGCCCGTACCCACTTCAGCCGCCAGCAGCTGGCCGCTACCGGCCCCAAGCTGCCCAACCGCAACCTGCTGTTCAAACAGCTGCTCGATTCGAACGTCATTCAACAGGCCATCGAGGAAGAGGCCCAGCGCGAGGGAATCAGCCTGGAGAAAGCCCAGAAACGGGCCCACGGCTACATGGACGAGATCGCCTCCGACTTCTCCTACCGGCTGATCCGGCTTGGCGAGAGCTTCCTCGGCTGGCTGTGGAACAAGCTCTACCGCGGCCTCTCGGTCAACGGCGCCGAGAAGGTGCGCCAGCTGGCCCAGGAAGGGCACGAGATCGTCTATGTGCCCTGCCATCGCAGCCACATGGACTACCTGCTGCTCTCCTACGTCATCTACCACCAGGGCATGGTGCCGCCCCATATCGCGGCGGGCATCAACCTCAACTTCTGGCCGGCGGGCCCGATCTTCCGCCACGGCGGCGCCTTCTTCATCCGCCGCACCTTCAAGGGCAATCCGCTCTACAGCACGGTATTCCGGGAATACCTCAACCTGCTGTTTGCCAAGGGTTATTCGGTGGAGTTCTTCACCGAGGGTGGGCGTTCGCGTACCGGCCGCCTGTTGCCGCCCAAGACCGGCATGCTGGCGATGACCCTGCAGGCCATGATGCGCGGGCTGGACAGACCGGTGACCCTGGTGCCCGTCTATCTGGGCTACGAGCACGTGATGGAGGTGAACACCTACCACAACGAGCTCAAGGGCAGCCGCAAGGAGAAAGAGAGCTTCCTGCAGGTGCTCGGCATCCTGCGCAAGCTGCGCAACTACGGCCGCGGCTTCGTCAACTTCGGTGAGCCGCTGACCCTCAACAACTACCTCAACGAGCACGTGCCCAGCTGGAAGGAGCACATCGGCGAGGAGGAGCGTCCCGAGTGGATGGCGCCCACCGTCAACCAGCTGGCCGAGCTGCTGATGACCCGCATCAACGGGGCTGCCGCCGTCAACGGCCTAACCCTGAGCGCGCTGGCTCTGCTGGCCGCCGAGCGCCACGCCCTGACCCGCGACGAACTGCAGGCCCAGCTCAACACCTATCTGGATCTGCTCAAGCAGGTGCCCTACAGCCCGCACAGCACCATCCCGGACGAGGATGCCAAGACCCTGCTGGATCAGGCGATGGAGCTCAACAAGTTCGAGGTGAGCGAGGACAAGCTGGGCCAGATCATCAGCCTGGACCGCTATCAGGCGATCCTGCTGACCTACTACCGCAACAACATCCTCCATCTGTTCGCCATGCCCTCCCTGGTGGCGGCGCTGATCGAGCGCTGCGAGGGGATCTCCCGCAGCGAGATCGTTGCCCGCTGCATCGACATCTACCCGCTGCTCAAGACCGAGCTGTTCCTGCGCTATGAAGAGGACGAGCTGCCGGAGCTGGTCGATGCCCTGCTGGCCGAGCTGCAGCGCCAGCAGCTGATCGAGGCCCGCGACGGTGGCTTCTGGGTCAATCCGGTCAACCAGACCCGCCTGCTGCTCTTGGCCGAGAGCATTCAGGAGACCCTGCAGCGCTACGCCATCGTGCTGACCCGGGTGCTGGCCCAGCCCCGCATCGAGGCCGAGCAGCTGGAGGCGGACGGCCTGATGATGGCGGAACGCCTCGGCACCCTGCACGGCATCAACGCCCCCGAGTTCTTCGACCAGAAGCTGTTCAGTACCCTGATCCACACCCTGCGCAGCGAAGGCTACCTCGACCCGGGCTGCAAGCCGGATCTGGGCCGCTTCCAAGCGCTGGCCGACAACATAGTGCCGCTGCTGAGCACCAAGATCCGCCGCACCATCCAGGCCGGCAATCGGCTCTGACCCCGCTCGCACGACACCATAAAAAAGGCCGCAACATGCGGCCTTTTTTCATGATGGGGCTGGCTCACAGGTAGTTGATCACTACCCCGGCAAAGATCAGCGCCCCCACGTAGTTGTTGTTGAGAAACGCCTGGAAGCAGGCCTCCCGCTGCCGCTCGCGGATCAGCCGCTGCTGATAGACGAACAGCGCCGCCGCCGCCAAGAGCGACCAGTAGTAGCTGGAGCCCAGCTCGCTCAACTGCCCCACCAGCAGCAGGATCAGCAGGGTCAGCAACTGCAGCGCGCCGATGATCCGCTTGTCGTGGCGGCCGAACAGGATGGCGCTCGACTTGAGACCGAGCTTGAGGTCATCGTCCCGGTCCACCATGGCGTACTGGGTGTCGTAGGCAATGGTCCACAGCAGGTTGGCGAGAAACACCAGCCAGGCCACCGCCGGCAGGGCGTTGGCCTGAGCCGCATAGGCCATGGGAATCGACCAGGAGAAGGCCATGCCGAGCACCAGCTGGGGGATCGGGATGTAGCGCTTCATGAAGGGGTAGCAGACCGCCAGCAACAGGGCCGCGAACGACAGGCCGATGGTGAGCGGGTTCATGGTCAGCACCAGGGCGAACGAGATGAGCGCCAGCACCGCAAACAGCGCCAGCACCTCCCGCGGCTTGACCTTGCCCATGGGCAGCGGCCGGCCAGCGGTGCGCTTCACGTGACCGTCAAAGTGGCGATCCGCATAGTCGTTGATGACGCAACCGGCGGAGCGCATCAGAAACACCCCCACCACGAACACCAGCAGGGTCCAGAGATCCGGCAGGCCGTCGGCCGCCAGCCACAGTGCCCACAGGGTTGGCCACAGCAGCAGCAGGGTACCGATGGGCTTGTCGATGCGGGCCAACTGCACGTAGGCCAGTCCCCGCTCCTTGGTTAACAGATTCACTCCAGCTCCTTGTTGCATGACAGAGAGGGCAAGAAGAGTTCATGGACCAGCAGTGGCCATTGCCCCAGAAACAGACGGGAACGACGTCCCCAGACGATGCCGGCCGGACACCAGGGATTGCTCGCAATCTCGAAACAGGCCAGTTGCAGGTGATCGCGCCGGGCAGGCTCGTCACCAAAGATACGTTCGCCCAAGGGTTGCTCACCCAGCTCGCGCAGGCCGCTCTCTTGCAGGGCGGCTTCGGCAAACAGGGTCCAGCCCAGCACGGCCGGTCCATGATCGCCGTGCAGGATCACCTCGCGGCACAGGCCCATGGGGTGCTCGGCGACCACCAGCTGCTGCTCGTCGGCGTCGAGGGCGACGCTGCGATTGCCGAACAGTTGTACCGAGAAATGGCGATTGTGGCGGCGCAAGCGTCGGGTCATGGAATCGGCCTCCAGCAACCAGGGCAGCAAGGCCTCGGGCGGCTCGCACTGCGCGGGCGTCTGCCAGGGCACGAGCCGGGCAAGGGGAACAGTCAACTCGGACTTCACAGCTTCACCATCCGGAGATTTCCGTTATCAGGTTAAAATCCGGTTTATTATCCGTAAATCAATCGAGAATTGTAAGAACATCCGTGCTTGACGGCCCCGATGGCAGCATCAAAAATGGGGTATCTCTTGCTGATGAGCCATCCCTATGAAGCTATTCAAATTTCTGCTGGTGTTGTTGCTAAGCTGCGGTGCACTTCAGGCCTATGCCTCCGAAGGGGGGGAAGCCCCTGCAGAAGGGGAAGCTGCTGCCGCCAAGCCGGGTTTCTTCTATCACCTGCTGGATCCCGACATCATCACCAACTACCTGAGCGATGGCAAAACCCTCGGCTACGTCCGGGTGACGGTGGAGCTGATGGCCGAGAACGAGGCCGACCTCAAGCTGCTGGAGCAGCATGACCCCCTCATCCGTGACGCCATCATCCGCCTGATGGGCAGCAAGAGTGCCGACCAGATCAAGTCTCTGGTCAGCCGCGAAGATCTGCGCAAGGAGTGCCAGACCCGGGCCAACGAGCTGCTGGTGAAGGAAACCGGCAAGAAGGCGGTGCGCGAGCTGATCTTTACCAAGTTCCTCTATCAGTAATCTCCCGTCACCACGAGCGGGCCGCGAGATCATCCGGGCCCGCTCGCTGTTTTAGAAATGAAAATTGATTACACTAGGGCCCACCGAGTTGTCGAGGTAGTCGAGATGGGCAACAAGACCCTGTGTGAATGGCGTCGCAGCGAGATCCCGGCCGATCTCAAGACCCTGCGCAAAATCGTGCGAAAACCCAAATTCGTCTGCGGCAAGTGTGCCCGCAGCGCCAACGACAAGAGCTATCTGTGTCAGCCGCTGCGGTTGAAAGAGAAAGAAGTCTGAGCCGCCAGCCCGGCTACTGATCGGTCCAGCCCTGGCGGCCCTGCTCGAACAGCCGGCGCGCCTGGACGTCATTGGGGCAGACCCCGCGATACTCGCCACCGGAACGGCCCGCCAGATAGAGGTGCTCCGGCCGGCAATACCAGGCCAGTCCCTTCTGATGCCCCTGTTTCCACAGCTCGGCATCCACCTTCTCGCCGCACTGGGCCTGATGAAACTCGACCCGCTCGGCGGTAAAGCCCAGCTTGCCATCGGCCTCCCCCACCTCGCTCCACACCTTCTCGCACGGATCGTCCGAATGGGAGGCGCAGCCCCCGAGCAGAACGGCAAACACTATCACCGAGAGTCGCATAATCATCCTTGAGTGTCGTTTGGGCAGTTCATTCTAGCCAGAGCCGCAGCCCCCTCCAAGCACCTCTCCCCATTCCTGTGAGCCGCCCAAAAAAACAGGCGGGCCCGAGGCCCGCCTGTGTATTCAATGCGCGGATTACTGGTCGTCGAGAGGGTCATCGTCCTGCCAGCTCTCGTCTTCCCATTCATCCAGCTCGTCCTCCCAGGATTCCGGCTCCCACTCGTCGTCGAGGTCGTAATCCGGCTTGTGTCCACCCATGCTCATTCTCCTTGGATAGTGCACCCGCACTCAAAGTCTATCCAGAAAAATGGGGCTCGCCAGTCAGCGGGAGTTCAAAGTTTGACCAGGGTGCGGCCAGCAATCTTGCCCTGGGTGATGGCCTCGGCGGCCTCCACCACCTGCTCCAGCCCAATCTCGGTGACCGCCTGCGCGAAGAAGCTGGCGGGCAGATCCCGGGCCAGTCGCTGCCAGGCCAGCTGGCGACGTGCCAGCGGGCACATCACCGAATCGACCCCTTGCAACCGCACGTTGCGCAGGATGAAGGGCATCACGCTGGTGGGCAGATCGAAGCCGCCCGCCAGACCGCAGGCCGCCACGGCGCCACCGTAGTTCATCTGGGCCAGCAGCTTGGCCAGCACCTGACTGCCGACGGTATCGACCGCCCCGGCCCACAGCTGCTTCTCCAGCGGCTTGGCAGGCTCCAGCAGCTCGCTGCGCGGCACGATGCGGCTGGCACCGAGCGCGGTCAGCAGCTCGCTGCGCGGCACGATGCGGCTGGCACCGAGCGCGGTCAGCAGCTCGCCCTGCTCCGCGGGACGACCGGTCAGGGCTGCCACCTGATACCCCAGCGCGGCCAGCAATGCGACCGCGGTGGAACCCACCCCGCCGGCGGCGCCGGTCACCAGGATTTCGCCGCTCTGCGGAGTCACCCCCGCCTCCTCCAGCGCCAGCACGCAGAGCATGGCGGTCAGACCGGCGGTGCCGATGCACATGGCCTGCCGCTCATCCAGCCCGGCCGGCAGCGGCACCAGCCAGTCGGCCTTGACCCGCGCCTGTTCGGCCATGCCACCCCAGTGGCCTTCCCCCACGCCCCAGCCGGTCAGCACCACCCGGTCGCCCGGCTGATAGCGGTCGTCGGCAGATTCGAGCACGGTGCCGGCGAAGTCGATGCCGGGCACCAGCGGCCACTGGCGCACTATCTTGCCCTTGCCGGTGATGGCCAGCCCATCCTTGTAGTTGAGGGAGCTGTAGCGCACCGCCACCCGCACCTCGCCGGCCGGCAGCTGGCTCTCGTCCAGCCGGGTCAGGGTCGGCACCGTCTTGCCGTCTTGGTTTTCCAGTAACAGAGCCTTGAACATGGTTGCCTCTTTGATGAGTGTGAAAGGGGTCAGCTGCTTTGCCGCTTCTGCAGCTGGAAATCGAGGGTCAGCGCCGAGCCCATGACGGGTTCACCGGCCAGCTGACGCAGGATGAGATCGGCCGCCTCCTGCCCCATCCGCTGATAGGGGATGCGGACCGAGGTGAGGGCCGGATAGCAGGCGCGCGCCACGTCCAGATCGTCGAAACCGGCGATGGCGAGTTTGCCCGGCACGTTCAGGTGGCGACGCTGGCATTCGAACAGCACCCCGGCCGCCAGCTCGTCATTGACGCAGACCAGTGCATCCAGCTCGGGCCAGCGCAGCAGAAACTCCCCCAGCATGGCCGCCCCCGTGCTGAAGCTGGGTCGCTCCGAGGTGTTGATGATGGCATCGGGGGAGAGGTAGTTGTCCAGCAGCGCCTTCTGCCAGCCCTGCATGCGCTGCTGCAGCATCCACTGCTCCTGGCGGGCGCAGAGAAAACCGATATTGCGGTAGCCGCGCTCGATCAGGTGGCGGGTCAGCTGGTAGCCGGCATCGAAGTTGGAGACCCCGACGTTCATGTCGATGGGGCTGCGGGCCATGGCCCCCACCTCCACCACCGGCAGGCGAGCCGCCTGCAGCCGCTGGCGGATGGTCTCGCCGGGATCGCTGCCAAACAGCACCACGGCCGCCGGATTGTGCTGCAAAAAGCTGGTCAGCAGGCTCTCCTCCTGCTGTTTGAGGTGCTGGGCATCCCCCAGCATGATCTGGTAACCCTCGCCCCGCAGCGTCTGCTGCAGCCCGGCGATCACCTCGCCGCAGCCACACTCGGTCAGGCTGGGCACGATCACCACTATGGTCTGGGAAGTGGCGGACGCCAGCGCCCCCGCCGCCCGATTGGGGATATAGCCGAGTTCGTCCACCGCCGCCTCGATGCGCTCGCGCATCTTGTCGGACACCAGCTCGGGGGTGCGCAGGGCGCGCGACACCGTCATGGCCCCCACGCCGGCCAGCTGGGCCACATCGTTGAGGGTCACCCGACCCGTGCTACGGCGTTTCTTCGCTTCTGACATCCTTTCCCTTCCTCGGCATACGGGTGCTCACTTTAAGGCAAAAGCGCGGCACTGACTATTTGCTCAAACCGGATTTTACCTCCTTTGAGCCAGAGAAGGGGCAAGATGAATCCCTTCTATGGGAGAAATGATAGCGCTATCACAGATCGATGTTAGCGCTATCTGGTAGCGCTAACTTTCGCGATCAGGCTCACAGTTATCAGCCGGCAAGATCGCTAGATTGGCGCCATCTTATCCAGCCCGGACATTGCCATGCTGACCCAATTGCTGACCGAGGAGGTCATTTCCATCGAAGCGGGCGCCCGCGACTGGCGCCACGCCATCGAGCTGGCCACCGCCCCCCTGCTGGCCAACGGCACCATAGAGCCCTCCTATGTGGCGGCGCTCTATCGCTCCCACGAAGAGCTCGGCCCCTACTACGTGCTGGGCCCGGGCCTGGCCATGCCCCACGCCCGCCCGGAAGACGGCGTCAACCGGCTGGGACTGGCGCTGACCGTGCTGAAGGAGGGAGTCAACTTCGGCTCCGAGGGCAACGACCCGGTCCGGCTGCTGGTCACCCTGGCCGCCAGCGACAGCAACTCCCACGTGGAGACCATCGCCCAGCTGGCCGAGCTGTTCATGAATGAAGAAGACGTGGCGGCCATCATGGCGGCCACCAGCAAAGACGACATCTTGCGCATCCTGGCGCGTTATTGAGTGGCGCCCTGCGCCCGACAGAGGAAGAGAACATGAAGATTCTGGTTGTATGCGGACACGGCCTGGGCACCAGCCTGATGATGGAGATGAGCATCAAGAGCATTCTCAAGGAGCTGGCCGTGACGGCCGAGGTGGATCACCGGGATCTCGCCTCCGCCGGCAGCGAGCGCGCCGAGATCTTTGTCGCCACCCGCGACATCGCCGAACAGCTGGTCAGCATGGGCGTCGACGGCCGGCTGGTATCGCTGGACAACATGGTCGACAAGGCCGCCATGAAAGAAAAACTCGCCATCGCCCTGCGCGAGCTGGGCGCACTCTAACCCCTTTGCGACTGTCTGGGCGGCCGGTGAGCCGCCGCTTCCATCTGCTTGGAGCTGACCATGGAATTTTTCAATTTTCTGATGTTTGACGTGCTGTCGGAGCCGGCCGTGCTGGTCGGCCTGATCGCCCTCATCGGCCTGATCGCCCAGAAGAAACCGGTGACCGAGTGCATCAAGGGCACGGTCAAGACCATCATGGGCTTCGTCATCCTGGGGGCCGGCGCCACCCTGGTGGTGAACTCCCTCGGCGACTTCGCCACCATCTTCCAGCATGCCTTCGGCATCAAGGGGGTGGTGCCCAACAACGAGGCCATCGTCTCCATTGCCCAGCAGTCGTTCGGCAAGGAGATGGCGATGATCATGTTCTTCGCCATGCTGGTGAACATCCTGATCGCCCGGCTCACCCCGTGGAAATTCATCTTCCTGACCGGTCACCACACCCTGTTCATGTCGATGATGGTGGCAGCCATCCTCTCGGCCGGCGGCATGAGCGGCATCCCGCTCATCGCGGTGGGTAGCCTGGTGGTCGGCGTGACCATGGTGCTGTTCCCGGCCCTCGCCCATCCCTACATGAAGCAGATCACCGGCTCCGATGACGTGGCACTCGGCCACTTCTCCACCTGCTCCTACGTGCTGGCCGGCTGGATCGGCGCCAAGTTCGGCAACAAGGCCCACAGCAGCGAAGAGGTGCAGGTGCCCAAGAGCCTGCTGTTCCTGCGCGATACCCCGGTGGCCATCTCCTTCACCATGGGCATCATCTTCCTCATCACCTCCGCCTTCGCCGGCCCCGAGTTCGTCGCCAGCGTCGCCAAGGGCAAGCACTGGTTCATGTTCTCCCTGATGCAGTCCATCACCTTCGCCGCCGGGGTCTACGTGATCCTGCAGGGGGTACGGATGGTCATCGCCGAAATCGTGCCGGCCTTCAAGGGGATCTCCGACAAGCTGGTGCCCAACGCCAAGCCGGCGCTGGACTGCCCCATCGTCTTCCCCTACGCCCCCAATGCGGTGCTGATCGGCTTCCTGTCGAGCTTTGCCGCCGGTCTGGTGGGCATGGTGCTGCTCTACCTGCTGGGGCTCACCGTCATCATTCCAGGCGTGGTGCCGCACTTCTTCGTCGGCGCGGCGGCCGGGGTGTTCGGCAATGCCACCGGTGGCCGTCGCGGCGCCCTGCTGGGGGCCTTCGCCAACGGCCTGCTGATCACCTTCCTGCCGGTGTTCCTGCTGCCGGTGCTGGGGGATCTCGGCTTTGCCAACACCACCTTCAGCGATGCCGACTTCGGCGTGGTAGGGATCCTGCTCGGTCTGATCGTGCGCTGAGCCAGCCCCCCGCCAAAACAGAAACGGAGCGCCATGCGCTCCGTTTTTTTATGTCCGTCTGCCCGGCTTCAGTCGTTCTCCAGGCTGGCGAGGCAGTGAGACAAGGTGCGCGCCAGCGCCCCCTGGTTGCGCAGCACCACGGCGCGGGCCTGCTCGCCCATCTCCCGGCGTCGGCTCTCGTCGGCCAGCAGCGCGCTCACCTGCTCCCCCAGCTCGGCGGCATCGGCCACCACGGCGGCGCCACCCTGGGCCACCAGCTGGCGGGTGATGTCGCTGAAGTTGAAGTAGGCGGGGCCGCTCAGGCAAGGTTTGCCGAGCGCAGCCGGCTCCAGCAGGTTGTGGCCGCCCACCTTGACCAGGCTGCCACCGACGAAGGCCACGTCGGCCGCTGCCAGCATCAGCGGCAGCTCGCCCATGGTATCGCCGAGGTAAACCTTGTCGCGCTCGCCGACCGCACAGCCCGCCGTGCGCCGCACGCAGCCGTAAGGGGCGCACAGCGCCGCCACCCGCTCGAACCGTTCGGGGTGGCGCGGCACCAGAATGAGCAGCGCAGTGGGATGGTGCTTGAGCAGCAGATCAAAGGCGACCAGCACTTGTTCGTCCTCACCCTGATGGGTGCTGGCGGCGATCCAGACCGGCCGCTCCGTCCCCAGCAACTGGCGCAGGGCATGGCCCCTGGTCTGCACCTGCTCATCGAGCTGGATGTCGAACTTGATGGAACCGGTCACCGCCAGTCGCTCGCGCCCCAGCCCCAGCCGATGGAAGCGATCCGCGTCGTCCTGGTGCTGGCAGAGCAAATGGGTCAACGGCCGGCTGAGGGCATCAAACGCCCCCTGAAAACGGCCATAACGCCGGCAGGATCGCTCCGAGAGGCGGGCATTGATGATGGTCACCGGCAGATGGCGCGCCTCGCAGGCGGCCAGCCAGTTCGGCCACAGTTCGGTTTCCATCACCCAGAGCGCGCGCGGTTTGACGGCATTGAGGAACGCCGTCACCGCCCAGGGGTAGTCGAGCGGCGCGTAGCGGTGCTCCACCAGATCCCCCAGCCTGGCAGCCTGCTCGGCGCCGGTGCGGGTGGTGGTGGTGAGCAGGATCGGCAGATCGGGCCGCTCGGCCTTGAGGGCGCGGATGAAAGGAGTGATGGCCAGCGTCTCCCCCACGCTCACCGCATGGATCCAGAGCGGCGCCTCCTGCCCGGTGGCGGGCGTCCGCCCCAGGTGCTCGGCCCAGCGCTTGCCAAAGCCGGGCTTGCCCTTCTTCGGCTTGTAGAGCGCCAGCAATGCCAGCGGCAACCCCAGGTGGATCAGCAGGTTGTAGAGCAGCCGATAGCCCATGCTAGTGCGGCTCCCCGCGTTTGCCCGGCTCGGCGACAAAACGGGGCGGTTCGCCGGGCGGCAGCGCCAGCGGCGGGGCCGGCGTCTTGCTGCACTCCAGCCGGCGGCCAGCCTCGATGACCTGCTCCGGCATCAGCTCGATCAGGCATTTGAGGTGGCCGAACTTGCAGGTGCGCTTGAAACAGGGTCGGCACTCGATGTCGGTGTGGACGATCTCGACCCGGTCCGCCAGCGGCGGGGTATAGAGCGGCGAAGTGGAGCCATAGACCCCGATCAGCGGCCGGTTGAGGGCGGCGGCGACGTGCATCAGGCCGGAGTCGTTGGCGATCACCCGCCCGGCCAGCGCCATCAGGTCGATCGCCTCGTACAGATTGGTCTTGCCCGCCAGCACGTGGCAGTTGGGGCGCGACAGCGGGTTGATCCGGTCGCGGATGGTGTTGGCCACCGCCGCGTCCTTGGCGGAGCCGAAGATCCACACCTGCCAGCCCTCGTCCAGGTGCTTTTGTGCCACCACGGCGTAGTGGCCCTCCGGCCAGCGCTTGGCTGGGCCGAACTCGGCCCCCGGGCAGAGCACCAGCACCGGGCGGGCGCGATCCAGCCCGAGCCGCTCCAGCGCCTTCTCCTGGTTGATGAGATCGACGTTGAGGGCCGGCTGGGGAATAGTCGGGATGTCGGCCCGGCTCTTCATCTGCGCCTTGGGATAGGCCAGCGCCAGGTAGGCCTCCACCATCAGCGGAAAGGCGGACTTGTTGCTGCGCATGTCGTTGAGCAGACCGAAGCGGTGCTCACCCTTCCAGCCGGTGCGCACCGGGATGCGGGCAAACCAGGGGATCAGCGCCGACTTCATGGAGTTGGGCTGGATGATGGCCTGATCGTACTTCTCGGCCGCCAGCTGCTTGCCGAGCCGGCGGCGGGCCCCCAGCTTGAAGTCACCGTGGCCAAGCGGCATCGGGATGGCTTTGTCCACCTCCGGCATCCGCTCCAGCAGGGCACCACACCAGGCGGGCGCCATCACGTGCAGCTCGCTGTCGGGGTGATTGGCCTTGATCGCCTTGTAGAGGCTCTGGGACATCACCATGTCGCCGACCCAGGAGGGGCCGATCACCAATATCTTCATCTCGCGCGTCTCTTGGGCCAAGCCCTGCGGTTAATCGTTGCTGGCCGAGATTATGCCCCAAGAATGGCCCGAGAAATAACAGAAGATCCCCGCACCACCCGCTCTCATGCCAAAAAGAACCCCATTTGAAACTGACTCAACCCCGACCGCCGGAACCATGCTCCGCCTGCCGTTTTAGGCTAGAATGGGCGCCAATTTGAGCATGGCCCGCCAGCCGGGCGCCAACAAGAGCCTTTAATCCGTGAACAAACCGACTCTGGCGGCTGTCCTTATCGTCAAGAATGAAGCCGAAAACCTGCGCCCCTGCCTCGCCTCCCTCGACGGGCTGGTCGACGAGATCGTCATCATGGACTCCGGCAGCCAGGACGAGACCCCGGCCATCGCCGCCGAATTCGGCGCCCGCTTCTTCGTCAACCCGGTGTGGCCGGGCTTTGGCCGCCAGCGCCGCCTCGCCCAATCCCACGTGCAATCCGACTGGGTGCTGTGGCTGGATGCGGACGAGCGGCTCACCCCCGAGCTGAAAGCCGCCATCGCCGCCGTCATGGCCAACCCGGCCAGCGACACCATCTACTCGATCCCGCGCCTCTCCTGGGTGTTCGGCCGCTTCATCCGCCACAGCGGCTGGTATCCGGACCGGGTGCTGCGCCTCTATCCCAAGGCGCTCACCAGCTACAACGAGGTGCTGGTGCACGAGAAGGTGGAAGTGCGCGCCAACATGAAGATCGTCAACCTGCACGGCGACCTGCTCCACTTCACCTATCGGGATCTGGAGCACTACCTGGTCAAATCCGCCGGCTATGCCCGCGCCTGGGCCGATCAGCGCACCGCCCGCGGCAAGAAGGGCTCCCTCGGCCAGGGGCTGGTGCACGCGCTGGGCTGCTTCCTCAAAATGTACCTGCTCAAGGCCGGCTTCCTCGATGGCAAGCAGGGGCTCTTGCTGGCCATCCTGTCGGCCCACTCCACCTTCGTCAAATACGCCGACCTCTGGATCCGCCAGCAGCCGCAGGCACCGGATCAGGCGGACAAGTAAGCCGCAGCACTTCCCCTCATACGAGACAGGGCCCTTCAAGGGCCCTGTCTGCATTTACATCATCTGGCATCAGTGTTCAGTGCGCCAGAACGGCGGCGCCCAGCGGGCGATCGCCGCCGCCATGGTCTTGGGATCGAGCTGGCTCATGTCTTCCGGGTGATCGCTGTCTTCCGGCGGGCTGAACGCCAGATGGCGCCCTTCGCTGTTGAGCGGACGCCAGCGCAGCGGCGTCGCCGAGCGGTGCGCCGGGAAGAAGCCGATGGTAGGCACATCCAGCGCCGCGGCGATGTGCAGCGGCCCGGTACTGCCCGCCACGAACAGGGCGGCGTTGGCCATCACCTGGCAGAACTTGGGCAGCCCCTCGTCGGAGCGGTAGATCCAGCCGTTGCCGCCGTGGGCCAGCAACTCGGCCGCCAGCTGTTCGGCGATCTTCTCCTCCCCCGGCCCCGCAGTCAGGATGCACTGCAACTCGGGACAGGCCTGGTTGAGCTTGATGATGAGGCGGGCGTACTGCTCGATGGAGAGGTTGTTGGCCGAGCCGCCGCTGCCGGCATGCACCATCAGCCAGGGGCGACCGGCATCGAGCCGCAGGCGGGCGGCGACCTGCTCGCGCACCTGTTGCAGGCTCTTCGCATCGAAGCTGAGGTAGGGGCCCTGCGGCTCCACCGCGCTCACCTGCTGGTCGGCAAGGAAACGGCGCACCAGATCCAGGTTGTATTCGTACTCCGGCTTCTGGGAGCGGGAGCGGCGCTGGATCAAGCGCTGGTTGTAGAGCACCTGGGCCAGCTTGGTGGCCGGCGCCAACCGGTAGGGAATGTGCGCCTTCCACACCAGCATGGCGTTGCGGGAGTTGGAGAAGAGGCAGATGGAGGCATCGAAGGCGGCGGCCTTGATGCGCGCCTGCAAGGCGCGTTGCTGTTCCTTGTCGGCCCGTGAGCCCGGATCCAGGATGATCTCGTCAATCCAGGGGCAGAGGCGGGCCAACGGCGCCGTGTAGGCAGGAACCAGGGCAGTCACATGACACTCCATGGAGCGCTTGAGCATGGCAAAGCTCGGCCAGGCCAGCATGAAGTCACCAATCTTGTCATTGCGGACTACCAGAATACGTTTCATAAAAAATCCCTTTGCTCCCTGTCACCAATGCAAGGAGGCTTGATGCGCGGTGCGGGTATTCTTGCCTGATGTATCGCTATTCTCAAGCGAAGAGACCCGGTGACCCCGATTTGGGTCGGCAAAGCCGGCATCGGGGCGCCAAAACTCGCCCCAAGGCGGTCGCGCCAATCCCCCAACAGACCCTATAATGCGACCAAATTTCCCGGTTGCAGGAATCAGCAGCATGACCAACAAGGTAATCTATCCCGGCACCTTCGATCCCGTCACCAACGGCCATACCGACCTCATCGGCCGGGCCGCCAAACTGTTTGATGAAGTGGTGGTCGGAGTGGCCAACAGCCCGAGCAAGCGGCCGCTGTTCGATCTGGACGAGCGGGTGCAGCTGGCCCGCCAGGTAACCGCCCACCTGCCCAACGTCAAGGTGGTCGGTTTCTCCGGCCTGCTGGTGGATTTCGCCAGGGAGCAGCAGGCCAACGTGCTGATCCGCGGTCTGCGCGCCGTTTCCGACTTCGAGTACGAATTCCAGCTGGCCAACATGAACCGCCGCCTGATGCCGGAGCTAGAGAGCGTGTTTCTCACCCCGGCCGAGGAGAACTCCTTCATCTCCTCCACCCTGGTGAAGGAGGTGGCCCTGCACGGCGGCGACATCCGCCAGTTTGTCGACCCCGCCGTGGCCGCCGCCATCAAGGCCAAACAGACCAAGTAACAACGAAACAGGCTACCCGAGGGTAGCCTGTTTGCTGCTGGGGGCCTGTGCGGCTCAACCCGCCAGACGCGGGCCCAGCAGTTGCTGACTCGCCAGGGCCAGCTGATCGAGCCACTCGTAACGGCGCCGGTACATGGCCCGCTTCTTGGAGGCGATCTCCTCCAGCGGCTTGCGCTGAGCGGGCTGCAGCCGTACGAAGTTGTCATCCAGATCGATGGCGCCAAACTCCTGCCACAGCTCGTCATAGTCCGCCTGCAGACAGGCTTTCTTCTTCTTGCTGTAACGCCGGGCCTGATAGATGTGGGCCTTCATCCGCACCGCCGAGATATGCTCGGCCTGCATCGCCTCGGCCAGCTGCATCACCAGCATCACCACCAGCGACTTGGGCCGCAGACCGTGGCCCTCCTTGGTCAGCGCACGCACCTTGTCCTGCGCCTGCTCGATGCAGGGCTCCGGGCCCTGGACCGAACCGATCACCACTGCCAGCCGGTTGGGAGTGCCGGCCAACGAGAAGGCGCAGCTGTAGAGCCGCTTGCCCTGCGGGTCGACGATGGAGAGGGCCAGCTCCGCCTCGCGGCGGAAGGTGCCGTCGTGGCGCAGCACGATGCGACAGCCGCTCTCGGGATAACGACCGAGCTCGATGCCATCCCCCAGATAGAGCGGGTCGATCAGATCCGGGTAGCGAGCCAGCATCAGCCGGTAGTGGTTTTCCAGCATCTCGGCCCGCTCGGTCGCGGTGGAGCCGGCAAAGCGATAGGGCCGCATCGGCTTGTCGAGCAGCTCGGGATAGTGGGCAGGCAGGGCCTTGAGCGGTTCGGCCTGAAACAGCTCGAACACGCGGCTCAGCTGCTGCCGATAGAGCAGGCTGCGCAGCACGAACTTGGCGCGATTGAAGGTTTTGCGGGCGCTGTCATCGGGATAGAGGAAGCGCGCCATTTTTTGGGCACAATAGTGCCCCTGCCGGGACAAATGGTCCCAGTCTATTGATTTAGCTGTCATTTTATTTTCTCAAACCGCCTGAACGGTCGAGATAGTAGTGACAGGCGAGCAAATCTTCAACAGACTGGAAATACTCTCTTACAACTTGGCTATTTCAGGCCAAAAAAAACGCGATTCAGCGCTGGCAGTGGGAACAGAACACGGTGGTACGCTGCCCCAGCCGGATTTCGCTGAGCAGGGTGTGGCAGTGAAAACAGGGCTGGCCGCCCCGCCCGTACACCTGCAGCTGCTGCACGAAATAGCCCGGTTTGCCGTCTGCACTGGTGAAATCCTTGAGGGTGGTGCCGCCCTGCCGAATCGCTTCGGCCAGCACCCGCTTGATCTCGGCCACCAGGGTGTCCAGCCGCTCGGCGCTGATGTTGCCCGCCGCCCGCTTGGGGTGAATGCCGGCGGCGTAGAGCGCCTCGTTGGCGTAGATGTTGCCCACCCCGACCACCACATGGTTGTCCATCAGGAAGGTCTTGATGGCGGTGCTGCGCCCCTTGGCGCGCTCACGCAGGTAATCGGCATTGAACGCATCGGTGAGCGGCTCCGGCCCCAGCTTGACCAGCAGCGCGTGCGCCTCGGCCGGCTCGCGGGTCCACAGCAGGGCGCCGAAGCGGCGCGGATCGTTGAGCCGCAGCAACTTGCCGTTGGCCAGCTCGATGTCCACGTGATCGTGCTTCTCGGCCGGGGTGCCGATGTCCAGCACCCGCAGGCTGCCCGACATGCCCAGATGGAGGATGGCGGTGCCGAAGTCGGTCTCCAGCAGCAGGTACTTGGCGCGGCGGCTGACCCGGTGGATGGTGAGATCCACCAGCTCCTGGATTTCCCCCGGCACCGGCCAGCGCAGACGGCCGTCCCGCACCACCACTCGGGTGACCTTGATGCCGGTAAGCCAGGGCGAAATGCCCTGGCGGCTGACTTCGACTTCCGGTAATTCAGGCATGGGATCCTCGTGCTGACGCTGAAAAAGGGTTAGGGAGCTGGACGCAGCAGGCTGCGGTACTGCTCCTGGCTCAGGCTGAGCCAGGTCGAGGGCGGCAGCAGGGCGGCAAACTTGCCGCTGTCCTGATAGAGGCCCACCTCGATGGGATCGCTCTGGCCGGCGACCCAGATCTTGAGGGTAACCGGGTTGCCGCGCACGGATTCGCCGGGCGGCAGCAACCAGCCCTGCCAGGCCTCGATGTGCGCCGCCAGCTGGGCACTGTCAAGCCCCAGATCCGGCCCGCTGCGCCAGCCCTGCCCGATCCGTTCGATCTGCCAGCTCGGCCCCTGCCAGGTGAGCACCACGGCGCTGTCAGGCAGCAGCGGACGCGCCCGCTTGGCGCTGTTCTCCTGCTGGGCCAGCTCCAGCCGGTGCAACAGGGTGATCACGATCAGCACCACCACGATGATCACGTTGTTCCAGCCTTTGCGGCTCAGTTTGAACATGACAAGCCTCCCTTAAGAACCGGCAGTGTACTGAATTTCGGCCATAAAAAAACCCGGCACTAGGCCGGGTTTTTGGGAATGCAGCATCAAGTAATTACTTGATTTTGCCTTCCTTGTAGATCACATGCTGACGAACAACGGGATCAAACTTTTTGATCTCCATTTTTTCGGGCATGGTGCGCTTGTTCTTGGTAGTGGTATAGAAGTGACCAGTACCGGCGCTGGAGTTCAGGCGAATTTTCTCGCGAATACCTTTAGCCATGATCTAATTCCTTATACCTTAACACCGCTGGCGCGCAGTTCAGCCAGAACCACTTCAACGCCACGCTTGTCGATGATACGCATGCCTTTTGCGGATACGCGCAGGCTTACGAAGCGTTTTTCACTCTCAACCCAAAAACGGTGAGTGTGCAGGTTCGGCAGGAAACGACGCTTGGTAGCGTTGTTAGCGTGCGAACGGTTGTTACCAACTGCCGGGCGCTTGCCGGTTACTTGGCATACTCTAGACATGTCAGTCTCTCCAAATCTTACTTCATTGCTCGAGCAAATATCTGCCCCGCTGGCCTTCGATTGCGGGGCAAACAGAAGGCGGCATTTTATACAGCATCCGTGATCAAAGATCAACTAATACGGCGCCAGAGCACAGTCATAACCAACCGCGCTCGGCGAAAGAAACCGTGATGCCGTCACCGATCACCAAGTGATCCAGCACTCTGATATCGATCAGGGCCAAGGCGGCCGTGATCCGATCCGTGATCTGGCGGTCGGCCCGACTGGGCTCGGCGACGCCGGACGGGTGATTATGCGCCAGAATCACGGCGGCTGCATTATGTTTGAGTGCGATCTGCACGATTTCTCTGGGCCAGACGCTCGCCGAGTCGAGGGTGCCGTAAAAAAGTTCAACGAATTGAATCACTCGGTGCTGGTTGTCGAGCAGCAGCAGGGCAAACACCTCCCGCGGTCGATCCCGCAGCTGAGCCTGCAGATAGTCCCGGGTCAACTGGGGCGAAGTGAGCGGATCGCCTCTTTGCAACTGCTCGGCCAGATGGCGCTTGCCCATCTCCAGCACGGCCTGCAGCTGGGCATATTTGGCTGGCCCAAGACCGTGCGCCGCGCAAAAGGCCCGCTGTTCGGCGCCAAGCAGCGCCCGCAACGAACCAAATTGCTGCAACAGATGGCGGGAGAGATCGACCGCACTCAGGCCGCTGACCCCGGTGCGCAGGAAGATCGCCAGCAGCTCGGCGTCGGACAAGCCGCCAGGCCCCTGACGCAACAGCTTCTCGCGCGGGCGTTCATCTTCCGGCCACTCCTTGATGCTCATTTGTCTCTCCCTCATGCCTATTGAGAGAAAACATAGCAAAAAATCGCGGGAGCCCGACCACAAGTCCCCCATGTCAGCCTCTGTCGTCGTCCGCTGCCTGTGGTATCTTAGCCGACCAGTCAGAGTGAGCCGGAAGAGAAGCAGCAGATGAGATTGGCCGATAAACGCATCCTGTTGGGTGTCAGCGGCGGGATCGCCGCCTACAAGAGTGCCGAGCTGGTACGCCGCCTGAAAGATCAGGGGGCCGAGGTACGGGTGGTGATGACCCGTTCCGCCAAGGAGTTCATCACCCCGCTCACCCTGCAGGCCGTCTCCGGCCACCCGGTGGCCGACAGTCTGCTGGATCCCGCCGCCGAGGCGGGCATGGGTCACATCGAGCTGGCCAAGTGGGCCGAGCTGGTGCTGATCGCCCCGGCCAGCGCCAACCTGATGGCCCGCATGGCCGCCGGCATGGCCGATGAGCTGCTCACCACCCTCTGCCTGGCGACGCCGGCACCGGTGGCACTGGCACCTGCCATGAACCAGCAGATGTACCTCAACGCCGCCACCCAGGCCAACCTCAAGACCCTGGCCAGCCGCGGCATCTTGCTGTGGGGGCCGGACTCCGGCAGCCAGGCGTGCGGTGACGTGGGCCCGGGCCGGATGCTGGATCCCCTCGAGCTGGTTGAACGCTGCTGCCAGCAACTCGCCGCCGAGCCGCTGCTGGCCGGGGTCAGGCTGCTGCTCACTGCCGGGCCGACCCGCGAGGCGCTGGATCCGGTGCGCTACATCAGCAACCACAGCTCCGGCAAGATGGGCTACGCCATCGCCCGCGCCGCCCGTGAAGCGGGCGCCGAGGTGACCCTGGTGAGCGGCCCGGTGGCACTGGCCACCCCGGCGGGCGTCACCCGCGTCGACGTGGAAAGTGCCGAGCAAATGCATCAGGCGGTGATGAGCCGGGTCGGCCAGTGCGACCTCTTCATCGGCTGCGCCGCCGTCGCCGACTACCGCCCCGCGCAGGTAGCCAACCAGAAGATCAAGAAGACCGGTGACAACGACCAGATGCAGCTGACCCTGGTCAAAAACCCCGACATCATCGCCGCTGTGGGGGCCTTGTCAGACAAGCCCTTCACCGTCGGATTTGCCGCAGAAACCGTGGATGTGGAACAATACGCCCTCGACAAACTGCAGCGTAAGCGGCTGGACATGATCGCCGCCAACGACGTATCTCGTGCGGGCCAGGGCTTCAACGCCGATGACAACGCCCTGACCGTGTTCTGGCAAGGGGGTCAAGCACCCCTGCCCCTGGCCGATAAGCTGACGCTGGCTCGTCACCTCATCGCCCTGATTGCAGACCACTACCGGTACTGAGCCAGTCAATCGACCACCTCCACTCCATTAAAAACGATTTATGACAACACAAATTGAACTGAAGATTCTGGATGCCCGCATCGGCACCGATTACCCGCTGCCCGCCTACGCCACACCGGGCTCCGCCGGCATGGATCTGCGCGCCCTGCTGGATGCCCCGCTGACCCTGGCCCCGGGTGATACCACCCTGGTACCGACCGGGCTGGCCATCCACATTCAGGATCCGGGCCTGTGTGCCACCATCCTGCCCCGCTCCGGCCTCGGCCATAAGCACGGCATCGTGCTGGGCAACCTGGTCGGCCTCATCGATTCCGACTACCAGGGCCAGCTGATGGTCTCGGTGTGGAACCGTGGCAATGACAGCTTCACCATGCAGCCCGGCGAGCGCATCGCCCAGCTGGTGATCATGCCGGTCGTTCAGGCCAGCTTCCAACTGGTCGATGAGTTCAATCAGAGCGAACGGGGTGAAGGCGGTTTTGGTTCTTCTGGTCGCCAATAACAGACCACACCAGCCCGCGCGGCGGTGCCTAATAACAGAATCAGGCCATTGTTTTTTTAGGGGAATCCATGGCAAGCAGTAATCAGAAACAGAGTCGGCGCGATCAGATCCTGCAGGCGCTCGCCCATATGCTGGAGACCAGCCCTGGCCAGCGCATCACTACGGCCCGTCTGGCGGCCGAGGTGGGGGTATCCGAGGCCGCTCTCTATCGACATTTTCCCAGCAAGGCGCGAATGTTCGAGGGGCTGATCGACTTTATCGAGGATTCCCTGCTGTCACGGGTCAACCTGATCATGGCCGAAGAGAAGGACACCATGGCCCGCTGCCACCACATACTGCAGCTGCTGCTGGTGTTCGCCGAGCGCAATCCCGGCATCACCCGCATCCTCAATGGCGATGCCCTGTTGGGTGAGCACGACCGGCTGCGAGATCGCATCAGCGTCCTGTTCGACAAGCTGGAGACCCAGATCAAGCAGGTGCTGCGGGAAAAGCGGCTGCGTGAAGGCCAGGGCTTCCAGCTCGACGAGACCATGCTGGCCAACCTGCTGCTGGCCTACACCGAGGGACGCATCAGCCAGTTCGTTCGCTCCGAGTTCAAAATCAAGCCCACCGCCGGCTTCGAAGATCAGTGGCAGTTTATCCGCAGCCAGCTGCTGCAGAGCTGACACGCTCAATTTGCAATCAGTAGCGGCCACGCCGCTCCAGACGGGTTGCAGTAAAGAGGGAGGCCTTGGCCTCCCTTGTTTTTTGTGGCACAAAAGAAGCGATGAGCACCAGATGCGACCCAGATTGTCGCATTCCAGTGTTAGATTCATGCGTCATAAACCTTTTATCGCCTGACAGGACACCCTATGGAACCCGAAATCATCACCGAAGCGCAGACCTGGCTGGTCAACAACCAGGGCCTGCTGATCGAGTATGCCGTCAACATCGCGGCCGCCCTGATCACCCTGCTGGTCGGCTATATCGCCGCCAACCTCATCAGCAGCGCCGTGGTCAAGGTGATGCAGGCCCGCAAGCTGGACACCACTGTCACCCACTTCGTCGGCAGCATCCTCAAGTACGCCATCCTGGTGTTCGTGGTGATCGCCGCGCTGGGCCGGGTCGGGGTGCAGACCGCCTCCTTCGTCGCCATTATCGGTGCCGCCGGTCTGGCCATCGGTCTGGCGCTGCAAGGCTCGCTCTCCAACTTCGCCGCCGGCTTCCTGCTCATCATCTTCCGCCCCATCAAGGCGGGCGAGTTCATCGAGGTGGCAGGCACCAATGGCGTGGTGCAATCCGTTCAGCTGTTCACCACCACCCTCACCTCAGGTGACAACAAGATGGTGGTGGTGCCCAACTCCGCCATCCTCAACGGCACCATCGTCAACTACTCGCGCATGGATACCCGCCGGGTCGACATGACCTTCGGCATCGGCTATGGCTCCGATCTGCGCAAGGCCAAGCAGATCCTGGAGCGGCTGGTCAGTGAAGAGCCGCGCATCCTCAAGGAACCGGCCGCCACCATCGCCGTCGCTGCACTGGCCGACTCCTCGGTCAATATCGTGGTGCGCCCCTGGGTCAAGACCGGCGACTACTGGGGAGTCTGGTTCGACTTCCACGAGAAGGTGAAGCTCACCTTCGATGCCGAAGGCATCGAGATCCCCTTCCCGCAGATGGTCATGCACATGCAAAAGCCGCAGGCCTGAGCCTGTTCTTGAATGACACAATGCCAGCCTCCGGGCTGGCATTGTCGTTTCCAGCCCTCTGACGAGCATAAAAAATCCGGCCACTCTGGGCCGGACTTTGTTTTCAGCATGCCGGGGGCGTCGACTTACACCAGCCGACGAGCCACCCGGTTGAGCAGCGGTTGCACCAGCACATAGCCTCCCAGCACGGCACCGATCACCGCCAGCACCCGTAACGGCAAGGTAGGCGCCGCACTGGTCAGCACCATGGTCAGCAGGCCGATGAGGCCGGTGGCGATCAGGCTCAGAGCAAACAGGGACAACACAGCTTTCATAGCGATCTCCTCATTCCAGACAGTGGCCATCCCTGGGAGATCTCGTCCATTCGCTCATATGCTAGCCAGCCTCCACTACCAACAACTTGCGCTTGCGCATGAAATGAGCGAAAAGGCGTCTGTCGAATACGCTTTTGGCTGCCAGGCCAAACTGCCACCCCACTCACAACAGGCCCTCGCCCTGAAAGCCCTTTCGGCGGCGGCAAGCCCGACCAAGTATGCGCAAACGCAAGATCCGGCTGCCATCAGTGACTCATAATCGCAGCGTTTTGGTTGTAAACTCGGTCGATGGCAGACAATTGGTAAAGCTCTGTTACACGGGCGGCGCAGCTGGCCCGGTATAATGCTCGAATAATAAGGTTTGGCGGGAGCCTTGCCTGCAAGGTTCATACACAACTTGGAAGACTGATAATCCTATGAAAAACATCAATCCAACCCAGACCCAGGCCTGGCAGGCACTGGAAGCCCACTTTGCAGCGAACAAAGAGACCCGGCTCAAGGATCTGTTTGCCCAGGATCCCCAGCGTTTCGACAAATTCTCCCTCACCCTCGGTGGCGACATCCTGGTCGATTACTCGAAGAACCTGATCACCGAAGAAACCCTCAAGTTGCTGGTTGATCTGGCCAAAGAGACCGATCTTCGCAGCGCGATCGACGCCATGTTCAATGGCGACAAGATCAACATGACCGAAGGCCGCTCGGTGCTGCACGTGGCCCTGCGCAACCGCTCCGACCGCCCCATCGAGAGCGACGGCAAGGATGTGATGCCGGAAGTGAACGCCGTGCTGGCCAAGATGAAAGGCTTCTGCGAGAAGATCATCTCAGGCGAGTGGAAAGGCTACACCGGCAAGGCGATCCAGCACGTGGTCAACATCGGTATCGGTGGCTCCGATCTCGGCCCGGTGATGATCACCGAGGCACTGCGCCCCTACAAAAACCACCTGCAGATGCACTTCGTCTCCAACGTCGATGGCACCCACATCGCCGAGACTCTGAAGAAGATCGATCCGGAAACCACATTGTTCCTGGTGGCCTCCAAGACCTTCACCACTCAGGAGACCATGACCAACGCCCTGACCGCCCGCGACTGGTTCATCGAGATCGCCGGTGACAAGGCCCACGTTGCCAAGCACTTCGCTGCGCTCTCCACCAACGGCAAGGCCGTGGCCGAGTTCGGTATCGATACCAACAACATGTTCGAGTTCTGGGACTGGGTTGGCGGCCGCTACTCCTCCTGGTCTGCCATCGGCATGCCCATCGCCCTGTCCGTCGGTTTCGAGCACTTCGAAGCCCTGCTGCAAGGCGCCTTCGAGATGGACATGCACTTCGCCACTGCCTCCTATGAGCAGAACGTGCCGGTGCTGCTGGCGCTGATCGGCCTGTGGTACAATAACTTCTACGGTGCCGAGTCCGAAGCCATCCTGCCGTACGACCAGTACATGCACCGCTTCCCTGCCTACTTCCAGCAAGGCAACATGGAGTCCAACGGCAAGTACGTGGATCGCAACGGCAAGCCGGTTGACTACCAGACCGGCCCCATCATCTGGGGTGAACCGGGCACCAACGGCCAGCACGCCTTCTACCAGCTGATCCACCAGGGCACCAAGCTGATCCCCTGTGACTTCCTGGCACCGGCCATCAGCCACAACCCGATCGGCGACCACCACCCGAAACTGCTGGCCAACTTCTTCGCCCAGACCGAAGCGCTGGCCTTCGGCAAGAGCAAGGAACAGGTCGAAGCCGAGTTCCTGGCGGCTGGCAAAACCCTGGAGCAGGTCAAGGATCTGGTGCCGTTCAAGGTGTTCGAAGGCAACCGCCCGACCAACTCCATCCTGTTCAAGAGCCTGACCCCGAAAACGCTTGGCTCTTTGATTGCCATGTACGAGCACAAGATCTTCGTACAGGGCGCAATCTGGAACATCTTCAGCTTCGACCAGTGGGGCGTGGAGCTGGGCAAACAGCTGGCCAACAAGATCCTGCCGGAGCTCAATACCGATGCGGCTGTCACCAGCCACGACTGCTCCACCAACGGTCTGATCAACACCTGGAAAGCATGGAAAGCCTGATTTAGCCGGCCTTTCTGAATGCAAAAGCCCCGCTCGATGAGCGGGGCTTTTTTGTGGCCGGGTTTTCTGGCTGGCCGGTCGGGTGTCCAGCCCGGCCGGCGACGGGGATCGTCATCCCCGCCCCTTCATCATCCTGCCCGATGCCGGCTTAACCGCCGACGGCGATGCGTTTCATGTCCTTCATGTAGCCACGCAGTGCCTGACCAATCTTCTCGCATCAGGCATGGTTGCGGGTCATACCTGATTAACCGCCGACAGCGATGCGCTTCATGTCTTTCATATAACCGCGCAGTACCTGGCCGATCGCTTCGATGGGGTGGTTGCGAGTCGCTTCGTTGGCCGCCAGCAGCGCCAGGTTGTCGACGCTCTGCTCATCCGCCTTGCTGGCACCCAGGTCGCCCGCTTTCAGGGTCGGCATGAAGTGCTCGCGCAGCAACGGCACGGCGGCGTTGGCGAACAGGTAGTTGCCGTACTCGGCGGTGTCGGAAATGACCACGTTCATCTCGTACAGACGCTTGCGGGCAACGGTGTTGGCGATCAGCGGCAGCTCGTGCAGGGATTCGTAATAGGCAGACTCTTCATAGATGCCGGAGGCCACCATGGTTTCGAACGCCAGCTCGACACCCGCCTTGACCATGGCCACCATCACCACGCCATTGTCGAAATACTCCTGCTCGGCAATCTTGCCTGCAAACGCCGGCGCGTTTTCGAAGGCGGATTTACCGGTCTCTTCGCGCCAGCCGAACAGCTTGGCATCGTCTTCGGCCCAGTCGGCCATCATGCCGCGGGAGAATTCACCGGCGATGATGTCGTCCATGTGCTTCTCGAACAGCGGGCGCATCAGGGTCTTGAGCTGCTCGGAGAGCTCGAAGGCGCGCAGCTTGGCCGGGTTGGACAGACGGTCCATCATCAGGCTGATGCCGCCCTGCTTCAGGGCTTCGGTGATGGTCTCCCAACCGAACTGGATCAGCTTGCCGGCATAGGCCTTGTCGGTCCCTTCGGCAACCAGCTTGTCGTAGCAAAGCAGGGAACCGGCCTGCAACATGCCGCAGAGGATGGTCTGCTCGCCCATCAGGTCAGATTTCACTTCCGCCACGAAGGAGGACTCCAGCACGCCGGCACGGTCGCCACCGGTGGCAGAGGCCCACGCCTTGGCGATGGCCATGCCTTCGCCCTTGGGGTCGTTCTCCGGGTGAACGGCGATCAGGGTCGGTACGCCGAAACCCCGCTTGTACTCTTCACGCACTTCGGTACCCGGGCACTTGGGCGCCACCATCACGACCGTGATGTCGGAGCGGATCTGCTGACCCTCTTCCACCACGTTGAAGCCGTGGGAGTAGCCCAGCGCGGCGCCCTGCTTCATCAGCGGCATCACGGTTTTGACGACGTCGGAGTGCTGCTTGTCCGGGGTCAGGTTCAGCACCAGATCGGCGGTCGGGATCAGCTCTTCATAGGTGCCGACCGCGAAGCCGTTGTCGGTGGCCTTCTGCCAGGAGGCACGCTTCTCGGTGATGGCGGCCTTGCGCAGGGCGTAGGAGATATCCAGCCCGGAGTCGCGCATGTTCAAGCCCTGGTTCAGGCCCTGGGCACCACAGCCCACAATCACCACCTTCTTTCCCTTCAGCACGTTGCAGCCGTCCGCGAACTCTTCGCGCTGCATGAAACGACACTTGCCCAGCTGGGCCAACTGCTGACGCAGGTTCAAGGTGTTGAAATAGTTAGCCATGGTGATTGCTCCGTTCGATTGATTCCATGCCGGATGGCGGCGTTGTCGAAACCACTATAGCGCGGGACACTTATTGCCTGAACTGATATATTCGAAACAGTACGTTGCAATAATTGAAACGTTAACCCTTCATCATCGCAGGCAAGACCTACCTCCAGACGGTAGATTGAAGCCGCCCAGAACATGGGTCTCGGCCAGAGATGCCGCACCAGGAGTTGAAAGATGGACCTTCGCAATCTCGAGCTGTTTCTCCACCTCGCCGACTCCCTCCACTTCGGCAAGAGCGCCGATGCCATGGCGGTCAGCCCCTCCACTCTCAGCCGCGCCATCCAGCGGCTGGAGCAGGAGACCGGCTGCGTGCTGTTCGAGCGGGACAACCGCTCGGTGCGGCTCACCCCGGCGGGCGAGAAGCTGCGCGAATTCGGCGGCGCTCTGCTGCAGGAGTGGCGCCAGCTCAAGCAGGAGCTCAAGCGCAGCGACGAGCCGCTGCAGGGTCGGCTACGGGTGTTCTGCTCGGTCACCGCCAGCTATTTTCTGCTGCCCGAGGTGCTGGAGCGCTTTCGCCGCCGCTATCCCCAGCTGGAGATCAAGCTGGAGACCGGCGACCCGGCGCTGGCGGTGGACAAGATCCTGGCCGACGAGGCCGATCTGGCCATCGCCGCCCGCCCCGATGCCCTCTCCGCCAAGCTGGAGTTTGCCAGCCTGCAGCAGGTGCCGCTGGTGTTCATCGCCCCTCGCACCTCACCGCAGCAGAGCCAGTGGTTCTCCCAGGGAGAGCCAGACTGGGAGCGGCTGCCGCTGATCCTCTCGGAGCAGGGGCTGGCCCGCAAACGCTGCGATCAGTGGCTGCGCAACAAGGGGATCGCTCCCAACATCTATGCGGAGGTAGCGGGTAACGAGGGGATTGTCGCCATGGTGGCGCTCGGCTTCGGGGTGGGGCTGGTGCCGGCGGCGGTGATCGACCACAGCCCCATGGGCGAAAAGGTACGTATTGTCGAACCCAAGCCGGCGCTCAAGCCGTTCGATGTCGGCATCGCCGTGCTCAAGAAGCGGCTGGAAGAGCCGCTGATCCGTGCCTTCTGGGATACGGCGCGGGGCCAGGGCTCACTGCGCTGACACGGTGGGCAACGCCGGAGCATAAATGAGCGAGGGATCCTGCATCATGGCGCGGCTGCCGGCCGGCAGATCCGGATTGCTCAGCTCCAGCATCACCCGCCGATCGAGCTGCAGCCGCCGGATGGTGCTGCCAAAGCCCGCCTCGAATACCCGCTCATAGTCACCGGACTGACGGGCTCGCTGCAGGCCCAGCTCGATGCGCTTGGCCAGTTCCGGGTACTTGGGCGAGACGAAGAACAGCAGCGCCAGCGGATAGCGAAACACCAGGTGCGGCTCGATGGCCAGCTCAGAGTGTTGCTTGAGCTCCTCCTCGATCTCGATGACCGAACGCAGGAAGCAGTCGAAGCGCTGCTTGCGCAGCATGTTGAACAGGGCATCGTAGAGGCTGCCCACCACCACGTTGAGGCCGTTCTCCTTGAGCAGACGGGTATCAGGCCAGGATCTGTGCTGGCCGATGCGAAGCCCGGCATGTTGCCAGTCGGTCAGCGATCGTATGTTAGCGAACCGCCCCTCGTCCCCCTGCCGAATGAGGCACACCCGCCAGCCCAGCAGCCCTTTTGCCAGCGGGACATGGATGGCCAGCAGGGTACGCTCGCGCTCCTCGTCGGGAGCAAACACCCCGATCTGCACCAGCTCGCCGCTTTGCAACTCCTTGACCGCCCGCCCCTGCTCCATCGGCGGGCTGGCAATCAGCCGATAGGGGCCGTATTCCGGCACGGTCAGATCGAGCGAGAGTCGCAGCAGACCGGCCACGGCGGGATTGGGATGGTCCAGCAGCAGGTTCCAGGCCCTGATGGATACCTCTGCCGCCGACACGCTGCCGGCGAACAACATGACGCAACACAACCAGCTCCTGATCATCGCGCACCTCCCCCGCCATCCATTTACTATAACCTCAGGCCTGGCCCCCTTGATGCAGGACGCCACAGATGTGTGAGCCACTTCGTGTCAGATCTGACAATGGTCAGTCTGAGGATCAATTCACCGACTAGACTGGATGTTCAGCCTGAATGGAACAAGGAGCAGCGCCATGATGCCCCATCTGATCGAAATCAACAGCTCGCTGCTGTTCGATGAGTACCTGCAGAGCCTGGGCGTACCGCAAACACAGCTCGATCAGGAGCAGGATATCTATCTGCAGGAGCGCCACCTGGCAGCGGTACGCCAGATCCAGGGTGAGCTGAAGTTTTACCTGCGAGCCAGTGCCCTGACCAGGTAGTGATCCGCAACCGGTCACAGAACCGGCGCTGAAAGCGTATTACACTGGCACCATCCGCCACCCACGGGAGTGCCCATGAAACCAAGCGGCCTGGATCGGCTCTTCAAACCCCAGTCAATCGCCGTCATCGGTGCCTCGACCGACCCGCAGAAGGCGGGTCACGTGGTGATAAGACACTTGCTTGCCGGCCATTTCAAAGGCCCCATCCTGCCAGTCAGCCCGCACAGCAAGGCCATTGCCGGTGTGCTGGCCTATGCCGATATCGACAGCCTGCCGCTGGCCCCGGATCTCGCCATCGTCTGTACTCGGCGGGAACGGGTGCTGACCCTCATCGAAGCGCTTGGCAAGCGTGGAACGGGCGCCGCCATCATACTGGCGGCAGACTTCACTGTGCCGGAGCGGGAACAACTGCAACAACTCAGCCGGCAATACGGCATCCGCCTGCTCGGCCCCAACAGCATGGGGATGCTGCTGCCGGGCCAGGGCATCAATGCCAGCTTCTCACCGATTGCTGCCAAGCCTGGTCAGGTTGCCTTTCTCTCCCAGTCGGCCGCCGTCAGCACCACCATCCTGGATTGGGCCAAGCAGCATGAACTCGGCTTCTCGGCCTTCATCTCCCTTGGCGATCACTGCGACATCAACTTCGGCCAGCTGCTTGATCAGCTCTCCCGCGACAGCGTGACCCGCGCCATCCTGCTCTACATGGACAAGCTGCAGGACGCCCGCCATTTTCTCTCGGCCGCCCGCGCCGCCTCCCGCAACAAACCCATCCTGGTGCTTAAGAGTGGCCGCCATGAGCCGGACAACGGGCTCGACAACGTCTATGACGCCGCTATCCGTCGGGCCGGCATGCTGCGGGTACGGGATACCCACGAACTGTTTGCCGCCGTCGAGACCCTGAGTCACTCCCTGACCCTCAAGGGGGAGCGGCTCGCCATCATCTCCAATGGCCGTGGCTTGGCCAACATGGCGATCGACAAGTTGCTGGAGCGTGGCGGCAAGCTGGCGATGCCGCCCCGCGATATCGGCAGCGATGCCGACATCAATGACTATCAGCAGGCGCTCGACGACCTGCTGCAAGGTGACGAGGCTGATGCCATCCTGCTCATCCATGCCCCGTCACTCACTGCCCGTGGCGCCGCCTTGGCGCGCAGCCTGATCGACTACGTCAAACAGCACCCCAGGGCCAGACGCTTCAATATCCTCACCAACTGGGCGGGAGAATATTCGGCCCAGGAGGGGCGTCGTCTGTTCAGCGAGGCAGGCTTCCCCACCTATCGCACTCCCGAGAGCGCGGTCGCCGCCTTCATGCACATGGTGGAATACCGGCGCAACCAGAAGCAGCTGATGGAGACCCCCGCCTCCCTGCAGGGTGACAGGCTCAACCTCGAGCTGTGCCAGCAGTTGATCAGACAGGCGCTGGAACGCAAACAGCTCACCCTTGACACCCATCTGGCACACCCCATTCTGCAGGCCGCTGGGCTCTCCACCCTGCCGACCTGGATCGTCTCCGATGCCATCGAGGCAACCCTGACCGCGGAGCAGATCGGCTACCCGGTGGCAGTCAAGCTGCGTTCACCAGACATCCTCCACAAGTCGGCGGTACACGGCGTCATGCTCAACCTGCGTACCTCGGCCGAAGTCGCCCAGGCTGCGGACGCCATTCTGGATCGGGTCAGGCAGCACGATCCCGGCGCCCGTATCGAAGGCCTGCTGGTACAGCGCATGGCGCGCCGCAGCGGCGGATTGGAACTGCGGATCCGGCTGCAACAAGACCCCGTATTCGGCCCCGTCATCCTGCTCGGTGAATCAGGCGCCGAACCGCAGGAGATGATGGCAGCCCTGCCGCCGCTGAACCAGGCGCTGGCACGCTACCAGATCATTGGAGCGCTCAAGAGCCGCAAGATCCGCGAGCAGGCCAGTCCGGAGCGACTCGATATCGATGCCCTCGGCCAGGTGTTGTGCCAATTGTCGGAGTTGCTGCTCGCCTTCCCCGAGATCCAGCAGCTGGATCTGCACCCACTGCAGGCCTGCGGTGCCGAAATGGTGGTACTGGATGCCAGCCTGACTCTGCAACCTGCTGAAGAAGGCCGCTGTAGACTGGCTATCCGCCCCTATCCCACCGAGCTGGAAGAGGGGGCCTGGCTCAAAGATCAGAGCCATGTGCTATTGCGCCCGATCCGGCCGGAGGATGAACCGGCTCACAAGCAGTTTGTACTCAAGGTATCGGACGAAGACAGGTACAAGCGCTTCTTCGCCGACGTGGGGGAGCTGGGACATGAAGAGCTGGCCCGCATGACCCAGATCGATTACGACCGGGAGATGGCGTTTGTCGCCGTGGGGCAGGATGGTCCGTTCGACCAGCAGATCCTGGGGGTAGTACGAGCCATTTCCAACCCGGACCTGTCTGATGCAGAGTTTGCCATCCTGGTGCGCTCCGACCTGAAAGGGCTGGGGCTTGGCAAGCTGATGATGGAGAAGATAGTGCGCTATGCCAGAGAACGCGGCATTGGCCAGCTGTCGGGCATGACCATGCCCAGCAACCGCGGCATGATCAACCTGGCCAAACGGCTTGGCTTCAAGATCGATATCCAGCTGGAAGATGGGGTGGTCAACATGGAGCTGTCCTGCGCCAGTCAGGAGCAAGCATAAAGCAGAGAAATCAGCAGTTTATAGCCATAAATTGCCGATTTTAGATAATAAAAAACCCCGCTCAGATGAGCGGGGTTTCTCGTGTTGGGTGCCTGGCAGTGTCCTACTCTCGCATGGCGAATGCCACACTACCATCGGCGCTACCGCGTTTCACTTCTGAGTTCGGCATGGGATCAGGTGGTTCCACGGCGCTATGGCCGCCAGGCAAATTCTTCAATCTAAGAAAGCTGAGGTAAGTAATTCGTTCGTATTTGCTACAAGGCCAGAAACACTTCTTGGGTGTTGTATGGTTAAGCCTCACGGGTAATTAGTATGGGTTAGCTCAACACGTCGCCGCGCTTACACACCCCACCTATCAACGTTGTGGTCTCCAACGGCCCTTTAGGACCCTCAAGGGGTCAGGGATGACTCATCTCAGGGCTCGCTTCCCGCTTAGATGCTTTCAGCGGTTATCGATTCCGAACTTAGCTACCGGGCAGTGCCACTGGCGTGACAACCCGAACACCAGAGGTTCGTTCACTCCGGTCCTCTCGTACTAGGAGCAACTCCCTTCAATCATCCAACGCCCACGGCAGATAGGGACCGAACTGTCTCACGACGTTCTGAACCCAGCTCGCGTACCACTTTAAATGGCGAACAGCCATACCCTTGGGACCGACTTCAGCCCCAGGATGTGATGAGCCGACATCGAGGTGCCAAACACCGCCGTCGATATGAACTCTTGGGCGGTATCAGCCTGTTATCCCCGGAGTACCTTTTATCCGTTGAGCGATGGCCCTTCCATTCAGAACCACCGGATCACTATGACCTACTTTCGTACCTGCTCGACCTGTCCGTCTCGCAGTTAAGCTGGCTTATGCCATTGCACTAACCTCCTGATGTCCGACCAGGATTAGCCAACCTTCGTGCTCCTCCGTTACTCTTTGGGAGGAGACCGCCCCAGTCAAACTACCCACCAGGCACTGTCCGCGACCCAGATTCATGGGCCTGCGTTAGAACATCAAACATACAAGGGTGGTATTTCAAGGACGGCTCCAGCGCAACTGGCGTCACGCCTTCAAAGCCTCCCACCTATCCTACACATGTAGGTTCAATGTTCAGTGCCAAGCTGTAGTAAAGGTTCACGGGGTCTTTCCGTCTAGCCGCGGGTACACCGCATCTTCACGGCGAATTCGATTTCACTGAGTCTCGGGTGGAGACAGCATGGCCATGGTTACACCATTCGTGCAGGTCGGAACTTACCCGACAAGGAATTTCGCTACCTTAGGACCGTTATAGTTACGGCCGCCGTTTACCGGGGCTTCGATCAAGAGCTTCGCTTGCGCTAACCCCATCAATTAACCTTCCGGCACCGGGCAGGTGTCACACCCTATACGTCCACTTTCGTGTTTGCAGAGTGCTGTGTTTTTGATAAACAGTCCCAGCCATCTGGTCACTGCGACTCCCAACTGCTCCATCCGCAAGGGACTTCACTGTCAAGAGCGAACCTTCTCCCGAAGTTACGGTTCTATTTTGCCTAGTTCCTTCACCCGAGTTCTCTCAAGCGCCTTGGTATTCTCTACCCGACCACCTGTGTCGGTTTGGGGTACGATGACTTGTAATCTGAAGCTTAGAGGCTTTTCCTGGAAGCAGGGCATCAATGGCTTCCACACCGTAGTGTGTTCGTCTCGTGTCTCAGTGTTGTGTCTCCGGATTTGCCTAGAAACACCACCTACGCACTTTCACCAGGACAACCGTCGCCTGGCCCACCTAGCCTTCTCCGTCCCCCCATCGCAATTACAAGTCGTGCAGGAATATTAACCTGCTTCCCATCGACTACGCCTTTCGGCCTCGCCTTAGGGGTCGACTCACCCTGCCCCGATTAACGTTGGACAGGAACCCTTGGTCTTCCGGCGAGGAGGCTTTTCACCCCCTTTATCGTTACTTACGTCAGCATTCGCACTTCTGATATCTCCAGCATGCCTCTCGACACACCTTCGCAGACTTACAGAACGCTCCCCTACCACTCACACTTAGTGTGAATCCGCGGCTTCGGTGCCTGGTTTGA
>NZ_CP137631.1:4752500-4830000 GCF_033349375.1 Aeromonas sp. CD
AGGGTCATGCCCGCCATCCAGTACGCCAGGGCACAGAGGGAGGTAAGCAGCAGATAGATGAACCAGAGTGCCTTGGCTGTCTCGGCGATGCGCGGGGTGACCTTGTTGTCCTTGACCGGCCCCGGAATTTCGGCGCGATAGAGCTGCATGCCACCGATGCCGAGCAGCGGCAGTATGGCCACCGCCAGCACGATGATCCCCATGCCCCCCAGCCACTGCAGCAGCTGACGATAGAACAGAAACGCCTTGGGCAGGTTGTCCAGCCCGGTCAGCACGGTCGCCCCGGTGGTGGTCAGGCCGGAGAACGACTCGAAGAAGGCCTCGGATACCGTCATGCCGGGCACCTCTCCCAGCAGGAATGGCAAGGCCCCCACGCTGCCCAGCACCACCCAGAACAGCACGACGATGAGGAAGCCTTCCTTGGATCTGAGATCTTTCTTCTGATGGCGGTTGGGAAACCAGAGCGCGGCGCCGAGCAGCAGGGCGATGAAGAAGGAGTTGACGAACTCGGCACCACCGCCATCACGATAGCCAAAGGCGACCAGCGCGGGCAGCAACATGGTCGAACTGAACAGCGCGACCAGCAGGCCAACGATACGAATGATGCTCAGAATCTGCATTCCGGCTCCCTCTTCAGACTAAAAGAGCGATGGATTCTAGCCATCTAAGGGACGAAGAGATACCCGACCCTGGGTTCGGTCGGTCAATTCCTGTGCGATTCTGCTCCAAACAGCGGCTTCCCACGCCACCTGCAGGGTGACGCTGGCGCCGTAGTCGGCCGCCAGCAACTGACCCTGATGCGCCTGGATCAGCGCCTCCACCGCCCCCATGTCGGTATAGTCGCACTGGATGAGGGAGGCAGTCTGCTGGCGCTTGATACGGGTTTCGAGCTGCTTGAGGGCCGCGCCTACGCCACCGCCATAGGCCTTGACCAGGCCGCCGGTACCCAGCAGTACCCCACCGTAATAGCGCACCACCACGGCGGCGATCTCCCCGAGACCGGCCCCCATCAGCTGGGCCAGCATGGGCTTGCCGGCGGTGCCCGAGGGCTCGCCGTCATCGCTGAAACCGTACACCTGACTGTCCTGCGGGGCACCGGCGACAAAGGCCCAGCAGTGATGCCGGGCCCCGGGATGTTGCTGTTTTATCTCGCCGATCCAGGCTTTGGCAGCCTCTACGGTCGGCGTGTGGGCAATATAAGTGATGAAGCGGCTCTTCTTGATCTCCTCACTCACCTCCAGCGGTGCGGCCGGTATGGAATAGTCTGCCGCCATCAGAGCCCTGCTTGTCTGGTCAGGTTTTCCACCCCGTTGGCGTGCAGCACCACGTTGTCTTCGATACGGATACCGCCATAGGGGCGCAGCGCCTCGACCTTGTTCCAGTTGACCCGCTTGCCCTGTTCACCGAGGCGCAGCGGCTCCAGCAGGCTGTCGATGAAGTAGAGACCCGGCTCGATGGTGAACACCTGGCCCACTTCCATCACCCGGGTGCAGCGCAGATAGGGGAACTGTTCGGGGGCCGAAAGGTGGGTCCCGCGTTCATCCTGCATGAAGCCGCCGGCATCGTGTACCTGCAGGCCGAGGAAATGGCCGAGACCGTGGGGGAAGAAGACGTTGGTCACCCCGGTATGGATCATCTCGTCCACTGACATGTCCACCAGTTCGGTGGCTTGCAGCAGGCGCGCCAGTCGGTGGTGCATCTGCAGATGCAGCTCGCTGTAACGGCGACCCGGCTTGATCTCCTCGATGATCTCCTGCTGCTGGGCATCCAGCGCCGCAATCAAATCGGCAAACTCACCGCGGCGCCAGGCCCAGGTCCGGGTGATGTCGGAGGCATAACCGTGCACATCCACACCGGCGTCGATGAGGAAGGAGTACCGCTCTGCATCGGGCACCCGCTGGGTGGAGAGGTGGGTGTAGTGCAGGATGGCCGCATTGCGGTTGATGGCGACGATATTGCCGTAGGGCGCCTCATTGGCCCCCTGCCCGACCGCCTTCATGTAGGCCAGGTTGATCTCGAACTCGCTCGCCCCCGCCATGAAGGAGTCCTTGGCCGCAATGTGGCCGCGTACCCCGATGCGGTTGGCATCGCGCAGGCATTCCAGCTCATAGGCCGTCTTGTAGGCGCGATGATAATGCAGATAGTTGAGCACCGCCTCCGGATTGGGCTGGCCCAGCCCCAGCAGCTCGGCCACCTCCAGGTGGCCGCCCAGATAGGCCCACTCCTGCTTGTTGGCCGGCAGGTGATCCGCCACCTGCTCCGGTCGAGTCAGGAAACGGATATCGAAGAATTCGACCCAGAAGGCGTTAGGCAGCTCCGCCACCTTGTGCCAGAAATCCACCGGCCGGTAGAACAGCAGCACCGGCTTGTTCACGCCATCCACCAGCAACCAGCAGTGGGGATTGTCCAGCACCGGCAACCAGGCCTTGAACTGGGGGTTCACCTTGAAGGGGTAATCCTGATCATCGAGGAAGATGCGGTGGGTCTGGCCGGAGTGGATGGCCAGACCGCTCAGTCCCTGCTGTTGCAGTATGTCGCGGGTGCGTTGCTGCAAGGTGTCGAGGTGCTGGGCAAAAAGTTGGCTGTAGCTGCTCATGGCGTCCTGCTCCGGGAGAAATGTGGTTTCAGCATAACATCAAGCGAATCAAGGCTCGAACCGTCAAGCAATCGCTTCGTGAGGTAACGCATACGTTACAAGGCTTTTGTTATGAAACAAAAACCAACCATTAACAAATAAAAAACAATTCAATACACTGCCGGTAGATACATGCAGTCAGGGACTACTCATGCACAACCTTTGCCTGTGGCAACCGGATCAGGAGCGGATTCAGCAATCCAACCTCCAGCACTTCATGGCCGAGGTCAACCGCTTCCACGGCCTGCAGCTGCACAGCTACGCCCAGCTCTACCAGTGGTCGGTGGAGAAGACAACCCGTTTCTGGCCGCTGGTGTGGCAGCACTGCGGCGTCAAGGGCGAGCTCGGCAACATAGTGGCGGAGAACCGCCAGGAGATGCAGCGTACCCGCTGGTTCCCGGACAGCCGACTCAACTTCGCCGAAAACCTGTTGCGCCGCCAGGATGACACGCCGGCCATCATCTCCCGCATCGAGGGTAGCCCCAGCCACACCTTGAGCTGGCGCGAGCTGGCGGATCAGGTGTCCAGGCTGGCCCAGTGGCTGCGTGGCCAGGGCATCGGCCGGGGCGACGTAGTGGCAGCCTACCTGCCCAATATCCCGGAAACCGTGGTGGCCATGCTGGCGACCACCAGCCTGGGGGCGATCTGGACCTCCACCAGCCCCGATTTCGGCGAAGCCAGCGTGGTGGAGCGCTTCGGCCAGACCCGGCCGCGGGTGCTGTTTGCGGTGGATGGCTATCGCTACAACGGCAAGGCCATCGACATTCAGGACAAAGTGGCGGGGGTCGTCGGCCAGATCGACAACATAGAGCAGACAGTCATGATCCCCCTGCTGGGCCACCCCCTGCAGCTTGGCCACGACTGGCGCCAGATCCTGGCCAGCCAGCCGGATGCCAGCCTGCAGTTCGAGCCCATGGCCTTCAATGACCCGCTCTACATCCTCTATTCGTCCGGCACCACCGGCAAGCCCAAGTGCATCGTGCACGGCATCGGCGGCACCCTGCTGCAACATCTGAAAGAACACCAGCTGCACTGCGACATCAAGCCGGGGGAGCGCATCTTCTACTTCACCACCTGCGGCTGGATGATGTGGAACTGGCTGGTGAGCACGCTCGCCTCCGGCGCCACCCTGGTGCTCTACGACGGCTCCCCCTTCTACCCGGACGGCAACGTGTTGTGGGATCTCGCCCGCGACGAAGAGGTCGCCCTGTTCGGCACCTCGGCCAAATACCTGGATGCGCTGCACAAGCAGGGCTATGCCCCCATCAAGACTCACCAGCTGCCGCAGTTGCAGCTGATCTGCAGCACCGGCTCCGTGCTGTCGCCGGAGGGGTTCGACTACGTCTATCAGCAGATCAAGCGGGATGTGCAACTCAGCTCCATCTCCGGCGGCACCGACATCTGCTCCTGCTTCGTCATCGGCAACCCCATCAGCCCCGTCTACCGCGGCGAGAGCCAGGGACGCGGCCTCGGCCTCGCGGTACAGGTATTCAACGAAGCAGGCCAGCCGGTGCAGGGGGAAAAAGGCGAGCTGGTCTGTACCAAACCCTTCCCGGCCCAGCCCATCGGCTTTTGGGGGGACGACAGCGGCGACAAGTACCACGCCGCCTATTTCGAACGGTTCGACAACATCTGGTGCCATGGCGACTGGATCGAGCTGACCCCGACCGGCGGCATCCTGTTCTACGGCCGCTCCGACGCCACCCTCAACCCGGGCGGCGTGCGCATCGGCACCAGCGAGATCTACCGCTACGTCGAGCAGCTGGAGGAAGTAGAAGAGAGCATCGTCATCGGCCAGCAGTGGCAACAGGATGAGCGGGTGGTGCTGTTCGTCAAGCTCAAGCCAGGCCTCATGCTGGACGAAGCGCTGCGCGAGCGCATCCGCCAGCAGGTGCGCCAGCACTGCACCGCCCGTCACGTGCCGGCCCGCATCCTGCAGGTGGACGCCATTCCGCGCACCAAGTCCGGCAAAATCGTGGAGCTGGCGGTGCGGGAAGTGGTGCACAACCGGCCCGTCAACAACACCCACGCCCTCGCCGATCCCGAGGTACTGAGCCAATATCGCGACCGGCCCGAGCTGGCCAGCTGAGGCCACACAAGGTTAATAAAGGCGTCATCAGACGCCTTTATTTTGGTTGTTAATCTGAGGCGAGCTTTTACTCGAGATCTGTTAAACGAATGTTTTAAATAGGTGTTGAAATTGTCTTCTTTTGGATCAATAGTGAGCCTCGCCCCCTGCTGGGGATAAAGGAGCACCACCCCCCACCATGTGGGAACAAGGAGACACTCTCATGATCTACCAAGGCGAAACCCTGACGGTCAGCTACCTCGAAGACGGCATTGCCGAGCTGAGGTTCGATGCTCCGGGTTCAGTCAACAAGCTGGATCGCGCTACCCTGCTCTCCCTGAGCGAAGCGATCGCCGCATTACAACAAGAACGTGAACTAAAAGGTCTGATCCTCACCTCCGGCAAAGACGCCTTCATCGTCGGCGCCGACATTACCGAATTCCTGGAACTGTTCGATCTGCCGCAGGCTGATCTGCTCGGCTGGCTGAAAAAGGCCAACGACATCTTCAGCGCCATCGAAGATCTGCCGGTACCCACCCTCTGTGCCATCAAGGGTCACGCCCTGGGCGGCGGCTGCGAGACCATTCTCTCCACCGACTTCCGACTGGCTGACACCAGCGCCAAAATCGGCCTGCCCGAGACCAAGCTCGGCATCATGCCCGGCTTTGGCGGCACCGTCCGTCTGCCGCGGGTGATCGGCGCCGACAACGCGCTGGAGTGGATCACCACCGGCAAGGATTACCGTGCCGATGATGCCCTCAAGGTGGGTGCCATCGACGCCGTGGTCGCCCCAGAGGTGCTGCAGAGCGCTGCAGTGCAGATGATCAAGGACGCGATCAAAGGCAAGCTGGACTGGCAGGGCCGCCGCGCCGCCAAGAAGGCCCCGCTGCGCCTCTCCAAACTGGAAGCCATGATGAGCTTCACCACCGCCGCTGGCATGGTTGCCGCCGTGGCGGGCAAACACTATCCGGCGCCGATGACGGCGGTAAAAACCGTCGAAGCCGCTGCCGGCATGGGTCGTGACGAGGCGCTGGCCGTCGAGGCACAAGGCTTTATCAAGCTGGCCAAGACCGATGTCGCCAAGGCGCTGGTCGGTATCTTCCTCAACGATCAGCACATCAAGGCGCTGGCCAAGAAGGCTGCCAAGCAGGCAGCTAAGGCCACTAGCCACGCCGCCGTACTGGGTGCCGGCATCATGGGGGGCGGCATCGCCTACCAATCCGCCAGCAAGGGTATCCCGGCGGTGATGAAGGATATCAACGAGAAGGCGCTGGCGCTTGGCATGAATGAGGCCACCAAGCTGCTCAACGGCCAGCTCGAAAAGGGCCGCATCGACGGCATCAAGATGGGCCAGGTGCTCTCCGCCATCACCCCGACCCTCAGCTATGACAACGTCAAGCATGTGGACGTAGTGGTCGAAGCCGTGGTCGAGAACCCGAAAGTGAAGGCCGCCGTGCTGGGCGAAGTGGAAGGGATCATTGGCGAAGACGCCGTGCTCGCCAGCAACACCTCCACCATCCCCATCTCCCTGCTGGCCAAGGGACTGAAGCGCCCGCAGAACTTCTGCGGCATGCACTTCTTCAACCCGGTGCACCGCATGCCGCTGGTGGAGATCATCCGCGGCGAGCAGACCTCCGATGAAACCATCAACCGCGTGGTGGCCTACGCCGCCGCCATGGGCAAGTCCCCTGTAGTGGTCAACGACTGCCCGGGCTTCTTCGTCAACCGGGTGCTGTTCCCCTACTTCTTCGGCTTCAACAAGCTGGTTGCCGATGGCGCCGACTTCGCCGCCGTCGACAAGGTGATGGAGAAGGAGTTTGGCTGGCCGATGGGCCCCGCCTACCTGCTGGACGTGGTCGGCATCGACACCGGTCACCACGCCGGTGACGTGATGGCGCAGGGCTTCCCGGCACGCATGAGCAAGGAAGGCCGTACCGCCATCGACGTGATGTACGAAGTGAGCCGCTTCGGTCAGAAGAACGGCAAGGGCTTCTACGCCTACGAGCAGGACAAGAAGGGCAAGCCGAAGAAGGTGGCCGACGCCGCCAGCTACGAGCTGCTGGCCCCCATCGCCAAGCCGAAACAGGATTTCGACAAGGACGCCATCATCGCCCGCATGATGATCCCGATGATCAACGAGGTGGTGCTCTGTCTGGAAGAGGGCATAGTCGCCACGCCAGCCGAAGCCGACATCGCGCTGGTCTACGGTCTGGGCTTCCCTCCCTTCCGCGGCGGCGTGTTCCGCTATCTGGACACGATTGGTCTGGATCGCTACGTGGCTATGGCCGACCAGTATGCCGACTTGGGTCCGCTCTACCGCGTCAGCGACAAGCTGCGTGAGATGGCCGCCCAGGGCAAAACCTTTTACTGATTGCGGAAAGGAGATCCATTCATGAAAGACGTAGTCATTGTCGACTGTATCCGGACCCCGATGGGCCGGTCCAAGGGCGGCGCCTTCCGCAACGTGCGTGCAGAAGACTTGTCCGCGCACCTGATGAAATCCATCCTGCTGCGCAACCCCAACCTCGACCCGAACGAGATCGAGGATATCTACTGGGGCTGCGTGCAGCAGACCCTGGAGCAGGGCTTCAACATCGCCCGCAACGCCGCGCTGCTGGCCGGCATTCCGAAGCAGGTGGGGGCGGTCACCGTCAACCGCCTGTGCGGCTCCAGCATGCAGGCGCTGCACGACGCCTCCCGCGCCATCCAGGTGGGTGATGGGGATATCTTCATCATCGGCGGCGTCGAGCACATGGGTCACGTGCCGATGAGCCACGGGGTAGACTTCCACCCCGGCATGGCCAAATCGGTGGCAAAAGCCTCCGGCATGATGGGACTGACCGCCGAGATGCTCGGCAAGCTGCATGGCATCAGTCGTCAGCAGCAGGACGAGTTTGCCGCCCGCTCCCATCGCCGCGCTCACGCCGCCACCGTGGAAGGGCGTTTCGCCAAGGAGATCGTCGGGCTGGAAGGCCATGACGCCAGCGGCGCCCGCTTCTTCTACGACTATGACGAGGTGATCCGCCCGGAGACCACGGTGGAAACCCTGAGCCAGCTGCGCCCGGTGTTCGACCCGGTCAACGGCACCGTCACCGCCGGCACCTCCTCGGCGCTGTCCGATGGCGCCGCCGCCATGCTGGTGATGAGTGCGGATCGCGCCAAGGCGCTCGGTCTCACCCCGCGCGCCCGGGTGCGCGCCATGGCCGTCGCCGGCTGCGATGCCGCCATCATGGGTTACGGCCCGGTGCCGGCCACCCAGAAGGCGCTCAAGCGGGCCGGCCTGACCATCGGCGACATCGATCTGTTCGAACTGAACGAGGCGTTTGCCGCCCAGTCCCTGCCCTGCGTGAAGGATCTGGGTCTGCAAGACGTGGTGGATGAGAAGGTGAACCTGAACGGCGGCGCCATCGCCCTGGGTCACCCGCTCGGCTGCTCCGGCGCCCGCATCTCCACCACCCTGCTCAACCTGATGGAAGAGAAGGACGCCACCCTGGGGGTTGCCACCATGTGCATCGGCCTGGGTCAGGGCATCGCCACCGTGTTCGAACGAGTGTAAATAGCGCCCTGGCCGGTTCGCCGGCCGGGGGCTGGATTGACAGAGAGGAGCCCGTTCCTGCTTCCCGGCGAAGCGGGCTCCTGTCACCGGTTTTGGGGTCGATCTGCCCGGCCCGTCATCGAGTCTGTGGAGTGCGCCACACGGGGTGCACTTCTGCCGTCGGAATCTGCGTATTGGCCGGCCCGTTTGGGTCGGCCTTTTTTATTTGCACGGCAGGATATGGGAGGATATTGCCCATAACCTCACATTAGATGGGGGGCTTGCTTGCTTTTTGCGCCCCTGACAGGTTCAATCTGCACAAAAAAATGGGTGGATGCACATACATATGTCAACGAGCAAACAACTGCTGATCGTCGACGACGACCAAGAGATCCGCGAACTGCTCAACGAATACCTGACCAGGGCCGGCTTCGAGGTATTGACCGCAGCGGAGGGCAACGAGATGCGCAAGCAGCTCGCCCAGCACAACCCGGACCTCATCATTCTCGATATCATGATGCCGGGCGATGACGGTTTTACTCTCTGCCAGCAGATCCGTCGCGACTCCCAGGTGCCCATCATCATGCTGACCGCCGCCTCCGACGAAGCAGACCGGGTGATCGGCCTCGAACTCGGTGCCGATGACTACATCGCCAAGCCGTTCAGCCCGCGCGAGCTGCAGGCCCGCATCAAGGCGCTGCTGCGCCGCGCCGAATTCCGCCAGCCGGAGAAAGAGAAAGAGCCGAGCCGCCGGCTGCGCTTCGCCGAGTGGACCCTGGATACCCTGAGCCACCAGCTGACCCACGAGGACGGCAGCCTGCTGGACCTCTCCGGCAGCGATGCCCTGCTGCTCGGCATGTTCCTGCAGCAGCCCGGCGTGGTGCTGGACCGGGATACCATCTCTGACGCCACCCGCGGTCGCGAGAGCCTGCCGATGGAGCGCGGCATCGACGTGCAGATCAGCCGCTTGCGCCAGAAGCTGGGTGACAACGGCAAGAGCCCGCGCATCATCAAGACCATTCGCGGCAGCGGCTACATGCTGATCGCCGAGGTGCACGAGATCCCATGAGAGCCAGCAAGGTAGCGACGGCATGCTGATCGACACAAGGCGAGAGATCCCATGAATACCAGATGGTTCTGGCGGGCGCTGGTGCCCCGTTCCCTGCTGTCGCGGATGCTGCTGCTGTTGCTGCTGGCGATCCTGCTCTCCCAGACCATCCTCACCGGCATCTGGATGCAGCAGATCCAGAAGCGGGAACTGGAAGGCATGCTCAGCACCACCCGCAACCTGGCGCTGTCGGCAGCCTCCACCGTCAACTTCTTCAAATCCTTGCCGCTGCAGTATCGCCACATCGCGCTGGACCAGCTGCGCAACATGGGTGGCAGCCGCTTCTTCGTGTCGCTGAACGAAGAGGAGATCCACATCAGCGCCATCCCCGACAGCGAGCGCAAGACGCTGGTGCTCAAAGAGGTACAGGGGGTACTGACCCGCAAACTCTCCGACGCCATGGCGATCAAGGTGGATTTCTCCCGCCCCGAAGAGCTGCACGTCTTCAACAACGACACCCTGCTGGCGGATCTGCCCTCCTCCTGGGCCCGCTACACCCTGTCGCTGGAGCCGATCAATCCACCTGTGCTGGTAACCCAGATCGAGATAGAGCCGGGCGAGTGGCTCTATCTGGCAGCCCTGCTGCCGGCCCCCTACATGACGCTCGACGATACCGTGATGCCGAGCAACCAGGTGCGCTTCATCGCCCTGATGACGGTGTTCCTCTGCTTCTTCACCTTCCTGCTGGTGCGCTGGCAGACCCGGCCGCTGCGCCGGCTGGCCAAGGCGGCGGTCAACCTCGGCAAAGACATCGACCAGCCCTCCCTGAAAGAGGAGGGGGCCTCCGAGATCGTGGCGGCCACCCGCGCCTTCAACATCATGCAGCACCGCATCCGCCGTTATATCGACGATAGAGAGCGGCTGTTCAGCTCGATTTCCCACGACCTCAAGACCCCCATCACCCGGCTGCGGCTGCGGGTCGAGCTGCTCGACGACGAGCAGCAGATCGCCAAGTTCAACAAGGACCTGGACGAGCTGGAGCTGATGGTGAAGGGGGCGCTGCAGACGGTGAAAGACACCGACATCCACGAGAACATCGAGCAGCTCGACATCGACGCCATGCTGGAGCAGATGGCGGAAGCCATGAACCTGCACGACGAGCGGCTGACCATCGAAGGCCACTGCAAGCAGCCCTACCGCGGCAAGCCGCTGGCCCTCAAGCGCTGCATCGGCAACCTGGTAGACAACGGCATCAAGTACGGCCAACGGGTACGCATCATCATCATGGACGACGAGGAGATGCTGATCCTGTTCATCATGGACGAGGGTCCCGGCCTGCCGGAGGATCAGTTCGAACGCATCTTCGAGCCCTACTATCGGCTCAGCACGGATCTGGCCGGTACCGGTCTGGGTCTGGGCATTGCCCGCAACATAGCCCACGCCCACGGCGGCGATCTGGTGCTGGAAAATCGTCCGCAGGGCGGCCTGCAGGCTACCCTCTCCCTACCAAGGCAGTAACCTTATGAAGTGGTTGTCTTTTTCTGTCATCGCCCTGCTCTCAGCCCCCGTTGTCGCCTCTCAGGTAGAGGTACTGCACTGGTGGACATCCGGCGGCGAGGCCAAGGCGGTGGAAGTGCTCAAGTCCGAGTGGACCGAGCAGGGCAACCAGTGGAACGACTTCGCGGTGCAGGGCGGCGGCGGCAAGAGCGCCATGACAGTGCTGAAAAGCCGGGCACTGGCGGCCAATCCGCCGGAGGCGGCCCACCTCAAGGGGTTCGAGTTGCGGGAGTGGGCCGGACTCGGCTTCCTGCGCGATCTCACCCCCATGGCCGAACACCTCGGCTGGTATCCCCAGCTGCCGCCCATGGTGCGGGAGACCCTCAGCCAAAATGGCGCTCTGATGGCGGTACCGACCGGCATCCACCGGGTCAACTGGCTGTGGCTCAACCGCAAGATCTTCGAGCGCAACAAGCTGACGCCGCCCACCAGCTGGGCCCAGTTCGTGACCGTGGCCGATCGGCTCAAGCAGCAAGGGATCACCCCGCTTGCCATCGGCAACGAACCCTGGCAGCTGGCGGTGCTGTTCGAAACGGTGGCGCTCGGCGAAGGGGGCAAGGCGTTCTACCGCAAAGCCTTCGTGGAACAGGACAGTGCCACCCTGACCGGCCCCGACATGGTGCGGGTACTGACCCGCTTTCAGCAGCTGCGCGGCTATGTGCCGGAGAAATACGCAGGCCTGAAGTGGCACCAGGCCACCAACCTGCTGGAGAGCGGCGGCGCCGCCATGCAGATCATGGGGGACTGGGTGAAGGGCGAACTGAGCGCCGGCAACTACCGACCCGGCGAGGATATCGAGTGCCTGCCGAGCCCCGGCAGTGCCAACCTGTTCAGCTACAACCTCGACTCCATCGCCATGTTCAAGCAGCGGGATCCCGCCCAGCTGCAGGCCCAGGGCGAGCTGGCCCAGCTGCTGATGACGCCGCGCTTCCAGCAGGAGTTCAACCGGGTGAAGGGCTCGATCCCGGCACTGACCAAGCCGGACATGAGCAAGTTCGACCGCTGCGCCATCCGTTCCTATCAGGATTTTCTGCTGGCGGAGCGGGAGGGCAACCTGCTGCCCAGCATGGCGGAGGGGATGGCGACGCCGACCAACATGCGCCAGGCGATCATGGATGTACTGAGCAACTTCTTCAACGACCCCAGAGCCAACCCGCAGCAGACTGCGCTGCATCTGGAGCGGGCCATGCGCTCGACCCGCTGACGCTTTTCGCGGCGGCCAGAAACGACAAAGGCGGATGAGATATCCGCCTTTGTCGTTATGAAAGTATTGGGGTCAGGATTGATCGTTTTCGTCCTCATCCTCGTCGTAGTAATCGCTGAGCTCGATCCAGAGCCCCAGTCCGATCATCACCATGGAACCGAACCAGGTGCCGGTATTACCGATCGGGCTGCCCATCACTATCATGGCGAAAGACAAGAACCCCATGCCTGCGTAGGCTTGTAATCTGCCGTAGGAGACCTGCATATTCACACCTCCTTGTTGAATATGGTTCAATTTTTATATTACTCATACGGCGGGGAGTGGGTAGGCCCAGATAACACTTTGGTTACATATGCTGCCAGTTGCCAGAGTGATTTGATTATTTTTTCGCCGTGAGTATTATTGGCAGCTGATTTGGTTGAAGGTTGATTATTGATGAGTGCTTTATTCTGCGACGCAACGCACGAAATGAACTCAATCGGGCTTCGTTGTCCCGAACCCGTGACGATAGCGCGCAAGAAAGTGCGGCTGAAGGTTGATTATTAATGACTACTTTATTCTGCGATGCGACTCACGAGTTGGACGCAATCGGGCTTCGTTGCCCCGAGCCAGTGATGATGGTGCGTAAAAAAGTGCGGTTGATGGCTGACGGGGAGACCCTGCTGGTCAGTGCCGACGACCCCTCAACCACCCGCGACATCCCCAGTTTCTGCCGCTTCATGGATCACACTCTGGTCGCCAGCGAGACAGAGCAGGCCCCTTACCGCTATTTGATCCGTAAGGGTCAATGAGCCCCAACACCGGAGCAATCCATGCCAGCCATTACCCGAATCGGCACCACCCAGCGTTGGTCTGACGTGGTCATTCACAACGGCACCCTCTACGTGGTGGAAGTGCCCGCCACCGACACCGCCGATATTCACCAGCAGACCCGTGAAGTGCTGGCAAGCCTGCAGCGCCTGCTGGAAGCCAACGGCTCCGGCGTCGACAAGACCCTGATGGCCAACATTTATCTCAAGGACATTGCGGACATTACGGCCTTCAACGAGCAGTGGGATGCCTGGATCCCGGCTGGCACAGCGCCGGTCCGTGCCTGCGTACAGGCCCGCCTCGCCCACGAAGGCTACAAGGTCGAAGTGCAGCTCACTGCAGCCGTCTAAGCAAAACGGGATGCCTGGCTCCCCTGATGCCGACACAGCCCCTGTCCGCGCCTGCGTGCAGGCCCGCCTGGCCCACGAAGGCTACAAGGTGGAAGTGCAGCTGACCGCGGCAGTCTAAGAAGCAGTTATCCCCCTCATCCCCGCCCCTTCTCCCACAAGGGGAGAAGGGAGCAGAGAACAAGGCGCCACTGCCCGCAGCACTGGATAGCAAAAGGCCCCGCCATCGCTGGCGGGGCCTTTTTCATGGCTGCGAACCGGACCGCTTAGGCGATCGGGGTCAGGGTGATGGTCACCCGACGGTTCTGGGCCTTGCCTTCGGCGGTGCTGTTGGTGGCAACCGGCTGATCCGGGCCCACGCCGCTGGTGGAGATACGGCTGCCAGTCACACCCTGGCCGATCAACTGGGCGGCGACGGCATCGGCGCGCTGGGCAGAGAGCTTCATGTTCAGCTCGCGGGAGCCAGTGCTGTCGGTGTGACCAACCACGTTCAGGCGGGTCTTGTCGAACTCACCGACCACCATGGCCACGCCGGACAGGGTGTTGGCACCGGCCGCTTTCAGCTGGGCGCTGGAGCTGTCGAAGGTGACGTTGTTCGGCATGTTGAGGATCAGCTGGTCACCGTTGCGGGTCACGCTGACACCGGTGCCCTGCAGCTTCTCGCGCAGCTTGGCTTCCTGCACGTCCATGTAGTAGCCGATACCGCCACCCAAGGCGGCGCCGGCGGCCACGCCGGTCAGGATCCCCTTCTTGCGGTCACCCTTGCTGGAAGAGAGCGCGCCCACGGCAGCGCCAGTGGCCGCGCCAGCCAACGCGCCCCAGGCACCCTTGGAGGTCTGGGATTCGCCAGTGTAGGGGTTGGTGGTACAGCCGGTCAGGGCTACGAGCAGGGCAACGGCGGGAACAAGTGTCTTGAAATGCATGAAAAACCTCTAAAAAAACCGACTCAAATCCAAAGAGGGCGCATTCTACCCCAGAGCTGTGCCAAGGTGTGACGCTGTCGATGCAGATCCCCATCTGCCACGCATGGCTGCCGCTCGGGCAGAGGCATGCGCCCCGAACCTCGCTGACGTTTCACGGTCAGCGCGAACAACACATAGGCCCATGCCCCCCAGATGCGGGTTGCCGACCCGGTGACATTACCGCCAGAGTGGGGCTCCCCCACAACGGAGCCAGCCCATGTCTTCACTCGCCCATTCCGCCCTGCTCATCATCGACATGCAGGTCGGCCTGCTGCATGGCCCGGAGGCACCCCATGCCGGCCCACAGCTACTGGCCAACATCAACCGGCTTGCCGATGCCGCCCATAGTGCCGGCATCCCCGTACTGGCGGTACGCCACACGGGCCCGACCGGCAGTCCCATCGCTGCGGGCAGCCCCCTCTGGCAACTGGTGCCCGAGCTGGCCGTGACCGCTGCCGACCTTGTGTTCGACAAACAGCGACCAAGTGCCTTTCACGGCACAGCCCTCGATAGTTGGCTGAAGCAGCGCGGGGTACAAACCCTGCTCGTCACCGGCATGAAGACCCAGTACTGCATAGATACCACCTGCCGGGCGGCAGCGGATCTCGGTTATTCCGTGGTACTGGTCAGCGATGCCCACACCTGCATGGATACCCAGACACTTGCCGCAACCCAGATCATCGCTCACCACAACACCACCCTGGCCGGCCCCTTCGTCCAGCTGATGAGCAGCGACGAGGTGTGCGAGGCGCTGACTCACCCCCTTCAGCCCGGATAATCCTGGGCTCAAGATGCAAGAGGGAGGCATCAGCCTCCCTTCTCTTTTGCCTTGCGCCCGGTTTATTGGCGCGCAGGCCCCTGCTGGCACTCGGCGTGGCAGGGGCAGGTCACCAGATGATCGTTCACCATGCCCACCGCCTGCATGAAGGCGTAGCAGATGGTGCTGCCGACGAAGGTGAAGCCCAGCTTCTTGAGCGCCTTGGACATGGCATCCGACTCCGCTGAGGTCGCCGGAATGTCGCCGTTGCCCTGCCGCTGGTTGACGATGGGGGCGCCGCCCACGAAGCCCCACAGATAATCGACGAAGTCGATGCCTTCGGCCTCCAGCGCCAGATAGGCGCGGGCGTTTTTGATGATCGACTGTACCTTGAGCCGGTTGCGGATGATGCCGGTGTCCTGCATCAGCCGCGCCACATCCTGCTCGTCGAACTGCGCGATGCGCACCGGATCGAAGTCGGCATAGGCGCGATGGTAGCTCTCGGTGCGTTTCAGGATGGTGATCCACGACAGCCCCGCCTGCTGGCCGTCGAGGCAGAGCTTGGCAAACAGCTCACGCGAGTCATGGACCGGCCTTCCCCACTGTTTGTCATGGTATTCGATGTATTCCGGGTCTTTGGTCACCCAGGCGCAACGCAACTCCATTCCCTCTCTCCTGTCATTTCATCCAATCCCCGGGGTCGATGCCAACCCGGGCGTGGGAGTGCTGACAACCCCTCTCGCCCAGGCCCGACGCAGCGCCATCACATTAATCCGCTGTAATTTCGCCTATTATCCGACCATGCCAGACGGTATACTCCTTCGGTTCACATTCAGCAAATCTTGCTCTGATTTCATTTCGCGCGAAAAAAATTATGCAAAAATTCGATGTCAAAACCTTTCAGGGCCTGATCCTGCAGCTGCAGGACTATTGGTCCCGCCAGGGCTGTACCATCATTCAGCCGCTGGATATGGAAGTGGGTGCCGGTACTTCTCACCCCATGACCTGCCTGCGCGCCCTGGGCCCCGAGCCCATCGCCTGCGCCTACGTGCAACCGTCCCGCCGTCCGACTGACGGCCGCTACGGTGAAAACCCGAACCGCCTGCAGCACTACTACCAGTTCCAGGTGATCATCAAGCCTTCCCCCGACAACATTCAGGAACTCTATCTGGGCTCCCTGAAAGAGCTGGGTATGGATCCTGAAATCCACGACATCCGCTTCGTGGAAGACAACTGGGAAAACCCGACCCTGGGTGCCTGGGGTCTGGGTTGGGAAGTGTGGCTGAACGGCATGGAAGTGACCCAGTTCACCTACTTCCAGCAGGTTGGCGGCCTCGAGTGCAAGCCGGTCACCGGCGAGATCACCTACGGTCTCGAGCGTCTGGCCATGTACATTCAGGGCGTAGACAGCGTCTACGATCTGGTCTGGTCTGACGGCCCGCTGGGCAAGACCACCTACGGCGACGTGTTCCACCAGAACGAAGTGGAGCAATCCACCTATAACTTCGAACACGCCGATGTGGAGTTCCTGTTCCACTGCTTCGAGCAGTACGAGAAGGAAGCCCAGCACCTGCTGGCACTGGAAAAACCGCTGCCGCTGCCTGCCTACGAGCGCATCCTCAAAGCCGCTCACTCCTTCAACCTGCTGGATGCCCGCAAGGCCATCTCGGTCACCGAGCGTCAGCGCTACATCCTGCGCATTCGCACCCTGACCAAGGCCGTGGCCGAGGCATACTACGCCTCCCGCGAAGCGCTGGGCTTCCCGATGTGCCAGCGTAGCGACGACACGCGTGAGCGCAGTGAGAACAAGCAAGGTTAAGGAACGGACATGGCACAACATACATTTCTGGTAGAGATCGGTACTGCTGAGCTGCCGCCCAAAGCCCTGCGCTCCCTGGCCGAAGCCTTTGCCGACAACTTCAAAGCCGAACTGACCAAGGCCGACCTGGCCTTCGGCGACGTCGAGTGGTTTGCCTCACCGCGCCGTCTGGCGCTGAAGGTGAGCGAGCTGGCCGGCGAACAGCCGAGCAAGAGCGTCGAGAAGCGCGGCCCGGCCGTAGCGCAGGCGTTCGATGCCGAAGGCAAGCCGACCAAGGCAGCCGAAGGCTGGGCCCGTGGCAACGGCATCACCGTCGAGCAGGCCGAGCGTCTGGTCACCGACAAGGGCGAGTGGCTGGTTCACACCGCCAAGGTCGAAGGCCGTCCGGCCAAAGAGTTGCTGGGTGAGCTGGTTAGCCAGGCGCTGGCCAAGCTGCCGATCCCGAAGATGATGCGCTGGGGCGACAAGACCATCCAGTTCGTGCGTCCGGTGTTCACCGTGACCCTGCTGCTGGATGGGGAGCTGGTTCCCGCCCACATTCTGGGGATCGATTCTGCCCGCACCATTCGCGGCCACCGCTTTATGGGCGAGAGCGAGTTCACCATCGACAACGCCAGCCAGTACCCGCAGATCCTGCAGGAGCGCGGCATGGTGATTGCCGACTTTATGGCGCGCAAGGCCAAGATCAAGGCTGACGTCGAAGCGGCCGCAGCCGCCTTCGGTGGCGTAGCCGATCTGGACGACGCCCTGCTGGAAGAGGTCACCGCACTGGTCGAGTGGCCGGTGGTGCTGACCGCCAACTTCGAAGAGAAGTTCCTGGCCGTTCCGGCTGAGGCGCTGGTGCACACCATGAAGGGTGACCAGAAGTACTTCCCGGTCTACGACAAGAACGGCAAGCTGCTGCCGAAGTTCATCTTCGTCACCAACATCGAGTCCAAAGACCCGAGCCAGATCATCAGCGGCAACGAGAAAGTGGTTCGCCCCCGTCTCTCTGACGCCGAGTTCTTCTTCAAGACCGACCTCAAGCAGACTCTGGCCTCCCGCCTGCCGCGCCTTGAAACCGTGCTGTTCCAGCAGCAGCTGGGCACCGTCAAGGCCAAGGTCGAGCGTATCGAGACCGTCGCCGGCTTTATCGCCGAGCGTATCGGCGCCGACGTGGCTCAGGCCAAGCGTGCCGGTCTGCTCTCCAAGTGTGACCTGATGACCAACATGGTCGGCGAGTTCACCGACACCCAGGGTGTCATGGGGATGCACTACGCCCGTCACGATGGCGAAGACGAAGCGGTTGCCGTGGCCCTCAACGAGCAGTACATGCCGCGCTTTGCCGGCGATGCCCTGCCGTCCGGTCTGGTGGCCTGCGCCGTCGCGCTGGCCGACAAGTTCGACACTCTGGCCGGTATCTTCGGCATCGGCATGCTGCCGAAGGGTGACAAGGACCCGTTCGCCCTGCGTCGCGCCGCCATCGGTGCCCTGCGCATCATGACCGAGAAGCAGCTGGATCTGGATCTGGTTGAACTGGTTGAAGAAGCGGTACGCGTCTACGGCGACAAGCTGACCAACAAAACCGTCGTTACCGACGTGGTCGACTTTATGCTGGGCCGCTTCCGCGCCGCCTATCAGGACGAAGGCATCGGTGCCGACGTGGTGCTGGCCGTGCTGGCCCGCCGCCCGACCCGTCCGCTCGACTTCGATCGCCGCGTCAAGGCCGTCAGCCACTTCCGCACCCTGGATGCCGCACTGGCACTGGCTGCCGCCAACAAGCGCGTGAGCAACATTCTGGCCAAGGTCGAAGGCGAGTTGCCGACGGCCGTCAAACCGGAACTGCTGGTCGATGCCGCCGAGAAGGCGCTGGCCACCCAGGTTGCCGAACTGCAAGCCGAACTGGCCCCGCTGTTCGCCGCCGGTGACTATCAGGCCGCCCTCACCCGTCTGGCCGCCCTGCGCGAGCCGGTCGATACCTTCTTCAACGAGGTGATGGTGATGGCCGACGACGAGGCCCTCAAGGCCAACCGTCTGGCGCTGCTGAACAACCTGCGCAACCTGTTCCTGCAAGTGGCGGATATCTCCCTGCTGCAGTGATCCTGGTTGGGTAAGTGATATTAAAAACGGCGCCGTTAAGGCGCCGTTTATTTTATGGAAAACAGACTGAATTATTATGAAGACACAATTGGCTGATAATCTTGTGAGCTAAATGGCTTGAAACTTTCTGGCCATACACTCTTAAACTCACACAGGATTTTATATTGCTCTGGTGCGTCAGCATTAAATTTGATAGTTGTAATTTTGGGTAATGGTTTTCTTTCTGAATTCAAGATGTCTGTTAGCACCCAAATATCTTCGTTAAGATATTTAGGAAAATAACCAATTTTTCTTTCCCCATGAAATAATGCTACAGCCAAACTGTCATGGGAGTTAGTTCTTTCAAACTCATAATCAATTTTCTCTCCTGGGGTAAGCATCAATGATTCATCTTGCACTGGCTCCATATAACGATGCCCACTAACAAAAAAATTGAATGAGTAAATATCACTCCCATTTCTCTCTGGAGCTAGAATGACACGGAAATTATCAGTTGTCTTTGAACCACTTGTCACACCTAAAAAACGGAATAGATCGAAATCGTCACTATTCATATCTGTCCATTCAAGCATAGAGTGATATTCTGGTCTACGACTAGAAAGAATTCGATTACTTAAAAATGGGAAAATATCTTCTGAAAAATATGTTTTATCCTTACTTTGCATGCGAGGAAGACCAGAAAAATTCTTATGATTGGCACCCTTTGTGTAAGAAAGAATAAATAAGTTATCTTTGTGTTCTAACTTAGCAACAGGAATCCACATTCTTGATTGTGGCTGTGGGTCTTGCCAGATAACATATAAGCTACTCATATGTCCTCATTAATTCCTTTCGAACTGCTGGATTTAAACATTTCACAAAAGTTTTTTCTAGAGAAATTATATTATCTCTATTACATTTAAACATTTTGCTTGCAAACTGTTTTGATACATCATCCAACACCTCCTTTGGAATCAAATTCAAGATCTCATCAAATCTCTCACATGGGTAATTTTTAATTTTCTCTACCCATTTTAGCGCCGCGTTTGGTGTAAGTATACCAAAGAATTCAAAAGCGCTAAGAGTCTTTAATCTGTTATCTTTTAGGTAGAAATAAGACTTTGATTTCTTGACGTAGGTCTCAACTTTTTGACCTCGATCTTTAGACATGAGCCTCTGGCTCTTCTTCTCAATTGACTCATTTCTGCCTAAACTGGCAGCGTGGTCAAATGTAGGAGATAAATGATATGTACCATTTTTTGTAGTCAAGAACCCCCAGTTTTCACTATGTCTATCTTGGTTTGAAATTAATGCATCAAGCATCAGATACCCACAGAAAAAATCTGCAGCACTCTTTATTCCAGTTTGACTATTGAATTTTAAAGGTTTATTTCTGATGAGCCTGCGCATAATTAGATAAACGAGAAATATATTCTGCTTCTCTTCTGTTACTAGCGATTGCTGATCGTTATATTTTTTTAGAATTTCGTTCCCAAGGCTTAAGGACAGAGTCTTATCAACCACAATGTTTGGCGTTAAAACACCTCTTTCACCATTATATATTGCAAGTTCATAATCAGCACATGGTATGTCAATTGCCTTTGCTAACTCACAAGCAACCTTTTCAGCCCAATCTTCACCATATCGTTTTATTTCATGCCCATCTCTGTCGTAAGTTACAACAGATTTAAACAAAAACTCTCCACCTGACTCATCAGTGTACCAGAACTTAGATTTCGTACCGAGTTCTTCTATGTTAACTTTGTCAAAAGCTGATATATCATAGATCCTAAACATTGGAGATTGTCTGATTATTGTTTATGACTCACATGTAATCATTGGCACAATCATTTTTCAATAAATTTCATATCTAGATGCAGCTATGATGTATTCAAGAATCCTCTTGGTGGTTTATATGCTTGTTTTCCAATTACGTTTGGTTTCGCTCGGAAAACCACCACAGAACTAGCAGCTTAGATTGATATTTCACTGCTGAGAAGGTTGCCATGACCATAGCTCGTTCACGCCAGAGCAACCTCGCTGATACGTCCTATTGCCACCTGGTCAGCCGCAGCGTTCAGCCAGCCGAATTTCTACCTCTCTGTTGCATGGCAGAAACCGCAATCAAAGTCTCTCGTTCGTCCGATTACGCTGCGCTAATCGAACCTACAACGGCTTTGCCAACGCAGCGACAATCGCTTCCACGCTCTGGGTGACCGACAGGGTGGCGCTATCCAATACCAGACGCTCACTGTCCCAGGGTTGATAGTCGCGATCGATCACCGCCTGCCAATCCGGCAATGCCAGCCCCTCGATATCCGCCGTCCGATTTTCGACCCGCTCGCGGTGCAGCTTCGGATTGGAGCAGATCACCTCGACATCGAGACAGGGCACCCCGACCGAGAGGGCGATGTCGTGGTAAGCATCGCGGGTCAGCTGGATGGGATTAACGGAATCCGTGATGACGATCGAGCCAAGTACCAGGTTCTCTCGAGCCAACCCATAGGCAACGAAATAGCCGGCGGGCCCCATCTCGTTATCCGCCTGCTCAGCGGCACGAATGGCCTGCTCTATGGTATCGATGCGCAGGTAGACGGCGCCCAGTCGCCGGGCCAGGGCCCGTGCTATGGTGCTTTTCCCGCTGCCCGGCAAACCACTGAAGATGATCAGCATGTCCCATTCCCGTGATAAAAGAAGAACCCGAGCCATAGGGTATCGGATTGCCATCGTGCCCGCAGCGTCTTGTTCAGGGCTGCACGGGATATGCCCGCCAGTGGCTTCTCTTGCTCGACAGCCATCATCGAATACGCGCGAATATAAGCCTGCCTCTCTACCGATCATCCAAATTCATATGCAGGCTGGCTGATGGATAGCAATAACCAAAAAAGATATTTTTACGCCCCATTTCTTCTTGTTGTGACTCATCAATTAAGCTGTAGCTTTTACCAAGTCATACCTAAAAATAAACAACGCAGCATTAAAATGGCGTTGTTTTATATATCCAACCATCTTTCATATCACCGTGATGATGAAAAATGATGACATCCACATTCAAAAATAAACCATTGAAAATCAACGATTTATTTTCAAATAAAAATAGAGCATACAAACAATGCACTTGCAAAGCAATATATAAAATCAATATCAGACTTATCAGAATTAAATAGGCATGGCCTTTTCCACCTCCCCATTTTAATTTCCGCCATTCACCCAAAACACACAAATGGAGATGTGTAGAATGATAATGAAACAGAAGTTTATTGTGTTGGCCGCCTTGTCCACCCTGATGTTATCTACCAGTGCTTTGGCCACTTACCGGGTCGACGTGCAGTGTCTTGATCGGGTCATGTTGACCGATGTGCATGCCGGCTATATCAAATCGGCCAGTGGCGGCCCCGACGCCGGCAATGCGGTGGTGATTTCATGGGAAAAGAATTATGAGCAGGGCAGCACGAGCTTCCATGTCTTCAAGAACCTGAATGATTACCCCGGCAGGGGCATGTTCGAGATGGCCCTGCTGGCGCTGGATCGCGGCCTGCCGGTCAGTGCCTGGGGCAATGACTCCCAATGCTCCGGTGGGATTCATCAGTTGAAGATCACCCGCAGCTTCAACCCCTAATCCTGCCCGCGCACTGATTCGTGCGATAAAGGGAGTGAACACAAAGCCGGGCCCATCAGCTGCGCCCGGCTTTAACAACCCGCGCGACCGTCGCTTGCTTTGCGCTGCAACATGCGAAGCAGCATCGCCACCTATCTCACCTGTTCATGCCAACTCGGCCGGGACGATATCTCTGAGCCGGATAGGCAGCCCGCCGATTTGGGCATATCTTGTCGGGGCGGCTCTGCCAGGGTGACAGGGCCCCTTCACGAGGTGCAACGATGAAACGAGCAATCCAGGCCGCCCTGCTGGCCGTCACCATGGCCGCCGGTGCGCAGGCCGCCGACAAGATCACCACTGTCCCGGTGCAGTTTGCCAAGGGGGCCCACAGCGCCCAGCTCAAGGGCAGCTTCACCGGCTATGACACCATTCATTACACCCTGGTGGCCAAGGCGGGCCAGACCATGACGGTCAAGATCGGCGGCAGCAGCAACGCCAACTTCAATGTCTTCGCCCCCGGCGCCCAGCCCGGTCAGGCCGAGGCGATCGGTCGCAACGATGGCGATGGTCAGTGGCAAGGCGCCCTGCCCGCCTCCGGCAAGTACCTGATCCAGGTCTATCAGATGCGTGCCTCCGCCCGTCGCGGCGAGCAGGTGCCCCACACCCTGGCGGTCAGCATCCAGTAAACCCCACCCACACGATGCCCGTGCAACCACCGTCATGCCCCCATCCCGGGGTGGGCATGACGGCAACCTGCTGGTAGGGTGTTGCCATCAATTAATCAACGACCGAGACAGCCATGCAACGCAAAACCCTGGCCCTGCTGCTGGCCAGCCATCTGCTGGTGGGCGCAGCCGGCTTTGCGGCCGGCATCTATGCCCTGCCGATCCTGATAGCCCCAGCCGCCCCCGCCAACGAGCAGGTTGCCGCCCGGCAGGCTCAGGCCAGCTTTCACGGCACCTTTCGCCGGGATCTGCAAGACAGCGACCGGCTGCACTGGGGCGAAGGGCAGGTCAGCATCGGACCCGATGCCATCAGCCTGATGGGCAAGCTCGCGCCGGGCCCCGACTACCAGCTCTACCTGTCACCTGTCTTCGTCGAAACCGAGGCCGATTTTGCCCGCTTGAAGGAGAAGATGGTGAAAATCGGGCCGGTGAAGACCTTCGACAACTTTATCGTCCCCCTCCCTGCCGATGTGAACCCGGCCGACTACGACAGCGTGATCATCTGGTGCGAGACCTTCGGCCAGTTCATCACCGCCGCCCGCTACCGGCAGTAACTCCGCAACCGGGCTACCCACCATGTAATAACGGACACCCTGAGGTGTCCGTTATTGCATGCAGTTTCCTTGTAGGGAGCCAATTACTCGAGATAACCGGCCTCGACGCCGATATGGGCCAGGGCCGCCAGCTCCAGCGGGGTCAGCTGGCTGACGGAGTCGATCATGGTCGGCTCACCGCGCGCTGATTCGGGCAGCTGGAGGCGCACCTTCAGCTCGTCGGTCAGGCTGCCCACCAGGTTGCCCATGCGGGTCAGGCGGGAGACCAAGACGGCTTCCGGGCTGCTCTCGCTGTCGGCAAAGGTAGATACCTGCGCCACCGCGAAGTCGCAGACGGCCTTGGCTCGATCACCAAAATCCCCCTCCAGCTGTTGCAGCACCTGCCGCGCTGCACTGTCGTCAAGACGAGCCAGTTCCGTCTTCATGTGGCCGGTATCAAAGCGCAGTCTTGCCCCCGCATCGAGTCGATCCTCCGGCTTGCCGGCGGTCTGGTCTGCCCATGCCTGGTCGGTCTGACCGGCAAACTGCATCAGACCACCCAGCACCAACCGCTGGTTGGGACGCGCCGAGGCGAGACTGTCGAGTGCATTGCCCAGAGAAGCGCCATTGGCATCGCTGCCGCCCGCAAGAGAGAGTGCCAATGTACGCAGGATCTGCAGATCACCCCGGGTTTGCAGCTTGGCCATATGGGAGCCATTGATGGAGCCGTTGGCAATGTGCTGGTGCAAGGCATTGAGGTCATCACTGCTCAGGGTAACCTCGGTCGAAGCCTGATCCCGCAGCAGGTAGCTGGCCTGGTAGCTGATGAGCTCCAGCGCCTGCTTGTAACCGGTGATCTCGGTCTGGCGTGCCATGGCGACGGTGTCACGGACGGCAGGCTTGGCCTCCCCATGTGGAGCCGCCACAACCTCGGCATTGGTAGTGGCCGGCAGAGGTTCGCCGGCGACCTCGGCTTTGACCGCGCGCTGCAAGTCGGCCACTTCCACCATCACGGCGTGTAGCTGGCTTATCGCCTCCTGCAACAGTTCGGGAGTGGCGCTGGCGAGCAACTCCGTTACCTTGCCGCCCACCGTGCCCCACTGCTGGAGCTGGATACCGGCGATGGAACGTTCAAGCAACCCGGCCGCCAAGGTTTGGCTCTCCTGCCGCATGGAGCCATCCTTGATCCCGTTCAGTGAGGTTGCCAGCGAGCGCAGGGCGCCATTGCCGGTCGCCAGCCGGGCATGTTCCTGCCCCAGCTGCTGTGCATCTATGTTATTGAGCTCGCTCGCCTTATCGAGGCCACCCAGGGTAAAGGGCAGCGCCTTTTGCAGCAGCAGACGCTTTTGGTCGGCCAGGGAGAGGTTGTCTGCCGGCGGTGTGGAGCGGGCGGGCGCTGCGGGGCGAGCCCCCAGCAGATTGCCGATCCACTCTTTCAATGCCACAAACGGACGGGCCAACTGGGCTCCCAAACGGGACAGCAGCCCCTCTCCTTTTTGCGGTTCACTGCGGCTGCCCAGCTGAAGGGCATCCTGACTGGTGGCAACCTGACGAGCATCCAGCTGGCCGAACTTGCCAACCCCGGCCGCAGCATCACTGTGCTGGGCGACGGCCTGCAGGCCGCCAGTATGTGTTTGAATCTGCATGGTGTTTATCTTCTCGTGATGTTTCGGGCTCAGTCTAGGAGAGGCAATGGAGGCGGACTATCGCGATTGGTCGGGATTTTTGCACTGAGTGCGTCACGCCATCCAACTGGCCGGAAAGCTAAAAAAACAGAGCCACCATTAACAGTGTCGTCAGCGGTGAGCTGCTCTAATTGCACCATCACCAATTTGGAGCCCTCGATGAACTCTCTCTATCACGCCGCCCTCCACCAGCTGTTTCTTTCCCTCTCTCTCCCCATGCCAGCACAGGAAGAGAGCGTCACCAGCCTGCAGATCGGCGAGCAAACCTACCACCTGACCGAACACCCGGCCAACTACCTGCTGATGTTTACCCGTCTGGAAGCCGCCACCAGCGCACAAGCCGCAGCGCAGAACCTGTTCAGCCAGGACCCCTGCAAACCGGTTCTGGCATTCGATCCGGATAGCCTGACCCCAGTACTCTGGAGCCGTCAGCCACTGCAACAGCTCGATCGAGGCCAGATCCATCATCAGCTGGAGCAGCTGGTACACGCCACCAGCGAGATTGGCGCGAGCTGACTAGCCCGCAGCAGGGCCGTATGACCGACTGCTGACCACACCACCCCCAGTCCAACCGGGCTGCGGTTGCCAGCCAATAAAAAAGGCGCCATCAGGCGCCTTTTTGTACTCAACCAGACCACTCAGCTCGGTGGAAAGTGGCCACCTATGCTGATCACATTCACCTGCTGCAGGGTGCTGTTGATGGTAAAAGCGACCCTGTGCTCCTGGCTGAGGCGGATCGTGTAGATCCCTTTATTCTTGCCGCTCAACTGCTCGTAGTGCATGTCGCCCACCTTGTCGGCGGCGTTCTTGGGATCGGTACCGCGTACTATCTCCCGGCGCCACTCATGGTACTTACTCATGGCCGACGCCGTCACGGCCACGTGCTTGTCCTTGTTGTAGAGGATGCGGGGTTGCGAATCATCGATAGTCCATGCCATAGCCAGCTCCTATTTTGGCTCCAAAGAGAACCAAACTATAGTGCACACCATCCCACTGGCGAGTCCGAACGGCACCAACCTGTCTGCCTGCGTCACAATTTTGAACGCAAAACGGCGCCATAAGGAGCCGTTTTTTGTCGCAGTCTGCCGGGGCAGGCCGGGGTGGTCAGCCGGTGTAGACGGGCAGCATGCCCGCCATGTTGAGCAGGTGGAATGCCGCGGTCAGCACCCCGAACAGGAAGACGCCGGCGATCATCGGCATGCCGCCCGGCGCCCGGAAGCCCTCCTGCTTGTCACCTTGCTTGCCCTTGCCGGCGCGCACCTTCCAGGCCAGCAGGGCCGGGATGATGCAGGTCCACAGGGTGGCCACGGCGCCGGCGTAGCCGATGGCCATCAGGAAGCCGAACGGGAACAGCAGGGAGAGCAGCAACGGCGGCAGGAAGGTGGCCGCCCACGACTTGGCACGGCCGCCACGGCCGTTGTCGAACTTGAACAGATCCGCCAGATAGTCGAACACCCCCAGCCCCACCCCGATGAAGGAGGAGAGGATGGCGGCCATGGAGAAGAGGTTGAGGGCGCTGGCGACCGCCTCGGATTCGATCACCGAGGCCAGCGCCTTGAGCAGCACGTCGACGTTGCCACCCTGGGCCACCACCGGGCCGAACTCGCTGCGCGGCAGGTTGCCGAACACGCTCACCAGCCAGATGAGGTAGAACAGCAGCGCGATGGCGGTGCCGCCGAGGATGGCGTAACGGGCGCGGCGCTCCTCACCGTAGTAGGCGCGCATGGATGACACCGAGTGGTGATAACCGAACGAGGTGAGCGCCACCGGCAGCATGGCCAGCGCATAGGGGGCATAGCTGGCGTGCTCGCTCAGGGTATCGAACAGCAGGGTCGGCTTGATGTTGAGCGACAGGCCCGAGATGCCGAACACGAAGCTCAGCCCCATGGCGATGACCAGCACCACGGAGATGCGATCCACCGCCCGGGTGGAGTGCCACACCAGGCCGGAGAAGCCCAGGGTAAACAGGACTGAGCCCAACTGGCTGCCGATGCCGGTCATGCCGTCGATGATGAGGCCGGCCGAGGTGATGTAGGCGTAGAGCAGGATGCCGCCGACGAAATAGACGGTGAGGTTGTTGAGGGCGTTGAGCTTCTCCCCCAGCAGTTCGCGGGTAACGGTATCGAACGACACGCGCAGCGGATAGCCCTGATAGGACTCCAGCAGCATCCAGCCGGAGAGCGTCATCACGATCATGGTCAGGGTGATGGCCAGCACCGACCAGATGGTCCAGGCGCCCGCCCCCGCACTCGGCAAGCCCAGCATGCCGGCCCCTACACAGACGCCGGCAATGATGCATGCCCCGCCCACCAACGATGGTTTCTGTCCCATTTACTTCTCCAAAGACGATTGTGGATCTGATCGCGACCGCGGACCGTTGCATGTGCTACGCCGGTTGTCATGGTAGATCGCGCTCATCTAGGTGCCGGCGCCCGGCGCTGGCTGCTTCGCAAGGGAAGCAAGGTGCGCTCAAGGCGGGCTGCCGGCTCGACACGGCAGCAGGGCCGCATGTCGGGGAAGGGACTTTACCCTGCTACCCCTCAGGTATCAAATGCAGGTGTACTTTCTGGCTGCCCGGCGGGCCCTCAACAGACAACCTGCAACTGGCTCCTCGCTACTCAATGGGTCAGTTGCGGCAACAGTTGCAGCAGGTGGGCGCGATCCGCCAGCGGCGTCTGGCTGACCCAAATCCCCAGCAGGCCGTAAGCGAGCAGCGGCAGTACCAGCAGCAACAGGCAGAGCAGCCCCAGCAGCTGGCGGGGGGCGAGCCGGTGCCCCTGCGTGCCCAGCTGCAGCGCATCGGCCCGCTTGGGGCAGGCAGCCACGCAGCTCAGGCAGCTGGTGCACTCGAGACTGCGCACCGCGATGAGCTGGTGCACCTGGATGCGCGACGGGCAGGCCCGGCTGCACTTGTCGCAGTCGTGGCCCGCGCTGCGCAGGCAACGGGCCGGGTCACGGCGAATGCGCAGCGGGGTCAGCAGGCCGAGCAGGGCCAGCCAGGCGCCATAGGGACAGAGGTAGCGGCAGAACCCTTGCCGGAAGGTGGCGGTGAGCAGCAGCACCCAGCCAAGGCACAGACCCGAGATCAGGGTCAGGTTGAAGAAGAAGGCCCCCATCTTCATGTCCGCCGCCTGATGGTAGGGGCTGGTGAAGTAGCCGGGCAGGGCGGCGCTTGGCACCGCGATCAGCACGATAAACAGCAGAAAGGCGAGCACCAGAAACTTCTGGCCACGCAACACGACATCGAGCCAGCGCGGCGGCGCCCACTCCCCCGCCAGCCATCGGCTGCGCAGGCCATGCAGCCACTCGCCTACCAGCCCGAGCGGGCAGAACCAGGCACAGAACGCCCGCCCCAGCAGCAGGGCCGACAACGAGAGCACCAACACAGTGACGGTGGCCGCCGGATGGTGCGGATCCACCAACCCCTGCCCGAGCCAGGCCCGCAGCCCGAGCCCGCCGGCGATGGGCAGGAAGCCGTCCACCACGTCAGGGCGCACCAGCCAGGGGCTCATCCCCTGCCCCAGCTGCCAGACATGCAAGCCGTACTGCAGCGTCACCAGCCCCCAGCAGAGCAGCAGCATCTGGCGTGTGCGCGTCCGCAGCCACTGGCTGTCGAGCGCCTCGAGGGCGGGCAGCGGCCGCCGCTGGTGCCAGAGGGCAAGCGCGCCGGCCACCAGCCCGACGCCGAGCCAGAGCAGGCTGTCTGCCGCCAGCAGCCAGAGCATGAGCAGCAGGCCGAGGGCAAGACGCCACTGCCAGCCCGATCGCGCCTGCCACGCCAGCAGCACCAGATAGGCCAGGCCGGCGGCCATGGTCACGGCTTCGATCACGCTCATGTTTCCCTCACTGCCTCATCCACAACTGGCGGCAAGGATAACAGACATCTGAATTGATTATTTTGATCTGCATGGGCAGAGGGGGACATTTGCGCCCAATGCCCCCCCATGGTTGAACCTTATGCCTTGCGGCTGTTGAACAGCGGCTGGTCGGATTCGGCCTGCTCGGCCCAGAAGTGGATGTTGAAGCGGGCATCCTCCGACAGCTCGACCCTGTGCCAGTACTGGGGCGGGCTGGTGGCAAACTCCCCGGCCCGGATCACCAGGCTCAGCTCGGGCTCCTCGGCCTGTTCGTCGGCAAAGCCGTGATAGGTGACGGTCCCCTCCATCACGCAGAGCTGGCCGAACACCCCGGCCGCGGTGTTGTGGTGGGTGAGCAGGGCCTGGGGCACGTTCTGGCGGGTGAAGAAGGGGGTGGAGCGGCGCACTACCCAGTGAGACGGAATCAGTTGCATGGCCATATCGGTTCTCCTCAGATGGCCGGGTCAGCCCGGCCTGACGTTATCAATGAATCAACGGGGCAGCTGACGCAGCAGCGGGAAGGCTGCGCTCATCTGGTCGCCCCCCACCACGAAGCCGCACAGCTCGCCGGCTTCATCGCGCGCCTCGGCCACCATGCCGTGGCTGTTCCAGCGGCACTGCCAGGCGAGATCCTCGCCCTTGGTGCGGCCAGCCAGTTGCAGCGGGTAGCGCGGCATCTTCACCTTCACCAGCATGGGCGGCAGGGCCAGCGGGGTCGGTGTGCCGAGCAGGGTGCGTGCCAGCGCATTGGCCCCCAGCACGATTGGTTGCAGGAAGGGGAGCAGCTGGCCCTGCCACTGCACGCAATCCCCCAGCGCGAAGATATGGGGGTCGCTGGTCTGCAGCCGATCGTCGACCAGGATGCCGCGCTCCACGGCCAGCCCAGCCCCAAGGGCCAGGGCCAGATTCGGCCGCAGGCCGATCGCGGCGATCACCAGATCCTGCGTGCTGACGCGGCCGTCACTCAGGGTGACGCGCCAGCCATCGCCCGGCTGGGCATCTATCCTGGCGAGACCTGTCCCGCACTGCAGGCTGACCCCCTGACTGCGCAGCGCCTGTTGCAGCGGCTGGGTCAGGGTGGCGGGCAGCAGGGCGCTTAAGGGGCTGTCGGCCAGATCCAGCAGGGTGACCTCGCGGCCATCGCTCGCCATGTCCATCGCCAGCTCGCAGCCGATGAGGCCGGCCCCCAGCACCAGGATGCGGCGAGCCTGCTGGATTGCCCCCTCGGCGGCGGCATACTCCTGCTGGCTGTTGAGGGTGACCAGATGCTCGCTGCCCGGCAGCTCGGGGCGTACCGCACTGGCGCCGGTGGCCAGCACCAGCTGGCCATAGGGGAAGCTGCCCTGCGAGGTCAACAGGGTGCGCCGGGCGGGATCGATACCGAGCACAGAGCAGTGGGGCAGCAGCGCGATCCGCTGCTGCTCGGCAAAGTCGCTGCCACTCTGACGGGTCATGGCTGCGGCGGCGCAGCCCCGGCTCACCACATGGCTCAAGTCCGGCTTGTTGTACTCGTCGCCGCTGTCGGCGGTGATGAGGCGGATGGGCTGCTCGGCGTCCAGCTTGCGCAGGCTCTTGACCAGCTGCTGGGCAGCGAAGCCGCTGCCGATCACCACTATCTCGCGGCTGATGCCGGCGTCACTCTGCGTTGTTGTGCTCATACACAGGCCTCCACCCCACAGGGTTCGAATACCTCCTTGCCGATGCCGCAGCCGGGGCAGAGGAAGCTGTCAGGTACCTGAGCCCAGGGGGTGCCCGGCGCCACCAGCTGATCCGGCTCGCCCTGGGCTGGGTCGTAAACCCACTGGCAGACGGTGCAGAGCATGGCCTGGTCGTCATCCCATTCGGCGGCGGCCGCTGCGGCTTGCGGCTCAACAGCAGGCATCGCGGGGACGGGCGTCACGGTTGCCTGGGTTGTGGTGATCGGGCGGGGTGCGTCCAGCGGGTGCAGCGCCCACTGACGGGCGAGCCGGCGGCCGTGCTCTCGGCATTCGGCCAGCGCCGAGCCATCCGGCCGCCACTTGGCCTTGAGGGAGATGCTGATGTCGAAACCCGCATCCATCAGCCGGGTCTGGATCCGGTCCACCGCGCCGCCGGTCCAGCCATAGCTGCCGAAGGCCGAGGCACGCTTGTTGCGAAAACGCAGGCCGGTGATCTCTTCGAGCATGCCCGCCACCTTGGGCATCATGACGTTGTTCATGGTGGAGGAGCCCACCAGTATCCCCTTGGAACGGAACACCTGGGTCAGGATCTCGTTCTTGTCGTGGCGGGCCACGTTGTAAATCTTCACCGCCACGCCGGGGTCCACCTCGTGGATGCCCTGGGCGATGGCGTCGGCCATCATGCGGGTGTTGTTAGACATGGAGTCGTAGAACAAGGTGATGCGGTCTTCCTGATAGTGGTCGGCCCACTCCAGGTATTTCAGGATGATCTGGGTGGGGTCCTCGCGCCAGACGATGCCGTGGGAGGTGGCCACCATGCTCACCGGCAGGTTGAAGCCGAGCACTTCCTTGATCTTGGCTGTCACCAGCGGGCTGAAGGGGGTGAGGATGTTGGCGTAGTAACGCTGGCACTGCTCCATCAGCTCGGTCTGATCCACCTCGTCGTTGAACAGGTGCTCGTCGCAGTAGTGCTGGCCGAAGGCGTCGTTGGAGAACAGCACCGCATCCTCGGTCATATAGGTCATCATGCTGTCGGGCCAGTGCAGCATGGGGGTCTCGATGAATACCAGCTGCTTGCCGTTGCCGATGTCCAGGCTGTCACCTGTCTTGACCGGGTGGAAGTTCCACTCCGGGTGGTGATGATGGCCGGTGATGGAGTCGATGGCGTTGTGGGTACAGTAGATGGGGGTGCCGGGGATACGGGCCATCAGCTCGGTCAGGGCGCCGGCGTGATCCTCCTCAGCGTGGTTGATCACCACATAGTCGATGGCGGCGAGATCGATCTCCGCCGCCAGGTTCTGCACGAACTCGCGGCTGAACTTGTGATCGACGGTATCGATCAGCACGTTCTTCCCTTCGCGGATGAGATAGCTGTTGTAGCTGGTGCCCTTGTGGGTCTTGTACTCGGTACCGTGGAAGTCGCGTACCTCCCAGTCCCGTTGGCCGACCCAGTGGATGTTGTTCTTGACGTGAATGCTCATCAGGCAGTTCCTCGAATGCAATAGTGTATGTTCGACTGAACCAGCTATTGCAGCGGACGTGCCAACATATAACTTGTTGTTTTTAATGGATATGAATATCCATCATTGTCATTTAGACAGCCTCTCTTTATAGTCAAAATCACAAACACACTGTCATTTGGACAATTATCGTGATCTCGACCGACAGCCTGGCGCGCATCGCCCTCGATCTGCAACTCGGCATCTCCCATCAGGACCGCTTTCACCGCCTGATCCAGAGCGTGCGCAGCCTGCTGAACTCGGATGCCTCGGCCCTGCTGCGCTACGAGGGGGGCCAGTTCATCCCGCTGGCCATCGACGGCCTGATGCAGGACGTGCTGGGGCGCCGCTTCGCCCTCAAGGATCACCCGCGCATGGAGGCCATCGCCCGCGCCGGCGACGTGGTGCGCTTCCCTGCCGACAGCAGCCTGCCCGACCCCTATGATGGCCTGCTGCCGGATCACGACGACTTCAAGGTGCACGCCTGCGTCGGCCTGCCGCTGTTCTCGGATCAGGCGCTGATCGGTGCGCTGACCATAGACGGCATGAACCCGACCCAGTTCGACGCCATCAGCGACGAGGAGCTGCGGCTGGTGGGCGCCCTGGCCGCCGCCGCCCTCAACAACGCCCTGCTGCTGGAACGGCTCGCCCGCCAGAGCAGCGAGCCGCTAGTCCCCGGCACTCGGCCCGGCCCTGAGCAACCGGAGATGATCGGCCAGTCCCCCGCCATGGCCCGGCTGCGCCACGAGATCGAGGTGGTGGCAAACTCGGAGCTGAACGTGCTGATCCTGGGGGAGACCGGGGTCGGCAAGGAGCTGATCGCCAAGGCGGTGCATCGCGGTTCCCAGCGAGCCAAGGCCCCGCTGGTCTACCTCAACTGCGCCGCCCTGCCCGAATCCGTGGCCGAAAGCGAGCTGTTCGGCCACGTGAAGGGGGCCTTCACCGGCGCCATCCACAACCGGGCGGGCAAGTTCGAGCTGGCGGATCAGGGCACCCTGTTTCTCGACGAGATCGGCGAGCTCTCCCTGCCGCTGCAGGCCAAGCTGCTGCGGGTGCTGCAATACGGCGATCTGCAGCGGATCGGTGACGACACCCCGCTCAAGGTGAACGTGCGCATCCTGGCGGCCACCAACCGGGATCTGAAGCAGGCGGTGGTCGAGGGGCAGTTCCGGGCCGACCTCTACCACCGGCTGAGCGTGTTCCCGATCCACGCCCCGGCGCTGCGCGAGCGCCCCGGCGACATCCCCCTGCTGGCCGGTTACTTTTGCGAACGCTGCCGGCTCAGCCTAGGGCTGGAGCGGCTGCGCATCCAGCCACAAGCGCTGCAACTGCTCGAGCGCCACGACTGGCCCGGCAACGTGCGCGAGCTGGAGCACGCCATCCACCGCGCCGCCGTGCTGGCGCGGGCCGAACAGGGCAGCCAGGCCCCGACCCTCGCCAGCCATCACTTCAACCTAGCAGCCGGCCCCCTGCCCCCCTCCACCAGCCCCGCCATGGCGCCAATGACCCCCTTGCCCGGCGGCCTCGGCCTGCGCGCCGCCACCGACGCCTTCCAGCTCGCGCTGATCGAGCAGACCCTGGCCGCCCATGACGGCAACTGGGCCGCCACCGCCCGCGCACTGGAGCTCGACGGCGGCAACCTGCACCGGCTCGCCAAGCGGCTCGGCCTCAAGACGTGAGGCGCCCATTCTGGGCCCATCAAACAAAAACCCCCTCGCTGGCGAGGGGGTTGGCATACACAGCAAGATGGGGGCAGGCTAGCCGCGGGCGCGGCGCAGGTGGTAGTCGACGTGATAGTCGTTGGCATTGCGGAACATGATGGAGTAGTTGAGAAACTCGCCGTTCTCACCGTATGAGAGCGAGGTGAGCCGCAGGATGGGCGCCCCCTGCTCGATGTGCAGCAGTTCGGCCATGCGCCGGTCGGCCAGCACGGCGCTGAAACTCTCGTAATTGCCGGCGATGGGGAGCTGGCACTCGTTCTCGATGTAGGCGAACTTGGATCCCTCCAGATGGGCCACCGAGAGGGTGCGAAACAGCCGCACCGGCATGTAGCTCTCCTCCACCAGCAGGGCCCGACCGTCCACCGAGCGCACCCGGTTGGAGAAGTAGACCGGCTCGTTCACCTTGATCCTGAGCTGGCTGGCGATGGCGGGCGGGGCCGGCATGGTGCGAAACTCCAGCACCTCGCTGGTCAGGCTGCGGCCCTGTTCACGCATCAGCTCGGTGAAACCGCTCAGCCCCTTGGTCTCGTGCTGCACGTCCTTCTTGGTCACGTAGGTGCCGCTGCCGTGGCGCCGCTCCACCAACCCCCACTCGATCAGCATGTCCACCGCCTTGCGCACCGTCATCCGCGATACCCCGAACTGACTCGCCAGGGTTTTCTCGCTCGGCAGGACATCCCCCACCCGGCAATCTGCCCCGTTGACCCGGATACGCAACCGATCCGCCACCGATTTGTAGATCACTGCTAGACCTCTCCTCACCCCACCGGGGTGGCGCTCCATTTGCTCGCCTTTATTTCAACCAGCTGAAAATAAACAACTTTAAATTCAATTAACCCGATAAAAACGTCACAAAAACAAGACGTACAACAATATCGCAAAATTTAGATCTCTTTGTCTAAATAAGTGCATGCGCCGGATCACATAACCACCACATATTTCATGAGGGCCTGATCGCTTGTTGTTAGGTTCAATTCAGCAACACGACAACAGCAGTCAGACAATTCTCTAATAAAAAGGGACGCTATATGCTCAGTCAAATTCAACGTTTTGGCGGGGCAATGTTTACGCCTGTATTACTGTTTCCATTCGCAGGTATGGTGGTAGGCATTGCAATCATGCTGAAAAATCCCATGTTCGTGGGAGAGACGCTGGCCAATCCTCAGGGACTGTTTTTTCAAATAGTCCATATTATTGAAGAGGGTGGCTGGACGGTATTTCGAAATATGCCGCTGATATTTGCCATCGGCCTGCCGATCGGGCTGGCAAACAAGGCTCAGGCCCGCGCCTGCCTCTCCGTGCTAGTCAGCTTCATGACCTGGAACTACTTCATCAATGCCATGGGGATGACCTGGGGCGACTATTTCGGGGTCGACTTCAACCAGGCCGTGGGTGGCGAGAGCGGGCTGGCCATGGTGGCCGGCATCAAGACCCTGGACACCAGCATCATAGGTGCCATCGCCATCTCCGGCATCGTCACCGCCCTGCACAACCGGCTGTTCGACCGGCAGCTGCCGGTCTTTCTCGGCATCTTCCAGGGCAGCTCGTTCGTCACCATCGTCGCCTTCTTCGTGATGATCCCCTGCGCCTGGCTGACCCTGCTGGGCTGGCCCAAGGTACAGATGGGCATCGCCTCTCTACAGGAGTTCATGCTGGTCTCCGGCCCGCTCGGCGTCTGGGTTTACACCTTCCTCGAGCGGATTCTGATCCCGACCGGCCTGCACCACTTCATCTACGGCCCCTTCATCTTCGGCCCGGCTGCGGTGGAAGGCGGCATCCAGCTCTACTGGGCCCAGCACATGCTGGAGTTCAGCCAGAGCACCCGGCCGCTGATCGAGCTGTTCCCCCAGGGCGGCTTCGCCCTGCACGGCAACTCCAAGATCTTCGGGGCCATGGGGATTGCGCTCGCCATCTACGCCACCGCCGCCAAAGAGAACAAGGCCAAGGTGGCCGGCCTGCTGATCCCGGCGACCCTGACCGCCATGCTGGTGGGGATCACCGAGCCGCTCGAGTTCACCTTCCTCTTCATCTCGCCCCTGCTGTTCGCCATCCATGCCCTGCTGGCGGCCACCATGGCGACCGTGATGTACCTGTTCGGGGTCGTCGGCAACATGGGCGGCGGTCTGCTCGACCAGTTCCTGCCGCAGAACTGGATCCCCATGTTCCACAATCACGCCGGCATGATATTTACCCAGATTGCCATCGGCCTGACCTTTACCGGGATCTGGTTCCTGATATTCCGCACGATCATTCTGAAATTCAATTTGAAAACCCCGGGGCGGGATGAAAGCGAAATAAAACTGTATTCCAAGGCTGATTATCAGGCCGCCAAAAAACAGCGTGGCCATGATATTGCCGGCCATATTCTGGCGGCGCTCGGTGGCGCGGAAAATATCAACAGCCTGAACAACTGCGCCACCCGGCTGCGCATATCGCTACGCGATGCGAGCCTGGCGGCACCGGATGATGCTTTCAAACAATTGGGTGCCCACGGCGTGGTCCGCCACGGTGACAGCATCCAGATCATTATCGGTCTGCATGTCCCCCAGCTGAGGGAAAACATGGAGAGCCTGATGAACAACCCCCCCTCCTCTTCTTTCGTAACGGAGTCATGATCATGAAAAAATTCTCTGTCGTCATTGCCGGCGGTGGCAGCACCTTTACCCCGGGCATCGTTCTCATGCTGCTGGAGAACCAGCACCGCTTCCCGCTGCGGGAGATCAAGTTCTATGACAACGATGGCGCCCGCCAGGAGGTGATCGCCGAAGCCTGCCGCGTCCTGCTGCGGGAGCAGGCCCCTGACATCGCCTTCAGCTATGGCACCGACCCCAAGGCGGCCTTCAGCGGGGTGGACTTCGTGATGGCCCACATCCGGGTCGGCAAGTACCCCATGCGCGAGCTGGACGAGAAGATCCCCCTGCGCCATGGCGTGGTCGGCCAGGAGACCTGCGGACCGGGCGGCATCGCCTACGGCATGCGTTCCATCGGCGGCGTGCTGGAGCTGGTCGACTACATGGAGCAGTACTCGCCGGATGCCTGGATGCTGAACTACTCCAACCCGGCCGCCATCGTGGCCGAGGCGACCCGTCGCCTGCGCCCCCACGCCAGGATCCTCAACATCTGCGACATGCCCATCGGCATCGAGGGACGGATGGCCCAGATCGCCGGCCTGCCGTCACGCAAGGAGATGCGGGTACGCTACTACGGCCTCAACCACTTCGGCTGGTGGACCCGCATCGAGGATCTGGCGGGCAACGACCTGATGCCGGCCATCAAGGCCCATGTGGCCAAACACGGCTATGTGCCCAAGCAGGCCGGCCACGCCGAGGCCAGCTGGAACGACACCTTCGCCAAAGCCAGGGACGTCTGGGCCCTTGATCCGGACACCCTGCCCAACACCTATTTGAAGTACTACCTCTACCCGGACTATGTGGTGGCCCACTCCAATCCGGAGCACACCCGCGCCAACGAGGTGATGGAGCACCGCGAGAAGCAGGTGTTCAGCGCCTGCCGCGCCATCGTGGCAGCCGGCAACGCCGCGGCCGGCGAGCTGGAGATCGACGAGCACGCCTCCTACATAGTGGATCTGGCCACCGCCATCGCCTTCAACACCCAGGAGCGGATGCTGCTGATCGTGCCGAACCGGGGCGCCATCCCCAACTTCGACCCGGAGGCCATGGTCGAGATCCCCTGCCTGGTGGGCAGCAGCGGCCCCGAGCCGCTGCAGGTGGGCAACATCCCGCTGTTCCAGCAGGGCATGATGGGCCAGCAAGTGGCCGTCGAGAAGCTGGTGGTGGAGGCGTGGATCGAGCGCTCCTATCAGAAGCTGTGGCAGGCGATCACCCTCTCCAAGACGGTGCCGAGCGCCTCGGTGGCCAAAGCCATCCTGGACGACCTGATCGCCGCCAACAAGGAGTACTGGCCGCCCTTGCAATAAACGCGGGACAAACAAAAACCCCCTCGCTGGCGAGGGGGTTTTCTTGTTGCTGGCTCTGCCGTGGCGCAATCAGCGCAGGGACTTGACCGAGCGGCGGACGATCAGCTCCGGCTGGACCGTCATCGACTCGACTTCCAGCTCCTTGTTGCGGATCCGGCTCACCAGCTGCTGCACCGCCAGCAGGCCGAGCTCGGCCTTGGGGTGGCGGATGGTGGTCAGCGGCGGGCTGGAGAAGCGCGCCATCTCCACGTCGTCATAACCGATCATGGAGATATCGTCCGGTACCTTGACCCCGGCTTCCCAGGCGGCGCAGATGGCGCCGATCGCCATGGGATCGTCGAAGGCAAACACCGCGGTCGGCCGTGGCTTGAGGGCCAGGATCCGCTGCATTGCATCGAATCCGCTCTGGCTCTCGTAATCCCCTTCGAAGATCTGCTCGTCTTTCAGGGTCAGACCCTGCTCGCCCAGGGCATCGCGCACCCCGTCCAGCCGCTGCTGGGTGGTCGGCTTGGCCAATTGACCCGTGATGCAGACGATGTCGCGGTGACCCTGCTCCAGCAGATGGCGCACCGCCAGGCGCGCACCGATGCGGGCGTTGTCGTTGATGACGTTGGCAAAGTCACACTCAGTACCCCAGTCCAGCACCACTTGCGGCACGTTCTTGTGGATGCGCAGCATGTCGCGCAGCGGGGTATCGATGTCGGTTCCCAACACCAGCAGACCGTCGACCCGCTTCTCCATCAGCATGCGCAGGTAGTGCTGCTGACGGGGCGGCTGGTTCTCGGTGTTGCAGAGGATCAGGCTGTAGCCCTGCTCGAAGCAGTACGCCTCCACCCCTTGCACCACTTCCGCAAAGAAGGGGTTGGCACTGGTGGTCACCAGCATGCCGATGGTCTTGGTCGAGTTTATCTTGAGGCTGCGCGCTACCGAGTTGGGCGCGTAGTTGAGTTCTGCCACCGCCTCAAGCACTTTTTGGGTTGCGTCTTCGCTGACCCGACGGGTGTGATTGAGTACATGTGAGACGGTGGAGATGGATACGCCTGCGCGGGAGGCGACATCCTTGATAGTGGCCATCTCTGTCTCCTGAAGATCAAAGGCGGAACATTAGCAGATTTCCCGAATAAAGGCTTGGTTTTAACGAGCACTGCCAATGAATTGTCAATGCTGGCTAATCTAGGCGCTCATTTCTATTTGCGCAAACGGATTTTGGTCAAAATGGGAGCAGTGTCAGGGTAAAATATCGTCAGTTTTTTCATCTATCATTTATCGAAAGCACACCTTGTTGAGAAGATGTTAATCAACACCCTCAGCATCAATATCTAAATCAGATTTCAATATTGGTTATTTGTTTCAAAAAAGCACTATTCCACCCTCTCTGGTTAGTATCTTTAACAGCTTGTTATTGCCCAGCGAGGAATGATAGAACCATACCTATTGCCGGACTGGCGGGATCACGGTTCGGAATGGCACACGGAAAATGAAACAATCCACTGATTAAGGGACGAATCGATGAATAAGTTGAGCAAAATGGCAGTCAGGACAGCGGTTTCTATGGCCCTGTTCGGATCGGTATCACTGGTCCACGCGGCGGACACCATCAAGATCGGCATCGCCGGTCCGGTCACCGGCCCGGTCGCCCAGTACGGCGACATGCAGTTCACCGGCGGCAAGATGGCAGTCGAGCAGATCAACAAGGCCGGTGGCATCAAGGGCAAGCAGATCGAAGCCGTCATCTATGACGACGCCTGCGATCCCAAGCAGGCCGTGGCGGTCGCCAACAAGGTGATCAACGACGGCGTCAAGTTCGTGGTCGGCCACCTTTGCTCCGACAACACCCTGCCCGCTTCCGACATCTATGAAGATGAAGGCGTGCTGATGGTCACCCCGGCCTCCACCAACCCCAAGATCACCGAGCGAGGCTATCAGCTGGTGCTGCGTACCATCGGCCTGGACAGCGACCAGGGGCCGACCGCCGCCAAGTACATCATCGAGCAGGTCAAGCCCAAGCGCGTGGCCGTCATTCACGACAAGAAACAGTACGGCGAAGGCATCGCCTCCAGCGTGAAAGCGGCGCTGGACAAGGCCGGCGTCAAGGTGGTGGCGTTTGAAGGCATCACCGCCGGCGACAAGGACTTCTCCGCCCTGATCGCCAAGCTGCAGAAAGAGAACGTCGACTTCGTCTACTACGGCGGTTATCACCCCGAGCTGGGTCTGATCCTGCGTCAGGCCGGCGAGAAGGGCCTCAAGGCCAAGTTCATGGGTCCGGAAGGGGTCGGCAACAAGGACATTTCCGCCATCGGCGGTCCGGCCTCCGAAGGCCTGCTGGTGACCCTGCCGAACAAATATGACCTGGTGCCGGCCAACGCCCCGCTGGTGGCCGCGTTCAAGGCCAAGGGTCAGGACTCCTCCGGTCCGTTCGTGTGGACCACCTATGCCGCGGTGCAAACCCTGGCTGCCGGTATCGCCAAGGCGGGTGAGGATGACCCGGCTGCCGTGGCTGCCGCCATCAAGGCCGCACCGATCGATACCGTCATGGGCACCCTGAGCTGGGCTCCGAGTGGCGACCTGAAAGGCTTTGAATTCGGTGTGTTCCAGTGGCACGCCGACGGTACCTCCACTCAAGTCAAATAATCTGCCGGTCGGGGTGACATGAGTCACCCCTCCTTTCTTTGCGGGCAAGTACAGGGAACGCAGTATGTCCGAACACTTCCTTTACCTGGTTCAGCAGTTGCTGAACGGGTTAACCATAGGCAGCACCTATGCGTTGATCGCCATCGGCTACACCATGGTCTATGGCATCATCGGCATGATCAACTTCGCCCACGGCGAGGTCTACATGATCGGCTCCTATGTCGCTTTCATGGTGATGGCGGGGCTCATGATGATGGGCATCGACAGCACCTTCCTGCTGCTGGGGGGCGCCTTCCTGGTCAGCATCGTCATCACCGGCACCTATGGCTGGACCATAGAGCGGGTCGCCTACCGCCCGCTGCGGGGCGGCAACCGGCTGATCCCCCTCATCTCCGCCATCGGCATGTCGATCTTCCTGCAGAACATGATGCGGATGGCCCAGGGCTCGCGCGACATCGCCATGCCCACCCTGATCTCCGGCGGCTGGACCCTGGGTGAAGCCGACGGCTTCCAGGCCAGCCTCTCCTGGATGCAGCTCATCATCTTCGTGGTGACCTTCGTCACCATGCTGGCGCTGACCCAGTTCATCGGTCGCTCCCGCATGGGCCGCGCCTGCCGCGCCTGTTCGGAAGATATCAAGATGGCCAACCTGCTGGGTATCGATACCCATGTGGTCATCTCCATCACCTTCGTGCTGGGGGCTACCCTGACCGCCGTCGCCGGCGTGCTTCTCGGCATGTATTACGGCGTCATCAACCCCTACCTCGGCTTCATGGCCGGACTAAAAGCCTTCACCGCGGCTGTCCTCGGCGGTATCGGCAGCATTCCCGGCGCCGTGCTGGGCGGCCTGCTGCTCGGCGTGGTCGAGGCGCTCACCGCCGGCTACCTCAGCACCGAGTACAAGGATGTGATGGCCTTTGCCCTGCTGATCGGCGTGCTGCTGTTTATGCCGACCGGTATTCTCGGCCGCCCGGAGGTGGAGAAGGTATGATGCAACATCAATTCATTCATGCACCTATCACCTGTCTGATGCTGCTGTTCATGTCCATATACAGCATCCTGGGTCGCCCGGAGGTCGAAAAGGTATGAAAAAACAATTCATTCATGCCTGCATCGCCAGCCTGGTGCTGCTGGTGCTCTCCTTCTGGCTGCTCGGCTTCAAGCTCGAAACCGACGGCACCCGCCTGCTGGTGACCAGCCGGCTCGACGTGTCGCTGGCCTGGCTGCTGGGCGGTGCCACTCTGGTGTTCTGGTTCCAGATGCTGCGCGGCCAGATATCCAGGCTGTTTCAGGCTTCCATCAGCGGCTTCTCGGTCGGCTTCACCAAGCTGGTGCTGCCAAGCCCCGAAGAGGCCCCCAAGCTCTATAACCTCACCGCCGTGCTGGTACTGCTGTTTGCGGTGAGCTGGCCCTTCATGGCCTCGCGCGGTGCCATCGATCTGGCCACCCTGGCCCTCATCTACATCATGCTGGGGCTGGGCCTTAACGTGGTGGTCGGCCTCGCCGGCCTGCTGGATCTCGGCTATGTCGGCTTCTACGCGGTCGGCGCCTACAGCTATGCCCTGCTCAACACCTACTTCGGGCTCAGCTTCTGGGAGTGCCTGCCCATCGCCGGGCTGACGGCGGCCACCTTCGGCTTTTTGCTCGGCTTCCCGGTGCTGCGGCTGCGGGGGGATTATCTGGCCATCGTCACCCTGGGCTTTGGCGAGATCATCCGCATCCTGCTCAACAACATGACCAGCCTGACCGGCGGCCCAAACGGCATCTCCGGCATTCCCAAGCCGACCCTGGGCGGTCTGGAGTTCAACCGTACCGTCAAGGATGGCGGCTTCGAGACCTTCCACGAGTTCTTCGGCATCGCCTACAACGCCAACCACAAGGTGATCTTCCTCTACCTGATGGCGCTGGTGCTGGTGATCGCCACCCTGTTCGTCATCAACCGCCTGCTGCGCATGCCGCTCGGCCGCGCCTGGGAAGCATTGCGGGAAGACGAGATCGCCTGCAAGTCGCTGGGGCTCAACCCCACCATCATCAAGCTGACCGCCTTCACCATTGGTGCCTGCTTCGCGGGCTTCGCCGGCAGCTTCTTCGCCTCGCGCCAAGGCTTCATCAGTCCGGAGTCCTTCGTCTTCATCGAATCGGCCATCGTGCTCGCCATCGTGGTGCTGGGCGGCATGGGCTCCCAGATCGGGGTGGTGCTGGCTGCCATCGTGATGACGGTGCTGCCTGAGCTGGCGCGCGAGTTCAACGAGTACCGCATGCTGATGTTCGGCCTCTTGATGGTGTTCATGATGATCTGGCGACCACAGGGATTGCTGCCGATGACCCGTCCGCATCTGGAGTTGAAAAAATGAGTGCCAATCAGAAGTTAATGGAAGTCTCTGATCTGTCGATGCGCTTCGGAGGGTTGCTGGCGGTCAACGGGGTCAAGCTGGACGTGGACAAGGGGGAGGTGATCTCCATCATAGGCCCCAACGGGGCGGGCAAGACCACCGTCTTCAACTGCCTGACCGGCTTCTACCGCCCGAGCGGCGGCATCATCCGCTACAAGGGTGAGGAGATCCAGGGCCTGCCCGGCCACCTCATCGCCCGCAAGGGGATAGTTCGCACCTTTCAGCACGTGCGACTGTTCAAGGACATGACGGCGGTGGAAAACCTGCTGGTAGCCCAGCACAGGCACCTCAACACCGGCTTTCTGGCCGGACTGTTCAAGACCCCGGCCTTTCGCCGCGCCGAACGGGAGGGGCTGGAGCAGTCCGCCTTCTGGCTGGAGAAGGTGGGGCTCAAAGATCTCGCCAACCGCGCCGCCGGCAACCTGGCTTATGGCCAGCAGCGCCGGCTCGAGATTGCCCGCTGCATGGCGACCCGGCCCGAGCTGCTGATGCTGGACGAGCCGGCCGCCGGCCTCAACCCGCACGAGACCGACGAACTGAACGAGCTCATCTCCAACCTGCGGGACGAGTTCGGGGTCTCGGTGCTGCTGATCGAGCACGACATGAAGCTGGTGATGGAGATCTCCAACCGCATCTTCGTGGTCAACCAGGGCACCCCGCTGGCCCACGGCAAGCCGGACGAAATCCGCAGCAATCCGGCAGTGATCAAGGCCTATCTGGGCGAGTCGTAAGGACAGAAAGATGTTAGAACTTCGCAACGTATCGACCCATTACGGCAAAATTCAGGCGCTGCACGACGTCAGCGTCCAGGTAAAAGAGGGGGAAATCGTCACCCTGATCGGCGCCAACGGCGCCGGCAAGACTACCTTGCTGATGACCCTGTGCGGCGAGCCCAAGCCCAGCAGCGGCTCCATCTGGTTCGAGGGAGAGCAGATAGACTCGCTCTCCACCGCCCGCATCATGCGTAAAGACATCGCCGTGGTGCCGGAGGGGCGCCGCATCTTCGCGCGCCTGACGGTGGAGGAGAACCTGCTGATGGGGGCCTTCTTCGTCGACAAGGCCGAGCAGCGCGGCCTGCTGGATCAGATTTTCACCCTGTTCCCCCGCCTGCACGAGCGATTGGAGCAGCGCGCCGGCACCATGTCCGGCGGCGAGCAGCAGATGCTGGCCATCGGCCGCGCCCTGATGAGCAAGCCGCGCCTGCTGCTGCTGGATGAACCCTCGCTGGGGCTGGCCCCCATCGTCATCCAGCAGATCTTCGACACCATAGAGCAGTTGCGCCGCGACGGCATGACCATCTTCCTGGTGGAGCAGAACGCCAACCAGGCGCTCAAGCTGGCCGATCGCGGCTATGTGCTGGAGAACGGCCACGTGGTACTGCAGGACACGGGGGCGGCCCTGTTGGCCAACCCGGCCGTCCGCCAGGCCTATCTCGGCGGCTGACCCATGAGCAGGGCCGACACGGCGCCGGATCACCACAGTTTCTGGCACGATCCGGCCCTGCCTTTCATCGAGGCGCGGGCGGTGCAGGATGGCCGCCGCGTTTGCTATGACAAGCACAGCCACCCCCACTTCTCTATCGGCGCCATCACCGGCGGCCACAGCCACTACCTCAACCAGCGCAGCCGGCAGGAGGTCGGCCGCGGCCACCTGGTGCTGATGAACCCGGAAGAGGTGCACGCCTGCAACCCGATTGCGGATGAGCCCTGGTCCTATCTGATGTTCTACCTCGATACCGGCTGGCTGCAGCGCCAGCAGGAAGAGGCGGGGCTGGGCGATGCGTTTCGTCCCTTCGACATGACCGCAAGCCGGGATCCCCTGCTCTACCAGGGGCTGTGCCGGCTCCACCGGCTCCACCGGCAGCTGTGGCAGGAGCCGGAGCCGCTCGCGCGCGAGGTGGCCTGCCACCAGTTCAGCCGCCAGCTGCTGGCCAGACTCACCCCGGCCAGCTGGGACGATCGGCCGCCGCAGCACCTGCAGCGGGCCGCCGAGCTGATGCAGGACGACTGCAGCAGCCCCCTCACCCTCGCACAATTGAGTGCGGTGGCCGGGCTCACCCCCTCTCACTTCGTGCGCAGCTTCAGCCGCCATTACGGCATGACGCCCCACGCCTACCTGCTCGATCAGCGCATCCGCCATGCCCGCATCCTGCTCAGGCGGGGAGAACCGCTAGCGGAGGTGGCGCTGGCCAGCGGTTTTGCCGATCAGGCCCACTTCCAGCGCCAGTTCAAGCGGCGGGTGGCTGCCACCCCGGGTCACTACCGCAATCAGCTGATCCGGCAGAGCTAGCGCACCAGATAGGCGGCGCAGAGCAGCAGCAACAGCGCCATCGCCCGGTTGAACCAGCGCAGCCGCTGCGGCGCGAGCAGCACCCCCTGCAATCGGCTGCCGGCACAGGCCCAGCAAGCGATGGAGCACAGACAGATGACCAAATAGAGGCCGCTGAACAGGGCCACCTGCCCCACCCCGCCCGCACTGCCATAGGCCCCCATCCCCATGCTGGCGGCGAGCCAGGCCTTGGGATTGAGCCACTGCATCAGTGCTCCGTACCAGAAGGAGGGCGCCACCCCGTCGACCCCCTCCACCCGGCCGCTGTCCACCAGCAGCTGCCAGGCCATCCAGCCGAGAAAGATCACCCCGGCCCAACGCAGTACCTCCGCCGCCAGCGGCCATTGCAGCAGGGTGGCGCCCAGCCCAAGTCCCATCAACAGCAGCAACAGAATGAACCCCAGGGTGGCCCCGACTACGTGGCGCAGGCTGGCCGCAAAGCCGTGCTTGGCGCCGCTGCCGAGGGCGACCAAGTTGACCGGCCCCGGGGTGATGGACATGGCCAGGGCAAACCCGGCCATGGATAACAGCAGACTCGTCTCCATGAATAACGCTCATATCGGCAAAAGGAGCCCCCAGCCTAGTCGGCACCCCGCCCCCGGTATTGAAGGAAATTGCGATCGGTCACGGCAATAACCGGACACATTGCGGGCTTAGCGCCGGCCTCCGCTTGCGGTAAACTGACCCTCAATCACCTATTCGCAGGACATGTTAATGGACCAGTTTGCCCATATCAGTGCCCATGATGCCCACCAGAAGCTTGCCGCCGGTGCAGCCCGCCTCGTGGATATTCGCGACCCCCAGTCGTTCGAGACGGCCCACGCGGTCGGCGCCTTCCACCTCACCAACGGCACCCTGGTGCGTTTCATGAACGAGGTGGACTTCGATACCCCGGTGATCGTGATGTGCTATCACGGCAACAGCAGCCAGGGCGCCGCCCAGTACCTGCTGCAACAGGGGTACGATGAGGTCTACAGCCTGGATGGCGGCTTCGAGGCGTGGCGCAGGGAGTTCCCGATCCAGGCGGGCGACGCATGATCCAGTTGCTGGTGCTCGACAATGCCCGCATGGCCCAGGCGCTGGTGGACTATCTCTCCACCCTCGGCATCTCGTGCGAACTGACCCAGTCCGAGCTTGGCGTCTCGGTCTGGCTGGCAGACGAACAGCGCCTCGCCCAGGCCCAGCTGGAGGTGAAACGCTTCCTGGCCGAGCCGACCCACCCCCGCTATATGGAAGCCTCCTGGCAATCCGGCCGGGCCGATGCCCGCATCGACTACAGCAAGGGGATGACCGACCCGGTCACCGACTTCCTGCATCAGGCCGGGCCGCTGACCCTGGTGGTGATCATCGCCTGTCTGGCCATCTACGGGCTCGATGCCATCGGCCTGCCGATCTTCGATGAGCTGGCCTTCCACCCGACCCTGGCCCAGTTCACCGACTGGCAGGCGTGGCGCTACTTCACTCCGGCCTTCATCCACTTCTCGGTGCTGCACCTGGTGTTCAACCTGCTGTGGTGGTGGTATCTGGGGGGCCAGATCGAACAACGGCTCGGCAGCGGCAAGCTGCTGATCCTGCTGCTGGTAGGCGCCGCCCTGCCCAACCTGGCCGAGTTCTTCGCCAGCGGCCCGCTGTTTGGCGGCCTTTCCGGGGTGGTCTATGCCCTGCTCGGCTACTGCTGGCTGCGCAGCAAGTTGCAGCCGGCCTGCGGCCTCACCCTGCCACCGGCGCTGATGGGCTTCATGCTGTTCTGGCTGGCACTCGGTTTCTTCGATCTGCTCGGCACCCGCACCGCCAACATGGCCCACCTGGCCGGTCTGCTGGTCGGGCTGCTGCAGGGCTGGCTGGACAGACACCACCAGCCCGCCTGAGTGGTAGTCATCGAGGTGCAGCAAGCTGCTCAGCCACCGACAAGGCCTGCCTGAACCAGCGACAAGCGCGATGCTGGAAAACAAAACGCCGCCCCGAGGGGCGGCGTCTTTATTGGCCGACTGGCTTACTGCTTGAGCAGGCTGCCGTTGGTCACCTTGACCGCAGTGCCGCCGCTCATGAAGAAGCTGGCGAACTGGGACTGCATCTCGGTGGTCACATCGCCGCTCGGGTCGAAGTTCTCGTCCGGCGCCAGCAGCGAGCTGTGGCCACCGGCCACGAAGCGGGCCGCGTTGTGGCTGGCCGCACCGGTGGCGGTCAGCGGCTGCAGTGCCAGCACCTTGAACAGCGGCTCGGTACCACCCAGCGGGGCGGACGCGATGCTGTTCGGGATCACCTGGTCAGACAGGCTCAGCGCGCCATCGCCGACGATCTCGGTGGCGAACAGCGGGACGCTGCTCTGGATGCCGCTGCCGAGGTTGATCGGGTCAGCCGAATCCAGCACCGACTGGGCCGCGAAGCTGTAGCTCTGCAAGGTGCTGGCTGCCGTCGCCTGCTGAGTAGCACTCAGGCTCGGCAGGAACTCGTTGACGAAGCAGGTCGGCACCGCGGTCTTGCAGTTGGGCGCGTAGGCGGTGAAGCCCGCTTTCAGCTCGGCACTACCGCTGGTCAGCACGCCCATCTTGATGGTCGGGCCGAAGGTCGGCGAGTTCAGCAGCAGCGGCGCGATACCGCCACCCGGCATGGCCAGGCCGCCGGTGTCGAACTTGAACAGAGCATCCGCCGCATTACCCATAGGATTGTTGGCAACCGCCAGCAGGTTGGTGCCGGAGATGGCACCCAGGGAGTGGCCCAGGAAGTGCACCTTGAGGCTGCCGGCGGTGCCGATGGCACCCTTGGCATTGGCCAGACCGACCGCCAGACGCAGGCCCAGCAGATCCGCCACGCTCTGTTTCAGGTTGTCGCGGGCCACGGTCAGGTAGCTCAGGTTCAGGTAGGGGGTCGGGTTGTCGGAGGTGGTCACGGTATCCATGCTGCCGCTCAGGGCGAAGCCACGCTCACCGTGCAGCGGGTGATCGATCACCACCAGCGCCACCTTCTTGCCTGCCTGCATGCCGGCATAGATCTGGCCCAGCGCCAGCGCATAGGCGTTCTCTTTCACCGAGGTGACGCCGTGCTGGTAGATGATCACGTCGGTGATGGTGTTGAGGGCATCCTTGGCGAAGATGCGCATCGGCACCGACTGCACTTCCGACAGGGATGGCAGCGGGTTGAAGCGGCCGATGTTCTGCTCGGCATCCAGCGGCTTGCCGCCGGAGGTGAGGGTCACCCCGATCAGCTTGCTCGCCTCGGCCAGCAACTCGGCCTGACGGGTCGGATCGGCAATCAGCGTCGCCAGCAGGGCCGGATCCACGCCCGCCCCCACCAGCCCGGCAATCACTTCGCTGTCGGACGCTTTCAGGGCATTGGCGATGGCGTACAGGCTGGGGATGGCACCGTGCCAGGACTGAGTCTTGGCCTTGTCCCAGGAACCGGCGGTGGCCGGCGAGGAGAGGAAGTAAGGCAGCTTGACGGTGCCGGTATAAACCTTGGTCGCTTGAGCAATCGGGTAGAGCGGAGCACCGGGGCCGAAGGCGGTGGCGATCGCGTCTTTCTGCTCCTGCGGCAGGAACTGCTCTGCGTCCAGCTGGGTCAGGAAGGGGTTGCTGCCGGTCACGGCCAGGGTATAGGTACCCGGCAGGCTGGTGTTGCCCTTGGCATCCCGCTTCCAGAGTTTGGCGGCATCCAGGGTAACGGGGTCGGCCTTGAGCACGGACGCCGCCGCCCCTTTCACCGCCACCAGTACGTCGGCACCGGACTGGGTACCGAACCAGTCGGAGAAGATGACGTGATCGGTGGAGACGCCGGTGGCGGCCTTGAACAGCCCTTCCTGCAGGGCGATCAGACCGTTGATGGTCTGCTCCTGGGCATTGCTGCCAACGTTGTTCTTGTAGTTGCCGTAGTCGCTGCCGGCCTTGACCGCGTTGCCGCTGCTGTCCTTGAGGGAGTCGGTGGCCACGATCATGTAGTAGGAGGAGGGGTTCAGCGGCTTGAGCGGCACCAGATTCAGTTTGCCGGCCGCAGCGGCCACCACGAAGTCCACCCCGTAGGTCAGCACCTTCTTCACGCCGTTCGGGCGCAGGGCAGTGCTGTCAAAGCTCAGTTCCAGCAGGTAGAGCGGCGCCACCGAGGCGGCAAACTCCGCCGCCGCCGGTGCCTGGACAGTGATGCCGGACGAGGTGACGGGCACGATCTGGATGGCCTGGGTCGTGGACCAGCCATCCAGGGTCGACATGGCCGAGACCGGGTTGGAGAGATCTGCCGTTTCGGTGGAGAATTTCAGGGTGCCATCGCTGGCCCGGGCTGCCAGAGCACTGGGGCGCACGGCGTTGGAACCGGTCAACAGATAGTCGAGATAGCTGGAGGTGTCGCCTTTGTTATCGTCACTGCCACCACAGCCAGCCAGCATAGCACTGACAACCGCGGCGTAAATTAGCTTCTTTTTCATATCCTTATCTCTTTTTAGTTGTTATCCATGAAATGCTGACTGAGTTGGGTGAGAACCCGACCGGTACATCTTAACAGCAACGCAACAATTATTAAGCCTCTGGTCGGTCATCTGATCTGCTTTTTTTGTGTACAGCATCAAGGAATTGGAATAGAAACGGGACTCGATAGGTTAACAGCTTCATCCCGAATACCAGACCCGACCAGCGACGGCCCGTATGGCAGCTGGCAAAAAGCGACCCTCGATCTCGGCAAAGCGGATCAATTGCCGGTAGAATGGCGCATTGCTTAAGGAGAACCACATGATCGACCCGAAGAAACTGGAAGAGATCGCCAAACAGGTGCACAACTCCCTGCCGCCCGGCATTCGCAGCATGGGTGAAGAGGTGGAGAAGAAGATCCGTCAGGTGCTGCAGTCCCAGCTGGGCAAACTGGACCTGGTCAGTCGCGAAGAGTTTGACGTGCAGACCAAGGTGCTGCTGCGCACCCGCGAGAAGCTGACCGCGCTCGAGGCCAAGCTGGCCCAGCTCGAGCAGCAGCTCGGTGCCAAAGGCGAATAACGCAGGTCGCCCATAAAGCAAACCCCAGCCAGGCTGGGGTTTGTTGTTTCTGGCCTGCCGCAAGGCAAGCAGCAGGCTGACTCAGCGAGGCCGCCTCGGTCACGCTATGTGGCCGGCCTCATGCCGAACTCAGATGAATTCGTAGGCGTCGCCGAAGATGCGCTCTGGCTCGGCGCCCAGGATCTTGAACTCCTCCCGCGCCGCACCCGCCATCTCGAAGCGACCGGCGACATAGATGTCGTAGTCATGCAGGCTGACGAAGTCATCCATGATGGCCTTGTGCACCAGCCCGGTCTTGCCGGTCCAGTTCGCTTCCGGCTCCTGCACCACCGGGATGAAGGTGAGCGGGGCGTAGTCGCGCTCCCACTGCTGCATCTGCTCCTGCTCGTAGAGCCAGTGCGCCTGACGCACGCCCCAGTAGAAGAACACCGGGCGCTTGCTGCCGGTATCGATCAGGTATTCCAGAATGGAGCGGGCATAGGAGAAACCGGTGCCACCCGCCATCAGGATCAGCGGCCGGGGTGACTCTTCCCGCAGGAAGGCCTTGCCCGCAGCCAGTTCAATCTCGATCTCCCCCTGCTCGCGCATGCGGGCCAGCACCTGGCCGGCATAGGCGTTTTCCGGGGTGGCGCCGATCTGCAGCTCCAGCATGCCCGGACGGGTCGGCGAGTTGGCGATGGAGAAGGGACGCTTGTCCGAATCGCTCATCACCACCAGCAGATACTGGCCCGGCTTGAAGCTGACCTCTTGCAGCGGCGTCAGAGCCACATGCCAGATGGTGTCGACATATTCGCGCAGTTCCTCTACGCGGCACTTGATACGTTGCATTCTTATCCTTGTGACGGGCTCGCTCGGCCCGCTTTCGCTCTTGATTCACTGTGGACTGGCGACCAGCAAAGTGGTCAGGTCAGTCGAGCATACCCAATTCAGCTCAAATGGCATCAATCTTTTGCATCCCGGCCAGGCGGCACGGCCCGTCGGGCCTGCCGCCGCTCTTCAGCCGAGAATGTTAAGTTCGTCCCAGAGGGCATCGATCTTCTGCTTCACCGCCTCGTCCTGGACGATGGGCTGGCCCCACTCGCGATTGGTCTCCCCCGGCCACTTGTTGGTGGCATCCAGCCCCATCTTGGAGCCGAGCCCGGAGACCGGCGAGGCGAAGTCCAGGTAGTCGATCGGGGTGTGCTCGATCAGGGTGGTGTCGCGGGCCGGGTCCATCCGGGTGGTGATGGCCCAGATTACGTCCTTCCAGTCGCGGGCGTTGATGTCGTCGTCGCAGACGATCACGAACTTGGTGTACATGAACTGGCGCAGGAAGGACCAGACCCCCAGCATCACCCGCTTGGCGTGGCCAGGATAGCGCTTCTTGATGGTCACCACCGCCATCCGGTAGGAGCACCCCTCCGGCGGCAGGTAGAAGTCCACGATCTCGGGGAACTGCTTCTGCAACAGCGGCACGAACACCTCGTTGAGCGCCACCCCGAGCACCGCCGGCTCATCGGGCGGACGGCCGGTGTAGGTGCTGTGGTAGATGGCATCCTTGCGCATCGTCATGTGGGTGATGGTAAAGACCGGGAACTCGTCCACCTCGTTGTAGTAACCGGTGTGATCGCCATAAGGCCCTTCGGGGGCCATCTCGCCCGGCTCCAGATAGCCTTCCAGCACGATCTCGGCGCTGGCGGGCACCTCCAGATCGCAGCTGATGGCCTTCACCACCTCGGTGCGGCTGCCGCGCAGCAGACCGGCAAAGGCGTATTCGGAGAGAGTATCCGGCACCGGCGTCACCGCGCCGAGGATGGTCGCCGGATCGGCACCGAGCGCCACCACCACCGGGAAGCGCTCACCCGGGTGGGCCTCCTGCCACTCGCGAAAATCGATGGCACCGCCGCGGTGATCCAGCCAGCGCATGATCAGCTTGTTCTTGCCGATCTTCTGCTGGCGATAGATGCCGAGGTTCTGCCGCTTCTTGTAGGGACCGCGGGTGATGGTCAGACCCCAGGTCACCAGCGGGGCCACGTCGCCAGGCCAGCAGTGCTGGATCGGGATCTGGTCCAGATCGACTGCCTCTCCCTCCAGCACCCGCTGCTGACAGGGGGCAGAGGAGAGCCGCTTGGTCGGCATGTTGAGCACCTGCTTGAAGATCGGCAGCTTCTCCATCAGCTCCTTGAAGCCACGAGGCGGCTCCGGCTCCTTCAGGTAGGAGAGCCAGATCCCCACCTGGCGCAGGGCGGCCACGTTGGGCTGGCCCATGCCCATGGCGACCCGATCCGGGGTGCCGAACAGGTTGGTCAGCACCGGCATGGTGTAACCCTTGGGATTTTCAAACAGCAGGGCAGGCCCGCCCGCCCGCAGGGTGCGGTCGCTGATCTCGGTCATCTCCAGATAGGGGTCTATCTCACGGCTGATGCGCTTGAGTTGTCCGCTTTGTTCCAGCTGCGCGATGAAATCACGCAAATCCTTGTATTTCATGCAGGTACCCTGTGTTCAGGCGATGCCGCATTATAACCCTGGGCGGGCGGCGGGTGTACCCGAATCGGGCAGCATCACCGGACTTGCATGGCGCTTTTCCTGCCGGGTCAGCCGATCGGCAAGCTGTGCCAGCAGCCTGGGTTCGTCCATCTGCAGCAGCAGGCTGGCCACCTGACCGCTGTATTGGCGATTGCCCAGCTCCGCTAGCAGGAACTGCTGGGCCGTGTCCGGCAGCGGCGAAAGTTGACTGAGTTGCTGCAGAGCGGGCAGCTTGAGACGGGCATTGCGACTGGCGGCAATCAGCAGATCGCTGGCCGCCTGGCCTTGGTGAAAGCGGCCCACGCTGGCGAGCGCGGCCACGCTGTCGTGATCCACCGGTTGATGCCACAGCTTCTGATAGAGGGCGCTGTCGCCGGTGCGCTCGGCCAACAGCCGCAGCAGCCGGTTGTCGGGCAGAAAGATGCTCATGGCGGCCAGCGTGTGCGCCTCCCGTTGCAGGAGCGGGAGCGGCTGCCGATCGAGTACGGTCAGCAGCGCCTGCTGCTGCTGGGCCAGATCAGGATTGCGGCTGTTGTAGATCTGCTTGAACTCGAACGTGCCCTCTTCCAGCTGCTGGCGATAGTTGTCCTGCCAGGCCTGCTGCTGCCAGCGGCTCAACACCTGCCGCGCGGCGGCGGCAAAGTCGTAGGCGGGTTGCTGCACCAGAAAGCCGTCCACCTCTTTTTCCACCAGCCAGCTGGGGGCCTTGAACGACTGGGCGCGCACCCAGGCCAGCAGTTGTGGGCTGGTGGCCCTAGGCTGGCTATTGAGGGTAGCCAGCAGCTGGCACAACAGATACTCCCGCTGCCCCACCGCCAGGGAGTCCAGCAGGGTGTCAATGGCGGCAAACTGCCCCAGCTGCAGCCGGCCGCTCAGATAGTCGAGGTGACCCTGCAGTCCCTCGTCGGCCACCAGTGTCGTCCGGGGCGGCTGCGTCTCGGCAGCCCCGACCGGCAGCACCAGCAGCCAGCTCAGCAATATCAGGAGTACATGCTTCATGACGTCCCTATCCTTGTGACATCGAGGTTTCATACTACTCAGGCGACCGTAAAATAGATAAACAAAAACCGCGACCTGGGCCGCGGTTTGATGATTTTCGAGTCGGTTACTTCTGCTGGCGCCGCATGGCGTCGAAGAACTCGTCGTTGGTCTTGGTCATGGCCAACTTGTCGATCAGGAACTCGATGCCGTCGATCTCGCCCATCGGGTGCACAATCTTGCGCAGGATCCACATCTTCTGCAGCTCGTCGCCGGTGGTCAGCAGCTCTTCCTTGCGGGTGCCGGAGCGAGTGATGTCGATGGCCGGGTAGACGCGCTTCTCGGCAATCTTGCGCGAGAGGTGCAGTTCCATGTTGCCGGTACCCTTGAACTCTTCGTAGATGACTTCATCCATCTTGGAGCCGGTATCGATCAGCGCGGTGGCAATGATGGTCAGGCTGCCGCCCTCTTCAACATTGCGCGCGGCACCGAAGAAGCGCTTCGGACGGTGCAGGGCGTTGGCGTCCACACCACCGGTCAGTACCTTGCCGGATGACGGGATGACGGTGTTGTAGGCACGGGCCAGACGGGTGATGGAGTCCAGCAGGATCACCACGTCCTTCTTGTGCTCGACCAGGCGCTTGGCCTTCTCGATCACCATCTCGGCGACCTGGACGTGACGGGAAGCCGGCTCGTCGAAGGTGGAGGCGATCACTTCACCCTTCACCATGCGCTGCATCTCGGTCACTTCTTCCGGACGCTCGTCGATCAGCAGGACGATCAGTTCGCAGTCAGGATGGTTGTAGGCGATGCTCTGGGCGATGTTCTGCAGCAGCATGGTCTTACCGGCCTTGGGCGGTGCGACGATGAGACCGCGCTGGCCTTTACCGATCGGGGAAGCCAGGTCCAGTACGCGGGCGGTGATGTCTTCGGTGGAACCGTTGCCACGCTCCATGCGCAGACGCTCGTTGGCGTGCAGCGGAGTGAGGTTTTCAAACAGGATCTTGTTGCGGGAGTTTTCCGGACGGTCGTAGTTGACCTCGTTGACCTTGAGCAGCGCGAAGTAGCGTTCGCCCTCTTTCGGCGGCCGGATCTTGCCGGAGATGGTATCGCCGGTACGCAGGTTGAAACGGCGGATCTGGCTCGGGGAGACATAGATGTCGTCCGGGCCGGCCAGGTAGGAGCCGTCTGCACTACGCAGGAAGCCGAAACCATCGGTCAGGATTTCCAGCACACCGTCGCCAAAGATATCCTCGCCACCCTTGGCGTGCGCCTTGAGGATCGCGAAAATAATGTCTTTCTTGTGCGCCCGAGCCAGATTTTCCAACCCCATGGATTCACCAAGCTGTACCAGCTCGGACACAGGAGTGTTCTTTAATTCAGTCAGATTCATAGTGGTGAAAGTCTGTAAGCAAGGATTGAAATGAGGAGACAGTCTGCTGGATTGATGCTGATCGGATTTGATTTGCCAGGCTGATGTGTGAGCAAAGAGTCAGGCAAAAAGGTTAGCAAACGAGCGATAAATTAGCACCAATCGGGGTGAGCGTCTAGGTGATAAAACAGAAGGAGCGCATTATTGCAATGCGCTCCTCTTTGATTATTACAGGTTACCGTCCAGGAACTCTTTCAGCTGAGTCTTGGACAGGGCACCGACCTTGGTCGCTGCCACTTCGCCATTCTTGAACAGCAAGAGGGTCGGAATACCACGAATGCCATACTTGGGCGGAGTGTCGGCGTTATGGTCGATGTTCAATTTCGCCACGGTCACGCGACCGGCATACTCTTGGGCGACTTCGTTCAGGATCGGGGCAATCATCTTGCACGGACCACACCATTCGGCCCAGAAGTCGACCAGAACGGCGCCATCGGCTTTGATTACATCTGCCTCGAAGCTGGCATCGCTCAGCTGAACAATCTTGTCACTCATCTCCAACTCCAGTCAGTAATTAAGGCTTTATTGACGTATCAACAAAGGCAATAGTTGCCCTATTTGAAATGATCCTGTTTATTATTGCAAGCCTAACCTGATAACCTACCGCCATGAGCAAAACACATTTAACGACCGACAAATTCGCCCAAATGGGCCTCGAACCCGAAGTTCTGGCTGGTCTGGAATCAAAGGGATTTCACTATTGCACCCCCATCCAGGCACTGTCTCTGCCACTGCTGGTAGAAGGTCATGACCTCGCCGGTCAGGCCCAGACAGGGACCGGCAAAACCCTTGCCTTCCTGGCCGCCACCTTCAACTATTTGTTGACCCATCCGCTGACCAAGCCGCGCCTCATCAACCAGCCGCGCGCCATCATCATGGCCCCGACCCGGGAGCTGGCAGTCCAGATCTACAATGACGCGGAAAGCATGTCCGCCTCGACCGGCCTCAAGCTCGGCCTCGCCTACGGTGGCGAAGGGTACGACAAGCAGCTGGCCGTGCTGGAGCAGGGTGTCGACATCCTGATCGGCACCACTGGCCGCATCATCGACTACTTCAAGTCCAAGGTCATCGATCTGAGCAATATCCAGGTCGTGGTACTGGACGAAGCGGATCGCATGTTCGATCTCGGCTTCATCAAGGACATCCGTTTCCTGTTCCGCCGCATGCCGCCCGCCACCGAGCGTCTGAGCATGCTGTTCTCCGCCACCCTCTCCCTGCGGGTGCAGGAGCTGGCCTACGAACACATGAACCACCCGGAACATGTGCAGATCGAGCCGGAGCAGATGACTGGCGTGCGGATCAAGGAGGAGCTGTTCTACCCCTCCAACGAAGACAAGATGTTGCTGCTGCTCTCCCTGATGGAAGAAGAGTGGCCGGAGAAAGCCATCGTCTTCGCCAACACCAAGCACGTCTGTGAAGACGTTCATGCCTGGCTGGAGAACGACGGCCACCGTGTCGGCCTGCTGACCGGTGACGTGCCGCAGAAGAAGCGGATGAAGATCCTGGAAGACTTCACCAAGGGCACGGTCGACATCCTGGTTGCCACCGACGTGGCCGCCCGCGGTCTGCACATCCCGGACGTGACCCACGTCTTCAACTATGACCTGCCCGACGACGCCGAAGACTACGTACACCGCATCGGTCGTACCGGTCGTGCCGGCAAGAGCGGTCACTCCATCAGCCTGGCCTGTGAAGACTATGCCTTCAATCTGCCGGCCATCGAGGAGTACATTCACCACCCGATCCCGGTCAGCAAGTATGACCGCGAGGCGCTGCTGGATGACGTGACCGCACCGAAGCGGGTGTTCCGCAACCGTCAGCCGGTGAACCGCAACATGCGCGATCGCCAGGGCGGTGGCAACAGCAACAACCGCCGTCGTCCGCCCCGCAAGAGCTGAAAGGACTGGCCCAGTTGCACAACTCGCCGCTCTATGCCGCCATCGACCTCGGCTCCAACAGCTTTCACATGCTGGTGGTGCGCGAGGTCGCCGGTGCCCTGCGCACCGTCACCAAGGTCAAGCGCAAGGTTCGCCTCGCCGCCGGGCTCGATCCGGAGTTTCGTCTCAGCCGTGCCGCCATGGAGCGGGGCTGGGACTGCCTGCGCCTGTTCTCCGAACAGCTGCAGGACATTCCGGCCGACAATATCCGGGTAGTGGGCACCGCCACCCTGCGCCTTGCCACCAACGTCGACGAGTTCCTCAGCGAAGCGGAACGGGTGCTCAACCACAGCATCGAGATCATCTCGGGCGAGGAAGAGGCAAAGACCATCTATGAGGGGGTCTCCTGGACCTCGGCCGGCGAAGGCAACCGGCTGGTGATCGATATCGGCGGCGCCAGTACCGAGCTGGTGATCGGCGAACACAGCGAAGCGAAACTGCTCAACAGCCTGCACATGGGCTGCGTCACCTGGCTCAACAACCACTTCGGTGACGGCGAGCTCTCCGAGGCCCGCTTCAAGCAGGCCATCGCCGCCGCCAAGGCGGTACTGGAGAAGGTGGCGGAAGATTATCGTGCGCTCGGCTGGCGTACCTGTGTCGGTGCCTCCGGCACGGTGCAGGCGCTGCAGGAGATCATGCTGGCACAAGGGAAGAGCGAGCGGGTCACCCTGCCCAAGCTGCAAGAGCTGATGGGTCAGGCTATTGCCTGCGGCAAGCTCGACCAGCTGCAGCTGGAAGGGCTGGCGGCCGAACGGCTGACCGTGTTCCCCTCCGGTCTCGCCATCCTGATCGCCATCTTCGAAACCCTCAACATCGAGAGCATGACCCTGGCGGGTGGCGCCCTGCGCGAGGGCTTAATCTACGGCCTGCTCGGCAACAATCACGACTGTGATGCCCGCGATCGCACCGCCGACAGCCTGATCAACCGCTACCAGCTGGACAAGGAGCACGCCGAACGGGTGCGCGACACCGCCGTCGAGGCGTTCAACCAGCTGCAGCCGGCCTGGCGACTCTCGAAACGCTACGGGCGCCCGATCCTGCGCTACGCGGCCCTGCTGCACGAGATCGGTCTGTGCATCGAGTACAAGAAGGCGCCGCAACACGCCGCCTACATCATCGACAACATCGACATGCCTGGCTTTACCCCGGCCCAGAAGAAGCTGTTGTCGGCCCTGCTGTTCAACCAGCGGGACGAATTCAAGCTGGAACCGCTGGAGAAGCAGGGTGCCGTCACCGGTCGCCAGGCGATCCGGCTGGCCCGCATCCTGCGCATCGCGCTGATCCTCTGCATGCGCCGCACTCAGGGCACAGTGCCCCGCTTCACCCTCGAAGCCGATGAAGATGCACTGACCCTGACCCTGCCGAGCGGCTGGCTGGACGAGCACTACCTGCGCGCCAGCGAACTGCGTTTCGAGGTGGAACGCCAGCAGAAGATGGGCTGGCCCACCCGGCTGCTGGAAGCCTGATTGGGCCTCGCCCAATCTGTGCCCCAGCCACCTGCCCCACCGTTCCGACAATCTCTTTCGCAGCCATGACTGGCGCCGTTCAAAGCTGACCCTTGATTTCATTGGGCTGGCACCCCGAGCTCATCCTTTTCCCGCTGGCTGTCACCTGCGCCATTAGCGCCGCTCGACTAGAGTAGGGTTGTCTTCACAACCGGAATGGACGCCATGAAACCCTTGACCCTGATCGGCCTGACCGCCCTGCTCACCGCCTGTGGCGGCGGAGGCGGCGGCGACAACAACAGCCCGCAACAGGCCCAGCTCTCGCTGGCCTTCTCCGATGCCCCGGTGGATGCCGTCAGCAAGGTCTGCATCGCCGTCGCCAACATCAGCATCCACCCCGTCGCCGGTACCGAGCAGAGCTGGACCACCGCCAGTTTCCTCACCTCGGCCCAGGACGATGGCTGCACCCCGAGCGGCGAGACCATCCCGCTCGACAGCGCAGGGAGGCCGCTGTTCACCTACATCGACCTGCTGCAATACCAGGGCTCCGTCAGCCGCCCGCTGCTGGCCAGCCAGAGCGTGGTGCCCGGCGACTACAGCCAGATGCGGCTGCGGGTACTGGACGGACGGGAGGTCGCCAACCAGTTTCTGGATGGCACCCCCTACTCCTACGTCAAACGGGATGATGGGGTGATCAAGCCGCTGGAGGTGCCCAGCAGCGAACTCAAGCTGGATGCCTTTACTATCGCCGCCAACGGCCTCAGCGCCTTCACCACCGAGTTCGACCTGCGCCAGGCCATGGTGCTGCCGGGCCACGAGCAGTACTACAAGCTCAAACCCAGAGGGGTGCGGCTGGTGAACAACACCCAGGTCACCACCGTCAAGGGCACGGTGGCGGCCGGGCTGTGCGGCGGCCAGCTGACCGACAAGGCCTTCGTCTACTTCTACCAGCCCAGAAACGATGACAACTACCCCGACATGGCGGACAGCGACAACGGCTTCTACGCCAGCGCGCCCGTGTTGCCGCAAAGCGGTGGCGGCTTTGGTTACGAGTTGGGATTTGTTAATCTCGGCAGCTACGACCTGGCGCTGGTCTGCAATGGCAACGAGGACGATCCGGCGCTGGCCGGCGACCCGCTGCAACTGGAACAGGTGCAGAAAGCCCAGGCGGTGGTGGCACCCGCCACCAGCATCAACTTCCAGTAACCGGCGACCAGAGGGCGACCCGCACATGAGCACCTACCAACCCATCAGTTGCGATCTCTACGACTGGCTGGAGATCGCCGCCAGCTGGCAGCTGCCGGTCACCCTCACCGGCCGGGACGGCCATCAGTGGGCGGACAGGATCCGCACCATCGAGGCCAGAGAAGGGGTCGAGTACCTGCTGCTGCAAGGTGGCGAGCGACTGAGCCTGGCGGAGCTGGCCACCATGGCGCTCAGCTGGCAGGGGGAGGAGAAGCTGATCCGCTTTGTCCCGCCGGCCCCGGCCGGCGGCCAATAGATGGCAAGAGGGCCAACCCCGCCGGGTTGGCCCTCTTCTTTTACCCTCGCATGTGGCGTTATCCCGCCAGCGCCGCCATCACATAGACATCGAAGCGGTTGCTCTTGGTCTCGATGGCCATGCTCGGCTTGTGCTCGTTGAGCCAGCCGGCGTAGTCGGGCCGTTTCACCACCACCCGCTTGTCCGCCATGGCGAGCGCTGCCGGCAGCAGGGCATCGGCGTCGAGATCCGGCCCCACCAGCGACTGGAACACCCGCATCTCTTTTTTCACCAGCGCCGACTTCTGCTTGTGGGGGAACATGGGGTCGAGGTAGATGACGTCGGGCCGCTCGGTCAGCCCCTGCAAGGTCTCCACCGCCGGGCCGTGCAGCAGCTGCATCCGCTCGCGTACCCAGGGGCCGATCTCGGGGTCCTGCGCCGCCCGCACCAGCCCGTCCTGCAACAGGGCGGCCACCACGGGGCTGCGCTCAATCATGGTCACCTTGCAGCCGAGGGAGGCAAGCACGAAGGCATCGCGCCCCAGCCCGGCGGTGGCATCCACCACCCGCGGCATGGCGCCCGCCTTGAGTCCCACCGCCTTGGCGATGGATTGGCCACGGCCGCCGCCGAACTTGCGGCGATGGGCGACCGCCCCTTCGACGAAGTCCACGTAGACCGCACCCAGCTTGGGCTCGTCCAGCTTGCGCAGCTCCAGCCGCGCCGCGGTGAACACCAGGGCAAACTGGGGAAGGTCGGTCTGGCCGAGCTGGCTGGCCAGGGCTTCTGCCTGAGGCGCCTTGGCGGGGTCTTCGAGGAGGATCTGCATGGTATCGACTGTGTGGCGGTATCAGTGGGCGGAGTGTATCACAGCCCCCGAAGGTCGCTGTAGGGGCTCTGGCCGAAGGAGAGGCGGACAGGCTAGCTGGTCTGCAGGAACATGCTCTTGTCGTTGAGTTGCAGGTACTCGGTGAGGTCGTCGTAGGCCAGAGGCCGGCTCAGCAGATAGCCCTGGGTGAAGGCGCACCCCTTCTGGCAGAGGAAGTTGAGCTGCTCGCGAGTCTCCACCCCCTCGATCACCACCTGCATGCCGAGGTTGTGCACTATGTTGATGATGCCGTCCAGCAGCAGCCGGTCCTGTTCATTGAACGGGATGTGGCGCACGAAGGCCCGGTCGATCTTGACCAGGTCCACCGGGAAGTTGCGCAGATAGTTGAGCGCCGAGTAGCCGGTGCCGAAGTCGTCGATGGCCAGCTTGCAGCCCGCCTCGCGCAGGGCATCGATCCGCACCCTGTGCTGATCGCTGGTCTCCATCAGCAGGGACTCGGTGATCTCGATGACGATGTCCGCCGGGTCCAGCCCGAAGTGGTGGATCACCTTGAGCCACTCGCTCGCCTCCGGGTCAATGGTCTGGAACTCCAAGGTGGAGCGGTTGATCGACATCTGCAGATCCGGGAAGCCGGACTGCTGCAGTCGCGCCAGATCCCGACACGACTGCCACAGCACCAGCGCCCCCAGCCCCTGGATGAGCCCGGCCTCCTCCGCCAACGGAATGAAGTCCGCCGGCGACACCTGGCCCCAGTGCGGGTGGTACCAGCGCACCAGCGCCTCCAGCTTGGCGACCCGGCCACTGCGGTTGTCCCAGATCGGCTGGTAGGCCATGGTCAACTGCTCGAGCTTGATCGCCTCCGCCAGATCCTGCTGCATCTGGTGGCGCTGGCGCACCTCTTCGCGCATGGAGGCACAGTAGCTGCCGAGCAGCCGTCCCTGCCGCTTGGCGGCAAACAGCGCCTGCTCGGCGTTGCGCAGCAGCTCGTCGCTCTCCAGACCATCGCCCGGGCAGAGGGTGATGCCGATGGTGGCCGTCACGTAGAGGTGCTGGTTGGCCAGCATGAAGGGACGGGCGAAGCCGCCGATCACCTGCTTGGCAAACACCTCGGCCTGACGACGGTTGACGATGCCCGGCACCAGGAAGGCGAACTCGTCGCCGCCGATACGGGCCACCAGGTCCTCGGTGCGCACCCGACTCACCAGCCGATCCGACACCTCCCGCAGCAGGGCGTCACCGGCGTGGTGATCCATGCTGTTGTTGACCGCCTTGAAGTTGTTGAGGTCGAGCACCATCAGCGCGAAGCGCTCGCCCCGCTCGCAGAAGCGGCTGAGGCAGCGGCCGAACAGCCAGCGGTTGGGCAGCCCGGTGAGGTTGTCGTAGTTGGCCTGGGCGGCGATCTTCTGCTCCGCCAGCTTGGTCTGGGAGAGGTCGCTGAAGATGGCGATGTACTGGCTGATCCGCCCCCCTTCCCGCAGGGTGCTGATCATCAGCTGCTGGGGGTAGAGCTTGCCGTTCTTGCGCTTGTTCCACACCTCGCCACGCCACACCCCCACCCGCTCCAGCGCGTGGTACATGTCGGCGTAGAAGGCCTGATCGTGCAGCCCGGACTTGAGCATGCTGGGCCGCTGACCGCACACTTCCTCCTCGCTGTAACCGGTGATCTGCTCGAACGCAGGGTTGACCGAGATGATGCGGCTGTCGGCATCGCACACCAGGATCGCCTCGGAGAGATTGTCATAGACCCGGTGGGAGAGCTTGAGCTGTTCGGCGTGGCGCTTGAGGGGATCGATGTTCTCCAGCACCACCATCAGGTAGTCGGGCTGCAGCTGATCGTCCCGCACCAGGGTGACGGTGACCCGCCCCCACAGCACCTGACCGTCCCGGTGCAGGTAGCGCTTCTCCTGGGTGAAGGCGGTGCGCTCGCCGCGCTTGAGCTCTTCATAACAGGCGGCGCTGCGCAGCCAGTCTTCCGGGTGATTGAGCTCGGCGGCGGTGCGGTGCAGCAGCTCGCTCTGGCTGTAGCCCAGCATCTTTTCGATGGCCGGGTTGGTCCAGAGGATCTTGCCGTGCAGATCGAGCTTGCCGATCCCCACCGGCGCGTGGGACATCATGGTGTGCAGAAAATCGTGGTACTCGGGCTGGGGCGGTGCCGGCTGTTGCAGCATCAGCGCCAGTTCACGCCCGGCCAGCGGGGCCAGCAGGCGCAACAGGCCCATCACCTTGTCCATGTTGGTGAGCGGCCGCTTGAACAGCACGCTGCAGATGCCGACCGTCTCCCCCTGGGCACTCTTGAGAGCGATGCCGGCATAGGCCTGGATGTGCCAGGCCTGCAACACGGCGGCATGGGGAAACAGCTGCTGTACCCGATCGCTGAACCAGGTCTCTCCCTCCTGCAGGGTGATCTCCCCCAGGGTGGCGCTGACCGGAAAGCTGAAATTGGTGATGTCGAGAGACGCGGGGTGGGCGGCGTGCACCTTGAAAGAGAGCCCCGCTTGATCCCTGCCTGAAATCAGGACGAAGTCGGCCCCGACCGCTGCTGCGATTTCACTCACAAAGGTATCGAAATATCCCTGACCACTCGAATGAGACAGACTTGAGATGATTTGATAGACAGACTCGAGTGCTCGCCTCATGGCAAGGTTCTTTCTCTCCTTGGAAGGTAGGACCCGACTCTACTGAAGAGCCGGGGACAGTGCAAACATGCTATCCGCAAGATATTAAAAAGCCTTGAGAAAAGGGACCAAAAGGTCCCTTTTTATCTCAAAAATCACGCTGTGATCCCACTATGTGGCAAAACTGTACCTGCTTGAAGCTCACGCCAGCCGGGCCCCGCAAACTCACGCGGCAATCCCGCTGTGACGGAGCAGCGCATCCACCTGAGGCTCGCGGCCACGGAAGGCTCGGAACAGCTCCATCGGCTCCTTGGAGCCACCCTTTTCCAGGATGTTCCTCAGGAAGGACTGGCCGGTGGCCGGGTTGAAGATTCCCTCTTCCTCGAAGCGGGAGAAGGCATCCGCAGAGAGCACCTCGGCCCACTTGTAGCTGTAGTAGCCCGCCGCATAACCGCCCGCGAAGATGTGGGAGAAGCTGTGCTGGAAGCGGTTGAAGGCCGGCGGCGTCATCACCGCCACCTGGCTGCGCACTTCCCTCAGCAGGGTCGGGATCTGATCCGCGCTGGCCGGGTCGAACTCCTGGTGCAGACGGAAGTCGAACAGGGCGAACTCCAGCTGGCGCAGCATCTGCATCGCCGCCTGGAAGTTGCGGGCGGTCAACATCTTCTCCAGCAGGTCGGCAGGCAGCGGCTCGCCGGTCTCGTGATGGCCGGAGATGAAGGCCAGCGCCTCGGACTCCCAGCACCAGTTCTCGAGGAACTGGCTCGGCAGCTCCACCGCGTCCCAGGCCACGCCGTTGATGCCGGCCACGCCGGCCACGTCGATGCGGGTCAGCATGTGGTGAATGCCATGGCCGAACTCGTGGAACAGGGTGACCACTTCGTTGTGGGTGAACAGGGCGGGTTTGCCGTCCACCGGACCGTTGAAGTTGCAGGTCAGGTAGGCCACCGGCTTTTGCAAGGATCCATCCTGACGGTAGCGACGACCCAGGCAGACGTCCATCCAGGCGCCGCCCTGCTTGTGCTCGCGGGCATAGAGGTCGAGGTAGAAGCTGCCGCGCAGCTCGTCCTCGGCGTCGAAGATGTCGTAGAAGCGCACGTCCGGGTGCCAGGTGTCGATGCCGAGGCGCTCGCGCACCTTCATGCCGAACACCCGCTTGACCACCTCGAACAGCCCCTTCACCACCTTGCTGGCGGGGAAGTAGGGGCGCAGCTGCTCGTCGGAGATGGAGAACTTGTGCTGCTTGAGCTTCTCGGCGTAGTAGGCGAGATCCCAGGCGGCCAGCTCGCGCTGACCGTGTTGCTCGGCGGCGAAGGCGCGGATCTCTTCCAGCTCGGCCTTGCCCTGCGGCAGGGACTTGGCCGCCAGATCGGTGAGGAAGTTCACCACCTGCTCGGGCTTGTCCGCCATCTTGGTGGCCAGGGAGAGCTCGGCGTAGTTGGCAAAGCCGAGCAGCTGGGCCAGCTCGCGGCGCAGGGCAAGCAGCTCGGTCATGATGGCGGAGTTGTCCCACTTGCCAGCGTTGGGGCCCTGATCCGAGGCGCGGGTGGTGAAGGCCTCATACAGCTCGGCACGCAGCGCGCGGTTGTCGGCATACATCATCACCGGCAGGTAGGAGGGGATGTCCAGGGTGAACAGCCAGCCCTCCTTGCCCTTCAGCTCGGCCAGCTGGCGGGCGGCGGCCTGTGCGCTCTGCGGCAAACCGGCCAGCTCGGCCTCGTCGGTCACCAGCTTGCTCCAGCCCTGGGTCGCATCCAGCACGTTGTTGCTGAAACGGGAAGCCAGCTCGGAGAGGCGGGCCTGGATCTCGCCGTAGCGCTGCTGCGCCTCGGCGGGCAGGCCGATACCGGACAGGCGAAAATCGCGCAGGGTGTTCTGGATCTCCTTGCGCTGGGCGCCGCTCAGCAGCGGGAAGTCGTCGCTCTCGGCCAGTTCGCGATAGGCCTGATAGAGCCCCTCGTGCTGGCCGACATAGGTCTGGAATTCAGACAGCAGCGGCAGGCAGGCATCGTGGGCCGCGCGCAGCGCTTCGCTGTTGAGTACGGAGTTGAGGTGACTGACCGGCGACCAGATCCGCGCCAGGCGGTCGTTGACCTCTTCCAGCGGGGCGATCAGGCTGTCCCAGGTGTGGGGGTCGCGCTGGGCCAGCACATCGCTGATCTTCTGTTTGCAATCGGCGATGGCCTGCGTCACGGCAGGCTGGACCTGATCGGGCTGGATCTGGCTGAAAGGGGGCAGCGAGTCCATTGTCAGCAAAGGGTTGTTCATCCTGCGATACCTCTAAATTCTCTACAGCCCCTGCCGTCCAGAAGCTTGCTTGGACTACCTAAGATGTAGGCAGAAACCTCATTAATCAAGCCTTTGCCTGCCAGAGCGCGGCCTGTTGTCCACTTTTCGCCAGGATCTGCTCATTAAAACGGCGATCCAGATGCCAAAGACGACAATGCCGGCCCAGGGGCCGGCATTGTCGGTGACATCAGGCAAGCTGCATCAGCGGCTGGCGTCTTCCTGCAGCCACTGGGCAGCCCGCTTGGCGAAGTAGGTGAGGATGCCATCGGCCCCGGCCCGCTTGAAGCAGAGCAGGGACTCCATGATGCTCTCCTTCTCCTTCAGCCAGCCGTTCTGAATGGCCGCCATGTGCATGGCGTACTCGCCGCTCACCTGATAGGCGAAGGTCGGTACGCCGAACTGATCCTTCACCTGGCGGATCACGTCCAGATAGGGCATGCCCGGCTTGACCATCACGCTGTCGGCCCCTTCCTGGATATCCAGCGCCACCTCGTGCAGGGCTTCGTTGCTGTTGGCCGGATCCATCTGGTAGGTGGCCTTGTTGCTCTTGCCGAGGTTGCCGGCAGAGCCCACCGCGTCGCGGAACGGACCGTAGTAGCAGGAGGCGTACTTGGCGGAGTAGGCCATGATCTGGGTGTTGATGAAGCCGTTCTCTTCCAGCGCTGCGCGGATGGCGCCGATGCGGCCGTCCATCATGTCGGACGGCGCGACGATATCGACCCCGGCAGCAGCGTGGGAGAGCGCCTGTTTCACCAGGATCTCGGTGGTGATGTCGTTCAGCACATAGCCTTCGTCATCGATGATGCCGTCCTGACCATGGGTGGTGAACGGATCGAGCGCCACGTCGGTGATGACCCCCAGCTCCGGGAAGCTCGCCTTGAGGGCGCGCGTCGCCCGCTGGGCCAGCCCGTCCGGGTTGTAGGCCTCTTCCGCCAGCAGACTCTTCTGCTCCAGCGGGGTGACTGGGAACAAGGCGATGGCCGGCACGCCCAGCGCAACCAGCTCGGCAGCCTCTTTCAGCAGCAGATCGATGGAGAGCCTGTCCACCCCCGGCATGGAGGTGACGGCCTCACGACGGTTCTCCCCCTCCAGCACGAACACGGGATAGATGAGATCGTTGGCGGTCAGTACGTTCTCGCGCACCAGACGACGGCTGAAATCATGTTTGCGCACCCGGCGCAGGCGGCGACCCGGAAAGGCGCCTGGAAGAGTTGTAGCCATGAATCACTCCTGAAGAGGAAGTTGGAAGAACGCGGCGGAGGTGGCCCGGGTGTGGGCCAGCAAGGCCTCGGGCGCTTCACCACGGCAGGCCGCCACCACCTGGGCGATGTGCGGCAAAAAAGCGGGTTCGTTGCGTTTTGGTCTGGGCTTCAGATCCCGCGGCACCAGATAGGGGGCATCGGTCTCGATCATCAGCCGGCCGGCCGGAATGCGGGCCACCTGCTCGCGCAGCAACTGGCCACGACGCTCGTCACACAGCCAGCCGGTTACCCCGATATGCAGCCCCAGCGCCAGACACTGGTCCAGCTCCTCGTCGGAGCCGGTGAAGCAGTGCAGCACGGCCCCCGGCAGTTTCGGCAGCCAGGGGCGCAGGATCTCGATGAAACGGGCGTGAGCATCGCGGCAGTGGAGAAACACCGGCATCCCGAGCTCGGCGGCCAGCGCCAGCTGGGCGTCGAATACCGCATCCTGCACCGGGCGGGGGGAAAAGTCGCGATTGTAGTCGAGCCCGCACTCGCCGATGGCCACCACTTGTGGCAGCGCCGCCAGCTCGCGCAGGGCGGGCAGGGTCGCCTCATCGACGCCCTTGGCATCGTGGGGGTGGACCCCGGCGGTGGAGAAACAGTAACCCGGCCAGCGGGCGGCAAGGGTGGCGCTCTCGCGGCTGCCGGCCAGATCGGTACCGGTCAGGATCAGCGCCTCCACCCCGGCGGCGCGGGCGCGGGCCACCAGATCGGCCTGTTCATCGGCAAACTGGCTGCTGGTCAGGTTTACACCTATGTCGATCATGGGGTCAGCGGGTCCGAACAAAAGGAAGACATATCAGGTATTTGAAAACCATCTACTCAATGGGGCCTTACCATACGCCTCGAACGGGAGCATGAAAAGAGGAAGGGAGCCTTAGCTCCCCTCTTCAGTCTGTTCCTGCTTCTCTTCGCTCTCTTCTTTCACGTAGAAGCGGGCGAAGAACAGACCTATCTCCCACAAACCCCACATGGGGATCGCGAGCAGGGTCTGGGAAAAGACATCGGGCGGCGTCAACAGCATGCCGACCACGAACACCCCGACGATGACGTAGGGACGCTTCTCCCGCAGGCTCTTGGGACTGGTCACCCCGGTCCAGCACAGCAGTATGGTGGCCACCGGAATTTCGAACGCCACCCCGAACGCAAAGAACAGGGTCAGCACGAAGTCCAGATAGCTGGCGATGTCGGTCGCCACCGTCACCCCGGCGGGCGCGGTGCTGGTGAAGAAACCGAACACCAGCGGGAACACCACGTAGTAGGCGAACGCCATGCCGGCATAGAACAGCACGGCACTGGAGGCGACCAGCGGCATGATCAGGCGCCGTTCATGCTGGTACAGACCGGGGGCGATGAAGGCCCAGGCCTGATAGAGCAGATAGGGGATCGCCACGAAGAAGGAGACCACCAGGGTCAGCTTGATCGGCGTCAGGAAGGGGGTCGCCACATCCGTCGCTATCATGCTGGTCCCTTCCGGCAACTGACTCAGCAGCGGCTGGGCCACGAAGTCGTAGATGTTGTTGGAGAAGTAGATCAGCGCGATGAACACCAGCAGGATGGCCGAGATGGAGCGCAGCAGGCGCGTTCTCAGCTCGACCAGATGGCTGATCAGGGGTTGTTCGGCCTGACTCATGGCTTCACCTCCCCTTGTTCGGCGCTCGGCTGGGCACTTGCGGCGGGGATCACGGTAGGCTCCTCATCAGGTGTCGCCACGCTGACGGGGGCTGCCGGCGCCTCCTTCACCTCGGCGGCAGCCGGCGCGGGCTGGATGGTATTTTGTTGTTCGTATGGACGGGTCACCGATTGTGCGGCCGTTTTCAGCTGCTCGATAGACTCCTGCAGCTCGGGGCTCAGGTTGTTCATCTGCAACTGTTCGGCCTTCTTCAGGTCGTTGTGCAGATCCTGCAACTTGAGCTCCTGCTCCAGCTCGGCCTTGACCGAGTTGGCGGTGCTGCGGATCAGTCTGATCCAGTGGCTGGCGGTACGGATCGCCACGGGCAGCCGCTCGGGGCCGAGCACCACCAGGGCGACGACACCAATGACAACCAGCTCCCAGAAACCGATATCGAACATGGCTTAGGCCTGATCTTTATCTTTCTGCTTGGCAGCATCGCTAGGCTGGCCGGCTGCTTCGTTCAGCTGTTTCGGCGGAAACTCGGCATCTTTCTGTTCGGACTTGGTCTCCGGCTCGTCGGACAGCGCCTTCTTGAAGCCCTTGACCGCGGCGCCCAGATCACCGCCGATGCCGCGCAGTTTCTTGGTACCGAACAGCAGCACGACGATGACTGCGATGATCAACAATTGCCAAATACTGATACCACCCATGACTTTCTCTCCAGAACAGGCGCCTGCTGGCGCAGTTTATTTAATGAGAACGGGTTCGCAACCAACCCAGCAGCCAGCATAACCCGGCGCCGGCGAGGCTGATTTGTCCCCACTCAATGTGTTGTTTTTGGGTCAGCAAGAATACACCGGCCAATAGCAGGCTGGCTCCAACCCCTAAGAGGTAGCGAGCCTGACCCTGGCGGCGACTGTGCCGGCGAAAATCGGCAAACATCTGGTCGAAGTGGCGCTGCTGATGACGGGTCTGGCGCAGGGTCTCGTAGACCAGCTCCGGCAGTTCCGGCAGCTTTTCCGCCCAGAATGGCGCCTTCTCCTTGATGGCATTCCACACCGCCTTGGGCCCCACCTGCTGATACATCCAGTTTTCCAGATAGGGCTTGGCGGTCTGCCACAAATCGAGCTGCGGGTAGAGCTGACGACCCAGCCCCTCCACATAGAGCAGGGTCTTCTGCAGCAGCACCAGCTGCGGCTGCACCTGCATGTTGAAGCGGCGCGCGGTGTTGAACAGGTTGAGCAGCACGTGGCCGAACGAGATCTCCGACAGCGGCTTCTCGAAGATGGGCTCCAGCACGGTGCGGATGGCGAACTCGAACTCGTCCACCTTGGTATCGGGCGGCACCCAGCCGGACTCCACGTGCAGCTCGGCCACCCGGCGGTAGTCACGGTTGAAGAAGGCGAGGAAGTTCTCGGCCAGGTAGCGCTTGTCTTCCCGGTTGAGGGTGCCGACGATGCCGCAGTCGATGCCGATCCAGAGCGGGTTTTCCGGATGTTCGTAGGAGACGAAGATGTTGCCCGGGTGCATGTCGGCGTGGAAGAAGCTGTCGCGGAACACCTGGGTGAAGAACACCTCCACCCCACGCTCGGCCAGCAGCTTCATGTTGGTGCCGTTGGCCTCCAGCGCGGCAATGTCGGAGACCGGAATGCCATAGATCCGCTCCATCACCAGCACCTGCTCGCGGCAGTGCTCGGTGAACACCTCGGGCACGTAGAGCGCCTCGGAGCCGGTGAAGTTGCGGCGCAGCTGGATGGCGTTGGCCGCTTCGCGCATCAGGTTGAGCTCGTCGAGGATGGTCTTGCGATACTCTTCCACCACCTCGATGGGGCGCAGTCGTCCGCTCTGGGGCACGAAACGGGCCACCAGACGGGCCAGCGCCTGCATCAGCCGCAGGTCGGCCTCGATGACCGGCTCGATGTCGGGACGGATCACCTTGATGACGATCTCGCGGCCGTTTTCCTTCAGCCGGGCGGTATGCACCTGGGCGATGGAGGCCGACGCCAGCGGTGTCTCGTCGAAATCGTCAAACAGGGTCTCGATGGTGCAGCCCAGGCTCGCCTCGATCTGGCGGCGGGCTGCCTGACCACAGAAGGGGGGCACCCTGTCTTGCAGCAGTGCCAGCTCCTCGGCGATGTCCGGCGGCAGCAGATCGCGCCGGGTCGACAGCATCTGACCGAACTTGATGAAGATGGGGCCGAGCGCCTCGAAGGCGAGCCGGATGCGGGCACCGCGGTTCAGCCCCTGACGTTTGTTCTTGAGCCAGAACAGGCTGCGACGGGCCAGCCGGCCGGGCCAGGGCTGGTAACGGGCTGGCACCAGCTCGTCGATACCCTGCTCCAGCAGGATGCTGATGATGCGATAGAGGCGCTTGAACTCCTTCGGGGTCATCAGGCTACCTGCTGCTCGAAGCGGGCCAGCCGCAGCTCGACCGCTTTCATCTGCTGGGCCAGCAACTCGACATCGTCGTTGAAGCTGGCCACTTCCAGCGGACCCGGCGCAAGCCGGATCTCTTCGGTCAGGTATTCGGCCAGTTGGCGCTGGCTGCGGCACAATTCACGCCCCAGCAGCCGACGAGCCTGACTGGCGCCGCGCAGCAGGGTGTGGGCCAGCACATCGCCGGTATAACGGGACAGCTCCTCTTCCCAGTCGATATCCAGCTCGCCCAGCAACACGCTGAACGCCTGCACCAGCTGAGGGTCGCCGCTCAGATCCAGCTTCTCCTCGCGGATGTAGCGGGTCAGGGCGGAGGGGTCCTTGAGCAGGCCGAGCGCGGTCAGGGAGAGGCTCAGCACCGCATCGGCCTCCCCTTCGAATTTCGCCAGCACATCCAGCCGGCGCTCGGAGAAGACAAACCAGAGTGGCTTGAGCTCGCGCAGCTCCAGCTTCAGTACCTTGCCCATCAATTTGCGCAGCCGCTCCGGACTCTGCTTGTCGAGCGTCAGCAGCTGGTTGAGGCTGGTTTCGATCACCGCGGTGACCATGGCATCCATCGGCATAGGCGACCTTAAAACTTGTAACCGCGGTGCAGGGCGACCACGCCCTGGGTCAGGTTGTAGAACTCGACCTGTTCGAAACCGACATTCTCCATCATGCCTGCCAGGGTCTGCTGATCCGGGTGCATGCGGATCGATTCCGCCAGGTATTTGTAGCTTTCGCTGTCGTTCGCGACGATTTCGCCCATTTTCGGCAGCAGTTTGAAGGAGTAGAGATCGTACAGCTTGGCGATCACTTCGCTGACCGGCTTGGAGAACTCCAGCACCAGCAGGCGGCCACCCGGCTTGAGCACCCGGAACATGGAGGCAAGCGCCTTGTCCTTGTCGGTGACGTTGCGCAGGCCGAAACCGATGGTGATGACGTCGAAATGGTTGTCAGGGAACGGGAGCGCCTCGGCATTGGCCTGCACGTAGGAGACGTTGTTGGCCACTCCCAGATTGCGCAGCTTGTCGCGGCCCACCTTGAGCATGGAGTCGTTGATGTCCGCCAGCACCACCTGGCCGGTCTCGCCGACGATGCGGGAGAACTTGGCGGTCAGATCACCGGTACCACCGGCCAGATCCAGCACCTTCTGGCCCTTGCGCACGCCGGAGCAGTCGATGGTAAAGCGCTTCCACAGGCGGTGGATGCCGAACGACATCAGATCGTTCATCAGATCATACTTGGCTGCCACCGAATGGAAGACGCCGGCGACCAGGGTTTCTTTCTCGGTCGAGGCCACGGTTTTAAAGCCAAAATGCGTTGTCGTAGTCTGTTCTGACATCCCTTAAACACCCATAGAGCAAAGAATGGCCGCCAGTTTACCAGAGCCAATGGCGTGCGGACACCTTAAACCCGGCTGGCGACCAACTGCATCCCCAGCACTACCATGGCCAGACAGAGAAACAGGTTGAGGCCGATATTGAGGGCGGCTTTCAGATAGGCCCCCTGCTGGGCCAGTACCACGGTATCCAGCGCGAAGGAGGAGAAGGTAGTCAGGGCACCGAGGATACCCACCATCAGCAGCGGTTTCAGCGGGTGCTCTACCACATGACCATGACTGATCAGCGCAAAGGCAATGCCCATGATGAAGGAGCCGACCACGTTGACCATCAGGGTGCCATAGGGGAAGTGACGTCCCAACAACAGCGCCATCAGTTCGGCGATACCAAAGCGCAGGCAGGCGCCGATGGCCCCGCCGGCGGCAACATATAACCAGGTTTGCATGGGAGCACGCCTCCATAGTATCGGGCCAACATTATGCAAAATGTCAGGCCCGGGGGACAGCAGGGCAATTAATCGACATCGCCCGCATCAACGGCGAAAGTCGACCGGCTCGACCTGAGCGAGATGAATCGAGGTGTAGGATGGCGTGGTTTGCGCAATCACCCGGCCACCGCGAATGGAGTAACGCACCGGTACCTGGCGGCGCACCGCATCAAAGCCGTTCTCGGCGGACAGGATCAGCAGGTTGGCTGGTTTGCCCACCTCGATGCCGTAGCGATCATGCACATTCAGGGTGCGTGCACTGTGGCTGCTGATCAGCTTGAGGCTGTCGTTGATCTGCTCGTAGCCCATGATCTGACAGACATGCAGCCCCATATGCAGCACCTGCAGCATGTTGGCGGTGCCCATGGGATACCAGGGATCGAACACGTCGTCATGGCCGAAACAGACATTGATGTTAGCTTCCAGCATCTCCTTCACCCGGGTGATGCCACGACGCTTGGGATAGCTGTCGAAGCGCCCCTGCAGGTGGATGTTCACCAGCGGATTGGCGACAAAGTTGATGCCCGCCATCTTCAGCAGCCGGAACAGGCGGGACGCATAGGCACCGTTGTAGGAGTGCATGGCAGTGGTGTGGCTGGCGGTCACCCGCTGACCCATGCCACGCTCGTAGGACAGGGTTGCCAGCGTCTCGATGAAGCGGGACTGCTCGTCGTCGATCTCGTCGCAGTGCACATCCACCAGAACCTGATACTTCTCGGCCAGATCGAACACATAATGCAGACTTTCGACCCCATATTCCCGAGTGAACTCGAAATGGGGGATGGCGCCTATCACGTCGGCGCCCAGCTTGAGCGCCTCTTCAAGCAGCGCCTTGCCGTTGGGGTAGGAGAGGATCCCCTCCTGCGGGAAGGCCACTATCTGCAGCTCCACCCACTCCTTCATCTCCTCCCGCACTTCCAGCATGGCCTTCAGGGCGACCAGATTGGGGTCAGAGACATCCACGTGGGTGCGGACGAACTGGATGCCGTTGGCAATCTGCCACTTCAGCGTCTGGATGGCCCGCTGCTTCACATCCTCATGGGTCAGCAGTGCCTTGCGCTCGGCCCAGCGTTCGATCCCCTCGAACAGGGTGCCAGAGAGGTTCCAGCTCGGCTCACCGGCCGTCTGGGTGGTATCAAGATGGATGTGAGGCTCGACAAAGGGGGCGATGGCGAGCCCCTCCTCACCATCAAGCTCGTGGGCTGCGAGCAGAGGGGTGCTCATGGGTTCGATGGCACGCATCAGGCCATCCTGGCAGAGGATCTGCCACATCCCCTCCCTGCCGACCAGACGCAGGTTCTTTATCAGCATGTTTTTGCTTCCTTTTTTCAAACACCAACGGCTTTTTCAATCCACAACTTAGCTTGGATCAATTTGATAGAAAAGCGTTCATATTGAATACATATGAGACTGTTACTATTGATAAACAGCAACAATAAAAGGGAGTTGATTGGGATGAAAGCAGGATTGACCGAGATCGGCAGCGCAGGCTTGTTTCATGAGTATCTGCAGACACTGGGTATCAACAAGCCACCCTTGACGTCGATCGATAAGCAGTGGGAATACACTCGCAATGAACGACTGGTGGCAGCCATTCAGATAGAAGCCTCTGGACAGGCTCGGTTCTATCTCGATGCCAGGCAGATTTCGGTAAACTGAGAGAAGCGGATACAAAAAAGCCTCCCGATTGGGAGGCTTTAATATTTAATGGTGCTGATACCCAGAGTCGAACTGGGGACCTCATCCTTACCAAGGATGCGCTCTACCAACTGAGCCATATCAGCACACTAACCGGTAAAGACCGCACTGTGTGCGCTATCTAAATCTTCTGTCCAATACAACCTGACGTCGTATCGCGACCAACCACATCGCTGTGATTGCTTAATTGATGCCTGGCAGTGTCCTACTCTCGCATGGCGAATGCCACACTACCATCGGCGCTACCGCGTTTCACTTCTGAGTTCGGCATGGGATCAGGTGGTTCCACGGCGCTATGGCCGCCAGGCAAATTCTTCAATCTAAGAAAGCTGAGGTAAGTAATTCGTTCGTATTTGCTACAAGGCCAGAAACACTTCTTGGGTGTTGTATGGTTAAGCCTCACGGGTAATTAGTATGGGTTAGCTCAACACGTCGCCGCGCTTACACACCCCACCTATCAACGTTGTGGTCTCCAACGGCCCTTTAGGACCCTCAAGGGGTCAGGGATGACTCATCTCAGGGCTCGCTTCCCGCTTAGATGCTTTCAGCGGTTATCGATTCCGAACTTAGCTACCGGGCAGTGCCACTGGCGTGACAACCCGAACACCAGAGGTTCGTTCACTCCGGTCCTCTCGTACTAGGAGCAACTCCCTTCAATCATCCAACGCCCACGGCAGATAGGGACCGAACTGTCTCACGACGTTCTGAACCCAGCTCGCGTACCACTTTAAATGGCGAACAGCCATACCCTTGGGACCGACTTCAGCCCCAGGATGTGATGAGCCGACATCGAGGTGCCAAACACCGCCGTCGATATGAACTCTTGGGCGGTATCAGCCTGTTATCCCCGGAGTACCTTTTATCCGTTGAGCGATGGCCCTTCCATTCAGAACCACCGGATCACTATGACCTACTTTCGTACCTGCTCGACCTGTCCGTCTCGCAGTTAAGCTGGCTTATGCCATTGCACTAACCTCCTGATGTCCGACCAGGATTAGCCAACCTTCGTGCTCCTCCGTTACTCTTTGGGAGGAGACCGCCCCAGTCAAACTACCCACCAGGCACTGTCCGCGACCCAGATTCATGGGCCTGCGTTAGAACATCAAACATACAAGGGTGGTATTTCAAGGACGGCTCCAGCGCAACTGGCGTCACGCCTTCAAAGCCTCCCACCTATCCTACACATGTAGGTTCAATGTTCAGTGCCAAGCTGTAGTAAAGGTTCACGGGGTCTTTCCGTCTAGCCGCGGGTACACCGCATCTTCACGGCGAATTCGATTTCACTGAGTCTCGGGTGGAGACAGCATGGCCATGGTTACACCATTCGTGCAGGTCGGAACTTACCCGACAAGGAATTTCGCTACCTTAGGACCGTTATAGTTACGGCCGCCGTTTACCGGGGCTTCGATCAAGAGCTTCGCTTGCGCTAACCCCATCAATTAACCTTCCGGCACCGGGCAGGTGTCACACCCTATACGTCCACTTTCGTGTTTGCAGAGTGCTGTGTTTTTGATAAACAGTCCCAGCCATCTGGTCACTGCGACTCCCAACTGCTCCATCCGCAAGGGACTTCACTGTCAAGAGCGAACCTTCTCCCGAAGTTACGGTTCTATTTTGCCTAGTTCCTTCACCCGAGTTCTCTCAAGCGCCTTGGTATTCTCTACCCGACCACCTGTGTCGGTTTGGGGTACGATGACTTGTAATCTGAAGCTTAGAGGCTTTTCCTGGAAGCAGGGCATCAATGGCTTCCACACCGTAGTGTGTTCGTCTCGTGTCTCAGTGTTGTGTCTCCGGATTTGCCTAGAAACACCACCTACGCACTTTCACCAGGACAACCGTCGCCTGGCCCACCTAGCCTTCTCCGTCCCCCCATCGCAATTACAAGTCGTGCAGGAATATTAACCTGCTTCCCATCGACTACGCCTTTCGGCCTCGCCTTAGGGGTCGACTCACCCTGCCCCGATTAACGTTGGACAGGAACCCTTGGTCTTCCGGCGAGGAGGCTTTTCACCCCCTTTATCGTTACTTACGTCAGCATTCGCACTTCTGATATCTCCAGCATGCCTCTCGACACACCTTCGCAGACTTACAGAACGCTCCCCTACCACTCACACTTAGTGTGAATCCGCGGCTTCGGTGCCTGGTTTGAGCCCCGTTACATCTTCCGCGCAGGCCGACTCGACTAGTGAGCTATTACGCTTTCTTTAAATGATGGCTGCTTCTAAGCCAACATCCTAGCTGTCTGAGCCTTCCCACATCGTTTCCCACTTAACCAGAACTTTGGGACCTTAGCCGGCGGTCTGGGTTGTTTCCCTCTTCACGACGGACGTTAGCACCCGCCGTGTGTCTCCCGGATATTACTTACTGGTATTCGGAGTTTGCATGGGGTTGGTAAGTCGGGATGACCCCCTAGCCCAAACAGTGCTCTACCCCCAGTAGTATTCGTCCGAGGCGCTACCTAAATAGCTTTCGGGGAGAACCAGCTATCTCCGAGTTTGATTGGCCTTTCACCCCCAGCCACAGGTCATCCCCTAACTTTGCAACGTTAGTGGGTTCGGTCCTCCAGTTGATGTTACTCAACCTTCAACCTGCCCATGGCTAGATCACCCGGTTTCGGGTCTACACCTTGCAACTAGACGCCCAGTTAAGACTCGGTTTCCCTACGGCTCCCCTATACGGTTAACCTCGCTACAAAATGTAAGTCGCTGACCCATTATACAAAAGGTACGCAGTCACCCCGAAGGGCTCCCACTGCTTGTACGTACACGGTTTCAGGTTCTATTTCACTCCCCTCACAGGGGTTCTTTTCGCCTTTCCCTCACGGTACTGGTTCACTATCGGTCAGTCAGGAGT
>NZ_CP137631.1:4835000-4888410 GCF_033349375.1 Aeromonas sp. CD
TCTGCCCCTGGGCACCGATCGCCAGCATGATGCTGGAGGACTTCTGCGCCTTGGCCTGACTGGCCTGGGGCCTGTGCACCTCGAGCCCGGCTTCGCGCACGAAGGAGGTGGTGACAATAAAGAAGATCAGCATGATGAACACGATATCCAGCATGGGGGTCATGTCGATCTGCACTTCGTCACGCTGGCGTTTGGATTGCCGTCTCATTGCATTACCTTCTCTTCTCGCAGGCCGTCCCGGGTTTTGGCCAGCGCACGCTTGGCCTGGCTCTCGAGCCGGCTGAGTAACAATACGCCGGAAAGCGCGACCACCATGCCAGCCATGGTGGGGATGGTGGCACGGGAGATCCCGCCCGCCATGCTCTCCGGGTTAAAGCGGTTGGCCGCGGCCAACGCATCGAATACGCCTATCATGCCGGTCACGGTACCCAGCAACCCCAGCATGGGGCAGAGCACCACCAGGGTGCGGATGAAGATCAGATGACGGTTGAGCTCAAGCTCGGCCTCGGCCAGCCAGCGCCCGCGGATCGCCCGAGCGTGCCAGCTGTGGCGCTCGCTGCGGGCCTGCCAGCGGCCAAGCAGCTGGCGCTGCAGCGGGGCAAACCCCAGGTTGAGGTAGAGCAGCCGCTCGATCATCAGAATCCACATCAGCACCAGCAGGGCCAGAATGACCCAGAGCACCGGGCCGCCACGGCCCATGAAACTCTGCAGCTGTTGCCAGATGTCGAGCATCATGCCGCCCGCTCCATCCCGTCACGGTTGCTTTCGGCCCGCTCGGCCAGAATGCCGGCTACCTGCTGCTCCAGCACGTTGGAGAGTTCGGTGAAGCGGGATTGCAGCAGGCTATGGGCCAGGATCAGCGGAATGGCCGCCACCAGACCCTGTACCGTGGTGACCAGCGCCATGGAGATGCCGCCCGCCATGATCTTGGGATCGCCGGTACCGAACTGGGTGATGGCCTGGAAGGTGCCGATCATCCCGGTCACGGTGCCGAGCAGGCCCAGCATGGGGGCGATGGCCGCGATCACCTTGACCATGCCGATGCCGCGCTCCATGCGAGGGGTCTCCTGCAGGATCGCCTCGTCGAGACGCAGCTCGAGGGTCTCCATGCTCAGCTCGGGATGCTTGTCGGCCACCGTCAGCACCCGGCCGAGGGCGTTGTCAGCATGATATTCGCCGCTCTTGAGCTGGCGGCGAACCCGGCCCAGCTCGCGGGAGAGGCTCCACAGCCTTACCCCGGCGATCCCCAGGCCGATGGCGGCCAGCAGCACTATGATGGCGCCGACCTGGCCACCCTGCTGGACTTGCTGCCAGAAGGTGGGGGCTTGCGCCAGCATCGCCAGCAGGGTGCCGTGGGAGGGATCCAGCGGCAGCGCTTCCCCCTCCTGACCCTGATAGGCGGCCGCGGCGGAGAGCACGCTGCCGGGCAGACCCAGCACCGGGCTCAGGCCTTCGGCGGTGGGTTGCAGGAAGCCTGCGCTCCCCAGCAGGGCGAAGCTGCCGACCCGGGTCAGCGGCTGCTCGCTGGCAGCCCCCTGGGCATCGAGCACCTTGCCGTCGAACTGGGCAACCCGGCCCGATTCGCGGATCTCTTGCAACAGGGTGGCGGGCAGCAGGGCGAGGGCGGCGCGATCCGGTACCTGCTTCTCCTGCGCCATGGCCTTGAGCGGGGCGAGGCGCTCCGGGTACTGGCCCTCGACGGCGGATTCGCTCAGCAGCTTGACCGCATCGCTGGCCCCCTGGCGGGTCACCGCGAAGATCTCGTTCATGTCGCCGGAGGCCTGCTCCCACTGGGCGTTGAGCTCCACCAGCTGCTTCTCGTTGCCGGCAAACTCGGCCACCAGCTGCTTGCTGAGGCTCTGGGCCGCGGCCAGCTTGGCACGGGCACTGTTCAGCTCCTTGGAAACGGACGCCAGATCCTGCTGGGCCTGCTGCTCACGAGCCTGCTCCTGCTGCTGCCAGGCTTCATCGGCAACGGCGGCAGTGGTGCCCAGAGAGAGGGCGATGGCGAGGGGGAACCACTTCATGGTGACGCTCATGACTGGGCCTCCTGACCACGGCTGACGGAAAGGGGGACATTCAACAACTGGGGAACCTTCTTGTCGGCAGCCATCTCCAGCGCCTCGGCGATGGGAGAGAGCCACTGGCTGTCGAGAGCCTGCCACTGCTTGCTCTGCGCAGACCAGCGCCACGCCTGTGAACGATCGGCGGTCATCGCCAGCAGGGAGACCCGGCCCACCGCCAGCACATCGACCCGGCGCGGTGCGCCGTCCAGCGCCAGCTCGGTAGAGTAGCTATCCAACCGGCTGCCGTATTCGGCTTCAATCTGGTAGGCCTGCAGCAGCTGGCGGAACTTCTCCGCCTCGCTCACGTCGGCTCGAGCCAGGGTCGCTTTGAGCTGTTCAACCCGCGCCAGGCGATCTTCCTTGCGCAGCGGCATGTCATTTTGCACCAGCTGCTCCAGATCGGCCTGCATCTGCAGCATCAGCGGGATCAGGCCCTGCCGGGTCTCCTGTACCGCCTCCAGCTGCTGGCTCAGCTTGCCCAGCTCATTTTGCTGATCGGCCACCAGAGACTGCATGTAGCGGTTGTAGGCTTCCAGATCACGCAGTTGCAGCTGGGCATTTTGCAGCTCCAGCCGGGCGGCAACGGCCGCATCGGCGGCTTTTTCCACGCGCTGCTGGGAGGCTTTCCCGGCGGCGATGCTGTTTTTCAGTGCCGGTGCGACCAGCTCGTCGGCGCCAGCAGCGAAGTGGACTGACAGTGGCAACAAGGCCAAACCCCAAAACTTATTCATGATATAAATCTTAACAATGATAACTATTCTCATTGTCTCAAAGAGTGGGGGCAGTGGCAATCAGATGATTTTGTTGGCCTTCGGCCGAAAAAACAGGATAATTTTTAAGCAAGCACGGGAGTCACTGGCGTTGGTTCTCACCACACCAAATTAATAAATAAAAAATATCTTTTCGATCAATGTGATAGAGATCGAAAAAGGAGAAGTTCATGTTCAACGATGCGATCTGGGAACACATCGATCGGTTCACCAAGGCCAAGAAGACCAGCGACATCCAGCAGCAGCTGGAGCGCTTCAGTCATCAGATGGGCTTTGATTACTTCCGTTTGCTGATTATTTTCCCCATCAGCATGCAGAAATCCCATGTGGCGTTGTTCAACAACTGCCCCACCAGCTGGTTCGATGCCTATTCGGAGCGGCACTACCTGACCCAGGATCCGGTCGTCTTCCTGGGATTGAAGCAGACCCAGCCCATCTTCTGGAACAAGCTCGACTGCGACTCTCCCTGGCTGCCCAGCGCCAGCCGGGAGGTGATGAACCTGGCCGCCGACTTCGGGGTGAGAAACGGTGTCTCCTTCCCGCTGCACACGCCGCAGGGGGAACACGGCATCCTCTCGTTCATCAGCAAGGAAAAGTCCAATTCCGACCTGATGTTTGAAAACGTTCCCTTGCTGTCGTTCTGCGCCAGCTACATCTTCAACTCGGCGCTGCAGCTGATAAAGAGCAGGCCGGATCTGATGAAGTACCTGACCGAGCTGTCGGATCGGGAGAAGGAGTGCCTGTTCTGGGCCAGCGAGGGCAAGACCTCCTGGGAGATCGCCACCATCCTCGGCATCAGCGAGCGGACCGTGAACTTCCACCTCAATCAGGTCACCAACAAGACCGACTCGAAGAACCGCAACCAGGCGATCGCCAAGAGCATCTCCAGCGGCATCATAGTGCCCTCGCTGGACGACGTGACCATCACCAACCTGCGGCTGTCATAACAGCCACTCGAGCAGACAAACAAAAAGAGCCGCAATGCGGCTCTTTTTCATTTCCGGCGACGGCTTATTCCACGGTCACGGATTTTGCCAGGTTGCGCGGCTGATCCACGTCAGTGCCCTTGATAAGGGCGACGTGATAGGAGAGCAGCTGCAACGGCACAGTGTAAACGATGGGGGCTATCATCTCTTCCACATGGTTCAGGCTCATCACCCGCATGGTTTCGTCGCTCTTGAAGCCGGCGTCGGCATCGGCGAACACATAGAGGATACCGCCGCGGGCGCGCACCTCTTCCACGTTGGACTTGAGCTTCTCCAGCAGATCGTTGTTCGGCGCCACCACTATGATGGGCATCTCAGCATCGATCAGCGCCAGCGGGCCGTGCTTGAGCTCACCGGCGGCATAGGCCTCGGCGTGGATGTAGGAGATCTCTTTGAGCTTGAGTGCCCCTTCCATGGCGATGGGGTACTGGCTGCCACGGCCCAGGAACAGGCTGTGGTGCTTGTCGGCAAACTCTTCGGCCAGGGCTTCGATATCCTTGGCCAGCGCCAGGCTCTCCTTGATGCGCAGCGGCAGGGCTTGCAGCGCCTTGACCAGCTCGGCCTCGGCGGCGGCGCTCAGGTTGCCACGGCAGTGACCGACCGAGGCCACCAGCATCAGCAGACCAGCCAGCTGGGTGGTGAACGCCTTGGTGGAAGCCACCCCGATTTCGGCACCGGCCCGGGTCATGAAGGCCAGATCCGACTCACGCACCAGAGAGGAGCCCGGCACGTTGCAGATGGCCAGCGAGCTCATGTAGCCGGACTCCTTGGCCAGCCGCAGGGCGGCCAGGGTGTCGGCGGTCTCGCCGCTCTGGGAGAGGGTCACCAGCAGGCTGTTGGGGCGCACCACCGACTTGCGGTAGCGGAACTCGGAGGCGATCTCCACGTCGCAGGAGACGCCGGCGATCTCTTCAAACCAGTAGCGCGCCACCATGCCGGAGTTGTAGGAGGTGCCGCAGGCGACGATCTGGACGTGCTCGACCTGGTCGAAGATGGCGCGGGCACCGTTTCCGAACGACTCTATCACCACGTGATCCGAACCCAGCCGACCTTCCAGGGTATTGGTGATGGCCTTGGGCTGCTCGTAGATCTCTTTCAGCATGTAGTGACGGTATTCACCCTTGTCACCGGCATCGTGGGAGAGCTCGGACTCCAGCTCCTCGCGCACCACGGCCTCGCCGTGGGTATCGAAAATGTGCACGTCGCGGCGGGTCACTTCGGCCACGTCACCCTCTTCCAGGAAGATGAAGCGACGGGTCACCGGCAGCAGTGCCATCTGGTCGGAGGCGATAAAGTTCTCGCCGATGCCGCGACCGATCACCAGCGGGGAGCCGGAGCGGGCCACCACCACGCGGCTGTCGTCACGGCTGTCCATCACCACGGTGCCGTAGGCGCCGCGCAGCTGCTTCACCGCGACCTGCATGGCCGCCAGCAGGCTGGGGGCGGATTTCAGCTCGTGGTGCACCAGGTGGGCAATCACCTCGGTGTCGGTGTCGGAGCTGAACACATAGCCCAGCGCCTTGAGCTCTTCGCGCAGCTCTTCGTGGTTCTCGATGATGCCGTTGTGCACCACCACGATATGCTCGGAGACGTGGGGGTGAGCGTTGCGCTCGGACGGCTCGCCATGGGTAGCCCAGCGGGTGTGGGCAATGCCGGTACCACCGTGGACGGACTGCTCTTCCAGCGCCTTGGCCAGCTCGGCCACCTTGCCCAGACGACGCACCCGCTGCAGCGGCTGGTTGGCGCTGAACACGGCCACACCGGCCGAATCGTAGCCACGGTATTCCAGACGGCGCAGGCCCTCTACCAGGATTTCAGCCACATCACGTTGGGCGACGGCCCCGACGATGCCACACATACACTTCTCCTTGAGACGTAAGACGTTAATTCGATTGGATAATGTTTTGTTCAGGTCAAACGGCCACGGGGGCGCAAATCAGCTGGATCCCCCTGGCCTGGATCTGTTCTCTGGCCGCACTGGCCAGCCCCTCGTCGGTCACCAGGGTATGGATGCCGGACCAGGGCAGTTCGAGATTGGGGATCTTGCGGCCGATCTTCTCCGACTCCACCATGACGATGACCTCCCGCGACACTTCGGCCATGACCCGGGAGAGGCCAACCAGCTCGTTGAAGGTAGTGGTACCGCGTTCCGGATCGATGCCGTCGGCACCGATGAACAGCTGGTCGAAGTCATAGGAGCGCAGCACCTGCTCCGCCACCTGCCCCTGAAAGGACTCGGAGTGGGGATCCCAGGTGCCGCCGGTCATCAGCAGGGTGGGTTCGTTCTCCAGTTCGCGCAGGGCGCCGGCCACGTTGAGGGAGTTGGTCATCACGATGAGGCCGCGCTTGTTGCCCAGCATGGGGATCATGGCGCTGGTGGTGCTGCCGCTGTCGATGATGACGCGATTGTGATCACGGATCCGCTCGGCGGCCGCACGGGCAATCGCCAGCTTTCGTTTCGAAACTTGCTCGGGATTGCTCTCCACCACCATCTCGGAGGGCAGGGGAACGGCACCGCCGTAACGGCGCAGCAGCAGGCCACCGGTCTCCAGCACCGCCAGATCTTTGCGGATGGTCACTTCGGAGGTGGCGAAGTGTTTGGCCAGGGCATCGACGCTCACTTCACCCTGCTCCTGCACCAGACTCACTATGGTGTGACGGCGCTGCTGAGTATTACGTTTGGTCATCTTTAAGTTTCGATTCGAAAGAATGACGAAATATTAATACCTTTTTTGAAAAAATCAAACGGCAAATAGGATCCGATTTGGTTCGATGCCAGAATGGGGCTGCTGATTTGCGACGAGGATGCCATGCAAAAACGAACCATCTGGCTGGTGGAAGATGAAGCCAGCATCGCCGACACCCTGATTTATGCGCTGCAGACCGACGGTTTCGAGGTGGAGTGGTTTTCCCTCGGCCAGCCGCTGCTGGCACGACTGGAACAGACACGCCCCGACTTTCTGATCCTGGATGTGGGGCTGCCGGACATCAGCGGTTTCGAGTTGTGCAAGCAGGTGCGGGCGCTGTGCGATACCCCGCTGATGTTTCTCACCGCCCGCAGCGAGGAGATAGACCGGCTGATCGGACTGGAGATCGGAGCCGACGACTATGTGGCCAAGCCCTTCTCGCCACGGGAGGTGTGCGCCCGGGTGCGGGTCATCCTGCGCCGCAGCCAGCCGGCCACGCCCCCACCGAGCCAGTTGCTGGCGCTGGACGAGGAGCGGGCTCGCATCAGCTTTCACGGCCAGCCGCTGGCGCTCACCCGTTACGAATACCTGCTGCTCAAGACCCTGATGCAGGCGCCGGGCCGGGTCTACTCCCGCCAGCAGCTGATGGATCTGGTGTGGAGCGGGGCGGAGGAGAGCCTGGATCGGACCGTCGACACCCACATCAAGACCATCCGCGCCAAGCTGCGGGAGCGGGATCCCCACGCCAACCTGATCCTGACCCATCGCGGACTCGGCTACAGCCTGGAGCTGGCATGAACAGAGGATGGCCTGACACCGGCCGGAGGACGCCATGAGGATTGGGCTGCAACTGCTGTGCGGGCTGGTGCTGATCTTCGCGCTGGCCGCCTGGTTCGTGCTGGAGATCTTCGTCGAGGAGATCAAACCCGGGGTGCGCAGCGCCACCGAAGATACCCTGGTGGACATGGCTCAGATGCTGGCACCGCTGGCACTAGATGACCTGCAGGAAGGCAAGATGGCGGATGGCCGGCTGGCCAGCGCCTTCGCCCGCCTCAACCAGAGCCCCATCAACGCCCTCATCGACGGCCACCTCAAACAGCAGGCGGAGTACCGCATCTATGTGGTCGATCGATGGGGCAAGGTGGTCTACGACTCGGACGGGGTGGATCTGGGCAAGGACTATTCACGCTGGAACGATGTCTATCGCACCCTGCGCGGGGAATACGGCGCCCGCAGCACCCGCAGCGACCCCGACGATCCCGCCAGTTCGGTGATGCACGTGGCCGCACCGCTGCGGGAGGGGGACGACATCCTCGGCTCCCTCACCGTCGCCAAGCCGAACCGCACCCTGCTGCCCATGATAGAGCGCAGCGAACACCAGCTGCTGCAGGGGGCGGCCCTGCTGCTGTTCATCTCGCTGCTGATCGGCGCCCTGCTGGTATGGTGGCTCAACCGCGCCATCGGCAAGCTGGTGCACTACGCCGATGCGGTCAGCCAGGGTCAGCCCGCCAGCCTGCCGCGCCTCTACAGCCCGGAACTGGATCGGCTCGGCCGCTCCCTGGAAACCATGCGTCGCCAGCTGGACGGCAAGGCCTACATCGAAGCCTATGTACACAGCCTGACCCACGAGCTCAAGAGCCCGCTGGCCGCCATTCGCGGGGCAGGGGAAATACTGGCCGAGGCGCCGCCACCCGAGGTGGCTACCCGTTTTATCGGCAACATCAATCTGGAGACAGCCCGCATGCAGCAGCTGATCGAGCGCATGCTGCAGCTGGCCAAACTGGAGTCGGGGCAGGGGCTGGACAGACAGGCCGTCGAGCCGGCCAGGCTGGCCAGACGGGTGCTCGATGCCCGCCAGATCCTGGCCCAGCGCCGCCAGGTGACCCTGCACGCCGAATTGGGGGAGGCCCAGAAACAGAAGTGGGACTCGCTGCTGGTGGAACAAGCACTCGGCAACCTGCTGGACAACGCCCTCGACTTCTCTCCCATCGGCGGCACCCTGGCGCTGAGCGGGGCCATGGAGGAGGGGGGTTACTGCTTCCGGGTGCGGGATCAGGGGCCCGGCATTCCGGACTACGCCCTGCCACGTATCTTCGAGCGCTTCTATTCGCTGCCCAGACCCGACAAGGGCAAGAGCAGCGGCCTCGGGCTCAGCTTCGCCACCGAGGTGGCGCGCCAGCACGGTGGCCGGCTGACCCTCGCCAACCAGCCTGACGGCGGAGTGCTGGCCGAGCTCTGGTTGCCGGCGGGCTGACACTTCACACTGGCCACATAAAGCGGCGCTATGCTGATGTTTTCCCAGCGAACTCAATGTGCTCAAGGAGACCCCATGTCCCGCCTTCTGTTATCCGGCCTGCTCGGCGCAGGCCTGCTGTTCTCGCTGCCGGCCAGCGCCGCCACCGGCTGCTTTCTCTATGCCGACGGCAACGGCCAGACCCTCTCCAGCGAAGGAGATTGTTCAAGCCAGCTGCCACCCGCGTCCACCTTCAAGATCCCGCTGGCGCTGATGGGCTACGACAGCGGCTTTCTGGTGGATGAAGAGCACCCGGCACTGCCCTTCAAACCCGGTTACGACGACTGGCTGCCCGCCTGGCGGGAGACCACCACCCCACGCCGCTGGGAAACCTACTCGGTGGTCTGGTTCTCCCAGCAGATCACCGAATGGCTGGGGATGGAGCGCTTCCAGCAGTACGTCGACCGTTTTGACTACGGCAACCGGGATCTCTCCGGCAATCCTGGCAAGCACGACGGCCTGACCCAGGCCTGGCTCAGTGCCAGTCTCGCCATCAGTCCACAGGAGCAGGCCCGCTTCCTTGGCAAGATGGTGAGCGGCAAGCTGCCGGTGTCGGCGCAGACCCTGCAGTACACCGCCAATATCCTCAAGGTGAGCGAGATCGACGGCTGGCAGATCCACGGCAAGACCGGCATGGGCTACCCGAAGAAACTGGATGGCAGCCTCAACCGGGAGCAGCAGATCGGCTGGTTCGTCGGCTGGGCCAGCAAGCCGGGCAAGCAGCTCATCTTCGTCCATACCGTGGTGCAGAAACCCGGCAAACAGTTCGCCTCGCTCAAGGCCAAGGAAGAGGTGCTGGCCGCCCTGCCGGCCAAACTGAAAACCCTGTGATACCCAGACCGGCGCCAGGCGCCGGTTTTTTTATCCCCCTTCACCCCCGCTTCACACAGCCCCATCTCCGCTTCACCCACGACCGCCACACTCGGTTCCATTAACAAGGAGATGTGTCATGGTCAAACAGATATTCAGCCACAAGATCTTTCTGCTGCTGTTGCTCAGCCTGCTGCTGATGGTGCCGGTGCAATCCATCATGGAGCTGAACCGGGAGCGCCAGGCCTATCGCAGCCAGGCCATCCACAGCATCATGGCCAGCAGCAGCGGCCCGCAGCGACTACTGGGGCCGGTCGTCGTGCAGCCTTATACCCGCACCGTCACGGTGGAGCAGGATGGCAAGCGCTTCGAGCGCAAGCTGCAGCTCTATCGCTACCTGCTGCCGGAACAGCTGGACGTGCAGGCCAGCATGGAAGTGACCCCGCGCAAGCTCGGCATCTACCAGGCCCAGGTCTATCACACCCGGCTCTCCCTCTCCGGGCGACTGCCTGCCGAACTGAACGGTAAAACCCTGATCAGCGGCGAGCCGGATCTGACCGTCGATGGCGCCGATCCCGCCCTGGTGGCAGGCAAACCCTATCTGAGCCTGGTGTTGTCAGATGCCCGCGGCATCAACCGGGTGCCTGAGCTGCAACTGGGGGAACAACGCATCCCGTTTGCTCCCGGCGCCCTGCTGGGTGACGGGCTGGCCGGTATCCATGCACCGCTCGCCGCCCTGCCGGGAGCAGACGGTGCCTTTCACATCGAGCTGGATCTGCAGGGGATGAACCAGCTGGAAGTGGTGCCGCTCGGCCAGGACAGCAGGCTCAACCTCGCCAGCAACTGGCCCCACCCCAACTTCATCGGCGACTTTCTGCCGGGCAGCCGCACCCTTACTGCAAGCGGTTTCGAGGCCAGCTGGCAGAGCAGCTGGTTTGCCACCGACATGGAGAGCCGTTTCAACCGGATGATGAAGGGCGTCAGCGGCGATCAGCCTGCCTTCAGCGTCAGCCTGGTGCAGCCGGTGGATCACTACCAGCAGAACGAGCGGGCCGCCAAGTATGCGCTGCTGTTCATCGGCCTCACCTTCCTCAGCTTCTTCATGTTCGAGCTGCTCAAGGGGCTGCGGGTGCACCCGATCCAGTACGCGCTGGTGGGCATGGGGCTGGCCATCTTCTATCTGGTGCTGCTGGCCCTGACCGAACACCTCGGCTTTGCCTGGGCCTATCTGATTGCCGCCCTGGCCAGCGTGGCCCTCAACGGCTTCTACCTCAGCCATGTGCTGGGCGGCCCCAGACAGGGGCTCGGCTTCACGGCCCTGCTCGGGCTGGTCTATGCCATCCTGTTCGGCTTGCTGCAGGCCGAGGAGATAGCCCTGCTGCTCGGCGCCCTGCTGCTGTTCGCCATCCTGGCGCTGGTCATGGTGCTGACCCGCAAGCTGGACTGGTATCGGGTGATGGGCAGCCAGTCTGAGACCTCAGCCAGGTAAGACACGATGACCACCATGGAGAGCCTGCTCCATGCCTGTCGGCTCAGCCTTCCGTCAAAGCCTGACTGACGTGACATAAGCCCCAGTTGGTTCTTTTTAAAATCCCTCGAACCGACTGGGTCTTTACCGGACAATTACTTAGCATGTACTCAATACCCCACACGCATAGGCAACAAGATGAAGATGCATCAGGGCAGGCTCCTGCTCTACTCGGGTTTGCTATGGGCCCATGGCGCTCTGGCAGGCACGCTCACCCTGAATCCGGAGCCGGTCAATGACCTGCTGAACAACCCGGGAGTCGGGATCGAGGAGTTTCACGACAGCTGGGGCCAGACCCTGTCCCTGGAGCAGCACCCCACCACCACGGTCGACTACTTTCGTTTCTACTGGAGCGAGCTGGAGCCCGCAGAGGACCAATACAACTTTGCCCTGATCGATAACGCGATCGCGCAGGCACAGCACGAGACGCCCAGGCAGATGGTGGCACTCAGGGTCATGACGCTGGATGAACCCTTCTCGGGCAGCAAGATCCCGGGCTGGCTCATCGACAAGGGGATCCGGGGGGAGTGGGTCAATGATCACCAGACCTTCGTGCCCGACTATGGCGACCCCCTGTTCATCGAACGGAGCAAGCGGCTGTTTCAGGCGCTGGGGGCTCGTTACGATGGCAACCCGGCCCTGAGTCACATCGACATCGGCATGATAGGTTCATGGGGCGAATGGCACATGAGCAATTTCCCGGGCCCGACGCTGGAGCAACGCTACTCCAGCGCCCTGCTCAAGCAGTATGTAGATCTGCAGATGGCGGCCTTTGCCAAGACCCCCAGGCTGATGCTGATCAACCACCTTCCCATGTTCGAATACGCGGTGGGCAAAGGCGCCGGCTGGCGAGCGGACTGCCTTGGCGACTGGCATCACTTCTCCCAAAGCTGGAGCCACATGCGTGATGCCTACCCCGAGCGGCTGGCCAGTGCCCGGGCCCATGTCCCCGGCTTTGACACCAGCTGGCAGCGGGCACCGGTCAGTTTCGAGGTGTGCGGCAAGCTAAGCGAGTGGCCAAGCCAGCAGCAATACAGCCAGGAGGATGTGCAGGCGACGTTTGACTGGGCACTGGCCCAGCACGTCTCCACCATCAACCTGAAATCGGACCCGGTTCCGCCCCAGTACCGCACCATAGTCGACAATGCGCTGCGCAAGATGGGCTATCGCATCGTCCTGGATCAGCTGGTGCTGAAGGGGCCGCTGCAGCCGGGAACAACCCTGACCCTGAGTGGCAACTGGCACAACGAGGGAGTGGCGCCGGCCTACCAGAACTGGCCGCTGACCTACCGGCTGATCAATGACGAGGGCCAGGTCGGCGCCATGCTGGTGACGCGCAACGACATGACGCGCTGGATCCCGGGCCACGGCTTCACCACGCTGGACAGTCTGACACTACCAGGCAGGATGGCTGCTGGCCGCTACTATCTGGAGCTGGCCTTTATCGGCCGGGACAAGCAACCCGCCTTGCAGCTGGGGATCGCCGGGCGAGAAGATAACGGCTGGTATCGGCTGACCGAGCTCGACATCCAGTGAACAAGCAGGCTCCCTCGGGAGCCTGTTTCATCACGACAGACTCTGCTTGAACAGGTCCCATATCCCGAACGAGAAGTCCTTGAAGATGTCGATGCCAAGGGCGGACTTGATGAGATAGAGCAGCAACACTGTGCCGCAGAGCCCCGTCAGCAGCAACAGAGTGGTCAGCAGCACCTTGAGCTGAAAGCGCAGACCGCTCTCTCGCTGCGACCGGCGACGATCCCTGCCCATAAGCACCACCAGATAGCAGCGCCAGTTGCCGAGCCCGAACGCGCTGTTGACGTTGATGGCATGAGACTTGCCGTTGCTCATCACCCGCAACGCCTGCTCGATCCCGCTGCGCTGGGTCTCGCTCAGGCTCTGTGCCACCTCGGGCGCCAGGGCCCGGTAGAAGCGATCCATGACGCCATGTCGTTCCTGCTGCTTATTCACCTTTGGCTCCTTCTGCCCTAGCCAGCGCCTTGCGATACACCGCCATGGTCTGACCGGCAATCCGCGGCCAATCATACAACCTGAGATACTCGCTGTAGTCCACCGGTCCCAGCGTCAGCCGTGCCAGCAGCCGTTGCGCCAGCGCCGCCACATCGCCGGTGGAGAAATAGGCTGATGCCGGCAGCTTGACCGCCAGGTTGGCCGGAATGTCGCTCACCACCACCGGCAGGGAGAAGGACATGGCCTCCAGCAGGGCAATGGGCAAGCCCTCATGGTAGGAGGGCATGACAAACAGGGCGGCCTGGGAGAAGACGCTCACCAGCGCATTGCCGCTGAGAAAACCGGTTCTGATCACCCCCGGGGTCTCGTCTGCCAGCACCTTCAAGCGTTCGCTGTAAGAGGTCGGGTGATCGGCATCCCCCACCAGCACCAGCGGCAGCTCGGTTTCCAGCTGGCGATAGGCGGCAATGAGATCGTGCAAGCCCTTCTCTTCGACAAAGCGGCCAACCGCCACCAGATAGCCGCCGGGCTCTAGTCCGAAACGACCAAGGGTCGCGCCGATCGCCTCCGGGCCGGGCAGCTCGGCCGGCCTCACCCCGTTGTAGATCAGATGGGCATCCTGGCGATCGTATTCGCGGCGGATCGCGTCGTTGATCACTTCCGAGATGACGATCACCTCGTTGGCATAACGCACCGCCCAGCGTTCGCCAAGCCGCAACACCCACTTGGCCAGTCGCCCCCACTTCTGCCGGTCATAATCCGGACCGTGGTGGGTGAACACCACCTTCTTGCCGAGCAGCCGCAGCAGCGGCACGACCAGGCCGGGGCCGATGGCGTGAACATGCACCAGATCGCAGGGCTGACTGCGGCAGTAAAAGGCCGCGAGCAGGGAGTGAAGGATGGCCTCCAGCGATCGCCTCCTGGGGGCTGGCAATGCCTTGAGCGCCACACCTTCAAATTCCCCCTTGTCGTACTCCACATAGGGGGCACGCGCCAGCACGGTCGCGGCCAGCCCGAACTGGCGATGCAGTTCGGGGTAGAGAGCCTGGCAATGGGTCTCGACCCCACCCAGCACATGGGGTATGCCTCGGGTACCGAGTACGGTCACACTAGTCTGCTTCATGGTCTTCTCGAATGATTCTGGCGGGGTTGCCTGTGGCCACGGCCCGGGCCGGTACGGCGCGGGTAACGACTGCCCCCGCTCCAATCCGGGCATGGTCGCCTATGGTGATGGCGCCGATGACGATGACGCCGGTGCCAAACTCGACCCCGTCACCGATGACGGGGGAGCCCGCCAGGCCGCTGTGTCGATCCGGCTTGTTGCCCAGGGTGCAGTTGTGACGCAGGGTACAGTCACGCCCCATGCGTACCGCATCGTTGATGACGATATTCTGCGGATGATAGAGCCGCAGCCCCCAGTCGATCCTGGCTCTGGGGGAGATATCCAGCCCGCACACCAGCTTGAATCCCTTGAGCAACAGCAGGCTCGGCAGGCCTGCCAGGTTGCGGTCCTGATAGTAGCTCTGCCCCAGGCGGTAATTGAACAGAAACAGTCGGGCCGTCTTGCTCGGATTGAGGGCCAGTTCGGCCCTCAGCTGACGCCAGAAGCCCATGTTACTGCCCCTCCAGCAATGACTGATAGAGCGCCAGCAGGGCGCTTTGATGGCTGGCGAGGGAGTAGTGCGCGATCAACCGCTGACGCGCCGACTGTCCCATCTGCACCGTCAACGCCGGATCGGTCGTCAGCCGGTCCATGCAGCGGGCCAACGCATCGGCATTGCCGGGCTCGAACAGCAAGCCATCCTGACCGTCACGGATCTGCTCCGGAATGCCACCAATTCGAGCGCCGATCACCGGTTTGCCATAGGCCATGGCTTCCAGTACCGACATGGAGCAGTTCTCGTACCATTCCGATGGCACCACCACGGCCCTGGCGTGGCGCAGCAGCTCGAGCAAGGCTTCCCCCTGCTTGAATCCCAGCAGCTCGGCATCGGGGTAATGACCCCTGAGGTGTTCGAACAGGGGCCCATCACCGACGATCTTGAGCCCGGCCCTGTGCTGCAGCTGCTGATGGGCACGCGCCAGGGTCTCGACCCCCTTCTCCGTCATCAATCGACCGAGGAACAGGAAGTAGCCCTGATCCTCCCCGCTCTCGCGGCTCTGTTCCACATCGACACCATTGAGGATCACTTCGATGCGAGCCCCTGGCAGCCGGGTACGGATCATCTGCCCCATGAAGGCGCTCGGCGCGACGAAAGCATCGACACACTCATAGTTGCCGCGCCACTGCTGCCAGGCCGCCTCGGCGGAGAGCAGCAGGCTCTTGCCCCAGGATCCCTCCTGCCACTGGTAGCGAAACAGCTTGAGCCAGGAGCCCTCGATCCGCTTGAGATCGAAGGCAGCGCCCTTCACCAGCATGCTGTAGTTGGGGCAGGCCACCTTGTAGTCGTGGGCCGTCAACACAGTCCTGCAGCCAAGTTCTTTGGCCACCCGAATGATGCTCGGGGTGAGCTGATGGTAGATGTTGTGAAAGTGGACTATGTCGGGCCGCTCGGCCCGGATCAGGGCGGCCAGCCGATCACAGGCCTCCTGGTGGTGAATGAAGCGAGCGGCAATCTTCAATCGATCCAGCAACCCGTGGCGATCGTGATAGTCGACCTTGGTCGGGAAATAGTCGCTCTGACACGAGGGCAGGTTGTCCGGGTGCTGCATGGCAAACTCGATCACCTGGTGACCCGCCTGACGCACCATCTCCCGCTCCTGAAAGAAAACCGTCTCGGCACCGCCCTTCATGAAAAAAAACTTGTTGGCAAACAAAACCTTCACTGTGATTACTCCTGAATGAGGCGATGGGCGGGGGCCTGGCGGGGAGGTTGCTGGGGCAGCAGCAGGCCACGCCCCAGCCCGGCCGCATAGATGGAGAGATTCATGACGCTGCGCAGGGCATCGCCGAGGGAGCGGTTCCTGACGGTCTTGAGCGTGATAAAACCGAGTAGGGGGAGCAGCGCAAGCAGGGGCAGCCAGCCAGATGCACCGCCGCCCCAGCACAGCAGACTGATCAGCAGCACAAGCAAATAGAGCCCGAACAGCAGTTCGGAGCGGATCACGGTCAACGCCTCACGCCAATAGGGCTGGCGCCAGGCCGAGCGCACCAGCTCGCCACTGGCAAACAGATAGCCCATGCGCCAGCGATACCGGATGAGCGCCAGGGAGTCCAGGGTGTGGGATCGGTGAAAGAAGAAGGGCACATCCAGCCGTTCCAGGCGGTAACCCGCCTGACGCAGCCGGATGCCGAGCTCGGCCTCTTCGTAACCGTGCAGATTGCGATTGGTAAGATAGCCGATCTGCTCGATGGCGCTGCGCCGGAACAGGCCGCCACCGCACAACCAGCGGGAGGGGCCGAGCGGATAGATCTGGTGGATGCGCTGCTTGCGTGACTTGAACTCGTAGCTTTGGGCCTCATCCATCTCGGCTCGCCCCGCCACCCCGCCACAGTCGGCATGTGCCTGCAGGTAGGCGATGGCCGCCGGCATGAATTCAGGTTCCAGCGCCATGTCGCCATCGAGCAGCAGCAGATACTCCCCTTCGCTGAAGAGATAACCCAGCTGGGGCCCCACCCCGCAGCAGCGATCGGCCGGGTTCGTCAGGCTGACCACAGTCACCCCCAGCTCGCAGGCAATGGCCTGGGTCGCATCGGTCGACAGGCTGTCCGCCACTATGATCTTGTGGGGATAATCGCCGAGAGCAGCCCGAATGCTGCCTATGGTGCCGGCAATCCCTGCCGCCTCGTTATAGGTCTTGATGATGACGGAAATGAATGGCGGTGGCTTCATGATGCCTCACTTGAACAGCTGGCCTGCCGGACCGATGAACGGATCACCAGGGCAGCTCCCAGCACGAAATAGAAGATGAACTGCAGCACGGGGATCAGCATCAGCAGCTGGCTGTAGGGCAAGCTGAGCAGGCAGCCGATGCCAAAGGCGATGAAGGCAGGCTGGTAGCTGAGCAGCCGCACATCCGCCTCGCTCAGGCGGTCCCGCACGAACAGGGGGCGGGGGCGACAACACCAGAGCAGCAGCCCCACCAGACCGATGAACAGCACGGCCCCCACCAAGCCGACCTCCCACAGCAAGACGCTGAGCGAGGTGGAGTCCAGCAACACGTTGAACAGCGGATTGAGAAACCCCGGCATGGTGCTGCCGTGATTGGTGGTGTTGAGACCATAGCCAAACAGCAGATTGCTGAGACCATGGTGATCACCGTTGCTGGCCCAGAAGAAGAGGGTGGTAACCCGCCCCAGCTCACCGGTTTCCGGATTGATGTGGTTGGGATCGAACATATAACCGAGGGAGTCGATGAACAGATCGAGCGGCCCTTGCGGCTCCGCCCCCTCGAATGCCGACGAATAGGATGCCGACAGCAGGAGCATGGCGATGACAACCAGCCCCCCCATGGCCAGCACAATCAGCAACAGCCGCTTGATGTCATAATTCTGCATGCCCCTGACATAGCTGGGCGAAAGCCAGACCCAGGCCAGCAGCAATGGCGACAGCAGGATGATGAACTTCACCTCCCCCAGCACGCAGATAGCGAAAGCCAACAGAATGTGGAGCACGACCGAGCGCAGGGAGAGGAGGCCGTGGCGAAATTCGGAGAGCTTGACCAGCATCACCAGCAGGCAGAAAAAGCCGAGCGCCCCCGTATTGCCGCCCCCCATGGGATCGCCACCGAAGGTGCCGACCACCGAATCCCACTTCTCAAACTCGCCGTGCAGGGCAACCCGTTGCGGCACTATGACCAGCACCTGGAACAGCACCACGGGCAGTTGCAGATAGAAGACCCAGTCCACCAGCCGCATGATGCGATATATCTGCGACTCGCGACAGAAACCGAGCAACAGGCAGGGCAGCAGCAGAGAGAGCGCCAGCTCGTTCTTGAAGCCAATGAGGGTGACCATGGCCCCTTGTTGCAGCAGGGTGCCGAGCAGAGCAAGCAGCAGCAGCCCGCAATAGAGCGACAGCAGCACTTTCTCCTGATAATCCAGCCGCAGCGGGCCATAGCGAGTCTGCAGCGGCAGCAGCAACAGGGTGGTGATCGCCAGCAGGAATGGCAGCCAGAGGAAGGCGGTAATGCCGGTGGCATACTGCGCCAGGCCGCAAATGACCAGCGACAGCAGCAGGTTGGCCTGCATGATGAGCGCGCTGTTCACGAGGCCGGCTCCATTCGCCCTTGCAACTCGGCAGCCCGGCGGTTTACCCGCCTATAAACGAAGCCATAGCGCAGCGCCGTCAGCAGGGAGAACACCAGCACACAGAGGCCATAATCCTGTTGCAGCCAGGGCAGCAGCACGAAGGCGATCAACACCACCAGCAGTTGTTCAAGCTGGATCCGCAGGAAGTAGCCAGGCGAGCCAAACACCAGCTCGATCACGGTCAACGGGCAGACCGCCACCGCGGTGAACACATAGGGCAGCATGTAACGGGAGGTGTCGATGGAGGCGATCCACTCCGCATTGAAGCACCAGCGCATCACCAGCGGATAGCAGATGAGAATGCCCAGCGTTGCCGCACTGCCCATCACCAGCAGCAGGAGTTTCACCTTGCGAAACTCCTGCCCGTTGAAACGGTGCTGGCGAAAATCGTCCGACCATCGGGAGAAGATGGCGTGACGTATGGCGTTGCCGACAATGATCACGGGCGCCAGACAGAAGCGGTTGACCACCGCAAAATAGCCGGCCACCAGCGGCGAAAACCAGAAGTTGATGAGCAGGGTCGGCAGGTTGGCCGTGACCATGGCCAGCACCTCGGCACAACCTACCCCGGTCAGATGGGCCCGGTGCCGGGAAAAAAAACGCACCAGCTGGCGCGGGGTCAGCGCGGCACGCCATATATTGTGCCAGTCAAAGGCGCTCCCGAGCCAGCCGCCGATCACCAGCAGCAACAACAGCGCCCATGCCTGATAGAAGCGGCTCATGTCTGGCGCCAACAACAGACTGAGCAATACCACGGCAGAGGCACAGATCCGCTGCAAGCCGAGTCGTTGGTAATGACCCGCCCGCAGCGCCAGGTTCTCGGCTATCAGGATCAGTCCGTGCGTCACCGTCAGCAGATAAAGGGGCCACAGCGGCAGCGCAAAAAAGCAGACTATCCCCAGCACATAGGGGATGGGGATCAAACAGACCTGCAGCAGCGTGAACGTCAGGTTGGCAGGCAGTTCGGCCTCGTCCAGCTTGGGAATGAGCAGTTGGGAGGCAAAGGTGGCTATCTGGGCCCCAATCAGCACCACACTGTAACTCAGGGCATAGAGGCCCACCGCCGCCATGTCGAACTTGTGGGAGAGATACCAGACCGACAGGGCGCCGATCAGCTGGGAAAGCACGGAAGCGCCGCCTATGGTTGTGATGCTGCGCAGCAGTTTCATAATGCTCCCTGGCTGGGGGCACCACAGAGCCTCAGATTCTCGCCCCCTTCCAGCTGGCGCTCGGCTACCTGGGTCAGCACGGCCCCCAGAACGGGCACCCGGGTCGTCTTGAGTTGTTCCAACGCTGTCAGCACGCGCCCGGCGGGCAGCGCCCCGGACTGGATCACATGAATGGCCCCATCCAGCGGTTGCCCCAGCAGCAGGGCATCCTTGCCCAGCTCCAGCGCCGGCGTATCCACTATGATGCGATCAAACTGATGCGTCAGGGTGACCAACAATTCGGCCCAGAGCGGGGAACCCAGCAGCGCCAATGGCGACATGACCAGACGCCCCACCGGCAGCAGGGTCAGCCCCTCTTTTTGTACCAGACAATCGGCAAGTTCGGCCTCAGCCGCGAGCAACTCTGCCAATCCGGGCTTGACTGACGGGCCAACCAGCTGGCGGCTGAGGGTGCCGCGTCGCAGATCGCCGTCCACCAGCAGCACCCGCTCATGGCGGGCAAAGCTGGCAGCACACAGGGCCGCCAGGGTGGACTTGCCTTCCCCTTCGCGGGTGGAGGTGATCATGATGCGCTGCAGCGGGTTCGATTCCAGCCGCAGGATGGCGTAGAGATCATCCGCACAGGCCCCCACCCTGGGGTTGACCGACCCGGCCCGCAACAGCACGGATTGCTCCTGCAGGGCCGCCAGCCGCGGGATCTCGCCAAGCACCCGCACCCCGAGCTGCGGAACAAGCTGGCTCAAACGGTCCAGGGTATTGCGCAAGGCACCGGCGGAGATCACTACCAGCACGGCCACCATGCCAGCCATGATCAACACCATCAGCAGGAACAGCAGCTTGTTCGGCTTGGAGGGCAGCAACGGGACGGAAGCATCGTCATAGAGGATGGCACTCGGCTCGTGCAACTGGGCATTGAGCCGGGTCTCCTCCTGGCGACGGAACAGCTCGTTGTAGAGCTGGCGGGTCTTGTCGATGTTGTTCTTCAGGTTGTTATAGTCATCCTTCTTGACCGCCAGCGAGGCAAATTCCCGCTTCTTCTCTTCCAGTTGCTGCAGGTACTGCTGCTCCTTGTGCAGGGCACTCTGGTAACGTTCCTGGATCCCTCTGGCTATCTCGCGCAGCAGCCGGTCGGACTGGGTGTTGAGCGCCGTGATGCGGGCTTGCGCCTGCAGAATGCGTTCATGCCTGGGGCCATAGCGCTTGGAGAGTTCAGAGAGCGCCTGCTGCGCCTTGATGAGCGCGATACGCAGATCCTGCATCTGGGGGTGGTTGGATACTTCAGGCAAGGAGGCAAGCGTCGCCGGATCGCGCCCGCCATAACCCTGGATACTCTGATATTCGGCCTGGGCGGCCAACCGCCGCTCCCGCGCATCCGCATGCTTGTTGGTGATGATGCCAAGCTCTTCGGTCTGCAGACCATCGACCCCGCGAAAGGTCAGCAAGTCGTGGCTCGCCAGAAAATCGCCGAGCCGCTGCTCCTGGCGGTTCAAACTGGCCTTGACCTCCTCCAGCCGGGTCTGATTCCATTTGGAAGCCATGGTGTTGGCATCGACCCTCTCCTCCACACTGAGGGCGATATGGGTCTTGGCCACCTCGTTGGCCACCCTGGCGGCCAGCTCGGCGGAACGGGATTCGAAACCTATGCTGACCAGCTGGGTGTCGCGCACCGGCGAGACGGTCAGGTGCTTGGCCAGGTAATCGAGCGCATGCTGGTGACGCGCCGATTCACTCTCGATCTGGGGCTCCCGCACCAACCCCTTCAGCCGGGCCCACCAGCTATCCGGGTCAGGCTGACCATTGAACTCGGGCTCATCGGCCAGCCCCAGACTGGTCACCACCTTGTCCGCCACCCGACGCGACTTGAGCAGTTCGAACTGGGTGTTGTAGTACTCGCGCCGGCTGGTGTCGGCCCGATAGATGGGCTCGACGGGGGAGGCGCTGTCGGTGTCGGCTTTCAGCAGCAGTGCCGCACTGGCCTGATAATAGGGCGGCATGGCTAGGATGAAGGGCGCCGCCGCCAGTGTCATCAGCAGGGCAAACAGCACTACCTTCCACCAACTGGCCTTCAAGGCACGCCAGGGCGCGCTGAAATCGATGCGACTCTCGAGCGCACGGCCATTTTCAACCAACAATGAAGACATGAATGGAGTCCTGATTCAGAAGAAGCTTTGTTCTATGGTGATGATGTCGCCGGGATTGAGCCGCTGCTGCAGACTCACCTCTTCCAGCAACCTGTCGTCGCCGTTGAGGCGCAAGCTGATGTCGCGCCGAGCCGCCCGATCGGTGAATCCTCCCGCCAGTGCCACCGCCTTCTCCACCGTCAACCCGGGCTGATATTCATAGCCACCAGGCTGCGCCACCTCGCCCGCAACGAACACCTGACGGAAGGTGGTCACATTCACCGTCACCATGGGGTCGCGCAATACCCCTCGCTTGAGGCCATGCGCCAGGAAATCCGCGACCTCCGCCGTGGTACGCCCCATCAGCAGTACCTGCCCCAGGTAGGGATAATTGGCATGGCCGCTGGTATCGATCCTGAACTTCATCGACAGGTCAGGCTCGCCATAGACCCGGATCTCCACCTCGTCTCCCGCAGCCAGACGATAGATCTGCTGGGTGTTCAAGGGGTCTTGACCGGCCCAGCCTGACAGGCTGAACAAGCAGCCAAGCAGAAGCACCATCACGCTTTTGTTCATGTTAAATGGCTACCTTGAGTGAAAGAGAAAGCTGTTGTTTGTCATAACCCAGCGCCCGCCCGTAGCAGGCTGACCCAGAGCCACTGCCGATCTCGATGGGTTGTCCACTGAAACTGGACGTGGCATCGGCCAGCTGATAGCTCAACCCCAGGTTGATGGAGGGGCGTAGGTCATAGCTGAGCCCCATGCCCCAGCGGTGGATCTCATCCTGACGGTGGCGAGGGTCTTGACCACAGACAACCGACTGGTGATAGTCATCGTGGATATCCTGGTAAGAGAGCGTGGTCGCCACCCTGGCTGACCAGTAGTGCTGCCACTCGGCGCCATATTGCTGGCTGCTGACATAGCCGCCGTCACCGCCGGGATCACGGATGGTGCGGCTGGAGATCAGCGCGAAGTTGCTGTAGTCGAGTGGTTGCCATCCCAGACGCAGATCCCAGTTCAGTCCTCTGAAGCTCTCCGCCTGCGGATCGTTGATGAAACGCTTGTAGATCCCGCCGATATTGGCATCGATCCGGGTCTTGCCGGTCAGCTGGCTCATCACCCCTGTGATGAGAAAAAACTCGTCAGAGTCCTTGTTCGGGTTAGCAGGGTAGCGCCGCAGGTTGGCCTGCAGGGTGTAGCGAAAACGGCTGACATGGCTGACCTGATCGAACAGCTCGGCGATGGCCGTGTTCTCCTGCCACTCCTGCTCGGTCACGTAGCGCTCAAACCCATTCAGATAGTGCAGCTTGTCTGCATAGCGCATCGCCTTGCGGGACCAGGCCAGCTCCAGCTTGCCTCTGGCCTCGGGGGCGCCATAACTGTAACGCCCGCCCAGCTCGGTGCGCCTGAAGCGCAACGGCTCGGCGATGTTGAACCAGCCAAATGTGGCATCCCCCTCGTCGCCCTGCAGCAGGAAGCCTTCGGTAAGGCCCTCGCCACGCGCCTCGTGACCCAACCGATACTGGTACATCAGCTGAAAGGCGTTGCGCAGGGAGAAACGCCAGCTGCCATCGAGCTGAAGTTGATGATCCGCATAGTCATCGGCCCGGCTGCCGTCATAACGGCGATAGTCGCCCTGGTAGCTCAGCTGATAGCGATCCAGACCCCGCTCGCCCACCATCCGGAATTCCGGGGCGATCCCGATGAAATCGGAATCGATCGCCTGATGACTCTCACGCTGCCACAGCAGGTTGCTGTCATGACCATGACGGCTCTCCACCTCGATCTGGATCGCCAGGCCAAGCGGCCCCTGATGCGATACGGGAGTGACGTCGGCACGGACTGAAAGAGAGGGGGAGAGCAGCAGTCCGGCGCAAACCAGGCTAGTAAGCCGATGCACCAGTGAACCCCTTGAACACGGTCAGGAAAATGATCTTGAGATCCAGTCCGAGCGACCAGTACTGGATGTACTTGAGATCGAACTTTATCCGCATTTCCATCTTGTCGAGGGTATCGGTTTCGCCACGAAATCCGCTTATCTGAGCCAGGCCTGTGATACCAGGCTTGACCTTGTGGCGGAGCATGTAGCGATCCACCAAAGTGCGATACTGTTCGTTGTGAGCCACCGCGTGGGGACGGGGACCGACAATGGACATGGAGCCCTGGATCACATTGAAAAACTGCGGCAATTCATCCAGCGAGGTACGACGGAGAAAGGCACCGAAACGGGTCACTCTGCGATCCTCCCTGGTGGCCTGAGTCACCACGGCATCATTCTCCATGACCCGCATGGATCGAAATTTCCATACCCGAATCCGCTTGCCGCCCAGGCCGTAGCGATCCTGCTTGAACAGGACGGGTCCCGGGGAGGAGAGACGAACCCCCAACGCCACCAGCACCATGACGGGGGAGATGAGCAGCAGAATGAGCGAACCCAGCACCAGATCCTCGATCCGCTTGAGCAGGGCCGAGCCCCCCTCGAAGGGGGAATCGAACACGCTGAAGGTATAGATGTCGCCCACCCGTTTTATTTGGGAAACAGTCAGGCTGTACTCATAGAAATCGGGCACCAGATAGGTGTCGACCGTGGTATCTGACAGCTCGTACAGATAGTGATTGATGCGATCCCTGGCCGTCAGTGGCAGGGCCAGATAGACCTCATCCACCAACCCCTGACGCGCCAACGCCAGCAGTTTTTCCACTTCACCCAGCACAGGACTACGGGTCGGGTAACCAAAGCGATCCTCACTGCGGGCGTCAAAGAAGCCCAGCATCTGGATATCGTTGGTCGGGTTTTCCCACAGGGATTTCTCGATGGCGAGACCAGTCGGGGTGACACCTATGATGGCTACGCGCCGGCCATGAGACGGGGTACTGAAGCAGAGGGTTACCAGCCGGTACAACAGTCGATAGCAGGCAGAAGAGAGACAGGCCAGAGACAGCCAGAGCAGACCTATGTTCAGCGTAAATGCGTGATGAGGCTGGAAGAGAGGAACGAAACAGATAAGAAGATAAAGCAGAGAACCGGTCAGCACCCAGGTGCTGAACAGGCGCAGCAGAGACTGCGCCAGATGATTGCGAACCTGACTACGGTAGAGTCCTGTGTTCTGGGAAACCAGAAAGAAGACCACCATGCCCAGCGTAGCCAGGGACATCTCGTCCAATCCATGAAGCAAACCATAATGCCGGGACAGCAACAGCATGGAGATAAATATTCCCACCAGATCGACAAAGCGGGAAAACAGGCTGTGGCTTGCATCTGCAAGCCTGATGATTCGTTTGTTCATGGATGGCCTTCATACTGATATCACCTATCAGTTTTCTTGACCGGACGAGCCCAATTGCGGATGTGGCGTTGGGGTACCCGGGTAATCACGAGTTCATGCTCACCCACATCCTTGGTAATAGTAGAGCCCGCACCCAGGGTGGCTCCCTTGCCGATGCGAACTGGCGCTACTAATTGAGTATCGGAACCGACGAACACATCGTCCTCGATGATGGTCTGGAACTTGTTGACCCCGTCGTAGTTGCAAGTGATGGTGCCGGCCCCGATATTCACCTTGGCGCCGATCTCTGCATCCCCCAGATAGGTAAGATGACCACACTTGGAACCGACCCCGAGACGGGATTTTTTCATCTCGACGAAGTTGCCAACGTGCGCATCCTGCTCCAGAACGGCGCCAGGACGCAAGCGGGCAAATGGGCCGACCGAACACAGATCGGCCACCTGAGCCCCCTCGATGACGGAGTAAGGTTTCACCTCGGTGTGGTCGCCAATCACGCAATCCTTCAGCACGCAACCGGCTCCGATGCGCACGTGGTTGCCCAGCACCACCTTGCCCTCAATGATGACATTTGCATCAATAAGCACTTCCTCGCCAATTTCCAAAACTCCCCGTAAATCAAAGCGTAGGGGGTCGATCAGAGTGGCACCGGCGATCATCAGCCGCTCGGCCTGCATCTGCTGATAACTGCGCTCCAACTGAGCCAGCTGAACCCGGTTGTTGGCCCCTTCCACTTCCATGGCATGGTCCGGATGCACGGCAGCAATCGGGCAATTATCCCCGTGTGCCATGGCGATCACGTCGGTCAGATAGAACTCGCCCTGGGCATTCTTGTTGTCCAGACGTGACAACCATTGACGCAACTGGCCACCGTTGGCCACCAGCACGCCGGTGTTCACTTCGCGGATCGCCAGCTGCTCGGCATTGGCATCCTTCTGCTCGACGATGCCGACCACTTGGCCGTTGCTGCGCACGATGCGGCCATAGCCGGTCGGGTTATCCAGCACCACAGTCAGCAGCGCCATACCGTCGGCGGCCTTGGCCGCCAGCAGCCGCTGCAGGGTTTCCGGCTGGATCAGCGGGGTATCGCCGTACAGCACCAGCACGTCGTCTTCGTCCTGCCAGAACGGGATAGCCTGGGCGACGGCGTGGCCGGTACCCAGTTGCTGGGCCTGCAGCACCCAGTTCAGATCGGATGCCTGGATCCGCTCCTTCAGCAGTTCGGCACCGTGGCCATACACCAGATGCAGCTGCTCGGCACCGACCTTGCGGGCAGTCTCGATCACATGGGAAACCATTGGCTTGTTGGCGACCGGGTGCAGCACCTTGGGCAGGGAGGAGCGCATACGGGTACCTTTACCCGCAGCCAGGATCACGACGTTGAGAGACATAATTCGACCTTTGGAACATGAAGAAATACTCGGCGGAGTCTATCCAACGAGTAAAAAAAAAGCGACCCGCAGGTCGCTTTTTACCTCACCGTTATTAACGGTAATTCTTTTTGACGATATCGATGACCCGCAGTTGAGCCATCGCCTTGGCCAGCTCGGTGGCGGCCTGGGCGTAGTCGATATCACCATGGGAGCTGTGGATCCGCTCTTCCGCCGCGCGTTTGGCTTCCTGGGCTTTCGCCTCATCCAAATCGTCGGCACGAATAGCGGTGTCCGCCAGCACGGTCACGGCTTCGGGTTGTACTTCCAGCATGCCGCCGGAGATGTACAACACCTCTTCAGTTCCATTCTGCTTCACCAAGCGGACCAGGCCCGGCTTGATGGCAGTCAGCAACGGAGCATGACCGTGGCGGAGACCCAGCTCACCTTCGGAGCCTGATACCTGAGCGGACTGCACGCGACCGGAAAACAGTTTTCCTTCAGCGCTCACCACGTCCAGGTGAAAGGAGATCATCTCTGCCATGGGCCCTCCTATCGAGGCTTACAGTTTCTTGGCTTTCTCGACAACTTCGTCGATGCTGCCAACCATGTAAAACGCCTGCTCCGGCAGATCGTCGTACTCGCCTTTCAGGATGCCCTGGAAACCACGGATGGTCTCTTTCAGCGGCACGTATTTGCCCGGGGAACCGGTAAACACTTCTGCCACGAAGAACGGCTGGGACAGGAAACGCTCGATCTTACGGGCACGGGCTACAGTCAGTTTGTCTTCTTCTGACAGTTCATCCATACCCAGGATGGCGATGATGTCCTTCAGCTCTTTGTAGCGCTGCAGCACGGTCTGAACGCCACGAGCAGTCTCGTAGTGCTCCTTGCCAACCACCAGCGGATCCAGCTGACGGGAGGTGGAGTCCAGCGGGTCAACGGCCGGGTAGATACCCAGTGCCGCGATCTGACGGGACAGTACGACGGTCGCATCCAGGTGGGCGAAGGTGGTCGCCGGAGACGGGTCGGTCAAGTCATCCGCAGGCACGTAAACGGCCTGTACGGAGGTGATGGAACCGGTCTTGGTGGAGGTGATGCGCTCCTGCAGAACACCCATCTCCTCGGCCAGGGTCGGCTGGTAACCTACTGCGGAAGGCATACGGCCCAGCAGTGCGGATACCTCGGTACCGGCCAGGGTGTAACGGTAGATGTTGTCCACGAAGAACAGCACGTCACGACCTTCGTCACGGAACTTCTCGGCCATGGTCAGACCGGTCAGCGCCACGCGCAGACGGTTTCCGGGCGGCTCGTTCATCTGACCGTAAACCAGAGATACTTTGTCCAGTACGTTGGACTCCATCATCTCGTGGTAGAAGTCGTTACCCTCACGGGTACGCTCACCTACACCGGCGAACACGGAGTAACCGCTGTGTTCGATCGCGATGTTACGGATCAGCTCCATCATGTTGACGGTCTTGCCTACACCGGCACCACCGAACAGACCAACCTTACCACCCTTGGCGAACGGGCATACCAGGTCGATAACCTTGATGCCGGTCTCCAGCAGGTCGTTGCTGTTGGACTGATCTTCGTAGCTGGGAGCCGCGCGGTGGATGGACCAACGCTCTTCTTCACCGATCGGACCTTTTTCGTCGATCGGATCGCCCAGTACGTTCATGATCCGACCCAGAGTCGATACACCGACCGGCACCTGGATGGATTTACCGCTATTCACTACTTCCAACCCACGACGCAGACCGTCGGAGGAGCCCATGGTGATGCAACGAACGACGCCGCCACCGATCTGTTGCTGAACTTCCAGCACCAGACCCTGGCCTTGACCTTCGCTGACAACCTTCAGTGCATCGTACACCTGGGGCACGGCATCTTGCGGGAACTCAATGTCCACCACAGCGCCGATGATTTGGACGATGAAACCGTTACTCATGTCAAATCCTCTAAACCTTTGATAACCCTTGCCTTACACCGCAGCAGCACCGGATACGATCTCTGTCAGTTCCTGGGTAATACTGGCCTGACGGGCCTTGTTGTATACCAGTTGCAGATCGTTAATCAGGTTACCGGCGTTGTCAGTCGCGGCTTGCATGGCAACCATTCGGGCTGCCTGTTCACTTGCCAAGTTTTCTACCACACCCTGGTAGACCTGGGATTCGACGTAGCGAATCAGCAGGGTATCCAGCAGTTGCTTGGGATCCGGCTCATAGAGGTAATCCCAGTGGTTTTTCTTGGCGAGCTTGCTGTCTTCAGTTACGGGCAAAGGCAGCAGTTGATCGACTCGTGGTTGCTGAACCATGGTGTTGACGAACTTGTTGTACACCAGGTACAGCCTGTCAATCTCACCGTTGTCGTAAGCCTTCAGCATGACCTTGACTGAACCAATCAGGTCATTGACGCTCGGGTTATCGCCCAGTCCTGCGACGTGAGCTTTCACCTTGGCGCCGTGCCGTTCAAAGAAGTTGGAGGCCTTGTTGCCGATCAGAGCCAGGTCAACCTTGGCTCCTTTCGCGCTCCATTGCTTCATATCATTGAGGGCAGCCTTGAACAGGTTGATGTTCAAACCGCCACACAGGCCACGGTCGGTGGAGACGACGATGTAACCCACTCGCTTGACCTCACGTTCGATGAGGTAGGGGTGCTTGTATTCCAAGTTCCCCTGAGCGATATGGCCGATCACCTTGCGCATGGTTTCAGCGTACGGACGGCTGGCAGACATGCGATCTTGCGCACGGCGCATCTTGCTTGCTGCCACCATTTCCATAGCGCCGGTGATCTTCTGAGTGTTTTTCACACTCCCGATCTTGTTACGTATCTCTTTTGCGCCGGCCATCTCTTACTCTCCATCAGGTGGCAGCTCGCGCTGCCACACACGCTTACCAGGTCTGGGTTGCCTTGAAGTCATCCAGCAACGCAGTCAGCTTGCCAACGATCGCGTCGTTGTAGTCGGCCTTGGCATTGATTTCAGCCATCAGCTCAGCATGCTGGGTATTGGCGTAAGAGAGCAGAGCGGCTTCGAAGTCGACGATCTTGTTCAGCTCGACATCGGAGAGATAGCCTTTTTCCGCGGCGAACAGCACCAAAGACTGGTGAGCCACGCTCAGCGGAGAGTACTGTTTCTGCTTCATCAGCTCGGTCACTTTCTGACCGTGGTCCAGCTGCTTGCGGGTTGCGTCGTCCAGATCGGAGGAGAACTGGGCGAATGCCGCCAGTTCGCGATACTGGGCCAGCGCGGTACGGATACCACCGGACAGCTTCTTGACGATCTTGGTCTGAGCAGCACCGCCCACACGGGATACGGAGATACCCGGGTCAACCGCCGGACGAATACCGGAGTTGAACAGCTGTGAGGTCAGGAAGATCTGACCATCGGTGATGGAGATCACGTTGGTCGGTACGAATGCAGATACGTCACCCGCCTGGGTTTCGATGATCGGCAGCGCGGTCAGGGAACCGGTCTGGCCTTTCACGGCACCATTGGTGAACTTCTCTACGTACTCGGCGTTGACGCGAGCAGCACGCTCCAGCAGACGGGAGTGCAGATAGAAAACGTCACCCGGGTAAGCTTCACGTCCTGGCGGACGGCGCAGCAGCAGGGAGATCTGGCGATAAGCTACGGCCTGCTTGGACAGGTCATCATAGATGATCAGCGCGTCTTCACCGCGGTCACGGAAGTACTCACCCATGGAGCAGCCGGCATACGGAGCCAGGTACTGCAGAGCGGCAGCTTCGGAAGCAGAGGCAACCACCACGATGGTGTTGGCCAGGGCGCCGTGCTCTTCCAGCTTGCGCACCACGTTGGCGATGGTGGAGGCCTTCTGGCCAATCGCAACGTAGACACACTTAATGCCGGAGTCTTTCTGGTTGATGATGGTGTCGATCGCGATGGCGGTCTTACCAACCTGACGGTCACCGATGATCAGCTCACGCTGGCCACGACCGATAGGGATCATGGCATCGATGGCTTTCAGACCGGTCTGGACCGGCTGGTCAACAGACTTACGCTCGATAACGCCCGGTGCAATCACTTCGATCGGCGAGAAGCCGTCGTTGTCGATTGGACCTTTACCGTCGATCGGCTGACCCAGGGTGTTCAACACCCGGCCCAACAGACCACGACCGACCGGCACTTCCAGAATGCGGCCAGTCCCTTTTACTTTCATTCCTTCTGACAGACCGTCATAGGAACCCATGATCACCGCACCGACGGAGTCACGCTCCAGGTTCAATGCCAGAGCGTAGCGGTTGCCCGGCAGCTCGATCATCTCACCTTGCATGGCATCGGCCAGGCCGTGAATACGAATGATGCCGTCGCTCACAGAGACGATGGTACCTTCGTTACGCGCTTCGCTCTTGATATCAAACTGCGCAATGCGCTGCTTGATCAGCTCGGCGATTTCAGTGGAATTCAGTTGCATGCTCTAATACCCCAATCAAGATTGCAGCGCGTCAGCCATGCGATCCAGCTTACCGCGGACTGTACCGTCGATAACCAGATCACCGGCCTTGATGAGCACCCCGGCCATCAAGGACGCATCCATGCTGCAATTCAGCTTCACTTTGCGCGCGAGACGTTGTTCCAGAGAAGCCTGAATATTGGCTTTCTGCTGGTCGGTCAGTTCGATCGCCGAAATCACGTCAGCCTGAACTTCTTTATCCAGTTCAGCCTTGAACGCGACGAATTCAGCAACGACCGCCGGCAGCACACCCAAGCGACCATTCTCAGCCATCACCCGGATCAGGTTCTGACCATGCTCGTCGAGTTGCTCACCGCAGATACCGACAAAGATACTTGCCAGTTCTTCAGCAGCCACAGAGCCGTTTACCAGGTTGTGGATGGTCTCGTTCTCCGCTACTTGTGCAGCGAAGCCGAGCATCCCCAGCCACTGGTCAACCGCCTTGTGCTCAACGGCAAACTCGAAAGCAGCCTTGGCGTAGGGGCGAGCGATTGTAGTCAGTTCAGACATAGCCCCGTTCCCGTTACAGTTCTGCTACCAGTTTGTCGACGATGTCGCTGTTGGCAGCCTGGTCGATTTGACGCGCCAGGATCTTCTCTGCACCAGCAATGGCAAGAGCAGCAACCTGCTTACGCAGTTCTTCTTTGGCACGATGACGTTCAGCTTCGATCTCGGCACGGCCCTGAGCCAGGATTTTTTCCCGCTCAGAGTGGGCACCGGCAGCAGCCTCATCAATGATCTGGGCTTTACGTTTGTTAGCCTGTTCAATGATTTCTGCAGCCTGGAGCTTGGCTTCTTTCAGCTGATCGGTGGCGTTGGCCTTGGCCAAATCCAGATCTTTCTTGGCACGCTCCGCGGAAGAGAGACCGTCAGCAATGGCTTTCTGACGGGCTTCGATGGCTGCCATCAGCGGCGGCCATACGTACTTCATGCAAAACACTACGAAGATGAAAAAAGCAATTGCTTGGCCGAGGAGGGTGGCGTTGATATTCACAGCCTATGTCCTCTTAGTTAGTTAATGGGTTATGTCCGGGAGTCGTTGAGACTTAGCCAGCAACCGCAAACATCACGTACAGACCCAGACCAACGGCGATCATCGGGATCGCATCCACCAGACCCATCACGATGAAGAACTGGGTACGCAGAACAGGGATCAGGTCAGGTTGACGAGCAGCGCCTTCCAGGAACTTGCCACCCAGGATACCGATACCGATGGACGCGCCGATAGCCGCCAGACCCATCATCATTGCAGCAGCGATGTACAGCAGGTCCATGTTCAAGTTTTCCATGAGGATCTCCATTTATTTAGATGTAATTGATTGTATAAAAAGGATTATTTGAGTTGCATCAACCATGGTCTTCTTGTGCCATCGACAGATATACGATGGTCAGCACCATGAAGATAAACGCCTGCAAAGTGATGATCAGGATGTGGAAAATTGCCCAAGGCACGGACAGGATCCACTGTGACCACCAGGGTAGCAAACCCGCAATCAGGATAAAGATCAGTTCGCCAGCATACATGTTGCCGAACAGTCGAAGACCCAGAGAAACAGGTTTGGAAATCAGCGTAACAGTTTCCAGGATGAGGTTAACCGGGATGGCCGCCGGGTGGTTGAAAGGCTGAAGCGTCAGCTCCTTCACGAACCCGCCGATACCCTTGACCTTGATGCTGTAGTACAGGATCAAGAAGAACACGCCCAAAGCCATGGACATGGTGATGTTAACGTCAGCAGAGGGAACCACACGCAGATAGGGAACACCCATCAACTGTGCAGCGTGGGGGATAAAGTCAACGGGGATCAGATCCATCAGGTTCATCAGGAAGATCCACACGAACACCGTCAGGCCCAAAGGTGCGATGACCTTGTTACGACCGTGAAAGATGTCCTTGACGTTACCACTCACAAACTCGACCAGCATCTCCACAAAGCACTGCAGTTTGCCGGGCACACCGCTGGTAGCCTTGACGGCGACACGGCGGAACGACCAGATAAACAGAGCGCCTAGCAAGACGGAAAATATCATGGAATCGATATTCACCGTCCAGAACCCAGACCCGACTTGCAGATGGGTCAGATGGTGGGAGATATATCCCTGAGGAGTCAGGACTTCTCCGGTTGCAGACATGAGTTTTCCTAATAGTGGTTGTTAAGCGTGAATGAGACTATCCACTGTACAACGAGGGCGAGGATATAAGTGGCGAAGAACGAGACGGTATCGACCTCGATCCCGGCGCCAAACATCAGGGCGAAAAGTCCTGTTGTAGTAATGAGCTTAATCCCTGCCCCACCATAAAAGTCCCGCAGAACCAGGCCCACGCTCTCCTTCGTCACCTTGCGGCGCAGAACCCAGAGCGTGAACAGGGCTTGAGGAACCCAGTACATGCCCCCCCCGAAGAGGGAGGAGCGTCCGGCAAACGCACCGGTCTGGTAAAACCAGACGGTACTGATCGCCAGGATCAGGACGAGCTGACAAACGAGCATAGCCAAGGCCAGCGTTAAACCTTCCAAGGCTATTTTCTGCTTCACCAACCTACCCCTGAACATTACAGAACTGTAAAAAATCGGGATCCGAAGACCCCGCGTTTACAGCCCAAAAAGCCGGTCAAATTATACCCTTGAAGACAGCTATTGCAACATGGCAAAAATCCTTAATTTTTGCGGCTTTCCGCACAGAATTAAGGTTATGTTCATATCAAAAGGAATGGATGTTTTATTACTACAAAAAGCGTAAAAATCACGTTTCTGACAGGCCAAAATAGCCCAATACCCGGTCCAAATCCGCCAAGTTCTCGTAACTTATTACTAACTTACCGCTATCCTGTTTTCCCGGCTGAAGTTGTACCTGATTGCCAATTTTTTCTGAAATCTGGCGCTCGAGATAACCAAACTGGGGATCACGGACGGGCTCGACTTTGGCTTTTGCCGGTTCCAGCGCTTTTTGCACCAGCTTCTCGGTATCTCGCACTGTCAGCCCTTTCTGAGCCACCAGTTTCGCCAGTTCGGACTGAGCCTGGCCGCTCAGGGCCAGCAGGGCACGGGCATGACCCATGTCGAGGTCGCCGTGCTCGACGAAGCGCTTCACGTCGTCGTTGAGCTGATTGAGGCGCAGCAGGTTGGTGACCGTGGTGCGGGACTTGCCCACCGCCTCGGCCACCTGCTGGTGGGTCAGTTCGAATTCGGTCAGCAGCCGCTGCAGGGCGACCGCCTCTTCGATGGCATTGAGATCTTCGCGCTGGATGTTCTCAATCAGCGCGATGGCGACGGCCGCCTCGTCAGGCACGTCCTTGACCAGGCAGGGCACCACCTCGAGGCGGGCCAGCTGGGAGGCGCGCCAGCGCCGCTCGCCGGCGATGATTTCGAAGGAGTGCTCGCCGAGCGGACGCACCACGATGGGCTGGATCACCCCCTGGGCACGGATGGAGTTGGCCAGATCTTCCAGCGCATCCTGCGACATATCCTTGCGTGGCTGGTACTTGCCGGATTGCAGCCACTCCACCGGCAGCTTGCGCAGCTCGCCCTGGTTGGTCGGGGCCATGGCCTGCTCGGTGCGCTGGTCGCTCATCACCTGTTTCTGGCGCGCGGCCGTGCTGGTGCTGAGCAGAGCATCCAGCCCCTTGCCCAGCCCACGTTTTTTCGGCGTCATATGCTCTCTCGGTCTGCGATGGTCACCTGACGTTCCTGCTCCTGACGGCGCAGGATCTCGCCAGCCAGAGCCAGATAGGCCTTGGCGCCCACCGATGATTTGTCATAGTGCATGGCCGGCGCACCGAAGCTCGGTGCCTCAGCCAGTCTTACGTTGCGGGGAATGATGGTGCGATAGACCTTGTCCCCGAAGTGCTGTTTAAGCTGATCGGACACATCATTGGCCAGCCGGTTGCGGTGATCGAACATGGTGCGCAGCACCCCCTCGATCTTCAGCTCCGGATTGACCACGGCTGCCAGCTTGCTGATGGTGTCGACCAGGGCGGTGAGCCCTTCCAGCGCATAGTATTCGCACTGCATGGGCACCAGCACGGAATCGGCGGCGGCCATGGCGTTGACGGTCAGCATGTTGAGAGAAGGCGGGCAGTCGATGAAGACGTAGTCGTATTTGTCCCGTACCGAGGCCAGCGCATTGCGCAGGCGGATCTCGCGGGCGAAGAATTCCATCAGCCGGATTTCGGCTGCGGTCACATCGGCGTTGGCGGCGATCAGGTGATAGCCCCCGGAGGTTTCGGGGATGATCACCTCGCCGATGGGGGCGTCCTCGATCAGCAGCTCATAGGCGGTGCGCTCGACGTCGTACTTGTCGACACCGCTGCCCATGGTGGCATTGCCCTGCGGATCCAGATCGATCACCAGCACCTTGCGGCGGGTAGCGGCCATGGAGGCGGCCAAGTTCACACAGGTGGTGGTTTTACCCACTCCACCCTTCTGGTTGGCTATGGCGATGACTTTTCCCACACTGTCCCCTAAATGAAACTGCGACCCTATTCGGGCTGGATATGTTTGAATTCCAGCAGATGACGTTCGCCTTCCAGCTCCGGTACCACCAGTTGATGGGAGGCGACCAGATGGATGTTGGCGGGCAACTGGGCCAGCTCCTGCTCGGGGAATTGTCCCTTGAGCGCCAGGAAGCTGCCCTGGGCCGACGGCAGATGGTGACACCAGTTCAGCATGTCTTCCAGCGAGGCGAATGCCCGGCTCAGCACGCCGTCAAATCCGATCTCGGGCTGATACTCCTCGACCCTGGATTTGACCGGCGTTACGTTGGTCAAGCCCAGCTCCAGGATCACCTGGCGGATGAAGTTGATCCGCTTGCCCAGGCTGTCCAGCAGCACGAATTGCTTGTCCGGGTTGATGATCGCCAGCGGCAGGCCGGGCAGGCCCGGGCCGGTGCCCACATCGATGAAGCGTTCACCGTGCAGGTGCTGGCTCACCACCAGGCTGTCGAGGATATGCTTGACCAGCATGGCGTCCGGATCTCGTACCGAGGTGAGATTGTAAGCCTTGTTCCACTTGTGCAGCAACTCGACAAGCTGAACCAACTGGGTCTTTTGGGTATCGGTGATAACAATTCCGGCCTGCATGAGCAGGCCGTTCAATCTTTCCAGCATGTTTTGCAACGGTAGGATCCTCAGGCGGTTTTACGCAGCAGGCCGTGTTTTTTCAGATGAACCAGCAGGATGGAGATGGCCGCCGGGGTGATGCCTGAGATGCGGGACGCCTGACCTATGGTCTGCGGTTTGGCATCGTTGAGCTTGGCGATCACCTCGTTGGAGAGGCCGTTGACGTCGCGGTAGTTCATGTCCAGCGGCAACAGGGTGTTCTCGTTGCGCAGCTGCTTCTCCACTTCGTCGTGCTGGCGCTCGATGTAGCCGGCGTACTTGATCTGGATCTCCACCTGATCGGCGGCGGCTGTATCGGGCAGGGCCGGGCCGACCCCCTCGATGGCCATCAGGGCCTCATAGGTCACCTCGGGGCGGCGCAGCAGCTCTTCCAGGCTCTGCTCGCGGGTCAACGGGGTGTTGACCAGAGCATTGACCGCCTCCAGCGACGGATGCTGCGGGTGGATCCAGGTCGAGCGCATGCGCTGACGCTCCTGCTCCACCTGCTCCATCTTGGCGTTGAACTTGCCCCAGCGCTCGTCATCCACCAGACCCAGTTCGCGACCGATGCCGGTCAGACGCAGGTCGGCGTTGTCTTCGCGCAGCAACAGGCGATATTCGGCGCGGCTGGTGAACATACGGTAGGGCTCGCGAGTCCCCAGGGTGGAGAGATCGTCCATCATCACGCCGATGTAGGCCTGATCCCGGCGCGGATGCCAGGCATCTTTCTCCTGCGCCCGCAGACCGGCGTTCAGACCGGCCAGCAGACCCTGGGCGGCTGCCTCTTCATAGCCGGTGGTGCCGTTGATCTGGCCGGCGAAGAACAGGTTTGGAATGCACTTGCTCTCCATGTTGGCCTTGAGATCCCGCGGATCGAAGAAATCGTATTCGATGGCGTAGCCGGGACGGGTGATGTGGGCATTCTCGAAGCCGCGCACGGAACGTACGATCTGCACCTGCACGTCGAACGGCAGACTGGTGGAGATCCCGTTCGGGTAGAGTTCGTGGGTGGTCAGGCCTTCCGGCTCGACGAAGATCTGGTGCGCCGTCTTGTCGGCAAAGCGGGTGATCTTGTCCTCGATCGACGGGCAGTAACGCGGCCCAATCCCCTCGATCACCCCGGCGTACATGGGGCTGCGATCCAGGTTGTTGCGGATCACCTCGTGGGTGCGCTCGTTGGTATGGGTAACGTAGCAGGGCACCTGACGCGGGTGCTGGCTGGCGTCGCCGATGAAGGAGAAGACCGGGCGCGGATTGTCGCCGTACTGGGCCTGCATCACCGATAAATCGACGCTGCGGGCATCGATACGCGGCGGAGTGCCGGTCTTGAGACGATCGATGCGCAGCGGCAGTTCCCGCAGGCGCTGGGCGAGGGCGATCGAGGGAGGATCCCCGGCGCGGCCGCCCTTGTAATTCTCCATCCCGATGTGGATCAGGCCGTTCAGGAAGGTGCCGACGGTCAGTACTACCGTCTTGCCACTGATGCGGATCCCGCTCTGGGTCACTACGCCTGCAACCCGATCCCCGTCCATGATCAGATCGTCACAGGCCTGCTGGAAGATCTTCAGGTTGGGGTAGTTCTCCAGCATCTGGCGTACGACGGCCTTGTACAGCAGGCGATCCGCCTGGGCACGGGTGGCGCGCACAGCCGGTCCTTTGGAGGAGTTGAGGGTGCGGAACTGGATCCCGCCAAGATCGATGGCACGTGCCATGATCCCGCCGAGAGCATCTACTTCCTTGACCAGGTGTCCCTTGCCGATCCCGCCGATCGCCGGATTACAGGACATGTGTCCCAGCGTATCGATATTGTGGGTCAGCAACAGAGTATTCAGCCCCATCCGGGCTGCCGCTGTTGCTGCTTCGGTTCCTGCATGACCGCCGCCAACGACGATCACATCAAATTGTTCATGGTATTGCATTGGGGATCACCTTGATCTGCACGCCTGAAGATCTTTATTTGCCTGGGCTGAAGGGCGGAACATTCTATCTGTTTCACGCCCTGAGGGGAACGTCTACTTAGCGTTCAGTATGGAGGGAGGATCCACTAAATAGATCTTAAGGATCTTTAGATCGATCTTTTATTGGATCTTTTATTAGGATCCACCACTTCTGTTGATAAGCACTTTTTGATCATAAAGATCATCGTGTTAAAGACGATCCCAGGTTGTGGAAAAGCTTGGATCCTGGCCCCGTGAACAGGGGGATAACAAGGGTTTTTATACACATAGGCTTGCCGCTTTGGATCTCATACATGGATAACTATAGGTTTTACAGAGTTTTACACCATAGTTATACACATTTCTCGGCGGCATTGTGGGTAACGGCGTAGAACAACTTATCCGGATCCATCTGTTAATAACCTGGTGGATAGCGATCTGGGGATAAGCGGGGAGATCAAGGCCTTTTTTACCGGATCTCCCGCTCCCGTTCAGGCGATCAATGCCAACCAGTCCCGGATCCAGCCTTCAGCGGCATCTTCCGGGATCTCGTGCTGGGTCACGTCGATGTCCAGACGATCTCCAATCCGGCTGGCGCCGCACTCGGCCAACAGTCGATCCAGCGTCTTGCCGCCCTGGCAAAAGGTGTCATAACTGCTGTCTCCCAGTGCGATCACGCCATATTTCAATGTTTTAAGATCCGGATGCTGCTCGGCAAGATCCTTGGCGAAGGGCTGCAGGTTGTCCGGCACATCACCGGCACCGTGGGTTGAGGTGACCACCAGTAGTATGGCTTCGGGCTCGGCGAGCACCTCGGCCAGGCTGGCCGGATTGTGGATCTCGGCCTGATGGCCTGCCTGTTCCAGCAAGCTGGCGACGTGGTCTGCGACATATTCGGCGGCTCCCAGCATGGAACCGACGACGAGATTGAGTTTGACCATGGAATGGATCCTGATTTCAGACGAAGCGAGGGAAAGCCGGATTCTACCGCCAAAGGGTGTGGATAAATATGGATAAAGCTTGGGGATAATGGATCCTCGGTGCTTTTTTCCCATCAATGGGGATCCCCGACGCTCCGTTGACGCCTTCTTGCCGACTGGCAGAAAAAGATCGGCTCCCCCTCTTCATATGCTGCTCAATCGACGCCTTGATACGTTAAGTAACAATGCAGATGCAAATGATTAGCAATTATTGAATCGATTCGATCATGGCTCCTGTAGTAGCATGTCGCTGCTTTATTCGCCTGAGGAACCGGGCTACCGGCATGACCGGGCACCAATAATAAAAAATCAGAAACAACTCATTGATATTTGAGACACTTACTATGATTGCGCAAAAAGACACCCCCATCGCAGCAATGCGAAAGAGAGGCGCACAGCAACTGTTGCCGCTCTCCTGCTTGTTGGCCAGCCTGCCCGTGCTGGCGGCCGAACAACCGAAAGAACTGCCCAAGGCCAGCGAGACCATGGTGGTCACCGGCACCGCCATGAAGGTGGAAGTGCCGATGGCCGAGACGCCTCGCGCCGTCTCCGTGGTCAACCGCGAGGATCTGGATCAGCACGCCGTGCAGCAGCTTGACGAGTCCCTGCGCTACCGCTCCGGCGTGCTCAGTGGCCTCTATGGCTCCGACAACAATACCGACTGGTTCAAGGTGCGTGGCTTCGATGCCGCCTCCTATCTGGACGGCAACCGCCTGTTCGGCACCGGTTACTATGTCTGGACGCCGGAGCCGTTCGGCCTGGAGAGCGTGGAAGTCCTGAAAGGGCCGGCCTCGATCCTCTACGGCGAGGCGCCTCCCGGCGGCGTGATCAATGCCATCAGCAAGCGGCCGACCGCCACCCCGCAGGGGCTGCTGGATCTGCAGCTGGGCAGCCGGAATCACCGCCAGATCGGGGTGGATGTCTCCGATGCGCTGACCGACAACAGCCGCTACCGCATGGTTGCTCTATATAAAGAGCGTGACGGCGTGCTGGATGGCACCTACAACGATCGCGTCTATCTGGCGCCGAGCGTGACCTTCGATCTCTCGGATCGTACCAGCCTGACTCTGCTGGCCAGCTTCCTGCACGACGAAGGGGTGCCGACCAACGGCTTCTTCCCGGTTTACGGCACCCTCAATACCAGCGGTGGCCAGATCGATCCCAGCACCAACCTGAGCCAGCCGGATTACGATCGCAACCGCAACACCCAGATCTCCACCGGTTACGAGCTGGCCCACCAGCTCAACCAGACCTGGGAGTTCAAGCAGAACGTCCGCTTCAACTACAACGATCTGCTGCTGCGCCAGACCTATATCTTCCCGACCTATGAAGGCACTACCGCCTTCCGCGGCCTGGTCTATCGCGATGGCACCACCAAGAGCGCCACCATGGACAACCAGATGGTGGGTTACTGGAACACCGACAGCACCGAGCAGACCTTGCTGCTGGGGGTGGATCTGCAGCGCCATGTCAATGAAGGCCAGGAAGCCGACAACTACGGCATGGGCTCCATCAATACCATGAACCCGGATTACAGCGGTTTCCCCGGTTTTGATGAATCCACCGCCACCCACCAGAAGAGCACCAAGGGCCAGAGCGGCCTCTACGCCCAGCACCAGATCCGCTGGGACGATCGCTGGTTGCTGACCGGCGGCGGTCGCTTCGACTACGTGGAGACCCACAACATCAGCGAAGCCAAGGGCAAGAACGAGAAGCAGTATGATCACGAGCTCTCCCTCTCCGGCAGCCTGATGTACCTGGCCGACAACGGTCTCTCTCCTTATATTGCCTATGCCGAGTCGTTCGAGGTGCTGCCGGGGATCGACCCCAACACCAGCCAGTCCTATAAGCCGCTCAAGGGCACCCTGTACGAGACCGGCGTCAAGTACGCACCAAGCTTCCTCGATGGCTACATCAACCTGGCCCTGTTCGATCTGGAACAGACCAACTCGCTGGTCTCCACCGGTTCCGGCCAGCAGACCCAGGCCGGTGAAGTGACCTCCCAGGGTGTCGAGCTGGAAGGGAGCGTGCAGGCCACCGAGGCGCTGCGCCTGACCGCCGCCTACACCTATACCGATGCCAAGACCAACGACACCGGCAAGGGCGATCGCCGTGCCAGTCTGATCCCGCGCCACCAGGCCTCCTTCTGGGGCAACTACAAGGTGCAGCAGGGTCCGGTCTCCGGTCTGGAACTGGGTAGCGGCGTGCGCTACGTCGGCTCCAGCGTCGGTATCGGTGCCGTGAATGCAGACTACACCCCCATCTATGGCTCGGCCGAGGTGCCGGCCCATACCGTATGGGATGCGATGATCGGGTATGACTTTGCCAAGAACTGGCGGGCTCAGCTCAACGTCAACAACCTGCTGGGTGATACCTACGTGGCCAGCTGCGACTACTACTGCTACTACGGCGAGCCGCGCAGCGTAGTGGGCAGCATCAACTACCGCTGGTAATCGAAGTGGGGCGGGAACCGGGTTCCCGCCCTTCTTTTCACCTGCAGTTGCTCTGATCTCTCTGGAATACCGGTCCGTTATGGAACTCTTGTCTCTGGTTTATCGCCAATATCGTTGGCCCTTCATCGCCATTACCCTGCTCAGCCTGCTCAGTGCCGTCAGCGGGATTGGTGTCATTGCCTTTATCAATCAGTCTCTCGTCGAATCAGTCGGCGATCCGCTGCCGGTGCTCGGCCAGTTGATCGGCCTCATCTTATTGCTGCTGGTGATCACGCTCGGCTCTCAGCTGGCGCTGACCACCCTCGGCCATCATTTCGTCTACCGGCTGCGCGGCCGCCTGCTCAAGCAGTTGCTGGATACCGATGTCGCCCGCCTGCGCCAGATTGGCCAGGGGCCGCTGCTGGCCTCCCTTTCCAGCGACATCGGCCAGATCACCATCGCCTTCGTGCGCCTGCCGGAGCTGGTGCAGGGGCTGGTGCTCACCCTGGGGTCGGCTCTCTACCTCGGCTGGCTGTCGCCGGCCCTGCTCGGCGTCACTACCCTCTGGGTCACTTTCACCATGGTGGTGGGCTGGCTGCTGGTGAACCGAGTCTATCGCCATCTCTCCCACATGCGTCAGGCCGAGGATCGGCTCTATCAGAACTATCAGGCCATCATCGCCGGCAGCAAGGAGCTGGCGCTCAACCGCGAGCGGGCCCACTTCGTCTACCACCAGCTTTATCAGCAGAATGCGCAGGACTATCGGGAGCAGATCATCCGTGCCGACACCTATCACCTGAGCGCGGTGAACTGGTCGAATATCATGATGCTGGGGGCCATCGGTCTGGTCTTCTTCCTGGCCAACGGGCTGGGCTGGGCCGACACCCAGGTGGCCGCCACCTTCGCGCTGACCCTGCTGTTCCTGCGTACCCCCTTGCTGCAGGGCATTGGCGCCCTGCCGACCCTGCTCTCCGCCCAGGTGGCGTTCGACAAGATAGCGGCGCTCAATCTGGCCGCATCGGACGCCGACTTCCCGCTGCCGTCCGCGCCCCGTGCCTGGCAGCGCATCGAGTTGGAGCAGGTGAGCTTTCACTATCAGGGGGAGGGCGGTTTCGCCGTCGGCCCGATCAACCTCACCATCGAGAAGGGAGAGCAACTCTTCATCATCGGTGGCAACGGCTCCGGCAAGTCGACTCTGGCCATGCTGCTGACCGGCCTCTATCAGCCGGTAGCGGGCCGGATCCTGCTGGATGGGGAGCCGGTCACCGATCGCAACGCCTATCTGGCGCTGTTCTCCGCCATCTTCACCGACTATCACCTGTTCCAGCACCTGCTGGGGCCGGAACCCAAGGATGAGCTGGTGGCCGAGTGGCTGGAGCGGCTGCAGATGGGCAGCAAGCTCACCATCGAAGATGGCTTCATCGCCAATATCGATCTCTCCCAAGGGCAGCGCAAGCGGGTCGCTCTGCTGCTGGCGCTGGCCGAGCAGCGCGAGGTGATGCTGTTCGACGAGTGGGCCGCAGATCAGGATCCCCAGTTCCGCCGCATCTTCTATCAGCTGCTGTTGCCGCGCCTGAAGGAGATGGGCAAGACGGTGATCGCCATCAGCCACGACGATCTCTACTTCTCCCTAGCCGATCGGCTGCTGGAGATGCGCCAGGGCCGGCTCAGCGAGCTGACCGGCGAGCGGCGTGAGCAGGTGAGCCGCGATGCGGTCGCCCATCTGGATTGTGACTTGAATGCAGAGGTGCCGGTTTGAACCCGGCCAACAGGAACCGCTTATGTTTGAGATGAAATCAGCCAGCTTCGCGGTCAATGACCGCACGCTGCTGCACCCCACCGATCTCTGTTTCGAGCAGGGCAAGGTCTATGGCCTCATCGGCCACAACGGTTCGGGCAAATCCACCCTGCTCAAGCTGCTGGCACGCCAGCAGCCGCTCAGTGACGGCGAGATCCGGTTCGATGACAAGCCGCTGCCGGCGTGGGGGGCACGCGACTTCGCCCGTCAGGTGGCCTATCTGCCCCAGCATCTGCCGAGCGCCGAAAACCTGCTCGGACGGGAGCTGGTGGAGATGGGGCGCTACCCCTGGCGCGGCCTGCTGGGCCGGATGGGGGCGGAGGATCACCGCCAGGTCGAGCGGGCCATCGCCCTCACTCATACCGAACGCTTCGCCGACAGGCTGGTGGATACCCTCTCCGGCGGCGAGCGGGGGCGGGTCTGGCTGGCCATGCTGCTGGCGCAGGAGAGCCGCTTCATCCTGCTTGACGAGCCGCTGGCCGCGCTGGACGTGGCCCATCAGGTGGAGGTGCTCACGCTGGTCAAGCAGTTGAGCCGTCAGCTCAAGCTCGGGGTCATCATCGTCATTCACGACATCAACATGGCCTCCCGCTTCTGCGATCGGTTGGTGGCGCTGCACTCCGGCCGCCTGCTGACCCACGGCAAACCCGAACAGATCATGACCGGCGAGACCCTGCACGCCATCTATGGCATCCCGATGGAGGTCATTCGCCACCCGGCCCATGACCACGCCATCGCCATCGTTTAGATAAGGCTTGTTATCTCGATGTTTTTATTAAAGAAAGTTGGCTGGTTCTGCTACCTCTTGGCTCCGTTTATGTTGCAGGCCGAGTCAGCGATGCCTGCCGCTGCAGACCTCTCTCAAGCTGATGCTGTGAAGTCGGTACCCCGCATCGCCACCGTCGACTGGACCATAGCCGAAACCCTGCTGGCGCTCGGGGTGACACCGCTGGCGGTGGGGGATGTCGGCTCCTACCGCGCCTGGGTCGGCGAACCGCTGCTGCCGGCCGCCGTGGTGGATATCGGCCAGCGCGCCCAGCCCAACCGCGAGCTGCTGGCCGAGCTCAAACCCGATCGCATCCTCATCTCGCCGCTGGCGGTCCCGCTGGCGCCGACCCTCTCCCGCATCGCGCCGGTGCAATCCATCGCACTCTACGAGCCGGATGCCGATCTGTGGCAGCGACTGCACGAGGCGACCCTGACCATAGCCGCGCTGGTGAACAAGGCCGCCGAGGCCGAGCAACTGCTGGCCAGGCTGGACCAGGATCTGGCGCAGATGCGGGCCACATTACCCGAAGATCTGCCGCCCCTGCTGGTGGTGCAGTTCATCGATGAGCGCCATGTGCGGGTATTTGGCCGCCACAGCCTGTTCGAGGCGGTGATGCAGCGGCTCGGCCTGCGCAATGGCTGGCAGGGGGAAACCAATGCCTGGGGCTTTGCCGTGGCCAGCCTGGAGCAGTTGATGGCGCTGCCGCAGGCGCGGCTGGTGGTGGTAGATCCGATCCCGGTCGGGGTGAGCGAGCGGCTGCAGGAGCCCGGTCTGTGGCAACAGCTGCCGCAGGTGAGGGCAGCGGCCGTGCTGCATCTGCCTGCGGTGTGGAGTTTTGGCGGCGTGCTGGCGGCGCGTCGCTTCGCCGTGCAGCTCAGTACTGCGCTGCAGCAGGATGGGCAAAGCGGGGAGGGGCTGCAATGAACCGGATTTTTCCGTCGCCGCTGCGACTGCCTGTCAGCCTGCTGCTGGGGCTGATGCTGGTGCTCGCCGGTTGGGAGCTGGCCGGTCAGTTGCCGCTGGCGCGTTGGCTGGCGGCCCTGCTGTCGCCAGATCTGACCGATGCCAGCCAGGCGGTGGTCCACTTCAGCTGGCTGCCGCGTCTTGCCATCTGCCTGCTGGCCGGTGCCGCCCTCGGGCTGGCCGGCACCCTGATGCAGCAGGTGCTGCGCAACCCGCTGGCCTCGCCCACCACCCTGGGGGTGGCCTCCGGCGCTCAGCTGGCGCTGATGATGGTGACCCTGTTTGCTCCCTCCTGGCTGCTGCTGGGGCGAGAGTGGATCGCCATGGCCGGCGGCAGCCTCGCCATGGGGCTGGTGTTTGCCCTGGCCTGGCGTCGCCAGCTCAATCCGGTGGTCATCGTCTTTGCCGGGCTGGTGATCAACCTTTATCTGGCGGCCATCAGCATGGGGCTCCTGCTGTTCTTTCAGGAGGAGCTGAAAGGCTTGCTGGTGTGGGGCAGTGGCTCGCTGGTGCAGAACAGCTGGAGCGGGGTGAGCTACCTGCTGCCCCGTCTGCTGCTGGCTGGCATGCTGGCCGCGGTGCTGGTGCGCCCGCTGGCGGTGCTGGAGCTGGATGATGCCAGCGCCCGCAGCCTGGGGGTCTCCCTTTCGCACCTGCGTTTCGCCGGACTGGGGCTGGCGGTGTTCGTCACCGCCTGCGTGGTGAGCGTGGTGGGGCTGATCGGCTTCATCGGGCTGGCAGCGCCCGCCCTGGTGCGCTTGCTGGGGGTGAGAAAACTGGCCCTGCGACTGCTGTGGGCCCCGCTACTGGGTGCTCTGCTGCTGGCGGCTACCGATCTGCTGCTGCAATCCCTGAGCCGCAGCGGATCCGTGCTCATTCCGACCGGTGCCATGACGGCCCTGCTGGGAGCGCCGCTGTTGCTGTGGCTGATCCCGCGCCTGGGTATCAAGTCGGGCACGCCGAAGGCGAATGCCGCCCTGCTGGTGGCCCGCCACCCGGCGCCGGTCCGCCTTGTCGGCCTGATGTTGATGGGGCTGGTATTGGCGGTGATCGCCTCCCTGCTGTTTGGGCAGGGGATGGACGGCTGGCACTGGCCGAGCTGGCTGCGCTGGCAGGCCCAACTGGAGTGGCGGCTGCCGCGCACCCTGGCGGCCGGTGCGGCGGGCGTGTTGCTGGCACTGGCGGGCACCCTGCTGCAACGGGTCAGCAGCAACCCCATGGCGAGCCCCGAGCTGCTGGGGGTGAGTGGCGGCACCTTCATGGGGGTGATTGCCACGGCGCTGCTGCTGCCCGCCCTGCCGCTGCCCATGATGCTGGCCGGCGGCCTGCTCGGTGCCTTCGGTTGTCTGCTACTGTTGCTGCTGGTCAATCGCAGCCACGGCTTCCAGCCGGAGCGGCTGCTGCTCTCCGGCATCGCCATCACGGCGCTGTTCGAACCGCTGCAGGCCATCGCGCTGGCCAACGGTGACCTGCGGGTGCAGCAACTGCTCTCCTGGATGTCCGGCTCCACCTATTACGTCACCCTGCCGATTGCCGGCGGGTTGGTCGTGCTGGCGCTGACACTGCTGGCAGCCTGCCTGCTGCTCAGCCGCTGGCTCGATCTGCTGCCGATGGGACCGGCGGTGGCCGCCGCGCTCGGCATTCGGCTCAACCGGGCCCAGCTCGCCATCCTGCTGCTGGTGGCCGTGCTCACCGCCAGCGCGACCCTGGTGGTGGGGCCGCTCTCCTTCGTCGGTCTGCTGGCACCGCACATGGCCAAGCTGATGGGGCTGGTGCGGGCACGCTGGCATCTGCTCGGTGCCGCCGTCTCCGGCGCCCTGCTGATGGTGTCGGCGGACTGGATTGGCCAGCAGATCCTGTTCCCGCAGGAGGTGCCCGTGGGGCTGGTCTCCACCTTGTTAGGGGGCGCTTACTTCATGTGGTGTCTGCGCCGCCTCTAGGTTGGTGGATGAAAAGTGCACAAAAAAAGCCCGGGATGAACCCGGGCTTTTTATTGCCTGCCGTGCGGCGTTATTTGCCGATGCAGAAGCTGGAGAAGATGCGGCCCAGCAGATCGTCGGAGCTGAACTCACCGGTGATCTCGGAGAGGGACTCCTGCGCCAGGCGCAGCTCTTCGGCCACCAGTTCGCCGGCCACGAACACCTCCAGCTGCTCCTTGGCTACCAGCAGCCGCTCGGCGGCACGCTCCAGCGCATCCAGGTGGCGGCGGCGGGCCATGAAGCCCCCCTCGGTGTTGCCCTGGAAACCCATGCAGGCTTTCAGGTGCTCGCGCAGGGCGGGCAGCCCCAGCTCGGTCTTGGCGGAGATGCGGTAGACGGCGTGGCCTTGCTCCTGGCTCGGAGCCAGATCTTCGCCAGTCAGGTCGGCCTTGTTGCGAATGACGGTGAGGCCGATGTTTTTTGGCAACCGATCAACAAATTCCGGCCAGATCTCCCGCGGGTCGACCGCATCCGTGGTGGTGCCATCCACCATGAACAGCACCCGATCTGCCTGTTCAATTTCGGCCCAGGCACGCTCGATGCCGATCTGCTCCACCTTGTCCTGGGTGTCGCGCAGGCCGGCGGTGTCGATGATATGCAGCGGCATGCCATCCAGATGAATGTGCTCGCGCAGCACGTCGCGGGTGGTGCCGGCGATCTCGGTGACGATGGCGGACTCGCGGCCGGCCAGGGCGTTGAGGAGGCTGGATTTGCCGGCGTTGGGACGACCAGCGATCACCACCTTCATCCCTTCCCGCAGCAGGGCGCCTTGCTTGGCTTCGCCGCGTACGTCGTCGAGCTCCGCCATGATGGCGTAGAGATCGCCCGCCACCTTGCCGTCGGAGAGAAAATCGATCTCCTCATCCGGGAAGTCGATGGCGGCCTCCACATAGATACGCAATCGGGTGAGACTCTCCACCAGCTGCTGGATCTTGCCGGAGAACTGCCCCTGCAGGGAGTGCATGGCACTGCGGGCCGCTTGCTCGCTGGAAGCTTCGATAAGGTCGGCGATGGCCTCGGCCTGGGCCAGATCCAGCTTGTCGTTCATGAAGGCGCGTTCGCTGAACTCGCCGGGGCGGGCAGGGCGCAGCCCTTTTATCTGCAGGATGCGGCGCACCAGCATGTCCATGATCACCGGGCCGCCATGGCCCTGCAGTTCCAGCACATCTTCGCCGGTGAAGCTGTTGGGGGCCTTGAACAGCAGGGCGATGCCCTGATCCAGCGGCTGGCCTTGCTCATCCCTGAACGGCAGATATTCGGCATAACGCACCCGGGGGAGCTTGCCGAGCACTATCTCGGCGACCTGTTCGGCGGCGGGACCGGAGACGCGGACTATGCCGACGCCACCCCGACCGGGGGCGGTGGCCTGGGCCACTATGGTCTCTGTTGTCATCTTGCTTGACTCGTCTGTTCGGTAATTGCGGACATTGTAATAAAAAAGGCGGCCCGAAGGCCGCCTCTTTTGTCATCCATCTTGCCATCGGGAGCGATTAGCTGCGGGTATGCAGACCTTTCTTCTCCAGCTGACGGTAGATGATGGTCTGCTGGGTAATGGAGATGACGTTGCTCACCAGCCAGTACAGGGTCAGACCTGCAGGGAACCAGAGGAACATGAAAGTGAAGATGATCGGCATGAACTGCATCACTTTCTGCTGCATCGGGTCGGTGATGGTGGTCGGGCTCATCTTCTGCAGGTACCACATGGACGCACCCATGAGGATCGGTAGCACGAAGAAGGGGTCCTTCACCGACAGGTCGGTGATCCACAGGGCGAACGGCGCGTGGCGCAGCTCAACGGATTCCATCAGTGCCCAGTAGAGGGCGATGAAGATCGGCATCTGCACCAGGATCGGCAGACAGCCACCCAGCGGGTTGACCTTCTCCTTCTTGTACAGCTCCATCATGCCCTGAGACATCTTCTGGCGATCATCGCCGAAGCGCTCACGCAGTGCGGCCAGCTTGGGCTGCAGCATGCGCATCTTGGCCATGGAGGTGTACTGGGCCTTGGTCAGCGGGAACATGATGCCGCGTACCAGCAGGGTCAGCATGATGATGGCCACACCCCAGTTCTGGACGAAACCGTGGAACACGGTCAGCAGCCAGTGCAGTGGCTGGGCGATGAACCAGAGCCAGCCGTAGTCGACGGTCAGGTCGAGGTGGTTTGCCACCTTGGCCATCTGGTCTTGCAGCTTGGGACCGACCCACAGCTTGCTGGTCACTTCGGCTTGCTGGCCGGCAGCCACGTCAACCAGCGGCGCCTTGTAACCTATGATGGCCTGGTCTTTGCCAGGGATCACGCGGCTGTAGAAGCTGTTGGTATCGTCGGCATTCGGTGCCCAGGCAGAGACGAAGTAGTGTTGCAGCATGGCGACCCAACCACCCTTGGTGGTCTTGTTCAGGTCGGCATCCTTCATCTCGTCGAAGGTGTACTTCTTGTAGCGGGTATCTTCGCTGGAGAAGGCACCACCACGGTAGGCACTGGCCACCATGGCATGACCCTGCTGGTCTTTCGGGGTAGTCACGGTCTGCTTCAGCTGACCGTAGAACTGCACCTGGACCGGCTCGGCGGACTTGTTGTCGATCTTGTAATCGACGCCAACGGCGTAGTCACCACGCTTGAGGACGAACTCCTTGGTGAAGACCACGCCCTTGCTGTCGGTCCAGGTCATCGGTACGACGACTTGATCCTGACCATCGGCCAGCTGGTAGCTGGTCTGGGCGGCTTCGTAGGTGGGACGGCCCTGGGCCTGGCTGTCAGGACCATTGCGACCAACCAGACCGCTCTGGGCAACATAGAGGTGCTCAGGTTGGCTGGTCAGCAGTACGAACGGTTGATCCTTGCCTTCTTCCAGCTTGTGGGCCAGCAGATCGGCAGAGACGATGTCGCCACCCTGGGTATCCAGGGTCAGCTTGAGCACGTCAGAGGAGACGGTGATCAGCTTACGTGCGGTGTTCGCATTGGCTTGCTCGGAAACCTGAGGAATATCACCGGTCTGACCGGCTTCAGGTACGAAATGTTCGGTTTGGGCCACGGTAGTCGGGGCCGGCTTCGGAGCCTTGTCGGACTCCCACTGTTGCCAGAGCAAAAAGCTCACGAACAGCAAACCGATCAGGATGAGATTGCGTTGTGATTCCATAGTCTTCAGTTTCTTCGCTTTGGTTGCGGAACCGGGTCATAACCACCCTCGGATAAGGGATGGCATTTTAATAGACGTTTGCTGGCTAACCAAACGCCTTTTATGAAACCGTGAAGTCGGATTGCTTCTATCGCAAATTGGGAACAAGTCGGAGTGAAACGGCAGCGCGGCCCGAGCAGCGGGCTAATGATTAGCTGATACAGGCGTATCAGTTTGACAGCTACCCATTGCAACGGCGTGACAGAGTGCGCCATAGCTTTTCCAGTAACTTGAACAGTTCCTCGTTATCCATCTCTTTCACACCGGCCTTGGCGATCACGACGATGTCGATAGCGGGCAGATTGGCCTGATTGAGGCGGAAACTTTCCCGAACCACCCGTTTTACACGGTTGCGCCAGACGGCATGCTTGAGTGCTTTTTTGGGCACAGCGAGACCAAGGCGAGGGTGTTCGAGGGTATTGGGACAGGCGAGAAGCGTAATTTGCGGAGAAGCGGCCCGGACAGGCTCGGCGAAAACGCGTTTGAAGTGTTCGGGAGTTAACAGACGTAACTCCCGAGAAAAGGCGTGCTGGGTAGGCATTAGACTACCAGGCGGGCACGACCCTTGGCACGACGAGCGGCCAGAACTTTACGACCGTTGGCAGTTGCCATGCGGGCGCGGAAACCGTGAGAGCGCTTGCGCTTCAGGTTGGACGGTTGAAAAGTACGTTTCATGATTCGATTCCGTATTTCTGTACAGTTTTGATTGTCACACTTAGCCGACGCGCCAGCTATAGCGTGTGACGACTAGCAAAAGAGGCCGAATTCTAAACAGAGTTCGGCTTTTAGTCAATCCGCCGTTCCCTCTCTTCCTGCCCTGACCTTGCAAAGGCCCGAACCGGCAGTGAGGATCCAGAGGATCGAGGGCTCCGGATTATACTGGCAACCCGGGGTTTAACAAGGATCCTCCAATAAAAAAGGCGGCAATGCCGCCAAAGAGAGAGCTATTTAAGCACTTTGCGCAGGAACTCCCGGGTACGGGGATCCTGCGGATCGACCAATATCTGATCCGGCGGACCCTGTTCCACGATCCGGCCCCCTTCCATGAAGATCACCCGATCGGCAACATCTCGAGCAAATTCAATCTCATGGGTTACCACCACCATGGTCTGGTGCTGGCGGGCCAGCTCCTTCATCAGGCCCAGTACTTCGTCGACCCACTCGGGGTCGAGCGCCGAGGTGGGCTCGTCAAACAGGATCACCTTGGAGTGCGCGGCCATGGCTCGGCCGATGCCGACCCGCTGCTGCTGACCGCCCGACAGGGAAGCCGGATAGGCGTCCTGCTTGTCGGCAAGGCCGATGTCTTTGAGGATGCCGAGGGCGGTGGCACGGGCCTCTGCCTTCGGCTGTTTCCAGACGGTGATCAGCCCTTCGGCGATGTTGTCCAGCGCCGTCTTGTTGGCGAACAGGGCGTAGTTCTGGAACACGAAGGAGGCCCGCTTGCGCAGCTCTATCGCCTGCTGCTCGCTGGCCCTGGCCAGGTTGAGCTGCAGATCGTCGATGGCGAGATTGCCGGCATCCGGGGTCTCCAGCAGGTTGAGGCAGCGCAGCAGGGTCGACTTGCCGGTGCCGGAGGGGCCGATGATGACCACTATCTCCCCCTTTTTCACCTCCAGATCGATGCTGTTCAGCACCTGATTGCCGTCATATGCCTTGGACAGGCCGGTTAACTTGATCATGATGGCCCTCCTTTAAACAGGCGCAGTGTTAAAGCGTACTGCCTGCGTGCATGGCAGGCGGGTCGGTTGCATTGTCATGGCAACCCCCTAATAAGCACGGTTGAGCCGCACTTCCAGCAGATGCTGCAAGCGGGTAAAGAAGATCACCACCACCCAGTAGACCAGCGCCACCGCCATGAAGCTCTCGAAGAACTTGAAGGAGGAGGACGCTTCCATCTGCGCCTTGCCCATGATCTCGGCCACCCCCAGGGTAAAGGCCAGCGAGGTGCTCTTGATCATGTCGATGAAGTAGTTCATCAGCGACGGCGTCGCAATGCGGGCCGCCTGCGGCAATATGATCCGCTGCATCGCCTGGTAGCGGCTCATGCCGATACTGAGGGCGGCTTCCATCTGGCTCTTGTGGATGCCGATAATGGAGGCGCGGATCGATTCGGCCATGTAGGCAGCGAAGTGCAGGGTCAGGCCGACGATGGCGGCGGTAAAGGCATCCATCCCCACGAAGATGGGGAACAGCTGCGGCAGCCCGTAATAGAGCAGGAACAGCTGGACGAGTAGCGGTGTACCCCGGAAAAACGAGATATAGAGCATCGCCAGCCAGTGGATCACGGGAACGCGAAACACCCGTACTATCGCCAGGGCCAGCGACAGTACGAGTGCCAATACGAATCCCCACAGGGCCATCTCCATCGTGGTGCCCAGATATTTGAGCAGGATGGGAAACAGCCCCAGCGTGTATTCGAGGTCAAATTCCATCATTTATTTGTCGGTGATGTCGGAAGCGAACCATTTTTCAGAGATCTGACGCAGGGAACCGTCCTTGCGCATGGCGGTGAGGGCATCGTCGACCTTCTTCAGCAGCGCCTGCTTTTCAGGGGTCTTCAGGAAGGGCAGGGCGTTCTCGATGGTTTCGAACGGTGCGCCGGCCTGCTGCAGCGGCAGCTTGGACTCTTTGATCAGCTGGGCGGTGGAGACGCGGTCCATCACGAAAGCGTCGATCCGGCCCAGGGCGACATCCTGCTCGAAGGCGGAGTCATAGGTGCGGATGTCGATCTTCTTGTTCGGGTCGTTCTTGCGCAGCAGCTCTTCGAAGTTGGAGCCCAAGTTCACCGCAACCTTCTTGCCTTCCAGATCCTTGATGCCGTGAATGGTGCTGTTGCCCTTGCGGACCACGATCTGGGCACCGTCATAGACGTAGGGCTGGGAGAAGGCGTACTTGGCCTTGCGCTCGTCGGTGATGGTGATCTGGTTGGAGATGGTATCGACACGGCCGGTTTCCAGCATGCCGAACAGGCCGGAAAAGCTGGCGGTCACGAATTCGACCTTGTAGCCGGTGCGCTCACCGATCTGGTTCCACATATCCACCTCGAAGCCCTGCAGCTTGTCCTGCTTGACGAAGGTGAACGGGAAGTACTTGCCGGACATGCCGACCTTGATGGTTTCCTGGGCGATGGCTTGACCGGACAGGGCGGCCAGCAGAATGGCGGCGCCGGAGACCAGCTTGATGGATGACGTCATGGGGATTCCTCTCTCTCTGTTGTTCTGTATTTTTAGTTGTAAACACTGGATTTGCGCTGATGTTATTGGAATAAAAGCTAAAGAATAAATGATATTTGGTTATATAAAATAACCGCTTCAGGTCTGGATCTTTGGTGCCCCTGTCGATGGATCTGGCTGTGGGTAACTTTGGGGATGAAATCGGATTCGGCGCTGCTGGATCCTTGAAAGTCAAGGATCTTATTTGCTGGATCCGCGAGGTCGCGGCTAGAGATCCAGCCGCTAAAAACGTAGAATAGCCGGTCTTTAGTTAATCAATCGACGGGAGTTTAGA